>CAWBJY010000008.1:0-180322 GCA_963789215.1 uncultured cyanobacterium | reverse complement strand
CGCAATTAATCCTAAAATCCAGTCGTAAGAGGCAGTGCTTTCCATATTGTTTGGGGTAGGGGTTCACGGATTATAAGGCTTTGCGGGCGGAGACGAATCTTTGAATGCCGGATAGGTCTTGGTGGATTTGAATATTGGTATAGCTGTTTTGGTTTGTGAGTAAGGTTTTGACGGTTTGAGCCTGGCCAGACATAAGTTCTATTAACCAAATGCCGCTGGGTTGTAAGTAGATTGCTCCTTGGGTGATGAGGTGTCGAATGCTGTTTAGTCCGTCTGTTCCACCATCCAAGGCTAGATGAGGTTCGTGCCTTTCGACTTCTGGCTGAAGGGTGAGGACTGTTTGGGTTGGGATGTAGGGTGGGTTCGAGATGATGGCGGAGAGTTGGCCCTTTAGAGCGGACAGCGGATTGAGCCAGTGGCCTTGGTGAAATTGAATGCGGTTGGTGAGGTTGTTTTGCTGAGCGTTGAGTAGGGCGATCGCAAGTGCTTTTTCACTAATATCAACTGCGTGGACGGTGGCTTGAGAAAATTGGTGGGCTAGGGCTAGGGCGATCGCACCACTACCTGTTCCTAAATCTGCCCAATGTCCTTCTAGCAGATATTCTTCAATAGGACTTTGCTCGACTAACTCTTTTGCTATGTCGATGATGAGTTCCGTCTCGGGACGTGGAATAAGTACATCTGGGGTAACCGTGAGTAGAAAGTTACGCCAAGGCGTCTCACCGGTAAGATATTGAACGGGAATGCGGCTGTTTATTCTCTGCTGCCATTTCTCTTTAAGCGCTGAGACAGTAGCTTTAGAAGAAACGTTTTCTCGCTCTTTGTAGTCTTCTAGTCTTAGCGATAGGCTGCTAAGCGAGGTAAGCCCTTGAAGGAACCAGTCTATCTCAATGGTATCAACATCGTTCTCTTGAGCAAGCTGCGCTGCCCATTGTCTCCAACTGTAGAGGTCTTTACCCGAAATAGAATGCTTCATCTACAGGACGTGGAGCAAACTTGGAACGTCTTGAACCTCGGAAAACTGCCGAATTTCGGTAAGGGCTTTTTGAAATGCACCTTCTGGAACTTCGTGGGTGACAACGACTAACTCGACCAACCCGTTTTGAATACCAATTTGGACAATAGATTCTAGGCTAACGTCGTGCTTGCCAAAGCAAGTACCTAGTTTTCCAATCACACCGGGGCTGTCTTTGACCAAGAGGCGAACGTAAAGGCGGGTGACGACTTCTTCGTTGGGGATGATGTCTAGTCTGTGGTTGTGAGAACAAGATAGTAAGGGATTTGGCGTTTGCCCAGTGGCAAGTGTTGCCGCGATACTAAGCAGATCTGAGACGACTGCGCTGGCGGTGGGGCCCTCTCCCGCGCCGGGGCCATAGAACATAACTTGGCCAACGGGGTCGCCTTCTACTAGGACGGCATTGTTAACGCCGTTGACGCTGGCGAGGGGGTGGTCGATGGGGACGAGAGTGGGATGAACTCGCGCTTGGATACTATTGGTGTTGTCTTCGTTCGGGAGTTTGGCGATCGCTAGTAATTTGATGACAAAGCCTAGATTTTCGGCGTAGGTAATGTCGGCAGCGCTAACGTTGCGAATGCCTTCGCAGTAAATTTTTTCGCGGTCGATGCGTCCGCCGAAAGCAAGGGCCGCAAGGATAGCAATTTTGTCGGCGGCGTCTAATCCATCTATGTCGGCGGTGGGGTCGGCTTCGGCGTAGCCTAGGGCTTGGGCATCTGTGAGGATAGGCTCGAAGTCGCCGCCTTCGGTTTGCATCCGGGTGAGGATATAGTTGGTGGTGCCGTTGATGATGCCCATGACGGCCTGTATGCGGTTGACGCTAAGGGCCTGTTTGAGCGGAGTGATAATAGGGATGCCGCCGCCGACTGCGGCTTCGACCATGACATAGACGCCCCTGGCGTTAGCGGCTTCGTAAATTTCTTCGCCGTAGCGGGAGATGACGGCTTTGTTAGCGGTGATGACATGTTTGCCGCTGTCTATAGCCTGAAGGATGAGGGCGCGAGCGGGTTCTAAGCCGCCAATCACCTCGATAATGATGTCGATGTCTGGGTTGGTGACGATACTCGGAAGGTCGGTAGTGTAGAGGCTATCGGGGAGGTCGATGCTGCGCTTTTTGAGCGATCGCACCCCGACCTGCACAATTTCAATATCTTTGAGCAGTGGATGACGTCCTTGTGTGTCCAGCAGGATTTTAGCAACGCCTGTGCCTACCGTGCCTAGGCCCAATATCCCTACTCTTAGCGTTACCGTTGAAGCCAATGTCCTGTGACCTGATGAAAATAACCTACCAATTGTAAAGGAGGGGCGCTCTAGTGAGTGCTCCTCCTTAAGGAATCATCAACTGTGGGTGATGATTATGAACCTATTAGATAGCAAAATCTAGTAAGTTTCTACATTCCAGCGATGTGCTTTTTTCAGCGTACGACGGTACTCATTCCAGTCGACACCCGCTTTAGCCGATTCAGCGGCCATCGCTTCATCAATTCCGTCTTCCATGCCCTTGAGGCCACAGATATAGACGTAAGTGTTATCATTTTGAACCATTTCCCAAAGGCGCGCAGCATTTTCAGCAACGCGGTGCTGAATATACATGCGACCGCCTTCAGCGTTCTTTTGCTCGCGGCTGATGGCGTAGGTTAGCTCGAAGTTATCTGGGTACTTCGACTGCATTTCCTCTAGCTCTTCCCTGTAAAGGATATTTTCAGTCTTTGGGATGCCGAAGATGAGCCAGGCTTTACCGTTGAACTGGTAATCGGGGTTAGCTTCTTTCTCTTTATCTTTGAACATGCGCCAGAGGTAAGCTCGAAATGGCGCGATGCCGGTGCCGGTGCCCATCATGACGATGTTGGCATCGGGATCGTCAGAGAGCAGCATCTCTTTCCCGACAGGGCCAGTGATTTTTACTTTCTGGCCAACGTCTAGGTTGCACAAGAACGTAGAGCAGACGCCTTTAACGGTTTCGCCGCTCTCTGGGTCTTTGTACTCTAATTGGCGAACGCACAAGGAAACGGTTTTATCATCTACATCATCACCGTGCTGGGTGGAGGCGATGGAGTAAAGCCGAATTTTGTGGGGCTTACCCTTTTCATCTTCGCCATCAGGGATGATGCCGATACTTTGACCTTCTAGGTAGTGCATGTCGCCTTCGGAAAGGTCAAACTTAAGGTGTTTGACCGAACCAATACCGTTTTCTGCAACGAGCTCGTCGTTAGAGACGCAGGCTCCTAGATAGGGCGTCTTGGGTCGATAGATGTTGACGGGGACTTTCTTTTTCTCTTTTGCTTTGGCCTGGGTCATAGACTTTTTCGTAGGTTGGTCGGAGGCTACCTGACTGCTGGCGGCATTGGCAACGCCTCCATTGGACTGATCTTTGGTTGCTGCCTCGTTAGCTGGACGAATGCTGACTATTTTGCCGCCTAACTTCAAAATCCGCTGGGACTCTTGATTCATGCGGGCATAGGGCACTGTGATCAAAACCGTACCACTGTGACGAACAGGCGCGCTGTTGCTAGCTTTACCATTTTGACCTAGCCCTTCAACTTCGTAAACGTAGAGTCTGCTGTTGGCGGTGCTGGTGCTGGAGTTGTACATCCTTAATAGGGCCTTGGGGTGGCTTTATGTTTCTCTATGAGCCTCTAGATTATCATCTGAAGCTATTGAATTTCATCCTGTTAGCGCGGATAGCGCTTGTTGCTATCGAAGATAGTGCCTGCGGCAAAAAACTTTGCTCTACCTCTGAGTCTCTATCTATTGGAGGGTCAGCTTGTTTGGGTGTCATAGTGTCTGATAATATTGGCTTACGTGATCAAAGGTTTCAAATCATAAAAAACATGGTTTGTGAGGGGTTCATTTTAGGAGGGTGCTTTAGCTGCCTCTGTGAGGAGCCTTTTCTTTTTGGCAGATGATGTCAGTAAATCTATTGGCGTGTCGGCGTTTGATTTGTCGGTTGGGTGAGTTGATGCGGATGGCGGTGCTAGCCGATGGCAATTGCTATTGGGCCTTTGGCTGACGGTGCGGGTTAGGTGTTGTTGTGTAACAATTTTCTTTAGCTTTTACTAGAGAATATTGCTACCTCTGTACTTATCGTTGAACTCTTTAAAAATAATTTTGACTTTGTTGTAGAGGATCCTATGGCCAGTAATGAAAACCAGGTAGTTTTGATCGGTGTAGCTGGGGACTCAGGCTGTGGCAAGTCCACTTTCTTACGTCGCTTGAGTGACCTTTTTGGTGAGCAGTTTATGACAGTTATCTGTCTAGATGACTATCACAGTCTGGATCGCAAGCAGCGTAAAGAGCAAAAGGTGACAGCGCTAAATCCAAAGGCGAACAACTTTGATCTGATGTATGAGCAGATTAAGGCGCTGAAGGAAGGCAACGCGATTGATAAGCCTATCTATAACCACGAGACGGGTGAGCTAGATCCACCAGAGAAGGTGCAGCCGAACAAGATTGTTGTGATCGAAGGCTTGCATCCGCTGTATGACGAACGAGTGCGTGGTTTGCTCGACTTTAGCGTTTATCTAGATATTAGCGACGAAGTTAAGATTAACTGGAAGATTCAGCGAGATATGGCGGAGCGCGGCCATACGTATGACGACGTGCTAATGGCGATCAACGCGCGTAAGCCTGATTTTGAGGCTTATGTGGATGTGCAAAAGCAGTATGCCGATGTGGTCATCCAGATTTTGCCGACTGAGCTAATTCCTGATGATAAGGAAAACAAAATTCTACGCGTTCGATTGATTCAACGTGAGGATGTTGATGGCTTTGAACCGGTTTATTTGTTTGACCAGGGTTCGACGATTGACTGGACGCCTTGTGGCCGTAAGCTAACTTGCTCTTATCCCGGTTTGCGTATGCATTATGGGCCTGACAGCTACTTTGGGAATGAAGTGTCTGTATTGGAGCTAGACGGTGAGTTTGATCGCTTGGAAGAGGTGATTTACATTGAGAGCCATTTGAGTAATACCTCGACTAAGAACTATGGTGAAATGACTGAACTGTTGCTGAAGCACAGAGAGTATCCGGGTTCTAAGAACGGTAGCGGCCTGTTTCAGGTTTTAGTTGGTCTGAAGATGAGAGCGACCTACGAGTCTTTAACTTCTAAGGCTAAGGTACCTGCGGGTTCTGCGGTGTAGGTTCGGCTAGGTGGTTTTGCTAGGCTGAACTGTCTAGATAGACGAAAGAGAGGTTGTCCTTTGGGATGACCTCTTTTTGCTTAGGTGAGGGATAGTCGTCTAGTATGATTATGTTTGCCTGCTTTACTTGTTTATATGGCGCTAGATATGTCTTCGGATTCTAAGCTTACTAGTATCTTAATTGTGGAAGATAGCCAGGGACGCCGGGAGATTGCGCTCGACAGTTCGGTGTATTCGATTGGCCGAGATCCAAAGTGCGATATTCGACTAGCGTCGCAGTTTGTGTCGCGTCATCATGCGACTTTGGTGCAGTTGCCCAAGGATAATGAGACGGATTATTACCGAATTGTGGATGGTAATTTGAAGGGAAAGCCGAGTGCGAACGGCATGATGATTAATGGCCGAAAGGTGCAGGCACACGACTTAAGCAATGAGGATGAAATTGTGTTTGGGCCGCAGGCTCGCGCTATTTTTTATCAGCTAGCGCGGGATACCTTTACGGGCGCGGCTCCTGATGAGTTTGATATTACGCTGATTAGTCCGAATATGGTGGATGAGGACGAGCTTTAAGGGCTAGCTGCTTTGTAGAACGAAGTTTAGTCATTAAGCAGGACGGATTGCAGATTCTGTATGGCTGTCGAAAAGATGGATTTTATTTAGCGGGAAGCTGATTTGTAGGGTGCTGCCGGGCTGTACGGATTGATCGGCAGAGATACGAATTTGCAAGGAATGAGTGCTACTTTCGGAGTCGCTGCTAGGTAACTGAGCGAGGACAAAAGTTTCGCTGCCGAGGGCCTCGATTTGGGTGATGGTGGCGGGAATGGAGCCAGGTTGCTGGCCGAGTTCAATGTGTTCTGGGCGAATGCCGAATGTAATGGGGTGGCTTTTTTGAGGCGCGATCGCTTTTTCCCATTCTTTTGAAAGCGGCATTGTGAAAGCGGGATGAACGAGCTGTGCGCCTCTGGCGGTGACGGTGAGAAAGTTCATGGGCGGTGAACCAATGAACGCGGCTACGAAGCGGTTTGCGGGCTGCCGGTAGAGGTCTAGTGGAGCGGCAATTTGCTGAATTTTGCCCTGGTTCATCACGGCGATGCGATCGCCCATGGTCATGGCTTCGGTTTGATCGTGAGTAACGTAGAGCGTCGTGGTGGCGAGCTGCCGCTGGAGGCTGACAATTTGGGCGCGGGTTTCAGTGCGCAGTTTGGCATCGAGATTAGAAAGCGGTTCGTCCATGAGGAAGACTTGCGGACTGCGAGCCATGGCTCTACCGAGGGCAACCCGCTGCTTTTGGCCGCCGGAGAGCTGTTTGGGCAGGCGGGTGAGAAGATCTTCGATCTGTAGCATTTGGGCGATGCTTTGGATGCGCTTAGCGATCGCTTTTTCAGCCTTGGACTGATACCGAAGTGAGCCTAGTAGCGGACGGGTTAAACCCGAGAGGGTACTTTCAAAAGCACTGGCTACAAAGTTTTTCTGAGCGCTTTTGCGGTCGGGGGCGCGTCTTAACCCGAAGGCAAGATTGTCGTAGACGCTGAGGTGGGGGTAGAGGGCATAGCTCTGAAACACCATAGCAATGTCGCGCTGTTTGGGAGGAAGCGCGTTTACTTTGCGATCGCCGACCCAAACATTTCCGCCTGTAATTGTTTCTAGACCAGAAATGAGTCTGAGCAGCGTGCTTTTGCCGCAGCCAGAGGGGCCAACTAGCACCATGAACTCACCGTCTTCAACCGTGAGGTTAATGTTGCTAAGAATAGGACGATTGAGATTTGCGGGAGGTTTGGCTGAGCTTTCAGGTTTTGCTTTGGTGGCGCGATTTGAGGCTGGTGAATCAGGGCGAGTATCCTTTTTGGAAGAATCGCCTGAGAAGGTTTTGCAGATGTTTTCTAGGACAACTTTTGCCAAGGTGATGCTGGGGAAGGGACAAAGAGAGATTGGGTAGAAAACGGGTCTATAAATTTACTGGTGCTAAGCACAGCGTTTTATTCCTCGAGGGCATCTTCGGGTAGATCGGTGATGAGCGTTTCGGTGATAACTTCGCTGCGGGCAGTGGTGAATAGGCGATCGCAGGGCTGACTTCTGCCCTGTAACGGTACGTCGTCGATAGGTCGCCTAGCGATGCGGTCTTGATCGGTAATGACGTTGAAGCTCACTTCGGGAACTGCCAATATCATCGAGGTTAGTGAGTCGTTTTTCAAGCTGAACTTAAAGGATTGAGATCCGATGCCGCCGCGATTGGAAGCGCGGAAGTTGCTGGCTAGGATGCGTTTTGCGTAGCCTTTTGTAGATACAAGCAGCAGTGAATCTTTAGAGCGCACGGCGACGCAGCCGACTAGCGTTTCGCTTTTGGGTAGGCGAATGGCCTGAGATCCTTGGGCGGCGCGGCTCATCTCTGGAAGCTGTTCGTCGTTAACCTGGAAGCGTAGGAGGCGACCGCCCGAAGAGGCGAGCACCAGGTCGCTGCCAATTTCAGCGGGAAGTGCGTATTGCAAAGTATCCCCGCTTTTGAGCTTGAGCGCAGTAAGGCCACGCCCCGAGATGTTAGTAAGTTCTTCGGCGGGGAGTCGCTTGATTTTGCCTTTGCCAGAGATCACGATGAGCTGTCCGGCTAGACGTTCTGGGCTCATGACGATGTGAGTGACAACGCTATCTGGTTCGCTAGCTACAGCAGGCGGGAGCAAGCTGATGAGCGGAATGCCTTTGTTTTGCCTTTGGTCTGCTGGAATGTCGTTGACGTTGAAGGTGTAAGCTTTGCCATCGCGGGTGAGGACGAGAATTTCCTGAGTGGGATTGGTGACGTCGGTTTGAATGACAACATCGTCAAGTTCTTCGAACTGCTTGTCGGGCTGGCTTTCTTTACTGAGTCGACGCAGGTAGACTTTGGGCGAAGATCGGCGGACGTAGCCTTTGCGGGTGAACTCGACGACGAACTGCGTTTCGCTTTCTTCGGCTACGATCTCTTCGAGAATCTGCTGCTCTTTGTGGCGCTCGGCGGAGGTTTGAATGCGGGTGCGGCGAGGGTCGTTGAATTTCTTTTTGAGGGCGCGCAGCTCTTTTTTGAGCGACTTCATGAGGACGGAGCGGTCTTCGACTAGGGTTTGAAGTTCGTTGATGCGCTGAGCGAGTTCTTCGGCTTCGTCTCGCAGTTTTTGCTGTTCTAAGCCTGTGAGTCGGCGCAGAGGCATGGCAAGGATGCTGTCGCCCTGGCGTTCGGAGAGGCTGAATCGCTCTTGCAGGCTGATTTTGGCGGTGGTGCCATCGGGGGCGCTGCGAATAATTTTGATGACGGGATCTAAATTATTGAGGGCGATGGTGAGTCCGTCTACGATGTGGGCGCGATCGCGTTTTTTCTCTAGCTCGTGGCTGTACTGGCGAACGAGGGTTTCTTCTCGGAAGTTGAGGAATGCCTCTAGAATTTCGCGTAGCGAGAACTGCCGGGGCTGACCGTCTTCAATGGCGAGCATGAGCGCGCCGAAGTTGGTTTGCAGGGGTGTCATCCGGTAGAGGTCGTTAAGGATGAGGTGGGGCTGGGCTTCGCGCTTGAGTTCGATGACGACGCGCATGCCGTCGCGATCGCTTTCGTCGCGGATGTCTGAAATATTTTCGATGCGGCCCTGGTTGACGAGACTGGCGATTTTGGTGATCCAGCTCGCTTTGTTGACCTGGTAGGGAAGCTCGGTGACGATGATTGCCTGGCGCGATCGCTTGCCTTTACCGGGCTGAATGTCTTCAAAGCTGGCTACGCCGCGAATAGGAATACTGCCACGCCCGGTGCGATAGGCATCGTGGATGCCCTTTGTACCGGTAATTTCAGCGCCAGTTGGAAAGTCGGGGCCAGGAATGAGATCGAACAGCTTATCGTTGGAGAGGTTGGGCCGGTCGATGAGGGCGATGAGGCCGTCTACGACTTCGCCAAGGTTGTGAGGTGGAATATTAGTGGCCATGCCTACGGCAATGCCAGAACTGCCGTTGAGCAAAATGTTGGGAAGCTGAGCAGGCAGGACGATGGGCTCTTGCTGCGAGCTGTCGAAGTTGTCGGCAAAGTCTACGGTGGCTTCGCCGACTTCGCCTAAGAGGGCGCTGTAGCCAATTTCTGCGAGGCGCGTTTCGGTGTAGCGCATGGCCGCTGGCGGGTCGTTGTCTACGGAGCCGAAGTTGCCGTGGCCGGCAAGCAGTGGGTAGCGGCTGGAAAAGTCTTGCACCATGCGCACAAGCGCGTCGTATACGGCCTGATCGCCGTGGGGATGATATTTGCCTAAGACATCGCCAACCACGCGAGCGCATTTACGAAAGGGGCGATCTGGAACAAGACCTAGCTCGTGCATAGCATACATGATGCGCCGGTGAACGGGTTTGAGTCCGTCGCGGATGTCGGGGAGCGCACGCCCGACGATGACACTCATGGCGTATTCCAAGTAGGATCGCTGCACCTCGGTGTGGAGTGCGGTGGTAACGATCTGTTCTTTAGAAGATTTTAGCGATCTGGCCATGAATGAAACCTGAATTTAGCGGGTGGGGTTAGGGGGTGGGACGGCTTTGGTCAGACTCTTTGTAAAAATTGACTGAGGCCGAAGTTTGAAGCGGGAAATTTAGAGGGTTTGCGAGCGGACTGGACTAAATTTTGAGTTGCCGCTTCGAATTGCTGGGTTGGATGTTCGCAAAGCCCCAACAATCGTGTACGTTACACGGAAGCGTCGAAAAACTGCAATACTCTAGGATGTAGTTCTTGCTTATGTTGCTGAGTATTTGTCTGTTGGAGATGGTGCATTTCTGGCTTTGAGCGCGGGCTAGCTGGCTAATTTGGTCTAGTTTTTCGCAGCCCGTATTTCTTTTTGCAGCCTTATTTTTGCTGAGGAAGATGCCTTTAGGAATATACCGCTATCAAGGTAAATTCCCTGCTTTTAGAGGGCCTGAGTAAGATCTCTATGGCTGCGTTTCTACCTTAGCAATTGCGGTGGGTTGCGCGATCGCTAATTCTATTTTTGTTTTTTAGTCTCCCTGGTTTCAGGCTATCCACTCAAAGTTAAGAAAAATTATGAGCACCGTTTTAATTGTTGAAGACGATATGGTAAACGCCCGCGTCTTCTCGAAGATTTTGACAAAGCGCGGCGGTTTAGCGGTGAAGCATACAGAAAATGTTGAAGAGGTTCTTAGCATTGCGCAGCGGAAGGAAGCTGACGTTATTTTGATGGACGTTTCACTGTCGCACAGCGTATATCAAGGGAAACCGGTAGATGGCATTGAGATTACACAAATTTTAAAGTCGGATCCGAAGACATCTGAAATTCCAGTGATTTTGGTAACCGCACATGCGATGGATGGCGATCGTGAGGCGTTTTTGACTCAGAGTGGGGCCGATGGCTATATCTCTAAGCCCGTGGTAGATCACCAGAAGTTTGTAGATGATATCGTGGCGCAGATTCAGCTAGAGTAATGCTTTGCTGCTTTGATATAGTTTATTTGTACTACGAATGGGCTCGAGGCTCGATATATTAGAACAGCCGGGTTTTACCGCAGGATTTATGCAGAAGGCGGCAATCTCTAGAAATTTAGAGGTTGCCGCCTTTTTAGGGTTTTCTAGTGAGCGGCTTTGTCACGCTATAGCGGCTGTACTTCTCTAGGCGTTAGCTGGACGAGCAGCTCCTGTAATGCTGGGGTATTAAAGAACTGCTCTGTGGCCGTGATGAGCTTTTCGCCCCAGAGGTTGTCTTTGAGAAAGTCGATGTTGGCGTAGTTGGGATCTCGCTCTAGGGCAACGATGGCTGCGTCGCTGCTAGAGGCGGCTTGGCCCTGGCTGAACTGAGCAACTGCGATCGCAAGCTGAGGTTCGGTCTGTTCTTCACCGGCGATGTCTAAAGCCCTTTGCCATTCGGCGATCGCGCCAGCGGTGTCACCCGATTCGTATTTGACTAGGCCAATGTTGTTGACAGCGGGCCAGAAGCTGGATTCTTTTGCAACCGCTTTTTCGTATTGTGCGATCGCCTGGTCAAACTGTCTTAGCTTGTAGTAAGCGTTGCCCAAATCAAACAGTGCATTTGGATTTTCTGGCTCTATTTTTAAGCCAGATTCTATGGAGTTGACCGCTTGGTTGTAGTCCTGCTGGCTGAAGTAGGCATTGCCTAACGCGAACATGACTAGTGCGTTGTCTGGCTGTAGCGCTTTAGCTTGCTCTAGCGTCGTAATGGCCTGCTCGGGCTGTGGCTCTGAGGACTGTAAGTAAAGGCTGCCGAGGAGTGCAAGTATATCGGCGTTGCCGGGTAGTAGCTGAGCGGCGAGCTGGGCGCGAGCTAGGGCTTCGTCGTATTGCTGAAACTGGGCGAGCTGAACGGCATCTTTAGCTAAACTCTCACCGTCTGCCTGTAAGCGTGCGCGATCTATCGGCAGCGTGTAGGGTAATAACGCTTGGGCAGCGGCAGGCTTGGCCTGACTCCATGCGCCTATAAGTAGCAGCAGCGAAACAGTGATTCGTTTGAGCACGGGTTAGTTCGGGTTTTATAAACGTCTTTTGGCTTGTCTTTAAGTAAGCTCTCTTATAGCTTTGGCTCTTCTAGCTTTAGATGGGCTTTAGATGGGCTTTGGAAGGCTTTTCGGGTGAATTGTGATAGAAGAAGTGCGTACTATGCTTCTTTCAACGAGTTCTATTCTATTTCGGGTTATTTTTGCAACAAACCCCCCACGATTCTAGCCGATGAGGGTAAGCCCGTGGGCGCGATCGCTAAAAGCGTAGCTCGTATTCTAGAAGTACCTGATTGACATCTTCGAAGTTAGTGGTGCCTCTGACGTTGAGTTCATCGGTGAGTCGGTAGTTAACGCCAAACTCGGGATTGGTTCTATCTGTCAGTACTTTGAGAACAGAGAGCGTTGTGGACTCGGTAACGTCGAAGCCAACTTCCGCGCCAAAGTCGATGCCGTTGTCGTCGTTGGTTTTGGCGTCGAAGCGGCTAGCTGCAGTTACCGGAAAAAGGCGTAGTTCGCTGACGCTAAGCGCCCTGCCGATGACATCTTGCACATTATTGAGCAATGCGCCGCCTACTAGGTTGATGAGTCCTTGGAAGCCATCTCCACCGTTGCCACCAGAGAGGCTACCAACCGTGGATTCTAGCGCATTGATAAAGCCACCACCAATGAGGGCGACTAGCTCGTCTTCTGAACGGCCTGGAGAGCTGGAGAGTTCTAAATTTTCGAAGATAGCGTTGGCTGGTCCGACAACATCTGCTCGAACGCGGATGGTGCGCAGGGAACCCGTGGTTTCGAAGCCCGCGCCGGAGGTGTCGGCGACTTCTCCATTGTCGAAGAAGGTAGCGGTGGCGACCGGGCCTGTGGTGTTGACTTCGGGGACGGAAGCTCTAAGTGAAACGTCTAGAAAGGGGTTTGCGATGCCGGTTTCTGGGGTGAAGATGGCGGTGTTGTTGCGTCCGCGCAGACGGAAGACGGTGGTGTAGAGGTTGACGCGGCCTGAGCGCAGATTGATGGTGCCTTCGGGTTCGAGGTCTTGAGGAGATCCGTTGAGTGCTAGGGTGCCGTCGGCTACAAAGTTAAGCAGGTTGCCCTGGGTGATTTGGATGGAGTCGCCTAGCGTGAGCCGGAGGTTGCGGAAGGTGGGGACGATGCCGCTCGGATTGCCGATGCTAGCAGGAATGACGTTGCCTATCGGGGTACCATCTGCCGCGGCGATGACCTCTGCGTCGTTAGCGCCGCTGCCGTCTGGGAGCAGAATCTGGCCGTTTGATAGGATGACTTCGCCACCGATTTGGGGGCCTCTGAGTAAGGCGCTGCCACCAATCACGATTTGACCATAAACGCCTCCTGCGTAGAGTTCTGCGAGGTTGAGATCAATATCTTCGAAGTTGAAAGTGAGGGGACGCTCGGGGGAAAGGGGTTGAGAGAAAAGCGGATTGAAGTCTTCGGGTCGCTCTACTTCGGGTTGCTCTACTTCGGCGCTTTCAGTTTCGAGGGTGTCGGGGGTGTTGGGATTATTTCCGGAGAAGGAGAGCGCGCTGATTTGAGCGCCGGTGGCGATGGGGGTAAGCAGGGGAAAGGTGCCTGCGGCAGTGAGCTGGCCTTCGCTGAAGCTGCCCTGAAGGTTTTCGACAATGATGCGATCGCCCGCAAATGTAGCGTTTGCGTTTACGTTGGTCAGCAGATCGGGCAGTATTTGCGCGCTGAGGACGGCGTTTTCTAGCTTGGCAAAGCCCTGAATCTCTGGGCTAGACAGGGTGCCGCCTACGTTGAGGCTAACCTGGCCCTGGCCTGACTCCCAAGCTACCTGATCGTTGAAGATATTTAGCAGCGCTAGTCCTTCATTTTCTACGTCGATATTGACGTTGATGTCGTTGGTCTGCGGTTTGACGTCCATGAAGTTGAACGCGTAGGGGATTTGGGCGGAGAGGGTGAGCGGATTGTCGGGGGCGGTGGCAATTAGCTGGCTTTGAAGATTTAGCCGAGCGTTTTGGTAGAGGAATTGGGCGATCGCTGATTCGATGGGCGTGTCGTTGATGGTGGCTGTCTCGAGTGCTGCATTCCCCCGTAGCTGTGGGTTGGCGAGCGTACCGCCGAGCGTGGCCGTGGCATTGGCAAAGCCTTCAATGTCAACTGGGATTTGGAAGATGTCGCGGAGAAGTCCGACTTCTAGATTTTGGGCGTTGGCCTGAAGGTTTGAGGTTAGCTCTGTATTGCGCCCGAAGACGAGCTGTCCGGCTAGCGTAACGGCTGCGACTTCGGGTTCGACGACTGTTTCTGGTTCGATAACTGTCTCTGCAGCGATTGGGTCAGCAGCTCTTTCGACGACTTCACCTTCGAGATTGCCAGCGGTATCGACAGACTCAGAGTTGGTCGGCGGATTTGACGCGGAACTTTCTGTTTTGCTAATGAGCGAGGCTAGCCGAACCGGTTCTAGCGTCAGCACGTTGGGCGTAAGGCTGCCTTTGGCGACTACGTCTTGGGCGCTGTAGTCGTTGCCCCACTGCCAGTTTTGACCCGCAATATCAAAGTCAACTTTGAAATCGCTGCCGGTGCCGTTGAGCTGGATGTTGCCTGCAAAAGGGCCGTCTAGTTCTTGTAAGGGAGGGAGCGGATCGTTCTCAGCTTCGAGCGCTCTTTTGGCTTCGAGAGCCTGAATTTCGGACAGGCGACGCAGCTGATTTAGGACGGAGGCTTCGGTTCTCCCAGTTGGGCTAGTAGCGAGTACGGTGTCTAGAATTGACTGGGAAAGGGGGGCATTGGCCCAGTCGGGCGAGGTAAGTCCTCGGCGAAAGTCTTCTAATTGGTAGATGGAGAGGGCGCTGAGGATGTTTTGGACATTGCCGCTGGCAGTTGCGGCATTGACGGTGTAGGTTGGCTCGGGGCCTGCTAGAGAGATTTTGCCGCTGATATCGTAGAAGTTTTCGTTGAGGCGCAGCTGCCCGCTGGTGAGGGTGGCCAGACTGTCGGCATAGCGCACCTGTCCGGCGACGCGGCCGATGCCAATGTAGCCGAGGCCCAGCTGGTCTATCGCGAAGTTGCCTGCGACGGTTTGGCTGTTGAGGTTGATAGCTACGTCGGTGGTAAGCGCGCCTCTAACCTGGCCAATGGTGTTGGTAACGCTGTCGGGCGGGAAATTGAGGGCGGCGAGTGGGAAGTTGCTAGCTTGAACGTTGAGCACCTCGCCTTGGGTGCTACCCGTTGCGAAGGCGTTGCGCCAGTTGACGTCGAAGTCGATGGGGGGGATAGCGCTGGTATCGTTAAAAGGCCCTAAATTGAGGGCGATTTTGTCGCCGCTGCCGGAGACGTTTAGGCCCAGACCGCTGTTGGCGGTGTAGTCGAGGGTACCTGCAAGATAGGGTGCGAAGGGGAGCAGGTTGACAACGAGGTTGGCTAGCTGGATATTGCCGCTGACGTTGGGGGCGCTGGGGCTACCGGTGACTCTGCCGTTGAAGTCGCCTCTGCCAGAAAGGGCAATGAGCTCGGGAATCTCGAAGGGTAGCTCTGAGAGGGCGTAGTTTTGAGCGTTGAGGGCTAGATTGAATTGTTCGAGGCTGAAGCCGTTTTCGAAGCTGGGGGTGAGGGTGCCTTTGGCGGTAAGGCGATCGCTTTTTGCATCAATTACGTTGATGGTTTGACCATTCCAGGCGACCTGAGCGCTTAGGGGGTCGGTGAAGTCTGCGAAGAAGGTGTTGCTGGGCGAGCTGAAGGAGGCAAGGCCGTTGGCGAAGGTGATGTTGCCTTGGGCTGCGATCGCTGCCAAGCTGTTGTTTTGAGTACTGCCACTGAGATTGAACTGACCGTTGATGTCGCCGTTGACGGCGTCGGAAAAGCTGCCCAGATTGACGCCGGCAATATTAACGTTTGCGTTCCACTGATCTTTGACGAGCGTGCCCGTTCCACGAACGAGGCCACCGCCAACGGCAACGAGCGTATCTCGGAAGGTAAGCGTGCGACCGTTGATGTCGATGATGCCGGAGGCTGGGTATTGAGCTGCGGGTGCGTTCCATCGGACGTTGGTATTGACGTCGCCATTGTTGCCGACAACGGCAACATCAGCGGAGACCAAGCCGATTTGAAAGTTGGGATTGGCGCCGTAGAGCTGAGCAATTTCACGGGCGGGGAGACTGCGACCTGTGAGGTTGAAGTTGAAAGGTGAGCCTTGAGCGAGTCGAACTTGACCTGAGCCTTTGAGAGATCCGCCGGTGCTGGGCGTCGCGGCGATATCGTCTAGGTAGAGCACCTGATTTTTGTAGAGGACTTCGGTGGTGGCGGTGGTGAAGGTGACTTTATCTACGGTGAGGGGATCGGTGGCAAAGACGCTGCCGGTGACGAGGGGGCTATTCAGCGGGCCTCTGACTTGGGCAGTTGCATCAAAATTACCGACAACCGGGACGGGCAGCTCCAGTCCGGTCGTGGCGACAAAATTATCGACGGAGACATCTTTTGTGGCGACATCTAGCGCGTAGCCGCTATCAAAATCGACGAGCCCTTTGGCCGCAGCGTCAATTTCTCCGTAGGTCGCGTTGAGTCGATCGACGGTCCATTTGTTGCCTTGAAACTGCGTTTCGCCTGCAATATTTTCTACCGGCAGCGGAATGGCCTCGGTGACTAAGCTGGTTTTGTCTACGCTTAGCGAGCCGGAATAGTCTACGGGTTCGTTGGGTCTAAATTGAAGATCGACTGAGCCGCTGACGATGCCGGATGTAATGTCAACCGTGTCGGTTGGGATGCTGATGCTGGCTAGGGTGAATCGGAGAATATCGGCGACGGGAGCATCTTTTGCCTGGATGAGTAGGTTAGTGGCGATCGCATTTTGAGGTTCGTCGCTGGTGTTGTCTAGGTCGTCGGACGAGCCATTCGCCGCATTGTCTAAGTCTTTTACCCCGTCGTTCTTGTCGGCAGCGGTTACTTCGTCTTGGGGTAGGGGCTGGACTTCTCCCTTAAGAGATAGATCGCCGCCGCCAGTAGGATTACCTGATAACTCAAACCTGGTGCGCTGGGCTTCTTCACCGTCTACCGTAATGGGATCGACGTTGACTTGGCCGTTGAGGTTTTCGACTGGAATGGGTTCTAGCAGAGCGCCTGCTTTTGAGACCGGCACCAGCGTTAGAAACGAGTCGCGAACGCGGAGTTTTTCTAGCCGTATTTTGAACTTATTGTCTTTGTTGTCGTCTTCTTGTTCTGGGATGTCGACGTTGAGCCAGCCTTTTTCAGGGTCTTGCTGTAGGTAACCGTTGGCTTCATCAACTGTGATGTTTAGCCCTAGTTTGGCAGTGAAGAGGGCTTCTAGTGGATTGACGTTGACGGTAACGGTTTCGGCGGTAAGCCGCGTGGGATCGGTGTCTGAAGCGCCTATTTTTGAGGGGCCTACTTGAATACTGTTGAGCGTAACGTTCTCGACATCGCCTAACTCTACGGAGCGCTCTAGCTCTTCGCTGAGGGTTTTGGAGAGAACCGGCGAGAGATCTTCGTTGATGAATATCCAGGCCCAAGCAGCTAAGCCTAGTCCAGCGGCGCTGAGGAGGGTGCCGATAAAAGTGCCAAACCAGAACCAAGGAAAAGGTCTTGATCGACCGGTGGCCGGATGGGGCGTTGAATTGGGGCTGTCAGGATCGGGGGTGGGCGGCACTGGATATCTGTTGCCTATTACCCAGCCACTGTAGCAACTTTGGCTGCCTATTTTCGCAGGGTGTGGCAGTTTTAGGGGCGGACGGCTGGTTTCTTGCTTTTCTAAAACGTTTTTTATTGCATCGTTTCTTAAATCGCTTAATTACCGGCGATATCTTAATTTTTGAAACAGGTGTCCGGCTTTCTATAATGGATGCTTACGCAATGAATGACTGCTAGGCGAAGCCGCGTTTTTTCGGACGGTTAGTTGAATGGCTAGGGGGCGATCCCTGGTTTGAGATTATAAACTTTGAGACTGATAGGAGCTTTGTAAACGTTTGCCTGAGCGCTCGCCTGATTGTCTGCCGGTAACAGTAAATGTTGCTAAAAATCCGTTTTTGCGGTTGGAAAGTCGCTATGTGGTGTTTGCGACCTTTCTGGTTGTGAACCTGCTTATTTTGCTGCCGTTTTGGACAATTGAGCAGGCTGGGCTGCTACCTGATGTGGTTGATCCGATTGTGGTGACAATTTTGGATATTTTCTCTCGTGGGGCGATCGCAACTGTTGTTTTATGGGTGATTCGCAGCGAAGGGATAAAGCTGAAGCCGCTATTTGGACGGGGACTGCTGAGGTCTAAGCTGCCTCGTTTCTCGACGGCTTATGGACTCTTTTTGGTACTCAGCCTGCTAGTTTTCTCGCTGGGTAGTGGCTCTATTTTTCTCTATCTGGTGTCTTTGGCATTTCCTGGTTACGCTGGGTTGATTTTAGAGAACGCCTCGGTGTTAGAAGATACAGAGAGCCAGTTTCCAGCGCTATACGACGGTCTAGTAGGGGTGCTGGTAATAGGCGTTGCGCCTGCTGTCGAAGAGCTGATTTTTCGAGGGGTGTTACTTCAGCGGTGGGCTACGAAGTGGGGCATGCGCCCGGCGTTGGTGGCCTCTTCGGTGCTGTTTGGGCTATTGCATACCAATAATCCGGCGGGGCTGATGCTCTTTGGATTGGTGATGGGGCTACTGTATGTGCGTACGCGCAGCCTGTGGGTGCCGATTGTTTGTCATGGGCTGAATAACCTAGCGGCGGCGGGGGTTGTGGCGTTGAATAAGGCGGCGGCTAGTGACCAGATGGCCGTGACGGTGGCAGATATAGAGGCGAGTTGGCAAATTGGCTTACTGCTGGTTCTGGTGTCTGTGCCTTTTCTGTGGCGGTTTGTGCAGCGAAGCTGGCCAAGGGCAGAGACGGCTATTCCCTATATGATTAACGTTGGTGAGAATTGACTTTTTCCTAGGGCTTTACGGCTAAGACTTTACGGCTAAGACATTATGGCTAAGATTCGTCGGGTGCGGCAGCATGTTAATCCGCTGAGCAGCAAGTATGCTGAACCGGCGATCGCCCCTGAGTGGAGCGAGGTGTTTGCGGACTTGCAGCGGCCTTTGCATTTGGATATTGGCTGCGCGAAGGGTGATTTTGTGCGGGAGATGGCGGGCTGGTGCCGGACTGGAATTTTTTGGGCATAGAGATTCGTGAGCCTTTGGTAGAGCGGGCTTTGATGAAGCGCGATCGCGATGGCCAGCGTAACTTGCACTTTGTTTTTTGCAACGCTAATAATTCTCTGGAGACGCTGCTGGCTAGCTGGCCGGGGGGCTGTCCGCTGCAGCGGGTGAGCATTCAGTTTCCTGATCCCTGGTTTAAGAAGCGGCATCAGAAGCGGCGCGTGGTACAGCCGGAACTGGTGGATCAGCTCGTTCGGCTGATGCCGGTGGGCGCTTGGGTTTGGTTGCAGTCGGATATTGAGGAGGTTTGCTTGGAGATGTGCGATCGCTTTGATGAAAACTCGGCGTTTATGAGAGAAGGGGATGGCTGGCTAGCGCAGAGTCCTTTCCCGGCGCTGACGGATCGCGAGCGAGTAACGGCGGTGGAGAAAGGGCTGCCGGTCTACCGGGCGAAGTATATTCGGCAGTGATTTACTCGTAAGTGAGCTGGCTTTAGCGGTGATTATTTCCCGCAGGTCTTAAAAAGCTGTAAACTTTTATTAACGACTTCCCAGGGCTAACTTTCGAGTAGGTGGCCTTTGAGGGATTGATTTTCGCTAATTAGTTTTGAGTAACCAGGTGAGCAAGGATTATGGCCGACAGCGACTTTAAAGGATTTGGCGATCAGCCAGTAGAAAAGAAGGCGTCGAAGCGGACGAAGCAACGGGATAAGGCTTCTAAGCAGTACGACAAAATGAAGACGGATGGCGTGCCTGAGTACGAGGTATATACGCGGGCCGTTGGAGCGAAGCAGTGGTTCCCGGTGGGGGCGATCGCGGTTAAGCGGTCTAATCAAATTAGCCGGGCAATTTATCACAGTGAGGCAGACTTGCTTCAAGGTGCGCTTCGCGCTTTTCCGGTGCTGAAAAAGAGTCAGGGAAATTTGGAGTATGGCTACCGCCTGAAAGAGTTTAAAGATGATGATATTCAGACTGCGGTGAAGCCTCGACCTCGAAACGAGCGCGGTCTGCAAGGATTGTTTAATAACATAAAGGGGCTGTTTGGCGCTAAGTCAGACTAGCCGTCAATTCGGAGGAATATGAGCGATAAACCAACGCTGAGCTATTGGCACGTGTGGACGGATGACGATGGCGTGAGTCATCAGACGCAGTGCGAGCTAACGGATTATAAGCAAGAAAGCATGGGCGGGGACGCTGACCCGCAGTGGAATAATCGTTTGATGAGTGGCGATGCGGAGATATTATTTGCAACGCTGCCAGTAGGTTGGGTTGGCGAATGGCACGAGAATCCGAGGCCGCAGTGGATTGTGCCGCTGTCGGGTGTTTGGTATGTGGAAACGATGGACGGCACGAGGGTGGAAATGGGGCCAGGTGAGCTGTCTTTTGGGGGCGATCAGAACACTCGGCCCGATGAAAATGGCAATCAGGGACATACGTCTGGCTGCGTAGGCAACGAACCTGCGAAGCTGATGGTGATCCAACTAAAGGGGGATGAGTATTTGGCGGCTCGTCCGGGAGACTTGTCTTAGATAGTTTTTTAAGTAGTTTTTTTAAGTAGTTACAGAGTAAGGCTGCGATCGCGTATGAATCTGGATGAGTTAGATGCTGCAACGGTTGATCGCGTGATTCAGATGGCGTGGGAAGATAGAACAACTTTTGAGGTGATTGAGCAGCAGTTTGGGCTAAAAGAGAAGGATGTGATCGCGCTCATGCGAAAGCAAATGAAGCGCTCTAGCTTTGAGATGTGGCGCAAGCGCGTGACTGCTCGAAAGACGAAGCACGCTAAGAAAAGAGGATTTGAGGTCGGGCGGTTTAGATCTAGTAATCAAAAGAACTATTAGGTCTGATTATTTAGGTCTGATTATTTAGGTTTGATTACTAGGCTTGATTATTTCAGAGCTGGCAGTATGGCGTCTATGTATTGCCTGAACTGCCAGGGGGCGTTGGTATCTTGTAGGCCGACGATGACAAGATTTTTGGCGGGCAAGATGATGAGATTTTTGCCTTTGTAGCCGCTAGCTGCGATCGCAGGCCCTTCTGCCGTTGGAACTATCCACCAGCCATAAGAGTAGTTGCCAGCTAGCTGGGTGGTGAGATTGCGCTGATTGACTTTGCTATTTCTTTCTTTATCGAAGTTAGCAGGGCCGGATACCTGTGGTTGATAAAGGCGTTCTATAAAGTCGGTAGAGATAATTTGCTTGCCGCCATATGCGCCGTTGCTCAGCAATAGCTGGCCTACTTTCCCATAGTCGCGAGCGCTCATAGAAAATCCCTTGCCCCAGCCGCTCCAACTGCCTTCGTACGTAATTGGATCTTGCGCGCCGATAACGTTCATAAACGATTCTTTTAGCGTGTCTACTTCGGAGAGATCTGAGAAAAAAGATTCCTGCATCTGTTCGCTGTAATAGCCAACGGCCGCGTTGTTGTATGCATGAGACTCTCCGGGGGCACCTTTTATCTTGTAGTTGCTAGACATACTCAAGAACTGAGCGTAGGTTGCTTCGTTTGAGTTAGGAACAACTGTTTGGTAATCGACTTTGTTTAACTGTCTTAGATGGCCAAAGATTAAAGCAGAAAGAGATTGACTAATGGAATAGCCTGGTACGGGTTTGCTGATGTCGCCCTTCTGGTATATCAGCTGACCATCTAGCCAAACGGCGGCCGTTTCAACTGGTCGCAAGTTGTTGTCTATTAAGTTTACGTTTGCTTTTTCAGATATAGATTGATTGGGTACAGGTTTTGTTTGCGTTGTGGGAGATGGATTCGAGACTGATTTTGTTTCGGGGAGAAGTGGCGCCGCTTGACTAGTAAAAAAGTTGTTTAAGATAGCGGGCGTGGCGTTTTCGTTGCCAGTGATGAGATAGAAGAGCATACCGGCATCAGAGGGGTTGGGCTTTTTGTCAAAGACCAACTTCATGCGGTCGTAAATCCATTTCAGGTTGGCATCGCTGCTATTTTTAAGCCAGTCGTATTCGCTAAAGCTAGAAGCACCTAGTCCTTTGCCTTGATCTTCTATCTGATCGAACCAGACGCCTGTTTGTCGAATGTCGCGGCTGGAGTTTCTAATTCTATAGGTGGGCGTTGCAATTTCGTCTTGCTCTTCTGAGGCAATGCAGTCGCTCGCTGTGTAGCGATGTTTGTTATTCCACTGCGAGTGAGAGATCACAACAACGTACTTTCGCTTTTCTTTTTCTGACTTTAGAATGCCTTTGCAGGCTACGTCCATTGGCCCAGCTACGACTAAAAAAAGCGGATCTTCGTCTGTGGAGATATTGATAGCGTTAGCAAGACTGTTGTACGCTCGCTCTGGGTCGTCAAACGCGTCGATGAAGACATTTGGGTCAAAACCAAATCGGGTGGCGCTTTCTACAGCGCTTTTGGTCATCTGTGCCATTTCTGGACGGCTAGCCCATACGTGGGAGTTATAGTCGTAATGAACGACTTTGTTTTGCAGGCCAGCTTCGCTCAAAATAGCTAAGCCTAGCGGCGTTGAGCCAATGTCGTCGAGGTTGGGGCCGTTGCCGTCTGCGCTGTAGGCGATGCGACCTGCCCGCTCTGTGTAGAAGATAGGTCTACGATTTTCTGCATCTTTGGCGGGACTGGTGGGGGCTATTGAGAGGGCTGATAATATAATTAACCCGATAACTGTTCCTCGTCCTGACCAAACCATGGGCTTTTTGGGTGCTTTGCTATCTATTTGCTATCTATCTTACAGACACACCTGAGCTAAAACTCATGCGATATCTTGCTTGCCTAGAGTACCAAGTGGAGATTCTTACTTTTGCCTACTAATTATTGCGTTCAGCTTATTGCGTTCAGCGCGTTAGCCAAACGTTTAGCCAGATTAGTTTAGACGAGTTTTGCATTCTTCGCTTGCAGTCTACGCAACCTGATTGAGGTTTAGTATCAACAGTTACAGGTAGATTATTAGCTTTTTCTACAGTTTGACGTGGGTATGAATTTATTGTTGTGCTCCCGGCGCTAACTAATGGCTTAGGCTTTTTCGCCATCTAAGCTGGCTGGCACTAACGGCTCGTCTATGGTCATTGCCATCCATATTTCCTGCTGTGGCTTGTCGATGAGCTTCTTTTTAAATCGAATACTGGTGATCTGGCTCTCAGTATTCGAGAGGCGAGGTGCTGATAATGCAAAGAGAGCAGGAGCACTCTCTGCCTGGTAGATTCTTGCAGATAGCAGATTTTATACAGATCTGCCTAGTAGAAATTACTGAGCAGCACTTACTGGCCTCATGAGTTGAAGGACGGGCACGGTAGGGGTTTTCCATTTTGTTCCGCCAACTCCGGAAAAAGACCGGAGAGAGTGGCTTTTGCTTCTTAGTAGATACTCTGAGGTATTTGGCTGAATAAGTGACGAAAACAGTTATAGGGGATGAGTTTTATTACTGACTCCTTAGCTGTTATTACTCCGAATCGATACATCATGATTAGTCAGCACCGCGTAATTAAGAGCCGTTCTACCCTGCTAAAACTTGCATTAGGTTTAACCATTACTTGCGGACTTTCTTCTTTTATACCAGCGTTGGCGGCAGGTTTACAGAGCGTAGATAGCTCGCCTTCGACTCTGCATGCTAGCCGTAAGACTGCTGTTGCCACGCCAGAAGAAATTGTGGCAGAGCTGAACCGAGTGCGTGAGTCTCCTGCAGAATATGCTGCTTGGCTAGAAACTTTACGTCCCTATTACGATGGCCAGGCTTTTCGGTTTCCAGGTGAGTCGGCGGTGCAGACAACAGAAGGCGTTGGCGCGCTCGATGCGGCTATTCGTTTGCTGTCTGAAAAGTCGCCGATGCCTTTGCTTGCTCTAGAGTCTGGACTGGTTTTGTCTACTCGAGGCCATCTGGCAGAGCTACTTGCCCATGACAGATTTACGCTAACTGGACTGGACGGCAGTACGCCCGTAGAACGCGCTGAGCATCATGGTGCTGTGGATGGTCAATTGATTGGGCTGTTGCGCGAGCGGTACAGCAGCGCAGCGGCGATTGTGGCCGCGCTGGTGATTGATGATGGAAATCGCGGCCGCTCTACTCAGGCGATGTTGCTAGATTCTGATGTGACTAGTGTAGGGGCGGTATGCGGCGTTGGGGCGGGCGTACCGCTGTGCGTATTTGCTTATGCAGATGGCTATGTCAGTTCGGGTGAAGCGCTAGTCGCTGCAAACTCAGGCAATGAGAGAACGGCTAGTCGCCCTGTTCGGGCGGGTTCGATGAACGATCCAGCTTGGTTCGGCGATTTGTCTGAGTCTGAGCTGGTGGGGCTGTCTGAGGAGCTGGTTGCGGAAACGAATAAGATGCGGGCAAATCCGGCGGCCTATGCACGGAGGCTGGAGGCAATTCGCGATTATTACGAAGGAAATTTGGTTAAGGTGCCGGGGCGTCCGGCGGTGAAAGTCGTGGAAGGGGTGAGCGCTTTGGATGAGGCGATCGCAGTTTTAAGAGGATCCCAACCGTTGGGTGCTTTGGCTTTTTCGCCAGGTATGAGCTTTGGCGCAAGCGATCATGCAGATGATTTGGGGAGTAAGGGTATTACGGGTCATTATGGTTCGGATGGGAGCGATCCGTTTGCGCGAATTAGTCGCTATGGGGAATGGCGTAATGGTGCAAGCGAGAACATTAGCTACGGGCAGGCGACCATTGCTGAATGGCATTTGATTAATCTACTGGTGGATGATAACGTGCCTAGCCGGGGCCACCGTCAGGCTTTGCTAGAGCCTACCTACAGCGCTATGGGTGCGGCCTGTCAGGAGCACCCTGGTTTTCGAATTGTTTGCGTGATGAACTACGCTAGCGAGTATCAGGAGAAGGCTCAATACGAGAATAATTAGTGGGTGATTGATAATTTTTTGATGGGTGAAAAAATGCCATTGGTAGATTTTGTCTGCCGATGGCATTTGTTTTATTTGTCTGCTGATAGATCTGTGACCGGTTCAAGCTGATTAAAGATTCGTTGGGTCACAGCCAGCGGTGGCGATATTGTTTTGTGCAGGGTGAGTGGGTTGATGAGCGATCGCGCTCGTAAGACCGATCGGGTGTTTTGGCTAGGGGACGGAACCGGGTAGTGGCTTAAATAAGAAAAAGGGGTTTAGATTGTCGCAATCAACAACAAAAAGGTATCGGAAGAGCTGACTGTAGACAGATGAAAAGTGCCGTAGACAGGCTGTAGATTACCTATACTGGAATCGGGTTTGGCCTCAAACTCACGGAATTATGTCTTCT
Organism: uncultured cyanobacterium; assembly: GCA_963789215.1. Taxonomy (GTDB): domain Bacteria; phylum Cyanobacteriota; class Cyanobacteriia; order Phormidesmidales; family Phormidesmidaceae; genus Phormidesmis. The sequence goes on along the minus strand of CAWBJY010000008.1, from coordinate 155,387 downwards.
ACTTTCGATGTTGATGCTGCCTTTATGAGACTGCGAGAGGTGATGCAGGGTTACCCGCGTGCGGCAATGTTTCAACTGGCGGAAGAAGGCTATCGATCTCCTTTTGAACAGCTAATTTCTTGTATGATCTCGATTCGAACTTACGATGAGGTAAGCCTGCCAGTTTCTAAAAAACTGTTTGATCGAGCGAATACGCCACAGGCGATGAGCGAGCTTTCTGTGGCCGAAATTGAAGGGTTGATTAAGCGGAGTACGTTTGCTGAGCGGAAGGCGGAACAGATTTTGGCGATCGCGCAGGAGATAGTTGAAAAGCACGATGGCGATTTGCCTTGCGATGTTGACACTATTTTGGCCTTTAAGGGCGTGGGGCCAAAGTGCGCTCATTTGACGCTGGGGATCGCTTGCAATCAGCCTTACATTAGCGTGGATGTTCATGTGCATCGGGTGATGAACCGGTGGGGCTACGTGGAGACGAAAACGCCAGAGAAAACAACGAAGGTGCTGGAGGAGAAATTACCTAGCGACTATTGGGTGGAGGCGAATAAATTGCTAATGCCGTTTGGTAAGCAAATTTGTCAGGCTAGGCCGAAGTGCGATCGCTGCCCAATAGCCGAGATGTGCCCCAAAGTGGGCGTATCGTGAGCGGCTATCTCGCGGGTAGCGCTGGGGATTATAGACCTGTGGCTGAAGTCTATTCTTTTACCATAGAATTAGGATCTGTATTGCTAGCTGAGGCTATAGATGCATTGAAGGCTGCATAGACACAGCGCTGTTGATTCTATCTCTGCATTTTTCTCTGCTTTTTTTGACTTTAGGCGTAACGCCGAGGAAAGGTTTTTATGATTGTTGTAGCTCAGGCTCGTCCGAGTGAACGCGCGGAATTTATTAAGAAGACCTATCTGCATTTGGTAGGGGCGGTGGCTGCTTTTATCGCTGTAGAGTTCATTCTTTTTGCTTTGGGTATTGCTGAACTACTGGGCAACTTTGTTGCGAGCAGTCAGTTTGGATGGATAGCTATGCTGGGCGGCTTTATGCTTCTGGGCTATTTGTCTAGCAGCTTTGCTTCCAAGGCAGGCGATATAAATGCTCAGTACACCGGCTTGGGCATTTATGTTCTGGGCGAGGCGGTGATGTTTGCTCCAATTTTGTGGATTGCAGACACCTATTATGCAGATGGCGTAATTAGCTCTGCGGCAGTGGTGACGCTGTTTTTATTCGCTGGATTAACGGCAGTGGTCTTTACGACTGGGCAGGATTTTTCCTTCCTAGGCGGGGCGCTGAAAATCTTTGGCATGATTGCGCTGGGCCTGATTGTCTGTAGCTTTTTGTTTAAGGGGCTGACGCTGGGAATTTGGTTCTCGTTTGCGATGGTGGCTTTTGCGGGTGCGGCGATTTTGTACCAAACTTCGCAGGTGATGAAGCGCTATCCAACTGATTACTATGTGGCTGCTTCGCTAGCGCTGTTTTCTTCGGTGATGCTGTTGTTCTGGTATGTGTTGCGCATCTTTATGTCGCGCCGGTAGAGATGACTGACTAGTTGAATAGTAAAAAGGCCCTGGTGAGTTGGTTCTCGCTAGGGCCTTTTTTATGTGCAATCGTTAGTTTTCGGAGGTGGCAACTGCTTTTTTCTTTTTAGCGGGTTTTTCCTCTGCTGTGCCTTTCTCTTTGGCGCTATCTGGTGCTGTCGTTTTTGAGGCGCTCGCTTCTAAGTCGGCTTCTGTCTCTACGATCTCTGGCTCCGTGATTTCTGGCTCCGTGATTTCTGGCTTTGAAGCCTCTGCTTTTGTTGGTTCTGGTTCTGTCGCTTCTGGTTCTGGGTCTTCTACGTCAAAGGTGAGTGCGCCTGCTTTACTAACGCCAACGGTGACGGTGCTGCCTTCACTAAAGGTGTTTTCTAGAATCAGTGTGGCAATGGGATTTTCTAGCTCGCGTTGAATGGCTCGCTTGAGTGGGCGCGCTCCGTAGGAGGGATCGTAGCCTGCATCGGCAACGTGATCTATGGCCGATTCGGACATTTCTAGGGTGATCTTTTGGTCGGCGAGTAGGCGGTAGATGCGCTTGAGCTGGATAGTGACGATGTTGCGCAGCTCCTTCTTGCTAAGCGCGTGGAAGAGGATGAGATCGTCGATGCGGTTGAGGAATTCTGGTCGGAAGTGCGATCGCAGCGCGCCCAATACCAAGGTCTGCATCTCCTCAAACTTGGAGTCGTCTCCTGAGACATCTAAAATGTATTCGCTGCCGATATTGCTCGTCATGACGATGACGGTGTTGCGAAAGTCTACCGTGCGCCCTTGAGAGTCGGTGATGCGGCCATCGTCTAGCACCTGTAAGAGAATGTTGAACACATCTGCATGGGCTTTTTCAACTTCGTCGAGTAAAACAACAGAATAAGGCCGACGACGTACGGCTTCGGAGAGCTGTCCGCCTTCTTCGTAGCCAACGTATCCAGGCGGGGCACCCACTAGCCGAGAGACTGAATTTTTCTCCATATACTCAGACATATCTAGGCGGATTAGCGCTTCTTCTGTGTCGAACAAGAAGGCGGCTAAGGCTCTAGCCAGCTCGGTTTTACCGACGCCAGTTGGACCCATAAATAGGAAGGAGCCGATAGGACGGCCAGGATCTTTCATCCCCGCACGGGCGCGGCGAATGGCGGCTGAAACGGCTTCTACAGCTTCGGACTGGCCGATTACGCGCTCGTGTAGATGGCTTTCTAGCTGTAGGAGCTTTTGGCGTTCGGATTCCATCAGCCGGTTGACGGGGATACCGGTCCAGCGGGCGACGATTTCGGCGATGTCGGCTTCGGTGACCTGCTCTTGAAGCATGGTTTCGCCTTCTGTCTGCATGTCTTGCAGCTTTGTTTCAAGTTCTTCAAGTTCTGTTTGAATGGCTTCTAGCCGGCCATATTTTAGCTGGGCGGCCCGCTCTAGGTCGTTGGCTCTTTCGGCCTGGTTCATCCGCAGGCGCGTTCTCTCTTCTTCTTCTTTTAGTTCGCTGATAGAGCTGAGGGTCTCTTTTTCGGCGTGCCACTGCTCATCTAGTCCTTTTTGTTCTTTAGAGAGTGTCGTTATCTCTTCTTTAATACCTTTTAGACGCTGTTTGGCGGTGCGGCTAAATGAACCAGCGGCTTTCTCGCTTTCTAGAGAGAGCTTTTCCATTTCTAGCTGCATTAGCCGCCGGTCGATGATCTCTAGCTCTTCGGGCTTAGAGTCAATTTCCATTTTGAGCTTGGCAGCGGCTTCGTCGATTAGATCGATGGCTTTGTCGGGGAGAAAGCGATCGCTGATATACCGATCGGACAGCGTAGCCGCCGCGACTAAGGCTGAATCTAGAATTGAAACGCCGTGGTGCACTTCGTAGCGTTCTTTAAGTCCGCGCAAAATTGAAACGGCGTCTTCTACGCTGGGCTGACCGACGTATACCTGCTGGAATCTTCTTTCTAATGCGGTGTCTTTCTCAATGTGCTTGCGGTATTCATCGATGGTGCTAGCGCCAATGCAGCGCAGTCCACCTCTTGCCAGTACAGGCTTGAGCAGATTGCCCGCGTCTACGTTGTTTTGGCCCGCGCCTGCACCGACTACCGTATGTAATTCGTCGATGAACAGGACTACTTGACCGTTCGACTCGGTGACTTCTTTGAGTACCGATCTGAGGCGGTCTTCGAATTCGCCGCGATATTTAGCTCCGGCAATGAGACTGCCGACATCTAGAGAAATGAGGGTACGGTTTTTGAGTGATTCAGGAACATCGCCGTTGATGATGCGCTGGGCTAGGGCTTCGGCGATCGCCGTTTTACCTACGCCGGGTTCGCCAATTAGCACCGGATTGTTCTTTGTGCGCCGCGACAGGACGTGGATGACCCGGCGAATCTCTTCGTCTCGCCCGATGACGGGATCAAGCTTGCCGCCGCGAGCTTCTTCAGTGAGATCGCGTCCGTACTGATTTAGCGCTGGGTAGTCTTCCTCTCCGCTGCCTAGACTGCCCGCAAGCTGACTGGCCGGAGACTCTTCTTCGCCTTTGCGCAATGAATTAACAGCAGCTAGCATCCGCGATGCGTCTACGTCAAAGCCGCGCAGCAATCGCCGACCAATGCGCTCATCTTCGACGAATCCGATCAGTAGATGTTCGACCGAAATTAAGTCGTCTTGCAGATTAACCCGAGACGCCTCGGCAGCGTCTAGCATTCTATCTAGGCTTTGGCCTAAGTAAAGATTGCTATCGACAGCGACGCGGACTCTGGCCTGACGTTTGGCAAAGGTTTCTAGCTCTTGTAAGACCTGTTCTGGGGCTAGTCCAGCTTCGGTCAAGATGGTATCTGCTAACCCTGCTTGCTCTAGCATCGCTAAGGTGACGTGCTCTACCTCCAGATACTGCTGCCGGAAGCGTCGGGCTACGTCTTGGGCCTCGACGATGGCATCCCAGGCTTTGGCGGTAAACTTGTCAGGGTCTGTAGGCTGCATAGAGAGCGGTGGTTTGGAGGCGGTGGTGGGCAGTAATTGCGGGGCATGGGTGCAAATACGCTCAGTATTCGAGTATAGCAATCGAACGGTCGATGCATTTTACGGTATTCCAAGCCGGTTATCAGGAGGTTAGCGGCCTTCGATTAATTCAATTTTGTAGCCGTCTGGATCTTCGACGAAGGCGATGACCGTGGTGCTGTGCTTCATGGGGCCAGGCTCGCGAGAAATTTTGCCGCCTTGCTGTTTGATGGCTTCGCAGGTGCTGTATATGTCATCGACTCCTAACGCAATGTGACCGTAGCCGCTGCCCAGGTCGTAGCTGTCGGTTTCCCAGTTGTGCGTTAGCTCTAGCACGGCGTGGTCAGCCTCATCGCCATAGCCGACAAAGGCGTTGGTGAACTTGCCGCCAGGATAATCTTTTTGGCGCAGCAGCTTCATGCCCAGTATTTCGCAGTAAAAAGCTTTGGATTTTTCTAGATCGCCGACTCGGAGCATGGTGTGTAATAAGCGCATTATGTTGATCCTCTCGTTGTGCCGTATCATTTTGGACGAAAGCAGCGATCGCTTCTGAAGTATTTTGAGAAAAAGCTTCGGAGCGAACGGCTGTGAATACTCTTAAGGATAATAGGCGCAGAGCATGATTGATTCCCTCGATACGGCTATTGAAGATATTCAGGCAAGAGAGATTCTTGATTCTAGAGGACGGCCCACGATTGAGGCTGAGGTATATTTGACGGGCGGTGCGGCTGGGATTGCTCAGGTGCCTAGCGGTGCTTCTACAGGCAGCTTTGAGGCGCACGAGCTGCGCGATGGAGAGGCTGAGCGGTATGGCGGTAAGGGCGTGATGAAGGCCGTTGAGAACGTCAATGAAACCATTGCTCGCGAGCTGATTGGGACTGATGCGTTTAGCCAGATGGAAGTCGATCAGATGATGATTGATCTAGACGGCACGCCCAATAAGAGCAACATGGGTGCGAACGCGATTTTGGCGGTTTCTTTAGCGACAGCTAAGGCGGCGGCGCAGGCTTCGGATATGCCGCTGTATCGCTATTTGGGCGGGCCGCTGGCAAACATTTTGCCGGTGCCGATGATGAACGTCATCAACGGTGGCGAACACGCTAGCAATAACGTTGATATTCAAGAGTTTATGATTATGCCGGTGGGCGCGAGCACTTTTCGCGAGGCGCTGCGCTGGGGAGCAGAGATTTTTGCTCAGCTTAGCAAGGTTTTAGATGCGAAGGGCTTGTTGACTGGTGTCGGTGATGAGGGCGGCTTTGCGCCTAACTTAGGGTCTAACCAGGAAGCGCTCGATTTGTTGATGTCTGCGATTACTGAAGCGGGCTATAAGCCGGGCGAACAGGTGGCTTTGGCTTTGGACGTAGCAGCGAGTGAGTTCTATAAAGATGGTCAATATGTCTACGACGGCTCGGCGCATTCTCCGGCGGAGATGATCGACTACCTGGAGAGTTTGGCTAGCAATTATCCCATTGTCTCGATTGAAGATGGGCTACATGAGGATGATTGGGAGAGCTGGAAGACGCTGACTCAGCGCATTGGTAGCAAAGTGCAGCTTGTGGGCGATGACCTGTTTGTAACTAATCCGACTCGTTTGCAAAAGGGCATTGAGCTGGGTGCGGCTAATTCTCTTTTGGTAAAGCTAAATCAGATTGGTACGCTCACCGAAACTTTGCAGGCGATTGATTTGGCTAAGCGCAATCAGTATAGCTGCGTAATTAGCCACCGTTCTGGCGAGACGGAAGACACGACGATTGCCGACTTATCTGTGGCAACTCGAGCCGGTCAGATTAAGACGGGTTCACTTTGTCGCAGTGAGCGGGTAGCTAAATACAATCAGCTTTTGCGAATTGAAGATGAGCTGGGCAATCAGGCGGTGTACGCAGGCACGGTTGGAATGGGGCCTGGTAGTAAATAGCCTGTAGTAGATAACCTGTAGCAGATAGCCTGTAGTAGACAGTCTGTAATAGATAGCAGCTTATGGCTTGATAGATATGAAGAGCACTCTAGGGCTAGCCTTGGGGTGCTTTTTGCGGTCTTGGCTGGCTGGCGGTACGCGGTAGATCGACTTTGAGAGGAGGGGCGATCGCCATAGCAATGTTAGCGGCGCGTGGTTGATTCTTCTTTGATGTCTTCAATCTAAAAAGCGCCCTTGCTAGATTACAGCTAAGGCGCTTTTTACTGAAAGCATTTATTTATTAACTAAAGCACTCTCAGATAGAGTCGTCTAGTCGATTGCGTCTTTGACGCCATCTTTGACATCCTCTCCTGCCTTTCTAGCAGAAGCTTCTGCTTGCTTGGCTTTACCTTTGGCTTGGGCTTCCTTATTATCGGTCACTTTACCAGCGGCTTCTTGAGCTTTGCCTTCTATGTCTTTAGCAGCGTTCTTAATTTTATCGTCAAGACCCATGGTGAGTATTCTCCATTCTTTTATTATGGTGTAACTTTCCTAAGATAAATAAATCTCTCTTTAATCGACTCTATCCAAGGATAACTTTCTTCAAATCTAAAGATAGATCTACGCATCCTCGCTGTCTGACTTTTCGGGCTTGAGCAGAGGAAAAGCGATCGCATCTCTTATGCTTGCCGCATCTGTTAGCACCATGACCAGCCGATCGATGCCAATGCCTAGTCCTACGGTTGGGGGCATTCCGTATTCCAGCGCGGTGATGAAGTCTTCGTCTACGCTGTGTGCTTCTAAGTCGCCCGCTTCTTTTTTGGCGGCCTGATGTTCTAGGCGATCGCGCTGATCAACTGGATCGGTTAGCTCCGAGAAGCCGTTTGCCGTTTCTCTGCCAACGATAAACAGCTCAAAGCGCTCGACTAATCCGGGCTTACTGCGGTGCGGTTTGGCTAAAGGTGAAATTTCTATAGGGTAGTCGATGACAAAAGTAGGCTGAATCAGCGTCTCTTCTACTTTTTGTTCAAAAGCTTCGTTTAGTATGTGGCCAATGCTTTGGCAGCCGTCTATATCCCCAATGCCAGCGCCTTTTGCCGCTTCTTTTGCCGCTTCAACATCTGTAAACTGGCTAAAGTCGATGCCTGTTTTTTCTTCTACGGCTTCGTGCATAGTGACTCTTTTCCAAGGCGTTGAAAAGTCAATTTCCTCTCCTTGGTAAGTGACCGTTTTACGGTCAGTTTTGCGGTTAGAAACTTCTGTCGTAATCTGTTCTATCATGCTCTCGGTGAGGGCCATCATGTCCTGATAGTCTCCGTAAGCTTGATACATTTCGATGGTGGTAAATTCGGGGTTATGCCGGGTGGAGATGCCTTCGTTGCGAAATACTCTGCCAAGTTCGAAAACTTTTTCAAAGCCGCCGACAACCATCCGTTTGAGGTGTAGCTCGGTGGCGATTCGCAGATACAGCTCCATGTCGAGCGTGTTGTGATAGGTGACGAAAGGGCGAGCTTCTGCGCCACCAGGTTCTGATTGTAGAACAGGCGTTTCGACTTCTAAGTAGCCGAGTTCGTCTAGGTAGCGACGGATGCCAGCGGTGATGCGCGCCCTTTTGCGGAAGGTTTCGCGGACTTCTGGATTTACGATTAGGTCTACGTAGCGCTGGCGGTAGCGCTTGGCCACGTCGGTAAGGCCGTGAAACTTATCGGGCAGTGGTAAAAGGGATTTAGTGAGCATGGCGTAGTGCTTCACTTTTACGGATAGCTCGCCTTTGTCGGTGCGTTTGATGGTGCCGCTCGCGCCGATGATGTCGCCTACGTCTGTAAGCTGCTTGAGGCGGTTGAACGCCTGCTCGTCGGCTGCTCCCATCTCGGCTTGAATAGTCTTCTTTTCTAGGTAGAGCTGTATGGTGCCGGTTTCATCTTGCAGCGTAAAGAAGGCCAGTTTGCCAAAGACTCGACGCGCCATAATGCGTCCGGCAACGGAGACGGCAAAGTCTTCTTCTGCGCCCGCTTCTAGCTGCGAAAATTTCTCTTGTAGTGCTGCAACAGAATGTGTGATATCCCAGCGATAGGCATAGGGAATGATGCCTGCTTGTTTGAGATCTTCTACCTTTTGCAGTCTAGCCGCCCGAATGCCTTCTAGCCCGGAGTCGCTTTCGGAGTTGGAGGACGCTGAAGTTGACGCTGATTTGTCTGAGGCCATGAGCTAGAACGGTTCGTTTGCAAGCCTCATTGTATCGGCAGGCGGGCTGTTTGTGACGTTAGATGACTGCTCTTAGATTGAGGTGCTAAATCCGAGGCGCTAAGTCCGAGGCGCTAAGTCCGAGGCGCTAAGTCCCAGACGCTATGCTAAAACGCCGTTTAGAAAGATGTCGGCTAGTGTTTCGGCCATTTCTTTGAGTTCTAGATGGGACTGAGGGTCGTTGGTGAGGGTGGACTGGCTGAAGCCTGCAACGGTGAACATGCCGAGGAAGATGCGGGCAACGATGCGGGGATTCATGGGGCGATACTCGCCTTTTTCCATGGCCGTTTGGAAGAAGGCTTCGGCTACGTCAGTCATTTTTTCGATGACCTCTGTTTGAATGCGATCGCGCAGCTCTGGATGGAATTGAGCTTCCATAAAGCAAACTCGCAGCATGTCGGAATTAGTGCGCAGGTGCAGCATCCGTTTGCGCATGACCTGGGCGATCGCCTTGTAGCTGGCCATTTCGCTTAGTTCGGTCAGCAAATCGGTGAGAATTTCCGTCCAGCCTTGAGTAGCGACTTCGATCAGGATGGCTTTTTTATTTTTGAAGTGACGAAACAGCGTACCTTCGGCGACGCCTGCTGCTTTGGCTAGTTCTTTTGTCGTGGTTGCGCCGTAGCCTTGTCTAGCAAACAGCTTTTGCGCCGCTTTCAGAACTTTTGCCTGCGTCTCTTGCTCTTTTGAGATTTCTGGGGAGACGATTCTTTGTCTGTAAAGCTGCATAGCGACTGGATTTACCGAAATAATATCCATACCCTATCGCTATTTATTCGCTGCTCGAAATAAAATGCGATACTCGGTTACAAATCGACAATTTCTGAAACAAACTTCTAAAATCTGAATTTCTGGAAGAATAGAGTCATCCAGAGTTGGGTGCAGTTGGAGCAATAGGTAGGTGATCTGCTATGAGTATTTTTGTTTTGCTGGCCGCTGTTTGGGTTGCTTTTGCTATTTCGAATGTTGCAGATGCCTTTCCACCTTTTGATTGGGTTCGTTTACCTCGATGGGCTTTTTGGGGAGGGTTAATCGCTCTGGTTACTTGGTGTATGGATGACGGCGACTCTTCTCTAGATTGATAGGCGATTGCGGTCGCCTGTGCTATTGCTTGCTGGAGGCCGCTTTTGGACGATGTTGGCTATCTAGATTTCAATGCTGTGTGATCTGATGTGTGAAGCTAGGGTAAAGATTGGCTTTGAAAATAGTCCATTTTTAAAAGCGCGTAGGTAACTTGATAGATCAGAGTGCTAGTACCCGCTTCTTTTGGTTGGGTCTGCTGCTGCCTGATTTTTGCCTTTCTTCTCAAGCGATCGCTATGTTAAAAAGCCTTTCATCTATACAGCTAGGTTTTGATTGGCAGCGGCTCAATCAGCTAGCTGGCGAAGACCCAGATTTTGCGACTGAACTACTCGCTATGTTTTTGCAAGATGCTGAGGAAAGTTTGGCTAGGCTTGACCGAGCGATTGAGCAGCGATCGCTTCAGGCTGTAGAAGATTTAGCCCATACGCTGAAAGGGGCAAGTGCTAACGTTGGCGCTGGTGCAATATTGGCGGTTGCTACGCAGCTGGAGGATACTGCCCGCTGTGGAGAGATCGGCAAGGCTAGAGCGCTACTGGGGCTGCTTGGCGAGCATTGTGAAGCGCTGCGCGCTGAGTTAGCACTGAGTTAGCACTCACTAACTGCGAGGCTTTAGCTGCCTAGAAATGGGTCAGCGCCTAGTGATAGAGATCTAAACCGTTTGGGCTAACGTAGCAGAGGCATCTGCGATCGCTGAACTGTATCAAAAAATATGAACTGTTGCGTTGCTCTGTTTAGGCGTCGCTTCGGCAGCGGCTTTATCTGATAGTGTGACTAGACAAATCACTAGGAGAATCAATCCTGCTCAAAATGGTTTGTCAACTGCGGGGCTAGGTGGTTTGATTGGGTAGGCTGATTAGCTAACTGGCGGCTAAACCTGAGCCGCTAAACTGCGCTCTTTTATTATTTAAGGATCGACGGCGTGAAGAGAATTGAAGCAATTGTTAGACCTGAGAAGCTCCAGGAAGTGAAGACCGCTCTGGTAGACGTTGGGGCGACTGGCATGACGCTGGAGGATGTGCGTGGGTTTGGTCGGCAGAAAGGACAAACCAGTACGTATCGAGGGATTTCTTATACCGTTGAGTTTTTGACTAAGAAGCGGTTGGTTTTAGTCGTTTCGGACGATCAGCTAGAGACTGTGCTGCAAACAATCGCCAAGTCGGCTGCCACTGGAACGATTGGAGATGGAAAAATATTTGTATCGCCGGTTGAAGAAGCCATTCGCATTCGAACGGGCGAAACGGGCGATATTGCACTTTAACCTAGGCTTAGTTGCCTTTGCTTTGGATCCTGGTTTTAGCATCCGAGTCTTTATACGATTTGGACTAACCCATAGCAGATAGCTGCGGCTCCTAGTGGCACACTGAGATTGTCGATGCCGTACTTTGAGACGGATTCTAGCAGGGTTGCGACGGCTGCGCCTGCGCCTGCGATCGCCCAGGTCGCAGGCGCTAATCCGTTGATCGATAGCAAGATGGTTGCGCAGACAAGGTAGCTGACGCACAGCATAGCTGCACTGCCTTCCCAGCTTTTCTTCTCGCCCCAAATTTGGTAGGGATGTTGACCGAATCGCTGTCCGACTAGGGCGGCTAGGCCATCTCCCCAGGTCATGGTGAGGATGCCGATGGCGGCGTACTGAGGCTGCTGTAGCGGCCAGAACCAGAAAATTAGCAGTCCGATGCTGAGGGCGTAGAAGAAGGTGCCGAGGCTTTTTCTACCGACGCTGTTAATCCCTGGCAGTAGCGGAAATCTGTAAGAGAGGAGTGCAATGCCGCTGAATACGCCTGAGGCGGCGATGCCTGCCCAAGCTGGAACGTTCATCCACCAGGCGATAAGAATGACGTGGCCAGCTCCGATATGAACTATTTTGCGGGTCGTCTCGGGCTGTGCGCCCATTCGCCGTGCTACTTCGGATAGTCCGCCAATGGCTGCTAACCAAGCAATAACGACTACGGATTGAATTAGTAAGGGAGCCAAGGGAAAACCGCTGAGAGACCGCTTGAATAACTATCTTAAAAACTTTTGCCTGCTGCAAGGACTGGTCTGAGTTAAGGCGCTTAGATCGCTACTGAAAAGGCAACATAAAAGCAGAGTCGAAGCGGTGAAGGGTATCGCCCTGACGCTCTGACTGCTATCTTGATGTAGAAATTACTGATTTAACTATAGATCGCGCATGGGCACACCGTATCAGCGAGTACTGCTAAAACTAAGTGGTGAAGCCTTAATGGGCGAACTGGCTTATGGCATCGATCCAACTGTGGTAGATGCGATCGCACAAGAAATTGCCGAAGTCTCCCGGCAGGGAATTGAGCTGGCCATTGTGGTTGGCGCGGGCAATATCTTTAGGGGCGTGAAGGGAGCCTCTGCGGGCATGGATAGGGCAACGGCTGACTACATTGGCATGATTGCCACGGTAATGAACGCCATGACGCTACAAGATGCGCTAGAGCGAATCGACGTGCCGACGAGAGTGCAAACGGCCATTACGATGAAGGAGCTGGCAGAGCCTTATATTCGCCGCCGAGCAATTCGCCATTTAGAGAAAGGCCGGGTGGTAATTTTTGGCGGTGGCTCGGGTAATCCGTTTTTTACCACTGATACGACAGCCGCTTTGCGGGCGGCCGAAATTAGCGCAGAAGTGCTCTTTAAGGCGACTAAAGTAGACGGCGTTTACGATAGCGACCCGGTAAAGAATCCGGAGGCTAAGCGCTATCAAACCTTGACCTATACCCATGTACTGCAAAAAGATCTTAAGGTGATGGATAGTACAGCGATCGCGCTGTGTAAAGATAACAATATTCCGATTGTGGTGTTTGACCTCTCTGTAAGTGGGAATATCAACCGCGCCATGAACGGTGAAAATATTGGAACTATTGTGGGAGAGTCCTGTGAAGTTAGCTGATTTGAGTGAAGCTGAAGACGCAATGCAAAAAGCCGTTGAGTCTACTCAGCGAGCGTTTAATACGATTCGAACGGGCCGAGCGAGTTCGTCTTTGCTTGACAAAATTATGGTGGACTATTACGGCAGTCCGACCAGCTTAAAGTCGCTGGCCAATATCTCGACACCGGATGCGAGTACGCTGATGATTCAGTCGTTTGACCCGAGCGCGGTGAAGCTGATTGAGAAGGCGATTTCGATGTCGGATGTGGGCCTAGTGCCCAATAGCGACGGCTCATTGATTCGGCTGAATATTCCGCCGCTGACAACCGAGCGGCGTCAGGAGTTTGTCAAAATGGCGGGTAAGTACGCTGAAGAAGGCCGGGTTTCGGTGCGAAACGTTCGCCGAGATGGCATTGATTTGGCAAAAAGCCAGGAGAAGGCGGGCGACATCTCTGAGGATGAGTCTAGAGATATGCAGGATGAGGTGCAGAAGCTAACAGATAAGTACACTAAGCAAATTGATGATGCTTTGGCGGATAAAGAGAAAGCGATTCAGACGGTTTAGAACCGATGTTTGGGATGATTAGCGTCCGGATTGGACAGGCCAGGGGCCCATTCCAAAAGGGTTGATTACTTTCTTGTTTTGTTGCTTGAGGGCATCTGCTTAAAACATGTTTGATTGCATTATTGTCGGTGGTGGGCCTGCGGGTAGTTCAGCGGCCTATCATCTGGCAAAGGCGGGCCGCGAGGTTCTGATCTTAGAGAAAGCTGCGCTGCCTCGATATAGACCTTGCAGCGGGGCCGTGTCTCCTAGCGTAGCGGACTGGTTTGACTTTGACTTTTCGCCTGCAATTGACGGTAAAGTTCGCCGGGTTCGCTATACCTGGAAGCTAGGTGATGCGATTGACGCGGAGCTGGAGACTGACCCCATTTGGACGGTGCGGCGCGATGTGTTCGATCAGTTTTTGATAGATCAGGCGGTGGCTAAGGGCGCTCAGCTAAAGGATCGGATGGGGGTGACGGGAATTGAGTTTTTGGGCGATCGCTGGCAGGTCAGGGCCGCTGATGAAGTCTTTACAGCGCAATATCTGATCGCTGCGGATGGGCCGATGGGGCCAATGGCAGACTGGTTGGGATTTCGGTCGCATCGCACGCGCGAGTCGGGTGTGTTGGAAGTGCCGGTGGCGTCGCCGATTGAAAACGGCGCGTTTAGCTTTGAGTTTGGCTTAGTCAAGAATGGCTGCGTTTGGAGCTTTCCGAAGGAACAGGGCTACTCGATGGGTATTAGCAGCTTTATCGGTGGGTCGCTGAAAGATTTAGAGACGCCGCTGCGGCAGTATGTTTCTGATTTTGACGTGACGTTTGATCAGGGCAAGCTTTACACCCACCCGCTAAAGCTCTGGGATGGGAATCACAAGCTGCATTTTCAACAGGCGCTGATTGTAGGCGAGGCGGCGGCGATTGTTGATCCGCTAACGGCTGAAGGGATTCGTCCGGCGCTGTATAGCGGTATGAAGGCGGCTGAGGCAATTTCTCAGGCTTTGGATGGGGTGCCTGGCGCGCTAGCTGGCTATACGCAGACCATTCATGAGAGCTGGGGGGCAGATATGCAGTGGGCGCAGCGGATTGCGGGGGTATTTTTTCGGGTGCCTAAAATTGGCTATCGGGTGGGCATTAAACGGCCTACGGCGACAAAGCGATTGGGACAGATTTTGGCGGGTGAGGTGAGCTACGCTGATATCGCGAACCGGGTGATTAAGCGGATTAGTACGAGCTTTATTCCGGGGCTAGGTGAGTAGCGGTCGGGAGTTTTTTTAACAGATATTTAGGGTCTTCGATATAGCCTTGGCGGGCGTAGAAGCTGTGGGCGCGATCGCGTCTAATGTGACAATGAACTTCGATGCGATCGCATCCTCGTTTTTGAGCTGCCGCAACGACCGAAGCTTCTAACAACCGACCAATGCCGGAAGATCTGCTCTGCTGATCAACACAAAAATAGCTGATTCGGCAAAAGTCCCCGGCTAAACCTAGCTGAAGGATAAAATGCGCTGAAACAAAGCCTACTACCTTGTCGGTATTGTCAACGGCGACTAAAAGCAGCGCATCGGGGTGAGAGATTAGCTGGCGTAGTTTGTCTTTGGTGCATCTAGCTGTTTCTGAGTACCCTAGTTGTTCTAGCAAGGCAGCTACGGTAGAAGCATCTTCCAAACGGCCATTGCGAATGTCCATAGGCTGTTTGCCTAAACTGTTCGTCTAAACTGTTCGTCTAAACTACTGGCCTAAATTGTTTGCCTAAACTACTAGCCTAAACTGCGAAACTCAGAAAGATTGTTGGGCTTTTATAGCTGAGAAGTAGTTTCTGGGCCAATGTCCATGACGGGGTTGCGCTTAGCGATGAACTGATCGGTGATTAGGTCGTCGAGTTCGTCTAGCTTGACGCCCATGTCTTCTCCGGCTTGCTTTAGAGCTGACTGAAAGTCGCTAATGTTATCGCCGTAGCCGCAGAGTTTGGCAGCTTCTTGTACGCCCTGCTGAGCGTTTGCCTTGGCGCAGTCAACGAGTGCAATGCCGGTGAGGGGTTGGTTAGCAGCCATGAATAATCCTTGCGATACGAATAGTGCCGTTTTGTTTGGCTATTGCCGCTTACTCTAGCGTTTGCTATGGCTGATTTCAATATCTCTTGAGAATGAATATGTACTGAGAGCATCTTTGTAAGCAGTGCTATTAAAGCTTTTGCATTAATTCAACTTTTGTTGGTGACCGATCGAAAACGGGTAGCCTAGAGCGGGCTTTGGGTGCCTAATTTTTACCTGATTCACCTCGCAACCAGTCTGCGAATATTCGAGCTGCAAGCTAACGAAGTAGAAGCTAAGTAATTGATACGTATGAAAGTTGGGCTGGCGCAGAGCATTGCAGTAATCAGTATTTTGGGAAGCGGTGCCGTTTCGTCTCGACCGGCGATCGCTGCCGATTCTCAGCTAGAAGAGAGTTTGCTAAACCTCGCTGCTGACTCTACTGCTTTAGAGACGACAACGCCCGAGAGGACTGATTCGAACAGCGCGGCCTTAGATATCCCTGTTCTGGAGACTCGCGATACTGTAGCTATTGATGTTGAAGTGGCTGCTGAGAGCGAGAAACATCGTCGCTTGAATCAAGAAGTAACGCTTCTAGACCTGTTGCCTCAGGAGAATTCGCCTACGCGGAGGACGGATTTACTCGGCGAGACAGCGGTCGATGTGATAGATAGCAACGCTGCTCCTACTAGCGTTGTTTCTGAGATCATTTCTGGGACTTCTGCGGAATCTGGGAGCTTGCAGTTGCCTGCTTCGCCGCTAAAAACAAGTCCTTTGTTAAGTCAGAATACGCCTGCTGGCGAACTCTCGGAGCCAGAAGAGACTTTAGAGCCTTTAGCTGAGCCTGCGCAAGTTTTACCGGAGTCGGTTGCGCCAGAACCCGATCCAGGTGTACCAACGAATACGACGAAAGTCTTGATTAGTGATATTCAAGTCGTCGGCAGCACGGTGTTTTCGGCTCAGGATTTTGAGCCAGTTGTTTCGCCTTACGAGGGGCAAGATCTGGGTCTGCGCGAGCTGCGTCAGGTAGCCGATGATGTTACCCGGCTCTATTTAGAGAGTGGTTACATCACCTCAAGGGCAGTACTGAGCGAGCAGTCTATTGTGGATGGCGTGGTGCAGATTCGAGCGGTGGAGGGTAGCTTAGAAGCCATTCAGGTGGAGGGGACGCGCCGGTTGGCTGACTATGTGCGCGATCGCGTAAACCTCGCTAATAAAACTCCGCTAAACCAATCTGCTCTGGAGTCTCAGCTTCAGCTATTGCGAGCCGATCCGCTGGTAGATCGCATTGAGGCGAGCTTGAGAGCTGGAACTGGGGAGGGTCAAAGTTTACTGATTGTGCGGGTGCTAGCGTCGCCTTTGTTTTCGGGCCGAGCCGTTTTTGATACGAACTCGCCGCCGAGTGTGGGAGTGGG
This sequence comes from uncultured cyanobacterium, assembly GCA_963789215.1. GTDB lineage: Bacteria > Cyanobacteriota > Cyanobacteriia > Phormidesmidales > Phormidesmidaceae > Phormidesmis. The sequence continues at coordinate 138,825 of CAWBJY010000008.1, read as the reverse complement.
GCGAATGGGCGTAGAGACGACTTTTAATAGTCCGCTGGGGTTGGGCGATCGCCTATCGGCTTCGGCTTTTCGCAGTACGGCAGGTGGATCTACTGCTTACAACTTTGGCTATAGCGTGCCGCTGAATGCGATGGACGGTACTTTGCAGGCGCGCTATTCGCCCAGTACGTTTGCGCTGATTGATCCAGAGCTGCAGGCTTTGGGCGTGAGGGGATCTTCGGATACTTACGAGCTAACCTATCGTCAGCCTTTGATTCGTAAGCCGAATAAAGAGTTTGCGCTGTCGCTGGGGTTTCGCCATCGTACGGGCGAGACGTTGGTTAGCGATGTGGTAATTGATTCTACTCGAACCAGCGTGTTTCAGTTTGAACAGGATTATTTGAAGCGCGATCGCAAAGGGGCTTGGGGGCTGCGATCGCAGTTTAACTTAGGCACAGGTTTGTTAGAGGCTACCAATCGAGCCGATGGTGAAGCCGACGGGCAGTTCTTTAGCTGGCTAGGACAGGTGCAGCGGGCGCAGGTGATTAATCGCGATAACTTGCTATTAATACAGGGGAGCTTTCAGGCTTCTCCTGATAGTCTGCTGGGTGCGGACCAGTTCATTATCGGCGGTGCAACGTCTGTGCGGGGCTACAGTCAGAATGCTCGCTTTGGCGATAACGGTTTTCGGGCTTCGGTTGAAAATCGGACGACGGTTTTGCGGAATGAAGATGGCTCACCTGCGACGCAAATTGCGCCCTTTCTAGATACGGCGGCGGTGTGGAACAACAGGGGCAATACCAGCGAGCAGAGATGGCTATTGGGAACGGGCGTCGGCGTGATTACGAACTTGGTGGAGAATGTGCAGGCGCGTTTGGATGTGGGCATTCCGCTGATTAAAGTGAACGAGCCGGGAGATAGCGATCAGTCGGCGTTTATTTACTTCAGCATTGACTACCGGTTTTAGGCGACCAGTTTTAGCGTGCGGCTGCGCTGATTCTCTCGTAGCTATAGATTAGAATCGGATTAAAGCGCGATGATGACGGCTTTAACCGAATAGCTAGCGATATGGTTGAGCAAACGCAGGTTGAGCAAAAATATATAGACTATTGGCGATCGCGTCAGGCTAAGCGAGTGGCTCAGGAGAAGGTGTGGGAGGAAGCGGCCTGGGCTGAGGTTGAGAAGGTGGCTCGCTTGCTGAAAAGTCAGTTTGGTGTGACTAAGGTAATTGTTTTTGGTTCGTTGGTAAGCGATCGCTTTGGTGAAGACTCGGACATTGACATAGCCGCTGAAGGGATGGCTGATGCTGATTTTTTTGAGGCGTTAGCTGCTGTAAATGCAAAGAGCGATCGTTGGATCGATCTAAAGCCTATAGAATCTTTGGACGCTCGGTTTAGGGATCGGGTATTTGAAACAGGGAGAGTGGTTGATGCAAACTCGTGAGCCTGGTCTTTTGCGAGAGCTAGCAGGCGATTTGGAGATGGAGCTGGCTAAATTGCATGAGCTACAACTACAGGTTCAAGCGTTGCAGCGGGATATTGTCGAAGCGCCACGTTATGCAGCGTCATTTTACGAGAGTTTAGCGCTTAAATTTCATAACTTCTACACAGGTTGCGAGCGAATTTTTAGCTTGATTTCAACAGCGCTAAATGGAGGTGTCTCGAAGAGCGCTGATTGGCACAGACGCTTGCTCTCTAGAATGACCGTTGATAGAGAAGATCGCAAAGCTGTGATTACGGTTGAGACGGAGAAGCAGCTACAAGAGTTCTTAGGATTTAGACATGTGGTTCGTAATATCTACGGCTTTGAGCTAGACGTGGAGAAATTAGACCGGCTGCTGGAGAAATATCCTTCGACCTGGAACCTGATAGATAGAGATATTCGACTGTTTATAGACTGGCTAAGAGAACTCGCCATGCATTTAGAACCCTCGATGTAGCGGGCTTAGATAAGTGCAAGGATATAATACAAGCCGGACTTAGACGAATCAGCGTCAAACTATAGCTAAATGCTGTTTGACGCTGCGTTTGTACTCGTTAGACGGTGTACTCGCCAGATAGTAAATGATTACAGAGTGAATGCGCCGGGTAGATCGAGTCTACGGAAGGTGAATTGGGTGTCTGTGTCGGCGGCTGAAATTTGTAGTGAATCGAAGGCGCTGGTGCTGCCGAAGTTGAGCGTGTTTTCGCCCGTTAGATTGCCGCTGCCTAGCGTAAAGACTTCAGTGGCAACTGAGATGCCTGCTCTAAAAGCTTCTACTTGAATAGCAGCTCCATCTGTAGAACTAATCCGGTCTACTTTGATTAGGGCGTCTGTGGCGAGCGTATTTTCAAAGTCAAGACCTAGAATCTCGTCTCCATCTATGCGCTTTTTCTTGCTGCTGTTACCATCGTCGCCATCGGCTATGCCAATGCCTTCGCCCCGATCAAAAAAGGTGCGGTCTACAAAATTGGCGTTTTTGCCAGAGTCGAGGCTGTTTACTGCGCTGATCTTGAAGGGGCCAACGTTGGGAACGATGCCGTTTTGGCGAGCGGTTGCTTGGGCTATGACTTCGCCGTCTTGCAGAAACTGAATGTCTGTTTTCTTGGGTCTTTGGCCAAAACTCAATACTTTAGGCGTTGCGTTTGGCAAGTTGATGGAGCGAAAGGTGAAGCGGGTATCGTCGTCTGCGGCTGAAATTTGAATTTCGTCGAACGCAGTGGGGCTGCTGAAGTTGATGGCCTGCCGTCCGCTTCCGGTGGTCGAGATAATTTGCGAGCTGACTTCGATGCCTGACTTGAAGGCTTTGATTCTAAACTGTGCGCCGTTGATAGAGGAGACGCGATCGAGCGTGAGGTTGGCTGTTTTGGTTTGGAAGCCGCTGACTTGAATGCCTAGAATTTCGTCTCCAGAGATGCCTTTGCGATCGCGAATGGTTTCATCATTACCGTCTACAATGCCAATGCCTTCACCTTGGTCTACCCAGGTGCGGTCAACAAAGTCAGCGTTGTTGCCAGTATCGGCGCTGTCTACAGCAAAGATGCGAAATCGGCCTACGTTGGGTGCGGCAAAGTTTTGCTCGCCTTCTTGCTGTTCAATTAAAACACCGGCTTGAAATGTTTGTAGCTTGAGAGAGTTTTGCTTTAAGCCGAAAAATAAATCTGTCATAGTTTTAGGGAATGGACAATTTCCGTCATCATCGTTCCCTTTTTGCTTTGCGCCGACAACGCTAAAACCTTCTCATTGCAAGCGATACAGGGTGAAATCAGCTATGTGTACTGAACCCTTTGCAATAACTTTATGCTGGTATTGCTGGCTTGAATAATATCAGTAGCGGTCTCTTTGAAAAGAGTTTTACGTAGCTCTACTACAGAAATCGTTCTTTCAATGTATAAATGTTTTGCAACGTCTTAGCAGCGGCGGTCGAAGTCAGTAAGCTTTTTGATTTTGGGTCTACAGCAGTGCGTAGTAAAACTGAAAGTTTTGTAGCGATCGCTTTTTCTGTCAAAACCGCTATTATTTCTTGTTTATGATTTCTTCATAGAGCGGTTCCATCAAGCTAAAATGCGCCAGACGATAACGCCTAAGGCAATGATGGAACCGAGGTATGCAAGCGATCGCACGAGACTAATGCCCGCCATGTAGGCTACGCCGTGGAGGATGCGAAAAGCGAGAATTGCGATCGCTGCATTCGCGGTAATGCGGTCGTTTTGCCCAGTAATTTGTGCAATTAAGATGACAGCAGCAATCATTGCCAGGTTGTCGTGATGGTTACGCTGCGCCCGGTCGGCTCTACCTACCCAGGGTGGGCCTTCTACGGATTGCTCTCGATTGCCAGCAACCCAGCCGATGCCTGCTTTAGCCGTTCGACCTAGGGCCGGAATGTGGTTGAGCGGAATAGACCAGAGCGCTAGGGCTAGAAGGCAGATGATATCGGTTGTCATATTGAAGGCAAAGCGAAAGATTAACCTCTTATATATAGACTATATAGACGCCAATGGTCGCGAAAGGCAAACCTCGCAAGTTATTTTGGTGAGCTGCGAGGAGCCTGATAAACAATTTTCTCAGCAGTCTGATGGATTGTCGAAAGTCGAAGTTCCGGCTATGTCTTCGTCGCCTTCTGCTACAGACTAGCGAGCATTCGCAAGTGGGATATCTGCTTCAAGGAGCCGGCATAGCTCTAAGGCTGTTGCTGGTGCTAGCAGTACGCCATTGCGATAATGGCCTGTTGCTAGGATTACATTTTCTGTGTTGCCTAGCGGTTGGATGACGGGTGCGGGTTGGCCGACCGGGCGAGGGCGCAGGCCGCTCCAGGTTTTGATTATTTCTGCTTGGGCGATCGCGCTACAAAAGCGCTCTGCACCCTTGAGTAAACTCTCAATTCCGTTTGCTTGAGCCTCAAGCACTTGATTTTCTGAGGGGAATTCTACCGTTGCCCCTAGCCAGTAGCGCCCTTCGCCTAACGGCACGAATTGAATATCATCACCGTTGATAACGGGCTGGAAATCTTTTAGCCCCAGCGTTTTTGGAAGCTGGATTTCTGCGGCTTGCCCAAGGACGGGAATAAGCGCTAGCGGTTCGCTGGCAAACTGAGTCAGGGCGGCAGAGCCTAGCCCGGCTGTAAGAATGACCCAATCGGCTGCGAGTCGATTTTGATGGGTCTGAACCGCTACACAGCGCTGATGTTCGATCTCAAGCTGAGTGACTTCTGTATTCCAGTGAAAGTGAACGCCGCGAGCTGTAGCCGCTGCAACTAGCGCTTTGGTAAGTTCGACGGGATTTACCTGACTGTCTGAAGGAGAGTAGATCGCCGCTTTTACATGCCTGGTTTTGGTGAGATTATCCACTTCAGGGCTGGCTAAGGTCACTTGCGGGCAGCGTTCTTTGAGTTCGGCTGGCTGCCAAATCTCTAGCGGCCAGCCCTGCGTTTCTCTCTTTTCTTTTAGAGATTTCCAGCGGGGCAGCTTGTCTTCGTCAAAACAGAGACTAACAATACCCTGCGTATTTGGAATGTTGTAGCCTTGCTTGGTTAGCTCGAATAATAGTGTTTGATGTCGGCGAATGCTGGCTTCTCTAAGCCGCCACGTACGCCCTTTTACTCTGCCGCTAATGGCTCCCATGAGTACGCCTAAGGCAGATCCGGTAGATCCTTGAGCTGGGCCTTGACGGTCGAGCACGTGAATTTCTGCGGAGAATTTTTCGCTTAGCTCGTAGGCTGTCATCGCACCGACTATGCCGCAGCCAATGATGATGATTCTGGTTCGCTCGGCCATTGGAGTGTTTAGCTGCTGAGAAAATATATGAGAAAGGCAGAGAATGCGCGAACATTCTCTGCCTAGACTGAAAGATTTAAAGAGTGAGAGATTTAAGAAGTAGGGTGCAATACCCTATCTATTTACTCTTCGCTCTCTACTTTCTTACCTTCTACTTTCTTACCTTCTGCTTTCTTACCTTCTGCTTTTTGCAAGCTGTCTATGGCACCGCCTGCGTTGTCTGCTTCTACAAGCTCTTTAGGTGCGCTTCTGATTTTGTCTGCTTTCTCTTGCAGTTTTCTAGAGCCGCCGTCTTGCATGATAGATCCGCGCACCATGTCTTCAGGTTCTGCGCGCACTTCCTCTTCTTCGGGAAACTGACTGGTCATGTCGTAGACGCTGGGCTTTTCGGTTCTCTCAGCTTTTAAGCGGGCGCCCGCTGGAACGATGTCTAGCAGCGCGTCGAAGTCTGTCTTAAACTCTTCAAACTGGAAAATAGCGTCGCTGTAGTTTCTCTCTTGAGAAGCTGTGTCGAGATTTTGCAGGTGACCTGAAATTTCTTCGGCTAAAACCTTTGCCTTTTTTTGGTCGTCGGGCAGCAGCTGGCCGTTTAACCGAACGATTTGAGACTTTAGTTCGCCTAGGGGGCCGTGGGTGAAGTTGTCTACGTTCACCCAGTTGTCTTTTTGGATATAGCCTTCTAGTTCAGTGAGGCGACCGCGCGCTTGCTCGATGCGACCGACGTAGTTTTGAATTTGCGAGATTTTCTCAGGTGTATAGGTGGGCGCGACAGCCTCGGTGCCATTGCTACAGCTCACCAGTAGGGTGGCGAATGCTGCTAGTAGCACGCCGACAACTGCTCTATATTGTTTCATGAACCTGAACCCTCGTGTTCGATAAAAGATTGCGTCTTTTAGTTTAGAGCAGTCTGTATACTGCGCTATAGATACTAACGATAGATAAAGTTGCGTTACGACGATTTGCGCCATAGGGCATCGGACATGCGGCAAACGTCGCGCATTTGAGGGGCATCGTGGACTCGGATGATGTCTGCGCCGTGGGCGATCGCGCAATCGCAGGTGGCGGCTGTTCCCCAAATGCGCTCTTTAGCTTCGGGCTGATTCAGCAGTTTGCCGATGAAGCTTTTGCGCGAAGTGCCGACTAGGATCGGGCAGCCTAGCGGCTGCATTTTCTCTAGCTCGCGCAGAATTGTCAGATTTTGCTCTATTGTTTTGGCGAAACCGATACCTGGATCGGCGGCTAGTTTTTGTGGATTTACGCCTGCTGCTACGGCTTGGTCGAGCTGCGCTGCTAAGAAAGCGACTATTTCGCCCATCAAATCATTGTAGTCAGTCATTTGCTGCATGGTTTTGGGGGTGCCGCGCAGGTGCATGAGGATAAGGGGCGCGTCAAATTCGGCGGCGACTTTGAAAATGTCTGGCTCGTAGGTGCCGCCGGAGATGTCGTTGATGATGTCTGCGCCTGCGGTAAGCGCCTGTCGGGCGACTTCGGCTCGGGTGGTGTCTATGGAAATGGGGATATTTCTGAGCCAGTCGTGGGATGAGGTGCGGATGGCTTGGATGATGGGGAGAACGCGATCGCACTCTTCGGCTAGGGTGGTGGGTTGAGATCCGGGGCGGGAGGACTGGCCGCCAATGTCGAGGATATCCATATTGGATTCGACTAGATGTTTTGATTGGGCGATCGCTGCTTCGATAGAGTTGAATTCGCCGCCGTCGCTAAAGCTATCGGGCGTAACGTTGAGGACACCCATTAAATAAGTACGAGTGCCCCAGTCGAAGCGATGATCTCGAATTTGCCAGGGAGATGCCCCCGGTTTAGTTTGCTCTTCTATAAATAGGCGAGCGAGTCTGTCGTAGGTGCCAGGGCCTAAATATTCGGGATGCTTGCGGCCTCGGCCAAAGGTCCATACGGGCCTGCCGTCTTCTAAGATACGAATGTCCTTGAACCAGCTCTTGAGCGAAGGGCGCAGCGAATTCGCTTTATCTAGCGCATCTGTCCACCGTTCGTACTCTTGCTCAAAGCCGGGGGTCACAATCTTAAAAGTCATGGATTCAGTTCACGTTGCTCGCACAGAAGACTTTATTAAAACACCTATTTACTCGCCGCCTGAAGCTGCTAAAGGCGCAAAGCGCATTTTGGTGAAGCCGAATTTAGGTTATCCGGTAGGGCCGCCTGTCACGGTGAGCATGGCGGTGCTCGGAAAAGTAATTGAGGGGTTGCGAGCGGTGAGCCCTAACGCTGAGATACTAGTAGTAGAAGGCGTTTGCTCTAAGGTGTCTTTGGCAGATATTGCTGAAAAGAACGGTCTGACGGTGCTACTGACGGAAGGGGTTCGATTGCTAAACGCGGATGAATTGGACTGTATAGAGTATCCGAATCTATCGCCTGCGCCTGTGCGATTTAAAACGATGATGGCTCCGAAGCTGCTGCAAGAAGTAGACTGCCGCATTTCGGTGAGCGCGTTTAAGAAGACGCATCTGAAGGGTAAGCCATTAATTTCGGCTTCGCTGAAAAATCTCTATGGGCTGTTTCCTCGGGCGAAGTACAAAGCTCGTAGCCCCAATTCTCGTGGTCAGCTACATCGGCCTTCGGTGCCGTTAGTGTTGCAGGATATTTACTTCACTATTGGACATTTGTTTGATGGTGGCGTGGTGGATGCTACGAATAAGTTTGTGAGTGCGGACTGGAAGCCAGATAAAGGCGAAAGTGTGGAGGTGGGCCAGGTGATTTGGGGCGAGAATTTGTTGGAGGTAGATAAAAAGGCTTGTGAGGTAGGACGAGAAGCAGAGGCGGATTATCTACTGCCGATTGAAGGACTATGTGACAGGCTTTCGAACAGCTAGTCTACTGATTTTTTAGCTTCTTGAAGTTTCTTTTTCCCGCTCATGTAGCACCTTTCCCTCTCTTAAAAGCTGTGCTTTTAGCGGTCTCTCAATCTAGCAAGTTACGTTCATAATAGAGAAAGCCTCTACTTTACTGTCCAACTGCAACGCATTCGTTTTTACTATGTTAGAACTCCACAGCCACACGACCTGTTCGGATGGTAGCCTGACGCCTGCTGAGCTAGTCGAGTTTGCGGTTGCACAAGGCGTTAGAGCTTTGGCAATTACCGATCATGACACGATGGCGGGGTGGGATGAGGCGATCGCAACAGCCAAACCGCTAGGACTTGAAATTGTGCCAGGTTTAGAGCTAAGTACAGTCTATAACGGGCGCTCTATGCATATTTTGGGGTTTTACCCGAATGCGGAGAAATTGCGATCGCCTCTACAAGAACGGGTAGAAGGTCGTAAACGTCGCGCTGCGAAAATGGCTGAGAAGCTGTCGAACTTGGGCTATCCGATTGAGCTGCCTGATATGTCGGGTGCGATGGCTCCTGGACGGCCCCATATTGCTAGCGCTCTGAGAAAAGCAGGACATGTAAAGTCTAGTAATGAAGCGTTTGACCGCTTTTTAAAAGATGATGGGCCTGCCTATGTGCCGTATGAGAAGTTTACGGCGCAAGAAGGGATTGAGCTTTTGCTGAGCTGCGGAGCGGTGCCTGTTTGGGCACATCCCTACATTTTTCGTGGGGGAACGGTGGAGACTATTTTGCCGGAGCTGATTGAGGCTGGGCTGATGGGTTTAGAGGTGTATCATCCGACGCACAGCGTTAGCCAAACTCGTAAGCTAGAGGAGTATTGTCAGGAGTATGGGTTGGTGATGACGGGCGGTAGTGATTATCACGGGCCTAGAAGAGAGAAAAATCCAGACTTTAAGGATTTGAATGCGCTGGCGGTGTCTTTAGATTTACTGCCACCTTTAAAGCAGGCGGCGGCTACGCTGGGTCGGAGGAGATGAGCGGCATTTCTCTTGCAACTGGCCGAGAATAAGTGCTTACAAAAAAGCGCACAATAGAAAAACTATCGTGCGCTTTTATTTTTCCTATGGAAGGACGCTATCTTAAGCGATGACTAGCTAGCTGCTAAGTAGCCGTTGATGGTCGCTTTGCGGCGACGCAGATGCTTGAGTGCCTGCTGCTCTAGCTGACGAACGCGCTCGCGGCTGATGCCCATGCGCTGACCTACTTTAGCCAAGGACAGCGGATTGCCATCGGCAAGGCCAAAACGCAAGTTGATGACTTCCTGCTGCTGAGTGGTTAGCTCAGAGAGCATCCTGAACAGGTCTTGCTTGAGGGACTGCTGTACGGTGTAGTCTTCGGGCGAAGCACCATCGTCTTCTAAGAGGTCTTGTAGTTCGGTATCTTGGTTGTCGCCAATGCGCACATCCAAAGAGATGGGCTGACGGGCGATGGAAAGATATTCGCGAACCTGCTTTGGCTCTAGATCTAGCTCCTTGCCAATTTCGGCGGCGTTGGGGCTACGGCCTAACTTCTGAGAAAGCTCACGCTGAACGCGTTTGATTTTGTTGAGCTTTTCGGTGATGTGAATCGGTAGGCGAATGGTGCGGGCTTGCTGTGCGATCGCCCGAGTAATGGCCTGACGAATCCACCAGTAGGCGTAAGTCGAGAACTTGTAGCCCTTCATCGGGTCAAATTTTTCTACGCCGCGCTCTAGTCCTAAAGTTCCTTCTTGAATTAAGTCTAGAAACTCCAGGTTGCGCTTTTGGTACTTCTTCGCGACAGCGACGACTAAGCGCAAGTTGGCTTCAATCATCTTGTGCTTGGAGCGCTTGCCCCGGCGCAGGTGATTATTTAACTCGGCTTCAGTCATATCGGCGGCTTTGGCCCAGTCCGCAGTTGAGATTTCTTGATCTGCATCAGCACCTTCTGGCAGCTTCTCGGCTAGCTCGTCGCGAATAGCGAGTAGTGCCATTAGCTTCTGAACCTGTTTGCCTAAGACAATCTCGTCCTCGTGGCTTAGTAGCGGTACGCGACCAATCTCATGCAGGTAAGCGCGAACGGCATCAGTCGTATAGAGCGGCTTGGCTTTGCGAGCGGCCTTTTTCTTCGTCGCCTTCGTTTTCGTTTTGGCTGTGGCCTTAGTGGCTTCGATCTTCGTGGCTTCGGACTTCGTGGCTTCGGTCTTGGCTGCTCTAGTTCTAGTGGTTTTTGCGCTTGCAGTCTTTGTCGCGGTTGCTTTGTTCACAGGTTCCTTATTTTCTACGGCTTGCTTCTTGGAGGCAGTTTGCTTGCTATCGAGCAGCTTGCTGTCGAACGCTGATGTTTCAGCTGCCTTTGCGTTGTGGTTTGCTTGAACTTTCGTTTTTTCCATATTGCTGGCCCTCCGCCGAGAAAAGTTGGATGTAAATATAGGAGCTTAGAAATAGCGACTCTAAAAGCCTGATTTTTGAATGGTGCCTAGAAGCCTCGCTTAAGCTTGGCTAGAAAATCGTTTGCCTACATCCGGAGTTGCTACTACTTTTGATACTGAATTTTCTAACTAGGCAGTTTGGATGAACGCAGACTGCTGGAATTGTAAAATTTGCTTTTGCCTAGACTTGAGAAACTCGGAATCGTTATGAGTTTATTTTAGCATGAGGAAAATAACCTTGAATGGGGGTTTTTGGGCCTAGACAAAATGGCAGTTGGGTCTGGTATAACGCTGTTTTGTCCATTTTATTCGGCGCTAAGTTAGCGCCGAATTAGCGATTTTACAGACGGCTCTTGAGACTAGGCTGAGCTCTATATGAGGGCTTGCTGAGAGAAGTATCTGACACAAGACTTGTCATACGCTTAGCCATCAGCTGTGGGGCAATCTCGCTGGCCAACTTCATCTCATCGGATTTATCTCACGTTAGGGGACTATGCGAGATAATATCTGAACAACAGATCTATGATGACAGAAGAAGACTGAGGAAGTAGCCGTATTTGCCGATAGTAATGACCGTACCTTTACTGATAGCGGGCTCAATCTTCTTTGCGAGAATTACACACTAAACTCGTTTTATCGGCAAGGCATCTGTCGTCAGGACTATCTGCGCTCTAGCAACAAACGTCGCGGGGGGCTTTTGAGACAGCTCTTTCGGTATCCTCCCTGTATGCGCTGTGCTTTCATCTTCGTAGTTTCACTTACCAAGATGTTCTCAATACATTGTTGTCTAAGAGGTTGTCTAAGAGATATTACCGACTGTACGGCAGATCCAAACGACTTATGAGAGTTTTTGGGAAGAGAAAGAGACACTTTAGAGAGAGTCACAGTCTGTTATCTAAGACTACGGTTTCTCTGTAGCGATCGCCTGTTCTTGAACTATTGCCGGTCAAAATCTAATTTGGATATGGTCACTCGAAGCGGATCTTTTTGCTGGGGGTTAGCGTTTCCCTAGTCAACTGTTTTGTTCTATATATTTCTGTAGCACCGGCTACTAGAATTTGGCGATAGGATCTGGCAATAGGTCGTCTTTAGGGTTCTGCTAATTCTGTGGCCAATTATGCAGCTGAGTCTATGGCCCACTCGACGGCGGCTCTGGTGTGGATCACAGTGGTATCGAACAGTGGGACGCTGCTGTCTTCGGGGCGGACGAGCAGGCCGATTTCTGTGCAGCCTAGAATGATCGCTTCAGCGCCCGCTTCGATTAGATCGGCGATGATGATCCGGAAGCGATCGCGCGACTGTTCTCGAATTTTCCCTAGGCACAGCTCGTCGTAGATAACGTCGTGTACTAGCTCACGGGATTCGCTATTGGGCACCTGTATGGCTAGGCCATGCCGATGGATGAGTCTGTCTTTATAAAAAGATTCTTCCATGGTGAACCGGGTGCCTAGCAGCCCGATTCGCTGGATGCCCTGCTGCTTGATGGCGTCGGCAGTGGCATCAGCAATATGGATGAGCGGAATTTTGGCAGACATAGAGATGTCGTCTGCGACTTTGTGCATGGTGTTAGTAGCCAGCAGAATGCAGTCTGCGCCGCCCGTTTCGAGACGAGCGGCAGCTTCGGCTAAGAGGCGACCAATTTCACCCCAGTCGCCTTTGTGTTTGAGTTCGACGAGTTCTTCGAAATCGACGGAGTACATGAGGATTTTGGCAGAATGTAGCCCGCCTAGCTCAGCTTTTACCGTTTCGTTGAGCAGTCGGTAGTACTCGATGGTGGATTCCCAGCTCATGCCGCCGAGGAGACCAATGGTTTTCATGGTGCTGGCTTTTGCGGCGCTGGCTGCTTTGGAGCTTTCTGTGAGGGCCATTTGCTAAACCTTGCCTTCAAATTTTTGATGCCAAATCCAGTTGCCTAAAACCGTGACGATAAGCGCGATGCCGCCGCCGCCGATGGCTAGCATCGGATCGTAGCCGCTGCGCGACAGGGTGGCGAGCCAGGTGTTGGTGAGTTCGGTGGGGCGAAAGCGGTTGAGGGCGAAGGGTACTAGGTAGATGAGTGAAGCCCCGACGATTAGCCAGCCAACTGCGGAGGAGAGAAGGAAGGCGGTTTTGGTGGTGGATTGGCCTTGATAGGGGGAGGGCATAGGAAAGTGCTAAGGGATGGAGGATGCTTTAAAGCCTAGCATTTGGGTTGGGAGGCTTGGGCGTGCGATTGGCTGAGTTAGCCAGGGAGCTGAAGGATGAAGCTTTTGGGGTGATGAAAATCTGCTTGGGGAGCGGGATGGGTGATTGCCCAGTAGCTTTCTTGCCCGGATAATATGAGCACTGTGCTAATGCCGATATGCGCGTCCTGCTGGCCGATAAGCGGCGAGATATCTACTGATAGATGAAGCTGGAGCTGGTTGGGTGAGCGATGGGTTTTGAAAGGGAGCGTGGCGATCGCAGGTTCTGGCTGTAGATTGGCCCGATAGTCTGAGAGGGAAAAGACGTTCCAGTCGCCGGACGGCGAGAGGTTGAATTCCCAGTAGTGAGATGAGATGGGATTGGCCGGGCGGATGAAGTACTCGAAGCAGGTTTTTTCCCAGAGGCGATCGCATCTTTTGCGATCTGCTGCGGGCGCTGGAATGTCTACGCTGCTTAAGTCTCCAGAGAGCAGGTAGTCAATAGACAGATTGTTTTGCTTTCGGACGATACTGCCGCTGATATTAATGGCTGCGGTCTGCTCGGTTGCTTCGAATGGCGTTAGCTCAAACTTGATAGGCTCCATTTAGGTGTCTGGCTGTTTTCTGGCTGCTTAAGTATTTGCGCGTAATTCTTGAATGATGCCCTTTAGCTGGTCGGCTTGCTGCTCGATGCTTTCTGCAAGTTTGAACTGGACTAGCGCTCTTGTGAGGTTGTGGCAGCGATGCTTTACTTTGAAGTAGATATTTCCGGCTAGGTAGTCGGTAAAAAATCTTAGCCCTAGCTCGAAGGCGAGGAGGCGAATGCTGTCGTACAGGTAGTCGTAGTCTGGTTCGGTGAGGAAGTCTGAGGCTAGCGACAAGTAGCCGCGTAGGATGGCTTTTGCTAGGTCTATGTCGAAGACGACGTTTTGCCAGTCTTCGGTTTCTTCGCCGAGTCGATTGCATCCGGAGCGCAGGCAGTCGCCAATATCGTAGTGGATGAGTCCTGGCTTTAGCGTGTCTAAGTCGATGAGGCTTACGGCCTGGCCGTTTTTGCCAATTAGAATATTGTTGATCTTGGGATCGCCGTGGATAGGGCGTAGCTGGAGCTGGCCTGAGGCTTTGGCGTCTTCTAGAACATGCGCCCATGCTTGCCTTTGGGCGATGAAGTTTGAGCAGTACTGACGCTGTTCGATTTCGGTGGTTGGGTCTAGGTGGGTTGCGTTAGTTGAGTCTTTGGCTTGTAGGTCTTTGGCTTTTAAGTCTTTGGATTTTAGGTCTTTGGCTTTGGAGTGCGATCGCTGATAATCCGCCAGATAATTGGGCGTGATGTGAAATCCTTCTAGCGTATCTGCCAAATCGTTAGGATCTAACGTACTAATTAGGCTGTGGAACATGGCCAAGCCAGAGCCAACTTCTTCGGCGTGGGCTAGGCTCTGGACGGTTTCTAGGGTCTGAGCGTTTTCGATGAAGCTGATAGCTCGCCAGTATTCGCCAGTGCTATCTTGCCAATAGTTTTCGCCCGATTGGGTTGGCAAAATGGTTGGGATTTCCCACCGTCTATCTAGAGAGGCTCCTTGCGCTTTAAGGTGCTCGCTCAGTACGACCATATTTTGAATGACTAGCTCGGGCTGGCGAAAAACTTGGGCGTTGATTCGCTGGAGAACAAATTTGGCAGGCGTTGTGGAGCTGGCCAGGCCAATGGCGGCGGGTCTAACTTTGACGAGAAAGGTGCTGTTGATGTTGCCGCTGCCCAGCGGGTTAACGGACATAACAATGCCGTGATGGGCAAATTGCTGGGCGATATTGATGAGCGGAAAAGGGGTGGCAATATCGACGGACATAACAGTTTTATGAACAGTTTTATAAACAGTTTTATAAACAGGGCTGGCCTATTTGATGAATCGTTAGCTGAGTGAATTGCTAACTGATGTACGGGCGCTAGCAGGTTTGACCGAGAGATTGCTATAGAGAGCTGGAGTTGAGACTTTCGGCTTCTTCGGGGGTTTGGGGAATGTGCAGGCCGCATTCCTGCTTGAGACCGTTGAATCGGGTGGCGCGTCCGTTGGTGTCGTCTGCGGTCATGGGCCGGCTGGAGTGCCAGTCGCCAACGCTGACGTAGCCCTGGTCGAAGAAGGGATGGTAGGGCAGGTTGTTGGCAGTGAGGTATTCGTAAACGTCTTTGGCGCTCCAGTGGAGAATCGGGAGAACTTTGTAGCGAGTTTCTGTTGAAGTGTCAGCGCTAGCGCTTTGTTTGCCAATTCTATTGAGGGTTTTTCTGAAGTCGGTTTGCTTGGCTCTAAGTCCTGTTAGCCAAGCCGTTGAGCCTAACTCTTTAAGCGCTCTCTGCATTGGCTCTACTTTGCGGAGCCGATCGTAGCGGTTAAAGTCGTCTACAGAGCCTTCCCATAGTCGTCCGTGCAATGCCTCCATACGGGCCGGGCTAATTGGAGACTGGTAGACCTTGAGATTGAGGGATAGTCGCTGGGTGAGCTGCTCGGCGAAGCGGTAGGTTTCTGGGGGGAGGTAGCCGGTATCGACCCAGATAACCGGGATGTTGGGGATGATGTCGGTGACCAGACCTAGCATGACGGCTGCTTGGATGCCAAAGCTGGTGCTAAGTACGAGCTGCGAGCCAAAGGTCTCTGCGGCCCATTCGATCAGGTCGGCGGCGGGGGCCTGGTCGAATGCTTGATTGAGGGCGCTCAGGTCGAGATCTTGATTTTTTGAGTGGGATTCGAGCTGGCTTCTTAGGACGGTCTTGGGGTTCGCTGAACTCATCGGTGTGAGGTGGGGTAATGCACGGGTTGTAGGCAAAGGTCTGCTCCCATTCAGGCGGCGGGCGATGGCCAGGCCTGTGAATTATTGTTCAAACGGATTCAAACGGAAAATCTTAAGCAGAAAATTTAGACGGGGTTTTTAGCTAGATGGATCAGGTATAGCTTCCCACGTTCGGCTGAGTAAGTGAAGCTGTTGCCGTTTGTTCTGGTGGGCTGGGCTAGTGATTGGGCGAAGCGATTATTCTAAATCGACTTTTTTGCGCGAGGACTTTAGCTGCGATCGCTTTGCTTTGCCGTCTAGCCTTCTACGCTTGGAAGCCTTGGTGGGCCGGGTGGTTCGTCTTTTCTTTGGAAGGATAGCGACGGCTTTGACCATCTGCTTTAGTCGTTCTAGGGCGGCTTCCCGGTTGCGCTCTTGCGACCGATGCTGCTGGGATTTAATGACGATGACCCCTTCCTTGGTGAGGCGTTTGTCGGAAAGGGCGAGCAGCCGGTGCTTATAAAAGTTGGGTAGGGAGGATGCGCTTACGTCGAAGCGGAGATGGACGGCGGTGGCGACTTTGTTTACGTTTTGGCCGCCAGCGCCTTGGGAGCGGATGGCGCTCATCTCGATTTCGCTGTCTGGAATGGAGACGAGGTTGGAGATTTTTAGGGGCATGGTTTTAGCGCGTCATCTGTTCGAACTGCTGCCAGCATAGGTACATGGCTCTGGGGACGTGGAAGCAGCCTTTCCACTTTCCGCCTTTGAGCGGCAGCAATACATCGCCCTGACGGTTTAGATAGCCGTACCACTCGGCGTGGTTAGGGTCGTTGAAGTGGCTCCAAGTGTAGTGGTGAACGCGCTGATACCAGATCCAGTAGATTTCTTTTTGGGTGAGGCGGTAGGCCATGGAGAGAGCGACGAGGGTTTCTAGATGAACCCACCAGAGCTTTTGATCCCATTCTAGCTGCTGGGGTGGATGCCCTTTTCTGTCTAGAAAGTAGTAGAGTCCGCCGTATTTTTCGTCCCAGGCGTAGCTGAGGATGGACAGGATGATGTCACCTGCTTGATCTATGAGGGTGGGGTTGTTTTGCCTTTCGGCGATCGCCATCATGAACCACATGGCTTCTATGCCGTGGCCTGGATTAATGAGTCGGCCTTCGTAGCAGTCTATAAATTCGCCGGTGGGCGAAACGTGCTCGTATAGGAGCATGCGATCGCTGTCTAAAAAGTCGTTCATGACTTCGTGGGTGGTTTTTTGAAGGACGGTTTCTAGGCGATCGCCTGCGAGCAGCCAGTCCATTTCTAGAGATAGATTGGCCAAGATCATCGGAACGGCGAGCGCTTTGAGCGGTCGGGTGCCGGGATAGGCTTTGCTGTATTGGCCTTTGGGATTGTCTTGGCGGCGTAGGACGTTTTCGTAGGCTTGGAGGGCAATTTGTTTGGCTTTCGATTGCGCGTCGCCTGGCGGTAAAGCCAGCGCGTATTGGCTGAAGGCCATGGCGGCGAAGCAGTCGGAAAAGATGCTGTAGGGTTGGGTAAGCGGGTCGCCTGCTTGGCTGAGTGAAAAGTACCAGCTGCCTGATTTGTCTCTGCCGTGCTGGGCTAAAAAATCTGCGCCGTGCTTCGCGACTGATAGCCATGATGCCTGCTGCTGCTGGCTGCCGACTTTTTGATTGCACAGCATGGAAAATAGCCACACCTGTCGATTTTGAAGCCAGATAAATTTATCGGTATCGTATGGGCGACCTGCTTGGTCTAAGCAGGTGAAGTATCCGCCTTGCTCTGTGTCAATAGAATGGGTTTGCCAGAAGGGTACTACGTTTTCTAGCAGCGTCGTTTTGTATAAGGCGCTGAGTGAGGAAGGACTCAGCGAAGAAGATTGAGATGTCATGGCGTGGCGATTGGTTTCTGTTGGCTATCTCTTGGGGGCTTTTGTTTGTTTGTTGGGCTTCTGCTAGGCGATCGCACCCAGCAAGTTTGCTAGGTGATACGACGTATATTCCCCGGATAGCATTCCAGATTCGAGTATAGAGAAATAACTGAGGTTCCTATCGTCTTCTACGATTCTCTATTGTTTTTACCTTCGCGCAGGTCGCTATGCACAGCCGTCTAAATGCACAGCAGATAACGTCTTCTATGGATGCTTCGCTCGATGCCTCTTCAGATATTCCATTGGCCGCTACGCTGCCGGTGGGTAAGCACCGGATAGATCGAAAGCGTGCAGGTGCGATCGCCGGCGTGGCGGTGGCTTCTGTGGGAGTGGTGCTGCCGCTGGCGAACGAACAGGCGGTTGCTTACGAAGGCTCACGCGGTAATACAGATGTTGCTCAGTCTGCTTCGCGGCAGCAGACGGCTGAGCTGATGGCGAGTGCGATCGCCCCTCGAACTTCGGAGGCGGTAAAGGCTAGCTTTAGCGCCCAATCCAAAGGAACAAATTTTTCGGGTGTGAGTGCTTCGAAGACGGCATCGTCGCAGGCAACCTCATCGCCGGTCAATTCCCTGCTAGCTCGTGCTCAAGACGGGAGCCTTAGACTGGCTTATCAGCCGCCGACGGATGCTAGTGCTGGGCAAACCCAGACGGTGCTGACTCAGCTAGTGAGTGCGACCAAAGTGCAGTCGGCATCTCAGTCTGAGAATGCAGGACTTGGGAATGGACAGTCCAATCAGCAGTCTGCTATTAGCTTAGTCGCTAATTCTGGGACTAGCTCTAAGTCACTGGCCGCTCGTCAACAGGTTCAGCAGCTTCAGCAAAAGATGGCTGAATTTGAGGCGGCTCGCGGCCAGCAGGATATGGGCGCCTACCGAAATGTGTTGTCTAGCCGGATGGCGGAGATCTCGGAGCAAGAGGGGAAGCTTAGCGCTAATATAGAGCGCAATCAGCGGCTGATATCTCAGCTTAAAATGCGACTGCTGACGGTTGATGCCGATGTTTCTTTGCCCGAGCGAGTGCTGGGCGCTGATGAGGAATATCAGGCGGTGTGGGCTAGGCTGCAAAAAGCCGAGCAAGACATGCAAGAAGAGTTTAGCGCTGCAAACGTGGATGGAACTCGGCTAAATGAGATTTACGGCGACTATAAGTATCATCAGCAGTGGTTGGCTAAGGTGGCCGAGCAGGCTTTTCCAAAATATGCGATGGCGGATGAGTCGGCTCAAGTTGGCTTTATGAGTAAGTCGCCGGTTGCTATTGATATTATGCAGAACTTGGTGGTTGCGACCCATCAAGACCAGGTTCAGCAGCTGCGGCAGGCTACGCTCGATACGATCGACCAGCGTTTACAGAGCCGTCGTTCTCAGTTGGCGGCCGATATTGGGCAATACGAACAGCTCAAACGTGAGCTATCGACAGCGACTCAGGTTGCGGCGGAGTACGAACAGGCGGAAACGCAGCGAGTGAGTGCGGTTAGAGGGCAGCTAGTAGCTGATAGATCTGCTGCGCCTGAAGCCTCTGCGTCCGAGTCTGAGGGGTCGGCGGTTTCGCAGGCTCAGCTACTGGCACCCTATTTTGCGAACGGTACGCTGTCTAAAACGCTGTTGGGAATTGCGATCGCGGCAGGCGCACTGGCTACAGCGGCAGTTCAGTATCGCGGTCGGCAGCAAAAGCGACTAGACACCGACGCTCTTTTTGGCGCTTCAACGCCGCCTTTTGCCCAGCCGGTGACGGACTTCTCAATTGCACCTGCGGCGGTGGAGCCAGATTTCTCTTCGTTTAGCCTGTACGGAGAGTCGGCTGCTGAAGGCGGTGAGCTAGAAGACGATTTGCTGGCAACGGTGCTCTCGGCGGTAGAGCCAGAAACTGCACGGCCGATTTCTACCGATGATTTGATGGCAGAGCTGCTGGCAATTACGAGGGGTGATAAGGCGCTGGCTGCTCATCAGGCTGGCTATGCTGCTAGTCAGGCGTTGATAGATACGGCTGAGGCTTCTAGAACTGAGGCTTCTAGAACCGAGGCTTCGCTACTTTCTGAGCTATCGACGATTCTTAAGGACGTGAATGCTGGAGATGAACAGAGGTCAGCACCTGTTTTGACGGCTAGATCGATTGAAAATATTCTCGGCGTTGAGGTGATGGCTAAGGAGTTAGAAGACGCTATTAGCGTTTCTGGGCCGGTGCTAGCGCCTAGTCGACTGTTACCGGTTAAGACGGCTTTAGCAGAGCCGATTAAGCTATCGGTTAAGGAGATTGATTTGTTTGCTGAGCAGGTGGTGCGCTGGGTGCTCAATGACTTGGGGTTTCAGGTGGTGAATCCGCCTAATATGGCGAGCTGAGTTTAGTACAGCGTTAGATGATTTCTTTGCTAGGACTGATCTTAAGGGCTAGTTCTCGGCGATTGAGGATTCCGCGTTGGGTAGATAGAGTTTGCCGGATCGGTTTGCTATAGTCGTAAGCTCCTTTTGCAGATTTGCAATGTCTGCTTGCGACTCCTATGGCTTCTTTGTCTCGCCACCCTTTCAAACGTTTGCTTGCCTATGGCCGTCGCTATCGTGGTAAGGCTTGGCTAGCCGGTCTTTGCTCTGTTCTTAATACTGTTTTTGATCTTGCCCCGCCCGCGTTAATCGGCCTGGCGATCGATATCGTGGTCGATCAGCAAACGTCGGTGCTGGCTCGGTGGGGGATTACGGATCTGCGATCGCAGTTTGTTGTGCTGTCGGCGCTGACCTTTGTGGTCTGGATTTTGGAGTCTGCGTTTCAGTATGCCTACGAGCTGCTGTGGCGTAATTTATCTCAGTCTATGGAGCATGATTTGCGCATAGATGCCTATCGCCACGTGCAGAGTCTGGAGATGGCGTACTTTGAGGAGCGCAGTACGGGCGATCTGATGTCGATGCTCAACGATGATATTAATCAGCTTGAGCGGTTTTTAGATAGCGGCGCCAATCAGCTCATTCAGATGATTGCAACGGTGCTGATTATTGGCACTACGTTTTTTGTGTTGGCGCCTAGTCTGGCCTGGATGGCGATAGTGCCGATGCCGTTTATTGTGTGGGGTGCGATCGCTTTTCAAAAGTATCTGGCCCCTCGCTACATGGAAGTGCGAGAGCGAGCCGGGTCGATCAATAGCCGACTGGCCAACAACTTGACCGGCATTTCTACTATTAAGAGCTTTACCTCTGAAGCTTATGAGCTAGGGCAGCTCAGCCGAGAGAGCGATGCCTACCGTGTGAGCAACCGGCGAGCCATTCGCCTGAGCGCCGCGTTTCTTCCGCTTATCCGGATCATTATTCTGATTGGATTTACCGGCATTTTGTTTTACGGCGGTCTGGCGGCGGTAGATGGTCGGCTAGAACCGGGTACTTATACCGTGCTGGTTTTTCTGACGCAGCGGCTGCTGTGGCCGTTGACGCGCTTGGGCGAAACGCTAGATCAGTATCAGCGGGCGATGGCGTCGACGCAGCGGGTGATGAATCTGTTGGATACGCCTGTGGCTATTCGCCCTGGAGATGTAGCGCTGCCGGCTACGCAGGTTAGCGGCGAGATTGTTTTTGATAACGTCACGTTTGGCTATCAAGACCGGCTGCCGGTGCTCAAAAATCTCTCTTTGAGACTGCCTGCTGGTAAGACAACGGCTATTGTGGGTGCAACTGGATCTGGAAAAAGCACGTTGGTAAAGCTGTTGCTGCGGTTTTATGAGGTGAATTCTGGCTATATCACGTTAGATGGGCTAGATTTGCAGTCGCTCGATCTGAAGGATTTGCGCCGAGCGATTGGTTTGGTGAGTCAAGATGTGTTTCTCTTTCATGGAACGGTGGCTGAAAATATTGCCTATGGCAGCTTTAAGGCGACTGAAAGAGAGATTGTTAATGCGGCTAAAGTCGCTGAGGCGCATGACTTTATTGCGGGACTGCCGCAGGGATATGAGACGGTTGTGGGCGAGCGGGGTCAGAAGCTGTCGGGCGGTCAGCGGCAGCGATTGGCGATCGCGCGTGCGCTCTTAAAGAATCCACCGATTTTGATTTTAGATGAGGCCACTTCTGCGGTGGACAACGAAACTGAAGCGGCGATTCAAAAGTCTTTAGAGAGAATTACTCAAGAGAGAACGGTTGTTGCGATCGCTCATCGTCTGTCTACCGTGCGTAATGCTCACCGCATTTATGTGATGGATCAAGGCGAACTGGTTGAAGGCGGCACGCATGAAGAACTGATTGAGAAAGATGGGATTTACGCTGGCTTGTGGAAAGTACAAACAGGCGAACGGTATCATTTTGACTCATCGCTCAACTTGCGATAATTGTGCAGGCGTATGAAGATCGCTGTTGTGGGGCTGATACGCCATCCAATTGCGGAGCCTTTTGCTGGCGGGATGGAAGCGCATACCTGGTGGTTGACTAAAAAGCTGATTGAGCGTGGGCATGAGGTAACGCTGTTTGCCAGTGGGGACTCGGACAAGCGGCTGCATTTGAGCGCCTGTACAGAGCGATCGCTTCAGCATGAGGAAAAGGCTCAGTCTCGTTTGGGTGAGATGGCCTGTAGCGTGACGGCCTATGCAGATGTGCTTAAAGGGATTTGCGAGGGAGCGTTTGATGTGGTGCATAACAATGCGCTGCATCCTTTGCTATTGCTTAGTGCTGCCGATTTGCCGGTGCCGATGCTGATGGTGCTTCATGCGTTGGTTTCTCCTAGTTTGGCGGCGGCGATGCAATGTGCTGTCGCTCGCGATATCAACGAGCGGCTGACGGTGGCGGCGGTTTCTAAGTGCGTTGCGAATCAGTGGCGCTCGATTGTTAAAACGGAGGTTGTTTACAACGGGGTAGACATTGATAGCTGGCCTTTTTATGCTAGTTCGGTGGCGGGCATGGCTCTGTGGTATGGACGATTTGTACCGGAGAAAGCGCCTCATTTGGCTATTCAGAGCGGCGTTGAGGGCAGGGTATTCTATTCAGGTTGCAGGGCCGGTGAGCGATCGCGCTTATTTTGAAAGTCAGGTGCTGCCTTTATTAGATAACCCGCGAGTTGCCTATTTGGGACATCTTTCGCATGTCAAAATTAAACAGCTACTGGCGCAAGCGAGTGTATTTGTAAACACGCCTTTGTGGGAAGAACCCTACGGGATGATCTATGCAGAAGCGCTAGCAGCCGGTGTGCCGGTAGCGGCCTTTGATCGGGGGGCGGCGGCGGAAATTTTGAACGAAAGCTGCGGCGTTTTGGTGAAGGAGAGTACGGTCGAGGCGCTAGCTGTGGGTATTGTTGAGGCCGCGAAGTGCGCTCGGGCGGACTGTCGGGCGAGGGCGGAGTCTTTTTGCAGCTTAGATTCTATGGTTGATAACTATGAGCGTTTGTACCGCGAGCTAGTGGCGCGAGCTAGTGGCTAAAGGCTGACTCTCGACTGGCATTATCGGGCTGTATTAGTCATGACTAGCTTTGCGAGGCTGTTTTACAGACCTGTAGATCCAAAACCGCCTTCTCCTCGATTCGATTTAGACAGCGTGTTTACGAGTTCTATCTCAGCGCGAATGATAGGGACGATGACCATTTGAGCAATTCGCATACCGGGTTCAATCTGGAATGAGCGTTTGCCGTGGTTGATCAAAATTACGGCAATCTCTCCTCTGTACCCGGCGTCTACGGTGCCGGGTGTATTGAGTACCGTTATGCTGTGTTTTAGCGCTAGGCCGCTTCTCGGTCTTACTTGGGCTTCGGTGTTGGCGGGTAGCTCTATGGCGAGACCGGTTGGGATGAGGGCGGTTTGGCCGGGTAGGATTTGCTGAGCTGCGATCGCCCGCAGATCCATGCCAGAATCGCCTGCGTGCTCGTAAGCCGGTAGCTGAGCGGATTCAGTGAGCTTGATAACCTTAATTTTCATCTTCGACTAAGCTGCTTTACTTCACTAAGCGCTTAGTTTACCTAAGAGTCGCTTGCGCTTAGACGATTTGGCGGCAATCTGCCTTTCCTCTGCGGCTCTAGCCGCCATTTCTCGCTGCTGCTGAATTTGCGCCATGAAGAATTCTTCGAGGGTGGGTTTAGCGACAGCCAACTTGACGATGGTGGCGTTCATTAGGCGGGCGGTGGCCATAAACTCGAATGGGTTTTCGTAGAGCGTGCCTTGCCAGAACCCGCCTTCAAAGGTGATATCTCGCAGCCACCGATCTAAGATGTCTAGGCTGCCGCCTCTGCCCTTTACGCTGTAGTAGGCTGGGCTGCCTAGAAGTTTGTCGATTGCGCCTATGCAAACGATTTCGCCTTTGTCGAGAATGGCAATGCGATCGCAAATCATCTCAACATCGGAGAGGACGTGGCTGTTAAAGAATAAGGTTTTGCCCTGCTCTTTGAGCGACAGAATAATTTCTCTGACTTGAAAACGACCGGTGGGATCTAGGCCCGACATGGGTTCGTCTAGAAACACGATTTCGGGATCGTTGATCAATGCTTGAGCCATCCCGACTCGCTGCAACATGCCTTTGGAGTAGCGGCGCATCTGCTTTTTGGTAGCGGAGTGGCGGTCGAGCTGTACGAGATCGAGCAGTTCGGCGATTCGGCGGTTTTTTGCTTTGCCTGAAATGCCGAATAGGCCGGCTGTGTAGCTTAAAAATTCCCAGCCGGTGAGGTAGTCGTAAAAGTAGGGATTTTCGGGCAAGTAGCCGATTCGCGCTTTGGTTTCGCTGTCTCCGGCGGGCTGCCCCATGAGGCTGGCTTCTCCAGCAGTGGGCCGAATAATGCCTAGTAAGAGCTTTAGCAGGGTTGTTTTTCCGGCACCGTTGGGGCCGAGTAGGCCAAAGGTTTCGCCTCTATATATTTCTAGCGAGCACTGCTTGAGAGAGGGTGGCGCAGCCTTTAGCCAGAACCCTGTGCGGTAGACCTTTCGCAAGTTAAGGGTCTGGATAATGGTGGGCGCGTGCACGATGGATTGGGCTGCCGACTGGGCGGCTGGCGTGGCCGAGCTAGCTGGGTAGGAAGTGGAAGCCTCGTTCATAGAGCAGGTGCTAGTCGATAGCAAGTGAAGAATTCGAGTAGACGAAAATAGGATGAGAAAAGATGATACCAGTACGAATTTAGCAGCCGAACGGTTTATGCTAGCGCTGCATCGCTGATCTAGCTGCGGATAGGCGATCAGATTCTATATGCTTAGAAGTATTCAGACTTAAAGTATTCAGACTTAAAGTATTTAGACTTGAAGTATTCAGACTTTAGGAGATTCCGATGGATCGATCAAAAATTGTGGCTATTGTTACAGGGGCGCTGTCTATTCTGCTGGCGGTTGGTTATTTATTGCTGGTTCAGATACTAGATTTTCGCGGTGAAATGATTCCTGCGCCAGTGAGTTTTCTAGGATCTTGGATGTATTAAATGGCACCGGTGTTTTGAAAGAATATTGTGTGAGAGGGGTTTGAGTTGGCGGGCGCTAGCGGTCGGCTTTGAACCAGTGCGATAGATCGCGGCCTAGCAGCTCTTGTAACTGCAAGATGTCTTGGCGGTAATAGTCTTCTAGCAGTCTGCGCTCGTCATTCGTTAGCGGTAAGTATTCTTTGCCCCGCGAGTTGGCTGAAATCAGCTGCGATCGCAGTTTCTGTCGATTTTCTTCACTGACGACGGCTCTGAGCACTTTTGCGGCTCCTTCTCTTATAGGATTTTTCGTTCGCAAAAGCCGGTTAATCGTTGAGTTTTTGGGCACTTCTGCCGTCTGGCTTTTCTTTTGAGTGCTGGCGGTAAAGCTGCTATCGACGCCTATAAACTCGTAGAGTTCGCGCATGAGTTCAGCGCTGCTTTGACGCAGATCATCAAAGAGGAAAATTTTGACCTGCTCGGGGCCGAACGCGTCTAGGAAGTGCTTTGTCCCTTCGTAGTAGAGTCCTTTGAGGAGGGTGTGGGAAGTTTGTCTGCTAGTTTCAACCTGCGCGGCTAAAGGTTTGTGGTTGCCCACTACCTGGCGTAGAGACATGAGATAGTCGGAGTAGGCTCGCTCTACCGGGTTACGCAAAATGGCGATGAGCTTGGCATGGGGTATGTAGGTTTGAATATTAGGGACTGCTTGCTCGTGAGCAAATAGGTAGTTGGGAGAGGCTTCTCCAAGGGCGATCGCCTCGCCTGCTGCATCGAATAGAGCCTCGTAGCGCTCGATGGTCACAATTTTTTGGCGTCCGCCTTTGGTGAGTCCTGTTCTATCCTCATCGGTAAGCAGCTCTGGCTTTCTAGCCGACTCGCGACTCAGAAATTCTGTCTCTTTTATAGGGCTGGTATAGACCTGAGGGTGCTGCTTTAAGTAGTTGTAAACAGAGGTGGTTCCCGCTTTTTGAACGCCAAAAATCAAAAAATTGGGAAGAGTCATAGGTCGCTGCTCGCAAGATCAAACGCTTTTTCTAGTCGCAGTATGCACTATCTGCTAAGCGGTTCTATCAGCCCTAATTAACCTGTCCTATACGGCTTTGCTATTGCTTATTAGTTGGCGGGTGTGGCGTATGAAATAAATAACCTAATGGGTTGCATTTCGAACAATCTTGCATTTTCCCGAGAATATAGCAGTCCGAGAATATAGCCGTCAGATGCGATCGCATACTACTTCTGCACCAATTCTGTATCAGTAGGTGTCGCCTAGCAGTTTTGATGCGACTAAGGATCATGCTTAAGATATCGATTTTATTAGTTTCTGCGGATTCGACTGTCGCTGCGCTAATCCGGAAGAAATGAGTTTCGTTACTGTAAGAAAATGGCCCTAGATTGTAAAGATACAGTGTGCAAGTTGAGAGAACATCGACGATACCTGATGTAGAAATTACGCGACTATATGGCCTGAACAGACCGTGTTTTCTTTGGAAAAACGTTTAGAAACCGACTGATGGGCCTAATCTGGCCGCATTTTAACAATATATAGAGTTTGTATAGTTCGGTGTATGTACGTAATCGACGGCAGTAGTGCGCGATAAAAGTAGCACGTGATAGCGATCGCACGAGATAGAAACGACGTATGAATAATAGTCCTACTAATCACAGATACGACGGTATCCAAGCCTTACGATTTTTCGCCGCACTTCTTGTTGTTGTTACCCACTCTACGTTTTATGCTGCGGAGAGGTTGGGTGTTGGCAAAGAGATTTGGCACAATGGTGCTAGAGGCGTAGATATTTTCTTTATTATCAGCGGGGTCGTTATGGTAATTTCGTCCCGCCGTCTCATTGAGAATGAGGAAGGATGGAAAATATTTGCCACCAAACGATTGCAGAGAATTGTGCCGCTTTACTGGGGAGCAACAACGTTTAAAGTTATTACTGTTCTGTTGATGTCTAGCCTGGTGCTACATGCTGAGATGGATTGGTGGACTATCTTCAAATCCTATCTGTTTATTCCATCTATAAACCTCGACGGAGACATTACTCCTTTTTTAGGAGTTGGCTGGACGCTAGTATTTGAGATGTTCTTTTACTTCGTGTTTGCGGCTGCATTGTTTTTTAGAAAGAACATCTACGTTTTTGCGGGCGCAGTGCTGCTGGTGTTCTCCTTTGCCTCGCTGCTAAGAGGTGAAACCTTCTCGCCCTGGTGGTATTTGATGGACTCAATTATCCTTGAGTTTTATGCAGGCATGGTGATCGGCTATTTTGCGCTTAAGAGAAAATTTTGGCCTTCTACATTTTCTATATTGGTTGGCTTGCTAGCGCTGGCTTTCTTGCTTCTTTCTACCGATATTGATCATGCCCCCTTGCCTCGATTTATCTGGAGCGGTATTCCTGCGGCTATTATTGTCTGGTCGGTGATGTCGTTAGAAAAGTATCTGCATGGGCGTATTCCTCGTGGCGTGATGTTTTTTGGAGCGGCTTCCTACGCGCTCTATTTGTTTCATCCATTGATAGCGCCGTTTGCGCCCATGATTCTGAGTAAGCTATCGCTGCGGAGCTTTCCTCTTTCGGTGCTGTTTAGTTTGGCAATCTCTATGGTTGCGGCGGCAGTTATCCATCGGTGGATTGAGCTGCCATTCAACAACCTTATTTACAGCTACCAGCAGCGGCTGTCTAAAAAGCCTCAGGAGTCGTCATGATAGCTGAGGCCGGTTAGTGCTAATCGAGGGTATCTTCTAGCGAGCCTTTTACTGTAGCGGCGTCGTATCCTTGATCTTTGTTGAATAGGCCCAGTAGATAGCCGAGAATTGCGCCAAAAACGAATCCGCCGGCATGTGCCCAGTAGGCGACGCCGCCGTTCATGCCGACGTCAGCAGCGGTGCCTAAGCTGGCAAAGCCGTAGAATGCCTGCTCTACAAACCAAAAGCCTAGAAATAGCAGTGCTGGCACTCTAAAGGCCGTGAAGAAGATCGGAATGAAGGTGAGCACGCGTACTTCAGGGAATCGGAAGATGTATGCGCCCATAACGCCTGCGATCGCGCCACTGGCTCCTAAAGAAGGAATCGTGGACTCAGGCGCGATATACCACTGACACAGTGAGGCTAATACGCCGCACATAATATAGAACACAAAGAACTTGAGATGGCCTAACTGATCTTCTACGTTGTTGCCAAAAATAGAGAGATAGAGCATGTTGCCTGCTACGTGGAAAAAGCCCGCGTGCAAGAACTCTGCGCTAATCAGCGTGCCCCATTCTGAGATGTGTGGAAAGCCGACGCCGGTATGGAAGCTGTAGGTAAGCTCGCTAGGCACTACTGCGAACGTATTGAATAGCGTTTCCCGGCCAGGCCCGCTTAGCGTGACTTCGTAGATAAATACCAGTACGTTTAGGGCGATTAGTCCATAGGTTACGTAGGGCGTCGTTGAAACTGGATTATCATCTCGAATCGGAACCACGGCTATTTCCTTTTGATCGTTAGTGAGCAGGCTAGCGAACAGATCATTCGTTAGCTTTAAGTAAATCTACTAGAAGCGCTTACCTTATCAGTCTCTCTTTTGGGAGGCATCCGGATGAGATGGATTTCTAAGTGCCGTTCTAAATGTCTTTTATAAGTGCCTTTGAGAATTCGGTAGGATGGTAGAGATAAAGTCCTAAGAATTTACTCAAACTGATGGCTCAACGCAAGAAGGATTCTAGAAGCCAGTCGGCCAATCTAGCAACTGACCGAACGGTTTACTCTGAATTTGGTACTAATGCGGCGGCTACCGAACGCGGCGTTCCCGATTTGCCGCCTGCGCAGCAAGACCTGCGGGTGCAGATTTCTCGCAAGGGTCGTAAGGGCAAGAGCGTCACGGTGATTACTGGCTTTGCGCATAAGCTTGAGACAATTGAGGCACTGGCTAAGAAGCTGAAAAGCCAATGTGGCTCTGGTGGTACGGTCAAAGACAACACCATCGAAATTCAGGGAGAACATGCCACTAAGGTAGTCTCCCTGCTGATAGACAAAGGCTATAAGGCTAAGATCAGCGGTGGCTAATCGTCACAGTTAAGTAAAGGACTCAATCGTAATGGCGCGCAGGCAAAGGCAACTGGGCATCTCGTTTCTTATCGGTATTTTTTGCTCAGGACTTCTTAGTTTCCTTGGCCCCGTCAGTTTCAATCAAGCCGAAGCTTCTACTACCGGATTCAACGGACATTGGGCAGAACCTTGTACTCAAGCATTAGTGGCTCAAGGCGTTTTCGATCAGCGCTTTGTGAATAGCCGATATCCCAATAGCGCGCTGGGTCAGGCAGAATTTTCTAACGCGGTGCTGAAGGCTTTTCCGGGTGCTTTTGCAGCGAATAATGAATATTTAGGTCTGACTTTTGATGAGGCGAGCGATGAGGCGGAAGCGCTGCTGATGGCGGCACTTGGTGAAGATGTTCGCCAGGAGCGGCCGATTACGCGATCGCAAGCGTTGTCTGTTTTAATCTCTGGCTCTGCGACGCCTTACCAGGCAGATGCGGTAAGTGCACTTTACTCCACCTTTCGCGACGCGCTTTTAGTTCCTCGCAATAACCGCGAGGGCGTTGCAGCCGCGCTAGCCGCTGGCTACATTGTGGATCAAGAAGGCATAAAAGCTGGCGAAATGCCTCAGCTTCGACCTAGACGCAATGCCACGCTAGCCGACAGTGCAGCTTTCCTTTGTCGGTCTAATCTAGACCAAAATACCAGGGAGACTATCGACGCGGCTCGGATTGTGCTTTACGATCCGCCTCCGGTCGCAACCGCACCTACTCGCGAGCTGCGCGGCGTGTGGATGACCAACATCGATAGTGATGTACTGTTCTCTAAGGCGAAGCTAGAGCCCGCTTTGAACAAGCTGGCAGATTTGAACTTTAATACGGTCTATCCGACGGTTTGGAATTGGGGCTACACGCTGTTCCCTAGTGAAGTGGCTGAGCGCGTAACCGGTTATAAACAAGGGCTGTATCCTGATTTGGCGGAAACTGGACGGCAAAATGCATTAGAAGCGGCTCAGGGTAACCGAGACATGCTGCTGGAGTTGATTGAAATTGCTCACAAGCGCGATTTGAAGGTCATTCCCTGGTTTGAGTTTGGCTTTATGGCACCCGCAGATTCTGCGCTGGCGATGCGCCATCCCGATTGGCTGACTCAAAAGCAGGATGGGAGCTTGACGACCGCAGAGGGCGATCATGATCGCGTTTGGCTCAATCCTTTTCATCCTGAGGTTCAGTCATTCATCTTAGAACTGGTGTCTGAGATTTCGGCTAACTATGATATTGATGGGTTTCAAGTCGATGATCATATGGGACTGCCGGTTGCCTATGGCTATGACGATTACACGGTGAATTTGTATAAGCAGGAGCATGACGGTCAAGCGCCACCGGTCGATCCCCAAGATGCGGAGTGGACTCGCTGGAGGGCTGACAAGATTACTGATGTGATGGGCCGTGTGTTCAAAACGCTAAAGACCAATCGTCCTCAAGCGGTTATGTCCGTCTCCCCGAACCCGCATGTCTTTGCCTATGAGTTTTACCTGCAAGATTGGGATACCTGGCTCAAGCGCGGCTATGTGGAAGAACTGATTATTCAGCTCTATCGCAATGATCTGGGTCGATTTGTCTGGGAGATGGGTCAGGAGGCGGCTGATTTTGCGCGGCTTCATATTCCTACTAGCGTAGGTGTTCTGAGCGGATTGCGGGGTCGGTCTGTGCCGATGTCGCAGATTGCGGAGCAGGTTGAGGCGGTGCGCGATCGCGATTATGCGGGCGTTTCCTTTTTCTTTTACGAAACGCTGTGGAATCTGAGTGACGAAGGCACTCCGCTGGAGCGACAGGAAGCTTTCCAAGAGATCTTCCCTAATCAGGCTAGCTATCCTATTGCGAATTAGAATCTGATTGAGAACTAGACTTTAAATTCTCCCTGTCTGGATTTTATCTAGATGGGGTTTACCAATCTTTAGTTTCGCTCAATAGTTGATTGAAAGATGCGCCAGATCTAGATCAATAGATAGATATCTCCTCGCTTAGAAGATGTTTTTCCTTTTATGGCTAAGAATATAGATGGGAAAAATCAGCAGCTTTGTTTAAGGTCATATCAGTATTTCTTGTTCAGCCTTATATTGAACTGTCTGCTCGAATACAGATAGCCGTACACACAAGCAGCTATACCTACTTACAAGTGAGGAAAAATATTTATGACACAGAGTTTCGGCGTAATTGGTTTGGCAGTGATGGGCGAAAACATCGCGCTAAACATTGAGCGTAACGGTTTCCCGATTGCGGTTTACAACCGCTCCCGCTCAAAAACTGACGCCTTCATGGAGAACCGGGCTGGCGGTAAAAATGTCGTTCCCACTTTCTCTTTAGAAGAATTTGTGGGCGCATTGGAACGCCCGCGGCGAATTTTGCTGATGGTGCAGGCGGGTAAGCCTGTAGATATGGTGATTGACAGTCTCAAAGAGCTGCTTGACCCAGAAGATATGATTATCGATGGCGGCAACTCTTTGTATGAAGATACCGAGCGCCGCGTCAAGGATCTTGAGGGCGCGGGCTTTAACTTTATTGGCATGGGCGTTAGCGGCGGCGAAGAAGGTGCGCTCAATGGCCCTAGTTTGATGCCGGGTGGCAGTAAAGCGGCTTACGATGCGATTGAGCCAATCGTGACCAAAATTGCGGCACAAGTAGATGATGGCCCTTGCGTTACCTACATCGGCCAGGGCGGCTCGGGCCATTTTGTTAAAATGGTGCACAACGGCATTGAGTATGGCGATATGCAGCTCATTGCAGAAGCTTACGATCTGCTGAAGAATACGCTTGGCCTTGGGCACGAAGAGCTGCACGAGATCTTTACCGAGTGGAACAAGACAGAAGAGCTGGATTCTTTCTTGATTGAGATTACCGCTGACATCTTTAAAAAGATGGACGAGGATACTGGCAAAGCGCTAGTGGAGGTGATCGTCGATAAGGCCGGACAGAAAGGCACCGGACGTTGGACCGTGATGAGCGCGCTAGAGCTAGGCGTTAATATTCCAACGATCACTGCGGCGGTTAATGCCCGCATCATGTCTTCTATTAAAGAAGAGCGAGTGATCGCCTCTAAAGAACTGACGGGGCCTACTGCGACTTTTGATGGGGATAAGAAAGCGTTTGTCGATAAGATTCGCGATGCGCTGTACTGTTCTAAAATCTGCTCGTATGCTCAGGGTATGGATTTGCTGAGCAAAGCTTCTGCGCTGAACGGCTATGATCTAGATTTGGGTGAAACGGCTCGTATCTGGAAGGGTGGCTGCATTATTCGGGCCGCTTTCTTGAACAAAATTAAGAAGGCTTACGATGAAAACGAGAAGCTGGCCAATTTGCTTTTAGCGCCTGAATTTAAGCAGACTATTCTCGATCGCCAAGATGCCTGGCGCGAAGTCGTGGCAACCGCGGCTAAGATTGGTATTCCGGTTCCTGCTTTTAGCGCGTCGCTAGACTATTTTGATAGCTATCGCCGTGAGCAGCTGCCTCAGAACCTGACTCAGGCTCAGCGCGACTACTTTGGGGCGCATACCTATCAGCGGCTCGATAAAGAAGGCGTTTTCCATACTGAATGGGCTGAGTAGGGAAAGCTCTTTTATGGCTGCGTTAGGTTTTATTGGTTAAAGACCTGACGCAGTATTGGTTTTTGAATTGTAGAAATTCAGTTAAAAAGCACTCTGACAATTGTTGGAGTGCTTTTTGCTTTACTTGCGTATTTTGCTGGCGTGATGAGATTGATTAGTGCGCGATGAGGCTGACTAGTATTTGATGCGATCGCGGTTTTTCCCTGGTCCCGCATTTTTTTCTAAGTACTCAATAATCATGCCAGCTACATCTAGCTCAGTAGCTTTTTCAAGGCCCTCTAGCCCTGGCGACGAGTTTACCTCCATAACGACGGGGCCGTCTTTGGATCGCAGCAGATCTACGCCAGCGACTCTAAGACCCATTGCCTTGGCTGCTGCTAGCGCTGTGCTACGCTCTTTAGCCGATAGCTTAATGACTTCAGCTCGACCGCCGCGATGCAGGTTAGATCGAAACTCTCCAGGTGCGCCCTGACGCTTCATCGCAGCAACGACCTTGCCATCAATCACAAAGCATCGAAGGTCAGCGCCTTTGGCTTCTGCAATAAACTTTTGTACCAGGATGTTGGCATTCAGTCCGCGAAACGCCTCAATTACTGAAGTCGCCGCCTGGTGTGTCTCAGTCAAAACGACTCCAATGCCCTGCGTTCCCTCTAGTAGCTTAATGACCAGTGGCGCACCCCCGACGATGTTGATCAAGCCTTCAATGTCTTTGGTCGAGTGGGCAAAGCCAGTAACCGGCAGGCCGATTCCTTTTTTCGAGAGTAATTGTAAGCATCGCAGCTTGTCTCTAGATCGCGAAATGGCCTGCGACTCGTTAGCTACAAATACGTCCATCATTTCGAATTGCCGGACGACTGCGGTGCCATAAAAGGTGTTCGATGCGCCAATGCGAGGAATAACCGCATCTACACCATCTAGCGGGCTACCCTGATAGAGCACATGTGGATTTTTGGGGGTGATATCCATGTAGCACCGCAGATAGTCAATAATCTGAACGGTGTGGCCGCGCTGTTCTCCGGCTTCCTTAAGACGATGCGTCGAATAAAGAGAGGAATTTCTCGACAAGATTGCTATTTTCATCTAATTTTTTTCGACTACTTTTTGAACTTTTCTTACGGCTCTTAAGCTTACGGGCAGGTAGCGAACCTTGAACGTACGATCCGCCTGCATCCACCAAAAAGCGGCGGCGAACGGCCTGCCGACCTAGCAGCATCCGAAAGCCCATCTGATCGCGATCGGTTAGCGTAAGTTCAATCGGCCATTGCTCACCACCGAGTGAAACTAGCGTAGAGATCACCGGACGAGACTCTGCCTTGCCGCCAGAGTTGCGAACTTCTCGCATATCTAATAGCGCCGCTTCGGCAACGATTACCTTCTTTCGACTGCGCTGAATGGGATGGACCTTGAATCGAACAAAGTCCGTCTCTCCTTTTTTGAATATCTCAATGTCAAAAGCGTGCAGTGCCGATGACCTTGCACCGGTGTCGACCTTGACCTTAACGGCAGGGATCGCTAATTCTGGTAATGCAACTTTTTCTCTCCATCCGATAACCGGTAAGTTAGCAGCCGTTAGGTTAGAAACCGCCGGCTTGGACGCAGAGTGCGCTGGCTTTTTGGAGGCCGTCATAATGTGAGATGGCTACAGGTGAAATGGCTAAAGGCATTGTGCCTGACCCCTTTGAGCCAAAAGAACCCTTAGAATATAGATTAACTACTTTCTAAAGATAGTACGGTTAAGTTCAAAACACCAGAGATGGATTACTGGCTTTTGTCGGCTGCTGTTTTGCCGAACTCGGCTTTGCCAAACTCCACTCGAACGCGTCTAGGCTGCACTACCTGAAGCAAAAGCTCTGTTTTGCTACGAGCCGATAGGGTCATAGAGTCTAGCTGAGGAACTAGCTGCTCGATGACCTGAATTTGCTTGTTCAAAATGCCAACGATGTCAACGCCAAACTCAAACTGGGTAGATAGGATGCCTCGGCTGAGTCTTTCTCTGACAACGGCCTGCCACTTGGGTTCGCAAGAGAGCCAGGGGTGCTTTTGAATATTGATGGTTTTGGGTAGGGGCTGGTTGGTTTGAGGATATTCGAAGATTCTTTCGTAAAGCTGCGCAATGGGTGAGGAGCCCCCGTCGCAGAGTGACTCGCCTGGCGGTGGAGAGATCGAGATTTTGGTTGCTCCGAGTTCTCCTAGTAGAGCCGTCAGCGCCTGCTGTCTTTCTTCGAAGAGCATGGAGAAGAACTGGCTGGCTGGATAGTAGAAATTTTGTCGCTGCTGAAAAGGATGGCGACGGTAGGTTTCGCCAGGAATAGGATGGCCGGGCGGCATGAAGATGTCTTCGGGCAGCTCGTTTAGCTTTACCTGGTTGATCAGCTGATCGGCCCAGGGCTTGAGGTTGAGTCGGGCGATGTGCTGGAACAGCAGGCGAGCATCGTGGTTACGATGGCGAATAAGTCCCTGGTCGTCGATGTTTTGATGTTTGGTTTGGACGAAGGCGCTGCTAGTCCAAAGCATGGCGGCTGAAGATCCGGGTAGTGACAGGGCGGCTAGGGTATGCAGTGAGTTGGCATCGATGTTACTAATGAGTGCCAGTGACTGTACGACTTTGCGTAGCTCTAGCTCTGCTCTGGCAATGTATACGTCGGTCTGGTTGTTTAACGCGATTGACTTTGGCTTTTTAATCAGGTCGTCGCGAGATTCGTTAGGGCCTAGCACGTGGAGCAATAGCTTGGGCGCTAGAATAGGCAGCCGCTGTGTACTAAGGCTATGGCGATAGTGCTTTTCAATTGCGGATTGTGATATGCCGGTTTGACTGACTCTTGTTTGCGCCGGACTGTTTTGCGCTGGACTGTTTTGTTTGCGTTGGACTGTGCTTACTATCTTGCGCAAGTGGCCTCAGCACACCGGACTGCTCGTGAGCTTCTGGTGCATAGCTATCATTGGCGCTTTTATCTGAGCTATTAGAAGATTGCTTTTGATTAGACATAGCGCAAGGCTGACAGTTGCGATCATCATACAACGACCCTAACAAATGGGCGTCTATGGAAAGGCCTCTCTATTGTTTGAGGGTTCCATTCGGTTTGTGACCTGGTTCTATGGGCTGGGCCTATCTGAATCTATGGTCGGCGGCGGTTGAATCGCTGTTTGAGTAGCTCTGGATCAAATCTGTTGGTTTGCGCAGTATCGTTTTTGGCGGTATCAGGCGCGGAGCCTGAAGATTTAGGTTTGGGTGAAGTCTGGCTGGGCGGACGCTGCTTCTTTTGAGGTGGGCTGCCGGTCGAATTTTTGGTCGGTTTGGTGTATGTCTGCGTTTTGGTAGATTGCTCGCTTGTAGGCACACTGGAGTGTGTACTCCCTAATTTCATCGTGAGACTAATGCGCTTAAGCTTGGCTTGAATTTCTAGTACCTGTACTTTGACGACTTGCCCAACTTGCACAACCTCTTTAGGGTCTTTCACAAAGCGATCGGCGATTTGCGAAATATGGACTAGCCCATCTTGATGAACGCCAATGTCTACAAATGCACCAAAGTTGGCTACGTTTGTAACATTGCCCTCTAGCACCATGCCGGGGCGCAAATCGCTAATTTCGTTGATGCCTGCTGTGAACTGAGCGTAGGTAAATTGCGCTCTAGGATCTCGACCTGGTTTTTCTAGCTCGGTGAGAATGTCCTTGAGTGTAGGTTCGCCTACTTTCTCGGTGGCATACTGCGCTAAGTTAATTTGCTTTAGCCGGTCAGTTGCTTTGGAAATTTCTTTTAGCGGCATCTGTAAGTCTTCGGCTATCGTCTTTACAATGCCATAGCTTTCTGGATGGACGGCGGTATTGTCTAGCGGGTTTTTGCCGTTTGGAATGCGCAAGAAGCCTGCTGCCTGCTCGTAGGCTTTGGGGCCTAGCTTACTTACTTTGAGCAGCGTTTTGCGGTCGGGAAACTGCCCTGAGGTATCTCGGAAGGTAACGATGTTATGGGCGATCGCCTGGTTGATGCCTGAGACGTATTCCAGCAGCTCTCTAGAGGCTGTGTTCAGATTAACGCCTACGTAGTTGACGCAGCTTTCTACCGTATCGTCTAGCTTTTGTCTTAGCCGCTTTTGATCGACATCGTGCTGATATTGACCTACGCCGATAGATTTAGGATCTAGCTTGACGAGTTCTGCTAGCGGATCTTGCAGACGGCGGGCAATGCTGATGGCACCGCGTACGGTTAGGTCTAGATCGGGGAACTCGCTGATGGCGACACTACTCGCTGAGTAGATAGAGGCTCCTGATTCGTTGACGGTGACTTTGATGGGCGGGTTGTCTAAATTTGCGATGACCTCGCTGATAAACTCGTCGGTTTCACGACTAGCGGTGCCGTTGCCAATGGCAATTAGCTCAACTTTGTTTGACTTGATCAGTCGAATCAGTACCTGAGCTGCATCGACTCGACGGCCCTGCCCGGAGTGCGGATAAATGGTCTCGTAGGCTAGGAAATGACCAGTTTCGTCAATAGCGGCTACTTTGCAACCGGTTCTAAATCCGGGATCGATGCCTAGCGTTGGCTTCATTCCGGCTGGGGCGGCGAGTAAAAGGTTGCGCAGGTTTTCGGCAAAGGTTTGAATGGATTCGTCGTCGGCCCAGGCTTTTTTCTCGGCAATGACTTCGCTAGTTAACGAGCTTTTCATTAGCCGGTTGAAGCCGTCTTTAACTAGGGCTTGATAAAACTGGGCAATGGCGCGATCGCTCGTGCGAAGCTGCGTTTCGAGTAAATGAGTAAGGATTTCATCTTCATCGAAGGTAAGAGATAGTTTTAAGATGCCTTCTTTGTCTCCGCGTAGCAGGGCGAGCAGATTATGGGGCGCTATTTTGCTAACGGATGTTTGGTAGCTGCGGTACATCTCGTATTTGGTGGTGCCTGCTAGATGAGCGGGTTTAATCTTGGAGGCGAATATGCCTTTACGTAAAAAGAGATTGCGCACGTAGGCTCTTAGGCTGGCTTGTTCGGCCATGGTTTCGGCCAGAATATCAGCAGCGCCCTGTAAGGCTTCTTCTGGGGTTGCAACCTGATCGCTCATGTAAGGTTGAGCGATCGCGGTTAAATCTGCTGACTTGCGATCGGCGTTGAGTTGGGCAATTTGGCGCGCGAGGGCCTCTAGCCCTTTTTCTTTCGCGATGGTGGCGCGGGTGCGGCGCTTAGGTTTGTAGGGTAGGTAGAGATCTTCTAGCTCTGTTTTACTCAGGCAGCTTTCGATTTTGGCTTTTAGGGCTGGGGTGAGCGCGTCTTGTAGTGCGATCGCGTCTAACACCGTTTTCTTTCTAGCAGCTAGATCTGCGAGGTAACTGTTCTGCTCAAAAATGTCTCTGAGCTGAATTTCGTTTAGCTCACCTGTGCGTTCCTTACGATATCGAGCAATAAAAGGTACGGTTGCGCCTTCGCCAAAAAGCACGAGTGCGGCCTCTACTTGCCATACCTGAACCGGCGACCCTGAGACTGATAAACCTTGAGCAATCTGTTGGGCGGCGTCCATACAAACAAAAAATCACGTTGGCTGGATTCTACCACCAAAAAAAGGTCGTGAGCGCCTGCCAGCATGAAGATCCTGGCAGGCGCGATCAGCTAGTTTGTTAGCGAACTCAAAGCACAACAAAAAAGCAGTGTCGTAGGAGATTGGTAAGTCTCTTATGACACTGCCTATAATTACTCTCTCTACATACTACATAAAGAGAGACGGGTGCTATTCCGATAGATGGCTGACGCTCTTAATACTGATATACGCGCTCTTGGTTAAGCATTTTCTGCGCTTTGCTTTTTGCGAGAGCGAGCAAAGAAAAGGCCCATCCCGGCAAGCCCTAGTAGAGAAGTTGGCTCGGGGATATCTTGAGTTCTGTCTACTTTGACGATGCGAGCGAAGAGATTGGCTGAGTTATCTTTACCTTCTTGCGAGATAAACTCGTTTACGATGCCTCTGCTGGCTAGTTCTTTCCCAAAACCAACTAGCTCTAGAGAATATTTTTCGTCTTCGTACATAAAGCTGCTGTTTTGATCGATGGAGAAGTCCCAGGTAATTTTGTCGGAGCAGCCTTTTCCGGCGTCGGTTTGGTAAGGGCAAACTTCTTGGCTGTTCGGCGTTTCATCTACGGTGAAGGCAAAGTTGAAGTTTTGAGCACCGATGCCGCTGTCACTGAAGTCTAGAGCTAGGCTAAATTCCGCGGTTTCGCCAATTGGCTTGTTGCCATAGATAGTTTGGTTAAAGTGAGTGAGTTCGCCTAGGTTAAAGATTTCGCCAACGCCTAAGTCGAGATTGCTCACGCCTTTGTATCCAAGACCGCTCTGATTTTTATAGGTAGAGACAATTTCTGTTTTCTCGATGATCCAGACGGTTTTATTTTTGCCTCGATTGTCAGTGTACTTGCGCTTTTGAGCTAGGTTTGCTTTTTTCTCTGAATCAGTGGCTAGACGATATTTGCCAGTTCCGACTTCCTCTCCGTAGGCGGCTGCACCCCAACGCACTTGGCTAATACCATCTGCTTCTAAGAACTTCACTAGGTTGTCGCTGTCTGGCAAAATGCCTTTAGTGCCTACTAGGTCGCCTGTTGTTAGGCTAACGTTGTCCCAGCTAGCGGAAGTACTGGTAATAACAAAGGCGTCGGCTGGCTGAGCGATTACGCCAATAGCAGCGGCAACGATGCCTACGCCTATAAGAGTGGAAAAGTTAGTATTCATTGTTTGTTTAGTCGTTCCTCACAGGAAGTTTTGTCTACCTGTAGAATCTAACTAGAGACAAGGTGTAGTTCGTCCCGAAATACTACGGATTTGTACTTAAAGATGTCATTAAGCTGGCAGTCTTTTCGACTGAAAAGTCTTTGATTTTGAATAGCTTGTTCGTATATATACGGAGAAATAACAGAAATCTATTGTTCTTTTTTGCGCTTAATTTTTTCTCTGTGATCTTGTGGGCGTAAGGGATGTAGGGCTTTGTATTGATTTTATATTCGAGCGGCTGTCAGCTTTATAAGACTATAGTCAGTATTTTCACTGGTGAGGCTTCATAATTTTGAGCCTGATGCTAATTTTGATCACCGTAGTTGTCCGGAGCCTTTGTCCCAAAACAACCCCATGAGCCTGGCTAGATAAGTTAGCAAGCCACGTCAAAACGAAACCTACGGCTATCGGCATCAGACTGCTCTTAATAGAAAGCCGATGCGTAGCCGTAGGTAGATGTGCCTTATTTGTTTGATTGGCTTGAGCTAGAAACTCTATCTAAAGCTATCTGGATTTAGCGGGCGAGCGGTGGGTCTGTTATTGAGGGCTGTGCCTGTTCCACCGTCGTTGGCATCTAGAAATGGCTTGAGATTGATGCCGCTACGGGCGGGCGCTGTACGCCTAGGAAAAGGCAGATCAAGGGCTGCGGTAATTTGTCCTAGAATGTTGTTGCTTTCTGTCCCAGTGAAGGTATTGACCACGGTGGTATTGTTTCCGCTATCTGCGAGGGTCAGGTTCTCGAAAACCAGGTCGCGGGTGGCTATTGGGTTTTGACCGGGCGGTACGGTGAAAACAATTTTACAGAGGCCAGGTTCTTGCTCTGTGGTGGCGCAGACAATATCGTAGCCGTTTTCTTTGCCAACCTGTAGCTGCGTAAGCCCTTCTGGCCGATAGGCTTCTAGCCGTTCGCTAATGGTGTAGCAGCGGTTTTCGGCTGTCCAGCCGCCGCCCATTTCTGCGGGGGTGGCCCAAGGGTAGGCTAGGTCGGGCTGACTCTTAGGTGAATACATGACGGTGTACTCGCCGTTATAGATTTGGCACTCGAAGCGAGCGTCTGAAGGGAGCTGGCTGTCGCGGTTAGCGGATTCTACTTCTGGGAGTGGGTTTCCGGTTGATTGCGCTGGGGCCGGTAGGCCGCTGAAGGCGGTGGCTAAGCTAGTGGCGATCGCACTGCCGATAATGAAAGTGCGGTGCGCGGCGCGCCGGGTGAAAGGGGCGTGTAGGTGAACCATGGTGATTTCTATAGAAGGGCGATGGGTAGATGGCCCTGGCACTTTGGCTTAGCGTAGCTTATTGAGTAGGGGCTGGTGAAATTAGGTGGACAGTCTGTACCCAGTTTGCTAATTGGTCATTGCATCTAGTCGTTGCGTCTATATAAGGAGGATGCTGAATGGCGGCTTCTCCTTATATGATGGCATTTCCTCATGTAGATATATAAGACAGTTCACCATGGCAGCAA
This sequence comes from uncultured cyanobacterium, assembly GCA_963789215.1. Taxonomy (GTDB): domain Bacteria; phylum Cyanobacteriota; class Cyanobacteriia; order Phormidesmidales; family Phormidesmidaceae; genus Phormidesmis. Next base: position 98,341 of record CAWBJY010000008.1, on the reverse strand, counting down.
CGACGCCTTACGGCTCCTGGAAGTCTCCAATTACTTCAGATTTGATTGTCTCTAGCTCTTTGCGGTTAGGGGCAATTCAGATTGAGGGGGCGGATATTTATTGGGGCGAGCTGCGTCCACAGGAGGGCGGGCGGCAGCTAGTGGTGCGCTATGGGCCAGAAGATACGCTAGGCGAGGTGAGCGATATTACGCCTGCGCCGTTTAATGTGCGATCGCGCGTTCATGAATATGGTGGCGGCGCGTACTGCGTTCACGATGGAACGGTTTACTTTTCTAATTTTGCCGACCAGCGGCTGTACCGGCAGGTGGCGGGTATGGAGCCGGAAGCGCTGACGCCAGAGGTGGAGCCGGCGAGCGGTCTGCGATTTGCGGATGCGGTCGTGGATGCTCAGCGATCGCGGCTGATTTGCGTGATGGAGGATCATCGGCAAAGTGGGGAGGCGGTGAATGCGATCGCGACGGTGCCCCTAGCCGGTGGAATGCCGAGAGTACTGGTGAGCGGTAATGATTTTTATTCGTCGCCTCGGCTGAGTCCGGATGGAACGCAGCTGGTTTGGGTGACCTGGAATCATCCGCAGATGCCCTGGGATGGGACGGAGCTGTGGATGGCGGCTGTGCAAGGCGATGGAAGTATTAGCCGTCCGCACAAGCTGGTGGGAAATGTGAAAGAGTCGGTCTGTCAGCCTTGCTGGTCGCCTTCGGGGGCATTACATTTTATTAGCGATGCGACGGGCTGGTGGAATTTGTATCGGTGGGAAGGGGAGCGGGCTGAGCCGCTGTTTCCGGTTGAAGGAGAGTTTGCGGGGCCGCAGTGGAATTTTGGCCAGAGTAGCTATGGGTTTGAAGACGATCGGACGATTCTTTGTACCTATAAGTATCAGGGCATTTCTCGGCTGGCACGGTTCGATACGCTGGCGCGGTCGATGGACGATATTGAGACGGCGTATTCTGGCTTTGGGAGTTTGCAGATTGGCGAGGGATTTGCGGCTTTCTTGGGGGCGAGTACAACGGGGCCGAGTGCTCTGGTGCGTTTGGATTTGAATACTTTGGAGACGACGGAGATTCGGCGCAGCAGTTCGGTAGAGATAGCGGCGGGCTACATTTCTGAGCCGGAGGTGATTTTGTTTCCGACGACGGGCGGGTTTGATGCTTATGGCATTTACTATCGACCGAAGAATCAGGACTTTGAGGCCGAGGTGACGGAGCGACCGCCTTTGCTAGTAAAGACGCATGGAGGGCCAACGGCAGCGGCTTCTAGTGCGTTTAATCCGGCGATTCAGTATTGGACGAGCCGTGGGTTTGCGGTGCTAGACGTGAACTACGGGGGAAGTACGGGCTATGGCCGGGCGTATCGGAATCGGCTGATTGGGAAGTGGGGGATTGTGGATGTGGATGATGCCTGCAACGGGGCGACTTATTTGGTGGAGCAGGGCAAGGCGGATAAGGCGCGATTGGCGATTGATGGGGGAAGTGCGGGCGGCTATACGACGCTGGCGGCGCTGACGTTTCGCGATGTGTTTAAGGCGGGGGCGAGCTACTACGGCGTGAGCGATATGGGCAGCTTGGCGGCGGAGACACATAAGTTTGAGTCGCGGTATTTGGATAGTTTGGTGGGGCCTTATCCGGAGAAGAAGGCGGTGTATGACGAGCGATCGCCCATTAATGCGGTAGATAAGCTGTCTTGCCCGATTATTTTTTTGCAGGGGACGGAGGATAAGATTGTGCCGCCGAATCAGGCTGAGGCGATGGTGAATGCGCTAAAAGAGAAGGGAATTCCGGTGGCTTATTTGCTGTTTGAGGGGGAGCAGCATGGGTTTCGAAAAGGAGAGAATATTAAGCGATCGCTCGATGCGGAGCTTTCTTTTTATGCGCAGATTTTTGGGTTTGAGCTGGCGGATGAGATTGAGCCGGTGGAGATCGAGGGATTGAAGAATTGAGGAATTAAGGAATTGAGGAATTGAGGAAAGCAAATGGTGGGTGATTTGGAGAACGCGGGCGAGCAGATGCCGGAGTCTATGTGGGCAGTGAAGCCTTGGTGGTGCCAGCCCTGGTCGATTTTGTTGACGGGGGTGAGTATTCCAGCGGCTTCTTGGCTGTTGTTGCATCGGCTGTGGATTACAGTGCCGGTGGTGGGCGTTATGCTGGTTTGGTGGCTGTTGTTTTTGGTGCTGGTGCCTGGGCAGTACGCAGCAGCGGTGAGAGAAGGGCGTTTAGAGTAAGGAATCACTATGGCTGAGAGTAAGAACGTTTTAGGAAATGATTTGCAGAGTTGTTGTACTTCTCCGATGACAGGGTTTTATCGGGATGGGCTGTGCCAGACAGGGCCACAGGATAGAGGCGTGCATGTGGTGTGTGCGGAGCTGACGGAGGCTTTTTTGACCTATACAAAGGCGCAGGGTAACGACTTGAGTACGCCTCGGCCTGAGTATAATTTTCCGGGGCTGAAGCCGGGTGATAAGTGGTGTTTGTGCGCGGCTAGATGGAAGGAAGCGCTAGACGATGGGGTGGCTCCGCTGGTGGACTTGGCGGCGACCCACGAAGCGGCGTTGAACCACGTGAGTTTGGATGAGCTGAAGGCGAACAGTACGAAAGATTGAGCTGGATTGACGCCTTGGCTTTACATCCAAATTTGCAACCGGATCTCACTTTTGTTGATGTAAGCAGGGTTTGATAGGGGCGATCGCCCTCTTTTATCGGCCAAAACACGAACCGGCCCTGGTTTCATGGCGGCTTTTGAAGGTGATGGGATATTCTGCTATCAACTTCAGTGAACTACCTAAAACATCAGGATCTCGTCATGTTTGGTCAGAATAGCCCCTTCTTTAGCCCTACTGTTAATACTGCGATCGCCCTTTCTAGCACGCTGGCTTTGGGACTTGTGGTTACGCTACCAGCAGCGGCGCAAAGTAAGTTTAGTGATGTAGGCGATAACTACTGGGCGAATCAGTATGTGATGTCGCTGAATGAGGCGAACGTTATCAGCGGGTTTCCAGACGGTACGTTTCGACCTGATGCCCAAATGACCAGAGCGCAGTTTGCTTCTGTTTTGGCGGGTGCTTTTGCTCAGCCCACCATTCGACAGCCGATTAAGTTTAGCGATGTGCCAGCGGGTCATTGGGCGGAAGGGGCTATTTCTATGGCCTATGCCAGAGGTTTTTTGAGTGGGTATCCCGATGGAACGTTTGGCTTGGACCAGCCGATTACGAGACTAGAGGTTTTGCTATCGCTGGCTAATGGACTAGGAATTGAGAAGTCGGGCGATACGGCGGAACTGCTGAAGACGTTTGCGGATAGCGGACAGGTTCCTGCGTGGGCGGCTGAGGCGATCGCGGCGGCTACTGATAAGGGACTGGTGGTGAATTACCCGGATGTGAGGCAGCTGAATCCTCAGCGGAATGCGAGTCGGGCAGAGATTGCGGCGATCGCCTATCAGGCTTTGGCGAGTAGAGGGGCGGTGAGTGCGATCGCGTCTCCTTATCTGCCGGTGGTTGCGGGCAGTGAAGGGACGGGCAGACCGACCGGGCTTTCTACTGAGGAAGCTTTGACAGAACTAGAAAATGGAACGGCGGCGAATCCTACCGCAGAAAACCCTGTTGGAGAAACGGCGAATCAGGGGACTGACGAGTTCTCTGAGCTGGTGGCTATTTTGAGTAGCAACAACAATACCGAGCGCAAGGCCGCAGCGGATGCTTTGGCTGCAAACGGCAAAGCGGCGGTGCCTGAGCTAGCAAAGGCTTTAGAATCTGGCAATGGGGCGACTCGAGCAGCAGCGGCCTATGCGCTGAATAAGATTGGCCCGGATGCGAAGGAGGCGACGCCGACTTTGCTAGAGGTGATTAAGGATGATGATGAGCTGGTGAGAGCGCTGGCGCTGAGTACGCTGACGCAGGTGGGCGTAGAGAATGATATTTTGCTGAACGTGCTGATAGCGGCGGTTCAAAATGAGTCTGGGTTGGTGAAGGATATTGCGGCGGAGTCGCTGGTGAATATTGGGGGGGACGCGGTGCCGGCTCTGGGTAATTTGCTGAAGAATAAGTCGGCGGATAGGCTGGCTAAGCAGACGGCGGCGACGCTAATTGGCAATATTAATCAGGCGGATGAGCTAGGGTCTGAGGCGGTGCGGTCGATTATTCCGATTTTGACTGAGACGCTAGATGATGGTGATAGCGGCGTACGGACGGCGGCGGCTAGGGCGCTGGGTGATTTTGGCCCGCTGGCTGATGTGGCAATTCCGGCGTTGTCTCGGTCTTTGTCGGGTGCGAATGACAGCTTGACTCAATCGATTATTGGTAGTTTGCTGAAGATTGGCGATCAGGCGACGCCGACGCTGAAGGAACAACTTAATAGTGAAAATACGTTGACGCGGCTGTATGCGGCGGATGCGGTTTGGAGAATTACTGAAGATAGCAGCGAGATTTTGCCAACGTTGGTGGCGGTGCTGTCGGATGGGGATGTGAAGAACCGGGAGCTGGCGGCGCTGGGCTTGACGTATTTGGGGCGTCAGGCGTTGCCTGCGGTTCCGGCTGTGCAAAGTTTGGTGAATAATCGGGACAATCAGCGTTATTTGACGATGGCTCGACTGGCGCTGTTGATTCTGGGGAATCGAAATGATGCGGCGGATACGTTGGGTTTGTTGACGGAGCCTAAGCAAGTAGAAGAGAATTCTGTTCCGGCGATTTATGAGGCGGTGAGCCGGGTTTGGCGATAAGTGAAGGGGCTGGATTGATCGCAATTGCTCTATGCTTCGTCGGCTAGTTCCAATGCACGGCGACGAAGCGCTGGGGCAATACGAAATTCTGCCATTTCTAGTGCATCTAGGATGGGGCAGAGGGCGTCAATTACATTCTCTCTTTTAGCTTTTAACAGCAAGCCAACTGTGCCTGTAATGGGTAGATCGAACTGCGCGGCTATACGTCGCGCTTTTTTGTCGTCTAGCAAGATAGGAGTGCCTTTTATTTCTAAGGCTAAGGCGATCGCTTCTGATTCTCCCCAGTCAATTTGGGTTCTTAAGCTGCTGACTAATGCCTGATTGGTCACTGGCTGAACTTCGAGCCAGGGCATAGAAAATCCGATTTCTTGGTCAACTGCGGGCGGAATCCAAACCCTGCCGTAGAGTCGCGGTGGAATATCGAGACGGTTGATTCGCTCTAACCCTATCAAGCAAGTGCGATCGCTAATGATGCAGTCTTTGCGTACTGCTGCGCTCAAAGCGCTAGCTCCTTCTCTAGGTCTTCAGGCGGATAGTCGAATACTGGAACACCGGCTTTTCCTAGTAATTCTATAAAAGTAGGTTTTGAATACTCTGATAGCTTTGCTGCTTGGCCAAGAGAAAGACGACTGACTTCGTATAGCTTGGCGGCTAGTAGAAAGCGAGCTTCTTGGGTTGAGATATCGGGCGGTAGTTGAAGTGTGAGTTGGTTGCTCATTGGCATCTACTCATGGTTATTGGCGAAGGCGTATTTATGGCGATCGCATCCCTATACTACTATGCTCACAGATAGCGATCGCATGGGCGCAGCCCTCAAGGTGACTGATGGAACTGACGCAGATTATTTCGATTGTTTTGAAGTGTGATCGACATCCGCAGCAAAGACAACCCTTGCAGCGCAATAGAGCTTTTCATTCAGGCTCTTAAAAGATTGTGGGTTAGAGCCTGAGCATCCACCGGCTGAGTTTAGTGCGGTGTATAACTTACGCACTGGTGGAATATGCGTTGGCGGATGAAGCGGGTAAGTCGGAATTGCTGTTGAAGCTGTTTGCTGAGATGGAAGTGCAGAAGTCTTTTAAGCGAGCTTTTGATGAGTGGAACTTGACGCCGCTGAATGATGCGTTGGACGAGCGGTTGGATTGGAGGAATGCGGGTAATGAATGGAATTTTGTGGGGAATGAGATTCGCGAGCAGATATTGATGTGCAGCGAGAAGTGAGTGTTTTCTTTGCGATATTTTTGCGGGTGGTGAGACGGAGCCAAACGCCGAAAGAGCAATTGCAGACGCTGCTGCTAACTGATGTGCAGAAGGATGTAAAAGAGCTAAAGGCGCAGCTGGCGCAGGTGAATGATTTGGCAGGGCTGTCGGCGCAGTTGGGGCCGCTGATAGCTGGACAGTTAGAGGGAAAGTTGCGGGCTTTGTTGCCGATGGCGAGCACAGACGAGTGGGGTGGTGGGGTCGCTGGCGGAGCAGCTAGCGGACTGGTTTGAGGTGCTGGGCTATGGGAGGGAAGAGTACCGGGTTGATGGGGAGAAACATTTTGAATGGTTGATTACGATTCCGGTGCGGCGGAAGCGGTATTACCGGATGGTGGTGCGAGGGGTAGAGGGTGAGGCTGGGCTGTCGGATTTGCAGGCGTTGCAGGCGTCGGTGACGGCGCGAAGGCGGATGAGGGCTGGCTGGTTTCTAATCTGCGGGTGAGTAGCGGGGTGCGGAAGGCGGTGGATGAAGAAGCGCCGTATGAGAATATTTCTTGCTACACGCTGGATGAGCTGTTGGATGAGGATGCGGACTTTAGCCGCTATGTGGCGTGGCTAGAGAGATGAGATTACTTCTAAGGGGATTGATCAGGACTATATTTCGCTGGGCTGCTCGAAGGATGAGATTGATCCGGAGACGAAGCGGCTGCTGGGAATGAGCCATTATGGGGAGGAGGAAGGGTGGATTGAGGGATATGTGGATCAATGGTTGGCGGATTCTTCTAAGGAGCATTTGTCGGTGCTGGGAGAGTTTGGTACGGGCAAGACTTGGTTTGTGATGCACTATGCCTGGTTGGCGTTGCAGAAATATCAGGAAGCGAAGGCGAAAGGAGTGGTGCGGCCTCGGCTGCCGCTGGTGGTGCCGCTACGGGACTATGCGAAGGCGGTGTAGCGTGGAGTCGTTGTTTTCGGAGTTTTTCTTTCGGAAGCATGAGATTCCGCTGCCGAGATATACGGCGTTTGAGCAGCTGAATCGGATGGGTAAGCTGCTGCTGATTTTTGATGGGTTTGATGAGATGGCGGCAAGAATGGACTTGCAGGCCATGATTGATAATTTTTGGGAGATGGCGCGGGTGGTGGTGCCGGGGGCAAAGGCGCTGTTGACCTGTCGGACGGAGCATTTTCCGGATGCGATTGAGGGGCGAGCGACGCTGAGTGCGGAGAAGAATGCTTCGACGGCGAATTTGACGGGGGAGCCGCCGCAGTTTGAGGTGCTGGAGCTGGCGAAGTTTGACGATGAGCAGATTGCGGAGCTGCTGTGGCGAAAGGTGCAGAAAATTGCGGCAACGGAGGGGCGAGAGCCGAGGACAGAAACTGTTCGAGAGGTGATGGGGAATTCGCAGCTATTGGATTTGGCGCGGCGTCCGGTGATGGTGGATTTGATTTTGGCGGCGCTGCCGGATATTGAGGCGGGGAAGCCGGTGGATATGGCGCGGGTGTATCTGTATGCGGTGACGCGCAAGATGGAGCAGGATATTAAGAGCGAGCGGACGTTTACGTCTTTGGCGGATAAGCTTTATTTCTTGTGCGAGCTGTCTTGGAAGATGATTTCGACTAATCAGATGACGCTGAACTATCGGGCGTTTCCGGAGGAACTGCAACAGATGTTTGCGGAGCGGCTGGAGGATGAGAAGGAGCTGGATCACTGGCGCTACGACATGATGGGCCAGACGATGCTGATTCGCAATGCGGAGGGGGATTATAGTCCGGCGCATCGGTCGCTGTTGGAGTTTTTTGTGGCGTATAAGATTGTTGCTTCGATAGGGGCGATGGCGGAAGACTTTACGGCAGTGGCGCGGGAGCAGTCGCATTTGTTGGATGAGGCGATGCCGAGTAGGGACTATACCTGGGATGGCTACTTCAAAAGAGCGTGTGATGAGAGCGGTGAGCCGGTGCCGATGGCGCGGCTGGATCAATTTGTGGGGCTGACGTTTGAGGATTTGTTGCCGCTGTTGGGGCAGGCGAAGCTCGCTAAGGCGGTGTTGGAGCTGGCGCATCCGATGCTGGATGAAACGACGATGAGAGAACAGTTGCTGCCGTTGTTGCAGGCGACTGCGAGCAGAACGCTGAAGGAGAGTGGCTACCTGGGTGGGAATACGGCGCAGCTAATGCTAGCGAAGACGCCCCATGCGCTGATAGATGCTGACCTGCGCGGCAGTAAGCTGCAAGGGGTGGACTTTACCAAAACCTATTTGCGTCGGGTAAACCTGCGGGGGGCGCAGCTAGCGGAGGCTCCTTTCTCTAAGGTGCTGGGTAATGTTTATTCTGTTGCATACAGTCCAGATGGTCGCCATTTGGCAATTGGAGATAGCAAAGGTGTTTTGCAGGTTTGGGAGATTGCGACGGGGCAAGTGGTTTTATTTTGTGCTGGGCACAAAGATGCTATCCAGTCGGTGGTGTATAGCCCGGATGGTCAGCATGTGGCCTCTGGCAGTGATGACAGCACGGTGAAGCTATGGAATGTGGAGACGGGTGAGTGTGAGCGCACCTTTCAAGGCCATGAGAATGGGGTTTGGTCGGTGGTGTATAGCCCGGATGGTGAGCATGTGGCCTCTGGCAGTGGTGACAGCACGGTGAAGCTATGGAATGTGGAGACGGGGGAGTGTGAGCGCACCTTGCAAGGCCATGAGAATGGGGTTGGGTCGGTGGTGTATAGCCCGGATGGTGAGCATGTGGCCTCTGGCAGTGGTGACAGCACGGTGAAGCTATGGAATGTGGAGACGGGTGAGTGTGAGCGCACCTTTCAAGGCCATGAGAATGGGGTTTGGTCGGTGGTGTATAGCCCGGATGGTGAGCATGTGGCCTCTGGCAGTGGTGACAGCACGGTGAAGCTATGGAATGTGGAGACGGGTGAGTGTGAGCGCACCTTTCAAGGCCATGAGAGTTGGGTTTTGTCGGTGGTGTATAGCCCGGATGGTGAGCATGTGGCCTCTGGCAGTGGTGACAGCACGGTGAAGCTATGGAATGTGGAGACGGGTGAGTGTGAGCGCACCTTTCAAGGCCATGAGAATGGGGTTTGGTCGGTGGTGTATAGCCCGGATGGTGAGCATGTGGCCTCTGGCAGTGATGACAGCACGGTGAAGCTATGGAATGTGGAGACGGGTGAGTGTGAGCGCACCTTTCAAGGCCATGAGAATGGGGTTTGGTCGGTGGTGTATAGCCCGGATGGTCAGCATGTGGCCTCTGGCAGTGATGACAGCACGGTGAAGCTATGGAATGTGGAGACGGGGGAGTGTGAGCGCACCTTTCAAGGCCATGAGAATGGGGTTTGGTCGGTGGTGTATAGCCCGGATGGTCAGCATGTGGCCTCTGGCAGTGGTGACAGCACGGTGAAGCTATGGAATGTGGAGACGGGGGAGTGTGAGCGCACCTTTCAAGGCCATGAGAATGGGGTTTGGTCGGTGGTGTATAGCCCGGATGGTCAGCATGTGGCCTCTGGCAGTGATGACAGCACGGTGAAGCTATGGAATGTGGAGACGGGTGAGTGTGAGCGCACCTTTCAAGGCCATGAGAATGTGGTTTTGTCGGTGGTGTATAGCCCGGATGGTCAGCATGTGGCCTCTGGCAGTGATGACAGCACGGTGAAGCTATGGAATGTGGAGACGGGGGAGTGTGAGCGCACCTTTCAAGGCCATGAGAGTTGGGTTTGGTCGGTGGTGTATAGCCCGGATGGTGAGCATGTGGCCTCTGGCAGTGATGACAGCACGGTGAAGCTATGGAATGTGGAGACGGGGAGTGTGAGCGCACCTTTCAAGGCCATGAGAGTGGGGTTTGGTCGGTGGTGTATAGCCCAGATGGAAAGCAATTAGCAACGGGTAGTACTGACAGTACGGTGAAGCTGTGGGATGTGATGAGTGGGGAATGTGTGCGAACCCTGGACGACCGGGTGTATGCAGGATTGGATATTACCGATGCGATCGGTCTGACGCCGGGAAGCCGCACGGCGCTGAAGCTGATGGGGGCTGTGGATGACAGCGATGCAATAGAATCAATACAGCAATAGCTTCTTTGAGTGTGAGATGCCGGAGATTACACGGTTTTATGGAATTATTATCAAGGTGTTTTTTGGCGACCACCCGCCGCCTCATTTTCATGCTGTCTATGGCGAACATAACGCACTCATCACTATTGAGTCGTTAGAAATCATCGAAGGAGATCTGCCGAAGCGGGCGGAGAAATTAGTGCTGGAATGGGCAAGCACATATCAAAAAGACCTTCTAGATATTTGGAAGTCTCAAGAGTTTCGAAAATTACCTCCTTTGAAATAAACCGCTAGTCTCTAGACTACTCATGCAGCATCCAAGAATTATTAAAGCGAAAGCAATTGACGACCATACTCTAATGGTTGAATTCTCTAATCAAGAAGTTAAACAGTATGATGTGCGATCGCTGCTCAAAAAGCCAATGTTCGCTCCGCTACAGCAACCGGCCTTCTTCAAAAACTTTAAGATAGAGCTTGGCGGATACGCGCTTGTTTGGAATGACGAGATTGATATTAGCGAATACGAGCTGTGGAAAAACGGCACGGCTAATCTCGAAGCTCAAAGTTGAATGCTGCAAGATCGGCAAGCGTGCAGGATAAATGGAAGTTGATGCCGTTGGTTTGGCAGGCGTGCAGGACAAATGGTTGTTGATACGGTAAGGTCGGCAAGCGTGCAGGATAAACGGAAGTTGATGCTGTGGATGCGATCGCAACTCCCACTCTTTCAGCTACCTACAACACAACAACATTTGCTTGAAACTACGGAGCTGGGTAGTTGCAGATAATACAAATAGCCAATTGTACTTAGATAAAGACGTACCAAAATGGACATTATAAGTCTGTTCTAGTTTGCTAGAACACAACAGTAAACGATATGTTGGGTAACTACCAATGGCCAGAAAGAAAAGAAGTTCGCGAGTTTTGGAAAGGGCGCAGCGTCGCTTGGATGGCGTTCAGTCTATTGACTATAAGCTAGATGCGGGTGGGGGATTTACAGCGCCGGGCTATCAGAAGGCGATCGCTGAGCTGCGAGCGGATATTAGTGCCTATAATACGGCGCTTTCTACTGTGGATGCGCTAAACAACAAAGTGGGAGAGACGGAACAACAACTGGCTGAGTATTCGGAGAGAATGCTGTTGGGTGTGGCTGCTAAGTATGGGAAGAACAGCCATGAGTATGAGATGGCGGGCGGCGTGAAGAAGAGCGATCGCAAGCGGCCTGTTCGTAAGGTGGCGGTTGCTGCGAGCTAATAGAGAAGAGTGACGGTTGATGTGACGGTTAATGCAATCGTGAATTGAATAGTGAAGTAAGGAGCGTTCGGGGTTGGGCGCTCTTTTTTTTGCGATCGCGTCTTTAAGTACTGTTCTGGCTTTGTTGTAAGAATCTGGCTTTGCTGTAAAAAATAGTTGACAGGTTCAAAAAAAGGCTGATAGGCTAATTTTAGCTGTTGCGTTAAGCCTTTTTGGCACTGGCAATAGCGACTTCCCCAAAAATTTAGCAGTCGCAGACGATGATTGCGTCAACAGTCATCGCCCGCTCGCCCCCTTACTGAACAAACCAGCAAGGCGGTTGTGATAGATTGTCACAGCCACCCTGACTTTTGGCAAGTTGGGGTGGCTAAATTTTTGGATTTCTTCCGTAAACTCTTCGTTTGGAAAAATCCAATGATGCCGACAACTTATCTTGCTTGCGATCTGCCTAACCCTGGACAGAGACGGTCTGCGATTCAGACGGCGACTGTGCCGAGTCCTTTAGGGGGCGTTGGCGGAGCCTCTCCACCGGAGAATCGCGCTCACAAAGAAGTGCTTCGTCATATTTTGCTGGGTAGCCCTGGTGCAATTCGGCAGACGATTTATTTGCTGCACAGCTTGCGCTATTCGGAGACTGCGCTGTGGACGCCGCTTGCGCCGGTGCAGGGGCAGCTGGTGATTACGTCGGAGCAGGGAGAGATGATGAGCTTGCTGCGGCGGAGTTTGTAGGGCTAAGGGTGGGCGGTTGTTTTTTGGCAAGGCTGCGTTGGCGCGTTGGCTGCCAAGGGGCGATCGCTTTCTTTGGGTTGTACGATAGATTGACGCAGTTCTGTTCTATTCTCCAACGCTTATGTCTACTGGCTCTTCTAAGGTTTCTATTTACTCGGCGATGGCGGCAAACGTGGCGATTGGGATTGCTAAGTTTGCGGGGGCTTACGTTAGCGGCAGTTCGGCGATGCTGTCTGAGGGGATTCACTCGGTGGTGGATTCGGTGAATGAGGTGCTGCTGCTGTATGGGCTAAAGCAGAGTGAGGCGCTGCCGGATGAGCAGTATCCGCTGGGGCGGAGTCAGGAGCTGTATTTTTGGTCTTTGATGGTGGCGGTGCTGATTTTTGCGCTGGGCGGGGGGGTGTCTGTGCTGCAGGGGGTGCGGAGCTTTCAGGACCCGGAGATTGCGAGCGAGCCGCTGGTGAGCTATGGGGTGCTGATTGCGGCGGCGGTGTTTGAGGGGGCGGCGCTGTTTGTCTCGATTCGAGAGTTTAAGAAGCGGAAGGGAAATGCGGAGATTGGGCTGTGGAAGGCAATTGGGCTAAGTAAAGACCCGAGCGCTTTTATTGTGATTGTAGAAGATACGGCGGCGCTGGTGGGGTTGGCGATCGCGTTTGCGGGGGTTTGGCTGAGTGAGACGACGGGCAATCCTCAGTATGATGCGATCGCGTCGATGCTGATTGGGGGGGTGCTGACTGTTGTTGCGATCGCGCTGGTGGCTAAAACTAAGGGGCTGCTGGTGGGTGAGAGTGCCTCGCCTGAAACTCGCGCGAGTATTCAAAATCTTGTGAAGTCGGATGTGGCGGTGTCTGCTGCGGAGCCGCCGATTACGCTGCATTTGGGGCCGGAGGATATTTTGCTGGCGCTGAATATTGAGTTTAAGGATAGTCTTTCGGCGGATGAGATTGAGTCGGCGGTAAGGCGAATCGAGTCAACGATTCGAGAGAATCATGCGGATGTGAAGCGGATTTTTATTGAGGCGGCTTCGGTTATTTCTTCTCACTAATTTTTCTGGCTGATTCTTTTAACCGATTCTTCTAGCTAATTCTTCATTCAATCGTCATTTTGGATAGGCCGATCTGCTTTTAGTCTGGGGTTAGATGCAGACACTGAATATAGCTGAACGTGGCTGCGGTATATCTTTGGATATCTTTGCTATGTTGGGCAGAATTTGGCGCGGGCGCTTAGCGTCGGTGGCGCTAGAAAATAACGATCTTTAGAAGAGTGGATTAAGGCGTGATGAAGGGATTGAAATACGCTTTGGGTGCGATCGCTGCTTGTGCGGTAGTGGCTTGCGCTCAGCCTGCGGTGTCGCAAACCTGGCAGTCGCTTAATCCGGGCGGTGGGGGTCAAATTCAAGATGTCGTGCTCAATCCGACTCAGCGCGATCGCGGCTTCGTTTTGTCGGATGTGGACGGGCTGTATTACACCGAAGACGGCGGCGAGCAGTGGCACTATGCCCTGAAGGGTTTGGCCGGGACAAATACGCTGGCTTTGGCTTACGATCCGAAGAATTCTAAGCGGATTTATTTGGGTACAACGGTGGGGCTGCATGTCTCTAACGATGGGGGCCGCTCCTGGCAGCTTCAGGGCGATACCCGGCGCAGCGTTAATTCGCAGCTATTGACAAAAACTGGCTCGGACGCTGAGCTAGCGGTAGGAAGTGTTGTTGTTGATCCTCGCAATGTTCAGCAGGTGATAGCTGGCGTGGGCAATAAGCGCGATAGCTCTATTCGTCAGGCCGCTGTGTTTCGCTCGACGGACGGTGGGAAAACGTTTAAGGCGGTGCGATTTGGGCCGGATTCGGACAGCGATAAGAGTATTTTGCAGCTGGCTTACGACTACAACCGGCAGAATGTGTTTGCGGCGACGGCTGAGGGCGGCCTGTGGCGCGGCGCAGATTTTGGCGCAGAGGGTGAGTGGGTGCAGGTTGCGAATCCACCTAATACCACTAGCCGAGTAGAGGGCGTAGCGGTTGCACCGGATGGCACGCTGTATGCTGCGTTTGGCGTGAAGGGGGCTGAGGGTACGGCGCTGTTTGCTAGCCGGGATCGAGGCCAGAGCTGGCAGTCTTTGGCAGGGGTAGGGCAACCGGCTGATAAGGCTTATTCGTTTCGGAATTTGATTGTCGATCCGCGCAGTAGTGCGACGCGTCAGAGCCTGTTGACGGCGGCTGACAATAATCGGACGGGTCTGTATGAGCTGACGGTGAGCTGGGCAGGGAATAAGCCGACTGCCAGCTGGGAACGGATATTTTGGTACGACCAGCGAGAGAATGCGACGTTTGAAACGGGCTGGGAGGGCGGCTTGTATGGCAATCAACCGCGGCCAACGGCTTATCAGTACACGCCTACAAACTGGGGCGGGCGGGGCATTTGGACCTCGGGTGACCAGACGCTGTTTACGGCTAATAAGCAGCGGGAGGAGGTGGTTGAAGATTGGCAGAAGCTTTGGCAACCGGTTTATACCGCTGATACGGGCGCTCGATTTGAGGATGTTTCGATTGATGCGGCCTTTACAGGAGACTTGGTGACGCAGGTGGATGAGGTGGATACCTACCGCAGCCGAGGGTGGCAAAGTACGGTTGATATGGATGTGAGTCGCTACGGGAATGTGGTGATGCGCTCGGGGGCGGATCATGGGGTGACGCTGAGCTGGGACGGGGGACAGAGCTGGGAGGATGTGTCTAGTCCGCGGCGGGCGAAGTCTCAGGCGAATGCGATTGTGGTGAAGGGCGAGGATGTGTTTTTGCTGGCTCACTTTAGCGGGCCGTTTGATTTTGGGGCGCAGAATACGGAGAGCGAGCTGTGGGGGGCGAAGATTGATCCGGAGAATCCGCAGCCGGTGCGGTGGTACTTTTTGGCGGGCGGTACGGGTAAGTACGGCGAGAGTCGGGGGCTAGCGAACGATGTATATACCAATATTGTGGCCGATGAGTCTGAGCCGGGTCGGGTGTATGTGAGCAGTCGGGGGCAGGGGATTTATGTGATTCCAGATATTGCTTACTTGTATAGCGCTCGGGTGAACGACCTGCCGCTCGATTTTTATCCGCGTTTGGCAGATAGCCCGAGTGCGAATGAGTATGAGGGATCTCTGGTGCTTGACCCGAATGATAACCGGGTGCTGTATGTGGCGGATGGCAACACTTTGTATAAGGGCGTGCGAGATGAGGGAAGCGCCGAGCGACTGCAGGATAAGCGCTGGAAGTGGACGCCGGTGCTGTCTTCTGAGGGGCGAATGACGTTTGACGCTTGGGATAGGAACGGGACGACGGTGTTGGCGGCGGCGGTGGCGAAAGAAGGTGAGTATGAGGTGCAGTTTTCGGGGGATGCGGGCGGTCAGTGGCAGCGTTTGCTAGGGATTGATGAGCTGGAGGCGGCGCGCAAGCCAATCTTTGATTTTAGTGAGGTAGAGCCGATTATTTTTGCGGTGGCAGGACGGGCAAATTCGGTTTATCTGAGCGCTCAGACGATGGCTCCGACTAATTTGGGCTATGGGATGTTTGAGGCAGAGCTATCGGGCAATCGGGTTGCTCAGGTTGATGATGTGACGGGCGATTTGGCTTTTCCGAAGTCTTTTCGGACGAAGATTTTGACCGATCCGGTGACGGGGGAGACGCATTTGTATATTGCGTCTTGGGGGAGCGGAACTTGGCGACTGCCGATTAAATAGGCGGCTGGACCCACCCCACCCTATCGGGCACCCCTCCGAGGAGGGGATTTACTTAGGGCTAGGTGTCTTAGGGCTAGGTGTCTGTAGGTTTATTATCCTGGAGCCGACGTTGAGTTAATTGGCGTTGTGTTGCTTGTTTTAACTCTCGTTTTCTTGGGTTGCATCGGGTTTGAGTAGGAACCAGGTTTGGGTTTCGCTGGTGTCTTGCGGATCGGTGCTGAGGTAGAGGTCGAAGGGGTTGTTGGGTTCGAGCTGGGATGATTTTGCGGGGCCTTGGAGCTTGGTGTCGAAGGTGCCGCTGACTCTATAGACTTCGCCGGGATATTGTTTGAAGTCTGGGGCGTTGATTTTTTGCCGGTTTTTGACGGCGATTTTTTCGATTTTGAAGTTGGGTTTTGAGGCGCTAAGGTTGAGGGCTTGGGCGATCGCTTGCTGCTGGTTGGTGAGGGTTTGCGCGATCGCTAACTTAACCACTTGATCGGGCGGGGTTTGGGCCAGTACGCCGCAGCTTGTGAGCAGTAGAAGCATCGCTAAGCAGATTATTCTGAGCATCTTCTGTTTTTCCTCTTGTCACCAGTTTCAGTTTATAGCGATTTGCTGTAGATCTATTGGTCGATAGATCTGTTGGCTGTAGATTTGTTGGCTGTAGATCTATCGGGGTAGGGAAGGTGAGGTGTTTGGGTAAGCGTAAGGTGTGAGACGTGGCTAGCGGTTGCTTTTATGGATGCGGATTCTTCGATTTCTTCAAAGACAGTGAGTGATGGAGAGTCGGAAGGGACAGATCAGTCTTTGTGGTTGGGTGCTGTGCTGCTGACGCTGGGTTTTTTGGCGAATACGATACAGGGTGCGTTGGGGAAGGTGGCGCAGTCGGCAATTGCGCCAGGACAGTTTTTGTGGCTGCTGATTTTGTTGGCGCTGGCGGTGGTGCTGCCGGTGGAGGCTTGGCGAAGGGGTCAGGATTTGAAGGCTGGATTTGACCGGGCGGTGCTGCCGTTTTATTTGCTGCGGGCGGTGTTTGGACTGTGTGGATTTTATCTTTTTATCTGGGCGGCTGGGTTGGGCAGCTTGGTGAATGCGAATGTGTTGTTGAATACGACGCCGGTGTTTATTCCGGTGATTGGGGCGCTGTTTTTAGGGAAGGATGTTTCGCTGAGGCTTTGGGGGGCGATCGCGGTTGGGTTTGTTGGTTTGCTGCTGGTGGTTCAGCCGAATGCTGAGCTGTTGCAGAATCCGGCGAATCTGCTGGGGCTAGGGGCTGGGCTGTCGGCGGCGGTTGAGTTTTTGACGGTGCGTTCTTTGAATAAAACGCAGTCGGCGCTGAGCCAGGTGCTTTATTATTTGCTGATTGGCGCGGTGCTGGTGGCTCCGGTTGCGCTGTGGCAGTGGCAGCCGGTAGATGTGCAAACGGCTGGCTATGTGGTGGGTGCGGCAGCGGCGTTTTTATCTTTTCAGGTTTTGCTGGTGCAGGCTTATCGCTTCGCTGAGCCGCATCAGATTGGGATGTTTCAGTATAGCAGCGTGATTTTTTCGGCGGCGATTGGCTGGTGGTTTTTTGGTGAGATTCCAAGCGGCGTTGCGATTGGGGGGATGCTGTTGATTGTGCTGGGTGGGGCGATCGCCCTTTATTTAGAACAGCAGCCAAAGGTGGGAGAAATAGAAGAAACTGCGGCATGAGGAGTCAGACTCTTGCCGCAGGTATTAACCGTCGTTGATGGATACAGAGCGTGGATCGCTAATTCCTAACGGCGGCAAGGTTGGTTTGATTTTTTGGGCGATCGCTTTTGGTGATGTTGCGATTGAGTGCGCTGATAATGGCGCTGAATGAGGCGGCGACGATATTGGCGTGAATGCCGATGCCGTAGGTAGTGCCTTGATGGGTGGCAATCTCGACAAGTGCGATCGCCTGACTACTGCTGCTTTGCGTGAGCGATCTCTGCTCGTAGTGCCGGATTTCTATTTTGCCGAGGCGGCCAGAAAACTCAGCGTTAAGCGCGTTTATAAAGGCATCTACCGGGCCGTTGCCTGCTGCTACTAGGCTAAGTGACTGCTCTAGCTGAGATAGCCGGATAGAAAGCTGGGACTGTCCGCTTTCTAGCTCCATAGACTGGTGCGATAGGTATTGAAAGGGCGACGCTGATTGACTGTATTCGGTTTGAAAAATCTCCCAAATGTTAGCCGCCGTTATTTCTTGAGCGCTAGCGTCTACAGATTGTTGAACAACCTGGCTAAACTCGATCTGGAGCTTTCTAGGTAGCTGGATACCATAGTCTTTTTCTAGTAAGAAGGCGATGCCTCCTTTACCGGACTGGCTGTTGACTCGAACAACAGATTCGTAGGAGCGGCCTATGTCTGCGGGATCCATCGGTAGATAGGGAACTGCCCATCTGTCTGGGTATCTGTCCGCCTGTCTTTCTGCCCGTCTCTCTGGCGACTGGCGAACGGCAAAGCCTTTTTTGATCGCGTCTTGATGGGAGCCGGAAAAGGCTGTAAATACTAGCTCTCCGGCGTAGGGGTGACGCGGGTGAACTGGTAGCTGAGTGCAGTCTTCGGCGATGCGTATGATGTCGTCAATGCAGGAGAAGTCTAAACCGGGAGAGATGCCTTGGGTGTAGAGGTTTAGGGCCAGCGTGACCAAATCGACGTTGCCCGTGCGCTCGCCGTTACCGAATAGGCAGCCTTCGACGCGTTCGGCTCCGGCCATTTGAGCGAGTTCGGCGGCAGCTACGCTACAGCCTCGGTCGTTGTGAGGATGAACGCATAAAACAACCGCGTCTCTGTAGTCAAGGTTTTGGTGCATCCATTCAATTTGGTCGGCGTAGACGTTGGGGGTGGAGACTTCGACGCTTGCCGGGAGGTTAATGATGGCTTTGGCGGCGGCGGTTGGCTGCCATATGCCGAGCACTGCGTTGCAGATCTCTTTGGCAAAGGGAAGTTCTGTGGCGGTGAAGACTTCGGGAGAGTACTGGAATCGCCATTGGGTTTCGGGATGTGCGATCGCAAGCTGTTTGATGAGAGTTGCCGCTTCTGTAGCAAGCTGAATGGTTCCAGCTTTGTCTAAATTGAAAACAACCTGGCGAAAAGTTGGTGCTGTTGCGTTATAAACATGAACAATAGCCTGTTTAGCACCTTGCAAAGCTTCAAAACTGCGGCGGATTAGCTGGCTGCGAGCGGGCGTAAGAATCTGAAGGGTGACATCATCTGGAACAAGATTCTGTTCTATGAGGTGGCGAATAAAGTCGAACTCTGTTTGAGAGGCGGCGGGAAAGCCTACTTCAATTTCTTTGAATCCGATGTCTACTAGGGTTCTAAATAAACGCAGTTTACGCGCAATGCTCATGGGTTCAATGAGCGCCTGGTTGCCGTCTCTTAGATCGGTGCTGAGCCAGATGGGCGGCTGCGTGATGACTTGGCTTGGCCAAGTTCGATGGGGTAGATCAATGGGTGTGAATGCGGCGTATTTGGTGGCAGGTTGTTGTAACATCGTGGGCTTTAGAATGTGTGAATTGGGCCGAGTTTGGATGAAATGGGTGAGGAGATAAAGCTGTTTTGATTGGCTGTGAAAATGTTGTTGGATCAGGGCTATCAGGGTGCCAGAATTGAGTCCGACAGCCCTGCATCAGTCGCAGGCTAAGGCGAAGTTGGAGATTGTGTTGCATGGGTTTATAGCTGACTATGTGGCCATAGCGGTCAGGGCTCATGCATAAAGCCTTGAACGCGAGGGCTGCTCGTGATCTTCTGCAGTCTTCTAAGAAGTATGGGTATGGGTGAGTAAAAAAAGTATTTATGCGCGCCCGCGCAGCAGCAGCCCGTTTAGGCTGAGGCTGAAGATGTGTAGAGATATCTGTTGGGCGTTCATGCTGATTTTGATGTTTGGGTAGAGAAACATCTGATCGATAGATGAAATGCTAGCCCAGCTTGTGTGGTTCGTCAAGCTATCAGTGGATTTGACGTTATGCAGATGGATGTTTGATGTGATATTTTTTACAGTTTTCGATTAGACCGTTCTAGATACCCAACTTATTTATGCAGGTTCGTTTTTTTGTGCTGAATAAGACAGCGGCTACTAAATAAAAATGGACTTTTTATTGCTCGTTCTGAATATTTCAAGCAAGCACAAAACCTTTGAATTAGAGGAGCTGTGATCGTCGTCACTGGTCGTGTTCTTTCTCTGACGCAAATGGATTTATATTTTCTTTTTTGGATCATTGTTTGTTATGGTTTGTCTGTATGAATTATGAATAGCTAGCTATCGGTAAATACCTGCTTAATGCGTTAGCTGATAGTGATTTACTGCAGCGGTAAGTAGATCCTTGGCGTTGATAATGCTGACAAACTGTGTTGCTTCGGTCGTTGACTTTGTGCAAGCAAAGACATCATGTTTTATGGGCTAATTGGATGGACTAAATAAACTGATTAGATGCCTTCGTTAAAACCTGATTTTGAAGTGGCAAGGGTGTCTTTGCTGCCGCTTTTTGTACTTTGTTTGAAGTTGGCAAGGCCCATAGGTTTGTTTTGTATCTCAGATATTGAAGGCGAATAGTATTGAAAACGAACGGGATTGAAGGCGAATAGTGAGAGGCTAGCTTGTGGGTAAGCGGCGAAGTGAAGAAGTGCTGTTTTTAGGTGGAAAGGGTGGATTTGACGGCGGCGCTGGGATGGTTGAATTCTGCTGTGATATCGAGTACGGGCAGTAAGCTAAGAGAGCCAGAGCGGGTGATTTTGAAGGGAACCTGGCGGGGGCTGACGTATGAACAAATGGCCGACAGCTCGGAGTACAGCACTAACTATTTGATGAGGGATGTTGCGCCTAAGCTATGGAAACAGCTTTCTAATGTGCTTGGGCGTTCTGTTGGTAAGACTAATTTTAGGGTGGCGCTTGAGGCTTATGCGGCGACCAATGCAGCGGTGGGTTCTGAACTATTGGGGCTAGGCGATCGCTCGGGATCATTGAGAGGCAAGTCTGCAAGCGGGTTTGCTGTGGCTGCTAGAAGTACTGTGCAGCGGGAGGTGTGGACGAGCGATCGCTATTGGCCGACTCAGGCGGTGGAGAGTTTTCCCGAGTCTGATTTGTCTTCTTTTAATCGTGCTGATCTCGGTGTGGACGTGCGATCGCCTGATGATGCTTCCAATGTTGCTGGGACT
This sequence comes from uncultured cyanobacterium, assembly GCA_963789215.1. Taxonomy (GTDB): domain Bacteria; phylum Cyanobacteriota; class Cyanobacteriia; order Phormidesmidales; family Phormidesmidaceae; genus Phormidesmis. The sequence continues at coordinate 77,559 of CAWBJY010000008.1, read as the reverse complement.
GATTGCGCTCGGCTTCAGATGCCGATGTACGGGTATGAGCGTGAGTTGGCGCGATTGCAAGGCTGGCTGACACCTTGTGCGAATCAGGAGCCCGTTCACGCTGTGGGGATCTGGGGACTGCGAGGAATGGGGAAAACGATGCTAGCGGAGCGCCTAGTCGCTGAGATCGGCGATGCGTTTGACCATGTTGTTTGCCGTTCGCTACAGGATAAGCCTTTGCCGAGTGAGCTGTGCAGTAGTGTTTTAGCTGAGCTGGGGTTTTCTGGTCAGATCGCTGGGCAGGCGGTTTCTTATTTGCTGGCTGTGATGGCGCGTCAATCTGTGCTGCTGCTAATAGAGGACGTGGAGGCTGTTTTGGAGCCTGGGCATCTAGCGGGTGGCTACTTGGCGGATTATCAGGGCTATGAAAACTTCTTTTTGGGGGTAGTCGGTACGCGCGGATGTGTGGTGGTTACTGGCTTAGAAGGCCCTGCTGGACTGGTTCGACAGGGTGGCAGTGAATTGGATGATAGTGAGCAGAGTGATAGTGAACAGAATGATGACAAAAATGGGCGGCCAGTGCGATCGCTTTTCTTGCGTGGGCTAGATTTAGCGGCGGCGATGGAGCTTTTGCGGCATGAGTCGCTGTCGGTGCAGCCGGTTTCGGTGGCGGCTTGGCCAGAGTTAGCCCAGCGTTATCAGGGACATCCTATGGCACTAAAGGCGACGGCGCGGGTGATTCGCGAGATTTTTGACGGTCGAGTGGATAAGTTTTTGGCCCAGATGTCGACGCTATCTACCGATGTACTGCGGCTGCTGTCGCTTTCTTTTAACCGACTGTGTGCGGCTGAGCTGGATATCCTTTACTGGCTGGCGAGTCAAGATTCTCCGCTTTCTTTAGCAGCGCTAAAAGCAACGCTGCCGATCTCGCTGCGATCTTCGGAGCTGATATCGGCGCTGGATTCTTTGAAGCAGCGATCGCTGTTGTTGGTGCAGCTGCCTTCTGCTAGGCTGCGTGATAAAAATCGAGCAGAGGCAGATCTGCCACTAGACTTCGGCGACTGATGTTTTGTTCGCTGCCCCGACTTTTAGCCTGCCAGTGCTGGTAAAGGCCTATGCGATCTATCAGTTTGTGGAGCAGCTTAGCAAACAGTCAGACTCTTCTATCTCTGCTGCTGATTCTTTAACGGACTGTCGCTTACGGGAGCCAATAATTAATTTAGGAGCGCATTTGCGCATTCCTGTGTGCTTAAGTCGGTGGTTTGAAGGTCAGTTTGGTACTCGCTGGCAGCCGCTGAAGAGTTTGTTTACCGCAGTGGATTGCCCAGCCATTCGATTGCGCAGCGCCTATCATTTTCGAGACGAAGCTTTTGTTAAACGCTGCAAGTTTGTTGTTTTATCTACATCGGAGCCGACTCTGACACCGGGTGATCTGCTGGCACCGACTGATGGATCTAGCGCTGTGTTGCTAATTGCAGTTCGTTTAGAGGATGAGAATTTGTACAAGGTTTGCGTACAGGTTCAGCCCGCGACGAACAATACGGTTTTGCCTGAGCGGATAGAGCTGCGTTTGTTAGATGCGCAGAAAAAGGTGCTGGCTGCTGTGGCGGCTGAGCAAGATAACAGTTTTATTCAGCTGCCGTATTTTCAGGGTATGGTGGGTGACTCTTTTGAGATTGAGCTGGCTTTGGATAGGGCTGAATATCGAGAGAAGTTTGTGATTTAGCGCTTTGATAATTGGATGTTTGAGTTGGCGCTAGACGGTGTAAAACGCAGCCCTCGCTTAACTGCGAGCGAGCGAGGGCTGTTAGCGGCAGAATTTGTATGGCGTTAGGTGAAGTGAGCGCGTGAATTCTGTTTGACGTTGACGGACTGTCTTTTGACAGCTTTAAAACAGCAGACTGATACTTAAGGACACTCTTGGTCTTGAAGGAAAATCATGACGCTGATTCACTCTGAAGCGGTTGCCTCCTCCCCGGTAAAAAGTGAGCCACCTGGCAATCGTTTTTACCGTACAGTATGGCGCTGGCACTTTTACGCGGGCCTGTTTGTTGTGCCGTTTATGCTGATTTTGGGCGCGACTGGGATCATTTACCTCTTTAAACCGCAGCTAGATACTGTGATGTATCACAACCTGATGTTTGTGCAGCCTAGCACTACGATGCTTTCCTATACGGAGCAGGTTCAGACAGCTCGTGAGGCTTATCCTCAGGCTACTGTGACTAAATTTACGCCTAATTTGGCGGCTAATCGCAGCGCTGAGGTAGGGATTGCGACGGCTGAGGGCAAAGAGCTAGCAGTGTTTGTTGATCCTTATGCGGGAAAGGTGTTGGGGGTGCGTGATGAAGAGAAAAATCTTCAGGCGATCGCGCGTAAAATTCATGGAAACTTGCTAATCGGCGACTGGGGCGACTATCTAATTGAGCTAGCAGTTTGCTGGGCGCTGGTGCTGCTGGTTTCTGGGCTATATCTATGGCTGCCGCGTAAAAATATCTCGCTTATGGGAACGTTGGTGCCTCGACTGTGGAGTAAAAACAAGCGTATTTTTTGGCGCGATTTACATGCGGTTCCAGGGTTTTACGGCGTACTGCTGATTGGGTTTTTAATTCTGACGGGACTGCCTTGGACAGGATTTTGGGGCGATACTTTTGCTCAGGTGTGGGGCCGGTTTCCCGATAAAATGTGGGACAACGTGCCTCAATCTACGCTGGCCACTGGTACTTTGAACGAACGTGGGGCGCTTTTTGTTCCTTGGGCTGCTGAGAGTATGCCTATGCCCGTATCGATCGCGATGCCTACAGCTGCGCCTAGTTTTGAGCGGTCGACGTCTAAAAATGACGGCTATTCAGCAACGCTGGTTGCCGATGATAGTGGCTCTTTGAAGGATATATCGACTGTTTTTGATGATGTTGTTGCTCTCGCTATTCGAGAGGGTGCGCCGCCTGGATTTAGCATTGCATTTCCAGCAGATGAAACTGGCGTATATACAGCCTCTGCATTCCCAAACGATCCGAAGCAAGAGGTGACGATGCATATGGATCAGTACAGCGGTCAGTTGCTGGCAAGCGTGGGCTGGAAGGACTATGGATTGGTGGCTAGAGCTGTAGAAATGGGCGTTTCTATCCATATGGGCAAATATTTCGGGCTGCCTAATCAACTGCTGATGTTGTTTGCTGCGCTAGTTACGATATTGCTTTCGGTGACAGGTACTGTGATGTGGTGGCAGCGCAGGCCGCAGGGTTCTGGGATCTTGGGTGCGCCAGCAATGCCGCCTTATGTACAAAATTGGAAAGTCCCGCTGATTATTGTTGCCGTTTTGGGATTTATTTTTCCGTTGGTGGGTCTTTCTTTGATAGGCGTACTTCTGTTGGATTATTTTCTGTTGTCACGATTTGCTTTTTTCAGACGATTGTTTGGATAAAAGCGGGCTACTGTCTGGCTTAGTTCGGTTCTAGGAATCCTTTTTCGGTGAGGAGTCGTTCTATTTTGGCTTGGTGCGATCGCTCCCATTCGGCTAAAGAGGTTGCCGCATCTTTTTCTGTTCTGTTTCTGGCAATTTCCCAAACGGATGCTTGGTTTGCGGCAGGGATGACGGCGATGCCTTCTTCGTCGGCGACGATAATGTCGTGGGGAAATACCTGCACACCGCCGCAAGTGATGGGCATTTGCAGTGAACCTAGGGCTGCTTTGACGCCGGGTTTGGGTATGCAGCCTTTAGCAAAGACGGGAAATTTAGCGGCTCTTACTTCTGCGATGTCTCGGATAACGCCGTCGATGACGAAGCCAGTAATGCCTCTTTTTTGGGCGATCGCACAAACGTTGCCGCCGCTTACAGCGTAGTCGTTGCTGCCTGCTTCTACAACGATGACGCTGCCTGCTGGCGCTCTGTAGATGGCCGCATGGAGCATTAAATTATCGCCGGGGGCGCAGCGGACGGTGTAGGCGGGGCCTGCGATGCGAGGGATCTGTGGCCACAGCTCTCGGATATCTAGATGCATGAATTGCGATCGCGCTAACGCATCAGCGTAGGCGGTGGGTGAGAGCGCAGCGTAGTCTAGGTCGGGTGTCAAAATGGGTATTCCTTATTCAGGTATGTCGTCTGGGCTAAACTGACTGCTTTTTATTAGAAACAGCGTTTGAATAAAAGAGCTGACTCACGCTTTTTGCAGACATGGGTCTGCCTAGATAGTAGCCTTGTAAGACATCAGCGCCGCAGCGCTGGGCTAGCTGCAACTGTTCGGGAGTTTCTATGCCTTCTGCGACTACGGTAAAGCCGAGGTCGTGGCACAGTTTGATGCTGGCAGATAGTAAAACCTGGCCGCGCAGGGTTTCTTGGCTGGGGGGAACGACTAGCTCTCTATCGAGCTTAATTTCATCGGCTTTGAGTGATAGTAGGCTCGTTAGCGAGGAGTAGCCTGCTCCAAAGTCATCAATAGAAATGTAGTGTCCGGCCTGGCGTAAGCGCTTAACGACTGCCGCTAGCGCCTTCATTTCTACGGTGTAGGTATGCTCAGTGATCTCTATGTAGAAGTTGATGCTGTGCTTTTGTGATCGGGTGATGAAGTCGCTCACGGCTTGAGGGTCTAGGAGAAAGTCTTTATCGAAGTTGATGCTGATGGGCGGTACTTGCAGGTTTTGGGTCTGCCATTTTTGTACTTGTTCGAATACTAAGTCGATGACTTTTTTATCGACGAATTTTGAAAGCCCTTGTTCGTAAAGCACCGGTAGAAAGGTTGGCGGAAGAACCTCGCCTTGAAATGTTTTGAATCTTAGCAAAGACTCTATACCTATTAGCCGCAGTGAGACGGCTTCTACTTTGGGCTGGTAATAAAGAATGAAATGACCATTTTGTAGCTGCTTGAGTACCTGCTGAGCGGCTGCTTTTTGGCTGATGTGGCGCTTTTGGCTGCTAATGAACTGTCTTTCTTGTCGGTGCAGGATCTCTTCGTTGATGAGGCAGTAGGCATCTTCGCCTATGAGCGATTGCAGTTGAGTGGGGGCGTTGTGCTGACGAGCGGCGATCGTTAGGAAGGGCAAGTAAATGCAGCCGTCGATGAAGATGCATAAAAGCTGCGTACAGACGGCTGCGATGGAGCCGCCGGAGATGGCGTAAGCGCTGTAGATAGGCGGAGCCATCCAGTTGAGGGTATCTACGGTGATGGAGAAGAGTCCTAGATGAATGGCGGTAAGGGCGATCGCTATGTTGATAAAAGAGACAGCGATAAATGGGATGAGAAAGATGGGGTTAAGCAGAATCGGCAGGCCGAAGAGTAAGATCTCGTTGATGTTGAAGATGGAGAACGGAATGCTCAGGCGGGCGATCGCCTTGAAAGGCGTTGTTTTGTTTTTGAGCAGAATAAGGAAAGGAATTACGAAGGTGGAGCCAGCGCCGCCAATGTTGGCAAATACGTCTTGAAAGGATTTGAGACGAATGCTGTAAGGATCGCCTACTGGAACTTTGTGCAAGATGCGAAAAAACCCTTCGGCGGTGTGACCGCCATGTAAGCCGATAAACCAGGTGGTGAGCGCAATGGTTTTGTAGACGAGCAGCTTTTGTATTGTGCCTAAGCTGCGTATATACGAGAAGGGTTCGGTGAGCTGAGAAAAGACCTCGGTGTGAACGATCTGTTGTGATAGATACCTAAATAGCTCGAAGCTAAGGATAGTGAGGAGTCCTGGTATGAGTAGATTTAGGGTGCTTCTGAGCCGAGGGCTGATATCTCCAGTTGGTTTTACTAGCTGATGGCGAAAGCGTTGAGAGAGATAATGTAGGAGATAAACGGCTGCCCAAGTGCAAGGAATACTGGTTAGTACGGAGCCGTGAAATGAGACAATCTCGGCGGAGTCGTTAATGTTGAGAAAGCTGGCGGCTCTAAAAAAGCACACCATCGTAATTAGGGTGGTGCCAATTTGATCTAAGTTTTTCTCTTTTGCTATGAGAGTGCTAAGCGAGATATTTAGAAAGAGCGGAATGAGAAAGAAGAATAACCGACTGACTTCATTTCCTTGCGATACCAAGAGGTTGGCAAACTCGCCTACGCTGAACCAACTGATTAAACCAGAGAGCAAAACCACGCTGTTCATAATAATGACAACGGGCAGTAAGGCTGTGAAGGCCTCTCTGAGAATGAGGAAGTTTGCCTTGACGGCTGAGTTGAGCATCCTACGCCGCACCTGTAGGTGAGGTATGACTAATAGGTGGATAGGATACCCGAATGCTCCGTTTCTGATTTCCTTAGGAGGCGGATACGGTGCTACTTACGGCGGCTTCTATGGCTACTACAGACTGTGCGGATTTGGGGGTGGGATGGTGGGTTTGCGAATTGGGCTTAGCTGTGGGGCGATCGCCTGGAGAGTCTTCTAGCTGAGGCGGGGCTGGCTCTAGGTTTTCTTGCAGGATATTGAGCACTACTTGGGGGTCGGTGGACTGCTGCATGAGGTTGGCCTCCCAGTCGAAGCGGTTGGCTACATCGGGGGTGTCGGTGCGCAGTTCTTCGATTAGCTCGATGACTTTAGCGATTTTTTGTTCGTTGAGTAGATTGATTTGCAGCATGAGGTGCGATCGCCGCTCGGCAATTTTGTCTTGCTGGGTTTGCCGGACTAAGACGCCGGTGGTGATGAGCAATGCGGCCATATCGAGACCGTGGCTTTGTAAGTCCATTACGGGCAAGTCCCACCGGGTGAGCGCGGGCTGGGCAAAGTGGCTGCTAATTCCCCAGATGACGAAAAAGGCTAGCTGACCGTATAAGAAGCGAGAACGGCCAAAGGCGGCTGTAATTTTACTGAGAATACGTTCTGACGCGGGAACGCTTTTCTCCTGGTCGGTTTGTAGGCTAATCACCGTTTCGATGTTTTTGATGACCTGCGCTGGCAGGGGGTATTTTTCTCCGTTGATGACGACTGAACCGGCTTTGTTTTTAGAAGTTGGATCTTTTGGCATAGCGATATTGAGGGCTAACCCTAGTCAACGGCAACGAACTAACAAATCTTAATTATTTCTATATTAAGGTTGGGATTGGCTATATCAATCTCTTGATGGGTAGATTTTTGGGCTTTTTCACTTGGCTGAGCGTTCTGTCTTATGTGGTTGGCTGTAGTCGGTTTGAAGCGCTGCTATTTTGTGAGAAGAATAGTTCGTCTGAACTGCTGTGATATAGTACAAAAGTACTTTTATGAGCTGGCGGTTTGCGGCTGCATAGGCGGTGCTTTGCTATGACTATTCACTCTGTTGAGCAGATTTTAGATGGTGCGATCGCGCTTTTACTGTATGGCTCTGGCGGCTGGCTAAGCTGCTCGCTGGTTGCTTTTGTGGCGACTCGGCAAGTGGTTAAGCCCGATGATGCGATCGCTGAAGCTGCCTTATCAGATGCGGTGGGTTCTGTTGTTTCGCAAGAGACTGTTTTGATTGCCGCTAATGAAACTATTTTTATTGAGGTGATGCCTGAAATAGTGTCTGAAGTATTACCTAATGCTGGATTCGCGGTTGAAGCGCCGCCCATGGTTTGTCAGCCGGTGAACTGGAAAAAATGGAAGGTGGGTGAACTGCGGCAGGCGAGTATGACGCGCGTTTGTGGGGTTCGCATTAGTCCAATTGGGTCTAGCCGCAAGCTGGCAAAGGCTGACTTGATTGCCCAGTACGAACAGGCTTTGAAGCGAATGACTTACGAGCAGCCTGGTTTGGCGTTACGACGCGAGAAAACTGCTTGAGTTAGCGCTTTTCACTGTTTTGATGAACTTGAGGGACTATGCGGCAATGGGCATTTCTCTGGCGCTAAGCACGTCTATATAAAAGCTTTCTAGCTGACGGGTGGCCGCTTCCCAGCCCCAGCGCTCGGCTTCGACTCGGGCGTTTTGGCGCAGCAGCTCGCGTTCGGCTTTCATTCCTAGCAGCTTTTGGGTCGCCAGAATTGCGCCTTGCTCGTCTGTGGGGTCGAACATAAATCCGTTGACGCCGTTGGTGACGATATCTGGGATGCCGCCCGCCTCTGCGGCGACAACCGGGCAGCCAGCGGCCATGGCTTCTAGTAGTACAAGGCCAAGTGTTTCTGTGCGTGAGGGGAAGATAAATGCGTCGGCGCTGGCGTAAGCGGATCCTAGTTCTTCGCCTTCGAGGTAGCCTACAAAGTTAGTGGGTGTGCCTGCAAAGTGCTTTTCTAGGTCTTCGCGGTGAGGGCCGTCGCCGACTAGGGCGAGGCGAGCGTTGGGGATAGATTGAAGTACGGGCTTGATGCGGTCGATTTCTTTTTCGGCGGAGAGGCGACCGATGTAGATCAGGAGCGGTGCGTTGGGGTGCCCTTCGGTGAGGCGATCGCGCATTTTATCGCTGCGCAAGTCGGGGCGAAACAGCTCGGTATCTACGCCCTTTTGCCACACTTCTACCCGTTCAATATCGTGCTCTGTTAGCGCTGTTTGCATGGCTGTAGAGGTGCACAAATTGATTGCGGCTTTGTTGTGCATGGCTTTGAGCAGCTCCCACAAAACGCCTTCGAGCATGCCTAGGTTGTAGTGTTCTAAGTATTTGGGTAAATGGGTGTGGTAGGAGGCTACTAGCGGGATGTTGAGAGAGCGGCTGTAGTAAATGCCGCCGACCCCAGTACCGCTGGGTTAACGACGTGGATGAGATCGGGGCTGAAGGCTTCGATGGCTTCTCGCATGGAAGGGCGAGGAAAGGCCAGCTTCAGCTCTGGATAGAGGGGCAGCGGGAAGCCGGAAACGCCCTTAATTTTGGCTCCTTTGTACTCGGTGAGGCCACCTTCGGGGCAAAAGATGCAGACTTCATTGCCGAAGTTTTGGAGATGTTCGACGGTGTGCTTGAGGCGAGTGACAATTCCGTCAACTTTAGGGAGAAAGGTCTCGGTGAAGATGGCAATTCGCATGGGTGGCTAGTTAAAAGAGAGAAGATTCAAGGGCTGGCAGCTTTGCTCGGCCCGTGAGTGGTTGGGGTGAGGCGCGTATTTAATGTGAGCGTAGAGAGTGGGCTGTGCTTTCTACGAGCGGCAGGGACAGTTAGCAGAGCGGACGATGACCGGATAATAATGACCGGATGATGACCGGACGATAGCAAATAGTTACTAGGAAGGTCAGCTTGCGGTTCAGAAATTCTGAGTGCAAGCTGACCTTTTGTAGTGATTAGGCCTTCATCGGTGAGATCCTATCGACGCCAGCTAACGGTTGGCAGAATCTGCTTTTCATCAACGCGGTGCTTGTACTTAACGGCGGTGTTGAGCACGGAGTCTAGCAGCGAGTCTGAGAGTAGATGAGGCTCTAGTCCTAGATCAATTAGCTTCGTGTTCTTGGCGTTGAAGTAGTGCTCTTCGGCCTCTACGCGAGGGTTGTCTACGCCTTTGACTTCTACATCTAAGCCCATGGTGGTGCCTGCTTTTTTCACTAGCATGGCGAGGTCGTTGATGCTAAACATCTCTGTGAACTGGTTGAAGACGCGAAATTCGCCTGCGTCAGCCGGGTTTTCGCAGGCAATTTCGATACAGCGAACGGTGTCGCGAATGTCTAGCAGGGCGCGGGTTTGCTTGCCGGATCCGTAGACCGTGAGGGGGTGCCCAACGGCTGCTTGGATGCAGAAGCGGTTTAGCGCTGTGCCAAAAACGCCGTCGTAGTCGAGGCGGTTTATCAGCATTTCGTCCATGCCGGTTTCTTCGGTGAGGACGCCGTAGACGATGCCCTGGTTGAGATCGGTGGCGCGCAGTCCCCAGATTTTGCAGGCGAAGTGAATGTTGTGAGTGTCGTGCACTTTGCTGAGGTGGTAGAACGACCCTGGGCTTTTGGGGAAGGGTAGGGTGTCTTTACGACCGTTGTGCTCGATGGTGATGTAGCCTTCTTCGATGTCGATGTTGGGCGTGCCGTACTCGCCCATGGTGCCTAGCTTGATGAGGTGGCATTCGGGAAAGCGATCGCGCAGGACGTAGAGCAGGTTGAGGTTGCCTAGGACATTGTTGGCCTGGGTCATGACAGCGTGCTCGCGGTCGATCATGGAGAAGGGGGCCGAGCGCTGTTCGCCAAAGTGAACGACCGCATCGGGCTGAAACTGGAGCATGGACTGCTCTAGAAACGGATAGTTGTTAACGTCGCCGATAAAAAGTTCGATCTCTTTGCCGGTGAGATCTTTCCAACGCTGGAGCCGGTTTTGAATGGGGGCGATAGGGGTGAGGGTTTCGGACTGAAGCTCCATGTCCCACAGCCGCCGAACTAGACTGTCGAGAATGGCTACGTCATGACCTTTGTTCGAAAGGTAGAGCGCTGTCGCCCAACCGCAGTATCCATCACCGCCGATTACTAAGACTCTCATCTGCCTCTTTATGAAACCTTTAATAATGACCTTTGCTGTTGCTCAATCTATCAGGTTTGGGGCCAAGGGTGATTAGTTTCTTCTGAAGGGGGGCGCAACAAATGGGGCTTTTAATTGGTGAATGCGGCGTGCTTTTAGCTGCTCTAAAAATGGCTGAATTGGCTTGTGTGTGAGCTTTTCGATAGTTTTAGAGAGGGCTGAGGCTGTTCGCCGACTAAATATTTATTGGCCGCAAAAAAATATTTATATAGCTTTAATGCCGGTTTAACTCTGGTTTAAGAGAGCGTGAAAATTAGTCTATGGCAGCGCGAAAATCCTCTGTCTGGGGGCGTGGGTTTTCGCGCTTTTTTTAGAGCGTTTTGCTTAGGTTTGCTTGAGCTCGAAAATGAGAAAGTTGGTGTCTTGCTCGGGGGCAAAGTTGTCGTCGCTGGCGATGATGAGGGTGCGGTTGCCGTTGCGCAGTGAGGGGCCAAAGGTCATGGCTTCGTAGTTTTGGAGGGGGAGGGGAAGATCTGCAAGATCGAGGACGAGTTCTTTACGGATGGGGCTAATGCTTGAGGTGTCGCCCCGGAGGGTGGCAATTGAGCTGATGTCGGTTGCGCCGCCGGAGGCTAGCTGGAATAGCTTGATGTTGAAGCCTTGGAAGCCGTAGGAGCGCTCTATGCCTAAAAAGTGTCCCCCTTGGTCTAGGACGGCGATTTCTGAAAGGCCGTGGAGGACTGCGCCGGTGGGCGATAGCTCCATTTCGTAGAGATGTTCGGAGACGAGGGTGGTTTGGTATTGGTCGATGGTGTAGTGGAGCAGGCGGTTTTTGTAGGGGATGTCGGCGGTGAGGTCTAGATCTTGCAGGAGGGGGCCTTCGGTGGCGACGAAGAGGCGGTAGGGTTCGTAGATGCCGCCGGCGCCGGAGGAGAGGTTGATGGCCAGGGCTTCGAAGCTAATGTTTTCTTGAACGCCTTGGGCTTCGACTGCGCTCAGACCCCGGTTAGCCCGCTCGAGGTTGAGGATGGCGTCTGGGATGTAGCGTTCTGGGAGGGGGAGGACGGTTTGGAGTTGGCCGGTGGTGAGATTGTATTCGCCGACGGCGGGGGCAATGCTGCGGGCGGGGGAGCCTTCGCTGGAGATGAGCAGGGTGCTGGTGGGCGTGAGGGCCATGCCTTCGGGGTCTAGGGTGCCGGGGGCGTAGGGGTTGCCCTGGTTGTCTTTGAGGTAGGTGATGGCTTCGGGGGTTAGGGTGGGGTTAGCGTCTGTGAGGCCGGTGGTTTGGAAGGTGTAGAAGTGGGGGCGATCGCGGCTGTCTGAAAGGGCGTAGAGGCGATCGCGTGGGATGTCGTAGGCGATCGCGGAAATGCCGCCGATGGGGTCGCCATTAAAGTCTTGTTTGGGCAGGGTGTAGCTGCCGATGAGGTCTACTGAAACGTCGAGGAAAAGCCGGTCTTCGGCGCTGACTTGGGGGATGGCGCAGCCAGTGAGAGTGAGGATTAGCAGGCTGCTTAGAATTGTCTTAAGCGCGTTTTGCATCCAGGATGGGGGGACTAGGGACATGAGATAAGACCGGGTGAAACGTGAGGCGGTGCTGTCAAGATAGATGACCATCACGGTATAGATGACCATCACGGTAGATTATCTAACGAATTAGAGTGAATCAGAATGAACCAGGGATGGACTTATCGCGATCGCGTGAGGACGGATGGGGAGACGGTGCTGGATTACTACCGGCGGCGCTACCGGCATTCTAGTGAGGCGGAGTGGCGATCGCGGATTGAGCAGGGACTGATTTTGCTAGCGGGTGAGCCGGTTGAGGCGCAGCAGGTTTTGGCGAAGGGGCAACACCTGACCTATCGTCGGCTGCCTTGGGAGGAGCCGGTGGTGCCGCTGGATTTTGAGGTGCTGTATGAGGATGCGGATGTGTGGGCAATTTCGAAGCCGGTGGGGCTGCCGGTGCTGCCAGGGGGCGGCTGTTTGGAGCATACGGTGCTTTGGTTGATGCGATCGCGCTATCCGAACGATCAGCCTGCGCCGCTGCATCGGTTGGGTCGAGGCACCTCGGGCGTGATGCTAGTGGCGCGGTCTGCGCGGGCAAAGTCTGATCTGTCTAGGCAGTTTAGGGTACGAAGCCAGCGATCGTCGTCTGGTATTGCGACGGGTTCTATGCGCAAGATTTACCGGGCGTTGGTAGGGCCAGCGACTGTCTCTGATTTACCGGATCGCTTTGTTTGTGAGCAGGCGATTGGAAAGATTCCATACCCTCGGCTGGGCTATATATATGGCCATGTGAAAGAAGGCTTACATGCCTGCAGCAGGGCAAGTTTTAGAGCGTCGCGCGGATTCGACGCTGGTAGAAGTACAGATTTTGACGGGGCGTCCGCATCAGATTCGGATTCATTTGGCGGCGGTAGGCTATCCGCTGCTAGGCGATCCGCTGTATGGCGTGGGTGGAGTTCCGAGGGCGGAAGGGACGGCGATTCCGAGTGACTGTGGCTATCGGCTGCACGCTCATCGGGTGCAGTTCGACCATCCGCGATCGGGGGAAGTTGTGTCGGTGGTGGCTTCGTTGCCTGAAGATCTGCGTGTCTGTAGAGGCCGTGACAGAGCAGAGACAGTTGATAAAGCCGGTGATTTGCCCTATGCAACAAGTACGGTTGTTGATTAAGGTGTTTGGAACGCTCAGCTCTTAATCCCTTACTGCTTGCTGCCATGACACAGCCGGATAGCCTAATTCAATTGACTGAGAGTCGTCCGGACTACATTCTTTACGCGCAGCATGGCTGGGCTGATGTAGACCGGGGAATTGGGTCGCTGGCGCAGCAGGTGGCGAGCCCTGGGGCGCGGGTTGTTGTGCCCAATCTGGGATTTGTAAATACCTGGATTCGGATTGAGCCTTTGATTGCGCGAGTAGAAGCGATCGCGACGCGAATTCAAGCAGAGCATTCTGATATGCCGATGCGGATTGTGGGACATTCGATGGGCGGTTTGATTTGGCTAGAAGTGCTGGAGCGGCATCCGGAGTGGTGGCCGCTGGTGGAGTCTTTGGTTTTGGTGGGTTCTCCGGTAGGCGGGGCGGATTTGAGCCGGATGGTAGATCCGATGGGATGGGGAATTGGGATTGCCAGAGATTTGGGGAAGAACCGGCGGGCTTTGGCAGAGAAGATTGCGGCGCAGGTGCCGACGCTGATTATTGCGGCGGATTATTTTCAAGGCAGTGATGGGGTGGTGCCGGTTGAATGTACGAAGTTTGACCGGGCGAGCTATGTGGAAGTTGGGAGTATTCGACATGATCGGATGAAGCGGCATCCGGCGGTGGCTGACGTGATTCAGGCATTTTGGCAGCACGAGAATCATTTGTGCATACCCATGCCGGTGGCGACTTATAGCCAGCGGGTGATGGAACAACTGCGGGCGATTCCGGGCATGACGGATGCTCGCTATCGCGGGTTTGAGAAGTCTGATTTATGGTCTTTGTTACCGCACGGACTAGCGCTGAAAACCCGACAGAATAAGGCGGGAATTCATCATGTGTATTTAGCAAACTACATGGGAGATTGTTTGTTTTCGGGCTACGTGGGATGGCCAAATACGCAGGATTTGTATGACGCGCTGTGCCGGCTGCGCTGCGATGAGAGCTTGCTGTAGTGTGCCTGAGCTGATGGCGAGTCGATTGTTGGTACTGTGGGGTAAGCGTAAGCTCTAACGACTGAGAGAGGGCGTAGTGAGAGGACAGGGTGCGATGACCGATGAAGGAAGCTTGGTGCTTTATGCCGATTCGAACTTTTTTAGCCCTTACGTGCTTTCTGTTTTTGTTTCGCTGACTGAAAAGGGCATTCCCTTTGAGATGAAGACAGTGGACTTGCAGGCGCAGGAACATTGTCAGTCGGCCTATGCGAATATCTCTTTTTCTCGCCGGGTGCCGACTTTGGTTCAAGGCAAATTCTCTCTTTCAGAATCTTCTGCAATTTGTGAGTACTTAGAAGAGCAGTATCCTTTTCCTCACTATCCTCGAATTTATCCGGCTGGGCTGAGGGCGCGGGCGATCGCCAGGGAATTGCAGGCGTGGCTGCGCAGTGATTTGCTGCCGATACGAGTGGAGCGTTCGACGGAGGTGATATTTTGTGGGCGGCAGGAGGGGGTGCTGTCGGAGGGAGCGATCGCGGCTACAGAGAAGCTATTTGCGGCTGCCAATCGGTTGCTGAATGAGGGAAGCCGCTATCTGTTTGGAAACTGGTGCATTGCGGATACTGATTTGGCGGTTATGCTGAATCGGCTGGTTGCGAACGGAGATGATGTTCCTGATAACTTGAAGACGTACGCGCTGAGACAGTGGGAGCGCCCTTCTGTGCAGGCTTGGCTACAGCTTTCTCAGGCCCAGCGGATGCTAGTTGAGTAACGGTTTAGTCTGTGTAAGACCGTTGGCTGTGTGAGGCTGTTAGCTGTGTAAGACTGTTGGCTTGAGCTACATCCAGGACTTTAGGAGCCAGCGCGTTTTTAGGCTTTGTGGACTCAGGGGGAGTCCTAGGGCGAGCGGCAGCCAGAAGAGAAAGGCGATCGCAATTAGACTTAGCATTAGCCAGGCGATGACCTGGGTTGTTTTGCTCGGCGCGTTTAGCCACTGGCTGAGCAACCAAGCTAAGCTCATAAAGCCAAAAATAGCGGCGGGCATATATAGATAGTTGAACGTGCAGCGCTGTATTAGCATCCAGGGCAGCCAGTTGCAGAGGTAGCTGATGAGTAGATAGGGTCCGATAATGTCGGATTGTGGCGATGTTTGAGACGCTTTGAGTTTGCGCGATCGCGCGTGCTTTAGGGGGAGCGCGTAGTTGATAGCCAGCAGGAGCATGGCGCTGCTAGAGAGTAGCCAGAGTGCAGGATTGCCTAGATTGCTGACGGTGTAGGCTTGAGATTCAGTTTGGATGTATTCGTAAGTAATAGGCCGAATCAGTAAGGGCCAGCTATACCACCTTGAGCAAGCTGCATGACCGCTCGCGCCGATATGTTGGTGAAAGCTGAACAGATGCGCGTGAACGGAGAAAAGATTTTCTTGGGTAATGCGTAAGTGAGGCCACCAGATAAGGCTGTAGGTGATGGTGGCGATGAGAATGAGATATGCAAGATTTTTGAGGCTGGTCTTGAGATTCTCTTGTTTGTCTTTATTTTTGCCGTTTTTGTTTTTACTGTCTTTGTTTTTACTGCAGTAGTAGTGACATTCCCAGACGATCAGGCTGAGTAGGTAGCCTAGTCCATTCCATTTGACTGCGATCGCGCTGCCAAGAAAACAGCCCGATGCCGTTTGCAGTAAGACTTTTTTGGATTGCCGTATATCGGGCGTAAGGGCTGCTTTTAACCACAGCATGTGGCTGAGTAGCCCCAGACAGACCATATGTACGTTGAGCAGCGCATAGCGAGATTCTGTGATGAATAAGCCATCGGTGGCAACAAAAAGTCCGCTGAGAAGAGCAAACTGCCATTGCCTCTGCCGTTGTCTTGGCCATTGAATAACTGTGCTTTGGGTCTGGCCGATTGGCTGACTAACCGTGCGAGCGATACCCACGACAATGAGTGGAACAAGACTGCCGATTAGAGCGTTTGCCTGCCGGTAGCTGAAAGGTGCAATACCTACTTCTGGCGTGGTTTTTGCGGTGCTGTTTAGCCAGCTACCTAGCTGAATGCCGGCGGCGATGATGTATTTTCCCAGCGGCGGATGTGCGTCTGCTGGGTGCTAGGCGCTGTCTGTAAGCCTGGGCGAAGTTGACAAAATAAACTTCGTCGAATACCAGCGTATTGAAGCGGGCAAGCTGCCAAAACCGGAGGCTCAGGGCAATACCTGCCAGGACTATTAGCCAAAATCGGGGCTGGCTAAAACAGCTGCGGATCGCGCGGATGAGTGGACTGCGAGCGAGCTTGCAAAGAACCATCAGATCTTGTATCACCAGGGCTGAGAAAAGGTCACTCTAGCTCTGGTGATATTACCGCTTCAATGGCGTTAGCTGGATTTTTGGATAGAGACGCTGTTGATTATGCGGTGGGTGATGCCCATGCCTAGAAGGGTGTTGCTGCCAATAGGGCAGTAGTGGATGAAGTCTGCTAGGGTGTTAAGCCGTTTGGTGATGAGCGGGTCGCCGCCGTCGATAATGCGAAAGCTGATTTGGCCGATGCAGCCTGCAATTTCTAGCCCACCGTTTCGGCGATGCATGAGGGTTGATTGCGTTTGGATATTGAAGCTGGCCGGAATCAGGGCGTCTACTAGACTGGGGGTGAACGCAAGACCGCTGTAGCGGTTCCATCGTTTTCTAAGTGGATGGAAGATGGCTTCGGCGGTAGGTAGGGGTGTGTAGATGGCCTGGGCTTTGAGCGGGGGGTTGGGTGAGGTGGCTCTGAATGCGGTAGGGGTGACGAATTGAAGATGAATGCTGCGCTCTTGGGCGTTGGCCTGTTCGTAGATGTCTCGGTAGCTACAGCTATTGGCCCAGGAATTTTTGAGTGGGTTGGTGGTGATTTGGGTGATGGCGACTTCACCGTCGCCTAGCGGAAAAACTTCGTTTTTGAGCTGACGCCAGAGGAAGATGAGATGATCGAAGAGTTCGTCGTCTAAAAATGAGATGCGCCACCAGCATTGGGTTTTGGCCTTGATTGGCTGGTTGTGGAGATACCGTAGCTGATGGACGGGTGCTTGGTCTGAGTGAAAACGTTTGGGCGCGGTGGTTTGGAGGGCGCTGAGGCTATAGCCTCTGTTTCTGGGGTCTTGGCGCAAGATGCGGCCTAGCTCGGGGTCTACAATGTCTATTAAATGAAAGAAAAGCTGTTGTAGCGCAGCTCCTTGAATTTGGTGGGCAGGGATAGCTGATTGAGTTGTCAGGCTCAGAACGATACTTTGGGGCATGTGCTTAGGGTGTCGCGCCGCAGTAATACGGCTATGTGTAGATGGATGGCTATGATGGGTTTGTCGGGATGGAAACGGGTAGATAGCGGCTGGTAGATAGGCGCTAAGTTAGAGATAGAGATCTGTGTGGTCTGGCAGGCTATTGGATGCATCGAACGCTTATGAACTTAACGAGATGACCCTTAGCAAAAAGAGACATTTGCGCGCGAGAAAAGTGTGAGAAAAACCGTAGGTTTATAGAAGCTTCATACTTTTGCCTTGCTATTCGGTTTGTATTGTATGTAAGGCTGCGATTCGGGAACCTAGTGATGAAAAATGTGTCTCTATTGTGTTTTCTCGGTCTGTTTTGGCGGGTTTATTCGTGAGGAAGCTTGATTGAGACGAGTTATTTGGGCGGTAGCAGGCGTTTGCTTTTTTCTGAGCTTGTGGATTGTGCTGCCGGGGCCTAATCTGTTTTTTCTGCGGCTGGCGGTGGGTGCGCCGGAAATTAGTCCACTGCTGGGATTGGTGAGTGCGATCGCGCTATTTTTTGCGCTGGTAAAACTTACTCGCCGAGGGTTTGTAAGGTATCGAAAGCCTAATAGGGGGCTAATTGGCCTGCTGCTGGTGACTTTGCTGCTGTGCAGTTTACCTTTGCTTCAGCAGCCGAGGGCAGTGGCGGCGGCCGATCGGTCTATGGCGAGTGTTTTTGGCTCTAACGAGCAGCCCAATTCCGTGGCGGCGTTTAGCTGGCTAAATTTCTTTCGAGGCTTTCCTGAGCAGGCGATTCGGCAGCGGCAAAATATTCCGTATGAGACGCCTGCGGGTGTGCCTTTAAGGCTAGATCTCTATCAGCCTTTAGCGCCAGGGCGGTATCCGGCGGTAGTGGCGATTTATGGCGGGAGCTGGATGCGGGGCAGTCCGGCGGAGAGTGAGGCGATGGGGCGGTTTTTAGCAGCGCGAGGCTATGTGGTGGCCGCGCTGGACTATCGACATGCGCCGGAGTATCAGTTTCCGGCTCAGGTGGCGGATGTGGCGGCGGGGTTGGCTTTTGTGCGATCGCAGGCCGAGGATTTTGAGATTGAGCGCGATCGCATGGCGTTACTCGGCTGGTCGGCGGGGGCGCATTTGGCGATGCTGAGCGGGTTTCAGTTGGAGGAGCCGGTGCAGAGCCTGGTGGATTATTATGGCCCGGTTGATTTGTTTAATGGATACTACGATATTCCGCAGCCCGATCCGGTGGATGTGAGACAGGTGCTAAGGGCTTTTATCGGTGGGACGCCGGATGAGCTGCCGGATGCTTACCGGGCGGCTTCCCCGTTGAACGTTGTAAAAGCGGCTAAGCCAGATTCATTGCCGACGACGCTGTTGATTTATGGGGGGAGAGATCATTTGGTGGAGGCTCGGTTTGGGCGATCGCTGTATGAGGCGCTAGTAGAGAGCGGTAATCGGGCGGTTTGGGTGAAAATTCCTTGGGCAGAACATGCGTTTGACAAAGTGTTTAGCGGTGTGAGTAATCAGATGGCGCTGCATTTTGTTGAACGGTTTTTGGCGCAAACTCTGAAGTAAAGCGGTGGAGTCTGCCGAATGTCCGTGTATTAGGTCAACTGGCATTAGGTCAACTGGCACTACGGCTTGAGAACTAGCTTCGTCAGCTTTTCAAAATGAGCGACAGAGGCTTCTACGATGCTAAGGCTGTCTTCCCAGAATTTTGGCTGGCTGAGGTCTTTTTTGAGGTGCTTTTGCACGACATCTTCTGCGGTCATGATGCCGGTGTCTCGGAGTAGATCGGTATATCGCTGATTGAACTGATCGCCATAATTGTTTTGTTGGGCGTAGATGCCCAGGCTAAAGAGATAGCCGAAGAGGTAGGGATAGTTGTAGAAGCCGAGAGAAGAGATTGAGAAGTGAAGCTTGCTGGCCCAGAAGAGATCGTCGTACTGGCTGAGGCTGGTTTCGAACCATTTCTCCCAGCTTTCGTTCATTAGGGTGCAGAGCTGCGTAGGCCGGAGCGCGCCGACTTTTCGGGCTTCGACTAAGCGTTTTTCAAACTCGAAGCGGGCGGGAATGTTTAGCAGCATAATGGCCGCTTCTTGGGCATCTTGCCAGGCGATTTCTAGCTGCTGTTGGGGTGTGGTCGCTTGCTGGGTGAGGGCGTCTCGAACGAGGGTTTCGGCGAAGATGCTGGCGGTTTCGGCCAGGGTCATGGGGTAGCGGCTTTGCATAGAAGAGAGATCTCTCATGACCCAGTTGTGCCAGGCGTGGCCGAGTTCGTGGGCGAGGGTGAGCACGTTGGTCATGGTGCCTTCGTAGGTGAGGAAGATGCGCGGCTCTTTGGGGTCGGAGAATTTGGTGCAGTATGCGCCGGTGGAGCGGTTGGGGGTGGGTTTGCCGTCTATCCAACCTTTTTCGGCCATCATGATGGCGAAGTCTCCCATTTCGGGGGTGAGGTGGTTGAAGGCTTTGGCGATAAGAGCGATCGCATCATCAAAAGAAATCTCTTCGCCTTTGCCTGCAACGGGTGGCGGTGCCATGACATCCCAAGGATTCATTTGGTCTTGGCCAAGTACCTTTGCCATGGCATTTAACGCTCGATGGCCGATTTCTCTGTGCTGATAGGTGGTGTCTATTAGCGCGTCTAAAGTCTCTCTAGAAATGCGGCTTTGGTGGCAGCTTTTATCTAGGTAGTGAAGTTCTCTTTGATTCGATCTCTTTCTAGTTTCTTCTAGTCGCCATCCGTTGATGGCGCTTAGACCTGCTGCAACGGGGGCTTGATAAGCGCTCCAAGCTTCGCGAATGCCCTCCCAGGCGGCTTGGCGAGTTGATGAGTCTGGGTGGCTAAGAAGATTGGCGGCTTTGGCAAGTCCCATAGATTCGCCGTTGATCTCGCACTTTAGCGTACCGGCTAGTTCGGTGTAGAGATTGCCCCAGGTGTGGAGGCCATTGGTGGCGAGGGCGGTGACGAGCTGTTCTTCTTCGACGCTGAGAAGCTGGTCTTTTTGCTTGCGGGCGTGACGGATGAGGAAGTCTATTTCTGCTAGTTCAGGGTCTTGGACTAGTTTGTTGATGAAGGCTTCGCTGGTGCGCGTGAGAAAGACGTTGTAGGGCGTCATTAGCTCTTGCAGATCGGCGCTGAGCTTTTGGAGGATGGGCATCCAGGTTTTGGCGTCGGCGTCTTGGGTGTCGGTGCTGAGCGCGGTGGAGATATAGGTGGAGACGTTGCCTAATTGCTTGGAGACGGCTCTGCGCTTTTGGTGGATGGCGCGGATTTGACCCATGAGAGAATCGCTGTCGGTAGGATCAAGGGTTTCTGCGGTTTCGATGAGCGGGGTGAACGATTCGCAGGCGGTGCCGATCTCTGCGATGTTGGCCTTGAGGGTGTCGATGGTTTGAGCGATTTTGCGATCGCCCGTCCCCGAGAAGAAGGCAGTATTATCCCAGGTTTGACGCAGAGCGGTAGCGCGGGGCTGATCGATAGTTTGCATGACGTAATTGGAGTGAAGAACCAGTGGCCTGTAGGTAAAAGCCTAACGCAGGAAAGCTAGCTAAGGAGTTTACCTTTAGGCTTGATTGCTACAACCAGCTATACGAGAGCCTCTGACGTTCTTACTCGCAGGCTACGCCGTCTTGGCTCCCTAGCAATCCGACAGTTTTCGCCAGTAGCTACCCTATCCGAATCTAGGCTGAAATTGGGATTGTATGGATAGAAAAAAGGCAGGCGGCATGTCGCAAACCAACGCGATCGCAAGTACTAATTTGCGACTCTTGCAGCTCCTCGAACCGCTTCAAGTGGAGACATTGCAATTCTCAAAGGTGTCTCGATATTCTCAAAGGTAAAGTCGCGATCGCTGATGCCTTTGATGGCCCCCGGAAGAATTTGCTGATTATCAGCAATCTATGAACCTGCTCATCAATACGCATATTTTGATTGGGTCTAATGTCACCCGTCACCGGGCCGGGAAAGTTGATTGTCCATTCTTGAAAACTCGCAAGCCCGGCTCCGGTGCACGGGATGGTTACCCGCCGTCTGGAATTACACCAGCAATCAGCCGGTCTTCATCATCAAGAATATCGGTTTCGTATCGGAGTGGCAACAATTGGAAGTCGGCGGCATTGAGGGCAACTCGCAGATCGGCGAGTGCTCTGATGCTAAATTCATCGAGAATTCTGTCGCGTCCAAATGTGTATTCCTGACCGCGAGCAAAAATCGAATAGCAATAGGCGTCGTCGTTTACAACGTACCCATCAAAGCACTCGCCATTTGGAGTTGTGAATTGGGACCGAATGTAAACCCGCATTCGATCAGGTAGTGGATACGGCTTGAGGACAGTGTAGACGGCGTGAGTGTTTCCGCTGTGGTGTTGCGCAAGCAGTTGATCAAGGTGCGCAGCATCAACGCCCCAATCGAGAATGTCTTGACGCTCTGTGTAGTCGTAGTATTCCGACCAGAGAGGATGCCGCACAAAGTCAGACGCATCCAAATCAGCGAGCGACTTCATGACGAAGCAGTCGGGTTGATATGCAGAAGTGATGGGCATTTCAGTCGGGTAACGGTGCCCATCACCCGCCGCAAACAACCTCAAACGCCCAACCAATAGACTTTCGACGGTCGGGTGCATGGGCGTTGTTAGGCAGAGACTTGCACTGATACATAGGGTTGAATAAGCAGTTCAGCCGGAATCCTTAATTCTTGATTCAACTTCCGAATCATATCCAAGGTCAGAGTGCGCTTGCGAGACAAGATTTCAGACACTCTGGCTCGACTGCCCAGACATGTCTCTAACTCACGGCGAGACCAACCACGGGCATCCATATAGTACTGAATTGCCTCGATCGGATCTGGGAGTTCAATCGAAAAATGTATTTTCTCGTAAGCTTCTACGAGAGTACTAAGGATGTCAAGTCGGTCATACTCAGGCGTATTTTCATCAGCATCAAATAGCGACTCAATCTCTTGAAGCGCTTCTCGGTAGTCAGCTTGAGTTCTAATTGGGCGTATTTCCATACCTTAACCTCAGATCAGATTGTTTCCGCATCAACTTTGTCATACTCGGCATGAGTGCCAATGAATCGAATAAAAATGATGCCAATGTCATAACGAATTGCCACAATTAACCGATAGGTATTACCTTTGATGTTGAAAACGGCACGGTTGTTCGCAATGATACTGGCATTGCCGTGAGCGGACTTGATATCGACTGGACTCTGCCAATCGGCATGAGATGCTTCGTAGTACCAAGTTTTCAATGCTTCTTCAGCATCTGCATGAGATTCCCAAAAATCTCGCAAGGTGCGCCGGGATAAAATACGCATCGATCCATAGTAGCTTGTTTGCTCCCAAATTGGGATCAAGTGTTTGAAAAAACTCTAATTCTTTTGACCAATCAGTCACCCCTTACCCTATGCAAAATGACGCTTGCTTCATGCTGCCTCTGTCACGGCTGGTATGGTGTGCCTTGATGAAAGCGCATAACCCAACCACTTCCCGTGCGTGACCAGATAGAACTTCGTCTGCTGTACTCTATGATGCCATCGTACTTAACCTGACTGTTATAGGTAACTTGGGCTGTGTTCTTGCCAAGCAGTCGAATCGCAAGATTGGGCAGAGGAAGCACGGCGTGGATTGGCTGCAAGTTAACACGAATGCTCTGTTCGCGGGTGTAGAGTCGTCCCGATCTACCAAACTCAAAAAAATCGGCAGCAAACCGCTGTTCTTGAAAAGTTTGATCGAAGCGCGCGTTCTCCTGCCACATCGCTTCTTCGAGATGAGTCAGGAGCTTACGGTCTTCTTCACAAAGTATCAGAGACATGTCTAGGATGAGTGTGATATCGCTGCCTAACTATATATTCAACAGCAGCTTTGCCAGATAACATCCTGATTTTCCGCGTTACCTGGCAATGCTGCTGTGTAAGCCCCCAATTTACAGAAGTTAACTGCCATTTTTGCTATGTAAATCCGGGAAATCTAGGTGTTATCTGACATTCTTGACAGGTTAAGTATGAGTACAAATGTGCTTATCCGGCAAAGCTGCTGTCTAAGCACCCAAATATATGACTTAATACAGCGCTCATCTATGTCCTCGTCCTCACATCAACCGCCCCGACTCCTCGATCAAGTTCGGGAATCGATTAGGCTGAAGCATTTCAGTCTGTCAACGGAGAAATCCTATGTTTATTACATTCGCGATTTCATCCTATTTCACGACAAGCGCCACCCCAAGGACATGGGAACCTCTGAAATCAGAGCCTATTTGTCGCATTTAGCCATTGACCGTCATGTGGCAGCATCGACTCAACCGGTTGCTCTGAGCGTGGTGAATGGTTCGCAGGCGGTGCCGATTTCTGTAATGTTGGCCTTGAGGTTGTCGATGGTTTGAGCGATTTTGCGATCGCCCGTCCCCACAAAAAAGCAGTATTGTCCCAAGTTTGACCTAAAGCCGTGGTGCGAGGCTTGTCGATAGTTTGCATAGTCTTTGGTAGAGGATTGATAAACCGGAACAGGTGATGTTGTCGACGTGCCAAGGACAAGACACAATGAGGGCGACAGTTGGAGCGATCGCGAGTGGGTCTATGAGTAGTTTGATTGGAAAACCTTTGCAAGGGGGCAAGTACAAGCTGGATGAGGTGCTAGGTCGGGGCGGCTTTGGCCTAACGTTTCGGGCGCACCAGACTTATTTAGACCAGGTGATCGTGATTAAGACGCTGAATGAGTCTTATTGGGATGCGCCGAATATTGATGACTTGCAGCGGCAGTTTCAGGATGAGGCGAGGCGACTGGCGCTGTGTAGCCATGCGAATGTGGTGCGGGTGAGCGACTTTTTTGTGGAAGATGGGTTGCCGTATATGGTGATGGACTATATTCCGGGGCGATCGCTCTCTGATATTGTCCTACCTGGTAATCCGCTGGGTGAGGTCGAGGCGGTGACTTACGCTAGGCAGATCGGCGGGGCGCTGCAGGCAGTGCATGATAAGGGGCTGCTGCATCGGGATGTGAAGCCGCAGAATATTATGATCCATCAGCTTACGGGGGAGGCGGTGCTGATTGACTTTGGGATTGCGCGGGAGCTGACGAAGAATCCGGCGCAGACGCATACGAGCATTGTCTCTGAAGGGTATGCGCCGATTGAGCAGTATTTGCCGAGGGCGCAGCGGTCGGCGGCGACGGATGTGTACGGTTTGGCGGCGACGCTGTATACGCTGTTGACGGCTGAGGTGCCGGTGGCGGCAGTGCTGCGCGATCGCACGCCTTTGACGCCGATTAGTCAGCTTCGACCAGATGTGAGTGAGGCGGTGGTCGGGGCGATCGCGCATGGGATGGCAGTAGAGCTGAAGGATCGCCCTCAGTCTGTGGGGACATGGCTATCTGAGCTGTCGGGGAGGACTCGGACTCGGCTGCCGGATACGAGAAAACCTGATACAAGAAAACCGGATACGAGAAGATCAACAACTTCTGCGGCGGCGACTAAAGTTGTTTCTCCTGCGTATCAGCCAACTCAGCAAAATAGAACAACTGTTGGAAATAGAACGGCGGCGACGCCTACTGGGTATGGCGTGGCGAGAAGGTCGGAGGCTTATGCACCGGTGGCTGCGCCGAAAGGCAGGGGCTGTGGCTGTGCGTCTACTTTGATGATTTTGGGAATTGCGATCGCGGGCGCGGTGGCGGGCGGTGGCTATTGGCTTTATCAGCAGGCAAATAACAGCCTAGCGACCCCGCCTGATCTGGGTTTGCCAGATGAGGTGAAGCTGCCTGAAAGCATAGACTTTCCTGAGGTGAAATGGCCTGATATCAAGAAGCCGAAGAAAGAAAAGCAAGAACAGGCTGAAGACTTAGCGAGTGAATCTGAGGTAGAAAATTCTGATGAGCCTGACTATACGCCTTTGCCAGAAGATACTGGCTCGCCTGCGGAGGGGCTGGTTCCGACTGTATTAGAGACAATTGGTAACTCGGCAAACGATCAGTCTGGAAGCGATGGTTCTGTGCCTACCGTACCGGGTATTCCGCCTGGATCTTCTGAAGATCAGGTGCGCGACCGGTTGGGCTCGCCAACTCGAACAGAGTCTGCTAATGGGTATGATACGGCAGTTTATAGCCTAGTGCCTAACCGGGTGGAGCTAGCTTATACGTACGGCTCGGGCGAGCTGAATGTGCTTCAGTCGGAGGCGGCGTTTTCTCCTTCGACCGATCGACTGGTGATGAGAACGGCTTTGCTAGGAATGTTAGACGGGCGATCTACTCGGAAGATTGAGAATGGATTGGAGGCGGTAAGAAAGGGGGATCGCGATCGCTTTGACTTTGATCGAGACGGCTTTTCGGGGGCGATAGAGCGTAACGAGAATGGCTATATTTATCTTTATGTTCGAGATTAGCTCAGAATGTTCAAGACTGGCTCAGATAGAAGATGAGAAGAATTCTGTGCTACAACAAATTTTATGACCTGAAGAATAGGGTTTTTAGATCCATGGGCATACTGGCATAACCATAAAGTTTTGGTATATTTGGAAGCCTGCTCTATGAATTCTTTATCGGTATCTTTAGCTAGCTCGTCGTCTCCTACGCCTGAACTTTCAAAGGCTGGGCAGCGTTTCTTAAGCCGCTTCAAGGTAAGTCAACGAATCACAACGGGATTTTCTTTGGCACTGGGTTTGGCGTTTGCGGGTACAGGTGCAGGTATCGCAATCGGTAACTTTTATCAAAGCAAAGCGCTAAAAACGGAAGTGCGGGTTCAAACAGAAATTAGCTTACTCTCTCAGCTGCAAGCAGGCGTTCTACAAGCTAGAACGCATCAACAGCAGCTTATTCCTCTGAGCGAATCCCCGACGGACTTTCAAGAAGAATACAGCCATATTCTTAAACATGCTGAGACTATAAACTCTCTTTTGCAGTCACTGGAGATTTTTGTAGGCAAATCGTTAGGCGATCGCAGTAGTTCTGATTTAGTAAACGCTGCGAGGATTCAAGAATTTCTAGAGACGTACGATGGCATTCCTCAAGCTTATTTGAAAGAACTCGATAGCCTAGTCCAATCAATTGATCCTGACACATTAAATACGTCAGAAAAAATAGAGACCGCCCAACAAAGACTTCTTACTTTTACAAACAGCGAGCTGGCGATCGCCTTCGATAGCATTTCAGACAATTTGGTTTCTATTCTTGAAGATGCTAACCGTCAGCTTCGCGAGGCGCAGCAGGCAGCAGAATTGGCTCAGCGTTTACGTAACTGGATTATTGTTTTGAGCATGGTGCTTTCTGCGGGAAGCGCAGCGCTTCTGGCTGCGCTCATCAGCCGCTCTATTTCTACGCCGCTAAAGTCGATGGAGGCAACGGCGCTGGCGGTGACCCAAAGCGATGATTTTGATCTGCAAGCTGACGTTGTTGGCGACGATGAAGTAGGCAATGTCGCTGCGTCGTTTAATCTGCTGCTTCAGCGAGTGAATAATTTGCTTTTGGAGCAAAGAATCCGCACTCAAGAGCTATCAAATGCTAACCAGAAGCTAGTTTCAACCCAAAAGCAGATGATTGCTCAAGAGCGGCTAGCCTCACTAGGATCGCTAAGCGCAGGAATCGCTCACGAGATTAAGAATCCGCTGAACTTTGTGAATAACTTTTCCGAACTCTCTGTTGAGCTAGCAGATGAGCTTAACGAAGCACTCGAAGCTCAAAAAGAGCAGCTTAATCCAGCGTTCTTTGCAGACGCGGCTGAGATTGTCGATACGCTCAGGGCAAATATCAGCAAAATTGATCATCATGGTAAGCGAGCCGACAAGATAGTCGCTAACATGCTGATGCATTCGCGCAGCGGCGAAGTGGAATGGTCAATGATTGATGTTAATGCGCTGGTGGCTGAGGCGGTTAATCTGGCCTATCACGGGATGCGCGCTAAGCAATCAGCTTTTAATTTAGAGTTTGACAATGACTATGACCAGAACCTTCCGCTAATTCGAGGCAGCGCTCAAGATCTTAACCGCGTTTTCCTCAATATTGCTAGCAATGCCTGCTACGCCATTTATCAACGGCAGCTTTCTGAGGGCAATGGCTTTACTCCGTTGCTTAAGGTGCGTACGCGCAACCGGGGGGACAGTGTAGAGGTTTATATTCGAGATAACGGTACGGGGATGTCTCCAGAGATAAAGTCTAAAATCTTCGATCAGTTTTTTACGACTAAACCGACTGGAGAAGGGACGGGCTTAGGAATGTCTTTAAGCTACGGCATTATTGTTGATCAGCACTGTGGCCAGATGGAAGTAGCGTCTGAAGTGGGGCGCTATACCGATTTTGTGGTGACGCTACCTCAATTGAAAAAGGGTGCGTAAGGTTCTTCTAATTACTTACTTGTTTACTTACTTGTTATCGTGATGCAGACTGTTCATATTTTAGTCGTTGATGATGAGCCTGATGTTGAACCGATGTTTCGACAGAAGTTTCGTAGAGATATTAAGGCGAAAAAAATTGAGTTCCATTTTGAACTGTCGGCGGCGGCAGCTTTACTTTATTTGGAATCACCAAAGGCGCGGGCGGAGGCGACTTTGATACTTTCGGATATTAATATGCCGGGGATGAACGGTTTAGAGCTTTTGCGAGTGATTAAGGAGAAGTATCCTAGCCTGACGGTTTTTATGGTGACTGCTTATGGCGATGAGCAAAGCCAGAAAATTGCTAGAGACTATGGTGCTAGCGGTTTTATTAATAAGCCCGTGAACTTTGATCAGCTTAAGCAAGATATTTTTAGCCTGAGCGAGTCTACTGCTCGATCGGCCGTAAACTAGCAAACCCGAAAGGCCAGAAGCTGTGACTCACCATATTTTAGTTGTTGATGATGAACCTGATATTGAGGCGCTCATTACTCAAAAATTTCGACATAAGATTCGTAATGGGGAGTATCTTTTTACCTTTGCGAGCAACGGCGCACAAGCGTTTCAGCAGGTTGTTGAAACGTCTGCTGTTGAAATGCCTGCTGTTGATATGGTGCTAACAGACATTAACATGCCAGTGATGGACGGACTGGCGCTAATTGAGAGACTTAGCACCCTAGAACAGCCGCCTAAAACGGTGGTGGTATCGGCCTACAACGATATGGCAAATATTCGTGCGGCTATGAACAGCGGTGCGTTTGATTTTGTGACTAAGCCGATTAATTTTCAGGATTTGGTTACTACGTTAGAGAAAACGCTGAAGGTCGTTGCGCAAGAGAAGGCGCACTTGGCTCAGCTTGAGCAGACTAAAATTCAGCTGGTACAAAGTGAGAAAATGTCGTCGCTAGGGCAGATGATGGCGGGCGTTGCTCATGAGATTAACAATCCTATTAACTTTATCTATGGCAATTTGAAGCCTGCTAGGAACTATGTTCAAGATTTGGTGACGCTGATTGATTGCTATCAGGCGTGTTATCCCAATCCAAAAACCGAGGTTAAAGATTGCCTGGAAGATATAGATCTGGACTTTCTGCGGAAAGATCTCGATAAACTGCTAGATTCTCTGTCGAATGGGACAGTTCGTATTCGCAAGCTGGTACTCTCTTTGCGAAATTTTTCTCGTCTTGATGAGGCTGAGCGCAAATGTGTTGATATTCATGAGGGGATTGAAAGTACGCTGGTGATTTTGAGCAGTCGGCTTAAGTCAAGCCCCGCTCGACCTGAGATTCCGGTGATTCGTCAGTATGGGCAGGTTCCTCCGGTTAGCTGTTATCCAAGCCAGCTGAATCAGGTGATTATGAATATTGTTGGTAATGCGATTGATGCGTTTGAGGAGGATAGCGATCGCGATTCTTTGCAAGTGAGTAAGGCTGAGCCTGATGCGATTTGGATTGAGACGGAGATTGTAGACGGGGATTGGGTGAGAATTGCGATCGCCGATAATGGCCCTGGCATGAGCGCAAAAACTCAGGCAAAGCTGTTTGATCCTTTCTTTACGACTAAAGATATTGGCAAAGGCACTGGGTTAGGTTTGTCTATTAGCTATCAGATTATTGTGGATAAGCATGGCGGTCGGCTCTCTTGCGAGTCGGTGATGGGAGAAGGCACTAAATTTACGATTGAGTTTCCTTATGTGTGCTCGTAGGTATGTGCATTCGTAGGCGGCGCTAAACAGGGGCGATTGCTTACCTGCGAAAACCTTTCGGAGTACACTTTAAACGCTTCGTAGAATGCGTGCAGGGAATGTACTTCTTATGACTATGGCTCAGTCGTCGGCTCAGTCTACACCCGAGAAGAAAGATCAGCAGTGGCACTGCCTGGATGTGGAACAGGCGGTAGAGGCTTTGAGCAGTGATATTGATGCTGGCCTGAGCCAATCTGAGGCGGTGCGGCGACAGCAGGAGTATGGGCCGAATGAACTGAAGGAGACGGGCGGGCGCAGTCGGCTGGAGATTTTGGGCGATCAGTTTGCAGATGTCATGCTGCTGATGCTAATCGGGGTGGCGATTGTGGCGGCGGTACTGGATATTCGCGCGGGGAAGTTTCCGAAAGATGCGATCGCGATTTCGGCCATTGTTCTTTTGAATGCGGTGCTAGGTTACTTGCAAGAGAGCCGGGCGGAGGATGCGCTAGCGGCGCTAAAGAGTATGTCTTCACCGACGGTAGCGGCGCTGCGGGACGGCGAGCGGCGGCAGATTTCGGCGCAAGATCTGGTGCCAGGCGATGTGGTGCTGCTAGAGGCGGGCGATCAGGTGGCGGCGGATGGTCGGCTACTAGCGGCGGCGGCTTTGCAGGTGCGCGAGTCGGCGCTAACAGGTGAGGCGACGGCGGTGGAGAAGCGGGCGGCGGATACGCTCGCTGAAGATGTGGCGCTGGCGGAGCGGAAGAATCTGGTTTTTCAGGGGACTGAGGTGGTGCATGGGCGCGGCAAAATGCTGGTGACGCGCACGGCGATGGAGACTGAGCTAGGGAAGATTGCGCAGATGATTCAGTCGGTGTCGGCGCTAACGACGCCTTTGCAGCAGCGGCTGAAGCAACTAGGGAATGTGCTGGTAATTGGGTCGCTGAGCTTGGTGGCGCTGGTGGTGATCGGCGGTACGCTGGCCGGGGGGCCGGGGGCCTTTGAGGATCTGCTGACGGTTTCGCTGAGTATGGCGGTGGCGGTGGTGCCAGAGGGATTGCCAGCGGTGATTACGGTGACGCTGGCGATTGGGACGCAGCGGATGGTGAAGCGGAGTGCGCTGGTGCGGAGATTGCCGGCGGTGGAGACGTTGGGGTCGGTAACGACGATTTGCTCGGATAAGACGGGGACGCTGACGCAGAACAAGATGGTGGCGCAGTCGGTGCATGTGGTGGGGCTGCCGTTTGAGCAGGACTTCTCAGTGAGCGGGGCGGGCTATGCACCGGAGGGAGATTTTCGGCTGAAGGATGAGGTGATTAGTCCTTTGGAGAAGCCGACGCTGGCTTTATTGTTGTTGAACTGTGCGCTGTGCAACGATGCGGCATTGCAGCAGGAAGATGGCGCCTGGGCGATTGTGGGCGACCCGACAGAAGGGGCGCTGGTGACGCTAGCGGCGAAGGCGGGGCTGGAGAAGAAAACGCTGGAGTACGCGTTTGAGCGGCTAGATGAGTTTCCGTTTTCTTCGGAGCGGAAGCGGATGAGCGTGGTGGTGAAGGTGCCGAAGGAGAATCAGCTGGGGCTGGATGCGGCGGCGGCGATTTTTGCGAAGGGGTCGGCGGAACTGCTGCTAGAGAAGTGCGATTTTATGGGTGAAGGCGATCGCAAGCTGAGCGAGGCGGATCGGCAGGAGATTTTGCAGAAGACTGAGGCGCTAGCTGGGGAAGGGAAGCGGGTGCTAGGGTTTGCCTATAAGACGATGGGCCACTTAGAAAGCGGGTCGGCGACTCGGCCTGCGGTTAAGCAGGCTGCGGATGAAATGACGGAAGATGCGGCGGAGAATGGGCTGATTTGGCTGGGTTTGGTAGCGATGATGGATGCGGCTCGGCCTGAGGTGTACGAGGCGGTTCGGCGCTGCCAGCAGGCGGGGATTCGGCCGGTGATGATTACGGGAGATCATCCTTTGACGGCGCGATCGCTGGCGGTAGAGCTAGGAATGGTGGATGCCGAAGCTAAAGCGTTTTCTGGCCGGGAAATTGAGGCGATGGATCAGCGGGAGCTAGAGGCGGTGGTCGGCTCTACTAGCGTGTATGCCAGGGTTTCGCCGGAGCATAAGCTGCGGATTGTGCGGGCGTTGCAGGCGCAGAATCAGGTGGTGGCGATGACGGGCGATGGGGTGAATGACGCGCCCGCGCTGAAGCAGGCAGATATTGGCATTGCAATGGGAATTACGGGCACCGACGTGAGCAAGGAAGCGAGCGATATGGTGCTGCTAGATGATAATTTTGCTTCGATTGTGGCGGCGGCGGAAGAGGGGCGGGTGGTGTATAGCAACATTCGCCGGTTTGTGAAGTACATTTTGGGATCGAATATTGGAGAGGTGATTACCATTGCGCTGTCGCCGCTGCTGCTGCCGATTGTGGCGGTGCCGCTGACGCCGTTGCAAATTTTGTGGATGAATTTGGTGACGGACGGGTTTCCGGCGCTGGCACTGGCGATGGAGCCGCCGGAGCCGAACATGATGGATCGGCCACCGCACGATCCGAAAGAGAGTATTTTTGCGCGTGGGCTGGGCTGGTATATGGTGCGGGTCGGGATTGTGTTTGCGATTTTGGCGGTGTCGCTGATGCTGTGGGCCTACCGCTATACGCACCAGGGGGCGGGGAGTGCGTTTGGCAATCCGGATCGGTGGAAGACGATGGTGTTTACGATGCTGTGTTTGTCGCAGATGGGCCATGCGATCGCGGTTCGCTCCGACCGTCGGCTGGCGATAGAGATGTCGCAGTTTTCTAATCCGTATGTACTGCTGGCGGTGGTGGTTACAACCGTTTTACAGCTATTGCTGATTTATGTACCCCCGCTGAGAGATTTCTTCGGGACTCACTTTCTCTCTTTTCGCGAGCTGGCAGTATGCGTAGGCTTTAGCAGCCTGCTGTTTGTATGGATAGAGCTAGAAAAGCTGTTTATTCGTCAGGATAATCGTTAGAATTTTTCACTCAATAAATTTTAAAGAGAGTGACAGATTGTAAAGAGCATGCTCTGGAATATTGGCCCGTCTTTATCTTTTAGGCAGGGTCTTCTTTTAGAGTACTTTCTTGCACACAAACTTTAGGAGGCATATGACCTATGTCTTGGATACATATTATCTATCCGGTCATGGCTCACTTTCGTCGGCTGCGGCTGGCAAAATTGCTGCAACTATATCCCAATTTGTCGAACTATTCGGTGCTGGATGTGGGCGGCAGACCCTTTATATGGGAACTGCTGAAAAAACATTATCAGGTGGTGCCTAAGCGCTTGATATTGCTCAATACGCCGGATGATGGATTTGTTGGAGAGTCTCCTGACTATGCGGTGGAGATTGGAGATGCGCGCGAACTACCCTACACAGACAACAGTTTTGATCTGGTGTTTTCTAATTCAGTGATTGAGCATGTGGGGACTTATCAGCAAATGGCTCAGTTTGCGTATGAGTGCGATCGCGTGGGCAAGCAGCTTTATGTGCAAACGCCCAACCGCTGGTTTCCGCTAGAGGCTCACTTTGGTGCGGCGTTTATCCACTGGTTGCCCAAGTACTGGTATAAAAAGCTCTCTTTTCTGTCGGTGCGCTATTTAATGGCGCTAAAAAACCCTAAAGAGAAGAATGATTTTGAACAAGAGTTTGAGACAACCGATCTGCTCTCGTCGGAACAGCTGCGATCGCTCTTTCCTAAAAAGATAATTATTGCTGAAAGGGTAATGGGTTTGGCTAAGTCGTTTATTGTGACGAGTTCGGCAGAAGCTTGAGCAAGATCTGCGGCGCTACTCGCTGTAAAGCCTGCAAGAACTAGCGGAGCTACTCACGCCTATGGCGGTAAGTTCTATTAAGATGTGAGTGTCGTCCGCTTTTGCTTGTTATGAAGTCTCGAATGCCCGATCCGTACCGTCAGAAGCCCTCGTTTCCAAAGCGCGATCGCTCTCGTACCAAATCTTCGCCTGCGGCAAATGCGCTGCAGCTAGTGGCGGTGGCTTCTGTGGGCGGGGCAATTATTTTTGCGAGCTTGGCAGGGCTGGCCTTTTTGCGCTCGGGTTCTCGATTTATGGAGGGGGTGAAGATGGCGATAACGCCGAAGCCGCCGGAGGAAACGGTAGACGTGCGCTCGGTGGTGGTGGAGAAGGTGCGGCTAGCAAGTGAGCTAACGACGGCGGTGTTTACGATGGAGGCGGTGGTGCCTGCAAAGAGCGATCGCAAGCTAGGCGATATTACCGTGGGCGAGACAAACCTGCTTTATATTGCCTATGGCACGGTGAGCGCCGGGGTCGATTTAGGAAAAATTCAGCCCGCAGACGTGAGCGAGTCGGCAGAAGGAACGGTTGTTCGGCTAGTGCTACCTGCGCCTGAAATTTTTAACGATAATACAGGCTTAGATATCAATCGGTCTGATGTTTATGACTATGACCGTGGATTTTTGAACATGGGGCCAGACCGCGCTCCTCAGCTACAGATGATGGCCCAGAAGGAGGCCATGAAGAAGATTCAAACGGCGGCCTGTGACCAAGGCATTCTTAAGCAGGCAAACGAGCGGGCGCAGCTAGTGGTGGGTCAGCTACTTGAGGGCGCTGGCTTTGAGACCGTTGTGGTAGAAACCTCTGGCGATAGCGTGGCAGATTGCTATGCGCTGATGTAACTTGCGGCGATAAAAACTCGAGTAAGAAAGGGATGCTGGCTATAGGCATTCCTTTTTTATGGAGATGGATCTTATGGAGATGATTATTTTCAACAATGTGGCTTCTTGTGGCTTCTTGTATAGACAGCTTGTATAGACAGCTTGTATAGATAGCTGTTGACGTGTGACTCTGCCGTTCGAGGCAGTCTTTGCACCCTGACTCCGGCGAACGGCAGAGCTTAGCAAACGATTTAGACTTTCGCCTGGAAACCGTTTGCCATAGCTATAGTGGCTTTAGCCTTTACTGAATGGCGGCTTCTGGCACTTCAGATTCAACTTCGGCATCAGCTTCAGGGGTGGGCGGCACGATAACGCGATCAATAATGTGGATGATGCCATTGCTAGCCTGTACGTCGGCAACAAGGATGTTGGCGTTGTTGACCGTAACAGCATCTTCTACATCTACGGCGATATCGCTCCCTTCTACTGTGGCGATGTTGCCAGTCTCTAAATCAGTAGAGAGCATTGCGCCAGGGATGACGTGATAGGTCAGCACCTGAACGAGAACGTCTTTGTTTTCGGGTAGCAAAAGCTGCTGTACAGCGCCCTCTGGAAGGGCTTGGAAGGCTTCATCCGTAGGCGCAAAAATGGTGTAAGGGCCTTCTTCTGAAAGTACTTCGGTGAGGTCGGCGGCTTTTAGGGCGGCGGCCAAAATGGTGAAGGAGTCGCTGTTGTCGGTGAGTTCAGCGATGGTGAAATCTGCAGTGTTGATTTCTTCGCTAGCGGTGGCTTCAGGGTCAGTGGTTTCGTCTGTCTCGCCTTCAACTACTGCTTCATCAGTCATCTCAGCGTCGGCTTCGACCATATCATCAGTCATTTCAGCGTCAGCTTCAACGGTATCGTCCATCATTTCAGCGTCAGCTTCGACCGTATCGTCCATCATTTCAGCATCGGCTTCAGCATCGGCTTCGACCATATCATCAGTCATTTCAGCATCGGCTTCAACGGTGTCGTCGGTCATCTCAGCGTCGGCTTCGACCGTATCGTCCATCATTTCAGCATCGGCTTCGACCGTATCATCAGTCATTTCAGCGTCGGCCGCCTCTACGTCTGTTTCGGCCTCCTCTGTAACCATTCCATCGGGTTCAGATTCTGTTACTTCTAAATCTACGTCGGCTTCTGCTTCTACTGCGCCTAATTCAAGATCGCTTGCGCTGGTAGAGTCAATGGCCTCTAGTATTTCTTTGGGGCTAAGTAGGGTTTCTGTGGCCGCAGGGGTTGGCAAGTTTTCTACTGAGTCAGCGGCTGTGCCCTCTACTTCGGTAACGGCTAGGCTTTCGCTTGGCTCTGGCATGGCCGTGCTAGGTAGGGCTACGAAGGCACCGACGCTACTCGCAATTAGGCCTAGCGTGAAGTTTTTGATGAAACGGGGACTGGTGTTGATTTGCATAGAGTTTCTAAATAAGTAGGTGAGCTGATGGTAGGGGGCCTACCTGTACAAGCTAAGTGAACTTTGCGCAGCGATCTGATACCGAAGCTGCTTGGTAAGGGTTAACTCTTCATTAAGGTTCATTAAGCTTTAACAAAGTGTATCGGAAAACTACAAAAGCAAAATGTCCGTAACTCTATGCGCGGTGGTAGAAGTGCTAGCTAAAGGCGGAGGCTTTTGCGGTAGATAGCGTTTATAAGGGAGGGTGGAAAACCGCTTGAAGATGAAGCAAGCCTTGTCTGATGAGCCGTTTGGCGATTGGGCGGTTTTTTAAAAGTTGATACACGCAGGAAAAGTTCATATGTTAGAACTCCATCAGTTCGAGGCGTCGCATTATTGCGAAAAGGTGCGTCTGCTCTTGGATTACAAGCAGTTGCCCTATACAACTATTGAAGTTGTCCCAGGGATTGGCCAGATAGAACTCTATAGGCTGTCGGGCCAGCGGCAGGTGCCGGTGCTAAAAGACGGTGAAGTGGTGGTGAGTGATTCGAGTGCGATCGCCCAGTACTTGGAGAAGACATATCCTGAACGGTCGATTATTCCGGCGGGTGGAAAGGAGAAGGGGCTGTGCTTGGCGCTAGAGGCGCTAGCGGACGAGTCGATTGGGACGAATGGGCGCAAGGCGATGATCGGCGCGTTTAATCAGCATCCTAATTTTCGGACGGCGCTGCTGCCGATTTCGACGCCAGATGTGCTGAAAACGGCGGTGGGTGCGCTGCCGGGTGACGTGCTGAGTTTGCTGGGCATGGGGGTTGGCCTTGGTCCGGAGGCGGTGAAGTCGGCGACGGACATTTTGAAGCAGGATTTAGAGGCGATTTGTCTGATTTTGCAGGAGCAGGCTTATTTGTGCGGTGAGGAGCCTTGCCTGGCTGATTTTGCGGTGGCTGGACTGTCGATGTACCTAAAGTTTCCGTCTGAGCTGTATGTCGATTTGCCCAGCGGTATCTGCGGTAAGGGGGTGCCGGGGTTGGTAGACGATCCGGCGTTTAGCGAGTTTTGGGTGTGGCGCGATCGCCTCTATACCGATTTTCGCCGACCGCGTGGGGGAAGACCTAGCGGCGGCGCTGCGGCGACTGGGCCAGTGGCAATTGGGATTGAGTAGTTTGCTGTAGTTTGCTTTTTAAAAACTGAGCGAGCGACCTAGTTGATTGAGTCGGGCTGTGGCCATCCGGTAGGGTGGTTGTGGCCTGTTTTAGTATTTAGCGAGTTTGGATGCGTATGAGTGCGATCGCCTCTCGGTTAGCGGATGGTTTTGATGTGACGGCGTGGGATGCGCTGGCGGCGGAACAGCAGGCTCGGATTATGGGAGCGATCGCAGCGGATGTGCCGCCAAGCTGCGTGGTGATGCCCCGGACGGTTGATGAACTCTCTAGAGTGATGGCGCTGAGCTGCGAGAACGGTTGGCGGGTGCTGCCGATGGGTCAAGGTAGCAAGCTGAGCTGGGGCGGCCTAGCCGATGGCATTGACGTGGTGGTGAGTACGGCGCGGCTAAACCGGGTAGTAGAACATGCCATCGGCGACTTTACGGTGACGGTAGAACCGGGGCTGAAGGTGGCCGATTTGCAGGCGCAACTGATGGCGGAAGGGCAGTTTTTGGCGGTTGATCCGGCGTTTTCTGAGGCGGCTAGTTTGGGCGGGATTGTGGCGACAGCGGATACGGGATCGCTGCGACAGCGCTATGGCGGGCTGCGAGACGCGCTAATTGGGGTGCAGTTTGTGCGCTATGACGGAGCCGTGGCGAAGGCGGGCGGGCGCGTGGTAAAGAACGTGGCTGGCTATGACCTGATGAAGCTGATGACGGGGAGCTATGGAAGTCTGGGGATTTTGAGCGAGCTGACGTTTCGGCTATATCCAGCGGTGCGAAATCTGCGGACGGTGGTGCTAGCTGGCGGCGGGCAGGCGATTGAGCAGGCGATGGCTGAGGTGCGAATGTCGGGGCTGACGCCGGAGTCTTTGGATGTGGTGGCCCAGGGCAAGCACCTGAAGATTGTGGTGCGGTTTCAGGGGGTGGCTGAGGGGGTGGAGGAGCAGACGACGCGGCTAAAGAAGATTGCAACGACGCATGGCATGGGCTATGAGCAGCTAGACGGGGAGGCGGACGCTGAGTTTTGGGCGCGATCGCAATCTGTGATTCGTCCTGATACGGTGCTGTGCAAAGTGGGGCTAAGGCCGAGTGGGATTCCCTGGCTGCTGGAGCTAGTGGACGATGTGAATTTGGATGGCTATGCGCGGCTGCACGGTGGCAATGGGCTGGGTTGGGTGCAGTTGGCGCAGCAGGACGGGCTGGCTGAAGGGGTGGAGAAACTGCGATCGCACTGCCAGAAAAACGGCGGCTTTTTGAGTTTGCTGCAGGGGCCAAAGTCGCTGAAGCAGTCGATGGAGGTATGGGGCTATGCGGGGAATGCGCTGGGCGTCATGCGCGATATTAAAGACAAGTTTGATCCGCAGCGATTGCTGAGTCCAGGGCGATTTGTCGGGGGGCTTTAGGGCGAGTTTTTAGATTAATTCGCTAAAGGAGGCTAAAGGTGCCGTGAGAGAAACTGGGCGCAAATCCTTCTTAAGATGACAGAACAACCTATCTACAGTGATAAAAAGCGTGAAGCAAACGTTATAGACAGAGCAAACGATCGACCAAAGCAGTAGGATCGAGTTTGAATATAAATGAGAATCTTCCCGCTGTAGGAGATGTTTAATCAATGAGCATGACTTTTAAGGTTCCTTCGATTAAGTGCGAAGGATGCGTCGATACCATCACTAAAGAGATTAAGGTGCATGACGAGAATGCAAAAGTGAAGGGTGACGTTGAGAAGAAGACGATAGAAGTTGACTCTGAGATGTCTGAGGAATCGGTGAAAGAGTCGATTACGATTACGGGCCACGAAGTGGGCTAGTACAGCTTTTTAACAGCTCTTTTTTGATAGCTCTTTACTTTGCTGATATCGTTAGCTGGTTTTGGCTGCGATCTCTAGATTAAGTCTCTCTAATTGAGGGACTATTCGGCGATCGCAGCTTTTTTGTGGGCGCGGTCTGTGCCTTTTGCCCGATGCTGGCAAGTCAGCGTGAGCAGATGATGCAGGCGTAGATGTTAAGAGCAGCTTGCTCATCGGGGTAATTGTGCCGAATGACAAAATGGATCCGATTACTCAACAGGGAAGACAGGTAATTAACAAAGTGACTAACGCTGTGGAAAAGACGGGAAAGCAGGTGGCTAAGAGTGTTTCGCAGCTTACGGGCGGACGGCTAGAAGACGCGACTGAAGAGGTGATTCAAGCGTCTGTAGATAAGGCTTTGGATATTTTGGAAGTGGCGGGCGATCAGGTGCGGGCGAAGGGAATGGACGCAGAGCGGGTGTCGATACAGGTGGGCGTGAGTATCGCCGGGGTGGCGCAGCTAACGTTGACGAGTAATGTTCCGGCCGATCAGACTGGGCAGGGGGCTGGGGTTGCTTTGGCAAAGTCCGATCCAGAAGACTTGTAGGATGGTTAAAAAGTAGGAATACAACTCATGTCTTCTAATACGATCACGGTGAAGTGCCCGCAGTGCGAGCGGGTGTATATTTCCTGGCATACGCCTGCGGTAAATCTGTCGGATAGTAGCAGTAGCTACGAACCAACGACGGCTTGCTCTCAGTGCGGATATCGCGCGAAGCTGAATGATTTGAGCGATGTTGATGGCGTTTTGCAAAAGACCTAGTACCCGATATAGACCTAGTGCGGGCTATATCGGGTACGCGCTATACCGGGCCATATTGCCAAAATCCCCCGCAGCTTGGGTTAGGCCGCGAGGGATTTGAGAAAGGATAATTCAGACTGGTCTTAAGCTTTAGCTTTATTCTCCGGGTGGGGCTAACAGGGGTTCTGCTTCGGGGGCTTCTGGGGGAATAACTTCTGGCAGAGGCTGTGCGCCGTCGCCAATGCCGCCATTTGGCTCTACCGGTATCATCTGCTCGGTCGTCGTTGGGGTCTCTGTGCGGACAAAGTATTGAGCCTGTTCTCTGAGGGACGCAGCCGGGCCGGTTTGTCCCTGCTGGTCTAGCAGGTCGGCGGCTTTGTTGTAGTCGCTAGCGACGGATGAGAGAACGTCGTCGGGCAGATCGTTAAGGTCGCCGGTTTCGTCGGTAAATTCGAGGTAGGCGTTGCTTAAGAAGGCTTCGGCTCGGCCAATGTAGGCGCTAGGATCGGTGTCGTTGAGAGCGATCGCGGCGCTGTAGGCTTCGACGGCGTTGGGATAGTCTTCGGAGAGGGTGAGTTCGTAGGCGCGGTTGAATACCTGCTCGTATTCGCTGGTGGGGCGCACTTCGATTTGGTAGCTGCCGCCAAGACCAGAGTAGGAGGTGGCGATCGCACTATAGGTGCCGGTTTCGGGCAAGGCTATAACGATGGTGGAGTTGAGCGTGACGCCGTAGTCGTCGTTGGTGGTAATGAGTTCGCCGTTTGGCCCTTTGAGCTGAAGTACGGTGTCGAAATCGGCGCTTTCTAGCTCGATGGTCATGGTTTGGCCTTCGTCACCGTCGAAGGTGTAGGTGTCCTCCATGGGGGCTAAATTGCCGGTTTTTTGTAGCAGCGATTGGGCAAAGGCCGACCGGGTGGCAACGCCGGAGACTCCCGCTAGAATAAGAGCGGCTAGCATGGCTTTGACGGCTCTGCTTTGAGTTGGGCTTTTGGCAAGTTTGCCTTCTAGTTTGCTTTTTAAGTAGTGGATGCCCTTTGACGTCATAAGTCGATTTTCCCAATCAGCGAGTTTGGCTAGATTTTATGTTTGTAGGTAGTGCTTTTCTGACTGTAAGCTATGCATTAAGGATGCGCCAACGGGCGGTAGGCCAATATAATAGCTGTCTTGCTGTGAGGTTTTAAGCGTTGTCGTTGAATTCTGGACTCGTTGGCGCTGTTTTGAGTTTGAGCTTGCTGGGATGGATCGGTCCGGCTAGTTTTGCGGATGAGGGACAGGCGGTAGAAGCGACCAGTAGCGAAGCGCTCGACGGTTTATCGACTGATTTGTTGGAAACTAGCCCGGTGGAGCCGCCAGCGGAGAGACTGATACCTGCCGCAGAGATATCGACGGAAGAGATTCCAGAAGAGATTTTGCGGACGGAGATTATTACCGGGGCGCGATCGCCGCTGACCGGAGAGCCTTTGACGGCGGCTGAGTATGCTCAGCTTCAGGAGGCTTTAGATAATCCGGTGAGTCCTAATCGGGTGAGTGATGATATTCGCTATCTTGTATTCTTGCTTCAGCTACGGCGGGCTGTTCGGCCCATTTTGCCCTTCTTTTAAGCGGCAAATTTGTCTTGGGTGGGGTGATAGTTTTGCCGGATAATTAGATTGAGTCGTTTAACCCACTGTTTCCCTACGCTTTGGTAAGCTTACATACATAAAAGCAGGTCACTGAGCTTGGTCTAAGCTGCTTGTCGGTCACGGCGTGCCAAAAGTAAGTCGATGTCAAAAACCTAACGCTGTAACGATATAGTACGTCTTAACCGATAAACAGCTCGACGGGCGAAGCTCAGCTAAAAAATTATTTAAGGGTCAGGTATTCAATATGTCGTCCACTATTGCTTCCGAACAGATTGATCGGATTGTTTGGAATCAGCATCACAACCCTTTTGAGGTGCTAGGGCCTCATCAGGTAGAGCAGGATGGCAGACAGGTTTGGGTAGTGCGCAGCTATTTACCCAAGGCGGATTCGGCGTGGATTATATTGCCAGAGACGCGCAAAGAGTATGAGATGCAAAATGCTCAGCATCCCCATTTTTTCGAGGCGATTATTGACGTCGATGAGCTAGCTAACTATCAGATTCGCTACAAAGAAGGATCGCACGAGCACGTGTTTTACGATCCCTATGCGTTTGACTCTCCGGTGATGACCGATCTGGACGTTCACCTATTTGCCGAGGGGAACCACCATCGCATTTACGAGAAGATGGGCGCTCACCCGATGTCGCAAGATGGGGTAGCGGGCGTTTACTTTGCGGTTTGGGCACCGAATGCTCGCAATGTGTCGGTAACGGGCGACTTTAATAACTGGGATGGCCGCCAGCACCAGATGCGTAAAGGCAGCAGCGGCATTTGGGATTTGTTTGTACCGCAGCTAAAGGTGGGCGACTCCTACAAATACGAAGTTAAGAACATGGATGGGCACATCTATGAGAAGGCCGATCCTTACGGATTTCAGCATGAGGTGCGTCCGCAAACAGCTTCTATTGTTGCGAACCTAGAGAGTTATGAATGGCAAGACGACGCCTGGATGGAGCATCGTCGAAATACTGACCAGATGACTCAGCCGATATCGGTTTATGAGGTGCATTTGGGGTCTTGGCTGCATGAGTCTTCGGCAACGCCTGCGAAGAATGCAGATGGCAGCGATGCGCCGGTAGTGACGGTGGCTGATTTAAAGCCGGGCGCTCGCTTTTTAACGTATCGGGAGCTGGCGGCGAAGCTGATTCCCTATGCGAAGGAGATGGGCTTTACGCATATTGAGGTGCTGCCGGTTTCGGAGCATCCGTTTGACGGGTCTTGGGGCTATCAGGTGGGCGGGTATTTTGCGCCTACGTCTCGGTATGGAACACCGGACGATTTTATGTATTTTGTGGATCAGTGCCATCATCACGGCATTGGCGTTTTGGTGGACTGGGTGCCGGGGCATTTTCCTAAAGATAAGCACGGTCTGGCGTTTTTTGATGGGACGCACCTATACGAGCACGCCGATCCGCGCCGGGGTGAGCATAAGGAGTGGGGCACGTTGGTGTTCAACTATGGTCGCCATGAGGTGCGCAACTTTTTGGTGTCGAATGCGCTGTTTTGGTTTGACAAGTTCCATATTGATGGGATTCGAGTAGATGCTGTGGCGTCGATGCTGTATTTGGACTACAACCGCAAGCCCGGTGAGTGGGTGGTAAATGAGTACGGCGGTAGAGAGAACATCGAGGCGGCGGACTGCCTGAAGCAGGCGAACCACGCGATCTTTAGCTACTATCCGGGGGCGCTTTCGATTGCGGAGGAGTCTACCTCTTGGCCGATGGTGTCCTGGCCGACTTATGTGGGTGGCTTAGGCTTCAACTTGAAGTGGAATATGGGCTGGATGAATGACATGCTCGACTACTTCGAGATGGATCCCTGGTTCCGTCAGTTTCATCAGAACAACGTGACGTTTAGCATTTGGTACGCGTTTAGCGAGAACTTTATGCTGGCGCTTTCTCATGATGAGGTGGTGCATGGTAAGAGCCACATGATTGGGAAGATGCCGGGGGACGACTGGCAGAAGATGGCGAATTTGCGATCGCTCTATACCTTTATGTTTGCGCATCCGGGTAAGAAAACCATGTTTATGGGCATGGAGTTTGGCCAGTGGAGTGAGTGGAACGTTTGGGGCGATTTAGAGTGGCATCTGTTGCAGTTTGAGGGGCATAAGCAGCTAAAGAACTGCGTTGAGAAGCTGAACTACGTGTATAGAAGAGAACCGGCGCTGCATACGCAAGACTTTTCGCAAGATGGGTTTGAGTGGGTGGACTGTAGCGATAATAAGCACAGCGTGGTGTCGTTTATCCGCTATGACAAGAACAGCGATGACTTTATTTTGGCGGTGTGTAACTTTACGCCGCAGCCACACAGCCATTACCGGGTGGGCGTGCCAGAAAAGGGCTACTACCGAGAGATCTTTAACAGCGATGCGAAAGAGTTTGGCGGGGCAAATATTGGGAATTTAGGCGGCAAATGGTCGGAGGACTGGGCGTTTCACAATCGCTCGTATTCGCTGGATCTGACGCTGCCGCCGCTGAGCGTGATTTTGCTGAAGATGGATAGGCAGAAGACTGAGGCAGAGCTAGCGGGCTAAGTGGCCTATAGCTAAGTGACCTATAGCTAAGTGACCTATAGCTAAGTGACTTATATAAGGATTACGGAGCGCGACTTTCTATGAGGGTAGACTTTAGCTGAATTTGTCTAAGTTCTGTTGATATCTTCCGAGGGCCATGAGCGGAAAATTTTGGCAGTATAGCCGATAGCGGATATAGAAGTGCTGAGGAAAGCCGGTGCCGGTGAAGGCGTCTTCTTGCCAGGTGCCTGCTTGCTGGGTGTTTAGGAGATATTGAACGCCTTTTTGGACGGCGGTTTTTGCAGTTGGACTAAGGCAAAAAGCAGCGTCGATCAGTCCGATTAAGGCCCAAGCGGTTTGGGAAGCGGTGCTGATGCCTTGGCCCTTGAGCTTGGGATCTTTGTAGCTGTCGCAGGTTTCTCCCCAGCCGCCGTCTGGGTTTTGGCAGGCGGTTAGCCACTGGGCGGCGCGTTCAAGCTGAATTTGGCAGCGTTCGGGGGCGACAAGGGCGATCGCAGACATGGCTCCGCTGGTGCCGTAAATATAGTTAACGCCCCAGCGCCCGAACCAGCTTCCGTCGGGTTCTTGTTCTTTTAGCAAGTAGCGCAGTCCGTTGGAGAGTTTTAGCGGCGTTAGTTCTGAGGTGTAGCGCTGAGCCAAAGTTGGATCGCGCGATAGGAGACCATGCATTTCTAGAACGCGAGCGGTAATGTCGGCGGTGCTAGGATCGACCATGGCTCTAAGATCGCCATAGGGAATGTCGTTGAGCCAGAGCTGATCGTTGTCGATGTCGAAGGCTGCCCAGCCACCGGTTTTGCTTTGCATGGTGGCAATCCACCGGGCGGCGCGGGCGATCGCACTTTGCTTTAGCGCTTCGCCGGGTAGCTGCACATCTTGCAGGGCCATTGCAACAACGGCGGTGTCGTCTATATCTGGATAAAAGCTGTTGTCAAATTCGAAGGCCCAGCCGCCCGGTTTGCCCTGGGGGTTTTTGACGACCCAGTCGCCGTAGCTGAGGATTTGTTTTTGGAGTAGCCATTGGCCTGCTTTGATCAAAGCCGGGTGGCTAGGGGAGAGGCCGGAGTCGGTGAGCGATCGCATACTTAAGGCCGTGTCCCAAACGGGTGAAATACAAGATTGCACCCAGTAAGTGTCAGCAGTTTCGACGGCGAAGTTGTCTACAGACTGTAGCCCTCGCTGCACGATGGGATCGCTAACGTCGTAGTTTAGTACGCGCAGGGCGAGCGAAGAATTTAGCATGGCCGAAATAATGCCGCCCCAGTCGCCGGAGACTTCTTGGCGCTCGATTACCCAGCGCTCTGCTTTTTGCAGGCTTTCTGCTCGAAAGGGAATGAGATCGAAGGATTCGGCTAGCTTAAAAGCTTTGTCTAGCCAAAGAAAGCTGTCGCTCCAGTCGCCGCGTTCGGGTAGCTCCCAGCGCACGTTGCTGATGCCTTCGGCGTAGAGTTCGTTAAGGTCGAAGCCCATGGGATAGACAGGCTTTTTGTCGAACACGATGAGGAGTGGAACGGTGCTGCTTCTGGCCCAGCTAGAAACTTCGTAGATATTAAAAGGGAATGGGTGCTCTAGCTGTATGACCCAGGCGGGTAGAGAGGGCAGCCCTTGCCAGCGATAGCAGCCGATGAGCGCTAGATGGAACTTGGTGAAAATTC
Source organism: uncultured cyanobacterium (assembly GCA_963789215.1). GTDB lineage: Bacteria > Cyanobacteriota > Cyanobacteriia > Phormidesmidales > Phormidesmidaceae > Phormidesmis. Next base: position 32,779 of record CAWBJY010000008.1, on the reverse strand, counting down.
GAGTTTTGCTGATGCCGCCGCGGCTGAGGATGAACTGTTTGGCTTTTACGAGCGCCGGATCGCTAGCGGGAACGCCTAGCAAACGCAGACCCATATAGGCTTCTACGGAGGTGCTGAGTTCGCCGCCGTCGCCGTAGAATAGTTCCCAGCCGCCGTGTTCTCTTTGATGTTGGCGAAAGTACTGTTCTGCTTTTGCGAGCGGGCGACCTGCTTCAGTTTTCCAAATTTTGTGCAGCAGGATGGCCTCGGCGGTAATGGTCGCGTTTGACTCTAAATCGGCCCACCAGTAGCCATTCGAATTTTGAATGGAGAGTAAGTGGGCTTGCGCGGCGGCGATAGATTGTTCTAGTTCTGTTGTTTTTTGGATGTCTTGAGTTCTCATTTCTCGCTTGCTGTATGGGCGGGCTGCGCTCTAATTCGCAATTTGCTTGCGACCTTTCACTCTATTCCAGCCATCTTCTAGCAGACTGTATAAAACGGGGACAATGATCAGGCTTAACAATGTAGACGTTAAGAGTCCGCCGATGATGGCAACGGCCATGGGTTGACGTAGCTCAGCGCCAGCGCCTAGTCCTAGCGCAATTGGCATCATTCCTAGCACGGTTGAGGCTGTTGTCATTAAGATGGGTCGCAGTCTGACTAATCCTGTTTTTAGAATCGCGTCGGTGCGGCTTAGGCCCGCGCGTCTTTGCTGGTTGGTGTAGTCCATCATGAGCAGCGCGTTTTTGTCTAGTAGGCCCAGTAAAAACAAGAGTCCTAGCACTGAGACAATGCCGAAGTCGCTGCGCGTGATGAGCAGGGCTAGGAGTGCTCCGACTATTGACAGCGGCAGGCAAAGACCGACCACGGCTGGCTCTAATAGGCGACCAAAGGGAATGAGCAGCACGGAAAGCATACAGATGACTGCGATCGCGAGCGTTTTGGCAAAGCTGCCTAAGACTTCGCCGCTGCGGGCAGAGTCGCCGCCTAAGTCGATGCGAATACCGGATGGAACGATGGACTGGGCCATCTCTACGACTTGATTAGTGGCGTCTCCTAACGCTTTTCCCTGGCTCAAGTTGGCGTTGATGAAGGCTACGCGCTGACTGTTTTGGTGATTGATTTCGACGATGCGATCGGCTGTGTTGTTGGCGCTAGAAGTTTGAACATCGGCGAAGCCAGCCAGCGGCTCTATTTTTGTTTTTACTGCTGTAGCGGCTGAATCTAGCGCCTCTAAGTTGTCGCCTAGTAGCGCTACTTGTACGGGCTTTTCGCCGCCCGTATCTACAAACTGAACGTCTTCGATGCTGGTGACTATTTCACTCTGGTCGGGTAGGGACTGCCGTAGCTGAGTTTGCACCTCGGCAGTTGTTCGACTTCGCTGAGCCTTCATTTTGATATACAGACTGCCCTGGTTGGGCTGGCCTTTGCCGCCGACTGTGGTTAAAACAGATTCGATTTCTGGCAGATCTAGTACGATGTTTTCTAGGGCGGGTGCTGCGGCTAGTGTCTGTTGTAAAATCTGTTCTCTAGGGTCTACTGGGGGATCTCCTGGGATTGATGGGGTAAGGCTTAGCTCGACAGGTTGGTCGGCAAGTGCGGTTGGGGCCTGCGGTAGCGGAACGGTGTAGTTGAGGTAGAATTCGCCGCGATCGAGCTGGGGGATAAAGCCTTGGGGAATGAGCGGGATGAGGGCAATGCCTGCGATGAAGCTTGCGATCGCAATTCCGACGACTGTCCAGCGATGGCGCAGCGACCAGAACAGCAAGCTGCTGTATTTGCGCTCTAGTGCGCTGGCGGATTCGCCTGACGGATTGTTTTTTGCTGGTCGTTCGGCTTTCGGCTTTAGCCAGTAGGCGGCGAGTACAGGCGAGAGCGTTCGGGCAACTAGAAGCGAGACGAGCACGGCGGCTGAAACGGTCAGGCCGAAGGGTTTGAAGAACTGGCCGACGGTGCCGCCCATAAAGGCTACGGGCAAAAAGACGGCGGCAATGGTTAGGGTGGACGCTGAGACCGTTAGCCCGATCTCTTCGGTGGCGATGAGCGCTGCCTGTCTGGGGGTAGCTCCTAGCTCTATATGGCGAACAATATTTTCGAGTTCGACGATGGCGTCATCTACGACGATGCCGATGACCAAGGCGAGGGCTAGCAGCGTGATGGTTTCAAAGTTGAAGCCGTTGGTGGCCATAACGATGCAGGTGCCTAGCAGAGACAGCGGGATCGCTAGGGCGGTGATGAGCGTGGCTCGCCAGCTGCGTAAAAAGACGAAGATGACGAGTACTGAAATCGCAATGGCCCCGACTAAAGAGCTCAGGGTGGCTTGAGTGGCGGCTCGAATGTAATCGGCCTGGGTGGCGGCTAGCTCGAACTGTACGTTTGGCAGATCGGTTTTTAAAGTGGCGATCGCCTGCTCTACTCGATCGACGACTTCTAGCGTATTGGCATCGCCCCGTTTCACTACCTGTACGGCTAGGGCTGTCTCGCGATTGAAGCGGATCAGCGTGGGCGCTTTTTGCAGACTGGCTAGAAAGGTGTCGGCGGCCTGATCTGCGGCTGGCTGGGCCTGGACGCCTGCGCCTAGTAAATCGGCTCTTAAGACGCCGGGGATGTTTTCTAAGGCGGGCAAAATGTCGGCTTCAGCTAGCTCGGTGAGTTCTATTAAAGTTAGGCGATCGCTTTTGAGCGCGTAGCCGATAGCCGTTGCCTCGTTGAGGTTTAGCGGAATAATTTCGTAGTTTGCACCTGGCGGCAGCGTGACGCTCTCAATTTTTTGTTCTACGGCTGCGGTTGCATCCGATAGGTTGGTGCCGACTTGAAACTGAAGGTTGAGAACGGTGCGGCCCGCTGAGGTAGAAGAGAGGGTTTTGTCTATACCGTCTAGGGTTTGAAGTGAGCTTTCTAGGGGGGTGGCGATCGCGGTTTCGCTTTCTAGTGCCGTTGCGATGGGAGCGGTGGCATTGACGACAACGACTGGAAAAGTGATGTCGGGAAAGAGCGCGTATTTGATGGTGCTAAAGGCGAATAGACCGGCTACGGTAATCGCTATCCAGCAGCAAATGGTAATCCAGGAATGCTGAATTGCAAGCCTAGATAAGTTGAACCGGTCTCGCAGGGGGGTAGAGGCAGCAGGAGGCATTTAGGCGATTGATAAAACAACATTGATAAACAACACTATCCAACAGCCGGAGCAAACTTCTCTCTGGTGAGGCGAGCCACAATAGAGATAACATCGCTGCGGCTGAGCTTTTCTTTGCCCTGGGCCATGGCCTCTAAGGTGCCGTTTGCTAGCGCTAGCGGAATTTCGCAGAAGGTAAGCGCAGGGCCTTTGGGCAAGCTGGCGATGTAAGCATCTGCAAGAGTCAGGTTGCGCTTTGCGTAGAGATGCATGTCTGCATCTGTCCAGCCTACCGGATAAAAGTCAACGCCGCGCGTCATGTCCTCAGTATGATTACGGAGGATATTGATAGATTGTAACCCTCGGCCAAAGCCGATGGCCTGGGCGCGATTGGTCTGGGTGCCGTCGTGCCAAGCCCACAGGTCGGATAGCATCAGGCCCACTGCGCCCGCTACGCTGAAGCAGTAGCGATCGAGGTCGCGCTCATCTTCGATTAGCCAGTTGCGCTCGGCCCAGTAGGCCATGCGGTCGGCCATGGCGGCGGTGGCGTCCCAAATTCGAGGGGCGATCGCTGCGGGTGCAAGCAGTGACCATTCCCCAATTCTTAGCGTTACTTCTTCGAGCGCTAGTCCGGCGATGTCCAGCCCCTGCGCAAAGTCTTCTGGGGTTGAGGCAGCCGTTCCTGCCTGCAGGTTGAGGCTAACCCGTCTGAGTAGCTGAGCTTTTAGCGCAGGTTCTATCTCAGCGTTGTCTTCTATCTGGTCGATGGCCCGCATGCAGAGGTAGGCTGCCGCGACGGCTTCTTGTAGCCCAGCCGGGAGCAAACTAATAGGAATAAAGAATGTTCGGCTAGTTGCTTTTAGTAAACTCAGCGCAGAATCAGCGGATGACATTATCTTTTCCTCGTGGGGCATTTTCAATCATGTAACGATCCCTGCGCAGAAAAATGAACTAGTCATTAATTTCTGGTTGGCAACTGATTGTTTAAGCCTAAATCTTATTACGACGATAGAAAAGCCGCTAGCCTCTGCCTTTGGATACGCCAGGCCATTTGGGTTAATGGAAAAGCCGAATGGATGCTTTGTGGCGAGTTTCAGGTCGGATCTTTGAGACGAGCTACCTAGACAGGTTAGGTTGAGTAACCGCTGGCCAGCTCTCGAAATCTCGAAATTACGCCGCGCCCAATTTGTCCCTACTCTCGCTATTGGGCTTTGTTATTGAGCTTTACTTTTTGCGGCTGATTCTGATAAGGCTTATCTAGGATATGGGCGTCTTGCTCGACGATGGTTGCGACTGGCTTTAGCAAGAAACTTTTCATCAGTCTGAATATAGGAGACTTTTGGCACTCGACGCGAATCTTGATTCTCAAGCTTTGTGGGCGGTGCGAAGACTGAGTGCCCTAGTTGAGACAAAGCGCTCGCTCAAATTCACAGAGGTAATATTCTCGTAATTTGGAAGCTTGACCGTTTAGGGCGATCGCACTGACCGAGGCAGGCGATCTGACGATCAAGGAAATTTGTGAGCAGGTCGGATGTTTGCGTTCTACCTATTATCGACAGGTCGCGCCGAAATGCTAAACCAAGATCGCATAGTTAGTCTTTAGCAACTGATGTTTGCTCATCTTTTAGCCGAGACGGGGCATCCTGTGCATATTGATTCATCTATTCTACGATGTATACTCTGACACAACTAACGCTAGAGGATGCGACTGAGATCGGTTCTCATCTGCGCAGATTAGGAAAAGAAGCTGATAGCTTAGAGATGGTTGCTTCTCAGTGCGTACGGTACTTATACAAGCATCTCATTGACGCTGAGACAGGTGAATCGGCTTGTTCGTTGGTTAGATTTTTTAAGACTCATCGCTACGGCAGTTTGCCTGAAAAGCTTCAGCTCAAAGCTTTTGAGGGCTTACCTGAATCAGAAGCGTTGTTAGAAGACGTCAGATGTTTGACATTATTGGGAACAGTCGGTGAGCAGACAGAATGGTGCGATCGCACAGCCTCAACTGGGCATCAGGCCATTCCCCTCACGAGTGAGAAAGCGGTCAGTCGAATTCCGATGATCTCTCAGCTGATCAAAGACTTTGGGCTAGACATTAGCTGTATCTTGGCCCCCGAAAGCCATTTACTAATAGAGCTAGAACGCAAAACTTGTAACGTCTTCTATGTTGCAGACGCACTCAACAGTCAGTACATTCCAGCCCAGGATAACTTTGTAAAACCATTCGGGATAAAGTCTGTTATCGGCTTTGGAGGCATGTTGCCCGCTGGCGATTTGTTTGCAGTCATTCTATTCTCCAAAGTTTCGGTTCCAGAAGAGACTGCACACTTACTGAAAACCTTGCCGCTTAACCTAAAGATGGCTATGGTTCCTTTCTTAAAAAAGAACACGTTCCATATGCTCCAGCCGACTTAGACAGTCGCCTGAAGACGATACGCAATTGTTTTCGTATTTGAACGCTGGTAGAAGTAATGTCAGATCCCGTTGTTAGCACCATTGCTTCGTCAGTAGAGGAGAACGATGGCTTAGCAGAAAGCGCAATCGTTGATGAGCTGCGCGAACAGGTTTCTACGCTAGAAGAGTTGTTGCAGGTGTACGAAGAATCTGCCATAGAGCAAGAGCGTCGTCTAAAAGGTATGCTTAGTACCTTGAGCGAAAAGACGCAGCGGTTAGAGCACGCTGAGGAAGCGCTTCAAACCTTACACAGTATCTTAGATAGCATGGGAGATGCTGTAGTCGTTGTGAACTCAGACGGTCGCCCGCTATTTGTTAATCCTGCGGCTCGTCAACTGGTAGGAAGTCAATGCTGCGATACCTCTCTACTGACTGAATCTCAGACGCCGCATAGCTTTGATAAGGATAAGATATCTCATCTGCTTGACTATTCGCCGATAGACTATTCGCCGATAGACTATTCGCCGATAGTAAGAGCACTGGAAGGTGAGCCAGTAGATGCAGCAGAAATTAGATCTGGAATCCCGGAAAGTTGCGATCATCAATGGCTGAGCGTTAACGCCAGACCAATTATGTCGGGGGATGATACTAACAACAAGGCGATTACGGGGGCGGTTGCTGTTTTTCGAGATGTCACGCAGCAAAAACAAGCTGAACAAGACTTACAGCAGTCTCACGAAGCTGCTCAAAAACAAACTATTGTTCTAGAGAATACGCTTCGTCAACTCAAGCAAACGCAGGCGCAGTTGGTTCACGGTGAGAAGATGGCGAGTCTGGGCCAAACCGTTGCTGGCATTGCTCACGAGATTAACAACCCTATTAGTTTCATCCATGGCAATCTAGACCATACGGCAGATGCCTTTGACGATTTGCTCTCGCTGATAGAGCTGTTTCAACAGACTTATCCTGATTGCCCCGATGCTATTAACCAGGCCATAGACGATCTCGATTTGACGTTTCTAGCGGCAGATATCCCGAGGATGCTAACGTCGATGAAGACGGGCACCTGCCGAATTCGCGAAATCGTCAAATCGCTGCGCGTTTTTGCCCACTTGGACGAAGCGGAAATTAAGGCGGTGGATGTAAACCAAGGCATCGACAGCGCTGTGATGCTAGTACAGTCTAAGCTTAGTAATCATCCTAAACGTCCTGACATCAAGCTGCAAAGGCAGTATGAGAGTTGTCCGCGGCTCAACTGCTATGCCAGTCAGCTCAATCAGGTATTTGTGCATTTGCTCTCCAACGCTATCGATGCCTTAGAGACAGATGACGTAGCGCCCGAAATCATCATTCGAACTCGAGCCGATGAAACCGCCTTGACGGTCGAGATTGAAGATAATGGCCAGGGTATCCCGCTAGATGTTCAAAATAAAATATTCGACCCTTTCTTTACGACAAAGCCAGTGGGTCGAGGGACGGGATTAGGGTTATCGATTTGCTATCAGATTGTCGTTGATACGCATGGAGGATCTATCACTTGTTTGTCTAAGGTGAACCAGGGCACTTGTATCACCGTCGTTTTGCCTTACGAAACCTGTACTTGAAGAGACATTTTGAGGACTGTGATTCCATCTACTCCATCTAAACAGCGCTTTCAGCCTATATCTGGATTTTTCAGTAGTCAAGGACTTACACCTTGCTGAGCGGTAATCCTAAGACAAACTCAGTTCCTTTTTCGGGGGCTGACTCTAGCTGCAAAGTGCCTTGATGCTTTGTGCAAATAATATCTTGACTAATTGCTAAACCTAGCCCGGTTCCTTTGCCAACATCTTTTGTTGTAAAGAAATGGTCGAAAACTTGTTTTTGTAGTTTTAGAGGAATACCTGAACCGTTATCTCGAATGCGTACTTCGATTTTGTCTGATGCGCTGAGTGCTGTTGTGATCCAGATTTTAGGTGCTGAATGGTCTGCTTCGTCAGCTTTTTTCTCTGCGTCACGAATAGCGTCAATAGGAAATGACTCTTCGAGAGCGTCTATTGCGTTGACTAGCAGGTTCATAAAGACCTGATTGAGCTGTGCTGGATAGCATTCTATAAGAGGTAAGTCGCCGTACTGTTTGATGACTTCAATCTTTGGATAGGTTTCTGGCGCTTTGAGGCGATGCCCTAAAATGAGCAAAGTGTTGTTAATCCCTTCATGAATGTCAATAGTTTTAAGGCCAGACTCATCTAATCGAGAGAAGTTTCGCAGCGATAATACAATCTCTCGAATTCGTTCGCTTCCGTGCTTTATAGACTGCAACGTCTTTGGCATATCTTTTACTATGAAGTCTAAGTCGATCTCTTCAGTCTGTTCCTGGATGATTGGATTAGGCTGAGGATATTGTTCTTGATAGAGTTCTACTAGAGAGAACACGTCTTGTAGATAATGTGCGATATGCTTAAGATTGCCATGAATGAAATTAATTGGGTTGTTGATCTCATGGGCTACACCCGCTACTAACTGACCTAAGCTCGCCATTTTCTCTTTCTGTACTAGCTGAACCTGCGACTGCTTTAAGTCTTGAATGAGCTGCTTTAACTCGTTGGACTGAATCTTAATCTGGTCGACATGGTCGGCCTGCTGGAGAGCGACGCCCAACTGTTCACCAATTTGAGCGAGCAGCTGAACTTCATCCTCTATCCATTGACGAGAACTGCTGTTTTGAAAAGCAGCGACTAACCCCCATAGCTTATCGTCTTGGAAGATCGGGGCGATGGCATAGGCTTTGGCTTGAAACTTCTCTAACATCGCAATATGACAGTCAGCATGACCCGCTGCATAAATGTCAGGCACTGCAAAAGTTTCACCCGATGCGTAGCGTCCGCCTTGGGTTTCCATCAGATGAGTATCTTCGATGGGCTGCGCCTGCCCTGAGCTTGGGCCTGCCAACGGTTTCCAGCCAGGCGCGACAGACTCTATCGTAAATTCACCGCTCCAGTCTTCGTTGAATCGGTAAATTGCAACGCGATCGATTTCCAACAGTTGACGTATTTCGTCAGTGGCTACCTGGCAAATAGTTTCTAGATTGAGCGACCGTCGAATATTGCTGACGATTCTAACCAAAGCCTTCTGACGCTCAAGCGCTTGGATCTCAGCCATCACTTGGTTATAAGGTCGACAGACCTGACCATCAGACGGATCAGAAGTAGCAGATGGATGAATCTGAGACGGCGGCATCATGACGGAGAGTTTATAGACAGATTATTTTAATCATTCCCAATGGCACAGTGCAGTCAGACCGTGAAGCCCCTGATCTCGACCTTAATCCTACAAAAGGGCTGTACGATAGTTGTTTATTCTCTATTTTTAGAGAAAATTCGGATTTTTCCTGATTGCTTAGCGAATTTGCGTTGTTTCAGTTTTTGTTTAATACATTACGGTACTTCGCTACAGCGGCCCGTCAGTTACCTATACCATGTGATCTCTAGTAGAGAGAGGGAATTCTGTATTACCTTTTCAATTGACCTCCTGTGATTACTGCTAACAACACGTCTGCAACAAGGAATTCCGAGACGAGTTCTATAGCTGATAAGAGGCTGAGAACGCAAATAGCTACCGAAGGCAACATCGCTAATACTCAAGACGCACTCATTCGAATCACGAATAAAGTGCGGCGATCACTAGATTTTTCAGTGATTTGTGAGACGGTTACACAAGAGATGCTGAGCCTGCTAAATGCCGATAGAGTTGCTATCTATCAGTTCAATTCGGACTGGAGTGGCCGCTTTGTTTTTGAATCGGCTGGTTCTGAGTGGATATCATTAGTCGAAGCACAGCAAAGCAACGAACTGATTGCTAAGAATGTCAATGCCTGTAGTGTCAGATCGCTTGATACTGGTGCAACAGCTGATACACATTTACAAATGACCTATGGTGGCTCTTTTGTTCAAGGAGAAATCTTTCGAGTCTGCGAAGACATTGAAGATGCTGGCTTTAGCGACTGCTATGTAGAGGTTTTGAAGAGCTATCAGGCCCGCGCCTATGCCATTATTGCGATCTACGTAGACAATCAGCTTTGGGGCTTGCTGGCCGCTTACCAGAATACGGGGCCTAGGCAGTGGAAAGAAACTGAGGTGCAGCTGCTAAGTCAGGTCGCTGAACAGCTCGGCATCGCCCTGAAACAAGCAGAGTATGTAAAAACTATTCAGGCCCAAAACCATGAAATTAGTGAGGCTCTACAGCAGCTAAGTGAATCTCAAGCTCAGCTAGTTCAAACTGAAAGGATGGCAAGCTTGGGCAAGTTTGTGGCAGGAATTGCACATGAGGTTAACAACCCAATTAATTTTATACATGCCAATTTGCCCCATGTCGAAAGCTATGTGAACGATTTGTTGACGCTAGTGCGGCGAAACTCAGAGAGAGCGGACTCTGCAATAGATAGCACAGCTACATCAAGAGATAATGACGAGATTGACCTTGAATTTATCCTTGAGGATTTACCGAAAATACTGGTTTCTATGAGTTCAGGCTCGGCTCGCATTCGCGATATTGTACAGGCGCTGCGCAATTTCTCCCGATTAGATGAGTCTGGTATTAAGCAAATTGATCTGCACGAAGGTATTGACAGTACGTTAGTGGTGCTTAACCATCAATTAGCGGCTAGTAGCCACCATCCCAAAATAGAAGTCATCAAAAACTATGGCGATATTCCGACGGTAGAATGCGATCCGGCCCAGATTAACCAAGTACTCTTGAACGTCCTAACCAACGCTATTGAAAGTATAAAAGAGATTTGTCGAGTATCTTACCCTGAATCAAGGTGTTCTAACCTACAGCCTCGGATTTGGATAAGTACCGAAGTAAATGAACAGAATCATGTGAGTGTCTGCATTCGAGATAATGGTTTAGGTATAGCAGAAAGTCATCAACCGAAAGTGTTTGACCACTTTTTTACAACTAAGTCTGTTGGCCAAGGCACTGGCTTAGGTTTGGCGATCGCATATCAAATCGTGGTTGAAGCGCACGGCGGCCAGCTTACAGTAGAATCAACGCTCGGCGAGGGGGCCACGTTTTATATTTGCCTACCCGTGTAAGCGCAAGGTCGAAAGGGATAGTCTCTGGTGGAGCGAGTCGTACCGAAATAGAAGCTACTTAGCGCAGGTTCTTGTACCGATGATGGCTCATCCATCATTCTAAGCGCTGTAGATTCCGCAGCGAGTCTATCTGAATGGCTAACTGCAACAGTCAAAAGCGCCTCTTGAACCAATTCAAAAGGCGCTTTTATTATGGTTATAAAGCAACTTGCTTAGGCATGTCGCAGAAAAGCCGCTAGCGTGAAGCAGAATAAGGCATCAACGTTCCTCTAAGCTCTCCACCTCGGTTTTTAGTCGTATGAATGTCAACGTAAAGGCGACCGTCAGCCAGCGCCTGCATTTGCTCTTGAGTCAGCACGTATTCTCCCATTGCAGAACCGCTGCGCTCTGTGCTGCCCGTCATCACATCTAAAGCGTACTGAAAAGGCCCGTTCTCCATGGATGTGCCCTGATGAATGTGAAAAGCTGATGTGATATTGGTGTTGGGTGGATTCACTGGGTCAGTAGCGTAGTCTCTCATGGGGCTAGATAGAATGTTGAAGCTGCCTCGCGTGACGAGTCGGTTGCCAGACATAACAGCGCCGACAGTTCCACGCGCTCTGGTTTCAGGAGAACTGCCGACTACGTTGTCCTCGCTCATAATGGCCACATAGGTTGTGTACGGCTGCTGCATGCCCTGGGCCAACAGCTTAGTTTCAGCGGCTTTTATGTTGATCTGTGCGGAGGCTGTGAGAGAAAACTCTGAATTGATATTAGCTGAAGGTGCTTGTGCTCGTGCAGGGCTAGCACCTAGCCAACCACTTAGGCTAGAAGCGCTAAGGCCTACTAGGGCCAAGCAGGTCACTAAACCAAGAATTAGGTGCCGGAATCGTTTGAAATAGATATACATTTTACGGAAGGTTATAGACGAATAGTTGCAATAGAAACAGTTATGGCTGTTGTCCTCAGCAAGAAGATGCTGATATTTAACAATAGCTATTGACGGTAACAATTGTCTGTGACTAATCATTGCAATATAAAGGCGTAGCTATAAGTGGCTATGCCTTTGCGCTGATTCACTATCAGTACGCAGTTGCTGTCTAGTTGGATTCGTCGCCGCTGCAAAGAGGTGTTTGCCAGTTGTAATTAGTCAGCGTAGCAGATGGTGGACTCGCTGATCGGCTGTAGCTGAAGGCGTGGTCTAATTCAGAATTACACTTCTCAATGCGATTAGACTATTCCGGAATGCGATCTTCCTTTGGAAGGGCTTCGCCCTCGCTTAAGCTCAATGCTTGTTGTTAGACCCTTTCTGCGATCGCGCAGTATGAGCTCAGCTTATGCGCAGTTGATTATCCGTCAGAATCCTACAGTATCTCTATTACGCAACATCATGTTTTGGTCTTTAGGTTTCGCTGAGCGTTCCTGTTTGGGCTGAGCTATCTGCGCTAGATAGTTTCCCGCTGTTTTTGAACTCTTCGGGCACGTCTTTTAACAGCAGCGTGTAGATCTCTGTAGGCATCTCAATCTTGTTCTCTTGTAAGGCTTCTTTTACGCTTTGGGCCACAATCGACGTGGTTTCTAAAAATCCAGCGCGGCGCGAGTCTACCCAGAAGCGAACTTCTAAGTTGACGGTGCTGGCCGCTAGTTCGTGAACGAGGACTTCGGGGGCAGGGTCTGGCTGGACGCGTTTGTGAGTAGAGACGGCTTGGACGATGACTTCTCGAGCTTCGACAATATCGGCGTCGTAGTCTATGCCGACAAAGACGGAGCTGCGCAGGTATTTGGAGGCGGTGTTGTTGGTAATGCTGGCCTGGAACACTTCCTGGTTGGGGATGTAAACCATGCGGCCATCGTAGGTTTTAAGCGTGGTGGAGCGGAGCTGAACCTGGGTGATGGTGCCTTCGTAGCCGTTGATGACGACCTGATCGCCGTTGTGGAAGGGGCGAGCTGAGAGAAGAATGACGCCTGAGATGTAGTTGCTAAGGACGTCTTTAAGGCTAAAACCGATGGCAACGCTGGTGAGGCCGAGCGCGCCTAGCATGGTGGCAAAGTCGATGCCCCAAACGCCGAGGGCGATGATGGTGCCTGCAACCCAAACGCCGCCGTAGCAAAGCCTGCCAACGAGGATTTCGGTGCTGTGATCGCCTTCTGTTCTTTGCGCCCATCTAAACCCGCTGTAGCGCACAATTTTGGCGATTATCCAGGTAAATAGAATAACGACGAGCACGCCGATCAGCGCTGGAATACTGCTAATGGTGTCTCTGCCTAGCTGGCGAACGGTGCTGTTTAATCGCTGGGCAGCGTCTATTGCTATGGGCGGTTTGTCGAAGCTCTTTCCTAGCCGAGTTGTCCAGTCTTCGGCTAGCTCTTGCAGGGGTAACCCAAAGTCTTGAGCGTCTTGCTCGGTGACCGTCATTAGGACTCGGTTGTTGGCCTGTAGGGTAACCAGGTTTTGGTCGGCGGCGGGTTCGGCGGTGACTGCGACTTTGCCATCGGTGCGATCTAGCAGGCTGGCGATGCGGCGGTTGATGATGGCGGCTCTCTGGCTGGCGGAAAGATCGCCTATGCTGCCAATTTGGAAAACGGGCTGGCCTCTAACTAAGATGTCGGCGAAGTAGATGCCGTCTGAGGGGGCTGCGATCGCATTGTCTGTCGATTCGGCAGCTGGCTCAGCGATGGGCAGTGAGTCTTCGATAGCTTCGTCTTGTGCGGCGGCTGGAAAGACTAGCGCTATGGTCAAAAGTGCGGCGATTAGAGCTGCTTTGAATCGGCGTTTTTTAGCCCTGGTTTGGCCGAGCAGATTCCACATGATTAACTGACCTTATCCCTTTCTGTTTGGCTAGTTTAGATGGGTATCGTATGAGAACAATCATCCTTTAGATACGTCGGGTTTCGTTTATGACTGGTCGGAACAATTGGGTTAAGGCGACGTTGGTTTTTGGGGCGCTCTCTGCAAGTTTAGTCGTGGGGGCAACTCCTGCATTTTCTCAGGTATCAGCGCTCGATAGATTGTTGGAACAGGCCGATGCGACAGATGCGACAGATGCGATAGATGCGGCAGTAGAAGAGATAACGCCGGTAGAACAAGCCGGCGATACTGCGGGTGATGTTGCGGTAGATGCGGAGCCTGTCATTACTGAGGCTATTAGCATTGGGCCGGTGAGCGTTGAGTATACGGTAGAGGTGGCTGAGCGTGAGGCTGCGATGCTAACCCTGAATGAGGCCTTGGATGCGGATGGCGTGACGGAGATTTTGGCAACGGCTGAGCGTGCGGCGGTCGAGAATGAAGAGATGGCCGTAGAGAACGAAGAGATGGCCGTGGAGAAAATACCTGGGGCGGAGGCTTTGAGCCGATTGGAAAGTGCCAGCATAGACGGCTTTTCAGTAGATTTGGCTGAAAGAGATTTGACAGCAGCAGGTACTGCTTTTACCGTTGACGCTTCGTCTGTACCGGCTCTGCAAGTGGCGCTAAGTAGCGATCAGGCGTTGACCCGGCTTTATGCGGCGGATGCGCTTTGGACTTTGACCGGCAATTCTGAGCTGGTGCTGCCGACTTTGATGCAAGCGGCGGCTTCCGAGGATGCGGATATTCAGGCGCTGGCGGTGGCGGCTTTAGGCCAGATGGGAGGCCAGGCGTCTTCTGCGGTGCCGGTGTTAAATGAGCTGTTGAATCGTGGTTCTAGAACGCGCTCGATTGCTCAAAGTGCGCTAACGGTGATTAGAAGCGGAAATCCTTCGTCGGCGCTGTTGGGAATTGTGGCCAGAGAATCTCGGCGACGGGTGTTGCCAGCGGCATTGAGAGCGATTGGCGGACTTTGGCGATAGGGATAGGATCATGCGCAAGAGATACCCTTTTCTGCGCATGATCCTATTGCTATCGGGTATTGGCTGAGGCCGCTAAGCTGGTTGCAAAGCAGTTGATTAGAAACAGACTCTTAGAAACAGACTTTTTCGCCCCAGTCTGGAGCAACTGAGGTGCTGCCGGTTCTACAGCTAAAGGGGCGAACCATGCGTTCGGGCATGTAGCCGTAAGACGCGTTGTTTGTGAGATCGCTGGCGGTGGTAAAGGTGACTAGGCCAACAGTTTGGCAGCTTTCGATGAGCTGGGCGGCAAGCTGGTTCATGAGCACAGGGGAGGCGAGGACGCTGTTGGCTCCTTCGTTGGTTAGCACGAAGCGAAAGCTGTCTGGGCGGCTTGGCACGTTGCCAGAATAATTGTGGTCGTCGAGGGTGCGGGTGCCGATTTGGGTGTTGAAGACGCTGCGGATTTTGCTTTCGGTTTGAGCGATCGCATTATCGCAGCTGATCTGCGGCTGAGCGGCAATGGGGGCCACTAGGCTGACTAAATCTGAGCGCAGCCAAACGTCAGAGGTAGGCATGACTGAAGCGGCTAGACGTACCTGATACCAGGTGTAGCCAGCGCTGTCTTTTTGTTCGCGGACGATGCTGAAAGGGCTACCGTTGGCGGCGGTAACCTGAGTTGCCGTATTGATAGAAGGCCCGGAGCGCAGGTTGGCAACGCCGCCTTCAATGGTGGTAGAGACCCAGCCTTTTTGGGGCATCGCTGAGGCGCGTTGGGCTAGCGCCATACTTAACGCGGTGGTTAGACTAGCGACGGTCAACAGGCTGGCGATTAGGCGTTTCATAGTAATTATCTTCAGGTGATTCTGATCTTTTACGAGGAGGGGGACTCCTATGTAAGATCAGAATCACTGGCGAGGGGTTAGGTTCCGGAGACTGTGCCGACGAAACGATTTGTGTCAGGGTTGCTGGGTATGGGGCGCACTATGTCTTGCTGTAGGCGTCCACCAGTTCCATTTGCCCATGAGCTTCATGCTGGCGGGAACGAGAATAATGCGAATGAGGGTGGTGTCGATGGCGATGGCGATCGCAATACCTAGCCCTAGCGCTTTGACGAAGATTAGACTGGTAAAGGCAAAGGCGCTGGTAACGATAATGACTAATAGGGCAGCGCTGGTGATGAGCTGGCCGGTTTGCTCTAGCCCTATGATGACGCTAGCGGTGTTGTTCTTGTTAGGGTCTTCTCCGTTGTGCTTTAGCTCGTCGTAGGTTTCTTTGATGCGGGTGAGCAGAAAGACTTCGTAGTCCATACTGAGGCCAAATAGAACACAAAATAGAACAACTGGAAGCAGAACGTCTATGTAGCCAATGGGCTTGAAGTTGAGAAGATTTTGAAAGTTGCCGTCTTGAAAGATGAAGACGAGTGCGCCGAAGGATGCGCCCATAGAAAGCAGGTTCATGATGATGGCTTTGATGGGGAGAATGAGCGATCGCAGCAGCAGGCTAAGCGTAATGAAAGTTGCAACCATGATCAGGCTGAGGACTAAGGGCAACCGGCGCTCGATGGCCGCAATCACGTCTAGTTCGCTGGCAGTTTGTCCGGCGACTCGAATCTCTAACCCTTCTAAGCTGGCGTTGCGAAACTCTCGGACCAAATTGCGGGTGGCCTCGGACTGCTGGGCCGTTTTGCTTTTTACGATGACTAACGTCGATTCTCTGTCTGTAAGCTGGTCAAACGCAGCGGCGACTTGAGGAATGGGGATTTGGGCTGGGTTGGCGTATAGCTGCTGATAGCTTTGAACGGTGAGCGTTGGGTCGAGGTTGACGATGCTCTGAATGCTGCTGACTCGCGGGTCTTGCTGTAGATCGTCGATAAATTGGTATAAGGTGGCGATACGGGCCGGTGTGAATAGCGGTTCGTTGGCGATACGCGACTGAACCGTTACCAGGATGGGCGCTGTTTCTCCGGGGCCAAAGGCCTGATTGATTTGATCTACGCCTTCTCTAGCGGGTGCGGAAGCGGGAAGGATGTCGGCGTTACCTACACCGAAGTTGGCGGAGAAGAACGGCGCGGTGAGCCCGGCGACAATGAGCAGAACCAGGATGGTAAAGAGGACACTGCGACGGATGACAGCGCGGGCGATTGTTCTCCAAAATTTCTGTTGTTTGTTGACGACGGAGAAGAGACTGCCGTAGTGGATGCCGTGACCTACGAGGCCTAGTAGGGCGGGCAGTAGGGTGAGCGCGGTGAGGACGGAGAGTGAGACAACGATGGCACCGGCGATGCCGAGAGACTGGAGTAAGCGAATGGGGAAAAGGACGAGGCCGAAGAGGCTGATGCAGACGGTGATGCCGGAGAAGAAAATGGCACGCCCAGCGGTGTCTGAGGTGATGCGGATGGCTTGTTCTACGGAGTGAGTGGTTAGCTCTTTTTGAAAGCGGTTGACGATGAGCAGGGCGTAGTCGATGCCGAGGCCAAGGCCGAGCATACTGGTGAGGTTGAGCGCGAAGACGGAGACGCTAAGCCGCTGGGCGATGAGATAGAGCAGCCCAAGGGTAACCGAAACGGTGACGATACCCATGGCAATCGGCATGGCGGCGGCAACGACTGAGCCGAAGACTAGCACCAAGACAATGAGGGTGATAGGGAGAACCGCGAGCTCTACTTTGCGTAAGTCGGCCTTGCTGATGCTTTGGACAGCCTGGTCGATAGCGGGTTTGCCGGTGAGATAAATGTTGAGTGCAGGCTCAGGGCTTTGAGCGGTGTCGGCGTTGGCCTGATCGATTGTTTGTTCAACTTTATCGATGGCGTCTGCGCTGAGCGACTTTAGATTGATGATGCTGTACTGCGTTTGGCGATCGCTGCTGATGTATTCGGGATGTTCGAGCGGGGTCGAGATGGAGGCGACTTCTGGCAGGCTGCGGATGGAGGCTAGAGTGGCGTCAATTTCGGTCTGTACGTTTTTGGGCTGTACATTTTCGGTCTGTACGTCAGAAGGCACAGGTTTTGATTGCTCGTTTGATGCGTTTTCTGAGGGTGCGTCCGTCACCTGTTGAAAAACAACGGTTAGCGCGTCGGGGTTGATGTCGAACGCTTCTTGGATCATCAGCTCGGCGCTGTTGGCGGCTCCGGTTTCATCGACTACTTTGACTTCTTGCAGCGCGTTTTCCAGCAATGGCGCGCAGAGCAAACTGACGAGCGTAAACACGGCCCAGATAATGAGCGTCCAGATTCGGTGGCGGTAGATGTGGCTGCCCAATCTGGAGAACACGGAGTTAGCGTCGGGGGTCGGTTTTCTATCGTTCATTTCGTCGTTTAGAGCGGTGGACTTGAATGGATGAGGTGTCTATATCCGGCGACAGAGGGGCGGGCTAGATCGCTAACCTACCCTGTTAAGTACGAATATGTAAGCAAAATAGTTTTCAAAGCAGTATGGCGAAACATGATTATGACCTGTTGGTAGTAGGTTCTGGCTCTGGTGGACTGTCGGCGGCAAAGACAGCACGAGATATGGGTAAACGGGTAGCGATCGCCGAGAAAAACAAGGTCGGCGGCACCTGCGTCAACCGGGGCTGCATTCCGACAAAGCTGATGGTCTATGCCGGAGAGTTTGCGAAGTCTCAGAAGATTGCGGGTGATTATGGCTGGGCTGGGAGCGATCGCACGTTTGACTGGCAGCGGTTTAAGCAGGCGATGGACAGCCACGTGGAGGCGATTCGAGAGAGTCAGATTGAAGGGTTGGAGGGGATAGACCTTTTGAGGGGGCAAGCTGAGTTTGTGGATAAGCATACCCTGACGGTGGATGGAGAAAAAATCACCGCTGAGTTTGTGCTGCTGGCTGTGGGCGCAAGGCCGAAGATGCCGGACCTGCCTGGCATAGAGTATGCGCTGGATTCTAAAGATATTTTTGAGCTAGAAGCGCTGCCTGAGTCCTGGGTGGTGGTTGGCGGCGGCTACATTGGCGTAGAGCTGGCCCAGGTGCTTCGCTGCTATGGCTGTGAGGTGACGGTGGTAGATTCTAAGCCGCATGTTTTAGATGGATTTGACGCGCAGGTGCAAAAGCGAGTGCGGCAGATATTAGAAGACGATGGGATAAAAGTTGTTGATCAGGCCCGATTAAAAGAAATTGAGAAGACGGACGACGGCTTTACGGTAATACTGGAGAGCAATACAACAGAAAGTACAACAGAAAGTGCGCAGAGGGTGATTTGTGCGCTGGGCCGGAGTGCGAACGTTGAGACGCTGAATTTGGATGCGGTAGGGGTGACGACCCAGAAGGGGAAGATTGTTGTTGATGAGTATAAAAGGACTGAGGCTCAAAACGTTTTTGCGGTGGGCGACTGTACCGATACGATTATGCTGACGCCGGTTGCGATCGCAGAAGGAAAAGCTGCGGTTGAAACCATATTTGGTGAGCCGACAAAGGTGGACTATCGCTGGGTGCCATCGGCGGTGTATATGCATCCGGAGGTGGCGATGGTGGGGCCGACAGAAGAGACGGCGGCTGAGCAAGGACTCGATTTTGAGAAGGTCTGTAGCACCTTTACGCCGCTGAAGTATGGCATGGCCAAAAGCGACTCGATGGAAGCGTTTATGAAGCTTTTAGTGGAGCCAAAGAGCCAGCAGATTATCAGTTTGCATTTGGTGGCTCCTGGCGCTGCCGATATGATTCAGATGCTGGTGCCTGCGCTCAAAAAAGGGCTGACGCTAGAGGAGCTGAATGAGACGATTCCGGTTCATCCTTCTACCGGCGAAGAGCTGTTTGGTATGGGCTGATACCGTTTGGCAGGTAGCGCTGTAGAGGCGTGAGCGTTCTATGACAGAAGGCCTTTTCGGCAGCTTCTATCTGTTCCTTTTGATGGACACCACTCTCGAAATGTTTCGTTACATTAAGTGCAGTTGACCTTTTGAGACATTTACACATTATGAAAGAGACTACACCTCTGACTACGCCTACATCACAGCCTTATGTAGAGCCTGCAACTAGCTGGCGTTTGGGTTTCGTGCCTAGTGCCGAAATCTGGAACGGCCGTCTAGCGATGATTGGCTTTATCTCCGCTGCTGCTATTGAAGTATTTACTGGTCGTGGATTTCTCCACTTCTGGGGTTTGCTCGGTGGCTAGGCAATAGAGTTCTAAAAGACTCTCCTTTTTTAGACAGCATAGATTTTAGACAGCATAGACGGCCCGAAATAGTTTTTGGGCCGTTTTTGTTTATCTTGCTGTTTATCTTTTTGGTTGTATTCTTGGCTTTCAGATCGCTTACAGCATGGCCAGCCTTTCTTGGATGAGCTTTACCTGTTTCTCGGCTTCGGCTAGCGTATCTCTAGCGCCTTGAACAACTTCTGCGGGCGCTTTGTCTGTAAAGCCTTTGTTGCTTAAGCGGCCGGTAAAGGACTTAACTTCGCCTTCAGATTTGCCCAGGTCTTTTTCTAGTTTGGCGCGCAATGCGTCTACGTCTACTACGCCTGTAAGTGGGATGAGTACCTGTACGGTGCCGGTGACGCCTGCAAACATTTTACGCTGATCTGATTTTGGATCGTAGGCTGGCTGGGCCGTTTTAATTAGCTCGCTGGGCGTGATGCCTTCGGCGTTTGAGCCAATTGCCGTTGGATTGGGGTTGAGAGTCGTGGTGACAGTCGTGGTGACAGTTGCGGTGGCGGTTGTGGAAGGCGGCGTGGTAGAAGTCGGTTCGGCTTGGGGGGCTGTAGCGCGATCGCCTATAATGTCGCTCCAGATTCCTTGAAGCTGTTGGGCAGCGCGCGATCGCTCTTGGGCCGTAAATACTTTGTTGATGCCAAAGCGGACGCTGTAGAACAAGCCAACAAGCTGGAGCAGGCTCTTTAGCCCAGGGACATCGTTAAAGGCGTCTAAAATCGAGGCTACGACTTTTAGCGTCATGGCTGCGCCTAATACAACAGCTAAGGTGGTTACCGGCTTTTTATAGTTGGTAAAGAAGCCGTTAAAGTAGCGCGTTGGGTTTTCTAAGAAGGTTTGTATGGAGCCTGTCATTTGTCGCCAGTCGTTTTCTTCTGAAGATTTGAGGCGGCTGAGTGAGGCTTCGGGCTGCTTGGCTGCGATCGCCGATTCTATGGCTTCTTCAGCGGCTTCTTCAATTGTTGCGGTAGGCACGGTAGATGCAGTCGGTGCGGCTGTTGTATTTACGACAGCTACTGCTTCAACCATTTCTGCCGCTTCAGCGACGGAAAGCGTTTGAGCGGTTGCCTCATGCGCCGGGGATAGGTCTGTATGTAGCAGGGTGAGGGTGTCTACTCGCGCTACGTCTTTGATGTATTGCTGCGTGGCCTTGAGGATGGAGAGCTCGCGATCGCTATCTGTTTTTAAGATGGCTTCAATTTTCGCAGAGGGCTTTACGCCCGCTTCTGCTCGTAGATTGCGAATAGTGCGAATTAGATCGATCAGCAGCTCGAACTGTTGTTCTAGTTCAGCGTCAATCTGTTCGTTTTGCGCCTCCGGATAGCGTTGAAGCGCTAAACAGTCGTCTTCTCCTTTGGCGGTGAGCGTGTGCCACAGCTCTTCGGTAATGTGCGGCATAAACGGATGCAACAGCTTTAGAATGCCTTCTAGAACGTAGGCTAGGGTTTGCTGCGCGGTGCGTTTCGTTGGGCCATCGCCGTAGAGTCTAGGTTTTACTAGCTCGATGTACCAGTCGCAAAAGTCTCCTCTGGTAAATTCGTATAGCTCCTTGGAGGCTTCGCCCATGCCGTAGGCGTCGAGCTGTTCGCGCACTCGCTGAATGGTTTGGCTGTAGCGAGAGAGAATCCAGCGGTCAGCGAGTTCTAGGGCTGCGCCGCCTGCGCCGGGTTCGCCTAAATCGCTAGGGGTCTGTCCGCCTAGGTTCATCATTACGAAGCGGGAGGCGTTCCAGAGTTTGTTGGTGAAGTTGCGCGAGGCTTCTACGGCTAAAGATTCGTCTTTGTCGCGGTCGTAGTCTAGGCGAATGTCTTGACCGGCTCCGGCGACTTCACGCACTAGCGTGTAGCGCAGCGCATCGGTGCCGTATTTGTCGATTAGGATGAGCGGATCGATGCCGTTACCTTTCGATTTCGACATTTTTTGGTTGTTTTCATCGCGCACTAAGCCGTGAATATAGACCGTGTCGAAGGGCATATGGCCGGTAAAATGCCCGGCCATTAGGGTCATTCTGGCGACCCAAAAGAAAATAATGTCGAAGCCAGTGACCAGGGTTTGGGTGGGGTAATAGAACTGGTAGTCGGGGGCGGTGGTATCTGGCCAGCCCAGGGTGGACATGGGCCAGAGGCCGGAAGAGAACCAGGTGTCTAATACGTCTGGGTCTTGGCGCAGGTCTACCTCGTAGCCAAATTGAGTGTTGGCTTTGTAAACGGCTTCTTCCTTGTCGTGGGCAACGATAAAAGGCGTGTTGTCTGTAATGTTGCCTTCGGTTTCGCTGATGACGTACCAGGCGGGAATTTGGTGGCCCCACCAGAGCTGACGCGAAATGCACCAGTCTTTGAGGTTTACGAGCCAGTCGCGGTAGACTTTTGTCCAGCGTTCGGGGACAAACTGCGGGTCTTGCTGGTCGTCTAAGGCGGCTAGGGCTTTGTCGGCCATGGGTCGAATTTTGACGAACCACTGGGTTGAAATCAAGGGTTCGACGGGGACTTTGCCGCGATCGCTATAGGGTACAGAATGCTTGTAGGCTTCGATTTCGCCCAGCCATCCTTGCGATCGCATTTTCTCGACGACCCATTCTCGGGCCTGGAAGCGGTCAATGCCGTCAAACTCTTCGCCCGCGTTCTCGTTGAGCGTGCCGTCTTTGTTCAAAATGTTGATGACGGGCAGATCGTGGCGCTTGCCCATCTCGAAGTCGTTGGGGTCGTGAGCGGGGGTTACTTTTACGCAGCCGGTGCCAAATTCCATATCGACGAACTCATCGCCAATAATAGGAATTTCGCGGCCTACTAAAGGCAGCGTCAGCATTTGGCCAATCAGATGTTTGTAGCGATCGTCGTTAGGATTTACCGCAACCGCTGTATCGCCCAGCATCGTTTCAGGCCGGGTGGTGGCAACTTCCATCGTGCCTTCTCCACTGGTTAGCGGATACAGGAAGTGCCACAAAGAGCCGTCAACTTCTTTGTTTTCTACTTCTAAGTCAGAAACTGCCGACTGGCTGGCAGGGCACCAGTTCACCATATAGCTGCCCCGGTAGATTAGCCCTTCGCTATGCAGGCGGTTAAAAGCGGTTACGACTGCGTTAGATAGACCCGCGTCCATGGTGAAGCGCTCGCGCGACCAGTCTACCGAAACGCCGAGTTTGCGCAGCTGGTTGACAATCGTACCGCCCGATTCGGCTTTCCATTCCCAGGCTCGCTCTAAAAATTTCCCTCGACCCACTTCTTCACGGGTTTTGCCTTCGGCGGCAAACTGCCTTTCTAAAATTGTTTGCACGGCAATGCTGGCATGGTCGGTGCCGGGTAGCCACAGCGTGTTTTTACCTTTCATCCGCTGGTAGCGCACGACGGTATCGATCAGCGTTTCTTCAAACGCATGGCCCATGTGCAGGCTGCCGGTTACGTTTGGCGGCGGAATCATGACGCAGAACGGCTCGCCGCCTTTGCTAGGATCGGCCTTAAAGACTTCGTGGCGTTCCCAGTATTGCTGCCATTTCGTTTCGGTAACAGTGGGATCGTATTGGCTCGCGAGCGTCGGCGTAGTGGCAGTCATTGCGGGTGCGATTTAGATATAAATCAAGTTAAATGGTAGCAGTGATTTGAGCCTTCGGACGCGATGGGAAAGCATTGGGTGCTTTGGGTCTTTTTTGGGTGCCAAATTTAAGAATTTAGGCTTGAAGCCATAGGTATGTAAAAAGACACGTAAAAAGGCATCTGATTGAATACCAAATGCCTTTCGACTGACCGCTTAGTTAGGTTGAGACTGATGCTAATCCGCTAGGGCTTACTCAGAAAATTCAGTGATTCCTGACTGGGCTGCAGGATTATTCACCTCTGCTGCTTGCTGTTCTAAAATGGCTCGCTGTCGGGCGCGTAAGGACTCTGCCTGTCGGTTAATGCGGCGGCTTTGGCTGCGATAAAAGCCTTCGTCTACCTGTCCGGCTCCTTGTAAAGCGCCTGACTGGTGGTATATATCCCAAATGTTGGCACCCGATCCTAAAAAGCCATCCGACGAATCTTGACTTTTAAAGTCTTCAGCGGTGTTGGCTCGGCCAGTATCTCCGCCGCCTAGCTGTGCCATTGCTGGGGCTACACCCAATCCTAAAACTAGTCCGGCACTCATTAGTTGAACAGCCAGCTTACGCATTTATCCACCCTCCAAAAGGTCTCAATATCCTATTAGTGTACCAATCCCATCGAGACAATCCGCTGATTCTCTGTGCCGATCTTTGTAGCGGCGAGTTGCTAGATGATTGACTAGGCGATTCGACGGCTGATGAGCGGTCGGATGATCGCTAGAGCACCTACGCTAAAAGCTAGCAGAATTCCTAGGGCTGCGCCCATACTCACGCTGGCAAAGGGGGCCTGCATGACGATGCTGCTAAAGTGCCAGTTGGGATGTAGATAGATGTAGCGGATAGGTTCGATGGCATAGCTCAGTGGGTTTAGGCTGGCGATGACCTGTAGCCAAGGGGGCATGAAGGACAGCGGCACTAAGGCAGTGCTGGCAAACAGCAGCGGCAAGTTCGTGATGAAGATGACGGCGAGCAGTTCGATATGTCCGGGTAGCGCAAAGGCTAAGCCTAGGCTCAGCGCGGTGACGCCAAAGACTAGCATGAGCACGATGAGAACCATCAGCAGTAGGCCGCCTAGCCCTGGTAGGCCAGCACCTAATACCGCGCTGAGTCCGACGATGGCGGTGGTTTGAACCAGGCTCATGGTGGCGATGAAGAGAGCTGAGGCGACCACGATGGAGAAGCGAGAGGCTAAGGGCGCGACTAGCAGGCGGTTGAGGAAGCCAAATTCGCGGTCGAACATGACGGGTAGACCGGCGTTGAGCGCTCCGGCAAAGGCGGTAAAAACGATGATGCCTGCGCCTAAGAACTGGCCGTAGTTTTGACTTTCGCCGAAGAGTCCTTTAGGGACGTTTTGGAAGAGTGCGCCGAATAGCAGCAGCCACATTAACGGCTGGATGACGCCTGCAACAAGGGTGGTTGGGCGGCGCTGAAGCTGAATGAATAAGCGACGGGTAAGCGCGACGGTTTCTTGCACAAACTCTTTGGTGCCGGGTGAGGGCAGGTTTGCGGCAGGGTTGATTGGAGGCGCGGTGGGGGCGGAGGCTGTAGATTGGCTCATCGCAGGCGGTGGTTGAATCTGTTTTTTCGAGAAGAGATGAAAGGATAGAGATAAATAGGCTCTTTCAGGCTAACGCAGTCTGAGTGGCCTGTGTATCGACCTGCCGTCTCGGCTAGCGCATACCTAACGCATACTTTGCTTACGCTCTTTTTTCAGGTCGCGTTTTCCGACGGCGGCGACTTCGGCGTCCATGAGGGTGCGGCCGGTGGCGGCTAGGTATACATCGTCTAGGCTGGGCTGAGATTGGGAGATGCCAAAGGTGGGTAAGCCTGCGCCCTTGAGGGCTGATTGAACGGCGGATAGGGCGTCGGCTTCTTTATCGACGACCAGATTTAGCGAATTGCCTTGAGCGCTGTTGACAATGACTTCTTGAACGACGGGCAGATCGAAGAGGAGGCTGCGGGCCTGCTCGGCTTCTGGGTCGGCGGTAAATTCTCGAATGCGAAGGGTGATGCGATCGCCCCCAACTTGAGCTTTTAGATCTGAAGGTGTCCCTGCCGAAATGACTTCGCCTTTGTCGATAATGGCGACTCGCCCAGCTAGCGCATCGACTTCTTCTAAATAGTGACTGGTCAGCAGAATAGTGGTGCCTTCGTCTCGTAGCTGACGCAAAAATCGCCAGACGGCGGTGCGACTTTCAATGTCTAAGCCTACGGTTGGTTCGTCGAGTACCAGAACAGAAGGTTGATGGAGTAAGCCTGCGGCTAGGTCTAACCGTTTTTGCTGTCCGCCTGAATAGCTGCCGGTTTTTTTGTCGGCGATATCGGCAATTTCTAGCAGGTCGAGCATTTGGGCGATGCGCGACTTTAAGATTGCTTTAGGTAGATGGTAGATTGCGGCCTGCAACTCCAGCAGCTCGCGCCCGGTGAGCACCTTATCTAAAGCCACTTCTTGAGCAATATAGCCCAGCATCTGACGAGCGGTGCGCGGATCGTCTAAGACTGAAACGCCGTTAATTTCTAGCTGGCCAGCATCTGGCGTCATCAGCGTACACAAGCAGCGAATGACCGTTGTTTTCCCTGCTCCATTGGGCCCTAGTAGTCCAAAGATCTCACCGGGTTCGATGGCAAAAGAAACGTCTTTTACCGCCGGTACGTCTTCGTAAGACTTTTTCAACTTTTCGACTAATACAGCAGGGGCCATGATTAACTATCCATCCAAGCGGGGCCGTTCTTAATTGTATTACTCTCCTAACGCTTCGCTCAGATTCCAGGCGGCGCTAATTAACGCAATATGCGTAAAGGCTTGGGGGAAGTTGCCTAAGGCTTCGCCGCTAATCCCGGTTTCTTCGGCGTACAGGCCAACGTGGTTGGCGTAGGTTAGCATCTCTTCAAAGATTCGCCGGCTTTCGTTGAGCAGGTGGTGATCGGTGCTACCGGCCCTGGTGAGGGCTTCGACGAGCCAGAAGGTGCAGAGGTTAAAGGTGCCTTCTTCGCCTTCTAGGCCGTCGCTAGATTCGCCCTCGCTATTGGTGGTGTTGTAGCGGTAAACCAGGCTGTTCGAGGTAAGTCCGCCGTCTTGGGGAGACTGCCGAACGGCGGCGATGGTTTTGAGCATTTTGGGATCGCTTGGTGCGAGGAAGAACACCAGCGGCATAATCAAGCAGCCCGCGTCCAAATCTTTTTCGCCGTATGCCTGCACAAAGGCTTGACGATCTTCGTCCCAGCCGTTTTTCAAGATGTCTTCGTAAATTTCGTCGCGGGTTTTGACCCAGCGTCTGCGCTCAGCCGGAAAAGATCGGCTCTCGGCAATCCGCAGCGCTCTGTCTACGGCGACCCAACACATGAGACGGGAGTAGAGGTGGTTTTTGTCGCCACCGCGCGATTCCCAAACGCCGCTGTCTTTGCGGTGCCAATTTTTACAGACCCAGTTGGTGAGGTAGCGCAGGTGAACCCAAAAATCGTGGGAGATAAAGTCGCCGTATTTGTTGTAGAGGTAGGCGGAGTCCATTAGCTCGCCGCAGATGTCTAGCTGGAGCTGATCGAATGCGCCGTTGCCGATGCGGACGGGTTTGGATCCTTTGTAGCCTTCTAGGTGGTCGAGCTCTTCTTCTTCTAGGTCTAGCTTGCCGTCGATGCGGTACATAATTTGCAAGCTGCCGCCTTCGCCTAGTTCCTGACAGCGGGCTTCTAGCCAGCCCATAAAGCCTTTGGCTTCTTCGGTAAAGCCGATGCGGATGAGGGCGTATACGGTAAAGGCTGCGTCGCGAATCCAGGTGTAGCGGTAGTCCCAGTTGCGGCCACCGCCCACGTATTCTGGCAGACTGGTGGTGGGCGCTGCGACAATTGCACCGGTTGGCTCGTAGGTCATCAGCTTGAGGGCTAGGGCGGAGCGTTCTACTCTTCTGCGCCAGCGTCCGGTGTAGATGCACTGCGAGAGCCAGTCTCGCCAGTATTTAGTGGTTTCGCTAAAGTAGTGCTCGGTCGTTTGGTTGAGGTTGGCTAGTTCTTCGTCGGTGAGGCGAAAGACCTGCTTTTGACCTTTTTTCTCTTCTTCGGCTTCAATATCTTCTTCGTTGATGGCTGCTTTGTAGAGGTCTCTTTTGGTATTAACGGTAAAAAGAGACTTTTCCTCTAGATCTGCATATTCGTCTGCGGTGCAGTCGGCTGCGTCTTTAGAATCGTCGACGTAGGGCTTGAAAATGAAGGTGGCGACTTCCCCTTCTTTTAGCGTGAATTCGGCAGATGCGCCCCGCTTGTCAATTTCTAAGGGCACTTGAGTGATCAGTTCGAAGCGCTGACATTGAACTTCTCTGGGGTCAATATCTGCATCTTTGGCGTCGCTGTTTAGATCATCGGCGAGCGATGTGGATGCGCAAGGATCGGTATCGCAGATGAATTTAACACCGGTTTTGGTGTGCTCTGAGGTGTGCGTGCTTCTGGCGTAGTCGAAGGCGGGGTAGCACTCTACTCGAAAGGTGATTTCTTTGCGGACGGTGCGCACTTGGCGAACGATCCAGTTACGCATGGCGGAGTTGCCTAAAGGCATGAAATCTAAGACTTCGCCAACGCCGTTTTCGCATAGGAAGCGAGTGACGAGAATATTGGTTTCGGGGTAGTAGAACTGCTTGTGATGGTCTTCTTGAACCATCGACTCAATTTTGAAGTGGCCGCCTTTTTCGCTGTCTAAGATGGCGGCAAAGATGCTGGGTGAGTCGTGGCGGGGATGGCAGAACCAGTCGATCGATCCGTTAAGCCCAACGAGTGCGGTGGTTCGCATATTGCCAATAAGACCATAGTCTTCAATGGGCTGATAGTTCACGGATGGTCCTCTGGGGCTAAATGTTTGCTCGATTTATCGTAGGGCATTTTCGGCCTCTGTCGCAGTGAGTAGGCCAACGTTGCTTCGATCTCTGTCTGTAGAGTTGGTGAGGGCGGCTTTGAGCGGATGCGATCGCGCTTACTAGCTCGAAAAACTCTTTCTAATAGCCGATTCAAATTGCGATAGACCTATTCACTCATAAACCTATCCACTCATAAACCTATTCACTCTCGCTTAGGTCGAAGCGCCTAGGGTAGGGGAGCTTGTGCTTGGCAAACTGCTTCTTGGCTCGAATGGTGAGGTCGGTGGCGTAGGCGAATTCGTCGCGGGCATCTAGCGGGTAGGCTTTGAGCTTGAATAAGCTGCCCCAGGTGTGATCGCTCATCACGACGGCGATGGGCAGCTTGAGATGCGTGTATTTGCTGGTATAGGCGACGCGGTAGAGGATGTTCTCGACGCGTTCGGGGTTGGCATCGTGAGCTAGATAGAACTGGGTGACGACCTGGGCTTCTAGTTCGCCCATGTTGGCGTTGGAAACTGGGTTTGTCCAGATGTAGTTGTGGGGAACGGTGACGATGTTGTCGCTGGGCGTACGAATGCGAATGCCGCGCAGTCCGTAGCTGACGACCTCGCCGTAGGAGTCGGCGACTTCGATGCGATCGCCCACTCGGTAGGGCGCTTCAAACAGGCCGACAATGCCCGCAATAATAGAGCTGGCATAGTCTTTAAAGGCGAAACCCAAGGCTACGGCTACCGTGCCGGTTACGGCCAGAAGATTCTCTTGCGACAGGTTTAAGAAAAGATTCATAAGCAGAATCACCGTTAGCGTCATCACGAAGGTACGGATGAACGGCTGAAACTGCTTGACTCTTAGCCTTTGGTGGCGGGCGACCCGCTCTGAAAGAGTAATCGTGATCCAATCTACCAGCTTGATGGTGCCATAGGCCACCAGGATAATAATGGCGGCTTCTATTACCTTGGGGCCGGTAATTTGACCCAACAGTTTTTTAGTTTGATCGGCCGTTTCGCTGGCAGCTTGCCCGGCGCTTTCGGCTGCGCCCTTGGCGGCATCTTTGGCAGCATCTCCTGCCTTTTTGGCGGTGCCACCCGCCGCGTTTTCGGCAGCTTGAGCTAGCAGCGTTCCCAATAGATAAGTTGTCATAGTAGCGCTCTAGTTTCCGGCTATTCTCCGGGTACTTCCATAATAAAGTTGTTTCGTGCTAGCTCTCGCCTGAGCTTGGGATAATGGACGGGGTTGGCCTTGATGACTTCTCCTCTTTGCTCGATGATGCCTGATTTTCGTAAGAACTGAACTCGGTTGTTGGTTACTTGCGGGGCATCTCCTAGGCTTTCGGCTATCGCTAGAATGGTGAGATCGCCGTGCAGCATTAGCGAGTAGAGCAGGTACATATCGGACTGGCTCAGCTCTGGGAGGGGCGGCAGCTTGGGGGTAACAGCGACTAACTTGCGATCTTCTTTAACTTTTGGCCTGAGCGTCTTGTCTTCTTCTCCATCTGCGTCTAAACGCGGTGGAATATCGCTAAAGACGTCGGGTTCTTCGTCTCTTTCTGCTTCGATGATTTTGTAGCGCAGCGATTTGATGAATAGCTGGAGGGCGACAATGGCCACACCGTCTGAGATATCGGCTAGCCGGTCGAAGTATTCTCGTGTTACGGTTTTGTCTTCTTCCGTATCTTTTGAGAGCACTTCGTCTGTGATCGCCCGGATAGAAGATTGAACCGTTGCGCTAACTTCTTGAGTGATATCCGAAATGGCTTCGGCAGGGTGCTCGATGGATTCTTTTACTGATAGCAGGGCTTGAGGCTGTCCTAGGCGTTTGTGGATAGCGGCATCCTCGAAGTCGATTTCGAACCTTTTGATCAAGGGGGTGAGCCAGTCTTGAATTTCTTCTCCGGTGAGGGAGGGGAGTGTCATTACCGAGCCGCAATAGGCGTTGAGCCTGAGGGTCGAGTTGAGGTAGTCCCAACCGCCTTGACCGCTGCCAATAATCCAGAATTGAGAGCGATCGCTCAGCAGCGTATCTTGCAGGTAATCAATGCCTTCTAGCCCTTCAACGCTCCGTAAAAAGCACCAGCTCAAGTTAGGAATAATGGCCAGGTGAAGCGGGGCCATGTCCGCTTCACTGACCTGGCTGCCGTCTTTGTATGTATCTTCATTTTCAGCTCGCCCTAGCTTTTCTTTGATTTGTTTGGCAATGCTGTTGGATTTGGGTGGGCGTTCTACCCAGTCGAGCAGGTTGATCTCTAGTTTTATATCTTCTCCTTTCTCTTTTTCTTCGCTGCTGTATTGCTCGATGCTGCTTAGCAAAATGCGGGAGATTGAGGAGATTGGATGGCCTAAAAAAACTATTGAATTAGGCACCATAGAAGGGCGATCTTTCCACTGAGAGACGGTTTCTTTTAGCCCTTCGACGACGGCTGCTTGATATTGAGGCGGGACTGCCAGCTTGTCCGTTTCTTCTATGATTTCGTCTGCGATCGCCTTGGGCAGATTAGCGAGCGCTTCTTCTGGTTCTGGCAGAACCTGTTCGTCTTTGGCAAACCAGGCAACTCTAAAGTAGCGCTGTCTGATGAGCCATTTTCTAAAGTTGCGAATTCTGCTGGGCATTCGGGTGTGGCGAAGAGATAAGTGGCTATTAGGGTTTCCCTAGTCGTTTGATCGGGTGTTCTCCGGATTGCCGTTTCGAGTGCCGTCTCGTTCGCTGTCTCGCTGGGCTTTAACCATCGTCAGCATCGAGCGGGAGAGGTTGAGCGCTCTAGGCGTCTCTTTATCGGGATTTACCGGCCACCCTTCTCTTTGGCGAGAACGGTCGCCGTCGGTTTCTTCGGTTTGGTCGTGTAGCAGAATCTGCTGAGTGGGGAAGGGCAAGTCGATACCGGCTGCGACGAGTCTGGTACAGATGTTCTCTAGCACCCAGTCGTAAGAGGCGATGGTGTCGGCTTTGCGGGGCGGATCGACCCACCAGCGGGCGCGAATATTAATCGTGCTGTCGGCCAGATCAACCACGATGGCTTCTGGATTTGGATTTTCTAGGATCTCGCCATGCTCTCTTAACACGTCCAGGATGATTTTTTTAGCTTTTTGAATGTCGTCGCCGTAGCCAATGCCAATGTCGTACTGTAGTCGGCGGCGATCGTAAGCTGTGTTGACCATCACTGAGTTGGTGAATAGCTCGGCGTTGGGAATGACGACCCGGCGACCGTCGTAGGTGCGGATGCTGGTGGCTCTAGTTTCAATGCGTTCAACGGTGCCTTCGTAGTCGTTAAAGATGATTTGGTCATCGATTTGAAAGGGTTCGGTGAGCAGGATGAGGATACCTGCTAGGAAGTTTTGCAGAATGTCTTTGAAGGCAAAGCCAATGGCAACACCACCAATCCCTAAGCTAGCGAGTAAGTCGGCTGGCTTAAAGCTAGGAAATATGATGATGGCCGCAATCAAAAAACCTAGGATGACTAAGACGCCCTGGCCGAGTCGTCCTAACACTAGGCCAATGTTACGAGTTTCTTTATCTTTCGTGCGGCTGCGGATAAAGCTGCGGATGAATTTTCCTAATATCAAAAAGATGATTAGGACTACGATGCCGATGACGATGTTGGGCAGAAGGGCGATCGCACTTTGCAGCCACCCCTGCATGGTTTCCACCGCTCCTGACAGCGTTATATTTTCTCCCACAGCATTTCCCTCAAAAAGATCCGACTTAGATAAGCCACCGCAACCTTACAAGGGCATAGATGGTTTGTATGTCTGTCTGAGGGCAGGAGTCGAGTAGCTGAGGATGCGCTACGGCTAGTATCATCCTCTAGTTACTCTTATTCTCTAGTTACTAGACCGAGTACGTTAATATCGGCGATTTGTAGCTGCTCCATGGCGCGATCGAGCAAAGACTGCTTGAGCTTGCCCGGCTGGGTGACTAACAATAGGCCGTCTGCGTGGTCGGCTACGATGTAGGCATCCGACTGGCCGAGGAGCGGTGGGGTATCGTAAATGACTAAATCGAACGTTTTTCTGACTTTTTCGGTGAAGCGCTTCATGCTGCGCGATGAGAACAGGCGGGCAGGGTCGAAGGGGGCG
Source organism: uncultured cyanobacterium (assembly GCA_963789215.1). Lineage (GTDB taxonomy): Bacteria > Cyanobacteriota > Cyanobacteriia > Phormidesmidales > Phormidesmidaceae > Phormidesmis. The sequence goes on along the minus strand of CAWBJY010000008.1, from coordinate 794 downwards.
GAACCGGCGGCAATGACGTAGAGGTTGGGTTCGGGTAGAAATTTCTGGATGAGCGCTGGATTGGACTCACCCGAAAACAGGTTTGTCAGTCCTTTTTCGTTAGAGATGCCTAAGTAGCTATGAACCTGTGGATTTCGCAGGTCGGCGTCTACGAGGAGAACTCTTTGACCCATGGCGGCGGCGGCTTGCGCTAGGTGAAGGGCTACGGTCGATTTGCCTTCACTGGGCATGACGGAGCTAACTGCGATCGCGCGAACGGGATTCGTCGAATTAAGCAGTCTTAAGTTGGTATAGAGTGAGCGAAACGCTTCGGAGAATGGGCTTTCTCCGTAGGTAGGTCTGCTGTAGGTGCGGCCGTTTGATGAGGGCGCATTATCACTGCCGCCTCGCCCGGAGCGAATAGTGGCTCCCACGTACTGCAAAGACTCGGCCATACTCTCTTGCTCTAGCGACACTTCACTAAAATTCTGTTGAGGAATACGACCTAGTACTGGTAAGCGGGTAGTTCTACGAATTTCTTCATCGCTATAGATAACGCCACCAGATTTATCGAGTAATAGCGCTGCGCCAACGCCAAGCAAAGCGCCAAGTACGCCCCCTAGTAGCAAGTTTTGCGTCAGGCTCGATAGCTGAGGCTGCGGTTTAGTGGGCGGCGTCACGACTTCCCACGGAATTTCTCGCTGAGCGGCATCAATTTCTAGGGCCTCTCGCTTAGTGAGAAACTGGGTGAGATTGTCGGTCGCAACAGACAGCTCTCGTTGAATATCAGTGTATTGACGCGATATGCCTGAAAG
>CAWBJY010000007.1:0-77894 GCA_963789215.1 uncultured cyanobacterium | reverse complement strand
TGTCCTTGAGTTGCTCTGATGGCCGCATCTGTAGCAGCACCGCTCACTGCGTTGTTTACAACAGAACCGTTCTTGAGTACCAATCCTGTTACAACGTTTGTCCCTGCGCCAAGCCCCAAATCTCTGAGCAAGCCACTTGCGTTTGCGGGCTGAACAGCAGTCAACGCACTGGCCGAAATCGCAAGCGGCAGCAGAATAGCCGTTATTTTTTTGTTCATGAGGATTTACCTTTTGCTTATGCGTACTTATGCGGAGAGAATTTTAATCTGGAATAATGTCGGCCCAGGTTTTTGGCCCGACTACGCCGTCGGCTGTGAGCTGATGGCTGCGCTGAAACTCCATGACGGCCTGACAAGTGTCGGGGCCGAATATGCCGTCTATTTTGGAGGGCTGCGGCTGAACACAAATTCTTCGTCTGAGTTGTTCGTCGTATCGTGACGAACGTCCTTGTGTGATGCGTAAGATGTGGAATGTTTTACTGGACTGCTTTGGAGAAGACTGCTTCAGTTAAAACTCTGCGTCTCTCTCGTGTTGACGATTTCTCTTTTGTGAAAGCAACAGCTTTGCGTAGAGATTTAGTTTTGCAGAAATGTTGATGAGTAGACGTTTGATATTGGTTTGCGATCGCAATTTGCATTGGCTAGAGATATATCAAAAATAATTATATAAAAGAAAAACTTATGACCTGCATTTGATATTGCATTCTCGATTTGTGCTGAACGGCGCAAATCGAGACGCGTTTTAGGATAGCCTTTAGTACATGCAAATGCAATCTTGCATAGATACAAGTCTATATAAGATTGTACAGAACAGCTTCGCCTTTTTGCTCTGTTCTGGAGAATGGCCATCTCTAGATGCCCTGACAGTAGGTATTCCGTAGTGCCTGCGCCTGCAGGAGAAAAGCATTTCACCCCTCCTGCTTCTAGCTCTTTAAATCTCACCTGTCGCAATTTAAGAAGGAATATTACAACGTGGATTTTCTGTCTGATTTTTTAGTGCGTTTTCTGTCGCAGCTACAGTCCCCGACGCTCGGCTTTCTGATTGGGGGTATTGTCGTTGCTTCTCTGGGTAGCCGACTATCCATTCCAGATCCGGTCTATAAGTTCATTGTTTTCATGCTGCTGATGAAAGTTGGCCTAACCGGTGGTCAAGCGATTCGCGATGCCGATTTGGGGGCAATTTTGTTGCCTGCACTGTTCGCGGTGATAATAGGGATTTTAATTGTGTTTATTGGGCGCTATACCTTATGTCTGCTGCCGAACGTTAGAACCGAGGATGGCATTGCAACTGCGGGCTTATTTGGCGCAGTCAGTGGCTCTACCCTCGCGGCTGCCTTGACGCTAATGGACGGGCAAAGCATGGCTTACGAACCCTGGGCTGCTGCGCTCTATCCCTTTATGGACATCCCGGCACTGGTGACTGCAATTGTTTTGGCTAGCATTCATACTGGCAAACGGCGTGGTACGGCGGGCAAGCGGGTGAGAATATGGCCCATCGTGCAGGAAAGTCTTCAGGGTTCGGCGCTATCGGCACTGCTGCTGGGCCTCGCGCTGGGTTTGATAACTCAGCCGGGAGCTGTTTACGAAAGCTTCTACTCTCCCCTGTTTGCCGGTTTGCTTTCGGTACTCATGTTAATTATGGGTATGGAGGCCGCTGCAAGGCTTAAAGAACTTCGCAAGGTGGCCCAATGGTATGCCGTCTATGCATTTGTGGCACCGCTGCTGCATGGGTTTATTGCCTTTGGCCTTGGGATGATCGCTCATTATGCTACGGGGTTTAGCCCTGGCGGCGTTGTGCTCCTAGCCGTTATTGCTGCTTCTAGTTCGGATATTTCAGGGCCGCCCACGCTACGAGCCGGTATCCCATCGGCCAATCCTTCTGCTTACATTGGCTCGTCTACCGCTATCGGTACGCCGGTTGCGATCGCGCTGGGAATACCGCTCTACATCGGGCTGGCCCAAGCGCTGATGGGCGGCTAATTCCATCTAGTTTGATAAATACAACATATTAAGAGGTAAACACACATGGCTAAACCAGCCATCAAGCTTGTTATTGTCACCGAAAAGCTACTGCTGAAAAAGATCGCCAAAATCATTAACAAAGCTGGGGCGACTGGGTATACGGTAGTAGACGCTGGCGGCGAAGGGAGCCGCAACGTGCGCTCGTCGGGGCAGCCCAGCGTTTCTAACACTTCCTCGAACGTAAAAATTGAGGTGCTAACTGAAAACCGGGATATGGCCCTGAAAATTTCGGACGAGATTGCACTCAACTACTTCGACGATTATTCGGGCATTGTCTATCTTTGCGAAGCAGAGGTGCTGAGCGCCCATAAGTTCTGCGGGCCAGACGGCTGCTAGATCAAATAGATCAAAGTAGATTAAAACGGCGTAGATAGTAATACAGGTCTACGAAGGTGATGGTGTTTCCTTCGTAGACTTGTTGCCTAAGTGAGTTTTATGCGATCGCTAGATCAGATTGGCTAGATCAGATTGGCGATCGCTGCATTGAATACTTTACTAGGCCGCATCGCTTGCTGAGCTTTCTCAACATCGGCTAGATAATATCCGCCAATATCTACGGGCTGCCCCTGAGCGGCACTGAGGGCTTCGACGATGACTTCTTCGCTGTCGCTCAGCTGCTGTGAAAGCTCAGCAAAGGTGCTCTGCAGCTCGGTATCTTTATCTTGTTTGGCCAGCGCCTGCGCCCAGTATAGGGCTAAGTAAAAGTGGCTGCCGCGATTATCTAGCTCGTTGACTTTACGAGAGGGCGATTTGTCTTTATCTAATAGTTTGCTAGTTGCTTTGTTTAGCGTCTCGGCGAGTATGAGGGCTTTGCTATTGTTTGTTTTTTTGCCGAGTTCTTCTAGCGTGACGGCTAGGGCCAAAAACTCTCCTAGCGAGTCCCAGCGCAAATGATTTTCTTGTACAAACTGCTGTACGTGCTTAGGCGCAGATCCGCCTGCGCCTGTTTCGAAGAGTCCGCCGCCTGCGAGTAAAGGGACGATGGAGAGCATTTTGGCGCTGGTGCCTAGCTCTAAAATGGGGAAGAGATCGGTGAGATAGTCTCGCAGGACGTTGCCGGTGACGGAAATAACGTCTTTACCGGATTTGATGCGATCGCAGGTGAACTGCATGGCTTCTACGGGCGGTAGGATTTGAATATCTAGCCCGACCGTATTGTGGTTAGCGAGGTACTGATTTACCTTGGCGATGATGTTAGCATCGTGAGCGCGATTTTTGTCTAGCCAGAAAATAGTCGGTAGTCCGGTGGCGCTAGCTCTGTTTACGGCTAGCTTTACCCAGTCTTGAATGGCGATATCTTTAGTTTGGCACATGCGCCAGATGTCGCCTTTTTCAACGTTGTGCTCTATTAAGGTTTGGCCAGTCTCATCTACTACGCGAACAGTGCCACTAGCCGGAATCTCGAAAGTTTTGTCATGAGATCCATATTCTTCAGCTTTTTTAGCCATTAGCCCGACGTTAGAAACGCTGCCCATGGTTTTAACGTTAAAGGCTCCTTTGGCTTTGCAAAACTCGATACAAGCTTGGTACATCGTGGCGTAGCAGCGGTCAGGGATGATCGCCTTGGTGTCGTGAGGGTTGCCGTCTGCGCCCCACATTTGGCCAGAGGTGCGAATAGAGGCGGCCATAGAGGCGTCGATAATGACATCGCTAGGCACGTGCAAGTTGGTGATGCCTTTATCGGAGTTGACCATAGCTAACGGCGGGCGGTCTTTATAAACGGCCTGAAGGTCTGCTTTAATGGCGGCTTGTTGATCTTCTGGAAGGGTTGTTATTTTGGCGTATACATCGCCAATACCGTTGTTGGGGTTTACGCTTAGGCTGGCAAAGGTATCGGCATATTTGTCGAAGACATCTTTGTAGTAGATAGTAACGGCATGGCCGAATAGGATGGGATCAGAGACCTTCATCATGGTTGCTTTAACGTGCAAAGAGAGTAGGATATCTTCTACTTTTGCGGCGGCGATCGCCTCTTCATAGAACGCTCGCAGGGCGCTAACGCTCATCACCGCTGCGTCTATAACTTCTTTAGCAAGAACGGGCGTTTTCTCTTTTAGGACGGTTGTTTCGTCTGCTTGAATCAGCTCTATTTTGACGCTGCCGTCTCGCTCTATAACGACAGATTTTTCGCTGCCGTAGAAGTCGCCGCTGTCCATATGGGCGACGTGAGACTTGGATTCTTTGCTCCAGTCACCGACTCTGTGAGGGTGCTTTTGAGCGTACTCTTTTACCGCAGCGGCAACTCTTCTATCAGAATTGCCTTCGCGTAAAACGGGGTTGACGGCGCTGCCTAAGACTTTGGCGTAGCGTTTTTTGATGGCGGCTTCGGCGTCGGTTTTGGGGTCGGCGGGGTAGCTAGGGATGTCGTAGCCTTTGGCCTGTAGCTCTTGAATGGCGGCGACCAGTTGGGGAATGGAGGCGCTGATGTTCGGCAGCTTGATGATGTTAGCGTCGGGGGTTTGGGCGAGTTCGCCTAGCTGCGTGAGGGCGTCGGGTTTCTTTTGCGCTGTTGTCAGGTTTTCGGGAAAGTTAGCGAGAATGCGACCGGCGAGGGAGATGTCGCTGGCTTCTACTTCGATGTTGGCTGATTGGGTGAAGGCTTGGACGATAGGAAGGAAAGAATGGGTCGCCAGCGCGGGGGCTTCATCTGTAAGGGTGTAGATGATTTTGGCGGATGGTTGAGGCATGTTTTTTCCTATCGAGGTGTCGGCGTTCTAGCTAGGCTCAAATCGTGTCGAAGTATATCGCAAAAGCTGCGAGCGCTTAAGTATAGAGAGTACAACTTTCAGCCTTCTGGCTACGGCGGAACGAGCTTTGAGCGTAGTCGAAATACGTTCGATTTGACTGATGTATTTGCTTTGGGTGCTTACTTTAAAGCCTCTTTTAGCTGCAGTTTCGCAGTCTCTAGCGCCTCAGGAAGCTTAGACTCATCGCGGCCACCGGCTTGGGCAAAATTGGGTCTGCCGCCACCGCCGCCGCCGCACAGCTTGGCAATCCCACCAATGAATTTACCGGCCTGAAGCCCTTTGCTGATGGCGGGCTTGCTGAAGGCGGCTACTAGGCTGACTTTACCGGGTTCGGGGACGGAACCCAAGACGACTGCGCCATCGCCGAGCTTTTGCAGCAGGCGTTCTGCGGCGGCTTTGAGGGCATCAGGTTCTACGGATTCTAGGTTGGCGACAATGACGGGGATGTCGCCAAAGATTTCAGCCTGGCCTAGGAACTGGTCTGATTTGGACAGCGCGAGTTCGGATTTGAGGGCAGAGAGTTCTTTTTGGACGGTTTTGAGTTCGGTTTGTAAGCTGGTGACGCGCTCGGTGATGTCTTCTGGTTTGGTTTTGAATCGGTCGCTTAGGTCTCGCACGATGCGATCGCGCACTTCTAAATAATCTAAGACCGCTGGGCCCGCGACGGCTTCAATGCGGCGAATGCCTGCGGCTACGCCGGTTTCGGAGATAATTTTGAACACGCCAATTTCAGCGGTGTTGCCCACGTGCGTGCCGCCGCAGAGTTCCATGGAGATGCCGGGATAGTCGATGACGCGCACATCGTCGCCGTATTTTTCGCCAAACATCGCGACTGCGCCTTTGGCTTTGGCTTCGGCGATGGGCATGGTCTGTACGTCGGCGCTGTGGGCTTCGGCAACCCAGGTGTTGACCTGCTTTTCGACCTGCTGAAGCTGCTCGGCGGTAAGGGCTTTGGGGGCGTGGAAGTCGAAGCGCAGGCGGTCGAAGTCTACTAGGGAACCGGCTTGGGAGATGCTGTCATCTACTAGCGCTTTGAGGGCGGCTTGCAGTAAATGGGTAGCGGTGTGGTTGGCCTGGGCGCGGCGGCGGCAGGCGCGATCTATTTTGGCGCTAATGCGATCGCCAACTGACAGGGAGCCACGCTCTACTTTGCCAAAGTGGACAAAGAAACTGCCTTCTTTTTTGACGTCTTCGACGCGGACAACGGAGCTTTTTCCTAAGAGGTAGCCGCGATCGCCAATTTGACCGCCCGATTCGGCGTAGAACGGGGTGGTGTTGAGAACTATTTGAACCTCGCTGCCGGTTTCGGCCTGTGGCACCGATTCGCCATCGACCAAAATCGCCTCGATTTGACTGTCGCTGTCGGTCTGCTCGTAGCCTACAAATTGAGTAGATTCGATCTTTTCGGCGAGCGTATCGAGACTGCCTTGAACGGTGAGATCGATGGTTTCGTGCGCGTCTTTGGAGCGCTGTCGCTGCTGTTCCATTTCGGTGTTGAAGCCTGTCTCATCGACGGCGATTCCGCTTTCTTCGGCGATCTCCTGGGTGAGTTCTAGCGGAAAGCCGTAGGTATCGTATAGCTCGAATGCGTCTTGGCCGGATACTTTATTGGGCTTGCTCTCTAAGATGTCGGCGAGTCGCTTTTCTCCTCGCTCTAGCGTCTTTAGAAACTGAGTTTCTTCGCGCTCTAGCTCGTTCTTGATTGCGGTTTCTCGCGCTCTAACGACTGGGTAAGCTGCTTCTGAAAGGGCGATTGAGGCGTCTGCAATTTTGGTTGTAAAGGGCTGATCGATGCCTAATAGTCTGCCGTGGCGGACGACTCGACGAATGAGACGACGCAGTATGTATCCTCGACCTACGTTAGAGGCACTGATGCCATCGGCGATCATATGCATTACCGCGCGAACGTGATCCCCAATGACCTTGAGCGATACTTTTTGAGCCGCGTCTGCCTGCTGATAGTCTATGTTGGCAATTTCGGCTGCACGCTCAATGAGGGGGAAGATCAGATCGGTTTCGTAGTTGTTGGCAACGCCCTGGAGAATTTGAGCCATGCGCTCTAGTCCTAGCCCAGTGTCGATGTTTTGCGCTTGTAAGGGCGTGAGGGTGCCGTCGGCGTCTTTGTTGTACTGCATGAATACCAAGTTGTAGTACTCAATAAAGCGGCTGTCGTCTTCTAGATCTATATTGTCGCTGCCTCGCTCGGGGTGAAAGTCGTAGTACATTTCGGAACAGGGGCCGCAGGGGCCGGTGGGGCCAGATGTCCAAAAGTTGTCGGCTTCGTCCATGCGGATAATGCGCTGAGGATCGATGCCGATGTCGTCGCGCCAGATGGCAAAGGCTTCGTCGTCTTCGCGGAAAACGCTGGGGACGATGCGCTCGGGTGGAAGCTGAAAGACTTGAGTAGAAATTTCCCAGGCCCAGGCGATCGCTTCTTTTTTGAAGTAGTCGCCAAAGCTGAAGTTGCCTAACATTTCGAAAAACGTGTGATGGCGAGCAGTACGGCCTACGTTTTCGATGTCGTTAGTGCGAATGCATTTTTGAGCGGAGGTGGCCCGGTTGAAGTCGGCGGTGCGCTGCCCGAGAAAAATCGGCTTGAAGGGGAGCATCCCAGCAATCGTTAGCAGAACGGTTGGATCTTCTGGAACAAGCGACGCGCTGTTGAGGACTTTGTGGCCTTTGGCTTTGTAAAATTCTAGAAACTTCCGACGAATGTCGGCACCGCTGAGCACTGGCGTTTTAGAAGAGGAAGACTTATTAGGAAAAGACATAGGGCTAGTGGGCGGTGAGGACGATTCGGTTCTCCAGATTTGATCAATGTTGCCATACTCTCGTATGTTTCGTTACCTAGTGCAACTCAAGATTGTGTAATCATCAGCTATAAAATTTCGTTTAGAGTTTTATCGGCAACCTTGGCGGTAAATGGTTATGAATCTAAATGCTGCTAGAAAGGGACTGATCTAAAGCATATATAGGTATTTTTTTATAGATATAGAGTATCTATAAAAAATATCTATAGACAGCACTTGTGTAAAAGGTGCGCTGAGTGCAAGGCTTAAGTTAAGCCTATTTGTCGGTTTATAGTTTCTGCTTTTTGCTGGATAGACTTGGGTTACTGCCTTCAAGGTTGCTGAGTTCTGCCCGTTAAGCTTTGAGCCGTTGAGCTTTGAGCCGTTGAGCTTTAAGGCGTTAACTTGGGCGATTTTGCTTAACTGATGTGTGCGAACTGCAGCTTAGTTAGCTTTTAGATCTCTTTCGGGGATGCGATTTTTTGTTACTTTTGTCGTCGCGAATGAGCGGCACCTTCTTTTCAGCTTTGAATAGCCTTATGATCTGCGTACGCATGGCTATCGTGGGTTGATTACATCTGCCTGCTTTTTGCCTTTAAGAAACGTTATCTCCGCATGGCTGTACTGCCAGTACGTATTTTTGTATACCAATGCTTGCGATTCGCCTCACTGATTTTACGGTTAGCGCGCATTTCATAATCCGTCTTGTGTACATTCCGTATTTTCTTTTGCCTGTGATTGCTTAGGTGCTTTATTCCGAAATGGAAAAAACGGAAAATGTGTAAAAAGGACTGTCTGCTTATCTGCTGTGCTGCTCTATTTAGCTGCCAATTGGCCAATTTTTCATGAACAGTGTGTTGCTAGTTGGGAGCGATCGCTTCTGCACCAGCGTGATTGCTCAGGTGAGAAGTCTAGATGTGCTGAAGGTGATGAGCACCTCAGCGGTGTCTACAGCGGTAGAGATGATGGAAGTGTCTTTGCCAGATGTCGTCATTGTTCAGGTCTGCTGTCTCGAGGATGGCTCTGTTAATAAGACGTTTGGCGCAGCGTATAACAGTCCTTACTATGTGTTGATAGAAGAACCCGGACAGTTAATTAGTAAGCAGGACAATGGGAATGATCGTCGGTTGAAGCCGCTGACTATGAAGCGCGTCGCTTACTCTGTCGATCAGCTATCGGAACTCTATGTGGAAGAGAAGGCGATCGCGCTGGAGTCTGGAGCCGATGCCTACCTGTGGCGACTCTCGGATAGAGGCAGCGCTTTGCCGTCTGCTTGCCTAGAATCCGAAAGTTTAGTAGCGATGCCAGAGGCAGGACAATTAGTAAGTAACGCTGTGAGTAACGGTGCTTCACTGGTGCCGCAGCTTTCGTTCCGCAAGAGTCAGCAGCGCTTGATCCAAGCTCATATTCATATCGGGCTGAATCGGGCGCAGCGCTATCGCGATCTTTCACGAATTAATGACTGGCTGTCGGCGGTGGCTTTGGCCGATTCCCTGACGCAGTTGAGTAACCGCCGGGCGTTTGACATGGAGCTGCCGCGTCAGGTTAGGGTAGCGCTGGCGAAGTCTAGGCCGCTGTCGCTAATGGTAATAGATATTGACTACTTTAAACGGGTGAACGATCGCCACGGTCATTTGGTGGGCGATGACGTGCTCAAGCAATTGGCTCAGCGGTTTTTGAGTAATATGCGCTTTTACGATACGTCTTTTCGCTATGGCGGCGAGGAGTTTGTCGTGACGCTGGGCAATACCGAATTGGAAGAGGGCTGGACGATTGCTGAGCGGCTTCGTCATTCTATTGAGCGGACACCTTTTAAGCTACATGCGTTGGCCAATGGGCTAGAGGCGTTGAACGTTACGGTAAGTATTGGCTTAACGCAGCTTAGATTTGGCGACGATGAGAGTGGGGCTAGTTTTTTGCATCGGGCCGATCAAAATCTGCTGCGGGCAAAGGCGACGGGACGCAATCGAGTGGTGAGTGACGAGTGAGCTTCGGCTACGCTCAGCTTGCGAGGCTTGGTTTGGGATCGAGCTGGTCTAGTGGGGAGCGGTTGGACTCGATTTGATGAATGCAGGTTTCGACAGACTCGCGTTGGGTCATGGCGGTGACCAAAGCTTGATAGGCAAGCTGCTGCTGCTCGATGAGGGTTTGAGCTTGGAGAAGTGCCCAGCGGGTTTGGGTTTCTGGGTTGGCAGTTGCTCTAGCGTCGGGCGGGATTTGCTGCCAGAGCTGTTTTAGTCGAAACTTGTCGTCCTCTCCGCCCTGGGCGTTGCCGTAGGTTTGGGTTTCGGCGGCGATACCGGCCATCCAAACGATGCAGTACTGGTTGAGCTGTCGGGTAGGAATGGCGCTTTTTTGAGTCTCAGGCTGCTTTGACGTAGGCTGCTCTGACGCTGTGACCGCCTGACTAGCTACTTGACTAGCTACTTGACTGGCCACTTGACTGGCTGGCTCAGCGTCGGACTTTTCAGCGGGTTCAAGGTCGGGGCCAACTGTTTCTAGCGTTGAGGTCATTGCGGTGGTGTCTACGACTACGCCGCCTAAGCCGGGGAGTCCGGCTTTGAGCGCTTCCCAGGCGCTGAGGGTGTAGCTTTGTACCGGAATGCCGAGCAGGTGAGCCACTAAAAAATGACCGGCTTCGTGATGGATGATGCGCTGGCGGTAGTCTGAGGACTGGCCGGACACTGCATCGATGAGTAAGTTGCCGCCAATGCCTTTGGCGACGAAACGATCTAAGGCAAAGATACCGGCGATCGCGGTGGTGAAGGTTGCGACCACAGCGGGCGAGATATTGAACAGCGGTCCTACTAGGCTCAGCAGCACGAAGGCAAAGACTGAAATGGATAGCAGATTTAGCGTCGTGGGGTTCATGGTGTGGGCGCTGGCGGCTTTTCTGGAGACTGTTCTTGATAGAACAATTCTAGGCTTTTTTGATCGCCGACGTAGCGCCAGTGCCAGGGTTCGTAGCCGACGGGAGAGTTGGGATCTTTAGGAAAGGACATTTCGAAGTTGTAGGCCGGAGCGTTTTTCTTTAGCCACCGATAGGCCGGTGTGGTTTCGAAGCTAAGTTCGGTGTGGGTGCCGGGTTTGCTTTCGTCGATGAAGTCTACGGCGTAGCCGGTGTGGTGCTCGCTATAGCCGGGAGGGGCACTGACTTCGGCGCGGGTTTCGGAGCTTTCGCCACGTTCGGCTTTTACGTCAAAAAAGAGGTGGTTTTGATCTTCGATGGAGCGAAAGGCGGAGGCAATGCCGAGCTGAACGCCTTCGGACTTTGCCTGGGCGATCATTTCGTTGACCGCAGTTTGAACGGGGGGCTGAAGTTTGAGCTGGCTGGTGGGGTTGAGAAGCACGAGGTCAGTAGGGCTAGCTTCTGCGTATCGGCGGTGATGGAGCAGCTGATCCGGTTGATCTGAAGTGGCAACGGGATTAGAGCTGATGGTGGGGAGGGGGGGAAGGTTGGGGGTTGAGGTGGGAAGGGTTTGGGGAGAAGCGGTTGGAGCTGGCTTACTGGCTTTCTGTGCCTTAGCGGATTGGGCTTTGGCGGATTGTGCCTTGGTAGATTGGGCTTTGGTAGATTGGGCGCGTTGTCGAATGGCCTGTTGGAGACGCTGGGTTTGGGCTGTGGCTTGCTGACTGACGGGCTGCCATTGCCAAGCGCAGAGTGCAGCGATCGCAATTAGACCTAACCAGCCAAATGTTTTTCCCCGGCTGCTGGGCCGCTTTTGGGTGATAGCGGGCGCGGCGGGAGACGCTGACGGCTGCCGCTGAGCAGCGGGAATGTCTTGGTTGGGGGGAGTACTCACAGACGCTATGTTGATTGGACTACGGGTAGAGTTAGTAGATTTCAAGGTCAATAGGTTTGTGGCAGACGATGGTTGCTGAGCGATTGGCCGGTTTCTAGCGGTATCAAAGAGCCTTGAGGACATCTCTGTGTATAGCAATTTACAGTTATTCGGCTGAATCGTCTATTGCGGATGCGCTTTTTTTAGCTTAGCCCAGTCCATTTCTTCGTAGCACTCGAAGGGTTGATGGATCCAGGGGTTGTCTTCTAGGTAGTGCAGGGCGTAGTCGGGAACGATGACGGAACATTCTTTGTGCCAGAGAACGGCGGTGCGAATTTCGTCGATGTAAAAGCCGTATTTGTTGTGGAGCCAGGAGATGCTGCGCTTGAGGCTCTGGCCAGAGTCTACGAGGTCGTCGACTAGGAGGATGCGGGAGCCGAGGTTGGCGGTGGTCATGCTGAGGTCTTTGGAGAAGGTGATGGAGCCTCGGATGCGATTGCCTTCGCCGCCGTAAGAGGCGGTGGAGAGAATGGCTAAGGGCTGGTCGGAGATACGGCAGATGATGTCGCCAATGCGGAGGCCACCTTTGGCAAGACACACAATTTGATTAAAATCCCAGCCGGAGCGGTGTACCATCAGGGCCAACTGCTCGATGTCTTGGTGATAATCTGACCAGGATACGTGAAGGTCTGCCATAGCGCGATCGCGTTTTAATTTTGCTGGTTATCTTGTCTTTTGCTAGTTATCTATTTATACAGGGTTCTTAACGATGTCTGGATCTAATGCGGATTTACCTTCGGATGCGATACCGCAGGCTAAGGTGAATTATCCTGTGCCTAAACTGACGCTGCCGGTGAAGCTAGCTTATGGCGCGGGTGATTTTGGAGCGGGGCTGACGTCGCAGTTTCTGGCGTTTTTTCTGCTGTTTTTTCTGACGGATGTGGCGGGAATGCGTCCGGTGATTGCGGGCTCTGTGCTGGCGGTGGGAAAGGTTTGGGACGCGGTGAACGATCCGCTGGTGGGGATATTGAGCGATCGCACTAAAACGCGCTGGGGTCGGCGCTATCCGTGGATATTTTTAACGGCGATTCCGTTTGGGCTGTCTTACTTTTTTATCTGGATTGTGCCAGGATTCGAAAATCAGTGGACGCTGTTTGCTTACTACGTAGTCATTACGACGATTTTTCAGATTTTCTTTACAACAACAAATTTGCCGTACACCACGCTGACGGCTGAGATGACGCAAGACTACGACGAGCGCACGTCTTTGACCTCGTTTCGACTGGCGTTTTCGGTGACGGGCGGAATTTTGATTTTGGTGGCGGCGGGGGTGTTTAATTCGCTAATTGCCGATCCGGGGCAGCGGTATATGGCGCTGGGATTGGTCGGCGGGGTGATCTCGATTTTGTCGATTTATTGGTTTATTTTTGGGACGTTTGGCTATGTGCAGGCCAAAGCGAAGGCGATGGATGGGGATTTGAATGCGATCGCTGATACGCCTAATGAGTCTTTTGTCGATCAGCTTAAAGTGGTGGCAAGTAATAAGCCTTTTCTGTTTGTCATCGGGATCTATCTGTTCTCGTGGTTGGCGCTACAGATTACCGCGACGATTATTCCTTACTACGCGAAGTACTGGATGGGCGTGAGTGAGAGTTTGCCTGCGGTGGTTGTGCAGGTAGTGACGGTGGTCATGATGTTTGTTTGCGCGGCGCTAAGTCGCAAGGTGGGCAAGAAGAACCTCTACTTTTTAGGAGCCGGTGTGTGGATTTTGGTGCAAATTGCGCTGTTCTTTTTGCAGCCGGATCAGGACAACATTATGTTTGGGCTGTGCGCGATCGTGGGCTTTGGCGTGGCGACGGCTTACGTGGTGCCCTGGTCAATTTTGCCGGACGTGATTGAGCTAGATGAGCTGAAGACGGGTCGCCGTAGAGAAGGGACTTACTACGCGTTTATGACGTTGTTGCAGAAGTTTGGCTTGGCGTTGGGATTGTTCTTAGTTGGTTTAGCGCTAGAGTCTTCTGGCTTTGATAAGAATTTGCCGGTACAGACCGATTCGGCGCTGACGGCGATTCGATTCTTTATGGGGCCGGTGCCTTTGGTGCTGTTGCTATGTGGCGTTGTGCTGGTTTACTTTTATCCGATTACGCGAGAGATGCACGCTGAGGTAATGCTGAAGCTAGCAGAGCGAAAGCGGCTAGGTGACTCGGTGTCCTAACAGCTCATGTTGCCAACAACGTTAGCTTTTTCTGATACTTGGTATAGCTGAGATTGTCGTTGAATTTGTTTAGCTGCCTCTAATTTAGCTGCCTCTATAAGTGCTGTAAGACCAAGGCGAGCAGAGTAGTGGAATATGGTAATGCTTGCTAGTATCGGCAATGCTAAAGCGGATTGGAATAATGTTCAAAAACAACGGATCGGGGAGCGCTTCTGACTGCTTAGTGAAGTAGCCACCCATCGCGAATCGTAGTTCGTAGGTGCCTCTTTCCATTTCGTCGCTAGTGAGAAATGGTTGGTCGGTGCGTCCGTCAGCGTTGGTGGTTAGGGTTTTGATCAGCTTTGCGTCCTGAGACAGGCTGATTTGAAATAGTTCGACGGTTACGTCTGCGGCGGGTTGGCCCTGGGCGGTGTCTAGAATGTGAGTGGTAAGTTTGCCAGCCATGGCGGATGCTCCTGAGCGTGGGTTTTAGATTCTAAATCTACAACAGTAAATCTACAGCAGTCCGCGATATCGGACAAAGATTAGGACGGTGGCCCACGATCCAAGGGCTACTTTGATGGCAACTAAGGTGTTGAGGATAGGAATCCAGCCGCCGCTGAGGAGGTTGCCGGGAATGCCGGGTGGTAGCGCTAGGCCAAAGAGGGAGAGAAGGGCGATCGCAATAAACAACAGCACCGATACTTTTTCCCAGGCTGAGGCTCGCCATTGCTTATATACTGCTTCCATCCATTCTGAGGGAGATGTAATGGCCACTAGCCCAATGGCCGTACCTCCGGCAACGCCTGCTGCAAAGCCACCGCCGGGACTCAGGTGTCCGCGAATTGCTAGCTCTATACCGACTAGCGCAGCAATCGTTGCTCCTAGCCTAGCTAATACAATGGAGGGCTGGTCGGTAAACTGGTAAACGGTGTGAGAGGGCTGTTCGTCGGCTAGCAGGAAGCGGACACCCATGATGGCGATGGTAAAAACAACGACTTCAAAAATGGTGTCGTAGAGTCGGTTCTTGAAAATAATGCCGGTGACCGCGTTAGGGACGCTGCTTTCTTGCGCGATGGTTTCGGCAATTGGTAGCTTCGTTATCAGTTCTGTGGCTGCGGATGTGTCGAGCTGCGAATATATCAGCATCGTTGTAAACAGCGCCAAACTAGCTGCGACGTAAAGCCACTTCATGATGATTTCTCCGGATGGATGCTCTGAGTATCCGACAGAACTAGCGCTGTATCGGTCGGTACTTTGGAGTGCAAAATATTGTATAGAGACTGCGTTCTTAACCGCAGCGAGCCTGATGCTTCGTAGATGGCATGAAGTTCTTTTTGGTTGAGCGCATGGATCAGGCTCTCTTGGTCGGGATGGGGCAACAGCTCGACGCGTACATTGTGCTGAGTGAAGGCTGATGTTATGGCGCTCATTAGCTGCGGCGGTGGCAATAGCGGCTGGTCGGTCTGTTGAATTATTCCTAGGCGCAGGGTCATCGATGAGCGAACGGCGATCGCATACAGCGTAATTGAGAGCATCGTGCCTACTAGCGCTTCGGTCAGGGCGACATCGGCGGCACCAAACATGGCGTAGACTAAGGCTGCGATCGCACCTAAAATGCCTCTAATCACCAGCGCCGAATATGGATTGGTTTGTACCACCAGCAATATGGCCATTAGCGGCAGCAGCGCCGTAATCGCAACAATATAGAATTCGTCAGTCATAACGCCCTCTCCCGCTGGCACAATACGCTATCACGTAGCCCAACACTGTATTCCAAATCGCTAGAGAGATTAGCGCTAGCAGCAGCAGTGGCCATTCGCGAGGTAATCGCAGGAATAGCCCAACCACAATAGCCATCGATCCTAGCGTGTCTGACACTGACAGGGAATGTAGCTTGAATAGGACAGATCGATTTCCCAGCAGCGGCCAAGTTCCCCAAAACCAAAAGACAATGCCGACGGTAAAACAAATATTGCTTAAAACATCGATCATTCTGTGATTCCTCCCGATAGGCTTGCCCGCCGCAGAATATGCGCGAGCAGCATCAGCGAGGCATTGCCCAAGCTCAAGATCAGCACGCCGACTAGCCCAATCATCCAGTCATTGCGCAGGGTCGAAATCACTAAAATCATGAGTGACGTTTTAGTAGAAATGCTGGCAAAAGCCAGCATCTTTTGCCAAATATCTTCGTCTTTGCAAGCCTCGTAAATGGGAATTAGCAGCGCCAAAATCATCGCGAGTAGCAGTACGTTCATCGTTTTTTCCTTCGTCTTACCCAGTGGACTTCGTTCCAGCCTTCTTCGTGGTGTTTGACTACGATAGTTTTAGGCGTAAATGTAATCAGAAATATGTCTAGAAAGAGCAGCCCTGGGGTGCGTCTGGGCTTGCTAGGTTCTGGCGTAATGTCTTCGTGCCGATGTGGCCGCAGAATCATTTCAAATGCCTCAAAATAGGCTTTTGGAATCGCCACTAAAATTTCCCACAAAATCTGTAGCCAGTCCTGTAGCACCGCTGCTTTTATGTAGGAGCGCGGGCCAAAGGTGGGTAGTAGAAGCGCAATTGCAACCCCTAAAATAATGTTTGCCAAGCTTAGATCTGCCGTGAGCAAGAACCAGATAGTGAGCCGCAGCAGTAAGTCCCGGTAGCCAATCATGCCAGCACTATCCAAAACAACAGTATTAATGTCAAGCTCATTGTCCCGATCAGGTGGTCAAACTGCTCGGCAGCGCGAGGTAGCTTAACTGAAAGCTTCTGAAAAACAAGTATATAGGCTAGCCAGCCTACGCCAATTGTCGCTAGCGGTTTAACAACATTTTGGAGGCTGTAGGCATCGTAGTAGAAGACGTTTGAAAAAACTAGGCCGCCAAGTAAAAGCACTATCGCCAGCCAGAATCCAGTTCCTGGAGATGAGGCCGCACTTTCTAAATCTTTTGGCTGGCGGGCGTGGGGAAGAAAAATGAATTTGGCAAAGGAGATAGCGGTGCCTAGCGCGGCGATGTTCATGCCGATGACTTGCCAGGGCAACAGATTTTTGGTAGTGAGAACTTTTGCTCCAAAGCCAGAAAGTAAGGGAAACCCTGAGATAGAGAAACTTGCGATCGCTAATGCTATCCAAAGCGATGTTGGAATTGGATTTTTCTGCAGGACTTTAAGATCTCGACTGGGCAGCTTGCCCGCAATTAGAAAGAGCGCCGACTTGACTAGACCATGGGTTAGCGCGTAGAATCCGCCAACTGCTGGCGCAGCTAAAATAAAGCCCAGTTGAGAAACGGTATGAAAA
Source organism: uncultured cyanobacterium (assembly GCA_963789215.1). Lineage (GTDB taxonomy): Bacteria > Cyanobacteriota > Cyanobacteriia > Phormidesmidales > Phormidesmidaceae > Phormidesmis. The sequence goes on along the minus strand of CAWBJY010000007.1, from coordinate 61,078 downwards.
GCCAAAATTCGCTTGGTGTCTTTGGCAAATACAGCAAACCCTACGCCGAATAAGGCCGTCATCACGCCAAATAGCCGGACCAATGGATCGAGCTCAGGCAGTATCAGCGCAAACCTGATGAGGGGAAAAACGCCTGTTTTGACAACAGCCCCAGAGAGTAAGGCCGATACTGGAGACTCTGATTCTCCATGGGTGAGCGGTAGCCATAAACCCGAGACAAAAATACCGCCTTTCGCCAGCAGTCCGAGAAAGATGAGTGCGATCGCCGCTGACGGTGCGTTTTCTAGCGCGGTAAAGGCAAAAGAACGATTGGCCTGATACACCAGCGCTGTGCCCAGTAAATAAAACAGCATCGCTGTATTACTGACAAACAGATAGCGTAGCCCCACCCAGATAGAACGCTCTGTTCGGGGATAAGCAATCAGCAAAAAAGCGGCAATGCCAATCACTTCTAGCGCAACATAGACACTGATGAGATCAGCACAGATAAAAACTGAGTTGACACTGCCATGCAAAATGATTGCTTGCGTATAGAAGAAAGAACCCTTATCAGAAGACCAGCAGTAGAGAATAACAGCGGCGGTAACGACTGCGTTAGTCAGGATAAAAAAACCGCTAAGCTGATCTACAAACAGGCTTACGCCAAAGCTGCCGACTAATTCTAAAGTGAGTGGCTCTGGTACGAATACAAACCATAAGCCATACGCTAGAGAAACCAGCGAAACAGCCAATGCGAGAATTCGAGAGAGCTGGGGCAAGAGATAAATGCTAAACCCGACAAAGAGCGGCAGCGCTATCCAAATGATAGTTAGCTTGTTCATCGCAGCGCGCTCCTCTCAATCTCCCGACAGTCGAGGGTTGGGTTATCCCGCGCAAGTTTCATCACAGCGACGAGCATCAGCGCCTGAATAGAAAAGCCAATGACAATGGCGGTAAGGATAACGGCTTGGGGAACAGGATCTGCGTAGGCGATCGCCTCAGTCCCTTTAGTCGTTCCATCAACCACCACAATCGGAGCGAACAAGCCTGGATTAGCTGCAACTAGAACATAAAATCCGATGATACCCGTGCTCATCACATCCATAGAGATGATTTTCATCATCAGATTCTGCTTTAAGATGATGCCAAGAAAACCACAGAAGATCGTGGCCAAAATAAAAGCTTCTAAAATGATCATTAGGCTGCTCAAAAGTTAGTGTGCTTACAAGACAGAAATCGATGTCTTTTATACACAGCAAACCTCCCGAAAGGCCAGTGCCTCGACGATGGCTGTGAGGCTACCCGTTAGAGCTTTTAGATCTTTTTTAAAGGGTCTGAGATTAATTCTGTTTGTTATTTGCATTTGCGTGCTCCTTTGTGGTGGAACATTCCCGGCGGAAAATTTGTGTCAAGAAGTTAGGATTGATAATTCAATTAACCATAGAGTAATATCTATCTAAATTTATTTTCCATAGATATTACTCTACATTAAAGTCAGCGTGGAGCCTCAACTTTCTACTGAGTCTACTTAACACTGCGTCATAAGTAACGCTGATTATTGAAAGACTGTCTTTTAGGTGCTATTGAACTTGCTGCAAAGTTGTTAGCATTTAAGCAATCTCTACTATGTAGCTGTCTCAATGCCCAGTTCTCCTCTTCCGTCGATGTTGACACCTGCGTTGCTCTCCAGACAGCGGGAGATCGTGGAGGTCTTTCTGCGCAATGGCTGGGACTATATGCGCCAGCTGGTTCTGGGCAAGGCTTCAGATGAGCCGGAGCTACCTTCGCCTGCGGTGCTGTGCAATATTTTGATTGAGCTAGGGCCGGTGTATGTGAAGCTAGGCCAATTGTTAAGTACGCGCCCAGATTTGCTGCCTTCTCGCTATATCGAGGCGCTAAGTTCTTTGCAGTCTACGGTGCCTGCGGTGCCTGCGGTGCAAATTGAGAGCTATATGCGTCAGCATATGATGGGGCGGACGATAGAAGATGTGTTTGCTGAGATGGATTATGTTGCGATCGCGGCTGGATCTATTGGTCAAACTCATCGGGCGGTGCTTAAAAGCGGTCAGGCCGTTGCGGTTAAGGTGCAGCGCCCCGGCATTGATAAGCAAATAGAGCGCGATATGGCGCTGATTAAAGATATTGCCAAGCTGGTTTCGGTAACGCAGTTTGGGCAGCGATACAACATTATTGAGCTGGCCGAGGAGTTTAAGTCGGCGCTGACGGCGGAGCTAGATTTTACAACTGAGGCTCGCTACACCGATGAGCTACGCCACGATATGGAGAATAGTTCGTGGGTAGATGCTGAGAAGCTGACGGTACCCAAAATTATTTGGCCGCTGACTAATTCCAGAATATTGGTGATGGAATGGCTGGTCGGTAGCCCTTTGCTCCTGGCTAACCTACCGGTGGATGAACCCGAAGATTTGCCGGGCGAGCCGGTGAACAGTCCGTTTGGCAGCACCTTTACTGATAATCCTTTTAAGAAACTGTTGCCATCAAAAAGTGAGAGCAAGCGAGCAGACGTTACTTCGCTGCTTTTTAGGGCTTTTTTGGCCCAGTATTTCGTCACTGGCTTTTTTCACGCCGATCCTCATCCAGGGAATATCTTTTATCTTGATGATGGCCGCATTGCGCTTTTAGACTGCGGCATGATGGGTCGAATCGATCCGCAAACTAGAGCGATTTTAACGGAGCTAGTGCTCTCGATTGTAAGTTCGGATGCTCAGCGGTGTGCGCAGCTGACGCTGAAGATGACAGAACCGCTGAAGCCGGTAAATCTAGTGAGATTAGAAAGCGATTACAGCCGCTTATTGGGCCGGTATTATGGGCTGACGCTGGGTCAGTTTAATACGGCAGAAGCTTTTAGCGCTGTGATTGAGACGGGTGTGCGCAACCATCTAAGATGGCCTGCCAACATCGGTTTGTTTACTAAGTCTTTGGCCAATCTAGAAGGGGCTGCTCGTCAGTTCTATCCCAATATCAATTTAATGGACGAGATTCAGCCTTTGATGGTGGACCTGTTCCGCCAGCAATTGGTGGGAAACGATCCGGCTCAGCTTTTTTTGCGAACTGGGTTAGAATTTCGAAATTTTTCGCTTTCAGCGCCTCGCCAGCTGGGGTTTTTGCTAGATCGACTGAGCGATGAAACGCTGCGGTGGAATTTGACAGTTCAAGGCATGGATTCTTTACAGCGCAGCTTGGAGCGATCGGCGAATCGGCGAGCCTTTAGTACGGTTGTTGGCTCGCTTATTATGGGTGCGGCTATTATTTCTACGGGGCAGAAGACGAGCCAGCTCCAAGGGCTGAGCGCTTTGCTGTTTGCGGCGGCTTCTTTTTTGGGGCTGTGGCTAATTGCTAGTATTTTGCGCTCGGGGCGCTGGAAGTAGTGCGATCGCTGCTATTAGCGGTAACGCAGCTCACGCCCGGCTACTAGTATCAATTAACCCGTTAGTCTGCCGTAAAAGTGCGGGCAGAAGGATGCGGAGGATAAAACAGCTTTACCGTATGATAGATGAGGTGTGCTTTGGCTTTATCCTGCTCAATCTCTAGAATTAAGTGGCCTTTCTAATTTTCGACTTTGACGGCACGATTGCCGACACTTTAGGAACAATCGTGCGTATCACTAACCGCATTGCTCCGGAATATGGCTATTCTACAACTACTCCTGAAAAGCTTAAGTACTATCAGTCGTTAAGCACTAAGGAGATGCTGCAGCAGTCTGAGCTGCCGCTGTTTAGGCTACCTTTTTTGTTGCGCCGCGTACGCAAAGAGATGGCTGCTGAAATTGACTCTGTGCCAATTGCGCGAGATCTAGTGCCAACGCTGAGAGATTTGTTGGCTCACAACCATCGTTTGATGATTATGAGCTCTAACTCTCGGCGAAATATTGAAGGTTTTCTGGCACGGCACGGGATTGAAAACGTGTTTGAGTCGGTGCAAGGTGGCGTAGGTCTGCTGAGTAAAGCTCGGGTACTCAAGCGGATTGTGCAAAGGGGCGATTTGGATTTCTCTCAGGTTATATATGTCGGAGACGAAACGAGAGATATCGACGCTTCTAAGCAAGTCGGTATTTTGGTGGCGGCAGTTGCCTGGGGGTTTAGTAGCCGGGAGGCGCTAGCGGCACAAAAGCCTGCTTTTCTTATTGACCATCCTCATCAGCTATTAGACGCTGCTCAGACGCTAGTTAATCCAAGCTGGCGGCAGGAATATCGCTCGATTCCGGCTAACCCCATGCTTCATTCTCAACCGAATTTCAAAGCTTAGGGTTTGCTGTTCTTACTCTGCATAGCCTTGACGATGGACATCTCTAACGCTTTACCTAGCCGTTTTGTTTACCTTTAGACCAAACGGGATGTTCTATCAGGGCATTCATCACTCGAACGCCTCTGAGCTGGTTGAATAGCGGTAGGTGTCCGATGGGGGCTGAGGCCAAATCCCAGACAAATTCTGTCGGATAGCGAGTCCAAGCGCCTTCTGAAGATTTCCAATTGATTTGAGGCCACAGCTTTTCCCAGTCTTGGCCAATACGTAGCCAGAGATTACGTTGTTGGCTCCAGCCAAACTTGTTTTCGGAGTAGGTTCTCCAAAGCGTGTCGATGGTAAGAATATCGGCGTTAGGAAACTGACTGACTTCGGTGAAATATACCCATTTACGCTTAATGGCGTCGTCTCCAGCAATTTCGCACATCAGTTCAGTGGTTAATTTGTCTGCTGCTTGATAATTCTGTTGAATGAGCAGTTGCTGGAGCTCATCGTAGTCTACGTTGCGATCTGAAACTACTTTTACAATGCCAGCGGAGGTTTGTTCTACAAATGATTGGGCTATCGGTGAGGTGGCGATACACAGATATTGATAGGCGCAACCACAGACCGCAATTTGATCCTCTGTGTGGCTACTGCCTGGATCAATTTCTCCATATGCCTGAAGGAGTTCTACTAAAACCTGGTCTGCTTCTGCTGTGCCCAAAGCCGCTAGATTGCGGACGGCCTGAATCCTTTTCTTAAAGCTGTCGGCGCGCAAATCTGCCGCTAGCGATTCAATCTTTTCTGAGCTATTTTCTGGTCTGCTGTCTAAACCGCTTTGGTCGGAACGAGTAGCGGAATCGGGGGATTCGGTAGCGTTGGGATACATACTTTGACGGTAACAGATCGAACAGCGCAGCGCTTAAGTTAGCTTCACAATAATAGATGAATACTGGACTATTGTATCTGACGGGTTGCTTATCATCGCTGCATTGGTGATGCCTGATATAGAGCCTGCTAGCAGTGCGCTGGGTTAATTTTTTGCGGAAGCTGCTTGTGTACTGGGCTGACTGCTGTACTTTTGAGCGTGGTCTTTAGGAGATTCTTCTACTTTTTGGGGTGGATTGTGTCCATTCTCAAAAGCGTAGCGAATAAGCTGCGAGCGGTTTTCTAACGATAGCTTGCTTAAAATATTGCTTAGGTGCGTTTGTACGGTGCGAGGGCTGATAAACAAGCGATCGCCTATCTTCTTATTGGTGAAGCCCTGTACTACTTCCCAAAATACCTTTTCTTCGGCAGGGGTCAGCGGTAGGGGCATCCGAGGCGGCTGGTTAGCAGTGGGTTTTGGCTGGTGCAGCGCCCGCTCAATTTCAGAATGGATGCGGTTGGCCCGAGCGAGCTGAGCTTCTATCTTGGCAATCAGTTCTCTTGGATGAAAAGGCTTAACTAAATAATCGTCTGCGCCAGTGCTGTGCCCTTGAATTCGATCTTCTAGGTCGCAGCGGCCAGAGAGAAAGATGAAGGGCACCAACTGACCTAGCTCGGCTTCTCTTACTTTGACGCACAGTTCGAAGCCGTTCATTTCTGGCATTACGACGTCTGAAACGATTAAATCGGGCGCGTTCTCGATAAAGCTAGCAAACCCTTCAATCCCTGAAGCAGCATTATGAACTGCGAACCCACGATCTGTTAAGTACCGTGTCAGTGCGGCTCTTAGCGTATTATCGTCGTCAACAATTAGAATTTTTTGCATTCTGCAACTAGCGCGGTTGGTCAAGAAGTTAGGTATCGAACTAAAGATTCGGCGTTAGCTAGATGGTGAGGTATGGATGCTCCTTGAAGCTATTAAAACTATAAACTGAATAGGGACGGGCTTCAGTAGTTTTTCTGTAAGGATAAAGACGATAAGTCTTAAAAGATGCCGTCTTTCGTTTGAAATCACGGAGGCTATTTAGAGACGATTGAGAGGTCGAATCGCTGGGCTTCAAAGCTTTATAAATGCTCTTAATATCTTTTCTCAATGAGGTTGCAAAGTGCCTGCGCAGCAAGGCACTTCATTAAGAGCTGAGCGGTTTTGATAGCGTGTTTTGTGGCGCAAAAGCTTTTCTAGCTTGAGCTTAGGTATTGAAGTTGAGCTATCTAGCCCGGCGATTTTGCTCCGGCTGAGTGGATCTAGGCGCTGTATAGATTGTGCCAGCAGTCGGAATTTGATTGGATTGGATTGGCCTAGCAATGGGCGGCGTTTGAACTGTTCCAATTTGCCCAGGGGAGAGTGATCTAGCCGGTGCGGACGTTGGTGCAATGGGCGCGCTGCGAGTGGGCTGCGTAGGAGCTAGGTTGAAGCTAGGAAGATCGGCGGTGGCTGGAGGGTTGTAGCCGGTAGTGCCGGTAGGTGGAGACATTGCAGGCGTTGTTCGAATAAATGGAACGGATATATTTCCAGGTGCTGGCGTGGTGCTAGCAGGCTGAGATAAGTCGCTAGGTGATGGGCTAGCGCCGTTGCGCTGCGCCTTGCTGGCTTTGATGGCCTCTTGTCGGTCGATGGCTTCTGAAAGGGCGTTGGGTGCGATCGCTGGCGGTGAACTTTCTGTAGTGCCAAAGTTAAAGGAGCTTGTGGAGGGCGCGTTGTTAGAGGCTGGGCTGCTATTGGGTGATAAGTTTGGCGTTGTTCTAGACTGATTTGCCCCCGAAAATTTATAGTCTGCAGCGTAGGCTCCAAAAGGGTTGCTGCGGTTAGCAAGCTGGCGATCGCCATTGGCCGTTTGGGCTTCTGAATCAACACCATCAACTGAGTTGAGAGTATCGGGGGCTAGCGCTTTGTCTGAAGCCTTTTGATTTGGGTTTTGACGTATTTTTTGATCTAGCAGTGGGCCAGACACCTGCGCTCCTTTAAGTAAAAGGTCTACTGTGTCAATCTCAGAGAGCTTGGCCTGCTCTTCTGGCGTTAGATTTGATTCTGGGTTGGCGTTGGTGATGGGATCTCGCTCGAACCAGTCTGGATTTTGGTAGTACTCCCACAGCAAGACGCTGAGCAGCGTGAAGATAGTTAGCGGTATCCATACGGCTGGTGCGCTTAGCGGTTTTAGCTTGGCGGGCAAATATCTTAGGAAGGGTTTAGCCATTTCGCTGCTGGGAGTTTAGCTTCTAGAGTACCCTTTGAGCGAATTAACGTCACCGGTAGCGCTGTTTGAGGCTCATTTTTATGAGAAGATAAATCCTCCTAAGATGTTTTTTCTGTGCCGCTGCTGCTTGTAGGTTATCCGTCTTTAGATATGCTTGTTCCAAAAGCTACTCAAAATTCGAAAGAGCGTTCAAACCGAAGTTCAAGCCGTTCCTCGTCGCAGTCATCTGTTGTTTTGCTACCGGCAATGGCTGTGGTTTCACCCTATAGCAATCGGCATGAGGTGAAGCCAGCGCTGGCGCTTAAGCTGCTGAAAGATATTGAGCGGTCTGTGTTGGGATGGCAGGCGGAGCTGCGCTGGGTGGTTAAGGCTATTGATAGTCTCCACGCACAGGGGCCGATGGTTGATGGCTGGCTGGAGTCTTCTTTGGAGGCTGCGCCGCCGACTAAGCCAGCGGGTGAATGCACCGAGACTACGCTGCTGCGGCATGGTGATGCGGATGCGCTGATGCAGTATGTAGAAGCGCTCGAACATCATGAGCTTAGACAGTCTTCTCGTGCTTTTCCCGAGAGCCGAGACTGTAGTTCTGCTGAAGCGCTGTATCGACTGTGCTGGCTGAGCGATGAAGGCAAGGTGCAGTCGCAGGTGTGCCCGCCCGAGCAGATGGGGGCGGTCAGTAGTGCGATCGCGCGATATCAGACGTGCAAGCAGCTTTTGGCTCAGCAGCATCAGCTAGAGTCGCGTTTGCAAGCGGCGGTTGATGGATTAACGGGCGTTCGCTGTGCGACGCAGCATTCTAGCTAGCTGCTTTTGGCTTCGGTTCGCCAGCGACGTATTGCCTGCTGTGTGGGTTCGTAGGCGGTTGTACCTGCAGGGACTAAAAGGGCGGCTTGAATTGCGGCCTCTTCTCTACCCTGGGCGGCGCGGGCCTGCGCGATGCTGAAGATGCGATCGCTCCATTCGTCGGCTAAGCGCTGAGCGGCTTCGTATTCTGGATGTTCAATGGGGACTTCTCTGAGCTTGACGATGCCCTTTTGATAGGTGCTAGCCTGACCGGTTTTGGGAATTGTTTTGGCTACTTCAATAGCGGCTCTGCTTTGCTGACGCTGCTGCCAATAGGAAATTTTCCCTTGCGCTTTTTGATAGGCTTCAGCGTTGTCTCTAGGTACAACCTGAGCGGCGGCGATCGCCCCTTCTAGTGCGCCGCTAGCAGCTCTACCTTCAGCGATGTCAAGGATAGTCTGACTCCAGCTTTTGATGTTTTGCTGTGCTTCTTCGTAAATGGGTTCGCCAGGCTGGATGCGTCTGGCTTTAGCGATCGCTTCTGTAAACTGAGAGGCTTGTGCGGGTTGAATAGCGGTGAGCGCGTCGGTGAGTAAGGCGGCGTTGGTTTGCTCGGCCTCGGCTGCGCCAACTCTGGCTTTGATTAAAATGCTGGAGAACGTACTGTCGCGCTGATCTTTAGGCACTTCTTTTAGCGTAGCTAAAGCTTCTGAGTACTGCTTTTTCGATAAAGCTGCATTGGCTTGTGCAATGAGCGCGGCGGTTCTGGCTTTAGCGTCTTCTGAAGCTGGGGTGTTACTAGCGACAGTCTCTGCTTGGGCTCCAGGGTTGTCTGCGGCGGGTGGTGGGGTGGCTGTTTCTGACTGTGAATTTTCGGCTGATGGCGCGGTGGCAATAGCGGTTGTTTGCTCAGAACTGGGATTTTCAGCCACAGGATCTTCAGCACTGGCTGCTGTGTTAGCGTCTACGTCTTCTGAATCGCCTTCTTCTGAGTCTGAGTTCCAGCCAGTCGCGACTTCTAGCTTATCAATGAGATTGTCCCAGGCGGCTTTGACAAAGGGCTGTTTGAGTAGAACTAGTCCCATCAATAGCGCTAGGGCTAGCAAACCCCAGTTGCGAAGCTTCGCGCCGTTGATAGCGCTGGGTTTATCGTCAAACTTTTGTGTTTCGTAGGGGACAATGGCGCTGCTGTTGGGGTTTCTAGGGGGTAGCTCGTCGATGCTTTCGTTTTTATTATCTAGGGCACTTCCTATTGTTTCTCTGGACGTTTGACTTGCTTGATATGGCTTAGTACCTGTTGACTTTTCGGTATAGGGACGTCCGCTGAGGTGATTGTTGGCCGCGATCGCACCTACTCCAACGGCGGCGGCTATGGATGAGCTTTCAGTTTGAGCTACCAGACTGTTATCGGGCATTTTGCTAATTGATGTTTTGCTATCTGACCCGCTGCTGGCTAGATCTGATGAGGTTGCTGCTGAGGTAATTGAATTCAGGCTAGTCGTTAGGGCCGGAACAAGCGTGGCAATTTTTTGTTCGTCCGTCATGATAGCGACTGCGTTTTGGACGGGTCGCCAGTGGTGTTCGCACAGCTCGGGTAAGCGTTTTGCCAGATAGTCGCTTATTTGTTTGAGCGTACTGTGTCCCTGCTGTAGGGCTTCTAGTAAGGCCGCTGTGAACAGTCCGTGGCGAACGCCTAGGGTTTCGTGCGAGTACTGTTCTGGTTGGCAGGAGAGCAGGGTTGCAACATGCCTTTTTTCAGCCAGTTCGATCACCTGTGTGCCAATGGTGTGTCCGGCTAATGCGCCTTGCGAGCGATTGATGTCTAGGACTAAAACCGCTTTGTCGGTGGGGAGTTGCGCTAGGGTGTCGATGAGGTCAGAAAGGGCAATGCCGGTTTCTTCTATTCGATCGGGGTCGCCGTCGATGGGCATGAGGTAGTCTGCGCCTTCGAGCTGAGTGCCGTAGCCACTAAAGAAAAACCAGAGAACATCGCCGGGACTAATTTGCGCCGTGATAGTTTGAATCCACTGTGCGATCGCAGGCTTGTCTGGATAGACGACCTGTGCGCCTACGGAGGTGGTTAAGTCGCTGAGCAAAACACAGCGGTTAGCTGCAGTTCCCGCTTCTTCGGTGAAGAATTTATGGACGAACAGCGCATCGCTTTGGGCATGCATCAAAGGCTGGATATGCCGATATTGATTAATGCCGATGGTGATGACCCAGTAGTTAGCCATGAGCGGTCTCCGAGACTTTAGACAAGCGAATTTTAATCAATGTAGGCCATTGACTGACTATCTGCCAGAAAATTATTTACGCTCGATCAGGTTACCGATTAAAAAAGCGGCTAGTCAAAGTGTATCGGCCTCTTCTAAACTGGGAAACTTGATAGGTGAATCAATCGTTCTGATCTAAATTGTATGTGGCCACTTTGCTATCAGTCTCGTCGGTCTGAGCGTGTCTTTGGACGTTCAGCGGGACGTATGGATTATTATTCTGGCCATAGCTATGTGGAAACTCGCAGCGCTAGCCGAAGCAAACGACGCCTAGCTCGCTCTTGGCGAGGGTCTGTTTTATCAGCAGGGCTAGCGGCTTTAATTGGCGGAACGGGCGTTTGGCTGACGGAAGCTTTGATTGCTCCGCAGGCTTCTCAAGCGTACACGTCTCGCTTGGACTTGTTTCTAGCTCGGGAGGCGGGAGAGACTTACGACACGCTTTTACGCCGAGCCGAAATGGCAGCTAGAGCGGGCGCTCAGCGTAGTTTTGATCAGGATTTATTGATTACTAATGTGTCGGTTACGGTAGTGGTTGAGGGCGATGGCGTTACCGTGCCCATTTTGGCGCTTCGAGTCGATCGAGATGAATGGCGAGCTAGACCTGAAACTTACTACTGGGCGACTTATTACCGAACGGCTGAGATGCTGCTAAATTCGCCTGCGGGTTCTTTGGGGTTATAGGGTGAGCCGGTAGGGTTTATCTTACGATTTTGTTCGTTTTATTTGACTGTGAATAGGCGATCGCTCTATCGGAGTGCGGATGTAGCTTTGCAGAGTAGCTGGCAATATCAGAGGAATCTGAAAAATCTGGAGATGATTGCCCTATGTTAGGAATTCTGCTGCCCGCGCTGGTTACGGCTGTTAGTCTTCTGATTTTAGACTTCTTTCTTCCTGGCATTAAAATTGACGGCATTACGGCTTCTTTACTGGCCGCAGTGTCCATTGGCGTCGTTAACGCGATTATTAAGCCGGTTATTAGCTTGGTTTCGCTCCCGCTTACGTTTGTAACGTTTGGGCTATTTTCTTTGGTGGTGAATGGTTTTTGCTTTTGGCTGGCATCTGCTCTTGTCCCTGGATTCCACGTGTATGGGCTGCTAGGCTTTTTTGTTGGCCCAATTGCGCTTTCCTTTTTGGGCACTACGCTTGGGCATTACGTCGCTGAGAGTCAGGGTCAACTGCCTGAGGCTCGAAGCTAGTTGCCGATGCTAAATCTTCGCCAGTACGCGCCGGCAACTGAGCGTAATCGTCAGCCTATTTTAGACGTGCTTCAGCAGGTGCTGCCAAAGTCTGGAACTGTGCTCGAGATTGCCAGTGGAACCGGCGAGCACGCTGCTTTTTTAGCGCCTAATTTGACCGATGTGCGCTGGTTGCCGACTGAGCAGGTGCCTGAACTTAGAGAGAGCATTCAGGCGTGGGGAGAATCTGTAGCGGCGGGGAATTTGATCTTGCCACCGCTGAGCTTGAACGTGAGCGATCGCCCCTGGCCAGTTGAAGCCGATAACTTCGCTGAGCTGCCGATTACTGCAATTGTAAATATCAACATGATCCACATTTCTGCTTGGGAAATGTGCGGCCACTTAATGTCGGGCGCGGCGAGAGTGCTGTCGGCGGGCGGTGTGCTGTATCTGTATGGCCCATTTAGGCAAGCAGGCCAGCCGCTCGTAGAGAGCAATCAGGCTTTTGATTTGATGCTGCGCGATCGCAATTCTAAGTGGGGAATTAGAGACTTAGCGGCTGTCGTTCAGCTAGCTGAGGAACAAGGCTTTAAGCTGGCTCGTGTCGTTGAGATGCCCGCTAATAATCTGTCGGTTGTCTTCCACCGCGTTTAGATAAAGCGTCGTTTTATCAGCTACATTTTGACGGCTGTACCGCTAGCCGTAATTAACATCAGTACGCCATGACCGTCTACGTTGATAGTGTCTGTTTTAATCTGAACGCCTAGTACGGCGTCTGCTCCCATTTTTTTGGCTCTTGCCTCTAGCTCTTGGAGGGCATCTTGCTGACCTTTTTCAAAAACGCGCTCGTAGGCTCCGGTTCTGCCGCCTAAAACATCTCGAATACCCGCAAAGAAATCGCGCAGGGCATTGCTACCATAGACAACTTCGGCCGTGACGACGCCTAAGTAATTTTGAATGTTTTGTCCCTGGATGAAATCGGTTGTTGATAGAATCATTGGTCAGACCTTGAGCTGCTTTTGGGGAACGGTGTTTTAGACGGCTGCGTCTTTAGTATGTTTGCTTTATCTTTGCTTATTTTTAGGTTCTTAGGAGATTCGTCTGTGAATAAGTTTGCGCTTTTTTGGGTAATCGTTGGTTCGGCTAGCGCAAGCGTGCTGGTAGGGACAGAGGCGATGGGCGCTACGGTAGAGGCGGACGCCGCGAATACGACAATTTTAGCATCGGCTGCAGTGCTAACAGGCAGTGCGCTACAGGGCCAAGTTTTAATTGCACAAGACCCGCGCGCTGATTTGACCGATGAGCAGGCGGAGCGACTTTCTAATTTGCTAGGGGATGCTCAAAAGAAGGTGGATTCTGGTGATTATTCGGGGGCGATCGCTCTCTATCAGCAGGCTACGCAGGTAGATCGGGAGAATGCGCGAATTTATTCAGGCATTGCTTATTTAGAAGTAAAGCAGGGAAATTTTAAAGCCGCCGCAGAGTATTACCGTTTGGCATTGGATCGCGATTCTCGAAATTTGCCGTTTTACTACGGCCTAGCTCACAGCTTGTTTATGGATGAGCGCTACGAACAGGCAGCAGATGCCTATCGCGATTTGCTGAATATCGATCCTAGAGCGGCAGATGCGTTGATTGGGTTGGGGGGGTCTCTGCTGCGCTTGGAAGAGTACGATGCGGCTAGAGAAGCTTATGAGCGGGCGGTCAGCGTAGCGCCTAGTAATGCGCAGGCTTACGAGGCCATTGGTCTTTTGTATCTAGCTCAAGACGATTATGATGCGGCGTTGAGACCGTTGGAGCGAGCGCTGGCGCTAGATCCAAATCGAAGCAGCGTACATGCAAACTTAGCCAACATTTGGCTAAAGCAGGGCGACCAGGCTCGGGCGTTCGGGGCCTTGCAGCAGGCTGTTCGGTTGAACACGAGAGACGCGGATGCTCATTTGGCGTTGGGGAAGATTTTTCGCGATCGCGGTGAGATGAATGAAGCGCTGAACCAGTTTGAGCAGGCCGTTGAATATAACCCTGACTTGCTAGGAGCGCAGGCTGCTATGGGTGAGCTGCTGCTGGCGAGGGGGCAATATTTGCGAGCGGTACTGGCTTATCGTCGGTTGATCAACGCTTTTCCTAACGATCCGGGCGTTCGCTACAACCTGGGGCTCGCGCTTTGGGGCCAGGGGAATGGCAATGCGGCGATAGATACCCTAAAACAAGCCTTACAACTCTATAAGAAAACTGATAATGAGCCTGGCGTGGAGAGAGCAACGGCGCTGCTGGACATTTGGCAGAATAACTGATGTTCAGCCATCTCTTGATGGATCTACGTCTTAGAGTGTGGCCTATGTCTTAGAGTACGGCCTATGTCTTAGTACGGTCTGCGTCTTAGTACGGCCGCAGTGCGCCAGTTGAGCTTAAGGTTGATCCAAAAGTTCCAAAGTGCGGCTAGGCCAATGGCGATCAGGTTAGCGACGTATCTTAGGTTTTGCTGAAAGACTATGTTGTAGAAAATGTTGAGCAGCAGAACATCTAGCGCCAAGCCGATAAGGCATATGGTGTTGAACTTTAGTAGGCGCTTGAAGCGGGCGCTCCCACCCTTTTGCTTTTTCGACAGGTCGGCAAATGTCCAGGCGTCGTTCCAAAGGAAGTTGCTGACGATGGCAATTTCGGCGGCGATGACTTTACTGCGGGTAAGGCCCCAGCCTAGCTGAGTGCTAAGCAAGTGGAGGATCGCCATATCGACTAAAACGCCGCTTAGGCCGACGAGTCCGTAGCGGATGAATCGACCGGTTGGAAAAGCTCCACGGGATTTGGTCATTTTGCTGTGCGATCGCAGTCTGACTAAGTGACCCAGGTAGTCTATATATTGCTTCGAGGTTACTTTGCTGTCGCCAGATTCTCGTTCTTGAAAGACGTAGCCAACTTCGGCGATTTCTTGAATGGTGCCATGGCCGATGACTTCTAAAAGAATTTTGTAGCCTAGTGGATTGAGAACGGGACCCGCGATCGCGCTGCGCCGAACCATAAAATAGCCGCTCATGGGATCGCTTACTCTGCCCACGACAGATGGACATATAATCAGCCCTAATACCTGGGCACCTCTAGATAGAAACCGCCGAATAATGCTCCAGTCGCTGACGCCACCACCTTCTATATGGCGACTGGCCACGGATAAGTCAGCGCCGTTAAGCACAGCTTGTAATAGCTTTAGCAGTATTTCTGGCGGATGCTGAAGGTCTGCGTCTATGACGCCTAGAATCTCGCCTCGGGCGACTTGCCAGCCGCGAATGACCGCTGAGGAAAGGCCGCGTTCTTTCTGCCGACGCATAACCTGTAGCTGCGGATAGCTATTGGTCAGATCTTGAGCGACTTGCCAAGTGCGGTCAGGGCTATCGTCATCGACGAGGATAAGCTCGTATTCTGCTGGGATAAATTCGTCTAGCAAGGTGGCTAGCTGGGCAATGAGTTTAGCAACGTTGCCTCGCTCGTTGTAGGTGGGGATGACTAAAGAGAATTTGAGCGATCGCGTTTGGCTAGAAGATGAATCAGTATCAGCTACTGCAGGCACGCTGACGGGTATTTGCAAGAGTCCTGACGGCGGGGAGAGTAGCTGATGGGGCATGGCCGGGATAGATAAGTGAGGGGTTGGTGAGTGCTAATTCAGATCAGGTTAACGAGATCGAATTAACGAGATCGAACTGAGTTAGCACTTCTGTTATAGCCCGATCGTTTAGGCACAGATATGACATATACAGACATGGCCTTATCTTCAACGGTTCCCAGCGCTTTTGACGCAGAAATTTCTGTGGTGGTGCCGCTTTATTGCGAAGAATCGAACATTGACTATTTATTTGAACGGCTAGAGTGCGTGTTGGATGATTTGGGTTTGCCTTACGAAATTATTTGTGTGGACGATGGCAGCCAGGACAATACGTTGAATGGGTTGGGCGATCATCACCGGCGTAATCCGCGAATTAAAGTAGTGGCGCTTTCTCGAAATTTTGGCAAGGAGCTGGCGCTGACGGCGGGAATTGACTACGCGGTAGGCGCAGCGGTCGTGCCGATTGATGCTGATTTGCAAGATCCGCCAGAGCTGATTGGGGCTTTGGTGGCCAAGTGGAAAGAGGGCTATGACGTGGTTTATGCTCGGCGGCGATCGCGTCAGGGAGAAAGCTGGTTTAAGACGATGACGGCGAACAACTTTTATCGCGTTATGGAGAGAATGAGTAATGTGCCGATTCCAAGAGATACCGGAGATTTTCGGCTGCTCGATCGGCGAGTTGTTGATGTACTCAAGCTGCTGCCTGAGCGCACAAGGTTTATGAAGGGGCTATTCGCTTGGGTGGGCTACCGGCAAACAGAGGTGGTGTACGACCGGGACGCCCGCTATAGCGGCGAGACGAAGTGGAATTATTGGCGGCTGTGGAATTTTGCTATCGACGGGATTACGTCATTTAGTTTGGTTCCGCTGCGGGTCTGGAGTTACGTCGGCATTGCTTTTGCGCTGCTGTCTTTTTTGTATGGCACTTTTCTTTTTGTGCGTACCTTGATTGATGGGATAGACGTTCCTGGCTATGCCTCTTTGATGGTCGCTGTTTTGTTTTTGGGCGGCGTGCAAATGGTTAGTTTGGGCGTTTTGGGTGAATATTTGGGCCGCGTGTATGAAGAAGTAAAGGGTCGTCCGCTGTATTTGGTTAGAGAAACGGTGGGCATTCGTAATCGTACGACGACAGGCCAAGTGGCGCTAAGAACTGAGATGAAGCTGGATGTGAGGCAAGGAGTGCCTGAGAAAGCGTTATTAGAGGCAAAGGCGTTTGATGATTGAGAAAGGGAATATGACTTGGACGATAAAAAAGGGATCTGAGTCTACTGAGCGCAGAAATCGACTGAGTGCGCTAGATGCTTTTTTAATCGCTTGCATAGCGGCTGGCGTGGGGCTGCGATCGCTTTGGATCGGTAAGCGTGAGCTGTGGTACGACGAGGTGCTATCTGTGCTGATGGCGTCGGGCCAAAAAAGCGCTTATAAGCTGCCGAAGGATGTGCCTTTCTCGCTGCAGACATTTTCTGAGTTGCTAAAGATTTCTCCAACGCAGAGCGTGACAGATTCTGTGGAGAGCGTTATTCGAGGCACGGCGGGAGATGCGCATCCACCTTTGTTCTACTTAGGCGAGTATGTTTGGATGCGACTCTTTGGCAATAGCGAGATTGCTTTGCGCAGTTTGGTATTACTTATTAGTTTGGCGACTTTGTGGGTTGCTTATGGAATAGGGCGGCGGGTGTTAGGACGGCAAGGAGGGCTAATCTTTGCGGCGCTGTTTTCACTGAACCCGTTTTTCTTTGCGCATTCGCTGAACTTGCGGATGTATGCGCCTATGGTGTTTTGGGTGGTAGTGAGTGGCTACTGCTTTTTAGCTTTAGTCGGTGAAGGTGATTCTCTTGATGAAAGGTCTTTACCTAAGACAAGATGGCGACGTTGGGCGCTGCGCGGTGGGGTGGCGATCGCGATCGCGGCGGGCTTGCTTACTCAATATCTATTTGCTTACTGGCTGTTTGCACTGGCAGCTTTGGCACTGTATTTAGATCGCAAGCGCTGGCTAGCACATGGGCTAACGCTGAGCGCGGGCGTGCTGATGTTTGTGCCTTGGGTGATGTGGGGCATACGCCAACAAATCAATAATAGAAGCGACGTGTTCAACCAGATCTCGTTTACGGGTGGGCCTTTACAATCGACCTTGCAGCATGGAAAAGATCTGGCTCAGACGCTGGCTAATCATCTGCTCCTGGGTCAGTTAACGACTGGGATGCTACCGGTAGAAGCGGCTATCAAACCGACTGCTGTCGCGCTTGGGCTGGGCGTTATGGGTTTTTTGGCGGTTTGCATCAGCGGTTTGTATCGCCGCCGTCAGTATCGAGCGCTGATGATTGCATTGCTGATGGGGTTTGTGCCTTTGGCTGTAGCACTCATGGCAGATGTGCTAGCAAATAAGTACACGCTGGGATTTGGCTGGGGGCGTTCAACGATTGCGGCGTTGCCTGGATGTTTGCTGTTGGTTGCGGCTTGGCTAGCGCTCGGGACGGGACGGTGGCGGGGTGCATTTACGGTGGGGTTGCTGTCTGTTTATTTATTGTTTACTGTGTGGGATTTTGGGCTGCGCGATCGCCAAATGTTCCATCAGGTAAACAAGACGCTGCTTAAGACAGATGAGCCGACGCTAGTTGTGATGAACTCAAAGGCTTGGGGAAATGTGCTTCGCGCTGTTTACTATCTGGAGGCGGCGAGTACTGATTTGTTGGCGAGCGACCCGGTAGATGTGAGCGTAGCGCTAGAACAGGCTCTCGGCCAAAAAGAGTACGAGCGGGTGCTCTGGTTGCAAGCGGACTACCCGGTATGGGGAGAGCTGGAGGATAAAGAGGAAATTGTGCGGTTGATAGGTGAGACTGAAACGCTGTTAGCGTCTCGCTATGCCCTGAAAGACAAACAAGTGCTGCGCGGTACGATGGATATTGATCGGTTTGAGCTGAAGATCTATGAATAGCTGAAGATGAGCAGCTAAAGATGAGTCGCTGCAGATCTGAGGGCTTGATTTGTCTGGTTGAATTAGCTGCGCCAGCTAAGCTTGAGATTAATCCAGAAGTTCCATAGGGTGATGGTGGCGATCGCTACTAGTTTGGCAAAGTACTCGTTGGCATTATTCGCCCAGTCTGCGGTGGTGAATTGAGCCGTGAACGTTGGGAGCTGATCGACCGCAGGAATTAATAGAATTAGGTACATGAGACCTATCTGAAGGAGCGCACCAATCAGGCAAACTGAGTTGAACTTAGCGAATCTTAGGAGTCTAGCGTTCCAACCTTTTTGCTTTTGAGCTAGATCGGCAAATGTCCAAGCGTCGTTCCATAGAAAGTTGTTGATAATGGCGACTTCAATCGATAAAACGGTGCTCAGTAAAAGTGGAAGTTTTAGGCGCTCTAGCAGCAGGTAGAAGACTACAAGATCGACAAACAAACCGCTGAAGCCGACGACTCCGAACCGCAAAAACCTACCGATCGGAAACCTTTTCAACTTTTGAAAGCAGGAGCTTGTCTCTTGATTTTTCACAGCATAATCTCATTTCGCAGCTTCTACTTTACAATCTCTACTCTGTAGAACGGGTACTTTCCATAGTTGCCCAGGGCGCTGAAGATTACTTTGTTGCTGGGCGCGTCTGGCGCAAGGCAGTCCCGATGAGGATAGCAAACGTACAAAAACTCGGCTTCGTTTTGAGCTGTGAGCGCGTCTGCCAATCGCTCAACATCCGCTATGGTTTCGGTTCGAAAAAAGGTTTTTTGAGGGAGTGCGCTCCAGAATTGCTGAGCCACGAACTGATGAGAGATGGCGATCCATGGAGTGGGTTCTTGGGTGAACTGGGCGATCGCCGGTGAGACTAGCTCGTAATTAGCTGCGAGTGAAACAGACTGAGTTTTAGGATGCTGATAGCTTTGGAGTAAGCCTTGAACTGTATTGGTATAGAAGCTAATCGCTAAGATGATCGCTGTGATGGTGAGTAACACCCGGCGAACCCACTGACGAAAGAAGCCTTTTTTTAGCTGCGTGGCCAGCACGACGGACAGCATGGGTACAACAATGAGATAGAACCTTGGCCCCCACTGCTTACCGCCTGCCCCAGGTGGAACGATGAGTGGGACGCTGAAGATGAAAAGAAGGCTTAGCGCTAGCAGACAGCGAGTGGCTGTCCGATCTGACTGAATTAGAAGACTAGAAGGTGTAAATGAGCGATGTCTGAATTTTGCTTGAGCTGTTTTGGATGAGATCTTTTGCAGCTCTGGGCTGGCAAGTGCTGTGAGGCCAACAAGCGCTGACAGAGGAAAGTATAGCCATAAAGAGCTTAGTAATTGTAGATAGCCAGTTTTAGACTGACTAATCTGGGCGGACAGGGAGGATTCTTCTGCCACCTGAATTGAGTGAATGCCGAGCGGGTGACCGTAGATGCCGTAGTTAAGCGCAAAGAAAACGCCTACGGTGCAGATCATGGTGCCGATAAGAATGGTCGCTTTTTTAAACGTTAGCGCCGGGGCAATCTCCCATTTTGGACGTAGCCAGCCGATGAGCGCTATTAGGCTAACTGCTGCAATTAGGCACAAAAACTCTGGCCGAAACCAAGCTGATAGCCCGATGAGTAGGCCGCTAGACAGAGTTCGATAGATCGATAGACAGTCTTTTTCTTTGGGGAACAGCCATGCGGTGATACCCCAAAAAGCAAGAGCAACGGCTAGCGTGTGCTCCCAATAGGTGCCGCTGTAGAAGGTAAGGGGTGAGGCGAATATAAGCGCAATTAGTCCTAACGATAGACCGACTATGTCCCAAGCAGCGCGCTTACTGATTTGGATGAATCTGAGCCAGGTGGCCCATAGTGAGAGCAAGGGGATGATGTATAAACCGCGATCGCCAAAAAGCGCATAGAAAGGGGCCGTTACCGCCGGAAAGGTAAAGGGAAAAGTGATAAATTTTTGCGAGCCAATTTGGTAGACATAAGGCGGCGTAAATGGATACTGTCCTTGCCGCCAGATATCCTCCACCCAGTTTGGGGCCGAGATATTAAACGATATATCTAGCGGCAAGCTTAAGCTAGAGAGCTGCTGAGCAATCTGCTGAGCGAGCATGGCTTTAAGTCCGCCGTCACCGCTGAATAAAACGCGATCGCGGCTGTAGGTTTGTATCCACAGCGTAAGTAGTAAACCTGCAAAGACGATGATGCTAGGCAGTAGCCCGTTGGCAAGGCGCAAAGCGGATTTTGGGTTAACCGTCATTAACCTAAACCCGTTTTTATCCCAGGCGATAGCCGAACCCTCGAACGGTTTTTAAGTACTGAGGGTGGCCAGGATCGGCCTCTATTTTCTCGCGTATCCAGCGGATATGAACATCGACGGTTTTGTTGTCGCCCATAAAGTCATAGCCCCAGACCTGATCGATAATTTGATCTCGTGACCAAACCCGCTTGGGCTGCGAGATGAGTAGCTCTAGAATTTTAAATTCTTTGGGTGAGAGATTGACTTCTGTCTCTGATAGAAAGACCTGGCACTGCACTGTATGAAGCGCGATATCTTCAAACTTGAGGATTGACTTATCTTCTAGCTGGGAGTTGGACTGGTATCGGCGCAGCAGAGCGCGGCAGCGGGCAACGAGTTCTCTCATGCCAAAAGGCTTCGTTAGGTAGTCATCTGCGCCAACTTCTAAGCCTACGACTCGGTCAGTTTCAGTACCTTTTGCACTTAAAATCAGAATAGGAACGTCTAGGCCCTGGTGTCGAACCAGTCGGCAAAGATCCAAGCCATTCATACCGGGAAGCATTAGGTCTAGGATCACCAGGTTGATATCGGCAGTTGCCTTTATCTTTCGATCGGGTGAGCCAACTAATATTTCTAGTGCCCTTCGTCCATTGTCTGCTACAAAAACTTCAAAGCCTTCGTCGGCTAAAGATAAGGCAACGGTTTCACGGATAAGGGCTTCATCTTCGACTATAAGTACCTTGCCTAGCCCAATACGAATATCTGACTGAGCAGGGGCTGCGATTAAAGAACCCATTCGGGGTGTCCTGTATGTATCTTCACGGAGATTTTATCAGGGATGCCGACCATTTCAGCCCGTGAAGAGGCTCTTTTTCCATAAAGCTTGTGTATCAATTGGAACAATTTAACTCGCCAACGGACCAACGCTAGCTAAACAGCTACGAAATTAACCAGCTTTCCAGGAACGACGATGACTTTTTTGATTTCCTTCCCTTCTAGATATTTTTGAGCAATCTCTGACTCGCGAGCATAGTTTTCTAGCTCAGCTTTATCGGCTCCGGCTGGAACTTGCAAGGTGCCTCTAGTTTTACCCATAATCTGAATGACTAGCGTAATCTCATCAGCGACTAGGGCATCCGCTTCGACGACTGGCCAAGCCTGTTGATGTACCGATCCTTTAGCCATCTGAGACCATAGCTCGTCGGCAATGTGAGGAGCAAACGGTGCAATGAGCAAAACTAGACTGTAGATGCCCTCTGCAAAAGCTACGGTAGTTTTGTCTTTTGTATCATTTAAGGCGTTGCTTAGCTTCATCAATTCGGAGATGGCCGTGTTGAACTGATAGTCTCCTTCAATGTCTTCTGAGATCTCTTTGATGGCCGTATGGGTTGCTCGGCGCAGGACTTTGTCTTCTTTGCTGAGCTTGGTTTGCTCAATGCCTTTAACTGTCTCAAAGCTGGCTGCGTTTTCCATCTGAGAAAATTCTGTCACGGATCGCCATACTCGATTGAGGAAGCGATACTGCCCTTCTACATCGGCATCATCCCATTCGAGATCTTTTTCGGGGGGGGCTTTGAAAAGGATAAACATCCGAGCGGTGTCTGCGCCGTACTTAGCGAGTACCTCAGCAGGTGGAACGCCGTTAAACGCAGATTTCGACATTTTGGTGAATGAAACTTGCAGGGGGTCGCCGGTTTCCGGATCTGTCGGGTTGTCTAAATCGGTGATATTTGTGGCTGCGATAGATTTACCTTCTGCTGTTTTGTAGGTGATGGCCTGAACCATTCCCTGCGTCAACAGACGTTGGAAGGGTTCATCGAAGCTGAGTAGCCCTCTATCTTTGAGCACTTTAGTAAAGAAGCGCGAATAGAGCAGGTGTAAGATTGCGTGCTCAATGCCGCCAACGTACTGATCGACGGGGAGCCAATCGTCTACTTTGGTTTTGCTGAAAGCTTCTGATTGGTTGTTGGCATCGGCATAGCGCAGGAAATACCAGGAGGAGTCGAGAAACGTATCCATGGTGTCGGTTTCGCGCTTGGCCTCGGCTTGGCAGTTGGGGCAAGAAACGTTAACCCAGTCGTCAAATTTGGCTAGGGAGGCTACGCTTTTGCCGGAGAATTCTGCGTTGGTGGGTAGCTCGACGGGGAGATCTGAGTCAGGGACGGGAACGGTGCCACAGCTAGGACAGTGAACGATAGGGATGGGCGCACCCCAGTATCTTTGACGGGATACGAGCCAGTCGCGTAGGCGGTAGTTGGTGGTGCCTTGGCCGATGCTTTGTTTTTCTAAGTAGGCGATCGCCCGCTCCACGCTCTCTCCTTCACCTTTACCCGCAATAACACCGTTCAAAGGCCCAGAGTTCACCATCACGCCGCTGTGCGCGTAGGCTTGCTCCATCGTTTTGCCATTAAACGACTCATCTTCTGGTTGAACAACAACCTCTACTGGCAAATCAAACTTTCGCGCAAACTCAAAGTCTCTTTGGTCATGCGCTGGAACCGCCATAATCGCACCTGTTCCGTAATCCATCATGACGTAGTCAGCCGTCCAAATTGGGATCTTTTGGTCATTGACGGGATTAACCGCATAGCTGCCTGTCCAAACGCCCGTTTTCTCTCTGCCTTCCGCCGTTCGATCGATGGTGCTGAGATTAGCCGCTGCGTCTTGGTATTGCTTAATCGCGTCAGCTTGCTCTGGCGTTGTCAAAGAATTGATTAGCGAATGCTCGGGAGAGAGCACCATAAAGGTCGCACCCCAAAGCGTGTCGGGGCGGGTCGTGTAGATTAAAAGGTCTTCGCCGGATTCTGCCTTGAAGGTTACTTGCGCACCGGTTGATTTACCGATCCAGTTGGCCTGCATCGTCTTGACTCGCTCTGGCCAGCCAGAGAGCTGATCTAGATCGGCAAGAAGCCTGTCTGCATAGTCTGTAATTTTGAAAAACCACTGGCGCAATAGCTTTCGCTCGACTTTTGCGCCCGATCGCCATGATTTTCCCTCACTGTCTACCTGTTCATTCGCAAGCACCGTTTGGTCAATCGGATCCCAGTTGACAGCGGCCTCTTTTTGGTAGGCCAACCCAGCGTCAAAGAACTGAAGGAAGATCCACTGAGTCCAACGATAGTAATTGGGCAAACAGGTTGCGACTTCTCTATTCCAGTCGTAAGAAAGCCCTAGGGCTTTAAGCTGCTCACGCATTTGCTCAATGTTTTTGAGCGTCCATTCTGCCGGGGGCACCCCTCGTTGAATAGCCGCGTTTTCAGCGGGCAAACCAAACGCATCCCACCCCATCGGGTGCAGCACACGGTAGCCCTGCATTCGGCGAACGCGAGCGACTACATCGGTAATGGTGTAGTTGCGTACATGGCCCATGTGGAGGTCACCAGAGGGATAAGGAAACATAGATAGCGCATAGAATTTCCCCTTAGTTTCGGCGTCTGTTTTTTCAGGCGCTTTGTACAGCTCGTGTTTAGCCCAGTATGTTTGCCATTTGCTTTCGATGTCTGCTGGGCTATATCGCAATTCCACGCCGCTGAGGTTCCTTTTCTTGTTCGTATTACGTAAGGTTGTATTTTAGTGTGTAGCGCGATTTTTAGAGGAGTTTTAATGTGGAAAGCTGGCTTTGTGTCTTTGTATACGGCACCTTGAAGCCAGGAGGCCGCTATCATCAGCGCTGCTGTGGCGATTTTTTGACCGAGGCAACCCCTGCGCTGGTAAGAGGACGACTCTACGATTTTCCTCAGCTAGGTTATCCCGCTATGACCTCTGGAGAGGATTGGGTTAAGGGTTTTTTACTGAGCTTTCGACAGAGCACTGCAATCTGCGCTGATGTTTTGAGACGGCTAGATCAGTTAGAAGACTATTCGGATGCTCGCCCGCTGGAAGAAAATGATTACCAGCGCTGTCGGCGCTCGGTATTTCGCCCTAACTGCGAGCCTTTGATGGTGGCTTGGGTGTACGAGATGGCGATCGCACGCGTGCGTAGCTACGGCGGCGTGTACCTGGCTAGCGGCGAGTGGTCTGAGACTTCGTAATTTGTTCAGGCGCTATAAGCGGCGGGAATTCTAGAGCGGATGTTCTGCGATTAGCATGTAGCGGCTGATTGAACTGCTGAACTCCATGTTCTGTTATTTCGCGCAAAGCAACTGGACTTTTTAAAGTATGAAAACGAACTACACTCTGGCACGCATGGCTGCCGGTTTGCTAAGCGCTGGCACAGTAATTGGACTTTTACCGTTGGCTGCAAATGCTATAGAATCTTCCCCTTTGCTATCTAGAGACAGCGTGGGCTCAACTGAGGTTAGTCAATTTAGAGCGGGCGAAGATTTGATGGCGTCGGGCCGCGAACTTTACAGGCTAGGTCAGTTTGCGGCGGCAGCAGAGAAATGGCAGCAGGCTGTAGAGGTTGCAGAGAGCCAAAAAGATCTGACGGTTCAAGCTGTTGCACTTAGCTATTTATCTTCTGCTTATCAAGAACTCAATCAGTGGGATTTGGCTCAACGTGCGGTTGATAATAGCCTGGAGATTTTGGAGCGCGGGCCATCGGAACAGGTGGATGCTGTTGTCTTTGCGCAAGTACTGAATACTCAGGCAGGATTGGCTTACCATCTGGGAAAAGCTGAGGCTGCGCTAGGCCTTTGGGAGCAGGCTGAGGCTTCCTATCGACGGGCGGGCGATAAGTCTGGGGTGTTGGGCAGTCGGATCAATCAGGCTCAGGCATTGCAAAGCTTAGGGTTTTATCGGCGATCGCGTCAGCAGCTAGAGGCTATTGCTGAGCAGCTAAAAGACATGCCGGATTCTGAACTAAAGGTGAATGGACTGCGCACGCTGGGAACGGCCTTGCAGGTGTTGGGCGATTTACCGGCGAGCCGGACAGCGCTGTTTGAAAGTGCGAATATCGCGGTTGCTCTAGAGTCGACTACTGAGCTGAGCGCAACTTATTTAAGCTTGGGTAAGACCGCCGAAGACTGGGGAGATATGTGGGCGGCGATGGATATGTTTGAGCGGGCTAAGACTGCGGCGGTAAACGCGGATGATGCGCTACAAGCAGACTTGAACCGGCTAAGACTGTATGTAGAAGCTGAGATGGTGGATGAGACTGCACCGTTAGTAGAAGAGATTGTAAGCGAGCTGAATTCGTTGCCGCCTAGCAGGCTATCGGTGTATGGGGCGGTTAATTTAAGCGCTAGTTTGGCGAAAGAGAATAAGCAGGGGCGATCGCTGCCGGTTGCGAAGACGAATGAGCTGCTGTCTACAGCGGTGAAATCTGCTCAGTCTTTAGGCGATCGGCAGGCAGAAGCTTATGCTCTAGATCAGCAGGGCGCACTGTATATGGAGACTGAGCAGTGGGCGGAGGCTCGCAAACTGACGGAAAGGTCGCTTGATATTGCCCGGTCGATTGAGGCGGACGATATTGCTTCACAGTCTGCGTGGCAGTTGGGTCAGATTTTGAAACAACAGCACAATACCATTGAGGCGATCGCCGCTTATGGCGAGGCAATTGAGTCTTTGCAGTCTTTGCGCAGCGATTTGGTGGCTATCGACCCGGACGTGCAGTTTTCTTTTAGGGAGAATATAGAGCCTATTTATCGGGAGATGGTGAGCCTGCTTTTGTCTGAAGGAACGGGTGAATCGAATCAGCCAAGCCAGGCAAACTTAACGCAGGCAAGAGAGGTGATTGAAGCTTTACAGTTAGCGGAGCTGGACAACTATTTTCAGGAGGCTTGTATTGACGTTGAGTCTCAGCAGATTGATCGAGTAGATCCGCTGGCAACGATTGTTTACCCGATTATTTTGCCGGATCGACTGGCGGTAATTGCGTCGAGTGCAAGTCAGCCGCTGGCGTACTACGAGACGAAGATAAAAGCTGAGGCAATAGAATCTACGCTACAAGAATTGCTGACGACTATTCACCCTGTTTCTGATAATAGGGAGCGATTGGCGTTGTCTAAGCAGGTTTATGATTGGCTAGTGCGTCCGGCAGAAGACGGTGCACTGATGGCCAATACAGAAACTATGGTCTTTGTATTAGATGGGCTACTGCGAAATATTCCGATGGCGGCGCTGTATGACGGCGATCAGTATTTGATTGAGAAGTATGCGGTAGCGCTTTCTCCAGGGTTGCAGTTGATGAATGCGCGATCGCTCGATCAAATAAAGACTGATGCGGTAGTTGGAGGTATTAGCGAAGCTCGTAATGGACTGAGCGCTCTGCCAGCGGTAAAGGAGGAGATTTCTAACATCAGCCAGTTAGTTTCAGCAAATACGCTAATTAATGAAGAATTTACAAGCGATCGCCTAGCTAAAGACATCAAAAACAGTTCTGCGAGTATTGTTCATCTAGCGACACATGGGCAGTTTAGCTCTCGGTTAGAAGATACGTTTTTGTCTACCTGGGAGGGTCGTTTGAGTGTGAAAGAACTCTCTGAGATTCTCCAGGCTAGAGGGGCCTCTAGTGCGGTTGAACTGCTGGTATTGAGTGCTTGCGATACCGCATCGGGCGACGAGCGAGCCGTATTAGGATTAGCAGGGCTGGCTGTGCAGTCTGGGGCAAGGTCGACAGTGGCGACGCTGTGGCCCGTGAAGGATAAGGCCGCGGCAAAGCTGATGACGGCTCTTTACAAGGTGATTGACGAGCCAGGAATTAGTAAAGCAGAGGCGCTTCGACAGGCTCAGCTAACATTGATTGCCGATCCGACTTACAGCGATCCGTTTTTCTGGTCTGCCTATACTTTGGTTGGCAATTGGCAGTAGGTATTTGTTTGTAGATCCTTCTACGTGGTTTCCGCTTGCTTCGCGAGAAGTATATACTTAGCCCCGCGGTTACACTCCAGACATCACGAGATTCGGCTATTTACTATAGAAGTTACACAATTAGAAATTACACAATCGTTTTTGGTAAGAACACGAGACTGAAGTCTGTTGATTTAAGCTGGCTGAGCGCTCGGTTTTTTGTCGTATTCGAGAGATTATTTAGGTTGAGGAACACTATGAAACGCAATTGGTTGGCAAGCGGCTTGGGCACAGCTGCTCTGGTAGCCGGAACCGCCTGGACTCAGACTGGGGCAGCCCATGCCGTTATGTTCACGCCGTCTGCCGGTGATGCTGCGCCGAGAAGTACGACAGGCGGTGCTTCTCGTGGCAATATGTTTACACCATCTGCTGGCGAGGCTTCTCCGAGAGGTGCTACGGGCGGTGCTTCTCGGGGTGGCTTGTTTACGCCGCCAGCGAGAAATGGTGCGGCTAGAGGAACTACGGGCGGCGCTTCGCGGGGCGGTTTCTTTAGTCCTCCACCCGATGCTGCCTCGCCGCAGGGGGCAACCGGCGGTGCTTCGCGAGGAATCTTTACAGATTCTAGTGAAGCGTTAGCAACTACTAATAGTTCGGCTCGAAGCAACCTCTATGGCGAAACCTCGACGCTTCCTACTTCTATTGGAACGTCGATGCTAGCGGTTATGCCGGATAGCTTTTTTGGAAAGACAGTCCAAGCTAGGCCAACTATTCTGGTATATGTGCCAGCTTCTAATGCCTCTGAGGCTGTCTTTAGCATTAAAGATGAAGTGAAAGATTCTGTGTATGAGAGGGTGGTGGCCATTCCGTCTTCTGGTGGTGTAGTTGCGGTCGATCTACCATCAAGCGCTCCTGAGCTAACCGTTGATCAGAATTACCAATGGTATTTAGCTTTGAAGATAGACGGTGCGCTAAAGCCATCGAGTCCTTTCGTGGACGGGTGGGTAAAGCGAGTGGGTCAAAATAGTGAGATGGCCGCTTCTACAGGTGGCGATGCGATTACTGAGATTGAAGCTTTAGGCGCGAACGGTATTTGGTACGATACGGCGGCAAAACTAGCTTCTTTACAAGCTGGGCAAGATGACGAAGCTATTTCTCAGCATTGGTACGAACTGCTGGAGTCTGTTGGCTTAGCTGATATAGCAGCAGCGCCTATCGTGATGGAGCAATAATGCTGTAAAAAAGGACTAATTTGAGCGGGCTAGCGCGTAAAGAAGTCACATTTTTGACGGGCAATTGATAAACAACGAACGAGCGGACAAGCTAGCAATGGCTTGTCCGTTTTTTTGCGTTGGCGCTGTGAGCGATGGCGAAGGTGAGGAGAAAAACCTTGTAGGATGGGATAAAGCTAGTTGTTGTGCAAGCATATTTATGGTTGAGAAGATTTTAGAGCGATCGCTGTTGGGAGAAGATATTTCTGTGGCGGATGGAATTGCGCTGCTACAGGTAAAGACTTCGAGAGAGAAAGCGTTGGTTCGAGCGGCAGCAGATGAGTTGCGGCAGCGTCAGGTTGGTGAGACGGTGACCTACGTGCTGAACCGCAATATTAATTACACCAATATTTGCGAGCAGCACTGTAGCTTTTGTGCTTTTCGTAGAGATGCTGGCCAAGCGGGCGCTTACTGGGTGGATTGGAGTGGCATTTTGGAGAAAGCGACAGAGGCCGTTGCGCTAGGTGCTACTGAGATCTGTATGCAAGGTGGGTTAAATCCGGCGGCAAAGATTGAGGGGACATCTCTAGCTTATTACTGCAAGCTAGTGGAAACTATTCGGCAGGCGTCCCCGGATTTGCACGTTCATGCGTTTTCGCCGCAGGAGGTGCAGTTTATTGCGAGAGAAGATGGGCTGAGCTTGGAAGCGGTATTGGTGGCGCTTCGAGAGGCAGGGGTTGGCTCTTTGCCGGGAACGGCGGCGGAGATTTTGGATGATGATGTGCGGCGGATTCTGTGCCCGGAAAAGACTTCGGCGGCTGAGTGGTTGGAGATTGTAGGGCTAGCGCATAAAGTGGGGCTGCCTACGACGAGTACGATGCTTTCGGGTCATATCGAGACGGTAGAGCAGCAGGTTGTTCATTTGGATTTGCTGCGGCGATTGCAGCAGCGATCGCGTCGGGCGGGGTTTGATGGAATTTCAGAATTTATATTGCTGCCGTTTGTGGGGCAAGAAGCGCCTAAGCCTTTGCGACGTAGAGTAGGACGCGACCAACCGGTGCTAGAAGATGCGCTACTGCTAATGGCGGTGGCTCGAATATTTTTGGGGAATTGGATTGTGAACCATCAGCCGAGCTGGGTGAAGCTAGGGTTGGATGGGGCAACGGAAGCTTTGCGGTGGGGCTGCAACGATATTGGTGGGATTTTGATGGAGGAGCATATTACTTCTATGGCGGGTGCGACTGGGGGGACTTGTCAGAGCGAGGCAGATTTAGTGGGGGCGATTGAGTCTTTAGGTCGGCCGGCGCGGCAGCGGGACACGCTGTATGGAAAGGTTAAGGTGGGTGCTATTGCAAGTGCTGTTTAGCCTGTGCCTGTAGCTTTTGAAGGAGATCGGCTAGCTGCTGCGTGACCGATTCGTGAGAGTGCACGGCGTCGGGATGTGGTGGATGGTTGGGCGGCTGGAAGTGGGGGCGATCGCCGGTAAGTTTGCTTTGGGCGATCGCGAGCTGTCTAAAGAATTCTTGAAAGGTGGTCGGTTCGTTGAGAAGACTCTTGATGATTTGAGAGAGGGCTATAAGCGGCGCGTCTAGATGGCGGCTCACTCGAACGTCTTCTTTTGCCCAGGACTGAAGTACCGTTGAAACTGGGCCGCTAGGGCTAGGAAGATGGGTTGTGATGAACTGGTTTATTGCTGCGGTAGCTCTGAGAGGACGAGGAATAGCAGATTCGCCCTTCATGAAGTTGCTGCCTTCTCGGCCAATGGCTTCGGCAAGGGTGAACTTTCGCTGAGTGCGAATTTCGCGTACTAGCGATTGATCGGATAGATTTTGAGCAAGTTGCCTTTGAGCAAGCTGGTTTTGAGCGGGCAAGCTCTGATGGGATGATGCTTCTGTTGGACTGGTTTGGGTCGCTTGCGCTGAGACTGACGGCTGATAATTTGCGTTTAGATTTAGGTTTGGATTTGCGTTTAGATCTGGGTTTGGCTTTGCAGCGGGTGCAAACCTACCAATGAGTTGCTTGATGAACAGCGGTATGTTCATTGGTTGGATGGGTGGGCGTCGACTGGATGAGCGTTGGCACCGCTTAGCTGCCGGGCTGCTGGCTCTTCTATGGCAGCTAGCTGAGAGAGAAAAGCTGTAGCTGTTTCTTTGTAAGCAGCTTTGAATTCGGTAGTGATATTGTTGTGGCCTGCGCCGATAGCCACCCAAATTTGCTTGTGGGCAGGTGATGCCTCGAAAAGCTGTTGACTAAACACTGAAGGAACATCTGTATCCTGGTCTCCGTGGACGTAGAGAACCGGGATTTTTAGGTTTGGAACTTTAGATAGAGAATCAAAAGCGTGGTTTAGAAGTTGTTCAACCGGGAAAATTCGATAGATTTTTTTGGCGTGAACGGCCTCTTTCATAGATGTGAATGAGCATTCTACGATGAGGCTATTGAGTTCTCGGTGCTGGGCGGCCAGGTTGATAGCGATCGCGCCGCCTAGAGAATGGCCTAGTACTGTGATGGTGCTAGGGACTATCTGTCGGTTTGCTGTGAGATAGCGCAGCGCAGCTTCGGCGTCTTCGTAGGCTCTTTGTTCTGAAGGGGGTTCGCTATGGCTAAGCCCGTAGCCTCGGTAGTCGAACGAGAGGATAGAGAATCCTAAGTCGTGATAGAAGCGACAGCGATCGATGTTGTAGCTGACGTTGCCGTAGTTGCCATGGCACAGAAGTAGGGTGCGATGACTGCCTGGGTTTGGCATCCACCAGCCGTGAAGTTTTTTAGGTTGGCTGGTGCGCTCTAGCGGAATCCAGACGTCTTCGTAAGCAAGGCCGACCTCGGCAGGGTTGCGAAGCAGGAAGGGAAGAGGCCGGAAAATGAGTTTGTCTTGGTAGTTGTAAAGAGCAAGACAGGTGCCTGCGTAGGCAATGGTAGCTATACCGCCTGCTACAAAAAGAGGCGTAGAGAGTTTGCTAAGGCCGGTCATAACGGAGGAGAATACTTTAGTGGGCAAATAGTGGAGTGGGCAAATAGTGGGCAAAGTTTACTTTTTTATAGATACAAAAAAAGGTGCCAAAAGACACCTTTTCTCTGAGTTAACTAGCTCAAAGAACTAGATGACTCTTTATATAGAGTAATTTACTTGCGCAGCCACTTAGCTGCGATCGCGCCGATAGCAGCACCGACTAAAGGATTACTCAAAAACTTTAAGATAGCCGGTTGGTCGGCCAGTACTTCTTGAAAGATGTCGGGATGAGCCGTGTAGGCAAAGGATGCCAGCTTACCTACATCGTCGGACTTCATTCGCTTGGGGTTATGGGTAGAGAGCCCTAACTGTTTTTCTAAGTCTTTATCGCTGAGGCCGCGCTCTTTAAGATGCTTGAAAAAATCGCGAGCTACGTCATCGCGCTCATTAGGCTTGATTTTGTCGATGGCGGACTTGAGTTCGGGATCCATCTGAGTGGCAGGAATGCGCTCAGGGGTGAAAGAGCGACGCAGCAAACTATGACGCTCATCTCTAGAAGAACGGTTGGCAAAGTCGTCGAAGCTCTCAAACTTTTTGCCAATTTCTTCGTTGTCGCCGAGAACTTCTTTGTTCCCGCCAGCAAGATCTTTCATGATCTCACGCTTGTATTTATCGCTTGAAGACATGGGGGCTTTTCTCCGTTTTATTAGGTGAACAATGGTAGGAATGGACTATTAACCAATAGATCCGATTGACCGTCTGTCATTAGTCTAGCTAGGCTGCTCGTAGACAACTTCTTGACTCTGCGAGTCGTAGTTAGCTTGTAGGATTAGCTCTTTATCTGGTGCGTAAACCAGTACTTTGAGATCTTTATTTGGGAAACTCTGGCGAAAGCCTTGAAGGAGAGATCTAGACAGATCTTTGACTTCTCCAGGCTCTACTGAGTTCGTGATGACGACGCCGAGTTTGTCGTTGTCGCGCACGTAGGCATCTGAAACGAGACCTTGAGCGGCGCTGACGACCCAATCGCCGTAAGCCTGTCCGGCGTCGGAGTTACCGCGCTCTAGCTGGCTGTAGCTCGCGTTTGTAGTGGTAGGCGCTTCGGTGGTGGCTGTACATCCGGTGGAGACAGTAAGCAGCAAGACTAGGGCTAGGGCTGATAGCCACTGTCGGCTACGTTGAAAGAAAGTCATGGCGTTTCCATGCTCCTTGAGTTAACGATAAGAGTTTGCAACAATAAAAACTTAAGTTGCTAGCTGCGCTCATGTTACGGAACCTGCACCTTTTTTAACACTCCTAAAAGCATAAGATAGGTCGCTGTAAGCGCCTCTTTTGAGGTATTTGAGGCTTTTTATCTCTCTAAAGGTATAGAACTATTTATCCCTTTAGATTTTTCTCGGCTTTGTCTTTTTTTGCTGAGAATGTTGGGTTTTTGCCAGTAGCTGTAAGCGCTGTAGGCCATCGTGATGACGCCTGCAATCAGCGCACTTTCGTCAATTTCGAATTGGGCATGGTGAAGGGGTGGATTTTTACGATCGGGGTAGCCGACGCCGAGCCGGAACATCGTGCCGGGGACAATATCGGTGTAGTTGGCAAAGTCTTCTGCGCCCATAGAAGCGTCGGCTATCCACTGAATGCGATCGCGGCCTAAAGCTTCAGCGGCACAGCTTGCGACTAAGTTCGTGAGATCGATATTGTTGAGCACAGAGGTGCACTTTCGGGTGTATTTAACGGTGCAGGTGGCTCCGTGGAGATGACAAATGTCGGTGGCAATTTTTTCGATCCAGCCGGGAAGGAGGGCGTGGGTGTCTGAGTGGAGCGATCGCACTGTGCCGGTCAGCCGTACCTGGTCGGCGATAACATTAGGAGCGCGTCCGCCTGAGATTTGGCCAATGGTGATAACAGCAGGATGGAGCGGATTGATAGTGCGGCTGATAGATTGCTGAAGCTGGCAGATAACTTGAGCGGCAATCCAGATAGCGTCTATGGCTTCGTGGGGACGCGCGCCGTGACCAGATTCGCCATTGATGATAATTTCTAGGTCGTCGGCGGCAGCGGTGAGTGGGCCTTGGCGCAGACCAATCACACCAGCGGGAATGGAAGGAAAAACGTGAACGCCTAAAATAGCCTCAACATCCTGCATAACGCCATCTTCAATCATCCATTTTGCACCCTGGGAAGTTTCTTCGGCGGGTTGGAAGAGGAAGCGGGTGGTGCTGGGAAAAGGAATGTCGGTGGTTTGGACAAGTTCGGAGAGGATCATCGCAGTGCCAATGCCGACGGTGGTGTGGGCGTCGTGGCCACAGGCGTGCATAATACCGGGGCTTTTGGAGGCACAGGGAATATCTGCTTTTTCGAGGATGGGGAGGGCGTCCATGTCTGTGCGAATGGCGAGGACGTTCTGGTTGGGGGCGGCTTTGCCTGCGAGTTCGGCGATGACGCCGGTTTTGCCAACCATTTCTTGAACCTGGAAGCCGTGGGAGGAGAGGATTCCGGAGACGTAGGCGGCAGTTTTATATTCTTGGCCGCTGAGTTCGGGGTTGGCGTGAATGTGTCGGCGGATTTCGATAAGACGGGGCTGGAGCTTCTTTGGCGATTTTCTGGATGGTGGGGAGCATGACTTCGGCTACGCTCAGCCAACAGGCTGAAGGACAAGGGTGATAAGTGATGTAGTCAGGTCTTTCTTAGGGATTTTAATAGGGGTTTAACTTTTTCTCTATTTTAGAGGAGAGGTACATCGACTGCTTTAGTGGCCGGCCGATTGAACTTCTCGAGGGGAGGCGTATACGAACCTAGCACCGATGTCGCTGCACGGGCAAAGGGAGCTCGCGCGATTTTGAGTGAATAACTATGCCTTCGGGGGTGTTCCCTGAAACTGGTTTTGGCACGATTATTGTGATGAAATCTTTTCCATCCTGTACGGGATGCTTGCAGATATGTCTGCACCGAATGGCGTGATGATGCAGTTTTTTCACTGGTATATACAGCCAGATGGAAAATTGTGGGCTGAATTGGCAGAAAAGGCCGAAGAGCTAGCAGCCTCTGGCTTTACTTCGCTATGGTTACCCCCCGCTTACAAAGGCGTAGCAGGCGGCTACGACGTAGGCTACGGCGTCTACGATATGTATGACTTAGGCGAATTTGATCAAAAAGGCTCTACGCGCACTAAGTACGGAACCAAAGACGAGTATATTGCAGGCATCAAAAAAGCAAAGGCAGCAGGCATTCAAATCTATACCGACATCGTACTGAACCATATGATGGGCGCAGACGAAGAAGAAGAGTTCAAAGCCACACCCTATTCTCCCGAGAACCGGCATCAGTCCATTGGCGACGAAGTCACCATCAAAGCCTGGACACACTTCACCTTCCCCGGACGCGACGGCAAATACTCCGACCTCGAATGGCATTGGTGGCACTTCAACGCCGTTGACTACAACGGTTACGAAAAAGGTGACTTTGATGCGGTCTACCTATTTGAAGGCAAAAGCTTTGAAGATGCCGTAGACATGGAAAAAGGCAGCTTCGACTATCTCATGGGCTGCGACCTCGATGTCGCCCACCCCGAAGTGCAAGATGCACTCTACAAGTGGGGGGAATGGTACGCCGACCAAACAGACTTAGACGGCTTCCGGTTCGACGCAGTCAAGCATGTGCGGGCAGGCTTCTTTCCCAACTGGCTAAAGCATGTTCGCCAGTACACTGGCAAGCCTTTGTTTGCCGTCGGTGAATACTGGTCTTACGAAATTGAGGCGCTGCACCACTTTATTTCTGAAACAGAGGGCAACGTTGCCCTGTTCGATGCGCCTTTGCACTACAACTTTAGTGAAGCGAGCAAGTAAGGGAAATGACTATGACATGCGCTCGATTTTTGACAATACGCTGGTAAAACAGCAGCCAGCGCTAGCCGTAACGTTAGTAGATAACCACGACTCTCAGCCTTTGCAGTCTTTAGAGTCTCCTGTTGAAGCTTGGTTCAAGCCATTAGCCTACGCGCTAATTTTGCTGCGACAGAGCGGCTATCCTTGCATCTTCTACGCCGACTACTACGGCGCAAACTACAAAGACAAAGGCGACGACGGCGGCGAGTATGAAATTTGGATCGAAAGCCATCGCTGGATTATCGACAAGCTGCTAGAAGTCCGCCGAAACTATTCCTACGGCGATCAGTACGACTATTTTGACCATCCGAACGTAATGGGCTGGACTCGACTAGGCAACGATGAGTTTCCAGGCGGCATGGCCGTAGTACTCAGCAATGGCGACGAAGGCACCAAGTGGATGGAAGTCGGCCAGCCAAACAAAACCTACATAGACCTCACTGAGCATATTGACGAGCCAATTACGACTAATGAGGAGGGCTGGGCAGACTTTCGCTGTGAGGCTGGGTCGGTTTCTGTTTGGGTGCCTCAGTAGTCCCTTCTCTCCGTTTTGAGGCTGCTGGAATTTAACTGCGATCGCTGTTTGGGCGCTGAGTTTATATAAGCTCGGCGCTTTTTTATTGCCGGTCAACAAATTGTCTACTTGCGGATCTTGCTGCAAGAAGTTGTTGTAGCGATCGCGATCAATAAATACTTTTCTCTGATGCTAATTTGCGTCAAATTTGAGAAAAAAACCGCTTTAGGCCGTTAGACAATAATGAACTAACCCGACTGCGTATTGACTGAAAGCCTTTGTAGAAGAAGGTTTGTAGAGTTTTCTATGCATTTGTACGTAAGGACTTTAGTAAGAAATACTTGACATTAAATGCTTCGTATTGCCTGTCTCTCAGTGATATTACTGAATTTTATTTACACAAGCAGGTAATATTACTGAGTAATGACTATTAGATGGACGATTTTTGCTACTGGCATAGCTGTTTTGTGTTCTCAAACATACAGGATGGCTAAAGCCTCAAAATTCTGAAGACAAATGGAATTACTGGCACACCGAGAATCATAGGATTCTTATGTTGTTCTATTTTGTTTGTCTAAAAATTTCGGCGTAAGAAATTAGACTCCAAAAAAAACATAAAAAAATATATAAGAGTGATTTTAGTTTGCGTTTACTTAAAAGAACGTAGACCCTTTGCGGTCAGGTTGTTTTCATCAATTTACGTTGATATGTTCTAAATCTAAGCGTTGGAGTAGAAGCGCCTATAACAATTATTTTTAGATGAGATAAGTTTCTAAAAGTACTGAAATCAAAGGGTTTTGGGGTTTTGTGCTGGTTTTTTATTTAAAAGACGCTTGAACATCTGGCAGAAAGCTCGGACATCTAGGTGAAAGGTCATCAGTAGCATTACTAAGAGATGCGAGAAGTTCGTTCTGGCTCGCTCAACAGATTTTTGTCAAAGTATCACTCCTGTTAATCATGTCATTCAAACTGCATCTATCTTCTGCTCTACCTATTGGTTTGGCCGCTTCTTGTACACCTCAGCCGTTTAAGGGGAGGCGCAAGCGTAACTTTGCGATCGGATTACTGTCTGTACTTTTAGCGGCGAGTGGATTAGATGCGATCGCCCAACCGGCTCAGTCTCAAACCGCAAGTTCTTTAAGCTACGACCGCGATGCTGGCTCTGTTCGCATAGACAACAATACCTTTGATATTCGAACGGGCAAGCTAGATAATTTGTCTAACATTCCGCTGCCGGATGGACTGCCTTTACAGGTGCAAGATAGAGTTTCTCAGCCCACATTTTCCAATCGGCTAGCACCTAATAGCGTTGAGATATCTCCTAACGTGGGCTATGTTGAGCAGTCTTTGGGTGGACTATTGCGCGAGCAGCGACCCGATGCCCGCTACGATTTGCAGGCGGAGTCTTTAAAATTTAGCACTCAGTTTGACCTGAACTATAGCGAGGGCAACCATGCCTATGGTGAAGGCATTCAGGTGACGGTGCTAGATGTAACGGGGGAGGTAGTTAGCCAGCAAACAGCTTTTGTGCGTGGCTATCAGGTAAGCAAAGGGCCAGATGGTCAGGATTTGCCAGCGTCGGCGCAGCTAGATGTGAGCTATGGACCTACCGAACGGGTGGAGCTACGGGTGCTGAACATCCGTAATGACGGAGCTGACCCTAGCGAGTCGGGTATTTACTTTTCGCAGGGCGGCGAGTTTATTGTGGAAGATTTGCAAAATGGGGGCGACCGAGATTTTAATGACGGCGACTACATGCAGATTTCGGGTGGAAGCGGTGAGGCAACAACGTTAGAAGAACGAGAAAATATCACCTACGAAACTCGGGTGGTTGAAGTGCCACTAGCGCCTGAAATTCGTCGGGAGGAAGTGGTTGAGACTGAGGTTATAGCAGCGCTGCAAGAGGCGGATGAGGCGCTAGTAGAAGAGACTAGAGAGTGGGGGCGGGTGGAAGTGCCTGATACCGCTGCGGCTCGGCTTGGACATGCTAGCGGCGTACAGACAGAGAATGATGAGCAGTTAGTGTATAGCGAATACACCAACGAAAGTCAATTTCGGTTGGGGAGTGATGGCCTAGGGATTACGGGCCAGCTTAAGCCTTTGGTGAGTAACCCGGCTGTGCCGCCAACTTTGCTCTCTGGCAATATGACGTTTAACCCAACGGTGGGGAATAACGAGGCGAATCTGACGGGGACGTTGGGTTTGACGCAGTATTTAAATCCGACGCATCGGACTGCTCGAGATGCGATGGGTAATGAGATTGTAAGCGCAGCGGGCAATCGACTGTTGGAGCCAGCGGGTTTGCTGACGAATCGACGGCTAGTGGGCTATGTGCCTTCGACGCCGGATATGCAGGTGCACGGGGAAAGTGTGCTTTCGTCGCTGGGAATTTTTGAGCTGCCGAGCGATCAGGCTGTGGCGATCGCTCCTCCGGATGCGGCAAAAGTAGGCCGAGGGAATGCGGCCTACACGAACAACGTGGGCGGACTGCTGATTGAATACGCGACGGGCGAGATAAGCTTTGTTCCACAGTGGACGGGCAGCGGCTATTCGCAGGAGACGATTGAGCTAGCAGCGGGTGAGGCCAGGCAAATTGTGTATGCGCTGGTGCCTCAACAGGCTGGGCAAGCGCTGGCGATTGGTCAGCGGTATGCGGTGGCTGAAGGGGCAGATGGCTATGTCATTACCGATGGAAACTTTACCATCATCTCGGCTGACCGGCATCCCCAGAACTTTGCGCAGGAGGCGACTGAGGTGTACGCCGTAGAAGACACGCTAGCGACTAGAGACAATGCAGCGACTGATATCTTTAATGGCATTCAAGGCATTTATGCGGAGCAAGTGGGCGGCGAGCGGATGCCAACTGTTGATGTGAGGGTGCAAGCTGAGGCTGATGCTCGCGTTGGCAACGAGCTGTTTCCATTGAATACGGTGATTGGCAGCACGGGCCAGCGAGCTTATGGTGAAACGACGCGAGCAGGCGGCTTCTATTTAGGTGGTTCACTAACGACTGGGATCGGCAATCAGGAAGATACGGTAAGCCGATCGAGTGCGGCGGTTGAGCAGGCGATGGATGCGGTGCGATCGCTGCGAACGCTGAATACGTTTGCGACACCGCTCGTTCGCCGAGATGAGATGGTGCTGGAAATTTCAGATATTGAGCGGTCTGCGGGTACGGCCTTTTTTGATATTGATCGAAATGGAGAATTGACTAATGCTCGTTTTAGAAACGATTCGCCTTCCTCCCGGCTGGTGAGCAGTACGGAGACTGAGCGAATTTCAACGGTGATTAGGGGTGAAGAAGAACTAATAGACTCGGTGACGATTGAGTCTGTATCGCTGGTAGAACCAGAGGTGGCTGAACCAGATGGGAAGGCGACAGCTCGAACAGATAGCTACCCTAATTTTTCTGCGGTGCAAGGTGAAATAGCGCTAGGCGCAGTGATGAACTTGGGAAACACGCCCTGGACAACGGCGGCGAATACGGTGCGAGCGGAGGTGTTTGCTAGAGACGTTGTGGTTGGCCGAGGCAGTGATGGCGTACAGACGGGCTGGCGAGCAGCCGTAGCTTTTCATCCGTTTGGCGAACAGCAGCGCGAGGCTTACCAGTATGACGAGAGTGGTGAAGTGGTGCCCATTTATAAAACTGAGCCGGTGTTAGATGAGAGCGGAAACCCGGTGATGGAACAGTTAGGCGGTGAGATAGTGATGGCGGTGAATCAATTTGTGCTGGATGCAGGGGGCGATCGCATTGCGCAGATGGTTGGGACTGGCGTGGCGAAAGGGCCGGGCGTCTATATCGGCATCGAGGATGTTAGCGATGATGATGAGGGTGTGCTGGTGGCTGGAGGCGTGCAGTTCTCTTTTTAGAAAGGGTTCGGTTTATTTTTGAGCATCTATCTTTCGAAAGATAGATGGCTACCTAGAGCATTAGAACAGCTTTCATAACGGTCAACAGAGCCGTAGACTCCTATAGCTCTTTGAATGATTGAGTTCTGAATGATTGGGTTCTGAGTGATTGAGTTCTGAATGATTGAGTCTGTGCAGTGAGTAGCAAACTAGTAATTGACTCTTTT
Organism: uncultured cyanobacterium; assembly: GCA_963789215.1. Taxonomy (GTDB): domain Bacteria; phylum Cyanobacteriota; class Cyanobacteriia; order Phormidesmidales; family Phormidesmidaceae; genus Phormidesmis. Next base: position 21,365 of record CAWBJY010000007.1, on the reverse strand, counting down.
TCGGTTCGCTTGTTCCCAGATTGCTGAATTTCTTAAATGACGTTGTTGAAACTTAGGCAAATCGAGACTTTGCTCTTCCTTTCTTTTGATGTGCATCTGTCTTTATCGGTAGATGAAGATATCACTTACTGGGGTTGTCCGCGGCCTTAGAGAGCGTAATTTACTACATGTAGATAATAATAATGTAAAGATTTTATTGAAGTTTAGGCTTGCATCTCAGCGTATATCCTGAGAATAGCTGCTTTAGAGGTATTTCTATAGGTGTCTTACGTCCGTGCATCCGGCTGGGTACTAAGGCAGCTTCGTGGCACACTCAGTAATATCGCTGAGAAAATAATTGTTTCTTCGACAAGTGCATTAGAAGAAACAGTATCTCGTTGAAAGTATCTTTGAAAAAAACTGAGAATATGACATTCGCAACGCTTCTATCCAACGCTTTTGTTTCTAAGGCTGGTTCAACATTAAATCAGCGCTGGTCGCGTTCAGTAACTGTGCCTTTTGCCAGTAGGATGATAGCCGTTTTGATGGCTGCTGGTGGATGGGGAGTTTGCGGTTTGGAAGCGATCGCGCAGTCGGTGACTGAGGGCGGGGGTGACGGCAGGATCACCACTAATAACGGCGCGGTGTTCTTAGACAATAATGCGTTTGACTTTCGAACCGGCCCGTTAGAGAACGATTCGAATATTCCACTGCCTAGTCGGCTTCCTAGAAATATTCAAGAAAGGCAGCCGCAAGAGGTTGATAGAAGCCGACTAGCGCCTAATACGATTGAGCTAACGACCGATGTGGAATACATCGAAGGATCTTTAAGGACAATCCTACAGCGAGAGGTTGGCGGGGAAGAATATACCTTTAATTCGGACTCTTTAGAACTAGAGACAAATTTTGACGTGCGTTATCGTCAGGCGATCACAGCTTTGGTGAAGGTATTCAGGCAACGGTCATTGGCCCAAATGGCGAGAGAACTAGCCAAGATACTATTTATGTACGGGGCGACAGAGTAACCATTGGCCCCGGTGGTCGAGAACTGCCGATTGCAGATACGACGATGGTAAGGTTTGGCGCGAACGATGTCGTCGAGATAAGGGTTTTGAACATCCGTGAAAACGGTAACGAGCCTAACGAGTCTGCTATTTACTTTTCTGAAGACGGCGAGTTCGTCGTTGAAGATCTGCAAAACGGCGGCGATTTGGATTTTGATGATGGTGAATACGTTCAAATTGTTGATGGTCAGGGAAATGTGGAGACGGTTGAGATCAGAACGACCGTGGATGAAGAGAGCAGCGTAACCGAAACGCCGTTGGATCCTGAGATTCGAGAAGAGGTGGTTACGCTAGAGTCGGATACGACCACTGAGGTTGTGCAGTTTGATGAAGTCGTTGAAACCGCTAGGGATTTTGGAGAGGTTGGTTTGCCCGATGCGGTTGGCACTTGGCTAGGACATGCGAGCGGCGTACGCACGGAAGATGACGAGCAGCTCATCTACAGCCGTTATACGAATGAGAGTCAGTTCCGGTTGGGCAGCGACGGCATTACGGCAACGGGCCAGCTTAAGCCTTTGATCGGTAATCCTAAAGCGCCGCCAACTTTGCTCAACGGTAACTTGAACTTTAATCCGTTTGTGGGCGATAACGAGGCTGGTTTTACGGGAACATTGGGGATTACGCAGTATTTGACCCGGACGCACCGGGTCGCAACAGATGCCTTTGGCAATGAAGTCATATCGCCTGATGACACCAGACTGCTACAGCCTACGGGTCTTTTCACTAATCAGAGAATCGTTGGTTATGTCCCTGATGTGCCTGCAGAGCTGGTTAGGGGCGCGCCGATATCTTCTGTTAACGGCATTATTGATGTGCCTTCAGACTCTGGGATTGCTATTCTGCCGCCCGATCCTTCTAAAGTAGGTCGAGGTGATTCTGCCTATACAGACAACGTGGGCGGCTTGCTGCTAGCTGACTTGGCTGGCAATGTGGTTTTCGTGCCGCAGTGGAATAGCAGCGGCTATTCTCAAGATGAGATTGACCTGCCATCTGGCGCGGTACGGCGAATTATCTATGCCCTGGTGCCGCAGCAGGCAGGCCAAAATCTGGCTTTAGGTCAGACCTATGCGGTGAGTCAGGGCGCTAATGGATACTTGATTGAGGACGGCGGCTTTACCGTTATTTCTGCTGATCAGCAGCCGGAGAATTTTGCCCAAGAAATGGCTGAGGTATATGCGGTAGAAGATACGTTAGCGAAGCCTAACGCCTCTACCTCTGCGTTTAATGGTATTAGAGGTGTTTATGCGGAGACGCTTGGCGGTGCGCGAATTCCGACGGTGGATGTGACGGTGCCGTCTGAGGCGGATGCGCGAGTTGGCAATGAGTTTTTGCCACAGACACTTTCGGATGAGGAGGTAGGCCAGCCGCCGGTGGTTAGAAACGCAACGCGAGCGCTGGGCTTTTATCTAGACGGTGGATTGACGGCGGGAATTGGCAACCAGGAGGACAGCGTAACCCGCTCAATTCGGACGATGGAGCAGGCGACAGATCAGATTCGCCGGATTCAGGAAGTGACCCGGTTTTCGACGCCGCTGACGCAGCGGGACGAGGTAATTAGACAGGTGACGGAAACAGCTAGGCGATCTGGGGTTGCTTTTTTTGATGTTAATGAAAATGGCGAGCTGTCGAATGTTCGCTTTGATGAACGTGAGCGTGAAAGTCTTGCTCGGAGCGAGGAGGAAATCGGTCGATCTTCTAGTATTGAGCGGGGCGAAGAGGAGAGACTGGATGCTACGCCGCTCATTGAAGAGACTACCGAAGAAATTGCGGGAGATATGATTGAGCTCGATCAGCGTTCGGATACGGACACGGATAGCTATGCCAACTTCTCCGCTGTTCGCGGCGAGATTGCACTCGGTTCGGTACTGAACTTTGGGAATACGCCCTGGACGACAGCGGCGAATACGGTGCGAGCGGAGCTATTTGCTCAAGATACGGTTATTGGCCGTAGCGGCCGTGACGGGGTTGACACAGGCTGGCGAGCGGAGCTAGCGTTTCATCCGTTTGGAGAGGTGAAGCGAGAAGCTTTCCGCTACGACGAGACGGGGGCTGTTGTGCCGGTTTATAGAACAGAAACTGTTCGCGATGCGGCTGGAAATGTGCTGACGGAAGTGGTGACTGATGCTGATGGTAATGAAGTTGAAGTGGCTGTGAATGCCTTTGTACTAGATGAGAACGGCGAGAAGGTGATGGATTCTGTCGGTACGGGCGTGGCGAAAGGGCCAGGCGTTTATCTTAGAGTTCAGGATTTGTTTGATGATAATGAGGGCGTTGTTCTAGCAGGCGGCGTGCAGTACTCTTTTTAGGCTCTAAGTTTTAGGCTTTAAGCTGCTTGAGTCTGTTTAGGCTGTTCCTTCGGCTATGAGATAGTGGTAATCGAACAGATTATGGACTCAATGCTGTGCCAGAGATTACGCATCTTATCTATGATTTTGACGGGCTTTTGCTGGACACTGAGCCGATCTACTGCCGGGTGAATGAGATAATTGCGGCGCGATACGGGAAATCGTTTGAGCGATCGCACCATCGAATGATCATGGGTCGGCAGGCATTAGACTGTGCGGAGATTCTGGTGCGCGAGTTAGATTTACCGCTAACGGCGCAAGAGCATTTGGCGGCTAGAGATGAGCTAATTTTTGATTTGCTGCCTGAGTCGGTGCCGATGCTGGGCGCAATGGAGATGACGCTGCGGTTTGGGCAGCTAGGGGTGAAACAGGCGATCGCAACTAGCTCGGCAAAGGTGACGTTTGATTTGAAGACTGAGCGCCATCAGGACTGGCTAAAAATTTTTGATGCGATTGTCCTAGGCGACGACCCAGCGGTGAAACGGAGTAAGCCCGCGCCAGACAGCTTTTTAGTGGCAGCTGAGCGATTGGGGGCATCGCCTAAAAACTGCTTGGTGTTTGAGGACTCGCCTGCGGGCGTGATGGCGGCGAAGGCGGCGGGTATGTCTGTAGTGGCTGTGCCCGCTAGCTACATGGCGCGATCGCTTTACGAAGCAGCAGATGAGATTGCGCTAAACCTTAATAGTTTTGACGCGCAGAGGTGGGGGCTACCTAACCGATTGTCGATGGACTGATTACTTCGTATTTTTACGTTCTCTTCGTACTCTGTGCTGGTATAGATTCTTTGTGTAAAGTCTCTGCTGTCAGGCTTTTCACTTAGAGTCATCAGTGAATATAACGGTAGTAAGACCGTTATGTAGCTATCTATACCTAAAGATAAGCAGATGTACTGAAATAAGAGTAATTTATGACATGATGATGCTAATAGCTCCAACGAAGCTTATGAGTCGTTTTACTTTCGGACTGAACAAGCTCTTGCTTGTCTTTTCTGCTTTGGCTTTTGGCGTATGTTCTCTAGCTGCTATTCTGCTTTTCTTTTTGGTTGACCCGGATGCTTTTGCCTTCGACCCAGCTTCTAAAGATTGTCAGAACGGTGATAGCGATCGCTAGCGAATAGCGGTTTTAATTTTTGAGTAGGTTTACCGTTCCCCGTAGTTGGTTAGACTGCGGGGAATTTTTTATTGAGAACAGGTTCCTCATGCGCAGGTTGCCTAGCGCACGAGAAACCGCTTTGGCTTACTTAGGCGAGGTAGTCCTGTAACGCTTTGACGGTGAGCTTGTTGGCTTTGAGTGACTGGATGGCAGATAAGGTGGCTTTAGCGCCAGCGATGGTGGTGACAGTGGGAATTTTGTGCTCAAGAGCGGTACGGCGGATAATGCGATCATCTTCCTGGGCAGCTGCGCCGATGGGCGAGTTGATAATGAGCTGAATCAGGTCGTTTTTAAGGGCGTCGCCAACGTGAGGTCGGCCTTCGTGAATTTTGAGCGTGCGCTCTACGGGGATGCCTGCCTGCTTAAGGGTATCGTAGGTGCCGCTGGTGGCTAAGATGCTAAAGCCAAAGTCGGAGAAGCCCTGAGCAATAGGAATTACATCGGGCTTGTCTCGGTCGTTGACGGAGATGAAGACCATACCGGACTGAGGAAGTTCTTGAGAGGCGGCGAGTTCGGCTTTGGCGTAGGCTTGGCCAAAGCTGGTGTCGATGCCCATCACTTCTCCGGTAGAGCGCATTTCGGGGCCGAGTAGGGTATCGGTGCCGGGGAATTTATTAAAGGGGAGAACGGCTTCTTTGACGGAGACGTGGCTGGGGATGATTTCTTCGGTGAAGCCGAGTTCTTTGAGAGTTTTGCCAGACATAACGCGAACGGCGATTTGCGCTAGGCGAGCGCCGGTGGCTTTGGAGACAAAGGGGACGGTGCGAGAGGCACGGGGATTGGCCTCAATGATGAATACTTTGTCGCCTTGGATAGCGTATTGAATATTCATCAGGCCGACGACTTGAAGCCGTTTGGCTAGTTTGAACGTCCAGTCGCGAATAGTGGTTAGGGCGGCTTCGGAGAGATTGACGGTCGGCAGGGAGCAGGCGGAGTCGCCGGAGTGAATGCCCGCTTGTTCGATGTGTTCCATAATGCCGCCGATGACTGCATGGCCGGTATGATCGCAAACGGCGTCTACGTCTACTTCGACGGCGTTTTGAAGGAATTTGTCAATCAGGATAGGCTGGTCGGGATCTACCTGGACGGCGGTGGTCATGTAGCGCTTGAGGTCGGTGTCGGAGTAGACGATTTCCATGGCGCGACCGCCGAGGACGTAACTGGGTCGGACAACGACGGGGTAGCTGATCTTTTGGGCGATGCTGAGCGATTCTTCGTAGCTGCGGGCGATGCCGTTGGGGGGCTGGCGAATGTCTAGCTCACGAAGCATCTCTTCGAAGCGCTCGCGGTCTTCGGCGGCGTCGATAGAGTCGGGGGAGGTGCCCCAGATTTTGGTTTTGATAAGAGAGTCGGGATCTTTGGCCGCTTTGTCTAAGTATTCCTGGAGGGGAATGGCGAGCTTGAGCGGCGTTTGCCCCCCGAACTGGACGATAACGCCGTCAGGGTTTTCGGCTTCGATAATGTTGAGAACGTCTTCTTTGGTAAGCGGTTCAAAATAGAGGCGATCGCTGGTGTCGTAGTCGGTTGAGACCGTTTCAGGGTTGGAGTTGACCATGATGGTTTCATAGTCGTCGGCCTGAAGGGCAAAAGAGGCGTGGCAGCAGCAGTAGTCGAACTCGATGCCCTGACCGATGCGGTTGGGGCCACCGCCGAGAATCATCACTTTGCGGCGCTCGGAAGGGAGAACTTCGCTTTCTTCTTCGTAGGTAGAGTAGTAGTAGGGCGTGTTGGATTCGAACTCGGCGGCGCAGGTGTCTACCATTTTGTAGACGGGGATGACGCTAAGGGATTTGCGATAGTCGCGAACTTTGTCTTCGGTGGTTTTGGTGGCGAAGGCGATTTGGCGATCGCTAAAGCCGTCTTTTTTAATCGCGAGCATTTGCGCTTGAGTGATGTCCTTTAGCGGCGTGCGCTTCATGAACTTCTCGACCACGAGCAGCGATTTTAATTTATCTAGAAACCAGATGTCGATAGCAGTCAGGTCGTAGATTTCTTCGACGGTAAGGCCGAGCTGCATGGCGTGGCGAATGTCGAAGATGCGTTCGGGGTGAGGGCGGCGCAGATTGGCGCTGACCTGGGAGATGGTGGGTAGCTTTTCTGGGCCGTCGCAGCCCCAGCCAGCTCTACCGATTTCGAGCGATCGCAGCGCTTTTTGAAAAGATTCGTTGAAGGTGCGGCCAATGGCCATGGCTTCGCCGACCGACTTCATTTGAGTGGTGAGCGTGGAGGAGGAGCCAGGAAATTTCTCGAAGGCAAAGCGCGGCACTTTTGTGACTACGTAGTCAATGGTTGGCTCGAAGCTGGCAGGCGTTTTTTCGGTAATGTCGTTAGATATCTCGTTGAGGCGATAGCCAACAGCAAGCTTGGCGGCAAACTTGGCAATGGGGAAGCCGGTGGCTTTGGAGGCAAGCGCGGAGCTACGAGAGACCCGAGGGTTCATTTCGATGACGATGATATCGCCGTTGTCGGGATTGACGGAAAACTGAATGTTGGATCCCCCTGTTTCTACGCCAATTTCGCGAATGATTTTGATGGAGGCGTCGCGAAGGCGCTGATATTCTTTGTCAGTAAGGGTTTGAGCGGGTGCGACCGTAATGGAATCACCGGTATGAACGCCCATGGGGTCGATGTTTTCGATAGAGCAGATAATGACGACGTTATCGGCTAGATCGCGCATGACCTCTAGCTCGTACTCTTTCCAGCCAATTAGGGACTGCTCGATCAGAATTTGAGAGACGGGACTAGCATCTAGGCCAGAACGGGAAATGGTTTCAAATTCTTCCTGGTTGTAGGCAATGCCGCCGCCGCTGCCGCCCATGGTAAAGGCAGGACGGATGATCAGCGGGTAGGATCCGATTTCTTCGCCAATGGTTTTGGCCTCGTCCATGGTTTCGGCGAGCCCAGAAGGGCAAACGCCGACACCGATTTTGATCATGGCTTCTTTAAAGAGCTTGCGGTCTTCGGCTTTTTCAATCGCTTCTAGCTTGGCACCGATAAGTTCTACACCATATTTTTCAAGGGCACCGCTTTTCGCGAGCTGTACGGCCAGATTAAGTGCGGTTTGCCCTCCCATTGTGGGAAGCAGGGCGTCGGGGCGCTCTTTTTCAATGATTTGCTCGAGTATTGGGGCCGTGAGCGGTTCTATGTAGGTGCGATCGGCGATGTCTGGATCGGTCATGATCGTCGCCGGGTTGGAGTTGACTAAGACAACCTCGTATCCTTCTTCTCTTAACGCTTTGCAGGCTTGGGTGCCGGAATAGTCAAACTCACAGGCTTGGCCAATCACGATGGGGCCTGAGCCGATTAGCATTATCTTTTTGAGATCATTTCGACGAGGCATACAACACCAAACTCAGTAAAAATCCCACCTATTCTAGAGGTTTTTTGCGTGCTTTTTAGGCTAGTAGGATACGGGCGAAATATCGTTTTTGTGTTTGGCATCGATTGCACTAGCAGACTAACCGCTGCGGTCAGTTGTTTAAATGTATGGTTTTCATTGAAATGTGAACCGCTTTAATGGTAATTATTATCAATAGCAATTTATTTTTTGACCGCAACCATGAAAACAATTCGACGGCAGCTATGGGGGCTTTCGCTCTTTCTTTTATTAGGAGCCTCTGCTTGCCAAGGCGATTCGAGCGACGAGTCGGTCGTTAATGTGTATTCGGCGCGTCATTATGACGTGGACGAGCAGCTTTACGAGGACTTTGAGGCGGACACAGGCATTGAAGTGAACATTATTGAAGGGCAGCCGGATGAGCTGATTGAGCGGATTGTAAATGAGGGTGAGCAAAGTCCGGCGGATGTGTTTGTGGCCGCAGATGCAGGCCGACTGTGGCGAGCGCAGGAAGCGGGGATTTTTCAGCCAGTGGACAGTGAGGTGCTAAATGCGGCGGTGCCTGAGAGTTTGAGAGAGCCAGGCGGGCAGTGGTTTGGGCTGACGACGCGGGCGCGAATTTTGGTTTATAACCAGGACGAGGTAAAGCCGGAAGAGCTTTCTACCTATGAAGATTTGGCCGATCCGAAGTGGAAGGGCCGAGTGTGTGTACGCAGCTCTAGCAACGTGTATAACCAGTCTTTGCTAGGGTCGATGGTGGAATCGATGGGCGCTGAGGCCACGGAGACTTGGGCCAAGGGGCTGGTGGCTAATTTTGCTCGGCAGCCGGAAGGGGGCGATACCGATCAGATAAAGGCGGTGGCTTCGGGGCTTTGTGATGTGGCGATTGTGAATCACTATTACTGGGCGCGGATGATGAAGGATTCGGAGGACTCGAAAGAGATTGAGAATACCGCTATCTTTTTTCCGAACCAGGCGGATAGAGGAACGCACATCAACATTAGCGGCGCGGGCTTAGTGAAAGGGGCACCGCATTCTGAAAATGGCATCGCTTTTATCGAGTTTTTGGTGACGCCTGAGGCCCAGAAAGTGTTTGCGGATGGCAACAACGAGTATCCGGTGATAGAAGGCGTTGCACTTGATCCGGTGGTGGCTGAGCTGGGCGATTTTAAGGTTGATCAGACGAATGTGTCGGCCTATGGGCGGAATAATCCGGTGGTCAACGAAATTGTCGATCGGGTGGGTTGGAAGTAAAGGCGCACAGTGATGTGCCCGTATGGGGATTGAATGATGTTTGTGGTGCCGGAGCTGTTGTCGGGGGAGAGAGTGGCGAAAATGCGATCGCTGCTGGCTGAGGCTGAGTGGAGCGATGGCAAGCTGACGGCGGGGTGGCATGCAAAGGATGTGAAGCTGAATCGACAGCTTGAGGCAAAGCAGGCTACGGCTGAAAAACTTGTCGGGCAAGTCCGTGAGGCTGCGTTGGCCCATCCTTTATTTAAGGCGGCAGCGCGGCCTCGAAAGCTGCATACGGTGCGGTTTAATTGCTATGAGCCAGGCATGTCTTACGGTCGCCATACGGACGATGCTTTGATGAATGGAGGGCGATCGGATCTGTCGTTTACGCTATTTTTGTCGGAGCCGGAAAGCTATGAGGGCGGCGAGCTGGTCGTGGAAGGCTTAGATAGTGAGCGGGCCTATAAGCTGCCGGCCGGTTCGATGATTGTGTACCCGTCTTCTAGCTTGCATCGAGTGGATGCGGTGACGAGCGGGGTTCGGTGGGCGGCGGTGGGCTGGCTAGAGAGCTGGGTGCGCAGCGAGGAGCAGCGAGAGCTGCTATTTGAGCTGGATACGGCCAGGCGACTGCTCTATAAAAAGCATGGAAAAACCGATGAGTTTGACCTGATTTCAAAAAGCCTGAGTAATTTGCTGCGGCAGTGGATGGAATCGTGAGCGAATTAGGTAAGCGGATTGGATAAGCGCAGAGGTGGGTCAGACAAAATTAGGCATGAATCTATGAACAGTGGCCTATAGTAGGAAGAGCTTTATTGAAACTGATATGCAATAGATAGCTATCTCTTTTAGTACTCTGCTGGGTATAGGATTTAGGTCTTACTCGGCAGTGAGCATTTCTCTTTTAAAGGTTTTTTTAGTTAGTTCTGGTTATGGCGTCTATGGCTCCTGTTCTGTGTTGTCGAAATATTACTAAACGATTTGGTTCGGCGACGCTAGCAGTTGATGACGTGAGTTTTTCGCTGAATGAGGGCGATTTGCTGGGACTGTTGGGGCCGTCGGGCTGCGGAAAAACGACGCTGCTGCGTTTGGTCGCTGGGTTTGAGAGGCCAGATGCGGGAGAAATTGAGCTGGCCGGGCAGACGATTTGTGGCGGCGGGCAGTGGGTGCCGCCGGAGCGACGACGGGTGGGCGTGGTGTTTCAGGACTACGCGCTGTTTCCGCATTTGAGCGTGGTGGAAAATGTGTCGTTTGGGCTGAAGCAGCTTTACCGGCGGGGAGAACTGCCAAAGAAGCAAATCAAACATTTGGCGGGTGAGGCGATCGCGCTGGTGGGACTTTCGGAGATGACTCGGCGCTACCCGCATGAGCTGTCGGGCGGCCAGCAGCAGCGGGTTGCGTTGGCTCGCGCATTGGCACCTAAGCCACCGTTAATTTTGCTAGACGAGCCGTTTAGCAACTTGGATGTGCAGGTGCGGCTGTATTTGCGGCAGGAGGTGCGCGATATTTTGAAGAATATTGGGGCGTCTGGAATTTTTGTGACGCATGATCAGGAGGAGGCGCTGGCGATCGCGGATAAGGTGGCGGTGATGAGTGAGGGCCAGCTCGCGCAGCTAGACGCGCCAGAGGAAATCTATCAAAATCCGGCTTCGCGGTTTGTGGCTGAGTTTGTGACGCAGGCGAATTTTGTGAAGGCGGTTAGAAGTGGCGATCGCTGGGATACGGTGCTAGGCAGGGCGCGGGGTATTCCTGGCGAGGGCGATTTGATGGTGGGACAGGAGGATTTGAAGCTGAGCGTGGATGAGCAAGGGGATTGTGTTGTCCAGGCGCGGCAGTTTTTGGGCCGAGAATATCAATATTCTTTGCTGATGCCGTCTGACCAGGTTTTGCAGGTGCGGACGGCGGCAAGTCAGCGGTTGGCAGTGGGCGAGCGGGTGAGCGTTCGGCTGGACTGCGAGCGGGTGCGGTTTTTTCCGAAGGATGGTGAGCCGGTTATATTGGGTAGACGGAAAAAGTCCGCTGTGTGAGTGAGGCTTATACAAGCTGTCGCATGATTGATGGGACGTCTGGGACTCCTGGATCAGTGCTGGGCGTTGGCGGTGCGGTTGGGTCTGGATATGGAATGGGGGCTGGGTCGGGTGAGGGCATAGGCGTAGGATCTGGAGCGGGCGTCGGAATGGGCGCTGGATCTCGATCGGGCGCGGGTGTCTGGTTTGGATCGGGATCTGGGTTTATTTCAGTATTCTGGCTTTCGTATTTGTTCTTGTCTAAAGTTATTGTCTGCATTGTTGTTTTATCTGCTAGTTGGTAAGCAAAAATTGGCAAATAGAAATTGGTAAATAGAAATTGGCAAATAGAAACACCTTGAAAGAAGATATTCCTGTTTGGGAAGGTTTTGTTCTCGAAGCTGGCTAGTTGCTGGTGTCTGTACTATCGACATCTGGCGCGGTTGCATCGGGCATAGTTGTCGTATCCGGTGCGGTTACAGAGTTGGGTGATGTCGTGCTCTCTTCAGTCATGGGTTCAGTGGAAGCTGGCTCGTCTGTAGCTGCTGGCTGATCTGCGCAGGCTCCTAGGGCAACTGTTGCGCCTAAAAGTAAAGGTAAAGCAATCAAATTCCATTTCATAACAGATACCTTTGTGCGTGTATTTACCTGTTTATTTTGTGCTTTGATACTTTTACTGCCTTCTATCTAGGGAAGGAGAGATGATTTACTTCTGTTCTATTGCTTCAGTCTCCTGGATTAGTTGCTTGGGTCAGATGCCATAGCCGTAAAACTTCAGCTACTGACCAGGCTTGGGCGAAGGCTCCTTTGGGTTCGAAGGGGGCGTTGCCGTCAAAGATTTCGCTGAGGGTGCCGACACAGCCTGCCTCCATATGTTGCAGAAGTGGCGTGAGGAAGGTTCGCGCTAGCGCAGGGTCTTTGTAGACGTTGAGATGGGCTTGAATGAAGGGGCCGATGAGCCAGCTCCAGGTGGTGCCTTGGTGGTAGGCTCCGTCTCTTTGGGTGCGATCGCCCTGATATTTGCCGATGTAGTTTGGATGGTTGGGGGAGAGCGATCGCATTCCGTGCGAAGTTAGCAACTGGGCGGCGCAGGTATCGACAATTGCCTGCTGTTGTTGTTTTGGCATGGGCGGCGCGTAGGCTAAAGAAACGGCAAAGAGCTGGTTCGGCCTTAAGGCTGAACTATTTCCGTTGGGGCCGTCTAGTACGTCGTAGCAGTGGCCTAAATCTGCATTCCAGAACCGCTTGAATCCAGCTGCTGTTTTGTCTGCAAGCTCGGCGTATTGTTCTTTGGGCTGGTTGAGGCGATCGCAGAATTGAACCATGCACATCAAAGCGTTATGCCAAAGCGCGCTGATTTCTACTGGTTTGCCTATGCGCGGAGTGACCACCCAATCATCTACTTTGGCGTCCATCCATGTCAGCTGATAGCCTGGTTGACCGGCGTAGATGAGACCGTCTTTGCTGTCTAGCTTAATGTTGTAGCGAGTGCCTTGAATGTGCCAGTTGATAACTTCTTGTAGGGCTGGAAAAAGTTCTTCTAAAAGCTCGATATCCTTTGTTGCTTCTATGTAGGATCGAATGGCTTCAAAGTACCAGAGAATGGCGTCTACGGTGTTGTATCCCGGCGTGTCGTTGGCTTCTGGAAAGGCGTTAGGGAGCATTCCCTGGCTGAGATAACGGCAAAACGTACGCAGTATAGGCTGCGCAATTTCTGGACGATGGGTAGTGAGGGTAAGTCCTGGTAGGGCAATCATCGTGTCTCGACCCCAGTCCCCAAACCAAGGATATCCGGCGATGATAGTCTTGCCTTTAGGATTGTCAGGCGTCGCACGCTTGACGATGAATTGATCTGCCGCAAGGACTAATTGCTGGATTGGTGCAGGCGCTGAATAGGTATTTTTTGATTGAGAAAGAAGATCTTTCTCGTATTGTTCTCGAACTGCTGATGCGCTTTGCTCATTCAAGTTAGGGTCGGGTTGAGTGCTGGCGACGACGATAAAAGATTGATTGGGAGAGAGCGTTGTTGTTAGCGTAGCGATGTGAATATTGTCGTCTAGGTGGGTGAGTCCGCGATCTTTTTCTTTGGTTAGAAAGTAGTGCTGATACCATTTGTTGTTAGGGCGAAGCTGACCTTTGCTAGAAAGGAGATAAAAAGGGGCTGCGCCGGGAAAGGCTTCGAGTTTTAGCCCTCTGGGATGAGATCTAGTTTGCCAGGTCTGGTTTGAGCGGCTGGTGACGCTATGGTGATCTCGGTGATTGGCGATCGCTTTGACTGTAATACTCAGTGGCTGGCTGGCTCGGCACAGCTTGTATTGACTGTAAGTCGTGTTCTCTCCGGGCTGCATCCAGATACGTTTTTCAATGAGAGCGTCGGCGCAGGCGTACGTCCAAACGGGGGTGGTGCCTTCTAGGCGGAAGCTTTCTAAATGTTGGTAGCCGTGGCCTGTTGTGGTGCCGCCCGACCATTGATCGCAGCTGAGCGGGTAGGATATGCCCTGATATAGAACAGTTTCATCTAGCTTGGTCAGTAGTAGAGTGCGACCTAAAGGGGGCTTTAGTGCGGCGACTAGAAAACCGTGATAGCAGCGGGTAAGAATGCCCGAGACTGTACCGCAGCCATATCCGCCTATGCCGTTGGTGATGAGCCATTCGCGTTGAGTGGATTGAGTGCGATCGCCACAAATGCTGCGACCAAATTGAACAACTTTAGGAAGCACTGCTGATTGTTCTACTTGAGCATTGGAGAGACTGTTAGTCATTTTTGGTCTGGTTGATTGTTGTAAATGTATTGTCGAAAGTGTGCTGTCTTGTACGGGTAAATATAGTCTTGCTTGTAGACTCAATAAGATGTAAATGAGTCTCAAAAAGAGATTTGTGCGCAGGTAAATGAATGATGCAGTAGCTGACAGGCTTATCTATATCGTATTTTTGAGGACACTTGTACTTATAAATCGTATGGTGAATGGGTTCGGCTTTCTTTATCTTTTATGCCATCTCATCATAAGACCGTTGATTCTGCCGTAGTAGAGCGAGTTTTTGAGCTCAGTGAATTTAATATCCCTTACGTTGTGCTGATGGCGACTGCTGGCATACTGTCGGCGGTGGCGCTATTGACGAATTCTATTCCTGTGCTGATTGGCTCAATGGTAATTGCTCCTGCGTTTCCGCCGCTGGCATTGGTTTCGTTTGCGGCGGTGAATCGTCGGCCGAGGTTGGCTTGGGAAGGATTTGTAACGGCGGTGCTAGGACTCTCCATTGCGATGTCGGCGGCGCTGGTGGCTACCTGGCTGCTGACGACAACTCACGTTTTGCCGGCAGAGGCTGAATTGTTGAATAAGACGCTGTTGCAAGAGCGAGTGAGTCCGGGCTGGTATAGCGTGGTGACGGCGATCGCAGCGGGAACTGCGGGGATGATTGCGCTGAACGAGCGGAAGACGGATACGTTGGTGGGTGTGGTTGCCGCACTGGCGCTGGTTCCGGCGGGAGTGGCGGGGGCGATCGCGTTTCTTTCTGACGATCCGGTTCGTGGTTGGGGTGGAATTGCGCTATTGGGCATTAATATGAGCCTGATTGTGGTCTCGGGCGTTGTGACGCTGCTTTTTGGTTCGAGGAGCAGTATCAAAGCGACAATACCAGGGCAGCGCACATGATTGACTGACAAAAGATTAGTCAGGGAGAAATTTGACGGTGATTACGTTGAAGTCCAATCGACCCGCCTTCTTCTGATGTTGCCGCCTAGAAGCCATAGCGGGTTCAGGGTCTAGGTAGGCGGTAAAGCAAACCTGTTGTATCAACTGCCAGCCGTTGAGCAGGGCAGCTTTCGTCCACTCTAGTCCGATGCGGAAATAGCTGTTGCCGCGAAACCAATGGGTGTCAATCCATCGTCTGCGTCCTGATTGAACGACGTCTAGTCCTTGAGCGGTGACATAGAGAGTTGCCACTGCAAGAATAAACCATAGTCGTCAGCAATTCTCATTATGAAGTCAGCTAGTGTCAGCTGGGACTTCAAGCTCAAGCCCTTCGAGCATAAAGGTCAGCAAATGATCCCAGCTATCAAAGCAAACGTAGCGAGTCAAGGCGCGTAAGTCGTTAAAAAAGGTCTTTCGAGTCGATAGGTGTGCTCTGAGCAATCGATACTTTGTGTCGTTCAAAGCAAGCAAGGTATGAAAGAGCAGCGCCAGGATGTTCAAGGTAGCTAAGAATGCCGCTAGCTGGTTCTGTCCATGCCCGAAGTTATGCTCCAGGTTGTACCCCTTGGTCTTGAGAGTGTTGTTATGCTCGTTTTCGACCTTCCACCGGGTGCGCCCAGCCTCGACAAGGGCCTCAATGTTGTTATCGGTAATCAGGTGACTGGTGGCGAAAGCATTCTGGTAAAGGATTTTTCGTGGAACTCACGTACTCGGTGCCGTCTATCGACATTAGTAAATTGCCCGCAAATGACCGAAAAGATGACAGCTTCTCCGTCGCTTCGAGACGCTGAAGAATCTCATCAAAGACAGGATGTAGCGCAACGGGTGACACGCCATCAAGCAGATCTCGGATATGATTATCGCTGGGAATTTGATGCACCCCGAACAGCGTTTGCGCATTGCTCAAACCCTTTGCCTGGGACATCTTGCGCTGATGAGCTAGAAACGACGGCGTTTGCGTGAAGAATACGCTGAAGGCACTCAGCCCAGCATCCAACATCTCGTAGCGACTATTCTTTCCTGTGCGCTTGTCCGGTAGCGTTGACAGCGTTGCTCGAAATGAATCTACTACCGTAGCAAAACTGCCTTGCATCATTGACTAAGCCTGATCTCTCACCTCTACACAATAGGCTGACAACAGGCTATTGAATAGGCATTCCTCATAATGAGAACTGCTGCATAGTCGTGAGAGGTCTGTGACGGAGCGAATCTCAGAGCGTTGTAGATTCCAACCGCTGTCTTGGTAGGCGTTCCCTAGCGCCGCAAAGCGACGCGGGTTCCTACCGCTCGATTGGTCGTCTAAAAATCCTTCCTCTATATCGAACCTCAGGCCATACTCAGCAAAGGTTTTAGGGCAAGTCGGCTGGTCACTGACCACGGCCCAGAACTCACCATTAATGTTGTTGCGCCCTAAGATGACATGCACCGGGCCGTACTTTTCTTGCAGGTGTAGTCTAACGTTGTGGAAACAGAGTGCTTTGCCCCGCGCCAAGTGAAACGATGTTGGCTGACACCAGCCAGAACCCGGTCGCCAGAGCCAAGTGTCACTTTTGAGGCGTATCCGATAGTGCCAGCCGAGTTGCCGCATTGTCTGCATCGCACGGGTGTGCACAAAGCCTCGGTCAGCCAACAGAATCACCGCTACCCCTGAGGGTAAGTATTGAGCGGACTGCATCAGCAATGCTTGGTAGGTATCAGCCGAAACAGAAGCACTCGCATGTTCTAAGACCCGCCATGCTAGGGGAATGGAGCGACCTCGATAGACCACAGCTAGCCGAATCAGGCAGTACTCCTCCCAAAACAATGAGGTGTCTAAACAAAGATAGAGGCACTCCGCTTCCCACGTCGCTAACGCTGACTGAATCAGGGGTTTGTACAACCGATGAATGTTGATGCGGCTATTGCCCAGCCAGCGCCGTACCCGTCTCTGCTTGCTCTGGGCGTAGCGTCCTCGACAGGGCAGGTAAGTTGTCCATTTCGTGAGGCTGACGCTGCCGGTTTGAATCAGCGCAAACACCATCCAGCAGCAGGTCGTCAGATGGCCCAGATGCGCCCAGCGGCAGTCTTGACCCAGCCATATTTTCAAGGCATCGTAAAGACGGGAGTTCTTTTGCACAGCGTTCCAATGATTTTGAGTGACATTTAGATCTTAGAACGCTGGCTCCCTCTATCGGCTTTGCATTCCTACAACTTATCAGGTGACAGTGGAGTAGTCGGGTTAGCAAAAGTCAGTTGACGGGTCTAGCCGAACCAGCGTGAGACAGGTCGGTAGCGTCAGCAGATCGAAACACGGTTGCAATCAGGCAAAGAAAAGGGCACAGGTAGATCTCCTACGAAAGAGAGCTATATCCGATGCCCGAAGCCATCCACTTATACCAGAAGCGAGCCTATATGAATGCGAGAGAACTGGGATTGACCCAGGTAGCATCGTCATCGATAGCGGAAATATCGGAACGAACCGGCCAGCGGATAGATTCAGGCCGTCACCACCCCAATCGTGGGCAGGTGCAAGCACAGATGGTGCAGCGAGATCCGCTGGCAGCGGTCTGGGAGAGCGAGCTAGAACCAATGCTACGGCGCGAACCGAGACTCAATCCGATGACGCTGTTCGAGTATTTGCAGGAACAGTATCCTGGCCAATACGAGCAAGTGCTGCGGACACTCCAGCGTCGGGTAAGTACCTGGAAAGCGCTGCACGGGCCAGCGCCCGAGGTGATGTTCATGCTACGTCATGAGCCAGGGGTGAAAGGATTATCAGACTTCACCAAACTAAAGGGAATGGAGATCACCCTCAATGGTCGGCCCTTTATTAAGTGACAGTGGAGTGGTCAGGTTGCAAAAGCCGGTTGGCGGGTTTAGCAGAACCAGCATGAGACAGATTGGCAGAGTCAGTAGCGCCAAGTCAGGTTGCAATCAGGCAAAGAAAAGGGCACAGGTAGATCTCCTACGAAAGAGAGCTATGTCCAATGCCCGAAGCCATCCACTTATACCAGAAGAGAGCCTATATGAATGCGAGAGAGCTGGGACTGACCCAGGTAACGTCGTCATCGATAGCAGAAATATCAGAACGAACCGGCCAGCGTATCGATGCAGGCAATCACCGTACGAATAGAGGTGAAGTGCAAACGCATACGGTAAGCCGAGATCCGCTGTCACCAGTGTGGGAGAGCGAGCTAGAGCCGATGCTGAGGCGCGAGCCGAGACTAAAGCCGATGACACTGTTCGAGCATCTGCAAGAGCAGTACCCTAACCAATACCCACGGGTGCTGCGGACATTACAGCGCCGGGTGAGCACATGGAAAGCGCTGCATGGGCCAGCGCCCGAGGTGATGTTCATGTTGCGTCATGAGCCAGGGGTGAAAGGTTTGTCAGACTTCACCAAACTGAAGGGAATGGAGATCACCATCAACGGCGAGCCCTTCGAGCACTTGATATATCACTACCGGCTAGCGTATAGCGGCTGGCAGTATGCACAGATTATCCAAGGTGGTGAAAGCTTCGTAGGACTTTCAGAAGGCCTACAGAATGCGCTGGTGGCGAGTGGTGGGACACCGAAAGAACACCGCCTGATTGACTGACAAAAGATGTGATAAAGCGAGTGAATCCCTTGCCCATAGGCAGTTGTAGAAATGCAAAACCGATAGAGGGAGCCAGCGTTCTAAGATCTAAATGTCACTCAAAATCATCGGAACGCTGTGCAAAAGAACTCCCGTCTTTACGATGCCTTGAAAATATGGCTGGGTCAAGACTGCCGCTGGGCGCATCTGGGCCATCTGACGACCTGCTGCTGGATGGTGTTTGCGCTGATTCAAACCGGCAGCGTCAGCCTCACGAAATGGACAACTTACCTGCCCTGTCGAGGACGCTACGCCCAGAGCAAGCAGAGACGGGTACGGCGCTGGCTGGGCAATAGCCGCATCAACATTCATCGGTTGTACAAACCCCTGATTCAGTCAGCGTTAGCGACGTGGGAAGCGGAGTGCCTCTATCTTTGTTTAGACACCTCATTGTTTTGGGAGGAGTACTGCCTGATTCGGCTAGCTGTGGTCTATCGAGGTCGCTCCATTCCCCTAGCATGGCGGGTCTTAGAACATGCGAGTGCTTCTGTTTCGGCTGATACCTACCAAGCATTGCTGATGCAGTCCGCTCAATACTTACCCTCAGGGGTAGCGGTGATTCTGTTGGCTGACCGAGGCTTTGTGCACACCCGTGCGATGCAGACAATGCGGCAACTCGGCTGGCACTATCGGATACGCCTCAAAAGTGACACTTGGCTCTGGCGACCGGGTTCTGGCTGGTGTCAGCCAACATCGTTTCACTTGGCGCGGGGCAAAGCCCTCTGTTTCCACAACGTTAGACTACACCTGCAAGAAAAGTACGGCCCGGTGCATGTCATCTTAGGGCGCAACAACATCAATGGTGAGTTCTGGGCCGTGGTCAGTGACCAGCCGACTTGCCCTAAAACCTTTGCTGAATATGGCCTAAGGTTCGACATTGAAGAAGGATTTTTAGACGACCAAACAGGCGGTTGGAATCTGCAACGCTCTGAGATTCGTTCCGTCACCGACCTCTCACGGCTATGGTTTATTCTTGCCGTGGCCACCCTCTACGTCACCGCTCAAGGACTAGACGTTGTTCAAGCAGGACGCAGACGATGGATTGACACCCATTGGTTTCGCGGCAACAGCTATTTCCGCATCGGACTAGAGTGGACGAAAGCTGCCCTGCTCAACGGCTGGCAGTTGATACAACAGGTTTGCTTTACCGCCTACCTAGATCCTGAACCCGCTATGGCTTCTAGGCGGCAACATAATAAAAAAGCGGGTCGCTTGGACTTCAACGTAATCACCGTCAAATTTCTCCCTGACTAATCTTTTGTCAGTCAATCAGCATATGATCTCCCCCGTCCGCAGAGCGACAGGATGGCTGCTGTACCGCACCTGAAGCTCTGAAGAAGTATGCGGTACAGTGCGCTTCGCCGCTGCCTTGGGTGGCACAGTAGTGGTGACAGAGGTCTTTTTAAGCTCCTGAAAGTGTAATTAGTTATAGCGATCTACTTAAACCATCGTTGTTTAGCGATAGACACGCTGCCGAGAGAGGGTTTGAGTCCTTGCAAAGGTTGTTTCAACAGGACAAGAGCGCAGTGTAAGTAGATATGCAAGTAGATAGTATAATTAGTTGAGGCGAACTTGCAGCGATGAAAATAAACAACATGTAGATTGTTGATTGCGTTAAAAGAAAAAAATGATAAACAACTTTAAGCACTGCTGAAACAATTAGGTAAAAGGCTGTAAGTATTGATATAAAAAGATTTCAGAGTTTGAAAAGCTTCTCGTAACAGGCGATCGAACGAGCAATAACACAATAATCAAAAAATAAACAACAGAAATAGGAGAGAAAAAACAACAACAAAATAAAATACAACAGAAAGTGCGACAGAAAACATGGAGGATAGCATACTGTATATAATTGTCGAGTGCCAAATTGAGTGACCGTTTGTGCCAAGTTAAATGACCAAAAGCGGTGAAGTTCTTTATTTGCAGGGCATAGAGCTATCGAAGCGGACTTTGGCGCGAGTGATTTATACAAAGCTTAACAAGCCCAGGATTCTTGTGTATCAATGTTGTCAGGGAATAGGTCAAATAATTTGGCATGAGAAATGTGCCAAATTATTTGACCGGACGTAATATTGTGCCTGTAGCCTTAAAAGGCCTTTGTAGTATGTGTTAGAGCGTTTAAGAGAGGGACTGTCTATCCAAGGAAGTGAGGACAAATAGCGTGGCATGTGGAGAAGAGAAAAAAGTTATAGCAGCCTCCCCGAAGCAGAGCGGAGATCGCACAGACATCGTCGTGCCAACTGAAGCGCTAGCCCCCGAAGTCCAGCACCGCATAGCAGTCATTCAGCGATTGCAGAGCTATCAGGATAGAGCCGCCTATGGCGTGGAACAGGAAAGAGCAGCCACAGAACTAGGTCTAAGCGCCCGTAGTTTGCGCCGCCTACAACGGCAATATCGAAAAGCAGGTATCGCTGGAATAACGCGCCAAGGTCGCTCAGATAAGGAACACTTCAGAGTCAGCGAGTATTGGCAAACGTTCATCCTCAGTACGTACCAGAAGGGTAATAAAGGTCAGCGTCAAGCGAGTCGAGCGCAGGTAGCGAAGCTAGTAGCCAGCCACGCGGCAGAAATAGGAGAAAGCGACTATCCCAGCCGCCGCAGCGTATATAGGGTGCTTAGTGCGGAAATCGAGAGATCCGAGCACAAGCAAAAGAGTCGCTGTATCGGCTGGCAAGGCGAGCGGCTGAAGCTTCGTACGAAAGAAGGCATCGAACTGGACATTGAATATAGTAATCAAGTATGGCAATGCGACCACACCAGGGCCGATATTATGGTGGTGGATAGCCAGGGAGCCGCGATCGGCTGCCCTACCTTAACAACAGTGGTTGATACGTACTCCCGCTGCATCGTGGGTATTCATCTGGGTATGAGCTACCCCAGCGCCGCTGTCACGTGCCTAGCGCTGCGCCACGCGATCCTCCCTAAGCAGTACAGCCACCAGTA
>CAWBJY010000006.1:0-164059 GCA_963789215.1 uncultured cyanobacterium | reverse complement strand
CCAGCTCACCTATCTGGCACAGTACAAACAACGATAGACTGCTGCCTATATCCCCCACTCTGACTTATTTTCAAAGGACACCTCAAACAAGTGGTCTCTGCCTGGTATCTCCATCTGGCACATGCCACATAATCAAAACATCAGCCGCACACAAGTAAAACAGCTTGTCTGTTCCTCTTCTACTGCGTCTTAGATTATCTATTGAGGAGTTCGTTCTATGAAAATCAATTTTGCTCTGTTGCTGCCGCTCGCTGTTCTTTCTATCGGCGCTCTCGTCTCTCCCGCTCGCGCTAATCCCATGGGCGATCGCGCTACGGTTGGTCCTTCTATTGTCTCTCAGCGCAGCGAACGCACGGTGCCGACGACAACAACGCCAGCTCGACGCATCGGTCAGCCAATCAAAGGCGGCAACTACATCGGCTTCGGCGGCAGCAACGACGGCGCGGTCGTCAACGGCAAGTACGCCCTATCCAACAACTTCTCGCTGCGCCCAGAAGTCATTACTAGCGTGAGAGAAAATGATGAAGGCGATCGCGGCGTCGCGGTTCTAGCCCCTATCACCTACGACTTCAACGGCGATGGCAGCAGAAGACTTCAGCCCTTCGTCGGCGCAGGCGCCGGCGTTACCACCGGAGACTCTACCGAGCTACAGGTCGTCACCACTGCAGGCGCAGACTTGCAGTTAGGCAACCGCTACGCGCTCAACGGCTCAGTGAACTACCTGCCGCTAGACGATCAGCGAGTCGATTTTGTAGCAGGCTTAGGCTACCGCTTCTAAACGCGTCTAAACGCTAGGCCCACAGCCTATTGGTACATATCGCTCAATAAAAAGGCTTCCTAACAGCGTTGTTAAGAAGCCTTTTTGCTTATCAATTAAAATCTGTTTGCCAATTGAAAGTTTCTGGTCAACTGACAACAATCAGATTAAGCAAGAACATCGAAACGATCGAGCATCATCACCTTGTCCCAAGCCGCAACAAAGTCCTTCACCATCCGCTCTTGACCATCATCAGCGGCGTAAACCTCAGTCACCTGACGCAGCTCCGCGTTCGAGCCAAAAATCAGATCGCAGCGGGTTGCGGTGTACTTTGTTTCGCCCGTTTGGCGATCGCAGATATCAAAGACCATCTCACGATTATCAACCGGCTTCCACTCGTAGTCCATGCTAGTTAGCACGCGGAAGAAGTCATTAGTCAATACGCCAGGCCGATCGGTAAAGATACCGTGCTTAGAATGGTCATAATTCTGGTCGAGAGCGCGAAGCCCGCCGACCAAAACCGTCCACTCAGGTGCATTCAGCTTAAGCAGCTGCGCTCGATCTAAAAAGATCCGCTCCGCCTTCACCTTATAGCCAACAGCCTCATTGTGGTAATTTCTAAAACCGTCCGAAACCGGCTTTAACCATTCGAAGCTCTCAGCATCGGTCAGCTCTGGAGTCGTATCCATCCGGCCCGGCGTAAACGGAACGGCAACAGAAACGCCCGCGTCTTGCGCCGCCTTCTCAACCGCAGCACAGCCGCCCAGAACAATCAAATCCGCCATCGAGATCTTCTTGTTACCAGACTGAGCACCGTTAAAGTCCGACTGAATTTGCCCAAGCGTTGACAGCACCTCGGCAAGCTCTTGCGGACGGTTCACCTCAAAGTCTTTTTGAGGCGCAAGGGCCACACGCGCACCGTTTGCACCACCACGCTTATCAGAATCACGGAAATTCGACGCCGAAGACCAAGCAGCCGACACCAGCGCCGATACAGACAGCCCGCTCGACAAAATCTTGCCCTTAAGAGCGCTGATATCAGCATCGTCTACAACGTCATGGTCGAGTGCCGGAATCGGATCCTGCCAGATCAGCTCCTCTTCAGGAACTTCCGGGCCAAGGTAGCGCGTCTTTGGCCCCATGTCCCGGTGAGTCAGCTTGTACCAAGCGCGGGAGAACACGTCGCTAAAGTAGTCAAAATCATCTAAAAACCGCTCGCAGATCTCGCGGTAGGCCGGATCGACCTTCAGCGCAATGTCCGAAGTCATCATCATCAGCGCATGCTCAACGCCCGACTTGTGCGCGTCCGGCGTCTTCGGCGCATTATCATCAACCGGCGTCCACTGAACGGCCCCAGACGGGCTCTCTGTCTTCTTCCACTCGTACTCAAACAGATTTTTCAAATAACTGTTGTCCCACTGAGTCGGGTCTGGCGTCCAAGAGCCTTCAATCCCGTTCGTCATCGTATACTCAGCAAAACCAGTTCCTTCAGGGTTCTGCCACCCCAAACCCATCGCCTGAATCGGCGCACCTTCTGGAGCCGGGCCAATTTTGTCCGACGACACCATACCGTGGCTCTTACCAAACGCATGGCCGCCTGCAATTAGAGCAACCGTCTCCTCATCCTTCATCGCCATCCGCGCAAAAGTCTCGCGGATATCGCGAGCAGAAGCAGCCGGATCGCCTTCGCCATTCGGCCCTTCAGGATTAACGTAGATCAGCGCCTGATGAGAAGCCGCGAGTGGATTTTCAAGGTCGTAGTGCTCCTCGTCTGGCTCACCCACCCAGCGAATATCGCGAGTGACCATGGTATCTGGATGCCCGGCGTGCTCCTTTTCCTTCACCTCACCAAACGCGTCGCCATTCCAGAACTCAGGGCCCCAATAGGTAGCGCGATCCGCCTCCCAAGCGTCAATGCGACCGCCGCCAAAACCAAAGGTCTTCAAACCCATAATCTCAAGCGCGCAGTTTCCAGTGAGGACCATCAGGTCGGCCCAGCTCAGCTTTGCACCGTACTTCTGCTTAATCGGCCAAAGCAGCCGCCGCGACTTGTCGGTGTTTCCATTATCCCACCAGGAATTAATGGGCGCGAAGCGTTGCATTCCTCGAGCCGCTCCACCGCGACCATCCGCAATTCGGTAGGTGCCTGCAGCGTGCCACGCCATGCGAACCATCTGAGGCCCATAGTTGCCATAGTCGGCTGGCCACCATTCCTTCGAATCCGTCAGCAGCGCCTTAATGTCATTCTTTAACTGTTCAAAGTCAATCTGCTCAAAAGCTTTCTTCCCGTCAACATCTTGCAGCGGGTTAGCCTGAGGCGAATTTTGATGCAGCAGCTCAACCTGAAGTCGGTTTGGCCACCAGTCGTCAGTTTGCGGCTTGGATCCAAGCGCACCACCTACGCGGGTTCCCCGAAAAGGGCACTGTGCAGGAGCAGCAGAAGGGGTATTATTCATCGAGTCCAATCCTTTCTCGTAATTTTTGTTTGTCAATCTAGGCTAAGCGCTGACATTTGCAGCGGTTCGAGCGACATGTGCATTCATAGTTAAAGCCTTATTTAAGCTAGCTAGTTAAGCTAGCCAAAGCCTTAGTGATCGCCAATTGTGCGATCGCTCTCTAAGAGCACCGTTTATAGGGTATCTCTATCTTTATCGTCTGTGGTTCGTCGTGAGAATGACTTTATAAAAAATCGCTTACTTCCATAACCGATTAGCTCATCCGGCGCTCAATCTCAGCCTTCACCGCGTCCACATCAGCCGGTAAATGCACCGCAGGATTAGCGTAATGGCTAGTCACTTCCTCCAGTTTTGAGTCATGGTAAGCCACCTTAAAATCCGTAAATTTCAAAGCATGAGCGGTACTAATTACGACTGTTTTATCGTTGGGTTTAATCACGCCGCGCTTGAGCAACTTAGTCAGTACGGCCAGCGCCACCCCCGTATGCGGACAGGTAAACATCCCCGTCAAATCAGCATGTGCAGTCGCCGCTACTAGCTCTTGTTCGGTCGCCTGTTCCACAATGCCATCTGTTTCTAAAATCGCCTTGGTCGCCTTGTCATAGCTAACCGGATCGCCAATTCTAATGGCGTTGGCCAAGGTGCTTTGAGCCGTCACCGTAATTTTTTTCTTAAACCCATTCTTAAAAGACTCATAAAAAGGATTGGCCTTAGCTGCTTGCGCCGCAACCAGCCTGGGCATCCGACTAATCAGCCCCAAATCCATCATCAGCTTGAACCCTTTGTAGAGCGCGCTGACATTACCCAAATTGCCAACCGGAATGATAATCCAGTCGGGCACCTCCCAATCAAACTGTCTAACAATCTCAATTCCAACCGTTTTTTGTCCTTCAATGCGCAAACTGTTCATTGAGTTGGCCAGATAAATCGAGTTGTCCTGGGTCACTTCTTGAACAATTTTCATACATCCGTCAAAGTCAGTATCTAGCGCGAGCACTTGCGCCCCATTCGAAACCGGCTGAATCAGTTGAGCCGTACTAACCTTGCCCGCCGGTAAAAATATGATTGAGGGAATGCCCGCATAGGCCGCATAGGCTGCTAAAGCCGCACTGGTATCGCCCGTACTCGCGCAGGCCACCGCCTTTACAGGGCTACCTTGGGCCATCATCTGTTTCACCACGCTCACCAGCACGGTCATGCCCAAATCTTTAAAGCTGCCCGTATGACTATTGCCGCAAAGCTTAATCCACAGATCGGGAATGCCGAGCTGCTGCCCCAATCGCTCGGCCCAAAACAGATTCGTATTGCCTTCGCACATACTCACAATATTTTGATTATCTAGCGAGGGCACCACCCACTCGCGCATTCCCCACACGCCGCTACCATAGGGCCATTTTGTCGTGCCAACGCGCGAATCGAATAGCTGCTTCCACTCCGAAGCGCTGCGCTTTTTGAGCGGTTCGCGCTCGTGGTGCACCTCTAGCAAATTGCCACAGGAAGGACAGGTATAGATAACGTCATAAATTGAGTGCTTAGCAGAACATCCCGCAATGCAGCGAAAAAATACGCTTTGGCTATCGGTGGCTGGTCTTGATTCAACAGCTGACAACATTACAGGTTCCTTAGTGGTTTTGAGTCAATAGGTTTCTAGTCAACAGATATTGTAAGCAATACAGAGAGCTTAGATCTGCTAACTATTGCAGTCTCAATCCCGATTTTGCGGCTGAGTGCTAGCCTAAAGAATATATTTTCTCTTCAACTCATGAGCAAGATTGTTGTCGGTTTATCAGGGGGTGTAGACAGTTCAGTCGCAGCGGCTACTCTCCACAATCAGGGTCACGATGTAACGGGCCTCACCCTCTGGCTGATGAAAGGCAAGGGGCAATGCTGCTCGGAAGGAATGACAGACGCCGCTCAGCTTTGCGAAGAGCTAGGCATAGACTACAAAGTGGTGGACTCTCGCGAAGTTTTTGAGCGGCACATTATCAACTACGTAGTAGACGGCTATGCGCAGGGCGTGACGCCTTTACCCTGTTCGCAGTGCAACAGCACCGTTAAGTTTGGGCCAATGCTCAGCTATGCCATTAACGAGCTAGGCGCAGACTACATCGCCACAGGTCACTATGCGCAAATTACGCAGAACGAAGAAACCGGACGCTATGAGCTGCGGCGAGCCGTAGATCGCAATAAAGATCAGTCTTACTTTCTGTACGATTTGAGCCAAGAACAGCTAGCCGCCACCCAGTTTCCACTAGGCAAAAAGACAAAGCCAGAGACCAGAGCGATCGCATCTCAACTGGGCCTTCACACCGCCGAAAAGCCTGAAAGCCAGGATCTATGCCTAGTAGAGCAGCATGGCTCTATGAAAACTTTTCTAGAAAAGTACCTTGCGCCCAAGCCCGGCGACATTATCGACACGCAAGGAGTAGTGCTAGGCCAGCACGAGGGCATTCATAACTACACCATCGGCCAGCGAAAAGGGCTGGGAATTGCCGCGCCCAATCCGCTCTATGTCGTGAGCTTAGACGTGGGTCGAAACCAGGTGATCGTCGGCGAGCGCGACAGCGTAACCGCACCAGACTGCACGGTGCACCGGGTAAACTGGGTTTCGATTGCGCCGCCTGCCGGGCCAATTCGCGTCGAGGTACAGGTGCGGTATCGCTCGCACGGCGTCAAGGCAACCATCGTACCAATAGGTGATGAGCTAGGTGACGAGTTGAGTAATGGAATAGGCGATCGCGTAAAAGTGGTCTTCGACGAGCCGCAGTTTGGCGTTACGCCCGGACAGGCCGCCGTTTGGTACGAAGATAGTGGGCGGGTACTCGGTGGCGGTATCATTGAGCCGATAAGTTTGAGCGCCGCTTTTACGAAGACTTCGGCTGAAGCTTCGATAGCGGATTGAGCAGCTTGCATCTCCTAGCTTGGCTATCAATGGCATAGCCAAGACCTACAAAAAATCTGAAAGCCCTATTTTATTTAGACTTAGTTAGAGGACTATATTTTGAGCGCAGCGAAAGACGGCATTGCCCCTCACGGCGGTACTTTAATTAACCGATTGGCAAGCCCCGAACAGAAAAAAGAATTTGAAAGCAAGGCAGAAAATCTGCCTCGCGTCACGCTAGATAAGCGGGCGGCTTCTGATTTAGTCATGATCGCAATTGGTGGCTTTAGCCCCCTGACCGGTTTTATGAACCAGGCAGATTACGAGCCGGTCGTAACCGATATGCGTCTAGCTAGCGGTATACCCTGGTCGGTGCCCGTGACGCTATCGGTCAGCGAAGCGACAGCAGAACCCTTAAAAATTGGCGAGCTAATCCGCTTAGATGATGAAGATGGCCGCTTCATCGGCGTACTAGAACTCAGCGAAAAGTACACTTACGACAAAAAGAAAGAAGCCGTCAACGTCTATCGCACCGACGAAGACAAGCACCCCGGCGTAAAAGTGGTTTACGACCAGGGCCCGATCAATCTAGCGGGCGACGTTTGGCTTCTAGAGCGCGATGCCCATCCGCTATTCCCCGACTACCAAATTGATCCTGAAGCCTCACGCCAGCAGTTTCGCGATCGCGGCTGGAAAACAATTGTCGGCTTTCAAACCCGCAATCCCATTCACCGAGCGCACGAATACATTCAAAAATGTGCGCTAGAAACAGTAGATGGCCTGTTCCTACATCCGCTGGTAGGGGCAACCAAAAGCGACGATATTCCCGCCGACGTGCGAATGCGCTGCTACGAAATCATGATGGAGCACTACTTCCCTCAAGATCGAGTAATCTTGGCCATTAACCCTTCAGCCATGCGCTACGCCGGGCCGCGCGAAGCCATCTTCCATGCCCTAATCCGAAAGAATTACGGCTGCACTCACTTCATCGTGGGCCGCGACCATGCAGGCGTAGGCGACTACTACGGCACCTACGATGCCCAGGCCATTTTCGATGAGTTCGAGCCAGGCGAGTTAGGCATTTTGCCTATGAAGTTCGAGCACGCCTTCTACTGCACTCGCACCAGCACAATGGCCACCACCAAGACGAGTCCAAGTACGCCAGAAGAGCGCATTCACCTATCGGGAACAAAAGTTCGAGCGCTGCTGCGCGAAGGCAAAATGCCACCGCCAGAATTCTCTAGGCCAGAAGTTGCCGCAGAGCTAGTTAAGGCAATGCAAGGGTAACGCCTTGAGGGGAGCGCCTTTTAGGTAATCAACGAAAAAGCATAGCCCTAGGGTTATGCTTTTTTCGTTTGCAGGCATCAGGAGAACCGCAAAAGCCATCCTAAAAGTCGCCTATAGAGCTGACGATAACGGCAGCTTAAGCGATAATATTGCGGATGTTTACTACAAACTGTGGTAGATATTCAAACGACTATCTAGCAGGCGCGTTGCCAGCGATCGCTGACAACGCCCAGTATCAGCAGGGGGCACTGTTCTGTGACATTGAGCCGACGAGCATTATTTCAGAAGACGGGCGCGGTAATGGCCGCATTAGGGTTAGCTGAACTAGCCGTTGAGTTAGGTGTTCCAGGGCAAGCAGAAGCTTACAGTCAATCCTTAACCGGCGCTTTCGGTTCATCTTCGGGGCGAAAGCTAGCGTTGCTAATAGGCATAGACGACTATCCCAATGGTGTGATGGTTAGAGACCACGCTGGGCCAACGCAGCTACAGGGCTGTGCGACAGATGTGGCCCTACAGCGCGAGCTGCTTATTCACCGCTTTGGTTTTCTACCGGCAGATATTGTTTGTTTAACCAATGAACAGGCAACGAGGGCCGGCATCTATGAAGCCTTTGCCGATCATCTATACAGTCAGGCAAAGGCTGGAGATATTGTTGTTTTTCACTTCAGTGGCTACGGTGCAAAGGTTCAATTTATCGAGCCAGCCGCTAGCAAACTTAAGCAAGAGCCAGAAAAAGATGTCGTGCGATCGCTCGTTCCATTCAATGGCTTTGTGCCTAGAACAAACGACGTTGCCATCAACGACATCTCCGAAATTGAGCTGAAGTCACTGCTTAAGCAGCTAAAAACCAAGCAGATTACAACAATAATTGACGCCGGATTTGTAGATATTCCAGTACCCCTTTCCGGTGGACTGCGATCGCGCCATCGCCCCGAAGTCGCCCTAGGCGTAAAGCCCTCACCGTTTTCCCTCATAGCCAATGAAAGACTAGCCAAAGAATCCGATCCGTTTCCCGGTACGCTGCTGCGCGGCGGAGCCATAGAAGAAGCCGTCATGGAGCGCCCCTGGGACGGCTTTAGCGCTGGAGCGTTCACTTATGTGCTCACGCAGTATCTATGGTCTGCGCCCAGCCCGCTAAGCGCTAAGCTAGCGATTGGGCGATCGCAAGAAACGCTAGTCCGGTGGGGCGGCAGCAACCAAATACCCAACGGCGACGGCGGCTCCATCAGCCTAAAAAAGAACGCCCCTATCTACAGCACAGCTTTATTAGAAGGCACCAGAGGCAACGGGTTCATTCAATCTATCAGCCGAGACGGTAAAAAAGTCACCCTTTGGCTCGGTGGGCTACCGCCTAGAGTGTTGAAATACTTGGGATCGCAGTCGCTGCTCAGCTGTAGAAAACAACAGCTAAGAATTCAGTCTCATAGTGAGCTAACGGCACAGGCCAGGATAGAAGGCCCCGCTAACGACAGCGATCGCACCACGCAAACAGAGATACAAATAGGCGATCCAGTCTCAGAATCTGTTCGCGTTCTACCCAAAAACATCACGTTGATTGTCGCCCTAGACAGTCGCTTAGAGCGAATTGAACGAGTAGATGCAACCAGTGCGCTCTCAGCCTTAGCCTTCATCAGCTCTACATCTGGAACTGACCTACCGGCTGATTGTTTACTCGGTAAACCCGTTGCCAAGCCTGCTG
Organism: uncultured cyanobacterium; assembly: GCA_963789215.1. Taxonomy (GTDB): domain Bacteria; phylum Cyanobacteriota; class Cyanobacteriia; order Phormidesmidales; family Phormidesmidaceae; genus Phormidesmis. The sequence goes on along the minus strand of CAWBJY010000006.1, from coordinate 154,979 downwards.
GTACGCTGCTGGCCAGTAATCGGCTAGTGAGCATTGAGCCAGATATAACAGACTCCGAGAAAACCATAGAAGCGCCAGAGGAAAGAGGCTACGGCTTATTTTCTTTAACGCGACTGCTCATTCCCGGTACGTTAACCCAGCAAGAAGAGGCGATCAATTCTGCGATTTCCCGGCTGACGCCAAAGCTGAGAACGCTGCTAGCGCTGAAGCTGCTGCGGCTTAGTGAAAATCGAGCGTCTTCCGATCTGTTGGTTCGCATCACCCTAGAAAGTGTTGCCCCCGAAGAAGCCATGCTGCTGAGCCAACAAACCATTCAATCTGTTTTGTTGGCCAAGGGACCAAATCGTCCGGGCAAAGGCGAAGTAGAGCCACTCCCTAAAGTCACCATGGGAACTCGCGTTCGCTATCGATTATTCAACGAAGGCGATCGCCCTCTCTACTACACGCTATTTATAGTCAACCCAAGAGAGAGAATTTCAGCATTTTGCCCCGATTTAGAAGACAAAGACGGCGAGACCGGCAGCGAAGGAAATAGAGACAAAATCGAACAGAGTGCGATCGCCCCAGGTAGCTCAGTGGCCATTCCCAACCCAGGCTCAGACTGGGCAGTAGACTCTGCGGCGGGCCTAGTAGAAACGTACGTAGTGTGCAGCACTCAGCCACTAAAGCGAACATTTGAACAGCTCCTATCAGCCGATCCAGGCGGCAGCGGTCAGCGGATTAACCCCCTGCCCGAACCCCTAGCCGTAGTTGAATCTTTGTTAACAGATATCAGTCAACAAGATACAACAGACGAATACCGGATGAACGTAGCCAACTGGGCAACGCTGAACTTCACCTACGAAGCCGTGTAAGCAAAAGCTAGCCAAGCAAGAACTCCTGAGAGATCTTTTACGTCCTCCCAGGAGCCAGGTGAGCTTTATAGACGTTTTTCCTACGTCGATGTCACCGTCAATTTAAGCGGCTTCTAAGCTAGCTCAGTCTCAGGCTGCTCGCTAGTAACCGTCGCAAAAACAGCCAGCGCACCTGCGATCGCACTCACCCAAATATTATTACCGTAGATAGGCATCACTCCAAACAAAGCGTTAGTAGCAGGAAGCAGACCTAAAAGCGCAATCAGCGGTAGAAACCCCGCACAAAAGCGGTTGTAGTTGTAGGTGCCGTGAGCGCCAGTTGCAGAGTAAAGGCCAACAACACCCAAAACTACGTGCAGAATATTGTGCAGCGTATTGGTAGGCAAAAAGCCAAACAGGTAGCCGAAGCCCCGCACAAAACCATCGAGATAATTAGTTCCAGCCGTGAGCGGAATGTCTTCCGCACCGAGTGGACCACCCGCGCTAACGGCATTAGCAGGTAGCGTCACCAGAGAAGGGATAAAGCCAGCGATGCCTAACACTAGAAAGGTAATACCAATGAGTAAAGTAACAAGGCGAGCGGTGCTAGAGATCTTTTGATTAGTCATGAAAGGTTATTCAAAATAGAACGTTAGTTTAGTAGACAGAATGGCGAATGAGACGCTATCTACCTTTAGGAGAGCTTAGGCAGGGGGCGGAGCCAGATCTCTGCCTTTTAGCTACAGATGCACCAATATTGAAAAAGCAGACGCTACCTATCTCCTTCTTTTGTCAGACGCAGCGATCGGGAGATTTACGGTAAATTCTGCTTGCACTTAAGAAAGGAAAGCTTATATTTATGATGAAGCAACTCAGCCAGATAGTAGTCTCTGCATTTCAAAGACTCTCTGGTGTCTTTGCCGGCCTCAAGCTACAGAGCGCTATTTCTATCGCTTTTGTCGGCTTTTTCTTGCTAACCACCAGCGTAGACAGCGCCGATTTGCCTAACAGCACCAAAACGATGCTAAACGACATGATTTCGCGTGGTGCAGAAGGCCGTCCGGTAACAACCGGTCAGTGGCAATCCGAGAATGAAGCGCTACAGGGTCAGCCTGCTAAGCAAGCTAAGCGAATTGCGAAAGAATCTGCTGATGCTGTTGGCGAGATGGGTGAGATCTATCCTGATACTGCCAAGAGCACTTTGCCAGGCGTCGAGAACAAGTCCCTAGAGCGTGACGACTAAGCCCAAGCTTAATTTTAACGAGTCACTAAAAAAGGCCCAAAGAATTTAGTTTCTTTGGGCCTTTTTGCTAGCGCTCCATCGGCCAACGGCCAATGCCTATCGGGTGTGCTTACTCAAAATCTGGGCAAGTTCAGGGACAGCAGCAGCCACGTCGCCTTTAACAGACTTTCGCAGCTTGTTGTACGAAGCCTTAATAATACCGCTGCCGTTATTGGCAATGCGGGTGTCGGTAGTACTTAAAATGACGTCAGCCGTGCGATCTTTATGTTGGCTAAGATAAGCAACCGGATCGCCCTTTTGCACGCCTTCTGCCCAAATTGGGTCGAGGGCCGCGCAGGTTTCGGGGAGCAGTCGCTTAATGGCGCCTGGCACATAGTCTGCGCCCACGCCCTTAACAACCCCGTAGGTAGCCTTGAGCGCTAAACCCGATAGCCCGCTCTTAGCGGAGACCTGCTGATCTATGAGGTGAGTACAGTCGGCTGCAATGCTCTCACGGACAGCTTCATCCTGAATTTTGTTAGTAAGTTCCATATTCTAGGTAGTTAATAGACCTCCATACTAGTATCGGATTGTTGCGGTCTATTTAAAGAGTTGTCTAGGGGTTTGTGGGGTTTCCTCAAAGTAATGCAGCTACGCACCCCCTCCTTATCTAGCCTAAATAACCCACATCAGCCAGCAGCTTCGCAGCCTAAACAACTTCAAACGTAACCACCAAATCGTTATAGTCAGCGTCGCCCAGTCTAGGCAAATCTTCAAAGCCGAGAGCGTTATTACCCAACAGCTTCACGTGGTCGTTGCCGCTGTTTGCCCCAAGATAAGAGAAGTAGGTTTCAGTCGAGTTAAGGTTCGAATTATCCACGCTGATAAACGTGCCGTACAAAAGATTTTCCACGGTGGCCGAAAAGGTACTAGCCCCCCCATTCTCCGTCTCAAGCGCTACGTCAATCGTCCGCTGCAAGGCCGCCGCCTTGTACCCTTCATCGCCCACTCTAAACGTATTGCCATCAACCGTTACCGCACCGGTTAAATCATCTATTACATAAAGGCCTACGGTGCTATCGTAAGCAGCCTCCCGATAGACAGTAAACCTCACGTCTGAAGTCGCTCCGGCCTGACCGCTAAAATCAATCGCCGCCCCGTCGTCTCGCTCAGGGCCACCCGCCGCCACCAAGTTAGGCGCGCTCATCGTCAAATCGGCCTTCAGTGAAAGAACCGTACCGCGGCCAAAATCTAACGTCGCGCCCCCGTTTTCTAAACCGGAGACAGTCGCAGTGCGAGCCGACCCATTCTCAACCAGGCGAAACTGTAGCGTATCGCCCTGATTCGCACCTAAAGAAAACGTGGGCGAAAAGCCTGCGGCCAATTTACCGGGCTGCAACAGCGAGAATTCGTCTACCTTAGTCAGAATGCCATCAGCCCCTACCGTAAAAATCTCTATCGCGCTAGCATTACCCACCGCCACCTGATCAAGCGAGAATCGCACAGCTTGCGCTCCGTTAAGACCCGTAAGCGTCAATCTATCTTTGGCCTCATTCGGCGTAAAGTTGCCGTCGATTTTACTTGCAATCGTTTGAGCGCCGGTTAAAGAAATTGTATATTCACCAAACGACTCGCCGGCATCCCCCGTAAATCCCGTCAAAGGCGAACCGCCGCCCATGCCCGTTGGCCCCACCACCTGGCCAAAAGGCTCTGTAGGAAAAATCTGCCCGCCTGTACTAGTGGCCTCATAGCCCGTACCCGAAATACCTAAGAAATAAGTGCCCGAAGTCGCTGGCGAAAATCCACCGGGACCCGAAGGCAGCGTAGACTGAACGGGCCCAAAGAGATCGTCATTGGCATAGACGCCGTTCCCCTGTTCGTCGAATAGGAATATTTTGGGATCGAGAACAACGTCAATTGGGATACCGAGGAGGCCGTCGACAGGAATACTCGCCGTCTCATCGCTGATAGTTGTCGCTGAGAACGTCTGCCCGCCGGTCAAAAAGATTTTGAACAGATCGGCATCTCCAGAAAGGCTGCCTGAAATTGAGTTTAATGCTACCCGTTGCTCGGTAGTAATTGAAGTAGCAGTCGCTAAGCTTTCGCCTGCATCGTTATCTTCAATAAATAGTTTAGCGTTGTCCATGGAACGGCCTTTATAAGTAAGTTAATCAATAGTCTGTGGATAGACGCCACTCAACCAGTACGTCTTATTCGCGCTGCTGGTTTTATTAAGAGCTTTGCAAAGCCATCTCTCTTTTAGAGCGATGCTTTAGTTTCTGCATCAGTAGCCGCTTAAAAGTTGCTAACAGGCAAGCTCTTGGCCTGTCAGTTAAGCGGTTATTTTTCATCGTGAGGACAGCCTCTAGTCAATCGGCTTAAAGCGACTGAGAAGCCGCAGAAACCAGTCCTAGCCGCTGGCGAGTTTGCTGATTAAATTCAGGATCGCGCTCGTATGCGGTGCGAATGTATTTCTCAGCCTCAATCGGTTGGTTCAATCCGGCTGCAATATCAGCGGCCCGGTAAAAGATGCCCGCATCTGGATCGCTCTGTTCTAGCGCTTCAAGAATGACGGTTTGCGCTTCCTGCCAGCGACCTGCGCGTGATAAAGCCCAGGCTAAGGTATCAAGCGCTTGAATATCGCGGCGGTTCTGGACTTCGATCTGCATTAGCGCGATCGCCTCAGGAACATCTTGCTGACGGCCTCGCTCTAAAAGCAAATGCGCCAAATCGCGTCGGTGGATCAAAGCATTTTGATCCATCTGCGATCGCAAGTAGTCCTCAGCACCCTGCCATTCAGCATCAGCAGTTATGCCCTGCAGCGATTTAATCCTAGCCATTCCCTGTAGTCCTACGTCCTGAAGTGAACGAATAGTCGCAATTTGAGAATACTGTTGCTTAGCCGCCTGGTAGTGGCCCAGTTGAGTTCCTAGTTTCGCTAAATATATTAGCGTCAGCGGGTAGTCCGGGACAATTTCTAAGGCCTCATGATAGAGCTGTCTGCCTACTGAGTATCGCCTTCTAAAGCATAAAGCTCGCCCAAAAAGAGTCTCACCTGAGCCGAGTCGCGTTGTTCGCTAGGCTGTTCGAGCGCGATCGCCTACTCAAAATCACTCAGCGCCCCGCTTACCCGGTTCATTTTTAAGTAACGATAAAAGGTTTCAAAAAAGCACCTAGCGAAAGAAGCTTTTTCGAAACCTAGTTTCCAAAACCTAGTGATGGAGTCTTAACGCCTAATTTGCAGGCGCTAGATAAGGGAAGTCCGCAATCAACGGATCGTGACCCTGAGCAGGGTTGCCCGCCGGGCCGTCGTAAGACACGTTATCGCTGGTAATTGCACCATCTGTCAGCACAGAAAGCGTAATGTCAATCACGTCATCTTTGAGCATCCGCCCTCTAATTGGACTTAGCTGCGCGTTCATAGCATTGCCGTAGCCACTCGCACCAGTAGTGTCAATTCGCATAACGTCTGGCAGAAAAGCGCCGATCAGAGCATTGGCTCTCTCGTCGCTATTGCCTAGAGCCAGCAGCGTATTCTTCACCTCGCCAACAATAGGAGCCGCCGCAGAAGCAGCCGGTTCTTGCCAGCTAAAGCAGCCGCTTCAAAATCAGGGGTAACGCTGTTGAGCGTATTGAGAAAGCCGTTAGTCACCACTAACCCTTCATTGACTGCCGGACGCGCCAATCGCTCGACCTGAGTAAAGTTTTTCCCACTGCCAGTAGAAATAGTTTGCCAAACATCAAAGGTAGTAGCCTCTGTGCTGCCCTGGAGCAAAGCGGTAGGAACTTGAACAGCGATCGCATTAACGTTGTAACCCGCTGCAAAATCTACGGCCTGAGCCGGATCGCGAAAACCAACTTTTGGGCCAATATTCAGTGCGCCAGCGCGAACTCGGAAAAACTGCTCTACGTCAAAGAAAAACGGATCTTCTCGCAGCCCGGCAAATATCTTCACCATCGAACCGCCAACATCTGCTGAGTTAACCACAGGATCATCGCCTATTGCGGTGGTTGTTCCGGTAGCCGTGGTGCTGTTGCCGTTCTCAATCACCGTCATCGTATAAGGCTGCTGGTTGTTGCCGTCTGGCGCTTGAAACTCGAAGCGCAGCGTAACATCAGCCACACCGGTAGGCGTCGCATCGTTGTCGCTAACGCGAGAAACCATAAACTCGTATCGAGCCTTCGTGCTGAAATAGTATTGCTGTCTGGCCACCGATCGGGGATTGGTATTCATGATGAATACCAAATTATCAGCCGAGGCACTTGGGTTTTGGTCGGCTTCGCGAAAGACGTACAAGTCGGTAAGGTTCAGGTTCCGGCCCTTAATTTCTGTCTCGCCATCATCGTGATCAGAAGCCGTTACATAAGTAGCGGTTCCGGCGATCGCCGCCAACCCGATTAGCAAACCGCCTAGGGACAGCGTCTTTTTTAGGTTCCAAGGGAAAATTTTGTTGCTCATACCGAGTTTTATGCCTTATTGAATAAATATCTCTAAATAGATATCTCTAAATATTGAAGAAATATTAGATTAACCATTCTTGGTACGGCAAAGTCGGCCAGATGGATTCATCGTGCTCGAAAAACGCTATGCTCGAAAAACGCTATGCCCAAAAAACGCGACCAGCTCACCCAAACAAAAAGCATCAGAAAACTGCGATCGCCGCCATTGTCACCGCCTTTACCGATGGCCCTCACTAACAGTCGCTACTGATAATCACTACCTGATCCATACTTCAGCGCATCGCGCCAGCGATCGGCAGCATATTGCTTTTTATCAGACGACTTTTTACTATCCACCGTTTGTTCCATAGTATTTAGAACGCTGTATCCGCCCAGTCGAATAAAATGACCCATCCAGCTTGCCACCGACCCTAATCCCACCTGCGGGAGAATACTAGCAACAAGCGCAGGATGGCGCGTTGAGGTTCTCAGCATAGTTTTAGCAAGCGCCGGAAATTGAACAACATCTTGAAGAAACGGGCGTAAAACGTCATCCCCTAGCGCTTCCATATCTGCGAAAATAGTAGAAAGCACTTCGTTAATTTTGTTAGGCGGCAGGGTTTGATTAACGCCCACGCTCATAGATTTTTGAAACAGCCAGGTAACAGAAAGGTTGGGCTGATAGGGCTGAAGTTTGCCAAGAGATTTGCTGTCTAGCAGATCGGCCTTTAAAGCCTCGTCAATGCCGCTAGTGAGCCTTTGCAGATGGCGAACCATCGCGCCAAAGCCACCAAAGCTCAGCGGAGATTGACTGCCGCTGCTATCGCCAACCGGCAGAGTGCGGTTCCAAGCATATTGCAAAGGGCTGTCTTTATAGCAAGGAAAAAAGCCAAAGAGGGCGCGAACAAAATTGAGCTGATCTAAAGAAACCTTTTGGTAATCGGGCAGCAGCGAAAGGTAATCTTCGAACAGCGATTCCAAACTAGGACGGCTAGGATCGGCGTCTAGATAGGTGAACATATAGGTCGTTCGGCCATCGCGAGCAGGAAACGCCTCCCAAAAATACTGACACTGATTTTTAATCGGTGTAAAAGAAGCAATCAAATCGCCAGTATCGTTCTGGCTATAGCCAGTAGCACAGGTGCCAACCACCATACAAACCGCATCGGGCGTTTTGCCCTGACGAGCCTGCTGCACAATAGGAGAGAAATGGCCCATCGCATCGATTAGTAAGCGAGCCGTAACAACAGGATGCTCCAAATTACCGGTCTGAACCGCTGTGCCGTTAGGATGAACAACAGCCGCATGAAAGGGCGTTTGTTCTAAAAGGACACCGCCACTATCAAGAAATTTCTGTTTAAGCGTTTCAAGCAAATAAACCGGATCTACACCAATATTGAGAACATCTTCTACCCAAAGATCTTGGCCGCCGTTGAAGCTAACGCGAGCCGGATTGTATTGAGAAGCGATCGCACTTTGCAGTTCTTCTCTCGTCAATAAATCCATCTCAACAAAAGTCTCCAACTCTCGCCGAGAGATATTCCACTCCTGATCGCGCCCACGCAGACGACCTCTTTCTAAAAGCGCAACGCTCCAGCCCTTTTGAGCCAAAGCAGCTCCAAGCAAAATACCCAGCGTACCGCCGCAAATAATTGCATCGTAGGTAACCGAGGCTAACAATTGAGCGCTTTCGGTAATGACTGTAGCGCTTACCCTATCGCCAGACTTGTAGCGCTGCCAAAGCTCATCGGCTTTTTGTAGGCCAACGTAAGGATTGCCAGGAATGGCCGAGAGAATTTGTTCAGTATGATTCATACCTATAGTGTAAAGTAGCCGCTGCCGCGCTGTTTGCTCTCTTTGATTAAATGACAAACTAAATAACAAGTTAATTAAAGAGCAAGTGGGCTATTCCTGTAGGCTATTTCTATTAGCTTTTAAAGCTACATAGTGGAATGGAGTTGAGTAAAAATGGCACCAATTGGCGTAGCAGTAATAGGCACAGGCTTTGGGCAGAAGGTGCATATCCCAGGATTGCAGGCGCACCATCAGACTGAGGTCGTAGCGGTGTGGAATCGCGATCGCACCAAAGCCCAGTCCGTAGCCGACAGCTGCGGTGCAAAACTTGCCAGCAACAGCCTAACTGAAATTTTAGCCCAGGCAGACGTGCAGGCCGTAACGCTCGCAACGCCGCCATTTGCTCACTATGAGATGGCCAAAGAAATTATCGAGGCAGGCAAGCACCTGCTGCTCGAAAAACCGGTGACGCTCTCGGTAGAAGAAGCAAAAGACCTACAAAAAAGGGCTGAAGCTAAAGGCGTAATCGTAGTGCCTGACTTTGAGTTTCGCTATATTCCAGAGTGGCAGCACTTCGCCGAGCTGCTAAGCCAGGGCATTATCGGTAAAAAAAGGCTAATCAAAATCGACTGGCTAGCCTCTAGTCGGGCAAATCCACAGCGAGCCTGGAACTGGTACGCGCAAAAAAAACTAGGCGGCGGTGCTTTAGGCTCAATCGGCTCGCATACGTTTGACTATGTGAACTGGCTATTTGGCCCGGCGCAAAGCATTCGCGCAACGTTAAGCACATCTATCACCGAGCGCCCCGACCCAGAAACTAAAGAGATGAAGCCGGTAGATTCAGATGACGTGTGTGCGATCGCGCTAACCCTAAAAGACGGGACGCTCTGCCAAATTACGCTAAGCGCCGTGAGCTACGCCGGACGCGGACATTGGATAGAAGTCTATGGTGACAAAGGCACCCTGGTAATCGGCAACGATAGCCAGACAGACTACGTAAACGGGTTCAAAGTATTTTTTAGCGAAGCCGGCGGTGAGGCGCAAGCAATGCCAACGCCAGAGCGGCTTACTTTTCCTAGCGTCTATAGCGACGGTAGAATTGCGCCTTTCATCAGAGTAGTAGACCACTGGACAAACTGTATCAACAGCGGCCAGCCAATCGCACCCAGCTTAAATGAAGGCATTTACTCTCAGCTACTGATGGATTTGACCCATCAATCTCACGAGAATAAAACTCAGCTAAATGTTCCGGCGATTTAGCCGCACAGTCACGGATCTGTTTGTCTCTAGCAATCGGTACTTTATGATCCCTTTGCTATTTGCTATTAGAGCGATCTCTACCTAGTGACAGCCCAATCACTATCTGAGGGCCCTCTAAGCAAAAAGATGTGAGGCTTTGATGTTTAAGTAAGTCTTTTTATCGTTCTATCTCTGCAAACCGACAGAGTATAGACGCTGAATATGTTGTCAGTATGAAAGGACATATTTACAGATAAAGGAGACATTTATCAATGGCAACAACAATGACAACTGAAGTACCTTCAGTCAAGAACGACAAAATTGTGGGAGCCTTTAAGACCCAGGACGAAGCTAACTATGTTCGCAGCGAAATTGAATCTGCGGGTATCAGCAGCAAAAATCTTTCAGTAGAAGGATTTATCGATCCTGAAGCGCAAATTGGCGCGATCGGAACGACAACAGGCGGAGAAGCCGGTTTGCTTTTAGGCGGACTGTACGGCAGCTTCATCGGCATATTAGCAGCAACGTCTGTTCCTTATTGGACAGACATTGCCGCAAACAGTGGATCTAACAGGCTGCTAATTTTAGGGATAACGGCAGTCGGCGCGCTAATCGGCTGGGTTGCAGGTAAAAAAGAGCTTGAAGGCGAGTCGGTTCGTCAAAAGCAAAAGAGCGATCCAGGCATTCCACGCAGCTTTTGCGTTGTTGTTGACGGCTCGCCTAGTGAGATCGACCGGGCCCGTCAGGTCGTAGAGAAATCGTCTGCCGCCGACATTTATGGCCTAGCCAGATAAATATCGTTGAATAGCTGAAGTAAATTGCTCACTAGCGTATATTTAGCTAGTGAGCAATCTCTATATGCAAAACGCATTGTACAAAAAATAGCTATGGATTCCAATACTCAGCAGATTGTCGTTGGTTTTAGGACACCTGAAGCATTGGCTAAAGGGGAACGTGTCTTGCGCACTTGCACGACTTCTGAATATAGAACAGAGTCGCCCGCCGAACTCAACAACGTGCCTCAGCAGCGTCGGCCCGCGTCCCAACCGGGACTATTCTCTGCGGCGGCCTTAGGCGCATTAGCCGGTGCGAGCATGGGGGCATTTATTTCTGTGCTAACAACCCAATTACCCGATTTGCCAGCGGTAGAAAGCAATACGAAAGAGCTGTTTGTGCTGGTGCCGTTAGCAGGCGCTATTTTAGGTGCGATCGCCAGCAGCCTATTAGCGCTATTATCTGGGGCAAACCCCGAAGAGCCAGACTTCGCCTATTACAAGCTAATGGTAACTGCGGACTCTGACGAAGAAGCGCAAAAAGTGACAGAAGCTTTGCTAGCAGAAAACGGCAGGCTGCTACCAGAAGACGAGCAGTTGCTTTAGGGTTTTTTAGGTTTGCTTTAGGTTTCTTGAGCCGCAAAAGCAGCTGTGTTGTAGCTAACCGCATAGAATGTGAGAGTTAACGCCGTAAGCGAGAAAATAAATGGCTAAAGATACAGAGAAAAAAGCATACGAAGAAAAAGCAAGCGCTCAGATGACATTGCTAGAAGCCCAATATAAAGAGCTAGAAGCTAAAGCTGCGCTGGCAAAAGCCGATGCCAAATTGAAATATCAGCAGCAGTTAGAAGAGTTAAAAGGCAAGCAGGCCGACGCAAAAGCTAAGTTCGAGGCGCTGCAAAACTCAACGGAGAGCGCCTGGGTAGAGCTAAAGTCAGGAGTAGACTCTGCCTGGAAGGAGCTGCAAACAGCATTTAACAAAGCTAAATCTGAGCTAGACGTTTAAAAAACGCACTCCCCACAAACGATAACTCCGATGAAAAGGCTCAAAGATGAAGATCTTTGGGCCTTTTTCTATCTCAATTTTATTTCTCCTGAGAGAGGCTAATAGCGCTAACGGGCTGGTTCAATGATTTCAATCAAGTTAATTTTCTCAATTTACTTCAAACTAAGCCGAACTGCCGCATAAAACCTGCTTTTCACTCGCGCTCTTAGCTGCGCCGCTTTCTATGGCTCACTCTATCGAATTTGAACTTCGTGCTCCTTACAACGAGAAAGCTTACCTGCTAGGCGATTTTTCTGATGAACCAGTAGAAATGAAAAAAGGAGAAGATGGCTACTTCCGCACAAAAGTAGAGTTGGCAGACGGCGAACATCAGTACAAGTTCAAAGTGCAATCTAAAAGCCATTTCTTAGACGAAAATGCCTGGGTTGAAGTGATCGATCCAAAAGCAACGGCAATTGATCCCGGCGCTCAAATGGCAATCGTTCGAATTAAGAACGGCGAGCGAATTCTTGATAATTACGAGTGGAAGCACGACGTCTCTGATTTGCCCACTCAAGATCAGCTTGTAATTTATGAAATGCTGGTGCAGGATTTTGCGCAGCCGGGTGAAGACAAAGGTAACTTTCAATCAGTCATCGCGCAGCTCGATTACATCCAAGACCTGGGTATTAATGCCATCGAGATTATGCCGGTTCAAGCTTGCCCAATGGAAATTGGCTGGGGCTACAACTGTCGGCATTATTTCGCGCTGCGGCCTTCCTACGGACGCCCAGAAGATCTTAAGCAGCTAGTAGACGAATGTCATGGCAGAGGCATTGAAGTGATTTTGGATATGGTACTAAACCATTCCGAATCGGAGTCGCCGCTGACGCAGATAGATTTTGATTACTGGTATCGAAGAGAAGCCAAAGACCCTGACAATAGCTGGGGGCCAGAGTTTGACTACGAGCACTATGACGAGCATTACGATTGCTACCCAGCTCGCGAATATATGCGTGACATGGTGAACTTTTGGGTGTCGGAATACCACATCGACGGACTGCGATTTGATGCGGTAAAGCAAATTGACAATCCCGATTTTCTAAACTGGATCACCGATGAAGCCGGTATGGCCGCCAAGCCGGGAACCTGCTACTCTATTGCCGAACATATTCCAGAAGATCCTTCCCTCACAGGACTCAACAGACCGTTCGATAGCTGTTGGCGAGTGAGCTTTCACTACAATATTTTAGACCTGCTCACTAAACCCGGATATGACATTAAAGTAGTCAAAGAGCTGGTAGATCCCATCACGCAGGGGTTCGAAAGCAATACAAATGTGATCAACTACACAACTAGCCACGACCAAGACCACCTGATGTCGGACTTAGGAAACACACAGATATTCGGTGAGGAAGCCTTTAAGCGAGCGAAACTAGCCGCTGTCATGGTAATGACGGCGCTGGGCATTCCGATGATGTGGATGGGTGAGGAATTTGGTATAGCAGGAGAAAAATCTCTCGATCCGGCGCCGTTAGATTGGGCTTTGCTAGATAACGAAGATAACAACGGCCTGCTTCAGTACTACCAGGGATTAATTCGCCTAAGAAAAGAAAACGGCGCGCTGCGTTCGGACAATCTCTCTTTCTTTCATGAGAATTCAACAGATGGCGTAATTGGATACATTCGCTGGGACGATATGGGGCCACGCGTGGCGGTTGTTGTTAACTGCTCCGATAATTACTTGCAAGACTACGAAGTCTCCAACTTACCGGAGGATGGCACTTGGCACGAGTGGACGGGCAACTACGACGTTCAAGTAGAGAATGGCAGTGCAAAAATAACGCTGTCAGGGCACGAAGCAAAGGTTTTAGTTTGGAGCTAGTGAGTATTGTTTTTGTGCGATCGCTCAGATAGCTCGCTCAGATAGATAGTTGAATAGATAGTTTGAATAAATGCTTGGATAAATACCTATGAACTTTGTGCGTGACGTTCTTCGAAAAAACAAGGATACGCTGCGAGGAATTTTAGCCGTTTGCATGATTGTGGCAGGCATTCTGCACTTTGTGGCCGACGAACCCTTTACTAAAATTGTGCCAGCGTTTTTGCCTTTTCCGACAATGATTGTCTATATCAGCGGGGCCATCGAAATTATGCTGGGCATTGGGCTAATTGTGCCGCAGTCGCGAGTCTTAGCAGCTTGGGGGCTAATCGCGCTCTTTATTGCGGTTTATCCAGCTAACTTAAACATGGCGTTTAACCACATCAAGCTAGAGAACATCCCAGATTCCTGGTGGCTACACGGCTTCCGGTTGCCGTTTCAAGCAGTACTCATTGCCTGGGCCTACTGGTATACCGATGCCGGGCGATCGCGCTCAGCAGCGACCAAATAGCGGTCTGTTACACGTTAGCAGCTCAAAGTTGCTGCTCACCTCTCACCGGCGATCGCACAAACACCATCAGCCCAATCACCACCGGTGCAAACAAACAGCAGGCATACAGCGCCGCCACATAAGATCCTGTAATCGCCTTAGAATTCGCTAGCAGCGAAGGGCCAATTGCGCTCGCAATCACAATCATCATCATCTGCACGCCCGCGATCGCCCCTAAATGCGCCCGCCCAAAAAACCGAGGCAACACCACCGTCGTCAGCGTCCCAAAGCACCCGCTGCTAATTCCTAGACCCACAATCGCCACCGGCCACATCTCAGGTCGATCCAGATTAGCCATCGCCGCGATTCCCGCTGCCTGCGCCGCCATCATAAACATAAAAATAAACTGAATCCGCAGGCGATCGCACAAAAGACCCACCACAAACCCAACCGCCGTAGAAACCATGGCATTGGGGATAAAAATTCGCACAATATCCGCTTCCGCAATGCCCATCTCCGCGCCAATGCTCACAATATTGAAGGTAATGCCCGTCACCGACAGCGCCTGAGACGCAAAGGCCAGCGTCACTGCCCAAAAAGCCAGCGTTCGCAAAGCCTGCCCCCGCGTAGATCCCCATAGCGAATCTACAGCAGCAGACGAATCTACAGCAGAAGTCTCTCTCTTCTCACTATCTCTCTTCTCACTATCAGAGTCTAAAGCTGAAGCTACTCTCAAGGACTGCTCTCCATCCATTCGCAACCCACAAACTTCAGGATTATCTCGAAATAGCAGCCACCCCACGCTGCTCATCCCAACCCCAACTACCACCGCCAATATTCGCCAGGTTTCACGCCAGCCTACCGCCGCGATCGCCTGACTAAACGCCCAAGGTGCGATCGCAAACCCAAACGCCACAAAAATTCCCTCAATCCCCGACACCTGCCCGCGCCGCCGATCAAACCACTTCCCCAGCATGGTTCTACTCGTCATCGTCAGCATCCCCTGCCCGCAAAACCGCAGACTCACGAATCCTAATACCAGCAAAACCGCCGCCACCAGCGTCGGCTCTAGCGATAGCTGAGCGCTCAGTACTGATGAAATGCGATCGCACACCGTCAAATAACCCAGCGTCAGCCCCAACCCCATCGCTGCCAGCACGGCCACCTGCCGCGAACCCAGTCGATCTAGCAGCTTCCCCCCAAACGGCAGCAAGCAGCCGCTCGTTAAAGTCCCCACCAAATAAGCATTCGCCAGCTGCAGTCGAGAAAGCCCCGTTGCCGCCATCAAAGGCTCTGTAAAAACGCTCACCCCAATGGTCTGCCCCGGAATGCTCGTCATCACACCCAGCACGCTAGCAACCAGAACAACCCATCCGTAGAAAATAGGAAATTTTGCCGGAGAAAACGGAAAATCAGGCCGAAAAACAGACGTTTTCATAAGCAAAATCATTCTCGCAATAGGTAGATGCTAAAAGGCTCGAAAGCAGATACGCTGTAAAGCAATTTGTTTAGCACGTCCTAGACGCTGTATATCCAAACGCTCTACAGAAGGTTTAGCAAAGTCTTAACTATGGCAGATCAACCCGACTCACGTATGCTGCTCTCCCACAATTTCGCTCTGCCCGAAGGTGAAATTCATCCCCTCAATCGAGAAGAATTCGCAGCAGTATTTTCAAAAGCATTTGCCGACAAAGCAGGTATTGAAGCCGCCTACATCGAAAACCCTCACTGGGTCGTAGAAGTGCGCTACGCCAAAGTGCGCTACACCGCCAAAAGTGCCGGAGAGCTATGCGCCCAAACGCTAGCTGGCTACCGCAAAGACAGCCAGGCATCCGGATTTATCGTCATGGCTTTAGGCGGAATGAAAATGACGCCGCCAACCGGTGGCCCTCCCTCCCTACAGCAAGGAGAATGGGGCGTCGATGTGGTAGAAACGAAGAAACCCGATGAGTTTTTAGAAGAAATTAGCTGGGACAAACTCACCGCAGCTAAGCCTGTTGATAACGTCTTTAGAATCGATCAATCTGTATAGGATAATCTGTACGAGATAATCTGTACAAGGCAAAGGATACTGCGACTACTGTACGCTGCCTGATGACTAGGCTCTCTCTTACGACACTTTCTCACAGGCAGCCCGCATTCACGTATTTGTGCAATAGTCGCCTAAACTCAGGCACTCAATACCGTAGTCGTTAAAAATAGTTATTGAAAATAGTTGTTGAAGATCGAACGATGAACAAGCAAGACCTAATCGATCAGCTATCGCTGGTAGAGCATGTTGAAGGTGGCTACTTCTCAGAAACTCATCGGGCCACTGAGGAAATCCAAACGCCCCGAGAAGGTCAAACGCGATCGCTCCTGACCTCAATCTACTACCTATTAACAGACGATCGCCCGATTGATCATCTGCATCAAAATAAGTCAGACATCATGCATTACTTTCAAGCAGGTTCGCCCATAACCTATGTGCTTGTCGATCTAAACCAGACGCTGCGCCGAGTCAAACTAGGACTCAACGTAGCGCAAGGAGAAGTGCCCCAGCTACTCGTTCCCAAAGGCTACTGGAAAGCCGCCGTACTAGAGTCCGGCGAGTACGGCCTGCTAGGTGAAGCCGTTGCCCCCGGCTTTGACTATCGCGATATGACCATTGCCAAAGCCGATAAGATTCGCGCTCAGTTTCCAGACTTGTGGGAAGAATTAGCCCCTTATGTAAGGGCATAAAACTGGAGCATAAAAACTGGGTTATAAAAACTAGCAGAAATAAATCTCCGCTAGAGCGGCAAAGGCAAACTTTAAAGCCTAATTGGCAAACAGCATAATCGCATCTTCAGGCTTCACAATCACCACAGAAGGCGCAGTCGTGTTCCCCACTAAAACGCCCGCCGCCGCACCGCCTGCCACCTTCCATAAATCTGGTCGCCCAAAAACTTCGCCCAAAATATAGCCGCCCGCCGCACCAATTGCCGCATCGGTTAACACCGCACCCGTCGAAGTTTGCCTAGGGTCTTTGCGATCGCGCAGCAGCTCCGAAGTCGCCCGAATCGGAAAAATTCTATCGGTAATCTCAACCGAATTAGCCACATACACCAGCCCGCCCTCAGCCGGTTCAAACCGTCCGCGAACAATGGCCCCTATCGGCAAGCGCTGGTTCCCAATCGCCGACGCAGAACTCACCACCAAATCGTAATCGTAAGTCTTGTCTTTATCGAGATAGAGCGTTTCTTCGCGCTCCAAAGTTGCTCGCAAAACGCCGTTAGTCTGTTGATTAGTCTGCTGAGGTACGCTCTGTTGAGGTACGCTCTGTTGAGGTATGGTCTGCTGAGGTGTGGCCTGCCCAGTTCTAGGCACCGGAGAGCCCGGCGTCACTTGCGCGATCGCAGGAACTGCGCCCCCAATAACGCTAAAAGCAGCAAGACTGCCCAATACAAGAGATTTCATCACGATATCCTGAAAAGAAAACTGCTGTAGCACGAATGCTCAAGAATGCACCAGGTGTCTCAAGCAGAAACACCCGTAAAATATAGCCTGACCCAAATCAAAATAAGCAGCAGAGACGGCCACTATCGTCCACTATTCAAATCGTCCACTGCCTTAAAGATTCTCTTCTTACTGCAAAAAGCGGTTTATCGTCTCCGAAACCTTGATCAACAAATCTGGCCGCGTACCCGCGATGATCCCGCCCACAAAGCCAAAAAGATGGCCTTCCCAAGACACCTTATTCTCATTAGAGCTAGGCAACATCGACCACAGCTGATTGCCATACATCACAAACACAATAATCGCAAACCCAATCGTCAACAGCGTCTGCACCTGATAGCCGTTAATCAGTAAAAATCCGATATAGCCAAAAATTAATCCACTCGCACCTAGGTGAATCGCATCGCGCCCAAATAACCAGGTGCCCAATCCGCCAATCAGCAAAATCGTAATCGTAATCGTATAAAAGCTGCTGCTTCCGCTCAGCTCTCCTTGAACCAGGATAAACCAGCCCAAAACTAAAAAAGGCACCGTATTGGCCAGCAGATGACCGATATCGCGATGAATCAGCGGCGAGAACGGAATCCCCAAAAGCCCCAGCGGCTGACGCGGACGAATCCCAAAAATCTTACCTAGACCATTACCCAACAGCAGCATATTCATCAAGCTAACTATCCAGGTCAAAATAACGCAGTCGCGCAGCACCGTAGCGCTTTCTCGCCAGGTAGCATCGCCGGTATACAGCGTTAAAACCGCAACGCCTACAATCAGGTAGAAAAGTAAAAACTGTAGCTTAGGATTAAATACACTAGCCGCCGCTTTGACGGCTCCTTGGGTTGGCCCTTTCATGGAATAACTGCGTAGTAAACGGCTGTCGATAAGCTAAACGTGACCCTGCGAGATAATCCTAATGCATTTGATTAGCCGCAGCGCCTAACCGCCCGCATCTACCTGGCGATATGTGACAATAGAAAACGTTAGTTTTAGTACTTAGGTTTGAAAACAGGCATGAAGATGAAAGGGTTTGCTCCGTTTTTACTGGCAGTTTGCGTCACGCTAGTCGGCTGGCTAGGGTTTGCAGCGCCCAGCTGGGCCTACATAGAAGAAGACGTAGACGCGCTAAAAATGAACAACGAATGCCCCGTTTGCATCCTCAACGACGCCGATCTGAGCAGTCAAGACTTTCACAGCGCCAACTTGAAAGTAGCCTCGCTAACCGGCGCTAACCTCAGCAATACCGATCTCTCTAAAACCAACCTCATGCTAGCCGAGCTAATCGGCTCAAACCTGACCAAAGTTAACCTCAGCGGCGCTGAAATGAATGGCGCACAGGCCCAAGATGCCAACTTCACCGCCGCCAACCTCAGCGGCGCCACCTTAACCCAAGCCAACCTCTCCGATGCTAACTTCACCGATGCCAAGCTGATTGGCACAGAGATGACCGCAGCCATCGTAGGCGTTGCCAACTTTACCGGCGCAGACCTAACCGACGCTAATCTACGAGCCGTAAACCGTAGCCGGGCCATTTTCTGCCATACCACGATGCCAGATGGCAACGAAGAAAACCGCGACTGCTAAAGCTTCACAAACGAGTGGCCAAGCCAAGCGCAGAGCAGGAGCACCCCAAAAGTAGACCAGGAGCAAACCAGGAGCAAACCATTGATTAAAACCGCCCTGAAGCCACAGACAACTCCGCCCATCGGCAAACCCCAGGGAGTGCGCCTCCTCCGGCAGCTAAAGTGGATCTTAGATCCTGTCAACTACCTCGAAGCGACCAAAGCCGACCTCCCAGACTTTTTCGAAGAAGATGCGCTCGGCTTTGGCGACGGGCCGCTGGTTATTGCCAGCCATCCAGAAGCGCTACAGTTTATTCTTAGTCGCGATCGCACGCTCTTTCACTCACCCGGCGAATTTAACCGCCTGCTATCACCGCTCATCGGCGATGCCTCAGTTATCATGCTCAGCGGCGATCGCCACAAAGAAAGGCGGCAGCTATTGGCCCCAGCCTTCCACGGCGAACGGCTCGAAGTTTACGGCCAGCTCATCTGCCAGCTCACCGAAGCCCTCTTCAGCGACTTCCACCCAGGAGACGCCTTCGCCGCTCGCACGCTAACGCAAAAAGTCTCCTTACAAATTATCTCTAGCGTCGTCTTTGGCCTCACCGACAGCCCGCGATCGCAAGAGATTATGCAGGTACTCACCGATACCATCGACGTGTTCGGCTCACCCACCTCGGCCCTCATGCTGTTCTTTGGCGGCCTCCAAACCGACCTAGGAGCCTGGAGTCCTTGGGGCCGGTTCGTCCGGCGACGGCAGCAGCTAGACAAGCTCATCTACGCCGAAATCCGCGATCGCCAGGCCAACCCCGACGACAGCCGCAAAGACATTCTCTCCATGCTTATGGCTGCTCGCACCGAAGACGGCGAAGCCCTAGGTGAAACCGAGCTGCGAGACGAGCTTATGTCGCTGCTACTAGCCGGCCACGAAACCACCGCCACCGCCATTGCCTGGGCCATGTACTGGACGCACAAACAGCCAGAAGTCAAAGCAAAACTCCTAGCCGAGCTAGACGCCCTAGGCCCAGAAGCCTCTTTCACCGAGATCGCAGCGCTCCCTTATCTAACCGCCGTTTGCAAAGAGACTTTAAGGCGATCGCCCGTCGCCATGTTCACTTTCCCCCGCGTTGCCAAAGCCGAAGTCGAAGTCATGGGCCGCACTTTCCCACCAGACACCACTTTTCTCGGCTGTATTTTTCTTACTCATCAACGAGAAGATCTCTACCCCAACCACACCGCCTTCCAGCCCGAGCGTTTCCTTACGCGCAAATACTCGCCCTACGAATTCATTGCCTTTGGCAATGGCTCTAGGCGCTGCGTCGGCGAAGCCCTTGCCCAGTACGAGATGAAGCTAGTGGTGGCCACCCTGCTATCGCGCTATCGGTTTAGCCTAGCGAGCGAGCAACCCGAAATCGCCAAGCGCAGAGGCGTCACCCTCGCCCCCGCCAAAGGCGTCCCAATGATCTTCCAGGGCAAAAGAACATGACTTACGCGCCGTCCAAACAACCGTCCGCACAAATTAAAGCAACAGAAATCCCAAACCCCATCCTTTTTAACCGCAGCAACTGGGGCCATATTCTTCTCACCGGAGCCGATCGCGTTCGCTTCCTGCACAATCAAACTACTCAAAACATTGAACAACTTTCTGAAAACCAGGGTGCGCATACCGTTTTTGTTACCTCAACCGGACGCACCATCGATCTGACGACGGTATACGCCCAAGCAGACGCGCTTCATGTCGTCACCTCGCCAGAGATGGCAAAACCCCTCTACGACTGGATGGATCGCTACATCTTCTTCTCAGATAAGGTAACTCTTACCGACCAGAGCGAGCAAGCCTTTATGTTCACCCTTGTAGGCGCAGGCAGCGACGAAATTGCCCGGCAAATCGGGGCAGAGGATCTCATTGACAAAGCCGAATTTACCCATCAGCAAATTTCAGTTGCGGGCATAGAACTCTCTATAGCGGTTGGCAGCGATTTAGCGATCGCAGGCTACACCCTATGGGGCGTTGGCGGAGCCTCTCCTGAGGAAAATCGCGCCCAGGCCGAAACCATACAGCAAGCCCTCTTAGCCGCAGGTGCCAAAGCAGGCACTGCCGAACAGTGGGAAGACTTGCGAATCCGCCAGGGACGGCCCATGCCAGGCAAAGAGCTAACCGAAGACGACAACCCCCTCGAAGCCGGACTCTGGCCCACCGTCTCATTCGAAAAAGGCTGCTATATCGGCCAAGAAACCATCGCCCGGCTAAACACTTACAAAGGCGTTAAAAAGAGACTGTGGGGGCTGATACTAAAAAACGCAGTCGCCGTAGGTGAGACAGTTTGGCTAGGAGAAGACAAAATCGGCAAAGTGACCAGCGTTACCGAGGCCCCCGCTAGCAGCCACTCAGACAGCACATCACATCCCTTCGCCCTTGCATATCTACGGACAAAAGCCGGCGGTGAAGGCTTAACCGTCACCGTAGATACAGCAGAAGCTGAAGTGGTAGCGCTGCCTTTTGTTACCCATCAATACCCAGCCGCTACTGAAGCAACCGCATAGCTCACGCGTGATTTATATTATCTCCACTTGATTCATCTGTTCGGGAATGCTATTTCAGTAGGCTCCGGTACGCTATCAGTTTGCGCTTAATCTCTTATTAAGGCGCACCCCTAAGCGCGATCGGAGTTTTTCGCTGCTCTGACGCTCTCTCAAACAGCAATTCATGTGGTCGAAATTTAAGGCAGTTACTCAGCAGACAAAGAGCGCCCTCATCATTGCGCCTACCGTTGCAACCACAGTGATTGCCAGTAACTTTCTAGGCGCTTTTAACCTGCTCGAATGGGAAGTCCGAGATACTTTTTTTCGGCAGCGCCCAGCTGAAAACATCGATCAGACCGTTGTCGTTGTCACTATCGACGAGTCAGACATTCAAGCAGCCGCAGACTGGCCCATTCCTGACGGCGTGCTCGCCGAATTACTCAAAAAGATTGCCGCTCAGCAACCTCGATCTATCGGGATGGACATCTATCGAGATTTGCCCGAAGAGCCGGGTCACGATCAGCTAGTCAGCGTGTTTGAATCTACCCCATCTATCGTGGGCGTAGAAAAAGTGAACGGCAGCAGGGTGAATCCGCCGCCCGCACTCGCGGCACTTGGCCAAGTGGGACTAGCAGATCTGGTGCTCGATGCAGATAGACGAGTGCGCCGAGCGCTGCTAACTTCAGTCGATGAAGACTCTGGAGAGATAAAAGCAGGGCTGGCCACCCAAGTTGCCTTAGCCTATCTAGCCTCAGAGGGCATTTCGCTAGAATCGGTAGATGCCGACAAGCAGAGATTTCAGCTAGGCCGAGCAGTCTTTGAACCCCTGCGATCGCAGCAAGCAGGCTATGCCTATCAAGACCTAGGCGGATACCAGATTTTGCTCAACTGGCGCGGCGACAAAAACTTGTTCTCAACTGTTCCCATGCGCGACGTACTCGCGAATCGAGTCGATCGGAGCTTAATGCGCGATCGCATGGTATTTATCGGCTCTATCGCCCCAAGCACCAACGACTTCTTCGAAACCCCCTACAGCAGCACCTGGAGAGACAATACTCAGCAGGTCATGCCGGGCGTCTTTGTCCATGCCAACATTGCTAGCCATTTAGTTCAAAGTGCGCTTCATGGGAGAACCACCCTAACGGGATTTACCGGCTGGCAGCAGCAGACCTGGATTGTTTTTTGGACGATGCTAGGCACCGGCGGTAGCTGGATAGTCTCAGCCTCTCAGCAAAAGAGACTGCAGTTTCAGTTTCTACGAGGTGCTTTCTTTAAAGGAACCCTAGTAGGCATTCTCCTTATCGTCGGAGCCTACGCCGGATTTACGCTGGGTCTACTGGTGCCCGTAGTGGCACCGCTAACGGCCTTTACAGTCAGCGGCCTCGCCACCGTAAACGCATATCGGCAAAAGCATCTGCAAGATACCAACAGCCAGCTAGAAACCGCCAACATTCAGTTAGCACAAGCCAACGAGCAGCTAACCGACTACTCTAAAACGTTAGAAGCTAGAGTAGAAGAGAGAACCCACTCCCTCGCCAAAGCCAAGCAAATTGCGGATAGGGCCAACCAAGCCAAAAGCGAATTTCTAGCCAACATGAGCCACGAGCTGCGGACGCCGCTGAATGGAATTCTAGGCTACGCTCAAATTTTAGAGCGAGCCGATTTAGCGCCCAAGCAAAAACAAGGCGTCAGCATCATTCATCAGTGCGGCTCTCACCTGCTAACGCTCATCAACGATATTCTCGATCTTTCCAAAATTGAAGCGAACAAGCTAGAGCTGCACTGCCACGACTTTGATTTCTTTCTATTTTTAGAAGGCGTCGCCGAAATCTGCAAAATTCGCGCCCAGCAAAAAGGCGTCACCTTTCAATGTGAGTTTGCTTCAGACCTACCGCCTGCCGTCCATGCAGACGAAAAACGCCTGAGACAAATACTCATCAACTTGCTAGGAAACGCCATCAAGTTCACTGAAAAAGGCTGCGTAACGCTTCGGGTTAGTCTCAATTCTGTTACTTCCGTCGATCCTGTTACGTCTATCAATTCTGTTGAGACTATTCATCTGTCATCGTCTAACCAGGAACAATCTAATCCTGCTCGAAGCACCTGTAAAACAGCATCCAGCGGCCCAGCGCTCAGCGAGAAAGCAACCGGTGCAATAACCCATGAATCAGCTAGCGTCTTCCATCATCTTCTTTTCCAAATCGAAGATACAGGCGTAGGCATGACGCCAGAACAGCTAGAAAAGATATTTCTACCGTTTGAGCAGGTCGGCGATACCGACAAAAAGGCCTCTGGCACCGGACTTGGCCTAGCCATCAGCCAGCGAATTGCCGAGATGATGAATAGCCCTCTACAAGTGAGTAGCAAAATTGGAGAAGGCAGCGTTTTTTGGCTATCGCCCAAAATTCAGTCAGCCGTTAGCTGGGTAAAGCAATCTGGCAAACAGCAGATTATCGGCATCGACCTAACACACAGAGAAATCCCCAGCGTTCTGGTCATCGACTCAAACGAATCGGCCCAACAAGCCATCGTTCAACTGTTAGAGCCGTTTGGATTTAAGCTAACCGTTGCCGCCGACACCGAAAGTGGACTGCAAGCCGCGATCGCCCAGCGTCCAGACTGTGTAATCACAGAGCTAGACATGGCCAACGCAACAGGACTCGACATCGTAAAAGGCGTGCGATCGCAGCTAAATATGGCCGACACTAAAATCATTGTTTCAAGCACTCATGCATTCGAGCAAGACCGGCAAAACAGCTTAGCCGCAGGCGCCGACTTCTTCTTGCCCAAACCTCTAGAGCTATCCCAGCTACTAGACACATTGCAAACGGCACTAAAGCTCACTTGGCTATACAAAATAGAGACAAAAGCAGCCAACCAAAGCAGCCGTCCTCAAGCTGAAAAACTCACTCATCTCACATCTCTTACACCTGTTATCCCACCCGATAAAGAGACGTTAGAAAAGCTCTATCACCTAACTATGATGGGGGATCTAAACGGGCTAGAGGGCATCCTAGAGCAGCTTGAAGAAAAACCCGATCTCACTGCCTTTTCGGCAGAAATGAAGAGATTATCAAAGCGTTTTCAGACAAAGCAGATTCGAGAGTTCCTCAAGTCATTTACACCCGCAGAATAATGATAGACACGATATCTGAACCCACCCGAATACTGCTAGTAGACGATACGCCTACTAACCTCACGGTTTTGTCAGAGTCTATACAAGACCAAGGCTGGGTGACGCTGTTTGCAACCGATGGGGAGACAGCAATCGAGCAGGCAGAATATGCGCAGCCAGAACTTATTTTGCTAGATGTGATGATGCCTGGACTAGACGGATTTGAAACTTGCAAGCAGCTCAAAAGTAATCGCAAGACCCAAGATATTCCCGTCATATTTATGACAGCGCTCTCGGACTCGCTAGACAAAGTAAAAGGCTTAAACCTAGGCGCAGTAGATTACATCACTAAACCCTTTCAGCAAGAAGAAGTTGTTGCTAGAGTAAAAATGCAGCTACGAATGCATCAGCTAAACCGTCAATTAGAGGCCAACAACGAGCTGCTAGAACAGCGGGTAAAAGACCGCACTCAAGAGCTTTCCAAAGTCCTCGACAACCTAAAGAAAGCGCAAATGCATCTAGTGCAAAGCGAAAAAATGTCCTCTCTAGGCCAAATGATGGCAGGCATCGCCCACGAGATTAACAATCCTGTAAACTTCATCTACGGCAACCTCAACCCCGCTAGCGATTACTTCAAAGAACTCATCGACATCATTAAAATGTATCAGGCAAAATATCCGACGCCGGACGAAGAGCTTCAAGCATACCTGGACGATTTAGACCTGCCCTTTATAATCGAAGACGCCTTCAAGCTGTTAGAGTCCTTAAAAATTGGCTCCGATAGAATCCGCCAAATTGTGCTGTCAATGCGGAACTTTTCTCGCCTAGACGAAGCCCACATCAAGTCGGTAAACGTCCACGAGGGAATCGACAGCACGCTCTTGATTCTTCAGCACAAGCTGCGCACCGGGGCGAATAATAAACCCGTTGAAATCATCAAGCAATACGGCAATTTACCGCTTATCGAATGCTATCCTAGCCAGCTCAATCAGGTATTTATGAATATCCTGTCCAACGCCATCGACGCCTTCGAAGACTCAGATAACTCAGTAAACGAATCAGTAGAAGATGCATCAAAGAGCCAACCTTTCACAATCGAAATTACAACGAATATAGCCGCCGCAGACACGGTTCTAATTCAAATAAAAGACAACGGTAGCGGCATTCCCCCACAGGTTCTTAGCAAGCTATTCGATCCTTTCTTCACCACCAAGCCAGTCGGTAAAGGCACCGGGCTAGGGCTTTCCATCAGTCATCAAATTATCGTAGAAAAACACGGCGGAGAAATTGATTGCGTCTCGCAAACGGGACAGGGCACCTGCTTCACGATTAAAGTGCCAGTCGCTCAGCCCGCCGCCGCTTCTAAAGATCCGTTTCAGCCGATAGACACCGCTGAGATGGCCTAAGCGCGATCGCTTAAATATCCGCTTGACCCAACGCCACCCTCAAAACCGCTATTGTAAAGGAAGCTTTCTTCTCTTAGCGGAGCGACTTGCTTTTGGTATCTCAATCGGTCAACCCCAAGACTGCCCCAGACCGCCTCATTATGTTCACGCGCTATCCGCAAGCAGGCCAAACCAAAACCCGGCTAATTCCTGCACTAGGCGCTGCGGGTGCCGCCGATTTACAGCGACAGATGACCGAGCATCTGCTCAGCCAGCTTCAGCCCTTTTGCACAGAAAAGCGCATTAGCTTACAGGTTCATTTTGCCGGCGGCAGCAAAGCGCAGATGTCGCAATGGCTAGGGCCAGATATCCCGCTTGTTGCTCAGTGCAATGGTCATTTAGGAGAGAAGCTCACCTTTGCGCTAACCCAAGCATTCGCAGAAGGAACAGCGCGAGTCGTCGTTATCGGCAGCGACTGTCCGGCCATCAGCAGTAGCAACATCGACAAAGCGCTACAGCAGCTAAACTCGCACGACGTAGCGATAGGGCCTGCAGCAGACGGAGGTTATTACCTTATTGCCTTACGCGCCATGTGCCCACATCTGTTCGAAGGTATTCCTTGGGGAACCGATCGAGTGCTAGCGATGACGCAGGCGATCGCCCACCAGCAGCATCTCTCAGTAGCCCAACTCGATCTACTCACCGACATCGACCGGCCAGAAGACTTATCTATATGGGCAGCACAGCAAGCGATCGCCGCGCCCAAAACCGCTACACATCGGTCAAATCAACCGAATCAATCGAATCAGTCGAATCAGCCGAACTAAGCAACAGCCCCCAAGCTGGACTATAAGAATGCACCCGGTGGGTCTGTTTTCCAGCGCTCACCAGCAGCCGATTCTCATTGGCCCACTGAAACAAAGACCCCTCCAAATTAACCGCCCCATAGCCTGATGCCACCAGCGACTCCACCAGCCGAGCCGAGCGATAGCCAATAGAGCAATAAACCACAACGGGCAAGTCCTGGTCCGAGCTGAGCGCCGCAACTTCGTCTACAGAAGTTGCCCGGCAAGCCCCCGGCAAATGGCTCACCTCATATTCTTCTAGCTGGCGAGCGTCAATCAACAAAAGCGGCTCTCCCTGCTCCATCCGGCTAGCCAACGCTGTTGTAGAAATCTGTTCAACCGCCGGAAAGCTGCTGCGCACCCAACCTTTTACAATCGGCCAAGCCAGCCCTCTAACCGGAACTAGCAGCCAGCTAAAAATATTAAAAATCGCCATCAGCTAACAACTATCGAACATCATCATAAAAACGCTTTAGCCGCGTCGCCGACACGCCCACTCCCCATAGAAAGCCAATCGCCAAATAAATAGAATTAGCCTTAAGCACCCCCCACTGAGCCACCCGTCGATCGGACGACTGCACGGTACGGTTAACCTGTTTTACCCGACCTCTTTTTGCCAGGCGGACGCACAAATCGGCATCTTCCATAATCGGTAGACGGCTATCGAACCCCTCGCAGCCCCAAAAATCTTGATAGCGACAAAACATCACCTGATCGCCAAACAGCAGCCTCAGCCCCTTAAAAAACTGTATAGGGCGAAACATCAGCGGCGCGTAATAGGTTTTAAGCGCATTGTGCAAAGTCGTACTCCAGCGGGTTTGCGTCGGCCCGGCCATAATCGAAATAAACCCACCGCAGACTATTTTAGAATTAACCAGCGTATTGGCAATCACAACGACCAGATCGTCCGGCACCAGCGTATCGGCATGCAAAAAACATAAAATATTTCCGGTCGCCTGCTTAGCCCCCATATTCATCTGACGCGATCGCCCCGCCGAAGAACTCAGCAAACAAACCTTCTGCGCTGCAAAAATCTCCGATTTTCGAACAATCTCTAAAGTATTGTCCGTACTGCCGCCATCTACAATGATAATCTCCTTAGCAGGCGGGTTCAGCAGCATCAAATATCGAAGCGATCGCGCCAAATACGCACCTTCATTCAGCGTTGGAATAACAATCGAAACTTCTGCCCTCAAACGCCCAACCGCTCCTTGCTCTCTCTCATTTGGTCATGCAGCGCAATAATCTCTCATTCTACGACCAATGGGCCGATCGGTGGTGGGACAAAAATGCAACAGTCGCCCCCCTAGACAGACTCAATCCCCTGCGGTTTCAATTTTTTGACACTTACACCCCCGACTGGAAAGGTCTAAAAGTGCTAGACATCGGCTGTGGAGGCGGATTCACCTGCGAATTCTTAGCCAAACGCGGCGCACTCGTCACCGGCCTCGATCTATCTTCTGCCTGCATTGAAGCCGCCAACCGCCACGCTCGCGAAACCGGACTCTCTATTCACTACCAGCAAGGCAAAGGAGAAGCCCTACCCTTCGAGCCTGAAGCCTTTGACGTGGTTGTTTGTGTAGATGTACTAGAACACGTAGATAGCCCAGCCCAAACGATCGCTGAAGTTAGTCGGGTATTAAAACCCAGCGGACAGTTTTGCTTCGACACCATCAACCGCACCTGGCAATCAAAGCTAGTGATGATTTGGCTATTAGAAGACATTCTCAGACAGATTCCGCAAGGCATACACGACTGGCGCAAATTCGTCACCCCCGCAGAGCTAACCGAAATTCTGTCAGAACAGTGCCTACAAGCATTATCAATAGACGGATTCGATCTGTTTGGCAGCGGCATACTCGGTAAATGGCAAAGATTGAGAGAGTATTGGCGCAGCGGCCAGCTTCAGGTCAGTTTTAAGCAAAAGAGCGATCGCATCATGTACATCGGCATCGCCCAAAAAGCCCCAATCACTCTCCCGACAGCCAATACAAAATCTCCGATCGCAGCGTCTTAATATCCCGGTAAAATTCTTGCTTCACAAACTGCCCAATCGCATCGAAAGGGCTAAAAGAACTGCTAGCCTCCCACTGCACGTCTTGAGCAATCGGCGTAGTATGGCTACCCTTAAGGATTCTAACCGTTGTCGTACGGGGAAAGCGCCGCACCAAAACGTCGCTTAGCGGACGCGTCTGGTCTATAGTGTCGCTGCTGAACTTAACCAACAAATTGTAAGGCGTGTCATATCGAGTATCAATTAGGCCCAGCGTTTGCTCTGGGCTAGGCGTAAATTCCAACCGCTTATCAAGCTGAAAATCAGGCGCTAACTGAACAATCTGATCCAGCATTGGAATAGACTTGCGAGCCGGAAAATTATTAAAAGAAACAAAAATATTGCCCGCCCTTTCGTAGTTGCCTACCTTCTCGCTGCCAATTAGCAAATGAACTTTGCAGCCCATGCTATGACCCAACCCGTAAACAGGCAGCCCAGCCAATTCCGGCCTTTGCTTGCAAAGGTAAGTAAGGCCCTGCTCGAAGGTAATACGAGTTTCTTGAGCGATCGCCCCATGGTCAAACGTATTCACAAATGGAGTAGCAATTGTCGCGTACCCTTCCTGATACAGCGACTCCAGCAGCCAGCGATAGGTGAGATGAGGCGCAGCCGCCACAAAAGCCCCACCCAAAAAATGAATAATGGCCCGAGGTCGCTCCGGGACTAAAAACCAGTTACCAGAAACTTCTTGCCAGTACATAAAAATCGTTGAAAGTAGCCGCTACCCCTTTATTTTAGTGATTTCATGTCTGCGATCGCGAGTCAAAATCTAGTATTGCGTCCGTGCAAAGCACTGTGGTATATTCAGTGCTCACTCTAATCTAAGAGTGACAAGGACGTATAGCTCAGTTGGTTAGAGCGCATCGTTGACATCGATGAGGTCCGCCGTTCGAGTCGGCGTACGTCCATCTGTAAGTTCTAGCTAGTGGCCCAATTGGTCAGCTAGGGACTGGTAAAATAGAGTTTTGGCACAGACTTGGTATTGTTTTAATGCCTAGAAAAGATGCTATCCACAACTTAGTCAAACAAGCATTAGTCAAAGACGGGTGGCAAATTACCGATGACCCGTACGTTATATCCTACGGTGAACGTTTTTTGTTCGTTGATTTAGCAGCTACTGAAAGAAACAGACTCGGTAGCTTTCAAGGGCGGTTTGTTGGTGCTGCCAAGGGTCGTCAGACAATCGCCGTAGAGATAAAGGAATTTCGAGGGCCGTCGGAGGTCGCATCTCTAGA
This sequence comes from uncultured cyanobacterium, assembly GCA_963789215.1. Taxonomy (GTDB): domain Bacteria; phylum Cyanobacteriota; class Cyanobacteriia; order Phormidesmidales; family Phormidesmidaceae; genus Phormidesmis. The sequence goes on along the minus strand of CAWBJY010000006.1, from coordinate 125,132 downwards.
GCAAGCAATAGGTCAGTACGTCCTCTATCGACTACTGCTCGACCAAATTGATCCAAATCGTCGTCTTTATCTAGCAGTCAGTGATTTGGACTATGATCGGATTTTAAGCGAACCGATTGGAGAGCTTGTCATTAGTAAGTTACCACTAAACTTGATTGTCGCTAATCAAAAAACTGTAGAGGTTCAGCAATGGATTCCACCACTCAGCTCTCAAACGCCGTGAAAGAGGTTATCAACCGATACGCTAAGTTGAAACCGTCTCACGGCGATATTCGCCTGGATACTGTCTTTGATGATGAGCAGAAGCACTATGCTCTGATGCAAGTAGGCTGGGATAGAGGGCGGCGAGTTAGAGGAAACCTTATCTACATTACGCTACAAGATGACAGAGTATTGATTGAGTACGATGGCATGGAATATGGCATTGCTGAGGATTTGGTAAAGTCGGGCATTAATTCTGAAAAAATCAACCTTGCCTATCAACCTGAATCTTATGCGATCGCCCGCGCCTCCTAAATAGCCAGACAACGACTGTGCTATGCACAAGCTTAATCGTCTTTTTGATCGCTCTCTTCAAATGAAAATTCACTAATATAGTCTCGAACTGCCCGCTCAAAAAAGAGAGGTGCTGGTAAAGCAGTTGAAACAAGTCCTTGAAAGAGGCTTGAACACGGAGAAAGAAGTCTTGAAAGGCTAAGCTACCCATGGAGCGTACCCTTTTCATTAATATTCCTCTTGAAGTAACTGGTAACAAAGGACTTCAGCTACTAGATAGCATCGTTGACATCGATGAGGTCCGCCGTTCGAGTCGGTGTACGTCCATAGTCTGTTACCCACTCTTTACTCAAGGTTTTAAGCCGTTGCCGTTCTGTTGTATCTAGGCTGTAAGGATCAAACCGGTAGCGGTAGTGCAAGGCCAAAATTTCTTGGAAGGCTAGCCACTGCGGGTCTGATAAGTTTTTTTGTAGGCGATCGCCCCACTGCAAAAAAGACTCTGCCGGTAGCCGCTGCAAATTTTGCGCGCCCAACTGCTGCTCAATTTCGTATAGCTCCGAATCTAAACCCTTCGCGATCGCCCTCGTACTTTCTTCTAAGCCAGGTCCTTCTAGCGTATTTTTCCGCTGCCCCTGAAAAACCTGCATAGAGCGCCAAAGCAGGTACAAAAAGAGCGGTATCACCACCATCAGCACTTCTCGCAAACCCATTTCTCCTAGCTGCCGAATCCGGTATGCGCCTTGAAACATTAGAAAAGCGACAAAGTCCGACATCCGCCGCCAGGGAGCAGCCATCTCACCGTCTTTTACTGTCCAATCAGGCGGCGTAGTATCTAAAATCTGCCAAGCCCCGTCCAGATAGACCAGCACCCAAGCATGAGCATCACGACGACGAACAATATACTGCCTTTCGAGCGAGCTAAATTCGTGAACGGAATAACCAACAGCATAGCGAGCCGGAATGCCAGCGCCGCGCAGCAGCAGTGCGGTAGCGCTAGCAAAATACTCACAGTGACCGGCTTGGGTATTGAGTAAAAAGTCCGAGACGGCAGACGTATCAGCCGCTGGCTTAAGCAAATCGAGAGAGTACTTAAAATCCTGTAGGTAAGCGGCAATCCGGCTAGCTATCTCGCGGTCAGATTGGCCAGTGAGACGAAGCTTTGCCAAGGTGCTGTCAACCGCCGCTTTATCAACGTTAGGAATTTTCAAATCTGTCTGAGTCGGCGGCAAATCTCGCAAAGACATGCCCTCGCCTCGCCCAAACTGCACTTGATAAGCAGCATTGCCCGTAGCATCCACCCGCACCGCCCCATATTGATTGCGCTGCATCTCTTCAACGGGCAGTTGACGAATGCGAGAAGCGTGGCGTGGCAAAGTTAAAACGCCATCACCGCGATCTAGATCGGTCGAAATAGTGATAGATTGGGCGCGATTTCCCGCCGCCCCCAGTATCCAACTACCCTCCTCCTCACCGGGTGGCACCGGGTTAAAAATAGCATCGGTCGCCCGCCAAGCAGAGAGCTGATACTGGTTATAAACAGCCTCTTGAAGCAGCAAAGGAAAAGTATTGGAGGAGTCGGCTTTGGGCTGATCTTCCGCAACGCGAAAAGCAATTCGGCCAGATAGCTTTAGCCTACCAATCGCACCCATTTGAGTAGCGGCGCTAGTCGGATTAATTCTACCGGTAACCATATTGCCCAGCATGGCAATGACCTGAGACTCCAACCGCCGCTGAAACTGGGCAAGCTGCAAATGGCCAGCAAATCCTATCCCTGTAGAAAGCGCAAACAGCAGCACCCATAAAATCGGAGCCGAGCGCCGCGGTCTTAGCGGCCACAGCAAAAGAGCAGTCAGTACCGTCGCCGCGCCATAGAAGAAAAAACGGTCGGTGTCTGCCGCACTCGCAGCTGCGATGCAGGTGCCGAAGTAAAGATAGTGCAAATTGAAAGGACTCCGCTGGCGCCGAATGCCTCGCTTTAACAAATGCGGATTTGAAAACCGGTCGAGGAGTTTTTCTGATACGCCCAGCCCGTAGGTTTGAGCCACCAGCAAAGGAATACAGGCCACCGGCAACCACTGCAGCAAACTGTAGATAAAGAGCGACTTTTTGGTAGTAACTAATACCACAAACAGCATTGCCAAAATAGCGCCGCAGAGCTTAGCCGCCTCTTCAAGATCGGATAGAGAAATCTCCCAGCGAAGCTGCACTACATGACGAGCCTCTAAAACTAAAACAATGGGAATAGCAGCCCACAAAAGGCCAGTTTGCCATCCCCAAAGCGCGGTTGCCAAACTGCACAAGCTAGCATTGCTTAGCCTGAGAAAGGAGAAAGATTGGCCTAGTTGAGTTAACGGTAAACCAGTTTTCATAGCGCTAGCAGACCCTCCTGAATTCTGTTCAGCTGCAAAACATAAAGACTGCTCTGACTATTTTGCAAGCAGCTGCGATCTAGCGGCACAGCCAAACCCTCTTCCCTGGCGATAATCAGCCCCAGGGTAGGAATGTTTGCAGACTGTAGTTGTTCGATCAGTTTTTGGCGATCGCTGTCCCAATCCAAAAAAATACAGATGCAGCCGCTCAGCAAAGAAAGACGCGATCGCACCACCGGCAGCAGCGTCTCAAAAGATCGATCCTGACAGGGAACCGCCGAGGCAAGCAACGCTAACAAACTCTCTGTTTGACCTAAACCGCGCCCTGCCGTAAAACAGTGGGACTGATCGTCCATAAAAAGCATATCTAGCAAAGAGTCAGGGGCTTGGCCTCCAGCTCGTAGCTGGCAGGCAAAAGAAGCCGCGATCGCCACCGCCTCTTCCATCACCTCGCTATAGTCCTCCGCTTGAAACGTATCAAGAATTAGCGCGTGCCGAACCGAATACTCCGTTTGATCTTCTTTAATAATAGGCTTGCCAATTTTCGCCCAGCTCTTCCAATGAATCTTTCGAGGAGAATCGCCAGGTCGATACTCTCGCAGCGCCCGAAACTCTTCTGAATCGCCTACCGAAGTGGCTAAGCTTAGCCCATCAGACTGATAGCGCCTAGAACCCGGTAGCTGAATCTCCGGCAGCTGGTAGCGCTTTGGCAAAATCAAAACCTTTTGAGGAACCGCTAACGTAGCGCAGCGGTTTACTAGGCCAAGCGGATCCGGGCAGGCCAGCGTAAGTTTATTAAAGCTCAGCAGCCCTCGGCGCAGCGGAACAAGCTCGGCGGCAACTTCAGTTTGGCTATTTGCAGCAAGCGGTGGCAGCACAATCTCAGACGCAAAAGCCCAGCTTCGCCTAGCTAGAAGCCTAGACCACGCACCCCGTCCATCTTTAGCTCGCATTACTTTGCGAAATTCTGACAGGCTCGGAAAGCGCGCGCTAAAAGACTCGCTTAAGATGAAACCCTTCTGTTTTGTTGACCTGTGATTATGCAAAATTATTTGATATCGCAAGGGAACATCCACGCTGCCAAATCGAGGTAGGCGGCGAGTTGCGCTAATTCGGTATCGAATACAGCAGGCAAAAACAACAGACACAGCCAGCAGCACCAACAAAAACACAAAGACCTGATAGGACACGCTGCGTTTTACGTCTAATCCAATCAGGCCAAAGACAAACAGTGCGCCCAACATCCCTAGCCCAGCAGACGTAAAGTACTTTGTCAGCCACTGCCTCAGCCCATGGTTGAACTTAAGCGTCCGATAGATCAATCGCATGCCCAGTGGGCTAGGCTGCAGGCTCTTCTCTAAAAGCGGCTTCAGCCTCCGCCCAATCCGTCGAAAAAAGTTGCGGTTCTTCATCAGGCCGGAACCGAAAGCGTTTTTAGAATACCGGTAACAATGCTCTCGGCAGTGACGCCAGAAAACTGCGCCTGGGCCTCCATCACCAAGCGATGGGCCAACACCGGCACCGCAATTTCTTGAATATGATCGGGCGTAACAAAATCGTATCCATCAAACAAAGCGAGCGCCTGAGCAACTTTCATCAGGGCAATCGACCCTCTCGGACTCGCCCCTAGCTGCACCCCATCAGCCTGACGCGTAGCGTTAACAATATCAACCACGTAGCGCTTTAGTTCAGCACTGACGCGTACCTGCTTCACCTGCTGCTTAAGCATAAAAATCTCTTCAATCGCTACGCAAGGCCGTATCTGATTAATCGGGTGCATCTCAATCTGATTGGATAAAATCTCGACCTCTTGTTCTGGCGAAATATAGCCCAACCGAAACTGCAGGGCAAAGCGATCCATCTGAGCTTCGGGCAAAGGGTAAGTCCCGCGAGCATCAATCGGGTTTTGGGTAGCAATAACGAAAAAAGGATCTCGCAGTTGATTCAGCGTTCCGTCTATACTGACCTGCGATTCGGCCATGGCCTCTAGCAGGGCAGATTGGGTACGAGGAGAAGCCCGGTTAATCTCATCGGCAAGAACAATATTGGCAAAAATAGGGCCTTCATGAAAATGAAAAGTGCGTTTTTCAGGATCGAGAATGGAAACCCCAAGAATATCGGAAGGCAACAAATCGGGCGTGAATTGGATGCGCTTAAACGCGACATCTACCGAAAAGGCAAGCGCCTTAGCAAGGGTGGTTTTGCCCGTGCCAGGATGATCTTCTAACAGTACATGGCCGCTACTAGCAAATGCAGCTAACAGCTTACGAATAGCCAGAGGCTGTCCTTTGACGACCTGCTGAATATTATCAGACAGACGCTGGTAAACCACCTGGCCTGATAGAACAGATGAAGCATGGGTAGGTGAGAGCGCCATAGTAGATGATTGAAACCAAGCGCAGAATACCCAAACCAGACCGAGCCGTCTTATGCGCAATCATCGCGTAATATTTAACTCGCAGACTTTAAGCTTATCCAAACCGCCAGCCAACCCCCAGCCGCAGCCGATGCGCCAGAAGTCAACAAGCTAATAAACAACCACCAAAGTGCGATCGCTACTTGATGCCGCACCTGCTCAGCCCTTTCCTGCAAAGCCTGAGCCGCCAGCGCGCTCTGCTGCTGAAAACCGTCCTGAGCACTCTCTACCGCCTCTAAAAATTTTTGCTTAGCCGGTGCGAGCATCTCATCTAAATTTAATCGCTCGTCAAACTCAGAAATTGCGTCTTTAACCGGATCTAAAACATCATCGCCCACCCAATGCGACAGCGATTGAACCGCTGACTGAACCCCCATCCATCGCTCTGCGCTCTGCGTTTCTAGCTGCGCTTTAACCTGAGGCAACGTTTCTATAGTCGATTGCCACGCATCGGATAAGCCACTGGTAATAACTTGAGCATCTTCCGGCTTAAGATCTTCACGATGCACGACCACCTGCTGCCAAAAATCAGCGCCCAGCTCAGGTAGCTTATCTAGAGGCATCGATCTCGCGGTTACTTCTAAAATTCGGCTCGCATCTTGAACAATCTCTTCCGGCTTAGCCGAAATATCTTGACGCTGAAGATATTGGCTGAGCTGATGAGCTAAGCGCTGCCCCCAATTTTGCGAGCTATCAACCGCCCTTTCTACCCAGCGCCTAGGATATTTAGCGAGAGAATTACCCTTTGTTTTAATCAGCGACAGCAAATCGTTCTTAACCGAAAGCGGAACGTTGAGCGATGCTATCAATCTACCCGGATCTACGCTTTGAGAAAGACTCACCGGATCGACAATAGCAGACTGAACCTGCTGAAGAACTTCATCTTTAAACTCTTCTAAATTCGCCTCTGCCCAGTCAACCGATTGCAGATAATCCGTTACTTTTTCAGCCAGCGAGGCCGCTTCAGGATCTTCCACTTTGCGATTTTCCCAGGCGGTGCTCAGCGCTGTCGTTAGCTCACGCTTCTGGGCCTTCTTAATGCCTTTTCTTTTGGAAATAACTTCTAGCACAGAAGAAAAATCAGGATCTACCTCGCGCCTTGTCCAAACGTCCGATGTCGCCGATAGCTCCTCAAGCTGCGATCGCAATTTCTCCTCAACGCTCTGCGCACTGAGCTTGCTCAAAGTGGTATAGCGAAAATAAGCAACCAGCCTTTTCTCTAATTCTGCGATCGCCGTCTCTATTTCGGCCCTCTCTTCCGCCGACTGCTCTAATGACCGCTCCGGCAGCAGCTTCGTCTCTGTAGCCGTCTTCTCTTTTACTTTATTCCTAACTTTTACCAGCACATCTTCTCGAACCCCCTTTAGCTTCTTAGCCACTTCTTCTACGGCCTCCGCCGTCAAATCGCCTCGCTGCTGCAGCCAATGAGAAAACTCCGAATGCTTCAGCGCCTGAAGCTGCTTTTCCACCATCGTTGGATCAGCCTCTAAATCGTAAATTCGCTCAGCAAACTCTTCTTCTAACGTCTCAGACTGAAGCAAATCGGTAGGAGATTCTTTCAAATAGTTTTCAGCATCTAGCTCAATAATATTAAAAGGCGCAGCTTCGCTGTCATCTACAAAATTTTGAAAAGTGTTCCAGGCAGTTTCAAGATCTAGATCTGACGTGTCTATCCGGCTAACCGCAGAACGCAAAAGGTCTCTCCAATTAGGCAACATCTCAGCGATCGCCGCAGTTGGCTCTTTAGAGCGACTAGGCGCAATCGAAACATCAGCAGAAATATCGCCCGTGGTAATACTAGCTGCCCTGGTTGCTCCAGCGGCTTCAGCGCCTTCAGCGCCTTTTTCTGGCTCCACTTCCGATTGAATACCATCTAAAACAGATTCAGCCTGATCTTGAGTTAAAGAGGTGCGATCGCAAATCTCCGTGAGCAAAGTCTCTCGCTCTTGAGCTAATAGCGCAGGCAGCTGTTTTTGCTGTTCAGCTAGCGATCGCTTAATCGCCGTCGAAAAACTCTCAAGCGTCCCCTGCAAATCTTCCTGCACAGACGCATCCGAAGGCGAATCATCCGGCAAAAACGTCTTCTCAACCGCTGAGAATAATCGGCGAATACCAGCCGTTGCCGTGCCCAGCACAAAATCAAGAACGCCAGAAACCGTGATGGAGCTAACCCAGATTAAAATCAGTAAATAAGCAGCCCAAAGAATCAGGCCAAAAATTAACCCAGCAGAAAGCTGAGTAATATCGCTAAACGTCACCGACAGAAAAGCCGTCGCAAACAGAATAGGCGCTAAGGTCAGCGTCACCCCCAACCCAACCAGATGGCTGACCGGTGGAATACTGCCATCGTCTTTCGCTGGCTCATCAGAACGCTCAGCCTCACCGCTTTCTAGCGAGTCCGCCGCTGGCTTAGATTTACCGGCAGATGCAGGTGCGATCGCCCAACCTAATGCAGATAGGCCTAGGGCAACCCCCAGATTCGTCAGCAGCAGTTGAAAAGCAAAAGCCATCAACAATCCTGCTAGCAATAAGAAAAACATCTACGATGGCCTTTTCGATCGGCCTTTTAGCTTAGGCATAGAGCAGTTTCTTTAGCTTCTATCCAAGGAAACATACTCTTAGCGCTCAGCTTTTAGATCCGCTGATAAACCTCACTAGCTAGAAAGTCTTGCAGAAAGTAATCCACAGACGGCTTCGACCTACACCTTCTCCGCCGCTTCAGCCAGCGACCGAAAGTAAAAAGGATAGCCCTCACCCAAATACTCAACCACCGCAGGCAGCGGATTCACCAACAGCGCCGTCGCTCTAGCAATGCACTCAATCACCATATTATTCGCGCTCGCACCATGCAAAGCCACAAGGCTATATTCTCTGTCAGAAATCGGTCATAATCCTCATTAGATAGACGAGACTGCTCCCTCGTATTGTCCCAATAAGTAGGATTCAACAAGATTTTCTCAACCTCTCTTTCCTTTGCCGCTAACGCTTCTATCCGCTTCTCTGCCGCTAAAGAAGTCGCATTACTTAGCCGAATCTTTTCGTAACCCTGCCTATTACGCTGGCCAATAGGCAGCTGATAAATCGCATTGAGCTTACGCAGCCACCAGCCAAGCTGAACAATCTTCTTCTCAGGATTAGCCAGGTACGGTAGCGTACTGATCCCAAAACCCTAATCCCTTAAAATGGCAAGCAGGGGCTGCTTCAAAGTACCAAGCTCTGTTCTTTAACATTTTTTTTAGTAGGCACACATTTCAAAAATAATTACAGCGATATTGCCTGAGAGACTCGTCGGTCTAACGAAGCTTCTCAGCTACCTCAGTTTAGACAGCACTCATTTAATAAAAGGAACCGTGCCAGCAATGTCACTTAATATTAGAATGTCATTTAACAAGAGCCAGCCAGCTCAGAATCAGATCCTTGCAACGCTAACCCCAGAAACATATGCCCGGCTAAGACCCCACATGCGCTTGGAAAGTATGCCGCTTCAAAAGTCTCTTTATCAAGCCAAAGAACCTATTACAGAAGCCTATTTCCCAGTCACCGCGCTACTCTCTTGGATCTCCTTATTAGAAGATGGTACGCTAACAGAAATTGCACTAGTCGGGAATGAAGGCATGATGGGTCTACCCATCATTTGGGGTGGTGGATACACTACGAACATCGCCATTGTGCAGTTTCCGGGCGACGTATGGATTATAAAAGCAGAGCACTTGATAGAAGAATTCCATCAAAACGGAGAGTTTAGCAAAATTATCTTTTTATACATGCAGGCAGTTTTCACACAGGTAGCGCAAAATGCTATGTGCAATCGCCATCATACCACTGAAGAGCGGCTTGCTCGGTGGCTGCTATCCGTGCAAGATAGCGTACAAAAAGACGAGCTAACGCTCACGCACGAGTTTGTAGCAAGAATGTTGGGGATTCGTCGTTCTAGTGTCACTGTAAGCGCAGGCGTTTTACAGCAAGCTGGCATGATTCGCTATACCAGAGGACGCCTAGCCATCTTAGACAGATCTAGATTAGAAGACACTGCTTGCGAATGCTATTTACTCGTTCAAAGTGAGTACAATCGATTGCTAGGATCTCGAATGCAGCGCAGCCATGCCAACGATTTGCCCATAACAATTGGTTAAACCCAATTTACCCATCATTCTCTCAGGTCAACACACCATACGGGGTAAGCCCAATTTACCCATCATTCTCTCAGGTCAACACACCATACGGATACGGCCTGAGAGAATTAGCCTATCGACAGCGGCAATGTTATCCGTTAGCAAAATTTCTCTGAATCCTCAACATTTCAGAACCACCGCGCTGTAGCTGATACGGCACAGTCTGCAAGATACACCGGTAATCTTGTTTATCTAAATGCGCGATCGCACCCGCCAAAAAAGGCGACTTCTCCAACCCCAAAGTCAGCAGCGGAAACACCCGCACCTCATTACATATCCGCAGCATCTCTTCTAGCGCCGCCACATGAAAATCAAAGCCTAGCTGCTCCGAATACAAAAACAGAAAATGAGAGCACAACCCTAAGTCAAAGCTGTCCGATTCATACTTCAGCTTGGGCAATTCGCCAATTTCGTAGCGACCCTCACGCTTCCCCTGCACATAGTCCTGGTAAAACCGTTCAGTCACCTTCACCCGGTTCGCCTTAAGATCGTCAGGCGACTTGTGGTAGCTCCACACCCAGTCTTCAGGCGTTGCCACAACCTGATCGATAATATTATCTAGAACCGCGTAAAAGCGATCGCGCACCTCATCCGCCTCAAAACCATACAGCGGATCAATAGACTGAATTCGATACCCTCGCTCAGTTCCTTCCGCATTAAAACTGGCAGGCCCATCTGCCACGCTCAAGAGATTCCCCTGCAAATCTGCCTCACTTAGCGAAAACATCTTCACATATTCATCAAAAGAGCGCCCAAAAGGCACCACCTGATCGAGCTGCACTGCCATAGAAAACACCTGCGTAAAGGTCAAAAATGCTGGGCTCTAGCTCCAGGAGACGAAGCCAACCGCAGCATCAGTTGTAGTATAAAGATAATTTCTTCTATTCAAAAGAGCGATCGCCCAAACGCCGCAGTTGCTAGCAGTTGCTAGAATCAGAAGAGACAAATGCAAGCTTTCACTCCCAATAGACGCAATGAATGGACGCCGTTTGGTAACCGATAGATATATCAACCCGCTGACGGACTTCGGCTTCAAGCGTATCTTCGGTACGGAGCCAAACAAAGCGCTGCTCATCGACTTTTTGAACGTTGTTCTCCCCGAAAAACACCGGATCAGCGACTTGAGCTACCGCAATAGCGAAAATGTTGGCAATAGCGCTCTAGATAGAAAAGCTATCTTCGATCTGTATTGTCAAAGTGAAAAGGGCGATCGCTTCATCGTCGAGATTCAAAAAGCCAAGCAAAACTTCTTCAAAGACAGAAGTCTCTACTACTCAACCTTTCCTATTCAAGAGCAAGCGCTCAAAGGCAACTTCTGGAACTATCACTTAGCACCCGTCTATACCGTAGGCATTCTAGACTTTGTGTTCGACGACCACAAAAACGACGAAACGCTGCTGCATACTGTAGAACTCAAAGATCAGCAGTGCAACGTCTTTTACGACAAACTAAAGTTCATCTACTTAGAGCTGCCCAAATTTCAAAAGCCTTTAGAAGCGCTAGAGAGCCATTTTGATAAGTGGCTGTATCTACTGCGCCACCTGCCCGACTTAGACGACCCGCCTGAGCTATTGCAAGAAAGCACGTTTATGCAGCTCTTCGAGATAGCGGAGATTGCTAACTTTTCACCAGTAGAGCAGGGAGCCTACGAAGATAGCTTGAAGTACTATCGCGATCTAAACAACGTGGTAGACACATCGCGACAGGAAGGCCGTGAAGAAGGCCGCGAAGAAGGCCGTGAAGAGGGTGCAACCTTGATTATCACGCGTCTGTTAGAAAAGCGCTTTGGTCAATTATCAACCAGTATTCTCACGACCATCAGAGCGCTGTCCGTAGAAGAATCACAAGCCTTGGTCGAAGCACAGATAGACTTCAATAGTCTAAGTGACCTCGAAACATGGTTAGAGACTCGTTCTTGATAAGGTAGGCGATCGCACCCAAGGGCAACAGACTCAACTAACGCTACTCTCCCTCAGCAGCAACCTTCTCCGTAGCCGCTGCCTTTGTTGTCTTCTTAGCCGCTGCACTCCGAGTCGTTTTAGTACTCGCATTAGTACTCGCAGACTTAGCCCTAGCACCCGCAGCTTTAGTCGTTTTCTTAGCTGCTTTCTTTTCTGTTTCTTTCTCCTCTGTTGTTTTTTCTGCTGTTGCTTTTTTAGCCGTAGCCTTCTTAGTCGTTTTCTTAGCCGTACTCTTTTTGGCGGTTGTCTTCTTCTTGGTCGTTTTTTTCTTCTTTACCTCGCCGCCTTTCTCCTTTAGCAGCGCTACCGCCTCATCCAGCGTCACCTCCTGCGGTTTCTTCCCTTCCGGCACCGACACATTCACCTTGCCATGCTTAATGTACGGCCCATATGGCCCGTCAAACACGCTCACCGGCTCCTCATCCACCGGATGCTTACCAATTTCATGAATGGGCGTCGCCGACTTTCGCCCCCGTCCTGCCTTCGGCTGCGCCAACATCTCTAGCGATCGCGCTAGCCCAATCGTCAGCACATCATCATCGCCTTTAATAGAGCGATAATCATCCTTACCGTCTTCTTTTCCCTTGCTATGTACAACATAAGGCCCAAACCGGCCTAAGCTCGCCTTAATGTTGTTCCCCGTCTCCGGATGCACACCCAGCAAACGCGGCAAAGACAGCAAACTCACCGCCATCTTAGACGTCACATCCTCCGGTTTTACGCCCTTCGGCAAAGACATCCGCTTCGGCTTAGGATTCTCCTCCGTCACCTCGCCTAACTGCACATAGGGGCCAAACCTGCCCACCAGCATATACATCGGCTCTCCCGTCTCCGGATGCAAATCAATTTTCTCAGGCCCCTCCGTCTTCTGCTTCAGCAGCACCTCCACCTGCTCATCATCCAGATCAGCCGGACTTACCCCATTCGGAATAGAAGCCCGCACCGTCTCTTCATCTTTTTCCAGCTCCACGTAAGCGCCATATCGGCCAATCCGTACTTTGGCCTCTAGCCCGTCCAAATCAACCGTCCGAGCCTCAGCCGGTTCAATATTGCTCTGCCGCTGCTCCACCTGATTCGCCAGCCCGTCCACACCGATATAAAAATGCTTCAGGTAAGGCAGCCACTCTGCCCCCCCGGTCGAAATCTCATCCAGCGTCTGCTCCATCTTCGCCGTAAACTGAACGTCCACCAAATCAGGGAAATTCTTCTCCAACAGTTCCGTTACCGCAAACGCTGTAAACGTAGGCACCAAACTGTTGTTGATCAGTTCTGCATAGCGCCGTTCCACCACCGTACTAATCACCGTCGCATAAGTACTCGGGCGGCCAATCCCTTCCTTCTCCAAAGTCTTCACCAAAGAAGCTTCGGTATAGCGAGCAGGCGGTTGGGTCTCATGCCCAATGGCCTCTAGCCCAGCACAATCCAACGCATCTCCCACCTTCATCGCCGGAAGAACAACTTCCTGATTCTCCAAAGCCGCATCTGGATTATCAGATCCCTCCACATAAGCGCGGAAAAATCCAGGAAAATCAATTCGCTTTCCCGTTGCCTTAAAAACAGCATCGTCAGCTTCTATTTGCACCGTAATATTTGTCTGGCGCGCCTCCGCCATCTGCGTAGCGACCGTACGCTTCCAGATCAAATCATACAGTCTCAGCTCGCGCTCTTTTAGCGCCGTATTCTGAGGCGTCCGAAACACTTCGCCCGACGGACGAATCGCCTCATGAGCTTCTTGCGCGCCTTTACTTTTCGCCGTAAACTGACGCGGTTTTGGACTCAGATACTCCTTTCCGTACTTTGTCTCCACGCAGGATCTAGCCGCTGCGATCGCCTGCTTAGACAAGCTCGTAGAGTCCGTTCTCATATAGGTAATAAACCCTTTTTCATACAAGCCTTGCGCCGTCCGCATCGTATCGCGAGCAGACAGTCCTAGCTTGCGGTTCGCCTCCTGCTGCAAAGTAGAGGTTGTAAACGGCGGCGCAGGCTTACGAGTATTTGGCCGCTCGTCTAGCTGGGTCACCTGCCAGGCACTGGCCTCCAACCGAGCCTGAAGCGCTCCGGCCTCCTGCTCATTAAGCAACAAAACATTTCGGCCCGGCTTGATCCCGCCCGTAGACTCATCGAAGTCGCTCCCGTTCGCCACCCGAGTCCCGCCGACAGAAACCAGCTTCGCATCGAAAGGACTCTTCGCCTTCAGCAGCGCCGCCTTCAAATCCCAGTAAGACCCCCGTCTAAACGCTCGTCGCGCCCGCTCTCTTTCCACCAGCAGCCGCACCGACACCGACTGCACGCGCCCAGCCGACAGACCAAACGCAATCTTTTTCCACAGCAAAGGCGAAACCGTATAGCCCACCAGTCGGTCTAGAATCCGCCGCGTCTCCTGGGCATGTACAAGCTTGTCATCAATCGTTCGACAGTTAGAGAGCGCCTCTTGAATGGCCTCCTTCGTAATCTCATGAAACACCATGCGCTTAGTCGGCACTTTGGGCTTTAGCACTTCCATTAAATGCCAGCTAATGCTCTCGCCTTCTCGATCTTCGTCAGTCGCCAAAACCAGCTCATCCGCCTCTTTCAACGCATCTTTCAGCGTCTTCACGACCTTCTTCTTATCCGCCGGAATCACGTACAAAGGCTCAAAATTCGCCTCCGTATTCACGCCAATTTGCGCCCACTTCTCCTTCTTTACCTTCGCTGGAATCTCCTTCGCCGACTTTGGCAAATCGCGAATATGGCCCATAGACGCCTCCACCCGATAGCCTTTCGGCAAGTAGTTGCGAATAGTTTTAGCTTTAGTCGGAGATTCAACAATAACAAGCGTAGACATGCGACCTATGCGTTTTGAGTGGGGTTAGACGGCGGTATAGATTTTGACGAGCCAGGTTTTAGTTAGCTAGTTAAGTTAGATAGAGCTAACTGACTAAATTTGGACAAATACGGGCATAACCTTCATTCATAGAGAATGATTTACGAAACTTGGCTAAAAGTGCCCAAGAGAACAGAGGCACGGTAGGCGATCGCACAAAGAAGAATTCAGCGGTTGATTTATTTTGGCTAGATCAGCAGCACAACTCCTCGATCTAGCCATCTCTATTTACCTCTGTTTACAGCGTCCCTATTTATAGCGATAGATCAAAACGGTTCAATCCGTCTACCCTAATTTTTCCAATTCATTGTCTTCCGTTTAAGCTAGCGAAGATATTCAAATCCAGCAAACCCTTTGTCAGTCAGATGATGTACGGCCCTGTTCTCTTTGTAGCGCCTCTTGGCAAAATCTGTCTATTAATTTTTTAGTGATTTTTGACTCAGCAGAATTCGAGTGAGCACAGTAACTTGCATCTATATATAGCGGCTAAGCAAATTTATTAACGACTAAATGCGTTTCAAAACTGCGTCTTCAGAAGACTTATTTTCTAAAGACAGTGGGGAATCCGAAGAATCCAAGGTACTATTTCAAGTGGAAAACCTTATTTCGCCCCTATCTGGGCCGTAGTCGATGGACTTTGCCAACCTAGTCGCTCAGCTAAACGCAGGTGTCATACTGCCAGAAGGAATCGTGATCACCACGATTATGGTGCTGTTGGTGACTGATATCATTGGCGGCAGAAGCGTCACCAAATGGACACCCTACATTGCCATTAGCGGTTTGCTCCTCGCCGTCTTCAACCTCTACACCCAGCAGTGGGGCACCGCTAACCCCATCGCCTTCCTCGGCGCGTTCAACGGCGACGACCTCAGCGTCGTATTTCGCGGCATCATTGCCCTTAGCGCCGCCGTCACTATCCCCATGTGCATCCGCTACATCGAGCGTTCCGGCACTGCTCTCGCAGAATTTCTAGCGATCCTACTAACTGCCACGCTCGGCGGTATGTTTCTCTCTGGAGCAGACGAACTCGTTGCTATCTTCGTCTCCCTAGAAACCCTAAGTATTTCTTCCTACTTGCTCACTGGCTACATGAAGCGCGACCCACGCTCCAACGAAGCCGCCCTTAAGTACCTGCTAATTGGTGCCGCTAGCGCAGCTATTTTCCTCTACGGCATGTCCTTGCTCTATGGACTCTCCGGTGGCGAAACCAACCTTAGCCTCATCGCTAGCCGCATTGCCGAAGAGAACACCGTTGCCCCGTTGGGTCTCATCATCGCGCTGGCTTTTGTCATTGCCGGAATTGCCTTCAAAGTCGCTGCCGTTCCCTTCCATCAATGGACACCCGACGTTTACGAAGGCTCTCCTACGCCTGTCGTTGCTTTCCTCTCTGTTGGATCTAAAACCGCTGGCTTTGCCCTTGCTATTCGCCTGCTCCTTACCGCCTTTCCGATGGTGTCCGAGCAGTGGCGCTTTGTCTTCACGGCCTTAGCCATCCTCAGCATGATCCTCGGCAACGTCGTGGCCCTAGCCCAAACCAGCATGAAGCGCCTGCTCGCCTACTCGTCTATTGGCCAAGCGGGCATCGTCATGATCGGCCTCATCATCGGCACCGACGCAGGCTACTCAAGCCTAGTGTTCTACCTGTTCATCTACTTATTTATGAACCTAGGTGCTTTCACCTGCGTCATCTTATTCTCCTTACGCACAGGCACCGATCAGATCAGCGCCTACAGTGGCCTCTACCAAAAAGATCCGCTGCTAACGCTGTGCCTGAGTATTTGTCTGCTGTCTTTAGGCGGTATTCCCCCGCTAGCAGGCTTCTTCGGTAAAATCTACATATTCTGGGCAGGCTGGCAGGCTGGAGCCTATACGCTCGTCCTAATTGGTCTGATTACCAGCGTTATCTCTATCTACTACTACATTCGCGTCGTCAAGATGATGGTAGTCAAAGAGCCTCAAGAAATGTCCGACGAAGTTAAGACCTACACCACTAACGACTGGTCGATTGAGGGAATGCAGCCGCTGCGCGCGAGCCTAGTTCTAGCCGTAGTCGTCACTGCACTCTCTGGCATACTCGCCAATCCGCTGCTTATGCTAGCTAATAGCTCCGTTGCCAGAACACCTCTGCTACAGCAGGCGGTTCTCATTCGCAACGCAGAGCTAGGCGGTGAATTAAATACGGCTGCAAAACCGGCGCCTGAAGTAGCACAAGCTAAATAGCTCGTCGCATCGTCACCTCAGTCAACGACCCAACAAGTGGCTGGAAATGTCTTTCATCGCTTAGGTGCGGTGCAGATTTGCTAGGCCGTCATCAGATAATCTAGCTCGTCTTCGTGGCTGCGGCGCTTAGCCAGAATGTTTTTCACATGCTTTTTCACCGTATCTACGCTGATCCAAAGCGCCGCAGAAATTTCTTTGTAGCCATCGCCGCGCGATCGCAGCTGCCATACTTCTGTCTCTCGCGCTGTTAAGCCAAACAGCGCCGCTTCCGACAAGGCTCGGTTAAAGATTGTTTGCTGGCGATCTTCTAGCACAATCAGTAGGCAAGCGATCTGAGCAACCTGAATATTCTGTACGCGCACCCGTACAGTCCCACTGCCTGGCAAAACAATTTCAGCATCTAAACCAATCTTTTGAAAAGAAAGAACCTCCTGATTGACCATTGCCGACTCACAAACCCACCAGATTTCGGTTGGCAAACTACCTGGCGCGGGTCGAAGCTGCTGACAAATTCGCTCGGCAGGCCCATTAATTTGATGCACTTCGCCCGATTGACTAGCAATAATAAATCCATCTTGAAAGCTCTCCAAGGCAGCACGTAAAGCGCCAATATGCCCGACTGACTGCGTAGGCGTATCACTAGGCGAGCCAGATTGCGAATAGATAGGTTTCATAGCTTTTCCTCAGTTAGTCAGTATTTTGATTACCCTCTATATAGAGTCATCAATAAAACTGTCCGTAATTCTGCGGATACCCCCAAATTGCTTATCTTTTCTTTACGGTTAAGCGATCGCAACCGAGCGTTGGGCACGAGCTGCCTACAAATTGCAAACACTACTTGTTACTACTCAGGCTGAGGGAGAAGTGAGCGAGCGTTTCCCTAGAACAGATTGACGAGTGCATCCAAGATATTAAGTCCTTTTTTTTAAGCCTGAATAGTTGCGTTATTGCTGTGGTTTTGACGATTTTTAGACAGTAAGAGGTGGGTACACTACTTACAAATTTTGATATTTTCATCAGCATGGCGCTCACCTACAGTGACAATCACAGCATTTTAATTGTCGATGACAACCCAACAGACTTAGAAGTTCTGTCTGAATCCCTATGTGATGGAGGCTTTCAAGTCGCGGTTGCTATAGATGGTGAAAGCGCGCTCGAGCAGGTTAGCTATCATCCACCCGCACTGATTTTGCTAGATGTAATGATGCCTGGAGTTAGCGGCTTTGAAACCTGTAAACGACTTAAAGACAACCCGAAAACTAAAGATATTCCCGTAATTTTCATAACGGCGCTATCAAATACAGAGCACAAGGTAAAGGGATTTTCGCTTGGGGCAATTGACTACATCACCAAGCCCTTTCGTCACGAAGAAGTAATAGCACGAGTACGAGCGCATTTAAAGGTGCAAATCCTAACGCAAGATCTAAAAATCCAAAATCAACAGCTACAAGTAGAAATCGGTCAGAAAGAGCGAGCTGAGCGTCAGCTGCTAGAGGCCAACCAGAAGCTAGAAGGGATGAATCAGCAGTTAGAGGTGCGAGTAAACGCCAGAACTCAAGAACTTTCTGAGGCCCTACAGCAAGTACAGACGGTTCAAATAAAGCTAATCCAGCAGGAAAAAATGTCGGCGTTAGGCCAGCTAGTGGCAGGAATTGCTCATGAGATTAACAATCCTGTGAACTTCATTTACGGCAATGTCGAACATGCGACGGACTACACTCACGAGCTGCTTGAATTAGTCAGCCTATACGATCAGCATTATCCAGAACCTATTGCAGAAATTCAGCAGAAAATAGAAGATATCGATCTTGATTTCTTATCGAAGGATCTGCCCAAACTGCTAGAGTCTATGCAGCTAGGAACAGAGCGAATTCGAAGTATTGTGTTGAGCCTGCGCATTTTCTCTCGGTTAGACGAGGCTGAAGTTAAAGACGTAGATATTCACGAAGGAATAGATAGCACGCTGTTGATTTTAAATAGCCGAATCAAGGCGCTTTCTAACGATAGCGAAATTAAAATTGCAAGAGAGTACAGTCCTTTACCTAAGGTGAAATGCTACCCCGGACAGCTCAACCAGGTGTTTATGAATATACTCAGCAATGCAATTGATGCTTTAGATGAAGAGTCTCTCATCTCTAAAGGCAGCAACTGGATGCCTGAAATTAGAGTGCGTACAGAACTGCTTGAAGACGACCAGGTAAGAATCCATATTTATGACAACGGCCCTGGCATTCCAGCCGCGATACAAACGAAAATTTTTGATCCGTTTTTTACAACCAAAGCCATTGGAAAAGGAACAGGGCTAGGCATGTCTATTAGCCACGGAATCATTACCGATAAACACCACGGAAGCATTACCTGTCGATCGATGGTTCCAAAGGGAACGCAGTTTACAATCACCATTCCAACTTTCCAGGATGCGCGTGATTAAAGTTTTTAGACGTTCTTAGATCGCCAGACAACTGCCTAATTTTCGTCATCTGGTTGTTGATCTTTAATGCAAGAGTCAGGCTAAAAAATCGAAACATCCTAACGCTCTACCGGTCGCGAGGCGATCGCCCCCGACCCCTCACCCGCTCGATCACCGATCGACTAGGTGGCTCCGACAGCTCTCGTTCAACCGGCACAGGTGCTTCTACCGCCTCCACTTCAGGCGCCTCCACCTCAGTATCCTGCGCATCCACCTCCTCTGCATCAGCTCCAGCTAGCTCACAGCAATCTAAAATAGGCGCAGCCGTCAAATCTTCTAGACCCAAGCCGCTCAAAAACCCTACCCACGCCGCTGCAATCTCCCGGTCATCTAAGTCCGCTAGCCGCAGCATCGCCAGCTCACTTAGCGCATCTTGCCCATAGCCATAGTTTGCATACAGCGCCGCCCGATTACGAGGTTCTGCCTGGGTCAAAAGTCTAGCCACATTCGCCTGAGCTGCCTGCCGCACCACCCACCCGTCTACACTTTCCGAAGACGTCTCGCCGCAGTCTAAAGACAAAAACCAGTGATAGGCAGATCCTGGTGCCATCTCTACCGGCATCGGCACGCCGATAATCCCATTGTCGTCAGTACTCCCTGTCAGCCGCCCTCGGTATACCAGCTCATCGCGCTCATTCTTTACAATCAGCTCCGCCCCTGTTTCATTCGAAATCGCCTGTGGCAGATAAAACCACAGCAGCGGCTGAGCCTGAGTTGTAAACGCTCCGACCGACTCGCTCACCACATCTACCCCTAGAGACTGGCTAGATCGGCTATCTGAATAGGCGATCGCACTCAAAGGCACCTCCCCCACCGCGCAGCCTCCTCGAGATCCACCGCCGCGCCGCCGCCCACCCGGACGCCCCGGACTCCGCAGCGTCTCCGGATTAAACTGAATGGGCATAGGCGGCAGTTCCTGAGCCTTTGCCGGTATCGCCACAGAGCCGACTACCGCCAAAAGTATAGAGCAGGCAAACATCTTCACCCAGAAAGGCGGCAGTCGAAGCGAAAAAGTAGAATGCATAGCGGCAATCCTGCAAAGTCAGGGTGTGGGACAAGTCTAAGAATACGTAAGCAACAAAGTCAAATTTATACGAGCTGCTCACGCACCTATCAGACTTACGGACAGTAGTTCTGCAACCGCTAGCTTTCGCCTTCCTTACGCTCGTTTTCCTTACGCTTGTCTTCCTTACGCCCGGTTACCTTCAGCGTCATTTGAGTCGACAAAGCCGCCGTCGGCAGTGCGATCGCTCCCGGCACCCAGGGCACCCAAACCCCCCACTCCACCAGCCACAGCCAGCAAACCAACAGCAAAAAACCCTCCGCCGTCAGCAGCCTCAGCCATAGCCGATAGCCCCAGCGTGAATGCGAATAGGCTCCTATCAGCCCGCCCATCAGCGTCCAGCTCGCAATCCAAACCATCTCCTGCCACTCCGCCCAGCTCGTCAAAAACCGCCGACCATCTAGACCCGCGCTTATCATCTGACTCACCATCTGCGCCTGCAAAAATATGCCCGGCACCTGCTTCAGCACAGAAGGCGATCGCGTATAGGGCGTCAACCAGCTATCTTCTCCTCGATAAGCCGGGTCGGTTGTCCCAATCAAAACAATTCGGCCCGCCACGGCCTTTTTTAACGTAGAAACATCCGCCTTAAGAAAATCAGAAACCGTTATGCAGTCCGCAGGCGTCTCCTTAACCTGCTCGCACCCTATTGCCTCCTTCGCAATCCGGTAATTCAACAACGTTTGAGTACCGCCTACGTTCAAATTATGATAGCCCCCAAAAGATCGCTGCTCGCCAATCGTATGGAACAGGCTTTTGCCCAAGTAAACCCGTCCCCGCTCGTCCTTAGTCACTTCAACATCGTCCGCTGCGCTTAAATAGCGACTGGCCACCACCGTGGCAAACGTATCGCCTGGGCAGGCAAAATCAGTCACTGGCTCCAAATAAACCAGCTGTCGGCGCAGCACATTATCTTCAGTTTCCACAAAATCATTAGAAGCCACGCGCCGCATGTCTGCCGCTGCAATCTCGGGCGAGGGCAAAATTCCGTCTGAACCGGCCCTCTGATCTGGAATCTTACAAATGCCAATTAAATTCTCAGCCGTCCGCAGCCGCGCTTGTAAGCTCTTATCAACTGCTGACTGCGGCTGGTAAATGTCTAACCCAACCACTTCAGGCTCTAGCTGCTCCAGCTTATTCAACAATTCCAACAGCTTCTTTTCAGACAAAGAGCTATTACCCACCCCATCCGTCTGCTGAGAAATATCCGCTTTCGTATTGATAACAATCAACATCCGATCATCTACCGCCTCCGCTGGACGCAGCTGCAAAAGCCGATCGTAAGCGCCTAGTTCCCCTTGTTCCAACAATCCAATTTGCCTGCTCAAAATAAGTGCAGTTGCGATCGCCACGCTACATCCCAACCCGGCTCTAAATCTCTCCCAAAATCTCGTCCCCGACCTCGTCTGATTAGGCAACGGCACTCGAACAGCCTGCTCAGAAACAGCCTGCTCAGAAATAGGCTGAACAACATCCTTTAAAGCAACAGAACCCTCCTGCTTCCCCTGCAAAGACAGCCAGGTTGGCGGCATCTCAGCCATATTTTGAACAATCACCGGCAGCCAGGTCGCACAGGGATACTGAGCCTCCAGCCCTTGCAGCTTTTCACGCGCCTCTCTTACTGCCAAATAGAAAGAACTTCCGCCCGCAAAAGACGCCAAAAAGTCTTGTAAAAAAATGTGAGCCACCCGATCTGGTACTGGCTCGCGCATCACCAGCACCTGCGGAATTTGCAAATCCGACAAATCAGCCGCTAGCCCTAGCCCGTCGCACGCGTTAAAAATAGCCGTATTCAATCCCCGGTCAATCGCCTTCTTCAACGCGTGCTTTAGCTGTGGAATTGTCAGCTTGTCAGTCGCGTTCAAAAACAGCTCACCGCTGCCCTCCAAGCAATCCATCCCACTGCGGCTATGCCCTGCAAAAAACAGAATATCCCAACCCTGATTATCCCAAAGGTAGCGATTAAACATCTCGCGGCTAGGTTCTTCTAAAATGCGAATCTCCGCGTTCAAAGTGTTTAGCAACGCCCGATCGATCTGCGTATCCAAACCCACGCCGTTGCCAAACACCGCCAAAATCCGCACCGGACTAGAGCGCGTTCCCCCATAGCCAGCCTGCTGATAATCCGGAGAACAAATGCCTACTTCAGCCTGCCGGTAGCGGTCGAAAAATTGCAGCTCGTACCAGGGCAATCGCTGCAGCAATGGATCTCTAGTTTGCAGCAAAATGCGCGTTCTATCCTGCGGACTTAGCTGCTCCAAAAGCTTCTCGCGAATGGGCTGAAACGCCGCCTCATTGAGCCAGTGATGAACGCGATCGCGCAGCTGCCAGCTCAGCGTCCGGCATTGCTCAATATCAGCCCCCCTCGAAACATTGGTCACGCCCTCATGCGCTTTAATTCGATAGGCCGATCCCAAATGCCAATAAGACTGCTGCCACCGCCGGTATAGCCCCGGCAAATCTGGCGCGGGCGACAGCCGAGCTTGAGTCTCCACTTGAGGTGCCATTCCTTCAGCGCCAATCTGCACCGCCGCCGCATAGCCAGTCTGCCAGCTACCCGACCCAATTTTTAGCACTACCCGCTTATCTAAACCACTCATCTAGCCACACCCCGAAGCGACTCATCGTCCCATAAAACAGTCCTTAAAACGGCCTTCTAGAGCGTGCTTCCTAGATTACAGCGAGATCCCGCCGCTAGATCGCAAACCGTTCTTCAAAGCTGACCCCATCTAGCGCCAGCCGAACGCCAAACTGCTCCCCAACCTCTCCGCTAAACTGAAGCTGAATATAATCATCCATCGCTCTCGACGTTGCCGAAGCCACGACCACAGCCTCATCATCCAAAGCGCAAAGCAACAGTCCTTCCGGCAAGTAAGCCGACGCCTCCAAAGGGCGAACCTGTAGAACAATATGCGTCTGCGGCATCGTCTCTTCCTCGCTGACGGCAGCTTGAGTGAGCCGCATAACCAGTGCAACTCGAACAGACTCGTCAAACCGAATGCCCAAACTCACCAGCTTAGCTCGGCTCGCCTCTACAGCAAGCGGCTCAATCTCACTGACTGAGCGAAAAGCAAAGTCCGTTTCCGCAGGATTCAGCAGCCGATCCACGGCTTGCCATCCAGTTTCCACTAGCTCGTCTATCTGTTCTCCCACCCAGCGGCTCAGCTGGGTCACAGCAGAATCCGCCGCTACCGCTTGCAAGGCGTGCACCTTGTCTATCAGTGCCTCCATCGGCGCAAACTGAGTCAGCGCCACCTGCGTCCGTTCGCCAACCGTTTCCGTAAAGCCCACCAGCGTTGCGGTCTGCTCATCTAGCACAACGGCAATATAGCCCGCGCGATCGCACCCATCTTCTGGCGGCACATAGCAAACGTCCTCGCTCGGCAAAACAGCCCGGCAAGACAACGACCCCACCCCCGGCACCTGTAAATCTGCCACATCCGCCATCATCTGCATCATCGGGTTCCAGCTATCGCTCCTTTCCACCTGCGTCGGAATATCCATCATCTGTAAATAGAGATTTACCGCGCACACTGCCAGCGTATTACGCCGAATCCGATCCGCCTTCTCCTGAACAGGGCACTGCGCTGCAAAAGCATCCGCAATACGGCGAAACTCTGAGGTAATAGGTAGCGTAATGCCCGAATGATAAGAAAGCTGCATGGTATGCGTTTAAACCTTGTGAAAACCGTTAGACATTCTAAGAAAAATAAATCAACGCAGCCTCAACAAGGCCGGTCAAAACCTGCACAAAGGGCCGAACCAACAGGTCACGGCGTAATAAGAACTAGGTAATAAAAACTAGGTAATAAAAACTAAGTAACAAGAAATAAGTAATAAAAACTCGATAGAACAACTTATCAGCAGCTCATCAAAAAATACGCAAAGGTTGTTACTTTAGGCATCATGAGACAGCACGTACTTACAAATAACCCTGGCTTCGCCCGTAGTCTCTTAGTCGAGTCAGGCACTGGCGCTGATAGAAACTGCTGAGCGTACCCACCGAAATTTTATACTCTTGCGCTAGCACCTTCCAAGGCGTCTCCGGTGGTAGCCGCTTCAAAATCAGCAGCCTTGCCGTCACCTCTGGATGCTGGCTAATATGCACCTCAGCGAGTGCCTTATCTTCAGCAGCCCAGCGTCCAACCTGCTCCAGCCAAGGTGGAATATCCGGCGGCGCAGGCAGACGATCTATCGGGTCTAAAGCATCGCCCTCATCGCCTCGACTCCGGCTAGAAACCGTTGCCCGCCGCTGCTTATTCTCCGCGATCTTAAAGTCTTGCAGTCGCCGCTTTAGATACGCATTTAGCCAGGTAACCGGGCTGGCTATTTCCGGATCGTAAGCCCGTCCGGTCGTCGCCTCGCACAGATTACGACAAAAATAAATCCAGGTCTGCTGAAGCGCGTCGCCATAGTAAGCATCCGAAGTGTGCCACAGCCGCCGACCTATCAGCCGCACGAGCTGAGTCATTCCCTTTTGCCTAGCCGCACTGCCGCGCGGGTGTTTGCAAGTCTCCACAACCTGTTGTTTCAAAGCCGCTAACGAATCGCCGCCTTGAGTATTACCTGTAGAGCTACTGACCTTAGAACACATAAGCCAAGACAGGGCATTTGGAGCTGCCGCTGAACCCATGAAACCTCCGTTAAAACTTTACGACTAATTACCTATCAGGTACAAATCTCGAGATTCTGCGATCGCCGCAGTAATTAGACCGCAAGCCGTAAAACTCAGCTCAAATCGCAGTGACAGCCCACGTTCTGGCCCACCCCTTTGCGGAAAATACGTAAACGGCACGGATGTATAAACCTACCGAGCGCCCGCAAACGATTACATAACTTCATTGTTTTTCGTCCCTGCTGCGTCGGCCCAAGGCTGAAAAGATAGCTGCGGCTATCAATCCATAGCCCTCGCATATACTCACCTGAGCAAAGAGAACCCCCAAGATGAAAAGCCCCACGCAAGCTAATCAAGCAAAAGAGATAGCCCAAGCTGTTTTCACTGGCCTTAGAGGGCTAGTCTCAAAGTGGAATCGCGAACCCAGCGCTCAAGAGGATGATCGCGTAGTCATCAACACTTTGTACCGCAGCAAAAAGAAGCGCGGCCAAAACACCGGCCCCGATCACTTCTAAGCCCAACCGGCTCAAATACCAAAGCAAAAACCTTTAGACCCGGCAGAAGTCGATACGATACTGTAGATAAATCTTCAGTTCTAAAGGCAGTTCAAGCTAAACAAAGCGACCTCCCACAAAGAGGTTTCTAATTAGCTTGAATAAAAGCAGACATGTTCGCAGCATTCACGGCTGTTTTATCGCTATTGATGGTGTCACCAGCCGCGTCCGCATCGCGGATTCACTGGCCCATGCCGCAGATCCAGGCTGCGCCAGTCAAAATCACACAGGCGCAGTCTAATACTAGCGGCCAAATCTCTCAATATATTGATGAGGGCGATCGCGCTCAAACCCAAGGCGAATATGAGATTGCCGCAGCCGCTTACCAACAGGCGATCGCCCTCATCGAAGCCCAGCCGCAGTTCGATCCGCTCCTCAAATCCGAAGCGCTCCTCGGTTTGGGCAGAGCCTACCGCTATCTAGGCGAATACGCCGCAGCCCTACCACCCCTAGAGCAATCTCTCTCCCTCGTCGAAAGCCTAGACAAAACCTATCAGGCCAGCCAAGATCTCTCTACTGCCCTCTACGCCGATCTGCTCATCGACCTTTTTCGAGAGCTAGGTGTTGTGCACCATGGCCTGTCTCAGCTAGGCGAATCGCTGATTTACTACCGGCGCGGACTCGTCGAAGCCAACAGCCCCGCCTTTCGCCCAGAAATGCAGGCCATTCTACTTCACAACGTTGGAGATATTGAAGAAGAACTCGGCGACGATAGGGCACAGGCCACCTTAGAAAAAGCCGCCCAGCTCAGCCGCGAAGCCAAACGCTTCGACGTAGAAGCCAGCGCTATCTTCGCCCTTGGCTGGGTCGCTGAAAACTCGGGCGATATTGAAAGTGCGATCGCCCGATACCAGCAGTCTATTGATCTCTTCCAAACCACCGACACCCCCGCCCGCCTGATCAAAGCCTACGGCTCCCTCGCCCAAATCTACATCGACCAGCAAGACTACGCCAACGCCGAAGCAACCCTCAGCCAAGCCTACGCCCTGCTAAACGCCCAAAGCGAGCCAAATCCCAAAGAGCTTGCCTACCTACTCAACCGCTCTGGCCAGCTCGCCCAATTTTCCACCGACAGCGAAACCGCCTGGAAAAGCTACCGCCAAGCCCTACAGCTCAGCCAGCAAATAGACGACTCTGGCCAAATTCAAGCCCTCTTCAATCTGGGCGATCTGCTAGAAGATCAAAACCGGCCAGACCTCACCATCTTCTTTTACAAACGCGCGATCGCCCACATCGAAACCATCCGTCAAGACATTCAAAAACTCTCCACCGACCTCCAAAGAAGCCACACTCGAACCGTAGAAGACGCCTACCGCCATCTCGCCGACCTGCTCCTCCAGCAAAACCGCGAAGCCGAAGCCCTACAAATTCTAGAACTACTCAAAATTCAGGAAGTCACCGCCTACCTACGCAGCGATCGCAGCCAAAGCTCGCAGCCCAGCCTCTACACCTCTGCCGAACTCTACACCCCCACCGAACTCTACACCCCCACCGAAATAGAGCTACAGCAACGCCTAGACAATCTGCCCCAAAACGCCACGCTCGCAGAATTCATCCAAACTGCCGACACCATCGAAGTTGCACCACCCCTATTCGACTCCAAAATAATTAACGATCTGCGCAGCGCGATCGCTCAGCAACCCGTCCCCACCGCCGTCCTCTACCCCGTCATCCTAGAAAACCGCCTAGAAATCCTCCTGATCAGCCCCGATGGCACCCTCGAACAATTCAAAACATCTGTCGCCCAAGCGCAAATCGGCACCACCGTTCGCGATCTACAAGCCGCACTAAAAGACAACATCCTTGATCCTAAACCCGCCGCCCAGCAGCTCTATACCTGGCTTATCGCACCCATAGAACCCTCTCTTCAAGCCCAACAAGTCGAAAACATCATCTACTTACCAGACGGCATTCTACGCTATGTCCCACTTGCCGCCTTCTACAACGGCAACCAGTGGCTCGCCGAACGCTACTCATCTCACAACATCACCGCCGCCACCATCGACGATCTGACAACGCCTCATCCCAACAGCATGAGCGTACTCGCCGGAGCCTTTACCGACACCAACCGCACCTATCAGATCAACGTCGGCGACCAGGCCCTCTCCTACAGCGGCCTCAGCGCCGCCCGACAGGAGGTCGAGAACCTCACCAAAGTCGCCAGCACCCAAAGCCTCTTCGACCAAGCCTTCACACCCGACCGCACCCTCTCCGCCATCGGCGAACACAGCATTCTGCACTTAGCCACCCACGCCCAGTTCGTCGTCGGCCAGCCCGAAGACTCCTTCATCCTTTTTGGCAGCGGCCAAACCGTAAATCTCAAAGAACTCCGCCAGTGGAAGCTGCCCAACGTAGATTTAGTTGTTCTTAGCGCCTGCCAAACCGCTACCAGCACAGAAGGCGAGGGCAAGGAAATACTGGGCCTGGGCTACCAAATTCAACAAACTGGAGCCGGTGCCGTACTTGCCTCCCTATGGTCAGTAGATGACACTGCCACCGCCGCCCTAATGAACCAGTTCTACATCGCCCTTGCCGCAGGCGAATCAAAAGCCCAAGCCTTACGCACCGCCCAGCAACAGCTCATAGAAAGCGACTTTAGCCATCCTTACAACTGGGCCGGATTCATCCTCATCGGCAATGGCCTATAACAACAAAGAACAAATCTTATACAGAACAGAAACGGCGCGATCGCAATTCCAACAGCAGACCACAAAGCTATTCTACAACCGGCCAGACCAAGCTCAATCCACCGTAGCTAGAAGGCTGAGCGTAGTCGAAGCCTGGCCTATGCAGTGAGATTGAATCACACTGAGATGCTTATCTGAGCTACTTATCTGAGCTGCTTATCAGAACTTACAGTACGAATAGCCGTCTGTTCCAATTTTAAATCGCTATAAATGTTGTTGTTATCAGTCAATAAATTAGCCCCCTCAGAAGCCATATTGCCAATAAATGTAGGCCAGTTTCCTATAGCCCGCACGCTGGCAATTTTTAAAAGCTGTCCTGCTCGTAGCGCAGCAGGTAAAACAAAGATTGCGCCGCCTTTTCCCTGCCCAGGAGAAAGCCCCGCGCCGGCAACAGCGCTGTTGCGCTCAAACCTTACCTGATTCAAAATTAAGCTGCCCGAGCGCACAAAAACGCCGCCGCCAAAGCCACCGCCACTGCCGCCTACGCCAAGCTGCCCATCGCCCCCGCCAAAGCCGCCGCTGCCAGGCAACCCAGATTCACCGGCTTGCGGGTCGCTTTCCATATTTCCAAAGCCTTCGCCGCCGTTGCCGCCAAAGCCCCCTGACCCACCGCCACCCGCCAAAGCCGCCGTTGCCGCCATTTCCACCGTTGCCGCCGTTGGCAATTTCTGCGGTTGCGTTCCCCCCATTGCCGCCGTTGCCTGCATTCCCGTAGCCCCCAAACCCACCGCCCCCACCAAAGGCGATCGCACCCGCACCCCCTTCTTCCGCCCAGCCCTCAAATCCACCAAACATCCCAGTGCCGCCGTTTCCCCCATCGCCGCCATTGCCGCCGCCGCCACTGTTCTCGCCCGCGTTGCCACCATTGCCGCCATTTCCCCCGTTGGCAAAGCCCCCAAATCCCCCGCCGCCGCCAAAAACAATGCTGCCAATCCCGTTTATACCAATGCCGTTTACGCCGGCGATCGCCCCTCGATTAGCCTTCAGCTTCTCCTTCGTCTCACTAATCTCAATCCTCGAAGATTCTGCATCTGGATCATCTACTTTCGAAATACCAATACCATTCACACCCACGACAGCGCCACGATTCACCCTAAGTCGAGTTCTTTGACCTTGAATCCGCACTTCTGCAGGCAATCGCTGACTACCCTCACCGCCAACCGCCCGATTATCTAAAAAGCTAACGCGAACCAGGCGAACCACCCCTTTATTAATCAACAAGCCGCCGCCCATTCCAGCGCTTCCGCCACCGCCGCTCATTCCTACTTCGCCTTGAGCCAAACCGTTAGAGAGCGCCAGATCGCGAATTGCAACATCGCCATCGTCAATTTGCAAAATGCGGTGACGACCACCACCACTAATAACGTTGCCGCTGCCCACTAGGGTTAGATTACTGTTGATAGCAGGCAGCGGACTTTGCAAAGCAATCGCCTCCTTCACCAGGCTAAGGTCAATCAGATCGTCATCTGGGGCCGCATTTGCCTGAGCGATCGCCCACCGCAAAGACCCCTCACCCGAATCCGCCGCCGTTGTCACCCGAATTTGCTTTAAGGCCGTAGTCTCCAAAGCCGTAGCCCCCGTCACCGACTGCATCGTAGGCTCCAACGCCGGGTACAACCCATTTTCCAGTCTTGGATTGAGCCAGCCCAGCCAGGTCAAACCTAGAACAAAGCTAATAGCAACAGCAGAGAGAACAACATTTCGAAAACTGTAAAAGCTGTTCATTCTTCTAAAGCCTAAAATACATTAAACAAAAGCACCATTCCGGCTAATGCCGCAATCACAACAGAAGCCCCCAACGCATCTTTTTCCCAAGACGTTTGCTGGTAGTTAGGCTGCAGCCAAAACCCCAGCAGTTTAGTCACAAAGGGCATCACGCCCCAGGTTAAAACAGAAGACGTAATAATATTATTGATAATCATGGCGTTAGGTAGCGCCCAAGACTGCATCAAACCCAAAGCCGAAAACAACAGCGTTTGAATAACCACCGTAGGATACAGCGCTAAGATAACCGTCGCGTTCTGCTTCCAAGCCGGTGGCCCCAACCCAGACTGCTCAGTTCCGGTTTTACGAGAAAACCAGCCTTCGAGTCCAGTAGAAAAAGAAATGAACTGATAAGAAGCAAAGGTTTTGCGTCCAGACTCAATCAGCGCTAAGCGATCGCGCGAGTGAATCCACTTATCCAACAGCTCGGGCGACTCAAAATGAACAATGGAGTACCAAGTCATCGGCTGATCAGGCTGCTGGCTCTTAACCGGCGCACACAAATCGCTGCGAATATGGCCCTCAAAATTTTTAGCCGCCCGCGTCATCCTCGAATGCCACCAGCGAAAGGCCAAACCTTCGCCGACAGGAACCGCATGTTCTATCACTAAGCTAGCCGCTGCCCGCGAATTTGCCTGCGACCCTAGCTGTGAACGGGCATCGAAGTCGCTCATTAATTCTGTCGCTGCGAGTAAGGCTGGGCACTATCTTGACGATTGAACTGCGGCCTCTGGTTAGAAGATTGCTGAGACGGCTGACTAGCAGGCGATCGCTGATTACCCAAATAGCGACTTCCCGTAGAGGTAAACGAGCCATTCCCATCAGCCGTTCTCTGACCTTGACCCGAATCTGTCGCCGCCAGCGATAAGAACTCTGCTTGCACCCAGCCCTCAGCCGCAGAGGCATCATCAAAGCGGACGTGGTTCCAAACAACACTTTGATTATCACTAACCTGTTCTAAAACCATAACCGTATCCCCATTAACCCCATAGCCAATGCGCTGCCGGTTGGCTTCAGGGCGGCGATAAATAGTAATTTTGGCATCCGGTTCTGGAGCCACCAAGCTAGCAGACTGATTCACAGCTTGATTGCCAGGTTGTCCAGCAGCCCAGCTCGGCGACGGAACAGCAATCAACATCACTAATATCAACGCAGATATCAACGCAGGTAGTACAAAAATGCTCGCCAATCGTTTACGAATAGCCATTCTAACTTCTCGAAACATCACGCTAACCAGCAGTGTATACAGAAATCACTTCGCTAGATAGTCGCTTTAGCTACATCACACCGGCAATCGATCTCTTATGTATACCGTATACACCCAATAGAATAGTAGTACTCTAACGGCTAATTCAACGGCTAATTCCGTTAACCCTTAAACAACCTATTTAGTAGCAATCTGTGGCCCCAACAAAAATCTCTTCTCGCCCTGCTATCAAACGCCGAAAACCCCTATCTGAGCAAGCCTATAGTGCATTGCGCGCAGGCATTTTAGCAGGCGATTTTCCACCGGGTAGCCGACTGATAGAAATGCAGCTCACCGAATGGCTCAACGTTAGCCGGACGCCGCTGCGAGAGGCCCTGCGCCAGCTCCAAAAAGAAGGGCTAGTCGTTGCCGACACCAGTGGTTTGCAGGTAACGACAATCTCAGCCGTGGATGCCATAGAGCTATACGACTGTCGCTTAGTGCTCGAAAAACTAGCCGTAACCGGCGCCTGCAAACAGGCTAGCCAACAACAAATCAGCGCCCTAGAACAATCCGTTATTCAAGCTGAAGAAAAAGATCCGCAAGACTCTGACCCGCGATCGCTGCTTCAGCTTCTAGACATTGACTATCAGTTTCATCACCTTATCGCTGAAAGCTCAGGCAACCGCAGGCTAGTATCGCTGCTCGATCAGCTATTCGACTCCATGGCACTCCTGCGCATTCAGACGCTACAGCAAAATCCTTCAGTACTAGAGATTCGACTAGAGCATCGTCAGGTTTATGAAGCGATCGCCCAAAAAGATGTCGCCGCAGCAACAGCAGCCATACAGCTACATCTGCTGGCAAGCAAAACGCGAGTAGTCAAAGAAATTCAAAATCATAAGGCATAAATTTGCAGGTATTAGCCAGTTCTGATGCACAAATCTAACTTCATTCGTTAGAATTGTATTGAAATATACAGTTTTAATTTCAGGTTAGATCGTGCAAAGCAATTCTCAGTCCAACTCCTCCTATGACCAATCTCAGTCAACCTTAGGCCAGTCGCTTCAGAGCCTCTACAAAGCCGTCAAGCGCTTCATGGTGCACCGCCCACAGCCCTCTGCACAGTCGCCCACGCTCTTAGCCAAAGGTAAGTACGATGCCAAGGCTAGGCTATATCCCTATCTTCCTAAAGCCGAAGAACAGCGCGATTGGCTAGACAGACTCTACTAAGCCAATCCCATCCATAATAATCAACTCAGCGTCCTCCAGATATGTTTATCTAGAGGACGTTTTGTTATGAACCTATCTTGAATACAAGACTCTCTATTAACACGACTCAAACAGCATCAGGGCATAGCAAATATGTCTTAAAGCAAGAATTGTAGCGCCCAGTACAGTTCTACATTTTTTCTTTGTATACAGTATGCAAAATGGTTGTATACATCAGGATATGTCTGCGATCGCTGATATGTGCCGCATGTAACAAAACGCAGGGAAGTCGCCCGGTAGAGTCGTGAAAAATCTACTACCGTTCAGCACGCTATCTACACATCCGACTGCTCAGCTTCACGGATCAGATTCTATTTAGCTATTTCAGCCAGCACCGTTTCTTCGGAGAATCTTTATGAATCAGACTAGCGTAGAGTTTCAGCCAAAGCCGCCCCAATCATCACCGCCGCCGCGCTACTCAGGGTGGCAGGCTAAGGTCGCTAAGTACTTCGACTTCGACCATTACAAAACCGACTTTCGCACCGAAATATTGGCTGGGCTAACCACCTTCATGACCATGGCCTATGTCCTGGTCGTGCATCCGTTAATCATGTCAGATGCCGTCTTCTTACAGGAGTCGGGCGACTTATTTCGAGAACTCGTTGTCGTCACCGGGATTACAGCCGCCATTGGCACCCTGGTGATGGGGCTGTATGCCAAGTATCCATTCGTGCTTGCGCCCGGCATGGGAACCAACGCCTTTTTTGCTTACTCTGTTGTATTGGGGTTAGGCATTGAATGGCGAGTTGCTTTAGCCGCCGTACTGATTGAGGGTCTTATTTTTATTGCCCTTACCGTCACCGATATTCGCCGCCATCTTATTGCAGCAGTGCCTGCCTGTATCAAAGCTTCTACGACAGTAGGAATTGGTATGTTTTTAGCCTACATCGGTCTCAGCGGAGACCCAGCCACTGGCGGTGCCGGACTCATTGTTGCCAACGAAGTCACTAAAACATCTTTTGGCAGCTTTACAGAACCAGCTACTTTACTCGCTACTTTCGGTATCTTGATCTCAGTGCTGTTCGTTGTTAGACGGATTAAAGGCGCTCTGCTTTGGGGCATTGGCGGTACGGCCATCTTAGGTTGGGTATTTGGAGTCGCCCAAGCGCCAACCGGGATTGTAGCCATACCTGCATTCCCTTCCAATCTCTTTGGTCAGGCGTTTGTTGGGCTGGGCGGCATCAACGGCGGCAATATTGTTGATTTCTTAGCAATCCTGCTGGTCTTTTTGTTTGTAGACATGTTCGACACCATTGGAACGCTCATGGGCGTAGGAACGCAGGCGGGCTACATTGACGAGAACGGCAACCTGCCTCGGGCCAATCAGGCGCTCTCTGCAGATGCGATCGCGACCACAGCAGGAGCCATTATGGGCACCTCCACCGTCACCACCTTTGCCGAATCAGCGGCGGGTGTCTCCGAGGGAGGGCGCACCGGACTCACCGCTGTCGTTGCCGCCATCATGTTTGTTATTGCTCTGCTGTTTGTTCCTATCTTCGAAGCGGTTCCGGCCTTTGCAACAGCACCAGCCCTGCTAATCGTTGGCGTTCTGATGATGTCCGCAGTCTCCAGCATTCGCTGGGGCGACCTAACAGAGGCCATTCCCGCCTTTGTCACCATGTTCTTTATTCCACTAGGCTTCTCCATCGCCGCCGGACTATCAGTAGGCATGATTCTCTATCCCGTCACCAAGCTAGCCTCCGGACGCGCTCGCGAGGTCTCAGTAGTTACCTGGATATTAGCCGCCCTCTTCATCTTTAGATTCGCATTTGAGGCGGTGCGATTTGGCTAACTAGCGATTTGGCTAATCAAAAGACGCTGCGCTGGTCGTGCATGCGACTAGCTTCAGGCGTTAAGCGATAGGCATATTAAAAAAGTCACCGCAGTTCGACCATCGCAGCTCGACCACAGTTCTCCATCTTCATAGAAAAGTTAGAAAAGTTTGTCGCGATCGCATATCATCCCCCCGCAAGCCTATGCAGCTTTCCAAAAACGATTTAGTAAAGTCTCCTATCTTTCTAGTCGCGCCCTTCTTCTTTCTGGGCACAGCGATGGTGGCGATGAAGTACATCTTGCCGCACACATCGCCTCTCTTTTTAGCTTCTTTTCGCCTGATTCCCGCAGGCATTTTAACGTTAATAGTTGCGATCGCGCTGAAGCTGCCTCAACCCAAAACCTGGAAAGCCTGGCTCTGGATTGGGCTATTCGCGCTAGTAGACGGCGCAATGTTTCAAGGACTTTTAACGACGGGCTTAGTCAACACGGGCGCAGGATTAGGCGCAGTGCTCATTGATGCCCAACCGCTAGTAGTCGCGCTGCTAGCTCGAATTCTATTCGGGAACCTCATTGGTTTCTGGGGCTGGCTTGGCCTGGCCATCGGCATCGCCGGTATTAGCCTGTGCGGGCTACCGGCCAATTGGATCTACACCTTTTTACAAGACGGCTTACCCATTGGCAGTTGGTTGCAAACCATTCAGGGATACGGCGAAAAAGGCGGCGACTTTAACCTGTCGCTGCTGATGCAAAGCGGTGAGTTCTTAATGCTGCTAGCAGCGCTGTCAATGTCGTTTGGCACCATCATTATTGGCTATGTAAAACGTCATGTCGATCCGATTGTGGCAACAGGCTGGCACATGATTCTAGGCGGCATCCCTTTAGCTGTAATGTCAGTCATTTGGGAGCCTTACCCAGTTGCCAACTTGTTAATCGGCGATTGGATTGGCCTACTGTATGCCACTATATTTGGCACAGCGCTCACTTACGGCATGTTCTTTTACTTAGCCGCCAACGGCAATATGACCAGCGTTAGCGCACTAATTTTTCTAACGCCCGTGTTCGCATTGTTGTTTAGCAATCTCTTTTTAGGAGAGATGCTAACCAACTTTCAGTGGCTAGGCGTCTTGCTTACGCTCGTGAGCGTTTACTTTGTTAATCAGCGAGAGCAGTTGGCAGGAGCCTTTGCCAACTTAACGCAGAAGCTGTCGCCAGAAGCCGCTCTCGCTGAGCCGTCGGAGGCAGATGCCACGATAGATTAGTTCGTCAAAAAAGTGTGCTCAAAAAATAGGAAACCCCCATGATTCGCAAACTATGCATAATACTCGCAGTCGCCTTTCTAACGATAGGTACGTTTACCAGCACGTCCTTACCAGCGATCGCAGCCACCCCAGAATACAGCCAAACCCAAACAGAAAATAAAGCCTACCCAAGCCAGTCAGAATACGACAAAAAACAAAAATCTAGCGACTACAGCTACACAGACAAACAGGAAAGTCAAACAAAATCCCAGGAAAAGCAGACCAACCAAACAGATGGCGGCCAAAAGCAATACGCCCAGCAAGAACAGTCTTACCCACAAAAGTAGGAATCTCCCTGATATGTCCTCTCCACAAAGTCAGCCAGATCAACCTCGTCTTACAGCCATACGCGGATCGTTCTTAGACTTTGTGGACGACCCCTTTTACACCGCAGAAGCAGACAGTGCCCGCTACCTGCCAGACGGACTGCTAGTGGTTGAAGCAGGCAAAATTAAAGCCTTTGGAGACTACGCTGAGCTACAAAGTGAATATGAGAATGTGCCCACCACGCTCTACAGCGAACGGCTAATGATGCCGGGATTTATCGACACTCATATTCACTATCCTCAAACTGAGATGATTGCAGCCTATGGAGAACAGCTTTTAGAATGGCTCGATCAGTATGTTTTTCCGGTAGAGAAAAAGTTTGAAGATAAAGACTATGCTCAAAAAGTAGCCGAGGTCTTTTTAGATCAGTTACTCAGCAACGGCACCACAACAGCACTGGTTTTTGCAGCCGTATTCCCTCAGTCTGTAGACGCTTTTTTTGAAGCGGCCGAACGCCGCAACCTGTGCATGATTGCGGGCAAAGTGATGATGGATCGCAACGCCCCAGACTATCTTTGCGACACCGCAGACGATTCTTACCAAGAGAACAAAGATCTCATTCAGAAATGGCATAAAAAAGGACGCCTGCGCTACGCGGTTACCCCCCGATTTGCCATTACGTCTACCGACGAACAGCTGCGCAAAGCAGGAGAACTGCTCAAGGAATTTCCAGATGTGTACATGCACACGCACATCTCAGAAAACGTCAGCGAAGTCGCCTGGGTAAAAGAGCTTTTTCCCGACTGCAAAGGTTATTTAGACGCCTACGACCAGGCCGGGCTAGTCAAAGAACGCTCCGTATTTGCCCACGGCGTTCACCTAAGCGACCAAGAATTTCAGCGGCTCTCAGAAGCGGGAAGTGCGATCGCCTTTTGCCCCACCTCAAACCTATTCTTAGGCAGTGGCCTCTTCAAAATCGAGCAGGCAAAATCAACAGACTACCCCGTAAAAGTTGGCTTAGGCACCGACGTCGGCGCAGGCACCAGCTTCTCAATCCTTCAAACCGCCAACGAAGCCTACAAAGTGGCTCAGCTCCGCCAGCAAAAGCTATCTCCATTTAAAGCTTTATTCCTAGCGACCCTAGGCGGAGCTAGAGCGCTCTGCTTAGAAGACACGCTCGGCAACTTCGACATCGGCAAAGACGCCGACTTCATTGTTCTCGACCCGCGCGCCACACCCCTAATGGCCTTTCGCAACGCGCCTGCACCCCCCACAGACCTAACCGACCTCGCCGACCGCATTTTCTCATTGATCATGATGGGAGACGACCGCGCAGTTCAGGCCACGTACATTCTAGGAGAGCTAGCCTACGAAAGTTAATTTGCCAAATCCGCCGCATCAGATTGCGCTTCTACTGGTCTAGCCTGATCCGCCAAAAGCTTATACAAAAGCATCGACCTCCCGCCGTAATAGCGAGCCGTCATCCCATCGCGCTGCATACCGAGCCGCTCCATTACCGCCACAGAACGCTTATTTTCTGGCAGCGTAATGGCTAATAGCATCGGCAAATTTAGCTCATCAAACGCAAACTGCACCACACAGGCCGCCGCCTCACTCGCGTAGCCAAATCCCCAGCTAGAAGGACGAAACTGCCAGCCAATCTCAATAAAATTAGTCGCTGGCAATTTCTCAGTCTTAATCGGAGCATCGTAGATACCGCACATGCGCTGAGTCTTCGCCACCTTCATATCGGGCAGCGGCATCAGCACCACATGCCCAATCACTCGGCCAATGGTCTTTTGCTCAACCGCCCAGCTACCCACACCCTTACGCTCGCATACAGAATGGTCTCGGTAGCGCTGTAGCCGTCCTTGCACCTGCCGAATAGACGTATCGCACCCGCTGTCACTTGCCCACGACATCACCCGAGCATCGCCATAAATATCCATCGCATGGCGAGCATCTTGACTAGGTTGCCAAGGGCGGATAATCAGCCGCTGAGTTTCAAACTGCATAGCTACGGTAAAGGGAGGGTCAAACCCCTCAGTCTAGTCTTCCTTTTACCCGGATCATTCCAACATAAAATAATGGAATGTGCCACTTGTGGACGCCCCTTGATAGAATCACTGAGGCACAAAACCTACACTCCAAAAACGTACAGGACATAATTATGGCGCTTGCAGAAGGCATTACAGCCCCTAACTTCTCATCCAAAGACGACCAGGGCAACGCCGTTTCCCTATCCGACTTTGAAGGCAAAACCGTCGTGCTTTACTTCTATCCCAAAGACGACACGCCCGGCTGCACCAAGGAAGCCTGTAGCTTCCGCGATTCTTACGAAGCCTATCAGGGAAAAGATATCGCCGTACTAGGCGTTAGCCGCGACGACGCCGACTCTCACACCGCCTTCAAAGACAAGTTCGATTTGCCCTTTCCTCTCGTCGTCGATACCGATGGCAACATCTCCAGCGCCTACGAAGTAGACGGCGGCGGCTATTCTAAGCGCGTCACCTTTGTCATCGACGGCAAAGGCGTCATCAAAAAGGTCTACGACGGCAATATTAAAACCGACACCCATGCTACCGATATCTTGTCGGATTTAGGCATGTAGCCTTAGGGTAAAGACAGACTTTCTATCCTAAAAAACGATGACTCAAAAGGTGCTAATCATCGGGGGCGGCGGTCGCATTGGCCGCAGCGTCGCTGCCGACGTACTCGCCTATACTGCCGCCGAGGTAACCGTCACCGGTCGCCGGGCGGCAGCTTCATTTGCGCTCCAGAACAACCAGACCTATCAGGCCCTGAGCTTAGACGACGAACCGGCCGTAGAAAATGCGATCGCCCAACACGATCTCATCGTTCACTGCGCTGGCCCCTTCCGCAGCCGCAATCACCACGTATTGCTTAGCTGCATTGCCCAGGGCAAACCCTATTTAGACGTAGCCGATAGCCCCGACTACGTTAATCAAGCCCTTCAATACAAAGCCCTAGCCCAGGCCGCTAACACTACAGCCATCATTAGCACCGGCATCTTTCCAGGCATTTCCGGCAGCATGGTACGCCAAGGCATAGAGCAATTAGACCAGGCCGAAAGCGTCCACCTCAGCTACCTAGTCGCAGGTTCAGGCGGAGCCGGTGTCACCGTAATGCGCACTACATTCATCGAGCTGCAAACGCCCTTTATGTCCAAAATTAAGGGAAATTGGAGAGCGATCGCACCCTACAGCCAAAGAGAAGTCATCGACTTCCCCCGCTACGGCAAAGGCGGCGTGTACTGGTTCAACACCGTCGAAGCCCTCACCGTCGCCGACACCTTCCCCCAGCTCAAAACCATCATCACCAAATTTGGCTCCGTCCCCGACTACTACAACCGCCTTACCTGGATGATGGCTCGTTTGCCCAAAGCCATTCTCAGCAATCCGCAGCTCATCGAATCCGTCGCTAAAATCAGCTACCGCATGACTCAGGTAACCGATCCCAAAACCGGCGTCGGCATTGCCATGCGAATTGCCATAGACGGCGCCAAAAACGGCGAACCCGCCCAGTATATTTCCACCTTCGAGCATGAAGATACGGCTTACTGTGCAGGCTGTGGAACAGGTGCGATCGCCCAGCTCATATTATCTAACAGACTCACTAAGCCAGGCGTATGGCCCGTAGAACAAGCGCTATCTACAGAGCTATTTGAGGAAACACTAAGCCAGCGGCAGTTGAAGATCAAACAAAGCCACTAGCGCACGAGCCTATCCCGCTAGAAGACTTTTTTGAAAAGCCATGTTTCCTAACATCAAAAACTTTTGATG
This sequence comes from uncultured cyanobacterium, assembly GCA_963789215.1. Lineage (GTDB taxonomy): Bacteria > Cyanobacteriota > Cyanobacteriia > Phormidesmidales > Phormidesmidaceae > Phormidesmis. The sequence goes on along the minus strand of CAWBJY010000006.1, from coordinate 85,881 downwards.
AAGTGTCTATAAAGTAACAACCCCCACCAAACCGCTGCCTTAAAACGCTTAGTGTTCAACCGATGGTTAAGACTCAGCTATCGTATTTCCAAGGGGTTCATCAGTGCCAGAACAAGCCACGCTATTCTCCGAAAACTTCAACACTGCCAGCGGCGCAACCCCACCACCGGGCTGGACACAGGCGCTACTAGAAGGAAACCCCGAAACCGACCAGTGGCGATTTGATAATCCCGGCAATCGCAGCTTTATCGGCACCGAGCCGCTAGTCTCTCCAGTCGCCGTTTACGACAGCGACGCCCTTTCCAACGACGACACAGAAGAAAGCGTCGCCCTCATCTCTCCCATCTTCGACGCCTCAGCCGCCCAGGGCGCTTACTTACTCTACGACCAGTGGTATTCCGGCTTTACCGACCCTGAATATGCCAGCCAAATTTACGTTGAAACCTCAACCGACGGCGGCACCAGCTGGGAAACCGCTTACTTTGAAGACGGCGAAGGTGAATTTGTCGGCCCTCGCATCGTCGATCTAACCGACACGGTCGCCGGCAATCAGGCCCAGCTCCGCTTTCGCTTCGACGGCGACTGGTCTTACGCTTGGGCCGTAGACAACATTCAGGTAGTAGACTACCTGGCCCCCGGCGTCATCCTCCCCACCGACATCGGCGTCAGCGAAGACAACGTACCCGACCCGCTAGACTTTGAGTTCGTTTTGCAAAGCCGTCCGACCGCCGACGTAACGCTCAATTTCATCGTCGATGGCGAACAGCTCCAGACCATTGCGCCCATTACGTTTTCGCCAGATAACTGGTTCGAGTCCCAGGTTTCGACCGTAAGTGCGATCGCCGATGGCATCGACGAAGGCGAAAACCAGCTCAGCGAAGTCACCGTCGAAGGCTACGACATTCAGGCGCTACAGCTCACCAACAAAGCCACCGACATTCCCGGCTACGAAAAGCCCATCCTGTACGTAGAAGGCGCAATTCACGCCCGCGAATATACCACCACCGAGCTGGCAACCCGCTTTGCCGAAGACTTAAGTAGACTTAACAAAAGTCTTTGCCGGGCTGCCCGTCACCTTAAGCGCAACCGCCGACTCAACCCGCTACGATGACGGCAACCTCAGCTCAGCGGGAATCACCGAAGGCTTAGAGCTGCCAGATTTCCAGGCCATTGGCAGTGCTCGCTATAGCTTCGACGCGCCTTCTTGGGTGCCGGATACAGAGCTATTTGACATGAGCGCCGCCGACGGTCAGTTTGACAGCACAGTTGAAAAATTACTCGCAACCGTCGATACCAGCGGCCTTACAACCGGTAGACACACCCTGTTTGTAGAAAGCCTGTTAGCAGACGGCACCTACGGCGTACCCACAGCAATTTTTCTAGATGTTGTAGAAACGCCAGATGGAAACTCAGTAGCAGGAACAGAAATAGGAGACCGACTAGAAGGCACCGAAGCCTCTGATCTGCTTGAAGGATTGGGCGGTAACGACTTTATCGCCGGTGGGCTAGGCAATGACTTTATATTCGGCGGCGGCGGAGAAGACCTGCTGCGCGGCGATCTCAATAGCAGCGATCCGCAAAACGATTCGGATGGAGGCGATGACGTTCTCTACGGTGGCGCGGGCAGAGATTGGCTAGAAGGTAAAGGCGGAAATGACCTGCTCTACGGCGGAGAAGGCTATGACGAAATCTTTGGCGATAAAGGCGATGATGTGATCTACGGCGGTAGGGAAGGCGACCGGCTCACGGGCGGTGAGGGCAGCGACACCTTTGTGCTAGCCGCAGGCGAAGGCACCGATACCATTCTAGATTTTGAACTCGGCATCGATTTCATTGGTTTATCTGGCGGTCTTTCCTTCGGTCAGTTGGAGATTATTCAAGCGGGTAAAGATACTGCCATTAAATTAGCTCATCAGACTCTCGCTCAGCTCAGCGATATTACCGCTAGCGATTTGGGAGCCGAGCAGTTTATCCCGGTTTAAATCAACGCAGAACTAGCAACAACTTTTTCTGACGATTGTTTAGCAGGCGATCGCCAGAAAAAGTCGTTGCTAATTAGGTAAATCAAATTACTTGTAAAACGCATTTCGACTGCGCTCAATGCTCAATCCACCGTAGCTAGAGAGCTGAGCGTAGTCGAAGCCGAGCTTAGGCAGTGAGTCATGACACTGAGCTACTTAGCTGACTAAAAAAGAGCCACCAAAATCTTCGCAACAAATCCCGAGATTACAGCCGTACCCAGTCCCCCAAGCAGCGCACTAATAACGCCCCATTTGAGCCGAAAGCCCGGAACTATTAAAGCCGTCAGGCCAAATAGAATAGTGTTGCCAACCAAAAAGACCAAACCCAGGCTCAAAATATTAACCAGCGTGCTGTTGATAAACCAGCCCAGCAGCCCATTTAGCAAGCCAAACACCAGCGCCGCAAAGCCCGTTTTACCAAAGCTATCCGACTCAATCCCGGTCGGTAGCAGCGTCAAAATCACGAACGTCAGCGCCATCACCACCCAATACATGATAAATCCAGTCATTCGCAAAACCTTTCGACAGACATCTTACGAGGAGTATATCAAACCTTTTTGGCGATAGAACTGCTTCAGCCGCTGCTGAAAATTTCCCCAGTGAAAATACAGGTCGTCCGCATTGAGCATAAAAACTTGAGCCGGATGATCTTCTAGAGCGATCGCAATCATCCCCCGCTCAATCTGTATCCCCGTATCCCGATACACCCAGTTCACCGCATAGCAATAAGCCGCCACCTGCATACAATAATCGCCAATCCACTCCATCTGCTTCGGCCGGCGCGCCGTTTTCCAATCGCACACACACAGCTCCCCTTCAAAGCGCATGACCGCATCCGGATACCCCGCAAACTTCAGCGGGTGCCACACCGCCCCTTCAACTAGCAGCACCTCATCAATCTCCTTCAGCACCGGCTCAATCGAACGCCAAAAGCCATCTAGCCCCTCCGGCAGCTCATAAGGCTCCTGCTTCAAATGAGACTTAATAATTTTATGAATTCGCGTCCCCGACCGAGAGGAATTCGTCGTAATTTTTCTCGCTTCATCCTTACCAATTCGATCTTGCCAATCCCACAGCCTCTTTTTCTCTTCGTAAGGCTTCGTCGCCGACAAAATTGACGTAATTCCCGGATAGCAGTGCCCTTCAATCTCGTAGTGCCGCTTGCGATTAACCGAAACCTGTTTGGCTTTGTAATGAGGTAATTCGAGCATAAAAGTTTATCTTCTAACAGTCGCCTTCTAACGGTCGCCTTTTAATAGCTTCCTTCTAGTTGAGAGAGTCTACCCAGCAGCGGATATCGCGAGTTAATTGAATGTCATCTTGATAGTCGCTTAGGAATTGATTGAGCTGAACAACCGTTAACTGAGAAAAAGCAAGACTCACCTTAGCCTCAGCGTAATTATCTCCAGTCAAACAATGAATGACAACGCTATCTCGCTGGGTATACTGCCAAACTTCAGCAATACCCAACGCGCGATAAATGCTCATCCTGCGAGTAAACGGGCTAGTAATATCTACCTCAACCAGCAGATCGAGCGGCAGGCTGCTTGGGATTCTGCTTGGAATTCTGCTTGGAATTCTAGAATCTGTTCCTTTTCTAGAGGTAGCGTTCTGAATATAAAAACCAGTATCTAGCTCCGCGCTCTTTTCCAGATCGTCTCGCTGAAGCGTCATTGAACCAACATCTGTGCAGAGCAACCCTAGCTCTACAGCCAAAGTTCTCACAATATAGGCAAGCAAGCGGCTCAGAAACTCGTGCAGTTCAGAAGGCATTTTAATCGTCATTACCCCTTGGTCGTATGCTACGCGTGTAGCTCGATGCTCGCCCATATCGCGAAGCATGGCCTGGTAGGTTGACCAATTGATATTAGGCAAACAAACGACTTGAGTAAGCTGTCCTTCGCTATCGTTCAGATCAAGCTCGCTCACCTGTTTAGAAAGAATTACCATCGCAGCCCAAAGATCTCGTGCTAGATCTATTCTAATAGCTTTGCTGCGTTAGCAGTGATGGAGAGAACTAAAAGCGATTTGGTCGCCGATCGGGCCAGTATAGTGGAACAGCTACGAGGCAAAGACCAGCGAGCCGCCCAAGACAATCTAGCCCTCAAGTAGCAGGCCGTAGAAGAAGTCATTCGCCCCTTGCAATCTTCGCTTACCAAAGCAGCAGCCTACCTGAAAACGTTAGAGAACCAGCGCGTTTTGGCTTACTCATGGCCTTAAGCGCGCTCTTCTACCGTCATCGTGCCGCGAAACATATTCATACCACAGTGAAATGTATAGTCGCCCGTTTTTTCAGGAACGACCTCTATAGTTGCCGTTTGATTAAGCGGCAAATCGACTGCTTTATTGAAATCAGGTAAAATAATCTGTTCTAAACAACTGCTAGGATCTTTTCGAAAAAAGTTTAGCTGTACTAGCTGGCCTGCCTGCACCACAATCTGATCGGGCGAATAGCCCCCGTCTACCGTTATATCTACAGACTGAATGCCGTTAGCAGTTTGCGCAGTTTGCGCCTTGGTTTTACTCAAAAGGAACCACCATAGCTCCAATCCAATCAGCCCGGCTCCTGCTGCCGCCACGCCTACTTTGAGTCCTATTGGCTGCTCAATGCGCCGAAACTCACGGCTACCGACCTCAGAAATTTGAGCGCGGGCAGTTTGCGCCGTCCCAAACAACAGGCCACTGCCTAACAGACTCCCAACTATCCATTTATCCAGCGATCGTTTACTGCGAGACTCTCGTAATTTCATCAGCATATTTCTTACCTTGAAAACTTTTCTAGCGAATACCTTTGGGCTGGAAATTTCTTAAGCGAAGGGCATTGGTAACCACAGAAACTGAGCTAAACGCCATCGCAGCACCGGCGATAATCGGATTCAGCAACCAGCCAAAAATAGGATAGAGAATACCAGCAGCAATCGGAATACCAGCGACGTTGTAGATAAAGGCAAAGAACAGATTTTGCCGAATGTTAGCGATGGTGGCTTTGCTGAGCTGAATAGCCGTGACGATACCCTGCAGGTCACCAGAGATTAGCGTGATATCGCTAGCGGCGATCGCCACATCTGTTCCCGTCCCAATAGAAATCCCCACATCGGCTTGAGCCAACGCAGGCGCATCATTAATCCCATCGCCCACCATCGCAACTTTCTTTCCTTCGGACTGTAGTTGTTTAATCTGCGCAGCTTTCTGCTCGGGCCGCACTTCGGCAAATACGCGGCGGATACCGACTGCTTGGGCGATCGCATCAGCCGTCTGCTGGTTATCGCCTGTCAGCATCACCACTTCCAAGCCCATCTTCTGCAAAGCACTCACCGCCCGCACAGACGTTTTCTTCAGCGCATCAGAAATGCCCATCAGCCCTTCTGCTTTGCCATCTACCGCGATCCAGGCTGTAGTTTTAGCCGCAGCCTCCCAAGCCCGACGCTGGGACTGAAGCGATGCAGTCTCGATATTCAAACTCTGCATCCAGCGCTCGGTGCCAATTTGTATCAAATGGCCATTAACCCTACCCTGAACGCCCCTACCCGTAACCGCATCAAAGTCTTTCACCCCGGTCATCTTCTTCTTGTCAACACCTTGAGATTCAGCGTAATTAACCACGGCTTCAGCCAGCGGATGCTCAGAATTTCGCTCTACCGCCGCCGCCATTTGCAACAGCTTAATCTCATTGCTATTCGCCGTACCGCGTACGGTCAGATAATCTGTTACCGTAGGTTTGCCTTCTGTTAGCGTTCCTGTTTTATCGACAACAACAGCTTGCAGCTTATGAGCGCGTTCTAAGCTTTCAGCATCCTTAATTAAAATGCCATTCTCAGCGCCTTTACCCGTGCCAACCATAATAGACGTTGGCGTCGCCAAGCCCAGCGCACAGGGGCAGGCAATGATCAGTACGCCAACCGTCGTAAGTAGCGCCAGCGTGAGGTTGCCCATAATGAGAAACCAGAGGACGAAGGTGATGATTGCGATCGCAATTACCACCGGCACAAACCACCCCGTCACCTGGTCGGCTAGCTTCTGAATAGGCGCTTTTGAACCTTGAGCATCCTGTACGAGCTGAACAATCTGCGCCAGCACGGTATCTTTACCAACCCGCGAAGCGCTAAACCTGAAGCTTCCTGTTTTGTTAATAGTCGCACCGATAACGTCCTCACCCTGCGCTTTCTTTACCGGCACTGGCTCACCGGTTACCATCGACTCATCAACCGTAGAGGTGCCCTCAGTCACTTTGCCATCAACCGGAATTTTCTCACCGGGGCGCACAATAATAATGTCGCCCACCACAACTTCCTCCAGCGGCAGGTCAATTTCCTCATCCTGTCGCACGACTCTAGCCGTATTCGCCTGCAATCCAATTAGTTGGCGAATGGCATCCGAGGTTTGCCCGCGAGCGCGATTCTCAAAGTATCGGCCCAACAACAGCAGCGCGATAATCACCACTGCGGCTTCGTAATAAACCTCTGGCGCAAGCCCTTGTGAAAGTAGAAAGCTAGGGAACAGCGTAACAAAAAGAGAATAGAGGTAGGCTGCGCCCGTGCCTAGTGCTACTAGCGTATTCATATTGGCTGCGCGATGGGTAAAGGCTTTCCAGGCACCCACATAGAACGAATTGCCGCACCAGAATAAAACAGGCGTTGCCAAAACCAGCTGTAGCCAAGGGTTATGTAAAAACATCGGCCAGCCAGGAATCTCTGCGCCCAGCATCATCGGCAAAGTGCCTAAAATCAGCGCTGCGCCAACAACCCCACTCACCACTGTTTTAGTCAGCAGCGCTTTTTGCTGCGCCTTTCTCTCTTCTTGTTCTTTCGCATCGGCTTCATCGGCACGCCCACCAATGCCTAGGGCTTCTCTTTCACTTGCCTCATATCCAGCATCTGCAACTGCCGCCTGAATCTTTTCAAGATTAGTGTTGCGCTCATCGTACTCAACGCTGGCCTGCTCAGTCGCGAAGTTAACCTCAACGTCGCTAACCCCTGGCACCTGTTGTATAGCCGTTTGAATGCTGTTTGCACAGGACGCGCAGCTCATGCCTTTTAGCTTTAGGGTAGTTGCGGTCATACGGGAACTCCTATCTCGCAGATGTACTACGAACATAAACCCTCTAGTTGGGGAGAGGGTCAAGGGGGTAAAAAGAATATGCCTCAGTGACAGAATAAATTCATTCATTTCATCCGCGTTTCATGTTTGGTCTTTATAATCTTCCATAGCCATTACTCAATAAAAGGGTTTGATCTTATATGCGCTCAAAACAAACTTACGGCCTGCTTTTGTCATTAGGACTGCTAGCCTCTACCTCCGCACTCCTATTCGGATGCAGCCATTCTGACTCGGTTCCTCAAACGTCGCAGCCTGCACCCGCAAATGGCGGTATGTCCATGACAGACCATGCGATGACGATGAATCTTGGCCCTAAAGACGATGAGTTTGATCTGCGCTTTGTAGATGGGATGATTCTGCATCATCAAGGTGCGATCGCGATGTCCGAAGCCGCCCTCAAAAACTCTCAAAGGCCGGAAGTTAAAGAGCTAGCGCAAAACATCATTAAAGCTCAAGCAGGTGAGATCTCTCGAATGCAGACATGGCGACAGACCTGGTATCCCAAGGCTAGCACTGCCCCAATTATGTACGATGCTCAAATGGGCCACACCATGGAAATGTCCGATGAGATGCAGTCGAATATGCGAATGGATGGCGATCTTGGCAAAGCCGACGACAAGTTCGACCTGCGCTTTATCAACGGCATGATTCCTCACCATGAGGGCGCTTTGGCGATGGCAAAAGAAGGGCTAAAGAACAGCGATCGCCCTGAAATTCAACAGGTGTCTAACGATATTCTTAGAACCCAACAGGTAGAAATTGATTTAATGAACCGGTGGAAAGAAGACTGGTACGGCCAATGAAAAAGCAAGCCTGTCTCTAAACCAGCTCTTCCAAAGCCTCAGGGCTAAATCCTTGAAGCGTCTCAGTATCGCCTGTGCGCACCTTAGTCACCCAGTACGGATCGGCTAGAATCGCCCGACCAACGGCAACCAGGTCAAACTCCTCTCGCTCCATACGCTCAACTAAATTGCTCAAACTGGCCGTTTTAGAACTCTCACCGCTAAAAGAGCCGATAAAGTCGCCCGATAAGCCAACTGAGCCAACGCTAATCGTCGCCGCGCCCGTCAGTTTTTTAGCCCAGCCCGCAAAGTTTAGCCCAGTCTCTCCATCAATTTCCGGAAACTCCGGCTCCCAAAATCGGCGCTGCGAACAGTGCAGAATATCTACGCCAGCTTCGACCAGCGGCGCTAGCCAATCCGTCATCGCATCGGGCGACTCAGCTAGCCGAACGGAAAAGTCCTGCTGTTTCCACTGGCTAAGTCTCAAAATAATCGGGAAGTCCGCGCCGACCGCCGCTCGCATAGACTCAACAATTTCAGTCGCAAAACGCGATCGCGCCTTCAGCGTATCGCCTCCATACTTATCCGTGCGGTTATTGGTCGCCGCCCAAAAGAACTCATCAATCAGATAGCCATGCGCACCGTGAATCTCAAAAATATCAAAGCCCAGCCGCTTAGCCTCAGCCGCCGCCCGACCAAACGCAGCGATCGTATCAGCAATATCTTCCTCGCTCATTACCTCACCGCGCGGCTGATCGGGCGCAACCAAACCAGACGGACTCTCTACAGCTACTGAAGGCTCCCAGTCGGTGCCCGAGCTTTTAAGCGAGCCCACATGCCAAATTTGCGGCCCCATTTTGCCGCCTGCCGCGTGAACCGCCTCAATCACCGACTGCCAGCCCGCTAGCGCCGCCTCACCGTGAAAGAAAGGAATGCCTGCTTCATTTCTAGCCGCAGGCCGTTCAACCACGGTGCCCTCAGAAAGAATCAAACCAACTTCACCTTCAGCCCGCCGTTGATAGTAAGCCGCCACGTTCTCGCCCGGTACGCCCTCAGGCGAAAAAGAGCGCGTCATCGGAGCCATAACAATGCGATTTTTTAGGCTAAGCGACTTTAGTTTGAAAGGCCGAAATAAAACGTCGGTGTTCGTGGCGGTGCTCTGTAGCGTCATGGTTCAGACTGCCTAATAAATTGAGTGAAAACTAACATCAGTTCGAAATGGCGATTGTGGAAATTGAAATAGAAGTAAGTGTCTATCTCCAACAATCAAAAAAACCGCTTCGCCAGCAGGATTTTTATAGAGCTAGACCTTTACGCTTTCGCCTTGTCATTCGCGTCATCAATAGAATGACCGGATGCAACAATCAGCTCATTAAACGTTTCTTCCGAGGCTTCAGACTCTACCGTGACCGTTTTAGATTGAACGTCAATTTCTACTTTGGCATTGGGCTCAGACGTTAGCAGCGTAGCCTTTAGCTCATCTGCCGCAGCCTGATCTTGCAAAGTGGGAACGTGAAACTTTAGCAATGCTTTTCTCCGAATATGAGCCATCTCCACACTATAAGCAACAAAGATGTTTGTTGTCACCAAACAAACGGTAGGTCTTGACCTGCTCAATATGGCTGAAGATGCTCTTGACTTTACTTCAAGCAGGCCATCAGCTCACAGTAGGCCGCTTCACCGAATTTTGGCTGGAAATTTCGGCGGCAAATTCTAACTGAAAATTTCAAGGACGATCGCCATCATCAAAAACTTTTCAAAATCTCGAATTCTCATTCTCACCGCCTCCAATACCGACGAAAATATCTATCGGAGGTTGCAGGAAGTCAGACACACGTAGCTAGATTCTCTCATACTCTTCTCACGCCTTTCTCATAATTACGCCCAGTTAGTTGCAGCTATTAGTTGCAGCTATCAGTATCAACATATTTTGTCTGTCTATAGTCTACCTATAATCTATAGTCCTATAATCTATAATTTTGAAAAGAAAGCAATAAATAGATGCTGACACAAGCAGTCGGCTAGACCCATACAACATGATCAATCGGTTCATTACCCGCTCCCGTTCTCGAACGCTTACAGTAGGATTTCTCAGCGGCCTGCTCTTACCTGCGGGATTATCTCTTATTTTGGCACTCGCCTCAGCAGCGCCAACGCCCGCCGCCGAACAAGTGACCCTTTCCTACGGATTTATTGAGGCATCTGTCTCTGTGCAGTCTCTACGCAACTACGCAGAACAAGGCGAGGTAGGCGCAGACCTAGCGCCCTATCTCAAGCGCTTGAGCGAAACAGAGCGATCGCAGTTTCGCACCGTTCTTCAGTCCAAAAGCAACGTTAGCCCAGTAGAAGTCTCTCAGTTTTTGCGCTCTTCTATCGGCGACAACATCTTAAAAAGCGCAGGCAATATTATCCAAACGCCTAGCCGACTGAACGGCGGCAGGGGACTGCGAGGAGCACTCGTACTATCAGCGGCTGAGCCAGAAGGTCTTTCCGTATTAGGCACCTTAGAAAAGTTTCCAACCAAAACCGTCCGCATTAATTCAAGGAAAATTTTCCAGTCAGTGCGCGAATTCACGGCGCTGTTTCAAGACACTCGCGGGGCGATCGCCGCCATTGCCCAGCAAGCCGTTCCAGAGGATAACGCCCTCAATAATAAGTCTGTCTTCGAGCTTGCTCAAAGCGGCCCCTACTCGGTTGCAATGCAGTCGCTAACCCTAACAGATAGAAATCGCGATCGCCAGATCCCTGTCGATCTATACCTACCGGCCTCATCCCAATCGTCAGTTCCGCCCGCGCCGTTAATCGTAGCCTCTCCGGGTCTAGCAGGCGATCGCACCGGGTTCGCCGTCATCGGCAATCACTTAGCCAGTCACGGATTCGCCGTCGCCGCGTTAGATCATCCAGGTAGTGACACCGCGAACTTTGAAGCCTTGCTAGCAGGGCGAGCCGACGAAATTGCCGATCCTGCTGGGTTTTCCGAGCGCCCTCGAGATATCTCCTATCTACTAGACGAGCTGACCCGGCTCAACAACATCAGCGGCCCGATTGCTAACCGCTTAGAGATGACTAAAATTGGCGTTATTGGCCACTCTTACGGCGGCACTACCGCACTCTCAGTAGCGGGCGCACAGCTCAATATAGACACCCTTACAGCCAACTGTAGTGCAGATCAACTTGTTCTAAACGCGGCAGATCCTTCTATGCTGTTGCAGTGCACTGCCCTCAAGGTGCCTCAGCAGTTTTCAGAAGATTTAAGAGACGAGCGCATTCAAGCCGTCATGGCCATGAATCCGGTAACGAGCAGCCTGTTTGGCCAGGCGGGATTCTCTCAGCTCGCCGTTCCTAGCCTGCTCGTATCTGGCAGCGCCGACCCGGTTTCACCCGCCCTAATAGAGCAAATTCGCCCCTTCATTTGGCTCAGTGAGGCGCAGCCGATAACCGGTCAAACCGATAGCTCAGAGCATTATCTTGCGCTTATCCAAGGTGGCTCTCATCTCTACGACCCGTTAGAACTCAACGACGCCGATCTCTCTTTTACCAACGGTTTAGTCAGCCCCAATACAGACATCACCGACAGCTATCTCAAAGCACTAAGCTTAGGCTTTATGCAGATGACGGTCGCTCGCGATCCCAACTATCAAAAAGTGCTCGACCGTAACATCACGCTCAATCAGCAGCCCTTACCGCTCTACGTCATCAGCACTTTAACCGAAGCCATGCTCAACCCTGTACCTGAAGCAGCAGACCCATCTAGCTTTTAACTTGCCATCCTAATCTTGCCGTCCTAGTCTTGCCGTCCTAATTAAGGTAAAAACGGCAGGTCTTTAATCACACATTGAGTCCGTTCATCAACCAAACAACAGATATACAATCAGTACCATTAAAGCTATCTTTTGTGAATAAACGCTTGCGCAGCCAGGTTTCTTATCTATGGTTTTTCAAAATCGCAGTTCGCTAAGCTGGCTATGGCAACCGTTACAACTTCAGCCGGGCAAGCCTGACTACATCAACGGCATTCGAACAATTTTAGCGCTAGGCGGGCCGGTCGCCGCTGGCTTCTTGCTCGGTCAACCCAAGCTGAGTACGATCCCGACTATCGCCGCTTTGTTTGTAGGCATTGTTAGCGCCAGCGGAACTTACCGCCAGCAGGCAACCACAACAGGTGCAGCCGCTGTGGGCGTTACTTTAGCGCTACTAGTCGCCAACTTAGTTAGCGGTAGCTTCTGGCTAGCCGTTTTTACCACTTTTGTTGTTATTTTCGCGCTCAGCTTAGCGAGCTTAATTAGAGCCAGCATGGCCGGTATCGGCCTAGTCACCTCAATTATGTTCATTATCTCGCTCGCAAAGTTTTCCTCTTTTCCCACTCTAACCGCCGTTCTTGAGCAGAGTTTGCTTTGTCTAGGCGGTGGGCTTTGGGTAATGGTATTATCTTCACTTTTGTGGATAGTTAGACCTTATACCCCAGCGGTAAAAGCCGTCGCCGACTGCTATCTTAGCCTGGGTGAGTTAACGCAGCGAGCCAAAGAAATGACGCAAGCGGGCGCACCTGATTCCCCACGACGGGCAGAGCGAGTGCAGCGCTTTTTACAGACACAGGATGTTGTTATTCTCAGCTTAACCGCTGCGCGAAACATCTGGACATCGGCCTGGACAATTGGCAAATCTGAGAGCGCGAGAAGCCGCCAGCTGCTGGTGCTAATCGAAGATGCTAATCAAACCCTAAATGATTTAGCCGCGCTAGGAGAGCTCATTATTATCGCTTCTCGAAATTCTTTATTTGAAAAAATAAAAGAAGAGATTGAGCTAGTTTTAGAAAAAATGAGCATCTGTTTTCAAGACGTACCCCGCCATCTTGAAAATAACTCAACGCTGCCTCCAGATGCACTAATAGCACTCGATCGCAGCGTAGAAGCTTTAAAGGTAAGGCGCGATCGCCTGCGCAGCCAGGTTCACACACAAACAATCGAAATTCAAACGGGCGACTATACAGAAATAGTGAGCCTAAACAAAATAGTCACTCACTTATGCGAGCTAGCAGCCCAAATTCACGAGGACGTAGCCGCAGCCACATCTTCAAACTTGCAAGCTAATCAGCCTAAAACGTTCGTTTCAGCTCAGCCATCATCTCCTTTCTGGCTAGACACGCTTAAAGATAATCTTACTTTCGATTCGGTCACGTTTCGCCATGCTCTGCGCCTAGCGCTAGTCGTAACAGCCGCTCAGCTACTGGCCTACCTGCTACCCATCCCCAGAGGCTACTGGATAACGCTCACGGCGCTCATTGCGCTAAAGCCAAACTTTGGAGGCACCTTTCAAACCACGCGGCAAAGAGTTTTAGGCACATTTTTAGGCGGCGTGGCCGGAATTGTTTTAGTCAGCTTAATTCACAGCACCTGGATTATCGCTCCGCTGACGATCATTTTAATGTTTGCTGCGATCGCCCTCCGTCCGCTGAGCTATAGCCTATTCGTAACGATACTTACGCCCGTCATCATCCTACTCTTTAGCCTAATCGGCATGGGCGACTGGGAAGTCGGCATTGAGAGAATCGCGGATGTTCTCATCGGTGGAGCGCTGGCATTAGCCGGCAGCTACTGGCTGTTTCCTCGCTGGGAAAAGCAACAGCTACCGGCTCAGATCGCCCAGACAATTCGAGCTAATCTTGCTTACTTTCAAATTGCGATTGATCAATATCTCGGCAGTAGCGATTCGGTCATTGAAAGTTCTTTGCACCTATTGCGACATCGCGCCTCGCTAGAAAACGCTAACGCCGAAGCCGCTGCCCAACGGCTATTCAGCGAACCTCGCCATATTCGAGGCGAGATTGAGCCAGTAATGACGCTAATGCTATATGTTCGCAGCTTATTTAGCTCAGTAACGGCTCTAATGAAGCACACCGACAGGCTTAATAAAGCTCACCAAGCCGAACAGATCGAGCCGCTCGCCAAGGCTATTGAGCAAGTATTAAACAACTTAGCCAACGTGCTCGACCAGCACCAACCGCTTCAGCCGTTGCCACCTCTAACTGATGACTTAGCCACCATTAGCAGCCAGGTTGAGCAGCTACAGTCGGCCCGGCTCTCAGAAATTATGGCGCATTCGACCACAGCCGAATCAGCAAACCTATTAACCGCATCGCCCACTTGGCAAGCCGTAGAAAAACAGACGCCAATCGTAACTGAACTCAGTCGAATTGTAAGAGCAGTCACAATTATGTACCGAACTATCGAGAGAAGCGAGCAAGAAAGAGATCAGCGCCAGCGATCGCATAGCCTCCAATAAACTCCACCGTAGTCTATCCTACCTACCTAGCTGTTGTAGTAAGCGCGTGTACCTCTGTCGTCTAGAGCCTCGCCTAAGCGGCTAAGCGCGTGGATATAGGCAGCGGTGCGGAAGGAGACTTTCTGCTTTGAACCACTGTGCTTTGAGGCGCCATGCTCCGAGTTGTTGTGCTTTTGGGAAAGGTGCCAAATAGTTTCAGTTTCTTCGGTAATGCGCGATCGCAATCTATCGTTCACTTCTTTGAGCGTCCAATACAGTCCGCTGCGGTTTTGCACCCACTCGAAGTGGCTGACCATGACACCGCCTGCGTTGACCAATATATCGGGAAAAAGAGAAATTCCTTTCTCTTCTAAAATGGCGTCGGCGTCGGCAGTAACAGGGCCATTGGCCACTTCAAAAATATACTTAGCTTTTATGCTGTCGGCGTTTTCGGCAGTAATTTGATTTTCTAACGCAGCCGGAATGAGAATGTCTACGTCTAGCGTGAGGAGTTCTTCGTTGGTGATGTTGTCATGTTCGACGATGCTGCAAACGGTATCTTGGCAGTAGACGGCCTGCATCTCATGTTGTTCTTCTTTGAACTTTTGTACATCAGGAATGTTAAGCCCTTGTTCACTGTAGATGCCACCTTTGGAGTCGCTGACGGCAACTACTTTGTAGCCTGCTTGAAAAAGTAAGTTAGCAATAACGCTGCCTGCGTTGCCAAAACCCTGAACGGCAACGGTAAGATCTTCTGGATTCTTGTTCTCTTTAGCCAGGATGGTTTGCAAGACATGGAACGCGCCGGTGCCCGTGGCGGTATTGCGGCCTAAGCTGCCGCCCATACTGACGGGTTTGCCAGTGATGACAGCGGGCGATCGCTTGCCCTGAATAATGCTGTACTGATCCATCATCCAGCCCATAATCATGGCGTTAGTGTAAACGTCGGGGGCGGGAATATCTAGATCAGGGCCGATGGATTGAGCGATCGCGTCAATATAGCCTCGGCTGAGCCGCTCTAACTCAAATTTGGAGAGTTCTTTGGGGTTGAGCGTAATGCCACCTTTTGCACCGCCAAACGGCAAATTTACCGCTGCGCATTTAAAGGTCATCCAGAAGGCGAGCGACTGAACTTCGTCTAAGGAAACGTTGGGATGGAAGCGAATGCCGCCTTTGGTCGGGCCGCGAGTATCATCGTAGCGGACGCGGTAGCCTTCAAACACGCGCAGTGAGCCGTTGTCCATGCGAACAGGAATAGCGACTTTAAGACTGGCTTTAGGAAATTTGAGACGTTCGGTGGCGTCGTCGGAGATAGGGGCGTAGCGGGCGGCTTTCTCTAAGCGGCGACTGGCATCAGTAAGTAAAGTTGTGGGCATAAAAAGCGCTGACGCGTGGAAGTTCTGTGAGTAGTCTGGTGCTTGATTGAACAAGTTGAAGACAAACGCAGTGATTCTTTAAGATCGTGTCTACAATTCTCAACCAGAGCGATCGCGCCTAAAAATGCTGAGCTGATGCACTCAGCCGCAAAATAGCAATCTAGCGTTATGTATCTGGCCATAGAATGGTCTGGGAGAACTTTAGAAAGCTGGATGTTTGCTATCCTTGCTCGAACTGACTATGATCTGAAAGTTTTGTCGCTTAGCAAGACAGCTTAGCTAAAGCGGTGATGTCGCCTTTTCTACGGTTTAGTTTGATTAATTCAGTTTCAGGCATTTTGTATCTCAAGGTATCTAGCGTGGATGCGTTCGATCAGCTCTGGTCGCTGATGCGAGGAGCGATGGCGCTAGATGCTGAGACATTTCGCTCGATTCATACGCAGCCGCATAGTTTGCTAGCAGCGCTGACGATTGTGTTTTTTGCGGGAGTATCTCAGTCGCTCTCTCAGATTGTGGTGCTGTTTATTAATCAGGTGCGGCCCGTGCGGTTTGTGCTGAGCTTGCTAATCTCAGCGCTGTTCTTTACGGTGGGCTATGGCTTCTGGACGCTGAGCATTTGGAGCATTTTGAACCTGTCGTTTGCGGAGTATTTGCCGTTTAGTACGGTGCTGCGAACGGTGGGCTTTAGCTATGCGCCGCTGATTTTGGGGGTGCTGGTGATGTTTCCGTACTTTGGCAATGCCTTTTTTTTAGCGCTGTCGATTTGGACGCTGCTAGCGGTAGTAGTAGGCATAGAGGTGATTACGCCTTTGAGCCGGTGGCAAGCGTTTGAGAGTGCGGCGCTAGGCTGGGTGACTGTGCAGCTATTGCAGAAGACGGTGGGGCAACCAATTGCGTCTTTGGGGCAGTGGATTACGAACTGGGTGGCGGGTGAAGAGCTAATTACCAATCGGATGCGGCTGGCGCAGGAGCTGTATGCGGGGCTAAGGGCGCAGCGGACGGGGCTAGATGATTCGCTAGAGCGAACGCTAATCAAAGCAGGCGAGGAGAAGCAGCGAGCGGTGCGGGGCGATGCGGGAGATTTTCCGGCGGAGCGGCAGGATGAGCGGTTTTTATCGGATCGGGTGCGACAGCGGGATCAGCCGTTTAAGTAAGAGAAGCTAGCCTTACAGTTTATATTGGTAGGCGGGTTTTAAAAGGGAGAAGCGGCGGTGATGTCCTGGCGGACGATAAAGTATGGACTGGCAATTTTGCTGGCGGTGGGGGCAATTGTGCTGCTCTCGCCTGCAAATGAGCGGTGGCTAAACTGGTATCTGACGTTTAACAGCAGCTTTTTGAGCCTGGTGGTAGATTTACTGCGGGTGAGTGCGATCGCGCTTTTAATTGCCGGATTGCTCTCTCCGTTTGAGGCGCTAGGCTGGTGGGCGGGCTGGTATGGCGATGGCATTGAGACGCGAGTAGATATTCAGCTACCCGCGTATTTGTCCGCGCCGGTTTGTGATATTGGCGCGAATGGAGAAAGCCCTAGCCAATACATGGTTTATCTAGATGGGATTTCGCAAAGCTCTGAGGATTATCCGGCAAGGGTACAAAACTTCTTAGATACGCTGTCGGCAGCGCTGCCGGAAAATACGGTGTTTATTCGAGATATTGTGGCGTATTCGGCCTTAAATAGGCATTTAACAGGGCAGCGCCCGTTTGCGGCATTCTGGCGCTGGGTAAACCGGATTGAGGAACGCTTTCCGGCAAGTCCGCTAGATGTGCTTGTAAACTTACGCAATACGTTTCAGGTGGCAGTATCTACCGATAATCGCTATGGGCCTGTGTTTAATCGGGGAACGGCGCAGGTGATTTTGAACAGTCTGCGGCAGCGGGGATACCGACCGGGAACGCCGATTACGCTGCTGGGCTACAGCGGGGGGGCGCAGGTGGCGCTAGGGGCCGCAACATATCTAAAGTATGCGCTCGATGTGCCGATTGAGGTGATTTCAATTGCAGGCGTGATGAGTGGGAATAACGGGATTGCCTCGATTGAGCGGCTATACCATATGCACGGCAATCGGGATGCGCTAGCCCAAATTGGAGCAATGATGTTTCCCAAACGGTGGCCGATGATGGCCTGGTCTAATTGGAACTTGGCAAAGGCAAAAGGGCGGATAAAGCTGTTTCAGCTTGGGCCGGTGAGCCACAGTGGGCCAAATGGACCGATCGATTCGGTGGCTACACTGCCGAACGGATGCAGCCATCTAGAGCAGACGATGGAGATTATGCTAGAGATTTTGAAAGGGCAGCCAAAGCTGCCAGCGCATGATGAGAAATTAGAAAGTTGAGAAATTGGAAAGTTGAGAAGTTGAGAAGTTGAGAAGTTTGGACTAGGGATAGAGAGGAAGCGGGAAACCGGCCTCTAGAGTAGGTAAGTAGTCGGAGATAGGCTGCCTAGTCTGATAGAGGACAAGATCTGTGAAGTTTGGAAAGATAATGGGGGCGGTGCTTTTAATAGGGCTGCTTTATTTGCTCTGGCAGATTCGGAATGTCTTGATGCTAGGGTTTGCCGCGATCGCATTTTCGACGGTTATCAACAGGCTGGTGCAACAGCTACATAAAATTGGCATGCCGCGCGCACTGGCGGTCACGGTTTCGCTGTTGGGATTGTTGGGGCTATGTGTGGGAGCGGGCTGGTTTATTGGCCCGGCGATCGCCCATCAGATACCGCAATCCACATTTTTGTCGGAGCAGGGCTTTGAGCGATTGCAGGGCTGGTATCGACAGGTAAGTGGCGTTATGCCAGGAAATGCGCTGGCGAATACGAAGCTAGAAGATTTGCTGCCTCAACTGGCTCAGATTAGCCCTGACTGGGCCAGTCGGCTACTGGTATTCTTTACCGGATCGCTAGACTTCTTCTTAAATACGCTGCTGGTGGTGGTGCTAACGATCATGCTTTTGTCTAATCCAAAGGCATACCGCAAGCTGCTTTTACAGGGGTTCCCGAAGTTTTATCGGCGGCGAGCCGATAGCATTTTAGATGAGTGCGAAGAAGGGCTAAGCGGCTGGTTTATTGGCCTGTTGTTTAATATGACGGTGATTACAATTTGTAGCGGAGTGGGCCTAGCTTTGATTGGGGTGCCGCTGCCGGTGGTGAATGCGCTGATTGCAGGACTACTGACATTTATTCCAAACATTGGCCCAATTTTGAGCGTGGTGCCGCCGGTATTGATGGCGCTAGCAACCGCTCCTTGGATGGCGCTGGCAGTGCTGGCGCTATACTTTGCCATTCAGCAGATTGAGGGAATGGTACTGACGCCGTTTGTGATGGAGAAGCAGGTGTCTTTGCTGCCCGCGATTACGCTGGTGGCGCAGGTGGTGTTTGCCGTTTTCTTTGGATTATTGGGATTGTTTTTGGCGCTGCCGCTAGTAGTCGTTTTGCAGGTATGGATTAAAGAGCTGTTGGTAGAAGATATTTTGAACCGGTGGCCTGCGCCCAGGCGGTTAAGAAGAAGCCAGTAAGGAGAAACCAGTAAGGAGAAACCAGTAACGAAAAGAGAGATTGGACGGCTAAACTACAGCGGCCAGCTCATTTTTTGGAAGGCGCTTCTAATGCTGGCTGCATCGGCGCTTAAGTAGGCAGCGCGATCTATAGTGATAATTCGACCGCACATGCCTAATCCGGCAAGCCCGTTGCCTGGAAATTCTGACACGATCTCGAAGTCGATGTTTCTAGGAACGAGGATGATAAACCGAGGGGTAATCATCAAGTTGAAGGGGATGCCCTGCGTTTGTAGCCGATCGATGTATTTGAATACTTTGCTAGCCGCACTTCCTGGGTCGAACATCATGACGTAGGCGGGATAATCTTGAGGGACAGCGTAGTCTGCTTGTGGGGTGAGCGGGAAAGTTTCGACGGGGAGCGGGCGATACTCCGTAGGGACGGATTGGCTAACGCTTTCGATAGACTGAAAGTGAATGTGGTTGACCGATGCGCCTGAATGTAGCGCGTTGAAAAATAGGAATGACTGCGAGAGCTGTTTGAAGAGGGCGAAGGCGTCTTCTAGTAGCGGCAGCGATAAGATTTGCGGCAGGTGAGTGAGCTGGTTACTCGATCGAGTGGGTACCCAGAGAAAGTGGCCGTTGGGTTCGATCGGGGAAACGTTGTAGTAGGCGTTCCAGGTGAAATGCTGAAAGGTTTTTTGAAAGAGGGGCGGGCGAGCCAGCAGGCTGAGAGGGCGATCGCGGTTCTGACAGGCAAATCGACAGTCTTCGGGGGTTGGAGAGATGTCGGGCTGTCGTCCAAGGGCTTTTCTGGCACCGCCCGGCCTGAGCGCTCTGTAGCCGTTGTAGAGGCAAGTGAAGTCTACGCTGTGAACGGTGTCGGGGCTGAGATGGGCGATCGCTCTTTCTTCTACAGCGCTTTCAATCTTGCAGTTTTGGGTGAGGTTACGAGCATAGTAGCGGTAGCGGTTGTTGTGTTGCTCAACGCCAAAAGTGATGCGATCGCCTTTAGCCCACTGGCCGTTTTCATCGTCTCGATCGGCCTGAAACTCATTAATCAGTTCGCCGCCGACTACCGCCTGCTGCCAGGCGAGCCGGAGATAGGCCGAGATGTCTTGTTGATCTTCCATTGTTGATTTTCCATTTGGATTAAGCCAGATCCTGTCTTTGCTCGCGGCCGTTTGGCCCAACAATTTCGGCTGGCAAGGTCTGCGGATCGACAACGGCCAGGGTGCTCATGTTGTAGGTGGTATAGACGGTGCTGGCGGTGTCTAGGAACAAGTCCATGATGGTGAGAGTTTGAAAAGGTGCGGCGGCGCTCGAAAGCAGGGCTTTAGGGCCGCTGCCTAATGCGCCCGCGTGAAGCGTGTTGAGCTGGCCTGCTCTGCCAGGGAAGTAGGCGTGATGGTGGCCGCTGATGTAAGTGTGAACGTTGTGGCTCTCGAGTAATGCTCGAAGTTCGTCAGCTTGGTTGAGAAATTCGCCAGGGCGATCGCGTTTTTGGGCAACGGCGTAAAGCGGCAGGTGGCCCATGACGATACGCAGATCTGCGCTTTGCGCTTCGGGGCTAGAAAGCGCTCGATTGGCCCAATCTAACTGTTCAGCTGGAATGTTGGCCGAGGAGGCATCCCAAACCAGATAGAAGATGTTGTTTTGCTTGAAGCTGTAGTAAAAGGGAAAAGCGGCAGCTTCGACAAAGGTGATATCTGTATCGGACTGGTGGCCTGCCCAGTACTTAGCGGTTTCCTGGCGATCTAATACATAGACGAATTCGCCGTTGTTTTGATAGCTAGAGCCGTCGTGGTTGCCAATGGTGATGGCAAAAGGGATTTGGGCGGTGCGAATAGGCGCGATGATTTGTTGGTCGAATGCGCCCCACATAGCTTCGACTTGAGGCTGGGAAAGATCGAGACTTTGCCCGGCGACCATATCGCCGCCGCAGAGCACCAAATCGGGCTGCCAGCCTGGAAGCAGGGCCACACCTCGAGTAACTTCTGGAAGATAGTCGGTAGCGCCGTAGGCGCTGTTGAGATCGCTGATGATGGCGATACGAATGTCGCCGCGCTGAGGGGCAAAGAGACCATCGGGGCCAAGCGCAATGCGACGGGTGGCAGATTGAGGTGAGCTAGGCGGTGTAGCCGCAGATGTCGCGGAGTTAGCGGCAGCTTGTGGGCTGGACTGAGCACAGGCCATGGCAGTGGTTGCGGCTGCGCCAGCGGCTAGTCCACCCAATAAAATAAACCGACGACGGTTGATCGACATGAGGACATCCGAGAAGATTGTAGGCAGTGATATGAGCCAATCTAGTATAGAGGCTTTCTATCGAGTGTCACTAGATTCTACAGAGTCCTAGCAGTTGGGTTACTAGCAGTTGGGTTAGCAGATCACTCGCTTTGCCGTTGTAGCTAGTTTAAGAAGATGCCTGAGAAAACCTTCGATTTTATTCTGAGTTGCTGCTATTAAACAATAAACAGTAGTATTATTAACTGCAAAGAGATTTTATAGGATATATGTCAACTACAGTATTGCCTCAGTTACGAGAAATAGAGTCAGAGCTAGCGGCTCAAGAAGAAAGCCTTTCTGTAAAGCTTCAGGAAGTTCAAGATAAGCTTAGCGGTATTCGTGCCGTTTTGCCCATGTTTGGTGAAGATGGCGAGTCGGTCGCTGACCAGCCTGCGGCCAAGAAAACTAAGAAAACTACGACAAAAAAGCCTGCTTCTAAGCCAGCAGAACCGAGCGAAACGGTCACAGAGGCAGAAGCAGAGCCAGAGGCAGAGGATAAGTCTACCAAGACTAAAGCAACAAAAGCGAAGTCTAAGAAGAAGGACGGTCGCGCGGCGGACTGGCAAAAGTACACGCGTCCGGGCGTGAAGAACCAGTCTATTCCAGATGCGGTGAAGCTGATTTTAGCGACGCAGCCAGAGAAGGAGTTTAAGATTGCTGAGGTAATGGAAGCTCTATTTAAAGAAGGAATGCCAAAAGCTCAGTATCTGAAAGCTCGTAACCGAGTGTCGAACGTATTGTCGGGCGGTGTGCGAGCAGGCGATTGGCACCGGGGCGATCGCAGCACTTACCGTATGGGCAATGCCTAGATAGATATCTAGATAGTTATCTAGAAGAAACAGCGTTATAAGTTGTTAGAAGCCGGTGTTAAAAGCCAGTATTAGAGGCCAGCGTACCGCCATGTACGCTGGCTTTTTGCTATGGGCATTATCTTAGTTCTAGCGGATAGTCCTTATTACTCAGACTTCACATGCGCTTTAATCAGGTTCTACAGCAATTTGTCTTACACTACGCCGAGCGCTGGCCAGATGCGATCGCCCAAGCGTCTCAAAGCAATGGACGCAGCGTACTAACGGTTTTATCGCCTTCACAGCTTCGAGACAAAGCGGGAAACTACCCCAAGATTTTGCACCATAGCAAAGTCACAGACCACGCAGTGGTTCTAGTTCATGGCTTGACTGACTCTCCCTACTACATGCAAGCCATTGCGGAAGACTTTGCTCGCGCAGGGTTTAATGTTGTGCTGCCACTGCTGCCGGGGCACGGTTTAAAGCGGCCTGGCCCAGCGTTTAGAAGCCTGAGACATACCGACTGGATTGCGACGGTAGACCATGCGGTTGAGACTGCGCACAGATTGGGGCGTCGGGTTTCTATTGGTGGCTTATCGACTGGAGGAGCGCTTTCGGTTCGCAAAGCGATAAAGGACTTAGGGAGCATTACGGGCGGCCTGTTTTTGTACTCGGCGGCGCTCGATATTGGCACGGCAGAGCAGCTACTGTTACAGACAGAAGCGGGCCGGATGATCGGTCGATTGAAAGATCAAAGGCTTTGGCTAACCAAGACCTTTAAAGACAAAGTAGAGATGATCTTAAACGATCAGCACGTGGGCGATCGCACTGACAATTATGGCATAGGAGAAAACGACTATAAGTACTCTGTATTTTTCTATGAAGGCGTCTCTCAACTAGCCGAAGTTATTCAAGAGATCAATCAGCAATATGACGATTCGCACTCGAAGTTTGGCGATTTAGCTCAGCCTGTTTTTGCTGCCCATTCTAAAACTGACGATCAAGCCCTCTTTAAGGGCGTGCAGCGACTCATTGACAACCATCCGAACAAGGCGGCAGCGCTGTTTGCAATGGAAAATGTGCCTCATGCTAGCGTAGTGCTCAAAACGGCTATTATCGACAACCCCGACAGCGAAGAGTATGCTCCGGCTAATCCTGAGTACAAAAAGATGTCTCAGGCTATGTTGTCTTTTGCGCAAAGTTATCTCTTTAAGTAGAGGACATTTTTAAGCAAGTAGATAAGTCAAATTACTTGTAAGACGCATTTTGGCTACGCTCAATGCTCAACCCAACGTAGCTAGAGGGCTGAGCGTAGTCGAAGCCCGGCCTATGCAGTGAGCTTTGTAGCTGTACTAAAGCGAGCGGGAACTAAGGTATGTCCATTAGGAGTCCATTGCCACAGCTCTTTTAGCGCTTTGGGATTGGGGCGATCGCCTAATCCTAATCGGGCCAAAATCACCTGAATGATAAGCTGATTAAACTGGGGCGGAAACCGATGCTGTTCTTGAGCGTGGTCTAAAAAGAAAGCTTGATGGTATTGCTTGAGCGATTTTTCTAACTTGGAGATGTTCTCTAGTAGCGGCTGAACTTCTTCCAAACGATGGGCATGATAGCTCAGTAACAGCTCGGCGGCATTGTTGAAGTGCATTCCTTCATCTCTGACCAGATGATGGCCCATTTTTTGAATTTCAGAGCCAAAGTGACAGTAGTACTCTCGCAGATCTCGGCGGTAAGAGTAGACCGATCCCATTTCGTCGAAGGTGATGGCAACGAGAAGGGTGAATTCGTCTTGTAGCAGCATTTTAATCGGCTCTATGTTGTGAGTGCGCTCTGAGAAAAGGCGGGTCATGGCCTCGTAGCTAACGCTAGCAAGGCTGTGGTAGGTGCGGCGCAGTCCCTCGTAGTGCTTGAGTTCGTCTTGAAGCCACAGCGTTAGCATGGCTAGAAAGCCGTCAGACATCTCGGTTTTGCGAGCCATTACGTAGTTATAGAGCGATCGCGCATCACCTTCAGAAAAAACGTCTCGGCTCAAAAGATCTTGAAAGTTTTCAACAACGCCTGGCGGTGCTTCGTCGAAGTACCGCTGAGGAATAACGTGATCTCTAGCAATCACGGTTTCTAGATCCCAGCTATTCTGGCTTATTTTTGCGCTACGGCCTGCTGTCGCTGTCGGCATCAATAAAATCCTCGCGCTCACTCTGGAATATACAACCCGTCATCAGAAATGATGTGGGGAATAATTAGGCAGTGGCGTCCGGTTACCCGAGAGGTATCTCCTCGAATGATGACGCCCGCAGCTTCTCCATCTACAGCCCAACTGCCGAGCATATAGTGATAGCCAAATGCCTGCGCTAGCTCGACGTATTCTTGAATGATAAATCCTTCTTCTCCGTAGCCAAAGTTATCTCGTTTTTCTAATTCACCGACGCCGGTTTCAATGGAGATGCCGACCCCTTCCATCCCGAGCAAGGGCTTTCGAACATGCATACCTACCGCTAGTTCTGTAGAGCCCATAGAAATATCTGTTTCAAAATAGGTCGCTAGCAAATACTGGCCATAGGAGGAAGTTTGAAACTGCTCCCACATTAGGGCCATTGCGCCTTTGTTAGAAAGCACCTGCTTCCAAAGCGGTTCAATCACTTTCATATCTCCAACGGCTAGCCGCTGAGAAAAGGCTTCTGTACTGCCGCTTTGGGCCATATCGTTCTCAAGATCAGACCAGTCGTACATTTTCCACAGCAGCGGAATGCGTTCGTTAATGTGATCGATAAAGTAGCCTTCTTCATCTAGGCCCAGACCGCGCTGCACCAACTCGCCCTGGTCGTCTAGAAGCTCTCTAAGATAAACAATTTGAGTGTAGATGCTCTCGTCTACTTCGTCGTGCAAAATCTGGATAAGCTGCATCGCCATTTCCAAGTCTTCTTCTAGGCTCTCATCGACGAGAAAGGAGATGCCTGTTTTTTTGAGATTGTAGGCTTCGTTAATTCTGCGCCACTGCCCGGCAATTTTCTCCCAGTAATCGTTAAACTGAGTGGCGTTGCTAGGCAGCGGTGCGGCGCTTTTTTGATGGTTGCGCATGTAGTCTGCGTACCAGTTCCACTGGTAGATGGTCTCAGCGCCTAGCAGTGGGGTCTCGCCGTTAATTTCGAGTAGCTTAATATCTCCTGCTTCGGTTAGGGCAAAGTCGAAGCGGCTGCATAGCGATAGATCTTCAGCCGGGTCTTCTCTCTCCCAGCTATTTTTGATGGCCTGCCAGTACGCCGCCGGGATTTTGAGCTTTGCTAGGCGCTGATCTACATCGCCTGCGGTTTCTTCTGTAAAAAACCAGTCTAGAAATTCAACGCACATTTCCCAAAGGCTTTCGGTGGCATCTGCGATCGCAGACTCCTCTTGGGTATCAAACTGAATAGCAAAGGGCTGGGGCAAAGACTCTACCCAGTATTTTTGTTTGGCGTCGCTAAGGACATCGGCTTGGTAGGCATTCTCGCGGATGTGGCGCTGCCAGTGGGGCCGACGAATTATTTTGATGGGTCTCATAGGGGGGTTAGGATTTGTGTTCTATTTGCCACCGCGACCGGTGCTTTTGTAGGTAGAGCCAAACCCTTGGCTGCCGCGACCTCTAATAGTGCCTCTAGCGGCGGTGCCTTTGGGCCTAGCCGGAGCCGGGGCGGCGGTGTGTCGAGGGGCGGTAACAACACCGGATTGGCGATTGGAGATTACCTGGCCGTTGGGCGTAACCACCTGTCCGGGCGTAGAGCTTTGGTAAACCGTGCTGGGCTGGTAGAGTCGGCGCTGCGACCCGGCATAATTGAGCAAAATAAAGCTAGGAACAAGGCCAAAGGGGTGGAAGTAAGAGCCCCCAAACCGGGGCTGGTAGTAGCCGGTATTTTGGGCATCGGGGGAAGGTTCGCACTCTAGTCCTTCGGCCTGACAGTCGGCAAGGGAGGCGTAGGTAGGCGCATGTTGCTGATGAGACTGCTGGGCAGCTAGCATTTCTGGTTCGCAGTCTTCGGGTTTAATCGGCGGTGGGGTCGGTTCGGCGGTTAAATTTCCCGCGGCAAAAGCGCTGTTTAGAACTTCGTATTCGGCCTGCTGCTTTTGCGTGTCGGCTTCGCATTCTGCCGTTGTCTTGTAGAAAACTGCCTGAATTTCTTCGTTGGCGTTTTGGTCGGTTACGGCGTCTGCGTTTGGCGGACGGTCGGCTTCAGCCCCAGACGGGAGTGAATTTGAGGCGCAGCTAGAGACCAGTAGGGCTACGACTGCTGCGATCGCTAATCTTTGCCGCACCTGGTCTCTTTGGATTAGCTGCATCTGAATTGGGCGGACTTGCAGCGGCTGCCGTTCAAGCTGGGGAGAAGTCATGACCTTTTTTCTGAGAGTAAAAGCATTGGAAATGAAAGAAACAGCGGATCGCGCTTGGAATACGGAAAGAGGCTTTTACTAAGCGTAAGCAATTGAGGCCGCATGAAACGTCGTTCGAGGGCAGAATTTACATCGGCGTTTACAATCGGCGTTAGAATACAGGCCGTCGATTCTCTCGGATGACTGCTGATGCGCCCTGAGCCAATTCCCCCTGGCCCCAATCAAGAATCTGTGTGGGACTATCCTCGGCCTCCTCGCGTTGAGGCGGTGACTAAGCGCATTAGAATTATTTTTAATCAGCAGCTAATTGTCGATACTCGCCGCTCTAAAAGGATCTTAGAAACCAGCCATCCGCCTAATTACTACATACCACTAGACGACATCAAAACAGAGTATTTAAAGCCGAGTGATCGCACTAGTTACTGTGAGTGGAAGGGGCAGGCCCATTACTACAGCTTGCAGGTGGGCGATCGTCAGGCCAAGGATGTTGCCTGGTATTACCCGCAGATTTCTCCGTCATATGTGGCGCTTGACAGGGCATGTGGGATTTTATCCTGGGCCGATGGACGCCTGCTACGTAGAGGACGAAAAGGTGGAGCCGCAGGCCGGAAGCTTTTATGCTGGGTGGATTACTCAAGATATTGTTGGCCCTTTTAAGGGTGGGCCTGGTTCTTGGGGATGGTAGGCAAATCGAAACGGGTTATAAAGGCTTAATGGCGGTGCATGGAAAGATTTAACTTTAAGGTATTCAAACGCTTTTGGGCGATCGCAAAAGCCTACTGGTTTGGAGAGGATAAGTGGAAGGCGCGGGGGCTGCTGCTGCTGATTGTGGTGCTGCTGTTGGGGTATACCGGCCTGAGCGTTTTGCTCAATACTCAGCGGGGCGAGCTAATTTCGTCGCTCTCGGCTCAGAGTGAAAGCCGCTTTTGGAAGACGGTGGGCGTGTTTCTAGGCATTTTGGTGGTGTATGCGCCGCTGCTGGCGAGCTATACCTTTTTGCGCGATCGCCTGGGCCTAGCCTGGCGGCGCTGGCTTACCAACAGCTTTATTGAAAGATATTTTCAAGACCGCGCTTTTTACAACATTAACCAGTTCAATTTGAACATTGACAACCCAGATCAGCGGATTGCTGAAGACGTGCGGAGCTTTACTCAGGAGTCTTTGACTCTGGTGCTGGTGGCCGTTGAGTCGGTTTTGTCAGTGATTGCTTTTAGCGGTGTGCTGTGGGGAATTTCTAGAGAGCTGGTGCTGTTTTTAGTGGTGTATGCCGTGGTGGGTACAGTGCTGACAATTGGCGTGTTTGGTCAGCCGTTGGTGAAGCTAAATTTTGAGCAGCTAAAGAAAGAGGCGAATTTTCGCTTTAGCCTGGTGCGGGTGCGAGAGAATGCAGAGGCGATCGCATTTTATCAAGGCGAAGGGCAAGAGTCTGAGCAGATTAAAGATCGGTTTATTGCAGCCTTTGATAACTATAAGAAGCTGCTGAACTGGGAGCTAGCGCTTAACGGACTAACTAACTTTTATGAGTTTATTCCGTTTGTGCTGCCCGCTATCGTAGTAGCGCCGGGCGTATTTAGCGGCGAGGTTGAAGTGGGTAAAGTTAGCGAGGCGCAGGGCGCATTCATTCGCGTTTTCTTTTCGCTCAACGTTATTGTGGCTCGCCTTCAGTCTCTGACTGCCTTTGGTGCTGGTATCGACCGGCTGTACGACTTTTCCGATGCGATTGGTGATATCGAAAGCCCAGTTGAGATTGAGAGTGCGGAAAAGAAACAGGTCAAGCAAAAGGTCCTAGCTGCCTCTCTAGAAACTAAAGCAGCAGAAACTAAAGCAGCAGAAACTACAACAGCATTACAAGTGGATGAAGATGCTGATAGCGAAGAATTAGTTCACCCCGCCGAAACCAGCGCTTCTGTTATCGCGCTAGAACTATCACCGACGCTAGCACTGGATCATCTGACGCTGCAAACGCCTAACTATCAAAGAACGCTGATTGAGAATCTTTCGCTGACTTTAGACAAGACAGGATCGCTTCTGGTGATGGGGCCGAGTGGGTGCGGCAAAAGTTCTCTCATGCGGGCGATCGCAGGTCTTTGGCAGTCGGGTACGGGCACTATTTCTAGACCCGATATTCGAGAGCTGCTGTTTTTACCCCAGAAGCCCTATATGGTGCTTGGCAACCTCAGACAACAGATGCTGTATCCCTATCCCGATACGAAGATGACAGACAGTCAGCTTACGGAAGTTTTAGGACGCGTTAACCTACCCGACTTGGCCGAGCGCTACGACGACGGCTTCGACACGGTAGAAGAGTGGGGCGATGTGCTTTCTTTAGGCGAACAGCAGCGGCTTAGCTTTGCTCGCGTTCTCATTCATCAGCCTGCCTACACTATTTTAGATGAGGCAACTAGCGCCCTAGATTTAACGAATGAGGAGCAGCTATATGGCCACTTGGCCGCAGCGAAAACGGCTTATATTAGCGTCGGGCACAGGGCGTCTTTAGAGAACCATCACCAATCGCTTTTGCGGCTAGCGGAAGATCGTAGTTGGGAGATGCAGCGATCGCGCTCAACTATGAATGATTAAGATGCCCTATCGAGATCGATCTTGAGCAAGTTCAATATGCTCAACATATTCTTCGGCTCAGGCGGGTTATCTGCAAACTCGTTGCTGATATTTTCAAGGTGCGTTGCGATCGCATCGTAAGCATCTTCGTTTTCAGCTCGAACATCGTCGGCTGTCTTTTTCCAAAGGCTCTGCACGTCGGCAAAGGTAGCTTTAGCCGTTTCATAATTGCCGTCTCGAACGGCCCCTTCCATATCGCTGACTAAGCTAGACATTTGCTGGATGTAGGGAACAGCAGGCGAAGACTCTTCGGGGGTCGGCGCTGGTGCAGTTGGCTCAGACGAGCCGCATCCGGTTAAGGCAAGCAGCCCCAAAAGACTCGCTATGCTCAGCGCTAGAGACAGCCTTCGCGTGAACAGAATGGCCTGACGGCTTGATTTAGAAGAAACCCTAGAGAATATTTGAGCGTTCATGTTTGCTTTCATAAACAAAAGAATCTAAACAAATTAAGAGAAAGTGCTGCCTAGGTTTATAGAGTCCCTATCGCGCTCTAGGAACAGGCTGTTTTCGATCGCTCTACCCAGCTATAAAACTCAATCGCTTCAGGTTCGCAGCTGCGACAGCCGCCGCATAGTTTGCCGTCTTCTCTGCTAGCGCGGCCTTTGCGAATCAGGCGATTGAGAATATCGCGCAGAGGGTCGGCTTCCATCTGAAAGCGTAGCTGTAGCTCCGTCATAGAGACTTTGTGGTGAGTGCGCAAATACTGTTGTAGCTCGGTTAAAATCATTGCGATCGCTCCTTTCTTGAGTTAGTCAATACGATAATTAATTCGGTAAAACTAAGGCAGCTTAAGCGCTGAGCGGTTACGTCTCGCTTCTGGGGCGGCTAGCTTTAGCCCTAGTAAAACCATCGCCAAAACGACTATTAGCGCACCTACCCATAGCAGTGACGACAGCGGATGAGCGGCTAGCGTTGCTATTTGGTAGTAAGCGACAGCAACCCAGTAGGCCATTCCAGTTGTCCAACAGCCAATAAATATCGTCCATCCCAAATTCGTTTCGCGGTAGATAGCGCCTGTTGCTGAAACGCAGGGAAAGTAAAGCAGCACAAACAGCAGGTAAGCAAACGCCGACTGATTGTCGCCGAATCGCTGGGCCATTTGCCCATAGGTGCCAACCGAAACGCCCTGAGCTGCTGCTACAGACTGCGCTTTAGAATCTGAGCGAGCGATGTTTTCTTGGGTGAGTCCTTGCGTGTTAGCGCTGCCAAAACCAAAGGGGTCGAACAGTAGCCGAGGCACTTCAGTCGTTAAATTTTGGGGAATGCTGGCGAACGCCCGGCCGATGTTCGACCAGAAACGGTAGGGCGGTTCGGAGACATCGGCGGCGACAGTTTGTTCTTGTGCAAATTCTCCGTACAGAGAGTTTAGCGTGCCTACCATGACTTCTTTAGCCAGTACGCCCGTTAGCAGACCGACCGTAGCGGGCCAGTTATCGGTGGTGATGCCCATGGGCGAAAAGACAGGCGTTACGGTGCGGCCAACGGCGCTGAGCAAAGAGCTTTGGCTATCGCGCTGGCCAAAGGAACCGTCTGTGCCGACCGCGTTTAAAAAGCCTAGAATCATCACGACCAAAACAATCGCTCTGCCTGCTTTTTTGATGAAGGCGATGGTTCTCTCGTGGGCTCTAAGCAGAACGCTTTTGAGCTTAGGAATGTGGTAAGGCGGCAGCTCCATTACAAACGGGGCAACTTCGCCCGGTAGCAGCGTGTGCTTAAGCACTAGCCCAGTAAAAATAGCGGCTAAAATGCCGATCAGATACAGGCCCATTACTTTGTTTTGTCCGCCAACGGGGAAAAACGCTGCGCAAAATAGCGCATATACCGTTAGCCGGGCGCTGCAGGACATAAACGGATTCATCATGATGGTCATGAAGCGATCGCGCTTATTCTCTAGCGTTCGCGTTGCCATAACGCCTGGAATGTTGCAGCCAAAGCCTACCAGCATAGGTACAAAAGATTTTCCAGGTAAGCCGACAAAGCGCATCAGCCGATCCATTACGAAAGCCGCCCGCGCCATGTAGCCCGAGTCTTCTAGGGCAGACATTAAGACAAACAGCAGAAAAATCTGCGGAATGAAGGTGGCAGTGGTCTGAATGCCGCCGCCAACGCCGTCGGCAAGAAGGCCAATTAGCCAGCCGGGGGCTTGAGCCAAAGAGAGCACATGAGCAACGCCATCGACAAAGATAGTTGCAAAGCTCAGGTCGAAGAAGTCGATAAATGCGCCGCCCACGTTAATAGAAAGCGTGAACATGATGTACATGACCAGCAGAAAAATAGGAATTCCCCACCAGCGGCTCAGCACAATTCGATCGATGTGGTCGGAGAGGTGAGCCGTTACTTTTCGATCGGCTTGAACAACGCTATCGACGAGCTGACGGATAAAGCTATAGCGATAGTCGGCAATGAGCAGGTCTAAATCTTCTTCAAGATCGGTTTCTATCGACTGCCGATGGGCGCTGACTACGCGAGCGACGGCCTCACTTTGCTTAGCGGCGGCGCTCCCGGTCTCGTCGCCTAATAGGCTTAGCGAAAGCCAGCGGTAGTCTACAGGGCGGCTATGGTTAGATGGCGGCTGATGGGTTTGAGCTAGAACGGGAATAAGCGCTGCGATCGCAGCCTCAATCTCAAGCGCGTACTGTACGCGGGTGTGGGGCACCGTTGGCCGATCGATCTGCTTTTGCACGCAGCGTTTGAGCTGGGGAATGCCTTTGCCGGAGGCCGCGCTAAGAGTGACTACCGGGCAGCCTAGCTGTTTCTCTAGGGCGATCGCATCAATTTTGATATCGCGTTTGCGAGCGATGTCCATCATATTGAGCGCTAAAATGAGCGGTACGCCCATCTCTAAAATCTGCGTTGTGAGATAGAGGTTGCGCTCTAAGTTAGAGGCATCAACGATGTTGATAATAACGTCGGCTTCATCTGCTAACAGGTAGTCTCTCGCAACCAGTTCATCTAGCCCGGTGGCCGCATCTTCCGCATCTAGCGAGTACACGCCCGGCAAGTCTACAACCACAACCGTTTGCCCTAAGCCTCGTTCTACACTGGCTTGCTTAGAGTCTTTTAGTTTTAGATCTGTTGGCTCTAAACCTGTTGGTTCTAGATCTGTTGGTTTTGAGCCTTGCACCGGCTGGCGATAGCGGCCCTCTTTGCGCTCTACGGTAACCCCTGGCCAGTTTCCCACCCGCTGATTAGCGCCTGTGAGCGCATTAAACAACGTGGTTTTGCCACAGTTAGGGTTGCCGACTAGCCCGATAATAGGGCTACTCGTGGAGTTAGGCATGGGGCTGTACTAATAGCGCGTCGGCCTCGTTTTTGCGCAAACTCAGGCTAAAGCCGCGAACGCGAATTTCGATCGGGTCGCCTAGGGGTGCTCGCCGCACTACCGTGAACTGGGTGGTCTTGGTAAGTCCCATTGCTAGCAGCTTTCGCCGATAGGGGCGAGCGGTTGGGCTGTAGCCGACAACCTCAGCGGTGCTGCCAACCGGTAAATCTTGTAGCCGCACAGCGGCGCACTCTTCTACGCGCTGCACCTGAATTTGCTGGGCTATTTCTATGCCTAGGGCGAGCCTTTGGTGGCCTAGCGCCACGACGACTGAGCCTTGAGCATTCTTATTCACAACATTTAAAACTGTACCTGGAATGAATCCCATCCCGAGCAGCCGAGCGCTCGTGTCTTGACCCTCTAACGTGACAATTTCGAGGCGATCGCCCGGCTGAGCCACAGAGAGTGCAAAAACTGCTTTCTCTTTAGAGATACGGTGCTCAGCGGTCTCGACAAGACCTTTGTTTTTCATTGAGCTTAAAACTTTTTCGGTTTTGAAAGGACACCTTAAATCATAAACCACTATCGATAATAATTGTCAATTAGTCTAATCGATATTAAAACTGATTGCGTGCCGCTTACGCTACCCAACTGTCCCCATTGTCTCTCCGAAGCTGCGATCGCCAGCTAGAAAGACTTACAAAATAGGAAGCACAGGGAAATTATTCTAGGCAAACTCTACGGTTAGCTCACTAAAGCTTCGCAATATTCTTATCTAAGAACAGCCAGGTGGGTAGCGCGGAGATGGAAGCCTGATAGGTTCCTCACTTTTGCTCTCTATGCTTTATCAAAGAACAATCGTAGGAGGAATCTGTCATGACTTATAGTCCCATTCGTACGCCTGAGTCTGCTCATAGAGTCGCTCAGCCCATTTCTCACCGGCCCAGTTGCAAGGTGTGCCAAGACCAGTTTTTGATTGTTGGCTGTGGTAATCGGCTATATGGCGATGCTGCTGTCGGCCCTTTGGTAGCCATGACGGTTTCGAGCTGGGGGCTAAGATCGGTTGAGGCGATCGCCGTTGAGCAGCTTGAGGCTAGTTTAGTTTTGGACTTGGCAAAGGCTAACTACGTCATTTTTGTAGAGCCTTGCGCTGAAGATGACACCGCTCAGACGACGCAGGTCTGTCCTATCTCAATTAAAAATCTGCGTTCGGAGACGATTCATATTGCAGGCAGTCAGTGCAGCCCTGATACGCTACTGCTGCTGGCCCGGCAATTTTATGACAGTTGCCCTCAAAGCTGGCTGATTAGAATCCCGACAGAAGAGTTTGGATGTGGACAAAAGCTTTCTTCAACGGCACAAGCAGGCATGAATCGAGCGCTAAAGACCGTTGTTCAGTTTTTGCGAACCTATCAGCAGCTTCAGCAGTAGGATCCGAAAGTAAGGCTAAAAATATGGCCAGGGTAGCGCAATCGTACAGACCTTGTGCGAAGTATCGATGGATTCATAGACGCTCAGCAGAGCTTTACAATTCGCCCAGATATTTAGTGCAAACTTGCCGGAAGTCGTCGCCGCGAACTTCGAAGTTGGCGTATTGGTCGAAGCTGGCGCAGGCGGGGGAGAGTAGAACAGTTTTGACAGACTGCTCTTTGGCGATGTCGGCGCTGCGAGCGACGGCGCGGTCGATAGTTTCAACAATTTCGTAGGCTGGGTAGTGGGCTTCTTCGAGCCGCTTGGCAAAAGACTCGGCGGCGTCTCCAACTAGCAGCACGGCGGCGGCTTTTTCCTTAATTTGCTCGACCCAGGCAGTGTCGTCGCCGTCTTTGGGTGCGCCGCCTGCAATCAGGATAGTAGGACTAGCAACAGAGCGCAGGCCAACTTCAGCGGCATCGTAGTTGGTAGCTTTGCTGTCGTTGATAAAGTCTACGCCGCGCCAGGTGCAGATATGTTCTAAGCGATGGGAAACGCCAGG
Organism: uncultured cyanobacterium; assembly: GCA_963789215.1. Taxonomy (GTDB): domain Bacteria; phylum Cyanobacteriota; class Cyanobacteriia; order Phormidesmidales; family Phormidesmidaceae; genus Phormidesmis. The sequence continues at coordinate 51,572 of CAWBJY010000006.1, read as the reverse complement.
GAAAGTGGCAATGCCTTCAGCGATCGCACTGGTATCAATTCCGGCTAGCTTAGCGGCGGCAACGGCCATGAGCAAATTCTGTTGGTTGTGCTGACCAACCATGCGCAGAGCTTTAGATTCAACAACTTTTTCGCCTTCGTAAATGACCCAGCCGTCTTCTATATAGGTGCTGGGCTGGAGAGGGGCGATCGCATCTTTGCCGTTAAGGCTAGTCCACTGTCCGTCTGAAAAAATGTGCGCGGCTTTGTTTTTAAGGGTGGGGTCGTCGCCGTTGAGGATAGCCGTTTTGGCTCGGTTGAGGAGAGAGGCTTTGATGTCGTAGTAATTTTCGACGGTTTTGTGACGGCTCAGGTGGTCGGGGGTGAAGGTAGTCCAGATGCCGATGGTGGGGGCAAGCGACTGGGCAGCTTCAATTTGGTAGCTGCTGAGTTCGGCGATTACCCAGTCCGGAGGGGCGGTAAGGGCAAGTTCGCAGGCGGCGTAGCCAATGTTGCCGCAGGCGGGGGCGTTGAGTCCGGCGGCTTTAAAAATAGCGGCGACTAGGGCGGTAGTGGTGGTTTTGCCGTTGGTGCCGGTAATGCCAAGCCAGGGGAGGTGGGAGAGGTTGCGCCAGGCGAGTTCCATTTCGCCGATGGTTTCGATGCCCTGGTTGCGAGCAGCAATGAGTTCGGGAGCATCCCAGGGAACGCCGGGACTGACGACGAGCAGGCTAAGGCCGGTTTCGGCTTCGTCATCGGGAGAAAAGGCGTGGTTGAGCTTAACGGTAATGCCTTCTGCTTTGAGAGCCTGGGCGTCGTCGCGGTGACGGTTGGCGGGGCCTCTGTCGCTGAGGGTAACGCTAAATCCCTGTCGGGCAAGGACGCGGGCGGCGGCAATTCCAGACCGGCCAAGGCCGATAACGTGAGCTGTCTTTGCTGTCTTCATTGAGGGATCGGTGGGCGAACTATCCAGCCGCGATTGTACACTACGCCTTCGACTTTGGGCGTAGTTTTTGTAGGGCGTGTGGAGCGTTTTCGTTAGGGCTGAGCAAATTTGCAAGGCTAGCTTTTAACGATTTCGCCGAAGTCTGCCAGCACTCGGGCATGGTTGCGCAGCAGGCCCAGCAGGTTAAGGCGGTTTTTTCGAACGCGCTCATCTTCGGCCATAACTAAAACGCTGTGGGGGCCGTCAAAAAAGTCGGCGACGGTAGGGGCAATTTGTTCTAGGCCGGTGAGGAGTTTGTTGTAGTCGCGTTCGGCCTGGGCGGATTGGGTTTGAGGCAGGAGCTTTTGCAGGCTTTCGTAGAAGGCTTTTTCGCTAGGCTGCTCGAAGAGTTTGGGGTCTATAAGACCGGTAGGGTCGAGGGTTTCGGTATTTAGGTCGCCTTTGGTGGCGAGTTTGGCAGCGCGGTTCACGGTTTCGTAGACTTTGGCTAGGCGACCGTCGTTGCGGATGGTTTGGAGGAAGGTAGCCCGATCGCGCACATCCAATAAGTCGGTAAGCGCCCTCGCCTGGTAGTCGGCATCTTCTCCAAACGCGGCGTTTACCAGGTCGTAGTCTATAGCTTGGCCGTCTTGCAAGAGAGTGCGCACTCGCTGAGAGAAGAATTCGGTGAGCTGCTGAGTAAGTAAGTTGTCGTCTACCTCGCTGCGCTGAGCGGCCAAGTCTCCAATGATTTGGGTGAGCAGCGTGCGCAAGTTCAGCGCGAGTCCGGCGTCCCATACGATGCTGACGATGGCATTAGCGGCGCGGCGTAGGGCAAAGGGGTCGGAGGAGCCTTTGGGCAGCTTGCCGATGCTGAAAATGCTGACGAGGGTGTCTAGGCGATCGGCAATGCCGACGACCTGGCCGAGAATGGACTGCGGTAGGTCGTCGCCTGCCCCTTTAGGGAGATAGTGCTCGTAAATGGCATCAGCTACGGCCTGAGATTCGTTAACAGCAGCGTATTTTTGACCGATGTAGCCCTGTAGCTCGGGAAATTCACCGACCATTTGGGTCACCAAATCGGCTTTGCAAAGTTTGGCGGCGCGGACGGCCTGCTGGGTTTGCTCTGGGCTTAAATCGAGCTGTTCGCTGAGGCGTTCGGTAATGCGGCTAACGCGATTAACTTTGTCCAAAACGGAGCCTAGCGTGGCCTCAAAGGTGACGGTTTCTAGCTGAGGAACGTAGTCTTCTAGGGGCTTTTTGCGGTCGGCGTCATAGAAGAATTTGCCGTCGGCGAGGCGGGCGCGGATGACGCGTTCGTTGCCTCGGGTAATGACTTCGGATTTGGCCGGATCGCCGTTGGAAACGGTGATGAAATAGGGGAGCAGGTCGTCAGAATCGGGGGCGGGGCGAACGGAGAAATAGCGCTGGTGGCTTTCCATTTCGGTGATGGTGACCTGGCTAGGAAGCTCGAGGAATTTCTCGTCGAATTTGCCGATGATGGTCGTGGGCCATTCGACTAGATCGACGATTTCGGCGAGCAGGCCGTCGCGGACAATAGCGCTGCCTTGGACGGAGCTGGCGACTTCTTCAACCTGTTTGAGAATGGTTTGCCTGCGATCGCCTGGATCAACAGCGACGTAGGCTTGTTTTAGGGTGGCTACGTAGTCTGTGGCAGTTTTGAAGGAAACGGGAGCGGGGTGGAGAACGCGGTGACCGTAGGAGGTGCGATCGCTCGTAACTTCTTCAGAGCCGTTTTTGAGGGTCACGGGCAGCAGCTTGTCGTCTAGTAGGGCAACGAGCCAGCGAATAGGGCGCGGAAATCTCATATCGCCGTCGCCCCAGCGCATAAAGCGGTTGCCTTCGAGGCTGGTGATCCAGTCGAGAATTTTTTCTTGCAGAATGTCGGCAGTGGGGCGACCGGGAATTTTTTGCTGGACGAAGATAAACTCGCCTTTGCCGGTGTCGCGAATTTCTAAGGCATCTACGCTGACACCGCGCGAGGCGGCGAATCCGGTGGCGGCTTTAGTGGGTTTGCCGTCTTTAAAGGCAGCTTTGGCTGGGGGGCCTTTAGCCTCTTCTTCGCGGTCAGGCTGCTGCTCGGGGAGGCCGTTGATGAGAAGAGCCAAGCGGCGAGGCGTGCCGTAGTATTCGATGCTGCTCAGGCTGGAGGAAGGCAGCTTCTAGGTCGGCGGGGATTTTAGTTTTCCATTGGGCGATCGCTTCGCTGACAAAATTTGCCGGAAGTTCTTCGGTGCCGACTTCTAAAAGGAAGGTTGCCATTGCGATCGCCAAGGGAAGGAAAAACCTTCTTATTATGCCAGAAGGTCGGGGGGGCGAGCTGGTAGACTTTGATATCTTGGGTGGGGCTTTGGGGCGCACAGCGGTACGCCCTGCTTATAGAGTAGGAGGTTTACGGATGTCTATTTACGTCATTTTATTTAACGCGCGCACCGAGAACGAGGGGATTCATTCGCTTCAAATTGGCGATCAAGAGCGGGTGCTAATGTTTGAGTCTGAGGACGATGCGCTGCGCTTTGGGGTACTGCTAGAAGCGCAAGATTTTCCGCCGACAGCAGTAGAGGCTTTTGATGAGGACGAGATTAAAGAGTTTTGCGGTGGGGCGGGCTACGATGCGGTGTTTGTACCCGCTGGAACAACCGACAAAACGCTTTTAATTCCGCCTGAAAAGGTGGTGGAAGAGACAACCTGGTCGGCGGAAGAGAAGGCTGCGCGGACGGCTAGCCAGAGGGGAGATTCCTCGGATGATGAGATGGATCGAATTCGACGGCAGCTAGAGAATCTGTTGTAGTAGTTGGTTTCTTTAGGTTGTTTAGATTGTTTTGAGTTTTTAGGTTGTTTTAGTAGCTAGCTGACGTTATGAAAGATCGCGGACATTTGTTGACAGAGCAAAACAATCCGAACAGTCGGAATTTGGACGAGCTGTCTACGCTGGAGATGGTAGATGTCTTTAACCAGGAAGATCAGCGAACTGTAGATGCGATCGCGCAGGCTAGAACCTCTTTGGCTCAAGCGATTAACCTAACAGCGGCTTCTTTGCGCGAGGGCGGGCGACTGTTCTATATAGGAGCCGGCACTAGCGGGCGGTTGGGCGTATTAGATGCGGCTGAGTGTCCGCCAACCTTTTGCACTTCGCCGGAGCTAGTGCAGGGCATTTTGGCAGGCGGCGCGGCGGCTTTGCTGCGCAGTTCGGAAGCGCTCGAAGATGAGGAGGAAGCCGGACAAGATGCCATTATTAGCCACAAGGTGACGCACCGCGATGTTGTAGTTGGAATTACAGCAGGGGGTACAACGCCTTATGTCCATGGCGCGCTGATGGCGGCAAGGCAGTGCGGGGCGCATACCGTTTTTATAGCCTGCGTTCCCGCTGAACAGGTGCCCGTAGAAGCAGATGTGGATATTCGGCTAATTGTGGGGCCAGAGGTATTGGCAGGATCTACGCGGCTAAAGGCAGGTACGGTCACCAAGCTGGCGCTGAACATTTTGTCTACGGGCGTGATGGTAAAGCTGGGCAAGGTGTATGGAAATCGGATGGTAGACGTAGCCGTAACCAATACAAAGCTGCGCGACCGGGCGATTCGGATTTTGCAAGACTTGACTGATTTGGATAGAGCGGCGGCAGGAGCGCTATTAGATAAGAGCGATTTGCAGGTGAAGGTGGCGCTAGTCATGCATTTGGGCGGATTAGAAAAACCGGCAGCGACAGAGGCGTTAGCGGCGCAAGATGGAAACTTGCGGGCGGCGTTGGCGATCGCTTGCAAACTCCATAACTGAAGTGACGGACGTCATGGAAACGCAGGCGCTCAGGGCGTCTTATTCAGATGACTGGCTAGATTTAGGCACGTTGATAGAACGCTCTATGGGCTGTGGTATCGGGTTTCGGTAAAAAGCCTAGTCTGGTATCGGCCCACGGCGTTTGAGGCCCAAGGCTACGATATTCCGCAGACTTGGGCCGAGATGATAGCGCTGAGCGATCGCATCGTAGCCGACGGCGGGACACCCTGGTGCATTGGGCTAGAGAGCGGTGCCGCTAGTGGCTGGCCATTGGATTGCTTGCTTACAGGTTTCTTGTTCGAGCGCTTGCTCAATGGCTTGGTTGAACAGTCCGGCCTGGAAAGTAGCTAATCCTGGCGCGAAGGGAATGGCCTTTTGGGCCACCATAAACTCGGCTGAAGATTCTAGGATCTGACTGATGGCTCCAGGATCACCGGGAGTGCCCATATAGACTTTAGAAGCCTGTTCTCCGGCGTCGAGCCAGATCAGCTGGTTCATGACGGCCAAACTTTCTTGAGGAGAGAGATTGAGTTCGGGGGCGATCGCCCTAGCGGCGGCTCCAGCATTACCTCTGTAGCGCTGAACAGCTTCGTCTAAGAGGCTCACGTAGCTAGCTAAAAAGTCGGGATAGCCGCTGACAAATCGCTGGCTAACAATGCCTAAATCGGCGGTGACAATACCTGCGTTGGCAAGCTGTCCAGCAGTGAGAATGACGCTGCCATTATCCGCGATTAGCTTACCTAACGTAGGCTGCCAGGTAAAGCTTCCGTCTAGGGTGCCACGCTTCCAAGCTGAAAGAATTTCAGCGGGCTGCATATCGAGAATTTTTACGTTGCTAGCTTCAATGCCGGCTCTATGTAGCGCCGAGAGCAGGCTAAAGTGAGCGGTTGACCCAAAGGGGACGCCAATGGTTTTGCCAACTAGGTCGTCAATGGACTGAACGTTGGCGGTTTTGGTAACGGCAAGCGCCTCGTTATCGCCAATGATGTTGTGAATAAAGTAGACCTGTATGGGCAGTTTTTGGGCGATCGCCGCGGCGGCGGGCACTGAGCCTGATAGGCCCACGTCAATCTTGTCTTGTACCATCGCAAGCAGAACGTTGCGACCCGAGCTATAGGGAATCCATTTAACTCTGACATCGGGAAATTTTGCTTCGACTAGGCCCAGACCTTTAGTGAGCAGTTCGGCGTTAGGGACGCTCTGATAGCCAATCCGAAACTCAGCGGGCTGCTCGGCGGCAGCTATATGGGAGCAGGCCGTAACGCTCAGGACGACTAGCAAGCTGATCAGGCTCAAAATAACGCTGAGATTTTGAGAAAGATGACGGTTAAGTCGGCGCATTGTCTATCGGATTCGGCCTTTAAGTTGAGGGCTAGAAAATTTTAGTTGCTCAAATAGGGCGAGGTTGTGAGATGTCAGATTGTGAAATTTCAGACTGTGAGATTTCAGGTTGTGAGATTCTAGGTTATGAAAATTCTAGCGGGTGACGGCTAGTGCTCGAAAATGCTGCTGTACTGGTTGAGATCTAGCGCGATGAAGGTAGGCAGACAGCTAAAACATTGCTGTGTGAGTTCCCAGCGGTCTTCTCGCTTTAGCATGTCGGTGAGCTTTTCTCGCAGGGCATGTAGATAGCGAACGTCGTTAGCGGCGTAGCTCAGCTGCTCGTCGCTAAGAGCGGCTACGTTGCCCCAATCTGAGCTTTGCTGGGTTTTGTCTAGCTCGATGCCTTCTAGCTCTTGGACCAGGGCTTTCAGGCCGTGGCGCGGGCTGTAAGTGCGGGCAATTTTGCTGGCAATTTTGGTGCAAAAAACGGGAGCGGTGACAATGCTCAGATGGTGCTGCAAAGTCGCTAAGTCGAAGCGGGCGAAGTGAAAGATTTTGGTGATTTGAGGTGCTTCGAGGAGCTGCTTAAGATTCGGTGAGGCGGTTTGGCCGCGTTCAATGCGAATCGCGCAGACGTATCCGGCTAGGTCGCTAATTTGGATCAGGCAAAGGCGATCGCGCAGCGGATTTAGACCCATAGTTTCGGTGTCTACGGCGATCGCGGATGATTTTAGATAGCGCGCTAACAATTCTGGGGTTAGATCGCGATCGCAAACTTCAAACTTTTCCACCCAACTCTCCTGACCGGTTGATATACCTAAGGCCGCCGTACATCGAGAGGGCACAGCGATGCCGTGCCCTTACATTAGACCTATTTCGACTAGTTTTCTCGGCTTCCTTCAATTAAGCTGACTCAACCGAGCTAACTCCAACTGAATCGGCTTAATCGAATTTAAGAACTTTAGCAACCGTTTGCACATCTTTATCACCACGACCAGAGCAGTTGATGACAATTTTCTCGTTGGTGAGCGTTGGGCAAAGTGTCTCCAAATAAGAGAACGCATGAGCCGTTTCAAGAGCGGGGATAATGCCTTCTAGTCTAGACACTAGCTGAAAGGCTTCGAGCGCGGCCGCATCGGTCACGCTGTAGTACTCAGCGCGGCCCAGGTCTTTGAGATAGCTGTGCTCGGGGCCAACGCCGGGGTAGTCGAGTCCAGCGCTAATTGAGTGCGCTTCGGTTACTTGCCCTTCGCTATCTTGCAGCAGATAGCTCATAGCACCGTGCAAAACGCCGACTCTCCCTTTAGTGAGCGTCGCTGCATGCTTGTCAGTTTCTGCGCCTTCGCCAGCAGCCTCCACCCCAATGAGCCGAATTTCGGTGTCGTTAACAAACTCGTGAAAAAGGCCCATGGCATTAGAGCCACCGCCAACACAGGCGAGCAAAATGTCTGGCTTACCGTTCCATTTTTCCAAGCACTGAGCGCGAGTTTCTACGCCAATAACGCCGTGAAAGTCTCGCACCATCATGGGATAGGGATGCGGGCCAGCGACAGAGCCAAGGATGTAGTGAGTGCCTTCTACGTTGGTCACCCAGTCGCGAATGGCTTCAGAAGTAGCGTCTTTAAGCGTGCCGCTGCCAGCGCTAACCGGGCTAACAGTTGCGCCCATTAGCTTCATTCGAAAGACATTCAGGGCCTGACGCTCCATGTCTTCTACGCCCATGTAGATGACGCATTCTAGGCCAAAGCGAGCGCAGACGGTGGCCGTAGCGACGCCATGCTGTCCGGCTCCGGTTTCCGCAATCACGCGCTTTTTGCCCATACGCTTGGCGAGTAGAACCTGGCCGAGGGCGTTGTTGATTTTATGTGCGCCGGTGTGGTTGAGGTCTTCGCGCTTGAGGTAAATTTGAGGGCCGCTACCGTCCGCCCCTTTACTTTTAGCAGCATAGTGCTGCGTCAGGCGCTCTGCAAAGTAAAGAGGATTGGCTCTGCCTACGTAGTCTTTGAGCAGACCCTGGAGTTCGGTCTGAAATTCCGCGGTGTCGCGATAGCGATAATACGCTTCCTCTAGCTCTTTAAGTGCGGGCATGAGGGTTTCGGGGACATACTTGCCGCCGAACTGGCCGAAGCGTCCGAGTTTGTCGGGGCGAGCTTCGAGCGAGAGGGGCGTGGCGCTGGTGGGTTCAGGCGCAGTTTTTTTGGTTTGCAAAGGCGTTAGGGTCACGGGTCGTTACCTATGTTGACGTATAGTATTCATGAATTTGTAGCTACTCATGAACGGGGGGCGAAGGCAAAATTTATAAGTTCCCCATTTTATATGACTCGGGGCTTCAGATAAAAGGATATAAGATAAAAAACAAGTCGCAAATAGAACGCTAACAGAGAAATTCGACTGATGACGACTATCATTTCCCAAGTTCTTTGTTTACTGTGGACTTGTTTGCCTAAACAGACAGTTAGATAATCTAGCTGGCTAGTTCGACTTACTATTTCTCTTAATTTTCTATATCCATGACACAACTTCTCTCTGGCGATATTGGCGGAACTAAGACCATTTTGCGGCTGGCGCAGGTGGATGATGCGGATGTGCGATCGCACGTTAGTCATGAGGCCCAAATAGAGACGCTGTACGAGGCGAAGTTTCACAGCGGGGACTATCCTGAGTTTGTGCCCATGGTGCGAGAATTTTTGGCGCAGTCTTCGGATCACGCTGGGATAGTAAAGCCACAGGCAGCTTGCTTTGCGATCGCAGGCCCAATTGTAGACAATACCTCTCAGCTCACGAACCTCTCCTGGTTTTTGAGAGCCGAGTTTTTGAGCGGGGCGCTAAATATTCCAAGCGTGCAGCTAATTAACGACTTTGAAGCCATTGGCTATGGGGTGCTGGGCCTAAAGCCTGAAGATATTTACGAGCTGCGAGCAGGGGTGCCTAATCTTCATTCGCCAATGGCGGTGTTAGGAGCAGGTACAGGCTTAGGGCAGGGATTTTTGCTGCCTTCTGGCGGCGAGTATTCGGTGTTTCCTTCGGAAGGAGGGCATGTGGATTTTGCGCCGCAGTCGGAGCTAGAGTTTCAGCTGCGGAAGTACCTCATCGAAAAGCACGGAATTTCTCGAGTGTCTGAGGAGCGGGTGGTTTCCGGGCAGGGAATTATCTCGATCTATCAGTTTTTGCGCGATCGCCAATATGCGAGCGAGTCTAAAGAAATTGGCGAAATTATGGATATGTGGGAGCGCTCGGCAGGAAAGCGCAGCGAACTAGCCGATCCGGCGGCGATGATTTCTCAGGCGGCAACAGAGAAAACGGATTTGCTATCGCAAAAGACAATGGAGATTTTCATTCGAGCATATGGGTCGGAGGCGGGCAATATTTCGCTGAAGTTTTTGCCGCGTGGGGGCCTGTACATTGCCGGTGGCGTAACGGCGAAGAACCTAGAGCTGATTAAGACAGGCGAGTTTATGCAGGCGTTTACGAGTAAGGGCCGAGTCAGCCATTTGCTAGACGAGGTGCCGGTGCGCGTAGTGCTCAATCAGCATGTGGGTTTAATTGGTGCGACGATTAAGGCAACGCGGATTTATAAAGAGGCAATGGCCGTGAGCGCCGAGACTGCGGTTTTGGCAACTGCTAACGTGGAGTAGCGAATCACTCAAGAGAACATAGCAGAGAACACAGCGCACCGATGGCAGGACACAGTAAGTGGGCAAATATTAAGCGGCAAAAGGCGCGGGTAGATGCGGTGCGCGGAAAGGCGTTTGCCAAAATATCGCGAAAGATTATTGTGGCGGCAAAGCAGGGCGGCGGCGACCCGGACGGTAATTTTCAGCTGCGAACGGCAATCGATGAGGCCAAAGCCGCAGGATTTGGGAACGACGGGATTGACCGGGCGATCGCAAAAGGTTGCGGGCAGCTAGCGGGCGAAGGCGACTTTGAGTCGATTCGCTATGAGGGCTATGGGCCGGGCGGCGTAGCGGTACTGATTGAAGCGCTCACAGATAATCGCAATCGGGCGGCGGCGGATCTGCGCATGGCGTTTGGCAAAAACGGCGGCAATTTGGGAGAAACCGGCTGCGTAGGCTGGATGTTTGAGCAAAAAGGCGTGGTGACCCTAGCAGGGAAAATCGAAGAGGAGCCGCTGTTTGAAGCTGCGCTAGCGGCAGGCGCTGAGTCTTATGAGCTAGTTGACGAGATTGATGAAGAGACGCCGGGAGCAGAGATTTTTTGTGAGGTGTCTGAGCTAGAAGCGGTGAGCGCGGCGCTAAGGCAGACGGGCTACGAAGTGCGCGAGGTAGACCTGCGCTGGATTCCCGCGAATACCGTGGTAGTAGAAGATACAGACGTGGCGACTTCGCTGGTAAAGATGATCGATGCGCTAGAAGAGTCTGACGATGTGCAGACGGTAACGGCGAATTTTGAAATGTCGGATGAGGTGATGTTGGACGTGATGGGTTGATGAATCTGTGTTTGCGCGTAAGAATGTAAAGGGATATGAACAGTCCGAATGGAGGCAGGCCAGAAGCCCCTCCTCCCGAAACGTCTCACCTGAAAGGTGACCGCCTAACTTTATGATCGCTGATCTTCTAGATCGCCCGTCAAATAATCCTTCTGATGTATTTACTCGCCGCTATGACGTGGTGGTTATAGGCGGCGGCATTGTCGGGCTAACTTTTGCCTGCGGACTGCGAGAGTCTAATCTGCGAATAGCGGTGATTGAGACGCAGACGGCTAAGGCGGCGGCAAATCGGCAGCGGGCCTATGCCTTTTCTCCGGTGTCGGCCAAAATTTTGGCGGGGCTAGGGCTTTGGGACGAGGTGGGGCCGCAGCTTACGCATTTTTCTCGGGTGAAGCTATCGGATGCGGATTACAACCGGGCGATTACCTTTCGACCCGAGGATGGCAGCAGCGATGCGGTTTACTATTCGGCGCAGCATTTTGTGCTGATGGGGGCGCTGCAATCGGCGGTAAAGGCTGCGCCGAATATTGACTATTGGTGCGAGAGCACAGTGGTAGAAACCTGCGATCGCCAGGGTTCTCACGGGGCGCAGCTAACGATTGAGCATGAAAATACGCGAATGCAGTTTCACACTGGGCTAGTCGTAGGCGCAGACGGGGCTAGATCGGGCGTGCGCGATCGCGCAGAAATTGAAACCTTTGGCTGGAAATATTGGCAGTCTTGCATTACGGCAGTGCTAGAGCCTGAGTACTCGCACGAGAACACGGCCTATGAGCGGTTTTGGCCGAGCGGACCGTTTGCAATTTTGCCCCTGCCAGAGAATCGCTGCCAGGTAGTTTGGACGGCTCCGCATGAGGAGGCTAAGGCGATGCTGGCGCTGCCGAAAGAACAGTTTTTGGCTGAGCTGACGGCTCGCTATGGCGATGAGATGGGCGAGCTAAAGCTGCTAAATGAACCCATGATGTTCCCGGTGCAGCTCATGCAAAGCAAGGCTTACGTGCGGCCTGGGGTCGCGCTGATTGGGGATGCGGCGCACTGCTGCCATCCGGTAGGCGGGCAGGGGTTGAACATGGGGATACGAGATGCGATCGCCCTGGCTGAAGTCCTTGAACAGGCGGCGATCAAAGGCGAAGATTTAGGCAGCTTAGCGGTGCTAAAGCGTTACGAGCGCTGGCGGCGAACGGAGAACTGGTTCACGCTGAGCCTGACGGATTTTTTGAATCGATCTTTTTCTAATCGGTTTTTGCCATTGCTGCTGTCTCGGCGGGCCGGAATCCGGGTGCTGGATAGCGTAGGGCCTTTGAAGCGGCTAATATTGCGCTTGATGACGGGTTTTTTTGGCAGGCTACCAATTAGCGCAAAATTTAATGCAAAATAGAAGACTCCTTTAAAGGTGTTAACGATGCCAACGACTTTGGCTCTAATTGCTCACGACAGTCAAAAAGACCAGCTTGTAGAGTTTCTCAGAGACTGCGCGGGAACTATCTCTCGCTATGAACTGGTAGCGACCGAGGGCACAGGAGCAGCGCTAACTCAGCGAGCTGATGCCATCGTTGAGTCTGTGCTACCGGGGGCAATGGGCGGCGATGTGCAAATTGCAGCGCGAGTCGTAGAAGGCACCGTTGCGGCGGTGATTTTTTTGAGCGATTCGCTCAGTTCGGATGTTTATAGCACGAGCGTGAGCCTGCTGATGCGGGTGTGCCAGCTCCACGATGTGCCAATTGCAACTAATCTGGCGACGGCGAAAGCGGTGGTGATGTCTTTGGCCAAGAGCCGACTGGCGCACTTAATCTTTAATCCGGTGTCTGGGCAGGGCGATCCAAATCAGGAGCTGCGGATGATCCGCCAGATATTAGAGCCGCAAATTCAGGTGAAGGTGGTATTGACAGAGCCTGAGGTGAGTCCGGTGGAGCAGGCTAAAGCAGCGATCGCAGCGGGCGCAGATCTAATTATTGCCTCAGGCGGGGACGGGACAGTTTCGGCAGTGGCAGAGGCAGTGGTTCAGACTGACGTGCCGCTTGGGGTTATTCCCAGAGGCACCGCAAACGCATTTTCGGTGGCATTAGGCATTCCAACTGATGTGCGCGGAGCCTGCGAGAATATTTTGACCGGAACAACGGTGCAAGTAGATGCGGCAACCTGTAATGGTGCGCCGATGGTGCTCTTAGCCGGTATCGGGTTTGAGGCGGAGACGGTAGAGCGAGCAGACCGAGAAATGAAGAATCGGTTTGGGGTGCTGGCCTATATTGTGGCTGGAGTGCAGCAGTTTGCCGACCAGGCAGCGTTTGAAGCCGAGATAGAAATTGACGGGCAGATCAGTAAGTTTGAGTGCAATGCGATTACCGTTGCGAATGCAGCGCCCCCGAGTTCGGTCATGGCGCAGGGGTTTGGCATGGTGGTAACCGACGATGGCCTGCTCGATGTGACGATTGGCCTCAGCCAGGTAGAAGCTCAGGGCTTTGGAGCTAGATTGCAGGGTATGGGGGCAGTGGCAGACTTGCTGCGAGCCGCGCTGGTGAAGCAGCCAACGCAGAATGAGAATATTTTAAGCTTGCGGGTGCCGAGCTTGAAGGTGACGACAAATCCGCCGCAGAAAGTTGTTGTAGATGGCGAACTTACCGGCACGACGCCCGTAGTGTTTGACTGTATTCAGAAAGGATTAACGGTGATTGCTCCGATTGCGATGAATTGAGGGGGGTTAATGATTGATCTAGACTGTATTGAGGAGAAAATGCGATCGCAGCTGCCAGAAGTGCAGCTAATTGCGCTGTTTGGCTCTCAGGCAAAAGGAACTGCAGCAGCTCGAAGCGACTGGGATTTGGCAGTGGCTAAAACTCCGGATAGCTATATGGGAATGCAGTATTTTGCGCTGCAAGAAAAAATTTCTGAGCTGTTGGAAATCTCTTTTGACCAGATCGATCTAATTGATTTGCGGACGGCCTCTCCTTTACTGTCTTTTGCGATCGCCCGTGAAGGTAAGCCACTCTATGAATCTATCCCTGGAACTTTTCGGGTGTTTCAGGTGAAAGCGAGCAAAGTATATGCCGACACAGCTAAGCTCAGACGGTTTCAACAGGCCTACATAGGATTCGAGAGTAGGGCTAGGCAAGCAGAATTGATTAACGCTGAGTAAATGACGGTATGACTCAATTTGAACTTGATATTGTTGTTCGAAAAGTGAGCAACATAAAAAAATATCTAAAGCAGTTGCGAAAGAACGCTGATTTGAGTCTAGACGAGTACAAAGCAGACTTTAATAGGCAACTGATAGTAGAACGTTTGATGCACCTGCTGATTGAATCGGCAATAGACGTCAACATGCACTTAGTTGTGAGCGATGGGCAACCTCCTCCAGAAACCTATCGCAGTTCTTTTCTAGAAATGGCTAAGATAGGCGCAATTTCTTCTGATCTAGCTGTGAAAATAGCACCCTCAGCGGGGCTGAGAAATCGGTTAGTTCACAATTACGATGACATAAATCTAGAGATTATCTACGGTGCTATTGATTTTGCGCTGACGCTCTATCCGCAATATCTAGAGCAAATTGAGCGATATACTCAAAAGCTGAATACGTAAGGACCCAAGCAGGGTTGTCGTTCTTATAAAAGACGCTGCTGTCCTTTACAATTAGCATTTATCCTATGATTATCTCTCCGCTTACCTGCGCTGCGCTGCTCTCCGATTATTCCGAAGAATGGCAGGCGGCTACGGTTCATCCTTTTTTAGAGCAATGCCGTCAGGGCAGCATTAAGCCTGAGCAGTTTAATACCTGGCTGGTGCAGGACTCGCTGTTTGTCGTTGAATTTACTCGGATGGCAGCTCGCTTGCTGGCAGTAGCTCCGGCTGAGCATTTTGATCCGCTGCTCGGTGGACTAGGGGCGATTAAGGAAGAGCTGCTGTGGTTTCAGGCGAAGGCGGATGCGCGATCGCTCAATTTATCCGTTTCTCCTCAGCCAACTTGCGAGCAGTACTGCGAGTTTATGCAGGGGCTGGCGAATCAGTCTTATGCCATACAGGCGACCGCGTTTTGGGCCATTGAGCTAGCGTATAACCAGGGCTGGCAAGGGCATAGCCCAATGGCTGAACCCTATGCGGAGTTTGCTGAGCGATGGGGAAACGCGGGCTTTACGGAGTATGTAAAGGTGCTAGAGCAGCAGGCAGACAGGGCGCTGACAACGGCCAGTGAGGATGAGCGATCGCAGGCAAGAGAAGTATTTTTAACGGTGGCTCGGCTGGAAAAAGCGTTTTGGCAAATGGCGTTTTCTGCGTAGCGAGCATTACGCAGCGCTGTGCGGATCGAAAGCCGGCACCCTCCTATCTCTAATGTGCTCTCATCTCCTGCAATTTTAGGAAAAGAGGGCATTTTCTGTTGTGTGTGCTTTTGCACCGCCTTAATACGGGATGCCTTAACACGAGAGGCCTTAACGCGAGGTAGAGAACATCATGAGCACAGAGAAATTTCGGCGCGAGCTGCGGGATGAGTCGGCTCAGTGGCGGCAAGAAGGCTTAATTAACCTTGAGGTATACGAGCACCTCCGGCAACGATATCAGCTTGACCAAATCGAAAGTGGGTCTAGCGGTCGCTTTACGGCTGTTTTATTGGGCTTGGGCGGCATCCTCCTGGGCCTAGGCGCAATTACGCTGGTAGCTGCTAACTGGCAAACGTGGTCTAGGCTACTGAGAATCGCGGTGATATTTGGCGCGTTTTTGAGCGTGAATACGGCTGGCTTTTATGTGTGGCAGCGAACGGAACAGCAGGCGGGCTCAGCGCGATTGGGCAACGGTTTATTGCTAGCCGGGGCGCTGCTGATGGGCGCAAATATTGGGCTAATGTCGCAGATGTTTCACCAAAGTGGCTCTGTAGACGGGCTGTATTTGGTCTGGGGACTAGGCGTATTAGTGATGGCTTACGCGCTACGGCTGACTTCTTTGGGAGTGCTGTCGTGGGTTTTGATTTTTATGAGCTACTGGGGCGCGACTATCGGCGGTGCCTGGGGCGCTCAAAATGCCGATCTCGATTGGATAGCGTGGCTGATTCGACATTTGCCAATACTGATTACGCCGCTGTATTTACCGCTGGCACACGGGTGCCGATCGCGAGTGCTCTATGGAATTTGGGGAGTGGGGCTAATGGTTCTGCTGCCTTCTGGGCTGGTGTTTGGGTGGCCTAACCCGATTTTGCAGACCTTAACGATTATGCTGCCGCCTGCTTTGCTGTGGGTGTACCGCGCTCAGTTTGGGCGACGGCGAACAGATCTCTTTGAAGCAACTGGGCGATCGCTCTCAATCTGGTTTGTCAGCATTGCGACCTACGGCTACTCTTTTCGAACTATGTGGACGAATGCAGGTGGTTGGTCGAGCAGGTCAGAATTTGAGGGAGGGCCTCTGTTCTTAGTAGGGTTAATAGGGCTGTGGGCGATCGCAGCTTACGGTATCTGGCAGTGGTTTTTGCGCTGGCGCGATCGCTCTACTGAAGAGTCTTCTCAGCGTTTGGAGCTTCGCGAGCTGTGGATGAAAACACCCGTATTCGCCGTTGTTTTGTTGATACTGGGCGCAGCCGTATTCTGTCAGCTTCAGGGTTCGCTTGAGCAGTTTGGCAGCGCTTTTAACGTTGGCCCGTTAGCGCTAAATACGCTCCTATTTTTTATCGGATTTGCCATGCTCCACGATGGGGCGCTGCTAGGTATTCGCCATCGATTTTGGGGCGGTGTGGGGATTGTTGTTGTTGGCTTAGTCACTCGCATGTTTGAGTACGACACTGACTTACTGCTAAAGGCTTTAGTACTGGTCGTTTGTGGCATAGGCATTATTGCGGCGGGCCTTTGGTTCGAGAAGAAGGCACGACGCGCGGTGGCGCTTCCGTCTGCTTAGTGGGTTGCAAGTTATCGATCTTGGAGAGAAATTATGAGCTATTCAACTGTGTCAGATTCAAAAGAGGCGATCGCGTCTACGCCACCGGCACCGCGCTTTTTAACGGGACGTTTTTTGGCCGCGATGCTGCTGCAATCGGCGATTATTGTAGCGGTTCCGTTTCAAAGCTATATGACCTATAAAAATGGTCAAACCGTTACGCTACAAACCGCACCTGTCGATCCTTACGATTTAATGCGAGGCTATTCTCAAACGCTAGGCTTTGATATTTCCTCTAGAGACACGCTAATAGATTTGCCGGGCGGTAAAAGTACGCTGGGTGAGGAGCAGGTCGCTAATAAGACGGTGTATGTCACGCTGCAAGCCCCTGCTGCTGCGAAGGGCGAGGTGCCTGCGGCTTGGAAGCCAGTGGCCGTCAGTAGCGATCGCCCTCAAAATCTTCCTCAAAATCAGGTTGCTTTGAAAGGTCTCTATAACGGATGGCAAATAGAATACGGACTGGAAACTTACTACATGCCCGAGTCTCAGCGGAATGATATCAATTCGCAGATTAGCGATATACAGCGCTCAGAAAATCAGGCGTTTGTAGTGGATGTAAAAGTAGACGACAAAGGTAAGAGCGTGCCTGTGAGCCTATGGGTGGGCGAGCAGCGCTATCAGTTTTAGCCTCTAAATCCTCACCCACATCTCAACTCTATTTGCCAGCAGCTTAAAGCTTCTCTCTGTTATCTATTTCAAGGTTATCGCGCTGCCGCCCCCTCTGCGCACAGGTTCTGCGGCGGCTGTAATGTCTCCTTCTGGGCTGATAACAAGGCCAGTAGCGGCTCCAATTTCATCAGTTGGGTTCAGCTGATGACCGAGCAAAGAAAGCTGTTTGCCTAGCTCCGTATTCTCAAAGCCTAGGTCAACTTGGGTGGTGCCGTTGTTGCGCTGAGAGAGCCTTGGAGCCGCGATCGCATTTTCTAAATCCATGCCAAAGTCAATCAAGTTTGTTGCAATATTTAGCACGGTGGTAATGATGGTGGAGCCGCCAGGAGAGCCAAAAGCTAATATGCTGCCGTCGGGGGCAAAGGCAATCGTAGGCGCGATGCTGCTGCGGGGTCGCTTGCCAGGTTCTGGCACGTTGGGATGGGGGACTTCTGTATCGAAGTCGGTGAGTTCGTTATTTAAGATAAAGCCATAGCCAGGAACGACTATGCCCGTGCCGCCAGTGGATTCGATCGTAAGCGTATAGGAGACAATCATGCCGCTGGCATCGACAACGGTAAGGTGCGTAGTAGAAAGACCTTCTGGGCTAGAAGCTTGGGCAACGGCGGCGCTAGTGAGGCTAGGGCTAGGATCTTGCTGGTAGGGGAGCGGATTGCCAGGGAGTGCTACGTAGCTAGCTTCGTTGGTTGGCGGCGCGGGCGCGAGGGGGCGTTCTTGCACGTAGGCTTTGTTTAAGAGTCCGGGTGAGGGTACATCGACAAATTCGGGATCGCCTATGTAAGCATTGCGATCGGCAAAGGCGAGGCGCTCGGCTTCGATGAGCAGGTGCAGAGCCTGGGCGCGATCTAGCGTGGCGAGGTTGTAGGGTTCCAACAGGTTTAGCGTTTGGGCGACGGTGGTGCCGCCGCTGCTAGGAAGCCCCATACCGTAGAAGCGGTAGTCGCGATAGGTGCTTTCTACAGCGGGGCGAATGCGAACTTCGTAGCGGTCTAAATCGGCGGGGGTAAGACGGCCAGGATACGATTTGAAAGGTGGATCGGCGACGGTAGGCGGGGCTTGAGTAGTTTGGGCGATCGCATCTCCAATCTCTCCCCGGTAAAAGGCATTGACGCCCCGATCGGCCATAATTTGATAGGTTTTGGCTAGGTCCAGATTGCGAAACTGAGTGCCGACTTTGGGCGGTTGGTCGTTGGGTAAGTAGAGAGATCGGGTACTAGAAAAAGCAGCGAAGCGCTCTTTGTTCTGTTCTATTTGGCTAGAAAAGGTAGGAAGTACGAGAAACCCTTGGCGAGCGAGAGCGATCGCAGGTTGCAGCAAATCCGAAAGGGATTGGGTTCCGTAGCGTTCTGCGGCGGTTGCCCAGTGTAAGGGCGTGCCCGGTACGCCAACGGCGAGTCCGCTGCTAATACGGTTAGGAGAAAAAGGTAAAGGCTCACCAGTTTCACTCTCTGGGTCGCGGAAGAGATCGGGTGTGGTGGCAGCGGGCGCTTCTTCTCGGCTATCCAGGGTCACAACGGTGTTTTGCTCGGGCTGGTAGATCAGCATAAAGCCCCCGCCGCCAATCCCCGAGGCGAAGGGTTCAACAACGCCTAAAGCAGCGGCAGTCGCGATCGCAGCATCGACTGCATTCCCGCCTGCTCTGAGGGTTTCAATCCCAATTTGGCTAGCTCGAGCGTCTACGCTGGCGACTGCGCCGCCGGTTCCCTTTGCAATGTGGCCAGCTTGCGACTTAGCGGGGAGGTTACACAGTAACAAGGTGGCTGCGGCCATACAAACCCCTAAGACAATAGATAGCCAGCGGCGCTTCATGGGTTTTCCTCAGACGAGTATCTTCTGTTTGGTAGACGCCTTTAAAGATAGTTTGAAATGAGAAAATAGCAAGCGAGTGGACTGATGCAAATCGTCGAGACTTCGAAAGCCGAGCACTATCTATGGGGAAACGGCTGCGACGGCTGGCATTGATTGAAGCAGGACGACCTTATGCAGAATCATCGACTGCTTGCTGAATAGGTAGAAGCCAACTGTGAGCGGTTTGAGTGTTTGGATGCTCGGAGCCTAGCGTTGAGACGTAGATTTCTAAGGCTTGTTGAATATAGGATAGTGCCTGTTGGTGTCGTTGGGTTTGGTGGTAAAGTACTGCAAGATTAAACAGACTTCCGGCGGTGGAGGGATGGCGATCGCCCAGTTCCGCTTTACTAATTTCGAGCGCTTCTAGAAATAACGGTTCCGCCTCTCCATAGCGGCCCTGTGACCGATACAGCTCTGCCAAATTATTCAGACTGCTGGCGGTGGAGGGATGGCGATCGCCCAGTTCCGCTTTCCTGATTTCGAGCGCTTCTAGATACAACGGTTCGGCCTCTCCATAGCGCCCCTGTGACTCGTACAGTACGCCAAGTTATTCAGACTGCTGGCGGTGGCGGGATGGCGATCGCCCAGTTCCGCTTTCCTGATTTCGAGCGCTTCTAGAATACAACGGTTCGGCCTCTCCATAGCGGCCCTGCGAATTGTACAGTCCTGCCAAGTTATTCAGACTGCTGGCGGTGGCGGGATGGCGATCGCCCAGTTCCGCTTTCCTGATTTCGAGCGCTTCTAGATACAACGGTTCGGCCTCTCCATAGCGGCCCTGCGAATCGTACAGTACCTGCCAAGTTATTCAGACTGCTGGCGGTGGCGGGATGGCGATCGCCCAGTTCCGCTTTACTGATTTCGAGCGCTTCTAGAAACAACGGTTCGGCCTCTCCATAGCGGCCCTGCGACTCGATACAGTCCTGCCAAGTTATTCAGACTGCTGGCGGTGTCGGGATGGCGATCGCCCAGTTCCGCTTTCCTGATTTCGAGCGCTTCTAGATACAACGGTTCGGCCTCTCCATAGCGGCCCTGCGACCGATACAGTCCTGCCAAGTTATTCAGACTGGCTGGCGGTGGAAGGATGGCGATCGCCCAGTTCCGCTTTCCTGATTTCCAATGCCTTCGAAACAAAGGCTCGGCTCTGTCATAAAAACCCTGCAAGTAATATAGTCGCGCTAGGCTATCTAGACTACTAGCAATCTTTAAATGTTGTTCATTTTGCTCTGTGGAAGCGTCGAGATCCTGCAACAGATTTAGTAATTTCTCATACTGCACGGTTAAATGTCGTAGTTCCTTCTGGGCACCGACTTCTGCCAAGCTCTCTAACGCGGGTAACAAATACGTGGTCACTAAATCTATATCTGCCGCCCCTGCACTTTGAGCCGCTTCAAGCTGAGCGAGCAACTGACGGCTGCGTTGGCGAGCATCGTCAAAGTTGCTGTTTTGCGACTGGCTGTAGGTGATGAGTTCGCGAGACTCTGAAGAACTATCACCACTGCCCGATATGGATTGAGTGAGCGCTAACTGCGGACTAAACCAACCGTGCAAATCTGGCATGGCGTGGAGGGAGGTTTGCAGCAGAACCGGCGTCATCCACCAAATTTGTCGAAGGGGAAAGGCGGTGAGAGTCTCTCGATTAAAATTGAGGACGCGCAGAGAATCTTCTAGGCGATCGCCCGCTTGAAACGCAGTAGCAAAACCAGACACAGACACCACGCCACTAGGTACAGTTGCCAATGTCTCCAGCAAAAATTGCACTACCTCCGGCGCGGTTCGACGGGTAGGCAGCTCAATATTAATTAGCTCAACGCCCCGCTTGGCCAACTCGCTTTGCAAACGTTGCAGAACCTGCTGACGGGAAAACTCTGAGCTATATTCCACGCGGGCAAGTCCCCTACCGTCCCGATTCGCCCACAGCAGTAAGCGCCCACTAACTTCAACAATACTGCCTGCGGCGATTGGCTCATCAAAAGGTGCCACCGGGTGCTCCTACGGGTAGATACTCCTGCGCCACTAAAATATCCACCACCAACGGATGAATGCCAAACCACCGCTGCCCGTTGAACTCCTGCACAGCCCGAGAATTTAACAAAGAATAAAGCGCCGGATTGGTTATTTGGGCCTCTTTTTCGCCGTTATATATCCTCACAAGCAGCTTAGCTTTGTCTTCATAGTCAATGTCTTCCGGGTCGTAGGGACTTTGACCCAAGCGTCTTTCATAGTCGCTGCGCAGGTTGACGATGGCAGCATCTGCGTCGGCATCGTCTATTTTGGCAACCCCTCTGATAAATGCGCCATCGGCGGCATAGTTGATTAGGCTGAATAAATCTCGCAGGTTGCCGCCAGAAGCCACAATCAGCCGAGACAGCTTGTCCAGTTCAAACAGTTGCAAATCCATCCGAGCCGCCAACGCTTTGACCACGGCGGCTCGACCGCCTTGATTGGCAACATGCGCTGAGTCAAACACGGGCGTATCTGGAATGACAAAGCTACAGTCGCCAGAAAAAGGGAGACGCGTCGCTTTAGCGGAATAGTAGAGGCTAATCGGTAGGGTAAATATGAGGTGCGATCGCAGTTCTTGAAAAATGTTGGCATAGTTAATAAACAAATTCTCGATCTGCGTACTGGGAATGCCCGCTCGATCGAAGTCTTCACCCACAAAGAGCCACTGCTTTCCAGTTGCTCGCCGCATGGCATCGTTACATTCATCTAGCAACCGATTGGCCACCTCTATCAGCAAATCTAGCCGCGTGAGCCGATAGGTAACCACCTCTTGCGTCCGCGCTGACGCAAATTTAATCTCGCCCTTTAGCGTGGCAAATAGCCCTAGCACCTTGTTCCATAGCGAATCTTCTTTAGCACCGACGCCAGCCTCTACCGTCAGAGCCGCTTGCTCAGCTAGCTGGCGGGTTTCTTTCTCAGTAGAAAACCAGTCCCAAATTTCTTGCAGCCTTGCCTGGGAAGGGCGATGGCCGGCTCCACCCTCTCCGATAGGTTTAGCCGTAGCCTTAGCCAATTCCATCATCATCACTAAAAGCACATCTAGCGGCTTAAAGCTGCCCGGATCTAGTACCGTTGTGGCACTAAAGCGAATGGCTTGAAACTGCGGTGATATCTGGGCTAGCAGGCGCGAGATTTCTGTCGATTTGCCGACGCCACGGTGCCCCATCACGCAGGCTTTAAAGGGAATGCGATCGGCGTAGGCGCGTTGCAAACGAAGTTGTAACCTCTGCATCTTGTCACCGCCGCGCACAGCGTTAATATCTGAGATATAGAAAGCAGCAAGTTCTGCCGCCGTCGTGAGCGGCGTAGGCTGTAGCGTCCGATAAACATCTGCTAACGTACGCGCGGGTTGCGGCTTCGATTCGCTGCTCAACATGTTGGCTACTCAAAAACCAGATCTCACTATAAGTTATATCGTTTAAGAACCCTATCAAACTCAATATCAGCGAACGGAGCCTATCTCAAGTGAGTCAAACCCAGCCTAAAAGAGCCATCGTCATTGGCGGCAGCATTGCCGGACTGCTGAGCGCCAAAGTGCTTTCGGAGGTTTTTGATGAGGTTTTGATGGTGGAGCGCGATCGCATAGATAAATCCGCCGCCGTTGGATACATGCGTAAACTGGTGGCCAAAACTCACACAGATGGTGAGCTAACGGTGGCCTTAGCCAGAATCACCCACATGATCGACTCGCCTAGCAAACTGCTAAATCCAAAGCTAATCTTGAAAGCGCTCACGTAAAAGGGACTCTCTATGCAACACGATTATCTTGAAACCAACGGCATTCGGCTGCATTATGTAACTGAAGGCGAAGGGCCTTTAATATTGTTTTTGCACGGGTTTCCAGAGTGTTGGTACTCTTGGCGGCATCAGCTTAGTGAATTTGGTAAAAACTACAAGGCGGTGGCGATAGATTTGCGCGGCTATAACGAGAGCGACAAACCGAAAGAGCAGTCTGCTTACGCTTTGTCTGAGCTAGTTAAAGATGTGGCGGGGGTGATTCGGGCGCTGGGATATGAGAAATGCGTTTTGGTCGGTCACGATTGGGGAGGGGCGATCGCCTGGAGCTTTGCTTATGCCTATCCCGAAATGCTCGAACGGCTGATTGTGCTAAATTTGCCGCATCCGGCTAAGTTTGCCCAGGGACTGCGTACGCCCCAGCAGCTATTAAAGAGCTGGTATATTGCACTGTTTCAGCTACCTGCGCTGCCCGAGCTGTTGATAAAGTCAAACAACTATGCGGTTATTCGATCGATTTTTAGAGACCAGGCAGTTAATCCCAATGCGTTTACAGAAGAAGATTTAGACGTGCTAGTCGCTGCGGCTGCAAAGCCAGGCGCTGTCACGGCTATGTTGAATTACTACCGCGATATTTTCCAGTCTGAAGGGTTTTTGGATAAGCAGTGGGGCGTGCTGAAGGTGCCTACTCTGATGATTTGGGGAGAGGATGATAAGGCGCTAGGGAAAGAACTTACCTACGGCACAAATGAGTATGTAGAGACGTTTAAAATTCGATATATCCCTGACTGTAGCCATTGGGTGCAACAGGAACAGCCAGGGCAGGTAAATCAATACATGCGAGCGTTTTTAGACGGTGAGTTGCAGTGAGCTGTTTTAGATCTATAGCTCAGCTCTATAGCTCAGGCCGCAGGTGCGCCCAGCCACGCGGGATTAAGTGCAGTTTGGTCGAACTTAACGCCTGTTTTAAAGGGTTCGTACTCTCCAGATTTGGCGGCTTCTGCGGTGCGAGCTAAAAGCGCTGAGACGGCCTCATCGCTCATCGGTTGAAAGCTGTCGGCGGCTTCGATGGCCTGGTCTAAAATTTCCATGCGCTCGATGCCCGTGACCACCACCGAGGTTGGCAAATTCAGCGCGTAATGCAGACATTCAATGGGTTTTACCACTTTACTCTTAAGAATATGGCTATCTCCCATCGACTTCATCCCAATCACGCCAACGTTAGCGTCAACTAGCTTCGGTAGCACCTGATGCTCAAAGCTGCGAAAGTGAGCGTCCATAACGTTTAGGGGCATTTGCACCGCGTCAAACTCAAAGTCGTGCTGTTTGGCGACTTCGAGCATCCGCAGGTGAACGAGCGGATCTTTGTGGCCGGTAAAGCCAATATAGCGAACCTTGCCGGCTTCTTTGGCTGCTTTGAAGGCAGCGATCGCACCTTCTTCGGCAAAAATGCGGTCAGGATCTTCTAGCCGCAGCACTTCGTGAAACTGCAACAGATCAACGCAGTCGGTTCGCAGCCTGCCTAGTGACTGTTCAATCTGCTTAGTCGCAGAGGCTTGAGTGCGTCCGTCGATTTTA
This sequence comes from uncultured cyanobacterium, assembly GCA_963789215.1. Taxonomy (GTDB): domain Bacteria; phylum Cyanobacteriota; class Cyanobacteriia; order Phormidesmidales; family Phormidesmidaceae; genus Phormidesmis. The sequence continues at coordinate 27,361 of CAWBJY010000006.1, read as the reverse complement.
GTCATCAAAAAGACTTTGTCTCGGTAGCCGCTTTGTTCTAAAGCTTTGCCCATTCGGATCTCGCTGATGCCGTCGTTGTAGTCCCAGGAGTTATCCATAAAGGTAATGCCCCGGTCGATCGCGCTATGAATAAGGCGAATGCTGTCCTGTTCATCTTCAGGATGGCCGATATGAAAGCCGCCTAGCCCGATTGCAGAAACCTTTTCCTGAGTTTTTCCGAGCGTTCTATATAGCATTCTTTCCTAATGTAGACATTGTTGATAAAAAAAGCTGCCGCGCTGGATTTTCTATTCTCGTCAGCTAGCTCTTTAGATCTTGAGGTTATATCTGATGCTTTTTCGTGGCCTCTATCGCAAGATGCATAGCTCTATTGCGATCGCAGACTTTGCCTCAATCGTAGCTGGGGATAGATGCGATCGCGAATAAATCATGCTCGAATGTACCTACTAGCTAAATAAGGTGATTTGAGTTGTGAAAATGTTTCAGCTACCTTCCGGGCAAAAGCTACCCGCATTTGGGATGGGCACCTGGCGAATGGGAGAGAATGCTCAGCGCCGACAGCAGGAGATAGCAGCGCTGCGGCGGGGCATGGAGCTAGGGGTAACGCTGATTGATACGGCTGAAATGTATGGAGAAGGCGGAGCGGAAGAAGTCGTAGCCGAAGCGGTCGGCGATCGCCGTTCACAGGTATTTTTGGTGAGTAAAGTGTATCCGCATAATGCTTCTAAGCAGGGAGCGATCGCGGCTTGCGAGCGAAGTCTTAAGCGGTTAAAGACCGACACACTCGATCTGTATTTGCTGCACTGGCGCGGGTCTGTGCCGCTTGCTGAAACGCTGGATGCCTTTGAGACGCTGAAGCAGGCGGGTAAGATTCGAGACTATGGAGTGAGCAATTTTGATACGGATGATATGAAGAAGGCGATCGCACTTTCGGGCGGGGATGCGATCGCAACTAACCAGGTGTTGTATAACCTAACGCGGCGCGGCATTGAGCTAAATTTGTTGCCCTGGTGCGAGAAGCAGGCTATTCCTATCATAGCTTATTCTCCGATTGAGCAGGGGCGACTGCTGAAGGATCAGACCTTGGAGAAGATTGCAACAGCGCATGAGATGAGTGCGGCGCAAGTGGCGATCGCCTGGCTGTTGCATCAAGACAACGTTGTTGTAATTCCAAAAGCGAGCCGCATTGAGCATGTAGAACAGAACTACGCGGCTATTAATCTGAAGCTAAGCGTAGAAGAATTAGAGATGCTAGATCGCGCTTTTCCTCAACCTGCTCGTCCAATCCCGCTAGAGATGCTGTAGCCTTATACATGTTTTTCTCCTCTGGCTATTGCTATGTTGTCTTTACAGCGCTTTTTAGAAGATCTTTACGATCGCTACCGCGAAGTCGATGAAGGGCGACTAGCCAGCTATATTCCTGAGCTGACCAAGGCAAATGAGGATTGGTTTGGCATTAGCGTAGTGACAACAGACGGGCGAATTTTTAGCGTGGGCGATACCAACCAGGCGTTTACAATTCAGTCTATTTCTAAGGTGTTTGCCTATGGACTAGCGCTAGAAGATCGCGGGCGAGCGGCACTATTTGACAAGGTGGGCGTAGAGCCAACGGGCGATCCGTTTAATTCGCTAATTCGGCTAGATGAAGATTCCAAGCGGCCTTTTAATCCGATGATTAACGCGGGTGCGATCGCCACAACTGGGCTAATCAACGGCAGCGATCCGACGGATAAGCTAAACCGGCTGCTGGCCATGTTTGAGCGGTACTTAGGTCACGATGTGGTGATCGATATGCCGACATTTATGTCGGAGCGCTCTACGGGACATCGAAATCGGGCGATGGCGCATCTAATGCTGAACTTCGACATGATTGGTCAAGACATTGACTCGGCGCTAGACCTTTATTTCCAGCAGTGTTCGGTGATGGTGAACTGTCAGGATCTGGCGGTTATGGCGGCAACGTTGGCAAATCAAGGGCAGCAACCGGTGACGGGAGTGCAGGCTTTAGAAAGAGACTATGCGCGCGATTTACTCAGCGTGATGTATACCTGCGGCATGTATAACCGAGCGGGCGAATGGGCCTATCGGGTGGGTATTCCGGCCAAAAGCGGGGTATCCGGCGGGATTATTGCGGTGGTGCCCGGAAAAGCCGGGATTGCGACGTTTTCACCTCTGATTGACAAAAATGGAAATAGCGTAAGAGGACTCAAAGTATTTGAAGCACTGAGTCAGGAGTATGGGCTGCATCTGTTCGATCTTTCGATGGGTCGCTGCGTGTTCACCGAAGCGCTTGAGTAGTTTTGATTAAAAAACCTGAATAAACCTGAACAAAAAACCTGAACTTTTAGAATTGTCCAGGTGGCTTCTAGTCGGCATACTAAACGACAGCGATCGCAAATAGCGCGTTCAAACACGATGTGGAGTAGCTGTGGGGTATACCTGCCAAGCAGATAGATCAATGTGCGACAGTTCGAAAAATGAGGACTTCTCTTTTAATTTGGAAGACGCTCTTTTTAGAGTCAGGTACTTGATACAGATTTACGGGTTGTCACAGCAGGTGCGCCCCGACGTTCTCAAGGCTGCTTTTGGTCAAGATATCCGTATTAGAGATCTCCAGTGGCTAATTCAGCAGTTTAAGGGTGGAGACTTGTCGAACTTTCCGGCGGTAGAGACGAGATCTCGTTTGGCTTTGGGCGGGGCACGAAGCCTGTATGCACCCGAGCCAAACGTTATTTATCTAGCTGAAGACTTTGTGAATGAGGCGGATAGAGACGAGCTGCTTAGAGCATTGTTGCAAGAGATTGTTAACGCAATCAAATCGGGTTCTGAGTAATTGAGCAGACTGAACAGTTAGACAGTCTGAGCAGTTAGACAGAATTGTTCACTTGTATTATGGAGCTACCGTACAAGTGTAGAGAATGGTCGATCTTAATATTATTTGGGTGGTTGGGTGCTCGGGGCTAGTTTTACTGATGCAGCCGGGCTTCATGTGTTTAGAGTCGGGGCTAACTCGCTCTAAAAACAGCATTAATGTCGCCGTTAAAAATCTGGCCGATTTGGGCATTTCAATTTGCTCTTTTTGGACGTTTGGGTTTGCGCTGATGTTCGGGCCTTCTTTGGCAGGATGGATTGGCACTTCGGGCTTTTTCTTGCCAATAGAGCAAGACCCTCGGCTGGCGGCCTTTTTTGTTTTTCAGATGATGTTTTGCGGGACGGCGACCACAATTACATCGGGCGCACTGGCCGAACGACTCAGGTTTAAGGGCTATGTGCTCATTGCGCTGCTAATATCGGGATTGATTTATCCGGTGTTTGGGCATTGGGTTTGGAACGGGGTGGAAGCTGGCGAGCGGTTAGGCTGGCTGGCCCAGGCAGGATTCACAGACTTTGCCGGTTCAACAGTGGTGCATAGCACGGGCGGCTGGGTTTCGCTGGCGGCGCTGCTAGTAGTAGGGCCTCGGCTAGGTACAGGCGCGGGGCTTAAAATTCACGGGTCTAATCTGCCGTTTTCGGTGCTAGGCGCAATGCTGCTCTGGGTTGGCTGGCTGGGCTTTAACGGTGGCAGCACGTTTGCGCTGACCGATCGGATTCCGGCCATTATGGTGCATACGCTAATGTCGGGCGCGGCGGGAATGATGACGGCAGCGGCTTTTGGCCTAAAGCGAGAAGGCGTCTTGCAGCCGGAAACGCTGATTAACGGATCTTTAGCTGGGATGGTGGCAATTACTGCGGGCTGCAACGTGCTGGCTACGCCGATGGCAGTTCTAACGGGCGCAGTCGGTGGGGTGGTGATGGTGCTAGCGACTTCTGTGATTAAGCGTAGCGGCATTGACGATGGCGTAGACGCGGTGGCAATTCACGGCTTTGCGGGTGTGTGGGGAACGTTGGCCGTTGCGCTATTTGGCGACTTGGATCTAATTGCCACGGGACTAACTCGCCATCAGCAGCTTTTGGTGCAGCTGCTGGGCATAGGGGTTGCCTTTGCCTGGAGCTTTGGCCTGACTTACGTGTTATTGAACATTCTGAATCGGTTTTTTCCGCTGCGGGTATCTCCCGAAGAAGAAGAAATGGGGCTGAATGTTTCGGAGCATAATGCCAAGACAGAGGTTTACGATCTGTTTGAAGTGATGGAAAAGCAGGCGCGATCGCAGGATTTTAGTTTGCGGGTGCCAGAGCAGCCTTTTACAACAGCAGGCAGAATCGCCCATGCTTATAACAAGGTAATGGCAGCGACAGAAACCTTTGCCCAGCAGCTAAAAGATCTAAATGCAAACTTAGAGAAAACGGTTGACGAGCGGACGGCAGAGCTTTTGAGTGCCAATACGAGCTTGACCCAGGCAAATCACAAGCTAGAGCGGCTCGATAAGCTAAAAGACGAGTTTTTGGCTAATACTTCTCACGAGCTGCGAACGCCGCTAAACGGCATTATTGGCCTAAGCGAGTATCTGATGGAAGATACAAACGAAATGCCTGAACAGGCGAGAGTTAATTTAGCGATGATTGCCGGGAGCGGTCGGCGGCTGTACAACCTAGTTAACGATATTCTAGATTTCTCGAATGTGCTGCACGGTAACCTTCGCTTGCAGCCCAAAGCAGTAGGGCTAAGAGAAGTAGTAGAGATTGTTTTAACGCTTTGCAGGCCGCTGATTGGAGCCAAGGACTTACGCATGGTTAACGGAGTGGCCACCGATTTTTCTTTGCTGTGGACAGATGAAGACCGACTTCAACAGATTCTCTATAACCTGGTAGGCAATGCGGTGAAGTTTACGCATCAGGGAGTCGTAGAAGTGCGGGCAGACAGGATGCCTGAAGCAGCGTCGGCCTCACAGGTGATAATTAGCGTTTCGGATACGGGAATTGGCATTTCGCCAGATCAGTATGAGTCTATTTTTGAGTCTTTTGAGCAGGGAGAAGGCTCGACGGCTAGAGCCTATGGCGGATTAGGGCTAGGGCTAGCGGTGACTAAAAAGCTGGTGAAGCTGCAAGGGGGCAAAATTTGGGTAGAGTCTACGTTAGGCGAAGGGTCGCAGTTTCACTTTACGCTGCCTGCTTACAAAGAGAATCTTCTGCAGCTCGAAGCGGCTGTAGAAGATTCTTTGGTGACTGTTTCGGCTGCAGGAGAAACAGAAGCGGTTTCGACTAGGGTGGTGAGTCCAGAAAGGATACTCAGTGGAGCTGAGCTTTGGCAGCCTCTAGCGGCGAATGCCTCAGATGCCGATCTTTTGGGCGCAGAGCCTCTAGCCGCAGAGCCTTTAGCCGTTGACTGCACGTCCGAAGCGGATACGACTGCCGAGAGCGGCGACTATCAGATCTTAATTGTGGATGACGATCCGGTTAATTTACAGGTATTGAACAACTATTTGGGCCTGCGGCGATATCGGGTGACGCGGGCTTCTTCGGGGCACGATGCGCTAGCGCTGTTGGACAACGGCTACGATCCTGATTTGGTGATTTTGGATGTGATGATGCCTCGGATGACGGGGTACGAGGTGACTAGGTTTATTCGATTGCGGTGGGAGCGGCACGAGCTGCCGATTGTGCTGCTAACGGCTAAGAACCGGCTAGAAGATGAGGTGGTAGGGCTAGAGGCCGGGGCGAACGATTATTTGACGAAGCCGATTGTGAAAGAGGGGTTGCTAGCACGAATTGAGACACAGCTTTCGCTGCGGCATGAGAGCCGAGGACGGCAGCAGGCGCAGACGGTGCTCGTTCAGTTTGCTCAGGAGTTAGAGGAAAAAAATACGGCGCTGCTGCTGGCTAAAGACGAGCTGGCGCGGCAGAATCGAACCCTAGAGCAGCAGGTGGTGAAGCGAACGGCAGTGCTAGCAGAAAGCGAGCGAAAGCTTTCTACACTGCTAAAGAATTTGCCGGGGATGGCCTTTCGCTGCCATAACGATCCGATCTGGACGATGGTGTTTGCTAGCGAAGGCTGTTTGGCACTAACTGGCTATCCGCCTGAAGCATTAACGAGTCAGACGGTTCGGTTTAACGACCTCATCCACCCTGAAGACAGAATTTCGGTTTCGGAACTGGCTCGGGTGGCGCTAAAGGAAAACCGAATTCAGCAGCAAACCTACCGACTGCTTTTACCCGAGACGGGAGAGATTAAGTGGGTTTGGGAGCAGTATCAGCCTATTTTGGGTGAGGGCGGCAAGCCGGACTATTTTGAGGGGTTTATTACGGATATTAGCGATCGCATTCGCAGCCAAACCGCTTTAGAGAAATCGAATCGGGACTTGCAGCAGTTAGTTGAGGAGATTCGGGCAACGCAAGCAGCGCTAGAAGTTGCCAAAGAAAAGTCTGAGGCAGCCAGCAAAGCCAAGTCGGAATTTTTGGCGAATATGAGCCACGAGCTGCGGACGCCGCTAAACAGCGTAATTGGATTTTCTGAGCTTTTAGAAAGAGACAGTTCTTTGCAGCCTAAGCATCATCAGCAGGCCCATACCATTAGTCGCAGCGCCGAGCATTTGCTCTCTTTAATCAACAACATTTTAGATATTTCTAAAATTGAGGCCAGAAAAGTAACGCTCGACGAGGTGGCCTTCGATCTTCACGATCTGCTCAGAGATGTTCTGAGCCTGTTTGACTTAGACGCAAAGCGGAAGAAAATTCGTTTGGAGCTACAGCGCTCTGCAGAGGTGCCTCAGTTTGTGCTGGCCGATGCGGGTAAGCTGCGGCAGATTTTAATCAACCTAGTGGCCAACGGCGTGAAGTTTACCAATCGCGGCCAGGTCTTGCTTGCGGTGAGCGCTTTAGCGACAGGAACCGCAAGCGAAAACCCAACTCATCGCCTTCGCTTTACCGTTCGAGATACGGGAGAAGGCATTGCACCTCATGAGTTTGAGCGGCTGTTTATTCCTTTTGAGCAGGCGGCGGCGGGCCAAGTAGCTAAGCAGGGAACCGGATTAGGGCTTTCGATTAGCCAGAAGTACTGTCAGCTAATTGGCGGTGAGATATCGGTTCGCAGCGCAGTGGGCCAAGGCAGCGTCTTTGAGTTTGAGATTCCGGTTCGCCCGGCTGATCGCCCAGTTAATTCCCTAGTTGACTACCCGGCTAATTACCCGGCTGAAGCTGGCCAGGAAAGTGCGCGTGCGATCGCCACAGCAGCTAATCAGCCGGACGACAGCACTTTAGAAGAAGCGGATTTACCAGATGATTCAGCGCTGCTAGCGCAGCTTAGCGTCATGCCCGCAGACTGGCTAGATGAACTGTATGAGGCAGCGAGCCAAATTAAGGGGAAACAGGTGCTGCGGTTAATCGACGGGCTACCTTTCGCTCAAGTCGCGCTAGCGCGGCAGCTAAGATATTTGGCAGATAACTATCAGTTTGAGAAAATTGTTGAGATATTGGCGCAAAGGTCGAGATGATTTATGTGCTAGTGATGGTATTGCCGCCCTTGCTTTTGGCAATTTGCAGATTGCGATCGCACCGTTCTATCAGTCCTTCTAGCCCGCTGCCAGAGCTACCGTGCAAGCTAGCAATACCGATGCTAAGAGAAAGCGCAGGCTGTCCGACAGGAGTCTTTGACCGTTGGACTTGTTGAATAATTTTTTCGGCCTGCAAAATGCTTTCGTCAATAGTTTTGCCGGGTAGCACAAGCGCAAAGGTCAGCGTGCCGTAGCGAGCAACCAAATCTTCTAGGCCGTGGGCTGTTTGCTTCACTTTTTGCGCGATTTGATAGAGACAAAAATCTCCTATTTTGGCGTTTTTACCCTCGCCATAAAAGTTGAAGTTGTCCAGTTGAACAAGCATTAGAGTGAGCGGAAGCTGTTCTTTTTCGGCTGTTTTCCACCGTTCTAGCAGGTAGGTATCGAACCGGCGACGGCTGGCAACCTGGGTGAGTTCGTCAATGGCGGCGAGCCTTTGGAGTTCTTGAATGGCCTGCTGAAGCTGGATATTTTGGGTTTTGAGCTGCTGCTGAAGCTGCTGAATTTTGAGCTGGTTTTCTACTCTAGCGAGGACTTCGACAACTTTGAAAGGCTTAGCAATGTAGTCGCTGCCACCGGAGGAAAAGGCTTTTACTTTGTCCCAGGGTTCATCTAGGGCGCTGACGAAAATGACCGGAATATCTTGAGTTTGGGAGTTGTCTTTGATGCGTTGGCAAACAGTGTAGCCGTCTACGTCGGGGAGGCTGATGTCTAGAAGGATGAGGTCGGGCGGGTTGATGGAGATAGATTTTAGGGCGATTGTGCCGTTGATAGCCTGCTGCACTTCGTAGCCCTGTTCGTCTAGCAAGTCGGAGAGCAGGCGAAGGTTTTGGGGCTGGTCGTCTACTAAAAGGATGGTGGGTTTGAGCGCTGTGTCTGGCGGGAGGTCTGGGGGCGCGGCGACGAGCCTATCAATGAGCCTCTCTGGTTGGGGTGGGGCTGGAAGCTTGTTCATAGCCACTTCGAGCAGGATACGGGCGGTAGATTTGGTTACTTTTTCGTTGATGGCTTGCGATAGGAGTTGCCAGAGCTTGGGGGCGATATCTTGCTTTACGTAGCGGGCAGAGTAGCCGCACTCTTCGGCAATTTGGTCGTAGGTTTTACGTTCCTCTTGCAAGGCAGCGCGAAGTATTCGCCGCTGAAGTTCGCTGCAATAGGTTTCGGTGATTTGATGAACTAGCCGCTCGGCAAATTCTAAAGTGTTTTCCAGGTCACTCATGGGGATGCCAGGGTTTTTCAGCTCGTAGCATCTTATTTTACGCCTGTGCCAAGCGATGTACGAATTGTGGCACGGTAGGCAGTTCCATAAGAAGAGTTAGCTTTGCTCGACGAGGGTTTCAATCTGCTGAGCGGCTTCTTCGACGGTTAAGTTGAGGTGTTGGGCGATGTCGGCGAGGAGTGTGTTGTCTTGAGTGGCTTGATGCAATCGGGCGAGGCTGCGTAGAACAATGGCTTTGTTGTGCTGCTCGTTGAACTCGATGTAAATTGCTAGAGCTTTGAGGAAGTGCGATCGCGCCTGCTCATACTCTCTGAGTTCCTCGGCAACGCGGCCTAACTGATGGTAGGTGCTTGCTTGCCTGTAGCGGTCGTTGAACTCGATGTAGATATCGAGAGCTTTTTGATAGTGCGATCGCGCCTGCTCATACTCTCTAAGTTCCTCGGCAACGCGGCCTAACTGGTGGTACGTCCCCGCTTGGCTGTAGCGGTCGTTGAACTCAATTTTGATATCGAGGGCTTTTTGATAGTGCGATCGCGCCTGCTCATACTCTCTGAGTTCCTCGGCAACGATGCCTAACTGATGGTAGGTGCTTGCTTGGCTGTAGCGGTCGTTGAACTCAACTTTGATATCGAGGGCTTTTTGATAGTGCGATCGCGCCTGCTCATACTCTCTGAGTTCCTCGGCAACGCGCCTAACTGATGGTAGGTGCTTGCTTGACTGTAGCGGTCGTTGAACTCAACTGTGATATCGAGGGCTTTTTGATAGTGCGATCGCGCCTGCTCATACTCTCTAAGTTTCTGGGCAACCATGCCTAACTGATGGTAGGTGCTTGCTTGGCTGTAGCGGTCGTTGAACTCAACTTTGATATCGAGGGCTTTTTGATAGTGCGATCGCGCCTGCTCATACTCTCTAAGTTCCTCGTGCAACCATGCCTAACTGATGGTAGGTGCTTGCTTGCTGTAGCGGTCGTTGAACTCAATTTTGATATCGAGGGCTTTTTGATAGTGCGATCGCGCCTGCTCATACTCTCTAAGTTCCTCGGCAACGCGGCCTAACTGATGGTAGATACGCGCTTGGCTATATCGATTATTATGCGCTGCGTCAATCTCTAAGCTCTGATTGTAAAAGTCCCTCGCTCGCTCAAACTGTCGCTGCGATAGTGCAACATCTCCTAAATCCGACAGTACTATTGAAACTTTTTCTGGCTGATCGAGCTTCCGAGCCTGTTCTAAAGCTCTCTCATATGCAAAGACGGCATCTTCAAATCGACGCATTTGCGCGTAGGCATTGCCAAGCTTTCGCTGAATGCTCTGCTGTAGCGTAGGATTAGGATAATTCTCTAATACTTTCAACCCGTCTAAAAAATACTCTTCTGCCTTATCTGGCTGCTGCTGTGTGAGATAGGCAGAGCCAATCTTATAGTCAATCTCGGCGCACGTTATCGCATCTTTAGCCGCAATTGGTTTCCCAGTAGGCTTCAGCTCCATCAAAAGCTGCTTTAGCTGCTCAATCTGCGCCTGATTCTCATTCGAGGCCACCCGAACGGGCAATTGTTCAAATGTTTCCGCCTTTAGCTTTTCCAATCCTTCTGGCGATGCCTTAAACCGAAACAGTCCCGACTTCCAAGCCCAAAAATCGGGTGCATACTTACTCACTCGGGTAATGGCATAGTCTGGCAGCACAAACAGCAAAGGATGCGGCAAGCTCTGACGATAGGCATCCCGCACAAAATTTAAGTCTTGCAAGATAGGTGGATAGGCGCCGGTGCCATCGGTGCCAATAGCCGCTTCTAACCCCTGAATCAGCAGCACTAACTTTTTATCGGCACGAATATTTCCGACCCGCTGCAAGAGAGCATCTCGCAAATATCGTAAGTCTTGCTCTAAAGAGAAGTTAACTACTTCTAGGTAAGCGTCCGTTTTTACCAGAGACGCTTTCAAAGCTTCTACTAGCAACGCTTTGTTGCCTTCTTGATTAACTTCAATAAATCCAATCGTCAAGCCATCAGCAAAATCAATAAACGTCAAAAGCTCAGACAGCTCTCGCTGGTTTTCTGCAAGAAATGCGTTTTGCTGGAGCTGAACATTAGGATTAGCCATTGTCACGGCTCCCTTCATCCATCAACGCTTTGAGTGCGCTTTTAAACAAATCGCTGCTTCGCACCGCCGGGTTAGGATAATTCCAACGCTCCAACCCGTTATATTCCAACACCGAAGTGTTGAATAACATGAGCTGTCCGGTTTCATCTTTTGTAATGTTTTTGCTCAGGCAGACCTTAGCCAGCAGCGGGTAGTGGTCGTCGGGTACAAATCGCTCAAAGTTAAACTGCTGCTTCTTAATGGCATACAGAACATCTTCCGCCTGAATTTTATCGTGTTTTTGAGTGCTTGCGGTTTGGCAGGCGCTGCGTACCATCTGCATAAGCTGCCGAACATGCCCGCCGCTAGCTTCCACTAAATCTAGCACCTGCTGCCTAGTCTCAAATAGCTGTTCTGTATCTACTCGCTTTTCAATAATTTGAGCCAAGATATTCAGACCATTCTCGTTAGTGTCAAGGTCGCAGCGATCGCGCACCAACTCATAGATATTTACCATGGAGACAATGTGCGGCTCCCCAAATGCGTTGGTAATGTTTTTAGAAGAGCAAAGAACAGAGATCGGCACCGTATAGATAATGGTGCAGTTTAGTTCCTGAAGCTGCGCTGCATAGTCAAAAAATAGATGATTGCCAACGTCGGGCGGAACCCGATCGAGATTATCAAAAATAATTAAAAAGCCTTTAGGATAGAGATGCTTGATCTTCTGGTAGGCATCGCGTAGCAGCAAATTAACGTCTGCTTTCAAGCGCGAGATATCTTTCTGAAGCGCCTGACGAATTAAGGTCTTTTGCTTTTCGCTACCCTTAATTTGGGCCAGCAGTTTCAGCAGCAGCTTAGCAATGAAAGGGGCTTCACTCCCTAAGCTAGCCTCTCCCTGTATGCTTACAGAGCTTTCAACGGTTTTCTCAGTTTCCTTCGTTACGTCTTTAAACCAATCCTCAAAGCCCTTCAGCAAGCCTGCATCGAACCGCAGGCCCATCTCCCTCAGCTCAAACTCAACTTGCTTAATGACAATAAGATAAAAGTCGGTGTACTCAGCGTTATTAATATCAGTCTCTTCATTAGTTTCTAAATAAACGACCTTATAGTCTTCTTCCCAACGCCTGCGAATTCGCTGCAGCTCCGTGCTCTTTCCACAGCCCCTATGCCCCGTAAACAAAATGGTGCAAAAATCGCCGGGTTCTTGAAAGTCCAGCTCGGTATTAACGCCTTCAATCGCGCCTGCCTTACGGGCAGGCACCAAATCGACATAAAAGCGCTCCAACCCCGCGCCGTAAGTGGATTAACATCGCACAAACGAAAGGCTTCTTTGAACGTTTTTGCCCGATAGTCAGTCATGGCAGCTAGGCGCAGAGCGTTTAAATGAGAATGGCCTCACTATATCGCGATTGTACCGCTTCCTTATTAAGCCTCGAAGGAGCGAATGGGCTGCGGAATGACGCGGTACAAAATGCCATAGAGAATAGCGGCAACGACGATGCCGTTAACCGGGCCAATGCCAATGTTAGCGTTGCCAGTGACGTAGGCGACGGCGGCCCCGATGATGTAAGCGATCGCACCCGCCCAATTCACAGCCGGGAGCCTAGTCGATAGCGCCGGGAATCTTCCGCCGTAGCGCAGCCAAAAATCGACCATGATAATGCCGCCAATGGGGGGGATGAGCGTGCCTAGCAGCAGCAGATATTTAGGAAGCAGATCGTAGATGCCAGAAAGGGTGAGAACCAGGGCAAACGTCGCTCCGCCGAGGACAAAGGCATGGCGCTTGTGGGTGCGAAACATGTTGGCTCCGGCAACCGAAAAGGAATAGATGGTGTTGTCTTGGGTGGTCCACACGTTGAGAATAAGGAGAATGACGCCACCGGCTAATATGCCCTGGCTGGCCATAGCTTTGATGAGATCTTCTGAGCCGTAGACCATGGCGCAGAACGCACCGGCAAAGACTAATATGCCGTTGACTAAAAAGAAAGCGCTCAGCGTAGAGACAACGGCGTTTTTGCCGGAGTTGGCAAACCGGCTCCAGTTGGTAGCCTGAGTGCCGCCCGAGATAAAAGAGCCAATAACGATGGCCAGCGCTGTCCCCATACCAAGTTCTCCGGTAGGCTCTGGAATGGTGGCGCTGCCGTAGTCTCTAAAAGCTAAGCTCAAACTGATCGCAACCAGGATGAGCATGGCCGGGACGGCTAGCCGGCTGAGCCAGTCGATGGCACGGTAGCCGATGTAGGCGGTGGCGCAAAAAGCATAGTTAAAGAAAAAGACCAGCAGGATGAACAGCGGGCCGGTTTGGGGCGCACCGATTAGCTCTAGCAGTACCTGCACGATAACGGCAGTGGTAAAGGCATACCAGCCAATTTGAGTAAAGCCTAAGAACAAAATCGACCCAGCGAGAGCCAACGTTGCCAAAGCTAAAGCGGGCCATAAGGACAGTGGTGAGGCCGCTTTGAGAAGCGATGTAGCTAAGCGCCGCGCAGTATAGGCCCAGAATGAGATTGCCGATGAGAATGACGGCCATGAGCTGCGAAAAGCTGAAGGCTGGGCCGATGGCTCCGCCGGCAAATAGCGTGGTGGAGGTGAGGGCAAAGCCCATGAGCAGTAAGGAAAGTGACCAGACGGGTTTGCGGGCGGAAAGCGGCACCGCGCTGAGCGGATAATCTTCGGTGGCGGCGGCTTCATCAATAGCGGCGGCTCTAGGTTTGGTGGAGGGCAACATGGTTTTAGCTGAGACTCTCGAGGTTGAAGGGCGATCGCAAACAGACTGCCTTTGTAATACTTTTTACAGACAGCGGCAGTATCTTTGACTACTCCCTTTGCGATCGCCTTTTAGAGCTATTTTGGAGTTACCCGCTAAAGATTTTGCAGCGATTCAGCGTCGCGCTGCTCTTCTAACGTTTTTATTAGGCTCGGATCTACGTCTAACGTTGGCGTTGAGTTTTCTAGCCGGGCCGACCTGTTTTGCAGGCGCTGAATCTCGGCCTCAAAGCTAGCCCGACCGGCTTCGAAAAATTCGTTGCAGGCGGTGATGCAGATGACGCTATTGACGGCATCGCTTGCTCTGAAGGTTTCTAGACTTTGAGTAGATGGGACGTCGGCGGCGATCGCAGATGAGCCAGGCTGAAGCACCGCCATGCCGCACAGCGTACCGAGTAGCGTGTGGGCGATCGCCGTTTGAAGCGGGGTCAAAGCTCGTTTGGAGCGGGCTTTTTTAAGGCTAGCCCGTTTAGGGCGATAAGATTTATAGAGATCAGCTGGGGCGGTGAACCGGGTAAAAGTCATCTTGCTTTTTTAGTACAACAGAAGTTAGGGGGATAAGCAGTAAGACTGACGGTCATTCCCTTTTGTTCGCGTCTGTTCTATTTGCACCTGTGAATCAGCTTTCAAAAAGAGGGGCTAGATCTCTTCTTCTATCGCGTCAATGTATCGGCTAATCTTGTGGTCTTCGAAGCTGCCGGTGATAATTTTCCAGGTAAACTTTCTCGCTAGCTTGATCATTTCTTCTACGTGGCGGTAGCCCTGCCAGGGGGCGGGCAAACCGACGACAGCATCCCAGCCGTTAACAAAGCGCCAGGTGTCGGGAACGCGCTGATTGTAAGAGTCGGCAAAAGCTCCATTACCTACTCGAGGTGCGCCAAATGTATAGACTTCTAGGGCAATTTCTTGACCAAAATTGTACTGCAAGTCTACGGCGCAAAGGGCCGCGATCGCCCCGCCGAGGCTGTGGCCGGTAATGCGATATTGAGTGGTTTCGCTTTTCTCAACATGGGCGTGAATTTCGTCGCGGATAGAGAGATAAGCTTTAATAAATCCCTGATGCATTTTAACGGGGTGGCGAGGCTGGCCGTATTCTTCAGGGTAAACCAGGTCTTCGTTCTCGGTAACGGCCTCGGCAACTTCTTTCATCTCTTCGCGAAAGGCCGCTTTTGTCTGTCGCTGCCAGCTTTGTTCTCGAGTGGCGAGCTGGAGGTTAGTTTCCCAGTCTTTATCATTCTCGCTGCCGCGAAACACGATCACCGTTTGTGAGCTAGCAGGATCTTCTAAAACGGCGAGCTGGGTATCTGTAGATCTATTTTGAATCAGCTGTGAGGCGGCTTTTGGCAGCGCCATGAAGCTAATTTCGCCGGCAAAATCAGTGTAGATGTCCTGTGAGAGCTGTGCGCACTGCAGCGCGGTTTCATAATTCATGGCGATCGCCTCTACTAAATTTCTATACGACTTTCTATATGGCTTTCTATACGGCCTGATTAACTATCAGTTTGCCGCTAGCAAACTACGCAAGACACTATAGCGGTGTTCGGTTTTAATCTATCTTCAATGTGTTACGAAAGTCGCATTTTATCTTTCAATACGTTTGTTATCCTTTATAGGACTTATTGCCCAACGGCTTCAAAATCTTAGAAACCTTCGGCTTTTTATTCTCCCAGGAGAGAGTTTTGTGTTCCAGAATCTGCTGCCCCCGCTAAACGATCACAACTTGCCTTACCCCGACACTATCCACCCGATTGTGGTGCACTTTGTGATTGCCATGGTGCTGTTTGCTATCGTTTGCGATGCGATTGGCTATTTTGCTAAAAATCCTAAGCTGTACGAGGTGAGCTGGTGGAATATGGTATTTGCGACGGTCTCTATTTTTATTGCCATTGTGTTTGGCCAGGTAGAGGCAGGGCTAGCAACGCCCTATGCGGCAGCAGCGAGCGATCTTAATTTGCACACCATACTGGGCTGGTCGCTGTCGGCAATTTTGGCGGGGGTTACGGGCTGGCGCTACATTATTCGGCTGCAAACGCCGGAGTCTTTGCCGGTTGCCTATTTGGGCATGGATGCGATGCTGACGCTAATTGTTGCTTTTCAGGTTTACTTAGGCGACAAGCTGGTTTGGGTTTATGGGCTACACAGCGGGCCTGTGGTTGAAGCAGCGCGAGGAGGTCTGTTGCAGTGATGCTTACGGCAATATCTACAGTAATGCCTATGCTGGCGGCGGCAGGCGGTGCAGGCAATGGACTGCCTTATGTAATTCCCATCCACCCTAATTTTGTGCATTTGACGCTGGGTCTGTTTATTGTGGCGATCGCATTTGATATCGTTGCAGCACTCTATCCTTTGGAGAAACCCATTTTTAAGTTTCTGGCAATCCCGGTGAATTCGGCTGGCCTGTACGACGTGGGCTGGTTCAACATGCTAGCAGCAGCCGGAGTAACCTTTTTGACCGTAGCCTCTGGATTTTACGAGATTTTGATGGCCGATGCGCCAGAGGACAAGCTGAGCCCTTGGGGTTTGAATGCGAGCGACACCATGGTGTGGCACGGCCTGGGCGGTGTGCTTTTGCTCACTTTGATTGTGGTGATGACCATTTGGCGCGGTTTTCAGCGCTATATTTGGCGAGAAGATCGAGCTAGGCAGGTGCAGTGGAGCTATTTGGCGGCGGGGCTGCTGATCTTTGTTTTGATGTTTGCGCAAGGGACGCTGGGCGCACATTTGGGCGGCGATTTTGGCGTCCATGTCACCGCCGACCGGCAGATTTATGCGGGGCTTAACCCTAATGAGGAGATGTCTCGAAATTCGCCGATGGATAGAGCATTAGATAATCCTCGCCTGGTGGGGCCAAGAAGTTTGGGGCCAAAAAATTAAATGACGAATCAAACAGGCAAAGAAGAACGAAGAACTCGAGATTTACGCCGGGTCTTTAACTGGCGCAGAATTTTAGGATTAAGTGCGATCGCGGCTGGAAACCTGGCGATTAGCTACTGGATGGGTCAGCAGGCTTATAGCTGGCTGCCGCCGCAGGCTTCGTCGGAGGCGGTGTTAGTCGATAAGCTATTCAGCTTTATGACGGCAGTTGGCACCTTTATTTTTATTGGCATCACCGGAACGCTGCTCTATTCAATGTTCTATCAGCGGGCGGCGAAGTACGACCCGACCGACGGCCCACCGATTGAAGGAAATACGCCGCTAGAGATTATTTGGACGGCGGTGCCGATTATGCTAATTCTCTGGATTGGCACCGCCAGCTTTAGAACCTACGACCAGATGAGTTTGCTAGAGTCGTTTGCGCCAGTTGTGATGGAAACGGTGGGGACGGTGCCAGGAGATAAAAAGGTAGCAGTGCCAGGAGACTTGGAGCCAACGGAGAAAAAAGAACCGCCAATTGAGGTGCGATCGCGTCAGTGGGCCTGGGAGTTTTACTACCCCGAAGCCAAAGTTAGCAGCACCGAATTGCACATTCCCATAGATAAACGCGCCCGCTTTAAGCTGACCTCAGAAGATGTAATCCACGGGTTTTACGTTCCGGCTTTTCGCGTCAAGCAAGACATTATTCCAGGCAAAGAAATCGAGTTTTCGTTTACCCCTATTCGAGCCGGCCGCTATCGCCTGCGCGACTCCATGTATAGCGGCACCTACTTTGCCTCGAACCAAACCAACGTGGTGGTCGAGTCCGAAGAAGACTACCAGCAGTGGCTGGCCATGGCCGCAGAAGCGCCGCTCAGTGCGGCTGAAAACGTAGCAGCTGAAACCTTCGATCGAGCAGTCGAAGGATCAATTAGTTTAGGTTGGGCAACCGTGCGGCCAGCGCCTGCCCCGATGGTTAATTACACCAGTTCAGAGAAGGACAGTTATGAGTAATGCAGTAGAAACCCGGCCGAAGCAGACGCCGCCTGAGCTGACGCAACAGCCCGAGCCGGGCGCACCGGATAATTGGCGAAGATTTTTCTCTTTTAGCACCGACCACAAAGTCATTGGCATTCAATATATCGTCACTGCTTTTGCCTTCTTCTTGTTTGCCGGGCTGCTGGCAATGGTAATGCGCGGCGAACTGATTACGCCCGAGGCGGATTTGGTAGACCGTACGGTTTATAACGGATTGTTTACGATGCATGGCACGATCATGCTGTTTATGTGGACGTTCCCGATGCTAAACGGGCTGGCGAACTATATTGTGCCGCTGCAAATTGGGGCCAGAGATATGGCCTTTCCGAGGCTAAATGCGGTGGCCTTTTGGCTGGTGCCGGTGTTCGGCGTAATTCTCATTGCTAGCTTTTTCATTCCGGGCGGGCCGTCTCAGTCCGGCTGGTGGGCTTATCCGCCGATTAGTTTGCAAAACCCAACCGGGAATTTGATCAACGGGCAGGCGCTGTGGCTAGTAGCAGTAGCAATGTCGGGCGTCTCTTCAATTATGGGCGCGGTGAATATTGTCACCACTATTTTTAGAATGCGCGCGCCGGGGATGACCTGGTTTAGAATGCCTGCTTTTTGCTGGACGGTTTTATCAGCGCAGATGATTCAGCTAATTGGGTTGCCAGCGCTAACGGCAGGGTCCGTGATGCTGCTGCTCGATTTGACGGTAGGCACGAGCTTTTTCGATCCTAGTCGCGGCGGCGATCCGGTACTGTATCAGCACTTTTTCTGGTTCTACTCTCATCCGGCGGTGTATGTCATTGTTCTGCCGATATTCGGGGTGTTTTCAGAAGTCTTGCCGGTCTACTCGCGCAAGCCGCTGTTTGGCTACAAGGTGGTGGTGATCTCTTCTTTGCTAATCACGGGATTCAGCCTCATTGTGTGGGTTCACCATATGTTTGCAAGCGGCACCCCAGGCTGGATGCGGATGCTGTTTATGTTTACCACAATGGCGATTTCGATTCCTACGGGGATTAAGGTGTTTGCCTGGGTGGCGACGGTGTGGGGCGGCAAAATTCGGCTGACATCGGCCATGCTATTCGCACTAGGCGGCGTGGTGACGTTTTTATTTGCGGGCATCACCGGCATTATGCTGGCCTCGACCCCAATTGATATTCACGTAAACAACACCTACTTTGTGGTGGGTCACTTTCACTACGTGATTAACGGCTCGGTGGTAATGGGCTTCTACGCAGCAATTTACCATTGGTTCCCCAAAATGACAGGGCGGATGTATTACGAGGGACTAGGTAAGCTGCATTTCGCGCTGACCTTTATTGGCATTAACTTAATCTTTTTGCCAATGCATCCGCTGGGCCTAATGGGGATGCCCCGGCGGGTGGCGTCTTACGATCCTGAGTTTGCTTTCTACAATGTGTTGGCCAGCTTAGGCGGATTTTTGCTGGGCGTTTCGACGCTGCCGTTTATCTTAAACATGTTGAGCTCTTGGGTACGAGGAGAAGAAGCGGGCGATAATCCCTGGCGAGCAATTGGTCTAGAGTGGCTGGTATCTTCGCCGCCACCGCACGAGAACTTTGCAGAGATTCCGATTGTCGTATCGCCGCCTTACGGGTACGGCAGCGACGAGCCGCTAGTTTCTAATGAACCGGCAGGCCATCCGGTGGGCGACCCAGAAGGTAGAGTCGGGCAGGGGGTAATTTAATGAGTACGACAAAAGCAGATCCTACGCTTAACGCTGTGGTTCCGGTTGCAACGCACCTAGAAGAAGCTGAAGAAGATAACCGCATGTTTGGGTTTATTGTTTTTCTGCTTTCAGAAAGCGTCATTTTCTTTAGCTTTTTTGTGGGCTACACCGTTTACAAAACGAATGCAACAGACTGGCTTCCGGCTGGCTTTGAAGGGTTAGAAGTGCGCGAGCCTTTTATCAATACCATCGTGCTAGTGTCCAGCAGCTTCGTAATTTACTTTGCCGAGCGCTTTTTGCACAAAGAGAATCTTTGGGGCTTTCGGATATTTTGGCTGCTGACAATGGCGATGGGCAGCTTTTTCCTCTACGGTCAGGCGGTGGAGTGGATGGGCCTACCGTTTGGCTTTACGGACGGCGTGTTTGGCGGTACGTTTTATTTGCTGACGGGCTTCCACGGTTTGCATGTTTTAACCGGGGTGCTGCTGCAAGGCATTATGCTGGGCCGCTCTTTTATTCCTAATAACTATGAGGAAGGAGAGTTTGGCGTTGCGGCAACTTCGCTGTTTTGGCATTTTGTCGATGTGATTTGGATTGTGTTGTTCCTTCTTATTTATGTGTGGCGGTAGCTTGTGATTATTGACGACCAACACTACGACGTAATTATTGTGGGATCTGGGGCAGGTGGCGGTACGCTAGCCCAAAAGATTGCCGCTACGGGCAAGCGAATTTTGATCTTAGAACGAGGGTCAGTAATGGCCTTAGAAGAACAGAATCGGGCCAATATAGACGTGTTTAAGAAGGGGCGCTATCGGGCACCAGAGCAGTGGTACGACCAAGAGGGCGAGCCGTTTTCGCCGCAGACAAACTATGCGGTAGGCGGGAATACCAAAATCTACAATGCGACTTTGATGCGGATGCGCGATCGCGATTTTGAAGCGGTTACCTATCAAGACGGCGTAACGCCAGAATGGCCGATCAAGTACGCAGACTGGGAGCCTTACTACACCGCTGCCGAGCAGCTCTATCAGGTGCATGGCGACCATCAAGGCGATCCGACCGAGCCGGCTCACAGCGTCAGCTATTCTCATTTGGCAGTAGAGCACGCGCCGGTCATCCAACCATTTGTCGATTTAATTAAAGATCGCGGACTGCACCCAACTTCGCTGCCCATGAGCCTGACCAAGCGTGAGGACGATCCGACGGGAGATGCTGAAGTTTTTGGAGTTAATCTGGCGCTACAGCACCAGAACGTGACTTTAAAGACGAACGCTAGGGTAGTGGGCCTGCATACCAATCCAACTGGCACGGAAATTGCGGGCGTACAGGTAGAAGACAATGAGAGAACAGTTTTGTTTAAGGCTGATATTGTTGTTTTAGCCTGCGGTGCGGTGAACTCGGCGGCGCTCATGCTGGACTCTGCCAATGAGAAACATCCTAACGGGTTGGCGAATAGTTCCGATCAGCTTGGTCGAAACTTGATGAAGCATTTAATGACGGTAATCGTGGAGCGAGGTGCGGCGGATAATGACGGCACCTTCTTGCCCAGCGTGAGCGTAAATGACTTTTATTGGGGCGATGAGTACTTCAAATATCCAATGGGCCATATTGAAAATAGCGGTGGCCTTTTGCAAGATATTGTTTTTGCAGAGTCTCCGCCCTTGCTCTCGGTACTCGCTCAATTTTTGCCGGGGGCGGGTTTGCAGCAGTTGGTAAAGCGGTCTATTGGCTGGTGGGCGCAAACGGGAACGTTGCCTAAGCCAGAGAACCGCGTTTACTGGCAAGAGAGCAAGCGATTTGACGGGCTGAGCCGCAAGAAGCTGCGCTACGAGTTTACGCCTAATAATCTTGAGGCGCACGATCGCTTGGTGTATCGCTGGATGGGCGTGCTAAAAGATATGGAGAACACGGGGATGGGCCTGCGGCAGAGTACGGTGTATCCACGAGGAGAATCGCCGACGCAGGTAGTGGGCTATCAGTGCGGGACTGCGCGGATGGGAACCGATCCGGCGACTTCTGTTTTAGACGTAAACTGTCGTACTCATGAGATTGACAATCTGTACGTGGTGGACAGCAGTTTCTTTCCGTCT
The DNA here is from genome assembly GCA_963789215.1 of uncultured cyanobacterium. Taxonomy (GTDB): domain Bacteria; phylum Cyanobacteriota; class Cyanobacteriia; order Phormidesmidales; family Phormidesmidaceae; genus Phormidesmis. The sequence continues at coordinate 6,218 of CAWBJY010000006.1, read as the reverse complement.
TGTGCTAGCGTCAGTCCGGCTTTGACGGTAATGGCAAATGCGCTGCGAGTAGGAGATCATTTAGCAGAAAGACTGAAAGGTTGAACGGGAGACTAATATGGCTGATCTAAACGGAACTTGGCTGGGAACTTACTGGCAGCGGGGCAATCCGACTCGCTTTGAGATAGTGCTATTGCAAAGTGGTAATAGCCTTAGCGGTAGCATTTTAGATGATAGCTATTTGGGCGAGGCAAAACTGAGCGGGGAAGTCGTAGGTCGTCGCATCAGCTTTGCGAAGCGCTATGTCACTAGCTCGCCTGATGTAGTGGACTATGCCGGTACGGTTTCGGAAGATGAAGAGCTGATGCAGGGGCAATGGAAGGTTAAAAACGTGGATTCTGGGCCGTGGGAAGCTAGACGCAGCGGTGAGTCTTTGAGTTTGAATGCTGAAGACAAAGTGGAACAGAAAGTAGAAAAGAAATCGCCGGTTGCGGTTGGGTTTGAATGATCGAACAGTTTCCTACGCTAGCTACGCCAAAAACCTGAATAACGCGATCGCTGACTACCCAAAGCGACAAGAGCAATCGTTAGAACCTTGCTGTAAAACTTAGAGACTATTCCAGAAGCCACTCGTATCAAGGCTAAAAAGGCGGCGGCCATACCAACGCCTGTATGCTAAAAACGCACAAACGCCCCGACAAAAGATGTCAAGGGCGTTTGCGATAGGTATTAAGATCAGCTAACTAGCGGTCTACAGAGCCCATAATGATATCCACACTGCCTAGAATCGGCATGATATCCGCGAGCTTTACGCCCTTCAACAAGTTCGGCAAAATCTGCAGGTTGTTGAAGTCCGCTGCGCGAATCTTCCATCTCCAAGGGAACACATTATCTTCACCGATAATATAAACGCCCACTTCACCTTTACCCGTCTCTACGCGCACATAGTGCTCACCTTCTGGAATCTTAAAGGTCGGCGCAATCTTCTTACCCGCAAACTGATAGTCAAAGTCATTCCACTCAGATTTTGGCCCACCGGCCATCCGGTTCGCTTCCAGGTTCTCAAACGGCCCACCCGGTAGCGCCTTCATCGCCTGTCGAATAATCTTCACCGACTCGCGCATCTCATTAATCCGCACGATGTAGCGAGCAAAGCAGTCGCCTTCAGTCGCCCACTGCACGTCCCAATCTAGCTCGTCGTAGCACTCATAGTGGTCTACCTTGCGCAGGTCCCACTTCACGCCCGAAGCTCGAAGCATCGGCCCAGAGCAGCCCCAGTTAATCGCATCTTCACGAGACATCGTGCCGATGCCCTCTACCCGGCGGCGAAAGATAGGGTTGTCGGTAATCAGCTTCTCGTACTCATCTACCTTCGGCATAAAGTAGTCGCAGAAGTCCTCGCACTTATCAATCCAGCCGTAAGGCAAATCGGCAGCGACTCCGCCCACGCGGAAATAGTTGTTATTAATCAGTCTTGCGCCCGAAGCCGCTTCCCACAGGTCATAAATCAGCTCGCGCTCGCGGAAAATGTAGAAAAACGGCGTCGTCGCACCGCAATCTGCCATGAATGGCCCCAGCCAGAGTAGATGGTTGGCAATCCGGTTTAGCTCCAGCATAATCATGCGGATGTAGCTCGCCCGGCGCGGCACTTCAATATTCGCCAGCTTCTCCGGAGCATTCACCGTAATCGCCTCATTAAACATGCCAGCCGCGTAGTCCCAGCGGCTCACGTACGGTACAAACATCACGTTCGTCCGGTTCTCGGCAATCTTTTCCATCCCCCGATGCAGGTAGCCAATCACCGGCTCCACATCGATGACATCTTCACCATCGAGCGTGACAATCAAACGGAGCACCCCGTGCATTGACGGATGGTGAGGCCCCATGTTGATGATCATGGGTTCGGTCTTGGTTTGCAATGTAGCCATTGTTTATCTACTTCTGCCCGGCAGGTTTCCTCTACGGCTCTTATTGTCGTACGTTTACTCTAAAGATTCAATGTTTAGATTCAACATCCAGATTCAACGCCCTACGACACTAATTGCCCCGATTATAGGGTAACGCCCCCCAAAGAAATACTGCTTATGTCAGAAGACGCATCCGAAGATCAAGTTCCGCAGCCCTTTTTTCATCTGCCAGTTCTCCCTGAGCAGGTTGTAGAAGGCCTACAGATAAAGCCAGGTGGACGCTACTTGGATGCAACCGTAGGCGGCGCGGGTCATAGCCTGCTGATACTACAGGCCGCCCCAGATGTGCAGCTAGTCGCGCTAGACCAAGACTTGCAGGCACTAGCCGCCGCGAAAGAACGACTCAGCGAGTTCGAGAGCCAGGTGACTTTTGAGCATACCAACTTTGCTCGATTCGCACCCGAGAATCTTCAGTTCGACGGCATCCTGGCCGATATAGGCGTCAGTTCTACTCAGCTAGATCAGGCGCAAAGAGGCTTTAGCTTCCGTCAGGAGGCGCCGCTAGATATGCGAATGGACAGCACGCAAGCACTGACGGCTGAGGAAATTGTGAACCACTGGGATGAAAAGACGATTGCCGACACGATTTACGAATATGGCGAGGAGCGGCTGTCGCGGCGAATTGCGCGCAAGATTATAGAAAAACGGCCTTTTCATACCACGACGGATTTGGCCTATGCGATCGCCGGTGCCTTTCCGCCCAAAGCCCGCCATGGCCGCATTCATCCTGCCACCCGCAGCTTTCAAGCCCTGCGCATCGCGGTCAATAGCGAGCTAACGGTGCTCAAAGAATTCTTGGCGCAGGCCCCCAACTGGCTGGCCCCCGAAGGTCGGCTAGCCATCATTAGCTTTCATAGCCTAGAAGATCGCATCGTGAAGTATGCCTATCGGGAAGACGAGCGCCTGCAAATTATTACCAAGAAGCCGCTGGTGGCGACGCCAGAAGAGGTGAGAGAAAATAAGCGATCGCGCTCGGCAAAGCTCAGAGTTGCTGAACGCGCAGTCGCCGGACAGGATTCCAAAAGAAAGACTCGTGAGAAATATGCGCATAAGAAAGACGCTTAGGATGCGGCTAGCACAGCTTTGCCCATGCTTTGAGCCGCTGGCTCTAGCTCCATGCGGGTGCGCGGCAGGGCGGCAGGATATTTTTGGGCGAGCCAGGTAACCAGTTCTTCGCGGACGTGGCAGCGCAAATCCCAAGTGGTTGGCGCGTCTTTACCCGTCATCAGAGCGCGTAGCTGTAGCGTTGTGGCCTCGCAGTCGATAACTTGCAGCACCCGAACGTTTCGATTCCACAGTGGGGTGTTGTCTAGAATGCGATTCATTTCCTGGCGGATGGCTTCGACCGGCACGGCATAGTCGGTATAGATCACCACGGTGCCAATAATTTCGGCGTTATTGCGCGTCCAGTTTTGAAAGGGTTTGTCTGAAAAGTAGGTAATGGGCACAACTAATCGCCGCAAGTCCCAGATGCGAATCACGACGTAGGTAAGGTTGATTTCTTCGATCCAGCCCCATTCGCCTTCGACAAAAACCGCGTCTTCGATTCGGATGGGTTGGGTGATGGCGATTTGGATGCCAGCAAAGAGGTTGCCGATGGTTTTTTGTGCGGCCAGACCCAAGATAATGCTGGCGACTCCAGCTGAGGCTAGCAGGCTTTGGCCGATGACAGTTGCGCCGTCGAAGGTGAGGCAGGTGGCGGCGAGCGTGATCACCACGGCAAAAAATGAGGCGATTTTGGCGATAACGTCAACCTGCGTATGCACGCGCCGTGCGTATAGATTGTCGGCTTTGTTGGTGTTGTATCTGCGTAGAATTAAGAGCTTGGTGATATAGACGGCTCGCTGCACCATCCAGCCGATTGTCCAGATGGTGGCGATGTTGCATAGATGGGTGAGTCTGTCGTGCCAGGGATCGGGCAGGCGATCGCTCTGGAACGACCATAGGCTGCTAGCGATCCCGAGTAGGAGTAGCGCGATCGCAGGACTCATCAACCGATTGACAAAAATTCTCAGAGGTTGCCTTCTACGCAATCTTTCTGCGTAAAAATCAAGAAGAGACATAGGAAATAAAAGAAACGACAGTAAAAGCAGCTCATTCGCTAGCGCTAGCTACACGAAAGTCTCGCTTAAGTTAGATCGATTAAATAGTCAGATAAATAGTTAGATCGATTAAATAATTTTCAAAGCGTGTTTAAGCTTCGATCAAGGCTCGATTTGCTGTAGCTAGCGGGCAGAGCAGTAGCTGTGCCTTCTCGGTAGTGTTCCCCGGCTAGTTAGGCTGAGATTAATTGCGCTGGTCTATTTGCGCTGGCCTATTTGCGCTGGCCTACCTACAAGAAGATACGAACTAAGCAAAACAGAGCAGGCCGAAAGGGTTCTATAAAACAGCGCAGCTTTTCATAGCGCTGGCCTTTAATAGCAAGGATAACAAAACTTAATTTCTGTTTTGTACCTTTCATTACAACAGCTTTGAAAAGAGCTGATGGTTCATGCTATAGAGAGATATTTAGTCAGGCTATTTGCATTTTGTTAGCGAATCTTGTGGCTGATAAAGACTTTTGATAAGTGCGAGCAAGGTAGGGGAAATTGGCTAGGTGGCTTTAGGGATTGACCCACCTCCCCCTGCGGAGACTCCTCCGAGGAGGAGATTTTTTCTGGCTGGGTGTTTTTGAGCGATCGCGCGCTTTCGTCTTCATCGCTCGAAGAGGCTTTCTCTTAAAACGACCGGTAGACCTGGGTTATCGCTAGCGGTTTGGTCGCCCAGCGCCCAGCCCTAAACATCTAAACCTAAATATCTAAGAATTCCATCACAGGCAGTATCTAGACGTTTAGGGCCAACCGGATGCCGCTTAAGGCTTAGAATAACCTTGAGCCTCGCTGAGTGCGCAACACAAAGCACCGTTCGCACCGCTAGCTACTGGTTTATATGCTTGTTAGAAGAAAAATAGACTGCTATCCAATCGCCGCAATTCTGGTGGTTTTTGCGATTGATATTGCGGTCTTTTTGCTCAGTCCCTCAATTTTATTACCCATTGCCTGGGCGATCGTCAGTCTCAACGTAAAAGGCTGGATTTGCGCCTGGAACCATCATCACCAGCACTGTAGCTTTTTCCCTCGCCTTCCCTGGGCCAACCGAATCCTTGAGCTAATTATGGGGTTGCACACCGGCGCAGTTGGCGAATCTTGGGTTCTACACCATACGCTAGGCCACCACATCAACTATCTAGATCAATCCAAAGACGAATCTAGCTGGCAAGACCGCAACGGCCAGCGGCTATCTCGCCTGGTCTACTCCTGCAAAGTGATGCTGTTGGCCTACCCGCTGGCCTGGCAAGTCGGAAAGCGCCACCCCAAACTACAACAAAAGTTTCTTCAAAACATCCTGCTAACGCTGCTAGTGCTAAGCCTGCTCATTTGGATCGACTGGGCCAAAGCCCTGATTATCTTTGTCCTTCCCATGCTGCTGCTGCTGTTCCTAACTATCGACGTTACCTACGAGCACCACGCCGGACTAGACACCGATAATCCCTACCAGGCCACCTACAACATTACCGACCGCTGGTACAACTTTTTCACCTGCAACCTGGGCTATCACACCGCCCATCATCTGCAATGCGGTCGCCACTGGAGCGAACTGCCCCAGCTACACGAAGAGATTAAAGACCAAATTCCAGCCCAGCTCTATGTAGAAGCCGGGCTGCCCTTCTCGCTGATGACAAAGCTAGAGAAAACGCTAACCAAGCGAAAAAAGTCTCTCTCTTTTCTACGCTAGCGTGTCTACTCCACGCTTACCTCTACTCCACGCTTACTCGCTTGGTCAATATCGCCATCACCTCGTTATCTCGCCCGGTCGCTATCGGCAAGCTCCAATCGTTCGGGTCGGCGTAGCCATGGCGGTGAATATCCTTAATCGCAGCTTGAACCGCGCTTAAGCTGCCAAACATCATCAGCCGGACGGGTTCTGTATGCGCAGTAGGTCTTTTTGCAGGAGGAACAGTCGGCGCAGCAGCGCCCTTAGGTAACAGGGTAAACATAGTGATCTGGGTTCCGTGTGTAGTTGGCTCAAGGAAACCCAGAACCCTCGAATCCCTAGCCGCCCCAAAAATGAAATGCAAAAGAGGCAGCCAAAGGGTACATTTACCCTTAGCGACCGGGATTGCTTCGGAATCCTGGGAGTTAGCGATTGGTGGGTGTGTCACCACCTGCCAGTCGTGCTAAGTCATGTTGAGTTCTGAGAAGGCAGCAGCTAAGCGCCACAACCTTAGAAAAG
>CAWBJY010000005.1:0-341618 GCA_963789215.1 uncultured cyanobacterium | reverse complement strand
GCTGCCCTGCTTCGCCTCTATTAAAAAGCAGCCCCTCTTTATAAAGGTCCGCAAAGCGCGTCGTCGGAGCCGTCTTCTTACTGCTGTAGAACTTGATATCCTTATCAAAACAGTACGGTGCGTCTGCTGCATTCCCTTTTGGCAGCGGCTTCTCCACGCCCAGCGCCTCGCACAAGTCCAGGAAAAAACCTTGATAGTTCGCCCGCTCGTTCCCTTCCGAATCCAGCCACTTACTCAAAAACGACTCGACCCTATCCTTATCTGCCTGATTCATTCACAGCCCTAATATCTATAGCCCTAACTTGCGCAATCTAACCCAGCGCAGCCGCGCCCGTATCAATAAGTATTCATATACTACTTACATTTGTCTGTGATGTCGTTCGGGGGCTTTTGCCATGAATAATCCTGGACTGTATCTTCGCTATAATTTGCTGTACATACTCAATGCGCTTATGACTTCCCCTTCAGTCACTACTATTGTCAAAATGGTCGAGTCGCTACCAAGTGCGCTGCAAGAGAAGGTAGCAGAACATATTCGTGAGTTCATTGCCGACTTAGAAGATGAAGCCAAATGGGATGCATCCTTTGAGCGCACTCACGATCGCTTGATTGCGTCCGCACAAAAAGCAAAGCAAGAGATAGCCGCAGGTAAAGCTGCGCCGATGGACTACGAGCAGCTATGAAGTCTGCGACGCTACCCTCTTTTTGGACTCAGTATAAAAAGCTCAGCGAGCCTACCAGAAAATCAGCGAGAAAAGCCTATCGGCTCTGGCAGGAAAATCCGTTTCATCCATCACTGCACTTCAAGTGTCTAGATAGCAATGTAGGGCTTTGGTCTGTCCGAGTCACTCGTAGCTATCGCGCTTTAGGAATAATGGAGAACGATACCGTTACTTGGTACTGAATAGGTTCTCACCGCGAATATGAACGCCTTTACTCATAATGAGCTTGTGCTACTTCCCTTCCGAAAGATTCGCCCACCTGTCACAATAAACATCAGATATCCAGCAACTAGGTATCCCCGCACTGCCCTATGCGAAATTTATTGACTCCCCGCTTCCGCTGCCGATCGCCTTTAATTGCGATCGCACTCGCCAGCCTCGGCCTAGCCACCGCCGCCCCCCGACTCTCAGCGCAGACCCTTCCCCTACCCGAGCAGCTCACCAATCTCAGCTCACCCGCTGGGCAAAGCCTGCTGCAAACGAGCGCCCAGGCCGACTTTGTGCCGCTGGCAAGCCAGTACGTAACGCAAGAAAACCAGGCTTTTTGCGGTATTGCTAGCGTCGTGATGGTGCTGAACAGCGTGGGCATTCCAGCGCCCATCGCGCCCGCCTGGGAGCGCGGCTACTTTACGCAAGACAACGTGTTTAACGCCAAGACAGAAGCGATCATTCCCCGCGAAACGATCGCAAAACAGGGGCTGACGCTAGATCAGCTCTCGGACATTTTTGCGAGCTATCCGGTGCAGGTAGAGCGCCATCACGGCAGCGACATTAGCCTAGATGAATTTCGGCAGCTCATTGCCACCAACATGGCAGAATCCAACAACTTTATGGTGGTGAACTATTTGCGGCGGGCGATTGGGCAAGAGCGCGGCGGGCATATTTCTCCGCTAGCGGCCTACGATGCCAATACCGATCAGGTGCTGATTTTAGACGTGTCGCGCTACAAGTATCCGCCCGTGTGGGTAAAGGTAGAGACGCTGTGGGATGCCATCAATACGGTGGATTCGGTGTCGGGCCTTACCCGAGGGGCCGTCGTGATTTCGCCAGCGTCCTGATAGCTTTATGCCGATTGCGTTGGCAACTAGCGACTTTGCAGTAGCCAAACTATTTCTTGGGCCTCGCTGTTTCCTTTGAGTCCGCCGGGGACTGCTTGGCTTTGCAAAAGCGTCGGTTCGTAGCTGTCTTGATAGTGCCTAGCGACTTCGGACGGGCTAATAGAAAAGGGCGGGCCTGCCATGAGGCTTTGGTCGTACTCAAAGCAAATGAGTAGCTGCGGAGCGCTGTCCGTTATTTGCATTAAATGTGGCGTATAGCGATCGCGCATTTCTTCTGGCAGGGCCACCAGCGCGGCTCTATCGTAAACGGCATCGACCGGGCCAAGCATCTCGCTAGACAAGTCAAAAATATTGCCAACAAAGATGTCGATGTTGTTGGCGCTGTAGTGCTTAGATTTTCCCACTTCCGAGATCTCAGGCTCTACGCCTAGCTCGTTAAACAACTGCTCAATGGCAATATCGCTGAGTTCTGCGCCCGCCACCCGGTAGCCCTGAGACAGCAGCCAGCCAATGTCTAGCGTTTTGCCGCACAGGGGCAAAAATATGCGATCGCCCGGTGCTAAATCAAGCGCTGGCAAATGCTTCACCAGAGCAGGATTTGCTTCGCTTTTGTGGAAGGCAATTTCGTTCTTTTCCCACTTTTTTAGCCAAAAATTGCTGTCCATATCAACTCCTTTTGCCGGTTGCTCGCTGTTCGCATTCTCTACTCGCATCATACGTGCCCACTCGCCGAGGCGCACCGTTAGTTTTCTTACGACTAAGTCCTCGGTATCTTTCGTCAGGTCGGCAGTCGCTTGGCGAAGCCAACACGAAAACGAAGCCGCGCTAGAGGCATTTCAAGCGGCCATCAGGCTAGGCAAACAAATTAACTTCGTGTCCCTTGTAGAAGCTGCAAAGAAAGCAATTCAGAACCTCGATGAAGACAATTGAATGCTGTCGCACGGCTAAGCCCTCGACCCAAACACCGTAACGGTAGCCCCTCACAAGTCACCGACAAACACCAAGAGGCCACCGTTTTAAGCAGTTTCAGCAAAGCTGACGTTTTCGTAAATCTCCTCAACGCTCATTTCAACATTCACAGAAGCAAACGTAATTTTCTCCGCCGCAGACTCGTACGAACGGAACAACCAAGACGCTCCCTCTGCTCTCGTATAATGCTCAATGCCAATCGCGTACTGGTCAATCAACACATATTCCTGAAGCGCTGGAATAGAGCGGTAATAGCGAAATTTATCAGTGCGATCATAATTCTGAGTAGACTTTGAGAGCACCTCAACAATTAAACCAGGATTTAGAACAGTATCCGTTCGTCCCATCTCCAAAATAGGAGAACCCTGAATTGCCAAAACATCTGGATAAGTGTGCTGCCGATACTCAGGAATCCACAGCCTCAAATCACCAATATAAAGATGTGTTTCAGTTTTACGCAGCATAAACTTCAAAAAGGCAAAAACATTTCCCGCAATTCGATTGTGATTGAGACATCCACCCGTCATCGGCACAATGTCTCCATCTCGGTACTCACTGCGAAAAGCGGCCACCTCTTCTAATGCCAAATATTCTTCCGACGTGTATTGGCGTTGTTTTGTTTGCACCACTCACCTCTATCAATACGCCACTAATGCACGGCCAATACGCCGCTAGTATGCAGTTAATACACAGCAACTAATACACAGTCAAATTCATTATCTTTTGCTTTTGACAGCATAGCGTAGCCAAGCTATTTTTCCGCTTCAGTGTCACAATAGAGTGTTGCAAAATTGCCCTAACACCTACTGCCATGAGCGAATCTCGCCGCTACCACGTCACCACCTTCGGCTGCCAAATGAACAAGGCGGACTCCGAGCGCATGGCCGGCATCCTCGAAAACATGGGCCTGAGCTGGGAAGAAGATCCCTTGCAGGCAGATCTGGTGCTATACAACACCTGCACCATTCGAGACAGCGCCGAGCAAAAGGTGTACTCCTACTTAGGCAAGCAGGCCAAACGCAAACAAACAAATCCAAACCTAACGCTAGTCGTCGCAGGCTGCGTTGCCCAACAAGAAGGCGAAAACCTGCTGCGCCGAGTTCCAGAGCTAGATCTCGTAATGGGGCCACAGCACGCCAACCAGCTAGAAAGCCTGCTCGCCCAGGTCGCCCAGGGCAACCAAATCGTCGCCACCGAACCCGTCCATATCATGGAGGACATCACCAAGCCGCGCCGCGACAGCGAAGTCACCGCCTGGGTAAACGTCATCTACGGCTGCAACGAGCGCTGCACCTACTGCGTGGTTCCCGGCGTACGCGGCCTAGAGCAATCGCGCACCAAAGAAGCCATCCGAGACGAAATGGTCGAGCTAGGCCAGCAGGGCTACAAAGAAGTCACGCTACTCGGCCAAAACATCGACGCTTATGGCCGCGATCTCCCCGGCATCACCCCCGAAGGCCGCCGAGAAAATACCCTCACCGATCTCCTACATTTTGTTCACGATGTTCCTGGCATCGAGCGCATTCGCTTTGCCACCAGCCACCCCCGCTACTTCACCGAGCGCCTGGTTAAAGCCTGCGCCGAGCTGCCCAAAGTTTGCGAGCACTTCCACATTCCCTTTCAGTCGGGCAACAACGATATTCTCAAAGCTATGGGCCGAGGCTACACCCACGAGAAGTATCGGCGCATCATCGACACCGTGCGCCGCTACGTACCAGACGCCTCAATTAGTGCTGACGTAATCGTCGCCTTCCCCGGCGAAACCGAAGCCCAGTTCCAAGACACGCTCAGCGTGATGGAAGACATCGTGTTCGACATGGTAAACACAGCCGCCTACTCTCCGCGCCCAGGGACGCCCGCCGCAGAATGGGCCAATCAGCTAGATGAAGAAGTCAAGCAAGACCGACTTCAGCGGATCAATCATTTAGTATCGCAACAGGCCATCGTGCGATCGCAGCGCTACCAAAACCGCACCGAAACCGTTCTAGTAGAAGCCGTAAACCCCAGAGACCCCAACCAGGTAATGGGGCGCACTCGAGGCAACCGACTTACCTTCTTTGCTGGCGATATCCATCAGCTAAAGGGCCAAATCGTACCCGTTACCATCACCGAAACCAGAGCCTTTAGCCTTACTGGCGAAGCGCTACAGCCCGCCCGCCAAAGAACGACAGCCACCGTCTAACGCGCTTAATACTGGCGCGATCGCACAAAACGCCTAGCACACAAAACAATACCCTCCTACGCAATTCTCCCAGTTGCGCCCATTAATCCTGTAAAAAACTAAGCAGATATCACCAACGCCAAACGCAAAGCGCCAGCAAGTAACCACAATTTGAGCCATAGCAGCCTGCGACGAGTAGGGAATCCTAAACCATCGGTAGCCTTCGCCCGCAGTAGCCATTCTCAACTCACTTGTTCCATTACATGAACGCTTTAGCCATATTAGAAACGGGTATCGATAGCTGGAATCAGTGGCGATCGCATCATCCTAACGAAGCCATCGACCTATCACACCAAGATCTTAGCCACGGATACTTCTTCGAAGGCAACCTACAAAACGTAAACCTAAAAGGCGCAAACCTCCAAAGAGCCTGCCTGATAGGAGCCAATTTAGCTGGCGTAGACCTCACCGGCGCAAACCTTACCGGCGCGTACCTAGGCGACGCCAACCTCACCGGCGCAAACCTATCCCAAGCAGACTTAACCGACGCCAACCTAGACCGCACCGACCTACGCACCGCTAACCTGCTAGGCACTAAAATCACCGGCGCAGACATCCGCACCGCCCAATTACCCGATCCCAACGCCGACCCCTACGTCGATGAAGTCGTCAGTTTTCTGGCCAAGCAGCGACTCGCGCCACCACCAAAGACCGCACCCAACAACAATCTTCAAAAACAGCCCCCAATCGCCCAACCTACTATCGGCAATCCTTGCTACGCCAGATGATTGCTCGCATACCTCGCTCACGACCGGCCTTAGCAAGCAATCAGTAGCCATGCGCCAGCAAGCCATCCGTCAGTCTGCCGCACTCATCACCAAACCTGCCAAATTACCCTCTTCGCAAACCGTCTCGCAGACCATCCCACAAACATTATCTGTCAGCAAAACTCTACCCACACATCACGCTAACCACGCTGAAAAAGCAGAGCCAGTGCCTTTTCCTAACTTAATTCTGAACGACGCCTAGACCCAATAAATTCTATACATTTCCAGTGTCCTCTCAGCGAAGTCTCAGATGCGCGGCATACTCTATACAAAAGACCCGCCCAGAAGATCCATCCAGACAAAAGTGAGAGAAAAGCGATGACGGTAGAATATGACCTGGTAGTAATTGGCGGCGGCTCAGCCGGACTTGTCGCCGCCAGCGCAGGCGCACAAATTAACGCCAAAGTCGCACTCGTCGAAAAAGACTTACTCGGCGGAGACTGCCTACACTACGGCTGTGTCCCAAGCAAATCGCTCATTCACGCCGCCCAAATTGCCTACGACGTTAAAACCGCCGCCCGCTTTGGCATCTACACTAACCAGCCCACCATCAAGCTAGAAGAAGCCCTGGGCCATGTGCACTCAGTCATCGACACCATTCAAGAACACGATTCCACCGAAAGGTTCGAGCAGCTAGGCGTAGACGTTATCTACGGCCAGGGTCAGTTCACCAGCCACAACACCTTCGAAGTCAACGGTCGCTCGCTCAAAGCCAGAGCCTTTTTAATCGCCACCGGCTCTCGCCCATCCATCCCCCCCATCCCAGGACTCGAAGAGGCAGGCTTTCTCACCAACGAGCAAATCTTTAGCATTCAGTCTCGCCCCGACTCGCTGGCAGTTATCGGCGCTGGCCCCATCGGCTGCGAGCTAGGTCAATCCTTCTCCCGACTAGGCTCCCAGGTCACCATGATCAACAGCCGAGAAGTCATCATGCCGCAAGAAGATCCAGAAGCCGCCATCGTTGTTCAACAACAAATGGAGTCTGAAGGCATTCGCATTATTGCCAACGCTCGCGCCGAAAAAGTGGAGGTTATCGCCGGTAAAAAACACGTCACCGCTGGCGACGAAACTATTGTTGTTGATGAGATTTTAGTAGCAACCGGGCGATCGCCCAATGTTGGCTCTTTAGGGCTAGAGGCCGCTGGCGTAAACTACGACAAAAAAGGCGTTAAAGTTGACGACAAACTGCGCACTAGCAACAAACGCATTTACGCCGCTGGAGATGTTATTGGCGGCTATCAGTTCACGCATGTCGCCGGGTACGAAGCGGGCATTGCCATGCAAAACGCGTTGGTATTTCCCGCTAAAAAAGCAGACTACCAGGTGATTCCTTGGGCCACCTTTACCAACCCCGAGCTAGGCCGAGTTGGGCTAACTGAAAAGCAGGCGCGCGATCGCTACGGCGACGACGTGTACGTACTGCGCCAAAACTTCGACGGTGTAGACAGAGCCTTAGCAGAAGCAGCAGGCACCGGCTTCGGCAAGTTCATCACCAAAGGCAACGGAGAAATATTAGGCGCACATATTGTCGGGCCACATGCCGGCGAACTCATTCACGAAGCCGTACTCGCCATGAGCAACAACTTAAAAGTGAGCGCATTACAGGGCATTCACATCTACCCCACGCTCAGCGAAATTAGCGCGAAAACAGCGCTTCAGCTCACTAAGCAAAAATACGCCAAAAACACTCGCTTACAAAACATCTTAAAAAAATTCTTCAGTTGGAGACGATCTATTGCCAGATAATCGCCGTTGCTGAAAGATGACAGCGCTTTAATCTAGCGGCTGAAAATTATTTAAAATTGTTGAAAAAGAGATCGGTTTGCAGAAGTTTAGGCAAGCCGATCTCTTTTACTAGCCAGTTTTTCCAAAGAGACATCTGACACATTACCTATCTGTCTCAGTGCTCGGCTTATTCGTTCGTAACGAAACTAACAGAGCCGGCTGTTCGTAGCATGGTATTTCTAGGTACGTCGGTGAAATCGTCAGCGGAGGCTAGTCAGTCCCAGCAAAAGGAAGCGAGTTGATACAGGTGTTGGGTAGGTGTTTTTATCCACTTGTCAAGTTTTTAATGGAATAACCAGACAAAATTATGAAGCCCCAGAAAAGTTATGGGTTCAGCGGTCAGCTTAGCTGGCTCAAAGTCCTATCAGGAAAATTATCGGCTAAGTTATTGGGCCGTCAAAAAGGCGGGCCAGATAGCTGGGCGCTCGTGCCGGTAATATTGCTCTTAATGGCGATCGCTGCACCAGCCGCCATAGCCCAAGAAGCCGCCGCCGAATCTGGCTCTCTCGCCGATAGCATCTTCCAGCCCATCGTCGATTTTCTTTCAGTACTGCTGTTCTTCAAAATCGGCGGCGAAAACGGATTTCCGTTTATTGTGCTGTGGCTGTTTGTCGCCGCGGTGTTCTTCACCTTCCGCATGAAGTTCATCAACTTTAGAGGGCTAAAACATGCGATCGCAGTCGTCCAAGGCAAGTTTGACGACCCTCACGATGTCGGCGAAGTCACCCACTTTCAGGCATTAGCCACCGCCGTTTCCGGCACCGTCGGCCTAGGAAATATTGCCGGTGTTGCGATCGCCATTCAGCTAGGCGGCCCCGGCGCAATGTTCTGGCTCACCGTCGCCGGACTCTGCGGCATGGTCAGCAAATTTGTAGAATGCACGCTCGCCGTCAAATACCGCCGCCGTCTGCCCGATGGCACCATTTTAGGCGGCCCCATGTACTACCTCAACCAGGGCCTAGCAGCACGCGGCATGAGACCCTTTGGCCAAGGCTTAGCCATTTTGTTTAGCATTCTTTGCTTAGGCGGCGCTTTAGGCGGCGCAAACATGTTCCAGTCCAACCAGGCATACGCAGCTATTTCTGGCCTAGTGCCCGGTCTACCCGCCTGGCTGTTTGGTCTTGTTCTCGCAGTGCTCTCAGCCTTTGTCATCATCGGCGGCATCAAGCGCATCGGCTCGGTTGCCGAAAAGCTCGTCCCGGCAATGGCAGCGCTGTATGTCGTTGCCTGCTTCGTAGTCATCTTCGCCAACATCACCGCAGTGCCTAGCGCAATCGGCACCATTATCAGCGAAGCCTTTGTCCCCAAAGCCGCCGTGGGTGGGTTTGTCGGCGTTATGGTCCAAGGTATCAGGCGTAGCTCCTTCTCTAACGAAGCGGGCGTTGGCTCAGCGGCAATTGCTCACTCAGCTGCCCGCACCGACGAGCCAGTCAGAGAAGGCTTAGTGTCCTTGCTAGAGCCGCTAATCGACACCGTGATCATCTGCAATCTAACCGCCATCAGCATTGTTCTAACCGGCGCTTATTTAGTCGATCCCGGCTCAGAACTCAGCGGCGTAGAGATGACTGCAACTGCCTTCGGTTCCGTCGTTGGCTGGTTCCCCATTGTCCTTAGCGTAGCGGTCTGCCTGTTCGCTTTCTCCACGATTATCTCTTGGAGCTACTACGGCATTCAGGCCTGGACTTACCTGTTTGGCGAGCGATCCTCTTTGTTGTTCAAGATTATCTACGTGGTCTGCACGTTCTTAGGCTGCTTAACCAGTCTCTCTTTAATCATCGACTTCAGCGACTTACTGCTGCTGGGCATGGCCTTCCCAAACCTATTAGGTTGCTACATCCTCTCTAACGAGGTCGCAGGCGATCTAAAAGACTATTGGGGACGCTTACAGTCTGGCCAAATGGTTGCAACTGAGCCAGTAGTTGGCTAAACAGGCCAAATAAACGGGCCGAATAAACAGGCTAAATGACAGCTTCTACAAGATCTCTCTTTTATTGTTAGAACGCTGCTGTGCTAGCCACTGCTGGCGTTCTTGCAAAGGTCTAACCGTGTACTCACCGTAGAACTGGCTAAACGTCCAAAACCACTGCACAGCCCTAACAGCTAGAGGCTTGCGGTGGTTTTTATTAGACGGAAGATTGGGCTGAACTGAAGGTGCTTTAGTAATCATTAGAGATACCTGAAAGGGATATATCTAATGTAGTAACTGTTATTTAAAGCGGCAAAAGGCGCAGTAGATAGCGCCTATGCAAAAAGCCGATAGGCATAGAGTCAGCAAACCTTCTCTATACCTATCGGCAACTTTTTTATTTCCGTAAAACGAGTACCGGGCAGTGGGCGTGGCGAATTACCCGCTCAGCCGTAGACCCCATAAAGAAACGCGAAATACCGCTGTGGCCCTGAGAAGGCATCACAATCAGCTCAATTTTATGCTTCTCTGCGTAGTCAACAATCTCAGCCGTGGGGTCGCCTTTCTCAATCGAAAAGTTCATTCCCGCGTATTCGCTGCTAGGAAACGTCTCATCAAATAGCTTTTGAATCGTCATCTTTCGCTGGTCGTCATTCACCGTTTCCCAAACAACGCCAGGATCTGTAGCCTCCAGCGACTTCAAAACATGAACAACATGCACAGCCGAAGCGGCACCCGCAAAACCAACCGTATCTCGAACAGCCTGCAAAGACTGATCGGAAAAGTCAGTGGGCACCAAAATGCGGTCTTGCGAAAATAGAACCATAGAACAAACCGTTTACTACATAAATGTCGGCAATAGTCGGCAATATCAACGGTTGGCAGATGTGGAAAATCTCAAGAACGCTGTCAGTGCCTCAAGACTTAATCAAAGGGTGTTTGGTTAACCATATCAGACGGCCTCAGCTTGAGGAGTACAAGCGCATACAATCGTTAAGATATAGCCAGTCCACTGACCGAGCCTGCTTCAACGCCTGCGACTCACTCACTCAGCATGAAACTCAACTTCAAATTTGCCGTTGTTAGCGATCTCCACATCGCGCTGCCGCACACCATCTGGGACACCCCCAAGCGATTTCATTTAGTAGAAGTCAGCATTCCAGCCTTCGAGCAAATCCTCACCCAGCTCCTAGCAGACAAACCCGACTTCTTACTGCTCCCCGGCGACCTCGTTCAGCATGGCGAACGCGAAAACCACGAATGGCTAGCCAACCGACTGGCAAAACTTCCCTTTCCGACCTATGTCGTTCCCGGCAACCACGATGTAGTCAAGCTAAATGGCAACCTAGCCCAAGACGAGTCCGACAAAGACCGCATTGCCCTAACGGACTTCCCCAACATCTACCGGCAGTTTGGCTACAAAAACGCTTCAGGGCTAGACTACCAGCAAGAAATTTTACCCGGCGTTCATCTCATCGGCCTCAACTCGAATGCGTTCGACGAATCGGGCGAGCAGATAGGCACAGGACTGATTGACGAGGCTCAGTTTGCCTGGCTAGACCAGCAGCTCGCCGCCCTCAGCGGAAAATTCGTCATGGTGATGGTGCATCACAACGTGCTAGAGCATCTGCCCGGACAGGCTAAAACCAAGCTCGGTCAGCGATATATGATTCGCAACGCGCCGCAGCTAGTAAAGCGACTGCAGGCCGCAAAAGTGCCCGTGGCCTTCACCGGACATTTGCACGTGCAAGATATTGCCCAAGCTGACAATTTCTACGCGATTACGACCGGATCTTTGGTGAGCTACCCGCACCCGTATCGGTTAATGTCGCTCACGACGAATCAAAAGGGGCAGCACCTGCTAAACGTAAAGTCGCAGCGAATTGAGTCTGTAGCAGACTGGCCAACATTGCAAGCCACTTCTAAAGACTGGATGGGCGATCGCTCTTTTCCCTTCATCGTCAAGCTACTCACCGAGCCACCGCTCTCCCTCTCACCCGAGCAAGCGCTCAGCTACGCGCCCGACATCAAGCATTTTTGGTCATCAGTTGCCGCTGGCGATGCCCAGTTTCACTACCCGCAGCTACCCGAAAACATACAGACCTTCTTCCGGCAGTACAGCGCCGTAGACCCGCACGGCAACCCTCAGCACATCGACAACAACGCTGAACTAACGCTGACTAGCGCTGGCTGAGCTTAGGCTGTCATCGCCGGTATATCAGTCGCGCCCTGCTGCTGGGCTAATTGATACAGCGCCGCCGCCGCTTCGCGAGAAACAGGCCAGACCATTCCAGCCAAATTGCGAGTGGCCACGCCATAGCCCTGATTCGCAGCGCGATGATACCAGGCGATCGCCCTTAGCTCATCCACCTTTGTATCCCCTAGCCCTAGCTGATAAATATTGCCGAGCAGGCACTGCGCCTCAGCCTCACCCAGCTCAGCCGAGTTCAGCAGTAGCGGCAGCGCCGCCGCATAGTCTTGAGCGCGAAATTCTTGCATACCAGGAATAGACATTTTCCAAACTCTCCGTGAATGTTGTGAGCGGACTCGCTTAAGAAGCATGGCGATAGCTGGCTCAAACGCAGCGGTAAAAGGACGCGGCTAGCAAGGCAAACAATCAATAGCAAACCCTACTATTAGTATAGTACAAATGTACTTTAATAGCCCGATTACTTCAAGTTTATTTGCTTTTTCCGAGCGTGACGCGCAATCTAGAGCGACTATTTAGAACGATTATTTAAGCCGACTATTTCAAACTATTTAGAGAGTTAGACGCTACGCTGAGCAAAGTAAGGAAATTAATCATGGCAGACAGCTCTCTAGCAGAAAACTATCAGGCGCTGATTGACAGCATTGTTGAGCAAACGCTGAAGGGCAATATTCGCTCTAAAGAGCAGGTGCGATCGCAGCTAGAAGCCACCGTAGAACCCGGCACCGGCGAAATATTTGAACGGGCGATCGCCAGTCGCATCGTCGAGATTGAAGCTCAGGTTGAAACCTCACTCAAAGCAGGCCGCATTCTACGCGCGCTTAAAACCATTGAAAGCGAATGGCAAAAGGGCCAGCAAGATCGGCAGGCCGCCGATAGCATTACCAGCGCCCAGAAAAAGCTAGCTCAGGCCAGCGAATCAGAACGGCCCAACCTATTTCTTAGCCTCATTGACCCCAATCAGCCAGATAGCCTCAACCGCCAGCAGCTAAAACAACTCGCCCAGCAGCTTGCTCCAGAATCACTGGCTCCAGAATCACTGGCCCCTTGGTCGCAGGGCATCCTAGCCGGTCTGTCCAACTACGAGCAAATAGAGCCCAACTTAGTGAGCTGGCTGTACCAACCCGCAGGTGCAGCCGTTGGCTTTGGTTCAAAAACCGATAGCGGGCCTTGGGCACTGTGGGAAAAATCGGCGCAGGGTTTACCCAAGCTGTTGTTCAAAACGCTAGCAGACGAAGGCGAAGTAGAAGCGATTACCCGCACCGCAGTAGACACCGCGAGCTGGGTAAATCTAGCCGTTCTCCTGCACTTTGTCCAACGCGCCCTCGTCACCTGGTTCGACAAACAGCCCTACAGCGCCAAAGCCGGAAAACAACTCTCCTACAGCACCTCTCTTATCTTCGCCGCCATCTGGGGAAGACTTTCTCAAGGCTTTAGCCGTGCGGGTGCCAGCAGCTATCAAGCCCTAGGCAACGGCAGCTTTCAGCTCATGCTACAAATTCTGCGGCGATTCTCCCAAAGAGACGACTTCCCGCTTTACGGCGGCGTCTTTGCCTCCTTTTCGGGAGACTACTTACAAGACACACTCGACTACTTTAGCGAACCGCTCAACGCCGTAGAGGGCACCCAGGAAAAAGCGAGAATACTCACCTTACTCGGCTACTCCCGGCAAACGCTAGGCAGAGCCACCGAAGCCAAAGCCTTTTACAAAAAAGCCTTAGAAATCGCTCAAGCCGCTGGCGATTTGGCTTGCGAAACAGCAGATCTGTGCCATTTAGCTCGAAACGCCGCTTTAGAACAAAACTATGCTGAAGGCGTTGCCACTAGCCAAAGAGCGCTCATTCTCGCTAGGCAAAGAGGCGACAGAGTAGGCGAAGCCAATGCTCTGGTAAATTTAGGCTATGCGCAGGTATTGCAAGCTAGAGCTAACGATGTTGCCGATGCCGCCGTTTACGACAGTGCGATCGCCTATCTCAATCAGGGGTTAGAACTCGCCGTCAAACAAGGAGACTTATCTAGTCAGGCGCTCGCCTACAACAGTTTAGGCATTGGCTATGTAATGAGCGACAGTCCTCAAAAAGGACTCGATATTCTAGCGAAAGGTGCAGACGCCGTTAAAGGCTCCGGCAACGTTTACTTACAGGGCCTATACACTCTCTACACCGCCGAAGCGCACCACGCCCTAAAGCACTCCGAAGAAGCCGTTTTCTACAGTGCGCTAGCCATGTACTTGCTCAACAGCATTAACTCAGAAGACTGGCGACAGGCCGCCGGATTAGCCTCCATCTTAGAAGGCCAGTTAGGGAAAGAAACCTTTCAGCAAACGCTCGAAAAGTATCAGCGTCAGCTAGCGCCAATTATGAGCATGGAAGGATTCGAGAACCTGCCTGCCCTCCTAGAAAAATATAGATCGCAGTAAATATAGATCGCAGTAATATCAAACTACAGGCAGTTTTAAGAGTAGTCATACTCATAGAAAATTCCACTCAGTTATTTCCCAGGCTTAGCAATGAAATTTTTTGAAAAACCCGGCGCCGACCTCGCCGATCGCGTTCCCCCAGGTCAGCACCTGGCAAAAGGGTTTCCCGTTCTCACCTACGGCGACACCCCGCAAATTAGCACCCAAGCCTGGCAGTTCACCGTTTCTGGGCTAGCCACGCCCAAAACCTTCTCCTGGCAAGACTTCATGGACATGCCGCAAAGCGAGTTCACCGCAGACTTTCACTGCGTCACCACCTGGAGCAAGCTAGATGTAAAGTGGCGCGGCGTAAAAGTCACAGACTTTCTTAAAGCAATAGACGTAGATCCTAAAGCCGCCCACGTCATGGAACACTGCTACGGGGGTTATACCACCAACTTAGCGCTAGAAGACTTTGCTAGAGAAGAAAACTTCTTCGCTCATACCGTATTCGACGAACCGCTACCCGCAGAACACGGCGGCCCCATGCGGACAGTCGTCCCCCACCTATACGCTTGGAAAAGCGCCAAATGGATTAACGGGCTAGAGTTTTTAGCAGAGATGGAGCTAGGCTTCTGGGAACGCAACGGCTATCACCGCAGAGGAGAACCCTTTGCCGAGGAGCGCTACAGCGATAGGTAGATGGATAGAAGGCAAATGCGATCGCCATACCCCGCTCATCCTTCAAAGATGAGTCCAACTATCGAGCCTTTTTAACACCTGCATTCTTAAGCGAATCGTACTTTAAAGAAGCCCGAGACTCTGATGAAGGCGGACTGCTCACAAACTGTTCAATCGGAATAACGCTCACGTTTAGCTCTACTGGCCGAGCAGTTTCTTCTGCCATCTGGTTGCGAACCGAGTCAATCTGCTCAGGTGAGATCGAACCGGGCCGCGCTTCCACGTTCAAATCAACCACCAGCGCGTCTTTTTCCCGCTGCACCGACAGCGTTCGAATCTGAGAATCTGAGAACGTTTTGCTCTGGCGAATAATATCATTCACGCTAATACGCGCCTGCTTCTTAATCGAAAGATCTTGAAAAGAAAGCGTCAGCGGAATACCTAGGCAAACTAGCGTTGCGATCGCAATCGTCATCCCTCTTTTTGCCCGCTGCACCGACCCATAGCGCAAAGCCAAAAAGACCAGCCCGCCGCTGAAGATAATGCCGACCAGGTTAGTCAAAAACAGCAGCAGCGACCCAAAAAATATAGACGGCGAGCCAAAAGCAATCCCCACGCCCACAACGCTCAGCGGTGGCACCAAGGCAACTGCGATCGCGACACCTGGCAAAGCATCCGAAATTCCCCGTCGCGACTTCGCCAAAGCGCCCGCTGCCCCTGCCGCTAGCGCCACGCCCAAATCTAGCAAAGTTGGCTGCGTTCTAGCCGCAATTTCACCAGTAATCGACTCAATGCCCGTCATCTGAGCAATAATAGTCGCCGTCCCCACCGTCAGCAGCGCCCCCAGCGTCAAAGACAAACTCGACCGCCTCAGCAGCCTGCGGTTCGCCATAATAAGCGCAAAGGCAATGCCCGTAATTGGCCCCATTAGCGGTGCCACAATCATTGCCCCAATCACCGTAGCGCTACTGCCAGAAAGCAGACCAAACGTGGCGATCGCTCCCGACAAAAATAGCAGCAAATAATAGTTAGAAGAAGACTCCGCGCTGCGCCAAAGGCTGCGATTCAAGCTCGCAATCGGCACCGGCTTAGACTCCATCCAGTGCCACTCACCGCGATGGCGATCCTTCAGCCCCGACAGTTTCTGATGACCCCAGCTAATAAATCGCTTACTTGCAACAGCCAACATACAAACGTGCCCCACAAAGCTCAGGAGTGACTAGACATAAACAAACCCTCTCAGAACCAGAAGACGAGAGGGCGATCGCGCTGTAGTAAAAATAGTAAAGGCTGAATTATTCAGCTATGCAAAAGATTATAACATTGTTTACTTTTGTAAAGCTATACATCTCAAAATAGAAAGAACCCTGTCATAGCCTGCATTGCCGATTTATTTCAAGGCCAGGATTCTTAGAAAGCTAACGCTTGTCTTTGGCCAGATTGCCAGCCAGATTGCCGTATTTAGGCGACCAAAAGCCACCCTCACGGCTCTCAAAAAAAGCCACTTCTTTGCATTTACCCCTGCGATTTTCCAACAGCGAGCAGCGTAGCATCACCTTGTCCTTGCCTTCTTTTTGATAGCCATGGCGAATCAACAGCGCACCACAGCTCGGACAAGGATACTCGGTAAACGCCTGCGGATCAGCCGCCCGCTGAGCATAGGGCAGCTCGTAGCCTTTTTTACTCGGGTTCCAAAACATAACGGTGTCGCAAAGCGGATCGCCGCACTTTAGAAAATGATTGGCCTTTAGCTTCTTAGACTTCGATGGAACTTTAGTCAAAGGCTGAGCGCACTTAGGGCAGTTCACGCTGCTTTTTGATGCCTTTCCCTTGGGCTTAATCGCCGTCTCACGCTTTGCGCGAAGCGGCTGAGCTGCAGATTTTCTACCAGTCTTCGAGGCGCTGCGCCCAGGTTTAACAGCGCCCTTATCTTGAATCGCCTTCTC
Organism: uncultured cyanobacterium; assembly: GCA_963789215.1. Classification (GTDB taxonomy): domain Bacteria; phylum Cyanobacteriota; class Cyanobacteriia; order Phormidesmidales; family Phormidesmidaceae; genus Phormidesmis. The sequence goes on along the minus strand of CAWBJY010000005.1, from coordinate 324,956 downwards.
ACCAAACTGCTCGCTCTGTGTCTGCTCGCGCCGTGTCTGTTCACTCCGTGTCTGCTCACTCTGGGCCACTAGCGCCTGCATCGCACCCGCCGACAGCTTCCGCCTAGCCTCTACTAGCGCCGGCGCAAAATATTCTCGATGCCATCCCGTCAAATACGCCTGCCACTCCTGCTTTCCAGCGGCGATCGCATCCAAATCCCCTTCCATCTTCGCCGTAAACTCCGGCTGAATCAAATCTGGCAGCAGCTCGCCCAAAGCCGCATCCAAAGACAGTCCTAGCGCCGTTGGCTGCAGCTTATCTTTAAGCGAATGAACATAATCGCGCGATCGCAACACCTTAATCGTCGGCGCATAGGTACTCGGCCTGCCAATCCCCTTCTTCTCCATCAGCTGCACCAGCTTCGGCTCCGTATATCTCGGCGGCGGCTGAGTCTGCTTCTGATCCGCCTGCGCCTGCTTCAGCGTCAGCACCTGTCCCTGTTTCACTGTAGGTAGCTGCGAATCTGCGCTCAAATTATTCCAATAGCGCGTATACCCCGCAAACTCCACCACCTGCCCGCGAGCCTCCCAGTAAGCCTCCCCCGGCACCGCCCCCGACGCCTTCCCAGACTGAGACACAATCCGAGTCTTCTGTAGCCGCACCGCGCAGCACAAAGCCGCCACCGCCCGGTTCCAAATCAGCGCGTACAGCTTAGCCGCATCTCCCGCCATATGCTGAGCAGCAGCAGGCGTAAAGGCTACATCCGTCGGACGAATCGCCTCATGCGCCGCCTGCGCCCCCTTAGCCGAACGATGCCGCGCCGCCTGCTGCGGCAAATTCGTCGGATCGTGCTGAGCTAGATAATCACTCACCGCCTGCTTAAACGGCGCCGCCAAAACAACAGAATCGGTTCGCATATAGGTAATATGGCCCGCCTCGTACAGCGACTGCGCCACCTTCATCGTTTTATCCGGCGAAAACTTCAGCTTCGCACCCGCCGCCTGCTGCAAAGAAGACGTAATAAACGGCGGCGGTGGAGCCTGCTCCTGGGTTTTACCTTCAACAGAAATCACCCTGTGTGAATTAGATTGGGCGATCGCCACCAGCCGATCCGCCTCAGCCTGAGAAGAAACCCGCTCCCCTTCGCTCTCCTTTTCACCGGTTTTCTCGCCAGTTTTCTCGCCTCGCTTCACGCCCGGCCGCCCGGCCGTAGGCTGCCGCTTATAAAACGCCTTAAACCCCTCCCCATACTCAACCCATACGCTCCAATAATCCTGCGACACAAACGCCAGAATCTCTCGCTCTCGCAGACACAGCAAATGCAGCGTCGCACTCTGCACCCGCCCCATCGACTTCGCACCATTATTCAGCGGCCACACCACGTGCCGACTGCCCTTATAGCCCACCAGCTTATCCAAACAGTCCCGCGCTCGCCCTGCCGCAATCAAAGACTGATCCAACACTCTCGGATTCGCCACCGCCTTGCGCACTGCCGCTGGTGTAATCTCGCTATATACCACCCGATGCGGAGCCTTTAGCCGCAGCGCCTGCTGCAAATGCCAGCCAATCGTTTCCCCTTCCCTGTCCGGGTCAGTCGCAATATAAACCGTGTCCGCTTGCTTCACGGCCTGCCGCAAACCTGCGATCGTTTTCTTTGCCCTCTCATCCCTCGGCGCATACTTACAAATAATTTTCTGACCCGTCAGGTCAAACCCTAGCGCGTCCTCGCCTTCATTCGTCAGTTCGCGAATATGGCCCATGCTCGCCTTCACGATCCAGCCTGGCCCCAAAATCTGACTCAGCTTCTTCAGTTTTCCAGGACTCTCAATCAGTAAGAGCTTAGCCATCTTCAGAATTCGCATACCCCTCGAATCAACAAGCTAGAAAAGCCACAGGCGAATCTAGATAATTCATGTTAGTACATGCGATCCATGCCAAGCCAGCATTTATCAATATCAACATTCATCAAGCCAGCGTTCATCGAGCCAGCATTGTTTTAATAAACGTTGGCAAACAAAAAGCCGCCTGATGAATCTCCAAGTTGTAGTACTGCAGCTGATGCGCCTCAGCAAACTGACTGGATTTTTCAGCATCTAGCGACTCAACCGGATGAATGCCGCCTTTAGTGCAGTAGCTAAAGCTCCACATACCGGTGGGATAAGTTTGAATAAAAGCCAGATAGGTGTGAACGCTCTCAGGCGTAAAAATGTCTTGCAAACAGTGAGTCAGCGCCACAAATGCATCCTGGTTAAAACGAGGCGATTCGCTCTGAGCCACCATCACCCCATTCGGCGTCAGCGCCCGGTATACATCCTTATAAAAGCTAGCGCTAAAGAGTCCCTTGGCAGGGCCAACCGGATCGGAAGAGTCAATCACGATCAGATCAAAGCTTTCGTCTGCAGCCTGCCTTAAATACTCAATGCCGTCATCAATAATCAAATTCAGCTTGGGGTGGGAGAGCGCCGAAGAAAGCGAAGGTAAAAACTCTCTAGAAGCACGCACGACCACTTCATCAATTTCTACCATCGTGACGCTTTCAACCTGCGGATGGCGCAAAATCTCGCGCACGCTGCCGCCGTCACCGCCACCAATAACCAGTACATTCTTCACCCCCGGATTCACCAGCATCGGCACGTGAATAATCATCTCGTGATAGGCCGTTTCGTCCTTCTCGCTGCACATCACCATTTTGTCTACGGTGAGCATTTTTCCATATTTAAAGGTGTCGAAGATCTCGACGAGCTGATAGGGCGATTTTTCTTGAAAGACGCGATCGCCCTTATGCCGAATCGACAGCGCAATATTCTCATCTCTATCGGTAAACCACACGCTGCGGCTGTGCTTAGGCATCGACGATTTCTGAGTCGCGTCAGCCCCGATCTCGCCGACGTTATCGCTAGGGTCAATATCAACTTTTTGGAGCAGCTCTGGCTGGCCGCGATTCATTTCAACCGCAGAACCATGCTCAGCTTGGAAAGCAGCTTTAAGACTTTCGTAAGACACCCAGGGATTGACCGAATCCCCACAGGTAAATAGATCGACAGCGGCATAGCGGTACTCAGGCCAGGTATGAATAGCCAAATGGCTCTCTTGAATCACCACTACGCCGGAAACCCCAAAAGGAGAAAAGTGATGGAAGACTGAATTGATAATCGTAGCCCCAGACCGGGTAGCAGCCTCAATCATGTCGTGCTCTATGCGCGGCACGTCATTTAAAATATCGGCGTTGCAGCCGTGGAACTCGACTAAAATATGGCGACCAAGCGATTTCATAGCAAGCACAGACTAAGGATGAACCCAAAGGTAAATAGACATTGGCACAAAGATTCAGATGAAAATCTCAGGCAAGTCTAAAAATACACTAGCGATCGCCCCGTGCCTATGCCTCGAATCAAAGGTTTTTGCTAGATCGCAGGCGTAAAAGCAGTCACACTCTGTGGGGACTGGTATTCTATTCTCTGTCAGGACGGGAGAAGCTCATGAATGTCGATGGTGAGATGAGTACATCAAAGTCGCTTTTGGGCGATCGCTATAGCGATGTCCAAGAGCTAGGCCACAGCGGGTTTGGCAAAACCTATCTGGCCAAAGACCGTCAGCTTTCAGGCGAGCTAAGCTTCGTACAAGAGCTGCTGCCCCAGGTGAACGACAGAGCCAGTGTAGAAAAGGCCAAAAATCTCTTCGAGCAGGAAGGCCGCGTTCTTCTGCAGCTAGCGCATCCCCAAATCCCAGAATTTAAGGGACTAATCGAAGTCCCATTCGACACAGAAACGCAGTCTGGGGCGCGGCTGTTTTTAGCGCAAGACTACATTCAAGGCCCGAGCTACCAAAAGATTGCCGAAGGTCGGCAGCGCTCCAAAAATCGGTTCAAAGAAACTGAGCTGACGCTACTCCTACAGCAGGTGCTGCCCGTACTTGATTACATTCACAGCAAAGATATTATTCACCGAGATATCTCCCCCGAAAACTTAATTCTCGATCAAATAGAAGGCCAGCCCGTCCTCATCAACTTTGCCAGCGTTAAAGAAATTGCGGCAAAAATTCGCAGTCGCCTATCGACAGAAGGGATAGAAGCTACGCCCGTTCGCGTGGGGAAAGTGGGCTATGCGCCCCAAGAGCAGCTCAGCGGCGGCCAAACAGATGCCACTAGCGACCTGTATGGGTTAGCCGCAACTATCGTGGTGCTCGCCACCGGCGAAGACCCCGAAACGCTGATCGATACGCAGGGGAACTGGCAGGGATTCGAGTTTCTTAGCCCTAAGCTAGGTCGCATTCTAGCCAAAATGCTGTCGGTTAAGCCGAGCGATCGCTTCCCTTCAGCGCAGGCAGTTTTAACGGCATTAAGACAAGAAGATGCCTCAATCGACAAGCCAGTCGAGCAAAAGTCTGGCTCGATGGGCGCGACAGCAGGCGGTGCAGCAGCCGTCGCCAGTGTGGCCGCGTCAATGTACTCTCAGCCCCCTGGCGTTGCTGGCGTTGAGAATTCTGACATTTTAGTCGGCTCAGAGCCTGTTTTAGCCATGGCCTCTCCGGGCTACTCGCCTATCGATACCCCCATAGATATGGGGCGAACCACAGATATAGACCAAGTCTCAGAGACTTATGAACCGGTAATCGCGCAGGAATCAAGAGTCATCGGTCAGCCGAGCTGGCGTGAGGCGCTCATCGCACTAGCTGTCATCACAGGATTTGTAGTAACGGCGCTGCTGATCGCTTCGCTGCTGCGAGGAAACGACCGAGCGATCGCAGATAGAACAGAACCTTCGGGGGCGCAAGCTGATAGCGATGGGACAGATGGCCTAAACTCAGGCGAATTTGTCCCCGAAGAAGTCGCCCGCCGACTAGAAATTCAAACCCGACGAGAGCAGCTTGGCATCAGCGACAGTTTCTTTACTAATCTGGTCAATCAACTGTTTTATCAGGAATACCCGACTTTGCGAACCGGAGGGCCAAACAATGGGCCTCAGCCAGTAACCAGTGCGGCTCAAGACGAGCCTTTGCGAATTCGCTGGGAGCATATCGCGCTCGACTTACTCCAAACCTTAGAGAACAACTTCAACACCCGCAGTTTGTCAAAACTAGGCAGCTACGGCGAAAGCGATAGAGAAGCCTGGCGATCGCAAATTAGCGAAGTCGGCATTGAGCCGCGATCGCTCTACGATCTAGTCGATGCCAAATTTTTCAGGCTGTTCCCAGATCAAGCCGGAGACGACTTTTTAACCCAGCCCACCGGACAGCTCTACTACGCCTTAGCCGACGGCCAGGCCCGGATGATTGTAGAAGGCGGCACAAGAGAAGCGGTGGCCTTTGAGCCAGGCGTATTTAGCCAAGATCTAGCCGGTCAGCTCGACCCCGGTGAAGGGCGACTGTACACAATAGAACTCCGATCAGGGCAGCTACTGCGACTCAACTTAAATGCGCCCAAAGACAGTACGCTCATGTCGCTTTATCCACCAGAACCCACAGACGCGCAGCCCTCAATATTTGCAGACTCCGGCCAGGCAACCTGGTCAGGATCACTCAGCGAAACCGGCGACTACGAACTCGTTGTTCTTAACCGCTCCAACGAACCCATCAGCTACGAACTCACCCTATCCGTCGATAGCGTCACCTCCGCGCCAGTCGCCCCATCCCAACAAGAGGCTACAGACACCCCTAATTCAACCAGTCAACCAAACTCAACCGACGCTGAAGGATCTTCTCCCTCAGAAGCGACGCCTGCTTCAGAGGCAAATGGGTCGAACGGCTAGGGCGCGTCTGAGCGCAGATAGACGCGATTCGACAGAATAGGATTCCGCCAACTTGATAGCCTAATCGGACAAATTACTGACAAAAGGTGCGATCGCCTTTACAAACTCATCCGTCGCCTCATAGGGCATCACATTTCGCCCGCTCACGCTCACGCCCTGCGCCCTCGGAAAATGGTCAAGATAGTCCTGCAAGCGCTTTCGGCTAGCCTGCTCCACCGTCTCACTTTCCTTCACCTGCCGCTCTACTTGTTTAGCAGTCTTGCGGTCAATCGTAGAAGCATTCTCTCCCATCACAATGAGCACAGGCTGCTGAATTAGCGCAATTTTCGCCGCATAGTCCTGTCGCCAAAACCCCGCCAGAAAAGAAAACACAGCATAGCGGCTGTCCATATCCTTCGAGCCTTCATCCAACATCGCCAACCAGCGATCGTCCACATCTTTAGGCTGTTCAAACAGCTGCCTTTCAGAAAAAGACCGCAGAAACTTCTCCCTTCGCGCATAGCGATAGAACAAATTACCCAGCGGCGACGCCAATAATCCCCAGACCAACCGCTGCTTCCAGGGTGCAGTCGGCGTAGTCATCAGCCGCCAAGCAGGCGGGCCGGACAGCACCATGCCCACAACTTTCTCAGCCGCGCGAGTCGCCATCACCTCTGCCATCACCTCTACGGCAACCGGCAGCAAAGCGCCCTGCACCACGAGCACCACCGGCCCAGTAGCAATCTTCTCTATAAAGTAGGCCACCTGCTCAGCCCAATCTTGGGGCGTAAGCGCCCGCTGAGGCATATCGCTTTGGCCGCAGCCCAGCAAGTCCAGATTGTAAATCGGGCTAGAAGTCTCTCTAGCCTGCCACTGCTGAATAAAAGGACGCCAGTACTCGCTAGAAAGCCCCACGCCAATGGGATGAATGAGCAGAAGAGCCGTTTCGCCACTACCCGGCAGTTGCTCAAAAGCGCAGCGGTGCTCTTTCCAGTTATAAAATTCCATAAAGGCTGTGTTCAAAAGCGTTCTACACAGCGTATAGCGCCAGCCGCCTATTCTAGCTCTGCCTAATTGTGCAACTTCTCAACCGCTAATTTGTGGCAGTCCTTTCGCGTGCAATACCACCGGCCAGACGATTAGAGCGCGGTAAGAAGAGCCTGCTTTGATCGCTCTTTTGATCGCTCTATAGTTTGCTCAGCCTTTATACGCTCCAAATGCACCCTAGAGCTGTCTAGCTTGGCCCGGCTTAGCACGGCAGATCGCCAGCAGCAGGCATCCACCGTTGCGCCCCTCAAGTCAGCGCCGGTCAAATCTGCACCAGTTAAGTCTGCGCCGGTTAAATCTGCGCCCGCTAGATGGCTATAGGCCAGTTTTGCGCCCCTTAAGTTCGCACCTGCAAAGTTAGCCCCCTGCAAGTTAGCCAGTCTCAGGTCGGCTCTGTGTAGCGTTGCCCCGCTAAAGTTAGCGGCCTTTGCCGAGGCGCGAATCAGCACAGCCTTGTGTAGATTGGCCAGCCTTAGAGAACTGCGATCCAGGTGCGATCGCCACATCATCGCGCCCGTCAAATCAGCTTCGTCCAAATTAGCAAACTGCAGGTGCGCGTCAGTCAAATCCGCCCAGCACAGGCGAGCACCTAAAAGCTGCACCTTAAATAGCTGCGCCGCTCGCAAATCTGCCCTCTCAAAATTGCGATATCCAACGATATATCGCTCGACTAGCGGGTAGTCTTTAGTCTGAAAATTTGTCATTGCCGACTGCTACAACTACTTGATGAAGTTTAGTTCTCCAATCAATGTAACAAAATGTAACAACGGTTGCAATATTTAGTCGCTGCGGCGTCCTAAATGTTCAGCTGGCTCAATCGAGCGGCTACCTTGATTTAACTATCTTGACCTAGTAAATGGGGTTTTGAGCCGCACAGACCGTAGACCAGCGATCGCTATCTATACGTGCATCTAGCAGTCCGCTCACCTCACCTCTTTGGCCAATCAGTCGCTCTCTATTCAACGAATCAGGCTGGGTATAAGTCGTTAGCTGATCGATCGTTGTTGCCGCGCAAACCCAGTCTTTTTGAGCTTGGGCCTTAGCCAAACGCGCTTCTAGCTGACTAATCGCCCGCCGCCGCTCAGACATCCGTTCGTACTGAATGTAGTAGACCATGTTGTCCGCAGCCGCAGCCGCATAGGGCTGACCAGGGCGAATGGCCAAAGCGCGGCGAAAGTTAATCAGCGCAGTGTTAAAGTCGCCCTGCTTAGAAGCTCTATAGCCAATGCTCATCAGCTGATCAAAGGTGAGCGCCCGGCCAGATTGGCTTTGCTTAGCTTGGGTCGCACTAGGGGCATCGACCGGAGGAGCCGCAATGGCCGCACTCGCAAAGGCAGTCAGCGCGATCGCACTCGCAGCGAACTGCCGACCAACCTGTCGAAAAATTCGTTGCCGAGCAGATGCTTTTTTAGGTTGGCCTTTCAGCAGATGTGTAGAATGCACAGGGCGACGAAAAAACATGGCGAGTCGTTCGGCAGCAGAGCTAACCGCTTTGAATATGGCAAATCGAGTATGGCAAGCCGAATGTGGCAAGGACTTGCCCAACAGCCTAGAAGACTCGTGCAAAATAGACATGCGTGAAACCCACCAAGGTTTCTTGGTACATATGCAAGACATCGCGATCGCATCAGTACATTTACCAAGGCGATCGCAAAGAATATACCAGGCTAAATGGTGAGATCAAATAGTGAGGTCAAATGAATGGATAAATCGCAGGCCGCTCAAATCTGGGTAGATGCCGACGCCTGCCCAAACGCAATCAAAGAAATTATTTTCAGAGCAGCCAAGCGTACCGGCTGTCTGCTAACGCTAGTAGCTAATCATCCAATGCAGGTTCCCGCCTACGCAGAAATGCTAGTTGTCCCCGCCGGGTTTGACGGCGCGGACAATAAAATCGTAGAGCTGCTACAAGCTGGCGATCTGGTGATCACAGCAGATATTCCACTCGCAGCAGAAGTCTTAGAAAAAGGCGGCTTTGTATTCAATCCTAGAGGCGACGAATACACCAGTCGAAATATTGGCGATCGCCTCTCTGTGCGCAACCTTCTCGCCTCCTTTCGCGGCGGCGCAGAACCCGTTGGGGGAGGCCCGCCGCCGTTAAACAATCGAGACAAAGCCAAATTCGCCAATCAGCTAGACCGCTTTCTAGCCAAGTACATAGAGTAGCCAAGCACATAGAGTAAGTCCGCTTACCGACTAATCTGTCTACTTCAAGATCGCTAATCTGTCTACTTCAAGATCGCTAATCTGTCTACTTCAAGATCGATAGAATAAGTACGAATAGAATAAGTACGATAGGTGCAGCCAAAGCATTCAGACGGTAAGGAATAATTAGGATGTAGTCTGCTTATAATTACGATGCCTCAGTCCTCCTACCTTGTCGACGCTCAATGGCTATCTCAACATATTGACGATCCTGACGTAGTGGTCATTGACGCGCGATTCTCTCTTGCTGACCCCCAGCTAGGCCGCAGCCAGTACCAGGCAGGTCATATTCCTGGCGCTTACTATTTAGATCTCAACGAAGATTTATCTAGCCCCGTAAAACAGCACGGGGGGCGTCATCCTTTGCCCGACTGGCCAGCGTTTGTAGATAAGCTCAATCAAATGGGCATCCGCTCCACGCCGCCCACTCAAATAGTTATCTACGACGACTCTCGATTTGCATTTGCGGCTAGGCTCTGGTGGATGCTGCGGTATCTAGGTCACGAAAAAGTATCCATTTTAGACGGCGGCATTCGAGCCTGGGACTCAGCAGAACGACCGCTAAGCCAAGACCTTCCTGCACCACAAGCAGGTAGCTTCGAGCCTGACTTACAAAAAGATTGGACGGTGGATATTCGCACGGTGCGACAGCGAAAAGATGGCTTAGGCGTAACGGTTGTAGATGCGCGATCGCCCGAAAGATTTCGCGGTGAAGTAGAACCGATAGATCCGATTGCAGGCAGCATACCTGGCGCGAGCAATGCCTTTTGGCAAGACGTTAGTACAGAAGCAGGCTACCTAAAAAGCGCTGATGAGTTAGCGGCCTACTGGAGCGAACTCAACCCAATGGACAGAATCATTGTTTACTGTGGCTCTGGGGTGACGGCCTGCGTCAACCTTTTTTCTATGGCAGTAGCAGGCCATCCCATGTACAAGCTGTATCCTGGTGGCTGGAGTGATTGGTGCTCCTACTTGGTAGAAAGCACACCCGAAGTTTCCATCACCGACTAGAGAGATTGCTACATGGCAGTGCGCATCTACGGCAATCGAGAAATTAAAACCCTGCCAGGAGAAGCCACCCGGCCAACGTCTTCGAGGGTGCGAGAAGCCCTGTTTAATATCTGGCAGGGCAGCATCTTAGGCTGTCGGTGGCTAGATATCTGCGCCGGCAGCGGTGCGATGGGCGCAGAAGCGTTGTGCCGAGGAGCCGCTGAGGCAGTCGGGATTGAGCAGTCGGCAGCGGCCTGCCGAGTAATCACAGAGAACTGGCAGAAAGTTGCAGGGCCAGAGCAGCCGATCGAGGTCATTCAAGGTGACGCCGTCCGGCAGATAAAGCAGCTCAGCCAGCAGATTCAGTCGGGGACTCGCCCCCCATTCGACCGCATTTACTTCGATCCGCCCTACAACAGCAATCTATACGGCCTAGTACTAGCAGAGATATTGGGCTGCTTGAGCGAGCAGTCTGAAGTAGCGGTGGAATATAGCGAAAAGAAATGGCAGCCTGATCTGCCGACCAGTTTAGAAACCGTAAAAGAGAAGCGGTATGGCAGCACTCAGCTTCTGTTCGTAAGGCGTTCAAATCTGTAGCGTATAGCCCTCAAAACAATTCCGAATAGATTTAATAAGTAGATCTAATAAGTATTTGTTACTGCCGGAAGCAGCAAATTGAGGCACAATAATAAAACAACATGCTTGTTGCTAAACTCGTTTGCCGCGAGGATAGAAATAGAAAGGAGTCCCCCTATGATTGCTGCTGTTCAGACTAAAGAGTCAATTCAAAAGCGTTTGTCGATGCAGACAGCGGCGATCGCTGAAGACACAACGACGCTGCGATCTTTAGATTGGGACCGCGATCGCTTCGATATCGAATTCGGCCTGCAAAACGGCACCACATACAACTCATTCATCATTCGCGGCGAAAAAACGGCGCTAGTAGACACCTCCCACGCCAAATTCCGCGAGCTATATATAGACGCGCTAAAAGGCGAGATAGATCCGAGCGAAATTGACTACATCGTAGTTAGCCATACAGAACCCGACCACAGCGGCTTGATCAAAGACGTACTAGCGCTAGCCCCTAATGCGGTGATTGTAGGCGCCAAAGTCGCGATCTCATTTCTAGAAGAACTCGTACATCAGCCATTCGAGAGCCAAATCGTTAAAAGCGGCGAAACCCTAGATTTAGGCAACGGTCACGTTTTAGAATTTCTCAACGCGCCCAACCTGCACTGGCCCGACACCATTTTCACCTTCGACCATAAAACCAGCATTCTCTACACCTGCGATGCTTTTGGCGCCCACTACTGCAACGAAGACACCTTCGACGAAGATCTAGAAGCCCTCTCACCCGACTTTCACTTTTACTACGAGTGCCTGATGGCCCCGAACGCTCGCTCTGTCGTCTCTGCGATGAAGCGGATGGACAAGTTAGAAGGCGAAGTAAAAACGATTGCCACCGGTCACGGCCCTTTACTACGTCGAAATGTAGAAGAGCTAACCGGACGCTATCGCCAGTGGAGTCAGCAGAAAAGTGACGCTGAAACGCTAGTTGCGGTGTTCTATACATCTGACTATGGATATAGCGATCGCGTTTCCCAATCCATCGCCAAAGGCATCAGCAAAACCGGCGTTGGCGTAGAGATGATCGACCTGCGCTCTGCAGATGCGCAAGATGTCAACGAGATTATTAGCCGCGCCACCGGCGTGATCATCGGCATGCCACCCTCTCAGGGCAAAGGTTCCGAAGAAACCCGCGCGGCGCTAGGCACCATCTTGGCAGGCGTTAGCAGTAAAAAAACGTTTGGCCTATTTGAATCTTACGGCGGCGACGACGAGCCAATTGATCCGCTGCAAAACAAGCTGCAAGACCTAGAGCTAAAGGTTGCATTCAGTCCTATCCGCGTAAAAGACACGCCAACCGAAGCCCTATACCAGCTCTGCGAAGAGACTGGAACTGACTTAGGCCAAAAACTAGCTCAGTCTAAGAAAATCAAAAAAATTAAAGCGCTAGACGCCGACTTGCAAAAGGCCCTCGGTCGAATCAGCAGCGGTCTGTACATTATCACGGCTCAAAAAGCAGACGTGCAATCAGCAATGCTAGCGTCTTGGATCACACAGGCTAGCTTCGAGCCGCTGGGCTTTACCGTCGCTGTTGCCAAAGATAGAGCCATTGAGTCGCTGATGCAAACAGGCGATCGCTTTGTGCTCAATATTTTAGAAGAAGGCAATCATCTACCCCTGATGAAGCACTTCTTAAAGCGATTCCCACCGGGCGCAGATAGATTTGCCGGCGTACGAACGCGACCGGCCCATAACGGATCGCCGATTCTAGCAGATGCACTAGCTTACCTAGAATGTGAAGTCACTAGTCGCATGGAGCTGAGCGATCACTGGCTGGTGTATTGCACCGTAGACGATGGCAAAGTAGCGAAAGACGAAGCGCTCACAGCAGTGCATCATCGCAAAGTGGGCAACTACTATTAAGTCGGCTTTTATCAGCTAGATAGAATTTTTTATGGATCTTTCTGCCACGGCTCGGCCATAGATCTGCCACAGATCGGCCATAGAGAACTTCAAGCACCCATCAAAAGAGAAGTTAGGAGAGACATTGCAATGACGGCTCAAATACCTGCACCTACCCCACCCACCGATGACCAGCCTGCTGAAACTGGGACAGCGGGATGTGCAGGTACTGCCGATTGCCTCGGATACATGGGTAATGCGATCGCGCTCCTGGAATCGCCTGCGCTTCGAAATTGAATACGCCCTCGAAAAAGGCACCACCGCCAACTCGTACTTGATCCGCGGCAATCAAATCGCTCTAATCGACCCGCCGGGCACTTCTTTCAAAGACGCTTTCTTAGTCGCACTAACAGAGGAAGTCGATCCAAACCTAATCGACTACATTATTTTGGGCCACACCAACCCAAACCGCCTAGAGACAATCAAAGCGCTGATTGAGCTAGCACCGCAGTCTAAAATTGTTTGCTCCAACCCAGCCGCGATCGCCCTCAAAGCCGCAGATATCGAACACCCCATCCAGCCCGTCAAAAGCGGCAGCGATCTCGATCTGGGTCAGGGTCATCATCTAGAATTTATTCCCGTGCCAACGCCTCGCTACCCCGATGGCATGTGCAGCTACGACAGCTACAGCGAAGTTCTATTTACCGACAAGCTCTTTGGCGCACATATCTGCTCCGACGATGTTTACGATCTTCACCGCGAAACCCTCATAGAAGATCAGCAGTACTATTTCGACTGCTTGATGGCACCCAACGCCAAGCAGGTAGAAACCGCGTTAGAAAAGCTAAAAGACTATGCGCCTAGGCTGTACGCAGTAGGTCATGGGCCGCTAGTTCGCTACGGCGTAACAGAGCTAGGCCAGAACTACTCGAACTGGGCAGCCCAGCAGAAGAAAAAAGAGCTGTCAGTCGCTTTGATCTACGCATCGGCCTATGGAAACACAGCGACCATTGCCCAGGCGATCGCTCGAGGCATCACCAAAGCAGGCGTCGGCGTCGAGTCTATCAACGCTGAGCAGGCCAACACAGCAGAAATTAAAGCAGCCGCAGAAACGTCCGCCGGATTCATCATGGGCTCGCCAACGCTAGGCGGCCATGCCCCAACGCAGATTCAAACGGCTTTAGGCGTTGTCCTTTCAGCAGCAAGCAAAAACAAGTTGGCAGGCGTGTTTGGCTCGTTTGGCTGGAGCGGCGAGGCCATCGACCTGCTAGAAAACAAATTTAAAGATGGCGGTTACAGCTTCGGCTTCGACCCTATTCGAGTGAAGTTTACGCCAGATGCAGGCACGTTGCAGCAGTGCGAGCAGGCCGGTACAGACTTTGCCCAAAAGCTAAAGAAGTCTCAAAAGAAAACGCAGGCACCCAAAATTACGGCCACCTCTGTAGAAAAAGCCATTGGGCGACTCGTTGGCTCCATGTGCGTCGTAACGGCCAAGCAGGAAAACGTGAGCAGCGCCATGCTAGCCTCCTGGGTGTCTCAAGCAACGTTTACCCCCCCTGGGTTCACCGTAGCCGTCGCCAAAGATAGAGCCATTGAAGGCTTGATGCACAAAGGCGCTGACTTCGTGCTCAACATTTTAGCCGAGGGCAAACATCTAGGGCCGATGAAGCATTTCCTAAAGCCGTTTGGCCCTGGAGAAGATCGCTTTGAAGGCATAGAGACTCGAGAAACCGAGGCCGGGCAGCTGGTGTTAGAAAATGCGATCGCCTATTTAGAATGCGAAGTCGCCAACCGGATGGACTGCGGCGACCATTGGGTGGTCTATGGCACGGTAAGCGGCGGCGAAGTCATCGATAACGACTCAAAAACAGCCGTTCATCATCGCAAAACGGGCACGCACTACTAAAGAGCACCGAAGAGAAACTTTGGAGAAACTTTGACATCTGTGGACGGCATGGGAAAATTGAGAGATCGCCCGGTCGTACGCTTTATGCCAGTTGTTCAGTATGAATCTAACTTGTCTGAGACGACAGAGGTTGCTCGGTTTTTGGTTGCCTGTCGGCAGCGGGCTGAGCAGACGGATGAGGTAAGCATCGCTAGCCTGACGTTTTCGATTGCGCCCATCGCACCTTGGCAAGCGCTAGCCGTATTAGGCGAAGTAGGCGATCGCCATTTCTATTACGACTCGCCTAGCAGCGCGGCCTTCGTGGGCGTACGGTCGGTCATAGAATGCCATGCAGTCGGTCAGTCCCGCTTTAAAGAGGCTCAGGCATTTACTCAGCGTTGGCAGTCTCGCTTTGTTTATAAGTCCTTTGCCAAAACAGCTTTTGCAGAGCCGGCTTTTATTGATAAATCAGCGCGAACATCAGCAGAACCCAAAAGCCATTTCTTTTGCAGCGCAGCTTTTTTCGAGCAAACAACAACAAACTTCGAGCCAATCTGCGTATTCGTGCCGCAGGTGCAGGTAACTACGACCACAGACATTTCAACGGTTAACTTTAACTGTCTGATGACCGCGCAAACAGATATTGACCAAACGGCACTGCGGATTTTTCGGCAGTTAGAACAGCTAAAGCGAGCCGGTCGAATTAGCCTAAGTCCTAGGTTAGCGAAGCGGCAAATTGTACGGAATGTAGATGGATTTGCTCAATCAGTCGCGGCAGTACTAGAGCATCTTCAAGATGGGCTGCACAAGGTGGTGCTAGCCGATGTCATGGACGTAGTAGCAGAAGCGCCGTTCGATGGGGTGCGATCGCTCCAAGCGCTGCGGCAAAACCACCCCGACTGCACCGTATTTTCAGTCGGTAACGGGTGCGGCCAGTCCTTTATAGGCGCTAGCCCCGAGCGGCTGCTCAGCATTCAAAAGCATCAAATTACAACCGATGCACTCGCCGGATCCGCGCCTCGTGGCCCCACGCCAGAGATTGATATCCAGCTCGCGCAAACCCTTTTGAGCAGCAAAAAAGAGCGCTATGAGCATCGAGTCGTGGTGGAATTTTTACTCAAGCAGCTGCGATCGCTCGGCCTCAATCCTCAGTGCGCCGCCGCCCCTCAGCTCATGCGACTCTTCCACATTCAGCACCTCTACACACCCATCAGCGCCGCCCTCAACCCGCATCGCCCCATCTCTCCCTTAGAAGTTCTCAGCCGCCTGCACCCAACCCCAGCCGTAGCCGGAGTCCCCAGACAGCAAGCCTGCGATCTCATCCGCCAGCAAGAGACATTCGACCGAGGACTCTACGCGGCGCCGCTAGGCTGGATAGATACCGCAGGCAACAGCGAATTTATGGTGGGCATTCGCTCAGCTTTAATCGACGGCTGCAACGCCAGGTTGTACGCAGGTGCTGGAATTGTTTCAGGTTCTCAGCCAGACAGAGAGCTAGCAGAAATCAGGCTAAAATTGCAGTCCCTGCTGAACGCGCTAGTTTAATTCTGCGCGGCGTTTCTCATGGCCCTGGATTTTCGCAATGTCAATAGTCTATGGGCTTCTGTAGCGGTAGAAACGCTGGCGCGGCTAGGCTTACAAACCGCCGTCATTTGCCCAGGATCTCGCTCTACCCCGCTAACCTATGCCTTTGCCCGTCACTCAAAAATTGAGGCGCTGCCCATTTTAGACGAGCGCTCGGCGGCATTTTTTGCCCTCGGCTGCGCCAAGAGACAGTTTCGGCCAGTAGCCTTAGTTTGCACGTCCGGAACGGCAGGAGCCAACTTCTATCCCGCTGTCATTGAAGCTTATGAAAGCGGAGTGCCGCTGCTGCTATTGACCGCCGATCGCCCGCCCGAAATGAGAGACTGCGCCTCGGGTCAGACTATCGATCAACAAAAGCTGTTTGGTAGATTTGTGCAGCACTACAGCGAGATGGCCGTGCCGGTAGCTTCGCTAGCCATGTTGGGCTATTTGCGGCAGACGCTAGTAAGTGGATGGAGTCAGGCGATCGCACCTCATGCAGGCCCAGTCCATTTCAACTGCCCTTTTCAAGACCCGCTACCGCCACTACCAGACGGGACAACCGAGCCGCTAAAGCAAGACTTTAACGAAAAAAAGTTCTTCAGCAGAACCCTACCGCCTATTCCAACCATACTGCAGGCTCAGGCTATTCCCAGCGAGACTTGGGCGCAATACGAAAGAGGCCTCATCATCGCAGGGCCGGTAATGTCCACGCCCGCTCATGATTACTGCCAAGCGGTCAGCGAGCTAGCTCAAGCTTTAGGCTGGCCTGTTTTAGCCGAAGGTTTGTCACCCCTGCGAAACTACCGCCACCTCAACGACTCTCTTATCTCTACTTACGATGTTGTTCTAAGAGACCCTAAACAGGCTGACTCTCTTGCCCCTGATGTTGTTATCCAGCTAGGGCCGCTGCCCATCAGCAAGATATTGCGACAGTGGCTGCAAAAGCATCAGCCGCAAAGGTGGGTGGTCGGGGAAGGGCAAAATCTAGACCCCTTACATGGGCCAACTCGCTTTCTAGCTTCTAGCATCAAGCCATTAGCCGCCAGCTTTAAAAACAGCGATTCGACGGCAGCGACCCCACGCTATCTTCAGCAATGGCTTAACTATGAACGGGCTAAGCGACGCGCCTTAGACAATCGGCTAGCAACCGAAACCGCATTGGTAGAGAGCAAAATAGTTTGGCTACTCTCTCAACATTTACCCGAGTACACGCCTCTGTTTATTGCCAACAGTATGCCAGTGCGCGACGTTGAGTATTTTTGGCCAACGAACGATCGCCATATTTCACCCGCATTTAGCCGTGGAGCCAACGGAATTGATGGAACGCTCTCGACAGCAATGGGCATCGCACATCACAATCGTCCGACGGTGCTGCTAACGGGAGACTTGGCTTTCTTACACGATACGAATGGATTGCTGAACGCTAAGCAGCTAAAAGGACACCTCACCGTTGTTGTCATCAACAATCATGGCGGTGGCATTTTTGAGATGCTGCCAATCGCTCAGTTTGAGCCGGATTCTGAAACGTATTTCGAAAAGTATTTTGCAATGCCTCAGTCCGTGAATTTGTTCTCGCTGTGCAAAGCATACGGAGTAGAGCACCACCTCATTACCGAAGCCAAAGACTTTATAGATCGCATTCAGAATTTGCCTGCGCAAGGACTTCGGGTGTTAGAAGTGGTGTGCGATCGCAAAAAAAGCACGCTCCAAAGGAAAACGCTGCTCACCTCGCTCTAGCCATGCCCGTTGTCACCACAGACCACCACCAGCTGCACTACCAAACAGCAGGCAATCCTCAACAGCCAGCGCTCCTGATGCTACACGGCTTTTTAGGCAGTGGCCAGGACTTTAATATCGTCTCATCCGAGCTGAGTCAGCGCTTCTACTGCATCACGCCCGACCTACCAGGGCACGCTCAAACACTGACTGAGCCCGGCAGTTATACCTTTGCAAACACTGCGCAAACGCTGCTGACTCTGTTAGACTCGCTTGAGATTAAACAGGCTAATTTGCTCGGATATTCCATGGGCGGACGGTTAGCGCTTTATAGCGCCTGGCGTTTTCCTGAGCGATTCTGCAGAGTTGTTTTAGAATCGGCCTCGCCTGGATTAAAAACTGAGCAGGAGAGACAAGCAAGAACAAAAGAAGATTGGGCGATCGCC
This sequence comes from uncultured cyanobacterium, assembly GCA_963789215.1. Lineage (GTDB taxonomy): Bacteria > Cyanobacteriota > Cyanobacteriia > Phormidesmidales > Phormidesmidaceae > Phormidesmis. Next base: position 306,923 of record CAWBJY010000005.1, on the reverse strand, counting down.
GACAAACTAGAAACCACCGCCCTCCCCGAATTTTTGACGCACTGGTACAAAAATCCGCTATTTCACAGCCTCAAAGCGCATCCAGAGCTTTACCAAGCAATGCTCGTACGCCGACAAAACAACCAGCCAACAGAACTGGCAAATGCGCTGCGTGGATTCAGCACCGGGAGCCAGCCTGCGCTATGGGAAGCGCTCGCCAAAATGACAGACACCGCTCCTATTGCTAGCGGGCGAGCAGGACAGTAAATTTGTCAGCATCGCTCAAGAAACAGCGGCGCTTTATCAACCCACGCTAGCAACCGTTCAGGTATGTTCAAGCTGCGGCCACAACGTTCATTTAGAGTCACCCTGCCAATACGCGCAGGCGGTTGCTCAATTCTGTCTGTCTTAAATTTTGCCTAAACTCTATTCCGCCTAAACTCTATTTTGCCTAAACTCTATCGAGACTGCGCCTCATCCACTTAAGCGCAGTCAGCAAATTTGCCTGCGTCCACAGCAGTGGCGTAGCGTCGTTAGCTGTCCATTTTCCAGACTGCAAGTAATACAGCTCAGGGCATTTAAGCGCACCCAAAGAAGAATCTTCTGAGGTAAGCTGCGCGATCGCCCGATTAAAATGATGCGTTTGCCGCTCTAAAAATTGCGACTCTCCGCTCTGCTGATATCGCTGACCATAGAAAGCGGAGAGCATCGAATCAAAAATGCACCACTGCGCCTCCTCCCCTGGCTCTATCGAACGATCTCTTTTAGCTAGCCAAGCCTCTCGCTTTTCAGAAATATCCGTCCGAATGTTCTCCGGCATATCTTGATAATCTTTACACCAAAAAGAGTCTCCCTTATATCGAGAGATTCCATACTCGCCCTGTAAATTCTCAACGATATCGATCGCCACCTGTTCAGCTTGATCTGCCAAAAGTATCTGTAGTGGATAGGCTAAAAACAGCAGCGCAGCGTCATATCGACGTTCTGTCTCCAGTTGCCTGGACTCGTAGGGGAGAATTTCGGCTCAGGGTGCGATCGCCTCGATCAATTAGCCCATCCAACAGCGCCGACGAAACTGTTCTACCATGATGGTCTTTAAGATAATCGATCAGGTGATTTCGCGTTAACATCTCCCGCATGGCGCGTAGCCCTGCGACCACCACGCCAATACTGGAGGCTTCTATCTTTGGCGGCTCCTCCCAATGCCCGCTATCCGCATCCTGCCAATATTGAATCGCCTCAAAGTACAGCGGAAAAAGCGCCAAAAGGCTGTATTCCTCTGCGGTAGGCTCCAATGCATCTTCTAAAACGAGCCGGCAAAAGAACCAAAGAAAATATCCCAACGCATCATTTTGCGCATGATTCCACGGCTGTTCTATTCTTTCTAACGTTTTTCCATCAAACCGAATGTGCGGGCGATCCATTTGGCTTTCGGGTGCTCGCCTAGCGCTAATAGCACATTCAAACGCAAGTCGCTCCTGAGCAAAAAAATTAGCCAGCCGCCTTACAGCCTTCACCGCAATCTCTTTCTCGGTAGCGGTGCCATCTAAATAGTGAGCGTAAGCAACGTAAATATTATCTCTTACCCAGACGGCCTCGTAGCCGGTATAGGCCGTACTATCGCTAACCGCCGCCGCCGGAAAAAGACCATTCTCTAAAGGTGAAAAGTCCAGCGTGCCTCGCGCTAGCAAAAGCTGCCAGAGGTCTTCTAGGGCTTCTAGGTCGTACGATTTTTTGACATAAGCACCCACTGACGATTTACGAGTAGCAATCATGATGGCCTACCTCCGGCGATTATTTCATAATCGCGCGATCGCCCACAGGCAACATCTATCCCTATGTGGAGTACGGTAGAAACACTATCCATTCCTCATCCTGTTCTCAGAGTAGCCATGATTATCCGCCACGATGTTGATCCTGCACTCTACCTAGTCGATCCGGCTCATTTTCCAGCAGTCGTCGCGGTGGACAGATTTCGAGAAGAAGTGCCAATCGCCTACGACAACATCGATCGATTGCTAAGGCCAAGTCTAATTCCTGAAATCCAGATGGTTTCTCAGACTTGCGATCGCACCGACGGCATGGGCACGCTCATTCACGCGAGCTGGATTTTGACCGCAGCCCATGTAGCCATAGAAATATCACTAGAAAATAAAATTGAGTTTACGGGCAAGGCACATTCCATAGAACAGATAGTTGTTCATCCCGATTTTCGCAACTGGAGCGAGGCCGTCGTGCTCGCCAAACATGATATTGCGCTCATTCAGCTAACGCGCCCAGTGGAAGCGATCGCCCCCATCTGGCTTTATCAGCAAGAAAACGAACTCACCCAAACCGCCACCTTTTTAGGCAGCGGCGATTTTGGCAATGGAGCAATCGGGCCAGACAGCGTAGACACTAGGCTGAGAAAAGCCACTAATCGCGTCGAGGCAGTAGACCCAGAGTGGCTGGTTTTTAAGTTTGATGCGCCGCCACAGGGAACCGCACTAGAAGGAATTTCGGGGCCAGGAGATAGCGGCGGGCCAGCGCTAATTCAGGTAGGAAAAGAATGGGCGATCGCCGGAATCAGCTCAGGCCAAGACTCAGGAACCCTAGGAGAAGGCCATTACGGCGTCTTGGAATATTACACCCGCGTCTCTCAATACGCTAACTGGATTGAGTCGGTTATCGGCAAGGAAAATATCGGCACAAAAAAGGGACAGACCGCATAGCTGCAATCCATCCCGCTTTCATATCCGCCTTTCATCTCAGTTTATAAACGAGCGCGGTGCCTACCAGAGATACAGCAAGATAAACAAAATAATCCAAATTACATCGACAAAGTGCCAGTAGAGCTCTACCGCTTCAATCCCAAAGTGATTCTCTGTAGAATAATGGCCTGGCTTGCGCGCCCGCCACAAAACAGCGAACATCATCAAAATGCCAAGCAGCACGTGCAACCCGTGGAAGCCAGTCAACACATAAAACGTGCTAGCAAACAGATTGTCTCTTAGCCCAAACTCTAGGTTGCTGTACTCGTAAAGCTGGCCGAGCAAAAAGACAACGCCCATGCCAATAGTGAGGCTAAACCAAGTTCTAACGCCGTCAACATCGTTCTTCTTTACGGCAGTATCTGCCTTATGAATAACAAAGCTACTAGAAATTAGAATTAAAGAGTTAATGCCAGGCAGCAAAATCTCCAGGCTAGGCGTTCCCGTCGGTGGCCATTCGGTGGCAATCAGGCGAAAAGTTATATAGGCAATAAACAAGCCCATAAACAACATACTTTCAGCACAGAGGAAAACCAGTACGCCAAACAAGCGATGGTCGGGATGCTCCTCGTGATGGCTAGCCGCGCCTTCTTGGGCGATATTAATGGTGCCCTCAGCGGTAGTGTCAATGGAAGATTGCATAGTGTAGTTGCGTAGGGGTCTTAAAGGGGCAAAGGGGGCATCAAGAGTCCGCACCCCCTTTTTCTGTTGTTAAGTCTTTGTCCTTGTTCGAACAGCTTAGGTTGCCAGCTTAGGTCGCTGGAATGGGCGTACCGTGCGCATAAAGCTCCTCTGGGTCTTCCTCTGCGATGTAGCCCAAACCATAGTCGTAAGGCCCCGTCTTTAGAACAGGCAGCTCCTCAAAGTTCTCAATCGCCGGTGGAGAAAGCGTCTGCCACTCTAGCGTCAGCGCTCTCCAAGGATTGGCCGGAGCTTTTGGCCCATAGCGCCAGGACCAAATGGCATTAATCAAAAAGGGAATCGTAGAAACCGCCATCAGATAAGAGCCAATGGTCGCCAATACGTTCAGGTCGGTAAACTGCGGATCGTAAAGCGCAATCCGGCGGTTCATGCCCATCAGACCCAGCTCGTGCATCGGCATAAAGGTAAGATTCATGCCGGCAAACGTAAGGGCAAAGTGAATGCGACCCCAAGTCTCGTTCATCATGCGTCCGGTCATTTTGGGGAACCAGTGGTACACCGCCATAAAGACGCCAAACACAGACGCGCCAAAGAGCACGTAATGGAAGTGGGCAACCACGAAATAGGTATCGTGAACGTGAATATCGAAAGGAACAGCCGCCAGCATAACGCCGCTAATGCCGCCAATCAAAAACAGCGCAATAAAGCCCATCGCAAATAGCATGGCGCTGGTATAAGCAATCTTGCCGCGCCAGAGCGTAGCCACCCAGCCAAACACCTTAATCCCGGTTGGCACCGCAATCACCATCGTCGTGATCATAAAGAACATGCGCAGCCAGGGTGGGGTGCCGCTAGTAAACATGTGGTGCGCCCAAACAATCAGACCCAAGAAGCTGATAACAATAGAGGAATAAGCGATCGCCCGATAGCCAAAAATCGGCTTGCGAGCGTGCACCGAAACCACCTCACTAATTGCGCCAAACAGCGGCAGCACAAAAATATAGACCGCCGGGTGAGAGTAGAACCAGAACATGTGCTGGTAAACCACCGGATTACCGCCGCCCGTAGGATTAAAGAAAGCGGTGCCTGCAAACAAATCAAACGCGAGCAGAATCAGCGCCCCGGCTAACACCGGCGTACTAATCAAAATCAGTAGCGAAGTGGCAATCATCGCCCAGCAAAACAGAGGCATGTCAGTCAAAGACATGCTGGGGACGCGCATTTTAAGAATGGTCACCAAAAAGTTAATGCCGCCCAAAATAGAAGCCGTTCCACCAATGAGAAGGCTCATAATCCAGATGCCTTCACCCAGCATGCCAGTCGTCAGACTCAGCGGTGGGTAAGAGGTCCAGCCAGCTTGAGGGGGCTCGAAGAAGAAGCTGCTGACCAACAGCAAACCAGAAGGTGGGATTAGCCAGAAGGCGATCGCATTCAGCCGAGGAAAGGCCATATCCCTCGCGCCAATCATCAGCGGAATCAAATAGTTAGCTAGCCCTGCACCCGCAGGCACAATCCAGAGAAACAGCATTACCGTGCCGTGCAGCGTCAGCAAGCCGTTATATACATCAGGCGTCACAATGTCCGGGGCAGGCGTTGCCAGTTCAGTACGCATCACCGTCGCCAGCGAGCCGCCGATGAGATAAAAGAAAAACGCCGTCACCAGATACTGAATGCCGATAACTTTATGGTCGGTGCTAAAGCCGAAATAGTCTGTCCATTTGCGCTCATTGCCCAGAATCAAAGGAGTCTCTGAGCTTAGCGTTTTGGGTTCTGCGATTGCTGTCATACGAACTATGGGTCTTTACGTTTGGAGCTTGTCTTTAGGGTTCTTATCTTTGGTATTCGAGCAGACGTTTAAGCGGAGGAAAATTAAAACCTTACTGAGCGAGGTGCGTACTATGGCCGTGCAGACTATGCTCATGCAGACTCGCCAAACTATCAGGCGCAACGGCGAGCTGCAACGGCTCAACAAAAGGCGCTAAATACTCAGCCTCAGTCCGATCGGCCGGGGCCTTTGGCAAGTTAGCAATCGTCGTATCGCCAGCATTCATCGCCGTCACTCGGCTGTCCACCCAAGCCTCATAGTCCTCTTTAGAGTGAACAATCAGCTGAGTGCGCATCCCACCGTGATAAGGCCCGCAAAGCTCAGCGCAAACCACCGGGTAAGTTCCTTCCAAAATAGGGTTGATTACCAGCTTGGTTTCCTGCCCCGGAATCATATCTTGCTTAACGCGAAACTCCGGCAGCCAAAAAGCATGAAGCACATCCTGCGCATTGAGGTTCAGCTCCACCGGCTCATTAATCGGAACGTGAAGCTCTCCATCTACAATCCCATTGGGATAGTTGAAGATAAAGGCATACTGCAATCCCTTTACCTCAATCGAAAGCACCGGGTTCTCTTCAGTGGCCATCCCCGGCATAATACCAAGTCCAGCCTCACTGATCAGGTTGCCGTCTGCGTCATAGCTAGGCGCATACGCCACTTCAACCGAAGGCGCTTTCATCGCGCCCATATCGTGGTTCATCAGCTCTAGCCCACCCATTCGGCTGTAGACATCAAAGCTGTAAATAGAAATGCCCAGTACAACTACAGCAGGAATCGCCGTCCAGACAATCTCCAGAGGAATGTTGCCTTCTAGGTGCTCGCCGTCACTCATATCGCCCTCTTTACGGCGAAAAGCGATCGCGGCATAAATCAGCGCACCTTCTACCAGCAAAAACAGACCAAAGCCAATGGTCATCATCGTATTGAACAAACCATCTACTAGCTCGGCCTCACTGGACGCGGCTACCGGCAAAAGTCCATGATTCTGACCGTACCAGAGGCTGGCCAGCGTGATGAAGATGCCTACTAAAAGGGTGAGAATAGAACTTGGGATTTTCACAGATGCTTGTCTTCAGACCGGCTAGCGATCTGTGCTTACTTTTGCTTTGCTATTTAACGTTGGCCTTTGATTTTGGCCATATCCAAGGTAGCGCTCTTTTTGAGCATATGAACAGAATTTCAAATCTCTATACGAGCTTTAACATTTTCTCTAGGATCGCTAGCCAACGATTGTGTACTCATACAGGTCGCAATTAATACATTGAGCAATAAAGTCTTTCTTCATTATTAAGAATTCAGCTTTCAAAGACTTAGACAACATCAGATAACAACAGAGATAGTTCACCGCAGCGGCAGGTCATCTGCCTGCTAGCAATTAATAAAATTATCAGATTTTTCATAGTCTCTAACCATTTTACAAAACTAACAATGGGCAATGTAAGCGCTGATACCAAAGCGCTTGACTATCGCATTTCTTTAGAAAAAAACAAGACTTCTTCGACAGAAATCGCCTCCGGCATTAAGCAGTGTTAAGAGAAACCGAAGAGATTGGAAGAAAATGTCTACAGCAGGAGAATATTCAATTGTCTGCGTTATATTTTCTATGCGGGTAAAGGAATTTCTGTGTAAGTAGAGACATCAATGGCGGCTGAGCAATCTCTTAGTCTAGATAGTCTAAACAGCTAAATAGTCTAAACAGCTAAATTTCGATGCAGATGGCAATTCGAATCGGCTGCGTTGTTCCTAAATGTCAAACCATTTAAGTCAAACCGTTTAAATTGTCCTTTCATTTTTGCGATCGCCCGACGGTCTGTTAATACGTCTAAACTTTCCTAATTTTTATGACAAACTTCAGCTTTTCCGACTTGTTCTCTTCGGCGCGTTCCTCCTCCTCTTCAACGCAGACCGATTTGGATCGGTCGGTAGCTGCGCAGACCCTGATTCGACGATGGGTTTGGAAAATGGCGATCGCGACCTTAGCCCTGATGGCTGTTGGTAGCGCAACTCGGGTAATGAACGCGGGCTTAGCCTGTCCAGACTGGCCTTTGTGCTACGGGCAGCTAGTGCCCACCGCTCAAATGAATCTCCAGGTCTTTCTAGAGTGGTTTCACCGCCTAGACGCGTCGTTGATTGGACTTATGGCAATTGGGCTAGTGGGCCTTAGCGTTTGGTATCGCAAAGTATTACCTAAGTGGCTACCTTGGGCCGCAATTACTGCGCTGTTTCTAATTGTGGTGCAAGGAATTTTAGGCGGCCTAACGGTCATTCAGCTACTGCGCTTCGATATTGTGACCGCTCACTTAGGAACAGCGCTGATATTTTTCTGCACGCTGCTAACCATTGGCATGCTGCTGCTCCCTTACAAAGCCACCGGAAACGCAGGCAAATTGACTTGGGTCGGTGGAACCGCCGCTGGTTTGGTGTACATGCAAAGCATTATTGGAGGCTTAGTGGGCTCTCGCTGGGCCGCACATCAATGTTTTGGCTTTTCCGATTTGTGCGGCGTCATGAATACGCATATATTTGGCGTTGTCCCACCCACAGTAGCGGTCATTGCCCTAGTCTGGTTAGTTTGGCGAACCCCGGCCCTGAGCAGTGCGCTAAGAGGATTAGCCAATACAGCAGGCGCACTAGTCGTGCTTCAAATTGCGCTCGGAGTAGCCACGTTCAAGCTGCGCCTTCAGGTAGAACCGCTGACGGTTTGCCATCAGGCCATCGGGGCAACGCTACTAGGAACGTTAGTTTGCTTCACGGTACTGGCCTGGCGCGATGCTAGAGCGGGCAGTCTCTCCACGGGCTCTCTCTCGGCGGGCAATCCTTCTGCCAATAGCCTTTCGAGCAGCCTGCCCATAGGCCATCCCTCCTAAGCCTAAAAGCCGACTGCTCCCAACTTCCCGCTTCAAACCCTTTTGAGAAAGACTTCAGATTTATGCAAACTTCCTCTTCTATTTGGTCTGTTCGCAACCCAAATACTCAACACCACGACAATTTGTGGCAGGTTGTGCGCAGCTACTCGCAGCTAACAAAGCCCCGCATTATTCCACTGCTGCTGATCGAAACGGCAGCCGGTATGTGGGTTGCAGGTCAAGGCCGAGTCAGTCCACCGCTGCTGTTTATCACCTTGCTAAGTGGAACGCTCGCCGCCGCCTCTGCTCAAACCATCAACTGCATTTATGATCGCGACATCGACTACGACATGGAGCGGACGCGCCACCGGCCGCTGCCGTCAGGAAAAATTCAGCCCAAAGACGCGCTGATCTTCGCGCTGGTTATGGCCGCCATGTCTTTTGCGCTGCTAGTCGTCTTTGCTAACTTGCTCAGCGCAATGCTAGCAATGGCCGGAATTGCGGTCTACATCGGCGTATATACCTTTTGGTTAAAGCGATCCTCGCCGCAAAACATTGTTATTGGCGGAGCCGCCGGAGCCATCCCCCCACTAGTCGGCTGGGCTGCGGTTACAGGAGATCTAACGTTAGGAGCCTGGGTGCTATTTGCGATTGTGTTTGTCTGGACACCGCCGCATTTTTGGGCCTTGGCAATGCTCATTCAAGACGACTACGCCAAAGTAAACGTGCCCATGCTGCCAGTGGTGGTAGGCAACAAGGCGACAGCCCAGCAAATTTGGCTGTATACCGTAGGGCTAGTGCCGCTCACGTTGCTGATGGCTTATCCGCTGGGCGTTTGCGGTTCGATCTACGCGCTAGGCGCGACGGTCTTGGGCGCACTGTTTCTGCAAAAAGCTTGGGCACTGCGCGATCGCTACGACGATAGAGACTTAGCCAGAGATACCTTTAAGTACTCCATCTTCTACATGATGCTGCTGTCCCTAGTGATGGTCATAGACTCACTGCCCGTAACGCGAATGGGCGTAGGCGCATTAACTCACAGCGTTCAGACAGTGCTTCAAGCTATTCCAATGGTGGGTTAGAAATAGTGAGCTAAAAAATAGTGAGCTAAAAAATAGTGGGCTAAAAAAAGTCAAAAAGCAAGACACAACCCTTTCTAGAAAGCACGCTCAATAAGCTTTCTAGAAAGGGTTCAGTTGCTTATGAAGTGGGCTTTTCGCCTGCCCAATCCGAATGCCCTAATACTCTCTAGACTCCATAATCAAGCAGCGAGCGGTTTCAGCCGCCGCCTCGCTAGTCGGATGAAACTCTCCGTCATCCAACACGGTAAAATCTGGCGTAAACACCCAGCAGCGATAGCCTCGTTGGGTGCGTCCAATGGCAATCACCCAATCCGGGTAAGTCAAAATATCGACAAGTTCGCAGTCGTGCATATCGCAATGGGGCTATGGTTGATTACAACTGTCTCAAAGGGGTCATCCGATCGGCTGTAGATATTCGCTATATTTACAAACGATTCATCAATTGCTCGCCTTTACGCTGATAACAGATCTATAAGGTAGAGATCTTCGCAGATCGGCTGAAACAGTTTATTTGCTCAAAAAGCATCCGTACAGATGTCATTTTAGTGCAGCTGTACTAAAATTAGTATAGCGAATTTAGCGCGGGTGACAGACTCATTGAAGGTTGAAAGCGCTCGGACGCGCTAGTTCAAACGCACCGCAAAAGCAAACAATCCCGGAAATATCTATGGCTGCCAACGCCTCCTCTGAAAAGCAAAAAGCCCTCACTTCTGTGCTCACCCAAATCGAGCGCAACTTCGGCAAGGGGTCTATCATGCGGCTAGGCGAAGCCAACCGCATGCAAGTAGAAACTATTGCTACCGGCGCTCTTACCTTAGATATGGCGCTCGGTGGCGGACTACCCAAAGGCCGCGTCATTGAAATTTACGGCCCAGAAAGTTCGGGTAAAACCACGTTGGCTTTGCACGCGATCGCCGAAATTCAGCGTCAAGGTGGCGTCGCTGCCTTCATCGACGCAGAGCACGCTCTCGATCCCTTCTATGCAGAGAAGCTAGGCGTACAGATTGAAGACCTGCTGATCTCTCAGCCAGACACCGGTGAGATGGGCTTAGAAATTTGCGATCAGCTCGTGCGTTCTTCAGCCGTTGACCTCATCGTCATCGACTCTGTAGCCGCGCTTACACCCCGCGCCGAGATTGAAGGCGAAATGGGTGACTCGCACATGGGTTTGCAAGCTCGGCTCATGAGCCAGGCGCTGCGAAAAATTACCGGCAATATCGGTAAGTCCAAGTGCACGGTTATCTTTCTCAACCAGCTGCGATTAAAAATTGGCGTTACCTATGGCAACCCCGAAACCACCACAGGCGGTAATGCCCTCAAGTTTTACGCATCCGTCCGTCTAGATATTCGCCGAATTCAGACGCTGAAAAAAGGCAACGACCAGTTTGGCATTCGAGTAAAAGTAAAAGTTGCCAAAAACAAAGTTGCGCCACCATTTCGCATCGCTGAGTTTGACATTATTTTTGGCGAAGGTATCTCTACGCTAGGCTGCTTGCTAGACATTGCCGAAGAGCACGATATTGTAGTGCGCAAAGGCGCCTGGTACAGCTTCGATGGTAAAAATGTTGCTCAAGGTCGAGACAACACCATCATTCGCATGAAAGAAGACGCCGAGTTTGCCGAACAGGTAAAGGCGTTGGTCATGCAGAAGATAAAGCCCGAAACGCTGCCGGTAGATCCAGGTGAAGATCCGCTGCCTGTCGTAGAACCTGTTGACGTAGATTTTGACACTAAAGAAGTCATTACCGATGAAGCGCCTGAGGAAGAATCTGAACCAGTCGCAGCAGCATCCGAAGCTAAATCGAAGCGTAAGAGCAAAAAATCGTCTTAAGCCAGCCGTTTTGAAAGGTTAAAAAAATGCCGTTGCAGGAGGTTCCCCGCAGCGGCATTTTTTTATCGAAGTGCACACATAAGGCCTCGAATTGTAAAGGCTTTGTCAGGGATTGCCTACCGTTCTCTAAAGCTATGGTAGCCAACCGTAAAAATATTTGAAGTTCGTACGGATTCTGCGCAAAAGTACTGAAACAACTAAAGCCGCATACCGTCAGCGACTCACTACCGCTGGCTGGCATTAGCCTACTCTTGAGTTCCTGAAAATCGTGCAATCCATTCTTCCCACCGGCCTCAGTCTAGCTATTTTAGTTGCTATTCCTGCTTTCGCTGCTTCTGCGCCTGCGAGTTTGGCTCAAGCTCACAGCCCGCAGGAAATTGAAGCTCAACATCAAGAAATCGCGCCGTTAGCCTCAGCTCAACCGCTCAGCTTTATCGAGAGAATCACCGCCGGGAAACAGGCAGAAGAGCGGTGGCGGCAGGCCATAGAAAAAAATCCTCAAGATGCCGAAGCCTACCGCAACTTAGCCGAATCACTCAAAGCGCTCAATCGAGATCGGGACGCTGAAGCTATCTATCAGCGGGCAATTCAGCTCGATTTAACCAGCGAGGCGTCCTACTTAGCCTTTGGCAAGTTTTTACAAACCCGGCTCCGACCCTACGACGCAGCGGTGCTCTATCAACAAATGGTAAAAGCCCTACCCGAAAGTGCGATCGCCTATAGCGAATTTGCCAATAGCCTGGTGCACGTAAATCCCGAAGACTGGCCCACCTGGAACGCAGACATAGAAGCCGCCTATCGTCAGGCAATTCGACTCGATCCTAGCCAGATCACCCCCTACTACGGATTGAGCGCATACCTATCCAGTCAAGACCGTTTTGCCGAAGCGATGTCTACGCTGCGCGAAATCGTCCGGTTCGCCCCAGACAATGAGCGCGTTTACATTGCGCTAGCGGCGCTTCCCACTCGCCGGGGGGATCTTGCCGCTGCCACCGCTATCTACCAGGAAGGGCTTACTGCCCAGCCCAACAACCCAGAACTCTACCTCAATTTTGCCGAATGGCTATTGGGCAAAGGCCGCAGCGCCGAAGCCGAAGCGGTTTATATAAAAGCGCTCGAACAAATGCCTATGAACGGAACGCTGCAGCGAGAGTTTGCAGATTATCTAAAAGAGTCTGGGCGAGCAGAAAGAGCCATAGCGCTATATCAAAAGACCATCGATCAGGGCCTTGCAGATGGGTATATGACCTATACTCAGCTCGGCGATATTTTGTTCTCTCAAGGTCGCAACGCGGAAGCTAAAGCAGCTTACGAGCAAGCTGTTATGATCTCGCCCGACGCCTACAGCAAACTAGGCAGATTTATAGAATCGACAGAAGGGGCCACCGCCGCGATCACCCTTTTTCAGCAGGCGGCTGAAAAGCCTCGGGTCAAAGACAAGCGCGATCTTTACAACCAGGCTGCTCAACTGCTACAGGAAACAGGGCAAATAGATCAGGCGATCGTAACTTACCGTCAGGCGCTGAACCTAGCCGACAGCCGTAATGTCCATACCAGCGCCGAACCGCTAGCGGAATTACTGTTGCAGCAGCAGCAGTATGCCGAAGCCCTCACGCTTTACGAACGATTTCGATTTTCCTTTAGCAGCGACGAAGAAACTATCGACAATTGGCAAACGGCTCTGCGTGGCTTAGGCAGAACAGCAGAAGCAGAGGCTCTGCCACAAAATATTCAAAAGCAGAATGCCGCAAACAGTGAAGCCCTCTACCTGAAAGCAATTGCCATTAGCCCCCAAAGCGGATATTTCTACGACTTACTCGGCGATAGTTTATCGCAGCAAGGCAAACTAGCACAGGCCGAAATCGCTTATCAAGAAGCCCTTAGGCTAGATTTTGGTGTCTTCAGAACCCGCATCAAACTAGGGAAGGTTCTATTCGAGCAAGGTAAAACAGCACAGGCCGAATCTGTCTATCAGCAGGCGATTGGCCTTTCTCCCAAGAAAGACCGCCAGTACTTTACTTACGATCAGGGCCAGCTCTATCAACAGTTAGGACTGCTGTATGAAGTAACCAATCGCCTGGTACTCGCTTTAGAGTCCTACCAAACTTCGCTGGCGATCGACCCCTACCAGGTATCGGTCGAAGACAAAATAGCTGAATTGTCGGCCAAGGTATCAAGCAGCGGAATCACGAATAGAGCAACTACCGAAGCGGATGCTAGCAGAACCGTGCCTAAGAACTAAATCAACTTATCTTAATAATTAAGGATACGTAAACGGACATTGAAGTGATATTCATTACAAAGAAAAAACGGAGACATCCGAAAATCTACTGAATAGAGTGAAGAGACCGTTTTTACAACAGTCACATGCGTACTCTTCTCACGGCAACCTTATCAGCCGTACTGTCCGTCTCACTAGGCGTCACTGTCTTATCTAGCTCGGCTTCAGCCCAAACTATCAACTATAGTGCCGCTACCCTAAAAAATCGCGAGCTGCTACAGCAAGGCATCTCTGCCCAGGCCGATGGAAACTATGCCGCCGCCGAAACCGCCTACCGAGAAGCGATTCGCCTCGACTCAACAGATGCGGTTGCCTACTACAACTTGGGCAATGCGCTAGCCGACCAAAGTAAAGTAAAAGCCGCGATCGCCGCGTACCAAACCGCCATCCAGCTAGATCCCAACAACGCCGACGCCTACTACAACCTGGGCTACTGGTTAAACACCCAGGCAAACACCCAAGCGGCAATTTCTGCCTATCGAGAAGCCGCCCGGCTCAGTCCCTACGATGCCGACACCTATTACAATTTAGGCATTTTGTTGAGTAGCCAGGCACAGTTCGACGAAGCAGAAGTGATTCTGCGCCGAGCGCTCATTCTAGCCCCCGACAACGCTAGCGGACGGCACTACTTGAGCATCGTTCTAGCAAATAAAAACAAGCCCACAAACTAGCGATCGCAGTTTATACAGGCTTGTATGGTGGCCAGTCTGTATAAAATTTCCTGACTAAGCAAATGTCCGTACTCATGACAGTGCCGAATCGCTAGCCTACGATTCACTGAGAGGGTACAGATCGCTTTCGCCGTTAACCGCTGCTCGCAAAACATCGATTCCCTATGCAGAACACCCCGCCTAGCACCACTGAGGCCGGTACTACTATCAACGTAGATATCAAACGCCGCCGAATCGCCATTGACTATACCTTTTGCAGCGTTCGGTGGGAGCCTACGCTCACCGCCTTACTCCTAGGCGAAGGACTTATAAAAGGAGCCAGGCATCGCTACTGTCAAAATTTTCTAGAGCGCTCGGGCCACAACAACCTCGACCTGCTAGCCATTAGCCGCAAGGCCCAAAAGCAGCTTTGCAATCTTAGCAAGCATCCTGTTTGCTTAAACCTAAAAACGGCTCGGGTATAGGCTATTCAGGCGCACCGCCGCGACTTTCCAAATCCTGCATCGCCAGCCGAATTTGCTCGATTCGACGACGATTTACGCCCAAGTCCGACTCACCCATCCGAGCCGCCGCCCGCGTATGAATCACACCTTCACCTTCTGGTAAATAAAACTCCGTATCGTCTACAAAGCCCATCAGTCTACTTTCCGACTCAACCAGTATGTAGCTGTCGCGCGCCTCAACAATCTTCGTGCGCGGTACCACGCCCAAAATGCTGACTAGGTTTTTACGGGCGGTATCGCGATCGCCCTGATAAACAATCGGCGCAATCGCATGTTCAGCATCACCGTTCTGACTCACCACGCAGTTAGGAGACGCTGGGCAGCTTGCCAATTTGCCATCTGTAATCCCAATATTCTCAGGCCGACTTCCGGCAAACGCACCGCCAATGCCCGGCAGCGCCGCTAGTGCAGTATCCGCAGAGCAGAGCGTTAGCCACAGCGCCAGACCCATCGTAAAAAAGGCCGATAGAAGAGGTTTTAAAAGAACAGATTTCACAGGCAGGTGCTGACTCCTTAATATAGTTAGGTACGCACTAGCATAGAGTTTATTGGATGGATTTGCCGTGGAAGAGTCTGCCAGATTTACCCGACCTATCGGGGCTATCAAACATAGAGCTGCCCAATTTGCCTGACCTGAATGCGTTAAGTAATCTGGCCATGCAGATACAGGCTATCATCAGCCACGCGATCGCCCATCCCCTGTGGACAGTTGCCCTAGTCCTCCTATCTATCACGCTCATTCAAATCGTTGCCGACTTGATTAAGCGATCGCTCAAAGCCATCCTCACGCTGCTGCTAAAGCTACCGCTCTTTGCCAGCCAATGGATTTGGAAACGCACGGTCGGTCAGTCTAAACCACCCACGAATGATCAAATCCGCTCAAAGGCAGAGCAAGCGAATCAGCTAATCGCACAGCTAGAAACCCTACGCCAAGAGCAAGACCAAATTATCACAGAGCTCAAATCCCTGCTCAGCCAGTCGTCACCGCTGCCTGCGCCCTCGCTCTTAGCGACAGCGACACCGTCTCCCCCGACGATGGAGCCACTATCCGAGGCTCAAAGCCCTTCTGCTTAAGCTGCGGACGGATTACATCCGATCCACCTGATTCATTCAAAACCGTCGAAATAAGACCTTCATAAGCCACTCGCCCATTCTGCGCGGTAGGCAGCATTACCTGTGGATTTAGCAGCTCGGCTATCTCAACCGCAGCCGACCCACCTCGAATAACAGGCGCAATCGTCAGCAAATTAATATCAGCCATCGGCGTAATCGCCACATCCACCGCCTCTACATCTTTCAAACGCTCAGCATCTGGGTAGCCGTGGGGTTCGTAATAAAGGCGCAATCCCCTATCTGGGTTGCCATCTTCTAAATCAGAGCCTCCTAAAAAAGTCAGGACATAGCCATTCTCCTTTTTAAAAGCGCCCACCGGTGCGCCCACAAAAGCCTGTATCTCTAAGCCATCTAGCCGTAGCAGCTCGCCGTGATCTATCTCAGTGACAGACTCAAAGCCATGTTCTCTAGCAACTCGAGCGCCATCAGGTGAAGCAACCACCGGAATAGTTTTATCCAAACTAGCGAGCGTCTCAGGGTGCGCGTGGTCAGCTAACCCCTGGGAAAGCAAAATCAGATCAATATTTTCAGGAATTTCTATGTCTACAGACTGCTTCGGATTCGACGGATCTTTACGCACGCCGCGAACCAACCAGTCCATACCGCCAAAGACCAAATCGCCCACCAACCAAGGGTCGACTAAAATCCGCTGATCTCCCGCCTCAATCAGCCAGGAATTTGCATCAAACCAGGTGAGCCTCATCTACTTCTACCGCGAATAGTTACTAGCTAGGATGGCGAGCTTTATCCAACTGTGCCAACCTCCTTTCGCCAGAGATGAGCCACTAGCTTCAAATGATTCGCTTTGGCTCATTGGCAAAAATCTTCGTAGCCACCCCTAAAAATGTCAGCAAAAGGGCCGAGCCACATTTTTTATTTTGCCGTCAAAAAATAAACAGCGCAAGCGCTTATTGTCACGACATAGAGCATTACGCCGTAACGATGAACTGCTTAGCTTCACTGAGTTAGAAGGGATTCTATTACCTAGAAATCGTGAAAAAAAGCCCTTAAAGTTTTTCTATTTTTGGATTCCTCTGTTGATCCCTCTATGTACAAATATTTAGAAGCCCCTAGTATTTGTAGCTGCGATCCCCGTATAATTTCGTAAATGTGAAGAAGAAATAAGTTTGCCGGATTCCTTTGTAAAGCGTTGCGCAAGCAAACGCGTCTAAACAATTTATGCGTCAGCAGTTAATCGATAATCCTTCGACTTCGTCTACGAGATCAGCGAGGCGCCGCCAAGGAAAAGGACGAGCCTCCCTGCAGGCAAGCACGGGATGCGTTAGTTCTAGGCAGGTGTTTCAGCCAACCACTCGTCATCAGCCGAAGTTCACGCTTACGCCTGTTCGTAAGGTCGTAATTTCGCTGGTGATGCTAGCCCCAATGGCGGCGCTAGGCACCCTCTGTTACGCCCTGGTAGAAAACAATTTGAAGCTGCATCAAAAAAACGATGAGCTAACCGGCATTGCCAATGAGGTCAGAACCGAGATTGACCTTCTAAGTGAAGAAATTGAAACGCTCCAGCAAAGAGCGGGTGTCGTAGAGGAAATAGACGACCCATCGCCTAGAGGAGGACTGGCCAGAGAAGCAGACGCCCTAGACCTGCTCGAAGATGCCAAAGCCCAGGTGCCCAAGCTAAACAAAGCGCTAGAGTCTGCGGCCAAGCCCTTAGAAGCCACGCTCGCCGCTGAAGCAGCCTATCCTAGCGGCCTACCGATGACTGGCTCCTTAGACATTTCTTCCGAATTTGGCCTGCGAAACAATCCGTTTGGCGGCGGCAGCTTCGAAGTGCACGAAGGCATGGACTTTATCGGCAATGTTGGCGATATTATCGCAGCAACTGGAGATGGGGTAGTCACCCTAGCTGGGCCTAACGGCGGCTATGGGAATACGGTGACTATCGATCATGGCTACGGCTACGAAACGCTGTATGCGCACATGTCGAAGGTGAGCGTTAAAGTCGGCGATCGCATTAAGCGCGGTCAAATTATCGGACATGTAGGCAGCACAGGCCGCTCTTCCGGGCCTCATTTGCACTACAGCCTGTACAAAAACGAAAAAGCCATCAACCCTCGCCAGGTGATGAACATTCCTGAAAATGTTTTAGCCGCAGGGTCTCGGTAAACCGCTCGCCTGCCTGGTAAAAATAGGAAGCCCACTATACGGTAGGATCGAAAAGACGGTAGGATCGAAAAGGTTCATTAAGCAGCTTCTTCCACCTTATGGGCAACACCTTCGGTCACCTATTCCGCATCACCACCTTTGGCGAATCTCACGGCGGTGGGGTCGGCGTCGTTATTGACGGTTGCCCGCCCATGCTAGAAATCTCCGCAGAAGAGATCCAGGTAGACCTCGACCGTCGCCGTCCGGGGCAGAGCCGAATCACCACACCCCGGAAAGAAACCGACACCTGCGAGATTGTCTCCGGCGTCTTTGAAGGCAAAACGTTGGGTACGCCCATTTCGATTCTGGTGCGCAATAAAGATGCCAGATCGCAAGACTACGACGAGATGGCTAAAAAATATCGGCCTTCTCACGCAGACGCAACCTACGATGCCAAATACGGCATTCGCAACTGGCAAGGTGGCGGACGATCTTCAGCCAGAGAAACGATTGGCCGAGTAGCCGCAGGTGCGATCGCCAAAAAAATCCTCAAGCAGGTCGCAGGCGTAGAGATCGTCGCCTACGTCAAACGCATTCAAGACATTGAAGCCACCACCGACCCCAACACCGTCACCTTGCAAGAAGTCGAAAGCAATATTGTCCGCTGCCCCAATCAAGACATTGCCGAGCAGATGATCGAGCGCATCGATCAGATTCGCAAAGAAGGCGACTCCATCGGCGGCGTTGTAGAATGCGTTGCTCGCAACATACCCAAAGGCTTAGGCTCGCCCGTATTCGACAAGCTCACCGCCGACTTAGCCAAAGCTGCCATGTCCTTGCCCGCCACCAAAGGCTTCGAAATGGGATCCGGCTTTGCAGGCACCTACCTCACCGGCAGCCAGCACAACGACGAAATGTATCGCGGCGAAGACGGCACCTTCCGCAACCGCACCAACCGAGCAGGCGGCACCCAAGGCGGCATCTCTAACGGCGAGAACATTATTTTTCGCGTTGCCTTCAAACCCACCGCCACCATCCGCAAAGAACAAAAGACCGTCGATAACACCGGGCAAGAAACCACCCTTGCAGGCAAAGGCCGCCACGATCCTTGCGTGCTTCCTCGCGCCGTGCCCATGGTTGAGGCAATGGCGGCGCTCGTGCTGTGCGATCATCTACTGCGGCAACAGGCACAGTGTGGCACGCTGACTTCACCGCACTTACTTCACAATGAGTAGACAAGTCCAGTGGGAATCCGGCAGTCTTTGGCGTAGGCTAAAGGCGCAGACAGAACATGGCAAAAAGACCGGCTCGCTCCATTCTATAAACACCGCCGCTGAAACAGTAGAATCAGGCGGAATTCTGTTCAAAGTCTATGTTTTAGCTAATATTGCTAGAAAAGAGAAAGCCAAAGAACAACAAGGTAAAACTAGGCCAGCCAATCCTTTTCTACCCTACGAAGACGATCTCTACGTGACTGATATCTCAGAGACGCACCTGTGCATCCTCAACAAATTCAACGTTGTTGATCATCACTTTCTAATTGTGACTAAAGCCTTTGAGTCGCAGGAGAACTGGCTTAATCTCGCAGACTTTGAAGCACTTGCAAAGTGTTTGTTAGAAGTAGAAGGATTAGGATTTTTCAATGGTGGAACCGTTGCCGGATCTAGCCAGCCGCACAAGCATCTACAGGTAGTGCCAACAGCAGGGGGATTAGTGCCGATAGAGAAAGCGATCGCACCCTTAGAAAAAGATGTTGTGGTGCGATCGCCCCTACTCCCCTACCGTCATGCAATCCTCCGTTGGCAAGCGTTCCCCAGCCCTCAGCAAATTCTAGAAAACTACCACCAGCTGCTCAACGCAGTTAATATCACTAGCGAACATTGGCAAGGCACCCAAACGGCCCCCTACAACTTTCTCTGCACGCGCCAGTGGATGATGCTCGTTCCTCGCAGCCGGGAAGAACATGCCAATATCTCAGTCAACTCTCTAGGATTTGCAGGCTCTTTGCTAGTGAAGAATGTAGCGATGCTAGAGCACCTGATAAAAATGAGTCCTATGGAACTCCTCAGCAGCGTAGGCATCAATCAAAGCCAGTAGCCCGTTCCAATACCCGTCAAAGCTCACTCAGCCTGGCTAATTCTCATCCACATCGGTAGCTGAGAAGCTTTGCCTGCCTGAATTCGATCAATCGCAGCCTGCATTTCTACTCGCACGTCAAATTCGCTTTCAACCTCGGCAGCTTCGATCAGTGAGGGTAAGGTAGTGCGATCGCCCACCTCATTCAAAAAGCGCCCTGCCCGCCATCTCACCAACCCCGAAGCATCTTTCAACGCCCCAACCATCGTCGCCATTGCCGCTACTTCACCCAAATCACTCAGCGCATCTCCCGCCGTTCGTCGCACAATTGCAGAGCTATCATTCTGTAGCACCTCACACAGCGGTTCTACCGCCTCATCCCGCTCGCTCGCTCCCAAAAGCGCAGCCGCCCAGCGACGAATTGCATTGCGCTCGTCCTTTTAAAGCTAAAACCACTGTCGAAAAAGTCTCATCGTCAATCTCTATTTGTTGAATGGCCTTTAATCGGCGCTTCCAATCAGATTGTTGGAGTTCTACTAGCAGTGCCTGCTGCAAAGGCTTTTCAGCCTGCGCTGTTGTTCTTTGCGTAGGATCAACGGCGGCTTTTTCCAGCCAAGCCAAATCCTGCTCGCTAGTAAGAACATCTAGCTCATCGGCAACCTGCTGAGCAATCTCACCAGGATTGCCAAACTGCGGCTGATAAGGAAACCAGATCCGCTCAGCAACATAATCCGCCTGAGTTGCCATAATTACCCTTTGCACCCCCTGGTTAAATCGGTCAGGCAAAGCCGCCCGTGCTTGCTCCTCACCTGCGATCGCCCTTACCTGCACCGGAATTCCTCGAAACATCTGAATCGCCACATCCACCTGACCAAAGTTCTGATCCGCTGTATCGCCCTGCAAGGATTTTTCAGCCTTCAAACTATTGCCCAAATCAGCATCGGCGTTTTCTGCTATCCCCATCAGCTCGCCTGCAGCTACCAGAATAGGCTGCCAGTCTACGTTTCCTCGCCTGGTGATGGTGATGAAATCGCTCATCAAAAAAATAGACTGGATGCCGGTAACAGCTAGCAATTTTTGAAAAACTTCGGGAGTATCTGCTGAAATGTTATCGGCGTTGAGCGTTAACGGCTTAGCACTTACTAGCGCATCCAAATTGAGCTTCATACAGTTCGGACTGGGCGTGGTTTCTATCGAACGCAGCTTCATTTCGAATCCTGATCTAACCTTCACCCCTAGGTTACGTTCTAAAAGCACTTTCCTTGACCGCTTTGCCAGCGGTTGCCTAGTTCATAAGCCTAAAATTGCGGATTTGGATCCCTCATTTAATGGCTGTAGCACAGCGAACGGCTCAAAATAGAAGGCTATGAGGCAAAACTAATATTGGGAAGAGTAAGTATGGCCAAATACAGTGACTAACAGTAGATATATGCTATTTCACCTACAATCTGCTGTCGTCGGACTGATTGTCTCGGGCGCAGTTGTCATGAGCTTGGCAATTGTCAAGACCAAACAGATTACAGCCTGGCTAAAATGCGAAAACGAAAACCTTCGAACATCAGACCATCAAAAGCCAGAGCAGGGGCTACAGAACTGGAGAATCCTCTCAGCGCTGATGAGCTTCTTTTTATTAGGCTATTGCCTAACCGCCTATCTGGTCATCTATAGGCAGTCAGACTGGCTCACGGTGCTAACGGGCGTTGTATTTTTTGTTGGAGCGCTTTTTGTCCTTTTTAGCGTTAGCGTCTATGCAACAACGCTCCATCAGCTAATAGAAAGTCAGGTCAAATTGCGCGAAGAGAGCGATCGCACTATCCAAGCCCTAGAAAAGCTCAGGCAGGTTCAGCATAGCCAAATGCTAACTATCCACACCGAGAAAATGCACAGCTTAGGTCAGATGTCTGCCGGCATTGCGCATGAAATTAACAATCCAGTCAATTTCATCTATGGCAACCTAACTCACATTCAGCAATACGCTACAGATTTGTTCTCTCTAATCAGTGCTTACGAGCAGCAGTCAGTTCAACCAGCCAACGCAACCCCGGCGACCTTGGCCAAAGAGATAGCCGAGGAGATAGATCTTGACTTCATTCGCACCGATATCTTCAAGACCTTACACTCTATGAAAATGGGCAGCGATCGCATCAAAAAAATCGTCAGCACCATGCGAAACTTCTCTCGCCTAGACGAATCTCAATATAAGCTAGCTGATGTTACCGAAGGTATCAACAGTACCCTGATGATGCTGCAAGGCAAGCTAAACGACAGCCCGCTCAAAATCGAAGTAGCCACCCATTACGATCCTCAGCTTTTACCGCTCTACTGTGACCCTAGAGCCATTAACCAGGCGCTGCTCCAAATTCTGGGCAACGCAATCGAATCTTTCGACTCAAAGAGCAACCTAATTCCAAAACAGCCACCCATTATCGAAATCAGCACGCGGCAAATAGATGACCACTGGACAGAAATTATCATCTCCGACAACGGAAAAGGCATCAGCGACAAAAATATCAGCTACATCTTCGATCCATTCTTCACCACCAAACCTATCGGCAAAGGCACAGGGCTAGGTCTCTCTATCAGTCACCAAATTATTGTAGAGCAGCATAAGGGGCAACTGAGCTGCTGTTCGCAGCCATGCAAAGGAACCGCATTTATTCTCAAGCTACCTGTTCGCTAGCAAACTACTCAACCAAACGCTTATCTATATGGTTGGGTTCATCTATATGGTTTGGTTCAATAGCTTAATTAAAAGCGCTGCCGTCTTCACCGCATTCATCCACCAAGTAACACATTGCCTTAAAGCGAAGCATCACTAGCTGATCGTAAAGCGGGTTGAGCTTACACATCGGTGGAATGTGGCCCACCGTTTTGCCAAATAGATTGATGTCACGCTCAAAAGGACAGTCGGCAGGAATAATTGAAACAATGCGGTGCGCAGTGCGTTGGTTTTCGACTGGGACGCGCTCTAGCCATTTCTTTACGGGCTTGAGCAGGTCTAGGGATTTCTTATTTCTGGGAAAGGAATAGGCCATGACGAAAAAAGTGTCTTTCTGACTCAATAGTTTTCGGTGAAAAAGAGCAGGGGGCGATCGCCATAGACAACATACCCACAAACTCAAGCTAGTCAATTTAGGCGAGCGGCAGTTGAAGCTCGTAAGAAGCTTTTACCCAATCGCTTTAATCTCTGATAAAGCAGAACGCTACAGCAATAAAAATCTGTTCTCTTGTAGCGATATATACCGTTTTCAAAAGACCGCTTCTAGAGAGATTTGTCTGAGCTGATACCAGCCTACCCAGAGCAAACCAGACTGCTACAGGAGGCTGTCACACTTTCGAAAGCGTCAGCTAGCAAGCGGAGTCTATAAAGAATATGCAAAAACAGATTTAATGCGAACCGTACAAAAAACAGACAAAACGTAGATAAAAAAAGTAGAAACGAGGACTTACCTCGAAGATAAAACATCTGTATTAACTTACGCTCACTATCATAGGCACCTAAATTTGCTTTGCGTGTCCGTACGGAACATTTCTATAACAACTATGCAAATTCAACATATTTCCTATTCAATTTTTCAAGAACAAAGTTTCAATCGCAAGCTTCCATTGAGAGCCGCCGCTGATCCCCGGCATTGCTATAGCGATCGCTCAATCTTGATAGCCTACGGTTCTCATAAAGACAACACAATTTGCAACACATCAATGTAAGAAAAGGCAAAAAAAACGGCAAAAAAACAACTCTCTAAGCACAGGCTTAAAGAGTCGTCTATCCAAAGAAAACAAGATTCTCTTCTATTCGCGTAAATCTAACCAGCAGCAACAGAGATAGCGTCTAGATCTAGCGCATCGTCACAAACTCTTCGGCAGAGCTAGGATGGATACCCACCGTGGCATCAAAGTCGGCCTTAGTTGCGCCCATCTTCAGCGCGATCGCCACACCTTGAATAATCTCAGCCGCGCCGTCACCCACCATATGCGCCCCTAGCACCTTGTCGGTCTTACCGTGCACAATTAGCTTCATCAGCGTCTTTTCGTCCTTATTAGGCAAGGTGTAATACATCGGACGAAAGCGCGAGCGAAAGACTTTAACATTCTCCTCACCGTGCTCAGCGATCGCTTCTTGCTCAGTGATCCCGACGGTTGCAGCCTCTGGCGTTGTGAAAATAGCTGAGGGGATCGCCTCGTAGCTCATCTTGCGAGACATTCCGCCGTACATCGTATCGGCAAAAATTCGACCCTCATTAATCGCCACCGGCGTTAGGTTTACCCGGTCGGTACAGTCGCCAATGGCGTATACGCTTGGCTCAGCAGTTTGGCCATAAATATCAGCCGCGATCGCCCCTTTATCCGATACCTCCACCGCCGTATTCTCTAAGCCCAAATTATCCAGCTTAGGCTTACGCCCAGTCGCCGCCAAATTCACCACATCCGCAACAACGACATGCTTCTGACCGTTATCGATGGTCACATTCACGCCATCGTCGGTATTCTCAACTTTCAGCAGCTTAGCGTTCGTCACCAAATTAATGCCCTGCTTCACCAGCGCCTCATGCAGCTCATTGCGCAAATCCTGGTCGAAGCCACTCAAAATCTGATCCTTCCGAATTACCTGAGTCACCTCCGTTCCCAACAAATTCATAATGCTGGCAAACTCGCAGCCGATGTATCCTCCGCCGAGCACCACCATCCGCTTAGGCTGTTCCTCCAGCTCAAACATACCGTCAGACGTAATCGCATGCTCTAGCCCAGGAATATTCGGCTTCACCGGCTCACCGCCTACCGCCACCAAAATTCGCTCTGCCGTTACCTTCTCATCGCCCACTTCCACCGTGTGCCCATCGAGCAAACGAGCACGAGTACGATAAAGCTTCACATCCGCGTTGTCCACCATGCGCTGATAGATCGCGTTTAGCCGCTTCACTTCGTTATTCACATCCGTGATCATTTTGTGCCAGTCAAACGTGCCCTTTGGAATATCCCATCCATAGCCCGCCGACTCCGACACGTACTTCGGAAAGTGCGAAGCATACACCATCAGTTTTTTCGGCACGCAGCCCCGATTCACGCAGGTGCCACCTAGCCGGTCAAACTCTGCCAAACCCACTTTCGCGCCATGAGATGCCGCCCGCCGAGCGGTGGCGATCCCGCCCGAACCGCCACCAATCACAAAAAGGTCAAAATCGTACGCCATACGTCGTCTCGCTCCCGCTGAAAAAATCGTCAGAATAGTCGTCAGTTCAAATAAGAAAAAATATAGGTCTTAGAGAAATGGGTATTAGCTACCGACCTCTAGATCATAAATAAAAAACGGTAAAACGGCCCTAAAAGCAAAAGCCTTCCTTTCGGGTACGGGCAATCGCGTCCAAAAACAGAACAGCGTATCCGCACCCAAAAAGAAGGAAATCAAGCCTGAGAAACCAGACTTCTCAGCGCCTTTAAGCGAGTAGGTAAGCTAGTGAACTTACGCGACTGCCTGAGGGTCTTCCTGCTTGTTAAAGTGCGCTTCCAAATCGTCCGAGCCACCGATCAGCCGGCCATCGATAAACACCTGAGGCGTTGTACCCGCACCCGAAACGGCATACAGCGATTTAGTGCTAACGCCGCCGCCTAGCTCAACCTGCTCATAATCGATGCTGTGCTTATCTAGCAAATCACGCGCTTTCGCACAGAAAGGACAGCCAGGCTTGCTGATCATAAAGGCGCGCTTGGGCTGGCCCGCTTTATCGTTGATGTAGTTCAACATCGTATCAGCATCAGAAACCTCAAACGGATCGCCTGGTTTTTCTGGCTCGATGAACATCTTCTCAACGTTGCCATCCTTCACCAGCATCGAATAGCGCCAGGATCGCTTACCAAAGCCTAGATCTTCTTTATCTACCAGCATCCCCATCCCTTCGGTAAACTCGCCGTTACCATCTGGAATAACCATGACGTTGCTAGCTTCTTGATCCTGCGCCCAGGCGTTCATCACAAACGTATCGTTGACAGACATACAAATGATGTCATCAACGCCGTTTTCCTTCAGCAAGTTAGCGTACTCGTTATAGCCAGGGAGATGAGTTGTTGAGCAAGTCGGCGTAAACGCACCTGGTAAAGAAAAGACAACTACGGTCTTTCCATTAAATAGCTCGTCGCTAGTTACATCGACCCATTCGTCATTTTGACGAGTGCGAAACGTAACGCTAGGAACCTTTTGACCTTCTTTATTCTCTAGTGCCATTGATTAAGATTTCTCCTTAAATAATTTGGGCTTACAGCAGCGCTCTGCCGTATTTCAATCTGTTTATTTCAACTACGCTATAAATCATACTCGTAATGAGTACGCTTTAGCAAGTCTTGATAAGATTATATGTCTGGAGGCATAAGCAGTGCACGATCCTATAGATAGAACCACGCCGCTTTCCTGGCCCTGCTTTTACTAGGAAACGCTAGCCCAGCGTCACATCTAAAAACATCATCACTACAAAGCCCACCATTACCCCGAGCGTGCCGACTTGGCCCAAATCTTTCTGGTCAATATCAGGCAAAATCTCATCTACAATCACAAACAGCATGGCCCCTGCGGCAAAAGCCATGCCCCAAGGCAGCAGCGATGCTGAAAAGCTCACCACGCTTGCCCCCAGCAGGCCGCCAACCGGTTCGACTAGCCCGGTCAACGTTGAAATACCTAATGAGTAAAGCGGTGAATAGCCCAGGTTTCGCAAAGCCACCGCAACCACTAATCCTTCGGGAATGTTTTGCAAGCCGATGCCGCCAGCTAGCGCTAGCCCACCGCTGAGCCCGCCCGAGGCAACGCCTACGCCAACCGTGAGCCCTTCAGGAAAATTGTGGAGCGCGATCGCAATTACAAACAGCCAAATCTGCTCAAACCGCTCGTTCTCTTTTCCTTCTTTACCCTTAAAAAAATGCTCGTGCGGAAAAAACTCGTGCGCTAGCCACAGCGCAACGCCACCCATCAAAACGCCAGCAACCATGAGTCCTGCTGCTGCGGTTTCTGAGTAGCCTAATGCGATCGCCGCATCCGTCCCTGGAATCAGCAGCGAAAAAGAAGTTGCCGCCAGCATCACACCGCCGCCCACCCCCAGCAAAATTCCCTGCACTTTCTCCGACATCTCAAAAGGCAGCAGCACCGGCAAAGCCCCCACGCCCGTCATCAGTCCCGCCGCCAGGCTTGCCAAAAAGCCCGCTAAAACATTATTCAAACGCCCGTCTCCGCTTACTTAGGCAAAAACTCATCCGACCACAGCCCCTTACCTTCCAACCACTCCCGGTTAAAGATTTTGGACTGGTAGCGAGAGCCGCCATCGCACAAAATAGTCACAATCGTATGCCCTGGCCCCATCTCCTTCGCCAGCGCCACCGCCGCGCCCACATTAATACCCACCGAGCCGCCCATAAACAGCCCCTCTTTATATAAGAGCTGGTAAATCACGCTTAGCGCCTCATGGTCGTCCACTTGAATCGCGTCATCAATCGGCGCGCCCTCCATATTCCCGGTAATCCGGCTATTCCCAATGCCTTCCGTGACCGAATTACCCTCGGGCTTGATCTCACCCGTTTTCACATAGCTATACAGACCGCTGCCCATCGGGTCGGCCACCACGCAGCGAACGTCAGGATTTTTCTCCTTCAAAAACATCGACACGCCCGCATAGGTTCCACCCGTGCCTGTCGCCGCTGTCCAGCCGTCCACCTTGCCGTCTGTCTGCGTCCAAATCTCCGCCGCCGTCGTCGCGTAATGCGCGTCTCGGTTTGCCAAGTTCTCAAACTGATTGGCCCAAATAGCGTTGTCTAGCTCATCTGCTAGCCGCCCCGACACCTTCACATAGTTACCATCATCCGCATAAGGCACCGCAGGCACCGTCCGCACGTCGGCCCCTAGCGTCCGCAGCAGTCCAATCTTTTCCTGCGATTGGGTCTCTGGAATCACAATTACGCATTTATAGCCCTTCGCATTACAAATATGCGTCAGCCCAATCCCCGTATTACCCGCCGTCCCTTCCACCACCGTGCCACCTGGCTTCAGCCTGCCATCTTTCTCAGCCTGCTCAATAATGAACAGAGCCGCCCGATCCTTCACCGAGCCACCGGGATTCAAGAACTCAGCCTTGCCCAAAATTTCGCAGCCCGTTTCCTCACTAAAGCTGTTTAGCCGAATCAGGGGTGTATTACCTACCGTGCCTACAAATCCAGATTTGATGTCCATCGTGCGCTTTACCGTTCAACCCTTTCATCCTAGTAGGGAACGGACGATCAGCGAAAATCTTAAGAAGTAAAGTTGTTGGAGTCTATGGGCGATACTGGATTTGAACCAGTGACCTCTTCAGTGTGAATGAAGCGCGCTACCACTGTGCTAATCGCCCGTGAGGTTTCACTTTATCATGATTGACTGAGTAGGAAAGTAGAAGATTTTGCTTCACTCCATAGATTCGTTCCACAAGTCGCTGCTCTGACGAATACTAGAGAAGTCGCCGTTGCCCAAAATTAGATGGTCTAGCAGTGGAATTCCTAGCAAATGTGCGCCTTTTAATAACTGCCGAGTTAGCGTAATATCTTCACTGCTAGGCTCTAAGCTGCCAGAGGGATGATTGTGAGCCACAATAACTCGAGTCGCACCGCGCTTGATCACCTCACGAAAAATCTCTCTTGGATGGGCCAACGTCTCGGTAGCGGTGCCAACACTAACAACTTTAGAGCCAATAATTCGGTGCTTTACATCTAAAAGTAAAACAGCAAATCGCTCCTGAGATTGCCACATCAGCTCGTGGCCGAGCGCGGCTGCCGCGACTGCCGGATCGTCTACTACCGTCAGATTCGGCGGCTGACTTTGCAAAACTCTTTTACCTAGTTCTAGCGCCGCTAGAATCGTTGCGGCCTTGGCTGGCCCGATACCCGAAACCTGCATCAGCTCCTCTGCCGAAATATTGCGCAGAACTACCAAGCCGTCACTATTCGGCTGCCCCTCCGCCAAACGCTGCAGCAAATGCTGACCTAGCCCTACCGCTGACAACCCACCGGGGCCTTGCCCAGTGCCTAGCAAAATAGCCACTAACTCGGCTGCCGACAGCCGCTTAGCGCCGTAGGTCAGCAGACGCTCGCGAGGTCTTTCGGTAGCGGGCATATCGCAGACCCGCAGACTGTAGATCATAAGAAGGCATAAAAAGAAGTCTTCTCAGTGAACCCAAAATAGTTACCTCAAAGCTCAGTGGGCTAGCTCGGTGGCAATGCCGGAAAGTCGTAAGCTAGATAGGTTGGAAAAAGCGCGAGATCGTTTATGCCCCTTGAATCCTTTGATGCTGAAAAACTAAAGGCCATCCGCCAGAAACTCATCAAATTAAGTCTGCAAACCCAGCCTGCCGACCTCACCGGTACGCAAAAAGAAACCGTCCGAGAGGCATTGCTCTGGCTAAACGAAAATAGCGAGTACCAAACTATTGGTATCTGCGCAGAGAGCCTGACGGAGGCCGAATCTGCGCTCAAAGGCTACGTCGCAGCCTTAAGCCAGCCGATTCAGGTAGACATTCCAGCGCAAGCCGGCGCAGTCTTCCTCAAGTTCAATACGCTGAAAAACGCCTGGTATATAGACGGATATAGCGGCGCGGCGAGAGGCGTTTTAGTCACCTATCACACCTCTGAACCTGAAGAAGACGAGGTAAATGGAACGTACGGGCCTTTTCCGCTGACCTTATTTGACAAGTGATAGCCCGTGACTAGAAAGCCGCGGCTTACGCCACCTTTTCGTAAACAGGCGACTCTTCTTCGCTATTCAAGCGATGATATTCAGCTAGTTGAGCTTCAATTTGCTGGCGCACAATCTCTCTATATTCCATAAAGTGCTCGTTGTGAGCGCAAAGCACAAGGTACTGCTCGGCCACGGCAGGATTACGCCGCAACATGCTAAACAAATGGTGCCAGAAAGTCCATCGAGTTGAGCGTTTGATGCCCTGTCGCCAAACAACGGTAGAAAGAGCGCGCACAGCGACCCATTCAGGCATTTTGAACGGCGGCTTCACTCTAGGCGCACCTAGCTTAAGAAAGTAGCGGTACACCCGATCGAGATACTGATGGGGTTCGTAAAGCTGATCGAAGGCATCGATATACTCTTGGGCAATCTCATCTACTGGGCGCGTCGGCACAAAGTTCATCAGCGTAGTTTGGTTGATGTTGCCGTCCTTTTCTCGCAGGCGACCTTCGCGCTCTAGCCGATGCCACAGCGCCGTGTTGGGCAAAGCCTGCAACATCGCAAAGGTGGTAGTAGGAATGCCGGTAACTTCGGCAAACTCAACAATTCGCTGACCGGCTCCCGGTTTTTCGCCGTCGAACCCAATGATAAAGCCCGCGATCACGCGCAGACCGGCGTTGGTTACCTTGTCGATAGATTCGAGTAGGGGCGATCGCATATTTTGAAACTTCTGAGTCATCTTCAGACTCTCCGTATCTGGCGTTTCAATCCCCATAAAGACCGCCGCAAAGTTGCAGTCCAGCATCAAATCGATCAGCTCATCTTCTTGAGCCAAGTCCAAAGACGCTTCGGTATCAAACCGGAAAGGATAGTTGTGTTCTTCCTGCCAAAC
This sequence comes from uncultured cyanobacterium, assembly GCA_963789215.1. Lineage (GTDB taxonomy): Bacteria > Cyanobacteriota > Cyanobacteriia > Phormidesmidales > Phormidesmidaceae > Phormidesmis. The sequence continues at coordinate 276,647 of CAWBJY010000005.1, read as the reverse complement.
CTTTAGCGCTTCTAGCAGCAGTTTAACGTTGCGCTTGTTGCCAATAAAGTTGTCATCGACCATAAAGACGCCGCCGCGCCAGCCGATGTCATAGAGTGCTTGCAGCTCAGCAATAAGCTGCTCCGGTGTTTTTGTACGAGCTTTACGCCCATACAGCACAATAATGTCGCAGAACTCGCATTGAAAAGGGCACCCGCGCGAAAACTGAACGGACATCGAATCGTAGGCGTCGCGCTCTAGCAAATCGTAGCGAGGAATCGGCGTACCGGTAACGTCAGGCTTTTCGCCGCCAGACGTAAATTCTCCGCTGGTATCGCCACGCTCAAACGCTTCGACAAACATCGGCAGCGTCACTTCACCTTCGTCCAAAATTAAGAAGTCCGCACCCGCCGCTCGCATCTCTTGCGGCATAGAAGACGGATAAGGCCCGCCAACAGCAACCGGAATGCCGCGACGTTTAGCTTCTTTAATCAAGTCCACCATGTCAGGCTTTTGCACAATCATCCCAGAAAGGATAACCACTTCGGCCCATTTCCACTCTTCTTCAGTCACAGAGCGAATGTTGCGATCTACCAGCTTAAACTCCCATTCCTGGGGCAAAATAGCCGCGACCGTCACTAATCCCAAAGGCGGTAGCAGGACCTTAACGTTTACCAGCTCTAGAATTTTTTCATAAGACCAGAACGTTTTAGGGAAGAGCGGATAAATTAGGAGCGATCGCACCATTTTTACACTTCAACTTGTTAAGCGAGACATCTCAATAAGCACATGGTAGACGTTATACCGTCAGCAAAGCTGAGATTATGCCGATATTTGTAGTTACGGGTATTGGGTTTAGCGCCGCTATGCCCTCCCCACCCCATAAATACCCCCGTAAACGATACACCATTCAAACACCCTCATTAAGCTTGCAACGCCGCAAGTACATCTCGAAAGCTACCTAGCCCAGCCTCAAGATTTTCGATAATTTGCTCAGCTAAAACATCAGGATCGGGAAGATTCTCCAAATCTGCCAGACTTTGATCCTTCAGCCAAAAGATATCGAGGCTGGTTTTATCGCGGGCAATAATTTCGTTATAGCTGTATCTGCGCCAGCGGCCTGCCGGATGATTGTCTACGTGCCAGGTTTCCTGACGATCTTGGCGAGATTCAGGGCGGTAGCAATCTACAAAATCTTGCAGATGAGCGCGGGTAAGGGGCTTTTTCTTCAGCGTGTGGTGAATATTAGTCCGGTAGTCGTAAAACCATACGTCTTTTGTCCAGGGGTCTTTGCTGGCAGGATGATTGTCAAAAAATAAGACATTGGCCTTAACCCCATTGGCGTAGAAGATGCCGGTAGGTAAGCGCAAAATGGTATGGAGTTCGGTGGTTTGGAGCAGTTTTTGGCGAACGGTTTCGCCTGCACCCCCTTCAAAAAGAACGTTATCGGGGAGGACAACGGCAGCTTGGCCGGTAGATTTGAGCAGGGTACGAATGTGCTGAACAAAGTTGAGCTGCTTGTTAGACGTGGTGGCAAAAAAGTCCTGACGGTTGTAGATGAAGTCTTCTTTTTCTTCTTCGCCATCGGCGTTGGTGATGGTCGTGGTGCTTTTTTTGCCAAACGGCGGATTGGCCAAAACGTAGTCGTACCGTTTTTTACTGTCGGCAATCAGCGCATCGTTGCTAGACACGGGCACTGCGCCATCAATATCGCCAATGTTGTGCAAAAACATGTTCATCAAGCACAGGCGGCGGGTGCTAGGGACAATTTCGTTACCCGCAAAGGTATTGAACTTGAGGAACTTCTTTTGGGCTTTGTTAAGGCGGTAGTGGTTGGGATTATTGAGGAAGTCGTAGGCAGCGAGGAAAAATCCGCCCGTACCGCAGGCCGGATCGGCAATGGTTTTATTAGGCGCGGGCCGAATGCAATCGACCATGGCGCTAATCAGGGCACGCGGCGTAAAATATTGACCTGCCCCCGATTTGGTATCTTCGGCATTTTTCTCCAAGAGTCCTTCGTAAATGTCGCCTTTGACATCGGCTCCAAGGACTGTCCATTTTTCGCCATCGATCATGTTAACGATCTTGTAGAGCATGGCCGGGTTTTGAATTTTGTTTTGGGCCTTGAGAAAGATTTGGCCGAGGGTGCCTTGCTCTGTGGCAAGTTCGCGCAATAGTTTGCCATAATGGGCTTCGAGTTCTGCGCCGCTTTTGCAGGTAAGGCTGGCCCAGTTGTATTCGTCTGGAATACCGAGGGATTTGCGGTGGGGCGGCTGGCTATACTCATCGGCCATTTTGAGGAAGATGAGGTAGGTGAGCTGCTCGAGGTAGTCGCCGTAGCCGACGCCATCATCGCGCAGGGCGTTGCAAAAGCTCCAGACCTTAGCGACGATCGCGTTGGAGGAGTTAGAGGGGTTGGGCATGGTTATGGCGACTTTCTATAACGGGTGTTGGATAGATTAGGCGATCGCGCTAACGTTACTAGCGACCAGATAGCTGTTGCATCCACGCCTTAGATCCCAACTGACCACGCAGCAAAGCCGGGATACTGTAATGCTGATCGATAGCAGGAAACTCAACGACATTGCCGCCTGCCCACAGAACAACGTCCAATAGATCGGCGTCACTCGGTCGGGGGATGGGTTCCCAACCGTTCTGACCGTAGCGAATCATTTGTAAGGAGTCTATAGCCCATTTGCCTTTGAAGTATGGGCCAAACTCTATTTCTAACTCTCTAGAATCGGGCAGGTATTTGGCAGATGTTGGGGCATGGAGCAACTGTTCTGGCTGGGTGCTTTGCAGAGGTGTCGTTGTCATTATGGTTCGAGTTCCTCCCATCGCTGCTTAATTACTTCGAGGTTAGCATTTACAAGAGCCAAGGCTTGCTTGACGTATTTTTTATTTGAGGCAACACGACGGATTTCTTCGCCTTTCATCAGTACAGCTTCATTGCCCTCAATATCAATTTTCACTTCAAACTCGTCTTTTTTGACATGTACGTGAGTAGGTTCATGGTCGTCGAAGTAGATGACAAATTTGAAACCGTTGATGGGTGGGATAATTTGCGGCACTCGCTTCTTTGTTTTGGATAAGGCTTTTCGCAGTCATCTTATCAAGATAGCTGCGGAGATTTTCTGAGTTATAACTATTTCTGGTGTACAGCACTGGTGTACAGCATAGGAGATAAAAAAAGGCGTATCCTTCGAGGCAAGCAAGTACCAGAAAAGGAATACACCATGACTCAAGATAATCTAGTCAAGTTCAAAATACCAGAGGCCCAAGAAAGCTTTAACGATGCGCTCAGTGAATTGCTGCGTCAGGGCGCCATTTTGCGCCGTCACCCTTGCCTGCTCATCCGGCGTTAGCTGCACATTCAACCTTGCCAACCGCCCCGCCAAAGAAGACACCACCGCTGCATCGGCATAGCCCATCATCGTCTCCATCGCCAAATCCTTCAGCGATATCGACTGCTTAGTTATCAACGGCTCGCTCGGCGTCTTAATCGAATCCGTCACCCCCACCGCATCCACAATCACATAATGCGTTTTCGCCGACTTTGCCGAAGGCGTCACCTTTTTTAGGTCATCCTCCCCTAATGTCCGCGTCCCCCGCCCCTTCATCTGCTCAAAATAATTGCGGCTCTTCACATCCCGCATAAACACCAAGCACTCCAACGGCTTCACATCCGTCCCCGTCGCAATCATATTCACCGTCACCGCAATGCGCGGATAGTAATCATTGCGAAAATTGGCCAGCACCAAATCCGGATCGCTCCCCGACTCCACCACCGTCCCGGCTTCATCTACCACATCCTGCTTAGCCTTGTACGTCACCTTCTTACAAAAGTCATTACTCTCATCAAACTCATCTCGCACCGTTCGAATAATGTCATCCGCATGGCTATCCGTCTTCGCAAAAATCAGCGTCTTTGGCACCTCAGTTCGCCCCGGAAACATCACCGGCAGCTTCTCTTTAAACTCGCGCACCACCGTCCGAATCTGATCCGGATTCACCACCGAGCGATCCAACTGCTTCCCCACGTAGTCCTGATCGGTATCGCTTAGCTCCCATCGCTTGCGGCGCGTTAGCCTTTCGCGCATTTGCACCGACTGGCCTGCTGCAATCCGACTGCCCTCCGTCGTAATCCGCGTCCCAATCAAATACCGTTCGTGCCCCACATTCACCCCATCGCCCACTGCCTGAGTATGCGTATACTCCGACACCACATTCTTATTAAAAAAACCATACGTCCGATTGTCCGGCGTTGCCGTTAGCCCAATCAAAAACGCATCAAAATAGTCCAGCACCTGCTGCCACACGTTATAAATCGAGCGATGGCACTCATCGATATAAATAAAGTCAAAAAAGTCCGGCGTAATCCGCTCGTTATAAGCCACCGGCAGCGGCTCCTTACGCCTGAGATAAGACTCCGAAGCCGTCGCCTCATCATCCTCGCTCAGCGCCTCCCCTTTCAAAATGGAGTACAGCCGCTGAATCGTACAAACCACCACCTGCGAACTCTCGGCAATATGCGGTGACGTAGGCCGCTGCACCACATACAGCTCCGAAAACTTACGATTATCGTCCTGCGGCTGATAGGCCATCATCTCTTGCTCAGCCTGCTTCCCCAGGTTGACCGTATCGACTAAAAACAGCATCCGCTTCGCCTTTACCGGCGACTTCAGCAGCCGATGCATAGAAGTCAGCGCCGTAAAGGTTTTGCCCGCACCCGTCGCCATCTGAATCAGCGATCGCCCCTTCCCAGCCCGCAGCGAATTCTCCAATAGTGCGATCGCCTTTTCCTGGCAATCCCTCAGCCCCAGCTCAGCCGCACTCATCCCCGCCAAACTCACCGGCTCCAAATCCTGCAACCGCACCCGCAAAGGCTCCTGAGTTAGCAGCTTTGCCAAAGCCTCCGGCGCATGAAAGTGAAACACCTCACGAGATCTTGCCTTAAGCTCCCGGCCATCGGTAAACTGCGTCATCGTTCCCGTACTTTCATACAAAAACGGCAGCGGTTTCTGGTTCTTAATCCACTTCAGCTTCGCCGCCGCATAGTCCGCTGTTTGCGTCTCATGCGTCGTCAATCGAACCCCTTCTGTCTCTTTTTTGGCCTCAATCACCCCTACCGGCTGACGATTCACAAACAGCACATAGTCCGCCGGGCCAACATCAGTTTGATACTCTCGCACAGCTACACCGACCGCCGCTGACGGGTCGATGCTTTTGTTGGGTTGCACTATCCAACCCGCTGCGCAAAGCATAGCGTCAATGCGATCGCGGGCAATTTGTTCTGGATTCTGATTAGCCGCCATCGCAAGAAAGAAGAAAGACTCTCCTCACATGTTGCCAGCTAGATTGGCACAGTGACCATGATTTGCATCAAGCCCAATTGAAGTATTGGTAAAGCAGTAAGCGCTCTACTAAGTCGTCACTAGCCCATTCTCCAATGCATAGCGCACCAGCTCCGTCCGGCTATTGGTGCCAGTTTTACCAAACAGTCGGCTCACGTACTTCTCCACGTTGCGCACCGTCGTACCCAGCCGAGCCGCAATCTCCTTATTCATCAGGCCTTCAGCAACCAAATCTAGAACGTCCTGCTCGCGCGGCGTAAAATCGATGCGAATGCCGCTGTTATTCTGCTTAATCATGCTGCCACGCTGAGTTAGCAAAGCCTTGATTTCCTCAATTTGGCGGGCCATCGTAGCAATATCGGGTGTGCCCGAAGCTTCCGGAGCCTGCGCCGCTTTACGGTCGATCAAGTTAGTGACAATCGCAACCAATTCTTCTGGATCAAAAGGCTTGGCTAAGTACGCGTCTGCGCCCGCCTTGTAGCCTTGAATGCGATCGCTCGTCATCCCTCTAGCCGTCAAAAACACGACCGGCAGCGCCTGAAACCGAGTATCCTCACGCACCTGTTTCAAAAACTGATAGCCATCTACTTGCGGCATCATAATGTCCGAAATCAGCACGTTGGGCAGCTCCTGCTGAAGCAGATCCCAGCCCTCTGCCGCATTACCAGCTACGCGCACTTCAAAATTGCTGTCTTCTAAGTAGGCCTGCACGGACTCCCGTAAACCGGGTTCATCATCTACTAGCAACACCTTGCTTTTGGTCTTGGGTTGCGCTGTCTTGGTTTTCGTCTCTGCCATGGTATCTCTAGAAAGCCAGCTCTTAGAAGGGGTGAAAGCGCAGCGGAGTTACCGCAGCTACTCACTAAGATAATACCGCTATGCTTACCTGACGCGGTGCCCAAAGCAAAAAACGCAAAGATAGCCCTATCGGTAGACTTCCGAAACAGTGGACAGCGCTCAGCGCTATTTGCGATCGCCTTGAGCCTTCTGGTCTACTTTAGATCACCTTGTAAAGCACCCAAATTCGTCACTTCATTAAAAAACATCTAAATCCCGGTCGGAATACCGGGGATTGTGTCAAAATCTTTTGAGAAGTTTTCTGTCAGCTTTAAGCTTAGACAGATACGCTAATCGGTAAACTTTTACCGCAGACCAAACAACAGTAAATCGAACAGGTACACAAACACATGCCACTTCAACTAGGCGATATCGCCCCCGATTTCACACAAAATTCGTCCATGGGCGAGATCAAGTTTCACGACTGGGCCGGCGATGGCTGGGTCGTATTGTTCTCTCACCCCGCAGACTACACTCCCGTTTGCACCACCGAGCTAGGCTTAGTTGCCTCGCTCCAAGACGAGTTCAAAAAGCGCAACGTCAAAACTATCGCGCTCAGCGTAGACAATGCCGAATCGCACAAAGGCTGGATCAAAGACATTGACGAGACGCAAAGCACCACCGTCAACTATCCTATCCTGGCCGACGACGACAAGAAAGTAGCCCAGCTCTACGGCATGTTGCACCCCGAGTCCAGCACCGGCAACACGCTCACTGTGCGCTCCGTATTCATCATCGATCCTAACAAAAAGATCCGTCTGACGATTACCTACCCAGCTAGCACCGGCCGTAACTTCGACGAAATTTTGCGCGTTATCGACTCCCTGCAGCTCACTGACGATCACAGCGTTGCGACCCCCGGCAACTGGACAGACGGCGGCGATTGCGTCGTTGTCCCTTCTATCTCCACCGAAGATGCGAAGAAGAAGTTTCCTAAAGGTGTCACTGAAGTGAAACCTTACCTGCGCATGACGCCTCAGCCTAACAAATAGGATGCGAGCGGCTACGTAAAGAGGTCATCTAGAGACTATCGAAAATAACGCGCTGTAGGATTTCTTCTACAGCGCGTTATTTTTTCATCCATAGCTTTTCCAAGCCATAGTTTTTCCAATCCACAGCTTTTTCAATCCCTAGCTTCTTCAATCCATAGCTTTCTTAAACGCGACGCTTTCAGATTTATTTTCAGATCTATGCAGCACCATCTCCTGATGATGCAGGGTCGTCATCGCGACTTCCCACGGAAACGTAAACGACTGGAAAGACTCTGGCGAAATTTTATCTACGTCTAAATCAATCACGACCTGACGCAGAATCGAGAACAGCTTCTGCCTTAGGCTCTGTAGCTCTACAACTGTTTGAGCTTGTTCTACTTTCTCTATCAGCGTCAAAATTTCCAGGTTGTAATCATCCGCCCGATTCTTCTGTCGGCCAATCAGCCACAGCCGAAACTGCCAGATCCCAGAGGCGGTAAAAATGCTCAGCGACAGCACCAAACCCATCGCCTCCGCATACTCTACAAGAAAAGGCGGATTGTCCTGCGTGTAGTAAGCTTTTGCCCCAAGATGTAGCGGAAATCCTAGATTTTGGCTGGCTTCGGGAGACTGAATGCTCGCCGCTCTAGGATTGACCGAAATCAGCTCGTTGCGATGCTCGTAGAGAACTTCGGTAATAGCCTGAACAATCTCGGCGTCTACATCTTCATTAGCAACAAGTACCGCGCTCACGGCGATCACCGGTAAATCTTCAGCCGGAATCGGCGTGCCACCGTCGTAGCTACCTTGAGGAATAACCGTCGGTTCTAGATAAGGCTGCGTGAGCTGAAGCGCCCCAATTTGCTCAATCGGCACCAGTTCGTAGTCAGGATTCTTCAGCAGATCTCGAACAGACGGATTGCCAAGACCAATAATGCGAAATAGCGCGTCTACTTCATTCTGTTGCAAAGCGGTATGGGCCTGTGCTGTGGTCAGAGGAAGAGCCGTAAAATCGTTTTCGCTCAGGCCGTAGTGACTCGCTAGCGGCCAAAATAGCTCGTACGAGCCGCTGCCCTCGGGCATTACTGCAACAGTCTTATTCTTCAGATCCGCCATCGACTGAATATCAGCATCTCGGTTGGCAATGAGATGAAACATTTCAGGATAGAGTTGCGCCACCGCTTGTACCGCTGGCTGCACAGGCGTATTGCTTTGCACCAGCGCCATGTCCACCGTGTGGTTATTCACGTTGCTCATGTTTTGGCTAGAGCCAGGACTTTCTAGCACTTCAATGTCGATATTAGGTGAGTGCTTTTTGGTAACCTGAGCGATCGCATTTCCAAACGCATAGTATTCGCCCGTCGTCCCGCCCGTTGCCAATCGCACCGTATGAACTTGATGGCGCGATCGCACCAAAAGCACCCCGCACACCACCGCCGCCATCACGCTCGCTCCGATCAGCGTTACTTGCAGCGATCGCCCCCGTCGAGCCGTCACCTTCAGTCGTCTTATCAGCCGCATTGCACCCATCCGTGAACCAACTCAGAGCTAGGTGGCGGTCATAGCACCTAGCCCTAGCATTAGATACAGACATCACACAACACTAAGCCATTTCGTCAAGCTGCCTGCCAAGTGCCGTGAAATCCAATCGGTACAGTTCCCGGCAGCGCCAAACGACAAACCGGCTCGCCCGATGCTCCACCCATGGTTAGCGCGTCAAATATCCACAGTTCGCTGCGTTCAGCGGCTGAATTATAAACCACATCTAGCAGCCATCCCTGTTCTGAATTTAGCGTATCCGCCACGTACAGGGCCTCAGAGCCATAGTTGCCCTGGCCCAAATCAACCTGTTCCAGCTTGCCCGTCTCATAGTCAAACCGGCCAATCGCACCAAACCAGTCCTCACCTGTCTTCACGCCGTCTCGGTGCATCAGCAAATAGGTATGCTGCCACGGCTGGCCGACCTTGGCCGCAGGCACTAGCGGAAACTCACAGTCGCGCTCTAGCACGCATTCGTTGCTCAAAACCTTTCCCGTTTTCGGATCTAGCCGCAGTTGCCAAAGCCTGCCGTAAGCCACGCTGTCCATCTGCCCAGACGGCACTTCTCGCAGCACTTCGTTAATCGAAATAAAATCATCAAACCGGGCAAAGTCGAGCCGAACGCTGCCGTCTAGATCTACGCAGCCATTGCCAAAATGCCACTGAAACCAGGGTTCCGCGCGGCCTTCGCTGACTATCTCCAAACTCTCTCTATCAACCACAATCAGCCGCGTCTCTCCGCGCTCGTCCCACTCAATCGCATCCGCATAGCATTTTTGATTCAGCAGCAGCGACAGTCCGTTCATTTTTAACGGCGCGATCGCAAACACCAAATAAGGCCCCGCCATCACAAAGCTGTGCACCAAAGGCACGGTCTTCAGCGGAATGGTCGCTTGCTTGATCAAATTACAAGCCGCATCGCAGCGATAGATAGAAAGCTGACAAAGCGCACTCACACCAATGCTATAGATTTCTCCGCTGAGGGGATCTCGCAGCGGATGAGCCGAAAACGACTGATTCTTTTCGAGCCAACCCAAGGACGCTTCGCCAATCGTTTCTAACGTCTCCAAATTCAGGCTATGAGGATTCCCCGCTTCCCACAGCGCCAGCAATTTATCCTCTAAGGCCAACACAGAGGTATTGGCCGAATTCTTGACGCTGCCGCCTTTAAGCAAACCCCAAACATGCTCCCACAGCGGCCCCGGATAGCGCATTCCATAATTGCTGTACAGATACTCACCCGCTTCGCGCTCTGCTCGGTAGCCCTGTGTCTGCACGTATCGGTAAGTGCCCGTTGCCTGCCTATCGGCAAATCCTACTCGCAAAATCGCGCCATCACCGTCAAACCAGTGGCCCGCCGCCTGATTGCCTCGCGCTAGCCGCCCAGTGCCATTTTGATAGAAAGCACCCTGCAGCCCGGCGGGAAGTTGCCCCGAGAGAATCTCCAAGCTCGTAGGGCCAAACTCGGTAGCCGGGTTTTCAAACGTTTTGTGCCAGGGTTGAGGACGTTTATCTGTAGAAGATTTAGGCGGCGTAGCAACAGTCATAAAAAAGCGTCACAAGGGGTTCTTAAACGGTAGCAGATCTCTCCTCATCCTTCTTCACTCCACAGTCTTCACTCTATAGGGAGCGTCAGCGTAAACGCCGTCTCTCCTTTTTGCGTTGCATCTAACAACAGCTCGCCCCGATGCGCCCGAGCAATTTCCCGCGATAAGCTCAGGCCCAAGCCAAAGCCTTCCCGCTTACGATTACGAGAGCGATCGCCCCGATAAAACCGATCAAAAATGCGATCGCGCTCCTCCAGCGGAATCCCCCTAGAAGCATTCGCAATCGTCACCTGCACGACATTTCCTCGTCGCTCGCCCGCAACCGATAGCCACTGCCCTACGCTTCCCGTTGGCAAATTGTATTTAATGGCGTTATCAATCATATTTTGCAAAACCTGAGTCAGCAAATCGCGATCGCCCTTCACTTTCAAATCGCCCTGATCTAACGCCACCTTCACTGGCAGCTCAGGCGCTAACAGCTCAATATCTTCTATCAACACGGCCAAAATCTCTTTCAAATTCACCGTTGCCTGCCGCAGACTAATCTGCCCAGCATCTGCTAAGGAAAGCAACAACAGCTTCCGAACAATCGCCCCGAGCCGCGATACTTCATCTAGCAGAGCGCCTAAGCTCTGCTGTAGCTCAGACCCCGACTCCGCCTGCTGAATCGCTAGCTCTAGCTCACCTTGCAAAATGGCCAGCGGCGTTTTTAACTCATGCGCCGCATCGCCACTAAACCGAGAAGACTGCTTAAAGCTGCGCTCTAGCCGCCCCAACATTTGATTAAAAACCTCAATCAGTTCGATAAACTCTACGTCGGCGCTGCCCACCGGCACCTGTTGGTCGAGTCCTTTAGCCGTTACCTGTTGAATCACGCTAGTGAGCTTACGCACCGGCTGTAAGGCGCTTCCTGCTAGCACCCAGGCCCCACCGGCAATCAGCAGCAGCGTTCCAGGAATAGAAACCAAAAAGATATTGCGAATAGTGGCCATATCTTGATCGATCGTTTGCAGACTCACGGCGATCGCCCCTTTGCCCACCTCAGACTTCACCGTGCTAATTCGCCAGCTTTCAGTCAGGGTTTTTCTCGTAAACGGCGGCGTCAGATTTCTCAGTGAATCAGCATCAGACAAATCAATCGGCGCGCTCAGTAAAGCGCTCATATCCAAATTAGCACTGCCCAACTCCGCTTTGCTCACCGAGTAAACGGTTCGCCCTTTTTCATCCATAGCTATCAGCGTAATGGGCGTGTTCGCCTGAGTATCTAGCTCGCGGCGCAGGTCTTCTCCAAACGTCTCCCACCACTCCAGCGAGCGAGTCCGCGTCATCCGCTGCACCTGTCCCTGCAGCTTGGCATCCAGGCTACTCACTTTCTCAAAGTAAATCAGCCGCCAGGCAATCAGACCAAAGCTCATCAAAGCCCCGCCTGCCAAAGCCACCGACAGCAACGCAATTCTTAGTCTAAAAGATCTTATCTGCACTCAATGCTCTCTAGCCAAAACCAGACCTCAACCACTCGATCTCAACCACTCGCCCGGCCTAACCCCCGATGCTAGCGCCTGCGCCTACTCAAAATTCGCCGGGCAAACCAACCCACGACAACAACTATCAAGATGACGCTAACGACTTTAGCAACAGGTGATAGCCAAACGCCAATTCGTTCATACTCATTGCCTAAAAAGTAGCCTGCCAGGGTCAAAAAGGCCGTCCATAGCACGGTGCCCACTGCGGAGTAGAGCAAAAAAGGCGCAAGCGGCATGCCAGTTACCCCAGCGGGGATTGAAACATACGTCCGAATCCCTGGAATCATCCGGCAGATGCCCACCGTCCAGGTTCCCCGCTTTGCAAACCAGCGCTGCGCATTGTCTAAATCTTTACTCGAAAGCCCCACCCAGCGCCCGTAGCGATCGAGCAGCGCCTTCAGGCGATCGAGTCCTAAATAAAAACCGACGTAGTACCAAAGCAGTGCGCCCAGCAGCGAACCGGCTGACCCAAAGGCGATCGCACTCCATAAATTTAGCTCACCTTGCGAAGCCGCATAGCCTGCTAAAGGCATCACCAATTCAGAAGGAATCGGTGGAATCAAATTCTCCAGGAACATCATGAACGCGATGCCCCAGTAGCCGAACCCAGTAACAACGTTTGTTACCCAATTCAAAATATTTTCAGTCATTAATAGCGCGTCCCGCTTCGAGCGATACTTTGTAGAGTGATACTTTGTAAAATACTAATCTCTAAAACACTTAAGCGACGTAGACATCAACGAGATCGTTGTTCAACCGACACAAGCGCTATAAGCACTTCACAGCAGCAGAGCGGTTTGAAGCCACATATTGGCAGTCATACTTGAAGCTAAATGAAAGAAGTCAGATAAAAGAAGTCAGATAAAAGAAGTCAGATAGCCCTGAAGTAAAAAGTCCTGCTCTATTTGGGTAATTTGCATATCTTCCAAGGCGATCGCCTCTGTCATCTTTTCTAGGCCCAAATCGCCTAAAGGAGAAGGCGCACTCGCACCGCCAATTAGCTTAGGCGCGATAAAAGCCCATAGCTTTTGCACCGATCCATCCGCGATCGCCCCCGCTGCCAAAGTCCCCCCGCACTCCCACAGCACGCTCATCAATCCCCTGTCATAGAGATTAGCCATCACATTTTTCGGCGTTAGCGACTCCAATTCAACCACTTCCACGCCCTGCTGGCGCAGCGCTTTAGCCGTTGAGCCATCTGCATTCATCTGCGTAAACACCAGCGTTGGCACAGCCTCGGTCTTCCACAAGTTTGCCACCACCGGCAGATCCAAACGACGACTCATCACCACCCGCAGCGGATTATGCTCACTCTCACCGTGGCTCGTCAGAGTTGGGTTATCCTGCCGCACCGTATTCCCCCCCACAATCACCGCATCGCAGCGACCGCGCAACCGATGCACCTGCTGGCGCGAAGCCGGCCCGCTAATCCAGGCGCTGTGGCCCGTTGTCGTCGCAATTTTGCCATCTAGCGTCATTGCATACTTCAAAATGCCAAACGGCTGATGGTGTCTCACTCGATAGATAAACGCCTCATTGAGCCGCTGGCACCGCGTTTCTTCAACGCCCACCGTTACGTCTATACCAGCCGCTCTTAGCGTTTCAACCCCACCCTCCGCCTGCGGATTCGGATCGCGCATCCCAATCACAACTCGCCGAACACCCGCCGCAATCACCGCTTCGCTGCAAGGTGGCGTTCGCCCAAAGTGATTACAGGGTTCTAAGTTGACGTACAGCGTCGCCCCTTTCGCGCTATTCTCTCCATGCTTCTGAGCATCTCTCAGCGCAAAAATTTCAGCATGAGGCTCGCCCGCCTGCGGGTGGTAGCCCTCTCCCACAATCTCATCGGACTGAACAATCACCGAGCCAACCAAAGGATTAGGCGCAGTCATTCCCGCCGCCCGACTAGCCAGCTCGCAGCAGCGCTGCATCATCGCACTATCGAAGGCCAAACCGGTAGACTGTAACTCGTCAGATCTAGACATGTATGAACAAACAACGGCGACTGGGACAACTTGGAATTTGGCTGACGCTAGGCTTGATAGGAATTAGCCTGTTGGCATTGCCTAGCTGGTCTCAATCTAGCGATACCGGTGGCCAACTAGGAGACGGTACAGCTTCTGGCATTGTACTCTCTGAGCCAAATGCTGGCGTCAACCGGCTGCTACCGGGGCCGCTTTCAGTCACGGCAGCAGAAGTTACGATCGCCCCCATCTATCTAGATGGACGCACCCTCTTCTACGTCAGCGCACCCGAAGTGGACGGCCAGCAGCCCGCTGAAGAAAGGGCGCAAGAAATTCAAAGTCGCCTCAACAAAATTGCCCGATCGCAAACAGAACCGCTCGAGACACAGGTCAAAATAGACGAGCCTAGCAATTTGCCCGTCGTTGTCGCGGGCGACCAAACGCTGCTTACCATCACTCAGCTAGACGCTCAGATTGCCGGGTATGCCAACGCCAGCGATCGCGCCCAGGCCATCGCCGCCGACTTACAAATTGCCCTCCAAAGCTACATTACCGAACGGCAGCCAGACTTTTGGCAGCGGCAGGCCAAAGTAGCCGCAGGCATTCTGTTTGGCGCCCTTTTGCTTCAGCTTGTTCTCAACCGCATCAGCCTACGCGTAAAGCGCCGTCAGGCTAGGCTAGTTAGCCTCGAAACTCAGCTTGGGAAACCGCGATCGCAGCCCTACAGTCCGCTCGTCGAGGCTATCTCATCCGGCAATTTCAACACCGTTTTTGATCAGGTCAAAGCCCGCCTAGACAACCGCCAAAAAAGAAAGCTAAACGAGCTGCTAAAAGTTCTAGTTGTCTTCGCTCAAGTATCGCTTTGGGTCGGGGCACTGCTGTGGCTGCTAGCGCTGTTTCCCTACAGCCGCTGGCTCGCTACGCTGTCTCTGCTGTGGGTGCAAGTGCCTGGTAGAATCTTGCTCGCGCTAGGCGTTGGCTATGCAGCCATTCGGCTCAGCAGCTTTGCCATCGACAAAACTATCCTGACGCTGCAAGAAGGCACCCACTGGGCACCCGAAAGATCGCGGCGACGCAGCCTGCGGTTTTCCACCTTTTCGCAGGTTGCCAAAGGAGTTGCGGGCTCTATCATTTTTAGCATTGTCGCGCTTAAAATTTTAGCGATCGCCGGTGTCGAAGTTGGCCCCCTCTTAGCCGGGGCCGGAATTATCGGCGTCGGCATCTCGCTTGCCGCTCAAAGCCTGATCAAAGACTTTATCAACGGCTTCTTTATCCTGTTCGAAGATCAGTTTGGCATAGGCGACGTGATTACAATTGGCAATCTAGCTGGCTCTGTAGAATCACTAAACCTACGAATCACTCAATTGCGCGATAGCGAAGGCCGACTCATCACCATTCCCAATAGCCAAATCAGCATTGTTCAAAACGCCTCAAAAGACTGGGCGCAGGTAGATCTATCTATTCGAGTTGCCCCTAGTGCCGACCTAGTAAAAGCGATTGCCCTGGTAAAAGAAACCGCAATCACCCTCAGCGAAGACGCCCAGTGGCAGCGCTCTATCTTGGAGCCACCCGACATTCTAGGCGTAGAGTCTTTAGATCACACCGGCGTTGCCATCCGTCTGTTTATGAAAACCCAGCCGCTACAGCAGTGGCCCGTCGCCAGAGAACTTAGAGCGCGCATCAAACAGGCATTCGACGCTGCCGAGATTGCCATGGGCGTTCCGCAAGAGCGCATAGAAATTCGGCTCAGCGATCGCACCGTCTCCACCCTAGAAAATCGCCACACGCAAGACCGTGCTACTGCTACTACTACTACTACTGCGGCGGCGGCTGAATCCCCTCTTCCGGAAACACCCACTTAGGGCCTTCGCTCGCCTTCGATTTTTGGTCTTCTCGCTTGCGTCGCACGGCCTCTTCAGCCATAGCCAGCATCGAATCTAACGAGGTATTTTCAATAAACTGAGAGGCTTCTTGCTGAGAATCTCTGTGCGGGCACTGATCTCCCAGGACGCAGCCGTCTTTACAATCTACAGCGCAGTTAACTTCTGGCATGATAAAGCGAAATTACGATGAACTTTGATTAATCACAGTTTAGAGGATGGCGTCAAACCAAAGACCGACCCATAGACATAAGCCAGAAATCAGCCAGAAATCGGCCAGCGAACGCTTCAAAATCCAATCCCAAAAGCTAAATCTCGCCCAGGAAACAATCCTCCAAAGCAGCCACCAAACAATCCATATGTTCTCTTGTATGGGTGGCCATCACGCTCATTCGCAGTCGGCTAACCGGCACCGTCGGCGGACGCACAGCCGACACAAAAACGCCGCCATCTTTCAGTTGTTCATGCAGTCTCAAAACAGTAGCCGCATTTTTTACCTGAACGCAAACAATCGCAGAATTGGTAGGTAAACGCTTGAAAGAAGGTTTAAGATTAGCCGCGCGATCGGCAAAAAAGCCCGCTAAGAGCCGATCTAGTCTTTCAGTTAAGTAATCAACATTTTGATGAAGCTGCTTCAGTCGCTGCGGTTCTTGTTGTAAAAGCGCGATCGCCCCCAAAGCCGCCGCCGTGTCCGCTGGAGAAAGTCCCGTTGTATATATCCAGCTAGGCGCACGATTGCGCAAAAAATCTATCAGCGTTGCGCTACCCGCCACATAGCCGCCCAAGCTAGCAAACGACTTGCTCAAAGTCCCCATCTGCACCATGGGCCGCTTACTACAGCCAAAATGCTCAGCGCAGCCCGCGCCCGTTGCACCCAACACGCCTGCACTATGCGCCTCATCAATCATCACCATCGCCGCATGGCAGTCGGCCAAATCCAGTATTTCGGGCAAAGCGCAAACATCTCCGTCCATCCCAAAAGCGCCATCCGTCAAAATTAGACAGCGGCGATAGTTCGCCCGATGCTGATCTAGCAGACCAGCCAGCGCTTGCATATTTCCGTGGGGATATGCAACAACCGTCGACCGACTCAGCGCGGCGCCATTCTTCAAGCTAGCGTGGTTATATTCATCCGATAAAACCAGATCGCGATGATTCACCAAAGTCGAAATTGTTCCAATATTAGCCAGGTAGCCACTGCTAAAAACGATGGCATCCTCCGTCTGCTTGAGTCGGGCGATCGCCGCCTCCAGCTCAGAATGCAAAACTCGATGCCCACTCAACAACCGGGAACCGGTTGCGCCTGTGCCATATAGCCTAGTCGCCG
Organism: uncultured cyanobacterium; assembly: GCA_963789215.1. Lineage (GTDB taxonomy): Bacteria > Cyanobacteriota > Cyanobacteriia > Phormidesmidales > Phormidesmidaceae > Phormidesmis. Next base: position 259,726 of record CAWBJY010000005.1, on the reverse strand, counting down.
CAATGGCCCCCTCCACAACCTGCGGATGCCCGGTCAATCCTAGGTAATCATTACTCGCAAAATTGACCATCCGGCGACCGTTTAGCTGCACTACCGGCCCAGTCATCCCGTCAATAGCCAAAACGCTGCGATGCCAGCTAGCCTTATGAATTGTGCCAAGAGACGGCGCTAACCAGCCAAAAGGATCAGACATACTGCAACCGGAAAATTGTTCAATCAGCCCATCACATTCTAAGTCTATCCCCCAGTAACAAAAGACTTTCTATCTCTTTCTACCGAGCTGTCTCCGACAAAGCTAGCGGTAAAACAACTCGGCTTAGCGTTCGCCCATCGTCCATCTGCGAGAGCGTAAACTCTCCACCCAACGCCTGCATCAAAGACTGACAGACCCACAGATGGCTGTTCTTCGGCTCATACAAAGTCGAAGGAGAAAGCAAATCGGTCGGCAATCCATCCTCCAACTCCTGCAAAACCTGCGGCATTACGCTGCCCTCATCGGTAATCGCTACTTCTAGCCAGCGCTCGTCAATCGGGCGGCACCAAACATCAATGCGATCGCCCACCGGCGATCTTTTACAAGCTTCCGAAACCAGTTCGTACAGCACGCTCTCAATTTTGGCAATATCACCTACAACGGTCAGATTACTTTCACAGTGAACCTTCGACCAAAGCTGCCGCTCTTGAACCAGCGGATGAGCTCTAGCTGTCGCTCGCTTAATCAGCGTAATCAGCGGTGTTGTTTGTTCGCGAAACGCCAGCGCCCACGCTTCGCTTTTAATCACATGCTGCGATCGCTCTGCCAATACAGTCATAGTCTGCAAAAGCAGCTGCTGCTTCGGGGTCATCGGCTGAGTCATCACCTGCTGCAAACAGTTATCAAACCCTCGATTTAGCTCCGCCATCTGATGATGCTTGTGCCAGTTCAACTGCGTTAGCTGCTGCTGCTGAGCTGCCATCTTATCCATCAGCTTCAGATGGCGGCGGCACCAAGCTAGCTGATTCACCACAATCGCCAGCAGCGTTGTCTGCTCGTCCGACCACTGGCGGCTCGCATTATCCGCCAAGATCACCACCGCATTCGGCTCATGCTCGGGGGCCGTTCGCAGCGCCATCACCAATATCTGAGAATTTACGGGCCCTCGAATCCACTGCTTGCCATCCGTCGGCAAATCTTCTAAGCGCAGCGTCATTAGCCCCTCAGTAGAAAGCGCCCAGTGCAAAATAGCATCTGTTTCCACCGAAATTGATCGCTCGGTATCTAGCTGAAAGCTGTTGTTTTGGCGCAGCGTACTGCTGACCTTGGCAAAGGCCTCCCCGTTCTCCCAGGTAACCATGCCAGCTAGCGGCGCATGTAATAGCTGAGAAAGATGCCGCATCGCCGATTGATCGAGCGCCTCAATTTTCGAAAGCCTTTGCAGACTGCGCAGCCCCCACTGAAAGGTTTCATGCAAATGCGCCTGCTGATCGGTCTGTCTTTGCAGCTGCCACTGGTGCAAAATCAGCCCAATTTGAGCGCTCAGCACTTGCAGCAGCTCGCGATCGGCTTGAGTCCACCGACGTTCCACTTTATCGGCCACCACCACTAGCCCCTCGGGTTTGCGCCCCGGAGAAGTATTGCTCACCAGCAGTGACTTAGCCTGCATAAATTGAAAGTGAGATCGCCAGGGTTCAAACTTCAGCTCCCTATCCACGCTCTCAATGCTCACTGGCGAATGCGCCCGCTTCAGCATCTGCTCGTCCACGCTATCTAGCGGCAGCCAAGCCTCCGCCTGACCAAAAGCCTGCGGCATTGCCTGCCCTGTCCGGTAGCACAAATCAAACCCCCCGCGATCAGAATTTGAGCTCAACACTATAAGCTGATCGGTGCCTAGCCGTACCGCTAGCTGCTCTACGCACAGCCCCAAAACATGCTGCCAATCGCGATCGCTATGAATACTCCGCGTTATCCCCGCACTCATTAACTGATCGGACTTAATCTGACTGAGCGCTGCATCCATCTCAGCCGTCGGCATCGCCAAGCTCACAAGCTGAGCCACCCCCTTCAGGTAGTCCCTCTCAGCCTCACTCCAAATCCGAGGATTCGCCCCTTCCGCCACAATAAAACCTTGCAAATCGCCTTGATACATAATCGGCGCAGCCATTACCGACTTAACGTTCAGATGCTGCATCAGGCGACTGGCCAGGCTAGCTTTTAGCGACCCCTCTGCCTCACCTAGGACAACCGTCTCTCCCGCGCTCAGCTTCTGATACAGATTTTTCACCTCGTTCACCGCCAGCGTACCGTTCGGCTTACCTTTGCGCCTTCCCACCCGGCACCAAAACTCCAGTCCGCGCGGCTCCAACCAATAGATGCTAGTCGGTGCCTCTACAAACTTCTGCGTTTCATCCGCCACCTTTTTCAGCCGGTCGTCCAAAGTCGGCATCGTCCCCAACGTATCTAGCAAACTCAACAGCGGCCTAGCCGGTTGCTTCGTCTGCTGACGCTGCACCTCTAGCGCGTTCTGATGAATAGCTTCAGCCAGCGCGTTATTAATCGCTAGCAGCGTCGAGTTATCTAAAATGCCAGGCACCACCCCCCATCGACGAGAAGACAAAATCATCACGCCAAAGCAAATGCTACGACGCTGTATAGGGAGAATTACCGTGCCTTGCAGCTCAAAGCTTCTAGCCACGCGCTCCCAGGCACCCGCTCTAAACTCCTCTCTAATATCAGCCACCACCTTAGGCCGCTGTTGAACAATCACCTGCTCTAAAATATCGCCCGGCTCCAGCGCCAAAGACGACTGAGTAAAGCGACGCGGCCCGCTGGTAATGGCCCCTCGAGTTGTCAGCTGATGCGTAAATCGGTCGTAAAGCCCCATCCACAGTAAAGAATAGCCAAACTCTGCGCGAATAGCCTGAAGCGCCTCTTGAATTGAGCGATCGAGCGTCTCGGCTTCCCATATCGCGGGTAGCACCTGGCTCAAGTCTTGCTTTGTTAGCTCCTGCCCGACGCGGCGATCGGCGCGGCGATCGGGTTGAGCCGTAGGCGGAGCAGATTTATCCGCAGATCTTGCAGATCTTAGGGAATTGGGTGCTTTATGCTTAACCATAGGAGAGAAAAATGCTCTGGGCTGAAATCGAAGTGGAAAATTGGAAGTGGAAAATTAGAAGTGGAAAATTAGAAATGGGAAACTAAGAAGTGGGAAATTGAACGGCAGCAGATGAAGCAGTAGGTAAAAGCACCGGTGCCGATAGAATATTTGTAGAGTCTTTACGCCCGTAGAGTTCCCTTTACAACTACTTGACTTAACGGCGATCGCGCCCAGTCAATTGAAAAACTGGCCGTTCATAGTCACTTGGCAATCGTTCTATTCAGGGGAGGTTTTCTTGCAGCAGCTCTATCGGTTTGGCCTACGTCCGCTCTTATTTAACGTCTTCAAGGCCGACCCAGAAACAGTACACCGACAAACCATCGATCTTTTATCCTGGCTAGCCAACGATCCAGCCACCGGCGCCAGGGTGCATCAGCCCACCCGACTAGCGGCCCAGGCCGCTATGGCCAGCAGCTTCGAAGTGCGATCGCCTCGCCTCACCCAGACCCTCTGGAATCTTCAGTTCGACAACCCTTTTGGCCTTGCCGCCGGATTCGACAAAGACGGAGAAGCCGCCCGCGCCTGGCCCCTACTCGGCTTTGGCTTTGCCGAATTAGGCACCGTCACCTATCACCCTCAGCCCGGCAATCCCAAACCGCGCATGTTTCGCTTAGTCGGCGACCAAGCAGCCCTCAACCGCATGGGATTTAACAACTCTGGAGCCGCTGCTCTATCCAAAAGACTTCATCGGCTGTGGCCAGAAGGCAACTACCCAGTGCCCATTGGCATCAATCTAGGCAAGTCGAAAATAACGCCGTTAGAAGAAGCCGCCTCAGATTATCTTCAAAGCTTCGAGCTGCTGAAAGCGCAGGGCAGCTATTTTGTCGTAAATGTGTCTTCGCCAAATACGCCCGGATTGCGATCGCTCCAAGCCAAAGAACAGCTCGCACCCATCCTAGAAACCTTACAAACCGCCAACACCGAAAACAAGCCGCTGCTAGTAAAAATCTCTCCCGATCTAGCCACCGAAGACATCTACGAAATTGTCGAGTTAGCTCAGCAATGTAACCTAGCTGGCATCATCGCCACCAACACGACCATAGACCGATCGAGATTAAAAACGCGAACAATCATCGAAACAGGATTAAGCGTTACCGATGAAGCCGGCGGCATCAGCGGCGCACCCGTCACCGACCGTTCTACAGAAGTCATCAGACTCATCTACGAACATACGCAGGGAGCGCTGCCTATTATTGGCGTAGGCGGCATTTTCAACGCTGACGATGCCTGGGCCAAAATTACCGCCGGTGCATCGCTGTTGCAAACCTACACAGGCTGGGTCTACGAAGGGCCAACCATGGTCAAAACAATCCTTGAGGGATTGCTGACTCGGATGGGCGATCGCGGCCTCACAAACATTTCAGAAGCAGTTGGTATTGCACACCGTAAATAATCCAGGTTTATTTGCAGTCAAGCTGCGCTGCGCTAAAGACGGGTAAGGGGCAAATCTTAGGAAGGGTTGATCGAGCGAAGGCTATCAGGGTGACCTGTGCGGCTAAATTCAGACTTATGAGCGTTGTCTGAGCGATAGATGATGTATGAACTATTTTCAAAGGCAATGGGTAAGTCTATCCCAGCAGGTTGAGGGGTCACCCAGTAGCGCGCTTGGTACTTTTTCAATAGGGCTTCAACCTGAGCGGTATCGAGTTGCTGATAGCTATCTACTAAAATCTCGCTAACAGTACCAAAGACGCTGCCTTCCGCGCTCAAAGCCGTCTCGGCCCACCGGCCTGTACCACCAGAAATATCATTCAACCGATCGTACCATTCTATAATTCCTGCTTTGGTTTGGGGAAACAACTTCAAATTAACAACAGTAGAACGCTCAGAAACCCAGGAAAACTCCTCTAGCGACGACGGCGGCGTAATAAATTTCTCAGCAGGCCAGGTATTACTGCTTATCCACTTGTAAAGCTCCATTTTTTCAGCGGGTAAATTGGGAAAGTTCAGAGTTGCTTTTACATTTTTTTTGAGTTCTTTTGTTTCAAATGCTAAAAATAAAACAATTAGACCGGTCAGTGCAAAGCAAGCAAACCGCTTGGGAAAACGCCCGTAAGGACGCCACTTAGCGACAGTAGCCTGAAGCGCCGCTGCAAACAATATACAGGTACTAAACGGCAAGAACATATCCCCAAATCGGAAGGGATAATACTGTAGATAAGCGCCTGTGCGGTCAAAGGGCGCCACTAATAAACCCGCGAAGAATGGAATCATCCCAATCATCGCCAGCTTAAAAAGTTCAGAGCATGATGTAGCTGAGACCTGAGACTTCTGGCCTTTGGTAGACCCTTCTAACTTGTTGACTTTGGCACTTGCCTGCCGAATCAAAAAGAGACTGATAACCGAAATTGAAAGATAAAAGACTAAGCCTATCCACCATTTAGAAGGCCAAGCAGCCGGGTTGAGATGATGTGGCAGTCGAATAAAAACATAGATAAAAGAAGGGTTTGGGGAAGCCGATGGAACAGAGCTAAAGAGCTGATTTACCACAGCCAAAATTGCAAATACAGCGCATAAGAGATACGCTAGCGTCGCTAGAATAAGCCGCTTTCCTTTTACAAATTCTCTTTTCTTGTAAAGCAAGAGATATGCGCCCACCACAATCCCTGCATATCCACCCGCTAGCACATGAAAAGAGGCTGCCAATCCCAGCAGAGCTGACATACAGATATATCTGCTATGTAGCATAAGCGCAATAGCTGGAAAGACTAGAGCATAGGATACAGCTTTGGCTTCTAAGCCCCCAACATACCACTCATTTGCAACGATGCTAAAAGGGCGGTTGTCGGCAGCTAAAAACAAACCACAGGCTAGGAGTATCCAGGCTAGCGATCGGCTAATCTTTGGCGTTTTGAAGCTGATAGCAAGCAAACACAATGACAGCACTATTAGACCATAGAACAAAGTATCGGCAATACTGCGGGTAAATAGCTGGTCGAAAATTCCAGGAAAATAGCTTTCCACACTGGTCATCGCGCCTCTGTACCAGTGCAAGCCTAGATTCAAAGCGATCGCAAAAATCAAATACAGCAGCTGTATGCCTAGCTTCCGCGCGATAAAAACGATGCCAACGGACAGCGACAGGTAGCAAAGCAGACGACCCAGCACTGAGGTAGCTAAAAAGCCTGATGTCTTTGCTAGGTTGCCAAATACTATTTGGAATAGCAGTCGGTAGCCAGCCGGCTGATTGAGATACCAGTCGTTAGGCATCCAATTAGATTGAGCATATTGTCTAGCTAGCGGTAAGACATCGACTTCGTTACCGCCCATTATGTTGTCTAACAACATCACAACGCAAAGCAGTAAAAATAAACAGCCAATTTCAAAGAGCAGAAGTGCGGTCTTCCCCAATTCAGGCGAGGGGAATTGCGATTGAAGCCGAGGCGCTATGGTTAAAGATGTACTTTTCTGAGCCGATGTGTTCATTTTTAGGAAAGCCCATACTTGTAGAGTAATGGTTTCGGCTATGGTAGTTTAAGAATGCTTGACTATGTTTTACTGTGAGCCACATAAGTGTTTTTGTCCTAGCTCCAGATTGCGCAACATTTTGATGAGCACTCCAAAGGTCTTGCTACTTCTCGCCAGCGCGTTTGACGTAAGTATCTAGCCACCGCACCATTTCCCAAAGCACGTGTCCCACAGCCTCTTTCGAGCGATAACCATGTTCCTCGTAAGGCAAGCTGACGTAGCGTACAGTTCCTCCTAGCCCCTTCATCGCTTCATACAAGCGATCCGACTGAATGGGATACGTCCCGGAATTATCGTCGGCTGCGCCATGAATCAGCAGCAGCGGCTGTTTAATTTTGTCCGCATATACAAAGGGAGACATCTTCATATAGGCGTCGGTAGCATCCCAAAAGTTTCGCTGTTCACCCTGAAAACCAAACGGCGTTAGGCTGCGGTTATACGCACCGCTGCGGGCAATGCCTGCACAGAAAAGATCGCTATGTGCCAACAGATTAGCCGTTGTAAACGCACCGTAGGAATGGCCGCCAATCGCAATGCGATCGCGTTCACACACCCCTTTTTTCACCAAATAATTCACAGCCGCCGTCGCACTATCTAAAAGCTGTTCTAAATAAGTATCGTTTGGCTCTATCTCGCCCTCTCCAATAATGGGCATGCTCGGGCCAGAAAGCAAAGCATAGCCCTGAGTCAGCATAAACATCACTGAGCTTCGACTGGGCCTAGCAAAAGTATTTTCCGCCCGAGTAATTTGGCTAGCTGTCTCCCGGCTCTTATGCTCTTCTGGATAAACCCACAGCAGCGTGGGCAAAGGTCCATCTTTTGCTAGATCGTGACCAGGCGGTAGATATAGCGTGCCAGAAAGTTCTAGCCCATCAGCGCGGGAATAGCGAACAACCTCCTTGTGAATGTTGCTATACCAAGGCAGCGGATCGCTAAAGTAGCTCAGCGGCCTCTCGGCCTTTTCCGCTCGGTTGTACAGATAATAATTTTCAGGCTCTGTTTTACTCTCTTTTTGAACAATCAGTTCACTTGCATCTCCATCGAGTACTTCTTCGACTCTAGAGAAAATATCAGCAGGCGATCGCCACAGTCTTTCTTTCTCTCCCGTCTCCAAATTAAGCCGATCTAAAAACGGACGCACCCCTTCAGCCGAAGCGCCCCGTCCATCTAAGTACATATCGCCCGCCTCCGAAAGCAACAAAGTGCGCCAGCCGTACTCACCCGGCGTACTCACCGGATTGCCCGGATTGCTATAGGCATCTTGAAAGTTACGCTCTTCAAGCAGCTTTGGCGCTTGCTCTAAACGATCCGGCGCAATCCGCCAAACTCTCAAAGTACGCGTGTTGTACATTGCCTCGTAAGCGATCGCCGTATCGCCATCACCCCACAAAATGGTATTAAAGCGCAGCGTTGTTTTCCACAGCGTTTTCGGCTCGCGGGTAAAAGGGGCTTCTAGCGTAGAGATGCAGTCTCTATACTCGCTCTTTTTGTCCGCATCGCCGTCGTCTAACGCCTCTACCATATAAAGCGTCGCAGGCTTATCTGCCCGCCACCCGGTACTTCTAATGCCCTCTCGCACAGAATCGAAGTTAATCGGAATCTCTTCTGCTAGCGGCAGATCGGTCACGGTGTAAGCTGGCTTACCTGATACGTCGAACACTTCAACGCGAACAGGAAAGCGAGAAATAGTCACCTGATAAGAAAACGGGCGATGCGCAGTCGTAATTTTCAACCACTGACCGTCTGGGGAAGGCGCAATTGATTTAAACAAATCTGGCCCCATCACCGGAGTTTGCGATCCATCTAGCGAGATGCGCACAATCTTAGAGGTCAGGTAATACTCCAGCAGCGCTTCATCGTGGCGGTTTTTCAAAAGATTGGTATAAGTTTGAGCCGGAGCCACTCGGCCCAAGCTTTCCTCAATAATGGGGCCAATCGGTAAAGTGGGAGCCTTGGGTGGCGAGCTGTCATCGGCTCGCACTTTACAAATTAAGGTATTATCTGGCAACCAGCGATTAGGGTTACCAAACGTGCTGTTCAAAATTGGGCCAGTGAGCGATCGCACCTCTCCCGTCTCCATCTCTAGCACCCAAAGGCTCACCCCATTCTTCCGCTGATCGTCAACATCCGTCGTCGTTTGCGTAAAGCTAATGTATCGGCTATCTCTCGACCAGCTCAAATTCCGAATGCGCGGATTCTCAGGCAGCTTCACCGGACGGGCGATCGTCTCATCGCGCCGCCGAATCGCCAAGCTAATGAAGTATCCAGCTTTTGCCGGTTCCCAAACTCGGGGATTGACTTGAAAGCCCGCGATCGCCACCTGTGGCGCACTCAGCTCATACAGCGGCGGCAGTTCCGTTTGTCCACACTCCACAATCCACTCATTATTCGGCGAAAAGCCCACAGCCGGCAGCTGTTTAGCCTTCAGCATAGAGGCGATTGGCTCAGGGGGAGTTTGCCAGGTGTCCTGAGCAGGTAACGTCATAGGAAGGTATTTGTAGGTTGTCGATCAGGTATGACTTTAGCAAGAAAAGACGCCCCTGGTTTTAGCTAAGCGACCAAAGGCGTCTCTCCAAGACGGTTATTCGGCAAATTCGTCCATAGAAGGACAGGTACAAATGAGATTGCGATCGCCATACGCCTGATCGATTCTATTCACAGCAGGCCAAAACTTGCGATCGCGCGTCCACGCCGTTGGGAACACCGCCGCCTCTCTAGAGTAGGCCCGGCTCCACTCATCCACCAAATCAGCCGCCGTATGAGGCGCATAGTGCAAAGGACTCTCTTCTACGGTAATTTTCTCAGACTCAACCTGCTGAATCTCCTGACGAATTGCAATCATCGCATCGCAAAACCGATCTAGCTCTTGCAATGCCTCACTCTCGGTGGGCTCCACCATAATGGTGCCAGCCACCGGCCAAGACATCGTAGGCGGATGAAATCCGTAGTCAATCAGCCGCTTTGCCACGTCATCTACATTCACCTGCGCCGTCTTCTTAAACTCACGCAAATCGACAATACACTCATGCGCCACCAGCCCATTTTCACCCTTATAAAGAATGTCGTAGTGGCCTTCTAGTCGCTTCGCAATATAGTTCGCGCTCAAAATAGAGAGTTCGCTCGCCCGCTTTAGCCCCTTCGCCCCCATCATTTGAATATACATCCAAGAAATGGGCAAGATGCTCGCGCTACCCCAAGGCGCAGAGGCCACCGCCCCAATCGCCTGCTCATTTTCATTAGAAGAAATCAGGCTGTGCCCAGGCAAAAACGGCACCAGATGCGCCGCCACCCCAATTGGCCCCACCCCAGGTCCGCCGCCACCGTGAGGAATACAAAAAGTCTTGTGCAAATTTAGATGGCAAACATCTGCTCCAATATCACCAGGGCTGCACAACCCCACCTGAGCGTTCATATTCGCCCCGTCCATGTACACCTGTCCGCCATGGCTGTGCACAATCTCGCAAACCGATTTAATACTCTCTTCAAACACACCGTGCGTAGAAGGATAAGTCACCATCAAAGCCGCCAGGTTCTTTGAATGCTTCTGCGCCTTTGCGCTCAAATCGGCAACGTCAATATTGCCAGCCTCATCGCACTTCACCGCCACCACCTTCATTCCAGCCATCACCGCACTAGCCGGATTCGTCCCGTGAGCCGATTGAGGAATTAAGCAAATCGTCCGGTGAGTCTCTTGGCGAGCCTCGTGATAGGCTCGAATTACCAACAGCCCCGTATATTCTCCTTGCGAACCCGCGTTGGGCTGAAGAGAAATCCCAGCAAAGCCCGTAATCTCAGCCAGCCAATTCTCTAACTGTTGAAAGAGCATCTGATAGCCCTGCGTCTGTTCTATCGGCGCAAACGGATGAATTTGGCCAAACTCAGGCCAGGTAATCGGCACCATCTCAGCCGTTGCGTTCAGCTTCATCGTGCAAGACCCCAGCGGAATCATCGCATCAGCCAAAGAGAGATCTTTCTTCTGCAAGCTGTACAAATAGCGCAACAGCTCAGTTTCACTGTGGTACTGATTGAAAACAGGATGAGTTAGATAATCTGAGGTTCGCTTGAAGCGCTCAGGCAGTGGCTGAGGTCGAAGGGCGGTGACGCTAGGTGCTGACTGCTCACCGGCAAAAATTTCCAGCAGTTCTTCTATCTGTTCGACGCCGGTAGTCTCATTCAAAGAAATCCCAATCGTCTCTTTACCAACTCGTAGATTGATCTTGCGGGCTTGCGATCGCGCCAAAATTTCCTCAGTCTGCGCCCCTGTTTGCACCGTCAGCGTATCAAACACAGGAGCCTCACCCAGTTGATAGCCCAGCTTCTTTAATCCATCAGCTAGCGCAGTTGTCAGGCTATGCACCCGCTGCGCGATCGCTCGCACCCCACTTGGCCCGTGATACACCGCATACGAACTCGCAATAATCGCCAGCAAGACCTGCGCCGTACAAATATTGCTCGTCGCCGAGTCGCGGCGGATATGCTGCTCTCTAGTCTGAAGCGCCAAACGCAACGCCGGAGCACCTTTTGCATCCTTAGAAAGCCCCACCAAACGCCCCGGCAGCTTGCGAGCATACGTCTTGCTTAGTCGCAAAATAAGCCGCGTGCGGGCCGCCATAGCCCAGCGGTACGCCAAATCTTTGCGTATTGCCAACCGCGATATCTGCGCCAAACTCACCGGGAGCCTTTAGCAGCGTTAGGCTAAGCAAATCGGCGGCAACGGTCACAATCGTCCCCGTCTCATGCGCTTTCTCAACAAAGCCGCTGTAGTCAAAAATCGCGCCGTCGGTCGCCGGATATTGCAAGAGTGCGCCAAAGAACGGCCCTTGCTGAGAAAACGCATCAGCGTCTTGGTGATCGCCGATGACAACTTCTATTTCTAAGGGTTGCGATCGCGTCTTTATCACCTCAATGGTCTGCGGATGGCAAGCCGCCGACACCCAAAACTTCTTTGCCTGCCTCGCGTCCTTGTTCTTGCAAACGCCAAAGCTCATACTCATCGCTTCCGCTGCCGCCGTTCCCTCATCGAGCAGCGAAGCATTCGCAATCTCTAGCCCCGTCAAATCGCTCACCATCGTCTGATAGTTCAGCAGCGCTTCTAGCCGACCCTGCGAAATCTCCGGCTGATAAGGCGTGTACTGGGTATACCAACCCGGATTCTCTAAAATATTTCGCTGAATGACCGGCGGCGTAATGCAGCTATGGTAGCCCAGGCCAATATAGCTACGGCATACCTGATTTTTTGCGGCGATCGCGGCAATCTTTTTTAGCGCCTCAGTCTCACTCAACGCCGCATCCACATCCAGCGCCTTAGTCAACCGAATGCCCGCTGGAACAGCCGCTGAAATTAACCCTTCCACCGAGTCAAACCCTAAAACGCTCAGCATTTTAGCAACGTCTTCATCCGTTGGCCCCAGATGGCGCTTTGCAAACTTTTCAGACGGAAGCTGCGCTATCCAACCCGCTTTCTTTGAGGAAGATGCTGCGCTAGTGGCGGTTTCAGCCGGAGCAGATAGCACGTCAGAAGCAACAGCCGTTTGATCGTATGACATAGATAGTAAAGATTGAAACAGTTCAAATAAAAGCGAAGAGTACTAAGCGATCGCCGCGCCCCCAGTAGAAAACCAAAGTCAACGTAGCGCTTAGAGGTTCTTATCATTGTGTAACAAAAGACGCTTTATAGACTAGGCCCAGCGAACCGGGCATAGCTAGTGAAGACGATTGCTTTAGAAAATGCGCTAGAGAGAAAAGATAAACAGGCGATCGATTTCAACAAGCAAAACCGTTCCATCTCTTACTTCCCAAGGCTTAACGGCTTCTTAGAAATACCATCGTCAGCGGCCAATAACCCGCTAAAACCACTCGCTCTTGCAATGTATTGAGGACTTTCAACGACTCGTATCTACACTGCTTATAGTTAAACTTTAAGCTTGTAAATAACCCTCTATTCCAGAGCACACAAAACGAACGCCCGCTTGCTCAAGCCCTAAAATGGCCCTACAAACAGACGTTCGATTTTTTTCTCATGAGCATTCAATTTCAGCTCAAAGCTAATCGCCCTCTACCTGATCCTTATATTCTTCAGCAGACATGGCATCGTCTAGCTCAGCCAAATCATCGGCCTTTACCTTAATTAGCCAGCCATCACCATAAGGATCGTCAGCGATCTGCTCAGGCGACTCAATCAGCGCCTCATTGCGCTCTATCACCTCTCCGTTCACCGGCGTCTTCAAATCTTCAACCGCCTTCACCGACTCAATGGTGCCAAAGTTCTCGCCTTTCTCAACCGTATCGCCGATTTCAGGCAGCTCTAGAAAAACCACATCGCCCATCTGATCGACCGCAAACGAGGTAATGCCAACCGTCACGACCTTGTCTTCCTCGTCCACACGAATATATTCGTGAGTGTCCTGATATTGCAGGTTTTCGGGATATTCGAATGCCATAAGAAATTCTGGGTGAAAGCGCTGAATAAGTAGAGATTATTTCATAGTTTTGCAGGAGTTAGCCGGAGAGGCAACTCCAAAATTATGAAGCCAAAGCTGAGATCGACAGAAGTGAATTAAGCCCTTTAGGCCCGATCGGCTGAAGTTTTACAGTCAAGCTTTCGCCACCTTTTTTGCCGGAGCCGCTTTATAAAACGGCCGTTTAACCACCGTAGCCGGATAAGTTTTGCGCCGAATAGCCACCTCTATTGTTTGTCCTGGCTTAGCCAACGCAGGCGGCACGTATCCTAGCGCCACCGGATATCCCAGCGTTGGAGAAAGCGTACCGCTAGTGATAACGCCCACAGACTCATCCCCTTGAAGCACCAGATAGTCGTGGCGAGCAATATTGCGACCTTCTAACGTCAGGCCTACCAGCTTACGCTCCAATCCATTAGCCTTTTGCTGCTCTAGTACGGTGCGCCCGATGAAGTCTTCTTTCTTATCGAGATGAACCAACCAGCCCAAGCCCGCTTCTAGAGGCGATGTATCATCGTCAATATCCTGTCCATAAAGCGCCATAGAAGCCTCCAACCTTAGCGTATCTCTTGCGCCTAGCCCACAAGGCTCCACGCCCAAATCTATCAGCGCCTGCCAAACTTTTGCCGCCGCCGCCACCGGCACCATCACCTCAAAGCCATCTTCGCCGGTATATCCGGTGCGAGCGAAAAAGGCAGACTCCCCCAGTATCTGACCGGTCAGGTGATTGTATCGGGCGATCGCCTGCAAATCCTCATCGGGGCAAAGCTGCTGAAGCAATTCCGTAGCGCTTGGCCCTTGCACCGCAATTAGCGCCTGCGCCTGCGATAGATCTTCAAGCCGCACCCGCTCAGACAAATGAGCTAGCAGCCAGTCTCTATCCTTTTGAGTAGTACCTGCGTTCACAATCAGCGTAATCCGTTCTTCATCGCCTATTCGGCCCTGATGATACACAATCAAGTCGTCGATAATGCCGCCCTTCTCATTCAATAGCACCGTATACTGGGCCTTTCCCTGGCTCAGTCGGGAAAGATCAGAAGGCACCAGCATTTGCAGCTCGGCGATAACAGAGGGCCCAGTCAAAACGAACTTACCCATATGGGAAATATCAAAGGCCCCCGCGTTTTCTCGCACGGCCCGATGCTCTTGCTGAATACCGCTAAACTGCACCGGCATTTCCCAGCCAGAAAAAGCTGTCATTCGGGCATTTTGTTTAATACAAAGGCTGTATAGCGGCGTACGAAGCAAGGTCGTCATAAAAAGATTCACTAGCGAGTAAAGCAGTCAAGTGAACTCATTCTACTGAGGTAAGGAGCAATCGCAAACTTAGCGACTTTTCTGCTGGTAATTTCACCAGGTGCTTACGAAAGTTCCAGTTTGTATATTTTTTAACTAAATCTTCTTTATCTACCTTCTCGCTTTCCGGGTGCCGTCAGTAATTATGAGTATATGCAGTATTTTCTAATACCTAACTCAAAGATAAGAGTACGGATAAAAGACCATGAGTGATGTTCTGTTGGGTCGCGGCGTCGCGGGCAGTTGGATGAATACGGTTCAGAGCATCATGGGGTCGCGATCGCACAAATCCAGCTTTGTCGTGCTCGACGCTGGACAAAGCGGCTGCATTACGTTAGCTGAATGGTTCAGCGCCCACAAAGCCATTGCATTCCAAGAAGACATCCTCAGTCAGGCCGTGCGGTTTCCCCGTATGAGCATCTACCAGCGCATACGCCAATCGGCAAACGACGTATACGGCTTTAACGTATCGGTAGAACAGCTCAGACAGGTGCAGCGCATCGCCGATCCTAATCAATTTTTGCAAGATCTGCGGCGAGGCGGCTGCCGGATAATCTTTCTAAATCGGCGCGATATGTTGAGACATGCGATCGCCACTCTTAGGGCATACAGCCTTAATTGCCGCTTCGATATGGCCTCCAACGAAGCCGACACAGCGCCCCGCAGTCAGTTCACAATAGACGTTGCCGAGCTGCTCGACTGCCTAAAATATATGGACAACCAAAGGCTAGAAGCTCAGGCGATGCTCTACGACTTGCCCTACCTCTCACTCACCTACGAAGACGACCTGATGAATCCAAACAGCCATGAGGGCACTGCCAAACGGCTCTCTGAGTTTTTAGAGATTCCTAACATCAAGCCCACCAGCAGCAAACTCAAGCTCGTCCACCAGCAGCTAGCCGACATCGTTGAAAACCATGACGAACTGTGCGAAGGCGTCGGAAACTCTGAGTATGCCTACCTGCTCACAGACAGCCGCTACATCATGACGGTCTAAGTAGCCATTAGCACAAACTCACAGGCACGAAAAAGCCGCCTGCAAAAGATAGGACAGGCGGCAGCATCAATCAAAAACGACGAGTCAATCCCTACAGAGCAGCGGGGTCGACGCCTGCTGGCAGCAGAACAGTATCAATCACGTGGATAACGCCGTTGCTAGCGGTAACGTCAGGCTGCTCAACGGTTGCGCCATTAACAGTGACCGTCTCGCCATCGACGACGACATCCACATCCGTACCCTCGAGCGTAGCAACCATACCGCTTTCTAGATCAGCAGAGGTTACCGCACCATCGACTACGTGATATGTCAAAATTTGACTTAGCACTTCCTGGTTCTCAGGGAGTAGCAGCTGGTCAAGGACGCCTTCCGGTAGCGCTGCAAACGCTTCATCAGTCGGCGCAAAGACGGTATAAGGGCCTGGCTCGCTGAGCGTTTCGGCAAGGCCAGCAGCTTGAAGCGCAGAAACTAGGGTGTTGAAAGAGCCATTGGCAGTCGCCACATCAACAATCGTATCGCCCTCAGTCACCGCAGGCTCAGTCATAGCGTCAGGGGTCACTTCTTCAGTAGTCGCGGTATCAACCGTATCCGCTGGCTGATTATCGCAGCTGACAGCTACTGGCAAAATAAGTAGAGCGGCAGAAAGGCCAGCTAGCTTTTTGAGTGACTTGTTCGAAATTGAAAAACGCATTAGGGGTTTGGTTATATCTAAGTGAGCTATAGAGTCTAGGTTTATCCTTCCTACCGCAAGCAAGACTTTCTACATCCAGCTGCTCGTCAGGTTAACCCGCTCTCATAAATTCATTAGACAACTGAAAAATTAGCATTCTTCAACCCTTTCAATTACGGTGTTGTAATAATTCCGCGACTTGCGCTCGTTGGCCTGATTCCCTAAGCATAGGGAAAGCACTACGAAAAAGCATTGCGAAAGAGCACTGCGAGAAAGCCGTTTTAAGAAGGATCAAAATAAATGAATGTTCTATTTGTAGAAGACGAGCCAAAGATTGCCAGCTTTGTGCAAGTAGGACTTAAAGAACACGGCTTTGTAGTGGACTACTGCGATCATGGCGATAGGGCGTATGAGAAGGCGATCGATAACGAATACGACGTTATTTTGCTCGACATTATGATGCCAGGCAAAGACGGGCTGTTTATTTTGAAGCACCTGCGGCAAGCCGGCCGCAACACCCCAGTCATTCTACTCACCGCTCGTAACGAGCTAGACGACCGGCTACAGGGCCTGAACCTAGGGGCAGACGACTATATTGCCAAGCCCTTTTTCGTCGAAGAATTGGTTGCTCGAATGTACGCGGTGGTGCGTCGCAGCGTCGGCGAAAGGCAAAACCTGGTTACCGTAGGCCCCTTTAAGCTAGATCGAATTACGCGCACCGTCATCTGCGATCAGCAGGCAGTAGAGCTAACCACTCGCGAGTTTAATCTGCTGGAGTATTTAATGCGATCGCCTGGACGCGTCTTCACCCGCACCCAAATGCTAGAGCACGTCTGGGGCTACGACTTTAACCCCAGCACCAACGTAGTAGACGTTTGCATTCAAAGGCTACGCAAAAAAATAGACATCAAAGGTCAGGGCCGCTGGATCGAAAGCGTGCGCGGCGTGGGCTATCGGTTTCGACAAGCAGAATAGCCTCTACAGCGAGAGCGCTTACTAGCTGATCGCCCTTATAGCTCGTCTTTTATAACCTGTAATTCGCCTGTAGCCGACCACGAAGAGTAAGCAGTCTCTAACCCATAGCGGCAGGAGATACTTTCTAAACGACGGCAAAAGTCCTCCCGGTTAGCAATTCCTTCAATTCGGTGCACAATTTTGCCGCCTTCTATATAAAGCAGCGTCGGCAGCATTTTGAGCTGATAGTGATTAGCAAGCTTAAAGTTTTCATCAGCGTTAATGTTCAATAGCCTCAAAGACACTGGCCAATCGGCGATCGCCTGATTCAGAGTTGGCGTAATTAGCCGACAGAGGCCGCACCAGGGAGCCTGAAAATGAACTAGCACTGGAACTGAAGAGGCTAAAACTTCCTCGGTGAAGGTTTCCTCAGTAACCGTTGTCATCATGGATAGAGATCTCGTAATTTTATGTTGGTTTTAATGGGGTTTTGACTTATAGGCGCTAGCATAAGCAGTCCAGACCGGTGCAGCAAGCAATTTTAGCTACATTCGCCCAGATAATGAAATCTTGATTTCAAACTAAGCGCTAGCCAAATATGCGACGTTCTTAAGTCGTTCAAGTTAAGCTGGATGTCTCAATGCTTATATTTTATACACTTTTGCCTACGCCACAGCGACTTTCTAGGAGAAATCCGTCGCTCTCCAAGTACATAATTTGGATATTTTGGTCAAGTCGTCCATGGCAAATTTAAGCATTTCTATAGGACAAACCAGCCCATACCAATGGCTAGCACTGCGCCTATCGTGGTATTGACAATATTCACCAAGTCATGAGTGAGCCACATTAGCTTTTCTTCTATAGTCGCGCCAATAATGCTTTCAACAGTGGTCGCGCCAAAAGCGGCTACAGCGCAAATAGCAATCCCTATTAGAGAAATCAGGCCGATACTCCAAGCGATCGCAGCTAAAGCCACCGATGCGATCGCCCCCGCTAAAGTGCCTTCCAAACTCACTGCGCCTTCCGTTCCTCTAGGCACCGGCTGCAGGGTCGTAATCAAAAAAGTCCTTTGCCCATACGCCTTGCCAATTTCAGTTGCCGTAGTATCCGACAGCTTCGTACTCAAAGATGCGACAAATCCTAACGCTAAAAGCGAGAGCCATAAATCAGAGCGCTCAGGCAGTAAACCATCACCTACCGCATTCCCCGAGCTAGCCGCGACAGCCTTAATAACAACCATTGCTAGCGCACAGACCGCACCGGTAAGCGCCGACCCCCAAACGTTACCAGGCCCGCGTACGCCTCCTCTAGCTTCAGCCGTCCCTTCGGCCTCTTTTTGAGCGCTGCCAACTTTAGTCACCGCTGAACCGACAACAAAGTAAAAGAGCGTTGTTACATAGCCGCGCCAGCCCAGTGCGCCCCAGACAATAACGCCTAGCAGCCAGGCGTTGGCATAGCCAGATGGCGTTAGCAGTTTCTTAGGAATAGTAAAAGCGATCGCAATCAACGCAGTATTAATGGCCACGCCTACCAGCCAGGGATGGTTAATCCAATAGTCGTGTAGCGTCAGGTCACTGAATGCCATAAAACCCCCAAAACAAAATAAAGACTAGCCAGCAGTCTTAAACAAGTCACTAAAAAGGGTAGCTCATTCAAGCTACCCTCTCTTCAAAACTGATTCAAAACTCCGCTACTTAGTCGCGTTCTCCGACTGAGAGTATCGACCGTTGCGACCTCTATACCAGGTGCCATCGCGCGCACCAGCCGACAAGATATTAGAAATTCGGTTGCGCGCCTTGAGAAATTGAGTGCGGGGCACATCCTCAATAAAAATAGAAGACATCACATCAGCAATCTTAAACACCTCAGAAGGAGCAGAACGCAATACGCTGCTAACAGCTTCTGGCAAAGCACTCTCTCTGAACTCTGGCTGCACATACTTTTGCCATTCAGCGGCTCTACCGTCTTTCTTCTTTTGGCTCTCCGATGAAGTTTTCTTAGTTTTAGTACTCGCAGTAGAAGACTTTGGTTTGCGCCCAGGCTTTTTCTTAGCGGCTGTCTCAGTCTTCTGAGTCTTCGCCGCCGTTTTACGCGTTGTCTTACTGCCAGATGGCCGACCGGGTTTGCGATTAGCCGTCGCAGTAGAAGCCGCTTTAGAATCAGACGCCTCGTCTTCGCCACCCTCAAACATATCGATGACAGTACGCAGACCTTCGCGTCTTTCCTGAATTTGGGCCAGTTGAGATGCCAAACTATCTGCCTGTTGAGCCAAATCGGACTCAACAGAGACGAGTTGAGAAAGGACAGGATCGCTCATTTTTAATTTCCTTATGGATTAGAGTTTACGTTTTTTTAATGAGAAAATAGCATTTCCAAATAGGCCGTAAGCGGCTTGCTGCAGGTGCATACAGCAAAAGCCAATCGGACTAAAAGGAAACCGTTCAAAAGAGGTGATGAAAGTAAGAGCAAGCTGCAAATAGTTTACACAGCACCTACGCGCAACAGATCAAGTACTCCAAAATTAAGTACAAAATTGAGTGTAGCGCCTTCTTGGTTCGCTGCTCGATTGTTCAACAACATCTCGTAACGGAAAAACACAGTGGTTAAACTATTACACTAATCGAACAGTCGTCGTTTCTACAATATCTTCTACGACAACTATTGGGAAAGGTCAGCGTTTGGCTCAACGTTTGGGTCAACCGGTTCAAGCGAACTATCATCGAAACACAATCGTCTTGTTATCATGCAGCATTACCCGATCTTCAATGTGGTAGCGCAGTCCTCTTGCTAGCACCGTCTTTTCGATATCCTTACCGTAGCGAACCAGATCTTTTGGAGCGTCAGAATGATTAATTCGCAGCACATCTTGATCGATAATAGGGCCACAGTCTAAGTCTTCTGTTACGTAGTGGCAGGTAGCTCCAATGAGTTTTACGCCCCGATCGTACGCCTGGTGGTAAGGCTTCGCACCAACAAACGAAGGTAAAAACGAATGGTGAATGTTGAGAATTTTGCCAGCGTAGCGAGCACACATCTCCGCAGGCAAAATTTGCATATATCTTGCCAATACCATCACCTCTCCGCTAGCCGCTTCAAACAAAGTCATCATTTCCTGGCAAGCTGCCTCCCTGGTTGCCGCGTTCACAGGGACGTAATGATAAGGAATACCGTGCCACTCTACTAGCCCTCTAAACGTTTCATGATTAGAAATAACGCAGACAATTTCGACATCTAGCTCCTGCGATCGCCATCGAGAGAGTAAGTCATACAAACAATGTTCGCCCTTAGAAACCAAAACAACCACGCGCCTTTTCTGAGCAGAATCACGCATAGTCCACTTCATCTCAAAGCGCTCAGCAATCGGAGCAAAGCGCCGACGCAGCCCATCTAGATTAAGAGGAAGAGAATCCGCCAAGATTTCTTGCCGCATGAAAAAGCGTTGGCTCTCTCGATCTGAGTGGTGCTGCGCCTCGCTAATCCAGCCATCGTTTGCCGCAATTAGCGCACTTACGGCCGCAACAACGCCAACGCGATCGGGGCAAGAGAGCGTCAGGATATATCGCCTAGAAGAATCCATTCCAATTCCAGTTAATATCGTTTCAACATATCGCAGACAAGCCAAATCCCCAAGTTCATTTCTACACGCCGCGCATGACCTCTTCTCATACCCAAGCACTCCGCAAGATAGTGCCCTTCCTTCTGCTGCCCGCCGGAGTGGGACTGCTCTTTAAGATGGCGATCGCTCCTTCGTTAGCGCAAACAGTACTCGCGTTTGCGCTCGCTATCTTCTGCCCGGAGCTAACTCGCATGGCCTGGATAGATCTTAAAAACATAGAAATAATAGCGACAGATCAAGCCTCAGCCACAGTTACAAATACAGTTTCGTCTACAGCGTCATCTACAGTAACACCCTCTATATCGGCAACGCAGATAGAACCGTCCGCAGAGCATCTCGATCAAACACAACAGCTCCATCGATTTCGCACAGTTGTTGTTAGTACAATTGTTCTAGAAGCAACAGGTTTTTATCTAACGTTTCTATCTCTTCCAGTAGGCGCGACCGCGATTATGCTGAGCCAGGTTTGGTTTAACTTGCTCGCCGCTGTTCAGCTTCAGCCTTCTCAGCCAGTTCCGGTTGTCCCATTCGGCATCCGAGATCGCCGAGCTGTTCTAGCGGTCAATGCCATCACGGCAGGGCTGCTTTGTTTGTGGCCCATTCCATCTATGCGTTTAGGACTAGCCGTTGCGCTCCTAACGCTAGTCACTCTCTTCTTAGCGATTAAGTATGGCTATTTAAAGTCCGCATAAGTTCGCGATCGCAAGATTACGAATTAGCCGAAGAAAAAACGAAGAGAGTTCAAAGTCTACCAAAAAAAGTCTTTGTAAAAAGAAGAAAACGTTTAAATAGTGTTATTCTCAAAAAAGATACTTTTAGACATTCACAATTATAAAACTGTCCGAGGCAATCTGAAATAGATTTTTCCTACGAAAGATCTGCTAATTGATGAGGTGTTTAAACAAAAGCGCACTCACAAAAAGTTGTCTGAGAAGAAAGACAGGCACCAGCCTGACTATATTTATCTGGCTTATGAATCTGCTTCCGAGCTGCTTCTAAGCTTTCAAACAGATCTAAATTATCCCTAAATACAAGTCTAAGCAAGGAGAAATAAATCTATGTCAACCTCTGTTCTACCACAGCTCATGGAAGTCGATTCCGAGCTGTCCGCGCAGGTAACTGAGCTAGAATCGCGAATCACTGAGCTTCAGGAAAAGCGTAAGGGCATTCAAACTGTTATTGCAATGTTTGAGTCTGGCAGCACCCCTGATATAATAGACATCGCTGCTGTAACGGGCGCTAGTGAAAAGTCCGATAAAGCGACTAAAAAAGCAACGGCTAAGAAAACGACTGCCAAAAAAACAGCGGCGAAAACAACCGCTAGAGCTGTAGGTAAAACGGCCAAAGCCAAGCGCGGTCGCCCAGCGAAGGCGAAAGTTGCCAAAGCCGCAGATACAACAAAGCCAGATAGCGCTACAGAAACAGCCAAGGCCGAACAGCAAGAGGCTAGTAAGCGCAGTGGCCGAACAGCCAACTGGCAGCGCTATGTGCAAGAGAACTACCGTAAAGAGGCTCTCCCAGACGTTATTGGAGGCGTCTTACAAGCGCAGCCCGGTACAGTCTTTAAGATTGCAGATGTGATGAATGAGGTCTTTAAAGAAGATATGCCCAAAAATCACTTTTTGAAAGCGCGCAATCGCGTCTCAAACATTCTTTCCGCAGGAGCGCGTGAAGGAAGCTGGTATAGAGGCCGAGGTGGTACATACAGCGTTTCAGAGAAAGCAGTCAAAGCCAGCTAACGCAACCGCCTGATTCGATCCGTTAGAGTCGAGCTACTCGATTCGAAACTAAAAGGGTTCTAGAACTGACGTTTTAGAACCCTTTTAGTTCTTCCCGTGAAGAACCCTTTCAACAGAAGCGATCGCAGCTCACATAATCGCTCTCTGCCGCTAGTCAAGGAATGAATCAAGAGCTAGACGGGTTGCTGCGGGAAAATGGTAGGAAAGCGGAACCTTTGATTGAGAGGTAACTTCAGCGCTAAAGGAGAAAGCGATCGCCCCATCATCTGTGCGTTCGTATATCCAAGACTCGCCCGGACAAACATCCGAATTAAGATTAGGCAGTGCCAAAGGCGATTCTCTATCTTGCTGCATCTGCTTAGCCATCAGTACTTTTTGAGTCAGTTCTAGCGCTAAAGCGCGATCGCCCGCCTCTTTCCATCGCCGAGCCAGCGTCTCTACAGGTAGCCGATTACTATTCCAGGCCGCCGTTTTCTCTTCGCTAATTTGCTGCTCAACGTCAGCTTGCGTTGTCTTGCAAACATCGAGCGTCTTCAAGATCTCTATCGCCCGCTGAGAAGTTGTATAGGTATCAAGGTTGCTGAGGCTAAAGTAATAAACTGGAGAAAACCAGTAAGAGACCGTTGAGGTTAATCGATTATTAGAAAGCCTTGCCGTCGGTGAAAGCAGCGATCGCTGCAGCATCTTATATTGCAGCCAGGCATCAAACTGCAGCCCGCTGGTGATAGAGCGTTCTGGCGGCTGACGGCTTGAGGTCTTGAAAGTAGAGCTGCCAACAAAACCGGCAATACGATTGCGATCGCTCAATCTAGTTTGCCATTTTGCTTGCCAAGTAGCGGGCACACCCTCCATATGGCGCAATAGCCCCGACTGCTGCTCAGCTGTCAAAGACACCAGTAGCTGAGACACCAAATCTGGCTGTTTAGAAACCGATTCATTCAGCATCCAAGAAGCCTCCATGGCCTGTAGCATCAAATTTGCATCCGCATCTTGCCCGTGGCTTACCGCCAAGAGCAGTAACAGCTTTTGAGTATTTAGCACGTTAATAAACCCTGGCGACGCATAGCCAATCTCACTCATCAGCTCGAGGTTTACGTCCCAAAGAGGAGCGGGCTGATCAATCAAATGCGCCTGCAGTGCGGCTAAAGCAACTTCGTACTTAATTAGATAATCATTCAATTCGGCAGGTAGCGCCTCCAAAGGGCCGGTCGTTTTAGCCAGCTGCGAAGTTAAAAACTCATTGAGCAATCCTTCTATCGCTCTATAGTCTCGCTCGGCAACCATATCTACGCGCACTAGAGCATCTGCGCTATTTGGAACAAACCCAAGCTGAGCAGCTAATCGATCAAACTGGTTAGCCTCATCGTTTTGAGACTGCTGAGGAATCTGTGACAGGAAAACGTCTGCGGCCACGTCCATTCGAGCCGATTGGGTTCGAGCCTGCGCCCCCGTTTTGAACAGCAGCACCCAGGGCAGCCCAAACACGGCTAGAACAGCCAACAATAAGAAAGGTCGAGAGCGTCTAAGCTGCACTTTTTGGCGAGAAGTCAATTTCAATTTGTTTAGGTGAGAGGGAGAAGATAAAACGGTCAACAAAAACCAGTACTTAGAACACTCTGACCACTACAAAGCGTTCCCGGTTAGTTTTAGAGAGGTTGGCTTTTGCTTATCTTTAGCACGTCTGATGTCATGCTAGACGCCAGTGCTGGCAATAAAGTGCGCGGCTATCTCTCTTAATGTCTATATCTTCATCTAATAGTCGCCGTCGCGCTCCTCACCTTCAAACAAACAACACGCTATCAAACAACACGCCACTAAATAACACACCCCCAAAAGCAACGCCTTCGAGGGTGTATCAACTAAATCGTTAACAACTAAAGTATTAAGTACGAGGGCGAGCCTTGTTCACCTTCAGCGTACGACCCATCCATTCAGCGCCGTCTAGCGCCTCAATAGAAGCCTGCTCCTCTTCTTCACTTCCCATTTCTACAAAAGCAAATCCTCTAACCCGGCCTGTCTCTCGGTCGGTCGGTAGCTTTACAGACTTCACCGAACCGTACTCCTTAAAGACCTCATTGATGTCATCTTGAGTAGCATCAAAAGACAGGTTTCCAACGTAAATTGACATAAAAGCGTCTCTAGACTGTTTCTAGAGTATGGATTACAAGACTTCACAAGCAAGATGTACTTTAGGTACAGCTCGCGGTTGTGACTGGCTATCTCTGCCGATTGGACATCATAACAAGAGAATCACTTATCAGTCACAGTAGCACAGTGGTAAGGGTGCGATCGCCCCCCTTGGTATAAAGGTTGTTTATCAAAGATATGCAACCGTCTTCGAAGCGAGTATTCTAGAGCAAAATCAGTGCAGACAGAGCGTTATCGGCGCTATTGACCGTTTGCTTTTAACTTGCTTTTCATAACATTTAAGATGTAACCGCTCGTCAGCGTTAAGCGCTGTAGCACGTATTACATAAACGGCTTTTATTTGCGATCGCAGTGCCCATAAAACCAGCAGACGTATCGTCGAACACATTGCTCACATAAACGACTCACCTCAAACTCCAGACCGCCACTCTACTAGCCCAAACCTATGAGCACAATCTTCCATCTCTCTTTCCCCGTTGAAAACATTGCCGACACCAAGAAATTTTATGTTGAAGGACTCGGCTGCACCGCCGGACGAGAAGGCCGGGGATCGCTCATTCTCAATTTAGGAGGCCATCAATTAGTCGCCCACGTTGTCCCTGACGCTGAGCAAAAGCAAAAGGGAATCTATCCTCGGCATTTTGGCATTACGTTCGAAACAGAACAAGAGTGGAACGCACTTCTAACCACCGCGCAGCAAAACGAACTGAGCTTTTACCAACAGCCCAAACACCGTTTCAAAGGCGAACGGATAGAACACCGCACCTTCTTCTTAGAAGATCCATTCCAGAACCTGCTGGAATTCAAATACTACGTCCATCCCAGCGCCGTATTTGGCGAACTGCAATACTCCCAAGTAGGAGAAGCCCATTAAGCTGACCAGAAAACAAAAAGGGACTTCTCTCTTAAAACGCTTCGCAAATGAAAGCTCAACTTACGTTTTACAATCCAATGCTTTAGCGATCGCCCTTAGCCCCACCTCATCACGAATCATCCGATTGTGAGCGCCTATCGGCAGCATCTCAACTTGGCCCAACCCCATGTCCGAACTCCAAGGCGGCAAAATTAGCAGATCGAACGGCGTCCACAAAGAGAAAAAGCGAATAGTTTCTAAGGTATGAATATCTTGATTAAGCGACTTTAAAAGAGGACTACCTGGCCGCATTTGGCTAACCCCCAACCGCTGGCTAAACAGCGCTAACGCCGTACCTTGATGAGGTGTAGAGACACTGACGAATCGTTGTACCCGCGCCAGCCCGCCCAATCGCTGCAAATAGTAGCGACTCACCAGCCCGCCCATACTAAAGCCCACTAAATCGAAAGGCTGCGATCGCCCCAGACGATCTTCAACAAACGCCGCAACCTGTTCAGCGAGAACAGAGATCGGAGCATCGCCGTTGTTAGGGATCATGCTAAGCGCGTAAACCCGCCAGCCTGCGCTCTCCAAGTAGCGCTGCAAAACAGAGAATATACCTGCTGTATTCCAAATTCCATGCACTAACACAACTGGGTTGCGGCCAGTATCTAACACGTTATTTTCTACAATCATCTCAAATAGGTCGTTTAAAAAGTAGCGGCTTCACAGCTTCTCTTCACAGCTTCTCTAAGAAAAGTCTTCTAAAAGAAGATATATCAGCGCTACTTATCTTTCTTCTCACGATCCTCCCAGCGGAACAAAAAAACCGCGATCGCCACAACGCCAATTTGCAAAGCCAAATTCGGCAAAGACGCAGCAATATCTCGTCCAGCCAAAATCTTAGTAAAAAAAACGAATCCCCCAATGGCTCCAGACGCGCCCGCAGAAGCATAAATCACCTTACGAAAACCTTTGTAAGGCGCTTTCGACTCCGCCACTAGCTTGTCGTACCGTTCCTGACTCATGCCCTTTGGCGGTTTTGCATTCGGCGTATTCCAGGCCTTTTTATCCTGCTTAGCAGTTTTCTTTCCCTTCACATTCGCCTTTGCCATGTTCTTGCATCTATAGCTAAAAATTCCAGGCAGCTAGCCCGTCTCCTAATTGTGACAGATATCGCAAACGTTCGGATACCAGAGGCTGCTATAATTCAAAATCGAATAACGCCGATGTGGCTCAGGGGTAGAGCGGTTCACTCGTAATGAATAGGTCGTGAGTTCGAATCTCACCATCGGCTTTCAAAGTAATAAGATCCCAAAGTAATAGGATCTCAAGGTAATAGGATCTCAAAGTAATAGGATCCCAGAATTATGGGCTTCCATAATGAGCGCTCACCAGATCAGGGCGGTTCGCTTTCACTAGAGCTTCGTCTCGAATTCGGCAGGAGTCGCACCGTCCGCAGGGTTGCTCTGCGCCTTCGTAGCAAGACCAAGTTTTGGCTATAGGCACGCCTAGCCTCAGCGCTCGCCGCACAATGTCCACCTTAGAATCCATGACTAAAGGCGCAACTAGCTCAGGGGCTTCTCCCGCTAAACCCGCCTTAGAAGACAGCGCTGCTAGGTTTTGAAACGCCGATAAGTAGGCCGGACGACAATCAGGATAGCCAGAGTAATCAACGGCATTTATGCCCAAATAAATCGCTTTAGCCTCTATAGCTTCGGCCAGTGAAAGGGCGATCGCAATAAAAACCGTATTTCGCCCCGGTACATAAGTCGATGGAATTTCATCCATCTTCACCCCATCAACGGGCAGGCTCCAGGTTTTATCAGTTAGCGAAGACCCCCCCCACTGAGCCAGATTCACATCGATAATCTGGTGATCCGAGATGTTTAAGGCCTCAACAATATCTGCGGCGGCCTTCAGCTCTCTATCATGCCTTTGCCCATAGTCAAACGATAGCGCCGTCACACAATAGCCATCGGCGATCGCCTGAGCCGCACAGGTAGCCGAATCTAGCCCGCCCGACAGCAGCACCACCGCTCTTGAAGGTTGTTTAAGCCCGCTCAAACTCAAATCATCGGTCATATCTATCTCACCCCTAAAAACTTATGCATTTGCAAACCCACCCGCCAATCTGGGTGAGAAAGCACATAGTCCATCACTAACTGTTGGCCAACAGGACTCTCCCACTGCGGCTGTAGTAGCTTTACCGCCGGCGCAGGAATTTTTTCTGCATTCTCCTCAGCCCAGGCCAAATCGCCCGCGTCATCAACCACCACTTTAAGCTCATTCGCCAACGGATAAATCGCTTCTAGAGGCGGCTTAAACTGCTTCGGCGACAGCGAAATCCAGTCAAATTCACCGCTAAGCGGATGTGACCCTGATGTTTCTAAATGAACGCGCAGCCCCGATGCCCTGATTTCTCTAGTCAATAAAGTGAGATCGTGCATCAAAGGCTCTCCTCCGGTAATAACCACCATAAAAGGGTTAGCGGCGATCGCACTTTCCACCAAAGCCAAAATCTCACACTTAGGATGCTGGTTCATCGGCCAAGAATGCTTCGTATCGCACCAAGAACAACCGACATCGCAGCCTGCTAGGCGAATAAAAAAAGCGTTCGCACCCGTCCAAAATCCCTCACCCTGCACAGAGTGAAAGGTTTCAACAACCGGCAACGTTGTCTCATTTTTCATTTCGGCAACAACCATCGCTGAAACTTTTACCTCTGAAAACATTGCCGAAGACTGTGGAGAAGATAACGCCATAGACCTAGTTTTTAAACATGTTAGAGCTCCATTAAAAATATTAGAAAACATATTAGAGCTCAGAAGAATCCTTATAAATCCTAAACGCTGCTGACGCGCACTGACACGCACCGACAGCGCAGGGCTAGTCAGACTCATACTCCGCCCAAGAGTTAGGCGTTTCAGAAACCGATACTTTGAGCTTGACAGCTTCAGGCAGGCGATCGCACGTCTTTTCATGAATATATTGCGCAATCATCTCCGCTGTCGTCTCATACTCCGGCGGCATCACCTCATTCAGTACGCAGTGGTCGAGCCCCCCTTTTAGCACATCCTTCTTCGCCCACTTCAGCGTTCTAAAATCGGCCACCATCGCCGGATGCGGACAAAACTCAGACGCCTGTAGCCGGTTAGCCGTCGCCTCTACTCGCACATGATACGTATGGCCGTGCATTCGTCCGCAGGGGCCGTCATAATCGCGAATAAAATGAGCCGCACTAAACGTGAACTCCGTAGATAATTTCCACTTGGGCATAAATCGTTCCAACTCGCTTTTTGAATATTTTTAAGCAGCGCCTCTATTTTCTATCAATCTAGACGGTTATCTAAGCTTTTATTGCACAGGTGAGTTGTTACACTCAGCAAGGCTTTAGATTGAAATCGGCGCGATCGCATCGCTAGCCTCAAAGCAACTCACCCAAGCCACCGCTCACCCAAACACCAGAGGAAGTATATTTTCATGGATTTAGGCATAAAAGACAAAGTTGCCGTCGTCACCGGTGGAGGTTCTGGCATTGGTAAAGCCACCGCCAAGATCTTGCTACAAGAAGGTGCTAAAGTCGCTATCCTTAGCCGCTCCTTCGATGGAATTGACGACCTCAAGGCCTTTGGCGATCCATTTCCCGCAAAAGCCGACATCACCGATCTAGCTCAAGTAGAAGCCGCCCGCGACCAAATCACCGAGCACTTTGGCCCAGCAGAAATCTTAGTCCACTCAGCCGGTATCACAGGCGCAGTAGGAGACTTTTTAGGCATAGACGACGAAGCCTGGCTGCACACCATCAACGTAAATCTGATGGGCACCGTGCGCGTTTGCCGCACATTTATCCCAGCGATGCGCAAAGCGGGTTGGGGCCGAATTGTCCTGCTCGGCTCCGAAGACGCCGTACAGCCCTACATCGAAGACATGCCCTACTGCGCTTGCAAAGCAGGCACGCTAAACCTAACCAAAAATCTCTCCAAAGCTTATGCGCAAGACGGTGTGCTAACCAACATGGTCTCGCCCGCTTTCGTCAAAACATCCATGACCGATGCCATGATGAAATCGCGCGCAGAAGAAAGAGATATCTCGATGGACGAAGCCGTCAAAAGCTTTCTTCAAGAAAACCGCCCCGGCATTGAAGTTGGCCGCAGAGGTCGCGTAGAAGAAGTCGCTGCCGTTATTGCTTTCCTCTGCTCACAGCACACGAGCTACGTCGTTGGCTCCAACTGGCGCGTAGACGGCGGCTCAGTTTCTACGATCTCCACATAGAAAAATTCTTAGCATGTGCTGCCGCTCTAACCCACCGTTAGGCGGCGGTAGACCTCACAATTTCAGCTATCGGACTTTGCAGTTTTAGCTATTGAACTTTGCAATTTCAGCTATGCAATTTCAGCTATGCAATTTCAGCTATTGAAAAATCAAACCTACTGATTCGCCTCATTAGCCTTTTGGTCAGTACCAACGCTTTTACTAGCCGCTTCTGGGCTGTTGCCTAGCTCTTTTTCAATCTCTTCTGAAGAAGTCACCGCTACCGTCTTCAAATACACCGGCAGCGCACCACTATTCAGCTGAATCTCCAAATCTTTAGCACCTGCTTCGGTAAAGTTGCCAGCAATCAGCGCCTCGCCCCCAGTAATGCCCGTCTCTACAAAATCCACGCCTACCGCAGGCGTACTCAGCAGCACATTATCCAAAAATAGCCCAACAACTCTCCCAGTTCCCGCCATCTCTTTTGTCTGCTGCGCAAACATTTCCGCCCCCTGTTCATCAAACTCAATAAGCACCGCCCAAATATCGCCCTCTTCCTGCACCGCTTTTGCACTTTTCAAACGATTTCCCGTCAGTTCGCTCGGCTCAAAGAAATCAGAAATCCTGTCTCTCGTCTTCTCAATCTCCGCCGTCAGCGCGTCTGCTTCAGCCATCTTCCCAGTTTGCACCAGCGTATTTTGCTCAACGAGCAACCGCTGCAAATTCTCAATCGACTTAGACAAAATCACCTCAGTTTCCGGCTTCTCCTTGCGTAAATAAAGCTGTCCCCGACGCGTTAAAACCGTCTCAGCCGCTGTAACATCCACATCCATTGGCAATCGCACAATAATCTGCTCAGGATCGCGCTGCGAAGTGACTTCTCCGTCCGCTACGCCAAAGCCTCTAAGCCGTCGCACCAATACCGCCTCGGTTTCAGCCAAATAATTAAGCGTATTGGGTCCTTTAGCTTTGCTTGTTTCTTCAGCTTTTGGAACCGTCACCTCCATCGTAAGCTGCTGATACTCTTGCAGCCCTTTAGCAGAACAGCTACTCAACAAAGCGGTTGTTGCGATCGCCCACAGCCAGCGTTTATCCATCTCAAGCACTTCCTTAATCACAGCCAATACCAACCAAACAGCCAGTACTCGTCCCTAGATCACTTGTAGACGCTAACGGTATATCAGGCAACATTTAGCCCAGATGGCACAATTTTACTCCGCCTCCTCCTGCTCCTTCGCCGTGCCAGAATTATGCTTTGGCAGCAGCGGCGACGCCATATCAACCGAAGTTGCATAAAACCGCTGCGTCGGATAAGCCAGCGAAATATCGTCATTTTTCGCAAATTCTCGCAGCACACTTTCCCACACTACCTGCTCCGACCCTCTGCGCCGACGGGGTTCGCATAGGTAGCGCATCGTCAGCAAAATCCCGCTTTCTCGTACCGTGGTGTACACCGTCGGCGTCAGCTTAGAGTACGAAATCATATACTTGTGGCCCGCCCGGCGCAGATGCTCCTCTGCCGAACCGCTCAAATGCTCCGCATGGTTATTCACCTGCGTAAACAAAATTGCCTTGGCCTTTTCCCAATCACTCTCAAACGTAATCAGCACCGGAATCTCGTGCCAGATGTACTTAAATCCCTGCGAATAGTTAGCGATCGCATCTCGAAACACCCAGCCATTCGGTAAATGAATGATCCGCCCCGTACTCTGATCGGTATCAACCCAGTTACCAATCTCCATCAGCGTGAACTGAAACACGCCAATATCAATCACATCGCCCGCATGGTCGCCCGTTTGAATGCGATCGCCCATCCGAAACGGCTGACGCCATAGAATAAACAGCCAGCCCACCAAATTCACCAGCGGATCGCGCAGCACCACAGCTAGGCCCGCCGCGAATAAACCCAAAAAGGTAGATAGGCCCTGAATGTTAGGCAGCCACAGCAGAATCAGCGCAAATCCGTACAACCCGTAGCAGACATAGCCAATCCACTTACGCCACCGGTAGCTCTGTCTAGGATCCTTAATCTGCCGGTTGATTAGCCGACTAGCGCCTATTCTGAGCGCAATCACAAAAGCCAGTCCCACCACCGAGGCAACTAAGTTATCTCGAATAGCCGCGTCAATAGGCAGCGGTGGAAGCTTGGCTACTTCAGTCAGTAGGAACATAAACAGCTTAGTAGCAAACAAAGCTAATGAATACTTAGAGCAAACTCACTATAAGAGCAAACTCACCATAGATTATGGCAGTCTATGAACATGACAGCCTACAAAAAGACGTCACAGGCATCAGGAGCATACATGCTTACAGTGCCACCCGTTGGCCTACGTATGTCCGCGTTCACCCGTGCCTGTTCGCTATTCGCCCTATGAGAAACTCAATTCAATCTGCCGCCCTAGAAAACCGATTTCCTTTTCTATGTAAAGTCCTCTACATTCCCGAAGCAGACCCGAGCCAGTCTCCTCATGCCCCCGACCATAAAATGAGCTGGTTCTTACGCAGTCCGCTGATGCCCAGAGTGGGCGACGTTATTCCCTACAACCAGTATTTCTTCTCAGTGACCAGCGTTATCCTCGAAGACTGCTGCACGGGCGAAACCATTTCTAAAGTAGATAGACAGGCCAAGCGCATTGCCGAAAAAGAAGATAAGCCAAAAAGACAGGCCCTTATCTGGGTCAGCTTCTGGGGCGTGCAGTCTGTCTAAAGCAGCGGGTTAAAGTAACGGCTTAGCGACGCTCTTTTGCCATAGCCAAATACCACCCACACACAAAGCGCTGGTCCACCATATCGCTGCGGCCTCTGTTTTACCGTTCAAGACATAGCCGCCGCCAACCAGCAGTAGCGCGATCGCACTTCCGCCAGACACCACCAGCATCATTTTCACCGTCTCCATCGCCACCTGCACCCGCTGCGCCATATCATCACCCGCCTGCAGCATCAGCGAACCATCCACCACCGCTCGATAAGACTGTACTTTTTTTGGTTCCACCTGGTAGTAGGTGCCCAGTTCGGCATCGCGCAGGGAAGGGTCAGAATGTAGGCCAAATTGCTTCGATAGCGCGATCGCACTCTTCACCTGCTTTTTAGTCGCCACTGGGCGAAACGTCTCAAACAGCGACTCTCGGTAGACGCCCGTCTGCGCCATCTCCAGAATTCGCCCCGTCAGTTCATTCATAGAAAGCTGAGTTGTCATCAGGCTTTTGGTCATCTTTTTTCCTACCACAGCTCAGCACTAAGTAGCTCGCACTAAGCCTGTGCCGACAATTATCAAGATAGTACTTTAGAACTATCCAAACATCAATAGCATTTCAGCTCAACCACACCACACCATAAGACACAGCACAAAGACACAGCACAAAAAAAGAGGCACGGCCTAAACAGACCATACCTCTTTCCTATGTTCGGGCTAATCAATTAGCTCAATTAAGTAGCTCAACTAAGATAGATGGCGTTCAGCCAGGGACTACATCATCCCCATGCCGCCCATACCACCCATGCCGCCCATACCACCCATGCCGCCCATGCCGCCCATGTCTCCACCAGGCATAGCCGCTTCAGGTTCAGGCTTCTCGACAACTAGCACTTCAGTCGTCAGCACCATACCCGCAACAGAAGCTGCGTCTTGCAGCGCCGAACGAACTACCTTAGCCGGATCAACGATTCCTGAAGCCATCAGGTCTTCGTACTGATCGGTCATAGCGTTGTAGCCAAAGTTAAAGTCCATGACCTTTACTTTCTCAACCACAACAGAACCTTCCGCACCTGCATTATCAGCAATCTGACGCAGCGGAGCTTCCAGGGCGCGAATTACAATATCAACGCCTGTTTTTTCTTCAGCATCCAAAGAATCTTTCAAAGACTCCAGCTTACCGGCCAAGTGAAGCAGCGTCGCACCGCCACCAGGTACAATGCCCTCTTCCACAGCGGCCTTAGTCGCGCTCAAAGCATCTTCAATTCGTAGCTTGCGATCTTTCAGCTCAGTTTCAGTCGCTGCGCCTACTTTAATCACCGCAACGCCACCGGCTAGCTTAGCTAACCGCTCAGCCAACTTCTCTTTGTCGTAGTCAGAATCGGTTAGCGCCAGTTCCTTGCGAATCTGCTCAACGCGCTTCTGAATATCACCGCTGTTGCCGTTTTCAGAAACAATCGTAGTGTTGTCCTTGGTGATCGTAATCTTGCCAGCCGTGCCCAGCATGTCAAGCGTAGCGGTCTCTAAGTTCAAGCCCACTTCTTCAGAAATCACCTGACCGCCAGTCAGCGCTGCAATATCGGCCAATAAAGCCTTGCGTCGCTCACCAAATCCAGGCGACTTAATCGAAGCGACATTGAGTACGCCGCGAGCCTTGTTCACCACCAAAGTAGCCAAGGCTTCGCCTTCGACATCTTCAGCAACAATCAGCAGAGGCTGGCCCGAACGAGTCACCTGCTCTAGTACAGGCACCAAGTCCTGCACAGAGCTGATTTTCTTATCCACAATCAGAATGCGAGCATTTTCTAGCTCTACAATCATTCGCTCTTGGTCGGTCACAAAATACGGAGACATGTAGCCTCGGTCAATCTGCATCCCTTCTACAACTTCTAGCTCAGTCTCTAGCGACTTAGACTCTTCAACGGTAATGACACCATCTTTAGTCACTTTGTCCATCGCCTGAGCGATCATATCGCCCACCATATCGTCATTACCAGACGATACCGCAGCAACTTGAGCAATATCATTCCCAGCAACGGGCTTAGCCGCAGATGCGATATCAGCCACTAGCTGAGCGACGGCTTTTTCAATGCCGCGCCGCAAACTTACAGGGTTAGCGCCCGCCGCTACGTTCTTCAAGCCTTCGCGAATCAGAGCCTGAGCTAGAACGGTGGCAGTCGTTGTCCCGTCGCCAGCCAAATCCTTAGTCTTAGAAGCCACTTCTTGAACCAAGCGTGCGCCTGTGTTCTCGTAGGGGTCATCCAGCTCAATTTCTTTCGCAATGGTGATGCCATCGTTCACAATTTGGGGTGCGCCAAATTTCTTTTCAAGAACGACGTTGCGGCCTTTTGGCCCCATCGTGATTTTTACCGCATCTGCTAAAGCGTTCACGCCACGCTCCAATGCCTGACGCGATTTTTCGTCAAAGAGTATTAGTTTTGCCATATGCCAGCTCTTACAAGTTTCCTAGTTCAAATTCTATTCCAAAAATTTAGCACTCTCAGGTCGAGACTGCTAAATTTGGATCGCAAGTCATAATCTACAGGCTGAAGCGCGATCGCCTGAAGTGGCAATAACCGATCCTTTTTGGAGTAAGTACGAATGATGCGATCGCTCACTCGCTTCAAAATAACCATTCCACCCAAACAAAAAAAGGACGCCAGCTAGTGCCAGCGCCCCTGTACAGTCTCCAAACCTAAGTCCTTAGCTCCTTGCTAGAAGCTATTGGTCAAAGCATGAAATCGTAAACCTAGATAGATTTTTGGCCTTCGATAGTGCCATCAATCGCCTTCCAGGCAGACAGCCCGCCCTTAATGACGCTAATACGCTGGTAGCCAGAAGAACGAAGCTGAGACGCAGCCTCCTCAGAATCCTGGTCGGTATTACCGTACAGGTAAATGTCTCTATCCTTAGAAGTAGAGCTTTGAAGCAATTCCATCGTCTCTTCATCAAACCCAGGAATAGCGCCCATGATGCGCTCTTCATTAAAGGCTTCTCTAGAGCGTACATCTACAATCGTCAAATCAGGCTCGCCCCAGTCCAAACGCTTTTTCACATCTGAAGGTGAAGAAACCGCATTAAAGTCAGTGGGTACAGGCGTCACTTTACCAATGGCATCTTGCAGGTCATCAACCTTGTCTAAGACCGCTCTTTCAGCCGACTTAGCCGTTTCGTCATCCTTATCAGCCTTCTCTTTAGCAGCGTCAAAAACGTCTCCAGATGTCTTAGTAGCCATATTAGTAAAATCCTCTTTGTGTATATACAGTTTGAAAATTAGTCAAGCAGCAGTCCAGCAACCATCAAAAAAGTACAGTTAGGCCACTGCTCAGCTAAGTAATTACTCGACGACCGGACGATTAGCCGAATCGGGATTCAGCTCATATCGTTCTTCGTCTCGCTCAGACAAATCCTCGGCGACAGCTAATGGTTCTTCTGGCTGTACGTCTAGACCAGCCTCCGTGCCCATATCATCCACACTCATATCAGTAGGTTCTGTCCATTTGTTACCGGCATAAGCACTCTTGCCATCTACGGCAGCCTGCTTAGGCTTGCTATCGGTATCTTCCATAGGAATAAGTCCTTTGCTGCAATCGCTATCACAGTAAAGAAGTATGTATCAAACTCGCCTCTACAACGAGGCAGACTCTGCACAACCAGCAGGAAATCAATAGGAATGTTTTCTCATCCTTAGGTTAGAGAAACTCCGCCAAAGAGCAACACTCCGCGCCCACAAAACTTCCGAGACCAGCCTCACAAGGCCATAGAAAGATACCTATTGAGATAATCAGCCTGTATACTACCTATGGCAATTGCACCAGGACGATCGCACCATGGCAATCGCACCCGTTTAGCGGTAGGTTGTTGTCTGTCTTGGTCAATTTCTTTCTTTAATTTAAGGATTATTCATGCGTGGGCTAAAGGGGAAAAACGTGCTGGTCACCGGAGCAAATAGCGGCATCGGTAAAGCGATCGCTATTCATTTCGCCGCCGCAGGTGCACAGGTTGCTGTCCATTACCGCAGCAGTTCCGAAGAAGCCGACGAAGTTATACGCGAGATTGGTAAAGTCTGCGAACAAGCAGGAATACCCGCAGGCGATCTTAAAAACATGACGGTGCAAGCAGATGTCGCCAAAGAAGAAGACATCGACAGCATGTTTGAGCAGGTCATTGCTACCTTGGGCGGACTAGATATTTTAATCAACAACGCCGGAATGCAAATTCAGGGCCCCTCACACGAAATTCCAGTCTCAGACTTCGACAAAATGATTGATGTCAACATGCGAGGGGCTTATCTCTGCGCTCGCAAAGCCATCGCCCATTTCTTAGACCACGGCGGCGGCGTTATCGTCAACGACTCCAGCGTCCACGAGCTTATTCCTAGGCCGCAGTACGTGGGCTATACCATGAGCAAAGCCGGGATGCAGGCGATGACGCGTACGCTCGCCCTAGAATACGCTCGCGACAACATCCGCATTAACTCTTTTGCCCCAGGCGCAACGCTCACGCCCATTAATCCCTGGAAAGACGATCCTAAAAAGAAAGCCGAAATCGAAAGTCATATCCCCATGGGTCGATCGGGCACTCCAGAAGAGATGGCGGTTGTTGCAGCCTTCCTAGCCTCAGACGACGCAGCCTACATCACCGGGCAGACTCTATTCGTCGATGGCGGTCTTACGCTCTATCCCTCTTTCCGTACACCTTGGACAGGCTAAGAATCTTAAGGAATTGACCAAAGAAGGTGACAAAACGCTTATCGTATCAAAAGGAAATCAGCGTTGTTACTAGCAGAGGTCTATCAGTAAGCCGATGAAATCTTGGATGATTATTGGAATTGTCACCCTGGCAATTTCGCTGCTAGCTGGTGTCACTCGCCCTCAAGATATTAAGTGGTTCAAACGGCTTCAGCGGCCTAGTTGGCTCACGTTCGAAAAACTCATTCCGGTTATTTGGACCGTGGTGTTTGTGTGCGGCGGTTGGTCTGCCTATATCGTATGGGAACAGACTCAATCCTGGGGCTGGATGATTTTTTATATCATCTTAGAGCTAGTGACCATTGCATACACTCCCGTCATGTTTTTAACGCACAACCTGAAGCTAGCTACCTTCATCGGCGGGGCAGGCTTTGTCATTTGTGTAGCTTTAGCTATCGGTGTTTTAGGCATTTCAAGCTGGGCCGCCGTTCTACTCATTCCTTATTTACTGTGGAGTCCTGTTGGCACAGCCACAACCTGGCAAATGGATAAGCTAAACCCACAGAAACAAAATTAGAAGGGAAAGTGGCTATCTAGACCATGATTTAGACCGCACTATTTAGACTATTAGTCATCTAAATTAGACTATTAGTCATCTAAGCGGCGCGATCGCCCGAACACCCTGAAAAATAAGCTGAGGCCTCCCAATTGGATCGCAAACAACTACTCA
Source organism: uncultured cyanobacterium (assembly GCA_963789215.1). GTDB lineage: Bacteria > Cyanobacteriota > Cyanobacteriia > Phormidesmidales > Phormidesmidaceae > Phormidesmis. The sequence goes on along the minus strand of CAWBJY010000005.1, from coordinate 222,026 downwards.
AAATCGTCAACGTCGCCCTAGCCCTTATCTTTCTCGATATGGCCATTACCGGCTCATTTCCCGATCTCTTCCCACGAAACGTCTATCACGTCATACACGAGGAAATGGGAAAAGTCTTTATCTTTTTCGTGCTTTTTCACCTAGCCCTAAATTGGAACTGGGTCAAAAACACTTTGTTGAAATCCAAAAAGTCAGCAGCTTAGCTTAAGCCACTCATTCGACTGAACAAGCTGACTCGCTCAAATATGTAATCAACCCTCTGGTTCTCGTTCAACTAGGCTTCAAAACAATCGGCTCCGCATCGTAGTTTTGCCAGTCGCCATGTTGCCGCTCTGCCACTAAGGGCCTCAGCACCAGATGTAGACGCTCTCCTTCATATTTCACGTCCACGCGCAGCGCCGTATAGGGCCGCTTCTTGTCGCGTCCAGATCCAGTGCGACCCAAAAATAGATGACACTCCGCCACCGGATCGTCATACTCTTCTAATACCGGGCCTTCCTTTCGCTGTCGTCGCAGGCTAAACCCGCTGCCGCCACAAACCACCCAAGGAATATTGCGATCGCCATGCCCCGTATCCATCGTCCGTAGATACTCAAAGCAGTGCGCATGACCACTCAATACCAAATCAACTAAAGGCTTACCAGCAGTTCGCTCGCCCACCTTATCCTCCACGTCGTCTAACACCTGCCGCAAGTTAGTCCGCACCGCCAGTGTCTGCCCCTGATACCACTTCGTACTTTCGGTCACGTAGGGCGGATGGTGAAAGTACAAGACTCTCCCTTTAGCCGACTCGTCTTGCCAAGAAGCAATCAGGCGATCGCGCAGCCAAGTCAACTGTTCCACATCCAAATCATCATCCCGCCGAGCCGCCGTTAGCTGCTTATCAATATCCCAAATCTGTTCTTCTAACTGCTCAACCTTGGCGTAGATAGACGCCGCGCGCCCAGCCTGCTCCGGAATATCCATATCTAGTGCTTCAGACTCCAAAGAAAGCGCCTCTACCTTCGCCTCGAGCTTCAATCGGTAAGTCTTCATCTTTTGTTTTTGTATTCTTCCCGCCTCAGTCTTAGGCAGCGGCTGCGGCGCGTTAAACGTGTTGCTATCTAGCGCAAAAAAATCAATCCCACCGCGACGAAAAGTGTAGTAGCGATTAGGTAACCGCGTAAACTCGCCCGGTACATAGCTCAAGCATCGACCTGTCTCAGTCTTAACTGTATAGTGCTTGTCTAAATGTTCGCTCAAGCGATCGCCTGTCACCCACTGCAAACAATCTATAAACGCCTTAGCATACCCTTCCCCTTGATGAGAGCCATGCCAGCCCATGTCTAAATTAATACGACGACGCAACAACTTACGCAAAGGCATAAACAAGTTAGTCACTACGCTAGTCGTGATTGGCAAATCGTAGTAATCGTGGTTGCCTAATGTAGGCAAAAACGGCAGCTTAAACGTCATCTTATCGAAGCTCACCTGGTGAGGAGACTCGCCGCCCACAATAAACTCTTTGTAGGGTTTGATGAAATTCTCAGGATACTGCTCGCTAGATCCCGCTAAATAAACAACATCGCCAGTATGCAAAACAAAGTCGCACTCATCTACATGCTCTAACATGCGCTCGCTCACACGGCGCTGAGGATTATCGCGCAAATGCCGACTCGTGCCACTATCTCCAATGACCAAAAAAGAGAACCCGTTTTGGCGCAGCTCGCTATCATCACCTGCAATTTCCAGTCTGGTTTGATCGACACCGTGCTGTTTTAATACCGGCTCTCCCCAACGCACTCGCTGCTTCATTCGAGCAATTTTAGTCGCAATGGTCGGGTCAGATACAAACCGCATAAACACCTTAAAATTTAGAGATCGGCAAACCTGTTATCAATAGTCTTTGCGACTACTCTCAGCCTATCAGCTAACTCACCGCGATCGCACTCAAAGCGCTCATTCCGCAATCAAAAGAGTGAGCCAGCAAAGTGATTTATCTCACTCGTAAGACAGGCTACTCACTCACAGCCACTTACCAAACTCTTTCCTTCGCCTAAGCTAGACTGTCACTTCAGAGAGAGTAGCGATCGCCAACAGCTCTTATATCTTAAGTGAAGCAGTGCTGTAGCAGTTACTAGATAAGTTTGCAAAGATAAGTTTGCAAACGAACTCATACCAGTTAGCTCAGCAGCGCAAGGTAAAAATAGGAGAACGCATCATGGCTAACGAAAGCAACAAAAAAGAAACTAGAGAAGAAAAAGACGTCGAGCTAAACGTCAGCGGCAAGCAAAGCACCGTTGAAGGAAAAACTCGCACGACCGGGCAAGGCTCCAACCAGGACACGCGTCCAGGAGCAGAAGCAGAAGCACCCGGAAACGACGGCAAGCTAGCCGGTAGCCCCAACCAAGGCACCGAATCCCGCTAGTCGCGCCGCCCACCGAAAAGCCTTCAAATAGCAAAAGATGGCCGAATCGCCTTGAGCCATTCGGCCATTAACATGAGTACTTCTATTCATGTTTACTGTTTATGTCTACTGTTTATGCCTACTCACCACACCTCACCTCAAAAAAGCTATGTCAGAAAATCAGGAACGTCGCCCCGGCCCAGACGAAATGCCCGCTCAAAAGCTAGCCTACCCTGCTAGCCAGGAAGACATGGCCCTTGCGCCAGATAGTGACTTGTCCAACTACAAAGCCGCTGGCAAGCTCACCGACAAAGTGGCCATCATCACCGGTGGAGATTCTGGCATTGGCCGAGCAGTTGCTATCGCCTACGCGATGGAAGGCGCCAATGTCTCTATCATCTATAACGTTAACGATGACGATGCGCAAAAAACAAAGTCGCTAGTAGAAGAACGCGGTGGCAAATGTCTACCCATCAAAATAGACGTTCGCAAGCCAGAAGAGTGTGAAGCGGCTGTTAAGCAAACCGTCGATGAATTCGGCAAGCTAGATATCCTCATCAACAACGCTGCCTTTCAGATGGTGCAGATGGACATCGAAGATCTCACCATCAAGCAGTTTCACGAAACCTTCGAGACGAACATATTTGGATATTTCCACATGTTCAAAGCAGCCTACCCTCATCTCAAAGAAGGCAGCATCATTATCAACACCGGCTCTATCGTCGGAAAACTCGGCAAAAAATTCCTGGTAGACTACGCGTCTAGCAAAGGAGCCGTCCACACCTTTACCTTATCTCTTGCTCAAGCGCTAGCAGACAAAAAGATTCGCGTTAACTCAGTCGTACCGGGCGCCGTCTGGACACCCAACATCCCAGCGACCATGACCAAAGAGCAGGTCAGTAAGTTCGACGACGCCAACGCGATGGAAAGAGCCGGTCAGCCAGAAGAACTTGCGCCGTCCTACGTTTTTCTAGCCGCAGAAGACAGCAGCTTTATCACAGGCGCGTTGCTCGACGTTACCGGTGGTCAAATCTCTGCGCCGTAATCTTTGCGTCATAATTAAAACAGCTCCAACGCCAGGCTCACTATGAAGACCCCTACTAAGGTCAGTCCCGAAAAAGCCGCCCAAGCCGCCGGTCTTCGCTATGTTCAAGACGACATGCCTGGCATTCGTCGTCAGGCCCAAGGCCGCGGCTTTAGCTATCAGTTACCCAACGGCGATCGCCTAGAGTCCGGCCCCGACAAAGACCGCATAGAGGCGTTGGTTATTCCTCCTAACTGGCAAGACGTTTGGATTTGCACCGATCCTAAAGGTCATCTCCAAGCGACCGGACGAGATGACAAAGGCCGCAAGCAATATCGCTACCATCTGGACTGGCGTAAGCTGCGGAACCTGCAAAAGTTCGATCGGATGGTGCCTTTTGGCCTAGCCTTACCCGCCCTGCGCGAGCAAACCCAAGCTGACCTTTCGCTGCCCAAGCTTTCCAAGCAAAAGGTTACCGCAGCTATCGTTCAGCTACTCGATCAAACCCTGATCAGAGTCGGCAACGCTCAATACGCAAAGCGCAACAAATCCTACGGCCTTACCACCCTACGAGACAAGCACGTAGACATTAGCAAAGACAAAAAACACATAGACTTTCACTTCAAAGGGAAAAGCGGCGTAGAACACCATATAGAAATAGACGATCCTAAGCTCGCTAAAGTCGTCAAGCGCTGCCAAGACATTCCTGGTTACGAACTTTTTCAGTACTACGACGAAGATAACAACCGCCAAACCGTAGATTCTGGCGATGTCAACGACTATCTCAAAGCTGTCACTGGAGAAGACTTTACCGCCAAAGACTTTCGCACCTGGGCAGGCACCAATGTAGCCACCGATACCCTCTACCAGCTAGGCGAGTGGGTTAAAGAAACCGAAGCTAAGCGCAACGTTGTCACCGCTATTAAAGCCGCTGCCACCCGGCTTGGCAACCGCCCCGCCACCTGTCGAAAATACTACGTTCACCCCACCGTGCCCGAAAACTACATCTCGGGCGAACTCATTTGCCAATTGGCAGAAGCTGTTAAGCAAGCAAAAGCTGATAAGAAAATCGAGACGCTAGAAGACAGCGAAAAAGCCATCTTGATATTTCTAGAGTCAATTTAGCGCTCGTATCGCACTTCTAAATGCCTCCATATATAAGTGTCTATATATATGGACATACCTGAACGGCGCTAAAACCGCTCCCAGCCGACTGCGACTCTGTCGCCATTGACGGCTTGCCCGCTAACAATCTCCGCTAAAATATCTCCCGAATCTACCAGTCTTGGCCCAGGGCGATTAAAGTACTGATTGCCATCCACTAGGTACACTTGCCCAGCTTTTACAGCGGCTAATTCCCTCCACTCAGCGCGATCGCTCATTTCCTCAGTTGCCTGCCGAGTCTGCGCCAAATCATAGCCACAGGGCATCACCACAATCGTATCCGGATCGGCAGCGCTCAAATCCTCCCAGCTCATCCAGTCCGAATGCTCGCCTACCTTACCCAAGCAAGACTCACCGCCTGCTAGGCTGACTAGCTCCGGCACCCAGTTACCCGCCACCATCAAGGGCGATGTCCATTCAATACAGACCACTCTCTTCTTTGCAGCCGCGATCGCATCACCCTCTACAGAACGCAGCCGCGATCGCAACCCCTCTACAACTCGCTTAGCCGACAATTCAGCAGCCGACGAATCGTCAATCGCCTTAGCAACCCGCATCATGTCATTCCACACATCCGCCAACCGCTCAGGCTGCAAAGACACTATCTGAATAGTTGAAGCTGCCGCCGCCGTCTCTCCAACGACCGTCCCCCCCATCAAAGCCGCCACTGCCTGCTCCACATCGCTTAGGCTCACCGCGCAAACCTCACACTGCGCCTGCGTAATAATGTGCGTCGGTCGCAGCCTCTCTAGTACCTCCACCTTCACCCGATAAACACTGAGTGCCGATGCCAGCAGATCGCTCACCCGTTCGTGAATTTGCTGAGCGCTACCCACCGGATCGAACTTAGGCTCTGTACAAATCGGCAAAGCCTTCACACTCGCCGGAAAATCACACTCATGCGATCGCCCCACCAGGCAATCCGCATATCCCAACGCCGCCACAATCTCAGTCGCACTCGGAATCAGAGAAACAATCCGTAAATGCTCTCTCGGTATCGGTAAATTAACGGTGCTCATGCCCTTTTCTTCATAAAAGCCTACTTTTTGTACAGTCCCTCACCCAAGCTGCGGGCACAATACACCCATCCATCACTCACAGCTCGTCACCAGACTAGAGCTATCAAGCTATTTCTTCTTCCCTCCGAATATAGAAATTCCATCATTTAAAGGCGAGCTGCCCAGCGGCCGTCTATCTTATTCAGTCCTAATCCTGCGCGCTATGCGAACCACCTTGCCCTTCGTTGATTCAGAATCGTTGCCTGTTCCTACGTTCACACAAGGGCACCCTACAGCTCTAGGCATACAGTCAACCTTGCAAGACCTCCCACGCTGCGCATTTAGCGTCGCGGCCAACTGCTCGCTTCCAGCGCTGATGGAGCGTTTCATTCAATTTCCAGATTTACCGGGCGCTCTGATCTCTGGAGTAAGCGGCGATGCTCTTTCAAAAGGGCAAAGCCAACGCCTGCTTTCACGCCAGCAGCTTTTAGAATGCCTACTGCATACAGGCCAAATCTCTCCCAACGAATCTATTCAGCGCCTGCTCTATGCAGCCAACCACGACGCCCTTGTCCTCCCAGGCGAAACCCCTATTCTTAAGGCCGCCAAACAGGCTTTAAAGCGATCGCCCAGTCAGCAAAACGCACCCATCCTCGTCCAGCAGCCCAACGGAGGATCCGCTCAGCTACTCGATGCTCGCACGCTCAACCTAGCCCACTGGCAAATTCGCGGCATCGAAACCCAATCCCGCTACGAGCGCCTGCAAATGCAGCTCTTACAAAGCGAGAAAATGGCAGCGCTCGGTCGCCTAGTCGATGGCGTTGCCCACGAAATCCTCGATCCAGTCGGCTTCATCTGGGGGAACTTAAGCTACATTGCCAGCTATGTTCAGCAGCAAAGCGAGCTGCTAACAGCCTACGAAGCGGCTTTGCCCACGCCCCCTGCTCAAATCTCTCAGCTTGCAGCAGACATCGAGCTCGACTACCTGCGCAGCGACCTTCCTGCCGCTATCAACAGCGCTCAAGGAGGAGCCTACCGATTAAAGCAGCTCGCCACGAGCCTGCAAAATTTTTGCCACATCGACGAAATTCACCCTCGCCCTGCGGACATCAACACGCTGCTAGACAGTACGCTGCACCTGCTCAAGAGCCGCATTACCACACCAATTACTATCGACCGTAACTATGGCAAGCTGCCGCCTGTCCCTTGCTATGCAGGCCAACTTAGCCACGTCTTTATGACGCTGTTTACCCACGCCATTGATATGCTGCTCGCTCAGTCTCAGCAACCGGGCTACGCACCAGAACGTACAATCGCTGCTAACCAATCGCCAAAAATCACGGTCACCACTCACGTCTGCGCAAGTAAAGAACAGGTAAAGAAAGCACCAGACAGAGAAAAAGACAGCCCCGCCAATTCACCTCGATGGGTTTCTATCACTATCTGCGACAACGGCCCAGGTCTACCTGACAAAAGTAAAGCGCAAATTCTCAACTCTTTCTCAGCAAGAAGCCGCTCTCATAGAGAAACAGGCTTAGCCCTAAGCTATCAAATCGTAACTGCCAAACACGGCGGCAAGTTTTGGTTACATTCCTCACAGGGTTCAAAAGCCGAGAATTTTCCAGAAATAACCACTACCGGTACGGCGTTCGAAATATTACTACCGATGATTCAAATGCCACAGGAAAGCAGCAGCGACAATCCCCATTTGCGTATTCTGCATGAAAAATAGGCGGCTATATGAATAAACGTCCCTGATTTCTACCTAATTTGAAAGATTAGATGAAACAAAGCCCTATATCGAAGAAAGGCTTGACTCAGTAATTTTGTCGAGCATAGTATGAGCGCATACAACAACAGTTTCTGAGCTAAGACCCTTGACAAACATCGATATCGCTCGCCAAGAAGATTCCCGTGTTCTTACATGGTCTCTGCGCAACATCCAAAACTTTGTCTATAACTCCTGCCTATTCGAGTTTGAAGATATCATTAACGAAGTCGATAAAACTGACATTTATTCGCCTCCTCAGTTTGATGCAACTGGCAGAGTCCTCAACAAAACAATCGTTTCGACGACTCGTCACGTCAAGCCACTTCCGCTCACTTCCGTCAACCCATACCGCAAGGCCGAAAGCTTGGACCGCGAGTACGATATGTACTTCGTCACGCTAGACTTTCCCTGGTACGGATCTTCTATCAACTTGATGAAGGACTGGCGCAAAAAGTGCAAAACCGCTGTCTGCTACATCGTAGAAATATGGACTGAAGACCTGCCTAAAATGAAGAACTTTATGAAGTTCTTCGATCAGTTCGACCTTATCTGCATTGGCACCCATCACGTTTTAAAAGACGTTCAGGCTATGACAGACACGCCCTGCGTTTTTGTACCACCTGGCGTTGATACTATCAAGTTCTGCCCTGATTTTGACGCAGAAAAGAGCCGTTCTATCGACGTTTGCAACTTGGGTCGTCGCTCTCCTTCCACGCACAGCGCTTTACTAAACAAAGCAGAACAAGAAGACTTCTTCTACTACCACGAGCTCACTAACGGGTCTGTTCTACGCATTGGAGATCACCAGCATCACCGTACGCTAACGGCGAACATTCTAAAAAGTAGCCGCTACTATATCACCAACTACGCTAAGGCAGACATGCCTAAGCTTATCGCTGGAGAGTACGAAATTGGCTATCGTTTCTTTGAAGGCGCTGCAGCCGGTGCTGTCCTTATTGGCGCGCAGCCTAAAGGCGATCTCTACGGCAAGTACTTCGGCTGGGAAGATTCCATCATTCCCGTTAGCTTTGACGAGCCAAACATCTCTAAAATCATCGACGAGCTAGATGCTCAGCCAGGCTATATCGAGAGCATTCAGGCGCGCAATGCAATGAATTCTCTGCTCCAGCACGACTGGGTATATCGTTGGGAAATGATCCTTGAAGCGCTCGGTCAAGCGCCTACACCTGGGGTGATTGCTCGCAAGCAGAAGCTAAAGGAAATGGCCGCTGCTATCGAGCCTAGAGCGCGTTCTGTAAAAGCAGCCAATACCCAAGTTACGCCAGTAGAAGAAGCTGTACTAGCTCGATAAATAGAGTTGCCGCACCTGAGATAAAAATCTAGAGCTAACCTTTACAGTCTACGCTCAGGTTCAATCAACAAAAAGCGACTTTCCGCTCCAGGCATTCTACGCTGAGCGGAAAGTCGCTTTTTTGTGCGATCGCCTACTGTCTTACGCCACCGGCCATTCACATCCGGCCATTCACATATATCGCCATAAAAATGACTACTAAGCTTCACCCGTAATCGAAAGCTCATTGATCCAAATCCGAGGGCATACGCCGCCAGCAGTTACTTCGGCCTCTGGCTCAATGTGCGTGATGTTCTTTAGTACTTCTCTAAAGTCTCCTGCTACCGTTGCAGACTCCACGCTAATGCGCTTGCCATCTTTAAGCAGCCACCCGTCAAACGGGAGAGAGAAAGATCCTTGCAAGGCATTCACGCCAGCATGAAGCGCCTGTAAATCATCGATGAGAACAACCCCATCAGCCTTATCTAGCTGATAGTTATCATCCGCCGATTCTCCTGGCAAAACTTCTAAATAGTTCAGGCCAATTCGTACTTTTGCGCCGATGCCCGCATGGCCCGTCGGCTCGGCATTCATTCGCCTAGCCGTGCCTGCGCTATGTAAAAAGTTTTTCAATACCCCTTTTTCAATCAGGGCCAAACGACCGGTGGGCGTTCCTTCTCCGTCAAACGTTTCCGAAGAAACATTCTCAGGGTGCAGCTCATCGTCGTACACACTCAGCTTCTCACTAGCAACTTGTGTTCCGATCGAATCTACAGTAGACAAACTGCGATTATCTAAAATGCTTTGTGCGTTGTACATATTAGAAAACGCGCTCAGCAGGCTTAAAAAGGCTTCTGCTGAAAATACCACTGGATACTTACCAGACTCAATCTTCTCGTAGTTGATATGGCTAATCGTTTTCTCAGCGGCCTCTTGCGTACAGCCCTTTACATCTAGCTGTGCCAGTCCATTTTTTACCCGCATCGCCCCAGCAGCTCTAGGTTTTCTCCCTTCCTGCTCAGTTTTGCCATACAAATAAATAGACGCGTAGGTGCGTTCTTCGCTTCGCTGGGCGCCATCGCTATTCAAGTAGAATCGCTCAATCTCGCGCTGAGCCAGTCCGTTATAGGGCACAGACTTAATCGCCTCGTGAGACTCCAAAACTGCCTTTTCTGCCTCTAGTAAGGTTTCAATCAGTTCAGGCACAGGCGCTGGCACGGCCTTCTTAAAGTCCACCTGCGCAATAGGGTCTTTAGCCTTGGGGCTAAAGTCGGGTGCATTTTCTTTCACGCCAAACGCGCTGGCTTCAGCCGCTGTTTTTAGCGCCATCTCTAAGCCGGTTTCATCAACATCTGTCGTCGAGGTTACGCCAATCTGGTTTTGATCGTTCCACACTCGAACAATCACGCTAGAGCGGTTAGAAGCCTTTACCTGTTTTGCTTCACCTCTATCTACCTGAACGCTAGTTTCATCAACGGAAGAACCAAAGATGTCGTACTTAGGAATGCTGAGTTTTTGCGCGATCGCCTCAGCTTGCTGAGCAATAGTCTGAATTTTAGCCATAAAAAAGAAAAGAGTTAAAGGTCTTATAGAACAGACATCTTGCCTATTCTATTTACAAATGAAACGAGTACTGAAGAGAGATCTCTATAGGAGATCTCTCTAATCTATGAGCATCTTTGACCGCTCTAGCGACCACCTACCGTGATGTCATCTACTCGGATATGAGGTTGACCCACCGTTACATAAATGCTGCCGCTCACCGAGCCGCAGAATCCTGGAGCCAGGCTAATATCGTTCGAGCACATCGAAATCTTGTTCATAATCCCGGTAGCTTCACCGATCAGCGTTGCGCCCTTCAGCGGCTTCGTAATTTTGCCATCCTCAATCAGGTACGCCTCATCCACCGAGAAGTTGAACTGACCGGTTGGCCCCACGCTGCCGCCACCCATCTTCTTACAATAAATGCCCTTATCTACAGAAGCAAACAGCTCCTCTACAGAATGCTCGCCCGGTGCAATATAGGTGTTGCGCATACGAGAAGCTGCCGCGTGAGTATAGCCTTGGCGTCGCCCGCTACCCGTCCGAGGATGGCCCGTGCGCATCTCGCCGGCTCTATCAGAGATAAAGTTCTTCAAAATACCGTTCTCAATCAGCAACGTCCGCTGAACCGGCATTCCTTCATCGTCCATATCCACCGAACCAAAAGACTCTGTAGACAATCCTTCATCCCAGGCAGTAAGGCTTTCATGCGCTACTTTCTGCCCCTTCTTATTCATAAAGGGCGTTGTCTCTTTCTCAATTTGCGTCGTCTCTAACAAATGGCCGCAGGCTTCATGGAAAATGACACCGCCAAAGTGGTTAGCCATAATAATTGGATAATTACCCGACTCAACATAATCGGCGTACAGCATTTTGCCAGCAGCTTCAGCGACTTTCTCAGCCGTTTCGCTGTAGTCCCAGGCCGTTAAAAAGCTAGGATCGCCCGTATTACCCAATCTTTCGCCAATCGAAGAGCGATGCTCGCCATCGGCACACAGCAAGTTGAAACCCACCGACTGAGTGAGCCGCACATCGCGAGCAAACGTGCCATCACTAGAAGCGACCAGCACCTCTTGCCAATCGCGAAAATAAGCAGCTCGACGAGCCTGTACATGGTCGGCCTTTTGGTTCAAAGCCGCATTAGCTTCTAGCAACACGTCACCCATGGTCTGCATAGAAGGGCAGCTAGCAAGCCAATTATCCTTAGCTCGAGTCACGCCGTAGTCGCGCAGTGGCTCCAAGTTAATCTCAGGAATGCTCGCACTCTCGCCAGGCATCTCCAGACCCATAATGGCCAACCCTTTCTCTAGCGCATCCCTCAAACCGTCAAAAGAAAGATCGTTTGTGCTGACATAGCAATCTGAACCACCTTTGAACACGCGAACGCCCGCGCCCGAGACCAGACTAGGATCGATGCTAGTAATAGCATCGTCTTCCGCTAGACAGCTGATGTAGTTTTTACGCTCCAGGAAAAACTCTACAAAATCAGCGCCGACAGCGCGGCCTAGACCCAACAACGTAGAGAGCGGTCCGCGCCAGGTTTCATCAAACTTATCTGCAGTAGAGGTGTAAGTAAGCGAAGGAAGCTGGGCTAGGCGCAAAGGCTGTTCAAAAATAGCGGCTGTCATACGGGGCTGAGTCCTTGTGATATCTTCTCTTTGCCTCATTTTACCAAATTCAATAGATATGAGGCGGTTTTCATCGGGGCGGGTTTCCGCTAGGTAAAGCATTTAGTGCTGAAGCAATCGGCTAGTTGCATCAGCCATTAGAGAGCCGCCGAATGAGCCTAGAAGTATAATGGCGTCACGTTTTCCTGAAGGCTTTTACGTCACTAGTCGCCATGGCTCTCACTATTCTTTCCCTGCTTGTGGGCGCTCTGGTCACCGGCACGAGCACAGCTTTACTATATGCAGCTTGGCTGAGCGGTTCTAGTAATGAAACAACCGCTCAGCTTCTAGCCTTGGTCTCAGTGTGCGGTTTGGGCTTTGCGACGCTGGGCGGCTGGCTAACAGCGCTCGTTGCACAAAAATCACCCATTACACATGCGATCGCGCTCTCCCTCACTCTGATCACCATCTGGGGAATTTACACCTCCACAGGAGATCCCAATCCCGAAGGCCCCTCAACCCTGTCACTGCTCAATATCGCCATCAGCATTACTGGCGTGATGACCGGCGGCTGGATGAGGCTTGTTCAAATGAAAAAGAAAGATCGACTAAGAGAGCGATCGCACTAAGCAGGCGAACCTTGAAACTGACCGACTACGATCAGCTCAACGCGTGCCAAACTCAAGACCGGTCTGTCAGAACCACTCAGCATAGCTATGACCCCGCTTAAGCTTTCAGACCAAAATAAGTCAACACCAGCTCAACCTCACCCCAATTAGAAACCTCGTGAGACTCATGAGGCGCTACCGCCACACAAACACCCGGCGTCAGCGCATAGGCTATCCCATCAATTTCAATCGACCCCTCACCCGACTCCACAAAAAACACCTCATGCATATCTGTATGCGCATGGGCCTCCGCCACCTGACCCGGCTGAAACCGCGCCTGAGAGAAATTTGTCAGATGCGGCACTTCGCCCATACGCAGCATCACCTGCTTTTTAATCGCGGGATTATGAGAAACAGATTCTACAGGCAAATCTTCTAAGGCAGTTAGCTTCATAAGTTCTTTTCTACCAGCGGTTTCCGATATACACCATCTAGCTTAAAACCACAGGTCTCATACAAACTAGTCGCCCCGCTCAAATTCTCGCTGTCTACGTTTAGCTTGCATTGGGTCATGCCTTGCTCTTTTTGCGATCGCAAGCTCCGCGTCAGCAGCGCCCGAGCCACCCCCCGCCGCCTACGATCTACGCTCACCGAGCCGATAGACCCTTCTCGCCGACCATATTTTTCATTCCAAATCGGGTCGATAATCGCCTGAACCTGCCCAGCCACCTCTCCAGTTTCAGCGTCCCAAGCAACCTGCCATAGCTTAGGCTGAAAAAACTACCCCCCGTCACAACTTTAGCAATCAGATCATGCGCTGCGAATCAGCTGCTACAGCGAAGGCTCTACAATCCGCTCAATTCCTGGCATACTCATCACCTTAGATAGGGGCGGTGCATCAGGCACATCAGGCAGCGTTCGCTGAATCTGAGCAGCAACTTCTATCGTCTTCGGGCTGTATGTCTGGATCGCCAGCTTTGGATACAGGCCAATCCCGATAATCGGAATCAATAGGCAAACCGCCACAAACGCCTCGCGTGGCAAAATCTCCCACGACTTATCCTTGGGCATTGCCACTTCACCCGGATCGCCATAGAAAATATTACGCAGCATCGACAGCAAATAAATCGGCGAGAGAACAACGCCTATAGCTGCTAGCAGAATGATGGCAGCTTTAAAAAAGACGTTGTAGGCATCGCTCGTAGCCATACCTAAAAACACCGTAATCTCGGCAATAAAACCGCTCATTCCAGGTAGCGCTAAAGACGCCATTGCCGCCGCCGTAAATAGCGCAAAGGCGATCGGCATTGCCTTTGCTAGGCCGCCCATCTTACCCATAGACAGCGTATGCGTACGTTCGTAAGCCACACCCGAAAGGAAGAACAGCACCGCCGCCACCAGCCCATGCGAGATCATTTGCAGCATTGCACCGCTCATACCCAGCGAATTGAATGCCGCTAGTCCTAGCAACACAAAGCCCATGTGCGCCACAGAAGAATAGGCCATGCGCCGCTTCAGATTGTCTTGGGCAAAAGCCGTCAGCGAAGCGTAAACAATGTTAACTACACCCAAAACCGCCAAAACGGGGGCAAAGTACAAGTGCGCATCCGGCAACATTGATATGTTCATTCGAATCAGGCCGTAGCCCGCCATCTTCAGCAATACGCCAGCAAGAATCATCGATACCGGTGCCGGAGCCTCACTGTGCGCGTCGGGCAACCAGGTGTGCAAAGGAAAAATCGGCAGTTTCGCGCCAAAGGCTATCAGCAGACCCAAATAGCACAGTAGTTGAAACGTCAGCGGATAGTCCTTAGCCGATAGCTCGCTCATGTTGAAGCTAAAATCGGTGCCAAAAAAGGCCAGTGCCAGCGCCACAACTAAGATAAAGACCGAGCAGGTTGCCGTATAAATAATAAATTTAGTCGCCGCGTACTGCCTACGCTGGCCGCCCCATATAGAAATGAGCAGGTACACCGGCACCAGCTCAATCTCCCACATGATGAAAAATAACATCATGTCTTGGGCGAGAAATACGCCTAGCTGAGCGCTAAAAACCAGCAGCAGCATGGAGTAATACAGGCGCGGTTTTAGCTCAATATTCCAAGAGGCCACCACGGCTAGCGTCGTAACCAATCCGCTTAAAATAACTAGCGGAAAAGATAGGCCATCTACGCCGAGAGACCAGCTCAGACCGAACTGAGGGATCCAGGAATATTCGTCGATAAGCTGGAGTCCGGGTACGCCCATCTGATACTGAGTAGCAAAAACGTACAGAATCAGACTAAATTCGATGATGCTGGCACCTAGAGCGTACCAACGAACGGTTTTGCCGTCTTTGTCGGGCAGCAGAGGAATAGGCGTTACAGCTAGGATCGGGAAGATGACGAGAAACGTCAGCCACGGAAATTGTTCAGCAGCGATCATTACAATTTGGGCGGTTTTGAGAGCGACAAAGGCGCAGTCATTCCGAGAGTCATTCTCTCAAAAATAGGGATAAATACCTAATATCTTGCGCCTACTGGACAGTATACAAACTCAACGAACCTTTGACTAAGGAGTTTCGCAAAGGTCTATATCAGGGATGACCGTAGCACAAAGGCACTCCCGCTAATGAATAACTTTTGACTCAGTACCAGCGCTCAGTCGGGCTAACCAATAACTTCTGCCGTCGCACCCCGCATATCTAACGTAAGGCAGTGTCCGTGCGCGACAAAAGGCTGCGATCGCCAACTCTCTTCCATCGCCGCTCGAACCGGCTCCGCTACGCCGCTAGGCGCTAACGCTAACAGCGTCGGCCCCGCGCCACTAATAACTAATCCCCAGGCCCCAGCCTGCATAGCCGCCAAGCGAACCTCCTCATATCCAGGAATCAGCTTCTTGCGATACGGCTGATGGATGCGATCGCCCATTCCTCCCGCAATCCAGTCGCCATTCCCGGTCGCCAGCCCTCGCAGCAGCAACCCAATATGCGCCGTATTAAACACCGCATCGGCCCGACTGTACTGAGTTGGCAGCACCCGCCGAGCATCCACCGTAGACAGCTCAAACTCAGGAATAATTGCCACCGGCACGACCGACTCATGCCAGGGCAAGTCGCAAATCTGCAGCCGGCCTTGCGTCATCGTCGCCAAGCGTAGCCCGCCAAACAAAGCCGGAACCACATTGTCAGGATGGCCCTCTATCTCATTGGCTAGCAGCGCCAGCGCCGTCTCATCCAAAGGCGAGCCAGCCAGCGCATTCGCAGCCATAATGCCGCCCACAATCGCGGTAGAAGAGCTGCCTAAACCCCTAGAAAGCGGCACTCCCAGCTTAATGTTGATGTCCACCGGCGGCGAATCTAGACCCATTCGCTCATAGCATTTCAAAAACGAACGATAGACCAAATTACTGGCCCCAGCATTCACCCGGTTGGCCTCGGCCCCTTCTATAGAAATGTGGAAGGGTTCACTATCTGAAAGCGGCGTAAATGGCGTGAAGTGGAAGCGATTGTATAGGTTCAGCGCAGCGCCCAGACAGTCAAATCCGGGGCCAATATTGGCGGTAGTAGCAGGCACCGTAACCGTAACGGATGAAGGCACGTAAAAAGCGTCCTAAACAGGACAAGAACTAGACGATTCTCGCCATTGTATAGGCATCGACGTATTTGCCCGCTCTGAAAGCGTACTTTTTCAACGTCCCTTCTGTCTCAAAGCCAAATTTTTTGTACAGAGAGATAGCAGGCAAGTTATCGACGTAAACCATCAGTTCGATTCGGTGGATAGGTTGAGCAGAATGATGCCCGAACAGTCATAGGGCATAGGTTTTTAGAGAGTTTTCAGGGAGTCAATCGGTTGGAATCGATCGGTTTAGAAATCATTGCGATCGCGCAAAGCCCCTTCCAACCGCTCCAACACCACCGGCAGCTCCATCGCCCCCAAATCTCCAGACTGCTGCCGCGTCCGAATGCTCAGCGTCGTCCCTTCTACTTCCTTAGCGCCAATCACCGCCATCACCGGAATCTTACTTTTCTCAGCATTGCGAATCATCTTGCCCAAGCGCTCGCCGCTCTTATCCACATGCACCCGCACACCCAGTGCCAGCATCTGCTTCTCTACCTCATCCGCATAGCCCCACTGATCCTCAGACACCGGCAGCAGCCGCACCTGCTCAGGCGCTAGCCACAGCGGAAAATCGCCCGCATACTGCTCAATCAAAATACCAATCAGGCGCTCTAGCGATCCAAACGGCGCACGATGGATCATCACCGGACGCTGACGAGTGCCGTCTTCAGCCACATATTCCAGCTCAAACCGCTCCGGCAAATTGTAATCCACCTGTACCGTTCCTAGCTGCCACTCCCGATCGAGCGCATCGCGCACAATGAAGTCCAGCTTCGGCCCATAGAACGCCGCCTCACCAATCCCTTCAAAGTGATCCATTCCCAGCGTTTCTACCGCGCGACGAATCGCCCCTTCTGCCTTATTCCAAGCCTCATCAGAACCCAAATACTTATCAGAACTCGGATCGCGAAAGCTCAACCGCGCTTTAAAGGACTTATCTAGCTGAAGCGCCTTCAGCGTCACCTGAATCAGCTCCACTACCTTCAAAAACTCCGCGTCGAGTTGCTCAGGCGTGACAAACAAATGCGCGTCGTCCTGCGTAAATCCGCGTACTCGAGTCAGCCCACCTAGCTCGCCAGACTGCTCGTAGCGATACACCGTGCCAAACTCTGCAAAGCGGATAGGCAATTCCTTATAAGAGCGCAGCTGGCTCTTATAAATTTCAATATGAAAAGGACAGTTCATCGCCTTGAGCACAAAGCCATCGTCCTCGCTCTTGCCCATCATCGGGAACAAATCTTCGCTGTACTTCTGCCAGTGGCCAGAAGTCTTGAACAAATCCACCTTTCCCACATGCGGTGTCACCACCGGTTGATAGCCCCGCTTCACCTGCTCATCTTTCAAAAAATTCTCTAAAGTAGAGCGCAGCAACGTCCCTTTGGGTGTCCATAGCGGCAACCCCGGCCCCACATCTTCTGAAAAAACAAACAGACCCAGCTCCTTACCAATTTTGCGATGGTCGCGGCGCTTCGCCTCTTCCTTACGGCGCTGATACTCTTTCAGCTCCTCCGGCGTCTCCCAAGCCGTGCCATAAATCCGCTGAAGCTGCGCCCGATTCTCATCCCCACGCCAGTAGGCCCCTGCCACGCTCTCCAAAGCAAACGCCTTCGGATTCAGCTCCTGAGTGCTCTCGACATGCGGCCCCGCGCATAAATCCCACCACTGATCGCCCAGATGATAAAGCGTAATCGGCTCTTCTAGCCTTTCCAAAATCTCTAGCTTATAAGGCTCATTCATCTTTTCGATGCGCTGCTTCGCCTCTTCTCGGCTCACCTCTTCTCGGTCAACCGATAGCCCCTTATTGATGATCTTAATCATCTCTTTTTTGATCGACTTCAAATCCTTCTCGGTAAACGGCTCAGGATTGTCAAAGTCGTAGTAAAAACCGTAGTCAATCGAAGGCCCAATCGTCACCTGAGCCTTCGGGAACAGTCGCTGCACCGCCATCGCCATCACATGAGAAAACGTGTGCCGAATGCGCGCTAGCTTTTCAGATTCGTCGGTGCGCAATAGCTTAATATCGGGAACATCGTTGGGGTTCACAGTAGGCAATTCTTGAGAAGCAACCATAGGAAAGCAGTTAAACACCTACAGCTATGCAGGCAAATGGGGACAAGACCGGAAATCTACGGCCAAAAGTCGGCCAGCCATTACAACAGTCGTTACAACAAAGCCGATCACGCCGATCATAAAGCAGTTTACCTCAGGTATACGAGGGTGTAGAAAACCCAACCCGCCACAAAGGCACACATTTGCTAAACTATTAATGTAGAAACACGCAGGCTCTACTTGCCAGCTAGATCTTTACTCTCAAGAGAAAGACCTCACTGCGCGAAAAGACCAAACCTTACGAAAAGTTAAGAGCGCAAAGCCGTGATACGCTTATTCGCTATAACTTGATAGCTGCTAGTTTTGCCGTAAAGAAAGAGAGCAGTTGACATAGCTGTCTACAACTACTAAAAAGTTTGTAACAGCTACAAGACAACTCTTTAGACAGGCATAAAGGTAGCTATATAGAGCCTGAACCCGATAGAGCCTGAACCCGAAGACGCCATCAAAGCGCGAGCGGCAGATTTCTATCAAAAAGTTTTCCGACCTAAGATTTACTAGATAACGCTGACTGTTTGAATAATAGTTTTGAGCGCCAGTCTAGATGACTAAATTAGTCTAGACGGCCAGTCTAGATGACCCATTTATTAGCTCGGAAAAAGGTTCAATACTAACTGCTGATTGCCATACCTTGCATCTCACCGGTTTTGTACTCAAACTCCATCTGAAAGTCTACTTCTGACAGCTTCAGCACTTTAGACTCATCTCCATTGCTGCTCTGTCAAGATTTGACAACATTATTCCACAACAATTCAAAAGCATTAAGACGAAAGAATTCATGATCAATACAACAACTGCTGCACCTTCACCTTTACCTGTGGTGGACGCGCATCCTATGTCCAAATTTCAGCGAAAAGTGCGATCGCTAGTCGAAACCAAAGCTATCTCTACCCAAGACAGCTTATGGAAGATTGCCTTCATTTTTGGTGACAAATGGGCGCACTGGAAAGCTGAGCTAGAATCCTTTGACTTCACCATGCAAGACAAAATTGCCGATTTGCTCGCTGTAGAATGCTGGGAAGAAGAATAGTCAGTAGTCTTTATCGCCAGCCTCGAACGATTAGCCTAAAATAGTTGGCAAGTAATCGGCCAATAATTCGGCTTCGAACGATTGGCACCAAGTACTGACTGCGACTATTGACTGCGATTATTGACTGCGATGAACGAGCTTACTCAAATCCGCTGGATCTACTTTGTAAGCTGCGCCAAATCCTACAACAAAATTTCCCGACTGAGGCTGAAGCTGAAAGATTCTGAAATCAGCTAGCCCTCTCATCACCTCAACGATATTGCCAAAGCGATCTTCAAACTGCTGAGCGATCGCATTCCACTGCTCGCTTTCTCTTTTCAGCAAAGTAGCCGTGCAGTCATAGCTCAGCCGCATCCGCGCAAAAATCTGCTGCGTCTTAGACTCATCTTCAATAAACAGCACGCTGGCCTTGCCTGTTGCCGTTAAGTTTTGGGTATGTGCCGATAGCCCGCTAACAAATACGTAAACATTGCGAACATCATCTATCACGCAGGGCGCATAGCTTGCCTGCGGCAGGCCCTCCACGCTAACCGTAGCGAGTACAGCGCTGCCAAACCGAGCTGGAAACGCTTGGTAGGTTTCCAGCAGCTTGTCTTGAGCAGGATCTGGCATAGAAGAAAGCTCCGCAACTAACAGGTATGAAGACTCAGATTAGCGACATCCCTAAAAGAAGAGCAACCCCTATACGCTAGAGGCTCAGCGGAAATCTCACTCAATAGACAGTGAGCGCTACCGCAAAATCCTTGGTATGGTATTGCAACGAGCGTCTTAATATTTCTACACAAAGGCAGCAAAGCCCACTAGAACGACCTTGGCGCAGTTCCCCCACCCGCTTCTTTTATGACTGCTCGCTCCTCAACCGCTGCCATTATTCGAGAGTCTTTTGTCTCTATTAGCATTGGCGCTATTATCGTGGCCTTGTGGCTGCTCACGGCCTACGCTAGCCTCTTCGTTTTACCAGATGTTAAAGAAATGTCTGTCTATGCCGTAGTCGCGGTTATTGCAGGGCGCTCTTTTTTGCACACCGGGCTGTTCATTTTGGCTCACGACGCCATGCACGGCTCACTGATGCCTGCATACCCAAAAGTTAATGACTGGGCTGGTCGCATTGTTCTAGGTATCTACAGCTTTCTGTCCTTTAGCCGGATGACGGAATATCACCACCAGCACCATCGGACGCCCGCGCAAGAAGCAGATCCCGACTATTATCCGGGTAGCTTCTGGCCCTGGTACTTCAACTTTATGCGAGCCTACATCCGCGATGGTCAAGGCGCAGTTATTTTTTGGGGAATGTCTCTGTTCTTTTATCCCCTTATTCTCATTTTTCACGTGCCGCTGCTAAACGTCGTCTTATTTTGGCTATTGCCCCAGGGCCTTAGCTCCTGGCAGCTATTTTACTTTGGCACTTACCGCCCCCACAAGCGACCACTAGGCGGACATACCAACGCCCATAGAGCAACGAGTAGCACGGCCTCACCTTTCCTCTCTTTCTTGAGTTGCTATCATTTCGACTACCACTGGGAGCATCACCAGTATCCTCACCTGCCGTGGTATAAACTACCTTCTGTACACCGCTCCTAGCACCCCCCTTATAAAACAGGAATTTTCTACCATGTCTTTATTCTCGTTCTCTGGGACGCCGCCCCAAGATTTAGGCGTTAACAACGGTCAGCTTAAAGCCTGTCCAGATACACCCAACTGTGTCAGTTCTCAGGCTCCCGCGAGTGACAAAGAACATGCGATCGCACCTTTCACCTACAGCGGCTCAGCCACCGACGCCATCAACCGCCTCAAGCAAATTATTGGCGGAATGGAACGCTCGACGATTAACCAGTCCTCTAACGACTATCTCTACGCCGAATTTTCCAGCAAGCTCATGGGATTCGTAGACGACGTAGAATTCTACGCACCGCCCGGAGAAGCTGTGATTCATACCCGCTCAGCGGCACGCCTAGGCAAATCTGATTTGGGTGTGAATCGCAAACGCACAGAGGAAATTCGCAGCCAGTTTAACAGCTAGCTAATCCGCCTCTAGCCAATAGCCTACACAGCGCCTAGATAACTGACTCGTTCGGCGTGTAATATGGGCATGAATCGTCAGTAACCCCATGTTAATTTCCATGACTACCAGCGTCACGGCAGAGGCTCCCTCATCTTCTCTTCAGCCCCCTCTGCCGCCTCGCGTCCCCATTCGCCAAACTTTAAAAGAAGCTTACCAACAGACGGATCAGCCCAGAAGCAATCTGCCTGGAAACAGCGAATTCATTCTCGCCGCCATCGACATTGGCACCAACTCCGTGCACATGGTAATTGTGCGAGTTGACGCGACACTGCCTTCCTTTAGCATTATCGGTAAAGAAAAGGACACGGTTCGCTTAGGTGAGTTCTGCGAAGACACCGGCAACTTGACCGAAGAAGCGATGGCGCGGTGCATTGCTGCCCTGAAGCGATGCCTAAAGGTTGCTTCCAATTTCAAAGCTGACGATGTTGTTGCAGTTGCCACTAGCGCCGTTAGAGAAGCCGGCAACGGACAGGTCTTTATCGAGCGGGTTAAGGCTGAAATTGGGCTACCGATTAATCTTATTTCTGGGACAGAAGAAGCTCGCCGCATTTACCTTGGCGTTATCTCTGGCATGGAGCTAAAGGGTAAGCCTCACGCAGTTATTGACATCGGCGGCGGCTCTACCGAGATTATATTGGGCAGTGGCGGCACTCCTGATTTTCTTAGCAGTAGTAAAGTCGGTGCCGTGCGCTTAACGGCTCGCTTTATCACAACCGATCCGCTCAGCAAAAAGGAATTTGAATACCTCAGAGCATACGTTCGCGGTGTGCTAGAGCCCACTGTCGATCAGCTCAAGCGCAAGCTCGCCAAAAGACGCCAGCAGGGCGAAGTCCTCAACGATCCGCTCAAGCTTGTCGGCACTTCTGGCACGATAGAATGCGTTGCGATTCTAAATGCCATGAGGGCAACCGGCGCAGAACCCGATCCCATCAACGGCTACAAATTCACCTATGACGAGCTGAGTGGCTGGGTCAACCGCCTGCGCAAAATGGACTACGCGGAACGGCTAGCCCTACCGGGAATGTCCGATAGACGAGCCGAAATCATTGTCTCTGGCGCAATTATTCTACAGGTTGCAATGGAGCTACTAGAAGTCTCTGAACTTAAAATCTGCGAGCGATCGCTCAGAGAAGGCGTGGTCGTTGACTGGATGTTAGCCAACAACCTAATTGACAACCGCATGAGCTTTCAAGACTCGGTGCGCGAAAGATCGGTGCAGAAGATGGCCCACAAGTACAAAGCAGATGGCGATCGCATAGCCGAATTTGCCACCACCCTATTCGACCAAACCCAGGGCAAACTCCACGACTGGGACATTTTAGAGCGTGAATACCTGTGGGCGGCAGCCATGCTCCACAACAGCGGCCACTACATTGGTCATTCTGCGCACCATAAGCACTCCTACTATCTTATTCGCAACGGCGGGCTGCTTGGCTTTACCGAATCAGAAGTCGAAATCATCGCCAATATTGCCCGCTATCATCGCAAGAGTTTGCCTAAGCGCAAGCACGAAAATTACAACAACTTAACGAGTAAGCGCGATCGCAAAATAGTCGATCAGCTTAGCGCCATGCTAAGAATCGCCGTTAGCTTAGACCGGGCGCGCAGTGGAGCGATCGCTCGCATCGAAACCACCTACCAAGATCAAACCCTTATGCTCCACCTAACGCCAACCGATGCCAACAATAGCTGCGAACTAGAGCTATGGAACATCGACTACAAAAAGCCCTGGTTTGAAACCGTCTTTAATACAGCATTAGCAGCAAAGCTGGCAAACAGCTAGCAAATTGATGAGCTGGAATGCAACCTCATAAGCAGACAGCTAGCTCCTTACTCGCCAGTCGAGTTGCGCCACCTGTTGCGGCTGCACACAGATAGGACGTTCATAAATTCACTACAATTAGCAAGGTCTGCTCATACTCCTATTTTTACCGTATGCTCTATCGCCGATTTGGCCGCACCGAACTGCAAATGCCCGTCTTTTCCTGTGGCGGTATGCGCTATCAGCACTCCTGGAAAGACGTTGACCCCACCGACATCCCGCAGAAAAACCAGGACAACTTAGAAGCCACCATTCGTCGCTCTATAGAGCTAGGCATTAACCATATTGAAACGGCCAGAGGCTATGGCACCTCAGAGCTTCAGCTAGGCAAAGTGCTGCCGAAGTTTGAGCGCGATCGCCTCATCATCCAAACCAAAGTCTCTCCCAAAGCAGATCCCCAAGACTTCCAAGACACCGTTAACACCTCTCTTACCAACCTTCAGCTCGACTACATCGACCTGCTCGGACTCCACGGCATCAACAACGCCGAAACCCTGCATAACAGCGTCCGTCCCGGCGGCTGCGTAGACATTGCCAAACAGCTTCAGGCCGAGGGCAAAGTCCGACATATCGGCTTCTCCACCCACGGCCCGACTCAAGTCATCGTAGACGCGATTGAAACGAATCTGTTCGACTACATCAACGTCCACTGGTACTACATTTTCCAAGACAACTGGCCCGCCATCGAAGCCGCTACCCAGCGAGATATGGGCATCTTCATTATCAGTCCTTCAGACAAAGGCGGTCATCTCTACAGTCCGCCTCAGCGCCTAGTCGATCTTTGCTGGCCGCTTAGCCCGATGGTCTTCAACGATCTGTTTTGTCTTAGCCGCCCCGAAGTCCACACGCTGAGTTTAGGAGCCGCACAGCCATCGGATTTTGACGAACACCTGAAAGTGTTGCCCTTACTAGAAAACCCCGACGAGGTGCTCTCGCCGATCCTAGACAAACTAGAACAGCGGGCGATCGCAACTCTCGGCGAAAACTGGTATCGCACCTGGCAGCAGGGCCTCCCCGATATTCAATCCACACCTGGCAACATTAATCTCTCCATTGCCCTCTGGCTAGGCAACCTCATCGAAGCCTTCGATATGACCGAATACGCCCAGTCCCGCTACAACCTTCTCGGCAGTGGCGGCCACTGGTTTCCCGGCTACAAAGCCGACAAGCTCTCAGACTACGACCTCACCGAAAGCCTTAAAAACAGCCCCCATGCCGATACGATTCCACAGCGGCTAGCCCAAATTCATGAGAAACTAGGCGACGCTGATGTGAAACGGTTGTCACAACAATAGAAAGTCTCCCCAATGGTTGCCCACGCCGCGAAATACCAGGGTCAATCCGCCCTGCTCTCTAAAGAATTACTCACTTACTATCGTGAGGTGAGCCAGTCGCCGCTCACTGTTGTAGATATCGAAACCACCGGAGCGCTTGGCCACAACGCCCGCGTCATTGAAGTTTCCATCATCAAAGCTAGTCTTGCCAACGGCCTGCAAGATCAGCAGACCTACATGATCAACCCCAAAGTCAAAATTCCAGAATTTATCACTCAAATTACCGGCATTACGCCCGAGATGGTCTATCCCTCTCCCCCGCCCGAAGAAATTTGGCCAGAGTGCCTGCCACTGCTAGAAACCGATACCTTCACCGCTCACAACATCGACTTCGACTACAACTTCGTCCGCACCGAATATAAACGTTTGGGCATTCGCTTTTACCGCCCCCCTTTGCAAAAGTTCTGCACCGTTTTACTCTCTCGAATGCTGCTAGCAGATCTCCCTTCTCGCAGCTTGCCAAAGCTCGTTCAGCACTTCAACTTCGATGTAGGCGAATCCCACAGAGCCGGGGCCGACACTAAAGCCTGCTGGCTGCTTGCCAAGCTGCTCTTAACTCAAATTCAACAAGAAGAAGACGAGGTTTTGCTCAAGCGGTTCGGCCAGCAGTGGATTCGGCTACAAGATGCCGCCAAAATACTGAACTGCCGCAAAGAAGAAGCGCAAATTAAGCTAGAAGTCGCCAAGGTAGAGAGCCGAATGTCTCACAAGCGAAAGCTGCCCATGTACCGTCGATGGGGCGTCGAGCAGTTTTATTACGAACAGCAGGGCCAACAGATGTCACTGCTTTAAAGCCAAACTAGCGCCAATCAAACTAACGCTAACAAGGGCTAATTCCAACGTCAATTGAACTCGAAAGGAGGAAAAGCCTCTCCTTCGAAAGATGAAAAGGAATAAGCTAGGCGGTAATCTAACAAATGAAGCGTTATTACCAAATTAGCTATGGCAACACCAGAAGACGATCAAAATTACTCATGGAAAGGAAGCTGGGACGCAGGCAAAGCGCTGATGGTGCTAGTAGGCGTATTAACGGTTATACTTTTTGCTTCCGGCTTTAGCAATTAGCCATTCACCCCAGCGCAACTCATCAACACAGATGCTCTTAAAAGTTTTATCTTAAAAGTTTTAATAGAGTTGCAATAACAGCAAAGAGCCGCCTATTCTACAAAAGAATTGCTAGCGGCTCTTAGAACAATGCGCTTATCTGAAGACGACGATATCAAAGGCTCTAGCGTCAACATACTGCCGATGATCGACGTGATCTTCGCGATATTAGCGTTTTTCATCATCTCGACTCTGTATTTAACTAGCTCAGAAGGACTATCGGTGAATCTGCCAGAGGCAGTAACCGCCTCGTCGCAAACTCAGGTCAACCTCACCTTAACGATTACGCCCGAAGGCGATTTGTTTTTAGAAGACGAAGCGATCGCACTTACAGATCTTGCCGATAAAGTGCGATCGCTCTCTCCAAGTGCGCCCGTCTCAGTCACCATTCGCGCCGATAGAGCTACCGCTCACGGCACCGTTGTTACCGCAATGGACAAGCTGCGTACCGTTGAGAATATCAGGCTGAGCATCGCTACAGCTCAGCCCTAAAAATCGAGAGTATTAGGTCTTTTCTAGTCCTGACGACGAGGCTGATAGTAAATCTTTTGCCCCTCATTAGGAACAAAAATGCATTCTTGCGCGGAGCGCCAGAAGCTAGTCCACACAGAGTCTTTACCCTCACGGTAATACTCTCCTAAAACTGGCTTGATTGCCTCGGTCGCTTCCTTAAGATGGTAATGCGGCATGCTCAAAAAGACATGGTGAGCAACATGCGTTCCAATGTTGTGGTGGATGTTGTTAATAAATCCATAGTCGCGGTCAATCGTAGATAGCGCGCCCTTTAAAAAGAACCAGCTATCGTTGCGATACCAGGGAATATCCGGCTCGGTATGGTGTAAGAAAGTGACCAAGTCCAACCAGGCTACAAACACCAAATAAGGCATTACGTAGTAGGTGAGCAAGAACAAAGGCCCAAAGTGGAAGCCCGTCCAAGCAAGGAAGCCTACAAACAGAGTCCAGCAAGTAGTGCTAGTAATCACATCCCACTTTTCAGAAGGACGAAACACATCGCTACCGGGTAAAAAGTGAGAGCCGGTGCGACCTGGAGAACGGAAAAACAAGTAGAACGGGTAGGCCCACAAAAATAGGCTGTAGCGAACTGCCTTCGCAACGCTGCCCATTTCATCGTAAGTCTGCTCCGAAATGGGATACCAGCTTTCGTCGGTGTCGATATTTCCCGTGTTCGCATGGTGCGTGCGGTGGCTAATGCGCCAGCCGTGATAGGGCACCAAAATCGGCGTATGGCTAAGGTGGCCAATCAAGTTGTTCAACCACTTGTGCCTAGAAAAAGAACCGTGCCCGCAGTCGTGACCGACAACAAACAAAGCCCAAAACATCGTGCCTTGAGCTAGCCAAAACAAAGGAAAGAACAGCCACGAATTAAGGCTATGAGCCAGCGCATAAAGCCCGGCAATAATACCGATATCTAAAAAGAAATATGAGAGCGATCGCCCAACAGAAGGCTCAAAGCAATGCTCAGGAATAGCAGATCTAAGATCTTTTAGCGTAAAAGGAAACTCTTTGATAGACGGGTTTTCAGAAGAGAACGGATCGATAGACTCCGATGGACGAGTAATGGTTTGCACGTATTACCTGCGAATTTACACAACAGAGGAGGCTCATAGCCCAGGTGACTTTAGAGGCAAGCAGTACAACTCGAAATCCTCAATCGACATGGAAACCAATTGCTACAAGGCTATTTACAAACGTTTACAATACTACACTTTGATCTTGGACAGAGCAATTATTTTCGATACATCTGCACCAATTCGTCCACAGCAGAATGATTCGCAAAGCAATCGGCGACATACCGTACTTTACTTTTTTCCTACTCTGACGTTTCAATCTGGCGCTTCGCCCTAACAGTATTATTTAGGTAAATAGCGGCCACCACAACCGCTAAGAAAAACGCGCCGCCAGCTCCGCGCTCAAATACTCTGCACGAAAAAAATAAATGCTTTAGAGTATCTAGAATAACGCCACAGCCAGACATACTGAGGTAAAGTTTACGCTCCTGCGCTTGTCGGCTCTCTTTCTTTAACAGGACGCGTTTTTTATGAAATCTCTTGCAACTGCACCGCTTTCAGCCGCATCGCTGGCTGCGACACCGCCAGATAGGACACTATTGGCTTCGGTGCAGAGCATCAGCTTCGGCGTACATATTGTCTCGCTTCTCTTTGGCCTAGCGGGACTTCTGCTAGTGCTACCCAACACAGAATTTATTGCGGCATTACCGGAGGTAGGCCGCACTGCTTTTCGCTGGTCTATGGCAGGCGGCGGAGCGGTTTATATGATCTCTGGGGCGATCGCGATCGCCCTCTACGCCTACCGTCAGCTCGGGCTATGGCACACCCTCAGCTTCGCCATCCCCGCGCTTACCATCTCCCTTGGCGCAGAACTACTCGGCACCAGCACAGGATTTCCCTTCGGCCAATACCACTATCTCAGCGGGCTAGGCTACAAAATCTCCGGACTCGTCCCCTTCACTATTCCGCTCTCCTGGTTCTACCTTGGCTTTAGCGCCTATATCATTGCGTACCAGGGCCTTAAAACCATCACCAGCGGCTGGCGAGTGGACTTAGGTGCCATCATCTTCGGCTCCGTACTCCTCACAGCCTGGGACTTTGTGCTAGATCCCGCCATGAGCCAAACAACCATGCCGTTCTGGGCCTGGGATCAGTTTGGAGCGTTCTTTGGAATGCCCTACCAAAACTTTGCTGGCTGGTTCGGCACCGGCTTTGTGTACATGGCGATCGCCTCCCTCCTCTGGCGAGCCAACCCCGAACAGTGGAACGAGCTGCCGCTCTCCCTACCGCTCAACGTCTACTTAGCTAACTTCATCTTCGCCACCGTCATCAGCATCGACGGCGGCATTTATCCCCCTATCCTGCTCGGACTGCTCTTAGGCGTACTGCCCATTGTCTGGCTTCACCGCCTAGCCACCCAATGACGCCAACCGCCTTCGATCCGCTTTGGATCGGCGCGCTCTCGCTAGGGCTGCTGCTATTTCAGCTACCCTTCACGGCTATTTTGCTCTCTCGGTTAGCCAAAGGAGCCCGCCGACAACCGCCCATTTTGCCTCAACCGGGAACAGCCCAGCAGGCCAATAGCGTTAGCGTTGTTGTCCCCACTCTCAACGAAGCTAATCGCGTTACCCCTTGCCTGCAAGGACTCTCCCAGCAAGGCCCAGAAGTCCGCGAAATTATTGTGGTAGACAGCCGCTCTACAGACGGCACCCCCGAAGTTGTAAAAGACCTTAGCCAACAAGACAGCCGCATTCGTCTGATTACCGACGATGCCCTCCCACCCAACTGGGTCGGTCGCCCTTGGGCGCTCCATTCTGGCTACTTGGCTAGCCATCCAGATAGCGAGTGGATTTTAGGCATAGACGCCGATACCGAACCGCAGCCCGGTTTAGTCGGAGCCATCCTCCAAGCCGCCGAAAGAAATCGCTACGATCTCGTCTCGCTTTCTCCCAAATTTCGGCTTAGCTTCCCCGGCGAATGGTGGCTACAGCCCGCCCTGCTCATGACGCTCATCTATCGCTTCGACTCGGCTGGAGTCAACAGCGCCGCTGCCGAACGCATCATGGCAAACGGTCAATGCTTTCTGTGCCGTCGCTCGGTGCTAGCGCAGCTCGACGGCTATAGCAGCGCCGCCAATTCCTTTTGCGACGACGTTACGCTAGCGAGAGTCGCAGCAAACCAAGGCTTTAAAGTCGGCTTCTTAGACGGTGCCCAGGTTATCAGCGTACGCATGTACGAAGGCGCGGTTGAAACTTGGCAGGGATGGGGGCGATCGCTCGATCTTAAAGACGCCGCTACCCCCGCCCAGCTATGGGGAGATTTAGCGCTGCTCATAGCCACTCAAGCACTGCCAATTCTAGTTTTACCGAGTCTGCTACTGCTACAGAATTCGCGCTTAGTGCCGCTAAATTTACAAGGTGGCCCCATCGTAAGTTTAGCGCTGGCGCTCAATGGATTTTTACTGCTGGTCAGACTGGGAATGACGCTTGCGATCGCAGGTTCCTATCACCGCCCCCAAAAGCTATTCTCGCCCGCCCAATTCTTCTGGCTCTCCCCATTCGCCGACCCGCTCGCCGTTCTTCGCATCACCCTCTCGTCCTTTCAAACCCGTATCCTATGGCGCGGTAAGGTCTACGAGAAATAAGGTCTAACAAAAATAAGGTCTAACAAAAATAAATCTCAAAGAAGCCACCGCTAAAACGCATCGCCCTGTCGCCGAAGTCTTAGCAGCGAAATACAGACCATAATCCAAAGGAAGCCGATACCGTAGCCGCCTAAAATGTCCGTTGGCCAATGCACACCCAAATACAGCCGACTAAAGCCAATACTGATAATCATCAGCACCGCAAAAGCATAAATCGCGGCAGAATAACGAGGATACAAAGTTGCAAATATATAGGATAGAAAGCCATAAATCACCATAGAACCCAACGCATGACCGCTCGGATAGCTATAGGTGACCTCATTAACCGCCGAATTCCATAGCTGAGGCCGAGGCTTACTAAAAGCCAGTTTCAAAAAATAGCTCAGCGCGACGCCGCCCGCTGCATCAATCGCAAAAAACGTCGCCGCTAATCGCTGCCGCTTTATCAGCAAAAAGATAAATACAATCCCGGTCAAAGGCACCACCGTGTGCGGATCGCCAATGCGGGTAATAAACACCATCAGCTTGTCCAACGCTGGATTAGCGAGCTGATGGATATGCAGCAGAATCGTCTCATCAAACGCGAACGACTCCTGTGCTAAAACATCGTCGGACAGCTTAGCAAGGATGTACACCGTTATGACGCAAACGCCAAACCAGGCCAGACCAAAAAAGGCGATAAACGAACTCAAGGTAGGATTGACCTTTCGCTCCCACAAATAGGCCAGGGATGATAACAAACTCTGCATAGTTAAAAGCTAGAAATTGAATTGATACAAATTGTGTTTAGCACTACATGCTTACAGCTAGTATTGCCTAAAAAAACCTTCTGATTAAAAAAACCTTCTAATTACAGAGATTCTCCTTATATAATGGCTTTCCCGCGTAAACCCCGCCGCTCTGAGCGCAGCACCGATCGACAGCGAGAGCATCAGGCCAACGAACGCACCTTTTTAGCCTGGCTGCGAACCTCCATTGCGCTGATTGGCTTCGGATTTGCGATCGCTCGATTTGGCCTTTTCCTCCGACAGTTCGAAGCCGCCACTGAGCCAGCCGCCAACATTCCACCCCCCGCCATTCTAAACTCGCAAACGCTAGGGATTGGCCTAGTCGCCTTCGGCATCACCGTCATCATTCTGGCCGCCTGGCGCTACAACCAGGTCTTTTGGCAAATCGAGCAGGCCTCATACAAACCCAGCCGCCTCGCCATCTGGATTCTCACCAGCATCATCACCCTACTCGGGCTGCTCAGCCTGCCGCTGCTGACCGCTACGCCGACAAAAATACCGCCCAATCAATCTTCTCAGCAGTAAACTAGAGCGTAAGTTACCCGGCGGCTTTTAAGCAGTGGCTGAAGACAAGCGTGAGCGATTCTCTTTCAAAGAAACGATTGACCAGCTCAACGACCAGCTGAACCCGACCAGTCGGTTCGCGTCAGTACCAGCCTCTACTATCGAAAGCCGCCACAGCAGCCCGACTAACCTTAGCGCCAAGTCCATCAAAGTCCTTAGTTGGAACATCAACAAAAACAACCGCACTGCCAGCTGGATTGCAGACTTTTCAGAAATCGTCTCGCAGTACCAGCCCGACAAAATTTTTCTACAAGAAGTTCAGCTCTGCGCCACCTCCAAAGAAATTCCAGAACTGATGCAGATGGGCTGGAGCTTTGCGCCTAACTTCATCGACAAGCTAACAAACCTCTACTCTGGCGTGCTGATTGCCACCCAGGACAACCACCTCAACGCCAAGGCCGTGATCACCCGGCATTCGGAACCGATTACCAACACGCCCAAAGTTTCTCTATTTGCAGAATACTCGCTCGCCGCCAGTCAGGAGAAGCTGCTAGCCGTCAATACCCACCTCATCAACTTTGTAGACCTGA
Source organism: uncultured cyanobacterium (assembly GCA_963789215.1). GTDB lineage: Bacteria > Cyanobacteriota > Cyanobacteriia > Phormidesmidales > Phormidesmidaceae > Phormidesmis. The sequence goes on along the minus strand of CAWBJY010000005.1, from coordinate 190,520 downwards.
GCAAATTTCAATCTCAGCTCCAAGAAGTCGAAGCCGTTATCTCTCAGCATTCGGGCAAGATAATCTTCTCAGGCGACTTCAACACTTGGAATCGCGGCAGATGGACGATGCTCTTAGAAATGGCTCATCGGCTAGGACTCAAAGCCGTCTTATTCAACCCAGAAGACACTAAAAAGATCAAAAGCTTTCTGCTTTCTCCACCCTTAGACTATATTTTCTATCGGGGTCTTCACCAGAAGCCGCTTAGCGCAAAAGTTTTAGATAAATTCTCTTCCTCCGACCACAACCCTTTGCTCGTAGAATTCTACGGCTAGACATCTACAGCCTATTCACCTTTAGATCTTTCTCTGGTTATGCCTCATGTGGACCACAGTCAGCCTGCTCTCCCTCTACAGCGCAGCCTCATTAGTCGTTCATGGAATTGGCATACTCAGCGCGGCTCATGCCGTCATGAAAGTGCAATCTTCTCGGGGGGCGATCGCCTGGGGAATTGGGCTGGTCTCTCTTCCCTGGGTCGCCGTCCCTTTGTACTGGACATTTGGCAAAGACAAATTTCAGGGCTACGCAGAAGCTCTGCGAGAAGCCTACAGCGAAAACCAAGCCACCATTCATGAAGCCTACAGCGAAATTCTGGACTTCAAAGCGTCTTTACCGCCAGAGTTCGGCTCTCTAGAAATTCTGGCCGACACCTTCACCTCTTTGCCCTTCACCACCAACAACGGCATAGACTTGCTGATCGATGGCGAGCAAACCTTTGGCGAGATGTTGAAGGCGATCGCCCAAGCGCAAGACTACATTTTGCTGCAAACCTACATCATTCACGACGACGAAATCAGCACCACGTTCAAAAATGCCTTAATCGACAGAGCTAAACAAGGCGTTAGAGTCTACCTCATCTACGATGGCATCGGCTCTCATAAACTCCCTCAGCGCTACGTCGAAGACCTCGAAAAACACGGCGTCACCGTCAAAGTCTTCCGCAGCAGCAAAGGACTCAGTCGCCGCTTTCAGATCAACTTTCGCAACCACCGGAAAATATTGGTCGTCGATGGCCGCACTGCCTTTGTCGGCGGCTTCAACATCGGCGACGAATATCTAGGCAAAGACCCTAAGCTAGGCGATTGGCGAGACACCCACCTCAAAATTCAGGGCACCACCGTTCAATGTTTGCAAAGAGTCTTCTTAGGCGACTGGTACTGGGCGGCCAAAGACATTCCAGACGTATCCTGGCAAACCCAAAAAGAAGAAAACTGCGACCAAACCGCCTTTATTTTGGCCACCGGCCCTGCCGATCCGTTAGAAGCCTGCGCCCTCTTCTTCCTTAACTTAATCAACGGAGCCAAAGAACGCCTCTGGATTGCTAGCCCCTACTTCGTTCCGAGCGACTCCGTCTTAAACGCTTTGAAGCTCGCCGTTTTAAGAGGCGTAGATGTTCGCATCATCCTACCCAACCAGCCCGATCACCTGATGGTGTATTTCTGTTCTTTCTCCTACTACGAAGAGCTAAAGCAAGTCGGCATTCAGGTCTATCGCTATCAGCCTGGATTTATGCACCAGAAGGTGATTTTGTGCGATCGCAATATCGCCGGCGTCGGCACCGTCAATCTAGACAATCGATCCTTCTTCCTAAACTTCGAGGTCATGGCCTTCGTTATCGATCGCAACACAGAGAGCATCGACCGCACCACCGACTTCGTAAACAGCGTAGAAGCAATGCTGCAAAAAGACTTCGAGTCATCTTGCTTAGTGGACTTTGCCAAATATTCTGAAAAACCTTTCTGGTTCAAGCTAGCGGCAAGAATTTCCAGGCTAATGTCGCCTATTCTCTAGCTCGCCTATTCTAACGAGCCGATAGCCTACCCCATAAACCGTCTCAATAAAATTCTTAGAACTACCCGCGGCCCTCAGCTTACTTCTCAAATTAGTCAGATGAGTCTTAATCGTGCCTTCGCCCGAATCCTGATCAAACTCCCAAAGCTGATTAAGCAGAGCAGAGCGGCTAAGCACCTGCGTTGGATGGCGCATGAAGTAGTCCAAAAGCAGATATTCTTTCGGCGTTAACAACACCACTTCGCAACCGTAAACCACCTGTTGGCTAGCCGGATCTAGTCGCAGTTCTCCATGCTGTAAAACCACAGGCTGAAGCGCTCGGCTACGCCGCTGAAGCGCTCGAATTCGAGCAGACAGTTCCTCTAGCTTAAAAGGCTTCACCAAATAGTCATCGGCACCCGCGTCTAGCCCAATCACCTTATCGCTAGTCGTATCTCTGGCTGTCAGCATTAGCACAATCGCCTGAGAGCCCGCCGAGCGCAGCCGCTTGCACAGCTCCACACCGTCCAAGCGCGGCAGCATCAAATCTAGCAAAATCAGATCATAATCGGTTGCTTGCGCATACTCCCAGCCTTCTACACCGTCTTGCACTATATCCACAGTGTGGTGCTGATGGCGCAGGTCTTTTGCCAAAGGAGCCGCAATTCGAGCATCATCCTCAACAATCAAAATCTTCATAGGTAAAGGCGGTCACAAAGTGGATAAGACTGAAACCTGATTAGCCGCGATCGCAGCCACATCATAAACAACATTATCGCTATCGATGGCCTTAACCACTATCCAGTCAGCGTAGACCTCAAAAGTATTAAACCCCAGCTTAGAAACCGCATAAGCCGTCCAGTCAGAACGGTCTACCGGTCGCAGCTTTGCGCCATTCCCAGACGTAATGTAAGTCGTACCCTCAATTGGCTCCGTGCGCTCGTAATTATGATCGTGTCCGTTGATATAGAGCTGCACGCCATACTCAGCAAACAAAGGCGTCAGCGACGCTATCAACGTCGGCTCAGAGCCGTGATAGCCCGACGAATAAACAGGATGATGCGCAAATACAATTTTCCACGGGGCAGGCGATCGCGCTAATTCTCTCTTTAGCCACTGAAGCTGCTTCTGCCAATCCGCTGTACGGCCACCCCGAGCGATCGCCAAATTAGTATCTAGCGCAAAAAACTGAACCGACTGCTCGGTAAACGTGTAGTATCTCGAAGGCATATTGTAGCCAGGGTACGCAATCTCATCCTCACCCCGGTTGGTGCGAAAATCGTGATTGCCAAGCGCCGCATAAAACTCAACGCCATTCTCTAGCAAGGTTGCATAAGGCCGTTCAAACGCCGCTTGAACCCTACCAATCTCGCCCGACTCGTAAATATTATCGCCCGTGAGTAGCGTTAGTGGAAAAGGAGAACTCCGCCATCGCTGTGTCATCGCTTCGGCTACGGCATACTGACCTTTCTTGCCAGTACCTACATCGCCAACCGCCGCAAACTCAAACAGCTTGTCGCCTATATTAGGAGGTAGCTCAAAAGAGCCAATCTGCGCCAGCGTCGCATCAGGCGCTCCAGCCTTCCGAAAAACGACTTCGCTAAGATTCGCGCCTTTAGAAGCAGAGAAATAGCGGCCTCCAACAGCGACAGCTAAACTTCCCAACCCCAACGAGAGCAACGATCTTCGCTTCAATGGTTCAGCCCACTCCAAAATAACAGTCCCTATCATCCCCGTATCAGGATAGATAGAGAATGTCAAAAACTCGGTAATATTCTAAAACTGTTTGCGAATCTAAGCAGTGATTTTCGTAGTCTCTGTGCTTCAACTCTTTAAAACTCTAATAATCTTTAAAGTAACCTGCTATCCGGAACGCTCGCTGACTATCAGCAGATGTCTTAGTCGTACATGCCAAATCTTCTAGCCGCATCCGTCGCTCAAACCTTAGGGTCGCCTACCGCCACCTTCGGCCTTTTGCTGGCGATCGCTCTTATCGTGCCCCCCTTCTTCGAGCGCCTTAGGCTCCCCGGACTCGTTGGCCTCATCGCCGCAGGCGTACTCTTTGGCACCAGCTCGCTCGGCTGGCTAGATCCTAAAGACGAAACCGTCATTTTATTTGCAGAAGTTGGCAAGCTCTACCTGATGTTTGTCGCCGGGTTGGAAATCGACCTAGCACTCTTTAGCAAAACCAAAAACCGGTCGCTCAGCTTCGGTGTGCTGACCTTTTTAGTTCCCTTTCTAAGCGGCATTGGCATCGGCCTATTCTTCAACTACGGGTGGCTAGCCGCCGTGCTTATTGGCTCACTGCTCGCCTCCCATACCCTACTCGCCTATCCCATCGTGCAGCGCCTAGGCGTCGTCACAGACGAAGCCGTCACCATCACCGTAGGCGCAACTATCTTTACAGATATCTCCGCCCTAGTCGTTCTAGCAATCTGCTTGGGCGTCAGTAAAGGAGACTTCACCACGGTAAAGCTGCTGACGCTGCTAGGCTCGCTGAGCTTGTACACCATCGCCGTGCTCATCGGCCTCAAACAGCTCGCCAAAACCTTTTTCCGGCTCACCGGCAAAGACGAAGGCAATCAGTTTTTGTTTGTTCTACTCTCGCTTTTTCTCGCCGCCATTGTTGCTCAGCTCATTGGCGTAGAAGGCATCATTGGCGCATTTCTAGCGGGCCTAGCCATCAACAGCGTTATCGGCGACGGCCCCGTTAAAGAAAAAACAGAATTTCTAGGCGGCGTCCTGTTTATTCCTATGTTTTTCATCGACATGGGGCTACTGCTCGATCTTAACGCTTTCGAAAGCCTCTTGAGAACGATTCAAGTCCCGTTAGCCATTGTTATTGCACTACTCGTCTCAAAGTTTCTAGCGGCCTTCGGCACCAAGCTACTCTTTGGCTATAACTGGCCCCAAACCTGGACAATGTGGTCGCTCTCCGTTCCTCAGGTAGCCGCTACGCTCGCCGCCGCGCTCGTTGGCTACCAGGCCGACATCATCACCGCGCCCGTTTTTAACAGCGTGATTTTGCTCATGCTGGTCACCTCTATATTAGGCCCGCTCATCACCGCTCAATCCGCCCGCCATATCGCCATCACCGAAACCCTAGAAGAACCCAAGCCGCTGAGCTGGCTACCCATTCCAGACGAGGCCAAGACAAACAGCGGGCCATTCACTATCGTTGCCCCCGTCTACAATCCCAAAACGGAAAGATGGCTGATAGAGCTAGCGGCCATTATTGCGCAGTACGAAAAAGGTCGTATCTTACCCCTAGCCGTTGCCCTCACCCAGTCGCAAATGGACTCGCCTCAAATGCACCGGGCGATCGTCCACTGCCAGCGCCGACTCAAAGACGCCGAACTCATCAGCAAAGGCTTCGACATCCCCATAGAACCCATGTTTCGCATCGAGCATAGCGTGCCCCAAGCGATTTATCACCTCAGCCGAGAGCAAAACGCCAGCCTCATCATGATGGGGATGCGATCGCCCACCAAGCTTAGCAGCTACGCCTTCAACCCCGTCCATACCGACGTTATGTGGTCTGCGCACTGTCCGGTCGTCGTCTCTAGGCTGCTCAAGCCACCCGCCGACCTCAAAAATATCTTGCTCCCCATCGAAAATCCCTCTCCGCTAACGGTTAGAGTCATGCGGTTCGCACAGGTTCTCGCCGCTGCTAACCAGGGCCGGGTGACGATGCTGCACGTATGCAGCCCTTTCTCATCCGAAACCCACCGCACGCGCCTGCAAAAGCAGCTAGAAACACTGATTATGCAGCTACCTACCTCAGACTGCAACATCGAGGTGCAGGTACTCGTAAGAGACAGCGTTGTCGCGGCTATTGCTAGAGCCGCGCGCAGTTACGACGTGGTTGTTTTGCGATCGCAGCGTCGCCGCACCAGCCCCGGATTCAATCTAGGCAGCCTAGCCGCGCCCATCATCAGCCGCATCACCACCTCCGTCATCCTAATAGGCGAACCCCATCCCGGTCGCGTCCGCTTAAAAAAACAGGCGCCCGGCAAAGACTAAAACCACTGGCTCAACACATCAGGCGATCGCCATAGCAAATAACCCACCGAACCAAACAGCGCCGTATTCAAACCCACCACCCCGTAGCCCACTAGCAGCAGCAGCCCGTCCATCTCAATCATCGAGATTGCCAGCAGCAAAATGCCAATCGTCGGAATCGGATTCGTTAGCGGAACCGGCGTCATTAGCAGCAGCGATAGCCAGGTAATGCACAGACCGTTGAGCCGCCAGGTGCGATCGCTCCGAGCAAATCGCGACCAGCGAGGCCGAGTCACCTTTTCAAAAATCTTAGTCACTCGCCGCAGGCCATTTAGCAGCTTATCCACCACCTGCTGAGAGAATTCAAAGCGCAGCAGTCGATCAGGCAGCCAGGGAACCCGCCGCCCAAAAGCCATTTGCATAGAAAGAAACAAGCAAGCCGAGCCAAGTATCGTCGTTAACCCAGGCGGCATCGGCAGCAAAAACGGAAAGCTCAGCAAAATAATTGCCAGCGAGAAGCCCTGCTCAGAAGTCTCCCGCAAAACATCACGCAGCGTCAGCGGTTGGTCGCGATCGCGCGCCAAAACAACCGTTAAATCCTGAGCAAACCTAAGTGCCATTGCTAGCAGCCTTTTTAAAGATTCGTCGCCTTCGATAGCTTGCAATAGCCACCGAACAACTAGAGCCAAGCAATCTAAGCAATCTGTAACAACTGTAACGGGTTTGTTACGTTGCCAGCTACTAGCGGAAGACAGAACATTCACTGGCTACGCTAACTTAAGGAATATAGATAAGAGATATAGCTCAACCCTAAAAATCATGACCTCGCACGCACCTAGACCGTCGCTACGCACCTTGGCCTATTCACTCATAGTTGCCGTCTGCGCGACTGCATTTTTTGGGTTAACGCAGCCCGCCGCCCTAGCTAGAGGTAGCGTATCTCAGCTCACCGTCTACCGTAGCCCTACCTGCGGCTGCTGCGAAGAATGGGTAGCCCACATGAAATCCGCAGGCTTCCAAATTGACGACAACGTAACCTCTCAAATGGAGACCATTCGCCAAACCTACGGCGTCCCCGAAAAACTCTCTTCCTGCCACACCGCAATCATCGACGGCTACGTTGTAGAAGGCCATGTTCCCGCCGCAGACGTACAGCGCTTACTCAGCGAAAAGCCAGACGTTGTGGGCCTCACCGCACCCGGTATGCCCGTAGGTGCTCCCGGCATGGAAATGAAAAACCGCTCAGACCCTTACACCGTCTTTGCCTTCACCCCAGACGCCACCCTCTTCTTCGCCGACCATAACTAGTCTGCCAGCGGCTCCACGCACTCAGAGCTCTCATTTCTCGGATTATTCACCACCGTACTTATCGTATAGGCGTCCATCGCCTCATCCTCGTAAGGGCGCAGCAAATGCTGTACGTGTCGCCCATCTTGCAGGCTCGGGTCTAGCCACAGATCAAAATCATCAGGATGCACAATTACCGGCATCCGATTATGAATTGTCTCCATCAGTCCATTTGGCTCAGTCGTCAGAATGGTGCAGCTCTCCAAATGGCTCCCATCTCCGCTTTCCCAAGTCTCCCAAAGCCCTGCAAACCCAAAAATCTCTTGATCTTTGACCTGAATGTAGTAAGGCTGCTTTTTCCCACCCGTCCGCTGCCACTCATAAAAGCCATCAGCTAGCACCAGGCATCGCCGCCGCTTAAACGCCGCCCGAAAAGAAGGCTTCTCCGCCGCTGTCTCTGAGCGAGCGTTAATCATCCGGCTGCCGATTTTAGGATCCTTAGACCAGGAAGGAACTAAGCCCCACTGAAAGATACGATATTCTCGGTTTGCTTCAGTTTGGGCAATCGCAGATACCGGCTGAGTAGGAGCAATGTTGTATCGCGGTTGAGGATCGGGTGAGGTGGCTAAGTTAAAGGTACGCGCGATCGCCTCACCAGACTTTGTTTGGGTATATCGTCCACACATATAAAATTACCTCCGTTCAAAACACACCATTCAAAGCAAAATGGCTTGGCATCTCTATCTCATTCGAACCAAACAAAACGCCCTGTACACCGGTATCACAACAGACGTTTCGCAACGGCTAGCCGAACATACAGCAGGCAAACAAGGCGCTAAATATCTGCGATCGAAAGGGCCACTGCAGCTCGTCTACCAAACCGAAATAGGCACTCGTTCTCTCGCATCAAAGGCAGAATACAGACTCAAAAAACTAACAAAATTTCAAAAAGAGAGCATCGTCAGCAGACAGCCAGACAAGCCAACGCTCCTAGCGCTGCTAAAAATAGACATTGCTCAAGAATAAGCTCAAGCATAAATAGTCTAATCAGCAGCTCCTACTATCTACTTTTGCAAAATGTCTCTTGGATGCTCAATCTTCCGCATCTCCGAAAAATCTTCTTGAGAGAACTTCTTACCGGCGCTGTTTCTTTCTGGCAGCACATTATTTAAAAAGCTTTTCCGCTTGTAGCTATTTTCGGCCGTCTCTTTGCTATCCGGGTGGTTCACATTGTTCCGCAGCGTTTGCTCAACCACCTCACGCACCGGCTCCCCGTAATGCTCAATCGTCTGATCGCCCCTCGCTTTATCCATTTCGTAGTCAAGGCTATAGGCAATCAAGCTTTGGGGCGTTTGGATAAGACGATTGCCATTCGCTTGAGCCTCAGCGCCCATAACCCCAACTGAAATCAGTACGGCTACCAAGCTCACCGCCAGAACACGAAGCAGTCCATCTATACGTTTCAACATTGCATTACCACCTAGGTTATCCATTCAACCTACACGAACACAGAAGAAGTCTCATCTCACCACCGGCTTAATCTTGAGCCTTTTTCCCATCATCGGCAGACTTAAGGACACCGCCCACGATAGCCAGCCAACTACGCTAGATTTAACAGATAGCCGCGTTAACGACTCGGGTGCAAAAGCAATTCTCTTATCAGCTAATCCAGCTCAGTCAAAATGAGTCACTCTTCGACTGCCAATCTGCTTCACAAGCCAAAAACATCAGTCTGGAAATCTTCTAAGCAGTCTTTCAGCAAAATCATGCTGCTAGGCGTAGCCGCTTCTATCTCGCTGCTATCCTCAGCAGCCCAAGCTCAGAGTCAGCTCAGCTCAGACCTTTCTCCCCAAACAGAGCTTTCTCCCCAAACAGACTGCTACGTTGAATGGACTGCGGGCGATCGCACCAGCCTAGAAAACCTATGCCAGACGCCAGCCGCAAATCCTCAATCCTCACGCAGCCAAACTAGGCCATCGGCCAGTCCTCAGTCCGAGGCCGCAAACCGTACACAAGGATCTTCAACAGCGATCGAAGTTGTTTCAGAAACAGGCTCAGCAGTCTATGTAAATGGCGTTCGCATCTCAGCAGAAGCGCAGCCTTCTAGAGTCTCGCTTGATCAGGAACAGCCAAACCTTAGCCTACCAACAGACGAAAATATCTACTTCAGCTACCCTCAATCCAACCGCTCTAGAAGATACGTCCAATATCAAAGGTTCTACCCGTCTCAAAGGTTCTACCCATATCACCGGCCAGAACACAAGCCACAAACAGAACGCTATCCTCACAGGAGCCGCCCAGAGCTTAATCCAACCACCCAATTTTAGGAATGTTGACCTCTGCGATCGCTCCGATGGCATTTTTCTCGCGTTCATTTAGCGATCGCAACGGTCATTCTTTTGCTTACAGCCCCATCGAGTTTTTAACTATCTTGCACAGCTTGGTAATAGCAGATACGCCGATGGACTTAGGCGTTTGCTATATCATAGGAAAATCTAGTTTTGGAAAGCATCTATGGGTTCCGTCGATCTTGAAATTAATCCGGTCGTTGAACAACAGATAGTTGAAACGGTTTCCGTTGCCGATAGTGCTATTACCAACATTGATAGCCTGCACGCGGAGCTGCACGATTTCTTAGATATTTTGAAATTGCTAATTCGAGAGCCTTCTGTGGTAGGCAACGAAGACGCTTTCTTTCGCGTTTTGCGGCGAGAGCTAGAAGATGCGGGCGTAGCGGTACAGCATTACCACGGCGTTTTGGTGGCCCAAGGGAATAAGCCGCACGACCTGTTTTTGTCGGCACATATCGATCGTCATGGGCTGCTGTGCACAGGGCCAAATGAGTTTCAGTATGCCGCGTTCATTGCCGCTAATCGGGGCGAGGTAATGGGCGATTCAGTGTCTGAATATATGATTAACAAAATCGAAAATCGCTTTGCAGGGCAGCGGGTGCAGGCGCATATTCCGTTTGTGGGCACCTATATTGGCCAGGGCGAAATTACGAACTCGTACGTTTGCCCAGAGCGGGGAAATCTGATTTTTGAGGTGAATGGGCTGGAATATTTGCAGCCGGGTACGCCGGTATCTTTTGCGGATCGACTGCAAATAGAAGATGGGTTGATTTCGGCGCAGCTAGATAATGTGGTGAGTGCGGCGATGATTATCTATCTGTTTCAGCGAGGGTTTCAAGGGACGGGCATGTTTACCGCTCAAGAAGAGTCTGGGCGGAGCTGGCGCTATAGTTTGGCCTGGTTTCAACAGGAGCGGCTGACGACGCAGCGGTTGATTGTGCTAGATACAAGTCCTTACGCAACTCGTGAGGAGGCAGATATGCAGCAGATTACGCTGCGGCATTGCGATGCGAACGGGCCTTTTTCTGAGGCAATGACTCAAGAGCTGGTGGAGCGCTGCGAGTCTTTAGGGCTGAGCTATGGGTTTAAGGATGAGTATATTGCTGAGAAAAATTTGATGCGTAGCAAGCCTTATCCGCTGGGCCGAACTGAGCTAGGAAGGGTGGCGAGCGCTTCGGAAGGGACAGTCAGCGGGACAACGCTGCAAATTCCGACGACGGACTACCATACGGCAACGGAGACGGCTTCTTTGAATGCGATCGCAGGCTTAATGCAGTTGCTGATGACCTATCTATAAAAGCGCAAATATTGAAGGCGGATCGTCTTTAATATTCATTAAAAAAAGGGTTCAGACAGAGACGCCTGAACCCTTTCTTGTAGATGTTATCCTCTAAACCCGAAGGTTTATTGGGCTAGAGTTGCGATCACGCAGCTCTAAAAGGACTTGTCCTAGCGGAAAGAACCGCCGCCGCCACGATTTTCACGAGGCTTGGCTTTGTTGACTTTGAGGTCGCGGCCCATCCACTCAGCGCCATCAAGCGCCTGAATAGCTGCTTCTTCTTCATCATCAGAACTCATCTCAACGAACCCAAAACCGCGCATTCGGCCAGTTTCACGATCGGTGGGAAGTTGAACTCTTTTCACAGTGCCATACTCTGCAAAAGTCGTCGTTAAGTCTGCGTCCGTAACGTCATAGGACAGGTTGCCTACATAAATTGACATAGAATTTCTCCAGAAGGAATTGAGGGATATGTCGGAAGAAAGTCTGTCAATGGAAAAACGTGAAAACCCGTTAATACTAAAAACAAATATGCTGACCGATTCTTATTATCTTGTTCGAAGATTAACATGTTTTGAAGACAAGGAATGATACAAACTAGTTATCATTCGATCGGTGTTTGATGGCTTAGCGGTAAGCGCAATGGCTGTAACCATGGCGCGGTCTGTGCTGCCGTGGTTAACTGTTGCCATTGATTGCGTTGATTGCCACTGGAATTGACTAAATGAAAAAGCTACACCTGATTCGGCACGCTAAATCTAGCTGGGCTAATGAGGCTTTGGCTGATATTGAGCGGCCGCTTAACTCGCGCGGGTCAGAAGCTTGTCGGACGATGGCCCCGCAGATGGTGCAGGCAGGCTGCCCGTTCGAACCAGTGTTTTGCAGTCCGGCGCGGCGCGCTCAGTCTACGATTGAGCAACTCGCTCAGCACCTGCTAGATCGAGAGATCAGTTGGCAGACGGATGATGAGCTATATACGTTCGACGCAAACGCGCTGCTGAAGTGGTGTCGTAACCTGGACGATTCGCTTTTAGAGGCTGTAGTTGTCGGCCATAACGCGGCGATGACGGACTTGTGTAATCAGATAGGCGATCGCTTTATTGAGAATGTACCGACCTGTGGCTACGTTCAGCTAGTCTTTGCACAAAATTCTTGGCAAGACCTATCTGCCGGTTCTGGGAAACTGCTGAGCTTTCTTAAACCCAAAATGTTCTAAACCAGGCCCAGCTATAGGTTTGATCTAATAAATTCAGGCTCAACCGCTAGCTATCTTCAGTCAGCTATCTTCAGGGGTCAAGTCAGCTTCGGCGCTACTGGTTTTTGAGACGAGCGGGGTGTCAGAATGCAGCTGTAGTAAATAATTGCTAACGGCAATAAGAAAGATGGTCAGGGCGATGTAGACGAAATCACTTGCTTGTGAGGTTTCTAGCTCCAGCATCTTCTTAAACAAATTCACAATTAAAGCCACAACGATCACTTTAACCAGCTTGCTTTTTAGCTCATCAAGAGATTCACTCTGAAGAATACTAACTTCTTGCTCAAATCTGATATCAATTTTAGAGATAAACAGCTCGTATATGCCAAAGGCGAAGATGAGCAGAACGATGCCAATTAGATAGTAGTCAATTCCGCCAATGACGTAAGAAACAATCTGGTAGGTGGTTTCGCCTTCTGGGTCGGCAGGATCGAATCTGAGGCTAAATCCGGCCCAAATGTCCCAGGTGCCAATCATAAAAAACTTAACGGCGCTTAGCAGGCTAAAAATAACGGGAAATAAGACGAGCAGCCGAAAATTCCAAATAATCGTTTCAAAAACGTGCTCTATTTTTCTAAGCTGTCTCATACTGGCAAAGGCGTTATAGCTAGGAGCGATAGGGTATCAGACTAGATGATGTAGCGCGTGGGTGCTAGCTACGAACTGAGTTATTCTTTGTAATTTTGTGAGAATTTGTGGAATATAGGTCAAGATTCTACAGCTAGCGGTACGCCATTGCTAGTGGCTAGCACCATGCCTTTGCATCGGAGAATCGCCTATCTCCACTGTCGCGCAGCAACCGCCAAAGGGCAAAAATTCGGATGATGAGAACTGCCGTTCTAGAAATCTCTCGGGCCTGGGTGCGCCACTATCGAAAGTAGCCCTGTGGAAAACAGAATTCAATATGAATGCAGCTATTGTAGGGTCGAGCGATTGCTCAGCTTGTCAGTTGAAGGCGAGTAATGGAGCGATCGCTGATTTGATAAGGTTTAGATGAAATTTAGTCAATGAGGGCAAAAGTTTTATCAATAGGAGTCATACCAGTCAGTAGAAATGCTTTTTTGAATTGGTTTTGCACTCGACGAAAGATTGAAGCACTGATAAGGCTTTGTCGGTGCTTGGCAAAATAAACTTATCGACTAAAACTGTTCGGACTATAGGCGAAAAGTCTGTAGGCGAAAAGTGATAAGACCTGTGCTACTCGCTAGAAGCGCAAGAAACTAAACAAATTTTTCAGGCTTTATTCGCTCTTTACGGTTGTTTAGGACTTGGGGGCTTACTTTAACTTATGGACAGAATGACCCGGTTAAAGCTCAGCAGAGCGGAAGTGCTATGAGTATAAAGGTATGGATGGATCGAGCGATGGGGTCGCCTGAAGGAAAATTGGAAGGCCAAAACGAGTCTTTACGGCGCTTTATCGTTAAGGCGATGAGCGGCACCGTTGCCTTAAAGGTTTTGAACGTAGGGCTAATGTATGCCAACAGCTTGCTGCTAGTGCGGCTAGCGGGCGTGAGCGGCTACGGCGAATATTCTTACATTATTGCCTGGGTGTATATTCTGCTGATTCCGGCAGCGCTAGGGTTTGAAGGGGTAATTAACCGGGAGCTAGCGGTCTATTCGGTGCGGCGTAGCTGGGCGGATGCAAAGGGGCTGCTGGGCTTTTCTAATCAACTGGTTTTGCTAAGTTCGGTGTTGCTGGCGATTGTGGCAGTGGTGGGCTGCTGGCTGCTGGGTTTAGCCGAAAATGGACAGGCGCTGATGGCGTTTGCAATTGGCATAGCTTCGCTGCCTTTCGTGGCGCTTTCCCGGCTGCGGGTGGGTGCTTTGCAGGCGATGAAAAGCGTGGTAGCTAGTCAGCTACCTGAGGCGATTGTGCATCCGGGGATTCTTTTTGTCTGTTCGGGAGGGCTGTTTGCGCTACATCTTTTGGGGTTATCTGCTGGTTTAGGATTACCAGAGCTAAAGAAGCTGCCGGTGCCGGTGGTGATGTCTATCTATTGGGTGGCAACGGCGATCGCATTTTACGTTGGAAGCTTGCTGCAAACGAGGAAGCTCGGCCCAAAACTATATAAATCTCGATCTCGCTACAGTCGTGGTTTGTGGCTAAGAGCGGCGATGCCGATGCTACTAATCGGCAGCATGTATGTGATTAACGGACAGACTGATTCTGTAATGCTGGGAATCTTGAAAGACAACGCGTCAGTCGGCATCTATAAGGTAGCCAACCAAGGAGCGGGGCTAATCTCGTTCGTGCAGGTCGCTTTTGCCACTGCTTTAGGGCCTATTTTTGTCACGGTGTTTGCGCAGGGTGATATCGCTCGGCTAAGGCAAATCATTAAGCAAAGCTGTCGGGCAACGTTTGCGCTATCGGCGGTGCTAGCCGTTGGGCTAGTGCTCTCTTCTCACTGGTTTTTGCTGATGTTCGGCCCGGAGGTTTTGGCGGGTAGAACGGCACTGTTTATTCTGATGGGCGGGCAGCTTGTTAATGCGTTTACGGGCGCAACCGCGCAGCTACTGATTATGACTGGGCATGACCGCGATACGGCTTTAGGTGTGAGCGTCAGTGCGGTGGTGAACGTGGTGCTAAACGCTGTGCTCATTCCGCTTTATGGGATCAACGGGGCGGCGATCGCGACGGCAATTAGCATGGTTCTTTGGAACGTCATTTTGGTGGGCTTTACTTACAAGCACTTTAAAGTCCTCTCTACAGCAGTGTGAAACAAGGCAGAGCCGTTCTGGGATATTAGGTTCTAGGATGTTGGCCCGCGGATTGTAGCAAGGCAAGCGTATAAAAACGAAATGGGAAAGGCCCAAATAGTAAGTGAGCCTTTCCCATTTTCAAATTAGAAGAACACTCGCCTATCTACGAGAGCCGAGTATTTTTATCTGTCATCACTTTCAGCGTTTTTTCATATTCTTGTAGCTCTACGGGTACAGGCTTAATGTTCCAAATCTGATCGCAGTATTCTTGGATAGAGCGATCGCTAGAGAACTTGCCCATTCTTGCCGCATTCAAGATGGACATGCGCACCCACTCGTCTTGGTTTTGATAAGCTTCGCTTACCTTTACCTGGCAGTCCACATACGCCTGATAGTCGGCTAGCACCATAAAGCGATCTTGATACAGCAGATTATCAATCAGGGGTCGGAACAGTTCGGTATCTCCACTGGAGAAGATGCCGGAGCCGATGAGATCGATGACGGTTCGCAGGTCTTCGTTTTCTTCGTAGTATTTGCGTGGGTTGTAGCCAGTCGATTTTAGCTTTGCGACTTCTTCAGCATCTAGGCCGAACAAGAAGAAGTTATCTGCACCGACTTCCTCACGAATTTCTACGTTAGCTCCGTCTAGCGTGCCAATCGTTAGCGCTCCGTTCATGGCGAACTTCATATTGCCGGTTCCCGAGGCTTCAAAGCCTGCGGTCGAAATCTGCTCGGACAGATCGGAGGCTGGATAAACCGGCTGGGCGTTGGTGACGTTGTAGTTGGGGTAGAAAATGACCTTAATTTGATCGCGCACGTCGGGGTCGCGGTTGACGACTCGGCCTACAGAGGTAATGAGCTTGATGATGAGCTTGGCCATGAAGTAGCCCGGTGCTGCTTTACCCGCAAAGATAAAGGTGCGCGGCGTGATCTTCATCTCTGGGTTTTGCTTTAGCTTGTTGTACAGCGAGATAATGTGCAGCGCGTTGAGCTGCTGGCGCTTGTACTCATGGATGCGCTTAATCTGTACGTCGAACATCGAATTAGGGCTGACTTTTACACCCGTCGCTTTTTCGATGCGTGCAGCTAGCACTTCTTTGTTTGCCTGCTTAATCTGTCGCCACTCTGTTCTAAAGCCTGGATCGTCTGCAAACTTCTCTAGCCTTTTAAGCTGGTCGAGCTGCGTGGGCCAGCTATCGCCAATTCGCTGATCGATTAGGCGAGTTAGTTTGGGGTTGCTGAGCACCATCCAGCGGCGGGGGGTAACACCGTTGGTCTCGTTGATGAATTTTTCTGGGAAGAGCTTGTAGAAGTCGTTGAGGACGGTTTGCTGCAGCAGTTCGGTGTGCAGGGCGGCTACGCCGTTGATGTGGTGGCTGCCGACGCAGGCTAGGTTGGCCATGCGCACGTAGCGCCCGCCGCTTTCATCAATCAAAGACATGCGCTCTAGGCGTTCGTTGTCTTGACCAAATTTGATGCGTACTTGCTCCAAAAATAGGCGGTTGATTTCGAAGATGATTTCTAGATGGCGAGGGAGCAAGGAGCCGAAAAGATCAATCGGCCAGCGCTCTAAGGCTTCGGGCAGCAGCGTATGGTTGGTGTAGGCAAGAGATTTTTGAGTGATCTCCCAAGCGTGATCCCAAGATAGCTCGTGCTCGTCTATGAGCAGGTGCATGAGTTCAGGAACGGCGATCGCCGGGTGCGTATCGTTCATCTGAATGGTGTACTTTTCGGGGAATTGCTCAATGGCCATGCCATCGCGGAGCAAAATCCGAATCATATCTTGCAGGGAGGAGGAGACAAAGAAATACTGTTGCTCTAGCCGCAGCTGCTTGCCTTCTAGGTGCTCGTCGTTGGGGTAGAGAACCTTCGAGATGTTCTCTGAAACGACCTTGGAATTAACCGCGCCTGAATAGTCACCCTGGTTGAATGCGCCAAAGTCAAATGCATCTGGAGATTCGGCTTTCCACAGGCGCAGCGTGTTTGCGGTGTTAACCTGATATCCCAAAATAGGCGTGTCGTACGGAACGCCTTTAACAATGCGCTCGGGCACCCACTCTACGCGATAGTCGCCTTTAATATCTGTGTAGGCTTTGGTATAGCCGCCTAGCTTTACTGACTGCGACCACTGCGGACGAGCGACTTCCCAGGGGTTGCCGTTGGCGAGCCATTTGTCGGTTTGCTCTACCTGCCAGCCGTCGTGCAGCTCTTGCTTAAAGATGCCGAATTCGTAGCGAATGCCGTAGCCCAAAGAGGGAATTTGCAGGGTTGCCATAGAGTCTAGATAGCAAGCTGCCAAGCGACCGAGGCCGCCGTTGCCTAAACCCGGTTCGTCTTCCTGGGCGATAATTTCGTCTAGGCTCAAACCCAGGTCGGACATCGCCGTTTCAACTGCGCTGTATAGACCTAAGTTGATCAGGTTGTTGCCCAGATAAGGCCCCATTAAGAATTCGGCGGAGAGATAGACCGCTGTGCGCGATTTGTTGTCGCGGTAGGTGCTAGCGGAGCTGAGCCAGTGGTGCAACATGCGATCGCGCACAGTATAGGCGAGCGCCATATAATAGTCGTGCATAGAAGAAAGCTCTGGCGACTTTCCTTGCACATAAAACAAGTTATCTAAGAAACCGCGCTTGAGTGCTTCTGGCGTCAGGCCTGTACGGTCGTTTTCTACAGTGTTTTCAGAATGCAGGGGCACCGCATTGATTTCTGTTGATGGCATAAGTTACACACACAAAAAGTAGGTTGTCAGCAAAAGAAGACATTTGCCTTAGTGTCAGATACCTTGACGCCGGGGTCAGATAGATAGGACACAAAACAGAGTCACTTAATCTTTGGTTAATATTCTCTGGCCGTGATCGTACCACCAGTTTTTTAGCCTTTCTTGAATCTCTGATGGGATGGACCTCTAGCTTGCCTAATTTTGGGGCAGCCAAGGCGGCCACCCCACCAGAGTTGAACCCTTTGTTCAAAAAGACTAAGCCTTGTCCTAAACCTTTTTTAACCAGCTAAACATCGCTCGTAAGTCCTTGCCGACTTCCTCAATGGGATGCTCAGCTTCAATTCGGCGCGTGGCGTTGAAGCCTGCGTTTCCAGACTGGTTTTCTAGTACGAACTCGCGCGCAAACTGCCCAGTCTGAATTTCTTTGAGAATCTGCCGCATTGCGACTTTTGTATCCTCTGTAATCACCCGAGGCCCGCGAGTATAGTCGCCGTACTCAGCGGTGTTTGAGATGCTGTCGCGCATTTTAGCAAGACCGCCTTCTACCACTAAATCGACGATTAGCTTCACTTCGTGCAGGCATTCAAAATACGCTAGCTCTGGCTGATAACCGGCTTCTACTAATGTCTCGAAGCCCGCTTTGATGAGCTCGCTCAGGCCACCGCAAAGTACAGCCTGCTCGCCGAAGAGGTCAGTTTCGGTTTCTTCGCGAAAAGTGGTTTCTAAAACGCCTGCGCGAGTGCCGCCAATGCCTTTGGTATAGGCCATTGCTAAGTCGCGAGCCTGCCCGGAGGGATCTTGATAAACGGCGAATAGCGCGGGTACGCCTTGGCCTTGCTCGTACGTTCGGCGAACTAGGTGGCCGGGGCCTTTCGGCGCTGCCATGACAACGTCTACATCCTGGGGCGGTACAATTTGGCCGAAGTTAATGTTAAAGCCGTGGGCAAAGGCCAGCACGTTACCGGCTTCGAGGTTGGGCGCAATGTGCTCTTTGTAGATTTCGCGCTGAAGCTCATCGGGCAGCAAAATCATGATGAAGTCAGCGGCTTTAGAGGCCTCTGCTACCGACTTTACGGCGAGTCCTTCAGCTTCGGCTTTTTCAATAGAGCGGCTGCCTTCGTACAGGCCAACGACAACATCTACACCGCTGTCTTTGAGGTTTAGCGCGTGGGCGTGGCCCTGAGAACCGTAGCCGATAATGGCCACCGTTTTACCATTTAGCAAATCGAGATTTGCGTCACTGTCGTAATACATCTTGGCCATCTGAAATCTAATCTCCTTAAACTGTGGGGGTGTGGGCGAACGGTGCTGCGGGTGAGGTATCGGTGAATACTATTTGAACGAATACCTGGTCGAACGTTTGATCTTATCAAACAGGTGACCGTCTCATAAAGCTTTTATTGGCTACTGTCGAAAGTACTGTCTTTGGTTGACAGAAGGTGGTTAGATTTTGGGCGATCGCGTATGCCAATCGGTTGCTTGCTCGTAGGCATGAGCCACCTCAAATATCAGATCTTCGCGCAGTACGTTGCTAACAATCTGTAAGCCAATGGGCATCCCGTTGCTGTCAAAACCGCAGGGAACGCTGATTCCCGGTAGGCCCGCCATGTTAACTGGGATAGTCATCAAATCGAGTAGATACATGCTTAGCGGATCGTCCTTTTCACCGGCCTTAAATGCGGTGGTGGGTACGGTAGGGCTAACGAGCACATCTACGTCTTTGAAGGCGTTCTCGAAGTCTTGTTTGATCAGCGTTCTGACCTTTTGGGCCTTGAGATAAAAGGCGTCGTAGTAGCCTGCTGATAGAGCGTAGGTGCCGATCATGATTCGGCGTTTCACCTCGTCGCCAAAGCCGTCTGCTCGCGTTTTGTTATACATCGAGAGCAGGTTGGGTTCTTCTGAGCGCAGACCGTAGCGGACGCCATCGTAGCGGGCTAGGTTGGCTGAGGCTTCGCAGGGGGCAATGATGTAGTAGGCAGAGACGCCGTAGTCGAACTTGGGGCAGGAGATGGTTTTAACTTCTGCCCCTAGTGACTTGAGCTGATCGATAGCTGCGTTCACCGCATCGCCCACTTCGCTGTCTAGCCCTTCGCCGAAGGTTTCTTGGATGACGCCGACTTTTTTGCCCTTAAGGTCGGTCTTTAAGTACTGGGTGTAGTCGGGGATTTTGACTTTGAGGCTAGTAGCATCTTTGGCGTCGTGACCGGCGATCGCACTCAGCAGAATTGCCGTATCTTCGACCGTGCGCCCAAAGGGACCAATTTGATCGAGCGATGAGGCAAAAGCGACCAGGCCAAAGCGAGAGACTAGGCCATAGGTAGGCTTCATGCCAACAATGCCGCAGAAGGAAGCCGGTTGACGGATGGAACCGCCGGTGTCCGATCCTAGTGAAATGGGGGCCTGGCCTCCAGCGACCGCGGCGGCTGAGCCGCCGGAGGAGCCGCCGGGTACTCGGGAAATGTCCCAAGGATTGTGGGTGGCATGGAAGGCTGAATTTTCGGTGGAGCCGCCCATGGCGAACTCGTCTAGGTTTGTTTTGCCGATGAAAACGGTGCCTGCCTGGTCAAGCCGGGTGATGACCGTGGCGTCGTAGGGGGGCACAAAGTTCTCCAGCATTTTGGAGCTGCAGGTGGTGCGGATGCCCTTAGTGCAGAGGTTGTCTTTGAGCGCAATAGGAATACCGGCGAGCAGACCGATGTCTTCACCGGCGGCGATTTTGTCGTCTACGGCCTGTGCCTGTGCCAACGCCTTTTGAGCTGTCATCGACACAAAACTCTCTAGCTTTGGCTCTATGGCCTCGGCCAAGTCGAGCTGGGCCTGAGCGATTTCGACGGCGCTGCGGGTTTTGCTCGTGAGCTGTTGATGCAACTCGCGGATGGCTGACATAGGGGTTCCTCGATTCCTTTCCAGTTAGCTAGATTAGCAGGATGCTATGCCTGTAGGTGTCAATTTACGCTCAATTATGTTGGTAATATGAGGTGATTGCGTTGCTATTTCTCTGATTTAAGCTTATCTGATTAAGATTAGTGGTTATAGTTTTGTCAGACTGGTTGGGTACCCTGTCGAGATCATAAAGCTAGATGCGTTTGCTCCTACGGTTACTTGATTCTGAACTCGTTTTTCGTTATTGGTTCTTCGTCACTGGTCTTTAAAATGCCTGGCTTTTGGTATCCCACTGCGATCGCTGCTGTCACTAGCGTTTTTTTAGGTCTAGCCGGCAGCTTGTCAATTAAAAGCGCTCCCCAACTCGATCATGCGGGTGAACCCGAATACGATGCTGTGCTGGTGGCGGCAAGCGGCGGTACGGGTAACTCACATGGCCAGATCACGGCTCAATCAGCGGCGCTAGCGCTAGAAAATCAGCTTGAAGACCGGGCTAGTCAACAGCTTGAGCAAGCTCAGAAGTTGGCGAATCAAGCTGTCAAAGCTTTCCAATCTGCTCGCCTTGAACCTAAGTCTAGTTTGGCTTACACTCGCCGCGAGCGCGATTTGTGGCAGGCTGCTTTGCAATCGTTGGCATCTATCCCCCAGAAGTCAGAGCTGCATAACCAAGCGACTAGTAAGCAGAAACAATACCAGCAGCTGCTAGCAACTGCCGATCGTAAAGTCGCTAAAGCCGATAGCGCCTTCTTAGCTCAAATTATTGAAGATACGGGCGTTTGGCCTGAGCAGGTTCACGTTACGCTTTGCCAAATAGACAATCCTAGTGCCAATATTCACAGCGGGCCAGCTAAGCTGCTTAGTCCTGCTCACAGCAGCATCACCGATAAAACCCAAGTTAAAAGCCAGATTAACTCTCAGCAGTGTCGGCATCATCAAGGGGATCAGCTGTTGGCCAGTCCTGCTAGCCTGATTAAGCTAGCTATTGCGATCGCGCTGCTTCAAGAAGCAGATGCTGGAAGCGTTGACCTTAACCAAAAAATTGAGATAGACCCTGGCAACTTTACCGAAAATGCAGAGGGCGCAATTCTAGAAGTGGGTAAGGCTTACTCGCTGCGCCAGATCATGACCCAGATGATTGACCACAGCGATAATATTGCAACCAATCAACTAATTGACTATATGGGCCGTGATCGCCTAGCGGCCAAACTCGAAGAGATGGGGTATGTGGATACCTACGCAGGCCATAAGTTAGTGGGCGATCTGGTCATGCCCGAGGATGCGGGCGATCGCGGCAACCAGGCGACGACTAACGATCTAGCCGCCATGCTAGTACAGACCTATAGCCTGCAAGGCCCCGGCGAACAAGCGCTTCTCCAGGCGCTGCACGCTCAGACCGATCGGGAGCTAGGCTACCAGGCATTGCAAGATCTAGACGCTCAATGGCTGGGCGAAAAAACGGGTCAGAACGGCTATGTCATCGGATCAGCGCTGGCCATGCAGGTTGGACAAGAGCGCTATGCGTTAGCAGTGGCTATTGACGATAGCGGAGACATTCAGGCGGTTCAGAAAATCGTGAGCGGCATTGCTAGCTACCTTGAAGATACAGCAGGTTTAATGGTGCGACATCGAGCCTTAACGACATCGAGCCTTGACGATATTGAGCCTTAAGCCGTACGGCTAATTCCAACAGAAGCCGTTAGATTATTATGGGCGATCGCACTAAAAAGCAATTTTGCTAGCTAGACGGTTCGACTCAAAACGGTTCGACTCAGGAAGGTTTGATTCAGGAAGGCTATGGCTGAAAGTACGCACTACGACGTAATCATTATCGGAACCGGCGCGGGCGGTGGAACGCTAGCTCACCGATTAGCTCCGAGCGGGAAAAAGATTTTAGTGCTAGAGCGAGGATCTTTTTTGCCAAAGGAAAAGGCAAATTGGAGTACGGATGCGGTGTTTCGAGATGGCCGCTATCAGACTAATGAAACTTGGAGCGCACCTGAAGGATCTGTCATTGAGCCGGGCATAGGCTATTGGGTGGGTGGCAATACCAAAGTTTACGGCGGGGCGCTGTTTCGGCTACGCGAGAAAGATTTTGACGAGGTCAATTTGCACGAAGGCACCTCGCCTGCTTGGCCGCTGAAGTACGACGACTTTGAGCGCTACTACGAGCAGGCCGAGGCCCTTTATCAGGTGCATGGTCAAAAAGGTGAGGACCCGACGGAGCCGCATCGAAATGACGACTATATTTTCCCGCCGATTAGCCACGAGCCGCGAATCGCCTGGATTGACGAAGCGCTTAAAAAGAAGGGATTGCAGCCGTTTCATCTACCGCTGTCGGTAAAGCTGAATGAGAAAGACGCCTTTTTAAGCGAGTGCATTCGTTGTAATACCTGCGATGGGTTTCCCTGCTTTATTGATGCTAAGTCGGATGCAGATGTGAACTGCATTCGTCCGGTGATGGATAATTCGAATGTGCATTTGATCACCGAAGCAAAAGTGACCCGGCTGCGTACAAGTGAGTCTGGCCGAGAAATCAGCGGCGTAGAAGCAGAGATTGCAGGAGACATGCAAACGTTTACCGGCGATGTGGTGGTAGTGGCCTGCGGCGCTGTGAACTCAGCGGTGCTGTTGCTCAATTCAGCGAATGACCAGCATCCGAACGGGTTGGCTAATAGCTCCGATCAGGTCGGTCGGAACTTTATGAAGCATTTAGCAGCGGCGATCGTGGGCATTAGTCTAAAGGAAAATCACAGTGTCTTCCAGAAAACGCTGGCCGTAAATGATTATTACTGGGGAGAGCCAGGGTTTGACTATCCGATGGGCCATGTGCAGCTACTCGGTAAGGTGAACTCGCGGATGCTGGCACTAGATGTGCCTAAAATTGCGCCGATGCTAGCGCTGCAGCTAGCGGCAAAGCGAACGGTGGATTGGTGGCTAACAGGAGAAGACGCACCCGATCCGCAAAACCGGGTGACGGTAAAAAATGGGAAGACGACAGTGCGCTACGAGCCGAACAATATGAGCGCGTTTAAGCGGCTGATTCGACGCTGGAAGAAAGTAATTCAAACGGTAGACAGTGAAGGGAGCATACTGCCGCTTTCCTGGTATTTTACAAAGATTTTGCCGGTGGGCGCGGTGGCGCATCAGGTAGGCACCTGTCGGTTTGGCACCGATCCGGCTACGTCGGTTTTAGATGTGAACTGTAAGGCTCACGATTTGGACAATTTGTATGTGGTAGATGGCAGCTTTTTTCCGTCTAGTGCGGCAGTAAATCCGTCTTTGACGATTATGGCGAACGCAATGCGAGTAGGCGACCATCTAATTAAACGGTTGGCGTAGTACCGTGAGTGCTAGAGATGCCGGTTATCTGCGCAAGGGTAGGTTTATATGCTGTTTTAGAGTTTGAGCGTTGAGTATGGAAACTTTGGAGTTGCTGAAGTCTGGGCGGATGGCAGGACAGACTTCTTTGAAGCTATCGGCTGGGCTAAGTGAGTTTCCTAGAGAAATTTTGGAGCTGGCAGATTCTCTAGAGTTTTTGAATTTGTCGGGCAATCGACTGAGCGAGCTGCCGGAGGACTTTTGGCGATTAAAGAAGCTGAAAATTGCGTTTTTCAATGCAAATGCATTCGAAACCTTTCCGGCGGTTTTGGCAAAGTGCCCGGCGCTCTCGATGGTGAGCTTTAAGAACAATCAGATTAAACGGGTAAATGAACTTTCCGAGAGTATTCGCTGGCTAATTTTGACGAATAACCGCATTGAGCAGCTACCGATAGGGATTGGTCGGCTAAGCAAACTCCAAAAGCTCATGCTAGCTGGAAACCAACTTCAGACTTTGCCGGATGAGCTAGCTAACTGCGAGCGTTTAGAGCTGATACGACTGTCGGCTAACTACCTGAGCGCGTTGCCGCCTAAGCTGGTTGCATTGCCTCGGCTGTCCTGGCTGGCCTATGCGGGCAATCCGTTCTGCGCAGAGACGGATGGATTTACGCGCAAACAGTTGAGCAAACAACCGAACAAACAACTAGGCGAACAGCCAGCAAAACTTCGGCTGATTGATGAGCGCGAGCTGACCTTTGGTGAGGTTTTGGGTCAGGGCGCGTCGGGCGTTATTTATAAAGGCCTGTGGAAAACGGCAGCAGGCGAAACGGATGTGGCTATTAAGCTGTTTAAAGGAGAGATTACGAGCGATGGACTGCCGCTAGATGAGATGCGAGCTTGTATCGCAGCAGGAACGCATCCTAATTTGGTGAGCGTGTTGGGTAAGCTGCAGGCTGAGAGTAAAGCAGGACTTGTATTCTCTTTTGTATCGGCTGAGTATAAGAACTTAGGCGACCCGCCTAGTTTAAAGACCTGTACCAGAGATACTTATGCGGCGGATACTCAGTTTTCTTTACCGGTAGTACTGCGGATTGTGCGGGGAATTGCGACGGCGGCCCGGCACCTTCACGCGCAAGGAATTATGCATGGCGATTTGTATGCGCATAATATTTTAATCAATGAAAAAGGAGAAAGCTTGCTGGGAGATTTTGGAGCGGCTTCTTTTTACAATGTGGGTAGCGCTGTGGGTCAACGGTTAGAGCGATTAGAAGTGCGGGCTTTTGGCTGTTTGTTGGAAGATTTGTTGGATCGCTGTGCTGTGAATGAAGGCGACTTGGCTTTGGTAAAGAAGCTAGATAGTTTGCGAGAATTGCAGATGGACTGCATGAGCGTAAGAGTAGAACAGAGACCGCTGTTCGCTGTTATTTGTCAGAGGTTGGAAGACTATTGAACCGTTCTCTTTAATGGGAGCCTGTAAGTTTTTAGCAAGAAGCGGGTGGTGGCTAATCGCCTTGCCCCTATACACTGCTGCTAGCGTTAGGTTAGAGCTAGAAGATCATGATTTACGATAGCAGAACCTATGAGCAGATGGCGGCGGCGATCGCCTTCATCCACAAGCATCATTTAGAGCAGCCAGATTTAGAGGCGATCGCCGCTCATGTACACCTGAGCAAACATCATTTTCAGCGACTGTTTACGCAGTGGGCAGGCGTTAGCCCGAAGCGCTTTTTGCAGTATGTAACGGTTGAATATGCAAAAGCGAACATCGACAAAACGCAGAGCCTGATGGCGCTAACGCACGAGGTAGGTCTTTCTAGTCCGGGGCGGCTGCATGATTTGTTTGTTTCCTTGGAGGCGATGTCTCCAGGAGAATATAAAACGGGTGGGGCAGGGCTGCGAATTTTCTGTGGAATTCATCAAACGCCGTTTGGTCGCTGTTTGATTGCTAAGACGGCGCGTGGGATTTGTAATTTGTATTTTTTGAGCGATGTGGATGAAAGCCCTAAACGCATTACTGAGCGCTATTTGCGAGCTGAGTGGCCAGGGGCCGATCTGGTGTTTGATTTGGATAAGACGAGGGAGATTTGCGATCGCGTTTTCACCCTAACGGCCAAGACACTCACTGCCGAAAAAGAGAGTCCGCTGGCGATTTATGTCAAAGGAACAAACTTTCAAATTCAGGTATGGCGGGCGCTGTTGCGAATTCCGTTTGGCGGACAGGTCACCTACAAAGGATTGGCCGAGTCGATAGACCGACCGACAGCGGCGCGCGCGGTAGGTACGGCGGTAGGTCGTAATCCGGTAGGATATTTGATTCCCTGCCATCGGGTAATTCGAGCTTCGGGCGAGCTAGGTGGCTATCGCTGGGGCGTAGACAGAAAGTGGGCGATTTCGGGCTGGGAAGCGGGTCAGATTCATCAGGATTAGAGCATGAAACTTTCGGACGCGCTGGCGCTGTTGTTGTTGTCGGCGCTGTGGGGTGGGTCGTTTTTGTTTATGCGGGTGGCAGCTCCGGTGCTAGGGCCGGTGTGGCTAATTGAGATCAGGGTGTCTTTGACGGTGCTGCTGTTGCTGCCGCTGATTGTTCGGCTAGGGCTGTGGCCAGAAATTCGCAAGCACTGGCTGGTAATGCTGATAGTAGGCGGGCTGGGATCGGCTGCTCCGTTTACGCTGATTTCGTTTGCAACGCTATCTTTGCCAGCTGGATTTACCTCTATTTTGAATGCTACAACGCCGCTGTTTGGGGCGATGGTTGCAGCGGTTTGGCTAAAGGAGCGGTTGACTCAAGTTCAGGTGGCGAGTTTGGGGTTGGGGTTTGTGGGCGTAGTGGTGCTGGTGGGGTTTAAGGCAACGGTGACCTCTGCTTTTTTGATGGCGGTCGGTGCTGGGCTGCTGGCCTCAGTGATGTATGCGATTTCGTCTCCGTATGCGGCGAAGGCTTTAGTCGGCGTGCGGCCTTTAGCGATCGCAGCGGGTAGCCAGCTAGGGGCAGCTATATGGCTACTTCCGGCGCTGCCGTTTACCGTGCCGACGCAGACGCCTTCTTGGTCAGTAGTGGCCTCAGTGTTTGGGCTAGCTGGGTTTTCTACTGCGCTGGCCTATATTCTCTTTTTTCGTTTGTTGCAAAGTATTGGCTCTACTCGGGTGCTGACGGTGACTTACTTAATTCCACTATTTGCGATCGCCTGGGGGGCTTTGCTACTCGGTGAGGCGGTAACGGTTTCAATGCTGGGCGGTGGTTTGCTGATTTTGCTGAGTGTGGCGATCGCGAACGGAATGTTTACTCGGCTCAAAAGATAGCGCGACGGGCGGCAATGGCTGCGATAATCTGAGTACGCAAAGCATTGGTTAATGGCATGACTTATAAACCTTCAGGCAACCCCTTTAACAACCGCTTGGTGGTTTCTTACTTGATGCTGCGTAAGGCGGTGGGCTGTTTGGGAATGGCGCTGCCTTTCGTTTTGGCCATTGGCGGCGGGCTAATCTTTAAAACTGGGCTACAGGAGACGGTAAGCGATTACTACTACACCGGGATGGGCGATGTCTTTGTTGGCACGCTGTGCGCGATGGGAGTTTTTCTCTTTTCTTATAAGGGCTATGGCAAAAAAGACGATTTGGCCGGAAATATCGCCGCTGTCTGCGTTATTGGCACAGCGCTATTTCCAACCACGCCAGTAGACCCAACGGCGTTAGCCTCAACGGTGGGAAAGCTTCACGTTTTATTTGCGACTTTGTACTTTGCGACGCTGGCCTATTTCTCTTTATTCCTATTTACCAAAAGCGATCCGAGTCAACCGCCAACGCCGCGCAAGCTACAGCGAAACCGGGTATATCGAGTGTGTGGGTATTTGATTGTTTGGGCTTTAGTAGCGATCGCGCTACTCGCCGTTTTACCCGACAGCATAACCGCTGCTTTTGCCGATCTCGATCCGGTGTTCTGGCTCGAATCAGTTGCAGTTATTGCTTTTGGCGTTTCCTGGTTTGTTAAAGGCGAGGGCATTTTAGAAGACGAAAAGTCGCCTAGCTAGAACATAACGGTACGGATGGCTGTGGTTAGACTAGCGGTAGTTAATTTTAGTGGCGATAGGTTGGGCGATAGCTCACCATGTTTTGATTATGGGCGACTCTCAAGAGGTACTTCTACGAGTTGATTCTAATCAGACGAACTTCTGTTCTTTGATTTTCGGGGGCTTCGGGCGGCGTATTCGGTAGCGATTCATTGAAGCCTTTACCTTCGGAGAGAACGGTGAGCTTGACCCCTTGTGCTCGTAGCTGCTCTGCAACAATGGCAGCTCGCTGCTGGCTGAGCGCTAGGTTCATTTTGGCATCACCGCTGCGAGAGGTATGGCCAATCACGCGAACTTGAATTGTTTCTTCGTTAAAATCTTGTAGCTCGTTGGCGAGCTGAGCGAGCGTTTGTTTCCCTTCTGTGGTTAGCTGCGCTGAGTCTCGGTTAAAGCTAACCTGTCCGCGAACCTGGAAGTTGCCGATGTCTGTGCCTAGGTTGGCTGTGCTGGCAGAGGATTGCTTTGTAGGCAATACGGTGGGGCTAGTACCTGCTAGTTTAGCGGCTAGCTCCGGATTGTCTGTTTTAATGAGATTAATCAGCGCTTGGGTGTTGTTGGCTGCTTCTACAACAAACTGCTTGGAGTACAGATTGGTAGAGTCCACGGGGATCCCCTCCAGACGGTTTGAAAGGGTCAAAATTGCAGCCGTAGATTCGATTCGTCTAGTCAAGGTGCCGTCAGACAGCCAGTTTTTGGCTTCGGTGGCCGTAAAAAAATCAATGCCGTTGATGATGGTAGCGGCATCGTCTACTGAAAGATTGCCATCTTCGGCTACTTGAGTTTGAAGCTGAGTTGCGTCTCTAATATTGGCGTCAATCTGGCGATAGTATTTTTCTAGTAGCTGTGAAATAGCATCTGGATTAGCCTGAATAAGTTTGTTGGATGCCACTAATACATCAACGATGACAGGCGCATCTTTGCTGGAGAGGACGACGCTGTAGCCTTGCTGACGAGCTTGGGTGACGTATGGCTCCCAAAGAACTGCGATCGCGACTTGCTCTTTTGGATCTTGCATCAAACGCCAGGCTTCTGACGCCTCGGCAACGGGCTTGAGCGTAAAATCTGACAGATTAAAGGTGTCGAACTGAGTATCTAGCACTAGCGCTAAGTACTCACTGGGCGTATCGGCAGCGTAGGCGATGCTGAGCTTTTCGCCTTTATTCTTGGCCTGCTGCACTAGCTGGTCTAGGTCGAGTAAAGAGGTAAGCTGGGCGTACTGCTTAGTATTCAGGACGACCGCATCTGCACCAATAGTTCGATCGAGCAAGCCGACGATTTTCCCTTGAGGCTGCTGCTGCAAAAACTGATCTAGGGTCGTTACAATCAGATCGGCTTTGCCCTCGCTGAGCTTTTGGGCTCTTAGCGCTTGGTCAAATTCGTTAGCGTAGCTGACCTCGATATCTGCCGTTTGCAGAACGGACTGAAACTCAGCGTTGCGGAAGGTGCTGTAGCCACTGAAGGTGTCGCCTAGCATCGTCAGTTGAACAAGGCTCTGGCTGGCGCTAGCGGGAAAATTTGTGAGTCCTCTAGCCTCTGACTGGCCAGTAGCCTCTTGGTTTTGCCTTTGCATGTAAAACAGCACGACGAATATAGTCGTAGCTAGTGCGCAGGCGAGCAAAAGATTTTTGCCTAAAGACATAGGCATTCTTCTCGATGCAGGCTGAACTTGAGAAGACTTTGCGCTACGGAATTGAGGATTGGTTTTTTCTAATAAGCTGGGAGATGTTTTAACAATAGAGACGGGCCGGGTGATGCCTGGTAGCTGCCGTTCAATCCAGGCTTCATCGAAAATAGCTGGGTAGATCGCATTGCCTAGGCTCAATCGGTTGTTTTTTACCCGAATGAGTCCGGTTCGAAGCAGCAGAGCCTGCTCGGCGCTGTCTTTTTTGGCAACGCTGTCTCTCTTTAATACCTGAAGATACAAAATTAGCAGCGAGTCTCTAATTTCGTAGTCTAAAAGCGTCTTTTGAATTTGCTTAAAGTGATTAGCAGCTTTGTTTCTTTTCCAGTTGCCGATAATTTTTTGTCTGACGAGGGTATCGACAATGGTGGGATCTTTCTTTCGGGCGATCGCACCTGATGCGGCTAGCACATAGTCGCATAGCAGCCGAGTCAAAAACGGCTGTCCGCCTGTCCATGCCTGAACTTTTTCAAGAATTGCTGAAACTGTCTCGCGGCTGTCTACTCCATCAAGCAGCGCTTTCTCAAAATCAATCCAAGCGTCTGTGCGCCGAGCCTGCCGGTTTTCTAAGTTCATGTTCTGAAATTTTATACTCTGCTTGAGTGGCAAACCTGATAGCGTTTTAAGCTCAAGATTCCACGCTTTGTATGCTACGCCTTGCAAACTAACCCGATTGCGCCAACTCTATGCGAGAAGACGCCTTTCAACCTACACAAATCTCTTTTGTGTAAATTTTCTATATAGGTTCAAAGTAGATAGTCGAAATAATTTGCTTTCTTTGTATACGAACAGTCTGTAGATGCTTCCGGCTGATGTAATGCTACTTTTTGCAAACTGGCTAACCGCTGGCGCCTTCTTTCGATCGCGCTTTAGCCAATCTTGTAATCAATCCTGTAAAAAGTATTCAACTCTGTAGATGCACTGCACTATCGACGTCGCCTAATTCGATGTCGCAGATTCCTAGCCAAAGTGTACTTGCTTTTGCTGGCTATGGGCTGGCACCTAGTATACAAAACCGACTTATCCGCTAATCGAGAAGCTGCGATCGCGCTATTCAACCAACACGAGCTTTAACCACTAGGCTAAAAACTCGAAAAACAGGGTTAGTCACGAGCTTTTAGTGCCTGATTTCCAAGCGATAGCCTGAGCAGCGCTATGTCATTCCGCTATGCCTTTTGAGGTAGATCCTGAAGAAAAGATAATGAGCGCTTGTAATATTCCGTTACAAAAGCTATATTAGTTATATCGGTTGAGCCAAACGCTTTCTTTCGAAGCACTCAGCCCATACGTACCTAACTACCGGAATAATAATGACTACTACTCTACAACAGCGCCAAAGCGCTACGTTGTGGGAGCAGTTCTGTCAGTGGGTTACAAGCACCGACAACCGCCTCTACGTAGGTTGGTTCGGCGTGCTGATGATCCCGACATTGCTTGCTGCTACAGCTTGTTTCGTGATTGCGTTCATCGCAGCCCCTCCCGTTGACATCGACGGCATCCGTGAGCCTGTTGCAGGTTCATTGATGTACGGCAACAACATCATCTCTGGTGCAGTTGTGCCTTCGTCCAACGCGATTGGTCTTCACTTCTACCCCATCTGGGAAGCTGCTTCACTCGATGAGTGGCTTTACAATGGCGGCCCTTACCAGTTGGTAATCTTCCACTTCCTCATCGGCGTTTTTTGCTACATGGGTCGTGAGTGGGAGCTTTCTTACCGCCTCGGTATGCGCCCTTGGATTTGCGTTGCCTACTCTGCACCAGTTGCAGCGGCAACGGCCGTGTTCTTGATCTACCCCCTCGGTCAGGGTTCATTCTCTGACGGGATGCCTCTAGGTATCTCGGGTACGTTCAACTTCATGTTGGTGTTCCAAGCAGAGCACAACATCTTGATGCACCCCTTCCACATGTTGGGTGTAGCCGGTGTGTTCGGTGGTTCTTTGTTCTCTGCGATGCACGGTTCACTCGTGACATCTAGCTTGGTTCGTGAAACAACTGAGACTGAGAGTCAGAACTACGGCTACAAGTTTGGCCAAGAGGAAGAGACTTACAACATCGTTGCAGCCCACGGCTACTTCGGTCGTTTGATCTTCCAGTACGCATCGTTCAACAACAGCCGCTCCTTGCACTTTTTGCTCGGCGCCTGGCCCGTTGTCGGCATCTGGTTTACCGCTTTAGGTATTTCCACGATGGCGTTCAACTTGAACGGGTTCAACTTCAACCAGTCAATCATCGACTCACAGGGTCGTGTGATTGGTAGCTGGGCAGACGTTTTGAACCGTGCCAACCTGGGTATGGAAGTAATGCACGAGCGCAACGCTCACAACTTCCCGCTTGACTTGGCTGCTGGCGAAGCTGCTCCTGTAGCGCTCACCGCTCCTGCCATCAACGCATAGTTGATACAGCTAATACATTAGTGAGTCATTTCTACCTGGCCTGACGGGTTGGGTAGTTCCGGACTCGCTAAGACTAAGAAGCCCCTCGCATATGTCCTTCAAGACGGTGCGGGGGGCTTTTTGTTTGCGCCTAATTTAGCAGCGCCAAAATCTGAGGCGTAATACCGGTTAAATTGTTAACGCTCGAAAATGCCTTTGCCTTTGGCCCCACTACTAGCAAAGGCACTTTATTAAAAGTATGGCGTTTAGTAGAGATGTCTTCTATATTTCCATGGTCGCTGGTCACAATGAGCGTTACGTTTGGCAGTAAATGGGCGATCGCACTCTCTAAAAACGCATCAATCCGCTGCAAACACTTCACCGCTTGCCCCTGATCCTGCGCATGGCCCGCAAAGTCGCTTAAATAGCTCTCAAATAAAGTAACGCCATACTCACCGCTTAGCTTAGCCAACCGCCTCCCAGCCTCCTGCGACGAGATGGGATAGCGACATCCCCTCGCCATTTCGCCGGTCATATCCCAAAAGATCGCCCCTCCTTTCTCGTATTCGTACTGCATTCTAAAAGGAAGATTCGCGGTCATATTGAGCAAAGTGCAAACCGAGTAGCGGCGTCTTCGGTGGGCGATCGCATAAAAGTATTCAGGCGAATAGGCATTGGCTAAAGTAGCCGTGTGACCCAAGGCGATCGCCTGCTTAAACAATCCGTATTCATCAATCAAAGATCGCAAAGACCCATTCGCAAACCCTGACTGATGCCGTCCCAAAAAAGCAGGCGCGTTCTGCCCGGTGTAGATCGAGGTTTGCCCAGTCGCACTTTGCGGTAACCCCTTTACACCCAGCGTTGCATCTATCGGCTTGAGCAGAACATGCGGACGGTTAAGCGAGGCATCTGCCAGCAGTTTTTGCCCCAGAAAATTGAGCAGAAAAGGCATAGAGTCAGACTGCGATAGCGGATTGCAATCACTGCTCGAACCGAGCCCAACGCCATCTAGAAATATCAGTAAGAAATGAGCCTTACCACCGTCATCGCTGTTCACGACAATAGAACAACGTCTTCCGCTTTAACTTTCTCACTCACTTTTTCACTACCTTTCTCACTCACTTTTTCGCGCATAGGTTCAGCAACCGAATCACTAGCCGCAGTTCGAGTCAACGGCAGATTATTCTGCTTAGCCCAATCTTGCAAATCGCTGAACGAGCGATCGCGATAAACCCCATACCGCTCTCGCTTATTCCTCACTCTCTTTTCCAAAGGCGGAATAATTCCAAAGTTCGGCGGCATCGGCTGAAAATGCTTCGGCTCTGCGGTACTAATAAAATCAATCAGCGCGCCCAACATCGTTGTTACCGGCAGCTTCAAAGGTTCTTGACCCTTGGCGACTCTAGCCGCATTGGTTCCAGCTAGCCATCCACCTGCGATCGCCGCCGTATACCCTTCCGTTCCCACCAATTGCCCCGCCGCCAGCAGCCCAGGCCGCGACTTAAACTGCAAGCTCCCGTTCAACAGCTCCGGCGAGTTAATAAAGGTATTGCGATGCATCACCCCCATCCGCACAAACTCCGCCTTCTCCAGCCCCGGAATCATCCGAAACACTCGCTTTTGCTCACCCCAGCGCAAATTCGTCTGAAAACCCACCATATTCCAAAGCTGCCCGGCCTTATCCTCCTGCCGTAGCTGAATCACCGCATAGGGCTTATTCACCTTATTATCCGGCGCATCAAACGGCCCATACTTGTCCGTATCGAACAATCCCACCGGCTTCAGCGGCCCGTAGCGCATCGTATCTTCGCCGCGCCGCGCCATCTCCTCAATCGGCAAACAAGCCTCAAAAAACTTCGCCGTCTCCCGTTCAAAATCTTTTAGCTCCGCTTGCTCCGCCGCACACAGCTCCGCATAAAAAGCTAAATACTGCTCCTTATTCATCGGACAGTTCAGATAAGCCGCCTCGCCCCGGTCGTACCGAGAAGCCATAAACGCAATATCCAGATTGATCGACTCGCCCACAATAATCGGACTTGCCGCATCAAAAAAGCTCATATAAGCCTGACCCGCCAACCGCTCCAAATCCTCACTTAGCGCTGCGCTAGTCAAAGGCCCCGTCGTCAGCACCACTATTGTCTCCGGGCCATCTTCCGGAATACTCAGCACCTCATCTCGCCGCAGCTCCACCAAAGGATGATTCGCCAGCGTCTCTGTCAGCTCTTTACCAAATACCCCGCGATCTACCGCTAGCGCCCCACCCGCAGGCACAGAATGCTCGTCCGCTTTACCAATCACGATCGACCCCAGCCGCCGCAGCTCCTCGTGCAATAGCCCCGAAGCGCGATCCGTCCCCATCGCCCCAAAAGAATTACTGCACACCAGCTCCGCCAAATGCTCCGAGTGATGTGCCGGAGACTTCTTCACCGGACGCATTTCGTGTAGCACCACCGGCACACCAGCCCGCGCAATCTGCCAGGCCGCCTCCGTCCCTGCTAGGCCACCCCCAATCACATGAATCGGCTGCTGGTCACTCATCTTTACCACTCAAACACTCACTAAACGGACTTGCTGTCTAATTCTAGAGGGTATCATTATTAGCCGCTTCTCATGAGTCATAATGAGGCCGACTAGAACAGGAGAAAAGCTTGTTCAGCCTTTGCTAGGAAGCTGATGATGACAAGAACTTACAAGACTTTACCGATTGTATGCTGTGAGATTACTCTTAGATACTCTTGAGTGTCTTTGGTTTGTTGTTCGTGGTGAAAGAGGTTCGGTGCTGTATTGGCAGATGAATTTCAAAGGTTGTTCCTTGGCCCTGAGCAGACTGGCAGGTGATTTTGCCGCCATGCGCTTTCACAATAATTTGATGGGCAATGGACAGGCCGAGTCCGGTGCCTTTGCCGATGGGTTTCGCGGTGAAAAAGGGATCGAATATTTTTGCTTGGACAGCCGGGGACATGCCGTTGCCGTTGTCTGTAATTTGAATGAGGATACTCTGATCGGTCA
Source organism: uncultured cyanobacterium (assembly GCA_963789215.1). GTDB lineage: Bacteria > Cyanobacteriota > Cyanobacteriia > Phormidesmidales > Phormidesmidaceae > Phormidesmis. The sequence continues at coordinate 155,788 of CAWBJY010000005.1, read as the reverse complement.
AGATGCTTGAGATGGGTGGCTTTGAGATCGCTGTCCTGATTTCAATTTTGTTAGGCCGCTCTTGCTGTTCCGGACAGCTTTTCTCTTCTATCGCATCAATCGCGTTAACCAGCACGTTCATGAGAGCTTGATTTAGCGAGCTAGGAGAGCATTCAATCATCGGCAACTGCTGGTCAAACTGTTTTACGACAGTAATGCTGGCGACACTATCCTCGAGCGTCAGTCGATGCTGTAAAAAGCTGAGTGTGCTTTCTATCCCCTGATGAATATCAGCCCGCTTACAGATAGATTCGTCTAATCGAGAGAAATTTCGCAGCGATCGCACAATATGCGTAATCCGATCTGCGCCCTGTCTAGTAGAGTTCATAAGCCGCGGAAAATCTTCCTTTAGAAAATCAAAGTCGATATCGCTCAGGGCCGTTTCTATAGTTGGGGTGGTCTTAGGATACTCTTGCTGATACAGCTCAACGAGACTCAGCAGGTCTTCGGTATATTGCTGGGCATGCTGGAGATTACCGTAAATGAAGTTAGTCGGATTATTGATTTCGTGCGCAATACCCGCAACTAGCTGACCTAGGCTCGACATCTTTTCTGTCTGAACCAGCTGGCTTTGAGTCTCCTGTATTCGCGTCATCGCCACCGATAGCTCTGCATTGGTCGTCATGAGTTCTCGGGTACGCTGAGCAACTCGCAACTCCAGCGTCTGGTTAAGCTCATGCAATGCCTGCTCAGCGCGATGTCGAGCAATCGTGCCGCCAATGCTACCGGCGATCGCCCACAGGGTAGACATCTCTACCGCTGCCCATTCGTACGCGATCTGACACTGGTCAAATCCAACAAATCCCCACAAATTTCCCTGTATCTGAATAGGAATCACTAAAATCGAGAGAATTCCCTGCGACTCTAAAATCTCCTTTTCCGCAATTGGGAAATCTCGAACTAGGCCATAAAGGGGATGTCCTTTCAACAGTTCCTCATACCAACGCGGAAAGCACTCGCTGTACGGAAGGTTTTGCAGCTCAGGGTTATCAATTTCTGGCGCGATACCGGGTGCGGCCCATTCCCACCGCTGACTCATAGCCGGTTTCTGCGTCTCAAGGTGGGGATGCGTTTCAAACACATAAATGCGATCAACTTGGGTAGCCTCACCCAAAATCGCCAAGGCTTGCCTGACTGCCTGATAGTAGTCCGTCTGAGTTAGCAGCACTTTCGTAGACAAGGCAACCCCGTTTAGCAGACGTTCGTACCGCTCTACTGGTGTTCGCATTCTCTTTTGGGTGGGGACTTTGGAAATATTCATTGCTAGACCATCAAGCCAAGACAGCAGCTATATTAACGGCTAAAGCATGCAGATAGCAGATATCGTCTAAGAATGGCAGATAGCCAGTCAAATGTTTGCTGCAAAATCTGCTGGCGAGCTTACTCGTTTTGCTGATTTTCTCTAGCTAGCCTGGCATCGAGTAAGTGAGTAGAGAACGACATCGGAGAGCCTGATGAATTGACTCTATTTTTAGAAAACTCGCAAAATTTTATTGAAACTGCGAATAGATCTTTTCAGCATCTAGCTCATGACCAATGACAACCAGCTTAGTCTGACGAGTCTCATCCGCACGCCAAGGGCGATCGTAGAAGTAGTCGAACCGATTGCCGACGCCGTTTAGCACCAGTCTCATCGCTTTGCCAGGCACGGCAACGAAGCCTTTGATTCGATAGATCTCCTGTTCGCTCACGAGCTGCTCAAGCTGGCGAACTAGCGCTTTTGGCTCAAACTCTTTGTTTAGCGTCAGTGGCAGGGAAACAATGTCTTCGTCGTGGTCGTGTTCTTCTTCGTGGTCGTGGTGGCTGTGGCGGCTGTCGAGATTGTCCTCTACAGCGGCGTTAAAGCCGAGCAGTACGTCGGGGCTAATTTGACCGCTTTGACAGGGGACGACTTTGACACCGTCTTGAAGTTCGCTCGCTAGCCAGGCTTTGACCTTATCGAGATCGCCCGGTGCTACGCGATCGACTTTAGTAAGCAGCACCATATCTGCGCAGCCCAACTGATCTTCAAACAGTTCTTCGATGGGCGTTTCGTGGTCTAGCTCTTCATCGGCCTGACGCTGTGCTTCTAGCGCGTCTAAATCGCCAACTAATTCGCCTTTGGCTAAAGCTTCGCAATCAACAACGGTGATGACGCCATCGACGGTGGCGCTAGTGCGAATTTCGGGCCAGCGGAAAGCTTGAACCAAGGGCTTTGGCAAAGCCAACCCTGATGTTTCGATAACAACGCAATCCAGCTCGTCGCGTCGTTCAATCAATGCCTGCATAGTGGGCAAAAACTCTTCTTGAACGGTGCAGCACAGGCAGCCGTTAGCCAGCTCTAAAATGTTGCTAGCGCCATCGCTTTTAGGCTTTTCATTACCGTCTTCATCACAGACTTGGCAGTCGCGCAGCACGTCGCCATCAATGCCCACCTCGCCAAACTCATTGACGATAACGGCAATTCGACGACCCTGATTATTCTGCAAAAGGTTGCGCACCAATGTTGTTTTACCTGCGCCTAAAAAGCCGGTAACAACAGTAACGGGAAGCTTGCTCATAAGTTGTTGAATAGAGTGTGAGAGAAATCAGCTATTTAGCTTAAACCAACAGATTTCCAAGGAATGCCGCGCCTGCACCGCAGGCCACAAATCCAGCGCTGCGAACTGAAATAAGTCCGGCAGTTTGGTCTGTATCGACCGCGCGTTTGGAGAGCAAGTAGACCGTAAAGGCGATCGCACCCTGCACCAAGCTAAACCCAATCAAATACGCCACCAAAGGCGTTGGCTCTGCGCCAATCACAGCCTCACCGTACGCATAGCCATGAAACACACCCGCGATCGCAGCCAAAGCCACCACCACGGACGTACTGAGCTGACGGCCCACCGTCGCCAGTACGCCAAAAGTCAAAACAGAAGCCGAGATCACCAGCTCAAGAGCCGGTAAATTCAGCCCGGCCAAATGCAAACCCGTCCCGACCAAAGCCGCTAACAAAAACGACAGCGGAATCGTAAACCCACGGCGCACAACCGCAGCCAAAAGGCCGATTGTAACCACAAAAGCAAAATGGTCTAACCCCAGAACTGGATGACCGAGGCCCGAAACCAACCCTTGAAAGATAGTCTGAGGAGCCTGACCGCCAAAAGGATGGTGAGCCAAAGCCGGAGCCGCACCGAATAAAACCAGCAGAGCAGCCACACCGCCTGCCATCTTGCGAATCGAAAGATTCTGAGTCATAAATTTCTCATCTGTGCCGCGCAGATGGGACTTAAGTGAGTAGCAAGACGTACGGGCATTCTGGCTTTGAAGCAGACAGGTAAAATAACTTGACCTTCATCACAGCTGCGGGACAGCGCCGGTTTTTCACCGAACTTTCCCCGTTTATAAATTCCCTTATTTATGAGGGTTTGATAACGTCTAAGGCTAACTAGACTAGCACGGCAACTCGCGACACAATGGGTGAAAACTATTTCGCTGCGCGACCTATGCTCAAAGCCGTTATTTTCGATTTAGATGGCACCCTTACAGACAGCGACAAAGTTCATTTTCAAGTGTTTCAAGACTATTTTGCACGCCACGACATCGAGCTAGACAAGACGCTATATAAAGAAAAAGTCAGCGGTCGTCAAAATGCCGCCATTCTGGCCGATTTTCTACCTGATTTGCCCAAAGCAGAAGCAGAGGCCTTTAGCGATCGCAAAGAAGCCACCTTCCGCGAAATAGCCAAAGGGCAAATAACCCCACTGCCAGGACTCCTAGCCCTACTAGAGCAGCTCAAAAAGCAGGGGCTCGCCGTTGCTGTAGTCACCAATGCGCCCTCAGAAAACGCCGCCTTTATGCTCGAAGAGTTAAACCTTAGCCAAGCATTTGACCCCATCGTCATTGCAGAAGAGCTGCCCAGAGGAAAGCCCGACCCCTTGCCCTACCAGACAGCGCTCGATCGGCTAAACATCACCGCCCCAGAAGCCCTTGCCTTCGAAGACTCTCCTTCCGGCATTCGCTCAGCCGTCAGCGCGGGCATCCAAACCATCGGCATGGCCACCACTCACCGCCCAGCAGAATTGCTCGCACTAGGCGTAGACCGAGCGATCGCCGACTTCACCGACCCCTATATCCAAACGCTGCTCTAAATACCGCAGCAACGCCCCTGCAAGCAGCAACGCCCCGGTCAGCAGCCTAGTCGTCTGTCGTCTGCGCTTCGCTTCGCCTTCTGCGGCACCGCTCCGAGCAGTATTTCACCTCATCCCAACACTTTTCCCACTTCTTGCGCCAGGTAAAAGGTCGCCCACAAACCGGACAAATCTTCGCAGGCAAATCAGCCTTTGCACGTTGACGAGCCATAATCCTCAGATACTCTCTACTTCAATTATGTCTCAAGACGCCTTGCCTGCTCTTTCCCAAATTCGCATCGTGCTAGTAGAACCCGCTGGCCCGCTTAACGTTGGCTCTGCGGCGAGGGTGATGAAAAACTTTGGGCTACAGCATCTAGTCTTGGTTAAGCCGAAGTGCGACCCGCTAGGCGCAGAGGCTATGCAGATGGCCGTTCATGCCAAAAACTTACTGTACGAAGCGCAGATAGTAGACTCCATTCCAGCCGCCTTAGACGGATGCTATAGCGCGATCGCCACCACCGCCCGACCCAGAGACATCAACACCCCCCTAGAACCGCCCGAGCAGGCGCTACCTAGCTTACTAAACCAGCCAGCCGAATCTCAGAGTCAATCTCAGGGCCAACCCAGCCAAGCCCTGATTTTTGGCCCAGAAGATCGCGGACTCAGTAACGAAGAGCTTATCCACGCGCAGCGGTTCGTAAAAATTCCCACAGACGACTACAGCGCCCTCAATTTGGCTCAGGCCGTTGCCGTTTGCTGCTACGAACTTCATCGAGCGAGCCGACAGACATCAACCCTACGTAATTCTGACGACGTCAGCGAAGCTAATTCGGCACAAAATCTTACGAACGCTTTACGAACAGCCCCTATATCTGGTAAACAAACGGAATCTCATGCGCGAAATAATCAGCTAAATGAGCAAATTTTGAGCCTAGCCCCTCAGGCCAAGCTCAATGAACTAGAAGGCTACTACCGGCATTTAGAGTCCGTGCTGCTGTCGGTAGAGTATCTCTACCCTCATACTGCGGCCAGCCGAATGCGCAAAGTTAGGCAGCTATTGCAAAGGGCCACCCCCACCTCAGCCGAAGTCGCCCTCCTTAGAGGGATGCTCAGACAGATGGAATGGGCGCTATCAGAATCTAAGCAAGGTTAAAACTCCGCTCATGACAGATGCCAACGGTAGAAACAACTCAAACGGTCGTCGCCAGAGAAGAGCCCGGCTGACGGCTAAGAGTGAAGTCTCTAGAACTGAGGTCTCTAGAACTGAAGTCTCTAAAACTGAAGCCGCCAGAGGCCCAGCTACCGAGGGTAAAACGTCCCATCAAAAATCGCCCGTTGTCGGCAGGCGATCGCGCCGTCGTCGGCAAATAGCAGGCGTCACCAATCCACCTAATCGGCTGCTCAACCCCAGCAGTTCTAAAGGCGCTCGCACAGAGGGGTTGACTGCTCAGCCCAGCCGCCTATTAGCGCCGGGTCAACCAGTACCAGGTCAACCAATCGTCCCAGGAAAGCCCAGTCCTTCAGGAAGAACAGCGCCTAGCCGAGCCACCTCAAGGGCTAGCTCAAATAGAGCGGCAGGAAATAGAGCAGCAGGAAATAAATCGGCAGGCTCAGTGCCACTTTCGAGTAGCTTAGTCAGACGGCGATCGCGCCGACCCAAACTACCTAAATACGCCCTCTCCGCCATCTGGATATTAGTCGGCGGATTGGGACTTGCGACCATATTTGGCACTATTTTGGCCAATCGGCCTGGCGGCGAACCCAACGCTGCGCTCACACAGTCTGTCCTCGCCACAGACAGCGTTAAGCAGACCAAATTTCCCATTCCGCTAGGCGAAGAAATTCCCAAGCTAAAAGCCGAACTAGAAGATCTGCCAACCCTCTACCCAGGACTTCAGTTCAAGGCATTTTACATAGATGTCGATACGGGCAACTACGTCGATCTAGGTGGGCGCGAGGCGGTCGCCGCAGCCAGCACTATCAAGCTGCCAATTTTACTGGCCTTTTTCGAAGAAGTAGACAAAGGCAACATTGACCTGAATCAAACAACTGCCATTTTGCCTGCTCAAATTGCTGAAGGTTCTGGCGAGATGCAGATGTCACCGCCCGGCACCCAGTTTACGGCGCTAGAAGTGGCCACTCAAATGATTGTCCATAGCGACAACACCGCGACCAACATGATGATCGATTTGCTCGGCGGCGCGGAAGTCCTCAACGAGCGATTTGCCCGCTACGGCCTCGAAGAAACGCGGCTCAATAACCCGCTGCCCGACATCGAAGGCACCAACACCACCAGCGCCCGCGACCTAGTACATTCAATGCTGCTAGTGCAAGGCGACCTGCTAAAAACGCGATCGCGCGATCGCGTCTTAAACATCCTTAAGCGAACCGAAAACAAGCGACTCCTCGCCGCAGGGCTTGAAGAGAAAGGAGCACTTACCTACAATAAAACCGGGTTCATCAGCAAAATGCTCGGCGACGTTGCCCTAGTCGATCTATCCAACGGCAAGCGCTACGTCGTTTCTATACTCGTCGATCGGCCCGATAGCGACGGCCGAGCAGTAGAACTTATTCACGGCGTTTCAGGGCGCACTTACCAGTACACTAACCAGGCCGTACAGCCAGCCGTAACGCCATTAGGCAATCCAAATAACCCAGCGGTGATCGCACCAGCAGACGGCTCGCAGCCGGACAGTCCATCGGCCTCACCCGTCGACGCCAGCGCTACCACACCAGCGCCAGCGCCAGCCGCGCCCTTCGTAGATCGGCCTGAAGGCGCAGAAGATCCCTATCCCAGCGCCAATCCTGAGTAAGGCAGGTCACCCGTTACGTATCAACAAAAGTGGGTAAGCTTCTACGCAAGTCTGCGTAAACAAGCCAGCGTAGACAAACATACCGCAGATATTTTTTGAAACAGGCCGTATATGCCGAGCGCAGCTTCACCTTTAACCGCTGATATCTCTTCGATAGACCCACTGACCGATATTAAGCAGTTGGCAGCAGAAGGTTATTTCCAGGCGATCGCCTACTGGCTCAATCAGCATCTGGTGCCGCAAAAAGTCTACGCCCAAGTCCTAGCAGGCAACCGGCCCGGACGGCTAAAAATACTCATCGAATTCGAGCGCGAACCCCAGCTCGAACGGCTCCTTCGCTTTGTGTGCGATCGCCTCTACAAGCTTCACTCAGAAGTCATTTCAGGCGCACATCTAATCGCCAGACCCCTCGGAGCCGCCAACGCCACCTGGGAAAAGACCGTCCGCATCCCCCTAGCAAGCGAGCGTCAGCCAAAACGGGTGCGCCCGCACAAGGCAAAAGCCCCTCAAACAACAACGCCTGTCCAAACATCCCAGCCGATACAGACCCAGACCCCAGCGCTGCTGCACGAATCCGCCCCCGCCCAAGCCGCCCGCAGAGTCGTCCGCAACCAGTTCAAATTCTTTCGCGCCGCCCTAGTCACCGGGACAGCCGCGATCGCCCTGGTCTTTGGTGGTCTTACAGAACTGGTTGCCGCGGGCAAACTGCTACCTCTGGCGCAATCGCCCGCATTCACAAGAACAGAAGCAGAAACAGAAACAGAAACAGAAGCCCCCTGGTACACCGACGAGGCCGCCACAGCAGATCTCTCCTCGACAAGAGCCTTATCAGCCACTAACTTCCCTAACAAAACCGCCAACGCTGAAGTCACAGCCGTCTCTTTTCGCCCCGCCAGCCGCTTCCAAGGACGAACTGTAGAGGCCGCGCTCGAAACCGTTGCCGTTGTCCCTCATGATGATGTCATCGCCGCTGCCGACCCAACCGTCACGCTGATGTTTGGCGGCGAGCTAGGTCTCAAAGACTTCCTCTTCGAAGACGCCAGCAGCATCGATACGCTGTTCTCAGACATCGACGTATATCAGAAAGCCGATGTTGCGATGCTTGGATTAGCCGAGCCGCTCGCCAATGCCAGCACCTCACTGCAAGAAGATTTCTATCAACGCACCCGCCCCGAGGCCGTCAAAATGCTCAAAGCAGGCGGCATCGACATCGTTAGCTTAGCCAGCGAAGGCACGATGCTCTACGGATTCCAGGGCCTAAGCGAAACGCTCAACACGCTCGATCGCCAGGGCATTTACCGCGTCGGCGCAGGCCGCAACGAACAAGAAGCCCACCGCCCCGAGATTCTAGAAGTCAAGGGACAGCGAATCGCTTACTTGGGCTACAACCCAGATGCGATTAAAGGCGCAAAAGCAGAGAAGCCAGGCGTTGCGATCGCAGACAGCGAAGATCGTCAGCACATCATTGAGGATATTCGCGCCATCCGCACCCAGGTAGACTGGGTAGTCGTCAACTACCGCTGGGGCGAAACCCTAGACGAACTGGCAACCTCAGCAAAGCCGTCAGCAGAACCCGAGACAGAATCCGAAGCAGCGCCGGGGCCTAGCGACAAACCTGAAATAACCACCTCCCAGCCCTCCGCTTGGCAGCGGTCTTTAGCCTACGAAGCAATAGACGCCGGGGCCGATTTAGTCGTGGGCTATCATCCCAACCACATCCAGGGCGGCGAAATTTACCACGACCGGGCGATCGCCTATTCCCTGGGCGACTTCGTGTTCGATCAGTCCCCACTGCAAGACCACGACACCGCCGCGCTGCGCGTCTCCCTGCGAAACCAGCAGATGAAAGTCGAATTCTTGCCCATCGTCATTCGCGACTCCAAGCTGCAAATGGCCACGGGCGATCGCGGCGCAGCCATTCTCAAAACCATCCGCGACGCCTCCAAAAACTTCGAGCAGCCCATGCGCTTCCCTACAGTGCTCAGGGCCAAACCCAACTTCAAGCTACCCGATGCCTTAAAAGCCGCACCCAGCGACTCAGCCTATCCCAGCGCCCCCAATCCTAGCCAGCCAGCTACGCCCGATCCGATCATTGAGAGCCAGCCAGCCACTCACCCCGCCCTGCGAGAGTCCGAAGCACTCTTTTCTCCAGAACCGGCTTCAGAGCCTGCGCTAGAAGCCGAAACAAAAGACAGCACCGTCAACAACAGGCTGGAGAACGCCCCAAAAACAACAATGCAGAAAACAGCGATATTGAGCTAGATCACTGGGGCGAGAAACCAGCGGAGCTTGAGCGCGAATTTAAGCCTATTCCAGAAGGCACCATCCAAAGACAGCCGCCAGACGATTTGCCCGAGGCCAGCCAGTCGGATAGCAGACTAGACGGCGCTCTAGACACCCCCCTAGACAACGCTCTAAATGGCGATCTAGACGGCGCTAGCTCGCTAGAATACCCCTCATCAACTCAGTCTGAATCTTTGGAAACATTCGAACAAGAGGCCCCAATCGTCCCAGACGATCGCTATCCTGCGGCTGTAGACGAACGGGCCGAAACTGAACCAGGCGATCGCGAGTTCGTCGAAGGCGAATCAGTCGCTCCGTTTATAGATCCTTTCTTAGACCCCGCCTACGACTCAACCGAAAGCAACACAGCCGCCGACGCTGCCGAAAGCGCCAGCGAAACCGACTATCAGCCCGACCCGCCTCATCCAAACAGCATTGAACCCTATGCAGAACCCTTAGTAGGGCCAATCTCAGCCTTACCACCAGATGCGATCGCGCCCACCGAAACCGCAGCACTAGTTCCCGCCGCCCCCTCAGCGGAAGCGTCGCCCGAAGGCGAATACAGTCCTCCCAAACCCAAAGTGTTCTACGACTAATCCCAAAAGCCTATGTATTCCATCGCCCTAAAGCAAAAGCAGCACCCGACCTACATCCTCACCGACCAAACATCTGGCGCTCGCGTCGAAATCGTCCCCGAGCGAGGGGGCATCGTCACAGAATGGAACATCGGCGACACCCAAATTCTCTATTTCGACGCCGAACGCTTCACCGATCCGACTAAATCTGTGCGCGGTGGCATTCCCATTTTGTTTCCCATCTGCGGCAACTTACCCGATTCCACCTACAAAGTAGACGGCCAGTCTTACCAGCTAGCTCAGCACGGGTTTGCTCGCAACTTACCCTGGGCAGTCCGCGATCGCGGCGTCAAGGCAAATGGCGCAGTCCTAGAACTCGCCCTACAAAGCACACCAGATACGCTAAGCGTCTATCCCTTCGAGTTTGAGATCATATTCACCTACCGGCTCCAGGGCACTCGGCTACATATCGAGCAAAGCTACACCAACCAGTCCAATCGACGAATGCCTTTCTCTACAGGGCTTCATCCCTACTTCTATCTCGCCGATGCCAGCGCCCAAACAAAGTCGCAGCTCCAGCTAGAAATTCCAGCCGCGCGCTACATCGACCAAATCGAACAGACAGCGCACGACTACACCGGCTCGCTAAACTGGAGTGCCCCAGAGCTAGATCTGGCCTTTCGACCCATTAGCGCTCAGCAAACTTCAGTCACAGATCCACAGCGAGAGATAAAAATCTCTATCGACTACGACAGCACCTACACAACGCTAGTCTTTTGGACGGTTGCCGAGAAAAACTACTACTGCTTAGAACCCTGGAGCGCCCCTCGCAACGCACTCAATACAGATAAAAATTTACGCTGGCTAGAACCCAACGAAACCTGCTCGGTACGGGTCTCTTTTAATGCTCAGCTCGAAAGTTAGTTCACGGCGTAAATAGCAAATAAACGGCGCAGACCAACTCGCTGCGTGCCGCTTACTACGAATTCTCTAATTTGAGATGCGTAAAACCACTTACATAGCTGTGATAAAAAACTCTAAAAGTACAGTATTTACTACATGATCTTCACAATCAATTTATCCTGGTTCGATTACTTTCAGCGTGAATAACGAGCATCTCACCGTCTAAAATATACAAACAAGCAGCTAGATTGCAATACTGGGTTTGCATTTTTCCATCCATAGCCAATGCGATCGCGCTTAAAACGCCCTATTTTTCGCTTTGTGGTGCTAGGGAGCAGGGTCATAGTCCCCACCCCTAGAGCACAGATAAAAAGAAAAGCAATAGGAAAGAGTGTCAGTCCCTTTACTGTCTAATGTTCGTTACCCCGGTCAGTGCTATCTCTGATCATATTTCTAAGACTTCAGTATAAATTCTTCAGGATTTAAGGGGCTGGGGTCAGTAGGTATGAACATATCAGGCAGAGCTAGGCCGCCGCTCATCGCAAACGCTCTCTCTCACCTGTGTAGTCACTCATCGAGATATGAAAAAAATGGGAAGGGCAGGCAAAGCACTCAAGTGCGTACTCAATCAATACGGCATTAGTCAAAACAAGCTGGCCGTAACTATGGGCGTTGCTCGCTCTACGGTTAACCAGTGGGTTAACGAAGTTAGCGATCCGCTAGCAGACTCCATTCCAGAAATTATCAACGCGCTAGACGAGCTAGAACCCACGGCGGCGCAGATATTCCTACAAATGTACATTCAGCGAAACGGCAGCCGCAGCAACTAGGGCAACCACTCCGGATGCCGCCCCGAAATCTCTAAATCGGTAGGCGGTAGCGCCATTGGGTCGCCGTTCAGGCGCTCTTCCAAAGTTCCGAACAGCGGCATCAACCATAGCCGATGGGTCGGTCTTTCTACAGTCTCTTTCAAGTTCTCCGCATTCGGATCGCTCACTAGCGCTTCGTCGAATAAAATGGCGAGCCCATCAGGCGATAAGCTCACGGTAACTTCAGGCTGAGGCGGCAGCTCTAAAAGCTCGCGTTCTTCTCCTGTTTTTACGTTCACTGCCGTCAGATAGGGAACCACCTGATACTCTTCACCCGGAACCACCCGGTTTATCAGGCAGTAGAGCACTTCATTGTCATCGCTAAACTGAGCGCTAATGACGCCGCCATCCGTCTCGAGCAGCTGCTTTTCCTCGCCCCGACTCGACACCCAAAAAAGCGACTGCGTGTACTGTTTGTCAGGATCGTCTTGGTTGAAGTTCACCAGAGCCGCTGCGCTCCCGTCGCTGGCCACATCTAGTGCTAGCCCGTAGTCTGGTAAAAAGTCCAAGAGTCCTTCTGACGACTCTGCCGCGTTCGTAGCCGAGTCGTCTAAATCAATCACAGCCGTTCCCTCGCCCTGCTGTAGCAGCAGAGAAAGGCTATCTGGCGCAATTCTAAAGTCTCCACTAGGGCCAGTCTCTAGTTTACGCGGAGCCTTACCCTCTTCTATGACCCAGGGGCCAGAGTCAGCGGCCTGATTCAGATCGATTCGCTGTACAACAATGACTTTACCGTCTGGCGATAGATCAAACTTAAGATTCTGGTATTTCTCACTACCCAGCAGCTTTTGAGTGGTTCCGGCTGGCGCGGCTTCACCCGAGCGCCAAAACTGCCAGCTCGGTGCCTTTACGGCCATGCCTAATCCAGTGGAAACGCTGTACAGCTCGGGCAAAGAAGCCGTTTCTTCATCAGTTTTAGTAGACGAATAAAGAATGCGATCGCGCTCTGGATACGATCTAAAGTCCATGACCCGCTGTTCGGCCTCCGTCAGCAGCGTCTTTTCTTGCGTCGTCATGTTGTACAGCACCAGTCGCCCCCGCTCCTCAGCCTCTACACCGATGTAGGCGAAAATCCGATCGCGCGTCTTAAACCCCACGTCAAACGGCTCGAACCCTTTCTGACCATTCAGCGCTGTCGCTGCGGGTAAGTTCAGCTGGTAATTCTCACCATAGGGCGCAGGCACCGCCAGCGTATAGGCCATTTTGCGCCCGGCCCAGCTAAACTTTCCGGGCAAAGCAGGCACAATTTCCAGGTTCCGCTCCACGCTTTGCGGATCCACCGGCTGCGTAAACTCTACCAAAAAGGCAATGTCCTCAGCGCTAACCGCTTTGTCTTGCCAGGAAAACGTTCGCACTTGAGGCAGCGCCTGAGATCCGAGCAGCAGCATTAATACAATCCCAGCGAACAGCAGCCCTATCACCGTGGAGGCAGCTCTATCTAGCGGCTGCATGTTTTGGACAGCGGTGCGAATAACGGTGCGAACAACAGGATTGCTAGATCTACCTGAACCTAAATTAAGACGCTTTCGACGAGCCATAAAAACAGCGAGTTAAATAAAAAATAATCGAGAACTCAGTACTGATAAGGATTCTCCGGCTCCGCAATCGCCGTCAAATCAGAAGCCGCAATAGCAATTTGCCTGCGTCCATCCAAGTCTTCTGTTGCCATCTCACCCGTCACGTCTAGCCAGCTATCCACCGGATAGTCACTGCGCGATTGATTAGTTTTTAGCTTTACCGGTAGCCCTACCGGATAGGCATCTGCCGCACAGCAAGTCAGCACAAATCGCGACACCATAATATAGTCATCCGGCCATTCTTCAGGGTGCATCACAAAGCCCTTCACCGCCACCGGCTCGCCCGCATAGGCGTCCGGCTCCGGATAAACGTTCACCAGCCGAATCCAATCAATCACGCTACGCTCTACCGGATTGGCCGCTCGCACAAATCTTTGCGGCTGCGATCGCGTCAAAGTCAAACTATCCGAAATGCCTCGAGCCGTCGCCGTTTCACTCGCAAAGGCTCGAGGCGTATAAATTAGCCCAAACACCGCCACCGAAAGCAGCAAAGCGCTGCTAATGCTAGGCGGCAGCATCGTGACATGGCCCAAATCTGCGCCCGCGTCACCGCCACCTCTGCGTCTAACGCTCAGTAACTTGACCACCTGAGAACCGGCCAGCAGCAGCAAAACAATCGCCGCCACGTTAGAGAGCCAGGCATAATCAGGATGCAGCAACAGCAGCAGCTTACCGCCTAGCCAATAGCGAATCAGCATTGCGCTCCAGGTGCTCAGCGCCAGCACATCCAAAATATCTCGCCAGGGTAAGCGCAGCGGTTTTTTCTTCGGCTTGGGCTTTGAACGGGGCGATCGCACCATAGGAAGCAGTAAGTAGTAAACAGCAAGTAATAAACAACAGACGGTTGCGCTTAACCAACGTACAGATTAATAAACAGCGCAAACCCAAAGCTCATCAGTCCGGCTAGCGCAAACAAATAGAACACCGCCCGCGCTCGAAATACCGTAAGCAGCAGTCCAATATTCTTCAGGTCGATCATCGGCCCAAAAATCAAAAAGGCCAGCAGCGATCCCGTTGTAAACGTCGATGCAAAGGATAGCGCAAAAAAGGAATCAACCGTAGAGCAAATAGAAACCACAGCGGCCAAAATCATCATTGCCAGGATAGAAGAAATCAGTCCTTGCCCCAGTCCTAAAATGGTTTCTCTCGGAACAGCCACCTGCACAGTAGCCGCGATCGCACTCCCCAATATCAGCACTGCCCCAAGCTCTCTTAGCTCGCGCACCATATTGTCTAACACCAGCGAAAGCTTGCTAGCCGTAGACTGATCCAGCGCGGGGTTAGCCACCAACCGCTGAGCCACAGGCGTATCTAGCCGCAAAGTGCCCCCGCCCGCCGCCTGCAAAAAGGTACCGCCCTGTAGCAAACTTGGCTGTTCCGAAACCACCGGCTGCTCTCTAAACCGGCTGCGAGCCACCGTCTCCTGCAAAAAAGGCCCCAAGTCTTTTTGCTGACTAAACACCCAGCCCACAGTAGTTGCAATAATCAAGGTGCAGCCCACTCGCATAAACACAACTTCTGGCTGACCTCGAAAAGCCACCCAGGTCGCCCAAAACACCACGGGATTAATCGTCGGGGCCGCCAGCAAAAAACCCACCGAAACCGCTGTAGGTGCGCCCTGAACCAGTAGCCGTCGGGCCACCGGGACATTCCCACATTCGCAAACCGGAAAGAAAATTCCAAGCAGTCCGCCGGTCAACGCCCCCAAAAAAGCATTTTTAGGCAGCGCGCCAATTAGCTTGCGTTCATCTACGAAAAACATCAGCACGCTAGAAAACGCCACCCCAATCAATAAGAAGGGAACGGCTTCTACCAGCAGGCTGAGAAATAACGTAAATCCGGTGTTGAGCTGGATCATATAAACGTTGAGTCCAAGGTCGATCGGCAATGCGCTGATATCTTACTACGGAGTGCCACGCTAGCCTGTGGTTCTCACGGACAACCCGTATTATCACCTGCCGCTCAAGCCGCTCCACCCTACGCTTGTAAATCTTTCGTATGTATATCTACGTAGCCAATCGTCAAAGTTAGCCAACTGTTAAAGCCGGCCAACCGTTAAAGTCAGCTACCGATAGAAATCACCACATCTGAATCTTAACGGCGCTGATACTTCCCCTCAAGCACACGTCCACATCCGCGCCGCTATCTCTCGGGCGGTTCTCGTAAGCACCCACGTAGCGAAACCCCTTCTCATCCACCTCAAATTCTGTCGGCAGCGGCTGAGTACATCGCCGACAAAACACAATCTCTGGATCATCAGCCGATCCATCCACAGGCGCAGCCGGTAAATTCACATTCCAGAACTGTCCGGGCTTCGGCGGCTCTGCCATGAGCTGAGCGAGCACCTTGGCCGTTAGCCTAGTCGCCCGGTCCCAGTCGTACTCATGCACGCGATAGCGATATTGAGAAATAGCGATCGCACTTTTTCTGAGCAAAGTCGCCTCCCGCACCGCCGCCACCGTCCCCGAAACATAGGTATCTGCCCCCATATTTCCGCCCGCGTTAATCCCCGAAAGAATCCAATCTACCGCCGGATACAAGTGGCTAATCGCCACGCGGCTACAGTCAGCCGGCGTTCCCCCAATCGCATATTCATCTTCAGCTTGCTGCGCGATCGCAATCACCCCACCCCGATTAAGCTGATGGCTACAGCCCGAAAGATGCGTATCAGGCGCAACAATCGCGCATTTATCCTGTTTGGGCACCGCCGCCTGCAGCGCCCGAATCCCAGGCGCATCAATTCCATCGTCATTCGTTAGAACAATGAGAGCCATCGGTTAATTCCGTCCAGCAGACTCAACTAGCACACCACCTGCAAACACCAAAGTCGCAGGCCCCGTCATATAAACCCGATTATTTTGCGCCCACTCAATCTGCAAATTGCCGCCCGGCAGCTCCACTTCCACCTGGCGATCGCACTTTTTATTGAGCACCGCCGCCACCACCAGCGCACAAGTCCCCGTCCCGCAGGCCAGCGTCGGCCCCGCGCCCCGCTCCCACACCTTCATCTTCAAATAGTCAGGCCGCACCACTTCCACAAACTCAGTATTAATCCGCGCCGGAAACACCTCATGATGCTCAAACAGTGGCCCTATCTCCGCTAGCGGCACCGCCTCCACATCATCGACAAACGTAATGCAGTGCGGATTGCCCATACTCACACAGCTCACCTGATAGTCTTTTCCGCCCACGCTCAAGGTTTCGTCCACCACCTTCTCATCATCGGCAATCAGCGTCGTCGGAATCTCTTTAGCTAGTAGCCCCGGCTCGCCCATATCCACCGTGATCGATCCACCTTCTTTCAGCTCAGGCCGAATCGTACCCGCTAGCGTATGAATCTGATAAGTATGAGGCAGCTCAGGCTGCTTCCCGTCTTGAGCTTCTAAGTCCGCAACAAACTTAGCCATACAGCGAATTCCATTCCCACACATCTCCGGCTCCGAACCGTCAGAGTTGTAAATTCGCATCGTGTAATCCGTCTCGCCCGTAGCAGGCAGCACAAAGATAACGCCATCCGCGCCGATACCAAAATTGCGATCGCACACCGCCACCGCCTCTTCCGGACTCATCTTTGGCTCAGCGCTGTCCCGGTTATCCACCAAAACAAAATCGTTACCCAGCCCGTGATACTTACTAAAAGGAATCGTCATAGCGCCCAAAGAGAGTCTAGAAAACAATCAATTACGATCCTCAGCATTCTACCGCTCTCGAAGACCTCTCACCTTTTAGGATTGATAGACCTGTTCGCTAACCGCCATCGATTCAGTAAATACCCAACGCATTCACCCACGCTTCACGGGCAATCTAAGCAAACAAACGGTCTCCTAACCATCGCGCCCATTCTAAAAGAACTCTTATGGCTACCAGCACGTTCGACACCGGTCTCCCTAGCATCCGCCAAATCCAAACCTTTATCCGCGATCAGCAAGCGGTTGAAGTAAAGCTCACCACCGGCGACGAGCTAGTCGGCGCGTTAATCTGGCAAGACGTAAACTCAATTTGTATCAAAGCAGGCGAGCAGAACGCAATTTTGATGCGAGGCGCGATCGCCTACGTCAAATCCAGCGGCTAAACTAGCTAAATTGGGCATGGAATTAGGCCGGTTGCTGCAAGATAGAATCGCTACAATAGCAGCATTGACGACTAGCCTATAGCAACCTCTATCATGCCTAATCTCTCGAACTGGATGGCTTCTCGTCGCAAGCTAATCAAAAGAGTCAGCCTTGTTAGCGGCGCAGCCGTACTAACGCCTATCCTGCATTCTTTGGGTAGGCAGACGTTCAGCGCCTCATCAACATCTCCTCAAACACCCGCCGCTTTCGCAGAATCGACGCCAATCGCAGCGGCAGGGCTAAGCCCTCATCGCGTTGTCCTAGTGAACACCGCCGATCGAGCAGAGGGTGTACGCAGAGCGATCGCCCTTCTAAACCCACCCAGCTTCAGCGGTAAAAAAGTCTTCATCAAACCCAACTACAACACCGGAGACTTGGCCCCCGCCTCCACCGACCCAGTCGTATTAGAGACTTTGGTTCAAGCCGTTCAAGCCGATGGAGCCAGCCAAATTTCAGTGGGCGATCGCTCCGGTATGGCCACCACCCGCACCGCCATGGAGCAGCAAAAAGTCTTCTTTTTAGCAGAGCAATACGGCTTTACACCCATCGTATTCGACGAGCTAAACAAAGACGACTGGCAGTACTTTCCCAGCGACGGCACAAACTGGTCTAGAGGATTTGCGATCGCCCGCCCCGTCCTCAACGCCGATGCCATCATCAACGCCTGCTGTCTCAAAACCCATCGCTTCGGGGGTCACTTCACCCTCTCACTCAAAAATGCAGTTGGCATGGTCGCCCGCAAGGTGCCCGGCGACGCGCACGACTACATGCGAGAACTCCACAGCTCTGCGAGTCAGCGGCTGATGATTGCCGAAGTAAACCAGGCGTATCGTCCGGCGCTAATTGTGATTGATGGGGTTGAGGCGTTTGTAAACGGCGGGCCAGAGCAGGGCGATCGCGTCAACGCCAACGTCATGCTCGCCAGCACTGACCGCATCGCCATTGATGCCGTCGGTATTGCCATTCTGCGAATGTTGGGCACCACCCCAGAAGTCTCAGCAGGATCTATCTGGAGCCAAGCTCAAATTCGCCGAGCCGCCGACTTAGGATTAGGAGCCGCTAGCGCAGATCAGGTGGAGCTAGTCACCGATGATGAGGCTAGCGCTGAAATGGCCCAAAAACTAAAACCCTTTCTTACGTAAGACATATTTTTGTCGTATCGCTCAGCTCAAATTATTTAAGTCTTTGATGATAGAGAGTAGTTCGCTGCTGTAGTTTTCTTCGATGCTGAGATTGCGATAGTGTAGGGGCCGTAGCTCTTCTGGAATTTCGCAGTCTAGCACCAGCACCGGAAAGATAGTCTTCTCTACCATTTGGGCCATTTCTATTTCCCATTCTACGTACTTGGAGGCGACGGCTTCGGGCGTGAGCAGTACCACCACAGCGTCCACTTCGCGCAGGGCTTGTCTTAGCTGCGCTTTCCACGCTGTGCCGCCCTGCATATCTTCAATGTCTTGCCATACCGAGAATCCGGCAGACATCAGGTCGGAGCGAAGTCGGGCGGCGGCTTCGGTGCCGTCTTTGAGGGCGTAGGAGAGAAAAATGCGAGTGGCTGAGTTGGGCTTGGGGACGGGTGGGGTGGGTGGCGAACTGAGCTGAGTGCCGATTTTATCGCCTGCTACTTTATCTCCTGCTAACTTTATCGCCTGTAACTTTGTCCCCGGCGATGTTGTCTCCTTGGCCGTGTTGATGAATGGTTGTGGACATGTCGGTTGTGTTCTCTTGGTATTGCTGGGGTGGGAAGTTGACGGCGATCGCAACTTGATTAGCAAAAGGGCTAGCATTGTTCTTGCCTGACTGGGCCTCGCCATGGGGCGAAACCGTTGAGGAGTCGCGATTGACAGAGGGTTCTATCACGTCATCGATCAGGCGGCGAACGTTGACCATCTTGAAGCTTTGCTGGCACTGCATCTCGAAGTTTTGCTTGGAAAGAGACTTTTGTAGGACGGAATAGGCGAACTGGTAGGGGGTTTGACTGGGCTTGCATTCTGGGCAGTTGCAGGGAACGAGGGTGTCGTAGGCGAGATCGTTGAAGGAGCCGTGAATCTTTTCGAGTTCGTGGCCGATGATGGAGAGCAGGCGCTTTTTGTCGGTGCCGGAGATGCGGATGTGAATGTTGGCATCTTTGTAGTGGGTGTCTTCAATAACTTCGGCGCGGGCGCTGTCGATGGAGAGAACGACGCCGTTTTTCCAGACGAGCTTTTGTTTTTCGATGTAGCGGTGCAGGGCCACGATGAAGCGGGGGAAGAGGTTTTTGGGCTTGAAGGGATAGGAGTAGGAGAGAATCAGGTTGTTTTGATTGTCCCAATCCTGATGGTATTCGTACTCTGACGGGAGGTTGGCTTCTAGCAGGTGGGGAGCGATGTAGTGCTGTGGGCGTCCGATGATTTCGTAGCAGACTTCGAATTCTTGCATGAGGGCGAGCAGTTCGTTGCGCAGGTCGGCGTACTGATGATCGCTCCAAATGTCTTGTAGATCTTTGTGGCTGAAGCGTCCGCAGTCTTTTCGTACTTTGGGTGTGTCTAGCACTTTGTATACGGCGTCGGTGCTCCAGACGGGTTGCAGGAAGATGGTTTTGGCGAGCAGCGGAATTTTGTGGAAGTGGAGGAATACGCCGAGCTGGTGTAGAAAGTGGCTGAGGCGATCTTGTTCGTTGCGGTCGGGGATGCCTTGGGCGCAGCAGATTTGGCGATAGTCTTGGATGGAGATGTAGCGATCGCGGCCACTCAGCGCCTGATTCTCTAAAACGCTACGCACCTGCGCCCAAGTTTTAGGCAGGGCGTCGCCTACGTGCGGCAGGTTACTGATGTATTGTTCGACGGTGGATTTGATGCGATCTAGGTTGCGGTTGGTGGAGAGATTGGTTTCGAGGCTTTCTTTGAGGTTTTGAAACTCGCCGCGTAGCTGCCTGTCTGGGACGGTGCAGGGGCGGTCTTGCTGTTCGTTTTTGATCAGCAGGACGGGGCTTTGGGCGCCGTGGAGCCGAATGGCGTTTAGCCAAAAGTAGAAGTCGGTGTTGCCCTGGCGGGAGTCGGTAACGAGGACGTAGACGGCGCGTTCGGAGAGGAAGAACTGGTGGGTCGCGTGGTAGATTTCTTGGCCGCCGAAGTCCCAGATTTTTACTTTGCAGCGATGGCCGTCAAGATGGTCGAACTCGTAGGGGAGGATGTCGATGCCTTCGGTGGATTTTTCGTCTGGTTGGAGTTCGTAGTTGGCGTCTATGAGCTTTTGGGCGAGGGTTGTTTTGCCCGCCTTGCCTTCGCCGACGATGATGAGTTTGGCTTCGTAAAGCGGTTCGTCGGCTTTTTCTTGAAAATAGTAGTCAATGACTTCAGCAGCACTAGCAGGCTCCTCAGAATACTGGTCTTTTCCGCCGAGGACTTCAGGTGGAATCGGTAACCGATTGGCTCGGAGGTCTAGCCTTTGTAAGGTCGTAAGTTGTTTAATCCAATCTGGCAACTGGGAGATCTTGTTGCCCCAAAGAATCAAAGATGTTAGCTTGCCTAATTCTCTAACGATGTCAGGGAAGGTACTTATCAGATTGCGACTAAGGTCGAGCGATCGCAAGTTGATGAGCTGGCCCACGACTTCCGGCAGCGTCGTGAGCTGATTGCCCCCAAGGTCGAGCGTTTGCAAGTTGATTAGCTGGCCCACGACTTCCGGCAGCGTCGTGAGCTGATTGTTACCAAGGTTGAGCGATTGCAAGTTGATTAGCTGGCCCACGACTTCCGGCAGCGTCGTGAGCTGATTGTTCCTAAGGTTGAGCGATCGCAAGTTGATGAGCTGGCCCACGACTTCCGGCAGCGTCGTCAGCTGATTGTCCCCAAGGTTGAGCGATCGCAAGTTGATGAGCTGGCCCACCACTTCCGGCAGCGTCGTCAGCTGATTGTCCACCAAGGTTGAGCGATCGCAAGTTGATGAGCTGGCCCACCACTTCCGGCAGCGTCGTCAGCTGATTGCCCCTAAGGTTGAGCGATCGCAAGTTGATGAGCTGGCCCACCACTTCCGGCAGCGTCGTCAGCTGATTGCCACTAAGGTTGAGCGATCGCAAGTTGATGAGCTGGCCCACCACTTCCGGCAGCGTCGTCAGCTGATTGCTCCAAAGGTCGAGCGATCGCAAGTTGATGAGCTGGCCCACCACTTCCGGCAGCGTCGTCAGCTGATTGCCACCAAGGTCGAGCGATCGCAAGTTGATGAGCTGGCCCACGACTTCCGGCAGCGTCGTGAGCTGATTGTCCCAAAGGTCGAGCGATCGCAAGTTGATGAGCTGGCCCACGACTTCCGGCAGCGTCGTGAGCTGATTGCCCCTAAGGTCGAGCGATCGCAGCTTATCCAGCTTCACAACCACTTCTGGTAATTCTGAAAACTGGTTGTAAGGGAGGAGGAGCGATCGCAACTCAGTCAACTGCCCTAGCTCTTCTGGCAACATCTTCAAACTATTGCCAAGAATTTCGCATGTCTTTCTTATCCCACCGGCCTAACACCAACGTCTTCAAATTCGTCAGCTTACCAATCTCCGGCGGCAGCTCATCCAACCCCATTCCCGACAAATCCAGCGTTGTCCGCTCATCCGCAGCCGCCTCATCAATCAGCCTAAGCAACTCGTCTCGGTTCACCACATTCCGCCATCATTGTTGCGCACAGCATAGCGCAGCCCACACCCGATAAGTAAACCAGCACTCTCAATACAAGGACAGCTCACCTCTCATGAGTATTTAAAGAAACGTTAGCCGCTTCGCGAGCAAACAAACTAGCTTCGCGAACTCCCGCAACGACTTCTAGAGCAGACAAATCAACTTCTAGAGCAGCACTAGCCGTTCTTCGAGCACTCAAAACAACTTTCGCACTAGCATTTGCAGCTTTCGGAGCAGTCACAGCAACTTTTCCAACTGCATTCGCAGCTTCTAGAGCAGCCAAAGCGACTTTGAGAGAAAGATTAGTCGCTTCGCGAGAAGTATTTACAGCTTCGCGAGTAGCCAAAGCGACTGTAGATTGAGATAAGCGATCAGCTCAAACTCCCACCCTTCCAATACTTTCAACCCCACAGCCAAAAGTAAATCCCCTCTAGAGGGGTGCCCGAAGGGCGGGGTGGGTCGGCCCATCGCGCCACACAACGAAACCCATCCCGTCGCTCCGCGCCACCCTTCTAGAAGGGATCGTCTCAGTCAATAAGCTTACATAGCTCATCTCAACCCAAATTACTTACGCTGCGCTATCCATTCCGCCATGCCATCCCGCTTTAGAATCGCCCGGTCAGACTTAGGCGCAACCCAGCCGTAGATCGCCTTCTCGCTATACCCCTTCTTCGCATTGCCAAAGGCCCACTGCATTGAAGCATAAGTAGCCGGGTCTCTACCATCTAACGAAACATAGTCGTTGATGTAGCAGGCCATCTCCCAAGCGGCTTTTGGCGTTTTGGTAAAGCGCAGTAGCTGCTTCGCCCAATACATCCGCAAGTTGTTATGCAGCCAGCCCGTACTCATCCACTCTCTTTGCGCCGCGTTCCAGGTAGCATCCGCCGTCCGCCCCTGCAAAATATCCTCATCCGAGACAAGCTCCGGCCGAGGATCGTCCGCATGGTCTGCCAAAGTCTCTTTTACCTTTTCAGGTAAAGCTTCGTAATCGTGCAAATTCGGCACATAGTAAGCCTGATAGTGAGACCACTCCCGCCAGGTCAAAAACTCGTCTCGAAACTTCCAGGTGTAGGTTTTGGGCACCTCCGACGACTCAATCGCCGCTAAAACCTGATGCGGGCTAATCATGCCAAAGTGCAGATAGGGCGATAGTTGAGAAGTCGAATACTCTAGCGCGGCGTTGTTTCTAATCCATTTGTATTTAGCTAGAATCTTCTCCTTTAGCGTCTTCAAGCGCGTTTCTATCTCAGCCTGTGTCGGCGGATGTTCCGCTGAGATTTTGATGTCGTGATTGATATCGCAGTTGGCAATCAGCTCTTTTAGATCGGCATCGCGGTAGTCTGCAAAGTTGTGATCGCTCGGCAGGTCTAGCACTATCGCTTTCGCTTCAACTACTGGCGTTGCTTTCCGCAAGTCTGCGTAGCGATCGCGCAACACCCCATGCGCCTTTCTAAAAGCAGGCGTCGTTTTCAACCCCTGCGGCAGCACCTTCGTCGGCACCAGCCTA
Source organism: uncultured cyanobacterium (assembly GCA_963789215.1). Taxonomy (GTDB): domain Bacteria; phylum Cyanobacteriota; class Cyanobacteriia; order Phormidesmidales; family Phormidesmidaceae; genus Phormidesmis. The sequence goes on along the minus strand of CAWBJY010000005.1, from coordinate 132,385 downwards.
GAAGCATCTACAAAAAACACCGCTTGGCTAGCCATATCCAAAAGTCCGTCGAGCCTAGCCCTATCCCAATGCGTATAGTCTTCGTCTGTGTAAACAACTGCCGCCCTCGAGACTATAGACGACAAGAGATCGGTATCTCCTTTTTTGATGGTCTGGATACAAGGGATATTTTTCTTTTGAAGCGCGATCGCACAGTCCCTAAACGCACCCAAAGCAAAATAGAACAGCCGATCAGACGCCCAAGCCACCTGCTCATCTAGTTCGCTATACACCACAACCGAAAGACCCAGCGCCTTCGCACCATAGAGCGCAGCATCCAGCACCGCATTATCCTCTCCTCGCAAAGCCCGATTCAGCACAACGAGTACATAGGCCCCGTCGTCTAAGACAGGCTTATCGTTAGCAACAACCGCTCTATCAGGTAAATCGCCAGCATCCTGGCCAAATTCTAAATTAGCTAACATTCGCAGTCTTTTTTTACCGTAAATTTTTCGCTGTAGTTTTATTAGCGGCAGCTTTTATTCGAAGTCTCCTGCTAAAACCATGCTTCCATCGCCGCAGATCTATAGCCGCCAATCTATAGCCGCCAACACGTACCAACAGACTACGAGACGAATAACCCACTTCCATCATCCGTCAGGGTTACTTCCTTCAAAAACACGCCTACACCTCAACCGCATCTCTGTACTTCGACAGAGCATAGGCTTTTATCATCTCTGTTAATTACATAGATACTTACATAAAGCTAGGCAAGCCCATTTTGCCAAAAGTCTCTAGCAGCTAATATCCCTTCATTGCTCAATTCACGCGCCAGCCCTGTCCAATCGCCCTGCGGATAATTCTATGACTGTTGCATCTATTCGCCCCAGAAATCGCCCTGAAAACAAATCTGCCGACTTCCCGCCACAGCCACCGGTCGAATTCGCCGACTTATCAGTTTCTCTACTAGAAATTATCAATCAAATTGCCAACGAAGCCGCCGAAGACGCAGCTTCTGTAGATCGCATCGGCGGCTTTCCCAGCAAAGCATTTGGCAAGTTAGCAGAGGCTGGGCTATTAAGCGCAACGCTTCACCCCGACCTAGGCGGCTGCGGACTAGGATTTCAGTCTGGTCAGATGGGCCTACTCCTACAGGTGTTAAAGCAAGTCGGTCGCGGCAACCTATCGCTCGGCAGAGTGTTCGAAGGGCATATAAATGGGCTTCAGCTAGTGCAAACCTTCGGCACACCCGAACAAATTCGAGCCTTTGCCAAAGATGCCAAACAGGGCAAATCCTTTGGCATTTGGAATGCAGAGTCGGCAGACGGCGTAAAGCTACAGCCAATAGGAGGCGGTCGCTACAGAATTGAAGGGAGTAAAACATTCTGCTCGGGCTGCGGGCATGTAGAACGGCCTTTTGTGAACGGTGCGCTGCCAGATGGCAGTTGGCAAATGTGCATCGTGCCCATAGAAAAAGTAGAGGTAAAGGTAAATCCTGACTGGTGGCAGCCGCCGGGAATGCGCGCCTCGGCCAGCTACAAAGTTGACTTTACCGGCGTAGAAGTTGGCCCCAACGAGCTAATCGGTCAGCCCGGAGATTACTTTCGTCAGCCCTGGCTAAGCGGCGGCGTAGTTAGGTTTGCAGCTGTTCAGCTAGGCGGAGCCGAAGCCCTATTCGACGCAACGCGTCAGTATCTACAAGATTTAGGACGAACAGATCATCCACACCAGCAGGCGCGATTAGGCAAAATGGCGATCGCACTCGAACAAGGCAACCTGTGGCTACAGGGCAGCGCCGAGCAAATAGAAAAGTACGCCGTCGTCTTTGGCGACATGCCCGATCGCGATCGCCCAGACAGCGCCCAGCTAGTCAGCTACTGCAACATGGTCAGAACCGCCATCGAGCAAATTTGTATGGACATGATGCAGCTATCCGAGCGCTGCATTGGCACCCAAGGACTATTACCCCCCCATCCCATGGAGCGCATCATCCGAGATCTAACCCTATATCTCAGGCAGCCCGCCTTCGACGCGTCCTTAACTGGCGTCGGCGAATACGTTTTAGCGCAGTCAGAACCCGCTAGAGAGCTGTGGCTATAGAAATCGCCTCCCTCCCGGTAAAAACAATAGAAGATCTGCTCTCTTACCATCAAGTTGTTGTAGTTGCTCCACATCCCGACGATGAAACACTAGGCTGCGGCGGTGCGATCGCCCTTTTCCGCCAGCACAATGTCCCAGTTCAAGTGCTCATCATGAGCGACGGCACCCAGTCTCATCCCAGTTCCATCCGCTTCCCAGCTAAAAAGCTCAGAAAAATCAGAGAATCCGAGGCTCTATCAGCCCTAGAAATACTAGGCGTTGCCGCCAATAGCACCACCTTTTTTAGATGGCCCGACACAGCAGTGCCTCAACTGGGAGCAGACAACTTTGCCAGCGCCGTGCAGCAGTGCGATCGCGCCCTTCAATCCATCTCACCCGATCTCATTCTTATCCCCTGGCAGTTCGACCAGCACTGCGACCACCAGGCAACCTGGCAAATTGTGCACCACTGTTTGCAATCCTGGCCGCAGCCACCTCGCCAGCTCATGTATTCAATTTGGGGCGATCGCGCCGCAGGACTATCCGCTTTACCCACCGGCGAAACCGGCTGGCGACTAGACATCAGCCAGGTCGAAAATATCAAAAGACAAGCCGTTATGGCTCACCGATCTCAAACAACAAATCTCATCAACGACGATCCCAACGGCTTTCGGCTCACCGCCGCAATGCTCAACAATCTCATCTCCCCCTACGAAACCTATCTAGAGTCCCTCTAATGCCCTCAGCCCCTCAAAACGCAGACGCCGCCTCTCTCCCACCCGACTACTTCGAAAAGATGTACGCCGCCAACATCGACCCCTGGAATTTTGAAACCAGCGAATACGAAGCCAAAAAATACGCAGCAACCATTGCCGCACTCCCTAAAGAAACCTATCGAGCAGGCTTTGAAATTGGTGGCTCTATCGGCGTTCTCACACAAAAGCTAGCCGCTCGCTGCCAATCCTTATTGTCCATAGACGTATCAGAACAGGCGCAGGCAAGAGCAAAAGAGCGCTGCCAAGCCCTCTCCCACGTAAAATTCGAGGTCATGCAAGTTCCTCATCAATACCCGAATCGCACCTTCGATCTCACCCTGGTTTCAGAAGTAGGCTACTACTGGAGCAAAAAAGACTTGCAGACGGCTCAACAGAAAATTGCCGACCACCTAGAACCCGGTGGACATCTGCTGTTAGTCCATTGGACGCCCTACGTAGCAAGCTACCCGCTCACAGGAGATGAAGTTCACGATGCTTTCTTGCAATCAGTAGGCACAACCTATCAATCACTGGTAAGCAGGCGCGAGGAGCGGTATCGCTTGGACTTGCTGGAGCGCCTCTAATAAAACGTGCGGACTCCCTAACTGATTCTGGCTCGTTAAATCCTCATACGATTGGCGAACACTTCTCAACCGCTGGCGTAAGTGCATATTAGCAACGCTAATCTCCGTCGTGGCCAGCTGCACTGGCACCATCTGATAGCTAGAAAGCGTGCTAATTAGCGCTCCAAACGTAGGCGCACTCTCAACAGCCTGCCGCAGCCTAGCCGCAGACAACCCCAAACCCGCCGCTAATAAATCAGCTGTTCGAGCATACTGTTTAACATTAAAAAACTGTTCTTCCTTAATCACCGCTCGCATCTGCCTGAGATATCTTCGAACAACAATTCGCGCTTCGGTAACTTCAGGCAGCTCTACAAAAACCTGCTGACGCTCCAAGCTAGCGTGAGAAAGGGTTTCGAGCAGCTCCGAAAGACCTCCCGTAGCTCTACCCACCTGCCTAGCGCTAGTTAGAACACGCACAGCTGGGCTATGGCGAATCTTCGCATCCGCCCCTTGCAACCGGCGGTAAAGCGCCACGTCTTCTTCGTGCCGAACCAGAGGCATTCCGCCTACTTGGCCATACATCTCTGCGGATACGGCCATGTTTGCCCCACAGTACTGAAAATGTCTAGGCCAACAGTCATGAGGCTGCGGATCTAGGCAGCACTCTATTTGAGCAGCAAAATAGGCATGAGCCAGACGACGCAGATAATACAAAGAGATATTTGCACTGATACCTGGAGTATCTGCTCGGCGAGTAATAATCCGACCGCCTAAAGCATCTATGCCCTTATCAAACTCTTCTATCAAAGCGCTAATCCAGTTAGGTGCAACTTCTGTGTCACCATCTGTAGAAGCAATAATGCGACCTTCTAACCCAATCAAACAAAATCTTCGGTAGGCTTCATCCATCACCATTTGGCGAGCCTTTCCCACATGCGCTATCTCTTTTGCAATAGAAACCTCTATCACCTGAAGCCGCAGCTGGGGGTAGCGATCGCACAACCGCTTAACCGTCTCTACCGTACTGTCCGTACAGTTATTAGCCAGCACCAAAACCTCATACAGATCGAGATCAATCGCCCTACCTTGCCCATCTACCTGATACGCTAATGCTTCAATCACCGCTGGCAGACTATCCGCCTCGTTACGAACTGGGATGATAACGCTAACGCGGCAGCTTAATAAGGGCAAAGTCGAAGTTAGTGGTGATAAACGACTGTCTCTTAAGCGCGACGAGTCCAAAGATAGCTGTGCTTGAGCAGACTGCTCCTGAAACGGCAGCAAGCCTACGGGCGGAACTTGGACAGAACTTGAAAAAACAACAGAGAGATCGACAGGCACCGTTTTAGAAGAATGCACAAGGAGAGAATCCTTTGATAAGTCTGATAAGTCTGCGCTAATTCTTACAACTTACGCTTGTTTGTTCCTCTCTACAAAGTTGCATCTGTGCCCATAGCTAGGTGAGAGATATCAGCAGCATCTTTTTCCACAGGCGATCGCTTAATCGCTCCTTAGATACACATTAAAGAGACACGTTAAAAAGTGAGCAGAGATCCAACAATTTTAGCAACCGTTAAATCGGAATACAGCAGGGAATCACAATACATCCCCCTTGCTGCCTAGTCCCATTCATTCGCAGAGCAGTCGCCGCCGAGCCACAAGCTTGAAAACGCTCAGGCGCAGCCTGAATAGCCGCAAACAGACCCTGACGGCTCAAAGTCTGTTTTACATATTCAGAACAAGACTCACTCTGATGCAGCACTCTATGAGGACAGGCAAACCCTTTACGCGGAGAAAGATAGCGCTGATAGGCATTAATACTAGAGATAGCGCTGCGGCGGACCATTCTGTTGAAAGTAAGAGGAGGCATACCAAAAACCGTAAGGGGGATTTCGCCTTTTTAGCGAAGTCGCCACCCCCGCGAATCCGCCTTAAGAAACATCTACAGAACATCAAGAGAAATGCTCATAGCGAGTTGAAATGCTCGAAGCCACTGGGGCTGAGTAAGAAGGTAACCAGTAAGCTCCACAAAGCCTTTGCCTAAGATAGATCGCGCTAAGTGACACCTTGCAACTATCAAATAGCTGTCCTAGGCAAAGCCATTGACTGACAGTAAGAGTGGTATGGTCATTGCTGATCAAATCGCTGCTAAAGGCGTCACGCCTTCCTGCTATAAGCTGTATAAAATCAAACTTATATAAATAGGTTGGATATAGATAGTTTGGAAGGAGAAAATGGCGCAGTGGTTTGATCGTTTCTGTTCCGACCTAACCCATCGTTACTATGGTCTTCTCAAGTCTCAAAACACTCCAAAGCGCCGCTATCTCTATTCTCAAACGGCTATCTATTAAATCGGCTAGACAGCGGTGGCTACTGTTTATAGCCACCCTTTCAGCCGCTGTTGTCTGGAGTGCGATCGCAATTCCAGCCCAAGCCTACCAGGTTCAAATACTCCCCGCTAGCCCCGTTCGCGGCGACACCCTCTCAGTCGTTATTCGCGCAGAAACTGGCAGCGCAGCGCCCACCGTCACCGTTGGCGGCGAAACCTATCCTAGCTTTATGCTCTCCGGCAATCGCTACCGCGCCCTCGTCCCCACCAGCCCCAACACCAAAGCCGGAAACCTAGCCATACAAATCAACGGCAGCGAAGGCACCGAAAACGTAACGGTCAACATCGGCGCTCGCAGCTTTCCTACCCAATACATCACCCTTTCAGGAGCCAGCGCCGGCCTAGAAGGAACAGACTACGAATTCGACCGGCTAGACGAACTACGAGCATTACGTACCCCTCAGCGCTACTGGAATGGGCCAATGGGTCGCCCTAGCACCGGCTACGTTAGCTCCACTTACGGCCTACAGCGCTATTACAACGGCGTCTTTGCCGAAGACTACTACCACCGAGGCGTAGACTACGCAGCGGGCAACGGCTCTCCTATCTACGCACCCGCCGCCGGTAAAATTATCGTCGTTGGTCGAGTAGAAGACGGCTTCGTACTCAACGGCAACACCCTCGGCATCGACCACGGCCAGGGCGTCACCAGCGTCATGATTCACCTATCGGGCTTCGCCGTTAAAGAAGGCGACATAGTCGAAAAAGGACAGCTCATCGGCTACATGGGGTCTACCGGCTTTGCCTCCGGGCCAAACCTGCACTGGGGACTTTTCGTAAATGGCATTGCGGTTGATCCAGTTCAGTGGCGATACGATGGCGTCGAATAGGCTGCCAACGCCTACGTCCAACCTTACTGTTTCTGAGTCAAGATGCCTATTTCAGGACGCTTTCTAGACCTGCTAACTTACAGAATTTACTGTTCAATCCCGCCAACATAACGGGAATCATTGAAACGAAGATTCATTGAATTAGAACCCTTTGGGCATAAAAGGTGCCTCGAAGTTCTTTTGAACCGGTTTCCTCTGAACTTTTATAGCAGAACTACTAAACGGAGTCTTGTGCAGACATGAGCAGCATCGAAAAAATCGTTGAACAAGCGTTGCAGGACGGCTACCTCACCCCTGCAATGGAAGCTGAGGTGGGGCGTATTTGCGATACGGCTTCCGAGCTTTCGATTGAAGAGTATATGGCGTTAGACCGTTTGATGGGTTCCTTGCTCACTGGCGAAGTCGTTGCCGTCCCTCGCAAGCAGTTTATCAACGTCATGGAAGAATTGGTTTTAACCGAAGCGATTTCTCAAGTGGCCGAAGTCGAAGCCAAAAGCGACCAAACCCTCGACTTGGGCGACGTAGCTGCCTATGCGCTTAACCGCTTGCCACCCCTGTATGCCACCACCGAGGAGGGCGCTAGCTACCAAAGAGACAAAGCTCGCGCCCAGCTATCCGAGCTCATTCGCCAACAGGTCACTGAATCAGTTGGCCGCAGCCTCAACCAGCCTGAGTTCTTCCCAGAGCGCAAAGAGATTCAGCGCCAGCAGGACAGCGGTTTACTCGGTCAAGTTAACAAGTTGCTCAAAGACTACGCCCACGACTTCGAGCAGCAGCCAGCCGCATAGGCCACTGCTAAAACGCTGAGCGCCTCCAACACAAACACTTTCTCCCGTTTGCACAACTCTACACAATAAAGCGACTGCTAGAGATCTCTGGCGGTCGTTTTCTTGTGTCCAATAATTCAAGCCAATAGTTCAGGGAACAACGATCACCGATGTTCCAACCGCTACCTGGCTATAAAGCGCCTGAATATCACGATTGCGCATTCTAACGCAGCCGTGCGAAACTGCCTCGCCAATCAAATCCTCTTGGTTTGTACCATGAAATCCAATCTGCGCCTGACCATCCGTCCAAAACCCCAGCCATCGGGTGCCTAGCGGATTGTCTGGCCCAGGTGGGATTTCTTCTTTGGTCAGCGGGTGTTGCCAGGCCGGGTTTTCTAGTTTGCTAAGGATGCTAAATTCACCGGTAGGGGTTTGCCAGTCGTCTTGGCCTACAGCAACCTCGTAAACGGTAGTAGCCCCATCAGGCGATCGCACTTCCAAAGCGCGCTCAGACAGCGATAGCGTCAGCCTCACCGCCTCTACCGGCGATGGCTTAGCTGCTAATTCAGCCGATGGCTTAGCAAAAGGATCGATGCCCGCCAGCTGTTCTCGCGCCCAGCTCAGCTTTACCAACTGGCCGATGCCCGTCTTTTCAGACCCCAGATTCAGCGTAGGCGTCTCTTCCGGCGTAATCACCAATTCAGGAATAGGACTGCGCCACTCAAAAGCTGCCAGTGCGATCGCCGAACTAAAGCAAAGCATCACCACGCAGCGCAGAAAAGCAGGCTGTCTACGCATGGTCTAATTCGATGCTCAACTCAGTGCTCAACTCAATCTTTCCAGGCTCACTTTGATACAACCTTACCTCACCCAAGATAATTCATCCGGCAGGACAAGCATCCCTTGCTAGAATTACTCTTTGCACCTTATCAAAACCTTACGAAGGCAGTTCTAGCGTGGTAGTCAAGCCAGATTGGTTACGGGTAAAAGCGCCCCAGTGGGAGCGCGTCGGCAACATCAAAGGCATCTTGCAAGATCTCGATCTTAAAACGGTTTGCGAAGAAGCCTCTTGCCCCAATATCGGCGAATGCTTCAGCGTAGGCACCGCAACCTTTCTTATTATGGGGCCTGCCTGCACTCGCGCCTGCCCCTACTGCGACATCGACTTTGATAAAACCCCGCGATCGCTCGACCCGCAAGAACCGCTGCACTTAGCAGAAGCAGTGCGCCGGATGAAACTTAACCACGTAGTCATTACCTCGGTCAATCGCGACGACCTACCCGATGGCGGCATCAGTCAGTTTATCCGCTGCATAGAAGAAACCCGCAAAGTTTCACCCAACACAACCATTGAAGTACTCATTCCCGATCTGTGCGGCAACTGGGACGCCCTAGAAACGCTCTTACTAGAAGGTCAGCCCGAAGTCCTCAACCACAACACCGAAACAGTACCGCGCCTGTACAAGCGCACCCGACCGCAGGGAGACTACGCCCGCAGCCTAGATCTATTGAAAACTGCTAGAGCGATCGCCCCCTGGACTTACACCAAATCTGGCATCATGGCTGGCCTAGGTGAAACCGACGCAGAAGTTCGTCAGGTACTCGCCGACTTGCGAGCAGTAGACTGCGATATCGTCACTATCGGTCAATACCTACAGCCCAGCCAAAAACACTTGGGCGTAGAGACCTTCGTCACCCCGCAGCAGTTCGACAGCTGGCGGAGCGCAGGCGAAGAGATGGGCTTTTTGCAGGTAGTCTCTTCGCCGTTAACGCGTAGCTCCTATCACGCCGAGCAAGTACGCCAGATTATAAAAAACTATCCTAGGCATAACCCGCACGGCAAATAACCTACGCCCATAGGACTAGTCGCCTGCTAATTACAGCTAATTCAGCCTGTATTCGCGGGCCTCTAATCCAATAGACGTCAACAAATGCTGACCTGTTCGCCTTTTGGCAGATGTATATGCTTACCACAAAAAACTAAATTTAGTAAAGTAAAACGACAAAATCTTGCTGTTTGCTAAATCTAGTTGTGCATGAAGGAGGTAGGCGATGACGGTTGATATCAGTGCGGCAACTGTAGCGGACCTCTTTTCTAGCAGCGGAGAGATGGGATCTCATCTCAAACAAATAGATTGGCACAAGACTGCTTTCGGGCCAGTATCGCAGTGGCCGCTAAGCCTTCAAACGAGCGTCAGAATCTGCGTTAATGCCAATTCACCGATGGCAGTATGGTGGTGCGTTGGCGAAGCTTCCCTGGAGAAGGATCTAGCGAAGGACGGCTCACCAAAAGGCAGCGCCGATTCAGGCTTAGAAGTCATTTGCAACGACGCCTACCACATCAATATGGGCATTGTTTCTCTTCAACCTGAGCGTGCGCTACCACAAGTCTCATCTCACCAAACCAGCATCGAACCAGCCATCAGAGCCGTTCTCAGAACCGGCGAAACCGTTCACCGCGAGCATAAAACTTCTGCTTGCGATGGAGACATAAGAGTCTTCTCGCTGTCTTATAGTCCGCTATTCGACGAGGCCGGTTTGGTAAGCGGCGTCTTTAGCTCTGCAATTGAAACAACCGCTCAAAAGAGAGTGGAAACTATTCAAAATCAAATGCAGGTAGAAGCCCATCAGTGCGAAGTCAAAATCGAGCGAACAATAGAACAAAGCACGGAAAAAGCTCAGCTTCAAATTAGAAACGTACTAGAAAGCATTAGCGATGCCTTTATTGCTTTAGACAAAGACTGGTGCTATACCTACGTCAACAAAAAGGCCGCACAGCTACTGCACCAGGATGGCGAGGCGCTAGTTGGACAGCCCGTCTGGAAAAATGCTTTTCCAGGCAAGGTCGGGACGCTGGCCTACAAGGAATTATACCGGGCGATGAAAGACAACGTGCCGGTGGTGTTTGAGGATCATAGCCCTAGCTTTGACGCGTGGTTTGAGGTGCATGGCTATCCCTCATCTGAAGGATTGGCCATTTACTTTCAAGACGTGAGCGATCGCAAAAAAGAAGAGGCCGCTAGATCCCAACGTCTCGCCGAAGAGCAGGCCGCCCGCGAAGCCGCCGAAGCCGCCAGCCGATTAAAAGACGAATTTTTAGCCGTGGTATCGCACGAACTGCGATCGCCTCTTAACCCCATTTTAGGCTGCGCCAAACTGCTTAGAAAAGGCGAACTCACGCCCGAGAGAAGAGAGCAGGCGCTTAGGTCTATCGAACGCAACGCTCAAATACAGGCGCAGCTCGTCAACGACTTACTAGATGTCTCTAGAATTTTACGGGGTGAACTTTCTATCAACATCTGCGAAGTACCCGTAGCCTCAGCCATCCAAGCAACCATTCAAAAGCTAGATCTAGAAGCGCTCAGCAAAGACATCTCAATCGAAACCGCCTTTAGCGCTCAGGCCACCAGCGTTTTAGTAGATCCTGGCAGATTCCAGCAAATCATCTGGAACTTACTCTCAAACGCCATTAAATTTACCTCCCGATCAGGCAAAGTTGTTGTCCGCACAGACCGAGTCAACGATCAGGTAAAAATCTCTATCGCCGATACCGGTAAGGGCATCAATAGCAGCTTCTTACCCTACGTATTCGATCGGTTCAGGCAAGAGGATGCAGCCACAACCCGGCGATTTGGCGGGCTAGGGCTAGGCCTATCAATCGTTCGTCATCTGGTAGAAATGCACAGCGGTGCAGTAGCCGCTAGCAGCCCCGGCGAAGATCAAGGCGCGACCTTCACTATTTTCTTACCGCTAGGCGATCTGCCCGAAAAAACAGCGAGCAACGGTAGGAACAAGCAGGCGCTCAACCAAACAGCCCACAGCGTAGCTCGAGCTCCAGCTAGGCACTAAGCTCAGATAAATGCCGAGCCTAAACAAGGCGCTAAAGCTAAAAAAGACAAAGTTTAAGACCTATATTAAGCGGGCCGACTGCCATCTTTAGGCCAAGTGAACGAAAAACTGCTGCCCTTACCCACCGTAGAGCGAACTGAAATAGTCCCTCCCTGCTGCTCCACAATTTTTTTAACGATGCTAAGGCCAATGCCCGTACTCTCTACATCGTCTCGGCTAGAAAGCGTTTGAAACACCCCAAAAATGCAGTCGTGATATTCTTCCGCAATGCCAGGGCCATCGTCAATCACAGAAAAAGTAACCCAATCGCCGCAGTCCTCGGCTTTTACCATAACCTTACCGTCAGGGCGATCGTGATACTTAATCGCATTGCCAATTAGGTTGGAAAGAACCTGCTGAAGCAGCAGCCTTTGAGTATGTAGTTCTGGAATATCTGGAGCAATCGACAGCTTAAAAGAGTCTGGCGGCGACAGCAAATCAACCACCTCTTCAATTAGCTCAACCGGTTTTACGGTCTGCGGCTGAATACTTTCGCGCCCAGCTCGAGCATAGTTCAGCAGCCCCACCACAAAATTATCTAGCCGCTGCGCTCGCTGTCTTAGCAGCGCCAAATTATTTTGATTCTCAACGGACACTTCTTCAGCAAGATCTTCTTGTAGCCACTCAGCCAGATTAGAGATAGCTCGTAACGGCGCTCGCAAATCGTGAGAAGCCACTCGGGCAAATTCATCTAGATCCTGGTTACGCTTTTCTAGCAAACGCGCTGTCTTAGAAAGCCGCTCGTTGCTGTTGGCCAAGTTTCTAGTTTGCGCCTGCAGCGAATTAACCAGTTCGTGCTGCTGAAGCGCGATCGCTAACTGCACCGCCAAATCATCTAACAGCGACAGCTCGTCTAGCTGCCAGTCTCGAGTACCTCGACAGTGATGAGCCACCAGCAGGCCCCACAGCTTCGGGACTCTAGGCGTTTCCCTTGCATTCAATAAAATCGGCACAACCAGATGAGCCTTTACCTGGAACTGCTCCAACATTTCAATATGGCAGTCAGACAAGTGGCTATGATAAATATCAGGAATGATCGTCTTGTGCCCGGCCAGATATCTCTCTGCGCCGTTCTTTTGAAAACAAGTATCTTTTATGTTGGCACCCAAACTTTTCGACCAGTCGGCCAGCACAGACTCAGCGATAACGTGGCCGCTCATCGTTTCATCAAACTGATACAGCAGCGTGCGATCGCAATCTAGCAAACTGCGCACCCCATTCACCGCCATACTCATAATCGAATCCAAATCGCTAGAATGGCTGATCTTGAGCGCCACATCGGCCATCAGCTTTTGCTGGTTCTGCTGCCGAAGATGCTGCTGCTGAAGATGCTGCTGAGAAACCACCCGTTGAATCGTTTGCAATAGCTGGTCCGCTGTCAGCTCGCCCTTAATCAAATAATCTTGAGCACCCGCTTTCATCGCTTGTACAGCAATTTTCTCATTACCTTCGCCAGTCAGCATAATCACCGCTGGCATCTGAGCCATATTGTCTTTCAGCGCTTCTAAAAAAGCAACGCCATCTGTATCGGGCAGCAAATAGCCAAGTAAAACAATATTAGGCTGATACTTCAGACACATCTCCAGGCCCTCATCGCCGCGAGGACTCTCTAGCACCGCGCAATCTACCAGCGTCGACTGAGCCAAGTATCGCTGATAAGACCGACGATCTGTTTCAGAACCATCTACGATTAAAACAGTAAAAAATTGATGAGCGCTATCGATAGCGATAGGGGTGCGGCTTCCCACCTGGGTCTGTCTATGTTCTGAGCCAGTGGTTTTAACAGGATGTGCTTCAGACACATTTAGCCACTGACTCTGATTGGATGATTGCATAAGCACAAGGCCGTACTGAGATTGAAATATGAGAATTATCTTGCTTTATTGACTAAATTATACGCAAAAAAGTAAAGAATATTAAGAAATATCTAAAATTTCACAGTTTGCCTCGTCATAAGGATGAGATTGATACCATCGCAGCTCTAAGTGGAGTTAGCCCATAAGCTTTGCTAAATTCTCTTTGTATGGCGGATAAATAATACCTCTCTCCGTAATAATCGCGCTCACATACTCAGCGGGTGTAATGTCAAAAGCAGGATTAAACACAGGCGTGCCATCAGGCGTAATCTGCTGACCTTTCACATGCGTAATCTCGGTTGCCGCCCGCTCTTCAATCTCAATTTCACCGCCGCTTGCGAGCATCATATCCAGGGTGCTCGTTGGACAGGCCACATAAAACGGAACGCTGTGAGCGCGAGCAACCACCGCCAGATTATAGGTGCCAATCTTATTCGCGACATCGCCATTAGCAGCCACGCGATCGCACCCCACAAAGCAAGCGTCAATCTTCCGAGTCCGCATCACATAGCCCGACGCCCCGTCCACAATCACCGTATGCGGAATACCAAACGCCTGCATCTCATAAGCAGACAGGCTAGCCCCCTGCAAGCGAGGCCGCGTTTCATCCAAAAAGGCGTGAATTTGCTTACCCTGCTCGTGAGCTACTCGAATAATCCCAATCGCCGTACCGTAATCCACGGCGGCTAGCGCCCCCGTATTGCAGTGATGTATAACGTTGGCCACATCAGGAATCAATGCCTGCGCGTGCATTCCCAACTGTTTGCAAATTTCAATATCTGCCTGATACAGCGCCTGAGCCTCAATCAGCAGCGTCTCTTTTATTAAAGCGATCGCCTCACGCTCCGACACCGCCGTCACAGACTCATCCAACCCTTCAAAAGCAGCCGTCTTTTCTTCAGCAGCATCAGCCGCCAAAGCCAACAAATGAGCCACCGCCCAAGACAAATTAACGGCCGTGGGTCGAGCGGCAATTAGATGCTCGCCAGCAATCTGCAAATCGTCTAAAAAAGCGGCCAGTGTCGAAGCTTCGGACTGCTGGCCGCCCAGTGCCAGACCAAAAGCAGCCGTCACCCCAATCGCAGGCGCACCCCGAACCACCATGCTGCGAATTGCGCTAGCAACATCTATGTAGCTGATATAGTCGCGGTAGGTAGTTTCTGTAGGTAGCTGACGTTGATCGAGCAGCCGCAGCTTACCCTCTGTCCATTCAATGCTGCGAAAAGCGTCCATAGAAACCATCCAAAACTAACCAGCCCAAAGTTGACCAGCAAAAGCCAAAATACCAAGCGCTTTCATTATTCCACGCCGTATCAGATCTAAGCCGCCATGCTCTCAAATCGAACGCCCAGGTTTACTGCTGGCCCCAAAACGCTCATTCCTTCGGCCGCAACTCGGTTTCCATCCGGATCAGATCGCTTTATCATCTGCGGTTTAGGCAGCCTAGGACAGCACAGCATCGTCAATCTCAAAAAGTTCGACCACGACCCGTTTGAGGTTCATATTACCGCTATCGATCAGCAGCAGATTCAAGACTGGGAAATGGACAGCATTCCCCATCAGCTAGTTATCCCACCCATCATTGGCGACTGCCGCCGAGAAGAAGTTCTGCGTTCAGCAGGCATCGCCGAAAGCCGAGCTATTCTTATTGTGACTAGCGACGAAAGCGTGAATGTAGAATGCGCGATCGCCGCCCGGCGTCTTAACCCCAATATTCAAATTATCCTCCGCTCATCTCGCCACAGCCTGAACGATTTACTGGCTCGAAAGCTAGGACGCTTTGTAGCTTTAGACGCCACCGAGCTACCCGCCATGACCTTTGCCCTCGCCGGATTAGGCGACGATACTGTCAGCGTTTTTACCGTTGGGAGCCACCAGTTTCGCGTTGTCGATCGAATTGTGCTAGCAGCAGATCCGCGCTTCGATCACCAGCCCGTGCGGCAGCTACACCGCCCCCGTTTTCGCCTACTCGATCTAACCCCCGTTGAAAAACCACAGCAGCCGATGGGTTGGGCAACGACAGCCTCATCTGTCTTTCACCGCTGGCAGCCCTATGTGCAAGTTTCACCCGGCGATCGCATTGCCTACATTGAGTTAGAAAAAGCGCCCGAGACCGCGCCAAAGAGAAACCGGTTTGTCCTCTTAGCTCAAGACTTAAGCGATATTCGGCTAGACTGGCGGCGAAAAATAGTCAAACTACGTCAAACCTCCGAGCAGTCTTTAAGCCGCGTAGCGACTATCGCCTTTGCCACCGCCATAATTCTTTGGGCGATCGCAACCCTCCTACTCAAAAGAACGATCGAGGATCTCTCCTGGACAAGAGCCGTCAGCGCCGGAGCAACGCTACTGCTAGGCGGATACGGAGATGTTTTTGGCGGATTAGGCCCGACCAAAGCGCCCGGTTGGGTCATGCTAACCTGCTTGCTAATCACGGTTACCAGCCTGCTAGTCGTCCTGGGCATCTTCGGGCTGCTAGCCGAACGATTGCTCAACTCTCGCTACGACTTTCTGCAAAAGCAGCCGCGCCTACCCCGCAGTAATCATGTCGTCGTTGTCGGACTAGGCCGCATTGGGCGAAAGGTAACTCGCCTGCTCGTGGGTCTAAATCAGTCTGTAGTCGCCGTTAGCGAAGAACCACACCCAGAACTCTTCGGCCAGCTCCCGCTGCTAGTCGGCGACATTATCAAAGAGCTACCCGCTGCTAATTTAGCCACCGCAAAAAGCGTTATTGCCGTCACCGACGACCAAATGCTAAATCTGGAAATTGCTTTGCTAGCAACCGAGAGTACCTTAGTACGCGATCGCACCTTCTCCCCCGTTGTCCGCACGCGCAACCAGGAATTCAGCAAAAATCTAGCAGCGCTCATGCCCGACGCCCAAACTTTTTGCCCCTACGCGCTCTCAGCCGAAGCGTTTGCTGGAGCCGCCTTTGGCGAAAATATCCTGGGGCTTTTTCGGCTCAGCGGTCAAACCATCTTAATTGCCGAATACACCATCAGCTGGGGTGATACGCTGGCCGGACATCAGCTCGCCAAAATCGCCTACGGGTACGGCGTTGTCCCCATTCTACGAGAAACGAAAGACCCACAGGGCGACCCTGCACAATCATGTTACCGACAGACGAGCAGCGCTTAGAAGTAGGCGATCGCCTGTTCTTACTATCTTCGATCAATGGCCTACGTCGCATAGAGCGCGGAGAAATGACGCCGCCTCGCCGCTGGCAGCTATCCGCCGATCGGCCCGCTACCCCAGAAAGCCTCTCCCATACAGTCCAGCTTTTATCACAGCTAGCAGATTGCGCCATAGAAGAAGCCCAACAATTTGCCCAATCAGCACCCGCAAAAACGCTAGAAGTCAACCTCTACGACTATCAAGCAGCCCACATTATTCAAAAGCTAAAGCAATTCCCGCTTAAAATCGTGCCGCTAGGGATAGCAACTCACTTCTAAAGAGCAGCCTAATAGCGCTAACTAGAGATTCAATTCAAACCATCGCGGCTCAGCTATACGTAAAGCTACTGACTCCGACTACATCTACGCCTTACAATTAAGCGGAGATTACGTATACGCTGCGCCAATGACCACTCTGGAAAAGACAGACGCTGCTACGCAGCCCACGGCAATTCGCCCGGCCTCCAGCCAGATTGAAGCCGCTATCGCTGCTGATAAACCGGTTTCCATTGTTAGGCGCCCAAGTACCTGGCGGCGTTTACGCATGAGCGCAGCGCGTCATCCCAGGATCGTTCAGCTTGGAGTATTCAGTGCGATCGCCACCGGCACCGCTTTTTTCCTGCTGTACAGCCTCTTCAAAGGTGCATGGTCAGAAAACCAGGACAACTTTGCCATTCTCCACACCATCTTCAAAATGGAAATAGGCCGAGACAGCGCGCTTGCCATCGACAACAATCCGCAAAGAGTGACGACTCGCAGCTTCACCTCAATAGAACCTTACGTCGCAAAAGACAACTGGGAATGGCGCAATCGCTTTGGCAGCACCATCACCTACCAAAAGCAGGATCGCTGGCTCATCGCTTCTTGTAGTCCCTATTCGCCGCTATATCTAGTTTGCGACCTCAACGAAGTTCCTTAGCAGCTAACCGCAACGGCCAACGCGGTAGCTACCAACAGTCGGACAGCGCTCATGATAGCCCTACGCAACTCTAACCGCAGGCAAAGCAGCAGGAACAGCCACGGTTCAGGCACAAAGAACTCGCGAATGAGCCGGGCGATCGCCCGCTGCACCACGCCGTTCACCACCCTCCTGCCAATATCTCGCGCTTCCGAACGAGCAATTAGCTTAGGCACAACGCTTGCCACTAAGCTCGCATCCACGCCAGGGGTATCTCTCAAAATTTTCAAGATCCGCACAATCTGATCCCAGCTACTGCCCGTACCAGCGGCCGCGGTTTGCCCCGCATAGCGCTGCGCATAACCTGGCAACTTAAGCGCCCTAGCCACCTGCTGCACCAAGCCATAGCCCGCTTTATCAATTTCCTTTGCCAACTCCTCTGCAATGCGCAGTCGCAAAAACTCGCCGCGCTCCGAAAACAGATATTCTATTGCCTGGTTGAGAACATCATCTAGGTTGTAGTTATCGCTGCTTCGAGCGTTATTCATCAAGTTTTCCAGTCGATTCCAGCGGAAACTGCCATCTTGAAACAGCAACTCTTGTAAAGACTGACGAAGCTGCGGAGCCGGATCGGTCAACAGTCTGCGCGCCACGTAGGGATAAGCTTTGCTCAATACCTTAAAGTCAGGATCCACCGTAATCGCAATTCCGTCTAGCGTTACTAGCGAACGAATAATCAGCGCATAGTAAGCCGGTACACGGAACGGATACTCATACATCAACGCCGAAAATTCGTCGGTAATGCTCTTTAAATTCATCTCCGCAACGCTAGCCCCTAGCGCATTGTTAAACACGCCCGCCAGCGCCGGAATAATTGGCCTCAAATCCGTATCCGGCGTCAAAAACTCCAGATCCACATAGTCTTGAGCCAGTCCTTCAAAGTCGCGGTTAACCATATGCACGATGGCTTCAATCAGACCATAGCGCTGATAGGGTTCTACTTCGCACATCATGCCAAAATCTAGGTAGGCCAGTTTGCCATCTGCGGTCACTAGCAAATTTCCAGGATGCGGATCGGCGTGGAAAAAGCCATGCTCTAAAAGCTGACGCAGCGAACACTGCACACCCACCTCAATCACGTGGGTTGGGTCGATTCCTCTAGCAGCTAGCTCATCTAGTGCTGTCAGCTTAATGCCGTCAATCCACTCCATCGTCAGCACGCGTCGCCCGGTGTACTGAGGGTAGATGCCCGGCACTAAAATCTCAGGCAAATAGCCGTATAGCTTAGCAAACCGCTCCGCATTCGCACCTTCATGGTTGTAGTCCATCTCCTCAAAAATGCGAGTGCCAAACTCATCAACAATGCTGACCAAATCGCTGCGAATTTGCTTAACGTTGTTAGTCGCCCAGTTCGCAATTACGCGAATAACGTAGATGTCTTTCGTAATTTGCTCGGCTAGCCCCGGACGCTGAACCTTTACAGCAACGGTTTCACCAGTTGCTAGCTCGCCTTTGTACACCTGGCCAAGTGAAGCTGCGGCAATAGGGTTCGGCGACAGGTAGGAATACACTTCTGAAGGCGGCCTGCCAATTTCTTCTTCTATAAACCGCATCGCAATCTCGTTCGAAAAAGCAGGCAGCTGGTCTTGCAGCTTCACCATCTCTGTCATCGTCGCTGGCGACACCAGATCCGGACGAGTCGAAAGCGCCTGCCCTACTTTGATATACGCGGGGCCTAGCTTAGTGAGCATTCTTCTCAGGCCAATCGCTCGCTTCGGCTCGTTCGCTTTCTGGCGGCCTGTCAACTTGTCCCACAGCAGGCCAAACACGTAGCTAGACGCAATCCAGAAAATATTAATCAGGCGAAATAGAATTTGGAATGGACGCTTGCGGTAAAAAGCGGCGATCGCCTCCGGGTCATAAACCAAAATATCTTCTAGCGATCGAGGCGGCATCGCAGTCGCTTTAGTCGGGGCTTTAGTCGAGGCCGTTGCAGCTCGCGTAGACGAATTCAAAGAGTCACTCGCGATCGCCTCACCGGCCGTCAAGTCGTCCGATAATGCTGGGCTAATAGGCTCGCCCGCCGCATCTAGAACAACAGAAGTCGGCAACTGATTAGGGCGGTTAAATAAATCGGGCGGAGCTGCGCACATAAATAATCTTTAGTATATGGAGAAGCAAACAGAACAGGAAAAGCTACGTAGGAACCTAATAAACCCAGCAAAATCTTCAGCAAAGATGCACGAGTTCTGATAATTGCCTACAGGCTACCGCTGTAGAATGAACGCGAGTAGGCTGAAATTGGGCTTAAAAAACTTATCTAGAGATTGCAGCTCACGTACCTCACTATTGTAAATGATTGTAAATGTGTAAATGATTGTAAATGCCTCATTTTGTAAACGATTGTATCAAGACATTGAGATATGAAAACTGCATCGAACGGTAGATGTTCAGCGCGTAGCGTTATTGCCTTGACAAATTAGTACAATTATTAGTACAAGCCTCTATGCAGATACCTGAGATGCAGTATTTCTTCTATTCTCAAAAACGCTGCTGCCGATGATCGTCTGCCGCCTCTCACCGACTGATCTTGAGCCTTCCTTTTCTCAACTCCGTCTTAGCACCGTTTCCTCAGTACTTCCTCAATACATAACGACGTAGGGCCATGCTGGTTTCTTTAAAAATCGAGAACTTTGCCCTCATCGATCAGCTAGATCTTGAGCTGCAACCCGGACTCAATGTTCTAACCGGCGAAACCGGTGCCGGTAAGTCGATCATATTAGATGCAATTGATGCAGTGCTAGGGGGGAAAGCCTCAGGAAGATGGGTAAGAACCGGCACCGATAAAGCGCAAATAGAAGCCGCCTTCAATCTAGAACCGCGAGTTTCAAGCTGGCTAGACGAAAACGAAATTCCCACCAAAGGCAATTTATTTGTCTGTCGGCGCGAGCTAACAGCAGGTAAAACTTCGGTTCGCAGCAAGTCTCGGCTCAACGGCATCGTCGTCAAAAAACCGCAGATGGACGAACTGCGCCGACTGCTGATCGAAATTACGGCCCAAGGTCAAACCATGCAGCTCGGATCGCCCGACATTCAGCGCGATTGGCTAGACGGATTTGGAGATAAAAGCGCTGTTAAAGCAAAAGCAGCAGGTTGCTACTGACTACGAAACGGCAACCGCCGCGAAAAAGCTGCTAGATACGCGCCGCCGGGCCGAACAGCAGCGAACCGATCAGCTCGATATGTTCGAGTTTCAAAGCAAAGAACTAACCGCGGCGGCCCTCGAGGATCCCGAGGAGCTAGAGAGCCTGCAAATAGAGCATCACCGCCTTAGCCACAGCGTAGAGCTTCAGCAGCAAAGCTACCAAACTTATCAAATTCTCTACGAGAACGATGAAGGTGAAGCCTGCGCAGATATGCTGGGCCAGGCCGAAGCCACACTCAGCGACATGCTGCGCTTCGACCCAGAAGTCGAGTCGATTCTAGAGATGGTCAGTGAGGCGATCGCCCAGGTACAAGAAGCCGGTCGCCAAATTAATGCCTACGGCGAAAACATCGAAACCGATCCCGAACGACTAGAAGAGATAGACCAGCGAATCGCGCAGCTCAAGCAGCTTTGCCGCAAGTACAATCGAGACTTACCAGATTTAATTGAGTACTACCAGGGGATTCAAGCCTCTCTTGCCGCACTCACAGGCGACGGCCAATCCATCGAAGATTTAGAAGCCGACTACCAGCAAAAGCAAACCGTCCTTCTCAAAAGCTGCGACCAGCTCACCCAACTTCGTCAAACAGCCGCTGAGAAGCTAGAGAAAAGTTTAGTCGCTCAGCTCAAGCCATTAGCGATGGAACGCGTAAAATTCAAGGTAGGCATCCAGTCCCAAGCCCCCACCCTCCACGGCGCAGATCTCATCTCTTTCCTGTTTAGCCCCAACCCTGGCGAACCCCTTCAGCCACTGTTAGAGATAGCCTCCGGCGGTGAAATGAGCCGATTTCTGCTAGCGCTCAAAGCCTGCTTTTCAGGGATTGATCCCATTGGCACCATGGTGTTCGACGAAATCGACGTAGGCGTATCGGGTCGAGTCGCCCAGGCGATCGCAGAAAAACTCTATCAGCTAGGCCAAAACCATCAGGTCTTGTGCGTTACGCATCAGCCGCTAGTCGCCGCCATGGCAGACGCGCACTATCACGTTGGTAAACATGTCATTTCAGCGCCGCTAGAGTCACCCCCTAAAAATCGCAGGAAAAAGCAAAAGGTAACCGCAGGTAAATCAGCAGCCGCTGACATCAATCCAGGAAGCTCTAGCGAAGAAGCCAAGGCCCGCGACAAAATAGCCGCTCAGGCAAAAAAAGCGGCCGGTAGCCAGAAAGGCGCTAAAAAAGAAGCGACAGCAGACGAGAAAGAACGCACTATCGTTAAAGTTACGCCGCTAGACCAGTCAGAGCGGCGAGAGGAATTAGCTCAGCTAGCAGGTGGAAAATCGCATAGTGAAGCGATCGCATTTGCCGATTCCCTACTCTTACAGGCCGAAACAATCCGCAAGGCGGGGTGATCCATTTCCCATCAAGCATTACTATTAAAAGCGCTTCGGCTTGAACGCCTATCGCCGAACACCCGTCTTTTTAGAGTAAGTAACCGCTTTGCTGAGTTCCTTCTTCACCTTCGCACCCCCGTTAGATATCCACTGGCTCGCTGAGGCGATAGAACCCGTCTTAGACGACAGCCCGGCCATCGAAGAGAACCTGCGGCAATTCTTACTAGTGCTGTCAGTCTCTCTTGGCGTAGCCACGCTTTCTAGAGTATTTAGCTTTCTACGCAACATTCCCTACACGCTGCTGCTGCTGGTTGTTGGGTTAGGCTTAGCCCTTGCCGATGTGCGGCTAGTCAACCTGTCGCCCGAGCTAATTCTCTTCATCTTTCTTCCTCCGCTGCTTTTCGAAGCCGCCTGGAATATTCAATGGAGCAGACTAAAAAGCGACCTCTTTCCTATTATTCTCTATGCCGTCGTAGGCGTCGTGATCTGCGTAGCGGGCCTAGTATTTGGGCTACAGCAGTTCGCAGGGGCCTCACTAGCCACCGCACTCTTAGTCGGTGCCAGTCTATCAGCGACAGATCCAGTCTCCGTTACAGCCTTATTTAGAGAGCTAGGCGTTGACAAAAGACTCACCACACTCATGGAAGGCGAAAGCCTCTTCAACGATGGCGTTGCCGTTGTCGCATTCAACCTACTGCTAGGCATCGCCATTGGCGCAGAGCAATTTCAGGTATCTGTAACAATTGCCAAGTTTGGTGTATTTGTAGGGCTAGGCATCGCCATTGGCGGCCTCATTGGCTTTGGCATTTCCTTCCTTACCCAAAGGTTCGACATTCCGCTTGTAGAGCAGTCGCTAACGCTAGTCTCTGCCTACGGCACCTACATCGTGGCCGAAGAACTCGGCGGCTCAGGCGTTATCGCCGTAGTCACCATGGGTCTAATTCTCGGCAACTTTGGCTCGCGCATCGGCATGAACCCTCGAACTCGGCTAGTCGTCTCAGAGTTTTGGGAGTTTCTGGCCTTTTTCGTCAACTCCATTGTATTTCTGCTCATTGGCGATCAGGTACGTTACCAATCTTTGGTAGACAACGCCGACACGATTTTAATTGCAATCGTCATCATTATTGCAGCTCGCGCAGCTAGCGTTTTTGGGCTAGGAGCCTTCAGCAATTTAGTCACCGCAGGTGAGAATATCTCTATTCCGGGTCAAACGGTTCTTTGGTGGGGAGGCCTTAGAGGGTCGGTTTCAGTAGCCTTAGCCCTGAGTGTGCCTGAGTCCCTAGCCCAAAGAGAAGAGATCATCTCCGTCGTATTTGGCGTTATGCTCTTCACACTGCTTGTCCAGGGCCTGACTACCCAGCCACTGCTCTCTTGGCTAAACCTGCTAGGCGACCAGCCCACTCGCCAAAGATACACACAGCTCGTTGCCCATCGCGTGGCACTTAACCGCGTCCTCGACCGGCTCAAAGAACTCATCGAGCGACAAGAAGTAGACGAAGAGTTTGCCCGCTATCAAATGGCGCTAGTAGACGGCCAGCTGGACAATCTCAAAGAAGACCTTACCCAGCTGCAAAGAGAAAATCCAGAGCTGCTAACCTACGCCGCAGAGCAAGTTCGCGACGAGCTGCTCGCCATAGAATCTGACACCTACGCCGAGTTCATTCGCGCCGGTCAACTTAAAGACGAGCTAGCGCCTTTGTTAACCGATGTGCTGCCCCAAACCTAGTAAGTGTCTGCTTGGCTATTTGTAACCGGTGCTAACCAATAGAACCTAGGAAAGGATAATTGAAACGCCCCTCTCCTAAGTTCTATTTGTGAAGATTGCTTGGTGAAGATTGCTGGGCGAAAATAGCTTGGTGAAGATCGCTTGGTGAAGATCGCTTGCCAGCTTAGTCTTTGCTTTCCAGCATTTCGCGCTCTACCTTCAGCCGCTTCTCTAAGTTCTGAATTTCATCCCGCCGGGCCGCTGTCTCTAGCGCTCTACGTCGAACCTCTTGACCTTGAAGCGTCAGCGACTGTCGCCACTGCTCAGCCCGCTCTACTTCTTCTTTCAAACCCTGGGGGGTCAGTCCTTGAGTCAAGTACTCAGACACAAACCCCATCACCCAGTCCGTAGCGTCTTGCACCGTAACTACAGTTTTTTCATCCACCAAATCAACTAAAATCAGCGACTGCTCGTTAAAAGGAACATCCTTATGAGTAGTCATCACTTTGTAAGGCGTAATCGGCTCCCAAACATGCTCAGCTACATTAGCAGCCAAGAGCTGAAGCTGAGTAACGCCTGGCCCAGATTTAAGATGAACCTTTGCCAGATATCGCATAGAAATGAAGATGCGAAGATTACGAAAGAAGAAAGAGGCAATGATACCTTACCTCTAAACAAGATACCTTACAGACTATCGATCTATCATTTTACCTAAAGCACACATCACTTAGCTCCAGCACAGACAGCGTTTATATATACAAAAGATGCCAACAATCAGAACTTGAGAAGAAATGAACAGTTTTTTGTCAGGAGATGAAAGCTAACTGTGCGAAGAGATAGAAAAATAGAAGGCAGACTGTGAAAAGCTATCATAAAGAGCCGTCTACCAAGGATGCCCGACAAGGAGCATCGCTAGATGATATATCTTCACCAAAGAGCGAACCTATTAACCCTTTGTTCGTCTATCTTTATGGGCTAGCAGCACACGGCCCTAACTGCTCGAAGCTATAACCCTAACCCTATGACTAGCGCTGAAAAGTTTGAGATCCTTAGCGCCTACTTAGACGACGAAGCCTCTCAAGAAGAACGTTATTTAGTAGAGCAGTGGATTAAGTGCGATCCGTTGTTTCGCCATCAATACCAGGTTCAGCTGGCTCTCAAGTCAGCAATGCGATCGCTCCCAGCCGATCTTTTTGACCAGGCAATCGCCGAAGAAACTCTTATAGCTAGCGATCGCGCATCCTCCAATCACTTCCCCACTGAGCAAACCACCACTGAGCAAACCACCACTGAGCAAACCACAGCCGAACAATGTCCGCAGTCGGAAGATTTTGACAATTCAAAGACAGACAGGTTTTCTATCCATACGACGTTTCCTAGCGACGAGGATAGCCCCCCTTCATCTATAGGCAGCTTGTCAGCCCGATCCATCTACTGGTCAGACGCCAGCTACAAGCCGACGACAGCTAGCTGCACCGCAGCCTCTAAATGGAAAAATCTGCTCATCGTTGCAGCCGCCCTTGCAGTCACCGCATTTACCATGCTTTCCTATGGCTCTATCAAAAGTGCTCAGAGTAGCAAAATCCGCCGCACGCCGGGGCGAATCGCCGAGATAGACGCTTCCTTTTGGGCAAAAAGGCAATTAGTTGTCTTCCCACCTTGGTAGCGCTTCAATTTACGGCACCGTCGGTTAGCTATCCTTTTAGCAGTCTTTAATGCGAAAGACTGCTCTTACCGTCATTTTTCTCAATACTCCGTCGGATCTTATTCAAATCAATGTAGCGATCGGTCACATTTCTTAGTTCGCGAGCAATCATTCCTTCTGTAGAAACCACCGTTATATGAGTGTTTTTAGACCTCAATAGCTCAATAGCTCGCTCAAAGTCACCATCACCGCTGAGCAACACAACCCGGTCGTATTGCTCAACCGTATTAAACATATCCACAACAATCTCTATATCAAGATTAGCCTTTTGCGAGTAGCGCCCCGAAGTGTCGTCGTAATATTCCTTAAGTACCTTAGTTCTAACGGTGTAGCCTAAGCTAATCAACGCATCTCTAAAGCCACGCTGGTCTTGAGAATCTTTAAGTCCGGTATACCAAAAAGCATTGACTAGAGATATATCATCGAATTCGGTGACAAAATACTCTAAAACTCTTTTAGGATCAAAAAACCAGCCGTTTTTTTGTTGAGCATAGAACATATTATTGCCATCGACGAAGATAGACAGTCGATTCATTGTCGATGAAGCCATAGGAGTTAAATAGAATTTAAGAGTACATATCTGTACTGCAAAGACAGATACAAGTTAAAAGTAGAAGCAAACAAGACTCAAACAGCTTAACTAAAGTTAAAAACGTAGAATTCTGCTAGAAAACGAAGGCAAGACATTCTTGGCGGTAGAGCGAGCTAAATATCTATGACGAAAAATAAGAGAATAAGTGCTAAATAATTCAGTAAAAATATAGACCTTAGATAAATAAAGAGGCGCTACAGGAAGCAGCTATCCAAAAAATAGGGCGTTAAAAAGCATATATTGGAATTCATAGTAGTTAGATTCGTAATAGTTAGATTCATAGTAGTTAGATTGGTTACCTACCTAATAAAGAGATGCCAGTAGAAAGTGCTAAATACAAAGCTTAAATAAAAAAACGCGGTAGAAAGATTGGGAAATCAGGCTGTTTTCTTGTGTATTCAAAGCTGCGAGCAGCTATCGCTAGACATTTACAGTCGATTTATAACCCTAGCAATATATTCAATCAGCTTCAGCTTGTCTAAACAGCACCTTCAATCTGGCTGTACCAAACGCTGGGTGAAAAACGACGGCTAAAAAAACAGTCAGAGCTATACGGAAAGATCAAAAAAACATTGGATGAGTAATTAACTTTAGAATTAAGCTTTATTGATTGAGAAAAAAGCAATCTAGACCTAGGCCGCTATCTTCGTGCTTATACCTACCTATTATAGATTCTTTCTGACTGCAGGTGCGTTTTGATACTGCTTCATCTACGCATAATTCATGAGAGCCTCATTTTCGAACCCTATTAATTATGTCTCAGTTCTCGCCAAAATCTGGTCGCGATTCCGGCCGTAAGCCTAACGATGATGTTACGGCGACGCTAACGACCAAAGACCGATTTACAGCCTGGCAGCAAAACACAGCGTCTAAGCACTGGCGGTTTGCCATCTCTGCAGCCTGTGCAGGCATCGCCGCTAGCGCCGTAGGGCTTAACTTAGGCATCGTTGAGCTTTGGGATCGCCAGGTACAGAGCGCATTTTTTCAGCTTAGAGGTCCGGTAGAAGCACCCAGCGATATCGTTATTTTAGCAATCGACGATGAATCGCTTAGTCAAGGGCCGCTGTACGCACAAAACCCAGAACGCTACGCAGACTTGCGGCTAATCGGAGGCTGGCCCTGGCGGCGCGAAGCTTACGCTGAAGTCATTGATCGGCTCATCGGTGCGGGTGCTAAAGCCGTTGCCATAGATGTTACGTTTCCTACGCCTAGTACTCACGGCCTTGAAGATGATGCTGCCTTAACGCAGGCACTCGAGCAGCATGGCGATCGCGTCGTCCTAGCCGCCGATTATCCAACTATCCCTAAGTCATATGGCGATCTTATTCAGCCCTCTTTACCCTTAATACAGTTCCGTCAAGCAGGTGCCCAGGTTGGCATCATCAACTATTTACTAGAACCTGATCGTAAAATTCATCGCTTAGGTCAGGTATTTCTAGATGATATTGCCGCCCAGGAAGCCGCTATCTTAGGTGCAGCCGCGACGACGCCAGACGAGATACCGCTGCGTAGTTTTGCCGAAGCAACGCTACAGGCAGCTAAAGAGGACTATCCACAGACACCCCAAGAAAATATTTTCTTCTATGGGCCTAGAGGAACGTTCGATCAGGTTCCTTTTTGGCAAGCCATCGACAACGATAGTTGGCGCGATCAGCTAGGATCAGGCGCATTCTTTAAAGGCAAAATCGTCATCATCGGCACCACCGCACTCATTCATCAAGATGTCCACGGCTCGCCCTTTTCTGAGACTTTAATCTACCCAGAGGCGATGCCAGGCGTTGAAATTTTAGCCAACTCAATCGCGACCCTCGAAGCAGATTTATCTCCCCATCGGCTAATCAAGCAGCCCTATATCAATGCGCTGATTGTGCTAGGTCTAGGATTAGGTGTCGCCGGGTGGATGAATAAAACGGATCAGCCTCAATACCGGCTGTTAATTGTGGGCGGCACTCTCGTCGTATGGACATCGCTTAGCTACTTTGCCTTTGTAAAGGCCAGCACAGTCATTATCTCAGGTGCGCCCATTGCAGCGATCGCCACAATGGGTCTAATGGACTTTGGCGTAGGCTTTACCGCCGACCGCATCAGACGCAAGCGGCTGCGCACAACGCTAGCCAGATACGCGACCTCGCCGCTTGTCCAAGAAATCATCAGTCAGCAAGACGACTTCCAAGACCTGCTAGATCTCAATCAATCCGATATCATCGGAACCGTGCTGCGCGATCGCTATCGTATTACCGAAGTACTAGGCATTGGCGGATTTGGCGAAACATACTTAGCCCAAGATACCCAGCGCCCTGGCGACCCAATCTGCGTCGTCAAAAAACTCAAAATCGTCAGCGATAATCCCAAATCTCACCATCTTGCGCAGCGTCTGTTCAGGGCCGAAGCCGTTGTTTTAGGCAAGCTAGGCGAGCACAATCAAATCCCTCGACTGCTCGCTTATTTCGAAATTCAGCAAACCTTTTACCTAGTCCAAGAGATGGTAGAAGGCCGATTGCTGCGTAATATTTTGTCTCACAACCGGCCGCTCTCTCAACGAGCAGTCATCCGCCTACTGCGCGATCTGCTGCCCGTTGTTAGCTTCGTTCACTCCAAAGGCGTTATCCATAGAGACATCAAGCCTTCTAATATTATTCGGCGCAAAAGCGATGGCCGCTACGTGCTCATCGACTTTGGTGCAGTCAAAACCATCACCAATAAGCTTGTTGATCCAGACGCACAGGCCACCGCAACCGTAGGAATTGGCACCCAGGGCTATATGCCTAGCGAGCAAGCAAGCGGCACGCCAAACGTAAATAGCGATATTTACGCGCTGGGAATCACCGCGATCGAAGCCATTACCGGAAAGCCGCCCCACGCCCTCAAGCGCAGCGACAACGGAGAGATTATCTGGTCCCATACCGTTGAAGATATTTCTCCAGAACTCTCCAGCATTATCAACCAGATGGTTCGCTACGACTTCAACAAACGCTACCACTCAGCGCAGAGCGTATTAGCAGACCTAAACACCCTAGGAGGCCCTCAAATTTCTGAAAGCGAGCTGTTAGCAGAAGATGCTGAATTAGACAACGACAGTCTATCGGGTCCGCTCACTCGCGATCAGGGCACCCGCCCAGGTGTTATCGCCACTAACGAAGCGCTAGATATTACGCAGATATTACCGCCCGACTGGCAAGAAGACAGCCCGTCAGAAGCAACCACAATCATTCCACCAGACCAGCCAGCAG
This sequence comes from uncultured cyanobacterium, assembly GCA_963789215.1. Classification (GTDB taxonomy): domain Bacteria; phylum Cyanobacteriota; class Cyanobacteriia; order Phormidesmidales; family Phormidesmidaceae; genus Phormidesmis. The sequence goes on along the minus strand of CAWBJY010000005.1, from coordinate 103,441 downwards.
ACTCAAACGACTCGAACGACTAAAATAATTAGCTAGATGCGCTTGACACAAACTGATAGCGCGATCGCATCCAATTCATACAACACCTAGCTAAAAACCCGCTGCTCGCTATTGCAGCCCAGGCTGACCGCTAGGCGTATCCGACAAAGCAGCACCATTAGCCCCGTTGCTATTGTCAACGTTATCTATCTGCCCATTGCCTTCACCTAGCAGTCCTTGCTCGGCCGACAAGTCATCGACTTGCTCTACTGCAAAGGGCACAGTCTCTTCTAGCTGAGCAGGAACAGGATCCTCCAAAGCCTCAATAAGCGGCGCATCCTCAGCAGAGAAATTATCCGGGGCCCCTCCTGAGATTGTCTCCGGAGGTAGTTCCTCAAGTTCATTAGCAGGCGTCTCAAAGCCTTGAGGCTCTATTATAATTTCGTCTTCAAAAACTTCAGGCACATCAGGCACTGCTTCTACAGCCTCAACCGCGGGAGCTTCAACCGCAGGAGTCTCAATCTCTACAACTTCAGCTTCAACCGTAGGAGCCTCAACTTCTATAGCTTCAGCTTCAGGCGCTTCAGACTCTACCAGCCCAGAAGGAGAAATAACAGGATTCTCCAATTCAGTTACCGCATCAGGCGATTCCGGTAGCTCATCCACCGTATCGGTCTCAACAGGTGTAGGTACCTCAACAGCTTCAGCTTCGTCTGGATTGTTCAGCGTTGCGTCCGTCTCCTCAATAATCGGAACGGCTTCCTCCAGCTCCTCTTCTAAAACGGGAGAAGGATCGACAGCGCCACCTGAATTACTCGGAGCTGCATCCGGCTCCGCAATAACAGGAGCCTCCTCTTCAACGGCCTCTTCCGTAACCGTAGGTAACTCAACAGCTTCAGCTTCGTCTGGATTATTCAGCGTTGCATCCGTCTCCTCAATAACTGGCGTACCCTCAGCAGGCCCGTCAGCATTATCTGAGCCTCCGGCACCACTCGCACCCGGTACTACGGCACCTCCACCACCAGCAGGATCGGCTGTTGAACCAGTCGGGTTGCTGTCATTCCCTTCAGATTCGGTCTCATCCTCACTGTCCGAACCTGCATCAGGCTCAGCATCTTGCAAAGCGCCACTGGGCAAAGGTGCAACACCACCAGTAGGCACGTTGGGCTGAGCAGTCGGTATAGTTGGCCTTGGGTTCTGTCCAGCGCCTACAGTAGGTGGTGCAACTATCTCTGTAGGGTCGTTATCCGGTAAGCCTGGCAGCACCGGATTGTTGATGATGGTTCCTCCAGCAGGCGGAGTCGTTGGCGCTACTGGAGAATTACTTTCAGGGCGAATAACCGGGCGATCGCTCGGAGGACGGTTGCTGCCATTTACCGACGGTTTTTCACTCGACGAGTTGGTATTTGTCCCAGACTGACCAGCATTTGAATTAGGGCGAGTGCCATTCCCAGCCGAAGCTGCTTCATCCTCACTTTCGGCCTCAGTTAGCGGAGCAGGCTGCAGAGCATTGTTTCCACCCCCATTCACAGACCCAGCAGGTCTACCGTTTTGGTTATGAAACTCTTCAGCAGGCGACCCTTCATATTGAATGACTTGTCCTTCGCTCTCCTCAGTTTCCTCGCCGCCAAGAATTAAATCTGGATTGTCTACCGCAGCGTCCCCGCCGCCCTCAGTGCTGCTACCCTCAGATTCACCCTCGCTAGGAGTGGGTTCACTAGGCTCTTCTGCCGGACCATCCGTCGGATTGGTCACCTGAGGCTGATCGTCTGTCTGCGGGCGACTAAAGTTGTCAGGATTTTCAACGACGTTGCTGCCATCAATCGGAGCTTGATTCTCAATCGCATCTCTAATTTCTTGGCGAACCCCATCGAGCTCGTCCACGACAGAGCCAACATCCTCGGTATAGTCGAAAGTCTCCGCTAGACCGCTGCTTTCCCAAAACGCTCGGCTATCAATTTCGTACAGCTCGGTAATGCGATCGCCTTCTACGACACCAACTTGGTTAGCATAAAGCGCCTGCTCTTCAGCACCGTTGTTGGTGTAGAGAATCATCGGGCCGTCAGGATTATCAGTTAGTGCGCCCACAATCGTAGTATCGGTTTCTTCGATGTAGCGAACAAACAAAGCCGACCCCTGAATGCCAGTGACCGCGTTAGGCGTTTGAATAGTGGTACGGCCTCTCTCAGGCGGAATCAACAGCAGCACCGTACCGTTAGTCAATTCAAAGTTGCGCGTGTTAGGCGTGAATCTAAACGTTGCTCGCGAGCCAATACGCACCTCCGAACCATCATTAAATCGCAGCTCAGCGTTAGAACTCTCGAAGGTTCTAAGGGCATCTCCAATTCCTAAAACATCAGAAATTCTAGCGCGCCTAGCTCTAGCGCGCTGAGGCACGAGATCAACCTGGTTCAAAATAAAATCTATTCTCGCCCAAGAAAGGGGCTGATCCAACCGACTCTCTGGTTTATTCTCTGACCCGACCGACCGCTCAGCGTTCTCTCGCCTATCGGAGCGCTGCTTAGCGCTCACACCTCGCTGAGCAAAATCTCTCGTAGCGTCTTGAGCCGTCACAGAAGACGGCCATAGCAAAACGCCTGTCAGCCCAACCACAATCGACAGCCCTCGCCAGAAACGTGGTTGCTTAGAATAATACCCGTTCATAATTTATATACGTAAAAAAACTAGCCAGCAAGGCCCACTTATCAGTAGGATGGCTACATCTAGAAAGATTGATGCTTAGTCAACTAACGTTGACTGCGCACAGTTGATCTCAGCAAAACTACTGGCTGGGATGTTATTGAGTCCAACGGTTGAAGTTTGGCCTTTAGAGACGGCTGTAGTAGATGCAGATGGTAGATGGGTGACGTTCTGAAGCTGTTAGTGAAGTTCAGAGCGTTTCAAGCTCTAAAGCTCTAAAGCTTTTCAAGTTCTCAGTGCGTGTATTACCAGTGTATGGTCAAAGCTTGCACTCGTCACAATATGGGTGTTCTTCACGGTACATTCTATCCTCTTACGATGGTAATGAGACTCCAAGCTGACAATTAATCTTGCTGAACGAGTTTTAGACCAAAGAGTCAGTAAAGCCCGTACAGTATGGCTTTTTCCCCAACATAGACAAACATAAGACAAAAGCAGGCCGCAAACCAGTCAGAAGGCTTGCCTGATTTCTGACTCAGTCAATTGATATAAATAGCATTAGCCTATGCAATTTTTTACGTTACCGCCCTGTTCACCTAAAAAATTGCGACTGGTTTCTCTTTCTCAAACATCATCCTCTCTTATGCAAAGCCCAGCGCGGCCTATGGGTCGATCTCTGCTCAAGATCAGCGTCGGATTCAGCAGCATTGGACTTGGCGGCATTGTTTTTGCGCTCTGTCCAGACGCGATCGCAGCCCCGCTGCCAGCATCCGAAAACGCCCCGCCCAATACGCCCACCCTGGCCCTAGCTGCCCAGTCGTTCGAGCCAGTCGATGCGCTCAATATCAGCTCACCAGAGCCTTCTGCTAGCCGCGACCATTCTCTAGATATTCAGCCTCTACCTCAACGCTCAGACACAGCCGAGCTAGCAACTGAGTTGACGAATGAGTTGACGACTGAGCTAGCCTTAGCGCCGTGGGCGAAGCCCAACCTAGAACAAGCAACAGATTCAGCGCTAGCCTCACCCAAAACCCAGATCTGTCGTAGCCTTCAAGCTTGCGATCGCACTTTCACGATTGCAATCGACGCAACGGGCGCAACAGCCGTAGGAGACTTAGCAGACGCTCCACTCGCATCATTGTCAGCCGCCGCGCCTTCTCTAGCGCAAAGCGCCCACCAGAAACCGCAACACTCGCCCAAGAACCAACTGATAGAAACAGCACCTAAAGAGCAGGTTCAGTCGCTTACTGCTGAAGAAAAAGATGAAGCCAGCAAAGAAACAGGCAGCCTAGATAATCTGATTGAGGCGCTGCCCCGCCGTAGTCCTCAGCCAAGGGTAGACGACGAACTAGGCAATATCAGAGTCAACCCCTTGCGATCGCGCGGCGATGAAGACCTCGGCGTCTTGCGCCTCTTACAAAAAGCAGCCGCACCCCCCAAGGTCAAAAGACCAATCGCCTTCGTAACCGGGCGGCTCGGCTACTTCAACTCCCAAAATACCTTCAGACTCGACACCCGAGAAAACGAGCAAATATACCAATCAGGGCTTTCCGTCGCCGCCTTCCCCTCCCTCTCAGAAGACACCAGCCTATACGCGATCGCCGAGACAAACCTAGGGCGCTTTGAGCAAGCAGGCGATCGCGGCTACAACGAAATAGAACTCCAACTAGGGGTTCGTCAAAAGCTGCTGCCGAGCACCTACGCTCAAATAGGTCTACGCAACCAGCAATTTTATTCATTCGGCTACGAACGGAAAATTCTCGGCATCAACTACATCGACACCGTTATCAGCCACCGCAGCATTTTCAACTCCAGAACCTGGCTAGATAGCTTCTACCAGGCCCGATTAGGCTTCGCCGACGCCAAAAGATCGAGTCGGTTTCGTCAAACCTTTACATTCTCCCTTAACTACGGCATTAACAAAGATCTGCGCACCAGCCTGCTCTATCAGCTAGACCTAGAAGACTACACTCAAATTGCTCGCTACGATGTCTACCAGCAGGTTATCGGCACCATCAGCTATCGCCTCACGCCAGAAAGCCGAATCTCACTGTTTGGAGGCACCCGATTCGGCAACTCCTCCAGCTCAGATCCGGCCCTTTCTAAAATCAACCTAGACGATACGTTCTACGGTGCTGGGCTAACCGTCAACCTACCGCTTTTCTAAGCCCGTGCAACTTCTGCCCCAACCGTCTGCCTCACCGCAGCCGCTAGCTGCTCTAGCATCCCAGCGGTGGTCTCTACGTTCACGCAGGCATCCGTAATGCTCTGTCCATACACCAAATCGCTGAGCTGCTCAGGAATCGGCTGATTTCCAGCCACTAAATGGCTCTCAATCATCACCCCTAGCAAATGCTGCGAACCCGCTAAAATCTGTTCAGAAATATTGCTAGCAACCGCAACCTGTCTAGAATGCTCTTTATTCGCATTCGCATGACTACAGTCCACCATCACTCGAGGATTCAAATTCTGCTTAGCCAGCGCCGCTGCCGCTTCTTCAACATGCGCCACCTCGTAGTTAGGCCCACCCTTGCCACCTCTGAGCACCAAGTGACCATCCGCGTTGCCCGTCGTAGAAACGATACTAGCGTGGCCTTCCTGATTGATACCTAGAAAATGATGAGGATTACTCGCTGCGAGCATGGCATTCGCCGCCGCCTGAAAGCTCCCATTCGTGTTGTTCTTAAAGCCAATCGGCATAGAGAGTCCCGAAGCCATTTCACGGTGAGTCTGGCTCTCAGTCGTTCGTGCTCCAATTGCCGTCCAAGAAATTACATCGGCAATATACTGAGGCGTAATCGGATCTAGCAGCTCTGTAGCAGCCGGCAACCCCATTTCAGCTAGGTCCAGCAGCAGTTTGCGAGCAAGCCTTAGCCCTTCGTTAATGTCGTAGCTACCGTCCAAATGAGGGTCGTTAATCAGACCTTTCCAGCCAATGCTCGTGCGCGGCTTCTCAAAATACACCCGCATCACAATCTCAAGCTGATCGGCAAAGCGCTCTCTTAGCTGCACCAACTGCTGCGCATATTCATAAGCGGCTTCTACATCGTGAACCGAGCAAGGGCCAACAATCACCAGCAAACGACGATCTTCGTTGTGCATGATGTTGCGGATGCGATCGCGCGTTTGAGCAACTAAAGCGGCAGCGGTTTCTGAGAGCGGCAGCTGCTCCAGGATTTGATTAGGAGAAAGCAAAGGACGATTTTCGACCACATGGAGGTCTTGAGTTTTGTACATAACTGAGAGATCTACCAACGGATATCTACCAACAATTAAAGCGAACAGACGTTTTCCATCTATCGAACAACGTCGTTTGAGCGATCGCCCAGGCAACAACAACCCTCACATTGTGACAGGTCACTGGTGAAATGTGTGTCAACGGCTACCGAACCCTGACAAAGGCCCGGCGACAAAAGCCCAACCGAGACTCGAGAGCCAAGCGTCTTACAGCCCCATCGCCAGCAATCGACTAGTAAAGGTATCTAAGCTTAGCCCACGCTCTATATAGTGAGGAGACGCTGGCTGATAAGGCCCTTCGAGTCGATCTATCTGAGTAATGACGGCGTGCGAAGGCAGCGTGGGCACTTCAGGGTCAAAGGCAGTAGGCCGCACTAACGAACTAGAAAACCCTTTAAACACCACGACCTGATCAGACTGATCGTCAACTACCGCCTGCACCAGCAGCACTTCTTGAGGATACTTCAGCGTATAAGACTCTAGTCGAGAAATTATAGACAAGAAAGGTCAAAGGCTAGGAACAAAAACTAAAAAGAGCTATTAGTTGAGCAAAGAGCTGTTAGTTGAGCAAAGAGCTGCTAGTTGAGCAAGAAATCACTGGTTAAGCGCAGAACGGCCTTGCCTGCCTAGCTTTACCAAAAGGAAATAGCCTAAATATGCAGCATACAGAATTAGCGCAACAATACCCAATATGCCTAAAAATCCAGACTCAAAGTTAGCATGGAACACACCCGCAAATGCGATAGAAGGCTGAAGCCAAGCTTGACAAGCTTCACCTTGAAAGAGCGAGCTAGAGAACGCGCAGCGCAGAAAGGAAATCTGAATGACCGTACCTACGATGCAGTAGACCGTTGTGGCCCATCGCCAGGCATTGAAGGCTAAGTTAAGCGATCGCTTAGGCTGCTCTCTAATCTCTTCATTCAGATCAGCCCAAAACCAAAGGCTCAGCGGGATTAAAATTTTGGCAACCAGCGCTGTAATAAAGCTAAAAGAATAGCCGCCAATCATCAAATAAACCGTAATAGCCAGCAGGCTAGCTACGCGCCAGTAGATGGTCATAATCAAACTGATCGCCTCAGCCTTGGAAACCCAAGACCAAATCAGCAGCGTCAGCGGAATAAACACCGTAAATAGCAGCGCTAGCCGATAATCTGTCCAAACTAGGGAAAGTACCGCCGAAGGATTTCCTAACACGTATCAACCAGAGCTAAATAAGCAATTGGGGTAAATGAGCAGTCACTAATGTATCACCTGCTGCGCGAAGTGACGCTGATCGAATGACGCCAACCGAATATCCACCGAGTATCTACAGGTAAAACAAGATAGCAAAATGGGTAGAAAAGACTGCCAAGCCGGCATTTCCTACCCATAGTTTTGTCTATGCTGATCGAACAATTTTAGTTGTTCAGTCTAATCGTTCAGCCTTTATCGTTCAGTCTCTAATTATCGTAAACTCGACACTCATCCGCTTCAGGATTCTCGTCGCAGTACTGGTCAAAAGAAGACTTCTTAGGCTTCACTTCACGCTGATGAGAGGCTTCGGCCTGAAGCTCTTCAACCGCATCCCAAGCAGATGCACAGCTATCAGAATTGCTGCCGTCAGCCGCGCAAGCTTCGCGAGCTGCTTCAGTTTCGGCCTTAATTTTTTCTTGAATATCGCTCATGGCAAACCGTGTTGAGTATGTATTAACGAGATATGATGACTTCTCTATTCTATATGGTTTGTCAACCAAACTGCCGTATCATATATGGCAGTTATCCGCCCGGCTACGCCCCTTGTCAATCTCGATGGCTCATCAATTTTAAGAGCCGATTGGGAAAACGTAAAGGCCGATTTAGCATAGTAAAAGCTAGCATAGTGAAGAGTCGTGCCAAAATGGCGCTGACAGTTACTCTAGCCAGTAGCCTAACCGCTAGACCGTAAAGGATAAAGGCAATAGAAGACAAAGGCAATGCCGCCATAGAATGAAGCATTACTTTTGTACAGTCTAAGCCATAAAACCTAGACAGAGCCTAAGCAGTTGAATGCCTTCCTTAAGTATCTCAGGCAAATTCTGTAAAAACCTCTATCCGTAGAATTATCTTAAGGAATCGGCAAATATGAAGTGGGCCAGCGCAATTTCCACCCATGTCTCGTTAGAAACTGCGGTGAAAGATGTCGCAACAGCCGCTAAGGCGCAGTTAGGAGAAAAGCCTGATCTAGCGCTAGTGTTTATCTCGCTTGCCTTCGCCAGCGAATACTCTAGGCTTGCACCGCTGCTTCAAGCGCAGCTGCCCGATACTCATATCATTGGCTGTAGCGGTAGCGGCGTCATCGGTATGGACGATGGCTTTCCCGAAGAGGTCGAAAGAGGTGCAGCGCTTAGCCTCACGCTAGCCTTTTTACCCGATGTAGAGATCAAGCCCTTCCATCTAACCGAGTCTAATCTACCTGATTTAGATAGTCCGCCCGAGCGCTGGAGTAAGCTGCTAGGCGTTCCCCCCGAGAGCAATCCAAGTTTTATTGCGATCGCAGATCCCTTCTCTTCGGGCACAAGCGAGCTGTTGCAGGGACTAGATTTTACCTACCCTAATTCGGTCAAAGTCGGCGGCCTTGCAGGCGTGGAAAGCGCCAGTCGTCAGAGCGGATTGTTTTGCGGCGCAGAGCTTTATCGCGACGGAATTGTTGGCGTCGCGCTTTCCGGCAAAATCGTGATCGAGGCCATCGTTGCCCAGGGCTGTCGGCCTATTGGCGATCTATATCGGGTGAGCAAAGGCGAAGGCAATGTGATGCTTCAGCTAGCAGCAGAAAACGATGAAGCAGCAGCCCTCGCGCAAACGCCGCTAGAGGTATTGCAAAATATTTTTCAAGGAATGGAAGAAGAAGAGCGTGAGCTAGCTCAAAATGCGCTGTTTATCGGGGTGGCCCAAAGCGGATTTAAGCCGCGCCTAAAGCGGGGCGATTTCTTAATTCGAACCTTGGTGGGCGTAGATCCGAGGAACGGCGCGATCGCAGTTGCCGATAAAATTCGCCCCGGTATGCGCATCCAGTTCCATATGAGAGACGCCCAAACCTCTGCTGAAGATCTAGAGAATATGCTACGGCGCTACCGGGTAGAGCAACTAGAAGGCAATCTAGACGGCAACCATCAAAAAGTATCTCCCGTTGGAGCTTTACTATTTTCCTGCACCGGGCGAGGAGAAGCCCTTTACGACGAACCCAATTTCGACTCCGACCTATTCGAGCGCTATCTAGGCCCGCTGCCGATTGGCGGGTTCTTTTGCAGCGGCGAGATTGGCCCGGTCGGAACCACAACCTTTTTACACGGGTTCACGTCAGTGTTCGGCATCTGCTGCGAACCTTTGCCATAGCCTCACTGGGCCTTACAGCTTCTCCCGGTTGTGGGGTGCTTTCAACCGAGAGAAGCCAGGGCCAACCGGAATAATTCCGCCCGGATTAATGGGAAACAGGTTGCCGTAATAGTCCCGTTTAACCGCGTCAATATCACAGGTTTGGGCAATACCCGGCATCTGATAAATTTCGCGCAGGTAGCCGCTAAGGTTGGGATAATCGGCAATGCGGTTGCGATCGCACTTAAATATTCCGTGATAAGCCACGTCAAAGCGAATCAGCGTCGTAAACAAACGCACGTCCGCCAGCGTTAGCCGTTCTCCACACAAGTACCGCTGGCTAGCCAGCTTTTCATCAACATCATCGAGCGTATCGAACAGCGCTGTAACCGCCTGATTGTAAGCTTCTTGAGTCTGCGCAAAGCCACAGCGGTAGACGCCGTTATTGACCGTGCTATAAATCCTTTCGTTAAGCGCATCAATCTTTTCCCGCAGCGCTTCTGGGTAAAGATCTGGCCCAGAGGCCACCTCATCGAAGCCCTCATTCAAAATCTCAATAATCTCAGCGCTTTCGTTATTTACAATCTGTCCTGTCTTACTATCCCAAAGCACAGGCACCGTAGCTCGCCCCGAATAGCCCTGCTCGCACTGGCTATAGAACTCAGGCAGCGAACGGCAGACGTCAAACGGCAAATTCTGATCGGGATCGAACAGCCACCTACCCTCGTTGGTTGAAGGATATACCGTGATAATGGCGATCGCCTCCTCCAAACCCTTTAGCACCCGAGTCACCAGCGTTCGATGCGCCCAAGGGCAGCTCATTCCCACAATCAAAAAATAGCGGCCAGCTTCGGCGCTCACATCCCGATTGCGAAAAGCACTTTGCGGCCTCACATACGCCCCAGCCTTATCGCGCGGTGCCATCTGCGACATCATGGTATGCCACATCGTATTCCACACAAACTTACCCGTACGCACAATCAATCCAGGCGGCAGCGTAGCTCGCTTAGTTGGCATAGTGACCTTTAGCCCCAAAAATTAAGCCCACAGCCTACAAGGCCATGGACTCTATCTTAAGCAATTCGGTGATTATAAATAACTAGCTTGGGCGTTTAGCACACTGACTCGATAACAGCGTTTTCACCGTACTGACCAGCTCACCAGGACGAAAAGGCTTAATAACATAGGCATCGGCCCCCTGCTTTATTCCCCAATAGCGATCAAATTCTTCACTCTTAGAAGAGCATAAGATCACCAGCACATGTTCCGTACCCGGATTATTCTTCACCCAGCGGCACAGCTCATAGCCATTCATATTAGGCATCACCACATCTAGCACCACCAAATCCGGCGGTTGGGCAACAATCTTTTCCATAGCTTCTCGGCCATCTTTAGCAACCGAAATCGACAGACCTGTCTTATTCAGCAGGCCAGAGATCATCTCGCGGAGCATCGGGCTATCGTCTACGACAAGTACTGAACTCATAGTTTCTCAGAGATTCGGCGATCGATTCGACGCTGGGCGTACGTCCTCAAATCGCGCAAAGAATCTATATCAAAATAGGGGGGTGGGATCTTATAAAACAAGCATTCCCTCCTAGTCCGCTTCTAGAGCCTCCAGAACAGCCTTTGGCTGCAATTTATCTTTAAACCAAACAATTTTTGCTGGTGTATTGCGAGTGTCAACCCCTGCCTTCTCTAGATTTAGCCGCTCCGAAATTGCCAAGATCAAATTTTTGTTGTCAGCCTGACGCGCCTGGTAGAATTTTTTTCGCAGATACTCAGGCCGCCAATAGCCCACAATCTCTAGCAGATTCACTCGTCCGTCCGGATGTACTAGCCGAAAGTCTGGAATCATCACGCTACCCGGAATCGGAATGAGATCAACCTCGCGCTCTAGCTGCCACGCGGTTTTAGTCTTCTCCCATTTTTCAGCAAAAGCTTGCTCTAACATGCTGTCGTAAGGTTTACCCGGCGGATAGTGGCTCACCAAGTCGCAGCCATCCGTTAGGCTAAAACTTTTCTCCTGAGAGGCTTGAGTATAAGGGTTTTTCCACTGCAGCTTAGCCGTAAGCTGCCACCGGGTAACGTGAAGGATAGCGGGAATGAGCTTGGCAATATCAACGCCGTAGCGGGTGCTGGCTTTAAACAAGCTAGCCGGGCCGTCGATAGTAATTGTAAAACCCTGATCGGCTTCGCCCTCTATATAAGTCATCAGGCGAAACAGCTTAAGATACTTAAACATCAGTTTGTACTCACCCGGATCGTTGCGATGCAGGTTTAGCGTGACGTGGCTCGCTTTGTAAAAAATGCCCTGTACTTGAGATAGGTTGTACCGATGCAGCAAAGCTTCTGGCGTAGGGGCGTTGAAGGTCGTCAGAATGCGATTTTCTTTAAGATCGGCGTAGAGTCCTTGCTGAATATGGATTGGCTCTACGGCGCGATCGAGTTCCTGGGTGAGTTCATTCGCTAGGGTAGAAAGGTGCTGTTTGGCGGCGGCTGGGCTCGGCGTTTGGGTCGCGGCCAAGGTAAAAATGCGATCGCGCAAATCGCCCGGCTCTAACGGACTCACAATCTCAAACGTACTAAAGCTATTGCGCAAAATATGAGCTAGCCCGCGCTTCACCCGATAGTCCGTATCCTCACCTTCTGAAACTTGAAGCTGATGGTCTAGCTCGCCCTGGGTTTTGCCCACGGCAGCTTGAAAAAGTGCGATCGCCTGCTCGGCCATCGACAGCTGCTTTGGCTTAATCGCTAGCTGCTTTGGCACTAGAGAATCGCCGGTATATTGATGAATGAGTAACGGTGAAGGCAGCGTAGCTTTATCCTCCTCAAGGCTTATTTCAGAACTTATCTCAGCTCAGGTACGGTTCTTGCGGCCTCGTGGCGCGTCCTGCTTCCTTATAATAGAAGGAATTCTTTGCTTACCTGTACTCACCCCTGATAGCTCACCGACCTTTGATTCAAGCTGAAACCCTCGACCTCCTAGAATGGCCCCGGCTATGCCGCCATCTAGCTACTTTTACTGCTACCAACATCGGCACAGTGGCAGCTCAAAGGCTACCGATCCCGACCCAGCGCGCCGACAGCGAAGCGCTACTGTCTCAAACCATTGAGGCAACGCAGCTAGAATTTACGATTGGCGGCCTTCAGTTTGGCGGCATTCGAGATATCGGCCTAGCGCTAGAACGAGCGCAGGTTCAAGGCATTCTATCGGGTGAAGAACTGCTAGATATTGCGACGACGCTAGCAGGCACCCGGCGGCTAAGAAGACAAATTGATGCACAAGACGATCTGCCGGTACTACAAAGCCTAGTAGCAAATCTGACGACTTTTCCAGAAATAGAGCAGGAGATTCATCGCTGCATTGACGATCAGGGAAAAGTAGCCGATAGAGCCAGCGATAAGCTCGGCGGCATTCGCCAGCAGCTAAAGGTAGTGCGCGATCGCATCTACACCAAGCTGCAGCGAATCATTCAGCGGCAGGGGAATGCGCTGCAAGAAACCTTGATTACACAGAGGAACGACCGCTTCGTACTGCCGGTAAAAGCGCCCCAAAAAGATGCCGTGCCAGGGATTGTCCACGATGTCTCAACCAGTGGCGCAACGCTATACGTAGAGCCTCGCAGCATCATCGACAACGGCAACAAGCGCCGAGCGCTGCGCAAAGAAGAAGAGGTTGAAACTGAAGCTATCCGTCAGCAGCTCACCTATCAAATTGCAGCAGTGCTGCCAGAACTAGAGCATTTAGTCATTACCGTTGTAAAACTAGATTTGGCCGCTGCTCGCGCTCGCTATGGGCTATGGATGGAAGGCAATGCGCCGCGCTTTGTGGGTGAAGGCGAGCAAATTACGCTGCGCCAGCTAAAGCATCCTTTGTTGCTGTGGCAGCAGAAAAAAGAGCAGAGCAGCACCGTCGTTCCAACAGACTTAGTAATTCGCCCTAATCTAAGAGTGGTCGCGATTACAGGGCCAAACACCGGCGGGAAAACGGTGTCCTTAAAAACGCTAGGACTCACCTCTTTAATGGCAAAAGTAGGCATGTTTATTCCGGCTAAAGAGCCAGTAGAGCTGCCCTGGTTTGACTCAGTGCTCGCAGACATCGGAGATGAACAGTCCATTGAACAAAGTCTCTCTACGTTCTCAGGGCATGTGAAGCGCATTGGGCGAATCTTAGACGAGCTCGACAAAGTAGAAGAGAGTTCTAATACGTTGGTGCTATTAGATGAAGTAGGCGCCGGAACCGATCCTTCTGAAGGCAGTGCTTTAGCGATCGCCCTTCTAAAGCACCTGGCAGACCACGCTCGCCTCACCGTAGCCACCACCCACTATGGCGAACTAAAGTCCTTAAAATATGAGGATGACCGCTTCGAAAACGCGTCTGTAGAATTTGACGACGTCAAGCTCGCACCCACTTATCGTCTGCTGTGGGGCATTCCGGGCCGCTCAAATGCGCTTTCTATTGCCCGCCGATTAGGCATGAAAGAATCCGTGCTTGAGCAAGCAAAGAATCAGATGGGCGGGGCAAATGAGGATGTAAACCAGGTCATTGAGGGGTTAGAAGCCCAGAGACAGCGGCAAGAGCGACGGGCCGAGGAAGCCGAAATGCTAGTAGCCAAAGCTGAAAAGTTTTACAAAGAAGTTGAAGCTAGGGCGCAGAGCCTGCGCGATAGAGAGCAAAAAATGAAGCGGCAGCAGGAGAAAGACGTAGAGACGGCACTGCTCCACGCTCGCGCTGAAGTGGCTAAAGTGATTCGAGACTTACAGCAAGGGGGCAAAACGGGAAAAGACGCGCAAAAGGCCACAGAAGCGCTAAACGATATCGAAGGAAAGCGACTGCCAACCGGCAAGCATCCCGCAAAAGTAAAATCTACCGGACGCGGCTATCTGCCCAAAGTTGGCGAAAGAGTCAGGCTCTCTAGCTTGGGCGGTCAGCTAGCAGACGTACTAGCAGAAGCCGACGACGACGGCAAAGTGCATGTGCGCTTCGGCATTATGAAAATGACGGTAGATTTAACCGACATTGAATCGCTAAAAGGAGAGAAAGCAGAGCCCGTTGAGAAGCCCCCTAAAGTTCAGCAGGCCTATCAGCCAGCTACGCCAGTTCCCGACGCACCCATGGTAAAAACTGAAAGCAATACAGTCGATCTGCGTGGGATGCGAGTATCGGAAGCAGAAAGTGTGATTGAAGATGCGATCGCCAGAGCCAGAGGGCCACTATGGTTTATTCATGGGCACGGCACAGGCAAACTGCGCCACGGCGTTCAGGAATATTTAAAGCGGCACCCACAGGTACAAAGCTTCGAAGCGGCCGAACAGGTAGATGGCGGCAAAGGCGTCACGGTCGCGAAAATATAGTCTGCGAAAATATAGTCAGATGATGCAAACCAAACAACAAATTATTGCAGCCTTTGATCCAGGTGGTGTGGGACTCGATAACGGCAATATCTTCGGCTTCCCCTTTGATTACGATACCGCCGACATCATCATCTTTGGCGTTCCCTGGGAGGTCACGGTCTCCTTTCATAGCGGCACTGCAAAAGGCCCACAGGCTGTTCTAGACGCTTCACCACAGCTCGACTTTTACGACTACGACAACCCTAACGGCTGGAAACAGGGCATTTATATGCCGCCAGCTCCCGATTGGATTGAGCCAAAGAACGAGGAACTGCGATCGCTCGCCCAAGCAATAGTCATTGCCACAGAGCAGGGAAACCCACTCACGCAAGCGCTGAAGGTCAGCCTCAACCAGGTAAACAATGAATGCGATCGCCTCAACCAGTGGCTCTTAGAAAAAACGCGCCAAGCCCTTAACGACGGCAAAAAAATCGGCATCCTCGGCGGCGATCACAGCGTTCCGCTCGGCGCACTTCAGGCACTATCTGAAAAGTATTCCGACTTCGGCATCCTCCATATAGATGCCCACTGCGACTTGCGAGACGCTTACCAGGGCTTTCAGTTTTCTCACGCGTCGATTATGCGCAACGCGATCGCCCTTCCCCAAATCTCCAAACTCATCCAGGTCGGCATTCGAGATGTCTCCCATCAAGAAATCGAATTTGCCCAAGCTAGCAGCGGCAGAATTGTGGTGCACCACGACACAGCGTTAAAGCGATCGCGCTACGCAGGTATCCCCTGGCTAGATCTCTGTCGTCAAATCGTCGCCGATCTCCCACCCCACGTCTACATCAGCTTCGACATCGACGGCCTCGACCCCAAACTTTGCCCCACCACCGGCACCCCCGTCCCCGGCGGATTAGATCTCGACGAAGCCTTTTGCCTATTAAAAGAAGTCGCAGACCGCCGCGAAATCATTGGCTTCGACCTGTGCGAAGTTGGCCCCGACGAATGGGACGGCAACGTCGGCGCACGCATCGTCTACAAACTCTGCAACCTCATGGGACTATCGCGATCGCCATCACCCGAGGGCTGAGCGTAGTCGAAGCCCGGCACCAAACAACTCAGTCGCGACAAAAAATCCAATGATCCGCCGCCGAAAGCGACTCGCGAAAGGTATAGCCCTCAGCATCGAATCCTTGCAGCGCCTCAACCCGCTCAATCCGATTGCGAATCACAAAATCTGCCATCAGTCCCCGCGCCCGCTTAGCGTAAATAGCAACTATTTTATAGTCGCCGTCCTTATTCTCTTTAAAGTCAATGTTTAGAACACGCGCCTTCAGCGTTTCACGATCTACCGATTTAAAGTATTCATTCGAAGCTAAGTTGACGATACAAGGATCATCGTGCGACTGAAGCCCAGCGTTAAGCAATTCTGAGATTTGCGTTCCCCAAAATTCATAGAGGTTTTTACCCTTCTCATTGGATAGCTTAGTTCCCATTTCCAACCGGTAAGGCTGCATCAAATCGAGAGGTCGAAGCACGCCGTAAAGGCCAGAAAGAATCCTCAAATGATCTTGAGCAAACGCCAAATCCTCATCGGTATAGCTATCAACGGTCATCCCCTTATAAACATCGCCCTTGAAAGCAAGCAGCGCCTGTTTGGCATTATCTAGCGTAAACGGCACCTGAAATTCTTGATACCGCTGATAGTTCAAATCGGCTAACTTATCGCTAATCTTCATGAGTACCGACAGCTCAGCAGCATCGTAACCGCTGAGCTGCTTTGCCAAAACCTCACTTCGATCCAAAACGGCTGGTAGGGTGAAGCGGGCATAATCTGCCCCTGTGTAATCCAGCGTCTTAGCAGGAGAAATTAACATCAGCATCGAATTTTTAAACCTTGAGAACTCACAATCAGCTTCGCCTAATCCCAGTCTCTCATCTGCGCGAAATATTCTCTAGAGCCAACGCGATACAATAGAGGACAGCCGATATCTAACTATTTCAATATGACTTTGGAGTCCTCCCCCTCTCCCCAGTCCGAGCAGCCACAGCCTTCAAACAAGCTTCCACCAGATCCCCTTCAAGAAAAGCTCAACAAGCTCGACAACAGCGAGAAAAAGGCGCTAGCTCAAGTAGAACTCGCGACAGGGCAGGCCGCTTTTGAGCGTGGGCGGTATAAGAAAGCGATCGCCCACTTCCAAACCGCCCTCAAGCTTTCCAACCCCATCGGAATGCGCGGCGGCGAAATTCAGCTCTGGCTAGTCAACGCCTACATCGCCGCAGGCGAAAACCAGGCCGGACTTGCCCTCTGCCGCAAGCTCATCCTCCATCCAGATCTTGATACCAAGCGCCAAAGCAAGCGCCTCCTCTACATTCTCGAAGCACCCGAACTAGAGCTAAAGCCAGAATGGACGACCAAAATCCCCGATCTGAGCAACCTAGACGAAGACAACGGCAAACAGTACGTCCAAAAAGCCAAGAAGCCACGTCGCAGAAAACCTCAGCTTGAACCCGAACCCCTCGACCTTAGCCAGGTAAACACCGAAGACAACCAGTTCGTCTGGATTGCGCTAATCGGCATTCTGTTGACTATCGGCGGCCTATTCTGGTTCAGCTAGTTTGGATAAGCCAATTCACGGCAGTATGATGATGCCAGCGCATCCCCAATCACCCATCATTCATCACTCCTAAATGGCTCTACAACTTCGTATCTACGTCCCTCCGCATCCCCTTATCAAGCACTGGCTAGGCGTAGCCCGCAGTAACACCACCCCCTCCCCCATTTTCCGCAGCGCCATGACCGAGCTAGGCCGATGGCTTACCTACGAAGCGGTTCGCGACTGGTTACCCACCATCGATATGGACATAGAAACGCCGCTTCAAACCTGCCCTGCCACCTTTGTCGATCCAGAAGCCTCTATCGCTATCGTGCCAATTATTCGAGCCGGTTTAGCCCTTCTCGAAGGCATTCAAAGTGCCGTACCCACAAGCAGCACCTATCATCTAGGCTTTGCTCGCAACGAAGAAACGCTAGAAGCCGACTGCTACCTCAACAAGCTGCCGGAGAAGTTTGCGCCAAATACTCGCGTTATCATTAGCGAACCGATGATGGCTACAGGCGGTACGATAATGGCAACGCTCGCCGAACTCACGCAAAGAGGCATCGACCCCGCGCTCATTCGAATTATTTCTGTCGTTGTCGCACCACCCGCCCTACAAAAAATTGCCGAACATTATCCGACGATAGCCATTTACTCAGCCATTATTGACGAAGGCTTAGACGAAAATGGCTTCATCGTGCCCGGATTAGGGGATGCGGGCGATCGCACATTCGGCACATAAGCAAACATAACAGTGGTAAATCAAGCGAAGAGAACATTCCCATGAGCCAAAACAACTTTACGAGCGGATTTGTTGCCGGAGCCTTCTTAGGCGGCGTCGTTGGCGGCGTCATTGGCGTACTAGCCAGCAATCGGCTACGTCGCGGCGCCCCCGACGAAGACTTTGGCCAGCTTTCAGAAGAAGAGCGACACCGCTTAGAAGATGCCACGACCGAGGAGCGAATGGAACTTGCTAGACGCGGCCTAGAAGACAAAATTGCCCAGCTTAATACGGCTATTGAAGACGTGCGCGGGCAAATGGGCAGCGTCAACAACGGCCAGAAAAGAGTGGACTACGCAGGATATTCCACAGACTCGGAAAATTAAGCAAATATGAGCAAATAGCAGGCTAAAAGATCTAACGGCCAACTAGCTAAGTGAAGCGTAGCTGACTTAGGATTGATTGCAAGTGAAATATCATCAGCTAGAATAGGATGCAATATAATAGCTGTCTCAACATCTAGAGCGAATAACTATGGCCGACATTTCAACCATACTGTTTACAAGTCTGGTGACCTTTCTAAACATCTACCTGGCGATTCTTTTCGTTCGTATTTTGTTAAGTTGGTTTCCCAACGTAGATTGGAGTAACCCCTTCTTCAGCGCCATTATGCAGCTCACCGACCCCTATCTCAATCTATTTCGCTCCATCATCCCGCCGATTGGGGGCCTCGATCTTTCAGCCATTTTGGCAATTATTCTACTCCAGGTATTAGCGAGCGTTGTCGGCAGTCTAGGCAGCACAGTAACGGCTTTGGTCTACAACGCTTCTTTGGGTTAACTTACAGGCCCACTAGCTAAAAAGACAAAATCTAAAAAGCCGCATCCATTTTTTGGGATGCGGCTTTCGCTTTTTCTATCCTTTTTTCTATCTGGGATGGCAGCCAATCAACCTACTCATCAATCGAGCGATCCCAAGCCTGAAACCTTCTTACCTTGCTCGCAAACCCAGACGCCTTGAACTTCTCTAGTCGCAAAGGCGCAGGCTGCACAGCGGGCACCGACACTCTAAAAGAAAAATCACTCTCGCCGACCGGCACATATTCAATCCCGCCCAAACGATACCGATTTTTCATCACCGCATTGCCATCCGCATCAAAAATACGGCCAAAAATGTCCGCATCCATAATGTCTTTACCCGAATTGTTCACCGCCGTTCCTTTAATCAAGTAACAGGTCGCCTGCATCGAAGACCCACTAGTCGTCAAGTTCTCTGCGTAGGCCGCATCCGCCGGACATTCCTCGGCGACTAAATCCGTTAGGGCAACTTGGGTCAGCGCGTAAGCCGGTGGAGTACTCGCTAAAAAGACAGTTAAAAAAGCAAAACAGCTAATTAGTGCCGTAACTGGCAAAGTCAGCCATCTGGAAGACTGCCACGAAGAAGACTGCCGCGAAAAAGACGGCTTTTTGAAAAACCTAGAAGTCATATAAAAATAGTCGCCAGAGCATTACGAACGCAAAACAGCTTGCAAGCGTCGGTCGCTCAGAGCCATTCTCTTACTAGCTTACCGCGAATAAGGAAGTCAATTTATCATTCCGCTGGTCGACATAGCAGACAGCTCAGCGCTATCGCAACAAGCTATCGAGAGGCCAGATAATCTAGCAATGTCTGACGCATAATCTCAACTGGAGCCGGCTGGCCCACCCATATTTCTAGCGCGGCTGCGCCCTGCTGTATCAGCATTTCCAAACCGTCAACGGCTGTTATTCCAGCCGCACCAGCCCACTGCAAAAACTGCGTGGGCCGAGGCGTATAAATCAGGTCGTAGGCGATCGCACTTCCCTCCATCAAACCTACTTGCCGCTGATCTAGAGGCGACGCTTCAAAACGCGGATGCATCCCAATTGGGGTCGCATTTACAACCAGCCCCGCCCTAGGCAAGAACTCATCGATCTCAGCCCACTTAATCAAACGCAAATGAGCTGAGATTTCTGGCGAAGCGGCCCAGCTCTGCGAAAACGTTGCCAGCTTATCGGGCGATCGCCCCGCCACCCAAATCTCCGGACATCCCAGCTGAGCACAAGCAACGGCCACCGCCTGCGCCGCCCCCCCGTTGCCTAAAATCATCGCAGGCCGGTTAGCCCAATCTCTCTCCAACACTTTCAGCGGCGCTAAAAATCCTGCCGCATCTGTATTAGTCCCGTGCCACTGATTGCCCTCTCGCCACACCGTATTCACCGCGCCAATTACTCTCGCCGTCTCACTGATCTCATCTAGCAGCGGCATAATGGCCCGCTTATGCGGAATAGTAATATTAAACCCACGCAGATTAATCGCAGAGAAGCCCGCGATCGCCCGCTCCAAATCACTGGGCGCAATAGGAAAGGGCAAATAAGCGTAGTCGGCCTTTAGATCGGCGATCGCAGCGTTATGCATCAGCGGCGAAAAAGAATGCTCCACCGGGTAACCAATCACACCTAACAGTTGAGTTGTTCCTTTAATCACCATACGTAAACCTGACTGCGAATCTCGCTATTATCTAATGAGTACGTCTGAGTACGTCGCAGCAAACCTATCGCCTAGTGCGAGGCCTCAGTGGAAAGCCTTAAAAAACTACGGCATCGCCGCCGCTGTCTCCACCGTTAAAACCTGTGGCGGCGTCGAGTCAGCCGGATACAGCAAATCGACTTGTACCGTACGAGTCTCTTGCGGTGCGAGCGTTACAGTTGCCAATGGCTCGCTCTGCTGTCCGCGCTTTTGCACCAGATGAATATTGCGAATTTGTGGAAAGCCCTCATCGCTCTGATAGCGTACCTGCACTGGCCCTCGAAAAAAGGTCTGCGGCGCTTCTTCCACAAAAAATCTGAGTCCGCCTGCACTTAGCTCATCTTCTTTAATCGCCGTCTGCAAGGCCACTGATACCGACTGTGGCGTATCCGTCGGATTATGCAACGGCAGCGTCAGGCTATAGCGCACCCCATAATTGCCATGTGCCTGGTAAGCGGTATCTGGATAGCGGACTATCATCGGCGCACTCTGCACCTGCCCAGTACCCATGGTGCCACCATACAAAAGACTAATTCCGTAAGAAAAAGCTTCGCCCGCTGCTGGAATCGTCAATTTCTGAGCCGCAAATTTCTGAGTCGCCTTAGAAACTATCTCATCAGTGAGAACGCTCTGCCACTGAGACCCCTTAGAGACACCGGCTACGCGACCGTAAATTAGAGGCTCATCGCTATCTTTGGGTAAAGGCGTTGGAATGCGATCGCGCGGCCCCGCCAAACTGCCCTCTCGTAAAATCTGCTCCCAAGACGCCAAACTCGGCGGTATCTCTTCTCCGCTTTCGTTTAAACCCACCAACTGAGACAAGCTCGCTACGTATACCGGCCCGCTGCTCTCCAGCTTCACCAGCGTAGAGCGTCCGTTAATCGGCTGATCCAGCTCTCGAATTGGAATGGGCTGATTCATCAACAGCTCACTCTCACCCGGCGCGATCGCAATCACCGCCGGAAAAATATTCTGACGCTTCCCCTGCAAAATATCGCCCATCGCTCGGCTACCCGGCCCAGCATACACAGGGCTAAGCAAGCTAAACGGCACAAAGCTAGGCAGCGGGACAAACGGCGCATCCGGCTGACTCAAATAGCTTGCACCTGTCAGCACCCGCACCGTCACCAGCTCATCAGTTGGATTATGCAGCAGCACCCCAACGTACAGGCTGTCTAACAATTCAGGCACTTGCGCATCGTAGTCCAGGGCCTTATAAACATGGTGCGCAAACACGTCAAAGCGACCGTTAAAGGCAAAGTCCAAGTGGGCCTCTAAATCAGCCATGCCTGCCGGTGGAAAAGTAGAGAGTAAAATTCCCGGCTCGGCCACTAGCTCAGGGCTGTTGCTATTAAAAACCGGTACATCGTCTAGCGATCCAGGCAAAGGCCGCACGGGCTGTTCGATGACAATCTCCGCCGGAGCCGCCGGAGCCTGCGCCACTAGCTGTGAGGCTAACGGGTGCGAGGCTAACGGTGGTGAGACTAACGGTGGTGAGACTAACAATTGCGGTATCATCAAAAGCGTCGTCCAGGCCAGCATAAGCGACTTCTCTATTATCAAAGGCAGTAACTTATTCTCTCCGAAGGTCTACAACAAGTCAGCTTTTTGCAACATCACTCAAAGCGATCGCCCCGCTGACAAAATCGCCCTACCACCACCCCTACAGCTGAGTGAGCGTACGAACCTGAGTTTGCAAATCGGCCGTGTTGCAGCCTTCAGAAACCGTAGAGAGACTCTTTGCCTGCAATAGATAAGCTTCTGCCTGAAAGTATTTAAGCATCGCTTCAATATCCTCGGTAACGCCCGATAAAAACGTCGAGAGCTGCGCCGGATTAGCATCGCCTTGCAGCACGCTATCCATCTGCAAAAAGTAGCCGTGGGCGCCATCAATATCTTCAACCACATGCACCTGCGACTGAGACAACAACCGGTTCAAGAAGTTTGCATGTTGCATCGCCGTTGAAACAGAAACAGCAGACGCTGGCGGAAAACAGTAGCTAATTCTAGAGAGCAAACGTACGGACTCTTCAAACCGCACAGTCCGTAACAAGCAGTTAATAGAAAAGGCTTCATCTTTAGAGAAACCTGCATCGCAGCGATGAGATAAAGCAGCGGGTTCGGTGTTTGTTTTCGAGTCAGAACGAAACAGGGATGCTTTCATAACGTAAATAAAATAGCGCGATCTGAACAGGGAACTGTCCACATGATGATGCCCGAACGTATCAAGAAAAATTGCACGGTTATGTAAGTTTTACCGGTGGTCTATCCCTTGCGAATAGAGCCTCGTTTAAAACACTGGATCTTTATCTAATCTTGTTGGGTTGAACCCCGAGAAATACGCAAAACGTGTTACTCAGATACTTTATCGAGCACTAATTGCATATCTGCTTGAATCAGCGATCGCGTCAGCGCTGTTAGCACCGGTACATGTACAAATAAGCAGGGCATTGCGATCGCACTCTCTCGAATCGCCGCTAAAACGCGGTAATAAAGGGCATTACAAACATAATCACCGGCGTCGTAACTAATCTCGCTAAGGTGCGTATCCACCAGCAAGTCAGCTCAGATTAAGCCCTGTCTGTAAACTGAGAGAAGCGCTTTTACCCTGCTGTTCGAGAGATAAATAAGCCCGCTTCTCGGCCATACCGCAGCACACAACCGCGCGAGGACGAAACCGATACAGCGCGTTAATCACTCGAATCGGAGCCATCTCAAAGCTAACCGGCACCTGCGAAAGCCAGATCGTCCGCTCAGGCAGCTGTCCGGCGTCGGCCATTGCCGCTATCAAATCATGAGACGAGTTTGAGAGTTGGTGCGATCGCCAGGGCTGAAACGAAGTGATCAGCAGCGGGCCTCGGGTCGTCGGATGAGTTTTAGTCTGCAAATGTTTTTCGGTTGTCATTACCTATTGTCTCATCGCCTGCTGTCATCGCCTGCTGTCATCAAACAACGCGAGTGAAACTCAACCTAACTTTCTTCTATATAATGAGGGCAATTCACTGGAGGTAAGCGCCCGATGACCACAATCGCCGTTATTGACTACGACATGGGCAACCTGCACTCCGCTTGCAAGGGCTTAGAATTTGCAGGCGCAACCCCTATTATTACAAACGACGTGGCCAAAATGGAGCAAGCAGACGGCGTTGTTCTTCCTGGCGTAGGCGCATTTGATCCGGCCATGCAGCACCTGCGATCGCGCCACCTAGTCGAACCCATTCGCCGCATCGCCACTAGCGGGAAACCCTTCCTAGGCATTTGCGTCGGTCTACAGCTCCTCTTCGAAGGCTCTGAAGAAGGCACAGAACCCGGCATCGGCGTCTTTCCAGGCACCATCCGCAAATTCAAAAATGAACCCGGCCTCACCATTCCTCACATGGGCTGGAACCAGCTACAGCTCACTCAGCCCGACTGTCCCATTTGGCAAGGCATCCCGCCAGAAGCCTGGGTTTACTTCGTCCATTCCTACTACGCCGAACCAACCAACCCCGCTATCAACGCCGCGACCGTCACCCACGGCAGCCAAACCGTCACCGCGGCTGTTGCCACCGGCAGCCTGATGGCCGTGCAGTTTCACCCCGAAAAATCCTCCCAGCCCGGCCTCCAAATTCTCAGCAACTTCGTCACCTACGTTCGAGAAACGCAAAAGCAGCCAGCCGCCGCTTTGCAGTAGTTCGAGAGCAATGCGGTAGGATACGGTCTTCTACGCCGCGATCGCTCAACCTGCCGCAAAAAACCTCGTATCGACTGTGAAGCCTTACCAAAAAGTTCCGATTAAAGAATGCGGCGAACCCCTGATCGCCATTCCGCTCACTGAATTTGCCGTCGTTTCTCCCCACCCTTACGTAGAATTAGGCGCACCTTACGGCCAGTTCTCTCCCTACTTTCTGCGGCAAACCGTCCTCAACAAGCTGCTTCAGGCACAGACTCACTTACAAACCCAACGACCCGGCTGGCAGCTACAAATATTCGATGCCTATCGGCCTATTCCGGTTCAGCAGTTTATGGTAGACCACACGTTTGCCCAGCTAGCTAGCTCAGAAGGGTTAGACCCTCAAAATTTGGACGAAACAGAGCGATCGCACCTGCAAGCCCAGGTCTTAAAGTTCTGGGCTGTCCCTAGCCCCAATCCCAACACGCCACCCCCTCACAGCACTGGCGCAGCCGTCGATCTTACCTTGCTAGACGATACCGGCGCAGTCGTAAACATGGGGTCAGCCATCGACGAAATCTCACTGCGCTCCTATCCTCACCACTTTGCCAACAGCCCCGAATCAGAAACCCGCCAATACCATCAAAACCGCCAGCTGCTAAATAGCGCCATGAGCTTCGCCGAATTTAATCAGCATCCTAACGAATGGTGGCACTTCTCCTGGGGCGATCAGCTTTGGGCCTACCAAAAAGGGGGCAGTGCGATCGCTCAATACGGCAACGCCCTCCTCCTCTAATGCTCAAGCTACACCCTTCTAATGCTCAAGCGACATAGGCGTAATCTAAATCATCGCCGAGGCCAGATCCTTCTCAAGCCTCAGACAATTGCGATCGCCCCCCACCTGTAGCTGATACTCCACCCGATCCATAATGCGGTGCAAAATCAGCCAGCCGTACCCCCCCTCCTGAAAGTCTCCGGGCTTAGGAGCCGCATACTCCTCAATATTAAATCCCTCTCCCTCATCCCAAATTTCCAAAGAGAGATTGTTATCCGTCATCTCAATCCGGATGAGCACAGGCAGCTCAGGCTTCTCATTATGCGCATGGCGAACAATATTAGAGTAAACCTCCACCACCACCAGCCGCAGTCTTTTCTCCACCTCGCGCCAGTCAATCTCCGTATCAATCTCTAGCTGAAGAGACTCTAGCAGCCAGTGCTCAACCACCTCCATAAATCTCAAGTCGCTGGGAACGGTTAACTCAGTTTTCAACATGACGTCACCTCCAGTGACAAAACAGTTTGATCGTCTTCCTGCTCGCCCTCATGCAAACGGATATAAGAGAGTAAATTGTCTAAATCTAGCTCGGCAGGCTGCTGCTGCAAAAAGTCCCATAGCCCCTCTTGGTTGAGCATAGAACAGCTACCACTACCCCGGCAAGACGGCACCGTCGCCTCTGTAATACCATCGCTCGTCAGCAAAACAATATCTCCATCCGTTAGCCTCTCCTCTCCCGAGATGGCTCGCCAGTCGGGTAAAATACCCAGCGGCACCCCTCTCACATCCAAATAAATCGGCTCTACCACCCGAGCGCTAGCCAAACCCCCCGTCGAATTACTAGCGGCAGCCGCCATCTCTCGATTAGCCACCAAACTGCGATGAGACCACACCACCGGATACACATGGCCCGCATTCGCATACATGAGCTGCCCCGTTTTCTCGCTATAGCGAATCAGCGCCATGGTAATAAAGCAGTTGTTGCTCATCAAATCATTAGCCAGGCTCTCGTTTAAATTGCTCATCACCTTATGCGGATCGGGAGACTTTTCCTGAGCCAGTTCCCGACGCAGAACCGAAATAGCACTAGCCATAAACAAAGCCGCCGGGACGCCCTTACCCGAAACATCACCAACCGCCAGCCAAATATCGCCCTGAGGATGCATAAACACCTCAAAGAAATCGCCGCCGACCTCGCGAGCAGGCTGACAGCGAGCCTGGATTTTAATCCCCGGAACCTCTGGCCAGCTCTGGTGCAGTAAATTGCTCTGAATCTTTCGAGCCACTTCTAGTTCAGCGCGCATCTTCGCAGACTGAAGATGTATTTGCTGATAGAGCTTAGCGTGAGAAATCGCTAGCGCAACTTGCCCGCCCACATGTTGTAGCAACTCTACAGCGCTGCTTGTCCACTCTTTAGCACTATTAGCTTTATCCCTAACTTTATAAAGACAGATAGTCGCGACAACCTTGTCATTATCTAGCAGCGGAACAATAATTCTTTCCGTCTTTTGCTCGTCCAACGCCACCGTATCAGCCGTAATCTCTTCAACCATAAGCGGCGCAGGTAAGCTGCCTAAATCCGGGCAAAAACCGGGTTGGTCGGCGAGTCTCTTAGCTCGATAAACAACAAGCCCAGGAGACTTTTGCATAGTCGTAGCTAAACCAGCCGGATAGATAACCGTCAGATCCGCCTCAAAAGCTTCGCCTAAGACCTCAACAACCGTTTGTAATGTGCTGTCGTAGTCGAGCGATCCGCGCACAGCCGACATAATGCTATTACTCAGCGACTCTTGCTGAAGCGCACGGCTTAGCGCCCGTGTTCGCTGCTTAATTACTCGGTAAGTTTCAGATGCTTGAGCCACCACCTCTTTCAGCTTTTTAGAGTTCCACGGCTTAGTAATGTACTTAAAGACTTTGCCAGAGTTAATAGCCGAAACCAAATCTTCTACATCGGTATAACCCGTCAGCACCATCCGAATAGTGTCCGGAAAGCGTTCAACCGTTCGGCCAAGCAGCTCAGTCCCGTTCATTTTCGGCATTCTCTGGTCAGAGATAATGATCGCCATTTCTCCTTTTTCGTCTAGCAAATCCAGCGCGTCTGCCCCACTAGTCGCTTTAAAGACCACAAAGTCTCGGCGAAAAGTACGGTATAGCAAATCTAGATTATCGGGCTCATCGTCGACGACAAGCAGCTTGAGTTTTTCTTCCATTCTTTAAGGTGTCTGCAGTTGCTGACACAGGATACCGGGGCATACTGAAGCCATTATTTAACCTTTTTCACCCACCCCTTTTTGCTAACATTCGCCAACAGGGCTAGTCAGCATGGGGCTAATTGGCTCGAAGGCATAAACCTAAGGTGCCCGACCAACCAAATTTGATAGCGCCACCGCCCACCGCACCAGGAAATATCCATGAGTCCACTTCTACAGCGTCCTGGTCGCACCCAGAACAAACACTGGCAATCGAGAATTTTAACGGCGCTCGGCGTCGCTTCAGGGCTGACCCTTGCCGGTTTAGGTGCGACGAGTTTACAGCCTGCTTATGCCCAGAGAACGGCCCAATTTAATTTAGACAGCGCAATTTGCAACAACGAATGGAGCAACGCCATCGATATTATCAGCACGTTAGTCGGGAGCGATGATACAAATAGCCGCGATCGCACCGCCCTTCTAAACCTACGCACTCAGCTAGTCCAATACAGAGCTGAAAACACAGTTGTAGCGCGTGCCGAAGCCTGTAGCCGCATCAATCCCTACAGACTCAGTGCCCTTAAACCTATGCAAACCAGCGAACCGATAGGCTGGGAGGGTGCAGTCGCCGCCGCAGCTTACAGTCAGCCGTCTACTCGCATCACCACACAGAGCGTCCCGTTCTCACTGCCAGTCGAAGTCGGTAACGTAGCCGGACTCACACCAGCAAATCCTATCGATCTGCGTCAGGGGCTCAACGTGGTCTCTGGGCAAGTCGGCACTGGGCACCAGGTCTACAGCTTCATCGCCGGACTAGGCGATTCGCTCACAGCTCACCTTAATGTCACTCAAGTAATGACCGGAACGCTTTACACTAGCGACGATTCACAGCTATTCATATTCGACAAAAACGGAAAACTCATCGCAACCGCAGACGATACCAATGGTCAACAGTCTCGCATCAGTGAGCTAATCATTCCTAAAACAGATGTTTACTTTGCCGTTGTCACCACTTACAACAACGACCCTATCCTCAACCGAGACGATCGGCTTACCGGCTGGCAAGACAACGGCGGCGGCCGGTTCAACTACACGTTAACGCTCTCGGGAGTCACCCGTACCAGTGCGTTAATTCGAGAGTAAAGTCACACTCTCCATCAAAATTATTTATCGTCTTCTCATTTTTCAGTCAACCAAAGCAGTAACTATTCTAAAAGTAGTCACCGCATTGGTTTGGAGAAAATTAACCATGACCGTTCAAACAAATCTAGATCAAGCAGAGACATCAACGCCCATAGCGCGTAGAGTAGCCGTTGTTCTACTGCTAACTCGACTCAGCGTATTTGTTGCATTTCTTATCTGGGTAGTCGACAAGTTCGCTAGGCCCGATCATGCAGTCGCCGTTATTCAAGCTTTTTATGGACTCGGCGTAGGAAATGCGATCGCCTACATCCTCGGCGCTATTCAGCTCATCGTTCTCGTTGGCTTTGTGCTCGGCATTCAAAAAAAGATCACCTACGGACTGATCCTACTCATGCACGCCGCCTCCACCCTGGTATCATTTCCCAAATACTTCGCGCCCTTCACCGATGCTAACATTCTGTTCTTTGCCGCTTGGCCAATGCTAGCGAGCTGCTTCGCACTGTTCTACCTGCGCGACTTAGACCGCATCTGGACAGTTGAAAAGTAAAGAGAGAAGCAAGGCTAAACAGTATAGAATTTAACGCTGTTAGCCTTTAGCAAACAAGTATGAACATCGTAGATTTGATTGCAGCTTTCGAACAATGGGCCGACCCAAGCTGGCAAGAAAAGTGGGACAACTGCGGCTGGCAGGTAGATCCTGGTATTCTAAACCAGCCCGCAGGCATATTAGTTTGTCTCACGCCGACGCTAGCCGTCATGGCAGAAGCGATCGCCCTAAAAGCCCAAGGCCATCCCGTCAATCTCATCTTTGCCCATCACCCCCTTATCTTCGGCGGTATCTCCTCAGTCACCCCAGATCGAGGCGTCGGCGACATGATTCGCCAATCCATCAAACATCAAATTGGCATCTATACCGCCCACACCAATTTCGATCAGGTCACCAATGGCACTGCCGACGTACTCGCCCAGCTTCTCAATCTGCAAAACGCTCAGCCTGTAGAAGCCACCGATCCATCTAGCGACCCCCACAGAGGCTACGGTCGAGTTGGCAATCTACCCCAGCCAAAATCTCTACAAAAACTGCTCGAATCCATCCAATCCATCCTGAATCCTCCGAGACTTCTATTCTCTCCTACCGCCGACTTGCAGCAGCAGATCAACAAAGTCGCCGTTCTCGGCGGATCGGGAGCTAGCTACCTTTCAGCCGTCAGTAAAACCGGCGCACAGGCATATCTCACCGCAGACTGCAAATTCCATCAGTTTCAGGAAAGCCGCGACCAGGGCATTGTCCTCATCGACGCAGGCCACTATGCAACAGAGCGTCCCGCCTGCGATCGCTTAGTCGGCTGGTGCAAAACCCAAGGCGTAGACTGGGCACAGCTCAGCCAAAAAGACGAAGACTTTCGCCAGTTTCTGTAAAGCGCTAACTGCCTACATCCAGCATTTGCGACGCATACGCCTCAACCTCTTCTTGCAGCGCCTTCTCCAAATGGCTAATGTAATACTCCATTCGATGATCGGAAATTTGATCGAAACCCGTCCCAGACAAGCCTTTTCCCAGCCCCCATACATTATCTATCAACCGCGCTAGCGGCGTATAGCTTGGCATAATTGTCCCTTTTGCATCAAAGTACTTAGCAATACCTACATGTCCATACAGCCGCGTCGGATTCCACATCGAGAACGGCGGCGGCACATGCGGCACAATATCGTTGTTGTTTACAAAGCGGAAAACCTTTCCATTAACATGCGCGTTTAGCTGGCTTACAAACAGGCGATCGCCCACTCGAGGTTGACCAAACGTATACACCCCCGCCACATCTATCCCGTTATCGCTCAGCGCTGCCGCTGCAATAGTTGCTAGCGCCCCACCCAAACTATGACCTGTAATATACAGCGGTGGCAAAGCCTTACCCTTCTCAGCCGCCTCTAACTGCCATTGAGTAATCTGACCTAGCACCGACCGCTCAATAATCGCCCAGGCCAAAAAGAACCCCGCGTGAACCCGCCCTTTATAAGAAGACATCGAGGTCACCCCGTTCTTCTGAATCGTCAGATTTCGTAGCTGCGTCGTAAAGTTCGTCAGCCAGTCCTTTAGCTCTTGGCTACCGCGAAACGCCAGCACCATAAACTGATCCGTCCGAAAAATATAGGCTTGCGTATCGCGGCCCTTGTTGTTGAAATAGCGAAAGTTGTGCCGAATAAAGTTGTTCTTCAGGCGGTGAGAGCGCTTGTCAGTAGCCTGCGCAGTCACTGCTTCAGAAGCAGCCATCGCGAGATCAGCCGCAGACGCTCGCTGCAGCGCTAAACTCCACCGGCCCACCACTTGCGCCACAAACTGCTTATCCTGGTAGGCCAGTAAAGAAGCCTTAGCCAGCGTTAGCGCCAGCCGGGTGTTGTAATCTGACGAAGCTAAGCTCACATCGACCAAATCTGTCTCCTGATAAGGAGACGGCAAAATGCGATAGCCAAACCGTTCGAACAGCTTTTGCACACCAAAAAAGCCGCTGTGGTGAATGTAGCTATACAGTGCGTCGTAAAACTCAGAGGCCCCTGGCCTACGGTAGGCCGGATCGCCAATTAGTTGAATCCAATAGTTTAGCCAGGGCCGCAGTTCTTCCGGGGAAAACAACCCCGACTCAATTAAGTAGCCAAAATGCTCTAGTCCGTTCAGCATCGCGTTAAACCAGTCGCGCAGCGTGGTTTCTATGCGATATTGCCGCAGGGCTTCTAAATCTAGCTCGTTATGATCTTGAGAATATTCCAGCCGATGCTTCTGACGAGCGCGCTGATCGTGGTTGGCTAGCGCGTTACACAAGAGGCGATCGCTCGCCTGAAAGCAAATCGATTCCGTCTGATCTTGACCTGGAACAACATAATCTCGATACTCCTCAAAATCTAGAATCTTCAGCGCATTCCACACCTCCGTATCCTGCTCAAACTCTCGCACCACCTGTCGCAAAAACTCTGTGCGCTGCCACTGCTGCTGCCGCGCGTAATACAGCACTCCCGTAGCTAATGCGCCGCCGCCTAGCAACGCGCCCAGTCCCAGCAGCCACTCCGCGCCAGCAGCTGGAATCGACAGCCTATTGTAAGCATCTGGCACAAACAAATCGAACGAACTGTCCGCAGCGCCAGCGCTCGCTGGCACGATCAAAGGAGTCTTTACCGGTCGCTGAGCGATCGCGCTCCCATTCGGCGTCGGCTTCGAGCTAACTAACCAAACAGACGCCAAAACAGAGCCAAAACAAAAAAGAAAACGCATACCCTTCCAAAAAACACCCTGCGCGACAGCCGGGCCGAGAACCAGTGCGCCGAGGCTACCCATTGCAGTGATCGAAACCCGCTCACCTGATTAATTTTTTGCAAAGAAGCCGACTTTATGTAAGGAGGCAAACAAGTTGTCCCCATACGCGATCGCGCTTAAGTCAATATATACACAACCCACCTGCAGGTACATCTCTTAGCTGAAACTTTAGCTGCTGTTGTAATGTCAGGGCTGTAGGTGGGCCTCAAGCCATAATCAGCAGCGACTACCGGCACCCAATATCTACCCTCTAATGTTTGCTTTTTACCGGCAGGCCGCTAGGATATCAGCTATCTGAAATTCTCTACACAGCCGCTCAAGACTAGCCGCCCAAAACAAACTATTTTAAAACTAGCCGCCCAGGACAGACCGCTCGAGACCACCCAAGATCGCCCAAGACAGACTGCTTAAGACAAACCATCGGCTTCTATGTAATCGAAGCGCCCACAGACAAGCTTCTAGCGCGATCGCCCAAACAGCCAGCCCCCAAAGCATCCCAAAACAGCACTATGAGACTTTCCCTGCATGCCCTGCAAAAGCTTGGCATACTTTCATCTATTGCTAGCCTGTCAGTCCTCATCAGCAGTCCACCCGCTTGGGCCGAGACGCTCCTCAAAGAATCAGGAGCACTCAGTGCAAACACTGATTTCCGGCTAGAAGACGGTAGCCTATACGATGCCTACAAATTTTCTGGCAACAGCGGACAACAGATCACCATCATTCTAGAAAGTCAAGACTTCGATCCCTATCTCATCCTGCTCAATCCCAATGGAGAGCGAATCAACGAAAACGACGACATCAGCCGCAGCAACCTCAACTCCAGGCTTGTCGTTGTCTTGCCCAGCACCGGCACCTACACCGTATACGCCAACAGCTACGACGCCGCCAAAGGTGGACAATATAGCATTACCATTCGCACCAACGACCGGTCCACCCTCCCAGAAAACCTCACAGCACTTTTCCTCGAACCCTCAGCGCAGTGCAGCAGCACGCTATCAGCCGTTGTTCAAGCTATCGAAACCGATCGAGAGATTCAAGTTACGCCCATCGCTCTTCAGCTCGTAGATCAATATATAAGCGTCCCCGATGGCAAACCCGATGGCATCGCCATGAGCCTGAGCGGCAATGCCACGCGGTCGGTAATGGCCTCCTCTCAAATTATCAAGTACGTAGCCAGCAGCCTAATTCGAGACTGCACCTCAGTAGGAGCCGTTGCCTTTCGCCCTACGGCCTACCCAGAAGAGAGAATTTTCGGCTATTCGCCCGCCAAAGCCTCCAGGCCGCCCGCCGAGAACTCAGCCGAGAACTCAGCCGAAAATCCAGTAGAAGAATTTAACTGCAGCGTTACGGTTGCCCCTACAGAGACAACAGAAACCAACCCGCTAATACCCTGGGGACAAAAGCGCTGTCTGTAGATTGCGCCTACAGTTATCCTACCGTTAACAGCTTTTAGCAGCACTCAACGGCGTCTTTAATCCAGGCATTCATCGCTTTTGCCCCCAGAAAGATGTCATATTGAGTTTGGCCTTTACCCCTAGCCCAACTGCGCGCTCGACCGCTGTGGATGCCCTGCCCAACAACCGACCAACTAACCCGCCAGGCGCACCGACCGACAACGCTGCCAATGATCCGATCGCGACGCTCACCGCAGCTCAGCTCAGCGATATTAAAGCGCAGCTAGATTTAGTCCTGATGGCGCTAGAAGCGCTCACTCACATTGGCTCAGAGTCAGTGCTAGAAGCCGCCAAAGCACTGAAGCTAGAAAATATCCTCTCCGACCGAGTAGGGCTATGGCGACTGCGGCAGTCTAGCCCTTTGAGAAAAGGCCAGGGCAGAAAAAAACTAGACATCGAAGAAGCCAGAGCGCTGGTGCTCGTCATCTGTCACCTTAGCGCTGCGCATCACGAAGCAGTTCGCCAGGCCGTCGCAACGCTAGAACAGGCCACCCAAAAAGGCGAGCCACCGCACAGAGCAGCCATCTTAGGAGACTACCTCGACAACTTCAGCAATCTATATAGCGATCGCATGTCAGAAGATGCCCTAATCGGCCCAGCCACGTCAGCTCAAAACACAACCCTTCAAAGCGTAACCCTTCAAGGCCCAGCCGCTCAAACTGCAGCCACTCAAACCCTCACTCAGCTCTCCTTTCGACTGCTCGTCGATCTTCTGTTCTACAGCGCTCCTCACGGAGAACGACAGCTATGGTTAGCGCTCTTAGATAGAGCCGTACAATAGAAGATACAAACGCCCCAAGCTTCTCTAAACAGACCCATGACAGCCGTACCGCCCAAAAGGCCCCGTTACGAACCCAGACCAACGCCCGCCAAACCAGAAAAACCCAGCCTCAGAAAAACTAACCTCTATCTCATCGGCATGATGGGCGCAGGTAAAACCACCATTGGCAAAAAGCTAGCCAATCGCCTGAGCTACCGTTTTCTAGACACCGACGCCCTGATCGAAAAAACCGCAGGCCAGCCCGTCAGTCAAATATTTGCCCAATCGGGAGAAGCGGCCTTTCGCCAGATAGAAAGCGAAGTTCTCTCACAGACCAGCAGCTACACCCAGCTAGTTGTCGCCACTGGCGGCGGCATCATCACCCAGCCGATGAACTGGAGCTACCTACGGCATGGCATCGTCATTTGGCTAGATGTCCCCGTTCCTGTCCTCGTCTCCAGACTATCTGGAGACACCAGCCGACCGCTCCTCCAGGCCGTAGACCTCACGGAAAAGCTAGAAACCCTTCTGCACGAAAGAGGCGATCGCTACGCCCAGGCCGATATTCGTATCCCCTACGAAGGGCGCTCAGTGGGTAAAACTTGCGATCGCATCCTAACCGCCATCCAAAAAAACATTCGCGAACCCAAACGCACAGCCGACGAAATCGTCATCAATCAGCCCTCAATTAATTCGCCCGCTACCAACCCAGCCAACTAGGCCATATACTTAATCGCAATATTAAATGGTTCTCTCAATCTATCCGGTCAATATATATGGCTGCTGCACTGCCCAACCCCCAAGCGATCGCCGACCAAGCCCTCAACAACCAAAGCGAATACTTTCAGCAAGCTGAAGCCGACCGAGTGCGCATCCTCAGCGAAGCGCTGCCCTACATTCAGCAATTTCAGGGCCGTACCGTCGTCGTTAAGTATGGCGGCGCGGCCATGAAAGATGACAAGCTCAAAGCCGATGTCATTCGAGACATCGTATTTATGGCCAGCGTGGGCATTCATCCTGTCTTAGTGCACGGCGGCGGCCCCGAAATTAACACCTGGCTCACCAAGCTCGATATCGAGCCGCAGTTTAAAGACGGCCTGCGCGTCACCGATGGTAAGACCATGGACGTCGTTGAAATGGTGCTAGTCGGCAGAGTCAACAAAGAAATTGTCGCCTTAATCAATCAGGCAGGCGGCGCCGCCGTTGGCATCTGTGGCAAAGACGGCAACCTGGTAACCGCCCGACCCCAGTCCGAAGCCGCAGGCGTTGGCTTCGTCGGCGAAGTTAGCAACGTCCGCGCAGATCTCGTCAGAACGCTCGTAGACGCCAACTACATCCCCGTCATCTCCAGCGTCGCTGCCGACGTCACCGGCCAGGCATACAACATCAACGCCGACACCATTGCTGGCGAGCTAGCCGCTGCGCTCAGCGCTGAAAAGCTCATTTTGCTCACCGACACCCCCGGCATCATGAGAGACTTCCACGACCCCAGCTCGCTCATCAGCAAACTAGACATCCAGCAAACTAGAGAACTCATCGAAACCGGCGTCGTCTCCGGCGGCATGATTCCCAAAGTCTCCTGCTGCGTTCGTTCTATTGCCCAGGGCGTCCGCTCCGCCACCATCCTAGATGGCCGAATGCCCCACTCTCTGCTGCTCGAAATCTTCTCAGATGCCGGTATCGGCACCATGATTGTAGCCTCTAGCTTTAGCCTGTAGACCTTAGCCGTCTAGGTGCACGGTTGTATCCTGCAAAACCTCGCGGCGCTCACTAAAATGGTAGCCTGCACCTAACGCTAAAGGACTGCGTGATAATCGATGCATAGGATTTTCTCAGGCGCACTCTCAATTGACCAGCACACCATTCCTATTAGTGGATTACCGGCTCGACTAGAAGGCACCACCATTGCACAACTCTCAGACTTTCACTTCGACGGTTTGCGCTTGTCAGATTCACTCCTTGCTCAGACCATCGATCAGCTCCACAAGTTCAACCCTGATCTCATCGCGCTCACCGGCGATTTTGTCACCGACGCACCAGAACCCATCCACGAACTCGTACGCCGCATCAAACATTTGCCTAGCCGCTACGGCATGATTTCAGTTTTGGGCAATCATGACATTCAAAAACTAGGCGCTCGCAGCATGGTCACGCAGGCGCTAGAGCAAGCGGGTATTCCGGTGCTTTGGAATGCGATCGCCTACCCCTTCGGGCCCGATTTCCCCGTCGTAGGCTTTGCCGACTACTGGTCCAAAGAATTCGATCCCACTATCCTCAACCAGCTTGATCCAGCCACGCCCAGGCTCGTACTTTCTCACAACCCAGACACCGCAGAACACCTAGCGCCCTACCGCGTAGACCTGCAGCTCTCTGGCCACACCCACGGCGGTCAAATCTACATTCCTGGCATTGGCTCTGGCCCCCAATTCTGGAAAAAAATTCGCCGCTGGGTACCGCGCAAAATTCGTAACAGAATTCCAGGCTTAAGCGATCGCTGCTTCCACGTCGTAAAGCACTGGGAATGGGGACAGGGGCTGCACAAGGTGAATAACAACTGGCTCTACGTCAACCGAGGACTAGGCACCTATCCACCGGGAAGACTCTTCTGCCCGCCCGAGCTGACCATTTTGACGCTCACTAGAGCTTAAGCGCAAACCTAAAACAACGCTATCTCTACCAAAA
This sequence comes from uncultured cyanobacterium, assembly GCA_963789215.1. Lineage (GTDB taxonomy): Bacteria > Cyanobacteriota > Cyanobacteriia > Phormidesmidales > Phormidesmidaceae > Phormidesmis. The sequence goes on along the minus strand of CAWBJY010000005.1, from coordinate 67,082 downwards.
GGAGCATATTTTCTGTTACTTTTGGCAGATTCTTTAATTTTGGCAATCTGCAATAATTAGATGCGGCAGGTACTGTGAAACTTTAGACGCAAAACTCTAGCAGCAAACTGTACTAGCTAAAATTGAAACAGCTAACGAGCAAACACTCTTAGTCATCAAATTTGGCCGCTTGTTATAGCACGATAGCCGCAAACAGCAATATTTTCTAGCACTTTGCAAGAAATATTGTTTGCTCATCTGTCTCAAAAATTTTAATGAAGAACAATTCCCAATCCTCCAACATCGTCAGGAGCTATCTAAAAAACATTGGCCGCATTCCGCTGCTCACACACGAGCAGGAAATCACGCTAGGAAAAAAAGTTAAGCACTACATGGAGCTTAAAGAGATTAAGTCTGACCTAGCAGAGTCTCTCGGCGACGCCCCCTCACCCGCCGTATGGGCAGAAGAAACCGATCTCTCGACTGAAGAACTCAAGCAGACGATTGCCGCCGGTAAACAGGCTAGGGCCAAAATGGTTGAATCCAATTTGCGCCTAGTAGTTTCTATCGCTAAAAAATACACCGGCAACAGTCTGTCGATGATGGATCTAATCCAAGAAGGCACCATTGGCCTGCATCGTGGCGTAGAAAAGTTCGATCCCGGCAAAGGCTATCGCTTTTCAACCTACGCCTACTGGTGGATTCGTCAGGCCATCACCCGCGCCATTGGCAACAGCAGCCGCGTCATCCGCTTGCCGATTCACATCAGCGACAAGCTCAGAAAAATCAGAAAGAGTCAGCGCCAGCTTTCTCAGTCTTTAGGCCGTCCGGCAACCGTATCAGAAGTTGCAGACGATATGTCTATCTCTGTTGAAAAGCTAAGAGAGCTACAAACCCAGGGTAGACGCCCCCTTTCTTTGGATATGAAGGTCGGCAGCGAACAGTCTACTGACTTGGGCAGCCTGCTAGAAGACGAAGGAATTTTGCCAGAAGAGTATGCCACTCGCAGCCTGTTGAAAAACGACATTCACAAGCTCTTGCAAACCCTAAACGAACAGCAGCAAGAAGTTATTGCTTTGCGATTTGGACTGGACACGGGCAGTAAAATGACCCTAAATCAAATTGGCAAACGCATGGACATTAGCCGAGAACGGGTTCGCCAGGTAGAACGCGCCGCCATTAGAAAGCTTCGTCAGCGCAGCGCTCCTCTAAAGGAATACGCGATCGCAGGCTAAAAGCCATCAGCGCCAAGTACACACAGCTGCGCTCCTCAAATTTCTTTTAGAGAGTCCACTTCATCTTTGGTGATGAAGTGGACTTTTTTAGTTAGACGCTTTTTTGTTGAAAGCTAAGCTTAAAGACTCAAAACAGCAAGATTAAAAACTCAAACAGGCTTCACCTTCGCCCGATGCAGCAGCTTTCCCTCATACCAACTGCCGCTATGAGTAACCCTCACTTTCTCCCCCGCATTTGCCACACCGCCCAACAGCTGATGTATCTGCGGGTCGTACTCTACTTCTGCATCTACGGGCGCGATCGCCTCCACGCCCCAAGCCGCCATTAGCTGCTCTACCGGACGCACAAACGGCAACACCTTCACCGCGCTCAGCGTTTCGTTATCAGCCGCTCGCCTAGCAACTGTAGGCCACTGCACCAGCCAAGACTCCAAAGTCTGAAGCGCCTCTGTTTTAACCTGCGATCGCCCCCAACTCTCCCGCAATTCCAACTGTCCTTGCAGCCGCGCATACTCCTGTCGCATAGCGGCTAGCTGTTCTCCCGTTTCCGCCTCAGCAGCCTCAGCAACCTCAGCATCTTCCTGTAGCAATCCAAAAGCCTTTAAAAGCGAATCTAAAGAAATCTCCAGTCCATCGGCCAGTCGAGACAGCACGCTCAGCCGCATTTGTTCTCCTTTTCCGGCCCTTAGCTGCGCTATCTGCCAAAGAGAAACACCAGTGCGAGCCGCCAGGGCGCGATAGCTACTGATACCGGCTGCCGCCATTAATTCTCTTAGTTGTTCGCTATGGGCTAGCACCTGCGACATGTCTTATCCGAACCTTTCAGGCTCAATGCATCTTCAACATATTCTTCAACATATCAGGCCAAATGCATCTTCAACACCGACTTAGGCGCTTTTCGCACCCGCGCCAAAATCATCTCATGGCCAAGCCTGCTGCAAGCCTCATAGCGATGACAGCCCGAAAATCCGTAGTACTGCCCCTCTACCTCTAGCACGTCAATCGGCTCTTGCAGCCCAATCTCAGCAATAGAAGCCATGAGCGATCGCACCTTGTCCTCATCGTTCTCACGATACAGAGGTCGCCGAATGGCCCGAATCGGAATTTCCTTGATCTGCATAGCTCAATCAACAGCTTATCAATCACTCACGGCCTAAACTCACGCCCCGACAATGCGGCCTCTAGAGCGATATTCCACCTAAAGAGAGTATTCTGCCTCATTTCTAGCGCGTAGTGTATCTATGTAAAGTGGATATAATAATAATGAAGCATCGAGATATCGTAGTCATTGGCGCTTCAGCAGGTGGCGTCGGTGCGCTTCAAAAGCTGTTCTCGCAGTTTTCACCCAACTTGCAGGCTTCATTCTTTGTTGTGCTTCATCTTGCACCAGAATCACCTAGCATATTAGCGACCCTCATTGATAAAGCCGGGCCGCTTGCAGCCAAACTTGCTGAAGACTGCGAGCCGATTCACCCAGGACATGTATACGTCGCCCCACCCGACTTTCATATGCTAGTCAAGCCCGGTCACATCCGGCTGCATCGAGGGCCCCGCGAAAATCGTCACCGCCCAGCTATCGATCCGCTATTTCGTTCGGCAGCAGTAGCTTACAGCACGCAAGCAGTAGGCGTTGTGCTTACCGGTTATTTAGACGACGGGACTTCTGGACTCCTAGCCATTAAACGCTGCGGCGGCGTGGCCGTTGTCCAAGATCCATGCGACGCGGACTATCCAGACATGCCAACCAACGCCCTAGCTGAAGTCGAAGCCGATTACTGCTTGCCCTTAGACAAAATAGGCGATGCAATTCAAAAAATTACGGCACAACCCGCAAACCCTGTGGAAGACATCCCCCAAGATATTGAGAAGGAGGCCAAAATCGCAGAGCAGACCATGAGCGACATCAGTCGAGAGCAAAAGTTGGGCCATTTAGCACCCATGAGCTGCCCAGAATGCAACGGACCGCTTTGGCAGATTGACGCGGATAAAGTGAAGCGTTACCGGTGCCATGTTGGCCATGGGTTTACCGCCAAGGCCCTATTGGCCAGCCAGGATAGAGCATTAGAGCAGGCGCTGTGGGCAGCGATGCGAACAATGGAAGAGCGATCTAACATGGCATTAAGCATGGCCAAAAATGAACGAGAGCGAGGCCGTAGCAAGTCAGCGAAGATCTACGAGGAGCGATCGCAAATATCAAGATCTCACGCTCAGGTAATCCGCAAGCTGCTCATAGAAGGAGGATTGCCATAGTTCAAAGCTATAGTCCAAAGCTATAGTTCAAAGCCATAGTTCAAAGCTATAGCTTAAAGATCTAGATGAAAATGTTTAGTTAAAAGACTTAGGTAAAGACCACCCGACCGCTTTATACAGCGCTTAGAGCAGCACTAACCCGTGTAGACAGGCTCAGACAGTACAAACCAGCTATTGCCGGCGATACTAGAGCCGTGGCAATTACGATACAGATTTAAAAGACTCATTCGTTCTCCCCCAACAACTAAAAAATGTCTTTGACCTCCAACGATAGCGGTTCCGCTTCTACCTCTGCCGATCAAGAACAGCAGTCAATGGATTCATTTTTAACCGTAGGTATTGGCGCTTCTGCTGGAGGATTAGAAGCCTTCCAGACATTCTTTCGGCATATGAGTGAAGACAGTGGAATGGCCTTTGTGCTGATATCGCACCTGATGCCCGACCACGACAGCCTTTTGTCAGAGCTGCTAGACAAAGAAACCCAGATGGCGGTCTTGCAAGTTACCGAAGAAGTGCAGCTTCAGCCCAATCGTGTTTATGTCATTCCGCCCAATGCGACCCTAACCGTCGATGATGGCATACTGCGCCTTTCGACACCAGTGCAGGCCAGAGGGCATCGCGCGCCCATCAATATTTTCTTTCAGTCCCTAGCTGAAGATCGAGGTGAAGATGCGGTTTGCGTAATCCTGTCTGGAACAGGCAGCGATGGCACTATCGGCATGAAGTCGATTAAAGAAGCAGGCGGGCTAGCGATCGCGCAAGATAGCTCAACCGCCAAATACGATAGTATGCCGCGCAGCGCCGTCATGACCGGGCTAGTAGATTATGTGCTGCCCGTCGAAGCCATCCCCGCTCAGCTAATCGAATATGCCCGTCATCGAGAAGGGCTACAGGCCAACCTCGACGAAGACGGAATGTTGCCTCACGCAACCGACTATCTAACGCAAATTTGCGCCCTACTCCGGCGGCGAATTGGCCACGACTTTAGCAACTACAAACAAGGGACGCTCATTCGTCGCATTCAGCGCCGGATCCAAATTACTCAGAACAGTTCTGTAAGCGCTTACGTCGAGTATCTCAAGTCAAACGCCGAAGAAGTCAATTTACTGTTTAAAGACTTGCTCATAGGCGTCACCCATTTCTTTCGCGATTCCGAATCCTTCGATGTTCTACAGCAAACGGTCATTGCCTCGCTAGTCGAACAGAGAACCGGAGAAAGATCTATCCGGCTTTGGATTGCCGGCTGCTCATCAGGAGAAGAAGCCTACTCTATTGCCATTTTGCTCGCAGAAGAGATGGAGCGACAAAATGTGCGATCGCCCGTCCAGATATTTGCCACCGATATTGACGAACGCGCCCTAGAAAGCGCCCGCCAGGCCCGCTATCCAGAAAGCATCGCCGAACAAATTACCCCAGAGCGCCTAGACCGCTTCTTTATAAAACAAGACGGCCTGTATCAGGTGTCCAAACATCTGCGCGAGATGTGCATCTTCTCCCAGCACAGCCTAATTAGCGATCCACCCTTCTCGCGGCTCGATCTAATCTCTTGCCGCAACCTGCTAATCTACTTCGACGCAGAGCTTCAAAAGCGACTAATCCCGCTGTTTCACTACGCCCTTAGAGAAAGCGGCTACCTGTTTCTAGGCAGCTCTGAAAACTTCGCCGACCATCACGAGCTTTTTCGCACCACCAACAAATCGCACCGCATCTTTCAGCGAAAGCAGGCCATAGTGCAGCCCCAAGTTGACTTTCCGCTAGTAGATCGCAGCAGCTACCGTCAGCTCTCTCAACCCAAACCGCAGTCGCCGGTTAGCCATCAGTCGCAGGTCGTTCGATCAATCGAGCGAACGCTGCTTCAAGACTATGCGCCCGCCTGCGTCATCATCAACGAGCAAAACGACGTTGTTTATTTCTTTGGCCGCACCGGAAAGTATTTAGAACCCTCGCAAGGCGCACCTAGTAACAACCTGTTCGACCTAGCTAGACGCGGGCTACGCATGGATCTAAGAGCCGCCATTCAAGCGGCCAGAGCATCTCAAGCAGAAGCCGAGCGATCGCGCGTCTCAATTGAAAACGAAAACCAAATCGTCACCGTCGATCTCATCGCTCGCCCCGTACGAGAGCTGAACGAAAATAGCGATCTGCTCATGCTGATCTTCAAAGACGTGGGCAAGCCGACGAGCTACGCCGAAGCCCAAGCCGACGGAAATATCCCAGAGGGAGAAGCGCCTCTAATTCAACAGCTTGAAGGCGAGCTGCGAGTGACCAAAGAGCACCTCAGATCGACCGTTGAAGAAATCGAAACCTCAAACGAAGAGCTAAAGTCAGCGAATGAAGAGCTGCTGTCTATGAACGAAGAGCTGCAATCTTCGAACGAGGAATTGCAAACCTCTAAAGAAGAAATGCAGTCTATCAACGAGGAACTAGAAACTGTCAACGCCGAGCTGCGCAACAAAGTAGAAGAACTCGACGCGGCCAACAGCGACATTCAAAACCTGTTCGAAAGCACTCGAATTGCCACCGTTTTTCTCGATGAGAGCCTGTGCATCAAACGATTTACACCGACCGCGACCGAGCTATTTCGTCTTATTGGAACAGATGTTGGCAGGCCCATCACCGATATCTCGCTAGAGCTAGAAGACGTAGATATTGTCGCTGATGTACAGTCGGTACTGCGATCGCTCGCGCCCATTGAGCAGGAAGTACAGGTCAAAAACGGCAGCACCTACTACAAGATGCGGATCATGCCCTACCGTACGCTCGAAAACGCAATTAGCGGCACCGTGCTCACGTTTGTTGATATCACCAGTCTGCGACAGGCCAGAAATAGAGCAGAGCAGTGGGCGCAAAGGCAAAGCGCAATTGCCGAGGTCGGTACATATGCGCTGCAAGACAACGCCGCCGCAGCCGTTTGCGATCGCGCCATCGATCTCGTCTGTCAAACCCTAGAATCGGACATTTGCGGCCTGTTCGTTCACCAGCCGGAAGATGCCGCCAATCTGCTGCTGCAAAGTGGCAGCGGCTGGCCATCAGGCTACCCTGGCCGAGCCACCCTCAGCGCCACCGACTCCCACCCCGGCTATACGCTTACCGCACAGCAGCCGGTCATTGTCTCAGACTTAATCCAAGAGCAGCGCTTCGCGCCGACCTCACTCCTGCAAGATCTTCATCTCACTAGCGGCATTAGCGCAATCATCTACGACGCAGAAAGCGTATACGGCGTTCTCACGAGCTACACAACGCGCAGCAGGCAATTTACGCCAGAAGACACCGACTTCTTACAGGCGATCGCCAACGTACTAGCCGCTGCCCTACAGCGAGAAACCACCATGCAGGTGCTCGCCAAAAACCGCGAAAGACTAGATCTCGCTATTCATGCTGGCAACATGGGCATTTGGGAACTGGACATTGCCACCGGCCAAGCCGCCTGGAACGCGATCGAGTACAGCCTGCTAGGACTCTCCCCCGAGGAAGAGTCCGAATCTAGCGCCGCGCTGTTCTATCGCTACGTCCATCCCGACGACGTTCAGCTAGTTCAGACCGAAATAGAGACGGCCATTGAGCAAAAAACCGAGTTTTCGACCGAGTTTCGCATCACCCGCACCGGGCATGTAGAGCGCTGGCTTGCCGCTAAAGCTAGAGTTGTCACTAACGCAGAAGGCGCCGCCGTCAAAGTCATTGGCGTCAACTACGACATCACTGAGCGCAAGCAAAATGAAGAAGCCCTAAAAGCTGCCGATCGCCGCAAAGACGATTTTCTAGCCGTTCTCGGTCACGAGTTGCGCAACCCCCTCAACGCGCTTAGCAGCAGCATTAGCCTCATGCAGACCCTAGGCGCAGAAGCAGCTTTAGAGGCAACTTTTCGCGATCGCCTCCAGCAGCTCCAGACCGTCGCAGACCGCCAGCTGGCTCAGCTCACTCGACTCGTAGACGATCTGCTAGACGTATCCCGATTTTCCCATCAAAAAATTCAGCTCCGCCCCTGCCCTTTCAACCTCACTCAGCTGTTGTCTCATATCGTGGCAGACGCTCAGAGCAATGCGGTAGAAAAAAACATTACTTTTGAAACCGCCCTGCCCGAAGTCGATATCCAGGTCAACGGGGATGCCGCCCGGCTTACGCAGGCATTCTCCAACGTCTTACAAAATGCAATCAAGTTCTCTGAGCCAGGCAGCCGCGTCAGCATTTCTACAGAAGCCACCGCAGCAGCAGATGCCACCATTACCACCAAAATTACCGACAGCGGCATCGGCGTAGAGCCAGAAGCCCTCACCCGCATTTTTACCGCCTTCAGCCAAGAAAATCGCAGTTTGGCTCGTAGCGGTGGCTTAGGGCTAGGTCTGCCGCTAGCCAAAAGCATCATTGAGCTACATCGAGGCCAAATTTGGGCGGAAAGTTCAGGCATAGGCCAAGGCACAACCGTCACCATAAAGCTGCCTCAGCTCATAGAAGATGGCTCCGCACAACCTGCTGCTACAGCGCCCATTGCGCCCTCACCAGTACTCCCCGCAGACCAGCCGAAACGCATTCTAGTCATCGAAGACAGCGAAGACTCGGCAATGCTGCTGCAAATGTTTTTAGAAGGTGTGGGCTACCAGGTAATGCTCGCCAACAACGGCAGTCAAGGAATCGCCCTAGCAAAGCAGTTTCAGCCGCAAATCATCATCAGCGATATCGGCCTCACATCAGCAATGGACGGCTATGCGGTAGCGCGTAGCCTCCGCGCCGATCCAGCCACCCAAGACGCTTTTTTAGTAGCCACCAGCGGCTACGGGCAGCCCGAAGACAAAGCCCGTGCGATCGCCGTCGGATTCAACCAGCACCTTACTAAACCCGTCGATCTAGAGCAGCTTCAGGCACTTTTAGAGCGAGGCAGCAGCCCATCACCCCTGCCCTAATTGCGCGATCGCCAGGCGGCCAATATTTTCTCCGGTTTGACGCTTAGTACAAAACCTTCAGGTTTCCTAGATACTAGGGACGTAAAGACTAAAATAGATAGGTACTAAATTTTTAAGGCCGGCAGCCTCAGCCCTTTCTTCTGGGCAAACTGAACCTACCAAAGTTGATACGTAAGCCGACGCTACCTCCTGCTAACCGCCGCGAATGCACCCCATGAACCGCCGTCAAGTCCGCCAAACCCCTTCTAAAGCCGCGCTCAGCCTGTCTGTGCTAACGGCTTGTGCCTCAGCTTGCGCCTCGATGGTTAGCACTTCACTCATCTCTTCACCTCTAGCTAGTCCTTTAGCCGGAGCAGTCGGCAGCGCTGCCGTAGGCATCCTTCTAGAGAGCACATTTAGCCCCCAGCCCGCCCAGGCTCAGTCCGCCTCTCAAAATCCAGAGATCAAAGTCGGCATCGTCCAGCGCTTCGGAGCCAACAAAACCGATCAGCTCAGCCTCGCCCCCCTATCTGGGGACCAGCTCACCGTCAGCTTTAGCACCGGGGGCCAGGCCCAAACCCTTAATACCAGTCAGCTACAGATCGGCATAGACATGCAGCCCCTGCCCGAACCTGTCCTGCAAGAATGGGTTGTACTCAGCACTCATCGCAGCTTTGAAAGCGCCGAAGACAGCGCCAAACGCTGGCAGGCCGCAGGTATCGACGCCGAACTCGCCCAGCCTGACGCTTGGCAAGTCTGGGCCAAGCGCGAAGACTATAGCACCCCGATCACCCGGCGGCTGTTGCTGCAAAGTCTCCATACCGCAGGCTATACAGACGCTCACATCGACAGCCAGATCGTCAAAGAAATTCCCAAAGTCTTCTTTACCGCCAACGGCTACAAATACACCCGCGACACCTTCAACATCAGCACCGCTAATCGCCGCATCAAAATGGCAACTGGCAATAGCACTCGCTATCGCGATCTGTTTGCAGGCGATATGAAAATTCAGCCCAACGCCTACGGCAACTATACCCTGGTCAACCAGGTGCCAATCGAACAGTACCTTCGAGGTGTTGTCCCTCACGAAATTGGAGCTAGCGCCCCTCGCCAATCCATCGAAGCCCAGGCCGTACTTGCTCGCACCTATGCGCTGCGAAATCTGCGCCGCTTCACCATTGACGACTACGAAATCTGCGCCGACACCCAGTGCCAGGTTTACTTTGGCATCGCCGAAACCTATCCCGTTGTCGACCAGGCGATCGCAGCCACCGCAGGCCAGGTACTCACCTACCAAAACGAACTCGTAGACGCCCTCTACTCCTCCACCACCGGCGGCATCACCTCCCGCTTCACCGACGTTTGGAACGGCGAAGACCGGCCCTACCTCACCCCTGTCATCGACTCACTGCAAACTCAGTGGGACTTAGCCGCCCGCCCGCTTTCCAACGAAGACAACTTCCGCGCTTTCATCGCACTAAAAGACGGCTTCAACGAAGATGGCTGGCCCGCCTTCCGCTGGAATCGCACCGCCTCGCTTAAAGAGATTGGCAATACGCTCAAAGAATATCTCACTAATCGCCAGCACCCACTCGCCAACTTCAGCGAAATCACGGCCCTTACCGTCATCGAACGCGCCCCTTCTGGAAGAGTACAAAAGCTTCGAGTAGACACCGACTTAGGCGCTTTCGATCTTATTAAAGACGAGTCTGTCAAAGCCCTCGTTCCGCCCACAAGCCTGTTGTTCTATCTAGAGCCGGTGTACGAAGCTCCCAAGACAGCGCAGACACCCAATGGCGCGATCGCAGCCAACAACGCAAAGATCATAGACCAAAAGGACTCAGCTATCAGGCTTCAGCAAACCAGCAGCCCAGCAGCCAAACAGGCACAGATTGAGCCAACTCAACCCAACCCCACTCAAACTGAGCCAGCAACGCCTGAACCCGTTCTCACGGGCTACCGCTTCATCGGCGGCGGCTTCGGGCACGGCGTTGGCATGAGCCAAGCGGGCGCATACAACCTAGGCGATCGCGGCTACACCTATAGCCAGATCCTAGAGTTCTACTACCCAGGCACTCAGCTTCAGCCCATTAGCGAATCCACCATCTTCTACGCCGAATAGCCTGACCAACATCTCTATTAGTTATTGCAATTAACTGGCACTAGCCCAAGCTGTCCTCAGGCAAACCTAGCTGCGCTCACAGCGCTATGCTGCACTGTAAACCATTGGGAAACCACTGGAGTTAACCCTTCAGGTAGACTCGCTGCGGATCTACGCTCCGTAGAATAACAACGGCTTCCCAAATAACACAAAACAGAGGGTTACAGCGATGAGCGACAGCATGGACGCAGGAGAACAGGCAATTAGCAACGCAGCCAAAGCGGGTATTCGAGCGCAGCTAGACGCAGTAGACTCACTCAACGTCGAAATTCGCACCGATCCGATTAAACTCACCCAGGGACAGCTCGATGAAGTCATCATCGAAGGAAAAGGAATGGTCGTGCAAAACGATCTGCGCACTGAGGAAATGATCCTCAAAACTGGCCCGGTGGATATCGCCATGACCAAGATTCCCTTCGGCAAAATTGAGCTAGACGAACCCGCTCAGGCTGAAGCTAGAGTTGTTCTCAAACCAGAAGATCTACAGGCCGCCTTCAACTCCGACTTTATCAAGCAAAAGCTGCGCGGCCAGAAAATTGAGCTGCCATCAGGCGACAAAGTCACCACAGACGCTAGCAACGTCGTTTTCACTATTCCCAGCCCAGGCCGCATTGCCGTCGCTGCTGATGTCATGCTCATCGAAAAAGTAGAAACGCACCACGTTGCCTTCTCCGCCCAGCCTAAACTAGTAGAAGGCGGACATAAAGTCACATTAGAAGACATTCAATACGAAGAAGATGCCAACGATATGCCCGAACTCACTCAGTCATTAGTAGACGGAACAGAAGATCTGTTGGATCTGCGCAACTTCGAACTAGAAAACATCTCCCTTAAGTTTCAAACCATAGAGATAGAAGCAGACAAAATTGTCATCACAGCTAATGCTGATATCCAGTCTTTTAGTTAAAATAACGGCTTGCCTAGCCTAGCGGAGCGGCATCTCAAAGCGGCATCTCAAAACGGCATTCCAAAGTATAGCTCTTGCAATCTACTGTACACATTTAGCAAATTGCGAGAGCCATTTAGCTTATTTAGCAAGCGCCCTTTTAGTAAGCGCCCTGCTTATTAAACACAACTTGAATAGTCTTAATAATTAAGATTAGGTCGTACAAAACAGACCAGCGGCGCTGATAGAACAGATCCATTCTGACAATCGCGTCAAAATCATCCACGCTAGAGCGCCCGTTTACCTGCCACTCACCGGTCATACCAGGCTTTACGCGCAGTCTCCTCCAGTGATAGGGCTTGTATAGCGCCACCTCATCCGGCGTGGGTGGCCGCGTCCCAACTAGGCTCATTTTACCGCTGAGCACGTTCCAAAACTGAGGCAACTCGTCCAGGCTAGTCTTCCTTAAAAACTTACCGACGCGAGTAATACGCGGGTCGTTTTTGTTCTTAAAAATATGCCCAGAAGCCTCATTCTGAACCTGGGCTTTTAGGGCATCTGCGTTTGTCACCATAGAGCGAAACTTCCAGATACGGAAAGTTTCACCGTCTAGGCCGCAGCGAATTTGACTGTAGAGTAAAGGGCCAGGGCTATCTCGCTTAATCGCGATCGCAATTGGCACCCAAAGCATAGCCAAAATGATCAGACCCGCTAAGGCTCCGACAATATCGACTAAACGCTTAAGGTGATTTTGAACAGAAGGATGCTTGTCGTTACTGATGGTGTTTGTTTGTAGAAGCTGCATATCTCTCTTGAAGTAGGAGGCTGATAGGCAGATGCGCACTTTGAGCAGTCTTTAATAGAATTGTATGAAGACAGATGTACCTCACATAAAGCTAGCTGCCACTACCTGTCCGTAAAATTACTGTCGTCTACTCACACTCCGTCAACGATCAGCGTTATCAGGATCGCAGGGGACAGATTGCGAACTGGCACCGTTAATAAGTCACTCGAAAGTGGGAAAGCACCACCAATACTGGCTTTTGCACAATCCATGCACAAAAGCTAATCTTAGAAAATACGTCTAAAAGAAGATAGAGCCAAGAAGATAAAACCGAATCTCAAGAGTGTCTAGTCAGGCAGCGCGTAAGCAGGCACTTCAGCCAGCGTAATTTCATTGAGCTGCCTCACCTTCAAGTCCTGATAAAAGTCTTCTTGCAGCAGCTCCACCTTCGACTGGGAAGTCAAAAACAACAGTCCCCAGAAAACGCCAACTTTCTCGTGCTTATAGTCTTCTTCCGAAAGCTCTCCTTTAATGGGCCCGCCCAATATCTCCGGGCGAAAGTTCGCCCAATGCTCTAGCAGCCGCTCAAAGTCCATCCAGTTCACCGTGTCTTCAAACACGTCGTCCCAGTGGTTCTCCAAAAAGTCATTCAGCGCATCGGCAATCTCATTGAGATTTTCCTGGTGCGCTAGCTGAGAAATCGCTTTTACCGCATCCCGCTTAGAGTGAGGCTTAGCTCTACGATTGCGTACCCGAGAAGGCTCGCTCATCGCAGCAGCGATCGCCTCCAACTGCTCAATCAACTCATTCAGCGTTACCTGCCGCTTAGCCGGCGGCGGCGCGACCGCCCGACGATGAATATGCTGCTCCAAGTTACGCGGCAGCTCGTCCGTGCTGTAGTCCAGCTCATCGTCAAAAAAGTCGTCACCCTCAACCACCTCTTCCTGCTGCTCTAGCTCGTGCCGCACCAGCGTATCAGCCTTTAGCAGCACCAGCATCGACGCATACAAAAACGCCTGCCCCGACTCCGACAAACTCGACTCATAGGAAGATCTCCCCGAGCCGACCGGCTTCTTCACAATCGGCTGGTCTTGCAGCGTCTTCAAAAATCGGTCAATCACATCAATCACCTGCACATCCCAAGGGTTAATCTCACCCTTTTCAGCTAGGTCTATTAAAAATGCGATCGCGCCTTGCGCCAAAGAACTCGACATAAAAAGCCAGGCCAAACGCCTATAAAATATTAATCTTGCAAACAATCTTGTAAACAGAGCTTGCAGAATAATCTTGAACAAAAAATCTAAAAGAGAGTCCGGAGAAAAGAGTCCAGAAGCACCTTAGTACATCCAATCTACCAAACCTTTAAAGGACGTCCATCTCACTGCACGTACACCTCATCACCTTCAGCCTCGCCCTCCGGCTGAGACAGCGACTGAGGCAACATCGGCAGCTGCTCTAGCTCCACCCGATACCGCTCAACATCCTCTTCTAGCTGCTGAATACGCATCTCTTTCTGTTGAATTTCGGGATTCTTCTGAGCGATGCTTTGAAGCTGCACCCACACGCTAAACACCCAGGCCAGCGTTGCGCCAACCCCCGCTGCAATAATCAGCTCCACGCTCAGCGGCGCTTCAAACTCCACGCCCTTCACAACATGAATAACAGAAGGCGTCGTATTCTCAATACCAAAAAGAACCAGCGCCAGACAAATTACGAAGATCACTACGAAATTAACTTGCTTCATAGGTTTCGCTCCCTTACTAACGGCGTATTTAGCCAGTTGCATGTATTTGTTCGCCAACACTATAGCCGCTAATGGCAGAAATAGCGGACTTTTTTGCAGTGATATCGATCTGCCAAGGATTGGCACGCTAAAATCGTTGCGCCCAGCGCGGACACAACATCAATAAATGAATAAATAGGGCTTTCATCAAATCTCAACAACATCCGTCATTTGCTCAAGCAGATGCTGTTCTATCCGGCAGTGGAAAGTTGACTCGCGCGATCGCTCAAAACGGATCAATCATATAAAATAGGCACAAGCTACAAAGGACATGTGCCTTATGGTTCAAGCTTTTACGCAACTTCTAACGCTAGATGCATTTTTGCAGGTGCCAGAAACTCAGCCTGCCAGCGAATATATAAACCATCAAACGATACAAAAGCCCATGCAACAGGGAGAGCATAGTTTATTGCAGGTGGCACTATGCAAGGCAATTGATCAAGCAGCAGAACCTCAGCGAATTGCTAAAGCTTTTTCAGAGCTGCGCTGCATCTTTGGCGGTGCGGCCATTGTACCCGGTGTATCTGTCTTTCTTTACCCGTTTTGAGAGATCTCGCTCTAAATCTATCTCCCAACGATGTGTTCAGTTGGCTGCACTTGCCAGACTAATCCAAGTAGAAAATTCAGCTTCGCATCACATAGCCCACGCCGCGTACCGTCTGCACCAACCGGCTCTCACCTTCCGCCTCTAGCTTCAGCCGCAAATAGCGAATATACACTTCAATAATATTCGAGTCGCCCATAAAGTCGTAGCCCCACACCTCTTCGAGAATGCGATCGCGCGTTAAAACCTGTTTCGGATGCGAAATCAAGTAATCCAACAAATCGAACTCCTTCGCCGTTAGCTCAACTAAGCGATCGCCCCTTTTCACCTCCCGAGTCTGCCGATTCAAACTCAAATCTTCAAACAAAAACGCCTCCGGCCCCTCCGACGAATTGCGCCGCAAATGCGCCCGCACCCGAGCCAGCAGTTCCTCAATGCTAAAAGGCTTCACCACATAGTCATCCGCCCCCGCATCTAACCCGGCCACTCTGTCCTCAATGCCATCTTTAGCCGTCAGCAAAATCACCGGCATTGTCGCCCCCGTCGCCCGCAGCCGCCGACAAACCTCAACGCCCGTTAGCCCAGGCATCATCCAGTCCAGCAAAATCAAATCAGGCTCGCTATCTCGCGCCGCCATTAGCCCACTTAGGCCGTCATTCGCCACCACGACTTCGTAGCCCTCATAGCCCAGCTCCAACTGCACGAACTTAGCGAGCTGCGCCTCATCTTCTACGACCAAAATTTTCGCTGTCGCTTCAGTCATCAGCTTTCCTTCTGCTAAATTCTCTCTTATTTGACCCGCTTAACCGGCAAGCTTACGGTAAAAACGCTGCCTTCATCAAGCTCAGAGCGCACTTCTAGGGTGCCACTCATTCCCGCTACTAGCGTTTTCACAATAGAAAGGCCCAGTCCCGTACCGCCGGTCATTCGCGAGCGGCATTCATCCACCCGGTAAAACGGCTCAAAAATCTTGGTCAAATCAGATAGCGGAATCCCCCGTCCAGTATCTTTCACTGCAATCTGCGCCCATCCATCTTGCTCCCGTACGCTCACCACAACCGGCTGATCCACCTCAGAATACTTCAGCGCGTTATCCACCAAATTAATCAAGACCTGTTTCAGCTTATTGCGATCTATCCAGGCTTTCACCGGCTCCAAATCGACTTGAAGGCGTTGGCGCCTCCCCCGTGAGGAATCGCTCCCATACTGACTCCCCATCTCTAGCACCTCACGCACCACCTCATCCACCGGCTCCAACTCAAGCTGAAACCGCAAATGCCCACCTTCCGCTCTAGCTAAATCCAACAGTTCTTGCAGCAAACCAATTGTTCTTTCCGCCTCCGCCGAAGCAATCTCCAACCCCTCCCGCTGCGGCGCACTCAAATTATCACCTCGCCGTAAAGTGCTCTGCAAATAGCCGTTTACCAACGTCAAAGGCGTTCTCAGCTCGTGCGAAACATCGCTCACAAATCGCTTTTGCTGATCCCAAGCTAGCGACAGCCGAGAGATCATGCTATTACAAGTCTGCGCTAACTCCTGCACTTCAGTCGGCGCTTGGTCAAACTCAAGCTGCGTGTTGGCCAGGTTATCTGCCGATATCTCACTCGCTAATCGGTTAATTTTTCGAATCGGCGCAAGTGCACTTCTAATATAAAAAGCCGTCGCGATCGCAACTAATCCCAACAGCAGAAAACTAGAGAGCACCAAAGTCTGGGTAATCTGCGACAGGCTCTCGCGATCGGCTGTAATATCATCCACCACATATAAACCGCCCACCTCCTTCCCATTCACGATTAAAGGGCTAGAGCAAGTCACCAAATACCGATTTTGAATCTTGACGGTATCTCGACCGATCGTTCCGTCCACTAATTCTAAAACCTCATTCGAGAATCCATTCATCGCCCAAGACCCCATTCCCAGCGTCTTCGACTCCACTAAGCGATTCCCCTTCGCATCATTCACCCAAATTGCCACATCCGCCTGCTCACGGTAGTTCACTGCCTTAGTCAGCGCCTCATTCATCCCCGTGCTTTCTTCAAACCAGCTCGCATCTTTCGACAGCCGCGAAGCAATCATCGTCGCATTCGCCTTATGCCGATCCACCAACAGATCGCGCATTCGCAGATTAATCCAGCTCGTAAAGCCGCCGATACCTAACGCCGATACCAGCACCAAGCCCAACGTTAGTCGGAACTGAATAGATTTGGGGTCAACAGATTTCATAGATG
The DNA here is from genome assembly GCA_963789215.1 of uncultured cyanobacterium. Taxonomy (GTDB): domain Bacteria; phylum Cyanobacteriota; class Cyanobacteriia; order Phormidesmidales; family Phormidesmidaceae; genus Phormidesmis. The sequence goes on along the minus strand of CAWBJY010000005.1, from coordinate 50,355 downwards.
CGAAGCAGCAGTAGTAGTAGTCAACAGTTATCTAAACCATACTGGATGAAAATAAGAAGACGCTGATAGCCATCCTCAAGTTTGCTGATTCGAAATCAGTTCAGAAAGCTTGCTATTTGGGGCATTCTAGGCTTCTGTCAAATGCGATCGCCCGAAAAATTCAGACGGTGAAAACGCAATCACCCACATCTCAACGCAACCTTGCTCAAGCCCATAGCCAACTACCATAGCCAGCTAACCGTCTTTTCTAAGTAAAAACTCAGAATTTCAAGCTCTAATAGCTCTATTAGATAGGTAACGAAAAAGGTAGGTAACGAAAAAGATAGGAAATGAAAACGATAGGTCATAGAAAAAGACTCAACCCAACTCAACCCCTACTGACCGAGGCGACCCACTGAACAAAACCGTAAGCTTATATATAACGGGTACATAACAGGTAGCCTCTGCCTCTATACTCTTACTCGATTATTTCTCTTTCTCATAACATGGTTCAAACCTCCCCGCTCAAACCCGTCACCATCACTCCATTCGAGCAAGCCCTAGGTGGCCCGCTGCTCAAAAGCACCATCAGTGTTTTACAAATCAACCTCGGTCGCCGCTGCAATCTCTCCTGCAGCCATTGCCATGTAGAAGCAGGCCCTCACCGCACCGAAGAACTCTCCCAGTCAGTTTGCCAGCAGCTGATCGAAACCATCAACCGCTTCGACCAAATCCAAACCGTCGATCTCACCGGGGGAGCGCCCGAAATGAACTACGGCTTTCGGCCCATTGTCGAAGCCGCCAGAGCCAAAGGCAAAGAAGTCATTGTCCGCTCCAACCTCACTATTTTCTTTGAGCCAGGCTACGAAGACCTGCCTGAATACTTCGCCGAGCATCAGCTTCACGTCGTTGCCTCCTTGCCCTGCTACCTAGAGAATAACGTCGATGCTATGCGCGGCCAGGGCGTTTACAACGACTCCGTGCAGGCTATTCAAATGCTTAACGCCTTCGGCTACGGCACCGATCCAGCCCTTCAGCTAGATCTGGTCTACAATCCGCCTATTCCAAACTCTACAGACTTTGCACTCACGCCCGATCAAGCAGGCCTTCAGCAAGACTACACCGCCTATCTCAAAGAGCATTTCGGCATTGTCTTCAATCATCTTTTCACTATCACCAATCTCCCCATAGGCCGCACCAAGTTTCACTTACAGCACCGCCAGCTCCATCAGCCCTATCTCAAATTTTTAGAATCTCACCACAACCCCAGCACCGTCGATCATCTAATGTGTCGCAACGAACTCTCTATAGACTACGAGGGCAACATCTACGACTGCGACTTTAACCAGATGGAAAACCTACCGGCTAAAACGCCCAAAGCAGAGCAGCTAACCATAGAGAAGCTGCTAGCCGCAAACTCCCTCGATCAAATTGAACAAATCGTCACGCGGCCCTATTGCTACGGCTGCACAGCAGGCAGCGGCTCTAGCTGCGGGGGCTCCCTGCTATAGTCAACGCGTCAATGCTCAACCCACTCGCCCACTCGCCCACTCGCCATGAAACGCTCTAACCTATATACTCTCAGGCTCATCATGCTCTCGTCTTTAGGATTAGTGCTATTTACAGCGGCACCGGCCTTGGCGCAAGATACTGCCGCTGGCCCGGCGAGCTGGTTCGGACAATTGCAGCAGCAGCTCGTCTCACTCATCGAGTGGATTAACGGCCTCGGTGCGATCGCTCCTATCATCTTCATCCTCGCCTACGTTCTTATCACCGTTGCCTTCCTCCCTGCCTCCATTGTTACCCTTGGCGCAGGCTTCGTCTTTGGCGTTGTCAAAGGCTCCATCTTGGTCTTCATTGGAGCCATGCTCGGAGCCACCGCCGCCTTTCTCATTGGCCGTTTTGTCGCCCGCGACTGGATTGCCAAAAAGGTCGCAGATAATAAATTCTTCAGCGCTTTAGATAATGCGATCGCCAAAGAAGGACTCAAGCTAATCTTTCTTATCCGCCTCTCACCCGCCTTCCCCTTCAACCTGCTCAACTACGCCCTGGGCCTCACCAAAATATCCCTACCCAGCTACGTTTTAGGCACTACCGGCATCATTCCTGGCACTATCATGTACGTCTATCTAGGATCGCTCGTCAGCGACTTAGCCACTCTAGGCACTGGCGAAACCCCATCTAATCCCATCATCGACTGGGCAATCAAAATCCTCATCTTTGTCACGGTCGTCGCTATCTCGCTCTACGTTGCCAAAATCGCTCGCACGGCTATCAAAGAATCCGTCCCAGACACCGAAGAAACCTCCGCAGACATCGCCTAACTCAGCAGGCGCTTCCGTTAATCGCAAGCGCACTCTCGTCATGAAAACCACCCAAAAGTTCGGGCTTTTGTGCTTAAGCGCGATCGCCCTAACGTTTCTGGTCTCCCCACAGGCCAGGCAATCTTTAGCCCCTCTGCTCGACCGGCAAACTCTAACCGGCGTTTTTGCCGCTCCGCCCAATACCGCCTTTCCCATCCGCAGCATTAGCCTATTTTTAGCCGCCCACATCATCGCCAACGCCATCGGCATCCCCGGCACCGTGTTTGTAGTCGTAGGCGGCGCGGTCTATGGTTTGTGGTGGGGCACGTTATGGTCGGTCATTGGCGCAACCCTGGGTGCGATCGCGGCTTTCTGCCTAGCCCGCTACCTTCTACACGGCTGGTTCTCCAACCAGTTCAAGCACAACGTTTATGTGCAAAAAATTAGCCACGCGCTCTGCAAAAAAGGATTTAGCTGCGTCCTCACCATTCGCATCTCGCCCATCTCACCCTTCAACATTGTCAACTTCGCCCTCGGCCTCACCCCCGTTTCAGTGCGCGACTACGCGCTAGGAACAGCCCTTGGCATTATTCCTGGCACCCTCATCTACACCTGGCTAGGCGTCACCGGAGCCGAAGCGCTCAGCGGTGGCAAGCTCCTACCGCTCTTTTGCTGCCTCATGGTGCTAGCCGTTGTCTCAGCTATTCCACTCATTATCAGCCGCCGCCAATTCTCCGCCTAATCCTGGGCGCTCATCTTCGGCGATCGCTGCATTAGACTAAAGCGAGCAGACCGCTCACCCAGCCCCCGTTGTGAACCAAAAAATCAGCGATAGCATCGGCCAGAAGCAAAAACTAGCCAAACCCAGCCACGTCAACCGGCTGATCATCGGCGCAGTCTTAAGCTTCTCGCTGGCAATTGCCCTCCCCTTCATCGCGCCCTTTGTCTTCTTCCCAGCCAGCCTCTCGCCCAGCAGCGGCTCGGCTCCTGTCATCCTCGACGGACGGGCAGTCTTCCGTGTCGCCGACACCGCCTCAACCGATAGCGCCACCGCCCGCGCTCAGATTATCAGCAACAGCCTTCAGCAGTTCGCCGACCAGTCCATCACGCCTAATATCACCGTAGAAGAACTTACTCCCGACGGCCTAGCCACCGTTTTACTCCAAACGCCCTCCGGAGCAAAAACCGACCTCGAAGCCAGCTTTACAGTCACGAAAGAAGACGCAGCTGGCATGGATTCCCCCGATGCTCAGGCCCAAGACTGGGCAAAAACGCTCCGCACTCAATTCTCACTCGCCCAAGCCCAACGCCAAGGCGACTACGTCCGCCAAACAATCTGGCAGCTAGTAGCTATCCCGATTATCGCCGCGATCGCCTACTGGGTCTCCGGACTCTTCTGGAGACGATACCTCTTTAAAGTGCTTCGCTCAGCCACCTCCAACAGTTCCGGCTCCGAAAAAAGCGAAAAAAAAGCCAGTCCGTTCACCGTCGCCAATCTGTTTCTCAACGCCACGCTGCTGCTCCTCAGATTAGGCATCTGGAGCAGTGCCATTCTATACATCACCAACTTATTTCCAGGATCCCGTCAAAAAAGCCACGAGATCATTTCACGCATAGCCGATATCTTCACCGGGGATAATATTCCACTCGGCAACAGCCCGATCTCTATCCTAGAAATTTTCAGAGCGCTGCTACTAGTTCTGCTAGTCTTTCTCTTCGCCCAAATTATCGCCACTGCTATCAAGCGCCGCGTCCTACAAGAAACCGGTATCAATCGCGGCGTTCAAGAAGCGATCGCCGTTCTACTGCGCTACGGTTTCATTGTAGTCGGCTCCTTAGTGGTACTACAGGCATCTGGCATTAACATCAGTTCTCTCACCATCCTGGCCAGCGCACTAGGTGTTGGTGCAGGTCTAGGGCTACAAAACATTGTCAAAGACGTTAGCAGTGGGCTAGTTTTAGTCTTCGAGCGGTCTATTCAGGTAGGAGCGTTCGTTCAAATCAGCAACCAAACCGGCACCATCGAACGGATCGGCGCGAGATCTACCGAAGTCCGCACACTCGATCAAATCACCATCATCGTGCCCAACTCGCACTTTCTAGAGCAAGAGATAATCAACTGGAGTCATCGCACCCCCATCTCTCGCATTCGCATTCCCGTAGGCGTTTCCTACAATGCCGATCCAGAAGAAGTTCGCAATCTCCTCATTAAAACGGGCAACGCTCATGAAGATGTTTTAGTAACGCCACCCCCCCAGGTTCTATTCTGCCGCTTAGGCGACAGCGCCTTCGAGTTCGAACTCCTTGTTTGGGTCTCACAGCCTAGCCGTCAGTTCATCATCAAAAGCGACTTACTTTTTATGCTAACCAAAGCATTTCACCAAAGTAATATTCAGATTCCTTATCCTCAGCGAGACATTCACATCGTTAGTGGAACATTACCCACCGGTCGCTTGGAGTCTCACGAGAACCCTATTGCTTAATTACTCCAAAGTTCAACTCAATTTTCGAGAAAACTTGCCAATGCTTTTGAAACTATTGAAAGAAACAAATAGAGCTGTTGAAAATAAAACAATATTTCAGTAGCAGATAAATCTGTTATTCCTGTTTTGCGACGACGAATAACTGCACTGTTGTCAACAAAGAGAGCAATCTATCTACTAAATGATTAAAGGCTTAGAAGGCTTAGAAGGATTATAGTCCCAAAAAGTCAAACAGACCGACTGAGATCCGTAAGCAAACCTAAAACCGCACCTAAAACCACACCGCAAAGCAGTCTCTCAGATTCTATCTATCTGCTTTTACATCACAGTCGAACAAGGCAGTTTCAACAGCATCCATTCTCGGCGCTTAAAACAGCATCGAATGTGAAAAACATTGTGAAACAAGAATAACTATTTAGAGAATTGACCCCTTTGAGAACAAGCCATCAAGCAGCCAGCTCAGTAGATACACGTAGGAATAGGCATCCTAAAGACGCGTCGCAGTAGCAAACCCCGTATAAAAACGGTAAAATCTATAGGAAGCTTGTGTAAATTTTTAGCTCAAACTGCGACCTTACAGTTGCTTTTTATCTAGTCACTTACTCAAAAAACAGTGCTTCACCGTTCTTTTTCGGCTTCAGCCAAGCTGAAATACCGACCAGTAGCGATTTATTCTCTACAGTCTGTTCATTCAAGTAGGCAATGCATCAACCTCTAGACCCTATGTCTACGCAGGTCGATTCAAGCATTTAGCACTTATGAACATCTAGTACATATACAGTCATCGAACGTTATTTTGACGTAATGGAAGCGGCCAGGGCTGTATTCCCAAGATGATTGTTTACTGCGCCTTAATTTAGGAGGATACATTCACCATGTCAGCTCTATTCCCCATATTCGCCATACTTGTTGTTCTTCTATTCATCAGCATCCACTCCACCGCCACGGCTCCACCGCGCCGAAATCGGCGGCGTACCGACCGTGGCTACGGAAAGTCAGGCGGCAGCGGCAATGGTAGTGGCAGCAAAAGCAGTGGCAAAAGCGGCGACAGCAAAAGCAGCAAATATGATAAGCAGCGCTACTAACCGGAAAACCAAAGCCTGACCGTTAAAATTCAATACCAGAATCTAACTATCAAAAGCACCGCTTCACCCAACAGTAAAGCGGTGCTTTTCTATAAAAGTACAAACCCTTAAAGTTCAACGCATGCCCTGCAGCGCTCAAATTGGCCGTCTTCAGTCCGCACTTCCACTTATTGCCGCCTTGAGCTGTAAGCAAAACTCACCTACCGCCGCTAGGCCCGCTTCCGGCGTACCTTCAGCCAAACGCTTTACAATCGCACTTCCCACAATTACACCGTCCGCACCCCAGTCCTTCATCTGCTTAGCCTGCGCCGGTTCCGACACGCCAAAGCCAACCCCAATCGGCTTATCCGTCAGGCCGTGCAATTCTCCTAGCAGTCCTTCTACCCGGCTCGCAATCTGCTGCCGTACGCCGGTTACGCCTGTCACACTGACCAAATAAACAAACCCCTGAGATCTTTGAGCGATCGCGCGAATCCGTTCCTCTGGTGAAGTCGGTGCCACCAGCAAAATCACGTCAATTCCCACCTCAGCCGCCATCGTCAGCAGGCTATCCATCTCCTCTAGCGGCAGATCCGGTACAACTAGCCCTCTAGCCCCCGCCGCATAAATATCTTTTAAGAACTTCTCAACCCCCCGGTTTAGCACCGGATTGTAGTAGGTAAACAAAATAATAGGAGCCGACAGTTCGGGGCTCACTTCCCGCACTAAATCCAGCACTTTCTCTAGCGTCGTGCCTTTTCTCAGCGATCGCGTTGCCGCCGCCTGAATCGTTGGCCCATCAGCCAGTGGATCCGCATAGGGCACCCCCAACTCAATCAAATCAGCCCCGTTGCGATCTAGCACTCGCAGCGCTTCCTTCGTCGTCTCCAAATCCGGATCGCCTGCCGTAATAAACGGAATCAGCGCACACTCACCGCGCGATCGCAGCTCATCAAACCGCGCGCTCACCGAAATCAACCCCTCAGACACCAACCCCTCAGACACCACGCTCGCACTCATAATTCATCACTCGCCATTCGTCACTTTCTCCTGCTCTAGCCGCTCCTGCTCCACCTCAGCCTGAAGCGCCGCCACCTCCTCCGGACTCATCTCATCTAGCCGCTTTTGCAGCACCGCATCTTCATAATCTTTTAGCTGCTGATCGTAAGTCATATTCTTACCCACCACTCGCGTGAGATAAGTCGCCGTCCAGCCCACCAGCACCAGCACCAGCACCACTTGGCTCCAAACCCCCGCCGACAGATTGTCCAATCCTGCCAGATTCAGGCCAGCATAAGTCGCTCCGCCCAAGACCAGCACGCCCAGGCTAATCCCAATTGCGTCAATTCTTCGCATAGCTGAGGATCAAACCTCGCGTCTTTTGGGCCGAAAATTCAAAAACGGACTCAGCAACAGCGCACCCGGAAAAACTACAAACAGCGCCGCATATAGCACCAATCGCTCCACCGAGCTAGCCACATTCCATCTCGCCTTCAGGTAATACAGCAGCGCGCCAGGTATCACAATTAGATACAGTCCGGCCACCCCAATATAAACAGCGATCGCCAGCAGCGTAGAATCTGCAAGTGCAGGAAAGGTCATCATCAGCACGTATAAACAGTTCTCACTATATTAACCCCCGCCGGGGCGAAGGGCCGCGCGCGCCCTAAAATAATACGGCCCCAACCGCCGCCGCCATAAAACACCTCCATAATCAAAAAAACAGGTTGCATCCTGACCCGCTTGGTGGTGCAATAGTTACTTGTGCCAGACAGTTGGCCAAACATCGGGGGCGTGGCGGAATGGTAGACGCTGTGGATTTAAAATCCATTGACTGTAAAAGTCGTGAGGGTTCAAGTCCCTCCGCCCCCATAAAATCAGGATATCTCAGGAAAAGTCGCGATTTCAACGCTATACAGCCGCGTAGCCCAACGCGACTTTTCTGACTTTCCGCGGGCAATCTAGGAAAAATCTAGATCGCCTCGCAGGTACTGAAATGAATGCTGAACACGACATGGATAGCAACCCAAAGCCGCTAGCCTTCTATCTGTCGCAGCAGCAGCTTTACGACGACCTGCTAGACACGGTTAGACAATGCCCTCCTGTCGAAGCTCTCAGCGAATTCGAAAACACATTTTTTGGTCATAGCACCTCACTAGACGCAGAAGCATCGCCCTTCCTTTACGAGGTTCTCTTCGCCAACGACGAACTAGCGTTTCGCAACACCCTCAAAAGAGCCTGCTACATCTACATCAACAACTGGGACATCGCTCGCCACGGCAACATGATGCAAATGCTGCTAGATCTCTTCGAGCAGCCTAGCCTAAACAGGGCCACTCACTCTCCTAGCCTCAAACGGCTGCGCCAGTGGCTGCGCAACTTTGCCAACAGCTCAGACTTCGAAGACCTCAAACTATTTGCCCGTCAGCGCATCGGCCCCGCTCATGCAGGCAGTTGGAGCAGTCGCTACGTCGCCTATCAGCTCACTGCGCAGGCCATCAACGAATCCAACTCGCTCGAACAGCGCGAAGCGGCTCGCGCCCTCTCTAAACGGCTCAAAAATAAGTTCAAGCACGACTTGGCTATGTACACGGCCTTCTCGCAAAACTCCACCCGTCTCGACCAAAAATACATCAACCCCACCACGCTTGGCGACGAGGTGCTTCGGCTAATCAAGGCTATCTTGATCCGGCGCGGTCAGTTCAGCTATCGCAACGTCGCTCGCGTCTTTCAGCAGCAAACCACCGATCTCCTCTATCACAACTATAAAGAGAGCCTGCTCGAATATCTTTGCTTCTCCATTAGCCACTTAGACTTTCTAGCACTCATAGAAACCGAACTAGGCAAACAGCTCCCTAAAATCTACGCCGACCAAAACGCCGACACCGTAAACCCTTCTCTCAACCTTAGAACCTGCAATCGTCTTATCGACTGCCTCACCACCGAAGATCAGGCAACCCCGTCTAAGCTGTTCGTCAGAATGCTCTCACAGGGCAATTCGCTAAACGTAGTTGTCCTCTTGCTTAAAATTGTGCTGATCTCCCCTAATTCTCAACTTTATTTAGAGTCGCGGCTAGCCAACCTCATCGCCTATTACAAGCAGTTTATGGAAGCCGAATGCAGAGGCATTATTCAATTTCTAGAAATTTGCAGCGTCACCTTCGCCATCTACAGCGACAACGTTGAGTACAACCTCGTACAAGTCCCGAATAGAAAGCCTCAAACAGCTCAAGCCCAATTCGGAGAAACGCAGACCATCTTGCAAGACTCCAAAGAAATAGGAGAATTTCGCATCTTTTCTCGTAGCTTCAGAGCCGCTCAAAAAAGAGCCAAAGTTGAAATGGAAAAAAGAAAGGTCGAGGCTTAGCGATCGCCCCACAGATGATCTGCCGCCGCCATCGCCGCTCGCTGCACCTGCTGCAAGGGGATTTGATGCGATCGCGCCACCTTTGCACAGTCCTCAAACTCAGGCTGCACATTCATTACCTCACCGAGCAGCCGCCCCACCTTCACACCTAGCGCCCCATAAGTTGTCTCTACCGTCACCATCTCCCGGCTCAGCACAGACCGCCGCTGCTCGCTTCGTCGAATCCCCAGCGTCGTCGTCTCACAAAACAGAACGCGTTCGCAGGCATCCGCCCGCGTTCTAGGGCATAAAACCGTCAGCAGCGTCCCAGGCCGGTTTTTCTTCATCAACACCGACTGCGCAAACACATCTACCGCGCCCGCCGCAAACAGCAGATCAAACACATAGCCAACGACCTGCGGCGACAGATCGTCTAGCTGAGTTTGCAAAGCCACAATGTCCTTAGCGGTCTTATCCTCAACCACGGAGTCCTCAACCGCAGAGGTTTGTACAGCTAAGTTCTCTACCAAATCATCTAAAGGTCGATCGCTATCTGACGCCGCACCCTCTGCTTTTATCCGCGCAGACTTCATCCGCGCAGACGCCGGCAACTCATCCACGGTGCCAATCCACAGGCGAAGAATATTCGGCAGCTTCAAATCGCGTCCGCCCGCCCCTAAGCCAATCTTTTGAAGCGTAAATCGCGGCGGCGGGCCAAAAGACCCAGATAAAGTAGCCGCGATCGCACATCCCGTCGGCGTCACCAGCTCTCGCTCAATCCCATTGCCATACACCGGAATCTGCGCCGCCGCCATCATACTCAGCACCGCAGGCGCAGGCACCGGCAGCAACCCATGCTCACAGCGCACCATCCCACCGCCCGTTGGCAAAGGCGAACACACCAAACCATCTATATCCAACCAATCCAAACCGAGGCAGGTGCCCACAATATCGACAATGGCATCCGTCGCCCCCACCTCGTGAAAATGCACCTGCTCAGGCGGAATCCCATGCACCGCTGCCTCAGCCTTTGCCAACAGCCTAAAAACCGCCAAACTCCAAGCAGTAGCCCGCACCGGCAAGTCAGCCTTCTCAATCAAAGCTTCAATCTCTAGCAGCCGCCGTCCGCCATGATGAGCAGGCAAGTCATCGCTAGGCATCTGCATCTGCGAACTACTCTGGTGAACATGATCCGGTTGATGAATATGATCGTCCCGATTAGAATGCTTATGCGCAGAATGATCAGACTGATGACCCGTCAAATCCACAAATACCTTCGTCGCCACCTGAGCGTTCCGTTGAACCCGCTCAGCTCGCAGCGAAAACTCATCACCAATACCTAGCCTCGCTAGCTGCTCCGTCAAATACGCCAGCGGCACCCCCAAATGCACCAGCGCTCCCAGGCACATATCGCCCGCAATACCCGTCACACAGTCTAAATAGGCTAACGTTTTCATAACAAATTGCCCTCAAAAGCAAAGACGCTCAGGCCAGCATAGGAAGATATACTCACGTCCGCCGATCCTACCTCCCCGTCATGGCCACCGTTTACAACATTCATCCAAAAGATCCGCAGCCTCGCCAAATCGAAGCCCTCCGCGACGACCTGCGCCAGGGAGCAATTATGCTCTACCCCACCGATACCGTCTACGCCATCGGCTGCGACCTCAACGCCAAAAGCACCATCAAGCGCGTCCGCCAGCTCAAGCAGCTCGCCAACGACAAACCGCTCACCTTCCTTTGCTCGTCACTCTCCAACATCGCCAGCTATGCCCAAGTAGAAGATTCGGCCTATAAAATCATCAAGCACCTCATCCCCGGTCCCTACACTTTTCTGCTGCCCGCCACCAAAGCTGTCCCTAAGCTAGTAGTCAATCCAAAGCGCCGCACCACCGGCATTCGCGTCCCCAACAGCCCCCTTTGCCACGCCCTCATAGACGCTCTCGATAATCCCATCATCTCCACCTCAGCTTTATCCGTTGTTCGTAATTCTACGGAAGACGATATCGAAGCTTTATCCAAGGCAGAACTATTCGACCGGATCGAAAAACAGGTAGACGTAATTGTAGACAGTGACACTGATCTTAGCTATCAGGTATCTACAATTATTGATTTGACCAGTAGTTCTCCTCAAGTGGTTCGTCAAGGACTCGGTTGGCAAGCAGCCGTTGAATGGGGCGCAGTGCTATAGCGTTTTGCCCGCACTCAGCCTGCAATTGCCCGCTCATCCAAACGATTTCATCCACCTGTTACGAGAGCCAAACAGCCAACTGTCATAAAGGGTTTAGACCCCTCAGCGTAGCTACCTATCTGCGGGTTAGAACGTCGCGTCCTTTACCTTGAAAGGATTCTACGGTTCGTCTGCAAGAACAACAAGCCAGCCCCCTCATCCTTGTGACAGTCCATTGTGACAGTTGCTTGCGATACTGCCACACCGCTACGGGGAGATTGGATTTGTATTTTCTATGGTGAACGAGTCGAATCCGGACGAGGCAACCGCCCTACTCGACTCAGGCATCACTGCATAGAACTATGAAATCATCTGCCATGTATAACTCGCTATCTGCTAACGCGCTATCTACTAACAACGTCGCTTTTTATACTACTAATACCCATAAAGGCAATCCGGACGAAGCCGCCAAAACGAAAGCAGCCCCAGCGACCGCGCCTAGCTGCGAACTCCCTTCATCCTTCCAGCAAAATACGTCTTCACCTAATAAAGGGACTAACAAAGGAACTAAGACGTCTCATCAAAACCAGGCTTTAGATCTATCCAAGCAGCCTGATAAAGACGAGTCCACCAGCAAAGACATTCGCAACGCAGCGCTAGCCGAGGGTGACGAGCAAACGCTTTGCCCTGTCGATCAAAAGCTCATTGATTTCCTCACTTTCGAAATCAACGAGAATATTTCAACTAGCAGCAAAGTCATCAACGCGGTCGCCACGCGCCTAGCCATCGAAGTCGCCCGAATCTGCCGCAAAAGTAAGCGTATTCAAGCTTCGGGTGAAGTGACCGCTTGGCAGCGATCGCTCGCACTCAACCGCATCAAAAAATATCTCGATTACTACAAGCTAGGCTCTCGTCAAGGCCGCGTAGAACTTCACAGTCGCCTCAGCGCGATCGCCTACCGCTACATCGCCCCAGCCCGCACCCAGCTCGGCTTCCAAGGTCGCTGCACCCTCCTAGAAGACTTCCTGCAAAGCTTCTATATCGAAGTCCTCAAAGCCTTCCGCCGCGAAAACCACCTCCTTGCAGACTACACCCCTCGAACCCGGCTAGAGCTAGCCGAATACATGGCCTTTAGCGAGCACTACGCCAAGCGCCGCATCTCGCTCCCCGGCTGCTACAACCAGCAGCTCATCGTCCTACGCGCCCAAGCCTTTGCCCGTCGCCTCCCCGCCGAAGCCTCCGTAGATATCGAAACCGCCGTTAGCTCTCCCAAAGGCGACGACGACTTCTTCCGCTCACCCGTCATCGCTCAAATCAGAGAAAAGATGGTTGCTAACACCACCGACCCCTCCGACGCAGTGCTGCGCGATCGCATTATCCAAGAGCTGATCGACTACCTCGAAGAACAAGACCAGCACGCCTGCGTAGACTATCTCACCCTGCGCTTGCAAGACATGGCCGCCTCCGAGATTGACGAAGTTCTCGGCCTCTCCTCCCGAGAGCGCGACTACCTTCAGCAGCGCTTCAAGTACCACGTCGAAAAATTTGCTCAGTTTCACCGCTGGGAACTCGTCCACCAGTGGCTCGGCGCAGACCTCGACAAAAACTTTGGCCTCTCTCCTCAAGAATGGCGCGTCTACACAGAGCAGCTCAACGATGACCAGACCCAACTGCTCGAACTCAAGCAAGCGCAGATGGCAGACCCCGACAGCGGCCCCTCCGACCACAGCATTGCCCAGCAGCTAAAGTGGACGCCCAAACGCGTCGAACGCCGCTGGGGAAAACTCATTGGCCTGGCCTGGAAAGTGCGCAACCAGCACAGCAAAAACGAACCCATCCTAGCGAGCAAATCGACCCAAAAGTCAGCTAAAAACCAGGCCGCTCAGGAAGTCGCTAAATGAGCCACCAAACAAAAGAGCCTTTTCTACGCTAAATCACCCGCTAGAAAAAGGCTCTTTGGCCGCTACTCAATTTGTACTAGCGCTTATTGTACAGCGCTTAGATTCTCGTTAAAGCGTTCACCGATCGCCTGCTACGCCATCGCCATCTCCGGTTCAGCATCTCCAGGCGGCTCAAACTTATAGCCCACCCCTCTCACCGTCTGAATCAAAGTCGGCTGAGTCGTATCAATCTCAATTTTCTTACGGATTTGGCCAATGTGCACATCAACCACGCGCTGGTCGCCCACATACTCATAGTCCCAAACCTTTTGAATCAGCTCAGAGCGTCGCCAAACCCGGCCCGGATGACCTGCCAAAAAATGCAGCAAATCAAACTCTAGTGCAGTCAGTGGCACAATATCGCCCGCCAGCGTAACTTCGCGGCGAATCGGATCGATCGAAAGCTTATTAAAGGTAAGACACTGCTGCTCGGCCACCGTCACAGGCCGCTGCCGCTTCAAAATAGCGCCTAGTCGAACTTCTAGCTCGCCCAAGCTGAACGGCTTGGTGATGTAGTCGTCTGCGCCCGTGTTGAACCCGCGAATCTTGTCCGCCTCGTCCGTCCGGCTAGTCAGCATCAGCACAAACACACCCGTACGCGACTGCATCTCCTTACAAAGGTCATATCCATTTGCATCCGGCAGGTTTACGTCAAGGATGACTAAATCAGGATTGAACTGTTCAAATACGGCAAGCGCACTTTTTCCATCCTCAGCCGACTCCATCTGATAGTCTTGCTTCGCAAGAAAGCGATGGATGAGGTTACGGATGGCAGGTTCGTCATCAACCACGAGGATTTTGGCAGCGGCCATAATTTAGAATCCGGATACTAAAGCAAATAAAAATCGAAAACACGGTTAATAGCTCTATACAAAGCAATCAACCCAATGCGCTAAAAATTAGCCAGATAGTTCAAACCAAATAGATCAGACCTAGCGAAACCAGATAATAGCTACTCGTCTATCTTGGAGCGGTATTTGAAGCAACCAAACAAAGCCATCATCAAAAAGCTTTCTATTACCTTACTTCTTTACAAATTAGGAGCTTCAGCAAACTTTTTTATAATGCATTCACACTTTAGCAAAAAAACCATCTTTTACAGGCAAGCATAGCGCTCAATTAACAGCCCAGCGGGCAGAGGCTAGAAGGATTACGTACAAAAAGCAGTGCGCAGCCTGTTTATCAAGCTAGATAAAAACTGAGGAGACTGTAAAATTCACTGAAGCCCAGCAAAAGCAATCCGTATATGTACGTAAATAGACGCTAGACAAACAAAGACACTGCAGCTTTAAAGCGTCGCGCAACCAGCTCGCCTATAAGAGATTGCCGCTAAAAGTTCGAAGCAATCGTAAAGAAGATCAACTTTTTCGAAGACTAGGCTAAGCGCCGCTTTTGTTCAGGTTCAGCGGGGCTACACTGAGAAGTGTATATTTTTCTGTGCTCAGAGCCTCACAGCCAATACCTGACTAAAAGCATACATAAGCGCTATACGTCAGCTAACATTATCGGCAAAGCCTCCGAATACAATTTAATATAGTAGGTTTAAAGCAGCACTGGGCAACGCGGAGAGTTTAGCAATGAGCGAACAGAACGTTCACTACAAAACGTTAGGGCTAACGGAGGCGTCTTCTTTTGAGGAGGTTCAAGCGGCCCGCAAGCGGTTGGTCGCAGAGCACGAGGCAGACCCTCGGCAAAAAGAAGGTATAGAAGCCGCCTACGACGCCATTTTGATGGAGCGGCTCAGGCTGCGCCAGGAAGGCAAAATTAAAGTGCCTGACCGCATTCGCTTTGCCGAAAAGCAGGCCAAACCTAAAATTTCACCAACGCCCATCAACAGCGGATTGTCCAACGGCTCGCCGCAGTGGTTCTCCGATCTGCTCGATCAGCCACAGAGCAGCAGCGAACTGCTATGGCCCTCTATTATCTTTGCCGGACTCGCAGCGATTAGCTGGGTGCTAGTGCCTGCCGACAGCGCCGCTACAGCCGCCACTGCTAACACGGCAGCGAATTCTACTGCTGCTGTCGCCCTAGCCCTCGGCATGATGGCCACCGTCTACTTTCTCAACCAAAAGACTCGAAAGCTGTGGCGATCGCTCGGCCTAGCTGCAGTTGGCCTAGTCGTAGGATTAGCCTTGGGCCTGCTCATTGAGAGCATTTTCCAAGGACAGGGGCAAACCCTCAGCTCGAACTACACCTCATCACTCTCGGCCAGCATCACCCTCGCCGTGCTGTGGTTCATCACTGGATTCCTGCGCTAGTTCTCTTACTAGCTGCGATCGCTCAATTGCCTCAAACAAAGCCTGAAAGTTGCCCTGGCCAAACCCTTTAGCAACTTCAGGCTTTCCGTTTTTTAAATAGCCGCCGCGCTCAATAATCTCAAAGAAAAACGTCGGTTCAGCAAACAAAGGCTTTGTGAACGTTTGCAGCAGCATCCCCTGCTGTCCGCCTGCGGCCCAATCCACCAGTAGCCGCTGCTGACTGACCGCCGCTAGGTTCTTCATCGGGCAATCCAATCTCAGCGGTAGCTGCTCGTAGTAAGTATCTGGCACATCAATTAAGTCGAGACCCTGCGCCCTAAAGTGCGCGATCGCCCGCACCGCACTCGTACTGCGCAAAGCCACATGCTGGACCCCGGCCCCCCGGTTATGCTGCAAAAATTCCTGTACCTGAGAGTTAGCCGAACTCGGTTCATTCAGCGGTAGCTGTAGTGAGCCACTCTGATCTACCAGCACCTGAGAACGCAGCCCCGAACGCAAAGTATTAATCTCAAATCGCTGCCCAAAGCTTAAGTCAAACGCTCGCTGATACCAGTCTGCTGCCACCGCTAGCTCGCCCTGCTGCACGTTAATCACAACGTGATCAATCTCCTGCAAAAAAGTATCCATCGGTGGCAGTTCGGGCAGCTGCGCGATCGCTTTATCACCGTCAGTAACTTCGACTAGGGTATGGCGCAAATCGGCCCAACCTTGAAACTGACACTGCCGCCGCCCCTGAGCGTTGAGATGGATTGCCTGAGTCAGCTTCGCCCCCTGTGAGGCCGCTCGTGCCACGGCTAGATCGAAGCAATCGCTCGCCAACGCAACGTCAGCGAGTCCAGAAGGATGGCGTCTTAGGTAAGCCGCCGCCTCAGCGCGATCGCTCCCCGATAGACGAATTTCGATATTGCCTTGCCTTAGCACCTCAGGTTCGCGATGTACATTAGCCCGTACATCGATAGCGGTATGGTGATCGGGGCGAACCGCCAGAGAGCCGGCTGCTTCGGTCGAACTGTAAAAAGCCAGCTTCTCAACAAACCAGCGACGCCAAAACGCCACATCCTCGACATAAAAATGTAAATGATGAAAATGCATAGTCTCTCTATTGGGTCAAAGCCAGCGTTTGGAGCAGCAGTATGGCAATTGGGGAACGTTCGTCAAAGACTATTGATAAGCGATAGCCCTCTGTATCTATCAAAGGTCATCTTCTAGCGCTTTCTCCTGGCGCTTTTTCTTGGCGTTTATAGCGTCTGAGCGCAGATATTGAGAAAAACTGCGTTTTAATTTCATCTCTCAAGGCAACAGCGGCAAAAATCAGCAAAGGACTCTCCTAAATGACTGCCTTCAAACACTTATGTATACGTCTTAGCCTGCTAAGTGGATTTATTAGCCTCGGTATCGGGGCCATACCATCCGCTGCGATCGCCGATCGTATGCGCGTAAGCTGGTACGGCCCAGGCTTCGATGGCGGCTACACCGCTAGCGGCGAAATTTTCAGCCGCTACGACCACACCGGCGCACATCCCGACTGGCCTTTTGGCACGCTAGTCCTCCTGACCAATCCAGACACCGGAGATAGCGTCACTATTCGCATTAACGATCGCTCCGGCGGCGCACTAGATATCTCCGAACAAGCCGCTCGTGACCTAGGCACCTACGACCACGGAATTGCGCCGGTAGAAGTAGAAATCGTCGAATGGGGCGGGTAGAAAAAATAGAATCTTACAGTACCAAAAGAAAGGCCAAAGAGCGCAAAAGCACATTGCACTGAGACATACTGTGCTAAAGCATACTCACTAAGTCTAGATCTTTCATAGCCAACTGTTGCACCCTAGAATGAGTATTTCTCCTCTAATGAGATGGTTCAACGCATCACGATTGCTGCCGAACAGTGCAGCGGACGGACTCTAACGCTCACCGCAGATCAAGCTCACTACCTGGTTAATGTACTTAGGCTACAAGCAGGCGATCGCTTTATCGCTCAAGATGGCACAGGCACTCAGTGGGTAGCCGCGCTCAAAACCACTTATAAAAGCGGACTCTCAAACCCGCTTGAGAAGTCACCTCAAGCAAACATCCTGGAAACCATTCAGCACGATGTCACAACGGCACCCCTGCGTTTAATAGCAGCGCCGACTAAAGGCAATAGCTTTGATCAGGTAATTCGCCAGGCAACAGAACTAGGCGCCACTCATATTCACCCGGTCATCACCGAGCGCACTGTGCTCAAACCCTCTAGCAATCGTCTGCTGCGCTGGCAAAGAATTGCAGCAGAAGCTTCCGAACAGAGCGAGCGGATTACAACACCGCAAATTTTTGAACCTGTTCCATTTATAGAGCATCTCTCGCATCTCTCATTAGATAGAGATCCAACAGAAATTAGATATATTTGCGGGGCAAGAACAAATAATATTCATCTACTCGCAGCCGTTCAGTCTCAAATTTCTTCCGAAAACTTACCCGGCATAAACTTAGCAATCGGCCCCGAAGGCGGATGGACATCCCGCGAGATTTCGGATGCGATCTGTAGTGGCTACCAAGAAGTTTCTCTTGGCTCCGTAATTTTACGCGCTGTCACAGCATCTATTACCGCACTTTCCCTAGTCACTGCCGCTAGGAACCTATTGATATAGCTTGATTTCACGGTGTAAGCGCGGATGGCCAAATCGATTTGACTTGTTTAAGCTTTGGGTGTCGAGTGTCACACAGGATTTTATCTCCGGCACGGACATCAACAGACATCGGATATATCCGGTGTTTGCGAACTGATTTGCCCACAGCGTCAATAAACTCCCGCCAGTTAAACCGTTCTAAGCAAAGCAACAGACATCTAAAGCTATCTCCAGACCAAATCCTAATAAGTACAATGGCCAAATCATCTGACTCTGCATTTTCCGCTGGTTTTCACGCGCTCTCAGAGCCAATTCGTATTCAGGTTATCGAACTTCTTCAAGAAGGAGAGTTCTGTGTGGGCGATATGTGCGATCGCCTCTCTATCGCCCAGTCAAAACTCTCCTTCCACCTCAAAACGCTCAAGGAAGCAGGTCTTGTCACAGCCCGTCAGCAGGGCCGCTGGATGTACTACAGCCTAAACGCCGATCGCTTTCACGCTTTAGAAGGCTACCTCAGCAACTACGGCGACTAAGCGCTATTTCACTCGGCCCACTCCGTCAGCGCCGCCCTTTTAAAAAACAACGAAAGTCAAACCACTTGCCTCACATTTCTCGCTTATACAGCAGAAAAGGAGGCAATTTTTTTAGCAACTTTTTGCGCCACCCAAACCCGGCACTCCACGTACGCCGCGAGCGTTTCTACGGATGGTTTTGCTGCGTCATCATCTCCAAGATGGCAGAGGTTACCGCCAGGCTCTCTTCAAACAATACATCCTCGCCCCAGCGCTGTAGCTGCTGCTCTAGCAGCAGGTCAGACCGCTGATCCGACAGAGAAGTCACCTCCTCTACCAAGCTACTCTGCGCGCTGCCGCCCGCTTCCATCCGCATACAGCCCACCGTCTCAGAGCACAAAATAGTGTTGCAGTTGGCATCCTTCGTCGTTGAAGTCAGACTCAAGCCCGTTAGGTCGCCCTGTACTTCGCCCCAGTCCGACACCGGAATGGCAGCCAGCTCAGCCTCAATTTCGCGGCCGCTCTCATTATTAAAGTAAACTCTGCGGATGTTATAGTCGCCGCCCTCGTGCTTAGCATCGCGTAGCTGCCAGTTTAGCCGACTCGCTAACCAGCCCAGCATCATCAAAGCCTGAGCCGGATTTCCCCGCTCATAGTCAATGCCGATACGGTCTACTTCTGTGAGCGCCATCCGTCGCTCCGGAGGATCAAACGCCGCCGCCGCCAGCTCCTGCCAGGGCGCAAGCCGATACCAGTTCAAATCCGCAATATTGGTATGTTCATTCACCAGCGCTTGAATCTTCACCATCTCAGAGGCCGCATCGCCGTAGAAGCTAGAATCCAAAATCAAACAGCTACTCGCCAGCGCAATACTGTGAAACAGCACCTGCTCAGGATTAGGCGTCCCTTTCCACCAGACAAACTTAGGCAAGTCAGAAACAACCAGCGAGTTAACCAGATCGCTCACCCGCTCTAGCGCCTCTTTTGTTCCTCGCAGCGTAATGTATTCGCAGCAAACCAGGTTACTGCTATTGCTGTTTTGCACCGGGCAGTAAGCCGACACCTGAGCAACCACGCCTTCATCCTCGCCAAAGGTAGGGCACAGCGTAATCACCCGGCAAGGATTTTGAGCCGCCAAGGCACCGTCAAAGTTAAAGCCACGAATGTCCTTATTATCAAATTTTCGCTGACTGCCCGACAGCTTGCTAGCCTCAGAGCGCAGCATCGCCAGCGTCTCTGGATCAACTCGGCCCGTCAATCTCAAACCGTACGCCTTCTGCGCAGTCAAAATCGCTTCCTTTGTATCCGCCCCGTGATACCCGTCGATCTCGTTCTTATAAAAGCTCAAACTCGCCAGCAGCTGCTGAATCTCTTCCGGCTCATAAATCACCATCGTGAACGTAGTGGCCCGAGTCGCGACCGGCGCAGTACCACCATCGTCTTGAGTTCGCCAAATATTGCGCAGCTCAGCTTCAATCTCATCGAGTGAAGTATCTTTTGGCTTTTGCAGCGCCAGAGTAGAAGTTGCCATGTTTCTCTAGTTATGTTTGCTAGTCGTGTTTGCTAGTTGTTAGAAGAATTGCCCATTAGTTGAGAAGCCTTAGCCCTAAAGCCGACGCCAGCGGCGATTCGTCCGATTTAGCAGTAGCTCCGCCTCAACCGGCCCCCAGGTTCCTGCCTCATAAGTTGGAATACTGCCCGCCGGTGCTGGCGCATCCCAAACCTCTAGCAGCGGCGTCAGCACTCGCCAAGACTGCTCCACTTCATCGCCTCGAGTAAACAGCGTCTGATCCCCTAACATTGCGTCAATCAGCAGACGGCTATAGGCATCTGTACTCGGCTTGCCGAAAGCCGCATCATAGCGAAAATCCATCTCAACCGACCGCGTTCGCAAAGAAGAGCCGGGCGTTTTCACCTCAAATCTCATCGCTACCCCTTCGTTCGGCTGAATCCGCAGCGCCAAAATATTGTCGCCCATCTGCTTCGCCGCCGACTGAAACATCAGGTGCGGCACCGCCTTGAAGTGGATAGAAATCTCGGAGACTTTCTTGGGCAGCCGCTTGCCGGTACGCAGGTAAAACGGAACGCCCTGCCAGCGCCAGTTGTCGACTCGCAGCGATAGCGCTGCAAAGGTATGGTTGGTAGAGTCTTCTGGCACGTCTCCATCGTCCAGGTAGCCCGGCACTTCTTTTTGGTTCATCCAGCCGGCAGAATACTGGCCGCGAATGGCACTCTCCGACAGGTCAGTTTCGTTCGCTAGCCGCGTAGCCTGCAATACCTTCACCTTTTCGTTGCGAATACTCGCCGCATCTAACGAGTTCGGCGTTTCCATTGCCGTTAGGCAAAAGAGCTGCATCAGGTGGTTTTGCACCATGTCGCGAATTGCGCCTGCTGTTTCGTAGTAGCCCGCTCGGCCTTCTAGCCCGACCGTTTCGGCCACGGTAATCTGCACGTGATCGACGAACTGCCGGTTCCACAGCGGTTCAAAAATGGCGTTCGCAAAGCGAAATACCAGCAGGTTTTGAACCGTCTCTTTGCCTAAATAATGGTCAATTCGGTAGATCTGCTCTTCGGCGCAGACGTTGCGCACCTTGTAGTTTAGAGACTGCGCTGAAGCTAAATCTCGGCCAAAGGGCTTTTCGATGACCAGCCGCTGCTTGTTCGGTTTTTCTAGCATTCCGGCTTTGCCCAACTGCTGAGCCGCCTCGGCAAAAAAGCGCGGCGCCACCGATAAATAAAACACCCGGTTGCCCTGAGTGCCACGCTTCTCGTCTAGCTCTGCGAGAAAATCCTTTAGCGTTTGATAGTCTTCGGGCTTGTCGATATTACCCGGCGAGTAAAACAGCCCTTCAGCGAACTTGTCCCAGTCTTTTTGGCTGCCGATGCCGCCGCCAAACTCTTCAACGCCCTCGCGCATGTGCTCACGAAAGAAGTCGTGGCTCCATTCGCGCCTGGCCACGCCCACAATCGTAATCTCGGGTGGCAGTCTTCTTTCCTGACGCATCTGGTAGAGCGCAGGTACAAGCTTTCGCTGGGTTAAGTCGCCCGACGCGCCGAAAATGACTAGAATCTGCGGCGCGGGAATGCGGTCTTTTTGTAACCCAACGCGGAGCGGATTTTCTAGGAGAGAAACCATAGGAATATTAGCGGATAAGACTTGTATTGGAACTTGTCGTCGAAAGGCCAGTGCAAGAGAAAAAGCAAGCAGGCAGCCTTAATTGTAAATAACGCTACCCAAATGCATAGATTTATTTTGTGGCCTACATATCGTTTTGTCAGAGGATTTTATTAAATCAATCTGCATATCTCTACGCATCTGGCCGCGCTAAATGACCGCCGCCCCCGTAGAGAGGGGCTGTTTCTCCATTTTTCGATCTTGAATGAAGGATTCGACTAAGGCCACGTCTTCTTTGCTACCGATGATCAAGGGCGATCGCATATGAATCCCGGTTGGCTGCACATCTAGTACATCCTGCACACCCGTCGTCGCCCGACCGTCCGCTTGCGCCGCCAGAAAAGCCAAAGGCGCAGACTCATACATCAGCCGCAGCTTCCCGTTGGGATCCTTCTGCGTACCCGGATAGAGAAACACCCCGCCCTGCATCAAAATACGGTGAAAGTCTCCCACTAACGCGCCGCTGTAGCGCCCCGAGTAGCCCTCGTGCCGGTGAACGTAGCGAATATAGTCGCGAAAATGCTCGTCCTCCCACTGCCAGATGTTGCCTTCGTTGGTGCTGTAGTTGGGGCCGTGAGCCGGAATTTGAACATTCTCCGCCGCCAAGATGAACTCGCCCAGGCTAGGGTCGAGCGTAAAGGCATGAACGCCCTTGCCAATGGAGTACACAAAAACCGTACTTGGCCCATACAGAATGTAGCCCGCCGCTATTTGGTCGTGTCCGGGCGTGAGCAAATCGGAACCGGTGTCTATCTATTTGGCCGTCCTGACGGCGGCGCACAGAAAAGATAGATCCCACGTTGAGATTGATATCGACGTTGGAAGAGCCGTCAATTGGGTCGTACAAAAGGGTGTAGCCGCCAATCGGACAGTTCTCTGGAATGTGATAGATGTCCTCCATTTCTTCGGACACTAGCCGACAGACCAGTCCGCTGCGCTGAAAGACGGAGATAAACACGTCGTTGGCGTACTCGTCCATCTTTTTGACAGACTCGCCCTGCACGTTTTTCTTACCCGTGAAGCCCATCGCGTCTTCGACCAAACCGGCGCGAGTAAGCCTACGCGAAACCAGCTTGCCTGCAAAGGCCACTCTATTCATCAGGGCGCTAATGTCTTGCGCATCGTCGCCTAAGCTACCAACTTCTTGAAGCACATGCTGTGCCAGGGTCATGCTGTCTCTGTCGAGCGAACCGTTAGTTGACTGAAACTCATCTGCCATTGGGCTTTACTTCCTGAGCGTTGTTTCACTAGACCTTAGATTAGATCAGATATCTAAATATGAGTATCTAACGATGAGAGGCTAATTAGATAAATGCTTCCTCACTTCTCATCTCCCTCAGCCCTCAGCCCTTACCCTGAGCCAAGAAGAATTTACGCAAGCTTACCAACTATCAATATTTGTTTGTGCCAGTATAAAGGCAGCTTCGAGAGCTTCATGGGTTTAGAAGCGTTGTTTCTCCTGTTTTCGTGATTATGCCAACGATTACTATTCTTGAGAAGTCTGCGGCGGGCGCTGGCTTTACGGCTGAGCTGGTCTTTAGCGACGGCGGGCGCTATCCGATTGCGGTGGCAGACCCGTTTAGCGAGCAGCAAGAGCTGGAGCTGGAATGGTACTTTGAGCGGTGGCTAGAGCGGCCTCATTTGGATGAGGTGAAGGCGAACCGGGCGCGGGCGAGCGTGCGGGAGTACGGGGAGTCGCTGTTTGGCCAAGTATTTAGCGTGGCAGGCTCGCGGCCAGTACGAGCAGGCAAAGCAAACCCTGAGCAATCTACGAATAGAAATAGAGGGATCGCCCGCGTTTCAGGCGTTGCACTGGGAGGCGCTGCGGGAGCCAAAGGCAGAGGGCGGGCTAGAGCATCGTCCGCTGGCGGTGGATTGCGTGATGGTGCGGCGGCAGAATCAGGCGGTGCGGACGCAGGTGAATGCATCGGCGGTGGTGAATTTGCTGGTGGTGGTGGCGCGGCCCGATGAGGAAAACGACGTGGGCTATCGGACAATTTCGCGGCCCTTGGTGGAGGCGATTGGCCAGAGCGATCTGCGGGTGAACGTAGATATTTTGCGGCCTGGGACTTATGAGGCGCTGGTGAAACAGCTTGCTGAGAAGGGGGAGGGCTACTATCACATTGTGCATTTTGATATGCATGGCTGCTTGGCGACCTACAAGCAGCTATCGAAAATGAATGAGAACGCGCAGGCGCAAGGGCTAACCTATCGGCTGGTAGATACGCAGCGCTACGACCGCGATGACCTGACGCCGTTTGAAGGGACGCGGGCGTTTTTGAGCTTTGAGGGTGAGGCGCAGGGGGAGATGGATTTGGTGGAGGCGAGCGAGCTGGCGGGGCTGCTGAATGGGAAGCGGATTCCGGTTTGTTTGCTGAATGCCTGTCAGTCGGGGAAGCAGCTTCGGCTACGTACTCCAGGAGAAGAGCAAAGCTCTACAGCCGCCGGGAGTGGGGGGCAAAAGGGGATGAGGGGGAAGAAGAGGAAGGGAGCAGCGGGGGAGAAGAGACAAAAGCTTGCTAGACGAGCAAATCGCTGTGGCGGAGACTAGCCTGGGGAGTCGGCTGATGGCGGCGGGGATGCAGGTGGTGGTGGCGATGGGCTATAGCGTGACGGTGAGCGCGGCGAAGATTTTGATGGAGACGCTGTATGAGCAGTTGTTTGCGGCGGGGGATGTGGCGCGGGCGATTCAGCGGGGGCGACATGAGCTACATGCGCGGAAGGTGCGGCAGGCGTATTTTAATGGGGAGGTAGCGCTGGAAGATTGGCTGCTGCCGGTGGTGTATGCGAACGGCGAAGTGGATTTGAATCTGCGGCCTTTTACAGCGGCGGAGGAAGAGGCGCACTTTGAGGCGGAAGGGGCGCGGTATGCGTTTACGGAGCCGACGTTTGGCTTTGTGGGGCGCGACCTGGAGATATTGAAGATAGAGAAGGCGCTGCTGCGGCGCAATGTGCTGCTATTGCGGGGGATGGGCGGAACGGGAAAGACGACGCTGCTGAACTATTTGGGCTATTGGTGGCAGAAAACGCACTTTGTAGAAGACGTGTTTTATTTTGGCTACGACGAGAAGGCGCATACGCTGCAACAGATTTTGCAGGCGATTGGCAAGCGGGTGTATGGCAAGTTTGAGTTTGCCAACTTTCAGGCGATGAGCATTGGGGCGCAGCGGGGGAAGCTGGCAACGGCGCTGAAGGCGAAGCCCTATGCGCTGGTGCTGGATAATTTGGAATCTGTAACCGGGCAGAGTTTGGCGATTATGAATACGCTGCCCGAGGCGGAGCAGGATGAGATTGAGGCGTTTTTGCAGGCGCTGGTGGGCGGGCAGACGAAGGTGGTGCTGGGATCGCGCGGGGATGAGGCGTGGCTGAAGGATGTGATTCGAGATAGTCGCTATCAGCTTCGGGGGCTAGATAGGGAATCGCGGACGGTGCTGGCGGAGAAGATTTTGGAGCGGGCACTAGGTTCGGGAAAGAACAGTACGAAGAAGATAGCGGCGCTGCGGGAGGATAAGGACTTTGAGCGGTTGATGAAGCTGTTGGATGGGTATCCGCTGGCGATGGAGGTGGTGCTGGCGAATTTGGCGCGGCAGAGTGCGGGGGAGATATTGACCGGGCTGGATGCGGCGGATGTGGCGCTCGATAGTGGGAAGGCGGATAAGACGGAGAGTATTTTGAAATGCGTGGAGTATTCGCACAGCAATTTGTCTGAGTCGGCGCAGAAGCTGTTGCTGTGTTTGGCTCCGTTTAAGGGGTTTATTGACCGGGCGGACTTGCCGAACTATGCGCAGCAGTTGCAGCAGCTAGAGCCGTTTGAGGATTGGGATTTTGAGCGGTTTGATGAGGCGATTGATGAGGCGGTGCGGTGGGGGTTGTTGTCGCCGTACTTTGAGGGAGACGATGGGCGGCTGTTGCGGATACAGCCGGTGTTTCCGTACTTTTTGAGGACGAAGCTGGCAGAAGCGGACGAAGCGATACGAGAAGGACTGGCGACTGGGTTTAAGGAGCACTATAAGGGATTGGCTGCGCAGTATCAGCAGATGATGCAGTCGAAGGAGCCGGAGCAGCGGAAGCTAGGATTGTTCTTTTGTCAGTTGGAGTACGAGAATTTGTTTAGTGCGTTGCAGACTTGTTTAGCACAGACAAGAGACGCTTCAAGATATTCTTCTGTTTAGATAAGCTTCTTCGAACTCAGTCAAGCAGTTAGCGAAAGAGTTGCAACTTGCTGAATATGTGAACCAAGCTATTCGAGAGCTATCCGTCAGCATTTCATACAGGGTGAGAATGGATTTGATTTAGATAGTGGCACTTTGATCTGTTAGCTCTATGTCAGTTACAGGCTAAACAATATCAAGCTGCTTATGACAGCCTATCGAAAAGCAACTTTCAGTTTTGGCAGAACATTAGCTTCGTTAGATGAACAGCGCAAAGGCAGCTGCAACTTGCGCCAGCCTACCATCAGTTGGGCAGAGTCGCGCAGGAACTCAGAGACTTCGAGCAGGCGCGATCGCACTTCCAACAAGCTCTCGATATCAAAATCGAGTTCAACGACCGCTACGGACAAGCCAAGACCTACCATATGTTGGGCATCGTCGCGCAGGAACTCAGAGACTTCGAGCAGGCGCGATCGCACTTCCAACAAGCACTCGATATCTAAATTGAGTTCAACGACCGCTACGCACAAGCCACCACCTACCATCAGTTGGGCATCGTCGCGCAGGAACTCAGAGACTTCGAGCAGGCGCGATCGCACTTCCAACAAGCCCTCGATATCAAAATCGAGTTCAGCGATCGCTACGCAGCAAGCCAACACCTACCATATGTTGGGCATCGTCGCGCAGGAACTCAGAGACTTCGAGCAGGCGCGATCGCACTTCCAACAAGCCCTCGATATCCAAATCGAGTTCAACGATCGCTACGCACAAGCCACCACCTACCATATGTTGGGCATACGTCGCGCAGGAACTCAGAGACTTCGAGCAGGCGCGATCGCACTTCCAACAAGCCCTCGATATCTATATCGAGTTCAACGACCGCTACGCACAAGCGGCACCTACCATCAGTTGGGCAGAGTCGCGCAGGAACTCAGAGACTTCGAGCAGGCGCGATCGCACTTCCAACAAGCTCTCGATATCAAAATCGAGTTCAGCGATCGCTACAGTCAAGCCAGCACCTACGGGCAGTTAGGAGTGCTTGAGAGAGCAGCAAGAGAATTACGCTGAGGCAAGCTGGCATCTAGCTGCTTAAAGCGCTAGAAATCTTTGCGGAGTTTAGCGATGAACATAGCGCAAGAATCGCACTTAACTAATCTCAAAGCATTTACCAAGCTACTCAGGACGACGATTTGCTTTCTGCCGTAGCCGCTCTAATTAAATGCTACCCCCGAAGAAGTCAACGCCCGCTTCACTGCAACCGACTAAACCGTAATCACAAACGTTACAATATGCCTACGAGTACAGCGCTAGAAAGCACTACTGTTTAGGAACCTCAACATGCAGACGCTCGATCAGCCTTTAGAAAATGCTGCGCAATTACCTGACGAGCAGCAAGCCATGCTCATCAAAATTCTACAAAGCCGCTACATCGAAAAGCGCCGAGAAGAAATCGCTGCCGATGCACAATCCACATTAGCCGACTTTCGAGCGGGCAAATTTCAGCCACAGCCCGTCGAAGACATCATTGCTGAGCTGCGTCACGTCATTTCGGGCTAAGCCAAACCCTGAAGCCCCCAGCCAGCAGTCACCCCTCTGGAGGGGCCGGGGGTGGGTTCGTTGTGTAGCGCGTTGGCCGACCCACCCCGCCCTATCGGGCACCCCTCCAGAGGGGATTCACCTTGGGCTATGGGGCTGGAAGGGCTAGCGGGCGATTGTTTTAGGCGATCGCTCTTCCCGAACTAACATCCAGCCACAAAAAAAGGAGATGACCTGAGCCATCTCCCGTTAGGGCATCTACCATACTTAGAAAAAGCGTTTGAAAAAGCGTTCGTCAACCAACTAAACAGGCACCGCCTCTGCCGCTACCGACTGACTCACCGACCGCTTGCGTCGTTCGCTCTTGCGAGTGCCGCCCGCCATCTCATACTCACTGCTATCCTTGCCATACTTCAGCGCTACGCCAGTCAGCATCATACTCGTCGTGCCAGCCAGCGCCTTTTCAGCACTCTTCACCCGGTTCGACAGCATATCTACCTTAGAAAGCAGCATATTGTATTCAGCGATCTCATTGCGCAAAGCAACAATCTCCTTCTCATAAGCGGCGGTAGATAG
Organism: uncultured cyanobacterium; assembly: GCA_963789215.1. Classification (GTDB taxonomy): domain Bacteria; phylum Cyanobacteriota; class Cyanobacteriia; order Phormidesmidales; family Phormidesmidaceae; genus Phormidesmis. The sequence continues at coordinate 22,253 of CAWBJY010000005.1, read as the reverse complement.
GCCATTGCCCAAGTCCAGCTTATCTTGGATGGATTTCATCCCAGATAGCCGCTGCTCAGCTTTAGCTAAAGTGTTGGATTCTTTTTTGCGTCTAGCCATGGGTTACTCCTTTGGGTTGGCTTTGCTTTAAATTGTGTTTTCTAGCTGCTTTAGTAACAGATTGCCAGGGTTTAAGGCGAGTTTATTCTGTTGCAGCTAAAGTGCCCGTAGTTGAGAACAAAAGTCACATCAGTACCTGCGTAAAATTACAGAGAACACATTGAATCGTGAGCAGCGAATGTAAGTTGATCTGCTAGCAAAGGAGGAACGGGAGCAGACGCTGCGAGTTTTAGTAAAAGATCTGTTGATGTACGAGCAAGCGCTGCGAGTTTTAGTAAAGGATTTATTGATGCGTGAGCAGGCGCTGCGAGTTTGCGTAAAGGATTTATTGATGCGTGAGCAGACGCTGCGAGTTTGCGTAGAGGATTTATTGATGCGTGAGCAGACGCTGCGAGTTTGAGAGAAAGCGCTGCGGTTTTTAGTAGAGGATTTGTTGATAGATGGATAGACATTGCGCTTTCTGGAATAAAAACATGAGCTTTGTACAAAGAAGAATGCGATAGGAGTCCAAGAGACTGAGGAACTCGCCGATCGCATAGGGGTTGACCCACCCCGTCCCTACGGGCCACCCCTCCCGAGAGGGGATTTTCCTTAGGCTAAGTGAGATTGGGGGTACTAGATCGCCCTAAGCCACCTGGCCAAGACAGATCTCCTCTCGGGAGGAGTCCCCGGAGGGGGAGGTGGGTCAGCCGCTTAGGCCGCTCAGCCATTGCCTCATACTGATCTACCCCTAGAGAGAAGGAATTTTAATCTTCTTAGTCAAAATAGCCATCACTTCATTAGGTCGCCCCGTTGAAATCGGCTGGCTCCAGTCGTTGGCTTCGGCGTAGCGCAGCTTGTGCAGGTGCTTGATAGTTGCCTGCACAGCGCTAAGGCTGCCAAACAGCATATGACGCACCGGTTCCGGCGGGTGCTGCGATTGGCGATCGCCGTCATAAGTCTGAGCGACACGCGAAGCTGTAGACGCATCTGCGCCTTCTATAGTGGGAATATACATGCTGAGTCTGGTCTCCAAAAAATGTGAGTTGGGGAGGAAACCAGAACCCAAAACTCTTTAGCCACCCGCATAGATGAAGTGCAAAATCGGGTGGCGAAGGAGTTAAAGTATCCCTAGCCGTCCGGGATTGCTTACGAATCCTGGGGGTTAGCCGTCGGTGTGGTGTTGGTAGCACTCACCGATGGTGCTAAGTCGTCTTGAGTTCTGAGAGTAACGGAAGTGATAGGCATCACCGCCGTAGATCTGAAGATAGACCGATTTTTTATCGCAGTCAAGTGAGTTTTTTGAATGGCGAGGGTCAGAGGACTTAGAAAGATATGGGTGGGGTGCGTGAGTTGACCCACCCCGCCCTATCGGGCACCCCTCCAGAGGGGATTTACTTTAGGCTAGAAAGTTTTAATGGGCTGGGGGTTGATTGCGGTTTCTGGTTATCCAGGTTGCGATGGTTTGACACACTGCGTTTGTGTTTTCTCTAACAGCAGCATCGCTGAACCTGAGAAATCGAATGCCTAAACTTTCTATGCGAGCTTGTCGCTCTTGATCGTATTGTTGTGCTACTTCGCTATCATGAATTGAGCCATCGACTTCTATAGCCAGCAAGAGAGCTTTGCAGTAGAAGTCAACGATGAACTGATCGATAGGTTTTTGCCTGTCAAAGTCATATCCCATCATCTGAGATTTCTTCAGTCGCTGCCAAAGAATAACTTCACCGCGAGTCATGCTGTTCCGTAAGTGGCGAGATCGCAGTTTCAATTTTGGATTGTAACGAACAATAGGCTTTTCCATACTGCCTATAATTCCCGTCCAAAAGCAGCAACCTAAAACTCGCAGCCTAAAGTAAGTCCCCTCTGGAGCGGTGTGACCCCACGTCGCTTTGCGGCGCTGGGAATGCGCACCAAGACAGGGGTGGCCCGCAGGGACGGGGTGGGTCAACCCCTACGCCACCCACCAATCCACTCAAACACTACTTCCCGGCAACCGATTCTCCGGCTCCGTATACTTACAAAAAATCGTCAGCCCCACCTTGGCAATATACAGCGACACCAGCGCCGCCAAAGACGGACTAATCGGCAGCGTCGTCTGCTCCACAATGTAAATTACCAGCGCCGTCAGCGCCGTCGCCTTCTGCGGCTTCGCCGTATACTCCTTCACCCGGCCCAAAAATCCCTCATCGCCGCAAAGCTCCTCCCGCAGCGTTTCCCAGGTCACCGCCCACAGCGACTTACCCGCAAACGCAGGCTGCGGGCCAAATTCCTCTATCAGCATCGACTCTAGTGCCTGAGTCAAATCGCCATCAGACGCCTTTAGCTGTGCGATCGCTGTTTGTGCAGGATCATAATCTTGCAGCTCGGCTTCTAACGTTGCAATTTCGCTAGCGTCGAAATGAGTACTTTCCATCAGTTGTAAAACGTCCTGTAAAACGAGTGGTTAGTTAGCCAACCATATGTAGGCGATTTCTCTCTATTTCTCCGATGTATTCGCGCCGCCTTCCGCCCCGCTTTCCGCTCTCAAATACTTAGGTCGCCACCCCGGATACGTCTTCTGCGGAACGCGCGTCACCGCCAAGCAATCCGGCTCCACATCTCTCGTTAGCGTAGAGCCTGCGGCAATCGTCACATCTGCGCCGATGGTGATGGGCGCAACCAAAGTTGTGTTTGCACCGGTTTTTGTGCGATCGCCCAAAACACTCTTGTGCTTGTTTCGCCCATCGTAGTTCGCCGTAATCGTCCCCGCCCCTACATTCACCTGCTCACCTAGCTCCGCATCTCCCAAATAAGACAAATGCGCCGCATTCGTGCCGCTGCCAATCTTCGACTTCTTCACTTCCACAAAATTACCAATCCGGCAATTCTCTCCAATCTCCGCCTTCCCTCGAATATGCGCAAATGGCCCAATCCGCCCACCCGCTTCTATCTCGCTATCGCTCACCACCGAATGAACAACGTTAGTATTCTCACCAATCAAGCTGTTCTCAATCAAAGAACCCGGCCCAATCCGACAGCCCGCCTTAATCACCGCCGCCCCGCGCAAATTCGTCTGCGGCTCAATAATCACATCCGGCTCCACCGTCACCGTAGAGTCAATCGTAATGCTCGCCGCATTAATTAAAGTCACCCCAGAAAGCAACAGCTCATCCTTAATCCGCGCCTGCATCACATCTTCCGCTTCCGAAAGCTGCTTGCGATTGTTAATTCCCGCAATCTCCGAAGGCGGCGCATCCATCGCCATCACCGGCGAAAGATCTTTAATCACATCCGTCAGATAATACTCACTCTGATCGTTATCTGCCTTCAGGTGCGGCAAAATCTCCATCAGCGCCGCCCAGTTAAAGCAGTAAATGCCCGCATTAATTCGCGCATTCTCTCTTTGCGCAGGCGTACAGTCCCGATGCTCAATAATCTCTTGAACAATCAAACTCTCATCGCAAAACACCCGGCCATAGCCCGTCGGGTCGTCCATCTGCGCCGTCAGAATCGTCGCCGCATTGTTGTTCTCACAATGCGTTTTCAGCATAGTTTCAATTGTCTCGGGTCGCAGCAACGGCACATCGCCATTGAGCACCAGCAAATTTCCCTCAAAGCCCTCCAAAGCGGGAATCACCTGCTGCACCGCATGGCCCGTACCGAGCTGCTCGGTTTGTTCTACAAACTCTATATCGTCCATTGCCGCTAGCGCCGCCTTTACCTGCTGCGCCTCGTAGCCCACAATCGCCAGCTTTCGCGTCGGCTTCACCCGCTTTGTACTGGCAATCACATTCTCCACCAGCGTCAGCCCGCTCAGCTTGTGCAAAACCTTGGGCAGCTTCGAGCGCATCCTTGTGCCTTTGCCTGCCGCTAAAACTGCAATCGCTAGTGAATCAGCCATATATCCCCTACTCAAAGCCCAATAAATGAAAAGTTAGCGACAATAAAGTTGTTGTTTACTCAGTGAGCTAATCTGGAACCATCGCAATACACTCAATCTCAACTAGCACATCTTTAGGCAGCCGAGCCACTTCCACACAAGCCCGAGCAGGCGAATCCTCATCCCCAAAATACCGGGCATACACCTCATTCACCGCTGCAAAATCGTTCATATCCTTCAAAAAGACCGACGTTTTCACCACATTCGACAGCTCCGCGCCCGCCGCCTTCACCACTTCCGTCAAATTCTGCAAAACCTTCTCCGTCTGCTCAGCCGCCGTAGCCCCTACTAGCTCGCCCGTCTTCGCATCTAGAGGAATTTGCCCCGAGGCGAACAGCATTTTCCCAGAAGCCACAATGCCCTGGTTATAAGGCCCCACCGGAGCCGGTGCCCGATCAGTCTTAACGATTTTACGCACGGTCATTCTCACTTATCTATAGAGACATCCTTAAACTACCAGCCCGTCAGCCTTGGCTCAACAATATTTACCGGCAAGACTATTTGCCCGCCAGCCGCTAACCCAGCCGAGGCCGATGACCATAATGCCGATAGCGCCAGTAATCCTGCAAAATCCGATCGTGATCAAAGCACAAATTCTCCGGCACCTCCCACGGATTCACAATCGCCAAATTTTCAGCATCGTCTTGCGCCACCGGCTCCCCGCTTGCCGTCGCAATAAAGACAACGCTCAACGTATGCTTACGCGCGTCCCGATCTGGATCCGAATAGACAAAAAACTGCTCAATCAGCGTTACATCCAGGCTCGTCTCTTCCTTCGCCTCTCGCCTAGCCGCCGTTTCTACCGACTCACCATAATCGACAAACCCACCCGGCAGCGCCCAGCCATGCGGCTCATTCAATCGCTCAATCAGCACAATGGGCCGATGCGGGCGATCGCGCATTTCAATAATCAAATCCACCGTCGGCGCAGGATTTCGATAGGCCACCACATCACTCCCTAGTGCAAATCAAACTAGTATCAATCAAATCGCCCATAGCATTATCTACATTTCCAAGCCGCTGACATTCTCTCACCTTTACTTACAATCCTCTCCCCAAAAGCAGATGCCCCGTCTAAACACCGTGATAAAGTTTGAACACTCTTATCATCACAGACATGGCATTTCCTAGAACCAGCGGCATCTTGCTGCACCCCACTTCGCTTCCTGGCCGCTATGGAATCGGCGATCTGGGCGCGCAAGCCTACAGATTCGTTGACTTCTTAATCGAAACGCAGCAAACGCTGTGGCAGATTTTACCGCTCGGCCCCACCGGCCACGGCAACTCCCCCTACATGTGCTACTCGGCCCTAGCCGGAAATCCGCTGCTCATCAATCTAGAAAACCTACAGTCGCAGGGACTCCTCACCGCCGAAGAACTCACCCTGACCGCCCCCTTCTCCGCCGTCGCCGTAGATTACGACGCCGTCGGCACCTTTAAGCTAGACGCCCTTAGAAAAGCCGCCGCCCGCTTTAAAAAAGCCGCCGACCCCAGCATCGAAGCCGAGTACAAGCAGTTCATCAAAGAAAGCAGCGACTGGCTAGAAGACTACGCGCTGTTTATGGCGATTAAGCAGATCAACGACAACAAGCCCTGGTCGCAGTGGGATGCAGACCTGGCCCATCGCCAAACAGAAGCGATGAACCGCATCCGCCTAGAACTCAGCGACGAAATCTTGTTTCACGAGTTCATGCAGTTTCAGTTCTGGCGGCAGTGGCTAGAGCTAAAAAACTACGCCAACGATAACGGCATTCAAATTGTGGGCGACATGCCCATCTACGTCGCCCACGACAGCGCCGACGTTTGGGCTAGACCCGAAAACTTCAGCCTCGATCAAGAAACGCTAGAACCCGCGCTCATGGCAGGCGTCCCGCCCGACTTCTTTAGCGTTACGGGCCAGCTATGGGGCAACCCCACCTACAACTGGGAAGCCATTGAGGCCAACGGATTTGACTGGTGGCTGCAAAGACTCCGCGCCCTGCTCAGACAGGTAGACCTGATTCGGATCGATCATTTCCGAGGATTCGAAGCCTTTTGGGCCGTCGAAGCTGGGCAAGAAAACGCAATCAACGGGCGCTGGATAGAAGCTCCTGGCGAAGCCTTTTTTGAAAAAATCAGCGAAGAGCTGGGCGAGCTGCCGTTTTTAGCAGAAGATTTAGGACTCATCGACGAAAAAGTGGAAGCCCTGCGCGACAAATTTGACTTCCCCGGCATGAAAATCCTTCTCTTTGCCTTCGGCGGCGGCCCCAACAATCCCTATTTGCCCTTCAACGTCAGCAGCAACTTCGCCATCTACACCGGCACCCACGACAACAACACCACCGTCGGCTGGTTCGACCATCAAGCCACCGAACTCGAAAAGTACAATCTGGCCACCTACGTCGGCCCCTTCTCCGCCGAAAACGTCCACTGGGCCATGATCCGCTTAGCCCTTGGCTCCGTAGCCAACCAGGCGGTCATTCCCCTGCAAGATCTCATGGGCCTAGGCAGCGACGCCCGCATGAATACCCCCGGTGTCGGCTGAAGGCAACTGGGAATGGCGCTACTCAGAGGCGATGATTACCTCCCAGATGAAGCGCGGTTTGAAGCAGCTCACTGAGGTGTATGGCCGAGCGCGCGATCGCCCCGACGAAGAAACCGCTAGCTAATCTGCCCGCCAAATTATCCAATTTTAGCGATTGGAAACCGAACCTGAAAACCGAACCTTCTGAGGGAGTAGGCTTTGCTACGCTGAAATCTATATATAGAATTCCATTCAGGTTCGACCGGGAGAAACGAGCAGCATGGCCGCAACTGACTTCAAAGACTACTACGCCATATTAGGGGTCAGCAAAACGGCCGATGCCGACGAAATCAAGCGCTCTTTTCGCAAACTCGCTCGCAAATATCATCCAGACGTTAACCCCGACAACAAAAAGGCAGAAGCCAAGTTCAAAGAAGTTAGCGAAGCCTACGAAGTCCTTTCCGACCAGGACAAGCGCACCAAATACGATCAGTTTGGTCAGTATTGGGAGCAGGCAGACAAAGCGGGCGCAAGCGGATTTGGCGGCCCCGGCGGCTTCGGTGGCCCCGGCGGCGGCGCACCCGGCGTAGACTTTGGCGCCTACGGCAGCTTCGAGGATTTTGTGAACGAGCTGCTCGGTCGGATGGGCGGCGGGGCCTCCAGCACTGGCCGCTCCGCTAGATCTAACTATGGCTACCAGCAGCCGGGAAGCCCCAGTGGATTCGATACCAGCGGCTTTGGCTCCAGTGGCTTTGGCTTCGACCCCAGAACAGCCGCGCGCACGAGCCGTAGCGCAGGCAAAACCGTCGGGCGCAGCCCTTTCGACCAGGAAGCCGCGCTCAAGCTCACCCTTTCAGAAGCATTTCATGGCACTCAAAAGCGCTTTAGCATTGGCGGCGAATCCGTCGCGGTGCGCATTCCTGCGGGCGTTAAAGCCGGTAGCAAAATTCGACTTAAGGGCAAAGGCGCGGCCAATCCACAAACCCAGCAGCGCGGCGACGTTTATCTCACGGTAGAACTGACGCCTCATAATTTCTTCAAGCTAGACGGCGACAAACTAACCTGCGAAGTTCCGATCGCGCCCGACGAAGCGGTTTTAGGGGCCAAAGTATCCGTACCAACCCCAGAAGGCAGCGTTACGGTCAGCGTACCGGCAGGCATTAAGTCCGGTCAGTCTTTACGGCTAAAAGGCAAAGGGTGGCCAAAGAAAAAATCGGGTGAAAAAACCGATTTATTAGTGAAAGTAGTCATCACGCCCCCCAAAGATCTCAGCGAACAGGAGAAATCTCTCTACGAGCAGATTCAAGCAAACCGCAGCAGCGATCCGAGAAGTGCGATCGCAAACATCAAGCTATAGCATCACCCATTAGCATCTTCCATTAGCATCGTCTTCAAGGCTGCAAACCTAGTCCCATAGCAATATCCATCTTGGGGAGCACACAGAGCCTTCATCCGTTAATCTATTCTACTGAAGTCATGAAGATGACAAGAAGAGTCTCTTCTTTCATTTCTAGGCAGAGAATCCAACCCTCATTTTTAACTCTCTTTTAGTAGGAAAACACCATGAAGACCTCCATGCTTCTCTCGCTTCAGCGAATTGCAAAAAAGCTAGCGCTCCTAATTGTTAGCGCCGTCATGTTTTTAGGACTGCTGCAACCCGCAGTGCAGGCATCCCCCATCCCCGCAGACCAGGCTACCACTCAAGATATCTCGCCAGAAGAGCTAGCTCAAAAACGAGCAGAGCGCCGCGCCAAGCAAAGCCGCGCCTCCCAGCTAGCAGATACAGAATCCAAAAGCGATAAGCTGAATTTAGAAGAGATTGCTGAGGAAAACGTGCTAACCAACGGTGGCAATGGCGTTCCTGAAGAACTAGAGCGCAACCCAGCCATGCAAGATCGGCTAAAGTAATTTCCTCAGGGAAATATTCCTCAGGGAAAAATTTCTAAGGGAAAAAATCTAGTCAAACACAAAATAATGCAGCGTCAAACTTATAAATTTGGCGCTGCATTTTAATTGAAGCCAGCTTGCCCATCTCACTCAAATCGTGTCGGACTTTTGCTGCCAGGTCGCCTTTAGCGTATCCAAAAAGGCAAAGACCGGCGGCGTTTGCAGCGCATCCGCCAGCGTAATCACTCCGATCACCCTTTGCAGCGGCTCCGGCAATTCTCGCACCGCCACATCATCCGGAATCGGCTCCGCCGCCAGCTTCGCAATAATCGTCGCCCCCAACCCCCGGCGCACCATGCTCACTACCGTAGAATCTTCCTTCACCTCATAGGCCGGTCTTATCGACTGCCCATGCCCCGCCAAATACTGATCCACATTGTACCGACAGCCATCATCCGGCATCGGCATAATCAGCGGCAGCGCCGTTAGCTCCTCCCAGCTAATCGGCCCTTCGCTCGCGGGTGCCTTATCCTTCGGCAGCAGCGCCACATAGTCATCGCGAAACAGCTCTAGCGCGTCAAACGCATCGTTTACCGGCAGATAAGTAAAGCCAACATCGGCCTCGCCCCGCCGCAAAATTTCCTCCGCCCCGCGCACATCGCTCCCTTCGCCAATCGAAACGCTAATGCCCGGATACTGCCGCCGAAACTCTTCTATCACCATCGGCAAAATATGCGTCGTCGCGCTGCGAAAGCCCACCACGCGCACCAGTCCAGCCTGCAATCCCTTCGCATCCTGCGCCCGCCGACCAATCCGCTTCAGATGCTTCAGCATCGTCGTCGCTTCATCCGTAATCTCTTGACCTACCGGCGTTAGCACCGCCCCCTGGCGGCCTCGGCTCAGCAAGCTGACGCCCAGCTCCTCTTCTAACGTCGCGATCGCATGACTCACCGCCGACTGCGACAAATCGAGCACAGACGCCGCATCGCTAAACGTACCCGTCTGGGCGATCGCCACCAGCGCCCGCAGTTGAGACAGCTTAATTTTATTGACATTAATCTCCGCCATGCCTTGATGATACAGGAGGACTTATATCAAAAAACGTAGTTATGTCACACAAATAAACACACCTCAAAAGACCGACGAGTTCGAACCCTATGCTCCAATACAATCTAGGCAGCGATTGCGCTAGATCTGCGCTAGATCGTGACCTACTACCGCTCGCCAGTTAGCTGAGCGAAGCCAAGCCATGCCGCCTCTAATTACCGTTCGCCCCGAAGGACTTTATTGCGCCGCTGGCGACTTTTATATCGACCCCTGGAAGCCGGTAGAAACCGCTTTAATTACTCACGCTCATGCCGATCACGCCTATAGCGGTCATAGCCATTACTACGCGACGGCTATTTCAGAAGGCATTTTGCGGCGGCGGCTCGGTCAAGAGATTAACTTGAGTGGGGTTCAATGCGGCGATCGCATCAAAATCAACGACACCTGGATCTCCTTCCACTCTGCTGGCCACGTCCTTGGCTCCGCCCAAATTCGCATAGAACATAAAGGAGAAGTATGGTGCATCTCCGGCGACTACAAGCGCGACGCCGACCCCTCCTGCGACCCCTTCGAAGTCGTAGAATGCGACAGCTTCATCACCGAAGCCACCTTCGGCCTCCCCATCTACCGCTGGGACAGCGGCGAACTCACCGCCGAGCAAATCCACAGCTGGTGGGAAGGCGATCCAACCCGGCCCTCACTTCTCTTCTGCTACTCCTTCGGCAAATCCCAGCGCGTCCTCGCCGAACTCAAAAAATTCACCAACCGCACCGTCTATCTCCACGGCGCGGTCCATACCCTCACCGAGATCTACCGCAAAGTCGGCGTCGAAATGGTGCCCACCATCCCCGTCTCCGAAATGGAAAAATCCTACAAATTCGCCGGAGACCTGATCATCTCGCCTCCCTCCGGCCACCGCTCTAGCTGGATGAAACGCTTCAAACGCCCCCAAACCGCCTTCGCCTCCGGCTGGATGGCTGTACGCGGCAACCGCAGACGACGCGGCTACGAACGGGGCTTCGTCCTCTCCGACCACGCCGACTGGCCTGGCCTAATCAAAACCGTCGAGCAGACAAAAGCAAAAAACATCTACGTTACCCACGGCCAAAACGACGTTCTCTCTCGCTATCTCACCGAAGAGATGAACTTAAACGCTCAACCTCTAGACACGCTGTTCGAAGGAGAAACAGACGAGGGGATAGACGCTTAGTTGTTGATGGCGAAAGGGTCCAACATTATGCCTTTCTTGCAGCAATCACAAACGCTCTTGAGATCGCACAATCTCCACGCCCACCGTTCCACTAAATCCAGGAATCGGCGGCGTCGGCTTAGTCACCTTCACGTTAATCTCTTTAATCCGATTGTCACTGTTTAAGCCATAAGTTGCGATCGCATCTGCCAAGCGCTCAATCAGCTTATATTGCTCAGTCTCAATCAGCCTTGTCGTCTCCTGCACAATCTCCACGTAGCTATGCGTATCTTCTAGCGCATCGCTCTTTCCCGCCTTCGATAAATCAATAGAGAGTTTAAGATCCACCTCAAACCACTGGCCCAACACATTCTCTTCTTTTAGCACTCCCAAATAGCCAAACGCTCTGATGCCGTTAATGTGAATAATATCCATCAAATCCCTAGATCTTTGTGAGTAAAAGGTTTGGCATTCTCTCCCGAATAAGTTGCAACAACATGCCCCTTACCTTCTAATTGATACTTGTAGGTAACCAGTCCTTCTAAACCCACTGGGCCGCGCGGCGGCATCTTTTGAGTACTGATGCCCACTTCCGCGCCAAAGCCATAGCGAAAGCCATCCGCAAAGCGCGTAGAACAATTGTGATAGACCCCAGCCGCGTCTATTTGCGCCATAAATGTCTCAGCAGCAGCCTGATTAGTTGTGCAAATCGCCTCCGTATGCCGCGACCCGTAGGTACTGATATGATCGATTGCCGCGTCCAAAGAATCAACAACTCGAACCGCCAAAATCAAATCGCTGTATTCAGTCGCCCAATCTTCTTCCGTTGCGGTTTCAATACCCGGCAAAATATCTCTAGCGGCGCGATCACCCCTCAATGCCACCCCTTCCGCTCGCAGCGCCTTAGCCATCACCGGCAAAGCCTTAGCCGCAATATCTCGATGCACCAGCAGCGTCTCAATCGCATTGCAGGCCGAAGGATAGCCGACTTTTGCATCTACTGCGATCGCGCTAGCCTCTTCAATATCAGCCGCCTCATCTACATAGAGATGACAAATCCCATCCGCATGGCCCAACACCGGAATGCGCGTATTGTTCTGCACATACTGCACAAACGAATTCGACCCTCTAGGAATAATCAGGTCTACATACTTGTCCAACGCCAGCAGCGCATTCGTCTCCTCGCGCGTCGTCAGCAGCTGAACCGCATCCGGATTCTGCCCAGCATTCGCAATCCCCTGCCGAATCGCCTCCACTAGCGCCGTGCAGGAGCGAACCGCCTCACGACCGCCCTTTAAAATAACGCCGTTACCAGACTTAATCGCCAGCGCAGAGATTTGCATCACAGCATCAGGGCGAGACTCAAAAATAATGCCCAGCACGCCCAAAGGACAGGCAATCCGCTTTAGAACCAACCCGTCATCTAGCTCTCTATTAATTGTGATATGACCCGTTGGATCGGGCAGACTCGCCACGCTACGAACGCCCTGAATAGCGCTTTTTAGCTTAGTCGCATCTAACTTTAGCCTGCCATAAAGCGGCTTCGCTAAATTATCGCTTTGCGCCGCCGCTAGATCCTGCTGATTCGCCTGAATAATTTGCTCAGCCGCCGCTTCTAAAGACTGAGCGATCGCCTCAATAATCTCGTTCTTCTCTTCCCCAGAAAGCTGAGCTAGGCTTCGGGCAGCTTGTTGCGTCTGCTGAGCGATCGCACTCAAAGGTAAAGTACTCAAAGGTAAAGTACTCACAGACGAAGCACTCACAGACGAAGCAGTAGTAGCAGTCATAACAACAACGGTGTTTAGCGTTCAGCCAGTCTACCAACAAAAAAGGGGGGATTGCCTACTCATCGCTCATCACTCATCCGCTCACCACCCATCACCCATCACTTCCGCCAGCTTCATCGCTATCTGTTCCCCGGCCCCCGCTTCACCCATCCGCCGCTTTCCATTCTGATAAATCAGCTGCAGCCGATCCGGATCGTCCATAATTCTGGCAATCACGGGCCCCACCTGCTCAGGCTGAGTCACCATCTGAACAGAAGGCCCCAGCATTTTAGATTGAACTGTCGCAAACGCTAGCGTAAACTGAGGCCCTTTCCCTGGCAGCGTCACCGCCGGTTTGCCCAGTCCCACAAACTGCTCAGTCGCCGTTCCCGCTGTCGCGATCGCAATCTGCGACTCTTGCAAACACTCACCGTACGCATCATTCACCAGCAGCAGCGTCGCATTTCCCCAGCGGTAAGTCAGATAAGGCAACTCCCCTTCGAGCGTCCAATCACTCGCGCTCAAACGATCTTGCAACTGTTCTAAAGGTAAAGCCGGGGCGATCGCCGCCAGCAAAATCAAAGCCCGATGGCGAAACGTCTGACACAGCCCCGGCACCGCGCTCAAAATCCGCTCCCAATTTTCAAAGGCTTCCGGCTGACGCGACCCCGGCAGCAAGGCAACCGTCAGCGGAATCGTCGTCCGGCGCTTTCTGCTTACATACAGCGCCATCGCTCTCGCCTTGTCCGGAGATTGAGCCACCGCCGACACCGGACTTCTCAAAGCCTGAAGGCAATTCGTCAGCCGCCCGCTCACCACCAGCCCATCCATCATCGGATTGCCCGCGTAAACAGCCTCAATGCCTAATTGCTGAAGCCGCTTCGCCGTAAAATCATCGCGGACAAAGACGCCCCGGCAACGAGGACGCGCCATTAGCCAGCGCTCCCAGGGCAAATAAACCGAACCAGACCACCCCTCAAAACGGTGCCAAAAACCTGTACCCGGCAGTTCCCCAGTTTCATCGCGCAGCCAATATTCAGACTTAGCCGTACCTAAAAAGGCATAGGGCAAGCCGCTACGATGCGCCATCAGCAGCGGCACAATATCACCCACCGCTAGCACAAAGTGCCCCTCAGCAGACCAAGCTTTAATCGCCGAAAGCTGCGATCGCGTCAACCCAATCAGCCCCTGCCGAACATCCGAAGCAAGCTGAGCCGCATCGCGATTCAAAAATCCACCAGAAGGCAGCGCCCGAGCAGGGCCAATCAACGGCACCGCCGCCTGACGATACGCCTCGCCCTCGCCCGAAATGGGCAAGGCCCAAATTTCTACATCAAGCTGATGTTGACGCAAGGCCGAAAGAACGCGTAGGGCGATCGCATCCTCACCATGACCATTACTAATGCACAACAGTTTCATATTGCAGCTTTGCGATTTTAGAAAGCGATTTTGAAGAGCGATTTTGGAAAGCGAGGTTAGAAGACAATGGTAGAAGACAAGTATCTAAACAAAAATTATGTCTTACAGCAGGTCATCTCTTGCATAAGCCTGTGCCCTGCAGACGAAAACACACAAACGAGTTTGCGATAGGTTTGAAGCTAGAGACAAGCCGCCTGGTTTCAAATACTACCTATCTAGAAGAGATTACTTTGAATTTGTTGCTAAAAGACTATTTGGTAAGACAAGTGACACCGGTAGCAGCCCGATTAGACAGCGAGCCTCAGTTGTTATTCGAAGCGTTTCACGGACTCGGCGATCGCACCCTGCTAACGCCAAAATTACCCGCTGCTTCCGGCGGACTAGACCTAGACACACTTGGCTTCTGGCAGTTCCAGGCACTCATTGCTCAGCATTCTGGCGCACTGGCTTTTCTACAGGCCCAACATCAAAGCGCAGCGAGCCTTCTACTCTCTAGCCAAAATCAGGCGATCGCGCAAACCTACCTGCCCGCTATGGCATCTGGCGCAAAGCGAGTTGGCGTCGGGTTTTCACAGCTACGCAGACAGCCCGCTCCCGTCCAAGCGCAGCCGGTATCAGGCGGCTATCAGCTCAGCGGCACCGTTCCTTGGGTCAGCGGCGCAGCGCTCTTTACCGAATTTATCGGCGCGGCTGAACTCGCAGACGGCTCAGCCATCTTCGGACTCTTACCGCTGACTAACCAATCAACCGTCAGCGTCAGTCAGCCGCTAGCCCTCATGGGAATGGCCGCCACCGGAACCGTCAGCGTTAGCTTAAACAATCACTTTTTAGCGAACGAGCAGATAGTCGGCATCCAAGCAGCTGGCTGGATTCAATCGCGCGATCGCGCCAACCCCCTCAGCCCACTAGGCTTAATTCTAGGTTGCGCCCAAGCCGGGCTAGACGCTGCCACCCAATCGCTCTCAAAGCGAAAGATTAGCCATCCGCTGCTCGCTCAGCTCCAAACCCAAATCGAGCAAATCTGGCTCGACCTGCCCAAAGCTCACGCATTGCCCACAGCGCATTACTCACAAAAAGTGGCTTTAAGAGGGCAGGCGATCGCCACCATGAACACCTGCGCCCAAGCCGCCATCTTAGCCGCTAGCGGAGCTGCCAATACGCTTAGCCATCCAGCCCAGCGAGTTTATAAAGAAGCCCTGGTTTTTAGCGTAAGCGGTCAATCCAAAGGAAGTGCGATCGCCTCTCTAGATGCCCTCTATAACTATCATTAACGTTAATGGCAGTAACGTTGCTTAAGTACGCTCCCAAGCCAAAAAATAAGCCCAAAAATAAGCCAGAAACCACCCCAGCGCTCTACCATCCGACACATATCAATAGTTAAGCGATGTAACGATTCTCCTTCACCTATTAAGAAGAGTGTCTTAACGCAGTACATCAACACATGCGCTATCTGTCTGCGTTAAACCTAAAGAGAACATAAAGGTTTTTGATAAAAGATGGATATTAAACTAATCAGACAATTGTGGTCTGCAGTTCAGTCCGCCTCGGCGAAAGGTCTTGCTCAGCTAGACGACCCTACACTCATGCAGTCACTGGTAGATGCAATGCGAGAAGATCCTGGGTTCGATCCAGGAAACATAGCCATTATGCACAGATACATTCAAGCCAGGCTGCCGTTGATTAGAGACGTGGCCAGCCAGTCATAGCAGCTAGCCACAATACCCAGAAAATTAGAACATCTTTCCCCAAAACCCTACGAAAGTGATCGCCACGCACAGATTTTGTCTGGTGAAAAAGTGGTAATGTTGAGCGCAATTGCTGCTCAACGAAGCTGGGGGAGGCGCTGGAGCTATCTCTATCAACACATTTGATAAAGATCCACACCTCATCCAAACCGCGAGCACAACCAGACAAGCAACATAGTTTCAGTGAACGTGCGTGAGGTTTGAAATGAAGAAACAAAGTTTAATGCTAGCCGCGAGCTTAGGGGCATTAGCCCTTACCGGCTGCGGTGGCCCCGGCGGTGGCGGCGATGGTGAAGGAGCCGCAGGCGGTGGCACCAGCCGACTAGATACCGTAAAAGCCAGAGGCCAGCTCATCTGTGGTGTAGACGGCGGCATTCCTGGCTTTAGTTTCGTCGACAACGGCGAGTATTCTGGACTAGACGTAGACACCTGCAAAGCAGTTGCTGCAGCCCTCTTCGACGATCCAAACGCAGTAGAATATCGCAATCTGGACTCCACCGAGCGCTTTGAAGCGCTAAAAGGCGGCGAGGTAGACATGCTCGCTCGCAACACCACCTGGACCATCAGCCGCGATACCTCGGTAGGCATGGAATTTGCGCCCACCACTTTCTACGACGGTCAGGGCATGATGGTGCGCGAATCGTCTGGCATTACCGACCTGCAAGGACTAGAAGGCGGCACGGTTTGCGTAGAAGCCGGAACCACTACCGAGCTAAACCTAACAGACCAGTTTCGCCAGCTAGGCATTAACGCCACCCCGCAAACCTTCCAAAGCGCCGACGCCGCTTACGCCGCCTACGAAGCCGGTAGCTGCGAGGGCATGACCTCCGATAAGTCTCAGCTCGTCGCCCGTCGCAGTACGCTCTCTAATCCTGATGAGCATGTTCTGCTAGAAGTCACCATGTCTAAAGAGCCGCTAGGCCCTTTAACCGTCAACAACGATTCCGCCTGGTTTGACACCGTTAAGTGGGTCACTTACGCGTTGATTCAAGCAGAAGAGTTCGGCCTAACTGCCGATACCATTGCAGAGGCGGCCAACAGCGACAACCCCGACATTAAGCGTTTTGTAGGCGCTGAAGGTACATTAGGTGAAGATATGGGCTTGCCCAACGACTTCGCCGCTCGCGCCGTAGGCGCGGTAGGTAACTACGGCGAAATCTTCGAGCGTAACTTGGGCGAAGGCTCTGTCTTCAAACTAGAGCGCGGTCAGAATGCGCTGTATACAGAAGGTGGCTTGATGTACTCGCCACCCTTCCGTTAAGAACACAAAGTTAGAACACAGAGTGCGCCTTTGACGTAATGCGTCGTTAACAGATAGAAACACGAAGGCGTAGGAAGTTGATATGAGCTTCCTGCGCCTTTGTGTTAATCCTTTAATTCGAGAGTTGGCAACTTTCCACTAACAACAACATCGCAGACAGAAAAAAGGATTTCAGCAGCGACGTAATTTGTTGCTGTTCATTCATCTATAAACCAACTTGCAAAGGCTAAGGACAGGCACAGTACCTGTTTACGTATCGCCTTGCCATTGTCTTGCCACAATGCATCAAGTTCTTTCTCTATTAATTTAGATGACAACTTCAGGTCTGTTTTCTTCACAGCTTCGAGTTGTTGTTGATGTGGGTTTATGATGAGTAGCCATAAGCAGTCTGCAAGATTTTACGTAGACTGTAAGCAATCGAACTGAACCGACTTACGTTTGCTGACATAGTGGCTAAGCGATAGATTGCGAACTGTTTAGCGTTTCATGTTCTCAAGCCTAAGAGCTTGGACAAAAATAAACGCATCTCATTGATTTCATCAGATACGTACGGTTAGGAACCCCTATGGCAGAACCTTCCTCTAATACTCGATCAGGTTGGCAAGCCTGGCTGCGAGACGAACGCTTTTGGCAAATAGCGTTCCAAATAATTTTAATCGTAGTCGTAGGGGCCGCATTCTCTTTTTTGTTTGGCAACCTCAGCCGCAATATGGCCCGGCAAGGGATTCAATTCGGCTTCGGTTTCTTTCAAAATCCAGCCGGGTTTGGCATCCGCGAAGACCTCTTGGCCTATCAGCCGCAGGAGTCCTATGCCAAGGTAGTTCAAGCGGGGATTGTAAACTCTTTGCGGCTAGTCTTTGTTGGCATCATCACAGCTACCATTGCGGGTGTCGCAGCAGGCGTCGCTAGCTTCTCAGATAATTGGTTGGTCTTTAAACTGAGTCGGGCTTACGTTGGGCTAGTGCGAAACGTGCCGCTGCTGCTCCAGCTATTTCTCTGGTTCTACGCCGTCATTTTGGCCCTGCCGAGTGAACAGCAAAATCCGATTGTTCTACCCAACGCGAATACAACCTGGCTAATTGCTTCCAACAGTCAGATCAACATTGTTGGCCCTAACCTACCCGATCCGGTGTGGGTAGGTCTGATGCTGCTATTAGTCACCTCTTTGCTGCTAGGTCTACTGTGGCGGTCGGTGAGTAATTTTATGCAGGGTCGCTTTGCCGCAGGCATCGCCGGATGGGCCGCTCGAGCGGGCAACGCCGCCGTCATAGTGGGCGTCTTATTCTTCGGCTACCTCTTACTCTTTAGCAACTCGGCGCAAGACCAGCTATTTTTCCAAGGCGCGCTCATCTCACTATTTACCAACCCAGAAGGGCTTTGGATTATGGGTCTGATGGCTGCGTTCGTGGCGATTGTGCTGCTTTACAGACAGCGAATGAAAGTCATGCTAGAGCGCGGCGCAGACGGCAAAGTATTTTTATACGCCATGATTGCGATCGCTGTTGCCATGGTCGCAGTCGTCCTCTTCGCATTCAACTGGACACCCCCAGAACTGAGAAGAATCGAAATCGCCGGAAACGTTAGAACCGTCGCCACCGGAGGGCTTAGAATGACCGGCAGCTACGCCGCCGCCCTCATCGGCTTGACCTTCTATACCGGCGCATTCATCGCCGAAATTGTGCGAGCAGGCATTCAATCCGTCTCCAGAGGACAGTGGGAAGCCGCCAGATCGGTTGGCCTGAGCAATGGCCAAGCCATGCAGCTAGTCATCTTTCCTCAGTCGCTGCGAGTGATTATTCCGCCTTTGAACAGCGAATTTGCCAACTTAGCGAAAAACTCCAGCTTGGCCTTTGCCGTAGGCTATCCAGAGCTATACAACATTGCTAACACCACGCTAAACCAAACCGGGCGACCCATTGAGGTTTTCCTGGTGATGATGGCCACCTATCTCACGCTGAATCTATTAATCTCTCTCAACATGAACCAGCTCAACAATGCCGTTCAATTTAAGGAGCGCTAACCCATGACTATTAGCTCTAGACCCGTCGAACGCGGTGCCCCCAGAATCACCAAACCAGGCCCTCTAACCTGGACGCGGAAAAATCTCTTCAATAGCTGGTTCAACGCTATATTGACCGTTGTTCTACTAGTCGTCATCGGCGGCGCGCTGCTCAGGCTGCTGCTATGGGCCGTCGGCGGCGCAGAATGGGCTGTTGTCACTGAAAACTTTGGTCAGTACATGGCCGGACTTTATCCAGCCGCTTCCTACTGGCGACTCTGGACCTGCTTGGCCATGATTGCAGCCATAGCTGGCGTCAGCTGGGGCGTTTTGGCGCGCAATCAGAAACAGTTATTTAGCCGAAATGTACTAATTGGATTTGGTGCGATCGCCCTTCTCTTCATCATCTGGCCTATGACCCGGCCTCATCTAGCCTGGCTCCTAGGCTCTATGGTGCTACTTGCCGCTGGCGCAGCCCTTGGCAAAGTCTTTGGCCTCAAAGTAAATAGAGCGACCACCTGGGTTTCCGGCCTGTGGTTTCTCTCTTACCTCATAGCGCTCTATCTCTTCGGCGGCGGCCCCTTCTTCGGCAACGCGCCCGTCGTCGGCCCCAGCATCTTCTACCGAGCCGTCACCTTTGGCCTACCCCTTTGGATTGGTTGGCAGCTAGCCAAGCGTATAGACATTCCTGGCATTCCCAAGCTGCTAGGAGACATCATCCTGTTCATTGTCGGATTTATCATTCCTTTCCAGCTGCTGAGGTATATCCCTTACTGGCTAGGCTTAGACTTCGGGCTTAGAAGCATCTCTAGCAGCAGCTGGGGCGGACTTTCGCTTACGCTGCTACTCGCGATTAGCGGCATTGCCCTTTGCTTCCCGGCAGGCGTTCTATTAGCTCTTGGCAGACGCAGCAAACTTCCCATTGTCCGAGGCTTCTCAGTCGCCTACATCGAGCTGATTAGAGGCGTCCCGCTGATCTCCATTCTGTTCATGGGCCAAGTTCTCATCCCCTTGTTCCTCCCCGAAGGCGTCCGCCCCGACCGCGTTGTTCGAGCCATCATCGGCCTGACTATCTTTAGCGCCGCCTATCTTGCCGAGAACGTCCGAGCAGGCTTGCAGTCCATCCCTCAAGGACAAACAGAAGCCGCGCAGTCTTTAGGTCTTAACAAACCGCTAACCACGGCGTTAATCGTGCTGCCACAGGCATTAAAAACGGCTATACCGGCAATTGTAGGTCAGTTCATCAGCCTATTTCAGGACACGACGCTGCTAGGCATCGTTGGCCTAATTGAGCTACTAGGCATCACCCAAAGCTTAAGCGCCAACCCCAAATATCTAGGCGACTACGCTCAAGCCTATCTTTTCATCGCCACCATCTACTGGATATTCTGTTATGCCATGAGCTACGGCAGTCAACGAATTGAGTCAGCGCTCAATACCGATCTCCGTTAGCAATTGCGTTGGCTAAACTAGTGAGCACCATAGTTCTTAACACCACAGTTCTCAACACCGCAGTTCTTAACAACACGGTTCTTAGCACCACTGTTCGCCTGTCCATCGTCTTTCTCCCGTCACGTCTAAAAGGACTTTCATCATGACTCAGTTTGAAACCCAAGCCCCTCAAGTACCGGTAAACGCAGTTGGTTCTGAGGCAGTCATCGTCGCCAAAGATGTTCATAAATGGTACGACAACGGATTTAACGTACTCAAAGGCGTCAGCTTAAACGTATACAAAGGCGAAGTTGTTGTTGTTATGGGGCCATCCGGCTCCGGTAAATCCACCTTTATTCGCACTTTCAACGCGTTAGAACCTTATCAAGAGGGCAGCATTGAAATCGACGGCACGCTCATCGGCTACGACATCAAAGACATCGAAGTCGTCCGTCGTGAAGTGGGCATGGTGTTTCAGTCGTTTAATTTGTTTCCACACCTGACTGTGCTGCAAAACGTGACGCTAGCACCGCAGTGGGTGCGTCGATGGCCCAAGGCCAAAGCGGAAGAGATTGCGATGCGTTTGTTGGGTCGAGTTGGGATTGCTGAGCAGGCTTACAAGTTTCCGGGGCAGCTATCGGGCGGTCAGCAGCAGAGGGTGGCGATCGCCCGTTCTCTAGCCATGCAGCCAAAAGTCATGCTGTTTGACGAACCCACGTCTGCGCTAGACCCTGAGATGGTGCGAGAAGTATTAGACGTAATGCGCAACTTGGCTAAAGACGGAATGACGATGGTTTGCGTTACGCACGAGGTTGGCTTTGCCCGTGAAGTTGCCGATCGAGTTGTGTTAATGGACGGGGGCGTACTGGTTGAAGAGAATACGCCGGAAGCCTTCTTTAACGATCCGAAGGAAGAGAGAACAAGATCGTTCTTGTCGCAGATTTTGTAGCTAGCGGTGAGGAAGTGATGAGCGATGAGCTAAAAGAGAAGGCAAGTGTGACTATTTCCTAGTCCGTAGCCTCTCCCAACTCATCACTCATCACTTTCTTTACATAAACTTACCGGCCATTGCCAACATATCGCCCATATCTACATCGCCATCGCCGTCGCCGTCTAAAAAGGCCGTCAGCACTGGGTTGGTATCCGTCGCGGCTGCACCGCCTTTTGCATTACCAGAACTCAAGAACTTCATCACCAAGGGCAGCGCTATCGGCAAAATGCCTTGCACCTGATTGGTATTAAGCCCTGTTTTCTGCGTCACTGCTGAAATCATTTCAGTGAGCTGGCTATTGTTAAACAGCTTGGGAATAACCGATGCGCCATTAGCTGCACCTTCTTCAAGCAGTGCTTGCGCGGCCCCTGCGCCTTCTGCTTGTCTTTTGTCTTTTAGCGAAGAGCGAACAAACTTGCCCATGACAGACATTGCCTGCTGCATGGTGTCGGAGCTAGCGTTGTTTTGCTGTCCGATTTGCTTAGCTGCGCCTAAGATCTCAGTCATTTGCTTGGCGCTGGCTTTGCGTTTTGGGTCGGCGATCGCGCCCATCACCTGATCGAAAAGTCCCATAGAGAATTGTCCTTACGAAGTGAACATAACGTTGGGGTTACCACCCCCGCATTATAAAGCAGTGGCTGAGCGCCCTCTGCTTTAATCTAGCGATTAAAAGCAAGTCCTATCGACTGGTTGCAAGGGGCACCAGAGTCCAAAGGCTATTGCGCTAAACCTGTACTTGCTTAGGCGAAACCTCACGATGCTGGTTCGATCGCCCCTCGCGCTAGGTTCTGCTCAGAGGATGTTTGCTGCATACATTGCAGCAAACGGCGCGACCAAACTTGTTATATGTGCGCACTACATGGCAAATGGCGCGACCAAACTTGTTATATGTGTGCGCTACACAGCAAATGGCGTGACCAAACTTGTTATGCGCGTACGCTACACAGTGAATGGCACGGCAAAACTTGTTATGTGTGTGCGCTACACAGTGAATGGCGCAGCAAGACTTGTTAAG
>CAWBJY010000004.1:0-546122 GCA_963789215.1 uncultured cyanobacterium | reverse complement strand
CCCGCTGCCAAGCCCCCAAAGGCTCCCGCGCCGACTCGCCCCCTATCGCCGCCGCAAACAGCGCATTTCCCCACTCCGGCAACTGCTGCTCAGTCTTCTGCGCCCGCTCCTTAAAAACGCCCGTCGGCCACTGAAAGTAGCGCTCAATGTACCAGCGAATATCTTCTAGCTCCACCGGCCCCAGCGGCGCAGTGAACCTATACCGGCGGCTCACAATAATGCGGCTGTTATCCGCCGGAAAGTAGGTAAGCTCGGCAGTGGCCTCTGCCCTGCGAATACTGTCTCGCTCCACAATGCGCGGATCGCTCAGCGCCAGCAGCAATTCCTCCACCGGCTCCACTGCCACCGGCCCACCGCCTTGCCAATCTTCCGGCAGCCGCTCGCCCAGCGCCGCGAATATCTTCGGCATCGCATCGTCAAGGCCAGTTGGCGCATCCTCTACAAAAATGTAAAGCGGCTCATTTGGAAATAGCAGCCTCAACAAACCAGAATTCACACCCGGCAGCACTACCGGAATCACCTTATAGCCCGCTCGCTGCTGCGCTACCTCCCGCGCCCAGCCCACCTCCCGCTGCACCCACTCAGAACTCATCGCATCTACGCTTAGCACCACCACAAAATGCCGAGCCGTCCGAACGCTGCTTTCAATTACCGCTGCGAGGTCATCGCCGCCCGTCAGCTTGCGCGAGTCCACCCAGGGCAACTGCCCGTGCAGCTCCAATATCTCGCGCAGCTTTTTCACTAGCTCATCGTTGGCAGAAGCGTGAGAAATAAAGATATGCTCAGGCACCGAATATCCCCGTTGTTAGTCTGCAAAGGCGTCACCTTCCCCTACAGTAAAGCCTGCCTCCCTTCCGGAACCTAAAAATATTCCAAGATTCAATCGCTGCGCCGCCCCGCGCAAACCCGCCATATTCGCAGCGCTATAGTCTTAGAGTACATGCGCCTCTGCCTGTTCTTGCTGGCCGTCATCCCTATGCGTCGTCCCTTCGTACTCATCGCCGCGATCGCCCTTCTCACCACCCTAATCCTGCTGCTCACCACCGTCAGCACCATAGGCCAGCTATACAGCGCACTAGCCACTATCTCACCCCTGCTAGCTCAGACAGTCGTGATGCTCGTAGTCCTGCTACTCATCGGTGCGCTAGCCGTCATCATCTACTACGCCGCGCTGTTCTTACGCCCCAAACGCAAACGCGCGATCGCCCTCCCCCAAAACCCAGACGAAGTCGCAGAAGTCAGCCTCCAAGCCACCGAACAACAGATTGAGCAAATAGAAGACGAGATTGCGCGGCAGGCATTGGTTGAGCGATCGCACACACTAGGCGACAGAATCAGCGGCAGACGATTCGAGATTGTTGTATTTGGCTTAGGCTCTGCGGGAAAAACGGCCCTAGTCAATGCATTGTTAGGCGAAATGGCCTCCCCCGTTGCCGCGCCGATTGGCACCACCCAAACCGCTCAAACTTACTGGATAGATATGTCAGGAATGCAAAGCTCCGAGCATCGCGTCGGCATCATCGACACGCCGGGACTGTTAGAAGCAAGTGCCCTGGGAGAAGACCGGGCGCAGGAAGCAAAAGCGCTAGCGGCTCAGGCAGATTTGTTGTTGTTTGTGATCGATAACGACTTGCACAGAGTAGAGTACGAGCCGCTGGCGATGTTGGCCGGAATGGGGAAGCGATCGCTGCTGGTATTCAATAAGAGCGATCGCTACCTACCCGAAGAGAAAGAACAGATTTTGCAGCGGTTGAAAGAGAGAACGAGTGGATTGGTTGCGGCTGAGGATGTGGTGGCGATCGCCGCAGACCCCGCAGCCATCCAGCTAGACGATGGCACCTGGGTAAAGCCAGATCCAGACATTGCGGCTGTCGTCGCGCGAATCGTCAAAACCCTACAAAGCGAAGGTGCCAACTTAATCGCGCAAAATCTCCTATCCCAAACCCAACAGATTAGCCAGGAAGCCAAAGCGCTGCTCAGCGACCAAAGACAGCAAAAAGCAGACGCCATCATCGAACGCTATCAGTGGATCAGCGCAGGCGTACTTGCAGCGACCCCTTTACCTGTTGTAGACATGCTAGCCGCCGCCGCCGTAAACGCTCGAATGGTTGTAGAACTAGGTCAGGCGTATGGCGTCACCGTCAGCATTGAAGAAGGCAAAGCGCTGGCCGTTTCGCTGACCAAAACGCTCACCGCGCTGAGTTTGGCAAAAGGCACTATGAAGCTATTGGCCATAGGACTGCAAACCAACATTGCCACCGCAGTTGCCAGCAAACTATTACAGGGCGCGAGCGCTGCTTACCTTACTCGCATTGCTGGCAAAAGCTTCATCACCTATTTTGAAGCCAATCAGGACTGGGGAGACGGCGGCATTCAGGCAGAAGTGGAGCGACAGTACCAGCTCAATCAGCGAGACGAGGTGATCAAACAGTTCTTGCGAAGCGCTGTTGATAAATTGACATAATCTGAAGCAAATGCTGCATCTGCTAGCGCTCGCAGTGACTTCTGCATCAACGCTCTAGAGACTCTTTTGGCTTCGATGTTATCTTTCATTGAGTAGATCGCTTGTCTTCTATTAGCGCTGTATGCGTCCATACGCCTTGCGCGTCGTAATAGCGGATTAAGCGCGATCGCAAACCGTCTCCATCCGATCCATCAGAGCATCGCCCCGCTCCCCACAGCCAGCCCACCTCCACTCGAAACGCCTCTCCCTTTCGTATCGTCTGTGGCGTTAGGCAATACGCACCGTTTGGCAAAGGCATGAGCCGATAAGGCAACGCACCTTGCAAAACCACCGGCCCATCAACCGTCAAATCAGTTTCCTCGCCAGACAAGCAGACGCTTTGCTTAAGCTCACCAAACTGCTCGTCGCTCGCTAGCTTCGAGTTCTCAAACTGCCACTGACTATCACCCTCGCTCAGCGGCGTCATCGCGGCGTGCAGCACCTCTACTTTGCCTATCCACCGACCCAGCAGCGATCGCACCGACAGATCGGGCTGCTCAAACTGAACGCCTTTCTCCTGAGCCTCGCGAATCAACGTAACGTAATCTATCTGGCTAGTCCCCTCAGCCGTACTCTCGTACATCACCACAAAGCGAACCCTTCTATCGCCAACTTTTATCGACATTTCTGCGCCAAATTGACTAAAGGGCCTCCACTGCGACGCCCCCTGAGAGAACGCGCCGCTCTCAAAAAAGTAGACATAAGGCGCAGGCCCCGGCGCAGAGAACGTTCGCTGAACAGTATTGGGGCTTTCTCCGGCTGGCATTCGCTCCAGCGTTAGCTGCATTTTCTCATTCAGCTCAGTTTCTTCTAGCCTCAGCACACTAGGCGTGTCTTTCACCCGCTTTCCCTCAGCAGAAAACTGAGTAAAAGACCCATGCCACACACCCACATTTTGCCGAATACAGTCCCACTGAGATTTCATCAATCCCTCCTTCTATACAGACAGACGAACAGGCAGACGAACAAACAGACAGACGATTCTAAGCCTGTTCTACAGCCGCCGTTCTACTCTCCATCGCAGGACGTACCGACAGATAACCTAAAATACCTAGCAGCGGCACCAACACCGCTATCCAAAAAACCGTAGGATTTTTAAAATCACGCTTAGCCATATCGTCAGCTAGCAGCGGCGCAAAGATAACGCAGAGCATACAAAAATCTAGACTCATCACGTGAATAAACTGACTGGTCTTCCATTGGTAGATAAAGTCTTGCCAGTTATCGCTCAAATTGCCATTTAGCAAGCCGTAACCCAGCAGCGCTAGCGCACTCAGCAGCAGGAAACGACCGGTCCAAGGCGACTCTAGCAAAGCCAGAAGCTTAGACTGCGGCGGCGTGTAGCCGGTATTGCGATCGCGCAGCGCCATATAAGGCAAAATGGCAAACGCCCCCACCCCAAACGAAGCCGCCACAAAAGGCCAGGCCAAAACCCGCTGACCCACACCATCAATCAAAATCAGGCAGGCGTAAGCCATTGGCCAAACGCCCATTAAATTAAACAAGGCAACAATCAGAGGATTAATACCTTCCCACTTGCCCGTAGAGAGATTGATAATCAAATCGAGCGTATCTGGGCTTGTAGGCGGAGCCAGCGTAAAGGCATAAACGCTAAATCCGAGCCAGATGAGAGCATAGCCAATTTTTCTGATCACGAGTTTGAAGGAGAGGTTGGAAGAATATAGGAGTTTAAGGAAGCCTGGGCAAATAACATATCGTCAAAAGAAAGAGATATTCGGCGTAGCACAATAACATTAACGCTAATTTTTAAAGTTTTTAGTGCCTATGTTACTAAGCCGCAGCATTCACACACGCGGCCCTACCTACAGCCTATCGTAAGAGTCTGGCGAGATCGTCAGGCTCTTATCGCTCAAATATCAAGCTCATAAACCACGAGCGAAAGCGAGCTGAACTCAAATAGAGACGACATGAAATCAGAAGACTTTTTGCGGCTCTACGAACAGGGCTACAGAGATTTCAAAGGACTCAATTTATCGGGAATAGATCTCTCGGGCCAGATTCTTGTAGACGTAAATCTATCCAACGCTAATCTTACCGGCGCTAATCTCAGCCGGGCCTTTCTCACCAAAGCGAGCTTTATCGGTGCAACGCTCGATCAGGCCGATCTAAAATTTGCCAAGCTGAGTGCCAGTAACTTCATGGCCGCCTCTATGGTAAAAGCCAACCTACAGGGCGCTTTTGGCGTCAGCGCTAACTTCACCAGAGCTAGCCTTAGTGGCGCTCAGCTTTCCTACGTCAACTTTAGAGCCGCCAAACTAATAGATGCTAATTTATCGAGCGCAAACCTCACCGGCGCAAATTTAAGAAACGCCGAACTCACCCGAGCTAACTTTGCCTGGGCCAATTTGACCGGTGTTAGGATGGTGGGGAGCGCGATCGCGCTTGCCCGATTTCCAGGTGCAACCCTAGACAACGCTTTTCTAAACGGCCTCAACTTCAGCCGCATGCAGCTAGATGGCGTCAGCTTCAAAGTAGCAAAACTCAAAGGCTCCATCTTTAAGCAGGCCGATCTTACAGCCGCCAACTTCCAGGGCGCGAGCCTGCAAAACAGCGACTTCTCAGGCGCACAGCTAGTCGGCGCAGTCTTGGCCCAGGCCAACCTCCACAAAGCTCAATTTTCAGGTGCAAACCTCAACCGCATCGACCCCACAGAGATTGACTGGGCCGACGCCGACCTGTCCAATACCTGCTTTTACAACGAATCGATGCAAGCCGCTTCCCAAAGCGCCAACGTTCGTAAAGCCAACCGGCCCACCCCAATCAGCCCCCGCGAACCCGCACCCGTGAGCTTTCGCAGATCAGAATACGGCTAAAACATTCTCAAAGTCGGCCTAAAAGTGACTTGCCACCAGCGTATCTGGCTCGTACTTATAGCGGCTAGGTTTATCGGTGACACCATAAAGATTAAAAGAGATGGTCGGCTCATCACCTAGCGGCGCAACTTTATGCACGGCGTTTCCAGTAAATCCGATGATATCGCCGGGATTGAGTATTTGTTCTCCAGCCGGTGCGATCGCACTAGGATCTCCCGCTGCCTGCCGCCAAAAAGTATTCTTCTCCTGACCGCCCACCATAGCCACAATTCCCCAGGTAGCGTGGTTATGAATTTTAGATTCACTCCCAGGTGCCCAAGTCACCATCTGCACCGTAATCGGGTATTCGTGCTCGCGGTACAAAAAATTCACGCTCCAACCCGTTTTTTCACTGGGCGGCTTATACTCCATCTGCAGCCAGTAAGAGCTAATCAGCAGCTTGCGAACCAGCGGAATAATCGCCTGAACCCGTTTAGCATCATCAGGCTCTTGTGCCAGGATGTCTTCCATCTCAGTTAAAAACCGATACATCCGATAGGTATGCTCCGGCGGCTCAGCGTCAGCCGTGCCAAATTCAGTGCAGGTGCCATCGTCGGTAACTAGCCAGTTCTTCATTCGTTCAGCTTATAAGCAAGTCAGCGTTGATCACGATAACATTCAGGATAACAATATGCTCAAGCCGTGGGGCGCTAGCCTATCGCTCATATTAATGGGGCTAATTGCCGCAGGCTGTCGCGATAGCAAGTCTCTAGAGATAACGTCAGAAGCTTGTGCTGCCCAAACAGACTTTGCCTTTATAGCCGGTGGAGCGTTTTTATCAGGCAGCGATCGCACCGAAAAAGACTACGCCTACCGTATCTCCGCCGCAGGCCGCGCCGACGCGACTACAGACACGCTTGCAGACATAGCCCGAATAGAAGCAGGCTACCGCAAGCAAGGCTGGTTCGACCAAGAACCCAACCGGCAAACTTCAACGCTACCTCCGTTCTGCCTGAGCAAAAACCTTACCACCAACGCAGACTACCAGGCGTTCGTACAGGCAACTGGATACGCAGCCCCCGGCATCTCTAAAGCAGACTACCAAAAGCAGGGTTTTTTAGTTCACGATTACAGCACCGTCGAACCTTATCTTTGGCAGAACGACCAGTACCCAACCGGCCAGAGGGCAGCATCCAGTCGTGCTGATATCTTACGAAGATGCCTTAGCTTATATAGCGTGGCGATCGCAGCAAGACGACGTAAGCTACCGGTTGCCCACTGCAACAGAGTGGGAAAAAGCCGCTAGAGGAACAGACGGACGCTACTTTCCCTGGGGCAACGAATGGCAAAATGAAGCCACAAACTGGGCTAAGAATGGGCCTTACGGCACCAGTGCGATCGCCACCTACCCACTTAGCCAAGGCCCCTACGGCACCGAAGACATGGCGGGCAACGTCTTCGAATACACCAGCACCCTGATCGAAAAAGCCACCGGCCTCGAAGTTATCCTCAAAGGCTGCGGCTGGGACGACTATCCAGGCTTTTGCAGAGCCGCCTACCAGCACGATCGCCCAGTAAGCTCAAAGCACATTTTGTTCGGATTCCGACTAGTTTTAGAATAGCAAGAAGCGCTGTTCCTTCTCTTGGAGCGTGCCGAACACAGCGCAGATCAGCAGCACAGATTAATTTTCAGAAAGCAATCTTCTTACCAGACCAGCATTATCAACCTATCAACAACAGATCTTCAACACAGTTCAACCATAAACACCATCCATGAACACCTCTCTTAACGCTGATCCTAGCCAAGCACCAGGCGAACAAACTCAAACGCTAATAGAACTACAGCGACTAATCACCATTATCGATCGGCTTCGAGATCCTGAAACAGGCTGCCCATGGGACTTAAAGCAAACGCCACAGACACTAACGCCCTATGTTGTTGAAGAGGCTTACGAAGCAGTAGATGCCATCCATCACGGCAGTAAGCAAGACATGGCCGAAGAGCTGGGCGATTTATTGTTGCAGGTTGTTCTTCAAGCTCAAATATTTAAAGAACAAGGAGACTTCGATTTAGGAGATATTGCCAAAGGCATTGCCGACAAGATGGTGCGCCGCCATCCTCACGTATTTAGCGACGCCACCGCCGACACGCCAGAAGCCGTAAACGCTCGCTGGGAAGAAATTAAGGCACAAGAGAAAGCCCAAAAAACGGGAGCCGCAGAAACCGCACTGTCGCCCAAGCTCAAAAGCTACGCTCAATCGATGCCGCCCTTAGACGGAGCAATGAAGATCTCTCGAAAAGCGGCCAAGGCCGGATTTGAATGGGACAACATTGAAGCAGTTTGGGCCAAAGTAGACGAAGAAATGGCCGAGCTAAAGCAGGCCCTAGCGCATGAGTCGAAAGCAGCTCAAGCAGGCGAACTAGGCGATGTCTTCTTCTCGCTCATTCAAATTGCTCGCTGGCATCAGCTCAATCCAGCCGAAGCGCTCCAGGGCACCAGCCGCCGGTTTGTGCAAAGATTTGAACAGGTCGAAGCGCAAGCGCAAAAGCCCATGAACGAATACAGCGCGCAAGAACTCAACGAATTTTGGAACAAAGCAAAACAGCAGATTCAAGCTGAATCAGACCGCTAGCACTACTGCAAAATAGTCTGCTCTGCGATTTTCGGCTTGTTCATTTCGCTCAGATCGGGCGTTACCTTTATCTGTAGCGCGATCGCACTAATATTGTCATGCCCGTTCACCTCATTGGCCAAATCCACCAGCTCGCCTAGCCCGCTCGTCAGCGTTTTTTCACCTTTTAGCAGCGGGTTAATATGGCTCTCCCAATAGTCCTCCACCAGATCGTTATCGCTCAGCCCATCGGAGCACAGTAGCAGCAGCGTATCCTCAACAAATCGCAAATAGCTCACGCTAGGCTGCAAATGCTCAGAATCTCTTGGCCCCAATGCCTGAGTAAGCTGATAGGCATCCGGACGGGCATAGGCTACCGCCGCAGGAATACCGCGCTGCATTTCTTTTGTCCCACCTCATGATCGGTCGTTACCTGCCGCAGCCCCATGCGCCGATTAAGCTGATAAAGCCGACTATCGCCCACATGCGCGACGACCGCTTCCATCCCTTGAAGCAGCACCAGCACCAGCGTTGTGCCCATGCGCTCGTGGCCCGCGCGTTCTTCCTTCTCGTTCACATCATAAATTGCCTGATTAGCAAGCTTCACAGCCTCTACCACCACCGACTCTTCCGGCAGCGGCGGATTTGGCTGCAAAGGACTAGGCGCAGGCCAATGTTCATCAAAATATGCCGATAGCGTTTGCGCTGCCAGCGAACTAGCCACCTCTCCGCCCGCATGGCCGCCCATCCCATCGCACAGCACATACAGCCCGTGCGCCCGCGCATACTGACCGCCATTGTCCGATCGCTTATAGAGGAAGCTCGTAATCAGAAAGCAATCCTCATTATGATCTCGCTGCTTACCCACATGAGTGGTGCCCGCCTCTATCAGCCCGCTCAGCCGCATTGGCAAAAGCATCGTCGCATCATCCGTCTCGCCAGACTCGTCATCGGTCGGCAAAGCCTTAGTTAAATCGTCTTCAGTGTCCATTACGTCCATCTCATTCGCACTATCTAGAGGGTTATCTAAGGGGTCATTTGCACCTGATGTCTCTACCGCAGCGGAGACATCGGGCAAGGTCTTGGGCAAGGCGCCCGGTAAAACACTCGGCGTCATTGCCGCTGGTACATCTAGTAATCCCTGGCCGATGTCCGCTAGTTCGCGGCTTAGATCTTCCAGTGTCTGCGCAGAGCTAACGGCCAGAATAATTTTGCGGATCTGCCGGAGTAGCGGATTGGTTCCTCGGTGAGGCTGAGCCAGCAAAGACTGCAAAAATCCCTTCAGATCTGCAAGCTTGGGCGGCTGAATACTGGGCGCAATAAAGCGACGAATCCGCAGCGACTGATCGGCATCAATCCCCAAGTTATCAGCCTGAATCAGGCTAGAGCGCCACTGGGGAATCGGCTCTAGCGCGGCCCATAGCTCAGTCAAAGTGTAAATCCAGTAAACGTATTGCAGCGGATCTACAGCCGCCGATATGGAGGTCAGCAGCGGCGAGATAGCGGCCCTCTCCGGTGAAATTAAAAGGGTGATGTCGTCCTGCTGAAAAACATCGTAAAGGGCAGGCGCGGCTTCAGCTAGAAGCAGGTAAGGGTAAGCGGCAGCGGGCAGATCGTCAATTGCTTGAAGCGCCGATAGCTGAGGCGGAGCAGACGAATCCTCCAAAAGCTGAGCCAGTTGAGACTGCAGCGGCGATCGCACCTCAGGCGTTTGATCCGCAACCAAAGCGCTCCCCTGACTGAGCACCGTTACCACCTGATATCGCTGTGCCGCATCTAGAGCCGTCGCCGGAGCCAACTGTCGCTTATTAGGCGGCATCAAATGCGCCTGCAGCCGCTGCGCTTCTGGGCTAGCATCTTCATCTAGCTCACCTCCTTCATCTAGCTTATCTAGGAGATCGTCCTCAGCAGGCAAAGGCTCGCCACACTGCTGGCAAAACTTATGCACACCAGGGTTTTCAAATTGGCAGTTAGGACAGGTAATCATAAATTTCAAAGCGGCGTTGCTAAAGAATTAAGTCGATGGATCCTGCCTTTGTTCACACGCAAGAATTATGCTTGATTACGAGGAATTATGCCTGATTGCGAGTAATAGGTGCCAGGCAGAGTTGGATTTTATCCACACAAGCTAGGTCAGCTATCGTCGAGGCAGCGATCGCACTTCTTCAGCCGTCAAATCTCGCCACTCCCCAGGACTCAATCCTTCTAAAGTTAGCGGACGAGCATCCGGCAGCAGCAGAGCACTTCGCACCAACCGCAGCGTAGGAAAGCCAACCGCCGCCGTCATCCGCCGCACCTGCCGGTTCTTACCCTCCGTCAAAGTCAGCGCCAGCCAGGCCGTCGGAATATGCTTGCGATCGCGAATAGGTGGCTTTCTAGGTGGCAAATCCGGCTCAGCCATCAGCTCTACAGTCGCCGGACGCGTCCGATAGCCCTTAATCGTCACGCCGCTGCGAAGCTGCTGCAGGCTCTGCGGCGTCGGCTCTCGCTCCACCTGCGCCCAGTACCGCCGCCCATGCGCAAACTTAGGATGACTCAGCCGATGCTGCATACGGCCATCATCCGTTAGCAGCAGCAGCCCCTCACTGTCGCGATCGAGTCGTCCCACCGCATAGACATCAGGCACAGAGACAAAGGCTTTTAGCGTCCGCCGACCCTCAGCATCCGTAAACTGACTTAGCACATCGTAAGGTTTATAGAACAGAAGATAGCGATAAGGCACAGCAATGGGATACGTAAGTAATCTTATTAATTCTTGAACTCTATTGATAAACCGCCCTAAAGCCGAAACCAGCCGATATCCTATGTACCACTACTCTTTTTGCTGACAAGGCTATGGATAACACTAAAAAGTACCGAATGGTTTGTACGCTCACCTTTGGTGACATCTACAGTCAAATTATTGTTTGGCTAATCGTTCTATTTGTCAGTTTAGCGGCAGCGCTAGCGCTGATGGGAGCCTCTCGCCCCATTTACGCCCTCGCCACCGTTGGCCTAATTTTAGTGCTGTCGCTGCCGTTCTTGCTATTCGCCTTTGTAACCACCCTACTCAACCACATTGAGTTCAACGCAATAGACGTAGCTGCCGAAGCGGCTGCGAGCTTAAAGCCACAGCCGGGAGTGGAGATGGCAGGGCAGGCAACTTAAGCGATCGCTCAGACGCAACACATCAGACGCAACACATCAGACGCAACACACTCGGACATAACAACTTCAAACAGCCCATAAACAAGCGGTCTGTGCCACGCCTCGAATAGGCAAAGGCACAGACCGCTTATTTGTTTACCTTATCTGTTTACCTTAATAAACACTCCGATAGCTCGTTAGCTAGCTACTCAGCGGGTGGCGCAACGGGAACAGTCGCACCATCTGCCGCACCATCGCCGGCGGCAGGCTCAGCAGCCGCCCCTGTCTCTCCATTTGCTTCAGCCTTTTTCTGGTCAATCAGCTTTTGCACATTGTCTTTATATTGAGTAGGCGCAGTCGCCAACGCCTGATCGAACAAAGGCTCAGCCGCTGCATCATCGCCTTTTTGTATTAGCACCAGCGCCTTAGCGAGCGTAGGTCGAAAATCGGGCTGAGTCGGATTCGCCGCTTCAGCCGCTGCGATCGCCCCATCGTAAACGGCGATCGCCTGATCGTAATTCTCCTGAGAAACATATACCTGCCCCAGCAGCAAATTCACCGACAGCTTATCCACGCTATTCGGCGCCAGCTCATTCGTCTGATCGGCGCTCGCCAGCGTATCTTGCAAAAGTCCAGCCGCCGCCTCTGTCCGCTCCTGACTAATCAGCAGCGCCACCAGCCCTTCTAGCGCCTGCATATCACCCGGCTTTTGAGTTAGCACGCTGCGATAAATTTGCGCCGCCCCCTCTAAATCACCTAGCTGCTGCTTCGTCTGAGCCAGTGCGATCGCATACTGAGGCTCATTCGGATTCAGCGCCACCAAACGTTCTAGCGGCTCTACCGTGCCCTCCAAATCCTTTAAGCCAATTTTGGCCTCAATCAAACCAATCAGCGCCGTCTGATTATCTGGCTCGCGGGCTAAAACAGCCGTAAACCCATCAGCCTGATTTTGAAACTGAGCCGTCTGGTCTGCGGCAGTTGGGGCCTGGCTACTCGCCGCCGTTTGTTCTCTGGCTCTGCCAGTAAACATAAAGGCCAGCGGCACGGCCACAAACGCCGCCACCGCCAAAATCAGCACACCCTTCACAAACCAGCCATCTCGTTTAAAAGCCACTGCGCGCTCCCCTAGATCGTTCCATCTATCAAAATATCTTGCTCATACTAACCCGTTGCCTCCTTGATTGGAGCCAACAGGGCCGTTTGTGGGATCGCGATCGCCCCATCAAAGCCTACTAGCTAGGCTCATGCCGTCTTTGCGAACATCAATGCAAACGTCAATCAAAGGGTTTACACAAAAAAGAGTACGGATCCTGCAGAAGACGAACGAACTATTAGACACCAGATTTGCTTTATAGAAGTCGCTATCTTCAGGTTAAATCAATTTTTCTTGCGCTTTTGGCTCAGAAATGTTCTCTTTTCAACAAGAAGCGTGAACTCTGCGATCTAAGGTCAGTGCCTTGAGCTAGCTTTAAGACGCAGGCCCAACAGGGTTTATGGCCAAGCGCGATCGCCCAGAAAAGTGACCTTTGCTATAAATCGAGTTTGGCACTGATGTTAGTCTAATAGCAGACAGTCAGACTGATTTTGGCTGTTTGTGCGTCATACCGGGCTACCCGCCTGAGTAAAGCTACACCTACCATCAGCGTCGCAGGTACAGTTTCAGGAGTTTGAGGATTGATGAGTTCTGCCGCCAGCCGCCCCCCATTTTCTGCGAGTCAATCTCTCAGCCAGCCCACCACCGGATTAGATTCGACTAATTCCACACGGCCCAGCACATTGCCTAGCGCCATGCCCTCTAGCCCAGAAGGCGCTGCCCAATTATCTCCGCAGGCATCGGCCCAACCTGCCGACTCTCCAGGCGTACGCCCGCCTCAGCGCCCGCAGCTCATGGGGCCACCCGCTAGGCCCAAGCCGCCTAAACCCGCCCCCATTCCAGAGCCAGAGCCCCAAAAGCCACCCGAACCGGAAACGCCTCAGCTGATTGGGCCAATCTCCAAGCCCAGCGAGCGGATGCAGTATAGAGCCATCGGCTTACTCAAGGGCAAATACATCGCCTCCGAGGAGCAGTTCAACCGGGGCAACATCCTGCTCGAAGACGACACCTTGATCGACTCAGTTTTACTAGGGCGCGTCACCAGCTTGATTAAAAAGCACATAGACCTAGAAACCAATCACCTCTGGGTGGTGTATCCGCGCACGCTATACAAAGAAGAAGACAATGAGCCTGCGCTGCATATGCAAATCGTAGGCGTTTGGGAACCCGAAACGCTCAATGCCAGCAAAGACAAGGCAGCAGAAGGCAAGGCAGCAGAAGGCAAGGCAGCAGAAGGCACCCCTGAAGCCGACTCTCAAGCGCCTCGCTACTTATCCACAATCGAAGCCACCGAGCAGTGCGACCAGTTTTCGATCCGCGGTGAGATTGCCAAATACTCTGAAGACACCAGCGAAATTACCGTCAACATCGTTCAAAAAAGCAAGTCGGAGAACGTTAAGCCAAAGCGCCCGTTTAAGCTGCTCATCAGCGGCACCCTAGCGGGTCGCACGACCGGATACTTCTGGGACTTTAAGGTAAAAAGAGAAGGCGGACAGCTCCTGCTAGAAGAAGCCGCTCAAGTCGCCGTTGTACCGCCCAAAAAGAAGTCAAAAGATGCCCGTCGCGATGGCGGCGGACGCAAGCGAGCCGCCGCTGGTAAGCCAAGAGCTTCCTCAGCGCCTAAGCCAATGCCAAAGAAGAAAAAAGCTGAGGGAGAAGACAGTTTAGCGCTCAGCGCAGAAACCCAACCGGCGAAAGCAGCTGAGGTGCTGCCAACGAAAGCTAGAGTAGATGAGATCGCATCACCTGAAACCAGCCCTAGCCAGCCGCCAGAGCCAGAAATCACATCCACCGCAGCAGCCAGCCATGAAGAAGGCGCTCAAGAGTCCGCTTAAGCGTCCGCTACAGCCTTGGCCCTGTACTTGAGCATTACCTCACCTCAAACTTACCTCACCTCAAACTGAGGCCCCCAGCTATCCTGGGGCATCAGCCGAGTATCTACGGGTAAAGGAGCGACCGGCGTCGTTAGCAAAAAGTCGTCCGACTCTATTCGCTGCTTCAAGTCGAGCGCTACCTGCTGAGCCAAATACACGCTAGAAAGTGGCGCACTCCGCACGGGTTTGCCATCTAACAAGATGCTGCCAGACTTGAGCTGCGCATAGCTCACCAAACCAAAGGTGGGTCGTACGCGACGTGGAATTGAAAAGTCGATTACGGGCGCAACCAAGTCGGCATCGCTAACGGCGCAGCCAGCTACCACGCGATCGCTCAGCACCGGAATAGGAATGCCAACGCCCAGCATCATCGACGGGCCGTAGCCCTTAAAGTAGCAGCCTCTAACCCAGTGGGCATCCATCTTTTTAGCATCGCCAATCAGCGCTACGGTGGCCGCTGGCCCTACCGGAGTATGGTTAGGCAACCGGCGCTGAAGCGGAAAGTGCTGCGTGCCCTCCCAGGCAATATAGCCTTCGCCGCCGCCCAGAAGAATGCGCGACCCAATTCCTACCGTCTCTAGCTCCGGATCGTTGAGCCAGGGCGAGAGCGCCCCTGTATTAGCGTAAATAGCGTTCGCTAAACGAGGCTGAAGCGGGCCAAGATAGGTAAATAAAGGGCGATCGCCCCCGTTCACGCCCACAATAAAATTCTGGTAGAGATTGCGCGGGTTAAATAAATAAAACTGGTTGATGCGATCGCGCGTAATCGTCGTCTCCAAATTCGCTCGGGGATAGCAATCCGTCACCTGCCCAGCCGCCATCAGCGCCACCGGCTTATCGGCAATCAAGTCCGATATCACATGCCCGCCGCCCCGCTCCTCGCCCTCACCCTCACGTCCAGGCGTCGCCATCTGCCCAGCCCCAAGGTACAAATCGACCGTGCCAAACCCCGAGTAGGCCAGCACATTGTCCAAATGGCACTCAACGATTTTAATCGGCGGGTCGGTGTGGCCTAGGTTAATCATCGCGCCCGAGCCTTCCATCGGCTCGAACGTTCCCGTCGTAATCACGTCAACCGTCTTAGCCGCCTGTGCCACGCCCATTTCAGCAATGCGAACCTTGGCCTCTGTAATCGTCCAGACCGTCGCTTTACCCTGACTAATCTTGTCGTTAATTTCGGCAATCGTCCGCATCATGGGCACCGCTGCAAATAGCGATTAAAAATAGCGATTAAAAGATGATCCAAAGCAGCGCTAACGAGAAAGCTGAGCCTTCAGCAAGAAAAGCAGCGCCGTCCCAATCGCTAAGCTAGGCAGCAAAATAATCGCCGTCACCAGCCCGTTTAGCCGATTTGTATAAGGCGCAGCAATCGGCAGCAGCGGCCCGCCATACTTCAGCAGCAGGCTCAACAGCGCAGAAACCACCACCACCTTAACGAGAAAACTCGCAATACTGCTCGAGGAGGTTAAGAGCTTAATTTTCATCTCTAATCCGCCAGCCGAATCGTCATCGCACACCACTCATCCTGATGCGCTATTTCCACCACCTGCCAGCCAAACGCCGTCAAATGCTCCTCCACCCAAGCAGCCTTACTGGTCAAAATTCCGCTCAAAACTCCCCAGGTCTTTGGGCCAGCTAGCTCGCTTAACCGAGGCAAAATCAGCCCCACAATAATCTCCGACAAAATATTGCAAACAATGCCATCCACCGGCAAGTTATCTGCCTGCTGCGCCATTGCAATTACCTCTGGCAAGCTGCCCAGCTCCACCTGTAGCGCCGCTTCAGAAACGCCGTTCAACGTCGCATTAGTGCGCGTCGAGCTAATCGCCAGCGGATCGACATCAGCCGCATAGATCTGCTTTGCCCCATACAGCAAGGCCACGATCGAAAGAATGCCAGAACCACAGCCCACATCGGCAATCGTGGCATCAGCAACCGCTTGTTTTTCGAGCGCCTTTAAGCAGAGCTGAGTCGTAGCATGAGCACCCGTTCCAAAGGCACTGCCCGGATCGAGCGTGAGAATGGTGCGCTCTGTATCCGGTGGCGTGAGCCAAGCCGGATTAATAAGAAGGCGATCGCCCAGCTCTTCCGGCTGCCAGTGAGTCTTCCAGCTCTTTGCCCAATCCTCATTCTCAATC
Source organism: uncultured cyanobacterium (assembly GCA_963789215.1). Lineage (GTDB taxonomy): Bacteria > Cyanobacteriota > Cyanobacteriia > Phormidesmidales > Phormidesmidaceae > Phormidesmis. The sequence continues at coordinate 529,962 of CAWBJY010000004.1, read as the reverse complement.
GCCTGCCAGCTCACCTGCACAGCCGAATCAGTAGTATCGAGCAAACAAACCTTAAACTGCTCAAAATCTGACGGGCCAAACTGTACCTGCGGGAAATAGGCACTCACAATGCGGCGGTCGTCTTTTCGCTGGCTAGCCGTCCCCTTACTGCCCAACTGCTCAAATGCCCAGTAAACGCTATCCTCCAAAGAGATAGGGCAAATAACGGCGACTTCCCACCATTTTTCAGGTGTTTGATTATTCTGCATCTCGACCATTTGTGCTCCTAACCCGTGGGCTGAGCGTAGTCGAAGCCCAATATTAATGTGCGCGTTCTTCTAATCAACATTGACCATCAAGGAGAGAGCGGGCTTCGACTACGCTCAGCCCTCGTTAGCGGTAAGCCTAAACTTAAAGCGCCACTGTATAAGCATCGCGAATACCCGGCTCTTTCTTAATCTCGGTAATAATCCCTTCAGGCAGCGGATCGTCAATGCTCAGCACCATCACCGCGTCACCGCGCACAATTTTACGACCCACCTGCATACTGGCAATGTTCACGTTAAAGCTGCCGAGCAGTGAGCCAATTTTACCGATAATCCCTGGCATATCGCGGTGCAAAGTAAACAGCATATACTTCGTCGGCGGCACATTAATTGGAAAATTATCCATATCAATAATCCGCACTTCGCTACCGCCTAGCAAAACGCCCGTCACCGAATGCTCACCCAAAGATCCTTTAGCCGAAAGATACAAAGAGCCGGTATAGTCTTCAGCCGTCGTGTCCTTCGTCTCTATGACCCGAATGCCGCGCTCTTTCGCCTCAATCGAGGCATTCACGTAGTTCACCCGCTCCTGCAAAGCGTTAGATAATAGCCCCTTTAGCGCCGCCACCACAATCGGCTTCGTGTCGTTTTGAGCCAGTTCGCCCTGCAGCTTGATTTGCAGCTCCTCAATCCGCCCGCCCGCCAGCTGGCCGACAAAGTTCCCCAGCGTTTCTGCCAGCTTCAGATAAGGCCGCAGCTTCTCTAGTACATCTGGGCGAAGGCCCGGAATATTCACCGCAGAGCGAGCCGGCAAGCCAATCAGCACATCTCGAATCTGTTCGGCCACATCTACGGCCACGTTTACCTGAGCTTCCGCTGTCGAAGCCCCTAAGTGAGGCGTCAGCACCAGCGACTTATCAATCGAGCGTAGCTTAGAGTCACCCAGCGGCTCTTCCTCGTATACATCCAAAGCCGCACCGGCAATGATGCCTTCTTCTAGCGCTTCAGCGAGCGCATCCTCATCGATAATGCCGCCGCGAGCGCAGTTCACAATGCGAGCAGTCGGCTTCATTTTGCGCAGCGACTCAGCGTTAATCAAATGCGCCGTTTCCTTGGTTTTAGGAATGTGCAGCGTAATATAGTCCGACTCTTGCAGCAGAAAATCCATTTCAACTAGGCGACAGCCCAGCTCTTCAGCGCGATCGCTCGAAATAAACGGATCGAACGCCAGCAAATTCATTCCCATCGCCCGCGCTACCGTCGCCACATGCGAGCCAATTTTCCCTAAGCCCACCACGCCCAGCGTCTTTTTATAAACTTCCACGCCCGTAAAAGACTTCCGATCCCAGCCGCCCGCTTTCACAGCCTGATTGGCCGCCGGAATGTAGCGAGACATCGATAGCATCATGGCCAGTGCGTGCTCAGCTGCCGCGATCGTATTGCCCTCTGGCGAATTCACCACGACAATGCCTTTGCGAGTTGCCGCCTGCACATCCACGTTGTCTACGCCCACACCGGCTCGGCCAATAATCTGGAGCTTATCAGCCGCCTCCAGCACTTCTTTGGTCACCTTCGTGCCCGAGCGAATCATCAGCGCGTCGTACTCCGGAATGATGGCAATCAATTCCTCTAGCGGAAGCTTGGTCTTAACATCGACAGTGGCCACCTGAGACAAAATATCTAGTCCGGCTTGGTCGATTGGATCGGAGACGAGTACCTTAGGCATGAATCAGTCGCGCAGGATTTGCTAGCTATACAAGGGGCTATGTTACTGCAAATTGGTCAGTCGCAAAGTCTAGAGATCTTAATATGTCATCTATTACACAGATAGCGTCAGACTCTTAGTATCCACTGACGTATCCATAGAAGACTCAAGCAATTCCAGCGCGTTAAAGGCATCAACGATTACCACATTCGACATTAGAAAACCTTCGGGATCGCTGAGGAAAATGCGACTAGTCGGCTTCAGGGTCGGCTTGCAAGTCGGATTGGAAGTCGTCGCAGTTACAGCAGCGTCGGTAGAGAGCCAGTGGTTTTTGAGGTGAGGTGCGATCGCCCGCCCCATCGCCTCAAGCCCCTTCTCCCCATACACCCGATAAACCCCCGCCAGCGAAATCCCCTCCTTTAACCGCAGCCCCACCATAATCTGCTCCATCACCTGCTCAGCTAGCGGCAGCACCAGCTCTTCAGTCTGTCCGCCTCGCGCCACAAACGCATCCACCCAAGCCCGATAGGTCTTTTGAGTACGCGGCCGATCGATTCGCTGATGGTTCACATAGCTCGTTGCTCCCATCCCAAACCCATAGCAAGGCTCAGACTTCCAGTAGGTCAGGTTATGCCTCGACTCATAGCCACTTTGCGCATAGTTACAAATTTCATAATGGTCGTAGCCAGCGCCCGTAAAATGCCGCTGAGCCATGCGGTACATTTGCGCCGTGCTCTCATCGCTAGGTAAAGGCAGCTCGCCCGGCTGATAATAGCGGCTAAAGGCCGTCTGAGGCTCCACGATCAAATCGTAATTAGAGATATGAGTAGGCCCCAAAGCAACCGTTGTCTCTAGCGCTAGCTGCCAGCTCTCCAGCGTTTGATAAGGCAGCCCCGACATCAAATCCAGGCTAAAATTTTCGATTTTCGCCTGATGCAACAGGTCTACCGCCTGAAAAATATCCGCCGCCCGGTGAAACCGCCCAGCAGCGGCCAACACCGAATCCTCAAACGCTTGAGCGCCCAAACTGACGCGGTTAACGCCTGCTGCTCTGTAGCCTTGCGCCTGCGCCAAGTCAAAGGTCGCCGGATCCATCTCCATCGAGATTTCGGCAGTAGGCGCAATGCCGAACTTATCGTCTATTGCGTTAAGAATCAGCGCGACTTGAGCGACCGATAGTAAAGAAGGGGTGCCGCCGCCGAAAAAAACCGTCTGTAGGGCTTGGCCGGATACTGGCGTGGCTCTAATCTCGCGGATCAGCGTCTGAACATACTGAGTAATCGTAGGAGAGTTTTCGCCCTGTGCGCGATCGCCCACCACCGACACCGCAAAGTCGCAATAAAAGCAGCGCCGCCGACAAAACGGAATATGAATATAGGCTGACTGGGTAGCTAGCAATAGCGCACTAAGGTTACAAAAATAAGTTGAACGCCAGCGATTGGGAGTCCACCCCCTATAATAGCCGTAATCATAATCACATCATGCTTTTCAGCGCATTGGGTACAAAGGCTTTCGCACCGCGATTTTCTCTGACGCCAGCATCGCTAACAGGCGCTACACATAGCTTATGCTTGACGCTCTCATTATCATTTCATTCATCCTCACCGGAGCTGGAATTGGCTTTTTCATTGTCGATTTTCTACCCGAATCTGCGCTCGCACAGGTCACCAACTTAGAAGGACTAGAAGTGGTTACCGCTGGCTTTGGAGCACTCATCGGCGTCGGCATTGGCCTGGTCGTTCAAACCAGCTACCGGCGCTTAGAAAGGCAAATCGACAGTATGCCGCCCGACACGCTACTCGCGAGAGCCGTCGGTCTAGTTGTAGGTTTACTCATCGCTAACCTGCTGCTAGCGCCTTTATTTTTGCTTCCCATCCCAGACAAATTTGGCTTCACCAAGCCAGTCACCGCCGTTATGGGCAGCCTGCTGTTCGCCTTTTCCGGCATGAGCCTAGCCGAGAATAACGGACGCGCCCTTTTTAGACTCATCAATCCCAACAGCTACGAAGCCCTTTTGATCAACGACGGCACCCTCAAGCCAACCAAATCTAAGGTGCTAGACACTAGCTGCATCATCGACGGACGCATCGAAGATCTGCTAAAAACCGGCTTTGTAGACGGGCAGCTCGTAGTCCCCCAGTTTGTACTCGAAGAACTCCAGCGCGTCGCCGATTCCTCTAGCGATCAAAAGCGAGCGAGAGGCCGCCGAGGGCTAGACATCATCAACCGCATCCGCAAAAGCTATCCAGATCGCGTCGTCATTGACTCCGCCGACTACGACACCATCAGCGCAGTAGATTCCAAGCTAGTGAAGCTAGCCCAAGAGATGAACGCACAGCTAGTGACCAACGACTACAACCTCAATAAAGTCGCCAGCGTCCAGCAAGTCAGCGTGCTCAACATCAACGATTTAGCCAAAGCCATCCGTCCTACCTACCTGCCCGGCGACGATATTGAGATTAGAATTCTCAAGCCCGGTAAAGAAGCCACTCAAGGCGTAGGCTATTTGAACGATGGCACGATGGTCGTTGTAGAAGAAGGCAACGAGTTTATCGGTGATGAACTGGTCGTAGTGGTAACAGGTGCGCTACAAACGTCCGCAGGACGGATGATTTTTGCTCGGCCAAATCGTTCGGCAACGGCGTCTTCTTAAAGACTACTTACAGAAAATCTACTTGAAGAGAAGCTACTTGCAGAAAAAGATAGTTTCAAATTAGAGAAAACCGTTAGACGACAGTAGCTGTGGTTTTCTAGATAACGTCAGTTCGAGTTAGGGAGTTGTTGAAAGGATTGTGATTGAGCCAAACATAGATTTCACAGACCTAATAAAATCGCCTTTTCTCAAAATTCGACCTTTGAATTTGATGACAAGTCTCTGCAACCAGCTCTATAAGCTGAAAGTTGCTTTTGCTTATCTCGAACTCACGTCAACTCACGTAGGCTTTGCTTTGCCAACCCCTTGGCGATAGCTGTGAATTTCTACTTTTTCCTTTCAAAAATTCGGTATCTCAAAAGCTACAAAAGCAAAATTATGGGAGTTGCCTTTGCAGGCACCCATATTCCACTGCTCGCACTACTGCTTTACTTTGCGAGTACGACTGAGGTTTCTATCGAAACCAGAATTAGCATTGTCGGAATTATCTTATTAGCAACCTTAATAGGAACAGCCGCTACTCTCCTTGCGCTGCATAAGCTACTTTCTCCGGTGAATGCGACGGTTATGGCCCTGAGGAATTATTGGAGCCACAAAGAACTTCCCAACCTGCCGACTGAATACACCGATGATGTTGGCATTTTGATGGCAGACACCACTCGAATTATTAAGCTGCTAGACAGCTCGATTCGCCGGCTCAAAGACTACGACGATCTTACAGGGCTACCGAATCGGACACTTTTTACGTCTCGGCTGATGCAGGCGGCTTCTACGCTAGGATCTCAGCAGAGGATCACCGTTTATCTCATTGATATTGACGGGTTTCGGGCGCTAAATGAGGTTGAGGGGTATAAGGTTGGCGATCGCGTTTTGAGCGAAATCGCTGCCCGCCTGATGTGCTATGCCGGCAGTAAAGACCGTTTAGCTCGACTCGGTAATGACGAATTTGCTTTCTTCACGCTAAGCAATCACGACGTAGAACCTACGCTATCGTCAGCTCAAGAGCTTTTAATGCTTTTGAGTCATCCGGGCGAGCCGCCTAATACGTCATTTCGGGTTACTGCAAGTATCGGTATCTCTATTTACCAAAAAGTCGACGCCTGTACGCCAGATCAGCTAATTGCAAATGCCTACACCGCTCTACAGCAAGTCAAGCGAAAAGGGAGCAACAGCTATCATTTTTATTCTGCTGAGCTATCTGGTGCTTTACACAGGCAGCTGAAACTAGCGGGCGATCTGAGAATTGCTTTAGAAAAAGAGCAGCTCTATCTAAACTATCAGCCTCGCATAGACTGGCAGAGAATCGAGATGGTTGGGGTCGAATGTTTGGTGCGCTGGCAACATCCCGAGTTAGGTAAGATATCTCCAGCAGAGTTTATTCCTATTGCCGAAGCCACAGGACTGGTTATCCCCATTGGAGAATGGATACTGCGAACGGCCTGTCAGCAAAACAAATTGTGGCAGCAGTCTGGCTTGCCGCTTTTCACAGTCGCCGTGAACCTATCGGCTCGGCAGATTGAGCAGCCTGGACTTGTTGATTTCGTTCAGCTTGTTTTGGATGAAACTCGGCTTGACTCTCGCTTCCTAGAGCTAGAAGTAACTGAGAGCTTGCTAATGGGAGATACTAAACACGCGCGATCGGTGTTGGAAGCGCTGCACGATAAAGGAATCGCCTTAGCGCTAGACGATTTTGGGACAGGTTACTCCTCCTTAAGCTATTTAAGGGAGTTTCCCTTTGATATTCTCAAAATCGATAAAGCCTTTGTCAAAGATATGATCCACAATCCAGATGCTGCCGAGATTGTAAGAGCGATTGTTGCTTTAGGCAAAGGACTACAGATGGGACTGATTGCTGAAGGGATAGAAACTGAAGCGCAGCTTAGCCAGATTAAAGCTCATGGCTGTCATGAGATTCAGGGCTATTACTTCAGCCCACCAGTATCAGCTGACGAGCTCGAACTGCGACTGCGACAACCAAATTCTTGGAAGAATGAACGGCGTGGCTCAATCAGGGGTAATACTTTTGGCTGAAATCCTGTGATGTTAGAGCAAAATTCCAGCGATACAGGCAGTCATAAAACAGGCCAGCGTTCCTGCGACCATAGCGCGGATACTAATGCGAGCAAGGTCAGCGCGGCGGCTGGGCGCGATGCCGCCGATGCCACCAATTTGAATGCCGATAGAGCCAATGTTGGCGAAGCCGCAGAGAGCGTAAGTCGCAATAATGGTCGCCCTTTCTGAAATGGCATTCTCTTCTATCAGCGTTTGCAGATCTAGATAGGCAATAAATTCGTTAAGGATGGTCTTTTTGCCAAGCAGCATTCCGACTTCGGCGCAGTCTGCCCAGGGGATGCCCATGAGCCAAGCCACTGGCGCCAGCAGCGTTGCCAGAACTAGCTCTAGCGAAAAATCAGGATAGCCAAACAGACCGCCGAGGAAGCCGAGCAGCGCATTAAAAGCAGCGAGAATAGCAAGAAATGCAATAATCAGCGCGCCCACGTTGAGGGCGAGCTTTAGGCCATCTAAAGCCCCAGCAGCGATCGCATCCACCCCATTTGCCGTCGTCCGCTCCACCCGCATATCCACCTTGCCCTGCGTCGGCGAAACCTCCGTTTCCGGATACATAATCTTTGAAATTGCCAGCGCCGCCGGAGCCGACATCACCGAAGCCGCAATCAAATGCCGGGGCGAAATGCCAAACGAAACATACGCCGCCAATACACCTCCCGCAATTGTCGCAAAGCCGCCCGTCATCACCGCATGTAGCTCAGAAATCGTCATCGTCTCTACATAAGGCTTAATCAACAGCGGCGCTTCGGTCTGACCGACAAAAATATTGCCCGCCGCCGAAAGCGTCTCCGAACCAGACGTTTTCATGGTGCGCATCATCACCCAGGCAACAGACTTAACCGCTCTTTGCAAAATGCCATAGTGATACAGCAAGCTAATAAACGCCGAGAAAAAGATAATCGTCGGCAGCACCTTAAACGCAAAGAAAAAGTCCTGAAAATTCTCGCCAAAGACAAAAGCAGCGCCCGCATCCGAGAAGTCTAAAAAGGCGCTGACAACTTCACCTAGCCATTGAAAGACCGCCAAACCCAAAGCCGTTCTTAAAATAAACAGCGCAAATATCAGCTGTAGCGCCAACCCCCAAAGCACGGGTCGCCACCGAATGGCCCCGCGATTAATCGAAGCAAGATAAGCAAAGCCGACAAAGACACCTAGCCCTAGTAGCGCAATAAATCGTTCCACTCAATCCATGTCCTCTCTGCTCGCCTGCCGTCTGCTTACACACCGCAGATTTTATACACCGCAAACTATACCAGTAGACTGAGCTGTCCGTTGTCCGCCTGAGCCTTTCGCTTCTCCAAATTCTTCCGCTTGGCAAACTGCGGTCGTTTGTCTTGCACCCACCGACCGCTGACCACAAACCACGTCCGCAGCTGCTTAGCCTGATAGCTGTCCATATCATCTAGATTCAGCGCCGTCGGGTACAGCTCGCCAACAGGTGCTTGCGCCCAGCCCACTTCACTCAAAAATAAATCCGTTCCAAAAGGCGTCACATTCTCTGGCATTCGCGTGACCCAAGGCAGAACGTTCGGCGCATGAATTACATCGTGCCGCAAATCTTGCAGGCGATTTGCCCGGCGCGATCGCGCTTCCACGTAGTCAAGAATCGGCGCAGGATAGTTCTTTGTCTGCGGCGGCACGCCCAGCTGCTCCGGCTTCAAATGCGCCAGCTCAGGCACCCACCGATAAACAAAACGCCCCTGCGGATCGCACCGGTCAATCGCTTCTTGCTCCGGGTTATAAATGCGCGTCCAAGCCTGGTTCAAGCAGTGATTAACGCCAGACTGCTGCGCCCACTGATAGTGATCGATGGGGCAATCGCCATCGATTAAATGGCGCATAAAGTGCAAAGCCCCATACCGCCAGTCCATGCCCAAAAGATTGCACAGAAAACTAGCGTAAATCGCCCGAACGCGAAAGTTAAGCGCCAGCCAGCCGCCCGTCGCCTGCAAACAGCGAGCCGCCGCATCCACAATCGGAAAACCGGTATACCCCTGACACCAAGCCTCATACAGCTCCGAGTCAAAAGGCTCCCAGCCATTCTCAGGGCTCTCATCCGTAAACGGCTGATAAATCGAGCGCACCTCAAGCTGAGGCAAATATCGAAACCGCTGCGTAAAGCCGCTGCCCCACCGCAGGCGAGAGATAATATGATCGCTGCTGCGCCGCACGCGCCGATCGCTAGCCCACTGCGGGTCTTCCTGACGCTGCCAAACCGTCTGAGCGCACTCGCGAATAGAAATTGCACCGTACTTAAGGTAAGGGCTTAGCCCGCTCGTCGAATTGGTGCCCGGATACGAAATCTGCCAGTAATAGCGCTCCGCCTTACGCTCATCGTAAAAAGAATTCAGCAAATTACGAGCCGCACTCGTACCGCCTTGAGGAATCATCTTTTCATCGGCGACATGCCCTAAATTCTCCAGCGGCGGCAGCGTCTGCGACCAGAGGTCAGTCGGCACATTCACCTGCTGAGGCGCTGGAATCTGCGGCTGCGTCATCTGCTTGTACCAAGCTTTTCGATAGTCAGGGTAGGCAATAAACTCTGACACGCTGCCCAGCGGCTCGAACCAGCGAATTTTTAGAGTTTCCTCAGCCAGCGCTCGGTTCAACCTAGCGTCTCGAACTCGACCATAAATCCGCTCAAAGTCAATGTAGCTATAAATGCCGTCAGCCTGAGTTTCTTTAACCAGCGCAGGCAAAATATCAACCGGATCGCCTGATCGCAAGATCAGCCTGCCACCGCGCGATCGCAAGTCCCGATCCAGCGAATCCAAACAGCTCAACATAAACCGCACGCGCCCAGACCCCGTTTCAGGATGCAGCAACAGCGCTCGATCGAAAATAAAAATAGGAATCACATCGCCCCGCCTCGCTGCCCGATAAAGCGGCTCGTGATCGAATATGCGCAGGTCACGGCGAAACCAAACAATCGTGCGATTCATAGCAGTAAGCAGGAACTGTTGCCTATTTTAAGGAACTGCCCAATCGCTAGCCTCTACCAAACGGCTTCGTCACTTCAACCGGCAAAACAGCTTTATACAGTTCATTTGTACTATAGTAGTACGACCGATAGATTTTGGAGATAGCAATGTCATATCCCCGTACGGCTAGCGACCACAGCCAATTCACTGGCCAATTCACTGGCCAATCCACTGGCCAAGCCATTCATCCACCGACTCAGCTACCCGTCCGGTCGCGAACAAATGGCTCACTGTCTTTTAACAGTCAGCCTTTTAACAGTCAGCCTTTTAACAGTCAGCCAACTTCCCAAATAGACGCTCAGCGAGCGCCCAATCCGGCTTCGCCAGCGCCGCAAACCTTCGTCACCCGGCATCGCAGCATCGCCTCAAAAAAAGCCGTCTGGATTGGCATTGGCGCGATCGCCCTTTCCCTACTAACCATCATCCCCGCCCGCGTTGGCTCAGAATCCATTCACTCATCCCACTGCGAGAAAAAAATAAAGCCTACCGGCGAAATCTCGCGCGGGCAAATGACCGCACTGCTTGCACTCCCCGCTGGGGCCAAAAAAGCAGCCGTGCGCCAAGTCGTAGCGGAGCCTTACTGCACATTGCCAGCAGTCGCCCAGCCCGCACCAGACGAACAAGCTAAAGGTAATGATGCGATCGCCGGAGCCGAGCGAGAAGCCTATCCCCTAGCCTTTGATCCAGAAGCTTGGGTCGTCATCGCCTACAGCCAAACCGGAGAATACGTCGGCTACGATTTCGTGTTTAACCCTTAAAATGCTCAAACTTGGTGGAATCGAACGCTCAGCGGTCGTATTCCTCATAAAATGCTGTCTAACAAGCCTTCGCAAGCATCGGTCAGTAGCTCAATGACATAATCGAAACCGGCCTCGCCGCCGTAATAAGGGTCAGGCACTTCTGCGTCGTTATGGTGTCGGCAAAAGCTGCACATGAGCTTAACTTTGCTGGCGTATTGATTTTTTCTATCCAGCGAAAGGATGTCTTGATAGTTGCTGCGATCCATAGCCAAAATTAGATCGAAGTCTTCAAAATCTTCAACCTCAAACTGACGAGCGCTACCTACCAGCGCAATCCCCTTTTTCTGGGCCGCAATGGTCATGCGGCTATCCGGTTTGCTGCCGGTATGGTAGCCCGCCGTCCCAGCCGAATCACAGGTAATGCGATCGCCTAGCCCCCGGCTATCTATCAAATGCTGCATGATGTTTTCAGCAGATGGAGAGCGGCAAATATTCCCCAGACAGACAAAAAGGAGTTTGGTTTTCATCACAGCAAACGTCACCCAAAACGATTAAATTGAGCCATCGCACCAGCCCCTGCACATTAGCCTTAACCCTTACATACCAGGCCACTACCTACCAGGCCCTTACATACCAAGCCACTACATACCAGGTAGATTAAGCCCTCCTGTCAGCTCTTCCATCTGCTCACGCATCGTGGCCGTAGACTTGTTGTACGCATCCAGCATTGCCGCCTTCACCAAATCGGAAAGCACCTCCGCCCCTTCGCCCAACGCCTGCTCAGAAATCACAACGTTCTTCGGCTCCTGGTTACCGCTCATCGTCACCGTCACCATGCCGCCGCCAGCAGAGCCTTCAATCTCCATTTGCTCCAGCTCTTCCTGAAGCTTCTTTGCGCCTTCTTGAACCTGCTGAGCCTTCTTGAACGCCTCAGTAAGCTCCTTCATTTTGCCGAGGCCAAATCCAAATCCTTGCCCTTTTGTCATGATTAGCTGGGGTTTAAACAGTAAATAACTGTCAAACTATACCACTGGCCAGAAATTTTGACTTCGACTGCGCCCGGTCAGACGCACTAGCCCGCTTCAAACGCGCCCATCACCTTTACCTCAGTCTCTAGCTCAATGCCGTTGCGATCTCGAATAACGGCCTGCGCATGACGAATCAGCGCCAGCACATCATCGGCTCTAGCCCCACCCAAGTTCACAATAAAGTTGGCGTGCAGCGTAGAAATTTGCGCCTCACCAATCTGGTAACCCTTCAGCCCCGCCCGCTCAATCAGCTGCCCGGCCCCATAGGCTCTGCCACTAGCCCCCACATTAGAAGCCACGTTAGAAGCCGCATCAATAGGATTGTGAAAAACAGGATTGCGAAAAACGCTCCCGCAGTTAGGCAAATGATACGGCTGAGTCGTGCGACGCTGCTTTAGATCGCTAGCCGTCGCCGCTTTTACAGCATCCGAACTGTGGCCCGGACTGAGCTGAAACGTTGCGCTCGTCACAATCCGCTCGCTCCCCTGCAAATTTGAGGTTCGATACCGATAGTCCAAACTCTCTGGCTTTAGAACTTGCAGCGTACCGTCCAAATCCAGAATTTCCGTCTCCACCAAAATATCGGCGGTTTCTCCGCCATGAGCGCCCGCGTTCATCACCACCGCACCGCCCACCGTTCCCGGAATCCCAATCGTCCATTCAAATCCCTGTAGCCCACTGCGAGCCGCTTTCCAGGCCAGCGAAGACCAAGGCTCTCCCGCTGCGGCCACTACCCGGCCCGTCTTCGCATCAAACTCGCTGTGACGCAGCGCCCTCGTGCAAATAATTAAGCCCGGCAGTCCGCGATCGCTAATTAATAAATTAGAACCCGCCCCCAACAGCGTAATCGGCAGGCCCTGCTCATTGCCCCAAGCCACCGCATCTTGCAGCTGACCGGAGGTCTTAGGCAGCGTCAACCACTGCGCATGGCCCCCCACTCTAAACGTCGTCAGCTTAGCCAAACGCGCGTTCGGCTTTATCTCCAGGTCGCTGCCGAGTCGAACCGGCTTTTGGAGCTGAGTTTGAGTTGCATTAGCGCCCATAATGTCTGCCACCGTTGCGCGGCCTCTTCTAAATGTATGCAGACCTAACGTATGCAGACCTACGAATGCAAACCTACGAATGCAGACCTACGTATGCAGACCTCAAGTCAAAGCAGCTTCCGGCTGTAGCACCGGCTGGTAAGCCTTCATCACCTTAGGGATAATCTGATTTAGATTGCCAGCCGTTAAGAAAATAACGATATCGCCAGGGCTAAGCGTCGTAGAAAGCGATCGCGTTACCTCCTCTAACGTGGCCTGATACTCCGTATTCGGATTGTGCCGCGCGATCGCTGCCGTTACCCGCTCGCCCGTAATCCCAGAAGTATTCTTCTCACCAGCGCTATAAATATCCGTCACAATCACCCTATCTGCACGCTCAAAAGCCGTTGAAAACTCATTGAGCAGCGTAGAAGCTCGGCTGTAGCGATGCGGTTGAAACACAGCCACCACCTTTCTCGGCGTTCCAGAGGGCAGTTTGCCACCACGCTGAACTTCTGCCGCTGCCAGCGTCGCTACAATCTCAGTTGGGTGATGCGCATAGTCATCAATAAACAAAATATCGTTGTGCAAGCCGCGATAGTCAAACCGTCGCGCCGCGCCCTCAAAATTCGGCAGATGCTGCGCGATCGCCTCAAAGCTCACACCTAGCTGACGCGCGACCGCGATTCCGGCCAGCGCATTACTCAAGTTATGCAGGCCCAGCAGCGGCACCGTCACCATTCCTAGCGACTCGCCTCGCTCAATAATTTCAGCCGTCGTCCCCTCAGCCGCCTCAGTAATATTAGTCGCAATATAATCTGCGCCAGAGCTAGCATCCAGGCTGTATCCAATCTCAGGCTTAATTCGATCGCGCACTGTCGGACAGTCCACGCTGCCAATCACCGTGCCGCACTTCGCCACAAACTGCTCAAAAATATCCACAATCTGATCGAGGCTACTGTAGTGGTCGGGATGATCCAGCTCGATATTTGTAATCACACCGATATAGGAAGAGAGCTTCACCAAAGAGCCGTCCGACTCATCTGCTTCGGCCACCACATACTCGCTCTTCCCTTCATAGGCGTTGCCGCCCCAGGCGCTCACCTCACCGCCAATAATAATCGTCGGATCTACGCCCGCTTTTAATAATAGATAGCCCGTAATGCTGCTCGTCGTAGTTTTGCCATGGGTGCCTGCGATCGCAATCCCTTTCCGCTCATTCATCAGCCCCGCCAAAATATCAGAGCGATGAAAAACAGGACAGCCTAAGCGCCTTCGCTTCTCTAAACTCCAGATTATCCTCTCTAATCGCCGTAGAGCACACCACCTGCGGCAGCTGAGTCGCCTCACCGCCATGCAAAGTAGTAAAAAACGAAATATTCTCAGCCTGTTGCTTATTAAAAATATAAGCGCCCTTACTCTCCAACCGTCGCGTAATGTGACTCAAGCTCAAATCTGAGCCAGAAACAGGTATCCCCCGGCAGGCCAACACATGTGCCAACGCTGACATCCCAATTCCACCAATCCCAATAAAGTGAAACGGTCTGCCGCTGAAATCCACTGACGAACTCAGCATATAAATTTCCTCTTAAGCCTTGGCACATCATTCATAATCAGGCGTATCATACCAGGAATCTTTAGCGAACTCTAAAACCCCAAGCCCCCTAAGCGCGACCACAATTGCGTATAAAAACCCACCGCAAATAAAAGCGGGGGGACCCCAATGCGATATGATAGTCAAGATTAATAGATCCTGTAGATATTGCTTTGGTCTTACTTTTGGCCGTTAGTTGCAGCCGTCAACGGCCCCGGCAACCGGCAGGTAAACAGCGAGCATACAGGCAAGCCATAAGAACAATGGCCGGGTCTCGGTGAATCCGAAAAACAGACCCAATCAAGACAACCGGGCAAACAACCCGACCGTCGAAATTGAAGACTGAAATACTATCTTTTTTTAGAGAACAAGAGGTTAACGCGCAGTGGTTAGAGTAGCGATCAATGGTTTTGGGCGAATTGGCAGAAATTTCTTACGGTGTTGGCTGACCAGAGAAAATAGCAACCTAGATCTGGTCGCTGTCAACAACACTTCTGACCCACGCATCAACACTCATCTATTAAAGTACGACTCACTGCTAGGACGGCTAGACGCAGACATCTCCTACGATGACGACTCCATGACCGTCAACGGTCATAAAATCAAGTGCTACTCCGACCGTAACCCTAGCAACCTCCCCTGGAAAGACTGGGGCATCGACCTAGTCATTGAGTCCACGGGCGTTTTCAACAGCGAAGAAGGCGCTTCTCGCCACATTGAAGCGGGCGCTAAAAAGGTCTTGATTACCGCGCCAGGTAAAGGCGGCCACGTAGGCACCTACGTCATGGGCGTAAACGATCAAGACTACGAGCACGACAAGCAAAACGTCGTCAGCAACGCGAGCTGTACCACCAACTGCCTAGCTCCTGTCGTCAAAGTTATCAACGATAACTTCGACATCATCAAAGGCACCATGACGACCACGCACAGCTATACCGGCGACCAGCGAATTCTAGATGCTAGCCACCGCGACCTGCGCCGAGCTAGAGCCGCTGCGGTCAACATCGTACCCACGACAACCGGAGCTGCCAAAGCCGTTGCGCTGGTCATTCCTGAAATGGAAGGCAAGCTAAACGGAATCGCCCTGCGAGTGCCTACGCCCAACGTTTCCATCGTTGACCTAGTTGCTCAAGTTAGAAAGAACACGATTACCGAAGAAGTTAACGAAGTGCTCAAAAAAGCTTCTCAAACTTCGATGAAAGGAATTTTGGGCTACACGGAAGAGCCGCTTGTCTCTGTAGACTTCCGCAAAACCAATGAGTCTGCAACCATTGACTCTGAGCTAACGCTAGTGATGGATGGCGATATGGTTAAAGTAATCGCCTGGTACGACAACGAGTGGGGCTATAGCCAGCGCGTAGTCGACCTAGCTGAGCTAGTCGCTACGAAGTGGAAAGACTAATCGTAAAGCGGTAGACGATACTCGAAAGATGATAGTCAATAGTTAGTCAATCAATAGCGAGTTAATCAATAGCTAATCTACAGCTAACCAAAAGCAGAGGCCTTGTGTCTCTGCTTTTTTGTTTTCAGCATTCATCGCTTACCCGATCTCCACAGATAGATCCTCGCAGAGACAATCTAGGAAATAGCGGCGAAGACAAAGTAGACACCCAGGCAGGAATGTTAGGCTAAGCGCAGCGACGCGATTGGGTCGTCCTTTATTTTTGTCTGCGCTTTATGTCTGATTCAGTCTTCTCTGCGGAGAAACTTCTATTTACGCCAGCGGCCACTAGCGACGATGCCATTCCGCTAATCTTTGCCTTCCCCAACGAATACACAGTAGGCATTACCAGCTTGGGCTACCAGGTAGTTTGGTCGATGCTGTCACAGCGCGACGACATCGACGTAAGCCGTCTATTTACAGACGTGAGCGAATCTTTGCCAACCCAGCCCGAGCTGATGGGATTCTCTCTCTCCTGGGAGCTAGATTATGTCAACATACTCAATCTTTTAGAACAGCAAAAAATTCCCCATAAGAGCCCATCAGCGCCAGAATGAGCATCCATTGGTCTTTGGCGGCGGCCCGGTGCTAACGGCAAACCCCGAACCTTTTGCCGCCTTCTTCGATGTCATTTTGTTAGGCGATGGCGAAACGCTGCTGTACGACTTTTTAGATGCCTATAAGCAGGTGCGAGATCTCGATCGGCGATCGCAGCTCAAAGCCCTAGCCCAAGTCCCCGGCATCTACATTCCAGAGCTATACGCCGTCACCTACGAAAGCGACGACGGGCCAATTGCCTCTATCTCGCCAGTAGATCAAGACATTCCAGCCACTGTACAAAAGCAGACCTACCGAGGCAACGTCCTGTCGGCCTCCACCGTCGTTACTGAAAAAGCCGCCTGGGAAAACATCTTCATGGTAGAAGTGGTGCGTAGCTGCCCAGAAATGTGTCGGTTCTGCCTAGCTAGCTACCTCACGCTCCCTTTTCGAGCCGCCAGCATAGAGGCCTCACTCATTCCCGCGATTGAGCAGGGATTGCAGGCCACTCGCCGACTCGGACTGCTCGGCGCATCAATCACGCAGCATCCAGAATTTGAAACCTTGCTGGACTACATCAACCAGCCCCAATACGACGACGTCAGGCTGAGCATGTCTTCTGTGCGCACCAACACCGTTAACGAAAAGCTGGCGAAAACGCTGGTCGATCACGGGTCTAAATCGGTGACCATTGCCATAGAAAGCGGATCGCAAAAAGTGCGCGATATCGTAAACAAAAAGCTAGACACTGCCGAAATTGAAGTTGCCGCGCAGCAGGCTAAAGCAGGCGGACTCAAGGCGCTAAAGCTATACGGTATGGCCGGCGTTCCCGGTGAAACCGAAGCCGATTTAGTTCAAACCGCCGACCTGCTCAAAGGACTCAAGCGCAAAGTGCCCGGTCTTAAGCTCACGCTTGGATGCAGCACCTTTGTGCCCAAAAGCCACACCCCTTTCCAGTGGTATGGCGTGACCAAACAGGCCGAGAAGCGACTGAAGTTCTTGCAAAAGCACCTGCGCTCGGACGGCATCGACTTTCGCCCCGAAAGCTATAGCTGGTCAGTTATTCAGGCGCTGATTTCGAGAGGCGATCGCCGCTTAGCCGATCTGTTAGAACTCACGCGCGGCTACGGCGACACCTTGGGCAGCTACCGCCGCGCCTTCAAAGCGCTCAAGGGAAAGCTACCACCCCTAGACTTTTACGTATACGAGCAGTGGCCCATCGATCGAACCCTTCCTTGGGAACATCTTGCTGGGCCGTTGCCAAAAGCAACGCTGCAAAAGCACTTATTAGAAGCTCAGCAATATATGAGCGTAGAATGACCCTAAATTCTGCCATTTTCAACCGCTGATCAAACTGCGGAAAAAGGCTGCTCGCGCTCTAGCGTTTGTTTTTCGGCCTGTAGCTTAGCTTGGTAATCCGCAGAGGCTCGCAGCTTGCTGCTGATAATAAACGGCAGCGTAATCGGCCATAGCAGCGTAGCCACCATAATAAAAAACCAGGCGTCGACGCTCACCTTGTTTGCCGTGCTGTCTTTTAGAAAAGCCCGAATAATTAGAGTGGCCGTTGCGCTAGCTGCAATCCAATAAGTAAAAATCATAGCTGATTAAAGTTATGTAGAAGAATATAGGCAAGTTTTCCCGAGAAAGCCGTTAGACGCTGATCGTTGCCAGAAATTTAACGCTCACTCGACATAGGTAAGAAAGCAGCATGAACAGGGGCCATACGGAATGGAGACATGTTGCCTTTTTTACACCAATCCTAACCAATCATCAGCTACTCTTACCTAAATTCCGCCAAGTTTTGCGCCGCTTAATCGAAACAAGTGGATTGATGAGATTCTATCAAATTTAGTTGATATGGTTTGCCATGGTTTCTGCCCAGTTCAGCAATCTCCGTGCAGCCTGCTCTGGCCTTAGTCCCGTAACATCCACTTCTGGCACCGCCTGCTCACGCTGCTCTAGGCCGTAGCGGTAGGTACTGTCATAGTAGGTCAGCAAAATCGCAAACGCATTCGTCAAATCGCCGGACTGAATGAGCGCGATCGCCTCTTGAGTCCGCTTTCCCCCTAGCCGCTTCCGAATTCGCTCGGTCGCCGCCACCAGCTCAGCTCTATCCGCCTGGCCGTAAATATCGACCAGCAGCGCTAATCTTTCTGGAATGGGCCGAGTAATCTCCACCGCCCTCGCCACTTCCATCTGTTCAAACAGCTCTACCGGCACCCGGCAAGGCCCCACCCGGCGACTCTCCGCCTCCACCCAAACCGCCCGCTCCCCCGAAAAGCGCGACCAGTCCATCGCAATCAAGTTCTCAAACTGCTCCGTACTCGGCTGCGGCGGCAAACAAACCGCCCCGAAGCTGCTCCCCCGATGGTTTGCATGGCCCTCCAAATCAAGCACCTGCTCTTTTTTCTGCATCAGCGCGTGCAAAATATCCGTCTTAGCTGTCCCGGTCATTCCGCCTAGCAAAATAATTGGCTTAGGCGTTGCCACTGTCCGCCGCACCCACCGGCGAAAGGCTTTGTATCCGCCTTCTAGCGTCACCGTTTGAAAACCCGCCAGATCCAGCACCCAGGCGATCGCCCCGCTGCGCATTCCACCTCGCCAGCAGTGCACCCGCACCCGCTTATCCGGCGCCAGCTCTCTGGCCCTACGAATAAACTCAACAAACTTAGGCCCCGCAATCTCAAATCCCAGCTCCACCGCATCTTCTCGGCTTTTCTGCTTATAGCAAGTTCCCACTTGAGCGCGTTCTTCATTGCTAAATAGCGGAAAGCTAATCGCCCCCGGTATATGGCCCTGCTCAAACTCTCCCGGACTGCGCACATCTAAAATAGGGCCAGCCGCCGCTAAAAACGCATCCACAGACAGTCCGCTAGCAGCTAGATCAACATCGGCAGCAGCAAAAACCTTTTGCTCAAGATTTTCCGGTGGGGCTTGTACAGACACAAAGGCTTCCTACTTGCGAAAACGACTACTTGCGAGAATAACTACTTGCGAAAATAAGTGAGCGCGTCTCATCCAAGATTATAAAGGGTTAATTGTCACGGGTGCGTTCTGGCCAGAAGAGGCAACAACGCTGCCAATACAACAGCTCTGCGAATATCCTAAACGGCGCAGCGCCGCCAAACAGTCTGGCACTACCGCCGCCGGAACACTCGCTAAAAGGCCACCAGAAGTTTGCGGATCGAACAAAACTGAAAAAAGAGATTGGGCCGCGATCGCAGCAGATACCCGAATCGCACTTAATCGCATTTTGCCGATTTCTCTCGTATAAAGAACTCACAAACCCGCTCTCTAAAACCTCTTCTATACCAGAAAGAAGAGAAATACTGCCCAGATCTAGTTCCACCTCAACAGGATGTTCCTTGCCTCCCAGCATCTCCAGCAGATGGCCCGCCAACCCAAACCCGGTCACATCTGTACAGGCCGTCGCCCCATACGCCTTCAAACAGTCCGCCGCCGCCCGGTTAGATAGCAGCATCGAAGCGATCGCCCCTTCAATCCACCGGCCCTTTGCACCGCGCTGCATATCCGCCGCAAACAAAGCCCCCGTCCCCAGCGCCTTAGTCAAAATCAGCGCCTGCCCCGGCACCAAATTGTTCTTTCGCCAAACCTGCTCAGGATCAATCCAGCCATTACAGGCAAACCCCAAAGAAAGATCTCTTCCTTCGGTAGTATGACCTCCCACCAAAAAAGTCTTTGACTCTGCTAGCGCCGCCACCGCGCCAGAAAGCAGCTGATACAAAGTCTCTTCTTGTTTCGCATCCGTGCCATAGGGAATCGTCGCGATCGCCAGCGCGCTGTGGCTAGTTGCCCCCATCGCAAACAAATCGCTCAAACAGTGATTCACACAAATTTGTCCAAACACATAGGGATCGTCTACCAACGCGCTAAATTGATCGACCGTATGCACCGCCAGCTTACCCGCCGGAACTTGAACAATCGCCGCATCATCAGGAGCCTCTAGGCCAGTATGAATGCGATCGCGCCCCGGCCAGTCAGCATCACTTGGCGCCTCAGCTCGCACTCGCGCTAGCGCCCGGCTCAGCACCTGATTACCGACCTTAGAGCCACAGCCAGAGCAGTGCATCAGTGACACATCATCAGCAGTCTGGTTTGCCATTAAAAAACTGCGCTCAGCAGATCGCCCCCTATCCATCTCTGGGAAATCCGAAAACAACCCCATAAACTTCCGATCGATGCGGTCTTTCCAATTTCGACACCACTTAGCATGAACAGCAAACGGCCCCCAAGATGCGATCGCCCGTTCAGTATCCGTATCAATAATATTGAGATACCGCCGCTGCGGCGCAAACGGCTTTAGCGGCTGTTCCATCACGTAGCGCTTCAAATTTTCGTACAGCGGCGGCCCCTGCCGCACCGCAAACACCCCCGCCTTGGGCCGATGATGGTTCACCATGGTTGCCACATCACCCGCCGCAAAAATATTCGGATAAGAACAAGTTTGCAGCGTATCTTCTACCGCCAAAAAGCCGCTGTCAGTTAGCGTCAAATCAGTTTCTTTCAGCCAGGGCGGCGCAGACGCATTAGTGACCCAAAAAATGCGATCGCACTTCACCACCAAACCAGACTCACAGCGAACCGCATCAGCACTCACCTCACAAACCGTCTGATCGGTATGCGCATAAATCTGTTTCTCTTTGCAAAAGCGCTCCACCATTTTTTGCGTCCAGCGATTTCGCCCTTTTGCCAAATGCTCACCCCGCTGAAAAATATGAACAGCCACCTGCCGCTTCGCCTGCTGCTCCGTTTTACCCACAGATCTCATCAACTTCTGAAGCCGTATCTGCATGGCAAAAGCCATTTCCACACCGCCCACGCCGCCGCCCACAATGCCAATCGTAGCGACAGTCTCGCTATTGTTCTCTAGCTTCCTAGCCGTCTCATTCAAGTAGCCATCCCAGGCCCGCAGCAAATCAGGCACAGGCTTAGCCGGAACTGCATACTCCGCCGCGCCCAAAACCTTCGACTTAGCAGGCGTACTGCCCACATCGATAGAAAGCACGTCGTAAGCCAAAGGCGGATGATTGCGACAGAGAATTTGCTGGTCTTTCAACATCTAATCCCACCATCTCATCCATAATCAGCCGACAGTTCGCAAAGCGCGTTAGCGGTCGCAGATCGATATGTGCCGTATCAAAATCGTACAGCCCCGAAATATGGCAAGGCAACATGCCCGAATAAGGCGTATCAGCCAAATTGGTCACCAGCGTAATCCGCACATCCGCAGGCCAGGGGTTCATGCCCATTTTACGCAGCACCAGCGCGTGGCTATGGCCACCGCCCACCAGTATTAAGTCCTTTTTGACAGGAACCGTCGATTGCATGGAGTCCAGGCAAAATCTGCCGCGATAGATAGCCCCACTACTGTAGCGAGAATACGCTCAAGTAGTCAGTCGCTAGACAGCGCATAGATAAGTGTATGGATCAACAAACGCATCCCCATTAAAAAACCTACCTTAGAGCATTCAAAATGCAGCCAAAGTAGGTGGTTAACTGTTGTCGAGTGCCACTACAAAAGTAACGCTCTTGGAGTACTGCTGATTACTCAGCAGAGGAGTTTGCAACTTCAGGGCTGTCATCTTCTGTAGAGGAGCCAGCCTGAGAAACCGCATTGTTGGCATTTAGCAAAGAAATATTGACAATCTCTCCGCCTAGAAGCGTGATTCGGCGCATTTCTTCGCTCATCCGGTTAAAAGACACCTGAAAGCTCTGATTTTGACTGCTGCGAATAGGCGAGCCGACCATCGCATTTTGGCCCAAACCACTCACCTCATAAACAAATATTCGGCTGTCTGTACTAGAAGCAGCACTCGGAGCGCATTGTCCTAACATAATAATGACCTAGCGTGAAATGAACAGAACCAAACAAGCAATCTACAAACAAACAAAAGCGGAGATGATCTACGCTTTGCTAACGCTAGATACGCGAGCGCCGCTTTTATTTATTTGCCTTAAAGTCTCATTGAGCGCCTCGTAAGCAACCACCAGCACCCGATTGCTACGACGAATACTGGGATAGCCTGGGCGACGCTGTCCCGCAATTTCGATGCGGTATAAGCTGCCTCGCTCTGTCGTCGAGCCGGGTCTCGCAAAAGCGCGATTGGGCGCGGTAGATCCTCTCGCTGGACGATAGGCCCAACCGTTGTTGTTCTCGCTTGAAGAAGGGGGGACAACCGCCGAAACGCGACCTTGAGCCAAATCTCCAGCAAGACGGGATGCACTTCCGGCTATCTGAGCGCGATCGCTGTTGGCATACCCGCGATACAGGCTAAACATCCGCGGAAAACCAGCCATTTTTTGCCCTACCTGGGTGCTAAAGCCCCGGCAGTAAGGCACCGTGTTATCTCCAAAATTAGTCTCATACTCTTGCGAATCGATATAGGAATCAATATCGGCGGCAAAGCCTTCATTCTGGTAGCGATCGAGATGATCGATCACTTCAGATTCATCGTAGGGAGCGCGACCTAGCAAATGTTTGATGTTTAGCTCAATCACGCGGGTTTGAAAATTAGGGTACAAAAACTTGTTTTTATACAGCTCAGACTG
This sequence comes from uncultured cyanobacterium, assembly GCA_963789215.1. Lineage (GTDB taxonomy): Bacteria > Cyanobacteriota > Cyanobacteriia > Phormidesmidales > Phormidesmidaceae > Phormidesmis. Next base: position 507,376 of record CAWBJY010000004.1, on the reverse strand, counting down.
GGCGATCGCCCGCACAAACTCTCTTACCGTTAACGCTCCGCTAGTCAACAAAGACTCTAACGTAACTAGGCGCTCCGAGAGCATCAGATAGTCGTTGCCCAAGACCTGCCGATAAGCCGCAGAAATTATTCCTTGCACATCGCTATTAGAAGCATTAGATCGCATCTCTACCGGCGATTGATCGGTAAAAGGAGCGGTGCCAAGTCGGGCCGACGCGGTTGTAATAGCCACAAATCTTCCTCCAAAGTAAGGTAAACGGGTTAATAAAAATTGGCCAGTCACGAAACTATCAAAAGCCTATGCAGGCGAAACGTTGACAATGCGACAGCCGCGTTTGTTCAGTCGCTGTAGCGTTGGCGAAAGCTGTTCGTAACTCACCAAATATTCCTGAATGCCTGAGCGAATCTGTGGTCTGCGCCCGCTCGCTGATTGGGAAACTTTCACCCGGTAAAGTTGTTCGCGATCGCCCCCGGTCACGCCCTGCAGTTCCTTACCCAGCGTAGCGGCTCTTACTGGTGTCGCCGTATTACGCGCAAGTTCTGTCGTCAAAATACCTTTGCGATGATTGACGCGGCCGCGATCGCTACTAGCCGCTCCCCGATAAAGCTGAAACATTCGGCCAAAGCCCACCGTTTTTTGTCCGCGTTGGGTTGCGAACCCTCGGTGGAAAGGGACTAGCTGCTCGCCAAAATTCTGCTGATACTCCGCTGAATCCAAATAGCTGCTAATTTCGGCCTCATAGCCCTGCTGAATGTAGAGATTCACATGCTCGGTGATCTCCGATTCGTCGTAGGGCGCACGGCCTAGAAAATGCTTAAAATTGAGCTCAATAAAACGCACGTTAGACGTACTGTAAAAAAACTTTTGCTTATAAAGCTCAGACAGCGCCAATGCGCGCACAAAGTCGCAAACCCTGGAATGCCCCTGCTGCAACAAAGACTCAGCGCTCACCAACCGTTCCGCGCTCATAATATGCTCGTTGCCAAACACCTGACGATAGGTCGCTCGAATCACATCATCAATATCATCCCTAGAAGCATAGGGACGCAGCTCGGTAGGCTGGCTCTGAGCCAAGGGTTCAAACCCCAAGAGCCTTGCAGAAGTTTCGCTCGTCATATTATGAGTCTCCTTTAAATCAGAATTTAGAACAGGCTTTAGATGCCGATGCCCTTTTCATTCGATCTAAAATAGATACGCACTTAAGGGAATCGCGATCGCCCGTCCTAGCTAAAAAAGAGAGAACGGGCTAGGGCCACAAAAACGTTAGCTCAGCGTATTGATTGCGTAATCAAAGTAGGAATTAGCTTCGGTCGCCGAATCACCACTTAGACCGTGGTTCGCCTTGATATGCTTCAGCGCCTCTATATACCAGCTAGGAGACAAATCAAACGTAGTATTAATCTCTCTAATCCCCGAAATTAGGTACTCATCCATGGGGCCAGTACCGCCCGCGATTAAACAATACGTCACCATCCGCAGGTAGTAGCCAATGTCTCGGGCGCATTTCTCTTTGCCCCGAGCGGTAGAAGCGTAGTTGTTGCCTTCCATTTTAGTCGTGTATGGAAACTTTTGATAAACGGCTTGAGCCGCGCCATCCACTAAGCTCTCTGCATTCTGAGCGAGTGATTGAGCCGCCGATAGACCAGCTTGAGCCTGACGAAACCGGCCAAACGCGACCTGTAGTTCCGAGCTGCTTAAGAAACGGCTTTGGGAATCAGCCGCTGCAACGGCTTCAGTCATGGGAGTTTTCATGTTGGAATCTCTCTTGCAAAAAGGGTATAAAAATTGAGCAGTTAAAAAAGGAACAAGGCTTAGCCAACCGCAGCAGCGGCTTTATCAAAATAGCCACCCAACTCAGACATTAAAGAGCTACAGTCGCCCTTTGTAATGCCATCTTGGTCGTTTGCGATCGCTAGGGCCGCCGTCTTCATCTTGTCCACGCCTGCCGCTACCGATCCACCCGGAACACCCAGCGCCGTGTACGTTTCGCGCAAACCATTCAAGCAGCGATCGTCTAAAACGCTACCATCGCCGGTAAAGATGGCGTAGGTCACGTAGCGTAAGATAATTTCCATATCCCGCAGGCAAGCGGCCATCCGACGAGAGGTATAGGCATTTCCCCCTGGGGCAATGAGCTGAGGCTGTTCGGCAAACAGCGATCGCGCCGCACTCGCCAGAATCTCAGAAGAGTTACTAGTAATTCGATTTACCGTATCAATTCGCTTGTTACCATCGGCAACCAGCTGGGTCAAAGCCTCAATCTTGTCGCTGTTGATATATTCGCCGCGCGAATCAGCCTGTGAAATCACTTTTGTAAAAACGTCATGCATGTGGGATTACTCTCCTACTTTTAAAACTCAGATGTTCAGCCAGCTAAAAGAGATATCTCCAACGGCCTAAACCAAAGGATTAATAGCGGGTTGAACCAACAAATTAAGTTAATCAATTTGCTTGTGCAGTTTTTGTGCACAGCTTTGTATCTAACTGGTTACAGACTAGTTACAAAGCGTTCAAAACCACTCATATAAGTGAGTTTTTTCGGCTCTCTAACCAGCTAACGTCGTTTCAATTCGTTACATATCCGGTCAGGCGCACACGGTCAGGCGCACATGGTCAGTCGCATTCAACCAAGCCGTCCTCAGCGCAGTCAAACAGCATAGTTTCTAGATAACGCTGCGCCCATTGCTTATCAAAAGCGCGTTCTAAGATTCGGCGGGTTTTATCATTCTGCTGCTGCTGCTGGCAGTAGCGTTTCTGCCCAGCCAAAATCGTTGCCCTAGCTGCCTTATCGTTCACCTGGGCTGCCTCGCAAGCCAAGCGCACATGCAGCGACAAGTACTGCGTCGCTTGATTTAGAAAGCGATCGCACTCCTCCGGCGTTTCTGGCCGGACAAACACGCAGCAATCAGAGAAAATGCCTCCCCACTTAGGCAGCTCTCTAGGGCTAGCAAACTCAGCAGCAGGCAACGACGACAGCGCTTGGCAATAGTCAGCGGGAAGCGAACCATCGGCAGACACAGGAGACAAATCGACAATCGCGGCTGTAATCGTTCCTTTCGCAGCCACAATATCCACGCCAAAAATAGGCAGATTAAAACAAGGATGCGGAAACATCACGCAGTGTAGAATATCGAGCGTATCGCCCACCTTAGCAAGTTCTAAATGCAGCTTTCGAAATTGCAGCGTTTGGTAGCAGCGGTTTTGAATCGTGAGCTGCTCGCCTTCTAGACTCCCTTCAACGTAGCCTAAGTCAGCGGGCGTTTCGTAAGGAAACAACATCAGCTGCTTGTGCCAAATGCTTTCAATCGTAGCGGCTAATTGTGCGATCGCAGGATTTTGTTGCTTTTGCGGTGGCTTTTCAGATAGCGCCGTATTCCGCAGCACTCTGTAAGAAGATTGAACCATGAAGTTCTCCAAGGTTGGGGGGCTTTATTCACCCATTACCTTGCCTGATCTACCGTGCAGACTTTGTGCAATCGGTAAAAGCTATCTGGGAAATAAGCTGTATGGAAAATAAGAGAACGCTTAACAGTAGAAGATTCCACCTCAAGCCAGCCGCCGATTATCATTAGCCGCTCGCTTAAGATGGTTCAATAGCCGAGTGGCCAAAGCCCTACCCTGCACAGGTTTAATAATGTAGTCATCTGCGCCCAGAGCAAAAGCTGTCTCTTCGTTCAAGCGATCGTCATGCACGCTCAAAAACACAATTGGCAAATGCTGCCAACGGGCGTGGCTGCGCAATACCCGAGCCAGCTCAAACCCATTAATATGCGGCATCTCAACGTCAAACATCACCAGATCAGGTCGCACCTGATTAAACAACATCCAAAACCGCTGCGGATTCGTCAACGGCGTAATCTCAAAATTCCAAGGATGCAAAAGCTGTACGATTCGCTTTAAGCAATGAGCGTCGTCATCCACAATCATAATCTTGCTAAGCCGAGCATCCATATCCAGCATTTGGCTCATCGCCGCTAACACCGCCGCAGGCGCAACTGGGTACTCCAGCACTAGCACACCACCCCGTCGAATCAAATCCAAGCGATTCCCAAAATCGGCTTGAGGCGTAATTATCATAATGGGCAAATGCGGCCACCGCTGCGCCAGCCTTTCAATAAAGTGCAACAACTTTTGCAATATAGGCACATCTAGCACAGCATCCATCTCGCCAGCAGCTAAATTGATCAGCACCAGACTCGGTGGCGGCGCGAGCAGTTCCGGTGCAGTTTGAAAAGGAATCTCTAGCGATAGCACTTTTGCCGCCGCCTCAACTGAAGCCACAATAGTCGGCGCTAACCCTTGCGCCACCGAGATCGCCATTAGCTGCTGAATATAAGACATGCCGTTCACATCCACTATCAGCACCGCTGGCGCTTCAGGCTCGTCATCGACCGGGCAAACCAGCTTAGGCAACTCGTCGAGCGCATGGCCCAAAGCCGTGACAATGGCGTAAAACTGCGCCGACTGAGCCACTGAAATCGGCTTACCCGTTTGCAAGTCAAACTGAAGCAATCGCTGTTCGGCTTGCAAAGAGAGCCGATAGCCTTCCATCAGGCCAAAGGTGCCTAGGGTGCCTGCTAGCCGGTGGGCAATCTGCACAGCCTGTACCTGCTGTTGTTCGCTCAAGCCTTCGGCTTTAAGCCTTTCTGCGATTTGCAAAAGCGTTTGCCAGCGAGCCAGATTTTCTCCTTTGTGAGCCTGCCAAGCCTGCGTTAATCCATCTAAATAACGCGCAGAACGCTCGTCTAGATCGGTGGTATCGTCACTTTTGGGCAATTCTACGGCCAGCGATTTTAGCCGATAGCCCAAGCCGTGTATGGTCTCGATAAAATCAGTGGGCGCACCGGCCTGATGAAGCTTTTGGCGCAGCCGTCGAAGATGCGATCGCACCGTCGCCTCACTCGGAAACTCATCCGAAGACCACAGCTTACTCAGCAAAGTTGTAGCACTAAAAGCCTGATGGTCGTGACGCAAAAACAGCTCCAACAGCGAATACTCTTTTGCCGTCAATGGCACCACCTGCCCCTCGTATCGCACCTCGCAGCTCAGCGGATCGAGACTCAGCGCTCCCCAGCTCAACACCGACTCGGCCTCATGCGGCGATCGCCTCAACAACACTCGAATCCTGGCCAGCAGCTCGTCCATATCAAACGGCTTCACCACATAGTCATCGGCACCCGCCTCTAACCCCTCAATCTTGTCCGTCTGCTTGTTTTTCGCCGTCAACAGCAGAATCGGGAGGTCGTACCCTTGTTTTCGCAGCCGCTGACACAGCCGCACGCCATCCAAGCAAGGCAGCATCCAGTCTAAAACAACCAGATCGTATTCAAACGTAGAAGCGTAGGCCCAGCCGGTTTCACCATCTGCAACGCAATCCACAATATAGTTGTTATTCGTTAGCTGCGACGCCAGCAGCGTTGCCAGCGCATTATCATCATCAACGAGTAACACTCTCATACAAACCTCCTCAACCTCTGTTACAGTGACCAGCTACGTCAACCAGCTCAAACTAACTAAGAAGGCCAGCTCAGCAGCTGAGAAATAGTACTCGCCAACGTCAAAGGCTTAAACGGTTTTGTAATCACCCCAAACACGCCCATCTGCTGAAACAAACGTTTCTCCGCTGCCTGAGTTTTTGCCGTCAATAAAATCACCGGAATCGCCTTTGTTTTAGGGTTACTCTGGAGCGCAGAAAACGTCTCAACCCCATCCATATCCGGCATCATGACATCCAGCAAAATAGCATCTGGCTGGCCAATTTCTGCCTGATAAATCCCTTCCACGCCAGAAGAAGCCGTCATACTCTCCCAACTAGCCTCCATTTTCAAGCTGAGTCTCACGACCTTTTGAATCGACTCTTCATCATCAACAATTAAAATGCGTCTAGGTGGCAGCATAATATTTAGTGAGCGCGAACAACAGGAAGTGAGACAACAGTAGAGAGCGGCACCGTAAAATAAAACTGGCTACCCTGACCCAGCTGGCTTTCTGCCCAAACTTTACCGCCATGCTGTTCGACAATTTTGCGACAGATAGTCAGTCCTAATCCAGTTCCGCCCTTCTTCCGAGAATCAGAAGAGTCAACTTGTTGAAATCGTTCAAAAATACTGTGAAGCTTGTCAGCAGGAATTCCTTGACCTTCATCTCGTACGCAAAAAAGAGCAGCCGAGGGTGCCTTAGCAGACACCTTAGAAGCAGAACCCGCCACTGATTCAACGCTCAGGTGAACCTTTTTACCTGGGGCCGAAAACTTAATCGCGTTTCCTAAAAGGTTCGTGAGCGTTTGCATCATGTAGTCCGGATCGGCTCGGATTAAAAGCGGCTCTGCCTGCGTAGTAATCTTAATATCGTGCTGCTGAGCCATCCCCTGAAGCATTTCAGCCGCCTGTTCTATCAGCTCGCGCGTATCGCAATCGCAGGCATCTATCGTGACCTCACCAGACTCAATCCGCTGCAGGTCCAATACATTATTGACCAGCCGGACAAGCCGATCGGTATTTTCATCAGCCACCGTCAGCATCTCTTGCCCTTCTGCTTGCAAGTCGCCTAGCAGCCCGGTTGCCAACAGCTTCAAAGAGGTATGAATAGACGTTAGCGGGGTGCGCAGTTCGTGGCTCACAACCGCAATAAATTCGTCCTTCATCCGTTCAATCGCTTTGCGATCGCTAATATCTGTCGTCAGCGCAAAAAATCCTTTAACCTCATCAGCGCCGCGCTTTCGCCCAGCCCGCTTCGAGTCATCAGCAGCCTCTCGATGCGGAATATAGGTCACGCTTACAGAGCGATCGCGTCCATCTTTAAACGTTAGCTCACTTTCGTAACTCACCTGCTCGCCCGCCAGCGCCGCTTCAATGTAGGGCCGCATACGCTGGTAGTCAGCCTCACCCATCACCTGCTGCATTTTTCTTTGATGAATCTCGGTAGGCGAAAATCCCAACCAATCCTCGTAGATTTGATTGTTAAATTGGTAGCGCTGCTGCCGATCCACATAGGCAATCAGCACCGGCAGGTTATTCGTCATCAACCGCAGCTGCGACTCACTCTGACGCAGCGCATTATCGACCTGTTGGCGATCGCAAATCTCCTGCTGTAGAAAACGATTTGCCTCAGTCAGCTCAGCCGTCCGCAGCTTAACGCGCTCTTCTAGGTACTCCATCAAATGTCCTTGGGAGAGCGCCAGACTAATCTGGCTCGCCAGTTGCTGCATCAAATCTAGCTCAAAGGCCGACCACTCACGCAAACGACTACACTGATGAGCAATCAACAATCCCCATAAATGCTGACGAACCGGCACCGTCTCCCCTACGGCCTCAGTCGGTGGCTCCCCTAAATGAACAATCGGCACGATCAGCTTAGATTTGATACACCACTGCTCAATAAACTCCACCAAACAATCAGACAAATTAGCCTTCGGATCGCGAACATCCGCCACCGCGCGGACTCGCCCTTCGGCATAAAGCGTTTGATATTCCTCTGGAAACACTTCCTCTGGAAAAGACATCTCCAAAATAGATGGAAAAGGAGACACCACCGCTTCGCTAATCACCTTACCGGTGCTGTCAGGCAAAACCTGATAAATCAAAACGCGATCCGCTTCGAGCAGCTGCTGCACTTCATCAACCGTCGTCTGCAAAATCTCTTTAAGCTGCAAAGACTGCCGAATTTTCAGCGTAATATCAGAAAAGAGGCGAGCGCGGCGAGCCGGATCTGGCAGATTATTTTCCTCCGCCTGCAACGCTCGCAGCAAACGAGGCCGATCGATGACCCCCAACAACTGCTTGCGCTCGTCCACGACCGGCAAATAGCTAATTTGATACCGCTCTAATAAATCGACAATCGGCGCAATTTCACGCACCGCCGAGCCGGTCACGGTGATCGCCGGGCGACTCACCACTTCTGAAAGCCGCATACTAGCCCAGTCAGGATTCTGAGCCAAAGCAACCATCAAGTCTTGCCGAGTAGCAATGCCCACCACCTTTTGCCGATACACAGACAAAACGCACCCTGCTGTGGGGCGATCGCGCAGTTGAGCGATCGCCGTAGCCAGCCGCGTTTGGCCAGCAAAAACCAGCGGATCTGTATCTGAGATCACTCGCCAAAGAGAAGCCGGCATCGCAACAGATTTGTCCACTGTAGGAATAGATGACATCACCTTATGGCTCCAGCACTTCAAAGCATTTGACAACCGTGATACGAGCGAATCGTCTCAGCGTGCAAGTAGCAGGTCACTCTATTTCAAGATATGAGGCATCAAGCCCAACCGTTACACGTTGTTTTCTTTCTTTAGGTTTCGAGCTGTATTGTTACAAGGCTGTATTGTTACAAGAGCCAAACGGCAATGACCGTTTTTTAGCCTACCGTTTTTTTAGCCTACCGTTTTTCAGCCTAAAGCTTTCTCAATCGCCGCCTTCAGCCCAGCATCATCCGGCGCAGTCTGAGGGCCAAACCGCTCAACCGTCGTCCCATCGCGGCCGACCAAAAACTTACCAAAGTTCCAGTCGATATCTGGCCCATCACCCACCAAAAACTGATACAGCGGACTCCGATTAGCGCCATTAACGTCTTGCTTTTCGAGTAAGGGAAAATTCACATCGTACCTAGACTTCGTAAAGTCCTTAATCTGATCCGGGCTACCCGGCTCCTGATTGCCAAACTGATTGCAAGGAACGCCCACAATCGTTAAGCCGCGATCGCCATATGCCTTCTCCAACGCCACCAATCCGTCATACTGAGGCGTCAACCCACACTGGCTGGCCACATTTACAAACAAAACAACCTTGCCTTTAGTCGCATCTGCCGAAAGCGGTTCACCGTCAAGAGTCGTCAAATTATCAGGGAGTGGCATCGTATTTATTCTACGCATAACAACACTCGTCATTATCCACCATTTACAGCCCCGCACAGCGATCACAGAGTCTTGTGGAGTATTTACCATCTCTGTTGTTCTTTCTTCAGTCGGTGCCCGTTAGCGACCAAATGTTATCTTATTACCGCTAATTCTCACGCTCAAAGAGCCAAAACAATTCTTGCCTAGCAGCGCAGTTTGCGTATCTGGCGCAACGGCCACATCCACATCCGTAATCACAGTTTCCCCTATTGCCACAGAGCGCAATCGAGCAACTGGCAATTCCATCGGTACCCCATCAGCCAAATAAACGTACTGATAACTCACCAGCTCCAAATTCAACTGCTGCGCCATCTGCTGCGTAATAATTGAGTGCGGTGCATTGCGATCAATTACCATGTCAAAAGTTGTTATCCCATCAAACAACGCTTCAACAACCGGCAGATGACGCTCAAACGATTTAATTAGAACAGAAGATTCAGATTTTCGATCAGCAGTTGTTGTTTGCTGATCGCGCAACGTCCGCACCGCTTCCACCGCTTGCTGATGCTCCGCCCACTTGTCATCTAGCCACAGCGATTTCGAAAAAGCTTCTGGCGTTGCCACAGTCTGCGTTGCCACAGTCTGCATATTCTGCGCGATTAAATCCTTACCGTAACCGTCGATTGCCTGCTGCTGCGCTGCCGACAGTGGCGGGAGCGATCGCAACGCTTCAATCCGACCCAAACAAAGCGTCGCATTCTCCTTATCCTTCGCGTCAATATAGCAGCGAGCCGCCTGTTTATAAGCCGCGATCGCCCCCTCCCCGTCACCTAATAAACCCAGCGCCTTCCCCAAAAGCCGATGCCCACCCGCCAAACCAGCCTCTAGCGCGATCGCCCTTCGAGCATCCCCTACTGCGCCCTCTGCTTTACCCAAGCCCAACCACACCAAAGCCCGAGCCAAATACAGCTCCACCGTCGGAGCCAGTTTAATCGCCTTTGCATAGTCTGCGATCGCCCCTTCCAAATCATTCAGTCGCCGCCGCAGTTGCGCCCGCCGCACGTAAGCCTCCGCAAAATCAGGCTGCGACAAAATCACCTCTCCTAGCAGCGGCAGCGCCTCAAAAGGCCGTGCTAACTCAATCAGTATCAGCGCCTCCTGAAACTGACTCGACGCTACCCCATCAGACTCCACTGCCATATGCCTTGTACACAAACGCTATCTCCACAGTCTACAAAATCTATAGTCTACAAAATCTACCCAAGCATTCCGCAATCGCCTCAGCCCATACAGCCGCTCAGCTATTTATCTATTTATCCGGACAAATCTCTTAAAACATTCCTTAAGGTTATTCCGCCGCCAGGCAAAAATCGACATAGTATGAAAAAGCAAAAATTTGCTAGTTAAAGACCGCAAATGTTAGGCGTTCAACGTCATTTTAAGTAGCCCTCATGAGCAGTCCCAAGCCAGGAATTAGGCCCTGCTCTGAAGCTGAGCGCCAGCCGAATAATCTTCATCTCAGCCGAATAAACACCAACTGTGGACGCTCTACGCCCATTTTTGGGAAAGTATACTGGGCACCCGCGCGATCGCTTTGGTTCACCCTCATGTACGGAGGAGCCTTGCTCGGCGGCTACGCTACTTTCCAGTGGGACGCCCTAGCACTTTGCCTGTTCACGAGTGCGATCGCCCTTTGTGCAGGCTACTCCGTCGGCATCCACCGCCGCCTCATTCACAACAGTTTTCAATGCCATGCCCAGGTAGAAGCGGCGCTAGTCTATATGGGCGTACTCGTCGGTATCGGTGGCCCCTTCACCCTGATCGAAAAACACGATATTCGCGAATGGGCGCAGGCACAGCCCCGCTGCCACGACTACTTCACCAGCCGTCGCAACCCCCTCACCGACTGGCTGTGGACCATGCACTGCGACTTTCAACTTCACTATCCCCCGATTGTCCAGTACGAGCCACGCCTCACCCACAACAAGTTCTACCCATGGTTAGAACAAACCTGGATGTTTCAACAGCTCCCGTTAGCGATCGCGTTCTATTACTGCGGCGGCTGGAGCTGGATCTTTTGGGGCATCTATGTTCGCATTAGCCTCTGTGCCACGCTCATTTGGCTCACAGATTATCTCTCTTGTCGGGTCAACCGGCGATCGCGCCAGGCCAAAGGCATTGCCATTCAGCGCGGCAATACTCCGGTGCTTAGCCTACTCCCCATGAGCGGAAGCTGGCAGAACAACCATCAAAACGCCAATAGCGACGCTAGATTTGAACAGCAATCGCAGCTCGATCCGGGCTGGTGGCTCATCAAAGGGCTTCAATCAGTAGGACTCGCCTGGGATATTCCGCAGATTCAAGAGCTAGATCTCTTGCCAGTCACAACGCCTAGCGTAGAGCCATCCATAACTACAGAAGAAATTCCACTAAGGGGCTTGGAGGTTACCAATACATAGTCATACTCAAATATCTAAATTCTCAAAGCAGGCGTTCAACCAGAGAAATGGCATATTTTACGCTACGTAATAACCTTCAAAACAGGCATTACTAGGTAAACAGGGCATTGTTGCACCAACGTTAAAACAAGGTTGTTATCCTAGCTAACATCGGTTCGAGATAAAAAACTAGCTTCAAAGACCCTATCTTCGACCCGCTTCAATCTGTCGCACCGCTGTCATTGCTGAATAGCTGACGCCAGCAGTGCCCTCACCCGGATGGGTGCTATCACCCACTAGCCACAAATTCTTAACTGGCGTTCTAGTCGCAAATCCAAAAGGGCCAAAGGTTGGCACACTTTGCCCAATGCCGCCGACAATACCCTGTTCACGCCCGGTAAATGTTTCAAAGCTTCTTGGCGTTGCCGCTTCTACATGAACAACATAATCAGAGCGTAAGTCGAAATAGTCTTTTAGCCGAGAGAAGGCCGCTTGAGTGTAGCGTTCTTTCATCTTTTTATACCCCTCTTCATCGCAGTCATACCAGGGCTGTACTGCTGTAAAAGAAGACGCAATAATTGTCAGCTTTCCGCTAGGGGCACGGCCATCGCCCGCACGACTAACCGAAACAAAAAGAGAATTATTCTCTGCAATTGGCCCATCGTAGTCGTACATAAACTGTAAATGAGGCGGGCAGTTTTCTGGCACCGCAGCTTGTTCCACGCCCATATAAATAACAAATGCACCTGAAGAAGGCGGCAGCTTTCCCACCCGCTGCTCGTACCCTTTCATCTTGCGATCGCCAGCTAGTCGAACAAGATTTTGTACCGTTACATTTGCAACAACTTGGTCACAAGCTTCTTCCCAAGACTCCCCTGCCTGAGACTTTCCTTTTAAGGGCGTCACGCTCACTCGCGTAGGCCGACCCTTCTCAATACGAATGGCGCTTACCCGGTGCCGCATATGCAGCTCCCCTCCATCTTTTTCTAAAGAGGCTACCAGGCGATCGCTCAAAACCTGCATACTTCCTTCCAGGTGAGACAGCCCATGAGGAGCCTGCGACATGCCCAAGGCAGTTGCCGCATACAGCACCGCCGTCTTATCCGCTGTTGTCTGCGAATAAAGCTTTAGCTGCATATCCAAAAACGTTCGCAGCCGCCGATTCTTATAGAGATCGTAACCCCGCAAAATATCTCCTACCGTCGAGAAAGTAAACGGCACCGTCAGCAGCGTGTCGGGTCGAAGAGCGATCGCTAGCTGCCAAACATCCCAAAGACTGCGCGGCGGCAACACCGGATCGCGCTGCTGAAACCGCCAGCTATAGTCAAACATCGACTGCATAAAGTTCCAAAAAGGCGCACTCCCCGGAAACTGCCGCTCACGCTCTACTTTCCACTTCACCGGGTCGCGCCACACATTAATCGGCTCACGTTCTCCCGGCAAAAACACCGCACAGGCCGGATCGCACTCACTCGCTTGCGGCAGCTCAATCCCTAATTCTTCAAATATCTGCCGGTGAATTCCACCCGGTTCTAGCCCTGCCACCTGCGTTGCCCCAACGTCAAACGTAAAGCCTCGCCGCCTAAACGTAGACGCGCAGCCCCCCGGCACAATCGCCTGATCAAACACTTTTACCCGATAGCCACGGTGAGCTAGCAACGCCGCAGCCGTCAACCCGCCAATACCAGCGCCCACAACCACTACTTTTTGCGCCGTATTATCCATCGCTCGTTACATTTCTTAAACTCTATATTCAGTCTAGCGCTCAGCCCTATCCTTGGCCGTCTCAGCAGTCTGAATATCTATTCACAAATGCAGCTGAGCGCGGCGAAATTTCCACCAACGGGTATATGACCTCGACTTTCACCGATCCATAAGCTGAGGAAGTAAAAAAGTAAACAGGAATCCAAATATGGCAGATCCAAACAACATCCCTCAAGAATCACAGCAGCTCACTGAGGACTTGAACAGCACAGACGAAGACACCAAAAACAAGGCCAGCGGAGACATGGCCAAAACCAACTTCGACGCAGAGTACGAAGAAGCCCAAAAAAATAGCGGCGGCTCCGGCACTCAATCTAGCGACTCTAATCCGGTAAGTCGCAAAGTAAGCGCCGAAGGCACAGCAGGCAGCGGCAGCTCTACAGGCAAAGCTGGCCGAAGCAAAGAAGCCGGCAAGATAGACGATATCGACAGCCCTGGCGATAGCGATCCTGATGACTATCGCAATATGGCGAGAGAAGTCACCAAAGGAAAGGGCGAAGCGTAACCAAAAAAAGCCCTGTGTTTAGCATATTAAACACAGGGCTTTTTTAATCAGAACTCAGGCTTACTGCCGATACTTACTGATCGCCTTTGTCCAAGTTAAAAATAAACGGGACACCGCCGCCGTCGCTACCACTCGTTACTAATACGCGAGGCATCTGCGCCCCCCCTGCTCTCCAAGCTTCAATGGCTTCTTTTTGCAGCACCAGAGTTCCGCCCTGCGCCTTCAGCGTTTCAGCAATCAGTCGCTGCGACTCGGCTCTACCTTTTGCTCGGTTAACTTCAGCCTGCGCCTCTTGCTCAGCTTCTTGCGCCACATACACAGCCCGCTGCGCTCGCTGCTCAGCAATTTGCTTTTCCTCTACCGCCCGCGAGAACTCCGGAGAGAATGTCAGGTCAATTACACTGGTATCGAGCACGTCAATTCCGTACTTTTCCAGTCGCAGCGCTAGCGCTTCATCAAAGTCATCTTTCAGCAGCGCTCGCTGAGTAATTGCCTGCTCAACCGTCCGCCGAGCCGCTGCCACCTTAAACGACTCCTGAGTTTGCGGCGCAATAATCTTCGACACAATATTAGATAAAGACCCCTGCTTTCGGCGAATATCTACCATCTGAAGCGGATCCAAGCGAAAGTTAATCGCAAACCGAGCTTTCAGATCCTGCAGGTCTTTAGTCGAACTTTCGGCGGGCACCTCAAACTTCTGCACCGTAATGTCGTACACGTCCACAAAAGACACAAACGGCGGCTTCAGATGAATCCCCTCTAGCAAAACGCCATTCTGCGCTTTTCCCAACACGCTAAGGACACCGGCTTGCCCTGGATTGATAATCACGAAGCTGCTAGCCAGAATGATTGCCACTACGGTCGCGATCGCCGCAATGATTACCGGCTGACTATTTCCTTGATTCACAGTCAATGTAAAACCCTCTTATATATATAGACGTTTTTTCCAGATTACTCAGCCGCTAAAAAAGCACACGCCCGCTTAACGGCTCCCCTATCTTTTCACTCAGTCACTTTTCGCTCAGTTGCTTCTATCTTAGTCACTCAGTCGGGAGGCCCCACAGTTCGCCGTTCCCGGCCACCACTTCACCAATCTCATAAGCGGCAATGCCTTCCTGTTCAAAAAGCGATCGCCCAGCTTCAACCTGATCAGCAGGCACCATTACCGCGAAGCCAATACCCATATTAAAGGTATTGAACATATCCGGCAGCGCCACTTCCCCCGCCGAGCGCAACCATTCAAACACCGGCAGCACTGGCCAGCTCTGCGCATTCAGCCGAATTGCCTGCCCTTCAGCCAAACAGCGCGGCAAATTCTCAGGCAGTCCGCCGCCCGTCACATGCGCCATCCCACGAATCTCCAAATCGGACTTCAACGCCGCCAGCACCGGCTTCACGTACAGCTGGGTCGGCGTTAGCAGCACTTCGCCCAAAGACTGACCGTCTAAACCAGGCGGCTTTTCCGCCCAACTATAGCCAGCGGCCCGTCCGGCTTCTTTTGCCTCCCGCTTCGCATCCGCCATAATCTTGCGCACGAGGCTAAAGCCATTGCTGTGCACGCCGCTACTCGCCAGTCCGATAATGCGATCGCCCACCCGCACCTTCGAGCCATCTAGCATCTGCGCTTTCTCCACAATCCCCACGCAAAAACCGGCCAAGTCGTACTCTCCCGGCCCGTAGAATCCTGGCATCTCCGCCGTCTCGCCCCCCAAAAGCGAGCAGCCCGAGGTCTTACAGCCACTTGCCACCCCCTCAACCACCTGCGCCAACTGCTCCGGTGCCAGCTTCCCCGTCGCCAAATAATCTAAAAAGAACAGCGGCTCCGCGCCAATCGTCAGCACATCATTCACGCACATCGCCACCAAATCAATCCCCACCGTATCGTGACGATCCAACGCCTGAGCCAGCTTCAGCTTTGTCCCCACCCCGTCGGTTCCCGAGACCAAAACCGGACGTTGATACCCGCTCGGCAGCTCAAAGCAGCCACCAAAACCACCCAAGCCACCCAATACCTCTGGGCGACGCGTCCCGTTCACCATGCCGCGAATCTTATCGACAAACGCCCGGCCCGCCTCAACATCTACCCCAGCTTCCCGATAATCCATAACCCGGCTCCAAAAGTTGTCAGCCTGCCTATCCTCCCAAATAGTGAGGCCGTGACAAAAATTAAAGTTGATTCAAAAAACTAATTCCAATATCTGAACTATCTATTATTTCACCCGCACATCCTCCATTGGGAGTAGATATTGCGTTCAAATTAAAATTATTTGAGAAATTAGAACTGCCTTTAGTCAGAAACAGACGCTTCCTGAAGGCGAATTATTCTTAATTAGATGCATAAAATTGCATAGTTTTTTGTGGACTATGCAGCTATGCACCGTTAAAAACAGATCTGATTGATTAGTTATCCGAAACAAAGATTTAAGAATGCATAAGTAACATAGGCTACTAATGTGACGGTCGATTAACCGGCAAGCCCTTTACATTTCGTCATTTCACGATTTTCATGAAGCGTTCGTGAAGAACAGATCCGCAGCGCCGCCCGAAAATACCCTGAGCTTCGCCCAAATTTGTTCGTGTAAATTAGCGGTGTTCGTTCATGTAATCGCTATTGAGGTTTGAAGCGCTGCTCAAATAGCACTCAGTTCAAATAGCCAGTTGTCCAAACGCCTGGTCTGAGTCGCTATAAAAGCAGCCCTGTTATGTTTGTGCTTTTTAATGGTTCCAACAAATCCAAGTTCGCGAGTAGCCTTGCAGCAGCCCTTCTGCTGTCTGGCGCTGGCATCACCCTTACCGGGGCTAGTTCTATTGACTCTGTTGAAGCTAAAAAAGAAGAAGCGCCCATTGCCGACGCTGCTTCCAACGCAAAGCCCACGCAACTTATCGACGCGCTAGCCGCCAACGGCTCAGAAAATACGTCAACGACTCAAAGTCTTAGCGCCGAACAAAACGAAGATATTCTCGTTTTGCCTCACGCCATCGACGGCAGACAAGCTGCCACCCTCTACGTCAAAGACATTCCCGTCTTGACCTTCCTCGGCACCGAAGTTGATAGACTCTCTAACGCCAACGATGGGGTAGCCTTAGCTGCTAGCGACGCCGCTATCTCACTAGGGACCCAGCCCGCTCCCGCAGGCGACATCCTCAGCGCCGATGCCCAAAGCGATCCCGTCCTTCGAGCCACGGCTTTAGGCGAGCAACTCGAACGCGAAGCCAATGAGGGTGAAGCTATCTCGGTTCGCTGGACTGAAGAAACCGAAGGCTTCACCGTCACGCTAGGCGAAGAAGACCTAATCGCGCTGGATAGTCGGACTATTTTAGCCGACACGACTCACGATTCAGCCACAGATGCCATTCAAGTCACCAATCGGCTAAGACGCCTCCTAGGCGGCGCAGAGCCAATTTCAGAAATTGAAGGAATGCCCGAGCCTGAGCCTGAACCTGTCGTTGAGGCGGCTCCAGTGCAAAAATTAGCGATCGCCTCTACCACCGTAGGCGGCGCTTCCTGGTACGGCCCTGGCTTTAACGGCAGACTCAGCGCTAGCGGCGAGGTCTTCAACCAGTACGCGCTTACGGCTGCCCATCGCACACTGCCTTTTGGCACTCGCGTCTTGGTCACCAACTTGTACACCGGTCAGCAAGTCACCGTCCGCATCAACGACCGAGGTCCCTACGCAGGCGATCGCATCATCGATCTTTCAGCAGGCGCTGCCGAGCAAATCGGCTTAGTCAGCTCAGGCGTGGGCACCGTTCAGCTAGACGTCTTGTACTAGATCTTTTGTACTAGATAATTTGGACTAACTCCTCAGACAACTAAGTTTAGAAATCAAACCGGGCTCTCCAAACGGAGGGCCTTTTCTATGACTGGCTTTTCTATAACTGGCTATAGGGTCTGTGCTTTTGTACATTTATATAGCCTTTACTTAGAACAGGGGTGAGGAGTCTTACCCCCAGCGTTACGTCCTCGCCTTGTCAACAAACGAACCAGCTTTTAATTTAGGCTAGAAATCTAGAAATACAGAGACAACCGGAGAACTTCGTGCAGCTATTCAATACCGCTGTTGAGCTGCAGCATTATCTGCGTCAGCGTTCGAAGGCTGATGAAACCATTGGGTTAGTGCCTACGATGGGTGCACTTCACGCAGGGCATCTCAGCCTCATTACCCAAGCTCGCCAAACCACTAGCACCGTCGTTGTCAGCATCTTCGTCAATCCACTTCAGTTCGCCCCCCACGAAGATTTCGATCAATATCCCAGGCCGCAGCAGGCAGATCAAGATCTCTGCCAAAAAGCAAACGTCGATGCGCTCTTTATGCCATCTGCCGTAGAACTCTATGGCACAGCCAAACCAGACCCATCTGCGTTCACCCAGGTCTTGCCGCCCAAGAGTATGACGGATGTGCTTTGTGGGCGATCGCGTCCCACCCACTTTCAGGGCGTCGCCACCGTCGTCACCAAGCTTCTCAACACCGTCCGCCCCACCCACGCCTTCTTCGGCCAAAAAGACGCTCAGCAAGCGGCCATTCTCAAACGCATTGTCAAAGATCTGCACCTGCCCGGACAAATCATCGTCTGTCCCATCGTCCGCGAAGCCGACGGCCTTGCCCTTAGCTCTCGCAATCGCTACTTATCCAAGCAGTCGCGCCAAAAAGCAGCCGTTCTCTCCCGCAGTCTGCAAGCCGCTCAAGCCGCCTTCGCTCAAGGAGAACGGTCGGCTACAGCTCTACTCCAAACCGCCGCGGATGTTCTCAGCGCAGAGCCCGCCGTCACAGTAGACTATCTAGCATTAGTTCATCCTGATACACTAAAACCTTTGCAAACCGTAAACCAGCAAGGAATGATGGCGATCGCCGCAAACATCACCAACTCAGAAACCGCCGACAAAACCCAAACCCGGCTCATCGACAACGTTGTGCTGAAAGCCTCCACGACCAGTTCCGAACCAACATCAACAACGCGCTGGCCCATCATCGCAATCGATGGCCCTGCTGGGGCCGGAAAATCCACCGTCGCCCGCCAGGTTGCACACAATCTAGGACTCCTCTATCTAGACACGGGAGCTATGTATCGCGCCCTCACCTGGTTTGTTTTAGAGCAGGGAATCGATCCTACAGACGCCGTCCAAGTAGAGCAGCAGCTTGCAGACTGCGATATTAAGCTCATTGCCAACCCGATCGGCGATACGCCGCTACCCCCAACCGTGCAGGTCAACGGGCAGAATGTCACCCAGGCTATTCGAACAGAAACCGTTACCCAGCAAGTATCTACTGTCGCCGCGCAAGCTGCCGTTCGAGAGCATTTAGTCGCTCAGCAGCAAGCCTATGGCGCAGCATCAGGCGGCGTTGTAGCCGACGGTCGAGACATCGGCACCCATGTTTTTCCCAACGCAGAGCTTAAAATCTACCTCACCGCCTCAGTCCAGGAAAGAGCCGCCCGCCGCTATCGCGATCTAGAAGCCGCAGATCAAGGCTTAGAAACTGACTTGCCTACGGCCGATTTGCCTACGTTAGACGAGCTCGCTAAATCCATCTCAGAGCGCGATCGCAAAGACAGCACAAGAGCCGTCTCCCCTCTGCAAAAAGCCCCCGACGCCATCGAAATCAACACCGACCATCTCACAGCTAGCCAAGTCATCGACAAAATTTCCACCCTCTACCACCAGATCGCCCGCTAGCCTATCCCCATTTCTGTGCGCCCCGACAGCATGACCTCGCCCCCATCTAGTCTCCAAGAACAAAAAGAAGCCCTGCGCCGCAAACTTCTCAAAGCCAGGCAGGCCATTCCTGCCCGCATCCGTCAGGCAAAATCAGACAGTATCTGCCAGCACTTACAAAATTGGCAGCCCTTCGCCCAGTCGCGCCTCACGCTGGCCTATCACAGTTTTCGCGGCGAACCCGATCTCAGTCCGCTCTTCCAGCAGCGCCGAGTTTGGGGATTTCCCCGCTGCGAAGGCAAAGCCCTCAAGTGGCACCGCTGGTTTCCGTCCTCGCCCTGGAGCTTTCACACCGGCACCTACGGCATCACCGAACCCGATCCCGCCTCGCCCGCCGTAGAACCTTACAAAACCGATCTCATTCTCATTCCTTGTCTAGCCTGCGACATCAGCGGCCACCGGCTAGGCTATGGCGGCGGCTTCTACGACCGCATGTTAGCCGATCCCACCTGGGCCAACAAAACCGCCATTGGCATCGTCTTCGAATACGCTCGCCTGCCCCAAATTCCAAAAGCAGACTGGGATATTCCCCTTAGCGGCATCTGCACCGAAAGCGGTTTATTTTTGTCCAACAGTTCAAAGAACTGAGCTATCTAAAGAACTGAGCCATCTATCGAGAAAAAGCCCCATCGCGACTACCGCTCCCAGAGCTTAATCCCACCAATAAGACCCAGCACATTCGGCACCACCGTCACGTTTTCCGGGAGATCTACTTCAATATGCGACACTTCGCCACCACCTAAATACAGTCGGTCGTAGTTGTACACCCGAGAGAGCAGCGCGATCGCCTTCAACAGCCGATTATTCCAAACGCGATCGCCCACTTTCTTCAGCGCCGCTCGCCCTAGCTGCTCCTCAAACGTCTCGCCCTTACGAAAACGCGAATGACCCAGCTCTAAATTGGGCACCAGCTGACCATTCACAAACAGCGCTCCTCCAAATCCCGTTCCCAGTGTGGCAACTAGCTCTACACCCTCACCAGCGATCGCGCCCATCCCTTGAATATCCGCATCGTTAGCAACCCGCACCGGCTTACCCGTCATCGCAGAGATTGCTTTAGCCAAATCGCAGCCGACCCAATCCGAGTGCAAATTCACTGCCGTGAGCACCACGCCTTGACGCACCACCCCTGGAAAGCCAACCGACACCCGGTCAAATCCCGTCTGCTGGCTCGTTAACTTCTCAATCACTGTCATCACGGCTGTAGCCGTTGCAGGCTGAGGCGTTTTAATTCGCGCGCGATCGCCCAAAGGTTCGCCAACCGCATTTAGCAACAGCGCCTTCACACCACTGCCGCCAATATCAATTGCCAACGTTTTTAGCCCGGCTGACGATTCGCTCGTTGGCACCTCCGGTTCCGGCGCAGAAGTTGACGCCTCCGAGATTTTAGACATCGAATGGTCTACCGAACGCTCAGCCCCTTGATCTTCTAACTTATTCTCCATTTTTTCCGCCAAATGCTTTACTTCTAAACAGTTAAAACCAGCTATCTACAAACCCTCATCTCAGCCTAGAGAACGTCCGGCAGCGCCTTACAAAGATCTATCTGAGCGAGTCACTAAGTCCGCCTATCACTACAAATCTGCTACAGACCTGGCTCAGTACCTTCAGGTTCTCTACGCTTTTGACTCAGCGCAAATCCCTCAAAGCGATAAATCTCCTCAAATACCCTGGCCCAGCCCGCCGCCACCGACGCCAAAATTCGCGATCCTTTCTCAGCGCTAGCCACCGTCGCATCTCCCACCGCACCACTCTCGCTCAAATCATCCATCGTCCAGGATACAGGCAGCTGCCCCTCCAAACTTAGCAAGCTATCGGGCGCAAATAGCACCGGCAGCTCCCGCACCGCCATAGCCATCTCCACCTGCTCCGGCATCAGCGCTAGCATCACACTCGTCTCCACGTCCCCCGCATGGATGCCCTGCTCATATTCATCTGCCCCCACAATCGACTCCACATCATGCGGCGCTCCCCACACAAACATTGGGAACACCAGCAAATCAGCAAACTGATGGCGCAAATCTCGGGCTACTAGCTCTAGCACCTGAGGCTGTCCGCCATGTCCATTTACCAGCACCAGCTTACGAAAGCCCGCCCGGTAAAGGCTCTGTGCCATCTCTATGAGCACAGATCTTAGCGTCTTGGCCGACAGCGAAATAGTACCCGGAAAACCCTCATGCTCATTCGACTTGCCATAGTACAGAGGCGGCAGCGCATAGGCAGGCACCGCCGCGTCCAATAAATGTAGGGCTTGGCCCACCACCGCCGTAGAAATAGCCGCATCTACAATAAGAGGTAAATGCGGCCCATGCTGCTCTATCGCACCCACAGGTTGAACAATCAGCGTGTTGGCTTTATCGGGAAGCGCAGCCACATGTGGCCAAGAAAGATAAGGAAAAAATCGTTCGGCAGGAATGTAACTATGCATATATAGACGCTGTAAGAACTCGCAAGGGCACAATTTGTCGAAGACATAGCCCGTAGAAACATAGCCCGTAGAAATACACTGTAGAGCAGTCGCAAAGCTGTCCCTTTGTCAGTTTCAGCACTACCTTAGAGAACTACTATAAAGTTACTAGCGGTCACAAAGGATACTTGCAGCCAGCTAGACCCGCAGCAAATACCTATTTACGACTTCAAAATAATTGATTAACTTAAATACATCACCTTATCTTTATATAGGAATGTCCCGTTACTTCGGCAGCTCCTTAAACTTTCATTGCTACGCTCTATAGATTCATCAAAACGTCTCATTAGAAGACCTTTTGAATGGGTAATATGCAGACACAAGCGCTCCTTTCAGGCTTAATTATTTACAGCTTCCGTAAGAGCCTCAACAGCTTTCCGACGTCTCTGATTATTCGCCGTCCCCGTCTTACATGAAAAACACCGCCCGCTTAATCGGCCTCTTGAAACACTACTCTGTGGGCGCAGCGGCCCTAGTTATACCGGCGATCGCCACAGGACTTGTCGGCTCCACTGCAAAGCCTGCCACCGCTAATCCCCAAGGCAGCTTTCAAGACAGCCCTAAAATGGTGCTCGACGAAGCCTGGCAGTTAGTCTACAAAGAGTATGTAGACGCAGACTTTAACCGAGTCGATTGGCTAGGCGTTCGCCAAACGCTCCTCAGTGGCGAATATACCTCCCGCGATGCTGCCTACAGCGAACTGCGCAAAATGCTGCGTCGCCTAGAAGATCCCTACACTCGCTTTCTTAACCCAGCTCAATATGCTGCTCTCACCGAGCAAACTTCTGGAGAAGTCTCGGGCGTCGGCATTCGCTTCGAAGAACAAGCCCAAGGGCTCGTCGTCACAAGCGTCCTGGCAAATTCCCCAGCCCAAGCAGCCGGGGTAAACGTTGGCGACGTTATTTTGACGCTCGACGGTCGCTCTAGTCGAAATCTTAACCTCGAAACTGCCTCGCAGCTCATCCGGGGCGAAAGCGGCAGCCAAGTCTCACTCACCGTTCGCCGAGCAGACAGCAGCGAAGCGACCCTCACCCTCACCCGTGCGGTGGTCTCGGTTCCTACCGTAACCGCCGAACTTCAGCAGCAAAACGAAACTGCTGTTGGCTACATTCGATTGGACGAGTTTAGCGCTCACGCCGCCGAGCAAATGAGCGCCGCCATCGCCGATCTTTCCGAGCAGGGGGCCGAAGCCTTCGTTCTAGATCTACGCAACAACCCTGGGGGCCTGCTGCAAGCCAGTATCGACATCAGCCGCATGTGGCTACCGAGAGGCAGCATCGTTCGCACCGTAGATCGCGACGGTAAAAGCGATGACATCTCCGCCAATCGCACGGCCATTACAGATTTACCCCTAGCTGTTTTAGTCAACGGTCAATCGGCTAGCTCTAGCGAGATTGTCACCGGCGCACTCGGCGATAACGACCGCGCCGTGATCGTGGGTAATCCGACTTTTGGCAAAGCCCTAGTACAAAGCCTCCACGGCCTTTCCGACGGCTCCGGCCTTGCGGTTACGGTGGCCCACTACTACACGCCTGACGGCACCGACATCAGCACCCGAGGTATCACGCCCGACATTCACGTCACGCTCACTGAACAGCAAATTCGAAGCCTTAATGCCAATCCTGCAATTCGCGGCACCGGCGCCGATCCCCAGTTCGTCAGCGCTGTCGAGGCCATGCAGCCAGAGGTAGTTGCCCGCAGACAAAGCGCAGGCACCACCGTCGCGTCGCCAAGCGCTCTGCCACAAAACCCAAGCCAACTCGGTCGCCTAGACCCGTAGATCCTAATTAATACCATCCGCTACCCAAACGCCGTCTGCCGCTCTAAAAGCTAGCAGACGGCGTTTTTATTACGCATCACCCGTTGCTCACTTCGCCCTCGTGCCGCGAAAACACATAAATTCGCTGTGTTTCCAGCTCCTGACAAATCTGCTTGGGCGTAACTCCCTGCTGACTGCCAGCAGACAGCGGAAACACCTGGCGATCTAGCCGGACTTTTAGCTGCGTAAACGGATCGCCGCCGGAAGAAACCAAAAACTCCAGCCGATCGACGTCCTTCCAGGCGGTGAGTTCATCCAGTAAGGCCGCGATCGCCTCTACGTAAGGATGGGCACAGTCCTTGTACCAGTGCGCATCCGCCACATCCGGCTGGTCGAGGCCCAAATTCGCAATCAGCGACATCTGGCCAAATACCGCTACTGCCACTGAGCGAGCTTCTTCTTGCAATAGCAAACCATGCTTGTGCGTTAGTTCGCGCAGCCGTTCTAGCCGCTCGTAGCGAGCCTCTACCGTATCGCCATTAGGCGTTTCGAGCACCCAATGAATTGCCACCGTCACCAAATAAGTTTGCAGCAGCATATGGCCTAGCTTCTGCGCTTTAGTCGCCAAATAATCGGCGTTATGGCTCGTCGCTTCAATCAGCAGCGGCACCCGATCAACCATCTCCAAGCCATAGCCCTTGAGTCCAGCAATCTTTCTGGGATTGTTCGTAATCAGCCGAAATTGACCCACGCCCAAGTCCGTCAAAATCTGAGCGCCCATGCCATAGTTTCGCTGGTCGACCGGCAAACCTAGTCGCTCATTCGCCTCCACCGTATCCAAGCCCATATCCTGCAAAGAATACGCCTTTAGCTTATTGACCAAGCCGATCCCCCGGCCCTCCTGGCGCAGATACACCACCACGCCTTTACCTGCATTCTCAATCATTTTCAGCGTAGCTTGAAGCTGCATTCGACAGTCGCAGCGCAGCGATCCCAACGCATCGCCCGTCAAACATTCAGAATGCATCCGCACCATAATCGGTTCGTCTTTGAAGGTCTCAAGATCTCCTTTTACGAGCGCTACATGCTCAGAACCATCTAGCTGATTGCGATAGGCATATATCTTAAATTCGCCGAACTTAGTTGGCATATCCGCGATCGCCTCTCGCTGCACAAACCGCTCGTGCTTCAGTCGATAGCGAATCAAATCAGCAATGCTAATAAACTTCAGCCCATGCACCTTGGCATAAGTCACCAAATCCGGCATCCGCGCCATCGAGCCATCAGGGTTAGAAATCTCGCAGATTACCCCCGCTGGATAGAGTCCGGCTAACCGAGCTAGATCGACTCCAGCCTCGGTGTGGCCCGCTCGCTCTAACACCCCACCAGCCTTTGCTCGCAGCGGAAAAATATGCCCAGGCCGACGCAAATCTTGCGGCTTTGCCTTTGCATTAATCGCCACCTGAATCGTTTTTGCCCGATCCTCAGCAGAGATCCCCGTTGTTACGCCCCAGCTTGCCGCCGCATCGGTGCTCACGGTAAAAGCCGTCTGCTCATTCTCATCCTCAAACGGGCTGGCCGTCACCATCAAAGGCAAATCCAGTTCGTCTAGGCGATCGCCCATCATCGCTAGACAAATCAGCCCCCTCGCCTCAACCGCCATAAAATTAATCGCATCTGGCGTCGCAAACTGGGCTGCGCAAATCACGTCACCCTCATTCTCGCGATTCTCATCGTCTACCACCACAATCGACCGCCCCGCAGCCAGATCCTGCAGCGCGTCTTCTATTGAATCGAACTTAAACGTCAGTTCTTCTGCTGGGAGTTCAACCGATCCCACTTCATAGGTGCGCGCTCCATTAGAGATTGCATCGTTAGCATCAACCACAAGTGTTCCTTACAAATCTAAGCCTCTCGATTGTATCGGCCTAGGCCACGCTTCAACTGTTCGGCTCAGGATATAAAGCTATTAAAACTATTTGGCGGCAGGCGATTCTATAGCGGGCGATTCCACAGCGGGCGGAGTTTCCCAAATTACTTTCTTTTGGTTGGGATAGCCCATTCCGCTCTGCTCTTGCATAATTCGCGAGGTCTGAGCCGGGTCAAAGTTACGATCAAACTCCTGACGCAGTTCCGCGTTCTTGCGCTCAGCCACCGTCACTGACTCTTCTAGGCTAGCTAGTCTAGTCTGCTGCGACTGATAGTAAGGCACTAGCTTAGCAATCGTCGTAGTCGCAACAGTCGCCAACAGCAAATTGATAATTAGCTTAACGGAAGACTCAAGAGCGATCGCCCTTCTAGCACCCGCATAAGGAACCCGCTTAGGCTGATAAGAACTGCGCAGGCCAGGCAGCGCCTTTACTGGCAGCTTCACTGGCAGCGAGCCAGACATTTGCTGACGAGGCGCTGACCGATGAGTAGACGTTGAAACGGACAAAGACTGTTCGGAAGCAGAAGCAGAGCGCTGAGCAGCATTCATAAAGCGAAAACTAGACGAAAATTACCAAAATAGCGAGCTGGTTGCGGTCGAAGAGCAAACAAACAGCGTCCGAAAAATCACGATTCACAAGATACTCGCACAGATTGCGGGGTTTTTCCACATCGCTAGTGAGCATTCTTTGAATACTTACGTCAGTGACTACTCGCGCCAGCGTACCCAAACTCAGTAGAAATTCAGACGACTAGATCAATCTTTTAAAAATCTGGCCAAAATCTCCCTAGCTGCGACTCCACTAGCCGCTGAGAAAGTATGGATAATCCAACTATTTTCATTCACTGTTTTCATTTTTTGACAACGCTCAAAAGCCGATGAACAGGCAAAATCATTGTTATGCATACCTTGCGAACTTGCCGAGGGATTAAAAGAATCAGCAGATCCGAAGAGAATTATCCATGCGCTCAGGATGCTAAACAAATTTGCGCGTTACTTTCTATACCAGATCGCACCTAGAATCAAACGACCCTGACTGTTAGCAACAGCGCTATCGACTCAACTTCAATCAATTCAACCGCCAATCTACCGTCAGCAACAGCCGCCGCCAACAGTCAGCCTCAAACTGACGCATTCAACTACAGCGAAGCGCTACAAAAATCTTTCTCAGTTCTACGAAGCGCAAAGAGCAGGCGAGTTGCCTGAACAGCGCTACATCGATCAGGCAATCGCCAACTACAGCGGCGGGGATCGGACGGGATCGCAGCTAAAGCAGCTTCTACTGCAGGCGTCTACAGCGACACTGTAGAAGACCTAGAAGGTAGATATAAAGAGTTTGCCGGAACTCAGGTGGGCTAATTGCTAGGCGAAAACCCAAATCAGTTTAGCTACATGGCGGGCTTTGGTAGCAACTCTCCCAAATTGGAACGCAGGAATTACCGGAACGCTTGATAGAATGCATAGCCAATACGGCGGCGATCCGCTAACGGATGCGCAGCTCGACGCGCTGCTCGGCATTTCAGTAGAAGCCGCTCAGTACCATCGCTTAAATCAGCAGCGTTGACAAAAAGCCCTGACTAAAATTTTCAATAGTCAGGGTTTCTTTAACTAGAGCAAAAGCTGAGGTTTTGTTAAACAAACCTTAGCTTTAATCCTTTACTTATAGAGTTCAGTCGCTAGGCGAAGCGCTAGAAATCCAGGGATGAGCGCGAAGATAAGAGCGAAAAAGATCTGGGAGTCTGACAGAGTCATAGCAGTTACTATCCTCGTGGAAAGTTGGGCAACACTTCAATCTTTTCTTAAATTGACGCAATGCTGCCAGCTTAGTAATCAACCGTTACAAGAAGTGGAGGCCCGGCGAGAACTGAGCCTGTGCCGTAAAGTCACCAAATACCGCCTATTACGTCAGTCAGTATTTCAGTAGAATAGACAATCTATAAAAAGATATAGATAATCCATAAACCTTAGTCTATTCCAGCAGCTCAGCTCAGCAGCTCATTTTAGAGAAACGGCGTCATTGACCGGAAAATCGCATTCCAGCTTTAAAAGCCTATAAGAAACTTAATTACAACCATGAACGTAACCCAAGCCCAGAGCAGCGATCGCCAATTGGAACCTAATAGCTGGTTAAAGAACACGACGAATAGTTCGAAGGAGTTATCTCCGCCGCTTAGCCGCCCTAGATTGGATCGCAAAATCACGCGCGTGCAAAGAGATGTGCTGAGGATGGGGGCTTTAGTAGAGAACTCTTGCCTACTAGCCAAAGAAGCGCTTTGCGATCGCAATCTAGAATCCGCCAAAAAAATTCGCCCGCAAGATAAGCGCATAGACCAGCTATATCGTCAGATCGAAGTCGATTGCACGAACCTGCTCAATCTAGAGGCTCCGGTTACCCAAGATCTTCGCCTAGTGAGCGCCCTCATGCAGATAGTGCGCGACCTAGAGCGCATTGGGGACTATGCCAAAACGCTTGGCTCTACCGCCATCAAGCTCTTTCCCTATCCCGTACATAGCTGCATGGACGAAATAGAAGTCATGACCGATCGCTGCCGGTCGATGGTAGCCCTTTGTCTGCGATCGCTCTCCGAACTAGACCCAGAAGAAGGCCGCAGCATCAAACGCAAAGATGACCTCGTTGATGACGACTACGACCGCATCTATAGCCAACTCATCTCAGAGCGCTGCGTCGGATCGGTAGAACCTATTGTCCTTCTAGTCATCGCCATCAGAGCCTTAGAGCGCATTGCCGACCACGCCACCAACGTAGGCAAACGAGTTACCTTCGTCATCACCGGAGAACGCTTTTAAGCGTACCGCTTGTCCACCTAGCAAATCGCAAAATCAGCCGTAGAAAGCGACAAGCTAGAATAAAACCATTTGACAGTAATTACCGAGTGCGGAACCATAAGAGGGTTGTACAGCCAAACAACGCTAGGCTAAGCAGTGCTTTACGTCTGTCATCCTTTGCTCTTCTGCTATCTCTCACTTTCCCTCTATATAGAGGAAATTCAACTCAAGGATTCATCGCTACATGGAATTTTCGATTGCGTCACTTCTCGCTAATTTTTCAGACGATAAGCCAGTGGCCACCAAAGCCCTGGAAAAAAAGCTGAACTTCAGCCATGAATCCTCCGCAGAAGATCTGCAAATTGCCTTAGATGCCCTAGAGCGCATCAACGTACTAGAAAAATATCGCGGCAAATACCGCCGAGTCGAAGACGAAGACATCGTAGAGGGCAAGCTGCGATGCTCTAGCAAAGGCTTTTGTTTCGCCATTCAAGACGAAGAGACAGCCGATGATATCTACGTGCGAGAAAGCCAACTGCACAGCGCCTGGAATGGCGATCGCGTTTTGGTAAAAGTCACTAAAGACGGCAGCCGTCGCCGCAGCCCAGAAGGCGAAGTCACCCTTATCCTAGAGCGCGCCAACGCCTCTGTTCTCTCCAAGGTAAAAGCAGGCAGCGAAGATAATCAATTTAAGGCGATTCCCCTCGACGACCGGCTGCTTTTCGAACTTGATATTACCGACAGCGAGCAAGATCTTAGCGACGCCATCGACCACCTCATCCACGTCGAAATCACTCGCTATCCGCTAGCCCAAACGCCGCCCCAGGGAAAAGTAGCTCGCGTACTGGGCAGCAACGCTGAAGAAGCCGCCGACATCGACATTGTTTATTGCAAGCACGACTTGCCGCGCAACTTCTCCGAAGACGTCTTTATTGCCGCGCGCGGACTGCCCAACCGCGTTCGCAAAGCAGATAGCAAAGGTCGGCTAGACCTGCGTAATCAAAACATCATCACGATTAGCCCAGACGATGCCAAAGTCATCGACAACGCCCTGAGCCTAGACATCACCGACGACGGCTATCGGCGATTAGGCATTCACGTGGTCGATGCCGCCTTTTATGTTCAGCCCGGTAATCCGATGGATCGCGAAGCGAGAAGACGCGGAACGGCTGTCTACCTAGGCGACGAGATTGTCCCCATGCTGCCACCGCCGCTGCCAAACGCGCTGTGTTCTTTTGTAGAAGGGAAAGAGCGGCTGGCCATCTCGCTACTGATTAAAATGGACGACGACGGTCAGGTGCTCGAATATGAGCTTCAGCCCAGCGTGGTCACTGTAGAGCACAGGCTGAACTACGAGCAGGTTCAGGTCATTCTAGCGAGAGAAAGCGAAGAGGAACTAGAAAACCTAAGCAGCGATCTAGAGGCCATAGAAGACTTCGAGAGCGCTTTTGACCTGCTAGACAGCATTTTTCAACTGGCTCAAGAGGTAAAACAGCGCCGCCACGAACGAGGCTCGTTTGAACTTAACTTGCCCGAGCACACCTTTCCCGAAGAAGCAGAAGAACTAGCCAAGTATCTTGCACCTAAGCTCCAGTACGACGACGAAGGCGCAATGGGCGTGCTAATTGCAACATCGCAGGCGCCTGCTCGCATCATCTCCACCGAGTTTATGCTGCTAGCCAACCAGCTCGTTGCTCAGCACATTCAGGCCCTAGACATCCCTGGGCTATATCGCATCCATCGCCAGCCCGACCTTAACGATGTACAAGAACTGGTCAAGCTAGCCAACAACATGGGACTTGACCTTAGCCTAGAAAATGAAGAGGAAGTCTCGCCGAGCGACTATCGCAATTTTACAGAGCAGTTTGCGACTTCTAAAGCAGAAAAAGTGCTTACCTATCTGCTCATGGCTACGCTGAAGCCCGCTCTTTACAGCGCTGAACCCGGCCCGCATTTTGGACTGGCCATTGACGATGCCTATACCCACTTTGTCGCACCTGCCCAACGCTACCCAGACCTGCTAGTTCACCGTTTGCTACATGCCGTGTTTGAACATGGGCGCGATCGCCGATCTACTCGATCTAAAGACCGCGTGGACCTGCGAAACAGCTCCTGTCACGGTCAGATTAACTGGGCTGTTCTGCCCCCTAACGTTCAGCAGGATCTAGAAGAGCAGCTTGCCCGCACGCCCATCAAGCTCACAGAGCGAGAGCGACTAGCCCAAGAAGCTGAAGGCGATTTGGAAGGGCTGAAAAAAGCCGCTTTCATGCAGGCGCACACGGGCGAAGTCTTTCAGGGACTAATTACAGGTGTTCAGTCTTACGGCTTCTTTGTCGAGCTAGAAGAATTGCTAGTTGAAGGCTTAGTTCACGTCAGTTCGCTAAAAGACGATTGGTATGAGTACCGCTCGCGTCAGCAGAAGCTAGTTGGGCGCAAAAATCGCCAGCAGTACAGATTGGGCGATCGCGTCGAAGTTCAAGTGAAGAGCGTAGACTACTACCGCCAGCAAATCGATTTAGTCGCGGTAGGCGGCGGTAGTGAAGCCGACGAAGACGACAATGATGACAATGACGATAACGGCGGCGAGGAAGAATAAACATCAGCACCCATAACAGCCAACAAAAGTCTGGCAACACGAAAGATGCTCAGATTGATGCTGCCTCAATTGAGGCCAGCGCAAGAATTGAGGCCAGCGCCAATAGTCAAAAGCTAGCCGCCGCGATCGCACCCCCTGAAAAACCCGTTGTCATCGGCGTCAGCGGAGCCTCCGGGCTAATCTACGCCGTCCGCGCAATCAGACACCTGCTCGCCGCAGGCTATAGCGTCGATGTAGTGGCCTCGCGCGCCTCTCATCAAGTCTGGCTCAAAGAAGATGGCATCACGATGCCCACCAACCCCGAGCAGCAGGCAAGCTTCTGGCGCGAGCAGGCGGGTATTCCCACCGCCGGAAATCTCCGCTGCCACGCCTCCGGCAACGTTGGGGCAACCATCGCCAGCGGATCGTATCGAACCCAGGGCATGATGGTTATCCCTTGCAGCATGAGCACCGTCGGCAAACTCGCCGCTGGCCTCAGCTCCGACCTGCTAGAGCGAGCCGCCGATGTCCAGATTAAAGAAAGGCGATCGCTCGTTCTTGTCCCGAGAGAAACCCCCCTTAGCCTGATTCATCTGCGCAACTTAACCGCACTCGCCGAAGCAGGCGCTCGCATCGTCCCGGCCATTCCTGCCTGGTATCACAACCCGCAATCTATCAACGATCTTGTAGACTTTGTAGTAGCTAGAGCCTTAGATCAGCTCGATATAGACTGTGTACCCTTACGACGCTGGAAAGGAGGAACTCAACCATGCCCCGACTGATTATCCTGCTGCTAACGCTAGCCTCGCTCACCGTTCTTACCGTACAAAACTTAGGAGCGGACAAAGCCGTTTCCCTAGTTGTGCTAGGAACGCCCCTCTCATCCATTCCCCTGGGCCTGCTCCTTTTGGGCGCAGTTGGCGTAGGTGCACTCACTACACTCGTTCTCTACGGGCTGATGGGACTACGACGCCCAACCGAAAACTCGATCAAGGACAAATACAAGCCGATGGGTAGCCGCGTTCCTTATCCAGAAACGCCTGGCAGCGCCACCACTCCACCAACCGGCTCTAACTACAGCTCTGACTACACAACAACGACAAGTACAGCCTACGGCAGCGGCAATGCCTTCGTCACCGAACCGCCCGTAGACAGCATGGGTACTACGTCTACTACTACAGAGCCTGATTCATCTAGGACTAGCAGCACCGGCTCTCAAGCTGCTAATCCCACAACGCCTAGCAACGTCTATAGTCCCTTCTCTAGAGACTCAGACACCATAGGCAAAAAAAAAAGGCCAACCTCAGAGTAGAATCTCCAAACCCAGCAGCTCGTCAGGCCAGTGACACCGATTGGGCAAGCTTCCGCCCAGCGGCCCAGCGCAGTAGTTGGGACAAGGACTACCCAGAATCACAGACACCTTCAGCTTCAGAGCAATCTTCAGAGCAATCTCCAGAGAAGAAGGGCTTATTCGATTTTGTCAAAGGATTCGGCACCAGTAGCAATCCCGAGGGCTCCGCGCAAAACGCCAATCGGCTAGCGGAGGATATCGGCAGCGGCTGGAGTAGTAATAGCGAATCACCGCCCGATCAATATATCCAGGAGGACAGAGGCGATGGTTACGGTAATAGCTACGACGATAGTTACGCAAAAGACAGCTTAGATCAGGGATGGGAACCTGATACTCGCTATGGCCAAACCGACTACGAGCGCTCTAACGACGATCCATCTGGTTATGCCCGCCCTGCCTACGACCCGCCAGGATACAACCCCTCCGCTTATGCTAGAACCCAGTACGAAAAGAAAATATACGGCGACGATCTTTACGGTGTAGAAGATACTGGCTACGAAGAAGAATCTGCATACGAAGAATCTGCATATGAAGAACCGGTAGTAGAGGGGCCCGAAGAACTTCTAGACTCAGATGGCGTATACGAAGCGGACTATCGCGTTGTGCTGCCGCCTTCTAGACCACTAGAAACAGATGAAGATTACTAGCAAGCAGAACCAAATAACGGAATTATCAAAGCTAGCTGGTCTGATAAAAGCGTTGCCGTATTGGTAACCGCTCATTGCTAGCACCCATTCATCGCTATTCTAGTGATTGATAGCAAACGTCCGGATATACATCAACGCTCACTATGGCTCCGTCAGCGCCCCCCTCTATCAAACAAAGCTATAGCGCTGGCACCTGTAGGCTCGATCTAACCCTACAGCCATCGGCCCTGTCGCAGTGGCATCCTAGGCTCATTGTCGATCAAGTTGAGTTCGAGCTGTGGATGAGTGAGGCCCAAAATGTCAAGCCGACGCTTCTAGCTGCGGGCGATCGCACAACACTCCAGGCAATCGCCCATCACATCGAGCATCGCACCCAATCTTTACTCACTATGGGTCGTCTCAACAACCCACCGAGCAGCAACCGCACGCCATCCACTATCCCCCAACTCCCGGAAGAAGCAACGCTTCCCCATCCCCTAAGCTACTTACAGCTATGCGATCTCTCAACTGTCTTCACCCAGTGCGAGCAGGTGATCAAACCCCTTCCTAGCGCCCTTAGCGCCGCGTCAGAAACCACTTGCCCGGTAGCCGCACGCAATCCAGAAACCACACCACCACAAACACCGCTAACAGCTGTTCCCAACCGGAAAGGCAGGCTGATTTTCTTCCCAACCGGTCGCCGCGCCGTCTGGGCTAGCTCTGCTGCCGCCGCTCTTTTTGCAGTTGGCCTCACCACCACCCTCTGGAATAGAACGTCCGTCTCAGAAACTCCCTCCATAGCCAACGCCGACCTCGCCGAACCCAACGCCGCCGCATCAGGCAACGAAAGACTGCGGCTAAAAAGACCTGACGACGAACGGACTGCAGTCTTGCCCAACCGCAGCTCGGCCAGCGAACTTGAACGTAGCCGAGTACAAACCGCTCAAAGACCCAACTCAGCCTCACAAACGACAAGACCAGCGAATGGACAAAGGCAAGAAAGTTCACCGCCTGCTAGTTCACCGCCTGCTAGTTCACCGCCCATAAGTTCACCGTCCACTAACTCATCTACCGATAATCCATCCGCAAAAGCCTCAGCCTCTGATTCGGCACCATCAGCCCCTGCTAGACAGCCATCGGCTCCCGCCAATAGCTCTGTCGCGGGCGGATCAGCACCAGCAGAAGCAAACAGTAACGCCAACGGCAGCGAATCCGCCGACGCTAACATCGCGGCTGCCCCAACGCCCGCTAGCCGTCAGGCCCCCGACAACGCACTCGACCGTCAAATCGCCAGCGCCGAACCAGCCGCCGAGTCCCCAAGCCCAGCCGCCCTTAGCACTCAAACCGCTGAAGCTGGTCTACCCACACTAGAACCATCTAGAGAACCTAGTACTCAAGCATCTGCTCGCAGAGCAAGCGCTTCACCCGGTCAAATCGCCACCCAAGAATCGGCAACGGTTGCTCAAGTACAAACTTACTTCGTCAACCAGTGGCGTCCTAACGAAAATCTCTCAGCGCCTTTGAGCTATCGGCTACAGCTTTCTTCATCTGGCGAGGTAGTGAGTTTTACCGCGCTTACCGAAGGCGGCGGCGCTTACCGCGATCGCCTTATTCCCAACGACACCGTCTCATTTCCACCCTCAAACAGCGCTGCCCTAGCAAACGGCCTCACGCTAAAAATCAATCTTGCGCCCAATGGCCAAGTTCAAATCGAAAAGCTATAAAGCAGATTAACAAGAGCAGATTAATAAGAGCAGGTTAGCCCTTATTCTTTCGAGCTTTCATCATGTTCTGCCGTCTTCGTCGCTGCGCCGAGATAACGGCCTTGTCCACCGGAAAACCCACCACCGGAATGACTTGGTTAACGCGATCGCGCTCCAACTCTCGCAGCTCCGTATAGTCCACGCGATGAATACAGTCCACCGGGCAGGTATCAATGGCCTCTTGAATCAGCGCCTCCGAATCTCCGTTCTGTCGAACCACCCGCGCCCGGCCATAGTCCGGCTCAATGTAAAACGTATTGCGAGCCACATGTGCGCAGTGCGTACAGCCGATACAGACCAGCTCGTCAACATAGACGCCTTCCTGCCGAAACTGACCGCCCAGCTCCGGCTCTAGCCCGCTACGCTCAGAAACACTGCGTAAAGCCCCGCCCAGCTCCGGCTCTAGCCCGCTACGCCCGGCTAATCTCTCATCCGCCATACAACCACCCAAGAATTTCTCTTAGTTTAATTTTCTAAGTAAACAAAATCTAAGTAAACAAAACCTAAGTAAACAAGACCTAAGTAAACAAAAACCTCAGCTCAAAAAAAGCCAAGGTTTAAGCAAAATACAAATACTAACGATCAGCTAGATCAGTTTTTCCAGCTCACCGCTCATAACGCCTACCCAGCCCAGCGCTGAAGCACCAGCCGAATAGAGCCGTCTTCGTTATCTACCTGCTCAGACACCTGAAAGCCCTGCGTAGCCGACTCATTTACCACCGTGTGGTAAGCGTACCGCTGAGTGACCTGATTCAAGAATCCATCTACCGACAGCGGCTGCTGCCAATACTGCAAATCTGCTACCAACTCGTAGTCACCCGACGCTTCACTGCGCTTAAAGCCAACGTCGTAGCCATTCTCCTGCTCAATGACCACCTCAGCGGTCTGGGTCTTACCCTGATAGCCGCGAACCGTGCGAGGGCCAGTCTCCCAGCGAATACCCGCATCGTCCAAAGCCATCTGCAAAGAAGATAGATTGCGGAGCTTAGTTTTTATCTGACTAAAATGGGACATCTTCAAACCTGATGAAAGAACCAGAGACAAACAACAAAAATGAAAGGCCACAGGCATAACGCCAAAGCGACTGCCAAATCAATATTTTCAGGCCAGCTCTCTTAAAAAGCTGTTTCTAAAAAAGCAGCTACCACTGGCTCTTTGAAGCACCTGCCGACGCTTGAGTAGAAACCGAGCTTGATACCTGGCTAGAAACCATAACCGGCTGAGCATAGTATTCAGAGGACTTTTCGTGCGCCATCACCTCGCCCAACTGAGCTTCAATAGCAGCCGTCACCTCAGCACAAGAAGCGCCCACTATGCCAGTGACCATTTCCTTAACGCGGCCATCCGGATAAATCACAAACTCAAGCGTTTCCATAAACCAATCGCTAACCAGTTGTAAGCTTTACGAAATCGGCTAACACTAGCGCCAGCCGCATCTGGGAACCTACCTGCATAGAGCAAACGCTATATAGAGCAAACGCTATATTTAGAGTTAATTCTGTACGTTGTAGATCGCAACACCTTAATCCTAGTCAATATCACTCAAATAAACTAGTAATATCGAATTAAAACTTAACGTTTCCGGGGAAAAAGAGAGGAACCGATTTGTTTCGTAATACTAAGTCTTACGCACCCTCACAAATGAGTCAAGCGACCAAAGGAATAGCTGCTCGAACTGAACTGCATAGAATTGTGAGAGAAAAAAGATCAAAACTAATCAATAATGAGTGGGCAAAACGTAAGCGATCGCCTACAGAATCACCCTCTAGTTCTAACTTCAAAACTAGCTGCTCTCAAAACTAATCACGCTTAAAAACCAGTCGCTACTTTCTATGTCACCTTCTTTTTTCGAGTTTGAGCAAGACTTTGTTGGCAACCTGCGCTGTATTCCCATGACGGTAAGACACAGCCTCGACACCTGCGGCGTAAAGCTCAAGCTAGAGCACTGGAACCAGTTCACTCAAGCCGAAAGGCAAGACTTAGTTAACTGGCCCTGCAGCACCGATAGCGAAGCCCAAACATATCGAGACAAGTTGCAGGTTCTCATCACCGAAAAAATGGGTCAGCCCGCGAAGACGTTGGAAGTTTCAGAGAATCCACCCTGGCAGAGTCAAAGCGAAATTCCAGAGCAGGTTCAGCAAAAGTTTCAAGCGCAATCAGTTCCACTTTCGCTAGATCAGTGGACGGCGCTAAGTGAGCTTCAGCGTTTCGCACTCATTAAGCTCAGCCGTCCTAGCCACGAAAACAACAACTTTCTGCCTGCCCTCAAAGAGTTTGGGCTAGTTCAGTGAGCCAGCTTTTCCCAATCGTGAGCTTCTGCTTCCCAGGTATACTGCTTTGAGTACTTTTATCCGGCGCTCTATTAGCTGATGACAGGCCCTAATCCCAAACCCACCCGCCGCGCTAACCGCCGCCGGGTAGCAAAATCTCCGACGCCTTGGCCACTCATCAGCGGTCTCTTTTTGGTATATCTATTGGCCGGTCTGTTGCTTTCAGCGCCTGCCCCCCCATTTTGGACCTGGATTATCATCGCGATCGCCATTCCCCTTTTCACAGCAGGTCTCACTCGCCCCATCGCCCCAGACCAACCGCCAAAGCGGACAACCCTAACCACTTACCTAGGCGGCCTTCTACTCGCGATCGCCCTTTCAATTGCCCTCAACTACGTAGGCAGCGAACAAAGCTTCGACGAAACCGGATTTCTATTAGCCGCTCTAACGCTAGCCGTCCTCGTGCTGCTAGCCGTAGGTCTGTGCATTGCTGCCGCTATCTTCAGCACCCTAGCCGGAGAGCGATTGCTACAAACGAGAAGCTACAAATCTAGCCTGAGCGTACTGCTAGGCACCGCTTTTGGTGGAATCTGCATAGGGGGTCTCATTGGACTCATCGCCCTGACAGTGACAGCTAGCGCTTAACCTTACAGCCTTATGTACGCTATTGACTTTGGTACCAGTAACACCGTAATCACTCGTTGGAACGCGGCCACCCAAGCAGCCGAAACCGTTTCTCTACCAGGATTGTCCAGCCAATCTCAGGGCAATCCGCCGCTCATTCCGAGCCTGGTATATGTTGAAAATGCTGAAAACGCCAGCGTCACAGTCGGTCAAACCGTTCGCGATCGCGCCCTAGACCTCACCACCGACCCCAGATTCTTCCGCAACATCAAGCGAGGCATTGGCACCGCCGTGCAGGGCTTTATTCCCGAGCTAGACGGCCAAATTCTCTCCTTCGAACAGGTCGGGAGCTATTTTCTACATCAAGTCATCGGTGCGCTCAAAGCCCAAGAACCAGAGCTAAATTCACTGGTTTTCACTGTCCCAGTAGATAGCTTCGAAGCTTACCGAATCTGGCTTAGCGAAGTCTGCGAATCGCTCAATATCGAACAGGTTCAGCTCATAGACGAACCGACTGCTGCCGCTTTGGGCTACCAGCTTAGCCCCGAGCAGCGAACCGTTTTAGTCATCGACTTTGGCGGCGGTACGCTAGATCTTTCCCTCATCCAGCGAGCCGCCTCGGCTATCGAAAAACCTAGAGGTCTGCGGCTTCAGTGGGGTACAAAAGCCCGCGAACAAAAGCCTGCCAACCAGGCCAGAGTTAAAACGGTCAAAGTAATTGCCAAAGCAGGCGAAAATCTAGGCGGCGCAGATATCGACCGCTGGCTAGCAGACTACTTTGAATTAGAGCAAGGGCTCCCAAAGACCGCTGTCACGCTGCGACTCGTAGAAAAACTAAAGATCGCCCTATCTAGCTCGGCAGAAGCGACAGAAGCCTATTTTGACGAAGACACCCTAGACAGCTACGAACTGAGCTTAGGACGCGATCGCCTCAATCAAATTCTCACCGAAAAAGGCTTCTTCGATCGTTTAGAAAACCGCCTAGAACAAGTCCTACAGCAGGCCAGCCGTCAGAGCGTCAGCCGCTCAGATATCGACGCCATTCTGCTCGTAGGCGGCAGCGCCCAAATCCCGGCCATTCACACCTGGGCCGAAAGCCACTTCGACCCCGACAAAATCAAGCGCGATCGCCCCTTCGAAGCCGTCGCCCAAGGCGCACTTCGCCTAGAAAACACCGAACTCAAAGACTTCCTATACCACAGCTACGGCATTCGCTATTGGGACCGCCGCACCAACACCCATAGCTGGCATCCCATTGTTCCAGAAGGTCAGCCCTACCCAACCGACCAGCCCATTGAGCTATTTCTAGGCGCATCTAGCGAGCAGCAGCCCAGCATAGAACTCATCCTCGGCGAGCTGAGCAGCCCCAAAACCAGCACAGAAGTCTACTTCGAAGGCAATCAGCTCGTCACCCGTCAAACCGGCACTCAAGCAGATAGCCAGGCCCAAGCCCAACCGCTTAACGACCGAGACGGCGCTAGAACCATCGCTACCCTCACCCCGCTCGGCTTTCCAGGGAGCGATCGCATTCGCGTCCTCTTCAACATAGACGCCCAGCGCTTTCTCAGAATGACCGTAGATGACTTACTCACAACGGAAACGCTCATGTCAGAAAAGATTGTTGTCCAGCTTCAGTAGAGATTAAGTAGTAGAGATTAAGTTGGGTACTTATATATCCGATCTTACCATCTGCAAGATGACAGAAGGGAAGAAGCTGCCTACACTACAATCTTCAGAAGGAGCGGCTTCAAAGGATGCTCCTTCAGCTTGTTTACTCATCCTCAGGAGAGCACTTCGCCAGTGAGTCAGACCTATTCGCCTTCAACCCCCTCAGCAAACGCCGAAACAGCGACGCGAACCCCGCTGTCGCTCACGGCAAAAGGCAAACTCACCTCCTCGAACGGCTTACCAGAGACAGACACAGGCATAGCCTCCTCGTGGACCATCGAAGACAGCGAAGACCTCTACCGCATTCAAGGCTGGGGAGAACCTTATTTTGCCATTAACGAAAACGGCAATATTACGGTCTCTCCTCAGGGCGATCGCGGCGGCTCTCTAGACCTACACAAGCTCGTCGAAGGGCTCAAGCAGCGAGACTTTCAGCTACCGCTACTCATTCGCTTCTCAGACATTTTAGAAGACCGATTAGAGCGCATCAATGCCTGCTTTGCCAAAGCGATCGCCCGCTACAGCTACGAAGGCACCTACCAGGGCGTCTTTCCCACCAAATGCAACCAGCAGCGCCACATCGTCGAAGACCTCGTTCGCTTTGGCAAATCCTATCAGTTCGGCCTCGAAGCAGGCACCAAGCCTGAGCTAATGATTGCGCTAGCTAGCCTCAATACCCCTGGTGCCCTGATCATCTGCAACGGCTACAAAGACGCCTCCTACATAGAAACGGCCATGCTAGGCCAGCGTCTTGGCCAAAAAACCATCATCGTTTTAGAGCAGCTAGAAGAAGTTGACTTAGCGATTGCTACGGCCCAACGCCTCGGCATTCAACCCGTCCTGGGCGTCCGAGCAAAGCTGGCGGCAAAAGGCTCAGGCCGCTGGGGCAATAGCGCCGGAGACAGAGCCAAATTTGGCCTGAGCATCCCTGAAATTATTACCGTGATCGAAAGGCTCCAGGCCGCAGACATGCTCTCCTGCCTAGAGCTACTGCATTTTCACATTGGCTCGCAAGTCTCTGCCATCAGCGTCATCAAAGACGCCTTAAAAGAAGCCTGTCGCATTTACGTAGAACTTGCCAAACTCGGCGCACCGATGGGCTACCTTGATGTCGGCGGCGGCCTCGGCGTAGACTACGACGGCTCCAAAACCAGCTCGCAAGGCTCCAAAAACTACAGCATTCAAAACTACGCTAACGATGTTGTTGCCGAAGTTAGAGACGCCTGTATGGCTAGCGAAACCCCCATGCCTACGTTAGTGAGTGAAAGTGGACGCGCGATCGCCTCTCACCAATCCGTCCTCATCTTCGACATTCTCGGCACCAGCGAAGCCAGCTACAGCCAGCCCGAACCCTGCCAGGAAGGCGAGCACAAGCTTATCTGCGAACTTTGGGATCTCTATATCTCCGTCAACGCCGAAAACTACCAGGAAGCCTTCAACGATGCCGTTCAATTCAAGCAAGAAGCCGCTAGCCTGTTCAACTTCAGCTACTTAAGCCTCTCCGAACGCGCCCGCGTCGAAAGGCTCTACTGGGCCTGCTGCGGCAAAATCGCCGACCTACTGCGCCAGCAAGACTACGTTCCCGAAGAGCTAGAGCACCTCGAAAAAAGCCTGGCCTCCATCTACTACATGAACATGTCGCTCTTCCAATCCGCCCTCGATAGCTGGGCGATCGATCAGCTTTTTCCCATCCTCCCCATTCACCGCCTTAACGAAGAACCCACCCAACGCGCTACCCTAGCCGACCTCACCTGCGACAGCGACGGCAAAATTGCCCGCTTCATCGGCAAAAAAGGCGAAAAAGATGTCCTCGAACTTCACCCCCTCAAATCTGGCGAATCTTACTATCTCGGCATGTTTTTAGTCGGTGCCTACCAAGAAACCCTCGGCAACCTGCACAACCTGTTTGGCAATACCAACACCATCCACATTCAATTAGCCTCTAAAACCACCGCGCAGCAGGGCTACACCATAGAACATGTCGTTCGCGGCAACACCACAGACGAGGTGCTCCAACAGGTGCAGTACAACCCAGAAGACATGATTGAACAGATTCGCCGCCGGTCTGAGCAAGCGCTACAAAAAGGTCAAATTACAATCGAAGAAGCCAGGAAGCTAATGGCCAACTACAAGGCCGGAATGGACTGCTACACGTACCTAGCTGACTCTTAAGCAAGCCTATTAGTCAACGATAAACAGCGATCGCAAATTCTCCAACGCAAATTCTCC
Source organism: uncultured cyanobacterium (assembly GCA_963789215.1). Taxonomy (GTDB): domain Bacteria; phylum Cyanobacteriota; class Cyanobacteriia; order Phormidesmidales; family Phormidesmidaceae; genus Phormidesmis. The sequence continues at coordinate 466,080 of CAWBJY010000004.1, read as the reverse complement.
AACGCAAATTCTCCAAAAACGGCTTAAAAATACGCCGTGAGAAAGATGAATCCCCATCAGAGCGATCGCGTCAACCAACCAAAGCGCCAAACAAAAATCGCACCCCCAACCGCAACCCCCGTATACTGACCCACCCACAGACCCACCACGCCCCAACCAGCGACAAAGCAGAGTAGATAACCGCTGGTCAGGCCAATTCCCCAAAAGGCGATCGCACTCAAAATCATCGGCATCCGCGTATCTTGCAATCCATATAGCGCACTCATTGCTACCCGCTGCACACCGTCCAGCATCTGAGCGATCGCACTTACCAACAGCAAATTCATCGCCAGCGCCACCACGGGCGCAGCCTGCGCATCCGCCGAATCCACAAACAAATCTATCGCCAAGTGACGATATAGTGCTAAACCCACACCACTTAGTAACAGAAAACCAGCCGTGAGGGCAATGGCCACAAAGCCCGCCCGCCGCGTCCCATCGCGATCGCCTCGCCCATACCAAAGGCCGACTCTAGCCGTCACCGCCTGAGACATCCCAATCGGCACCATAAAAATCAGCGCCATCACCTGAAACGCAATCTGATGAGCCGCCAGCACCTGCGCCCCCAAGCTGCCCGCCATATAGCCCACCGCCAAAAACAAACCCAGCTCTAGCAAAAGAGTCATCGCAATCGGCGCACCCACCGCCATTAGCCGTCGCAAAATCGACAGCTTAGGATGCTTCCATCCCCGCCAAAAGCGATACTGATTGAGCTCCGGCTGCCGCAAAATATAGAGAGAAAACAGCCCAAACATCAGCCAAAGACTCAAACTGCTACCCAGTCCTAAACCCATCAATTCCAGCCGAGGGAAGCCCAGCTTGCCAAACCCCAGTACATAGTTACAGACAATATTAAACGCCGTGCCAACGCTGACAATTACCGTCACCACGCCTGCCAGAGAAAACGCCGACAGATAGCCTCGCAGCATCGCAAATCCCATCGCAGGCAACACCCCCAGCGACACGCCGGCAAAGTAATTCTGAGCCAGATCTACAACGACATCAGGCTGATTCAAAGCGCTGAGCACAAACGACATTCGCCACAGCAAAACCATAAACGGCAGCGACAGCAGCAGCGACAGCCACAGTCCTTGCCTTGCCAGCCCCGTCAGCCGGTGTTTTTGATCTGCGCCATAAGCTTCAGCCGCCAGCACCCCAACAGACATCACAAAGCCCGAAACAATCGTCAGCAGCATCTGAAAAGTCGTAGAAGCTAAACCACCCGCCGCCAGGCTTTCTGTACTCAAGTGGCCCATCATAATGGTGTCCACAAAGCCCACCGCAAACTGAGCAATTTGAGCGATCGCCAACGGAACAGCCAGCTTCAGAAACGCCTGACCCTCCAAAATGATTGGCCCAGCCGCCTTAACTCTCAACGGCCTCAACCCGCTCATTTTTGCACCCTTATTAAAAGCTCAAGCAAGCAATATAACGCCTATTTGCGCTTTACCTCACCGCCCCACTCCGCCGAGGATCGCCTGCGCCTGTCAACAGGCCGTCCGCGTCCAACCCAACCGAATGAACGCCGCCAAAAAACATATTCGACTGCTGCCAGTGCACCACGCGATCCGTCCCTAAAAACTCAGACTCCGCGCCCGCCACCGCCGACTCCAAATAACCAGGCTCCAGATGAAAAGCGCCGCTCTCCCAATGAATTCGAGGCAGCTCCACGGCCAGCTTCAGCGGCATCCCAAAATCAACAATATTAGAAATCACCTGCAAAACCGCCGTCCGAATCCGGTTAGACCCGCCCGACCCCAAAGCTAGCTGCGGCTTGTCGTCTTTTAAAATCATCGTCGGAGCCATCATCGAAGACATCCGCCGATTACCCGGCCACTGATTAAACCCCAGCGGATTCAAATCCTCCTCGCCCAGCATGTTGTTCAGCATAATCTGAGTCCCCGGAATCACGTACGACGATCCCTCACCGTTAGAGGTCGTCACGCTCGCGGCGTTGCCCTCATCATCCATTACGCTCAGATGAGTCGTACTGCCCCAGCGGTTTAGCTGGCTGCTCATAATTTCAGTCAGCGGCCCCACGTACTTGTCTATTAAATCGACCGCCGTGAACTTTTGAGCGATCGCGGAGCCTTCCCTTAAGGAAATCGCCCCCTCAAACAGCTTTCCATCCAAATGTTCTCGCCTCGCCTCATTCGTCCACCGCATGGCCTGCGACAGCAGCATCAAATGCTCCGCCGATCCATGCTTCATCTCGCTCAGGTCAAACCGATCTAGCAGCTCCAAGCAAAACGCAATCAAAGCCCCACCCGCGCTCGGCGGTGGATTAGTCAGCATTTGTACACCGCGATAGTTGATAGATAGCGGCGATCGCTCAATCACCTCATACCCTTTCAAGTCCTCCAGGCTTAAATAACCGCCACCCTCTCGGCAGTCGCGCACCATCCGCTCAGCAATTTCACCCTGATAAAAAACCTTTAAAGCCGCCTCATCGCCCAACCCTGCCAAATACTCCAGCGTATCGGCAAACTCTCTCATCTGTAGCTGCTCGCCAGCTTGCAGCCTTGTCCCTTGCGGCGCATAAATCGCTCTTGCTCTCGCTGTCCCCAACAAAATCGGCTCCAGCAGCTGATAGCAATACCCCTGAAAGTCAGTCACGCTCACCCCCGCGCGTGCGAGCTGCACAGCAGGCTCTGCCACTACTTTCAGCGGCAGCCGACCCAATCGCTTATGAACTGTCAGCAGTCCAGCAAACACACCCGGCACGGCAATCGACCCCATCCCCACGTGAAACTCCTGAACAGAGTCACCAAAATCAGCCTCAATCGGATAAAAATCTGGCTTTTTACAGCCCTCACGACTACCCGGCGTTTGGGTGAAAAAATCAAACAGAACGTTCTCACTGGCGCTACTAGCCCCCGAAGCCTTGTGCGCTAATAAAAAGCCGCCACCCCCCAAAGAAGTCAGCGTCGGTTCTACCACACAGGCCGCAAATACCGCTGCCACCGCTGCATCAAAGGCATTCCCTCCAGCCTGCAAAACCAGTTGTCCTGCTTCCGCCGTCTTCTCATGACCCGCCGACACCACACCTGCCATAAAATGTCCTTTTTATATCGTCCACAACGATTTTCTACTGTTTCTACCCCTATCGCTCATTGAGTACTCGTGAACTCATCTTCCATTTTTAACTTTTTAGAACGTTTGTACTATTTTTGTCAATAATGGCGATCCGAACCCCCGAACTATAAATAAACAAGTCATAATTCAAGGCTAAAGCTAAGGATAGAAAGGACAGTTCCCCGCAATGGCTATTATCGCGCTAAAGGCTTGGTATCTAGGCAACTACGAACCCATCAGCGGATTAGAGAGCCGCCCTCACGACTTACGGCTAGCCAAAAATAGCCTGCTCAAGTCAGCCCTACGCGCCGACTTTCTAGAAGATATTGAAGACGTCAAGCAAGCCGATTGGTTTCAGCGCTACTTAGAAGGCGATCGCGTTGAATTCTACATCGAAGGCAGCGGCATCTACGGCATTGCCAACATCGACCTCATCAGCCACGAAATCTATTTTGCCAAGCAAGACTCTCTCTCCAACCTAGACCCCACCATCTTCCTCAGCTACCAAACCGAATACACCGACTCCAGCGATCTGCTGCGCGAAGAATTAGAAACCTTTATCGAAAAGTTCAACAAAAGATCCCGCATTGCGCTCACGCTCAAAGAATCGCATCGCCTCAGCCAAGGAGCCGTGCGGTTAAACAGTACGCTAATGCGTCAGATTAGGCGATCGCTTATCTTCATCGCCGATACCACACCCATTCTCGGCATCGATGGCACCCCGCCCCAGCTCGTCCCTAGCCCCAAAGTCTGCGTAGAAGTAGGCTACGCCCTGCAAAGCAAGCGCCCCGAGCAAATCCTATTGGCGCAAATGGAGCGTGCCGATATTCCCGGCCAGTTTCCCTTCGATACGCCGACAGAAAACCGAGTTGGCTTCACCAAAAAGTCCGAGCTAAAAAAAGAGTTAGGCGATCGCCTACAAGTAAGACTCCAGCGCTTCAATCTCATCAGCTAACCAGCTCAAACACTCTGGTGGGATAGCCGTCTCGGCTATCCAGCGCTTGTAAAAACAAGATGCCTATCCCACAAAAGAGCAAAAATATCTTAGTAAATGAAAGTTTCGGCACTCATCAACCAATACTAATCTCGGTCATCTGAAACCTCAGCATCTGAGAAAAGTCAAAATGCCAAGAACTCCCAGCGAATACGTTGTCCATATCGCCTTCGATGGTGGCCACAAAGAAGAAGTTCGCTTCACCACCATCCAAGAATTTCAAAAGTGGTACAGCGACAAGCTCATGCCCAAAGCCACCTCCGAAGAATTTATCAACGTCCCCATCCCAAAGATCAACCCCGGCGAATATATGGTCATTCGCCCCTCTCGCGTTGCCGCTATTCGAGTAGAACCCGTATTCAGCTCCAGCGTCGAACGCTATTGACGCGGCTCAATCTTCAGCTAAAAGGCCCTGACTACCAACTAATAGTCAGGGCCTTTTTTATCAAATAGTCGTTAGTAGCGGAATCTCTCAGGTAGCGATCGCCAGACTCACTTCTAGAACCTGCCCTCTTTAGCACCTCGAAAGTTGAACACAGACGAGGGCCTCTCAATGCCAACGAGGGATCATCAAGGGTATAGAATTTGTAAGGTAGCTTTAGATTTTCCCCTTGCAACTCTCTTCAAAAATTGCGATCGCGCTCAGTAGCGTAATCACCCTCTCCCTACCCAGCGCCCGTGCGTTCGAGCCGCTTCCCCTCACCCGACTCGTCTGCCGCGAAGCCAAGCAGGCCGCAGCACTCATCGAGCTAGATAGCCAGCTACTGAGCGAATCACTCGCCACCGAAGATCGAGAATCGCTGCTAGCAGCCATCGATAACAGCCTTGCCTACCTAGAAACGCCCGCCTCAATCACCGCCTACCAAAACTACTCAGTCTCCGGCGTTACCCACGAGCGGGTTCAACGTAGCCTCGTTCGCTTTCGCACGCTGCTCTTAGAAAGCGAGTCCGCAGTAGATCTGCAAACTGCGATCGCCCAAGATTTCACCTTCTACCAATCCGTTGGCCAAGACGAAGCAGGCACCGTTGCCTTCACCGGCTACTTCGAACCCACCTACACCGCTAGCCTCACCAAAACCAGCGAATACCAATACCCCCTATACAAAAGCCCCCCCAGTTTAGAAACCTGGGCAAAACCCAACCCTACTCGGCTAGCCCTAGAAGGAGCCGACGGCTTACAAGGTGAGCAAGGCCCACTCAAGGGGCTAGAACTGGTCTGGCTCAGCAGCCGTTTAGAAGCCTTCCTCACTCAGGTTCAAGGCTCTGCGAGACTGCAGCTTACAGACGGTAGCACCCTATCTGTTGGCTACGATGGCCGCACCGACTACCCTTACACCAGTATGGGCCGCGCCCTCATCGACGACGGTATCATCCCAGAAGACAAGCTTTCTTTACCTGTTCTTATCGAATACTTCGAACAAAATCCCGAAGCGCTAAACCGCTACCTTCCCCGCAACGATCGCTTCATCTTCTTCCGCGAGACCGATGGTGCACCCGCTACAGGCAGCCTCGGATTTCCAGTCACAGCAGGCAGATCCATCGCCACGGACAAATCCGTCATGCCGCCTGGGGCCTTAGCCCTTATCAGCTTGAACCTTCCTCAAATCAACTCAGCGGGCGAAATTGAAACGCGGCCAACCAGCCGCCTTGTTTTAGATCAAGACACAGGGGGAGCCATCAAAGGCGCAGGCCGCGTAGATATTTTTATCGGCACCGGAACAGACGCCGGAAAAGTAGCCGGGCTGATTAATCAAACCGGTACGCTCTACTATCTCCTACTGAAAGAATAGCTACGTACGCTCAACTAAAAAATTTGCCCGCGCCAACGTTTTCACGGACAAATTATCAGCATCTCTTGCTTAAGTACGTAACTGTACATACAAGTCGGAGTAACTTCATGTAAGATTTATATCAATAAATAAGTGATGGCTTGTCCGCAAGAAGCTTTCCTGCGCTGCGCTCTTTTACTTATTTACAGCCAACGTCACTATCTATACAAGGAAAAATCTAGCTGTGCCAAAGCCTTGCAGCAAGCCACTCACGCAAAATCCATATGAGACCTACAGAGACCCAATAACTGGGCAATGGACGGTAAAGTATCCAGCGCAGGTACAGCCCAATGCGCAAACAGCGCTGTCCTCTGAGAGCACTGACGCAGAGGAACTGCCTAAACGCAGAAATAAGCTGAGACCGTGGAAAAAGTCGTCAGAGACTAAAGTGGCTTAGCGCTAAGAAAACAGTAGCCACACCCCGCTCAGCGCCACAGCCGCACCACAAGCTGACCGCCAGCTCACCCGATCGCCAAGTACTCTCACCATAGGCAGCACAAACAGCGGACTCGTTGCTAGCAGCGACTGAGCCACACCGGTAGCCGTATACTTCAAAGCCACCTGCTGAAGCCAAATGCCCAAGTAGGTAGCAAAAAAAGCCGTTGCAGCGACAGCCATCAGCAGTCTAGGGGTCTTTAACGCTAGCCAGCTCTTCTGCCAGCGAGCCTGCCATCGTTTAGAAGGCGCCTTCAGCCTCTGCGCATCTGCCAAACTGTCCTCATAATCACCTAGCTGTTGAGGGTCGAAATACAATAGATGCCCCCATAAAAGCCAGACCTGCTAGCAGCCTGATCAGCGTACTCAACAGCGGATCTACGGCTGTATCAGCCAGCGCCGCTCTAGAAAGAACAGCACCAGACGACTGACAGATCACAGCTAGCAGCGCAATCCACAAACCAGACCCCCAAGTGGCCGCCTTCGTGCCAGGAACACGCTCACTAATCACCCAGGCAATACCCACTAAAGTCAGGCCGATGCCTATCACCGACGTTTTAGACAGCTGCTCCGCTAAAAATATCCAGGCCAGTACCGCTGATACCGGCGGTGCAAGCGTCTCCAACAACAGCGCTCGCCTAGCGCCTAAGAGATTAATAGCTGAAAAATAGGCCGTATCGCCCAAACCAATCCCAACCGCGCCGCTAATGAGCAAATAAGCAGTAGATAGAGCTGGAAGCGCTAGGATACTAGGGTTCTCTATGTCGCTCTTAACAAAAAACAGCGCCTGAATGCCAAACGTCGCGCCCAGGAACAGCAGCGCAAACAAACCTTTCGCTAAATTTAGAACAACCGGCGAGAGCTGCCGCCCCATCCGCCCGAACATCAGCGTTGCCGCTGCCCACAAAAAAGCCGCGCTCAGCGCCGCAATCTCACCCGTCAATCCACCGTCTTCCAATGTCACCCTCGTTCTCTATCCATTAGTGGGCGATCGCTAGACCGCTCAGCCGCTCTATTATCTATTATCTCTTCTATCGCAGCATCCTCTTACCCTTTCGATCCGCTCAGTTAGCCTTGTCTAACGAAAGTAGCCTCTTTGAGCCAGCAAAGCCTTATGTCTGTCAACACACTTACCCCTACAGAACAAGGCGCGATCGCACAGGCTTCGCAAGAGCACTATTCAACCGATCTATCCGCAGAGCTAGCGGCGCGAATGCGATCGCCCCTTCAAATCGGCCACCTCACCCTCAATAGCCGAGTCCTCCAGTCACCGCTCTCCGGCGTCACCGACAAAGTGTTCCGCCGCCTCGTCCGCCGCTATGCGCCTCAGTCCATGCTCTACACCGAAATGGTCAGCGCCGCAGAGCTGCACCATCTCAAAAAGCTTCCCGAAGTCATGGACATCGATCCTGACGAACAGCCCATCAGCATTCAGCTATTCGATCGCCGCCCCGAGTTTCTCGCCGCCGCCGCTCGCAAAGCCGTAGACCAAGGCGCAGACACTGTCGATATCAACATGGGCTGTCCCGTCAACAAAATCACCAAGAATGGCGGCGGTTCCTCACTTCTGCGCGATCCAAAAACAGCGATCGCCATCGTCGAAGCCGTCTGTCAGGCCGTCTCAGTTCCGGTCACCGTCAAAACGCGCATCGGCTGGTCAGATGACGACATAAACGCAGTAGCGTTCGCTCAGCAAATGGAAGCGGCAGGTGCAAAAATGCTAACCCTCCATGGCCGCACCCGCGCCCAGGGCTACAACGGCACCGCTCGCTGGGATCAAATCGCTAAAGTCAAAGCCGCTCTAACCATTCCGGTCATCGCCAACGGTGACATTTTTTCTGTAGACAGTGCGCTCCGCTGCCTGCAAGAAACGCAGGCAGACGGCGTCATGTGCTCGCGTGGCACCCTAGGCTATCCCTTTTTAGTCGGCGAAATCGATTACTTTCTTAAGAACAGGCGATCGCAAACCCGCACCAACGGCCATTCAACGGCTCCAATGCGCTAGAGAACATCTGATTATGCTCTGGGACTATAAAGGACTGCGAGGCATTCGTCAGGCCAGAAAGCACATGAGCTGGTACGCCAAAGATTTTGAAAACGCGGCTGATTTACGCGATCGCCTCTGTCAAATAGAAACCGTAGAGCAAGGATGCGAACTAATAGACAGCGCCATCAGTCGTTTAAAGACATGCAGCCATAGCACCATCTACTCCTAGTACAGCTTATTTAGAATAGAGGGGCGGTTTTACGCCAACTCCCCCCGACCCGCTAGCATGTTATAACCTTCTCTATAAGGGTAGTCGTCTAAATCACATCGCTTACCCAGACACCTCACTCTAGATCCTCATCGACATTAGACCTATGTCCTACGCCAGTTATGCCTCACCCCGTGCCGACATTGGTGAACTGCGCCGACTCAGAAGCTTACTGCCCCCTGAGCTACAAAGCTGGGTAACCGTAGAGCCTGCTACCGACGTAGGCCCACCGCTTATCACCTGCGAAGAGCTAGGCCGCGATCAAGTAGAAGTTCAAATCGACTTAGCCAAGTGGGAAGAACTCGCCATCGATCAGCGCAACCTATTGTTCTGGCACGAGGTTGCTCGCGTCCAGAGCGATACCATTCCTCGCGACGGTTGGGAGATGGCAGCACTGGCCATTGGTTTAGGCGGCGCAGTCGGAGAACTTTGGGTTCAAGATGGCCTTCTTCTTCTTCTCGCGTTGGGTCTTTGCAGCGTTTCTGGCTGGAGACTCTACAAGCGCAATAATGGTCAAAGAACATTAGAAGAAGCCATTTCCGCGGACGAAAAAGCAATCTCAATTGCCACTCGTTTTGGCTATACATTGCCAAACGCCTACAAGAGTTTGGGCAGCGCCCTTAAAACGTTGATTGAGCAAACGCCTAAGAAAAAACAGCGCGATCGCTTCATCCGCCGACTAGAAGCCCTTAAGAAAAGTGCCAACAAAGCAAAGCAACAGATGCAAGCTAGTCCAGCTCCGCGTCCATCTTACTAAGCGTGCTTAACTAAGACGTTTACAACCCTTCACGTAAGCCCTTCATGCGCTCATTCGCATGGAGGGATTTTTTTCGTTCCTATTCCTCATCATTTAAAAGCAAGCCAAGCTTCTCAGCAAAAGAGACAGTCGTAGACACTTGTAAATCTGCGGCTTCTAATTCAATCCAGCGGAAGTCTGTGCCAATCTCAGCTAGATTTGCTTGCCACTCTGCCATCCTATCAGTTGCCTCCACAGCCGCAATCAGAGATAAATTCTGTCGCTTCCGGTAGACGCTTACCGACTTGAGCATCAAAGCAAAAGGCCCCGGTTCAAATCTAGGGTTGAGTTGCCGATCGTACTCAAACTTACTCAGCATCAGTTGAAAAGAATAAACCTGAGCCGAATTCAACCCAGAAGCATCCGGTATAGACTTCGCCCGAAAAGTTGACACCATCTCAGCAAACGGGATATCTATCGACAGCCATACATCGCGCTCCGTATCAAAGCCGTAGACGTAGGCCGGGCTGTCCCAACCGTCGCTATTACGCAAAATAAACTTATACCGCTGCCCATCGCCTTTCAACCGCAGCCGCAGCCCCTCCCAACCCGAAAAATTGAAGGGAGGCTCAAAATTCTTCGTTCGTACAGAAGCAAATCCGCCCGAGTTCTCAACCGAGACATCGCCCGCAAAGATGGCCCGCCCCTGAGCATCTAATGACAGCCCGCTCTGGCTCACCCCGCCCATAACCACATCGTCTAGCGTTCCCCAAGCAGCCAACGCTTCGTTGGATTCACCAAAGTCAAATACCGAGCGCTCAGCTGTAAGATCCGAGCTTTCGCTCAAGACGCTGCTATAGCTTTTTAATAAAGTAGCCAGCGTGGAAGTTTCTAGCACAATTATCGTTTCCGCAGAGGCCGCTATATCGGCTAGCTCCTCCAACGAAACCGCTCCGCCGACAACCTCACAAAAAACGATATGAACAGGCTGATCTAGCTGTGCTTGTAGCTGTTTTCTAAACAAATCTTGCCACGATTCGGAACGGTAAATCGCAGGCGCAGTGGAATCCTGAATAGCTGAAATCAAAACAACTATCTTTCTCTCTAACACGCCCATATCTACACCTGTAAATGTGGTTTGTTGGCCCATCAGTTGCTGTAGCCAACGAAAGCTACCCATAAAAGGCACTTCGCCAAAATAATTAAGCGTTTCAAAAAATCTGTTTACATCCCACGAACGCTTGTTAGAAACAGACATCAAAACCTCTTATTTGTTCAGATCTCGATCAAAGCAGCTCAAAAATAGTTTAAGAGATAAGTACGTTGTTTATATATTCTTCTCGCTCTTTCGGGCATTAATAGACCTAGAGCAAAGCACTAAAAAATATCCCTAACCCAATTACTTTGAGACTAGCTGCCAGCATCTGCTGATTTGCATCAACCTCTTTTAAGACAGCAGTTCAAGCATCACATAAAGCAAACTCAAGAGCGTTATCTCATCCGTAATTATACGCGCATTAATTAATCAGGAAATCTTTATTTTGCACTATCTATAAAAACGTTGGTGCAGAACTCTCTACCCTCTAAAGATTAGCTGAATCCCGCAAACATACTGAGTGATGCAAGAAATTAGACAGTTAGTGTTTATACACAGAGATCAGAGAGTTTCATCAGTAGTTCTCATATCTTTCTTTGACAGTCACACAGCCTATTACACCTACTGAAAAAACGAGAACGCCTAGTCTTAAAGAGCCATCATCCATGCGAGTTCTTCTCTACGCCTACAACTACTACCCCGAGCCTATCGGCATTGCGCCATTAATGACAGAACTAGCAGAGGGGCTAGTAGAAAAAGGGCATCAGGTTCGAGTAGTCACAGCCATGCCCAACTACCCAGAGCGTAAGATTTATCCTGGGTACAGAGGCCAACTTTACAAACGAGAAGTCCGCAATGGCGTAGAGATCGACCGCTGCTTCGTTGCAGTTAAGCCCAAACCTGGACTCATTGGGCGGGCCATGCTCGAAGGCAGCTTCATCGGGCTAAGTTTAGTCAAAGCTATCAGCGGTTGGAAGCCAGACATCATTCTATCCACGAGTCCATCACTGCCCGCCTGCATACCCGTTGCGATCGCTAAAAAAGTCTTCCGCTGTCCGGTCGTTCTTAGCCTGCAAGATATCCTGCCAGAAGCCGCCATTCAAACCGGTCTACTGAGTAACGCACTAGCGATTAAAGTATTCGAGCTTCTCGAACAGTTTGCCTACGCCAGTGCAACGAAAATTAGCGTCATCACGCCTAGCTTCGCTAAAAACCTGAAGGCTAAAGGTGTCGCAGACAAAAAGATGATCTGCATATCCAACTGGGTAGACGTGAATTTTATTACGCCCAGGCCAATGGAGAACAACGCTTTTCGATACCAGCACAAGCTAAAAGACAAATTTGTCGTTTTGTATTCCGGCAACATCGCGCGCACGCAGGGCGTTCGAACCATCATCCACGCGGCCGAGCGGCTAAAAAATAATTCCGATATCCAGTTCGTTGTTGTCGGCGAGCCCAGCCAGCTCGCAGAGCTAGAAGCCCTGAGCAACAAGCTCAAAATAGACAACGTAACGCTACTTCCCTTTGTAAATCGAGCAGATCTTCCTGAGATGCTAGCAGCGGCCAACGTATCGTTGATTATGCAGAAGCGGCAGGTGGTGGGCTTTAACATGCCTTCTAAAACGCAGGTTATTATGGCGAGCGGACGAGCGATTATTGCTTCTGTCCCCCCAGACGGTGCTACTGCCGAAGCCGTTAAGCAAAGCAATAGCGGCCTCGTAGTGAAACCAGAGTGCCCTACTGAGCTTGCTAGGGCCATTCAAAAACTGTACAACAGCCCCAAAATCGCTAAGGCTATGGGAGATAGCGGACGACGGTTTGCCGTCCAGCACTACTCCTTTAAGCAGGCGATCGCAACCTATGAAAACTTGCTAGCGGCTGTTCTCAGAGGAGAGGGTTCTCGCGCGCTAATACCAACTCAGCCGGTCATGGTCTTAGCACCGGACTTGCACACAGCAGAAAGACAAGAAATTCGCGAAAGAACGCTCACCTAAAGAAAACGTACAGGCAAATAGAACACTACAAAAATCTTAGTTTTAGCTTGACGCTAGATCTAGGATTTTTATTTGCCACTGGTTTATTCGCCACTGGTTTGTCCACCACTGGTTTGTTCACCACTGAGCTGATCGAGCAACTCACCCAACCGGCTTTGAGACTGGCCATAAGCAGCCCAGTCTCCTTTCTGTAGAGCTTGTTCACCCTGCTCGTAAGCCTCGATGGCAGATTGAATAATATCTACGGGTACACCAGCCGTTTTGCTTGCTGCCGAACCTGTCGAACTTGAAGACTGTGAGGCTAGCTGGCTAGTCTTAGGAAGACTACCAAATACGGCTTCTAGCGCTTCGGGGAGGGTTTGGCGCATCACAATCGTGTCTTGAAACGCAACAATCACTCGCTTTAGCTCAGGCAACGCACCTTGATCAGCCTGAAGGTAGACCGGCTCAAAGTACAGCAGCGACTGATCGACAGGTATAACCAGCAGATTGCCTCGAATAACGCTAGAGCCTTGCTGATCCCAAAGGGTAAGCTGCTGAGAGATGTCGGTATTCTGGTCAATCCGGCCTTCTATTTGTTGAGGGCCATAGATAATGCCTTGCTTAGGGAACTCGTACAGCACCAGTTCGCCATAGCGATCGCCATCGCACCGAGCGGCCATCCAAGCCACCATGTTTCCTTTTTTAGCAGGCGTAAAAGGCAGAATTTGCAGAAACTCCTCGCCTTCTGCGTTAGGTAGTTTCATAATGACGTAGTAGGGATCCATTTGTTCTGTTGCGCCGCTGCCCCCAATCTGACGCGGAAACTGCCAAAGGTCTTCGCGGTTATAGAATACTTCGGTATTCTCCATATGGTAAGCGCGATAGATCTGCGACTGAATTTGAAACAGATTTAGCGGATAGCGAAAGTGCCCGCGCAGATCTTCAGAGGCCAACTCAAGCGGCGTAAACAGCTCAGGAAAGATCTTTTGGTAGGTCGATAGAATCGGGTCGGTGCTATCAATCGGGTAAATTGTTAGCGAGCCGTCGTAAGCATCTATAACAACTTTAGCAGCGTCACGAATGTAGTTAGTACCGTTACCGGCGATATCAGCAAGCTGCGTTTCGCTAGAGAGTAAGACGCTCGCGTCGGGAGAAGAGGCGAGCGGTTCGGAATAGGGATAGCGATCGCTCGTCGTATACCCATCTAGGATCCATTTAAGCCTCCCGTCTACTAATGACAAATAGGGGTCGCTATCGAGCTGCAAGAAAGGCACAATTTGCTGGGCTCTAGCCACGATATTTCGGTGATAGTGAATCTTAGTATCGCCCGTAAAGTAGTTCGAGATTAAGGGTTTAGCCGAGCCAACTTCGAAAGCATAGGCCAGACGGCGACCCAAAGAGCCAATGGCGACACCGCCCGCTCCGTCGTACTCGTTAGTAGCATTATCGTTGCCCTGCGGATAGTCAAACTCATCGGTACTGGCCCCAGTGTAAACATAGTGGTTGGTCTCTTCGCCGTAGTAAATTCTCGGCTGAGAAATCTCAATATCCGTAGAGGTCACTGGCGGAATATTCTCAATAAAGAAGTCGGGCAAACCTTCTACCGTCACCTGGTTAACCGGACTCATCGCAACGCCATAACCATGCGTATATTTCAGGCTTTTGTTCACCCAATTTTGAGCGGCTTCGGGGACGTTGCTGTAGTCCAGTTCGCGAGCAGCAAGCATCACCTGCCGATAGTCTCCATCTAGCGTATATCGATCGATATCTACATCGTGAAAACGATAGTACAGACGCAAGCTCTGCAGCTCTTGGTAGGTACTGAGCAAGGTTTGATAGTCCCAAAGGCGCAGGTTGTCTAACGTGGCCGTATTTTGCGTTAGCGCTGCGGTGTCTAAACTATCGGTGACCGCAAACTCTTCGCGCTGCACGTTGGTTAGCCCATAAGCTTGCCGCGTAAACTTTAAGTTATGGTCGATAAAGGGCGTTTCTTTATCTAGCTCGTTAGGCTCTACCACAACGCTTTGCTGAATCCAGGGATATAGTCCGCTGATGGCGAGTAAAACCAAAAAATACAGAGAGATGCTGGTAATCGGTAGCGAAAATCCCTGACGCCAGAGCGAGACAATAAATAGCCCAGCGACAACCAGCGTTATAACGCCCATGATGCTAAAAGCATGGAGTCTGGCATTGGCATCGGTATAGCCCGCTCCAAACACAACGCCCGCTGGAGAATAGAGCAAATCGTAGCGAGCCAGCCAGTAGCCCCAAGCGCAGACTAGCGCGATCGCACTCAACAGCATGCACAAATGCGTCTTTACCGGCCCGGTCAAAAAATACTTCCACCCGCGCTCTAGCCGAATCTCACCTCGCAGCGCATAGATAATCAGCGACAGCATCAAGGCCCAAATCAGCAGCTCTAAACTTTCTTGCTGCAACCCTTGATAGACCGGCATCCGAAAAATGTAAAACCCAACGTCCCGCCCGTAGATCGGATCGGCAATATCGAACGCCGTTGGATTGAGGAACTTCAGCAGAGGCTCCCAAGCCCTCGCCCCTCGCTGCGCCGCGCCAAGCGCTAGCAGCACAATCAAACTTACGCCGCCGTAGATAGTGATACTGGGAATCAGCGGCGTCCAGTCGCTGTTATTAGGCGCATAAAAAGGGCGATCGCGCGTTAAATACAGCGCCAGCCAATAGTTAGCGAATAGGACTAGGCCATAGGCAGCGAAGGCCAAAAGTGCGCATAGAATACTCCAACCCAAGCGCACTTTAAAGACATTCTCGAAGCCTACCGAACTAAACCACCAGTACTCTGTAAGCCAGTGCACGAGCGTAGTAGAACAAGCAATAATGAGGATGACAATCCCGAGCAGCCACCACCAGCGATTGAGCCGAATGGGTATCTTATCGCTGGGCATAACGTTGATAGGACGGTTTGAGCGAGGGGAGGTCACAGCGTTACAGTTTGAGCGCACAACATAGCGATCATGAAGCCTGCCACCGTAAAAAAACAGAAACCGCAGTAAATGTTTAAAAGTCAGTAAATATTGACCCGCTAGTATTGGCTAATTTACGCTGAGCTGTTCCTACCAATCGAGTCGTTATTTTGGATCCCACAGACATCAACCCCAATCAGTCTATATCTGTACCTCAGCCAGTTCGCACTCAGCAAATCGATGAACTGACCGTGCAGATTTATGAGTCGCCCGAAGCAGTGGCAGCAGCGGCAAGTGCGATCGCGATTCAAACCCTACAGGCCGCTATCGAAAAGAAGGGAGAGGCCACCGCAATTTTTGCAACAGGGCGATCGCAAATTCAGTTTCTCAACCAGCTCACCCACCCCAACAGCTCACTAGACTGGTCTAAAATCATAGGCTTCCACCTAGACGAATATTTAGGCATTGCCGCGAGTCATCCAGCTAGTTTTCGTCATTATCTAAAGCTCCACCTCACTAGCAAAGTAAGGCTAAAAGAGTGGCACAGTCTAGAAGGAGACGGACTGCTACCGCTAAACATCTGCCGAGACTACGAAAAGCAGCTGCGCCAAAAACCTATCGACCTGTGCTGTTTAGGCATCGGCAACAACGGTCATCTGGCCTTTAACGATCCAGCCGTTGCCAGCTTCAACGATCCAGATGGGGTGAAAATTGTTCGACTAGACGAGCAAAACCGCCAGCAGCAGGCAGAGTCTAACGCCTTCGCAGACCTAGAGGCGGTGCCTCGGTACGCTTTTACGCTCACCCTTGCCACCATCCGCACCGCACTTCAGAGCCTTTGCATTGCATTCGGTGAGAACAAATCTACAGTCATCAGCCAAATGCTCACCCAATCGGTGAATACCAACTGTCCAGCCTCGATTCTAAGACAAGTTCCTCAAGCAAAGCTGTTGCTCGACTGCGCAGCAGCAAGCCAGGTTATAGAAAACCAAGCGCTAAAAGCCTGAACTATCTTTTCTAGAGTCCGCTTCGGGCGCGATTACTTTCCACTGGGGATGAGAGGGGCCTTGCTCATTGATTTTGTTGAGTTGGGTGAGAAGGCGCGATCGCTCACCTTCTGACAACCCAAACAGAATTTGCCGGCTCTCGCTCAACAGCAGACCAAACGTAACCGCAAAACAAGCAATCAGGCCGACGCTAGGCACGCGCTTGAAAACGATAGTAGCTCGCACAGCCGCCCAGGTAAAATACTCTCTTAGCTCCTGAAAGTCTGAACGCAGCCACCACAGGCTTATGAGTCCTACTGTCAGCCACAAGGCCAAGCAAACTCGCCACCAGTCCCGCATCATTTGCCGACGAAGGGCCTCAATCGCTCGTGTCACCTCTTCAGCATCCTGTACGCTTCCAGATGACGAGCCAGACAACGGATCGGGCGGCGGGTCAAACAACTGCGAATCTTCCAAACTTTCTCATTGCCAATAAGCGCCAACAAAACACTTTACGCTTTCTCAAAACCGCTTGCAGCTAGCTAGATACCAACGCAAAAGTATGCACAATCTGCCACAATTACACTAACCACGCGGGCCATAGATTGGATAGTACAAATTTTGCGAGCCTAATATAAAGACGCAATCAGCCAGCTACAGACCTTACATTACAGCGAAGGGCCTGGCGTAGAATCAGCCGATCCACCAAAAGGCTCGTCATATTTATCACCGTAGTCGCTGTCATTATCGTAGCCATCGTCTTCAGAGCGGCTGCGCCACCAAGCCAAAAGAGTACTGGCTATAAAAATGCTGGAGTAAGCGCCCGCAACGAAACCCGTGATCAGCGTTAGCGCAAAAAACTTAAGCGAGCCGCCGCCGAACAGCACAATACTAAACAGCGTCAGGACGGTCGTTAGCGTCGTATTGATAGAGCGCCCTAGCGTGTCGTTAACAGAGTCCTCAACAATATCGTTAATCGGGCGATTAGGATAAAGCTTTAGCGTTTCTCGAATGCGGTCATAAATCACAACCGTATCGTTTACAGAAAAGCCTACAATCGTCAGCAGCGCCACGATGAAAAGGCTATCTGCTTCGTAGCCGATGAGCAAACTCAAAATTGAGAAAATTCCCAAGGTAACTAGCAAATCGTGAATCAGCGCGACAATTGCCAGCACCGCGTAGTCCGGCTGAAACCGCAGGCTCAAGTAGGCCGCAATTAGGGCAAACGCTACCAGCAAAGACAGCAAACCTGTCTTAAGCAACTGCTTACCTAAAACTGGCCCCACAGTATCAATTTTGGTCGCACTCGAATCGATCACACCAATTGACTCAGCGACTCCAGACTGCAGCGCGTCTCGCTCATCAACATTTAGATTGCTCGTCCGAACGACTATCGTTTGCTGGTCGTCTCCAATCAGCTGGAGGCTGCTGCCAGAGAGCCCTTGCGCCTCAATAACCTGTCGAACCTGTGCAATATCTATAGGCTCTGAGCAGTTGCTAGCGACGCTGCAATCTCTTGCTAACTGTAGCCGGGTGCCGCCAACAAAATCGAGGCTAGGCTTAATAGGTGCACCATACTGCTGCCAGGAAAAGGCCATCGAAGCGATGCCGACTAGGATGATAAATCCAGATATGGACCACCAGAGGACGCGCTGCTTAATAACATTGAGTTTCATAGAGTAGGCAGTGGGTTTGGCAGAGGACGGTTTGGCAAGAAAAATGAAAGCATGACTGTCTTACGGTTGAGCAGACGCAGCGCCCCTAGGCGAAGACTCTACCCCCGGACAAAACAAATTAGGCTTTCTGAACTGAGGGAACCCGATCGCAAAGAACAGCAGCGTTCGACTGCAGGTAACAGCGGTAAACATACTAATAACCACTCCAATCGCCAGCGTTAGCGCAAAGCCGCGGACTAAACCAGTGCCCAAGAAAAACAGCGCACCGCAGGCGATCACGGTCGTTACGTTACTGTCTAAAATGCTAGAAAAAGCGCGATAGAAGCCAGATTCTACAGAACGATAAAGGCTCTTACCAGCTCGCAATTCCTCACGCGTACGCTCAAAGATCAGCACGTTAGCATCTACCGCCATGCCAATACTCAAAATAAATCCAGCGATACCCGGCAGGGTTAGCGTTACGCCCATCAAGTTGTAAGCCGCCCAGGTTAGCAGCGCATAGAAGACCAAAGCAACGTCGGCTATCACGCCGGGCAAACGGTAGTAGACCGCCATAAAGACAAGCACTAGCGCTAGCCCGAAAAGCGCCGCATAAAGGCTGCGCTGCACGCTATCGCGACCGAGCGTTGCCCCCACCGTTCTGTTCTCTATAATTTCTACTGGCAGTGGCAAGGAACCGCCGCGCAGCTGAATTTCTAAGTCGCGAGCGCTCTCCGCCGTAAAGTTACCAGAAATAACCGCTTGGCCGCCCACAATTCCAGTCGTTGCAAATTTCACATCTACGCCCGGCAGACTGATCAGCTGATTATCGAGAAAAATACCTAGACCGCGCCCTGTACCGGCAATATCTCGGGTGAGCTGAGCAAAGAGATCGCCACCTTCATCATCGAAGTAGAGCACCACTTCCCAAGCATTACCGGGGCCATTAGCAGGAGTCGCTTGAGCATCTGAGAGCTTATCGCCGGTAAGTTCGGATTGATCAAAGAGCGCCAGAAAGTCGGTTTGCGTCTTCGCGATCGCCTGCTGACTCTCCTCAATTTTGTCCTGATCGCCCGTCGCCAAAGCAGCCTGGAATGCCGCTTGCTGCGTCGTCAAAATGGTCTGCAAAGCGCCAATCTCTGCTTCTGAACCCGCCTTCTGGTTACGAAACTCTAGCTGCGCCGTTCCGCCTAGTACGCGCTCTGCTTGCTCTGGGTCGCTCACGCCCGGCAGCTGAATCGATAGCTGATCTTGGCCAACGCTTTGCACAACGGCTTCAGAAACGCCTAGGCCATTCACTCGGTTTTCGATGACGCGCTGTACCGCAGCGAGTTCTCTATCACCAATTTCTTGAATTTTCTCGGTCGGCTGAACCTGCATCGTTAGCTGGGTGCCACCGCGCAAATCGAGTCCTAGCTGCGTCGGAATCTGCACGATGATGACGACCGCTGCAATTGTCAGCGCCAGCAGCGAGGCCAGTATTAAACGTTGCTTACCCATAATGATGATTAATAAAAAGTGGCCGCTAGCTCTTACTTCAAGCCAGTCTTTATAGTTGACGAGCGCAAGCGCGAATGCGTTACATATCCTAATACCTAACTGCCCCGGTCGTAGCGATCGAGGCAGAAAGATTGACGAATTGTGACTTGGAAAAACCCTGCTTGCCTGTCTGCTTGCCTCCCTGCTTGCCTACAGGTGACCCTGCATAATTTTTTCAACGGCTTCTTCAATTTGAGCCGGCTGAACAATGGTCAAATCTTCTAAACCCTTGTTATAGGGCGTCGGAATATCTTGCGAAGACATCCGAATCACCGGGCCATCTAGCTCATCAAAAAAGCGATCGTTAATCGAAGCAATAATTTCTGCCGCGATTCCGCCTGTTCTCATGCACTCTTCAACGATAACCACCCGGTGCGTTTTGCGAATAGACTCGCCGATAGTGTCGTAGTCAATCGGCTTAAGCGAAATCAAGTCGATCACTTCAGGGTCATAGCCCTTCTTTTCCAACGACTCCACTGCCTGCATCACGTGATAGCGCATCCGCGAGTAGGTCAAAATCGTGACGTCCTTTCCAGAGCGTACCGTCTCAGCTTTGTCTAGAGGCAAAACATACTCATCGTCCGGCAAATCTTCTTTATTAAAATAAAGCAGTACATGCTCAAAAAATAGCACCGGATTATCGTCGCGAATCGCTGCCTTCAGCAGTCCTTTGGCGTTCCGAGGCGTTGAACAAGCCACAATTTTGAGACCCGGCACCGCCTGAAAGTAGGCTTCTAGCCGCTGCGAATGCTCTGCGCCAAGCTGAGAACCCACGCCGCCAGGGCCACGAATGACCACTGGGATTTTGAAGTTGCCGCCAGAGGTATAGCGCAACATGCCCGCATTGTTGGAGATTTGGTTGAAGGCCAGTAGCAAAAAACCCATGTTCATGCCTTCAATGATGGGTCGCAGCCCAGTCATCGCGGCCCCAATGCCCATGCCGGTAAAGCTATTTTCGGCAATTGGCGTATCGAGTACGCGCAGTTCGCCATACTTGTCGTACAGGTCTTTGGTCACTTTATAAGAGCCGCCATATTGACCGACATCTTCGCCCATGACCATCACCGTTTGGTCGCGGGACATTTCTTCGTCGATAGCCTCGCGCAGCGCGTCGAATAAAAAGGTTTGTGCCATTTTGAAAGGATATTTAAGGAAGGTTGAGTAAGAGTTGAGGAAAGGGCCTAGTCCCCAGAAAGCTAGTCTTCAGCAAACTAGTCTTCAGCAAGCTAGTCTTTAGCAAATTAGTCTTCAGCAAAGATATATTTGCGCAAGTCCGCTGGATCTGGATCAGGGCTTTCTTCAGCAAAGGTCAGCGAATCTTCTACGACATTGGTAATTTTGTCGCGGATTGCCTTGAGATCAGAGTCGTTGGCCAGATCTTGCTCAATCAGATAAGCTTCGAACTGCTTAATCGGATCGCGATCGCGCCAAAACTGCTTCTCCTCAGACGGCCGTAGCTCATCTGGGTCGGCCACCGAATGACCGCGATAGCGGTAAGTCAAACACTCCAACAGCGTTGGGCCTTCTCCGGCTCTAGCCCGCTCAACGGCAGTTTTCGCCGCCGCTCGCACGGCTAGCACATCCATCCCATCGACTTCATAACCCGGCATCCCAAAAACGCTGGCCTTCTTATAAATCTCTGGCTGGGAGGCTGCTCGCTCGTGAGACATACCAATGGCCCACTTGTTATTCTCCACGACAAACAGAATCGGCAGCTTCCACAGCGCCGCCATGTTCAAGCATTCAAAAAACTGGCCGTTGTTAGTCGTGCCATCACCAAAGAACGCCGCCGTTACCTGGTCTGCACTCGCATCGCCCATCGCATCGCGGCGGTAGCGAGACTGAAAAGCTGCGCCTAGCGCCACCGGAATACCCTCACCAATAAAGGCAAAGCCGCCCAGCATATTGTGCTCTTTAGAGAACATGTGCATAGAGCCGCCGCGGCCCTTACTACAGCCGGTTTCCTTCCCAAACAGCTCAGCCATCACGGCCCGAGCAGGTACTCCCGCGCTGAGCGCATGTACGTGATCTCGGTAGGTACTGCATACGTAGTCGTCTGAGCGCATCGCCTTGACGACACCCGAGCAAACCGCCTCCTGGCCGTTGTACAAATGCACAAATCCTTTGACTTTTCCTCGCTGGTACAGCTCAGCGCACTTATCTTCAAAATAGCGGCCTAGCACCATATCTTCATAGATGGTAAGCCCCTCATCAGCAGTCACTTGGGGAGAGGACGCCTGAAATATTGGCAGCGGTCTTTCCTGAACCATAGATTTGTGTCCGTGAGTCCTTTATCAGCAGGGTTCTTGAGATTTCTTAAGCGAGATCCGCTCCATCATATATGCTTTCTTCCGCACCTACCAGAAGTTATTCAATTACCGCTAAGCTGTCTCCGTTAAGATTTGCAGACATCTGTAGAACCTGCGGGTAACGTCTCACAAGTCGGTATGTATAAACTGCATCTGATTAGACGTTTCTATTCCAATAGGCTTATCAAATGTTTGCTTATTGAGCTTGAGTCGTGAAATACGATACGTTTGATAGCGATTGCTAGAGATACTGTTATTTCTTAGATATTTTCTGAATAGGTTCGTCCGTTCGTCTCTCGTCTATAGTGCTGATGCACGCATTTATAGTGTTGATGCACACATCCGCTGATACGCAGACGAAGCTAGGCGTAGCTCAGTTAGGGTAATAGAAGGTAAATAATAACGGGAGCGATCGCGCTAGGCTAAAAGCGATCGCCTCCTATCAAAAGAAAAACCGCCTGCTTAAGAGACGGTTTCTATATAGTATGAATACAAAATTGGCTTAAAGGCTGGAGACACAAAGAGTGCGAATTCCGCTGGACTACTACCGAATTTTGGGGCTGCCCATTCAGGCAACCGCTGAGCAGTTGAAGCAGTCGCACCGCGATCGCATTCTCCAGGTGCCCAGACGGGAGTATTCAGAGCTAGCCATCGACCTGCGCCGCCAACTCATTGACGCCGCTTACGAAGTACTCGGCAACAGCACCCGCCGCGCCGAATACGACCAAGAATTTTTAGCTAAGTCGAAAGCCTCAGGGCCGTCCGGCGATGCCGACTCGCTAGCAACCAACACGCCTACGATCAATATCGAACCCCAGCAGCTAGTTGGGGCACTGCTCATTCTGCTAGAGCTAGGCGAATACGAACTCGTCCTCAGATTAGGTCGCCCCTATCTTAAGAGAGACCTTCAGTCTCCAGAAGGGCAGCAGCTAAAAGAACAGTCCGCCCTGCCTGACATCATTTTGACCTTAGCAGTCGCCTGCTTAGAACTCGGCCGCGAAGAGTGGCAGCAAAACCACTACGAGCACGCCGCCGAATCCTTAGAGACGGGTCGTGAGCTGTTGCTAAGAGAAGATCTCTTCCCAGTCCTGCGCGCTGAGATTCAAGCCGATCTGTACAAGCTACGTCCCTATCGCTGCCTAGAGCTAATTGCCCGCCCCCTAGACCACAAACAGCACCGGCAAGAAGGCATTAACCTGCTGCGCGGAATGCTGCAAGATCGGAGCGGCATTGATGGTGCAGACGACGATCTATCAGGCTTAGGAGTCGATGACTTTTTAAGATTTGTTCAGCAGCTTAGGGGCTATCTAACCGCTGCCGAACAGCAAGAGATTTTTGAAGCCGAGGCGCAAAGGCCGTCCGCCGTCGGCACTTACCTAGCCGTCTATGCACTCCTAGCAAGAGGGTTTGCCCAACACCAGCCAGCCCTGATCCGCCGAGCTAAGCAGATGCTGTTGCGCCTCAGCGGGCGGCAAGATGTGCACTTAGAGCAAGCGGTCTGTGCCGTACTGCTAGGCCAAACCGAAGAAGCCAGCCGAGCGCTAGAGCTATCTCAAGAAAATGAACCCTTGCAGTTTATCCGAGAACATTCGCAAGGTGCGCCTGATTTACTACCTGGGCTATGTTTGTATGCCGAGAATTGGCTTCAGCAAGAGGTGTTTCCCTTCTTTAGAGACCTCGACCAAGAGCTCGCCACCCTCAAAGACTACTTTGCCGATAGTACCGTTCAAGCCTATCTCGAGAACTTGCCGCTAGAAGACGAACGCGTGGGCCGCCAGTCGGCGTGGGCCGCCCCGAGCAGCAGGCGAAATTTTGGCGCAGCCAGCCTAGGCGCACAAGCCGGCTCAGCAGCCGGTTCGCAAACAGTGTTCCAAAGCGACGATCCCTTCGCCTCGGCCGCCAGAGGAGCGCAAACACCAGGACTAGACACAGCAGATGAGGCCGCCGGAACAGTTGCGTATGCCAACCGCTTTAGCGCCACTCCCAACGCCGCCGATCTAGCAGGTGAACCAGCACCCTCTTCTAGGTTTGGAGGATTAGGAACGCGCATAGGCGCTGCGGCTGGCGCAGTAGGGGCTACTAGCATCGCTGAAAAAATCTCGCAGATGTCTCCAGCAGGCAAGCTCTCTGACTCGCACTCGCCAATAAGCGGTGAAGGGGCTCGTAGCTCAGTTACCGCTGGTACAGCGAGAAGAGAACGTCGCCGCCGTGGCAGCGAACCCAAATGGGATCGGCTGGCAATTGTTGTCCTAGTGGGTGTATTCGGCTTTATTGCTGGGCTGTGGCTGCTAAGTAAAATTGTGGGCGCATTTACCGGCACGCCAGACCCAGCAGTTATCTCAGGAGAGCCTCTGGACATTGAGATTGGCCAGCCCGTCATTGCAACCTCAGACGATAGCGATGCCACTGCTGATATACCCGCAGACGATGCAGCAGGGATTGCCGAAGCGACCATAGACCGCTGGCTAGCGATCAAAAGGGCAGCTTACTCTAGCAGCTACGAAACCAGCGAATTAGACAGCATTTTGACCGGTAATGCCTTAAGCGCCACCGAAGCCAAGCTAGAAGATGCTAGGGCTAGAGGCTGGTACACAGACTATACGCACGGCCCCGTCGAAATTTTGTCGGTAGAGCCAGAAGATGCAACCGATGCTGAACGACTCTCTGTGCAGGCAACTGTTAAAGAAGCCGGTACGTTTTTTGAAGACGAAGAGCAGCTTAGCGATGGGTCTACCGATGAAGTGGTAGACGCAAGCTACGAGCTAGTCAAAGAAGGCAATCAGTGGCTGATCGAGAGCTTTGAGTAAAAATTAAGATATGACGAGTGAGCTAACGCGGATTAATAAAAATCAATCAATCAAATAGGCTTATCGCGTGTTTGTTCATGATTAGGCAAGAAGAAGACACTGTGGTCTAATCTTTATAAGGCTCTGAAATCAAGAGGAATTGTTATGTTGAGGGAGCATTTCGGGCAACTTCTAGAAAGGAAGCAAAGCTTGAGAAGTTCCACCTGTTGCTAAGCACTTTGCTTTAGCCTTCGAGCATTCCCCTACCCAGACAGAACAGACATGAGGACAAACCCGTCCCCTATATCTGTCTAGCTAGCTTAGTATGCTGGCCTAGTAAGCTATATTTAGCCAAACAAGTTAGCTTAGAGATGCCTCAATCGTTCATAAATGTGTTTTGATAAAACCTCTGAGTGAATAGCCACCAACGTATGCAAGTACAGAGTCCTCCTACTACCGAACCACCTAAGCCTCAGGTCATTGACCAGCTCACAACGCCTGAGGGCGTTCCCAACGAATGCTCTAGGCGCGCTAAAACTCAGATCGATCTGCTGTTGCTCGCGATAGAAGCCCTTGATTTGGGCGGCGCGGAAGCTATGCTGGCGTCCTCTAAAGAGTTAGGACTAGATGAGGTGATTAGAGGGCGAGTCAATCTGTGGCTGTTGCGTAGCAGCAATCCGCTACGCCGATTTAGTCAAAGACAGCCCATGTCGCTAGAAGAAGGCAAGGCGCTGGTTTTGATTACCTGCTTTTTAGCCCGCCGGCTCACCGTCCTTATCAGACAGCTATTGCTAGGCTACCAGCAGCTAAACGATCAGGAACTATCTTTTGAGCATCATTTCAGGCTCTCAGATTACCTGGCCCGGTTTCGCTCTCATTTTCGCGCCCGGATGAATGCTAAACGCTCTAGCGTAATTGCCTACAGCACCGACGAAAAGCTGAACGAGCTAGCGATTGATCTGCTAACTAAGCTGCTATTTTGCACAGGCATAGATGGCGCAGAACGCCTCTGGATTAGCCTGTTCGACGGAGAAGTGTCATGACGATTCAAAGGCAATACCAGCTGCCCAACTGTAGTCTCATTCTAGATGGGCTAAGCATTGACCCGACGCCTGGCAGTGAAGAGATTATGTCGCTGCTGGTGAACGCAGAATGCCGCATTAGCGGGCTAGAGCGATCGCTTAATGGCGGCTATAACTTCTTTAGCGCCTTGGTGCGCGCCGTCAGCCAATACAGTCAGGAAGTCCTAAGTGGCTTTGCCCATCCGCAGGTGGCCGAAGACGAACCTCTGCTCGTTCATATCAATCCCGGCGAAGGCCCTTATCACCACCTAGTTATTCAGCCCGAAGTCGCTGACTTAGGCGGTGCTAGCGACGGCAGAGCGATTGATATCAAGCTGTCTGCCGTTCAGCTGTTCGACTTAAGTGAAGCCGTCGATCAGTTTTTTGACGACAGCCAAACCCTGCCCGAGCTAGCCCCTGCGCTAGCCCCACTGCCGCGTCGATTTGTGAGAGCCGACCAGCCTTTGGGCGATCGCCTCTTGCCCGCAGCCCTAGGCGTTGGTAGTTTGGTCGCTGCCACCATGGCAATAGGTCTTCTCCCCGTACCCAAACTTAAAGAGCCGAATACAGCGCTAACAGGAGCCGATAGACCGGCCGAAGTTATCGCCTCAACGCCTGACGCTAGTAACACAGAGCCAGCTGCTCCTGAAAATATCGCAGCGGTCAATGCTTCTAGCCCGCTTTGGGAAGACTCGCCGCGTATTGATGACCAAGCGCAGCTCGAGAGCTTACAGACAGAACTACAAAACAAACTCGAACTCAATGCTGAGCCAGCAGGCACCTTTACCCAGCCGGCTAGCTATCAAGTTGCGGTAAACGAAGCAGGAGAAGTGCTTGGCTACAAATTTAACGACGACATAGCCGCCAAAAACGTAGATAAAACGCCGCTGCCTAGACTCGCTAGAGACAACGCTGACAAAGCTGAGCTAGAAACACAGGCGATCGCGCAATACGAAGCCACCTTTGACACCGATGGCGTAACCGTCACCCCATGGCAAGACGGCACCCAGGTAGCAACCAGGACAGAAGACGCTGATGCGACCCAATCAGAGACAGCTATCGACAGCGCCGATCAACCTAAAACACCAGCCGAATCAGGCTCTAAAAACAGCTTAGCAGCAGACACCACCTCCGCTACCTTCTCTAGCGAACCGCCCACTACGCTAACTCAATTTACCGAAGTAGAGGCTCTTAATAGTCAGCTAAAGGATATTCTCGTAGAGAATCGCGAACAGCCCAGAGTCGGCGCAGATCCAGCTAGCTACAGGGTGCGAATCAGTCAGGACGGCACTATTACCGGCTATCAGCCAATTGATCCCGAGGCTGCCGAGGCTATAGAAGAAACCCCGCTACCCAAGCTCGTAGAATCAACCTCAGAAGACGTTCCCTCCGTAGATTACCGGGTCGTTTTTACCGAACGGGGCGTAGTAGAAGTTAGCCCCTGGTGGGGATGGAGCTACTACGAGTAAAATCGCATACAATACATCTGTACGCTAGCGACCTAGGGCCCACTATACACATAGGCCCCACTATACTAAGCTACATAGCTAGCGCAGTAGGATAGCACTGGGAGACTGGTTTGTGAGCGATGAACTGGGATCGAATAGCGCCAGCAAAAGGCCGTCCGAAAGGTCAGATAGTCAGAGCAATAGTCAGAGCAAAAGTACGACTCCAAAGAGCGCGACCTCTGAAGATATTGATCTAGAAAATTATTCGATACCGGGCTTTATCGTAGAAGACGATCCAATTGCCGAAGATCTATTTACCAACGGCACATCTGCCAACGATACATTTGCCCAGCAGGCAGCCGCAGCGAATGCGGAAAGATTCTACGCGCCCCGGCCCGCTTTAAGCCGGGGCTTCGATGCGAACGCCTATCGCGCACCAGCTCAACCGATCGGTCAATCAACCGGTCAACCGGCCACCGCTTACCCCGGTATCAGCCCAAGAACTCTCCAGCCAAACAGCGGCGTCTCATCGTCACCAGCAGAAAAAAAATCTAGATGGTCATGGCTTTTGCCTGGGCGCAAGAGCAAGCAAAGCGCACCGCCTGCCCAGCTAGATCCTTTAGTTCCACTCCAGCGCGGCACGGATCCTAGCCAGCCCTATCCGCCCGAATGGAGAGCTATTCCCGGACTCGACGGCGATTCTACAGCCGGAACAGACAGCGTTAGCAGCTTGCATCCAGTTGTTACAGCGCCAAAAATTTGGGAGAAACAGCCTTATCGAGCGATCGCATACACGAGTGCGATCGCCGGCACCCTTACCGCCGCTTGGCTGTTCGGTATCCTAGCCGCCCAACTTATTCCCGGCAAACTCCGGCGCCCACCCCTACAAGAATCTGTCTTACGCAAATCTAGCCGTTTGGCCTCTGGGCTATGGCATTTACCCCAGCTCTGGCAAACGCCTACCGCTGAAACCCGCATCGAAGCCATTCCGCTTCCAGAAACAGGGCCAATCCTCAAGCCTATTGAGCTATCTCCCCTAGAGCGACAGCCCCTAATAGACGAACTCAACACCGTAGAAACAGAGCTGCTAACGCTAGAGCGGCGAATTCAAACCTTAGAAAAACAGCTGGGCAAACCGCCCTATCAAGATACCGACCTCGAAAGCCGCCTGAATACCCTGCGCGATACAATCGACCCCCCAATACGCACTGAAGCCACGCCTCAATACAAACCCACCGCACGCGATCCGCAAACTGCGCTGTTATCCGTAGCCAAACACAAAATTACGCTGCCAAGCGATGCTTTATTCGCACCGGGAGACAGCAATCTAAAAGACAGCGAGCTGCTTAATCAGGCGCTCGACCAGCTCATCAACTACCCCAAAGCTACGGTCATTGTTCGCAGCTACAGCGACGATCAAGCAGGGGCGATCGCCACCCAAAAATACACCCTGGCTCAAGCCAATACGCTCAGCGAGTACCTCAACCAATCGCTCCCCGAAGGCTACCGCTGGATCACCATTGGCGGCGGCCAATCTCAGCCAATTGAACCCAACGACAGCGCCATTAACCGACAGCGCAACCGCCGCATCGAAATCCTCATAGACACCCGCTAGTGCAGAACTTTCCCCTCTACGAAGTTCGACTAGTCACCGTACATTTCTACACGTACATTCCTACAAAAGAACGCCCACCTCCATGAAAATAGTCTTCTTCGGCACCCCTCAATTTGCCGTCCCTAGCCTAAAGAGTTTGCTAGCCAACTCAGACTTTGAAGTGGCAGCTGTAGTAACGCAGCCCGACAAGCGGCGAGGCCGAGGCGGAAAAGTAACGCCCTCACCCGTCAAAGCAGCGGCACTCGAAGCCGGATGCCCCATCTGGCAACCCGCCCGCATCAAAAAAGACGCCGAAACCCTCAAAAAGCTAGATGCTCTCACCGCCGATGCCTTCGTCGTCATCGCCTACGGCCAAATTCTCTCGCAGGCCATGCTCGATATGCCCAAACTAGGCTGCGTCAACGCGCATGGATCTATCCTGCCAGAATATCGAGGGGCCGCGCCCATTCAGTGGTGTCTGTATCAAGGAGAAACGAAAACCGGCGTAACGACAATGCTAATGGATGCAGGCATGGACACTGGCCCCATGCTGATGAAGGAAAACATTCCGATCGCCCTAACTGATAATGCTTGGGATGTTGCAGCCAAACTTTCAAACCTCAGCGCGTCCTTATTGCCCATCACGCTGCAAAAGCTTCAGCAGCAGGTGATTCGATCTATCCCTCAAGAAGCAGCTCGAGCGACCTATGCGCCCTTAATTCAAAAGGCAGACTACGTACTCGACTGGACTAAAAGCGCCAAGGCTCTGCACGATCAGGTGAGAGGGTTCTATCCAAACTGTGTAACTGAGTTTAGAGAAAAGGGGTTGAAGGCGATCGCAACCTTCCCCACAGGAGAAGAATACTGGCCCGCGCTACCAGCAGATCTTCAAGGCCTTCAAAGCGCCTACGAAGCCAGCGAATTAAAAACAGATAGCCGTCCAGGAGAAATTGTCTCTGTGCTCAAGAATTACGGCCCCCTGGTACAAACAGGTGAAGGCCACTTGCTGCTAAGAGAAGTCAAACCGGCTGGCAAGAAAACCCTCTCGGGCTGGGATTTTGCCAACGGGAGTCGAGTCGAGATCGGTGAGAGAGTCGGAGCGCCAGCGGGCTAGCTCGCACTGCATCAAACCAGACTTTGGGAAACCTGAACTACAAGACACAGAACTACAAGACACATTCCAAGCAGCTACCCGCAATCTATGACCGGCGAAACCGAAATACAGCAGCAGCGAATTGCCTACGAAGAGATGCTCGCAGACTGCTGCCATTACGACGGCATTCTCTCTATCCTCACGCAGCATCGACCTTACTTTGAAGCACTGCCCAGCGTTCGCCGCCCGCAAGAAAGTATGGTCGCCATTCCGCTGCCCAACGTTCGTAGCCGAGAAACCTCCGAAACGGCTGGCATTATAGACTCGCGCTATAGCATTCGCCCACTGCCCTGCGACATTGCGCTAATGATGTGCGACCCCGAATGGAAAATCAAAACCGGCATTGAGATTGCCCTCTTTATTCAGCGGCCTAGCGAAGACCTGTCGAACTTGCTGGGCAGATGGCGACAGACTCAGGTAGAGCTAGGGCAGGGCGTAGAGTGGGTAATGCCCAGAAAGCACAGGCATTTACTAGCTGAAGGAACAGAAACGCCACACCCTTTGTTCATTATTTTTGTAGAATCGGAGAAAGAGTTATCCGCTAGAGAAAGCCGAATTATTCGTGGGCTAGGAGGCGCTAGCCTACCGGTAGCTGTTCAGCCGTTGAATTCAAAAGACGAGTTTTCTATAGCTGAGGCGAAGGAAGCCTATCCGGAAGCCTAGGACTGTATCAGAAGTCTAGGGCTGTACCCATAGCGTCAGATGTATCTAAAACGCGCATGACCGGACTCAACAGCCACCATCTCAAGCTCATTGCCGCCGCTTCAATGTTTATAGACCATATAGGCGTCGTTCTTTACCCTGAGAGCGACTGGCTGCGAATGGTAGGACGCATCAGCTTCCCGCTGTTTGCTTGGCTGCTCATTCAGGGCGAGGCTCACACTCGAAACATCTGGCGCTATGGACTGCGGCTAGCTGTGCTAGGACTCGTCTCCCAGCCCCTCTACCAGATTGCCTTCGACGTAACGACCCCAAACATTCTGTTTCATCTACTCGTAGGATTGATTTGTCTGCGAATGACCAGGCTACGGCCCAAATGGGCGTGGCTGGCTTGGATAGCGGGTGCGCTCATTACCGAAGTGCTAGGTATTAGCTACGGCAGCTATGGGATTGCGCTCATTTTGCTACTGCGCTACTTTCGTAATCGCCCTCCTTGGTGGATAGCCTGGATTAGTCTGCATTTAGCTTCAATAGCGCTTTTCGGCACGTTTCAAATGCCGGTGCTGCCAGTACCGCTCTTGCTAATGGCCTACAACCAGCAAAGAGGTGCTAAAGCTCGCTGGTTTTATGCTTTTTATCCGGCTCACTTACTGCTGCTGGTGCTAGTGCGCGGATCGAACGTTTACAACTGAGTACATCGGCACAGCTTTACCCGTAGAAAATCGCGCTTATGATCGCACGTTCTTAACAATGAAATAGCTGATAGAGAGCGAAAGAATGGCGATCGCCAATCCAATCAAGCTCACCCCCGACACCTCTTTAAGATCCAAAATAATAATCTTCCGCGCCACCGCCGTTAGCGAGGTGACAATCACTAGCTCTACTTGAACCACATGCTTTCTTAGGTAAGCTGTAATGTTCTCTAAAATCTCCAGCGCGATCAGCACGCTGAGAAATAGACCGAAAATATCCAGCAGCGTTTTACCAAAAAAAATATTGGCGTCGCGCACATTCGGACTCAGCAGCTCCGCGCCCAAATAGGTGACTAAGTACATCGCTAGGTCGATGATGATCACCACAATCACCATCACCATGGCAATCGAAAGGATCTTGGAGACCCAGCCCTCAAATCGACCCAAATTTTTCAGGAAACCGGCGTCGCTGAAGTGCCTTTCGCGGAAACTTTTTCGCGGCTTATTCAAAACAATCCCTGTGAATCTGACCTAAATCCATACTACAGGGGGTTCACGATCGCAGCGCTAGCTCAAAACTTATACTATCTATCAGACATTCAGTATCTATCAGGTGTTCAGTATCTATCAGACATCCGACGAAACGCTCACGTACTGACTCTCTAGCACCTTCGGCTTCACCACGCTCGATGATGGCTGTATCATGGCAAGAACTTGCTCCGCGCCGGTCAGTGCTACCGTCTGAGGCTGTGGCGCAATTGGCGTCAGCTGCACCGCACAGGCTTTTAACTCTGGCTCTAGCGAAATCGGGCAAGCCTCTGGGTGAGTCAACGCGTTGACCTCAGTCTCTTTTCCCCATAAAAAGCCCCAGTGCATAGGCATAAACACCGTGCCCCGGCGAATATTTTGAGTCACTAAAATTGGCAAATTAGCAGAGCCTCGGCGCGATCGCACCGCCATCCAATCGCCCGACTGCACCCGCATCTGCTGCGCATCCCTTGGATTCACCTCTAGCTGCGGCTGCGGATACTTCTTCGCAATTTTCTCAATTCGCCCAGTGCGCGTCTGCGTATGCCAATGGCCCAACAGCCGCCCGGTTGTCAGCACAAACGGAAACGCCTCATCTGGCGGCTCCGCGACGCCCTTTACATGGAAAGCCGCGAACTTAGCCTGTCCGCTGTCGGTCGGAAAATTGTAGTCCGTATACAGCCGCTTATCGAATTTGTTAGCCGCCGTCTCTGCCGTCTCGCGAATCGGAATCGGCCACTGAATCGGCCCCTGCTCGGCCAATCGCTGATGGCTGAGCCCACTCATATCGCAGATGCGATCCGTCGTTAGCGTTACAAACTCGTCGTACACCGCCGCTGCATCGGCAAAATCAAACTGCTGCTCGAAGCCCAGCCGACGGCCTACTTCAGCAAAAATTTCCCAATCCGCCTTAGAATTACCCACCGGATCGCGAAAAGCCTGACACAGCGTGACCATACGTTCAGAATTGGTCATCACTCCCGTCGCTTCGCCAAACTGCGCGGCGGGCAATACCACATGCGCGAACGCCGCCGTTTCGGTTGGGTAGTAGGCGTCTTGGCAAATAGTGAACGGAGATTTTCGTAAGGCAGCTTGCGATCGCTTAATATCCGGCATACTCACCGCCGGATTCGTCGCGGCCACCCACATGACCCCAACGGATTCTTGCTCTAGCGCCAGCATCATATCCCAAGCCGCTAGCCCCGGCGTCGGCGAGATACTCCCTTCCGGTAGCTGCCAAACCTTTTCCACCGTTCGCCGATGATCTTCATTCTTCACCAGCCGGTAACCCGGCAAGATATGCGCTAGCCCACCGGCTTCTCGTCCGCCCATTGCATTCGGCTGACCCGTTAAAGAAAACGGCCCGGCTCCCGGACGGCCAAGGTTTCCTGTCATCAAATGCAAATTAATAATCGTGCGACATTTCGCCGTTCCTTCCGTCGACTGGTTCACGCCCATCGACCACAGCGAAAGCACCCGCTCCGACTCGCCCCACAGCTTTGCCGCCATTTCCACATCCGCCTGCGGAATACCGCAAATCTCGGCCACTCGCTCTGGCGGGTAGTGGGCCGCCACCTGCGCATACTCGGTAAAGCCTTCGGTACAGTAATCAATGAACACCAAATCCGTCCGACCTTGACGAATGAGCAAATACGCAATGCCATTGAGCAGCGCAATATCGGTGCCGGGCTTAATCGCCAAATGCAAATCTGCATTCTTTGCAGTCTCCGTCCGGCGCGGATCGACCACAATCAGCTTGGCCTTTTTATTTTTCTTCAGATGCTTAGAAAGCCGATTGAACACAATCGGATGACACTCAGCCGTATTTGTCCCAATTAAAAAAGCGCAGTCCGTCTTCTCCAAATCGTCGTAGCAGCAGGGCGGCCCATCCGAGCCAAAGCTTTGAATATAGCCTGCCACCGCTGAAGACATACACAGGCGAGAGTTAGCATCAAAATTGTTGGTGCCGATGCAGCCTTTAATTAGCTTTTGCGCCACATAATAATCTTCGGTTTGAAACTGCCCCGAGCCATACATGCAAATAGAATCTGGCCCGCGCTGCGCAATAGATTGCTGAATTTCTGAGGTAATTCGGCTAAAAGCTTGCTCCCAGCTCACTTCTTCGAAGGGTTGGTCTAAAGACTCGCGCATCATCGGCCGCATCAACCGAGACTTGTTCAAGGACTCGCCGACCGATGCCCCTTTGATGCAGACCTGCCCCTTGCTAGAAGGATGCGCTTTGTTTCCTACTGCCTGCCATATAGGTCTGCCCTCACTATCGCGAGTAATGCTACGTCCTTTACGGGCGGGCGGAAAGACCTCTAGGCCACAGCCAACGCCACAGTAAGGACAGAGTGTTTTAGTTGAAAGTGGCACTTTTGAACCCTCATCCGAATAAACGCTTATAAGCAGACCGGCAGGGGACGATGAAACGCCCCCTACCGGTTTAGTGGAAATTGACCATAAAAACAGTGTCAATCCTTAATGTTGGAAAACATAGGTTGGCAAGCATTGTTACTAACGCATTACCGACGGGCTTCCAGCAGAAGCCACCGGGACAGTCACCTCTTCGCTTCCACCATGCGCATCAGCAAAAGAGTTTGCAGGCTCATCCAAGAAGAAAGCGCACAGGAAGCCCACGATCAAACCAGCCACACCCAGCACTTGGAAGAAAGCAGCATTGGCCCGCGCCGTGCCTGCCGCAATTGCCGCTGGATCAACGCCGTCGCCTGCTGGCACGAAAGATTGACTGAGCAACAGCAGGATCGTTAGATAGGCGATCGCACCCACGTTTCCGTAAGCACCCACGTTACCCGCAATCTGTCCGGTAATGCGAGGCTTCACCAGCGGCACGAGTGCAAACGTCGCACCCTCTGCGGCCTGCACAAAGAATGAACAGGTCATCGTCAGCAATACTGCAAGTACCAGCGACCAGCCGCTACCAACCATGCTGAAGATCAAATAGGTGATGCCCATTCCAAACAACAGCACCGTCATCGTCCACTTTCGGCTGCCGATAGAGTCAGAGATGATACCGCCGCCTGGGCGAGCCACTAAGTTCATAAAGGCAAAGCTTGCTGCAATCATTCCGGCGATCGCGGGGTTAAGCCCAAACGTACCTTGGAAAAAAGCGGGCAAGATAGTCACCACCGCTAGCTCAGAGCCGAAGTTCACAATATAAGTCAGCTCCAGCAACGCCACCTGCTTAAACCGATAGCGGTCTTCAGCGGTGTATTGCTTGCGGCCAGAGAGCAAATCTTTGTTCACAGTCCAGCAGTTGTAGGACTGGAATGCATACAGTCCTAGCAGCGCTAGCCAGGCGATGTACATTCCTCCCGTAGAGAGAAAACTCACTTTTTGCAAGCGCCAAGCGAGCACCATCAAAATGCCTGTGAGCGGCACGTTCATCGCCATCAAGAACCAAAAGTCACGGACAGTCGTTACTTCAATACCACGAGCGCTCTTGGGCTTGTTATAGACTTTGCCAGGGGGCGTGTCGGTGACGTTAAAATAGTAGAAAACGCCATATAAAGCGGCCACGATACCAGAGCCAGCGATCGCGGCTCTCCAGTTCAGTATCTCGCTATCAAAACCAAACCCTAGCACGTTGAAAGTCTGCGGCTCGCCAAAGCTAAATGAACCCGGCAAAAAGCTCAGACCCATCGCGATGAGTACCATGGTGAAGGCAGAAAAAGCAGAGCCAAAGTTTCCCCAGCCGCCGTAAATACCTTCAGCAGTACCCACATCTTTGGGCGGGAACCACTCGGCGGTCATGCGGATGCCGATTACAAAACCCGCGCCGACAATACCCATTAGCAAGCGACCAATCACTAGCTGGTTGAAGCTAGTCGCCGTTGCAAAAATCAAACAGGGAATCGCCGAATAAACCAGCAAGCAGGTGTAGGTAATTCGAGGCCCATACTTATCTAGCAGCATGCCGATGATAATTCGAGCTGGAACCGTTAATGCCACGTTACACAAGCCAATCGTGCCAGCTTGAGCAGGCGTTAGGCCAAACTCTTGAACAATGGTCGTTGCAAATGGAGGGAAGTTAAACCACACCACAAAGGATAAAAAGAATGCAAACCAAGTCAGGTGAAGGATCTTATACCTACCCTGAGTTGGTTTTGTTAGAAACTCTCCGATCATTTACGCTATGCTCCTAAGTATGAATAAAACTTGTTTTGAGGCAGTCGATCAGTAAAACCTCAAGCAAGTTGTTAGCCCGAAGCCTTCAGGTTGCCGCCTTTAGGCTTCTTTTTTGTGGCCCAACACCTCACTTAGCAAGCTAAGTAACCGTCAGGCCAGGAATATTGCACCCGACTTTGTTGAAACGGCCTATTTAGCCGTAGCCCCAAACTTTTCTTTGAGCAGATCGGTTATAACGCCCTCCAAATCTTCGCAAGGCACCCCTTTCATTACCCGTTCACCTAGCTGAGCATGTTTGCCCACCTTGCCGCCCATGTAAATATCTACCGCCTCAACAGATTTGCCGTCTTTACGCCCCTTGGTGCCCATAAAGCCAATATCGGCCACCTGCGGCTGACCGCAAGAGTTAGGGCAGCCCGTCCAGTGCATTCGCACCGACTCGGGGACGTTGAGCTGAGCATCTAGCGATTGGGCGATCGCATGTGCTCTCTGCTTGGTTTCAATCATGGCAAAGTTGCAGAACCGCGATCCGGTGCAAGAAACCTGAGTTCGCACTAGCGTCGAAGGATCAATCGAGAACTTCTGTACCGGCTCCTCTTGTAAAAAAGCCTCCAAACGAGAGTCCGGAATATTAGGAATAATCACGTTCTGCTCTACAGTCAGGCGAATTTCACCGTTCCCGTAGACTTCAGCTAGCCGGGCAATCTCGAACATATCATCGGCATAGATATGACCGACCGGCACATGCATTCCCACATAGTTCAGCCCAGGCTGCTTCTGTGAATAAACGCCCAAGTGGTCGCTCTTACCTTCTTCCGTAATTGCATCCTCAGGCGCAGCGGGCTCTAGAGACTGACCCATCTCCTGCTCTACTGCCGCTCTAAATGACTCTAGGCCCATCTCTTCAATTAGCCACATCAGACGGGTTTGCTGCCGCTTACCGCGAGATCCGTTGTCTCGAAACACCGTCAAAATTGCGCGGCAAATTTCAACGACCGTGTCGTCGGCAGGCACCCAGGCATTCAGCGGAATCGCCGAATCGCACCGCACCGCCGAAAAGAAGCCGCCAACCAAAACGTTAAACCCAATCTCGCCGCTTTCCTCGCCGCCTCTAAACGCGGGAATAAAGGCAATGTCATTAATCTCCGAGTGAATAGAGTCTTCTCGGCTACCTTCTAACGCAATGTTGAACTTGCGAGGCAAGTTAGTGAACTCCGGATTACCTTCATTGTTGTTGGTAATCATGTCCTGAACTTTCATCACCAGGCCCTGAGTATCAATCAGCTCATTAGCTGCAATCCCTGCAACCGGAGAGCCGGTGATGTTGCGGACGTTATCCATTCCCGACTGAATAGAAGTAAGGCCCGACTGCTCAAAGCGCTCGAAAATGCTAGGAATATCTTCTAAACGAACGCCGCGTAGCTGTAGATTCTGCCGAGTCGTAATATCTGCGCAACCATCGTCGCCGTACTGCTGAACAATCTCTGCGAGCACTCGCATCTTGTGGCTAGAAAGTACGCCATGGGGAAGCCGCATCCGCAGCATAAACTTACCGGGCGTAACCTCGCGATAAAAGACACCTAGCCACTTGAGTCTGCCGGTTAAGTCCGTCTTATCGATAGCCTCCCAACCCATCTCAGCAAACTTATCCAGCTCGTATTTAACAGCTAGACCGTCTTTTTCAGCCTTGTATTTCTCAAACTTGTTAAGTTTGACTTGTTTTTCTACCTTCGGCGCAGTCTCTGTCGAAGTAGTAACCATCTTTGCCCAACTTAATTATTAGATACTTGTGCTTGAAAGTGACTCGGGATGTTCTTTTGGCAGTTAGTCAGCCTCTAAGCACAAACTCCGCCAACAGATTTATTACGATGTTTTTTCAAGACTGGATGTTTTTCAAGACTGTTAGTGGCCTTTAAACTCAAAGCAGCGTTCGAACTAAGAAAAGGAGTAGATGCCTTAATCAAAAAGTCTGCCAACGTTCTAATCAAGGCACCTACCTACCACGCTTATAAGGAACCGTTTTAGGGTTTTGTCCAACTCATCTGCTGTTGAGTTGGTATCAACATAGGGAAGTTCTTTACAAGGTTTTGTATTGGCCAATACTGTTTTTTACTGTTCTTGCTAAATAAAAACAGAACTTGCATAGAGACTATGCGTATTTTGCAAAAAGACTGTGAGAAGGGGCAATCGGCGATTTGGAATAAACCTAGATACAGCGAAAAAGAAACCTGAATACAGAATCAATGAAACGGAAAAATAATCGTAGCTATGTCAATATAGAGCGCATTAAAACTATTTTTCTAGACAAGAACCTAGTAGAACTCGCATTAGATTATCGCTATGTCTCAGTCAAATAAGTCCATCACCAATCGTGAAGTTGAGTATGAGGAGTCCTTATATAAGGCTCAAGAAATTCAAACGGCGATCGCCCAACTCACCACAGGTGATTTTCACAGTCGCTGGGACAGCGCCAAACAGTGCGCCAAGCAGTTTGCCGATTGGGGAGAATGCAGCGTTCCGCCGCTCATTCGCCAGCTCCAAATTGAAACCGATCCAGCCAATCAAGGGTTTATCGTTCGTGTTCTTAGCCAGTTCGATCGACCCGAAGTTATCGAAACGATCGCCCAGCTTTTAGTCACTACATCCGAAGAAGACGTTCAAAGAGAGGCCACTAAAGCATTAACCGTACTAGGGAGCAGTGCCATCGAAACACTATCAGCGCTGATGGAAAATCCTGCCCTTACTCAGAAAATTCTGGCGGCTAGAGCGCTCTCTCATATCCGCCGCACCCCCGTCATCGAGCCGCTGCTCAGCATTGCTAATCACCCGGATACAACCCTTAGAGCGATCGCCCTTGAAGCCCTTGGCAGCTTTCACGATCCGCGCATCACGCCCGTTTTAATGACGGCCACCACAGACGAACCCGCCATTAGCCAAGAAGCCATTCGCACCCTTGGCCGCCGCCGCGATTTGCTAGAGCAGCCAAAAAACGGATCGGCCATAGATCTCATTGGCTCGCTCAGCAATACCTTAAAATCGCCCCATACAGACGTTGCCAAAGAAAGTGCGATCGCCCTTGGCAGACTCGGCACCCCCGAAGCCATCTGCGCCCTATCCGATCTGCTAAATCAGCCCAGCCCAGCCGCTGTAAAAACTGCCGCCGTTCGCGCCCTCGGCTGGATTGGCACCGCATCTGCTATCGAAGCACTCGCCCAAGCATTTAATCACAACGCGCCGATTACAATGCCAACCGTTCGACAAGAGATTGCGCGATCGCTCGGACAAACCCGCTCGCCCAACCTCAAACCTTTGGCCGCTCAGCCGCTAATCGACTGGCTAACCTCACTACAAGCTTCGCCCAGCCCGGCCTCTGCTCATCTATCTCAAACCGCCCTTACAGACCCATTTATCACGCCTTTAAAGCAAACCGTTATCCTATCTCTCTCACGACTAGGCATCACCGATGCGATTGAGCCCCTAACAACGCTACTCGACGACACCGACGCCAGCGTTAGAATACATGCCCTTAGCGCGATTGAGCAGCTTGATCCCAACAGGAGTCATCAGCTAAATCGCGAGTAGTCTGAAGTCAAACGCTCATAGATCGCCGCCAGCACTGAACCCAGCGCGAAATAAGAAAGCGCCGTAGATACTTGTGAATTCAGCTAGATGGCAATCGCAACGTAGCTCGTAAAGGTGCCTGCACATTCGTAACCAGTTGTACAAAAGCGAATGCGGTAAGGCGCTAGCCTAAAAATAAAAGTCTAAAACGCTTTCTTACGAACGTCTGGGCCTGTCTCACTTTCACAAATTCCTACCATGCGCCTAGAGCAGCTACAGGCATTCCTAGCCGTTGCCAACACAGGCAGTTTTCAAGCTGCGGCCAAACAATGCGGCATCACCCAATCTACCGTTAGCCGGCAAATTCGGGCGATTGAAGACGCTTTGGGCGTTCCTCTTTTTCATCGCACTGCCCAGAGCAAGCTGACGCTCGCAGGCAGTAGCCTACTCCCTCGCGCGACTCGAATTTGCCGAGAGTGGGGCCAAGCTCAGCAAGACATCAGCGACCTGATGAACGGCAAGCAAACAGAGCTTTGCATAGCAGGCATCCACTCCGTTTGCGCCTTTTTGCTACCGCCCATCGTCACTCAGTTTTGCCACGACTATCCCAACGTGCAGCTTCGCGTTACCGCATTGGGCAGCGATCGCTCGCTCAAAGTCCTTCGCGACGGCCTAGTCGATGTCTCT
The DNA here is from genome assembly GCA_963789215.1 of uncultured cyanobacterium. Lineage (GTDB taxonomy): Bacteria > Cyanobacteriota > Cyanobacteriia > Phormidesmidales > Phormidesmidaceae > Phormidesmis. Next base: position 425,898 of record CAWBJY010000004.1, on the reverse strand, counting down.
ATCGTGATGCAAAACCCGCTGCTCACCAGCAACCAAGAGATGGTCGTCACCCCGCTCTACGAAGAACCTATAGAAGTCCTGATGGCCGCCGACCATCCACTAGCTGAGTACGAGGCAGTGCCCTGGGCAGAGATTGCTCGCTATCCTCAAGTCGTGTTTAAAGACGGCTATGGGATGCAGCGCATGGTTCAAAATCAGTTTCGCGATCGCGACGAAGACTTTAAAGTCGCCCTAGAGCTAAACACCCTTGATGCCTTTCGCGGCGTTGTCCGTCAGGGCAACATGATCGCCCTTCTCCCCCAGTCTGCCTTAACCGACAGCCGTCAAGACCTAGACCTTACCGTCAGGCCCACCAGCGAACCCGTACTGCTGCGCACAGTTGTCATGGTTACCACTCACGATCGGCTGATGATTCCGCCCATCCAGCAGTTCTGTGATTTAGTTCGAGAGCATGTAGAAGGCAACGTTAGTCCATTCGAGGCGCTCGTAAACCTGCCCGCCGCTAGCTAGCCTTAGCAGTCTGCCTGGCAAATTGCTTCCACAGTCATCTATCCGCTGCAATCTATCCAGATGTCAAAACTTACAGACAACCCCCTGTCGTCATCTACTCATGAGCACTCCTAGCGACACTACTATCCAACAATTTCGAGACCTGCTCAAACAAGTCGGCAGCGGCACTCACACCTCCAAAAGTCTCTCCCGCCAAGAATCTGCGATCGCCACCGAACTGATGCTACGCGAGCAGGCGACTCCCGCCCAAATCGGCGCCTTCATGATTGCTCAGCGCATCAAGCGGCCCACCCCCACCGAGCTAGCTGGAATCCTAGACACTTACGACAATCTTGGCCCTAAACTCACTGAAATCGACGGCGAATACCCTGTCACTGTTTTTTGCAATCCATACGATGGGCGATCGCGCACCGCTCCGATCAATCCGCTCACAGCGCTCGTCCTAGCCGCTGCAAACTGTCCCGTAGTGGTTCCTGGAGGCGATCGAATGCCCACCAAAATGGGCCTTCCCCTCGTAGAAATCTGGCAAGCGCTAGGACTCAAGATTGACCAGATCTCTCTCCATCAGGCCCAGCAAATTCTAGCCAGCACCGGCATCGGCTTCATCTACCAACCCGCCACTTCCCGCTCGCCGAAGCCATGGTGCCCTACCGCCATCAAATCGGCAAGCGCCCAACGCTCGCCACCGTCGAAATTATGTGGTCGCCCTACACCGGCAAAAGCAACCTCGTCAGCGGCTACGTCCATCCCCCCACCGAAGAACGCACCCAAGCCGCCTTCACTCAGCGCGGCATCCCCTTTTTCACCACCGTTAAAGGCTTAGAAGGCAGCTGCGACATCTCGCGCGCCCGCACCGCCATTCTCGGACTAAACGAGCTAAAAGCGGGAAAACTCCACACCGAAAGGCTTTTGTTACATCCTCGCGATTACGGCTTCGACGGGGCCGATCCAGAGTTCTTGCCACTCAACGAATTAATAGAACAATACTGGGCAGTCCTAGAAGGCAAAGAGAGCGAAATTGGCCGCTCGGCAATTTGGAACAGCGGCTTCTATTTATGGCGTGTGGGTCGAGTGGAGAGTTTGGAAGTAGGGTTTGAACTAGCGCGATCGCTTCTTCAATCGGGCACGGTCCAGGCCAAGCTCCAGAGCACGAAACTGGCTATCGACCAGCTATAGCCTCATCAGAGTTACGACGTAATAGGCCACTACGACAAATCTGTTAGCACCGTACGCACCGTTTCATCCGTCACGCGATCGCTCACAAAAGCCTCCCCAATTCCTTTCGGTAACACGAACCGAACCGTCCCTTCCTTCACCTTTTTATCACTCTTCAAAGAGATTAAAATCTCCTCTATATCAATGCCAGCAGGCAACCGCGTCGGCAGCTCGGTTTTCTTAACTAGAGCATCTTGCCGCGCCGTTGCAGACGGCTCCCACAGATTCATCCTCACCGCAATTTGCCCAGCGGCAACCATGCCAATCGCCACTGCTTCGCCGTGATTCACCTGGCTATAGCCCGTCAGGCTCTCTATGGCATGACCAATCGTATGGCCATAGTTCAAAAGAGCGCGAATCCCCGCCTCTCTCACATCCTGACTGACCACTTCCGCCTTAGCCTGACAGGAATGCTCCAGCATGTATTGCAACAAATCTGAGCTGACATGCTTATAGTCATCCAAACGCTCAGCAGCCTCCAACGTTTCAAACAATGGCTTGTCCCAAATCACGCCGTACTTAATCACCTCAGCAACGCCAGCGCGAAACTCTCGGACGGGCAGCGTCTTCAGTACATTCGGATCAATCAGAACAAGCTTCGGCTGATGGAAAGCGCCAATCAAGTTTTTGCCCTTCGGATGATTAACGCCCGTTTTGCCGCCCATCGAAGCATCGACCATCGCGAGCAAAGAGGTCGGCACTTGAACAACGGCAATTCCCCTTAGCCAGGTAGAAGCCGCAAAACCAGTCATATCGCCAATCACGCCGCCGCCTAGCGCAACCATCGCCGAACTGCGCTCTAGTCGATTCTCGTAGGCCGCATCGTGAATTTGTTCAATAGAGGCGAGCGTTTTGTACTGTTCACCAGCAGGCAAAATGCAGTGGCAAACCCTATAGCCAGCTTTCTCTAAAGCGGCGATCGCCCGCGCCCCATACAAATCGAACACCGCCGGGTTTGAAACCAGCAGCACTTTTTGACCCTGCTTCACCAAAGGCTCGCTCGACATCCACAGGCCCAGCTGATCCAACCCATCCGGCGCAATCCGAACGTCGTAGGCTTCTTGCGGCAAATTTACGCGGATGGTGGTTTGAGTCTGAGTAGCCATAGGAATTACAGATTACGAAAAACGATCGCGCTTACTTGGATAGTGGGTGATTCAGTGAGAAGATAGAGAACACACCTTAAAGATAATAGTAGGAGAAAACTATGGGCGGCGCGTTAATTTATGTAGTTGAGATAGGCGTTTGGGCTGGCGTTGCAATGGGTCTGTTCTTCGTTCTACGCGGAGCTAAGCTGATCTAGTCGCTGGCGATTTTAAAAGGTTTCAAAAGGGGATGGCCAGCGTTTAAGAATGCTCTGGTCATCCCTTTTTACTTAGGTGGCTCTACCGGTTGAACCCAGCCAGTTGAATTTATTCAGTTGAGCTTAGATAAAGCGCTGCGAGAGAGAACGTAAATTGCTGAAATTAAGCCCCAGTTGAACAGATTTACCCGAGATTCGAACACCGCAACATCAAACAAGCCAAACAAAATACAGCTAGCAAAGGCGAGTAAATAGCCTAAAAGAATAGCGCGGTCTCCGTGTCTAGGAGCAATCGTCTCATCAGAAATGTAAGTAGCGCTAATATAAGTAGCCCTACTCCACCAAATCTTGGAGTTCAAATAGGCTTTAACTCCATCGTAGTAAATAGTCCCAACGACCGCGCAGAAAGCCACCGTTACGGGCAATCCCGCCTCAGAGCCTAGAAACAGCCAAAAATTGTGCGCGTGAAAAATAACGTCGTACTCTGGAATGCTGCCAGGGATATACATTTGCCGAAGGCCCGAAAAGCCCCAGCCCAGCCACGGACGCTGCCCAATCATGTCTATAGCCAGTCGCCAAACGCTCAATCGAGGATCTTGAGTCACTAGCGCTAAAGAAAGCGATCGCCCCCCAATGCCAAAGGCAAACGCCGCCGACACCAAAAACGCCCCGATCGACAGCCCCCCCAGCAGCACCCACCGATGACGCCGAGCCGCATAGAGCGCGATCGCAATTAAAACGCCCGCAATCAGCAGCCCATTGCGAGATCCTGTGCAAAAAATAGACGCTACGCACAGCAGCGAGGCCGCTCCTTGCATCCAGGCTACTTGGTCATTTCGCCCAGTATTTAGCGCTTTTAGCATTAAGCCAAGCCCTAGCCCCAGCACGATCGCCAGGTAAGCGCTGAGCATATTGGGATGGCTAAAAAAGCTGTGCGCCCGGTGACCAAAATCAGGCTCATAAATGTAGGCTAGCAGCCAGCCTGGAAGCGCAGCGGCTCTAACGCGAGGAGAAACCGCGTCAAACTTGATGATAAATTCTGCGATCGCGCCCAAGCTCATTGGCATACTCGAAATCAACAGCCAATGCGCCAAAAGTTCTAACTGCTCAAACGGCCTCGCCACTACAGAAGGCACCGTTGCCATCACGCCAAACAGTACAAAAAAGGGCAAAAAGTTAGTTAGCTGTAAAAAGCCCTCACCATTGTCTATCGCAAAGCAAGCGCTCAGTAGCATCCCCGCCGTCAGCCAGCCAAATCCGCGCTGGCCGCACAGTCTCATCACCTGAGCGCCACGACGCACCAGCGCCGCAATGAACAATCCCAGTATTACCACCAGCGCCACATAGCTTACATAAGGTAGCGCCACAAGACTGCCAATCCAAAGGCGATCGCTCCACAAAAACTGCTTGCCCACGCCACCTTCTAGCACCCCCCCCTTATAAACCTGTTCGCCCGCCATATCAGTACGCACCATCCCCCGCGAACACCACCTTAACCGTCCGCATCAAAATATAAATATCTAGCCAAACCGACCAGTTGCGAACATAGTAAGCGTCGAAATTCACCCGCTCTTCATAAGTCACATCGTTTCGCCCAGAAACCTGCCAAAGCCCCGTCAAGCCAGGCAAAACCTCCAGATAGAGTTCATACATATCGCCATATCGCCAGACTTCTTCATGGACAATCGGCCTTGGCCCCACCAAACTCATCTCACCGATAAAAATATTCCAGAGCTGAGGCAGCTCGTCCAAACTGGTGCGTCGTAAAAATCGCCCCACCCGAGTAATTCTCGGATCGTCCTTCAGCTTATGGTCTTCCTCCCAGCAAAATCTCAGCTCAGGATGCGCCCGTAAATACTGCGCCAGCGCAATATCGGCATCAACCACCATAGAACGAAACTTCCAAGCCTTAAACAACCTGCCTTCTCTCCCGATCCGAATCTGACGGTAAAAAATTGGCCCTGGCGAATCTAGCCGAATCAGCAGACTGATGAGCGCAATAAAAGGCAGCGCCAGCAGGCTAATTAAAACAACCAGTCCCCGGTCTAAGCAAGCCTTGATAAACCGAGGCCCCGGTAAAAAAAGCTGCTGACGAGCCTCTAACCCCAAAACGCCCCCCAAATCTTTTGCCGCCACCCACAGGCTCGCCATCCCAAACAGATCTGGAATAATCATCAAATGCGCAAACGTGCGCCCATACTTGCTCAATAGCTGCATCAATCGGCTGCGCGCAACCCCCGGCATCGCCACGATCGCATAGGAAATCTTAAAGTCTTTCGCCAGCATTGGAGCCATCGAAAGCCCCCCCACTACCGGCACACCCACCAAACTACCGTGCGTTCTCGGATCGTCGTCTAAAATAGCAATCGGCTTTAGGCCCAAGCTCGGCTGGCGCAGCAGCGTACGCACCACCATCTCGCCCGTCTTGCCCGCGCCCATTACTACCACCGGGTAACCCCACCAAGGCTGACGTGCACACAGCGATCGAATACCATAGCGCCCAATCAGCACAAACACCATCGACAGCAGCCAGGCCATCAAAAACGCCGCTCTAGAGTAAAGCTCTACTTCTCTAAACAGAAAAATAGACGACCCCATCAGCAGATAGAGCAGCGTATTCGTCAACGTTAGCCGCCGCAGCTCCTCTACCGGACTCATCGCAATGCCCGGATAAAGACTCGCCAGCGCGTAGCCCAAAATAAAAACGCCGGTAATCGGCCACAGCCGCCAGTAAATAGAAGGATGAAACTGACCGTCGAATAACAGCCGCACCCAAACGCTAAAAATGCCCGCCAGGCTAAGACACAGCAGGTCGATACTGACTAGCGTTAACAACGTTAGCCGAGGACGAGTCGGAATATGCGCGATCGCCCGGTTCAAGTGGACAGTCCCGCTCGAGGATGAAGGGGATTGATAAATAGTCACAGCGCCCTGTCTTACTCCCTATCAGCAATGCCATTCGAGCATGAGGTCAAACCTGAGAGCGAAGAGGGAGTTAGGCGATCGCGCTCAAACTTCGACCAGGCCGCTTCTACAAACGTTTGAAAGGCCGAACGAAACTGCGTAGATGAAAACCGCTCAGCGTTCTGTCTCAATGCACCTGCCTCAAATTGACCCACACTCGCTTCCAGCCTTTCGACCGACTGTACCAGACTTTCAACTGTCTGAAAGGGAAAAAGGTATCCCGTCTGTTCATGTATCACCGTCTCAGCCTGTCCGCCTTTTGCATAGGCAATTACAGGCGCACCCGCCGCCTGCGCCTCTACCGGCGTAATGCCAAAATCTTCCTCCGGCGGAAACACAAAGGCCCGGCATCGCTGCATGTAGTCCTCTACAACGTCATCCGGCTGTTTCCCCAAAAATTGAATATTATTCTGGCCGCTGGCTTTCGCCAGATGCTTTAGCGCCTTTGCCTCCCCACCATCGCCAATGACCACCAGCGGCAGCCCAAGCCGAACAAAAGCTCGAACTGTTAGATCCACTCGCTTATAAGGCACAAACCTAGAAACCGTCAGATAAAAGTCTTCGCGCCGCACCTGCGCATCGAACCGATCGACCGAAACCGGCGGATAGATAACGCTGGCGCTGCGCCGGTAAGTCTTCTCAATTCGGCGAGCCACATAGTAAGAATTAGCAACGTAAGCATCTACACGATTCGCGCTAGCAACATCCCACAGCCGCATGTAGTGCAAAATGGCGCGAGTTAGCCAGCTTTTGGGGCCGCTTACTAAATTCGCCTGGCGCAAATACTGATGCTGAAGCTCCCAGCCATAGCGCAGCGGCGTATGCACATAGCTAATATGTAGCTGGTCGGGCCGAGTCAGAACGCCCTTAGCCACCGCATGGTGACTAGAAATAATTAGGTCGTAGCTAGATAAATCGAACTGCTCAACGGCCAGCGGCATCAGCGGCAAATAATTGCGAAAATGCGTTTGGGCAAAGGGTAGCGATTGAATGAAAGATGTTGTGACCGGCTTGTGCTGAATAAATTCACGCTGCTCCGGTGATAGAAAATCTACCAAGCTGTACAAATCCGCATTAGGATATACCCTAAGAATTTGCTCAACGACTTTCTCAGATCCTGCGTGGCTAGTAAACCACTCGTGCACAATGGCAATTTTTCTCATGGTTTGATACAAGATCTTAGTGAGTTGACCAATTTAGTTAAAGATCGGCTCTGTCTCTTTCCTCTCTAATGGGTCTATTACATCGGCCTGTTAGTCGGCTTTTTGTGAATTTGTCCTCGGCGCTGATCTCATGTTGATTTGGAAGACTCAAACGCTGAACGTAAATATGGCCAGCGTTCGCTACCGCTGTTTATTGCCGCTTCGCTATCTATCTAAGCAGGGAATTGAGCAGAGCATTTTTGGCGGGGCAGACCCCGTAAACGTAATGCCGCAAACCAAAGCCATCGTGTTTGTAAAGAGCTTTCGCAACCAAGATGTTAAAACCTGCGAGCGGGTGCATCGCCTGGGTGTGCCCATTATCTTAGACCTATGCGACAACATTTTTATTGAGAACTATGCCGCTGATAATAATTACGTACCGGCCAAAAACTTTCTCCTTATGGCCCAGCAGGCAGCGGCCATTGTTACCACGGGTGAAACGCTAAAAGGAGAGGTTGAAAAGGCGTTGGCGGAACCTCTTTCTGGGAGCTTTGCACCTCGCAACATCGCCGTTCCCATTGTGGTGATTCCAGACGGCAGCGAAACGCTCTCCGATATTGACTATGCCTTTCGAAACACGCGGTGGCAGCGGTTAAAGAGTTTGGTTCTACGTCCCACCAAGAACCGATTAATGAAGCGGTTGAAGCAAGCGTCTGGTCAGCTCAAAAAAAAGAAGACAAAGACCGTCACAAAATCTGAGGTACAGCCGACGCCGCTCTTTCCTGACAAATGGCCAGCGGCTAGCGCTGGCACTCAAACCATTCTGTGGTTTGGCAATCACGGCGCGAAATATGGCAGCTTCGGCATGTCCAACATTTTGGACGTGGCCGCAGCCATAGAGCAGCTGAGTCAATCGCGGTCTCTCCGGCTCGTCGTCGTCAGTAACAGCCGTGAAAAATACGAGCAATACATTGCCCCCTTACCTTTTGAGACGCTTTATCTACGCTGGCATCCACGTAGCATCTATGACTACATCCGAGCGAGTGACGTCGTAATTATTCCTAACTCGCAGTCGACTTTTAGCCTCTGTAAGTCGGAGAACCGAGCAGTGCTGTCCCTGTCTCAAGGGACGCCCGTTGTAGCCAGTCGCACCCCCGCACTAGATCTGTTCGAAGACTGCGTAGCGCTAGACGATTGGGAGGCGGGTCTGCGTCAATATTTGTCAGATCCAGAAGTCGCTCAAACACATGTTGCATTGGCGCAGCAGGCGATCGCCCAAAACCTCAGCGGCGAAAAAATTGCCCAAAAATGGCTCGCCTTACTAGAACAGGTGACCAACAGGAGCGATGAACGTGATCCAAACAATTAAAGTTCAGCTCAGTAAATGGCTACAGCGGTTAATCAGGGCGCTGCCGAACCGTTTATTCAACGACTCACCGGTTGGCGAGCCGAAAATTCTCTTGTTTATGAATCTGCCTCAAGATCTAGATATGTTGTTGCCCTTAGCCGAACAGCTGAAAAAAGAGAACTATCCGCTAGCGGTTGCCGTCAGCGACAAAGCCTGGAATCAGTCGCCTCGAATGGCCCATCTGTTGCTAAAAGCAGGCATCGAACCCAATGTGCTCAACCATAAAGCCGTCGTTGCCGGACTACAGCCCAGCTTGCGAGGCATCAAGGCGGTGGTAACGGCTTCAGAAAGCACTGCCAATGCGCACAAGGGTCCGCATACGCTTACCCAAAGCGCCAACCAAAAAGGCATTGCCACCTACACCATGCAGCACGGATTCGACAACGTCGGCGTGACCTACTTCGATGAGGAATATCCGGTCGGTCGCATTATGTTCGCCTCTCAGACCTTTTTTACCTGGGGAAGCGTTCGCGATTTGCCCGCAGAGATCCCGGCCGCAACCAAAGCAAAGTGCGTAGCGGTCGGCTGTCCCAAGTTTATTGACTCCCCCTTTGCCAGAATTAAAGCAGATCGTCTCCTAGACTATCCGCCGACCAATGCGCTGATAGTCGTTTTCGAAAACCTGCACTGGAGCCGCTACAGCGATGACTACCGGCAGCAGTTTTTACAGGATTTAGAATGCAGCGCGATCGCCCATCCCCAAGTTACTTTTTTAGTCAAACCCCACCACACCGGGCTATGGCTCACTCAGCGATACCAGGGCCAAGTGCCCGTAGCCGATAATCTGATCGTGGCCGATCCTAAAGATCCTAAGTGGGAAGCCTTCACTGCCCCCGCCCTGATTGAGATAGCCGATGCGGTTTTGACAACGCCTTCGACGGTGGCAGTAGATGCCGCGCGATCGCACTGCCCGGTCGCCGTGGTTGCCTACGATCTGCACTTGCCCCGCTACGAGCCGCTGCCGCTATTACGCAATGGCAAAGACTGGCAGCGGTTTGTCTGTCAGCTCACTGAGCCTAGAGAAAATAATCTAGCTAGGGTAGAAGGTTTTTTGCGCGATCGCCTAATCCCAGGTGATGCCGTTGGCAAAATGGCCGCCCATATTACCGCCAACCTCTAGCTGTCACAGTCCCTAGCTACTTAGCGTACGTCAGTCCAGTAGAATTAACGAGCTTTTCCAGATAGACCCATGGTGTCTCCTCCCTTTCGAGAAATTATCTACACCCCCACCAGTCGGATCCGCTCCCCCAAACGGCTACTCGCCGAAATGTGGAGCGATCTTTGGCACTCAAAAGACTTGGCTTGGCGGCTCTTTACCCGAGATATTCGATCTCAGTACCGCAGCTCTTTTTTGGGCACCGCTTGGGCCATCGTGCCCGCCGCGATGACCGCAGGCGGACTCGCCTTTGCCAGCAGTGCAGGGGTGATCAACGTGGGCGAAACCGACATTCCCTATCCGGCGTTTGTCATGCTCGGCACGATTCTCTGGCAGACGTTTTTAGAAGCCTTCAAAAGCCCAGAACAAGCGATCAAAGCCTCGCGCACGGTGCTTTCGCGCGTCAAATTTCCCCACGAGGCAATTATTCTCTCCCAGCTCGGACAGGTATTATTTAACCTGCTGATTAAGCTCGTACTTCTGGTCGTTATTTTTATTGTTTTCAAAGTTTCTGTGGGCTGGACAGTGCTGCTTGCACCCTTTGCATTCATTAGCCTGATTGTGTTGGGTACAGGCATCGGTCTATTCTTAGTGCCGATCAATCATCTGGTGCAAGACGTCTCCCGGTCAATGGATGTGCTTTTGCTAGTATGGTTCTTCCTCACTCCCGTCATCTATCCCGTACCCGATAACGCTTTGATTGCCTTTTTAGTCAGGCTAAATCCGGTCACGCCGCTGCTGGTCACCGCCCGAGAGCTAACGACCACGGGCGTCGTCTCCGAGCCAATTGGGTTTTGGGTGATGAGTTTAATTGCGATCGCCACGCTGCTCTTTGGCTGGCTGGTCTTTCGTCTGTCTATTCCCTTCCTAGTCGAGAGGATCAGCTAATGGGATCTTCATCTGTTGGGCCAGCCGTCAGCGACAGCTTGCCGTCTAGCGACTCAATTTTGTCGGTACAAAACGTCTCAAAAAAGTTTTGTCGCAACCTCAAACGCTCTTACCTATACGGGCTACAGGATATTTTTTCTGAAGTAGCGGGCCTCGAGAGGCAGAGCGATCGCCTGCGCGATCAGGAATTTTGGGCCGTCCAAAACATCAGCCTAGAAGTCAAACGCGGCGAATCGATTGGCCTAGTCGGCGTTAACGGCAGCGGTAAATCGACGCTGCTGCGCATGATCAGCGGCCTGATGAAACCCGACACCGGACGCATCGTGGTGCGCGGACGAGTGGCAGCCCTAATCGCCCTAGGCGCAGGCTTTAATCCCCTGCTAAGCGGACGTGAAAATGTATTTATCAACATGGCGATTCTAGGCGTCTCTAGAAAAGATATTAGCGATCGCTTTGACGATGTCGTCAATTTCTCCGAGATTTGGGAAGCTATCGACGCCCCCGTGCGCACCTACAGCTCCGGCATGCGCGCCCGACTTGGCTTTGCTTGCGCAATCTACACGCAGCCTGATGTGCTGTTGCTCGACGAAGTTTTAGCAGTAGGCGACGCCATGTTTCGCGCCAAATGCTATCGCCGTCTGGCCGAAATGCGAGAGCAGGGCACCTCCTTCTTTCTGGTTTCGCACAACTCAAACGCCGTCCTCAATCTGTGCAATACCGCCGTCTTTTTGCAAAAAGGCCAAATGATTTTGCACGACACGGCCGAACAGGTGATCAGCCGCTACGAAGAAGCCCTTTTGGACTATAAAGCAGACGCTAACAAAGGTGCAGCTGCGGCCGTTACCGCCAAAGGGGACAGTACGCTTGCAACAGAGCTCACCATTGACAAAGTATTTTTTATCGACAAAACAGGCGACCCGATTGATGCGCTCAAAAGTGGGGCGAGCGCCAGCATTTGCATCTGTTGTAGCGTCCAAGAACCCATAGACGACGCCATTGTCATCGTCATGATTCGCGAACTTAACTCGGGTACAGATTGCGTGCTCCACATCAGCAGTGAGCGGGACAAGCAGCCGCTGCCGCTGAGTCCAGGTCCTGCAGAAATCAGACTCAATCTGCCTTACTGTGGCCTCAGTCCTAATCTCTACGTAATGAAAATAACCGTTGCCAGACGTCCTTTCTACGTCTTTGATATGGTTGAGTCATTTCGATTTGAGGTCAGAAAAAGTAAAAACATGAATCAGTGCCAGTTCTACCAGCCTAGAGAATGGCAGCTTCATACCGCTGAGCCGGCCCCCTGTGAGCCCGTTAGTGCAGATGTATCTTGAGCGCCAGCGTCATCAGCTATCACCCCGTCACTCAAACGTAATTCAGTAGAAGTATAGAGGAACATCATGACAGAGGACAGCCGTTTGAGTCCGACACCGCCAGAGGTTGCACCGCTAACAGAACAGCTCATTTCGTTAGAAGCTGACGCAACCACCCATCAAAAGAAGCCTAAGCCCATCAAATTTAGCTCTCGTACGCCCTTACCCTTCGATTTGCCTTACCAGCAGTACTACGCGAAAGCCATCCCGGTCATGCAGATTTTTAGATCGGCGCTACTCCAGCACTACGCAACCGATGCGGCTCAGCACGACCCGCTAAAAAGAGGACTCCGGCGCTTCGCCGACCTGCTGCGCAACGGCCACTCTCATATTGCGGCAGAATGCGGCGTTTACCAGGGTTCTAGCCTAGTCGCCTGCGCTGAGATTATTCGGCAATATGGACTAGATGCCCATATCTATGGCCTAGATTCTTTTCAAGGACTGCCCGAGTTCAGCAATATTGACGAACAGATGGCTGCCGATTTGGTCATTGACCTCGTGGAAGAAAAGGGCACGATCTTTAACGATACTTCTCAAACTCAGGTGCAAGCCGACATTGATGAAAGAGACCTGAGCAGCTACGTCACCCTAGTGCCCGGTTTTTTCTCAGAATCACTCCCGACCCTGCCGACCGGCCCTTACTTCTTTGTCAACATAGACTGCGATCTATATGACGGGCATCTAGAATGCCTGGAATTTTTCTATCCTAAAGTAGAAAAGGGTGGCATCATCTTCCTCGACGACTATTATTCTGCTCACTATCCCATGGCGAAGACAGCCGTTGATACCTTTATGCAGGGTCGCTCCGAGAGCTTATTTCATATTCGCTACGGCCCTAAAGTTGTCAACTACACCAAGACATTTTTTGTGAAGCACTAGCTATAGCGCCGGTAGCTCGCCCGTTAGTCTTACTCGCCTATTAACCCAGCGATAGCAAACCCACCCTGAAAGGAGAAACGCAGTGATTTCGTCTTCTGCTAAAGAAATCTCGAACGCGGATATAACAAAACCTGCTGATGCTCGAGCAGACTATCAGCAGGTTGTATCGCTACTCCAGGCAGAGGCAGAGGCCATTCATCAGGCTGCTGCCGGACTGCTACCCCAGCAAGTAGAACGGGCGATCGCACTGCTCAAAGGATGCAAAGGCAAAGTCATCGTCTTAGGCATGGGTAAATCTGGCATTGTGGGCCGCAAAATTGCCGCCACGCTAACGAGTACTGGCACAATGGCGATCTATCTACACCCTAGCGACGCGCTGCATGGAGATCTGGGGTTAGTCGGCGCTAAAGATGTCGCAATCGCCTTGAGCAACAGCGGCTTCACCGAAGAAATTATCGGCCTACTGCCTTACCTAGAGCATCGTCAAACCCCCGTTATCTCCATTGTGGGCAACGAGAATTCGCCCTTAGCTCAGCGCTCTGCGGTAGTGCTTAAGGCCACCGTAGACAAAGAAGTTTGCCCGCTTAACCTTGCTCCGACAGCGAGTACGACGGTGGCTATGGCTATTGGGGATGCGATTGCCATGACCCTAATGCAACGCAAAGGACTCACCCCCGAAGAGTTCGCCTTCAATCATCCGTCGGGCCGTCTAGGTAAGCGCCTAACGCTTAAAGTCTCGGATCTAATGCATGCCGACGCGCCGACAATAAGCGCCCAAGCCTCTTTGCTGGAAGTGATCTCTGCGATTAGCCAGGGCGGTCTAGGTGCGGTCAGCGTGACCAACGCCCAGAACAAAATGCTAGGCATCATTACTGATGGAGACCTCCGCCGCACCTTCGAAAAAACCAGCCAGGATAAGTGGGCGAACACGCTCAGCGGTGACATTATGACCGCACATCCGACTACGGTGACAGTAGCGTGCTTGGCGTACGACGCGCTCCAAAAGATGGAGAATCGTCCCTCACAGATCTCAGTACTGCCGGTAGTCGATAAAACACAGCAACACGTAGGGGTTGTGCGCCTGCACGACATTGTACGCAGCGGCCTGTAGCGTTGTCTCCAGCATTCAAATATGCTGGTGGAATTGTGACACCTATTAGCGTAATGTACATGCTGAAAGACAAATGGCAACGTATCAACGACTGGATCAGCAAGCAGGCAATGCCCGTCAGGGCAGAAATTTCAAAGCTAGCTTATCAGCTAGCCGATAGTGTAAAGCTGCCTGAACCAGAAGCCACCGAAAGGGGACACAAGCTGGGCGAGTTTATTGAAATCGCCCAGCGTCTGACCTTCGATAAGTTCGATTTTGAAGGGCCGCTAATGCATGTCGGTTCAAAGATCAACTATGAGGACGCGGAAGCTGAAGCAAAAGCAGCGAAGTTTCGAACTTTTTTGCGAGAGAAACTGCATGGCTCAAAAGAGGTGCTAGGCGTCGATCTATTCGATGGCGAAAATGTCGATATTGTGGCCGACCTGTGTGAAAAAGATTTGTTTGTAGGAGACTTCCATCAGCACAAGGGTCAATTCAAAACGGTGCTTTGCTGGGCGCTATTAGAGCATGTCCAAAATCCTTTTGTCGTTGCGAGCAATATCGAAAAGTTTTTAGCACCGGGTGGGAAAGTGTTTTTGTTGGGCCCTGGGTATGGGGCTATCATCCCTATCCAGACGACTATTGGAGAATTAGCTTTTCGGGGTTGCAGACGCTGTTCCCTAACGTTGAGTGGCACGACTGGTGGTACACCGGCATGAACGAAAAGGTTGGCTTTAGAATAAAACAGCTGCGCAATGAGAGAAAAGTTTTTCAAGTAAAGTCAGAGATAACGGCTGATATAGACACCATATCGGATCGCTATATGCCCTATTTAAACGTCTTTGCCATCGGCTCGAAGCGAGCCTAAATGGACTCTACTTGTTCTAGAACCCGGCTACCCAATTTGGGTGAGCCAAACAGAAACTGCCATGATAGGCATGAATACGACTGAAGACCTTAGTAGGTCTCAAGCACCATCACTTAAGGAGAATAGTCTTATGGTCGCCACCCCCGTTAAGCCTGCTGATACGCTCGCGACAGGCCAGAACCCCACCATCCAAACTCAAATCGCTGACAAATTTGCGATTGGCGAGGGTCAGCCGCTAGCCCTGCTAGCTGGCCCCTGTGTGATTGAGTCTGAGGACTTTACGCTGAAGATGGCTGAGGAGATTTTGAAGGTGTGCGATCGCCTAGGCATCAACCTCATCTTCAAATCCTCCTTCGACAAAGCCAACCGAACCTCCATCAGCTCCTTTCGCGGCCAGTCCATGGAAGCAGGACTCGCCATCCTAAACCGAGTCAAACAAGAACTCGGCATCCCCGTCGTCACCGATATTCACGAGAGTCACCAAGCCGCCACCGTCGCCGAAGTCGCAGACCTGTTGCAAATCCCCGCCTTCCTCTGTCGTCAAACCGACCTGCTGCTCGCCGCCGCCGCCACTGGCAAAGCCATCAACGTCAAAAAAGGCCAGTTCCTCGCCCCATGGGACATGAGAAACGTCGTCAAAAAGCTCGAAGACGGCGGCGCTAAAAACTTACTGCTCACCGAACGCGGCACCAGCTTTGGCTATAACGCCCTAGTCGTAGACTTTCGCGGCCTGCCCCAAATGCGCGAATTCGGCCATCCCGTTGTGTTCGACGCCACCCATAGCGTTCAAATGCCCGGTGGCCAAGGCAACACCTCCGGCGGACAGCGCGAATTTGTCCCCTACATGGCCAGAGCAGCCGCAGCTATTGGTATTGATGCCCTCTTTATGGAAGTCCATGAGAATCCAGATGTTGCCCTGAGCGACGGCCCCAACATGGTTCCACTCGATAAGTTAGAGGATATCCTCACTCAAATAGTGCGCGTCAGAGAAGCCGTCAGCGCTGCGCCGCAGGTAAATTTGAGAAGCATTTAGGAAGCTACGTCGGAAGCTACGGCGATGGCAATCATCACGCAGCTTTCGCGGCATGAGTATACTAATCTACTCGAATGACCTGTTCGCATGACCGCATCCCAACACACGTAAAGGTTCGCAGAGGAAACGAATGGACTTTAAGAATCGAGCTAGGAAAGGATGAAGATCCGCCTAGAATATTCAGAGGATATATCCAGAGGAAATTTGCTGTGAATGAGCCGGTAAGCATTTATGTGGGAGCGGATCGTTCGCAGCTTTTGGCTGTCAAGGTGCTAGAGCATTCCATCCAGCGCCATACTGAACTGCCAGTGAAAGTACATGCCATGGTAGATTTGCCTGTGCGCGTTCCCCAAGACCCCTTAAACTGGCAGCGCACCGGATTCTCTTTCAGCCGGTTCTGCATTCCTGAGCTAGCCAATTACCGAGGCAGAGCGCTCTACTTAGACGCCGATATGCTGGTATTTACCGATATTGCCGACCTCTGGAATATTCCGTTTGATGGGGCCAAGGTGGTCATTCAAGCAGAACTGGCAGCAGCGCAGCAGCAGATCTGTCAAAAGAAGGGCGCACCGAAGCAAAGAGTAAAGCAATGTGCGGTGATGCTATTGGATTGCGATCGCCTCCCTTGGCAAATCAACAATATTATCGACAGCCTCGACCAAGGCAATTATGACTACGAAGAGCTAATGTACGATCTGTGCATTTTAGATGAGTCAGAGATTCGCTATGCCATCCCCTTCGGATGGAATAGCATGGAATATTACCAGCCCAACGAGACAGCGCTGCTTCACTACACCGATATGGCAACTCAGCCTTGGGTGTACGCTCGAAATGAATATGGCTATTTGTGGCTAGAAGAGGTGCGCCTGATGCTAAAGACAGGAAAGCTCACTCCAGCAGAGCTGAAAACAGAGATCGATCTGGGCCACTTTCGGCCTTCATTGATGGCTGCGCTGCGCTGGGAGCATAAAGTACCTTCTCTGCTGAAGCCACAGTTTCAAAAACTGCTGAAAATAATTGATCGACCTTACAAACCACATCAGGAAGTCTATCGGCAGAAAAAAATTCGAAAAACGGCCATCAAAGAACGTGAATTAGCCATAAGGGGTGCAAAGTGCTGCAATGCCAATTAATCCGCTCAAATCTCTATTCTCTAGAAAATCAACGAGTGATGGAGCAGGTGAAAAGCTGTCTGCAAACTCTCCGCACTACGCCTATGCCTTTCCGTCGCCGTACAAACAGCCCACGAATCTCTGATTCTGGTAGACAATATGCGGAGCGACCTACTTTCTATTTTTTCACTATGTACTCCTGCGGCTCCACAACACCGAAAGCCTGGCCTTTTTCGTGCTAGACAGCGCCGAAATTGATCAGTGGACAAAAGGAAAAGCACCAGAAGACTTCGTCGATCAAGTCATCGCAGACGCACAGCCCACGCTGGTGATATTTAGTCGGTACGGAGTGCCTTATGCAGATGTGCTGCCCGCTTTGTTCAAGGCTAGAAATGTGGCCACAGTCTACCACACCAACGACGACTTACTCAATATAGATCCAGCGTTAGAAGAAATTCAGCAGAGAAAAAGCGATCCGGTGGTGCTGAGAGTGCGCAAAAGACTGCTAGAGCAAACCGATCTAATCTACGCATCGACCGCTGCTTTAGGCGATCGCCTAGCCCACCAATTTCCCCAACAAACCGTCTTCAGCGCTCGCTGTACGCCTTACCTCGACTTCCTCATCTCTAGCGAGCCAGACCGCAAAAAAGCACTGACGTTTGGCTATATGGGATCTAAAGGTCATCAAGCAGATTTGAACGCGATCGCTCCACAAATCGCCCAGATCCTGACAGACTATCCCCAAGTACGCTTCGAGACCTTTGGCACTATAGAAATGCCAGAAGCCCTCAAAATCTTCTCCCAGCAGACCAAAGCCTATGGCACCGAACCCGACTACGCCAAATTCCTCAACCAGCTACAGCAGCTAAACTGGGCAATTGGACTGGCCCCCTTACAAAATACCGAGTTCAATCAGTGCAAAACAGCTAGCAAATACGTTGAGTACACTGCCTGCGGCATTGCCACCCTTGCTAGCGACGGCCCCGTATATGCTCAATTCACGCCAGAACAGATTTTAACCGTTGCGTCCGATCAATGGTTCAACAAAATTCAGCAGTTAATAGAAGACGAGACGCTGCGTAATCGGTTAGTAACCAACAGTCAGGCCCACTGCGCAGAAGCCTTCAGTCTAGAAGCTATCGAAGTCCAGATAAAAGAGCTGCTGACATTAGCCTGAGTCGCTCATGGTTAAGCGTAGGGTCGAGCCACTCAGAAAACAAAATCGCCACCGGTCAGTCGAGCAAGGCAGATGGCATCTATACCCTAATACGTTCCCTTTCAAGACAGCTTGCGCTTAATCTTCGCTGGCTTTGGCAGCTCAAAAATAACGTTAACAATCCATCGATAGGTCTCAGGCGGACAGTTAATGGTGTCCACAGCATGCGCTGATTAAACGCAGCCGGATCGAAGTCTTTCATCGCCTGCTGGTCAAAGCAGCCAGAGGGCACAGCCTTAGGTGCGGGTCTAGACTTTCCTAGAAGCGCTTTCTTTAGGGGGCTAAGAATATTCATCCAAAACTCAACTGTCAATTTCAAAAAGGTATGCTGTTAGCCACGGAGCGATCGCTTACCAGCCTTATAGATCTCAAGCAGCGGCTTAGGCAGCTTCTTCTAGCTTTTTCTTCACCGACTGCTGAAGCGTCTGAGCCTTCCGACGAGGCGCAGAAACCGGAACAGACTTCGCACCAGATTTTGTACCGGGCTGTTGTGGCGGCAAAAAGATCTCGCCCGGTCGCGCTTTGTAGTTCGTGCCCGCGCTCTGAAAAAACTGCATCTCTTCTTTTGGGCGACCGTTGCTGTAGTAATACAAAACCAACGATCGCCGACTCACCCCATCCGGGCATTCCAGCGGATTAGGATGCCCGTGGTAAGAATGGTCGGTCGTCGAAAAAATAACGGTCTTATTAAAAACCGGCGGAATTTTAACAAACTGGCCCTGCATCTCGCCATCCCAAAGCTCCAAATGTCCTCCCCAGATCTCTTCCCAATCTGGGTTCAAATAAATCAGCATACTCAGCCGCCGATCTAGCCGCAGCCGTTTATTCCAGTTAAAGTCGGTGCGCATCTTCGAAAAGCCGCCGCGCGAAATTTCGTGCACGCCGCCCCCCTCAAAGTGAGGATCCGGAATTACCCCTTCAACCCCAGTTAGCGCCTCCAAAAACTGACAAAACCTAGCCGAGCAAAGGTCAAGCAAAAACCGCTGCGCCGTTGGCCCCATCGCCTGTAGATCGGGCGTAGCGTATTCCTTTACAGCGCCGTAAAAGTTCTTAGCGATCGGATGCTCCAGCCTCTGTACGTCGTGCAAAACGTCTGCTAGCAAAGCCTCCGGGAAAAGATTATCAATCACTAAATGAGGAAACGGCAGGTTGTTCAGATAGCGCTGGCGCTGGCCTTCACCAAAAGTAACTAGGCGAGCCATTCCCGATTCTGAAAGGTCAAGTCTTTTTACAGCGGGCGCTTCGGCATATTGAGTTAAAGCGGAAGCTTCTGTAAAAGTCATAGCACAGCGGCGATACAGACCAATATAGAGACGTAACCCAGGAAAATAAGACTGGTCGGACCCGAGCTGCTACCTAAGCTACCAGTTTAACGAGGCGACATGCAGCTATAAAAGTCAGCCGCGACATCCTCTAAGCTAGAAGCAATCTATGCGCATATCAGCCAAGATATTTAGGCACAGACTGTCATAGAATATCGTTTTTCTTCTGTCTATTTCATCGAGAGAGTCCCTCTTCAGTTCTTAACCCTACTTTCTATGCCCCCTTCTTTAGACACCTCAACGTCCTCACTAACGGCTCAGTTCACCCGCATCAAGCTCCTGGTGCTAGATGTAGACGGCATCTTGACCGATGGCGGGCTGTACTATACAGAGTCAGGAGAAATCATAAAAAAGTTCAACGTCAAAGATGGCTTGGGCATTAAGCGGCTGATAAGTTCTGGCGTAGAAGTCGCTATCATCTCCGCCAACTCCTCCGAGGCAACCTTGCACAGAGCCGAACGTCTAAACGTTAAGCACGTATTTATCAATGCTAAAAATAAGCTAGATATCTTGAAAAATCTGTGCGAGCAGCTCAACCTAGATCTGAGCGAAGTCGCTAGCATGGGCGACGATCTGAGCGATCTACCCGTTATGCAGGCAGTCGGTTGCCCAATGACCGTAGCCGATGCCATGCCCGAAAATATTGCCTGCGCCCAGTATGTGACTAGCAAAGGCGGCGGCGAGGGCGCAGTTAGAGAAGTGTGCGATCGCATCATTCAAGCCCAAGCCCAGTCTCCGGGCCCAGTCTAAGTAGCGCTATTCCAACCAACCATCCGCGATTATGGCTCCTATCAAAATCTACCTAGGAACACAAATAGAGCAAAGTCTAGCCGCAGAGGTTCTCAGCTATTCCATTCGCCAGCACACCCGCTCAGCCGTAGAAATTACGCCGCTCTACGAAGCTGTCACTGCTGCAAATATCCAAATCCCCACGCCTAGCTCGCCCCAGCTCAGACCGCGCACCCCCTTCACCTTTCAAAGGTTCGCCATTCCAGCTCTCTGTCACTACCGGGGCCGCGCCCTCTATCTAGACTCAGACATGCTGGTTTTCAAAGACATCAACGAACTCTGGCAACAGCCTTTCGCCTCACCGGCTAATTCAGATATCGCTTCAGATATCGCTTCAGAGATTACCGCCGACTTACTCTCGGTGCCCGAGCCTGCCCACTCGAACCGCCCCCCTCAATACAGCGTCATGCTCCTCAACTGCGAGCAGCTTCAATGGGACGCGCCCCAGCTTGTACACCAGCTAGAAGCCGGAAAATGGAGCTACGAACAGTTCGTGCTAGAAATGGCCCCAGCAGCTAAAAAATCGGCCAGCCTTCCGGCAGGATGGAACGATTTAGAACGCTACACGTCAAAGCAAACGGCGCTCATTCACTACACAGACATGCCCCGCCAGCCCTGGCTATCTACCGCAAATCCGCTCTGCGGACTGTGGTGCGACGTTTTGCTCCAGGCGATCGCCGCTCAAGCCATCAGCCGAGAAACTGTCTGCGACGCTATACAGCGCGGTTGGGTGCGTCCCTCACTGCTCGGACAAATCGACAGTGGCATCATCGATCCTCAAAACCTACCCCATCAGGTGCTCGTAAAAGACCAGCACTTTACCCCGCCTCACGTCTGGCAGCGGTATCTGCGGCATCCAGCTATTCAGGGTGCGCGATCGCGCCGGTGGTTCGCCCGCGCCTACGCGACTTACCAAGCGATCGCCCCAGCCAACTCGCTGCCACCTACCGTCGCCGGACTAGAGCGCACCTACCATGCTTGAAAATCTCTCGACCGAACCATTTAGCAATCTCAACCACCAGGATCTCAACCGCCAGGATCTCAACCGCCAGGACATCAGCGAGATCGCACCAGAATCCCATCCACCAGAATCCCACCTACCAAAAACCTACACACCGGAACCCGACGCATCAGACCTCTCAAAACCGCCCACCGTACGCTCAGAAGATCCGACTAAGACTCGGCCACTCTATTTTCTCTGCGTGAACTACCACAGCGCAGCCCTAGTCAGCGACTTGATGCACACCCTAGAAGACAATCAGGGCATCGTTATCGTCAACAATTCGCCC
This sequence comes from uncultured cyanobacterium, assembly GCA_963789215.1. Lineage (GTDB taxonomy): Bacteria > Cyanobacteriota > Cyanobacteriia > Phormidesmidales > Phormidesmidaceae > Phormidesmis. Next base: position 404,347 of record CAWBJY010000004.1, on the reverse strand, counting down.
GCCGACCAAGCCATTCACGCGCTACAGTCCCGCATCTTCGGCGGCGGCCAGGTCACCGTCATCGACGCGCCCAATAACGGCGGTTTTGGCGCTGGCTGCAATCTGGGCTTGCAGTGGATATATGCGCGATCGCCCCAAGCCATTATCTGGGTGATCAATCCAGACGCATCCATCGTTTCAGGGGCGATCGCCCAGGTTCGTCGCTACCTATCCAACGACCCCGACATCGCTATCCTCGGCACCCCCGTTCTAGACAGCAAAGACAACCTGTGGTTTGGCTCAGGGCGCTTCAACCGCTGGACAGGCTCCGTCACCTCTCATCTCGCTGCTCAGACGCTCAAGCAGGCCAAACGCGCCCAAGCCGCTGGGCAGGCCATTCCGACCCGCTGGGTCACCGGCTGTAGCATCATCTTCAACTTAGCGCTGCTAGAACACTGCCCTCAGTTCGACGAAACCTACTTTTTGTACTACGAAGACTGCGACCTGTGCGAACGCTATTTTCAGCAAGGCTACGCGATCGCTCTTTTGCCCATGCCCTTAGTTGTCCATGCGGTTTCCAGCATCACAGGCCGATACGTTCAGGCCAAATTCGTCCACGGCACCTTCAGCAAACTGCTGTTTCTGCGGCGGCACGCCACCCCGCTAGCCCTGGGCCTAAACCTGCTATATCTATCCGCTCGCGCCATTAGCGAAACCTTTAGCCACCCGCTAACCGCCAAAGGCCGCTGGCAGGGCATCTGGCAGTTTCTACAAAACCCCAATCGCAGACCCTACGTCTCGGCGCTCGACCCCAAATACTATCCCTCCCAAAACAGAACAGACGCTTCTGCCCAACGCTAATGCAGGTTAATCTGGCCTTTCTGCTCAATCGGCCTACCGGCACCACTCAGTACGCCTTGAGCTTGCTGCCCTATCTAGACGATCTCTCACCTAGCTACTTAGCCACTGCGGCTAGCCACCTTCCGCCTAGCCGCTACCGAGCCGTCCCAGCCAACATGACGGCCGCACAGGGCACTGCTGGCCATCTGCGCCGCCTCGCTTGGACACAATTCAAGCTACCGGGCCTTTGCAAACCAACCTACCCAGGCAACCAGGCAGGTTCAGGCAGTCAAAGCAGCGCGCTCCTATTTTCTCCTATTCCCGAAGCCCCTCTATTTGGCCCAACCCGGTTCGTCGTTACCTTTCACGACTTAATCCCCCTGCGGTTTCCTCAGTCCTTTGGCGCCATCAAACTCTTCTACAAACACTACGTACCACAGGTACTGCGTCAGGCCGAGCGCATCATCTGCAACAGCGAAGCCACCGCTCGCGACGTTACCAACTTCTACGGCATCTCCGCCCACAAACTCGTTTCCATTCCGCTCGCTTACGACGCGCAGCACTTTCGCCCCACCTCAGCGCTTCCCGACATCCTCAAAGACCAGCCAGCCAGGCCCTACTTCCTCATGCTAGGCAGACAGGCCCCCTACAAAAATATCGGACGCGCCATCGAAGCCCTAGCGCAAGTGAAAGCAGACTGTGTGCTGTTAATTGCTGGACCAACGGATGAACGCTATACGCCCGAACTGATCGTCCAAGCCGAATCGCTAGGGGTGCGATCGCGCCTACAGTTTCTCAGCTACGTCCCCTACGATCAGCTTCCAGGGTTGCTCAGCCAGGCGATCGCCCTGATATTTCCCAGCCTTTGGGAGGGCTTCGGGCTACCCGTTTTAGAAGCCATGGCCTGCGGTACGCCCGTTATTTGCTCAAACGTAGCCTCGCTCCCAGAAGTAGCAGGCGAGGCGGCGCTCTTAATAGATCCGACAGAAGTCAGTGCGATCGCCAGCGCGATGAACCAGGTGCTCACAGACCCTGCGCTCCGCCTACAGCTAAAAACCGCCGGGCTACAAAGAGTTCAGCAATTTAGCTGGGAAAAAACCGGCCAGGCCACCGTCGAAATTCTGCGCCAGCACCTGTAAAAACGAGTAGCCATCTAAAGCAAATCCTACGTATTCGCCCGATTCACCCAGGCCGACTTGCCCAGAATCTTCACCGCCAGCTTGCGTTCAACCAAAGAGATTGCCCTCACAGGAAACTCGCGAATCTGATGAACAATTAGATTCCGAATATAGCCATACTGCGGAAAGCGCCGGAGTAAAATAATCTCTGCAAAAAGGTAAAACCGACCGCTACGACGAAACTCAGGCGGATTATCCTCCACCCTCAACAAAGCAGGATAAGGAAGCTTATAGCCAATCACCTGATCAGGCCGAGCCGCATCATAAAACTTCGCCTGTAAGCCCAGCCCCAGCACCCGATCTAGACACCAAAACGGCAAATACTTAACCGGCCCAAACAAATCTAGCCCCGGCAAAAGTTCCTGAAGCGCCGCCTGCACCTTCTCATTCACCCAAACTTTCTTATCAAAGTTCTCGGCATGAGGCCCCTTATGGTCGCGGCGACCTCGCCACCAGCAAGCCCAGTCGAATTTATTATGTAGCGGCGCCACCGGAATTTCGAGCATATGCCCCGACTCATAAAGGCCCAAATTATTATCGGCCTTCCGACAAATTGGCAGCGCGGTCAAATCTTTAGGCAGCGCCTCCCAAGGTGCATTCAGCGCAGCGGTATCGCCATAGGGAAATTCCTTCTTAGACAAGCGCATCACCCAGCTATCAGGAAACTGCTCGAAATATTGCTTAGCCAACAGCGGCACTTCAGGATGAATAAACTCATCGCAGTTAAACGTCAAAACGTACTGGCCCGAAGCATTTAGCAGGCCATTCAGGCGCTGAGCAATCTCACCTCTAAAAGGGCTGACCAGCTGCAACAAGCGTTGATCATCAGCTGGCGTTAGCCGTGCGCTAGGCGGATGCACCAAAATGAACTCTACGTCGCCTTGCACCTGGAGTAGCGCCTGCAGCCACTGCGCCGAAAAGCCTTCTCGCATGGGCACCACGATAGATAAAAAAGGAGCTGACATGGTTAGGCCACCCTCAAAGAGCGTAGAAAGAGACAAAAGAAGCGGGCTATAGCCAAAGCGACTACGCTTCCTATCATTCCCGGCCCTATTCGCCAGGTCGAAATTAGAATCGTTTTTTAAAACAGATATGCCCGTAGAAGCTCCATTTCTTTGCAGGGTTTTCAAAAAGCTAGCTTCTTGAGAGGTTCATTTGTAAGTAATTTCTATGAGCATTTGCACCAAATGGTGATATCAGAGCTACATAAGGGGCAGAAGATAGTGTAAGTATTAATCGCGCTGATGTTTTAAGGTGTGCAAATAAGGTATGCAGATTACGCCAACTAAGATCTCCGAGGTGCTGGTGATAGAGCCTCGAGTGTTTCAAGACGAACGCGGCTTCTTCTTAGAGAGCTTCAATCAAAAAGCCTTCGATGAAGCAACCGGCACCCGCTACGCTTTTGTTCAAGACAATCACTCTTCGTCCTCGGCCAATATTCTGCGCGGTCTGCACTATCAGATCCAGAATGCGCAGGGAAAGCTAGTACGAGCCGTGGTCGGCAGCATTTACGATGTGGCCGTTGATATTCGCCAGGGGTCGCCTACCTTCGGCAAAGCCGTCGGCAAAATTCTCAGCGCCGAAAATAAAAAGCAGCTGTGGATTCCACCTGGATTTGCTCATGGCTTTTACGTCCTTTCAGAAACAGCAGACGTTCTCTACAAATCCACAGACTTCTACAGCCCTCAATACGAACGCAGCATCATCTGGAACGACCCAGATTTAAACATTCAGTGGCCAACAGCCGGTAAAGATCCGATTCTTTCAGGCAAAGACGCAGAAGCCGTTAGCCTGCAAGCAGCCGATCTATTCGACTACGCAGACTTTGCTACCCAAAGCTAGTCAGGCAGCTAATCAAGCCAGCTAATCAAGCCAGCTAGACAACCCGCTAAACGCCGCGCACTAGCGCTAACCAGTGACTATTTTATTAGGCTAATTTTTCAGCTAATGACTTTATTAAAATGACTATTTTATTAATAGGTGCACAAGGACAAGTCGGGCAAGAACTCATTCAAACGCTTGCCCCAATAGGAGACGTAAAGGCCGTTGGTAGAGCGCAGTTAGATCTCACAGATTTAGACGCGATCGCCCAAACCATCCGCACCGTCCAACCCCAATTCATCGTCAACGCCGCCGCCTATACCGCGGTAGATAAAGCCGAAAGCGAGCCAGCTTTAGCGCAAAGAATCAACGCAGAAGCGCCCGCAGCTATGGCAAAATCAGCCGCAGACTGTGGCGCTACGCTCATCCATATTTCCACAGACTACGTGTTCTCGGGTCAAGCCGGATCGCCTCGAAAAGAAACCGATGAAACCGAACCGCTCGGAGTCTATGGCCAAACCAAACTGGCCGGAGAAAAAGCCATTCGAGCCGCCGCTAGCCAGCACATTATTTTGCGCACGGCCTGGGTGTATGGGACACAGGGAAAAGGAAACTTTCTCAAAACCATGCTGAGATTAGGTAAAGAGCGCGAAGTGCTTAGCGTAGTCAGCGACCAGATAGGATCGCCCACCTGGGCTGAAGATATCGCAACGACAATTGCCGATCTTGCGCAAAAAATTGACGCTTCAAAAAGTAATAACCCAAAGCAAGACCCGGAGCCAGATCCAGAGCAAGACCCGCTCTTTGGCACCTATCACTTCACCAACAGCGGTGTCGCGAGCTGGTACGACTTTGCGATCGCAATCTTCGAAGAAGCCGAAGCGTTAGGCTATCCGCTCAAAATCCAATCCGTAAAGCCGATTGCCACCGCCGATTATCCGACCCCCGCCCAGCGGCCAGCCTACTCCGTGCTCAGCGGTCAAAAAGTAGCGGCCCTGCTCAATCGAGACGCGCCCCACTGGCGAACCAGCTTAAGAAAAATGCTTAAAACCTATGTGTTAACGTCTTAATTATTCTTTGCTATAAGCTCACTTCCTATCACAACTTCTACCGCACGATTATCCTATGAAAGCGCTTATCTTATCTGGAGGTAAAGGCACTCGCCTGCGCCCACTTACCTACACCGGAGCCAAACAGCTCGTTCCCGTCGCCAACAAACCCATCCTCTGGTACGGCATCGAAAGTCTGGTCGCTGCTGGCATCACCGATATCGGCATCATCGTCAGCCCCGAAACCGGCCCTGAAATTGAAGCTAGAACTGGCAAAGGCGATCGCTTTGGCGCAAACATCACCTACATTCCCCAGCTCAGCCCAGACGGCCTAGCCCACGCAGTTAAAATTGCCCAGCCCTTTCTAGGCGACTCGCCCTTCGTCATGTACCTGGGCGACAACCTCATTCAAGACAGCCTCAACGATTTCGTTGCAGACTTCAAAAAGAAGCCTCTAGGGGCCATCATCATGCTAAAGCAGGTAGCAAATCCTACTGCCTTTGGCGTGGCTCAAATTGCGCCCGATGGCAGCGTTATCAAGCTGGTCGAAAAGCCCAAAGATCCACCGTCTAACCTGGCGCTAGTCGGCGTCTATTTGTTCTCGCCAGAAATTCATCAGGCGATCGCGCAAATCAATCCTTCAGCCAGAGGCGAGCTAGAAATTACCGACGCCATTCAACAGCTCATCAACACCCAACAAACCGTAGAAGCCAAAGAGCTAACCGGCTGGTGGCTAGACACCGGTAAAAAAGACGACCTGCTAGAAGCCAACCGCATCATCCTAGACGAATACATCACCGGGCCAGACATCTCTGGAGATGTAGACGCACACAGCAAAATCAGCGGTCGCGTCGTCATCGGCAAAGGCTCCAAGCTCACCAACTGCACGGTACGCGGCCCCGTCGTCATTGGCGAAAACTGTGACCTCGAAAACTGCTTCGTTGGCTCCTACACCAGCATCGCCAACAGCGTTAGCATGAGCGACATCGAAATAGACCATAGCGTCGTCCTCGCGGGCGCAACCATCTCCGGCATCCAGCGCCGCATTGTCGATAGCCTCATCGGCGAACGCGCCAAGCTCACCATCACCGAGCACCGTCCCAAAGCGCTCAGATTTATGGTTGGCGACGACTCCCACATCGAGCTTACCTAGCGCCTCACGGCCATTATTTGTCAATCCTCTCTACTCAATACTCTCTACTCAATACTCTTTACTCAGTACTCTCTACCGAACAACCATGTCCAAACATGTTCTAATCACCGGCGGCGCTGGATTCATCGGCTCGAACTTTGTCCATCACTGGTGCCAAAATCACGACGGGCGAGTAGTCGTACTCGACATTTTGGGCTATGCCGGAAACAAAGCCAACGTGTCAGACCTGATGAAGCAGGAGCGATTTCGCCTGGTCGAAGGAGACATCTGCGACGGCGAACTCGTCGCCAAGCTGCTAGTAGAAGAAGACATCGATACCGTCATCCACTTCGCCGCCGAATCGCATGTAGATAGATCTATCCTCGGCCCAGCCGCCTTCGTACAAACCAACGTTGTCGGCACATTCACGCTGCTAGAGGCGTTTCGCAACCACTGGCAAACCAAAAACAAACCAGCCGACTATCGTTTTTTGCACGTTTCCACAGACGAGGTTTACGGCAGCCTAGAAGCCAACGACCCGGCCTTTACCGAGACCACACCTTACGCACCCAACAGCCCATACTCCGCCTCCAAAGCAGGCAGCGATCACCTGGCGCGGGCCTACTTCCACACCTACGGAATGCCTACGCTCATCACCAACTGCTCTAACAACTACGGCCCCTACCAGTTCCCCGAAAAGCTGATTCCGTTAATGTGCCTGAACATTTTGCTAGGCAAGCCGCTACCCGTTTACGGCGACGGTCAAAACGTCCGCGACTGGCTGCACGTTAGCGACCACTGCTCCGCCATCGACACCGTTCTGCATAAAGCCAATCCCGGCGACGTTTACAACATCGGAGGCAACAATCAGGTCAAGAACTTAGACATTGTTCATCAGCTCTGCGACCTGATGGGCGAACTTGCCGGAGACTTACCCCAGCCGCCGCGAGAACTCATCACCTTTGTCACCGACCGGCCCGGCCACGACCGCCGGTACGCCATGGACATCTCCAAAATTGAAAAAGATTTAGGTTGGACGCCCGCCTACGACTTTGAAACCGGACTCCGCCAAACCGTCGCCTGGTACTTAGAAAACCGCGAATGGTGGCAGCCGCTGCTCTCCGAAGAGTACAAAGGCTATTACGACAATCTGTATGGCGATCGCTAATCAACCGGCAGTCATCATTCAGTAAAGCCAAGCAGCCAGCGCGGCCCTAAGCGGCTTCATCGGAACCCGATCGAACACCTTGCGGCATAGCCACCATTAAGCTCAAAAGCTCCTGGCTCAAGCTTTCTACTTTCTGGCTCAAGTAGGCAATCTGCTGACTCATAGAAGCCGCATCTAACGTCTGCCCGTCAGACTGTGTGGATCCATCTTCTGCGCGATCGCTACCTTTATCTCCAGCTATCGGAGCCTTAGCACTCTCTACAGCCGAAGCCGTCTGCTCAACGACCTGAAAATTGCTAGCATCCAAAACAATTTCACTCGGTTCAGTTTCAGACGGAGGCTGAACGGCTAGGGGCAGCCTATTTTTTACCTGAGTCAGCTTAGATTCGGCAATCTGCTGGCTTAAATACTTAAAAACGACCGTTTCGTTGCTTTCTACTAGCAGCGAATCTTCTCCACCCAAATAAGTATTAATCAGCCCATCGTCTTCGCCACCAAACAGCAGCTTGTCGCTTAAGTCCAGCATGCCAACAGCAGCAGCCCTAGCTAAACCAGGATTAGGATTAGGCAATCGTTTTCTAGGCGGCTCGAACTTTCTAGGCTGCTCAAACCTTCTAGGCTCTCTGAACGTAGAGGCCGCAGCTCTAGAAGCTGGAGCCGTAGGAACCGAAGAACCCAAAGGCTTCGGTTTGGCGTCACGGTCTACTGCCAAACGTTCGTCTATTCGTTCTTCAGTATCAGCAGTAGAAGCAACCTCTTTCTTATCGGCCTCTAGATAATCTGAGAAGATCTGTTTCTCTAAGATCTGATTCTCTAAGATCTGGCTAGCTAATGGCTGAACCGCAGGTTTTTCAGCATCGACAGGCTGAGTATTAATAGCTAAAGGCTGAGCATTAACAGCTAAACCCAATTCAACGTGCGCTGTGCGCTTTGGGTTGTTGAGCGGCACAGAAGAAAGCGCTGCGGACAGCGCTTCTAAACTAATACTTTGCTCAAATTTGTCAGCGGCTATCTTTGTAGCAAACGCCTGAAAAAGATAGGCCGTACTGTTCACCTCGGGTGCCAAGACAAAAGAGTCTAGCAGCGGGCTTCCCGTCGTGCGATCGCCCTTTTGACCAACCACAGTAGGCATATTTATCGCAAGCAGTTGACTCATGGCAATACGATGCATAAAACAAATGCTCCGTCAGTGATAACCGGGGGGATAGCCAAGCGGATTCTCAGTGATAAATATAACGCTAAACCCGAGTAATTACGCAGAGATTTCATTTGCATACGTAAACTCTAGAGATAGCTAACCCTTATTTCAAGCTATCTATTCAGATGTTTGTGGATTTCTCTGTGTATTTTGCCCACCCACGACATCTGAGGTAGAAACAACAGCAAAAAGCACCCGCTAAATAGCTACTTTTGAGCCGAGGCACCAAACCGATAGCCCTTGCTATAGACCGTATGGATAAGCACTGCCTGATTCGGTAGCTCTATTTTTTTCCTCAGCAAACGCATTTGAGCGGCAAGGGCATTACTACTAGGCGCAGATCCCTTGCCCCAAACAGCATCATAAATCTGGCTATGGGTAAGTAGTTGGTCAGGCGATCGCATCAGATAAGCCAAAAGCTGCGCCTCCTTTTCCGATAGCTCAATCGCAATATTGCCTCGGCTGGCCATCTGGTTGTCCAAATCGAGCGTAAGATCGGCAAACCGCAGCAGATTACCCGCTTCACTGCCCGCCGACTCCGACGACTCCAGATGAGTCGGGCGACGCAGCAGTGCCCGCACCCGAGCCAACAGCTCTCTAAGTTCAAAGGGCTTCACCAGGTAGTCGTCTGCGCCCGCATCGAGGCCATCCACGCGGTCGTCCAGCGTGTCTTTAGCCGTCAGAAAAAGCACCGGTGTCGTTTGCCCGCGCGATCGCACCTCACGGCAAATCTCTAGCCCGCTCTTATAGGGCAGCATCCAGTCCAAAATCAGCAGGTCGTAAGTCCCACTCGTGGCCATATTGCCACCCATTTCACCATTGGCCGCCACCTCAACCGCGTAGCCCTGACGCTGAAGCAAACGGCTCAGCGGATCGGTCAGCTCTACTTCGTCATCGACTAACAGAATGCGCATGGCTAACAAGAAGCAAATAAGTTCAGACGACAACCCAACTAGTATGAATGTAAACCGCAAGCTTAGCCAATAAAGGCTTTGTAGCTTCTCGCACAAGCGACCGGTCTCTATAGCAGACGGCAACCAGATATTCGATGCACTCTAGACGACAGCCTGATTTAATAAGGAGGACGTATTCCACAGGCGAGCAGTATGGCTGTCGAGCAACTCAACCAAAAGTTTGAGATTCCCAATCAGGTCAAAGTCGTTGAAGGTAAAGGCGGATTTCCTGTCGTTGAGGTAACCAACGAGAAGGCCACCGCAAAAATTTCTGTGTACTCAGGGCACGTTATGTCCTTTAAGCCAGTGGGCGAGCCAGAAGATTTGCTCTTTTTAAGCGACAAAGCCTACTACGAAGTAGGCAAAGCCATGAAAGGTGGTATTCCCATCTGCTGGCCCTGGTTTGGCCCCGATCCAGAAGGCAAAGGCCGCGCCAGCCATGGATTTGTGCGCAATCGGATGTGGACGCTTTTAAGCGCAGATGCGATCGCTCCTGGCGAAACCAAAGTCCGACTAGGCATGTCACCTAGCAAAGAAACGCTAGAAATTTGGCCATATCAGTTTGAGCTAGTCATCGAAATCATAATCGGGGCGCAGCTTTCCATCACGCTAACTACCCAAAACACCGGAGATACCCCTTTCTCTATCACACAGGCACTACACACCTACTTTGCCACTGGCGACATTAGCCAAGTTAGCGTGCAGGGATTTGAAAACGCCCGGTTTGTAGACAAAGCAGATGGCGGCGCTGAAAAGACCCAAACTGGCGACATCACAATTACAGAAGAAACCGATCGCATCTACACCGACGTAAAGCCCGAGATAGTAATCGACGATGGCGCAATGGGTCGCCGTATTCGCATTACCTCAACCGGCAGCAGTACAGCCATTGTGTGGAATCCCTGGAAAGAAATTTCAGTCAAAATGGCTGACCTAGAAGACCAAGACTACCAGCGATTTATTTGTGTAGAAACTGCAAACGCAGAGGATGAGGTTATAGAGGTAGCACCAGGTACCGACTATAAAATACAGGCTGTCTACGCGATAGAACGGTAGCTAACGCCTTGCAAATAACAAAAAGCCCTCCGCACATAGATAGTGCAGAGGGCTTTTTACTTTATTCGAACGTCTCAATCAAACCGTAATCGTCAGACTACGCGTTGATAGCAGGTGCTGTGAGTGCTACAGGTGCAGCTTCGCCAGCAGCCAAGTCGAGTGGGAAGTTGTGAGCATTTCTCTCGTGCATTACTTCCATACCCAGGTTGGCGCGGTTTAGTACGTCTGCCCAAGAACCAATCACTCGGCCCTGTGAGTCAATAATCGACTGGTTGAAGTTGAACCCGTTCAGGTTGAAGGCCATCGTGCTGATGCCCAGAGCGGTAAACCAGATGCCGACTACAGGCCATGCACCGAGGAGGAAGTGCAAGCTGCGGCTGTTGTTAAAGGAAGCATATTGGAAGATCAACCGACCGAAGTAGCCGTGTGCCGCAACGATGTTGTAGGTCTCTTCTTCTTGGCCAAATTTGTAACCGTAGTTCTGTGACTCTAGTCTCAGTCGTCTCTCGAACCAAGCTGAAGAGGTAACGAGTGAACCGTGCATTGCCGAGAACAGTGAACCACCGAACACGCCAGCTACGCCGAGCATGTGGAAGGGGTGCATCAGAATGTTGTGCTCCGCCTGGAAGACCAACATGAAGTTGAACGTACCCGAGATACCCAAAGGCATGCCGTCAGAGAATGAACCTTGACCTAAAGGATAGATAAGGAACACTGCGGTAGCCGCTGCAACGGGTGCAGAGTAGGCAACGCAGATCCAAGGGCGCATACCGAGGCGGTAGGATAGCTCCCACTCACGACCCATGTAGCAGAAGATGCCGATGAGGAAGTGGAAAATCACCAGTTGGTAAGGGCCACCGTTGTAGAGCCACTCATCGAGTGAAGCCGCTTCCCAGATCGGGTAGAAGTGAAGGCCAATAGCGTTAGAAGACGGAACAACTGCACCAGAGATGATGTTGTTGCCGTACATGAGTGAACCGGCAACGGGCTCGCGGATGCCGTCGATGTCAACAGGAGGAGCAGCGATAAAAGCAGTGACGAAGCAGGCAGTCGCAGCGAGCAGCGTAGGAATCATCAGAACGCCGAACCAGCCCACGTAGAGGCGATTGTCGGTGCTGGTTACCCACTGGCAGAAAGTCTCCCAGAGAGAAGCGCTTTGGCGCTGTTGGATAGTAGTGGTCATGTTTATTATTGCGGGGAAAAGAGTTGGATATGTATATGACGGGTAGAACCTCGATTAAGGTGCTTGCCTGTCGGTATATATCTAATGTAACACAATGTAACGGAGTATTGCAAACGACTTAATAATTCACATTGAAAGATACAGAGATATCCAGAGGCTCTATACGCTCGCGACCAAGCTCTACAAGCTCGCGACCAAAGAAGGTTCCTGCTCGGAAGCACTGTCTGCGTTCGTGGCTTCCTCTACCACTATGTCTAAAACACTCAATAGCTCTCGCTCAAAAGAAACCTGAGCGCGATTTGTTCGCCCTGCTACATACAGCGTTTCGCCTGTTTGCAAAGCCCAAACCTGAGAATGCGAAATGTAGCTCACCACCACCCCGATCATCAGCAGGCCAAAGCCCAAATACACGATTGGAATGCCAGGGTCGGCTTTAATTTGTAAGCCCGTGCTGCCGATTAGCTCGTCTACATACAAGGTAATGCCGTTCACTTCGGCAGAGCCCCCTTCGCGCACAGTAGAGACTAGCTGGCCCTGCATGTCATAAATCAGCAGCGTACCCTGCAAATCTTGCGCGACCAAAGAAACGCCTTCACTCATATCCGGCTTGGTCGGCACCCAGGTGCCCCAAAGTCTACCGCTGGTTTTTTCTAACTTCGCCATTGGCAAATTGAAAGTAGGGCTGTTGTTAAGCCGCACCTTGACGTTGCTAATCGCCCAATCTGCCTGGTAGAGCGTGACGTTTTTGTACTTCAGCGGCTGATTGACCCAAATGGTTTTGCGCTTAACTTCGCTGCCGCTATCATCCAGCACAGACAGGTCGGAATAAAACTGGTCGACGCGGCCCTCTGGCGAGTAGTCGATCCAAAAGCGGTTAACGTGAACCGACCAATCTTTAGGAATTTGCGAGGCCGACCAGGGCCCAGCATCGAAGATGTTTTGAATGCGAAACGTTTGGCCGCTAGGAACCATCTCCTGCGCAAAAAAGCCGGTCATAGAACCCAAAATTGCGCCTGCTAAAATCAGCAGCATACTGGCATGAACAACAATTGGGCCAATGCGTCCGCTGAGTCCCTTATGGGCGTAGAGCATATCGCCATTCTCATCCGACTTCTCAAAAACCTTATAGCGACGAGTCTGCAACTGCGCTTTAAGATCTTCCACTGAGCCGTTCCCTAGCTCCGTGCTCAGCGCCATCTTGCCAAACTGACGCGGCTTACTGTAAAAGTTCCAGGTGCGAGAAAACCAGCGCAGCGCCGTAATTTGGCGAGTGAAGGTACAGGCAGTTAGGCTCGCGCCAAACAGAATCAGAATAGAAAGGAACCACCAGGTGCGGTAAACGTGATCTAACCCGGTGAAAAGAACGAACTTCCAGGTAAGAAAACCAAACAGCGCTGGACTTTCGGGGTAGTTTTCCTGATAGAAGGCAAGGCCCTGGCCCTGCTCGATAACGGTGCCGCTAATGCTGAAGAGGGCGATCGCCAACAAAAGCCCAATCGCCAGCCGCAAGTCTGCCAGCAAAGGCACTAGCTCCTTACGGAAATATCTCTTGACCCCTAGCAAGGCAGCGCTCATATTATCTTCTACGTTCTTTTTATAACCCGTCTATTAGCATAGCGGTCTTACCCATACAAGGTAGGAGACAGCTCGTCAAAATTTGGCTAAGACGGCGCTACGCGATTGGCAATAGGCGAGTCACCAGCGAAAAAATGCCGAAGCCCACTAGCAGAACGCCGCTCGCAGGCGTAATCCAGCCCGACCACTTTCGCAGTTCTAAAATGCGCTTAATCGAAGCAGTGAAAATCCCCGCCAACATCAAAGGAGCCACATAGCCAACGGTGTAGGCCAGCAGCAGCGAAGCACCTAAAATCGGATCGCCCTTTTCACCGACCCAAGCCAGCAGCGTTGCTAAAACCGGCGTACTGCAAGGAGAAGCCACTAGGCCAAAAGTTAGCCCTAGCAAATAAGACTTAACCGAGCGCGGAATGTTGTTCTGTAAAAAGTCAGTGCTATTAAAAGAAGGCAGCGGTGGCAGGGGCAGTGCTTCGAGCAGGTTGAGGCCCATTAGAATGGCGATCGCACTGACCAAAATCGGCAGCCCAACTCCAACCTGTCCGTACACCCATCCCAAGCTGCTCGCGACCAAACCCAAAGCCGCCAGCGTCGTCGCTAGCCCAGTCGCAAACCATACCGATTGGCCCACTGCTTGCCAACGGTTCTCCAGCTCGTAGCTCCCCATGTAGCCCACCGTAATCGGTAGCATCGAGAGCATACAGGGCGTAAGACTAGTGAGCAAACCGGCGATCGCAATAATGCCAATACTCGAAATAGACAAATGGCCAAGCTGCCCCTCCACCCAGCCATTAGCAGACTGACTGAGGTGATATAGAAAAAGCTGAAGGCGTTCGGCCATAAAAAACTCGATAACTAATCCGATTGTATCGAATTGTTAATGGTTACCGCCAAACAAAACCCTTGAAGACGGCAATTCCTTGTAAAAAGCTCTCATTCAGAGGACTTCACAGGCGAGCGTTCGACTGAAGGCGCGTCTGCGTTAGCGAAAGGCGAAGGCGGCATATCAGCAGCAGCACTCGCGAGATTCTCAGCGGTCTGTTTATCTTTAGCATCTAGCCTAGACTGCTTATCCATCGAAGATGAGCCATTCACTTCATGTGGCTTGGGTCGGCTTAGCACAATCACCTCAGCATCTCTAGACTCTCTAGCTACCCGAATCAAGATGCCTGCAGTAATCAGGCTAGCAATCATCGAGCTGCCCCCGTAGCTAAACAGCGGAAACGGCAGGCCAGTCGTCGGCATCATGCCCGCCGCCACCCCAATATTTATCAGCGACTGACCCACCAGCAAAACCATGCAGCCAATCGCCACCAGCCGATGTACCGTCTTCTTCGCCTGAATTGCCACCATCAGCGCAATCGTGCTGTACACCGCCAAAAACAGCAGCAGCATCACGCAGCCAATAAACCCAAACTCCTCTGCAAATACTGAGAAAATAAAGTCGGTGTACTGAATCGGCAAAAAGTCGATTTTCTGAGCAGAAAGCCCGTATCCTGTACCACCCGCACCGCCTGAGCCGATCGCCAGTAGGCTCTGAATGAGCTGATAGCCCTTGCCAGCAGGATCGGCCCAAGGGTTGAGGAAAAAGAACAGGCGATCGCGCTGATAAGAATTCACCGCCGCACTCAACACCATTGCCATCAGCCCCGTGCCCGCCGTAATCGCCAGCTGACGATACGAGATGCCCGCACCCCAAGCAATCAGCCAGATCGTAATCCCGCACACCGCCGTCGTACTCAAATTCGGCTGCGCCAAAATCAGCATCAGTCCGCCCGTAAACACCCCCAGCCAAAACAGCTTCGTTGGGTTGCTCACCTGATTCCACTTACCAAAGAGCTGAGCGCTATGCATCACCAAAAACGGCTTCATCAGCTCCGAAGGCTGAATTAAAAACGGGCCAAACGGCAGCCAGCGCGTCGCCCCATTCACCTCCACGCCCACCCCCGGAACATGTGTCAGGCTTACCATCAGCATACTCACCAGCAAAAAGAAGCCCGAAAGTCGCATAATTTGCCGCACCGGATGCCGGGTAATCCATCGAGAGATAAATAGACCAACCACCACCCAAATAAGCTGCACTTTAAAGTAGCGAGCGCCATCGCCAAAGTCCGACTCGGCCACCGGGTAAGAAGCCGAGAACAGCACCACCATACCCACCGACAGCCATAGCAACGTCATCCAGCGCAGCAGCCGGGCCTCCAAAGCCCAGCCTCGCACAGAAAAAAATTGAACAATGCCCTCAGCGATATTGGGGCGTAAGGTAACGGCTTTTTGCATAACAAACAAATTAAACGCCACTGCAACAAAAATCCCCCGCCTATCAGACGAGGGATTTAATCAGACTCAGTTTAGCCCAAATACTAGCGAGCGATCGCTTACTTTCGAGGCGTAATATCTGGCGCGTTTAGCGGCGCATTTAATAAAGGCGTCGTCGCAATCGGCAGCGGCGGCGTTTTATCCTGCGCAATTACAAACATTTGCTCTCGAATCCGCTCAGTTAGCTGTACCGTTTTCGCATCATAAAGCTGGGTTAGCCCTTTTGGATACAAGCCAAAGCCAATAATCGGAATCAACAAGCAGGTAATTACAAAGATCTCCCGAGGCTCCGCATCGATCAGCACCTCTTTCTCAATCAGCTCCTTATTCTCAGGGCCGTAGAAAATATCGCGCAGCATCGACAGCAGATACAGCGGCGTCAAAATCACGCCCACCGCCATCAGCATCACCACAATCAGCTTAAAGTTAAAGCCATAGGCATCGCTATTTGCAAAGCCCACAAACACCATCAGCTCTGCCACAAAGCCGCTCATCCCCGGCAGCGCCAAAGAAGCCATAGAGCAAGTGGTAAACATCGAGAAAATCTTCGGCATCTTGCGACCAATACCGCCCATCTCATCGAGAATCAGCGTGTGCGTACGGTCGTAAGTAGCGCCGACTAGGAAGAAAAGACTCGCGCCAATCAGCCCGTGAGACACCATTTGCAGCACCGCGCCGCTCAGTCCTAAGTTGGTAAACGAGCCAATACCAATCATCACAAATCCCATGTGCGAGATCGACGAATAGGCAATCTTGCGCTTGAGGTTGTTCTGGGCAAAGGAAGTCAGCGCTGCGTAAATAATATTTACCACGCCAAATATCACCAGCCCCGGCGCAATTACCGCATGGGCCTGCGGCAGCATTTCCACGTTCATCCGAATAATCGCATAGCCACCCATCTTCAGCAGAATGCCAGCTAGCAGCATGTGAACGGGCGCAGTCGCCTCACCGTGAGCATCCGGCAGCCAAGTGTGAAACGGAATAATCGGCAGCTTGACGGCATAGGCAATCAAAAACCCTGAATACAGAAATAGCTGAAGCCTCAGCGGAAACTCCTTCGCCGCCAGCGTCTGCATATCGAAGGTAACCGTATCGCCGTAAAAAGCCATGCCAAGCGCGGCCAGCAAAATAAACAGCGAACCACCCGCCGTATACAGAATGAACTTCGTCGCTGCATACAACCGCTTCTTACCGCCCCAAATCGACAGCAGCAAATAAACCGGCAGCAGCTCTAGCTCCCACATCAGGAAGAACAGCAGCATATCTTGCACGGCAAATACGCCAATTTGCCCCGCGTACATAGACAGCAGCAAGAAGTAAAAAAGCTTGGGCTTAAACGTCACTGGCCAGGAAGCCAGAATTGCCAGCGTTGTAATAAAGCCAGTCAATACCACCAGCGGCATCGACAAACCATCGACCCCGACCGACCAGCGCAGGTCGATCTGCGGCACCCAGGTATAGCTTTCGTAAAGCTGCATCCCTGAGGAGCTGATGTCGTAGTTATTGACAAAGGCGTAGACGATAACCGCGAAGTCAATCAGGCCGACGACTAAGGCATACCAGCGAACGGTACGACCTTTTTCATCAGGGATGAACGGGATCGCAAACGCCGCCAGAAAGGGAAAGAAAATAATGAACGACAGCCAGGGAAATTGATCCATAACGAAACTGATATGCTGCGGCGCAGTAGGGCTACCGATGAACTATAAAAGCAAATGCTTGATTTCTTTTCACACTGTAGGAAGAAAAATAGAGTCTGTGGGACAGGAATTACTTTTTCTTATCCAGTGAGCAACCAAAGTTCGCACTCCCAAAGCGACTCGAAACGCGGCTGCCAGTGCATGATACTGCCACTTCTCAAAGACGCCCCTCAACTTAGCACCACCTTAAGGATCGCTAGTGAAGCTTGGAGGCGTGAGTGTACTAGCTATAACGCCAGATCACTAGAAGCTTTCTATTCTTCGGTTATTACAGAATAAAATCTGTTATTACAGAACAAAAAAGAGCACCGAAAATAACTTCCGGTGCTTCCTCTCGTCTTTCATGCAGTCGAGGTTTATCTAACCCAGACCCGAGACAAAGACCAGGCCCAGCACTGCGCCAAACACAATGAGTGCATAGAATTGAGCTCGGCCATTCTCGAAGTACTTCAACCCTTCGCCCGTCACCAGCGTGACGAAGCCAGTAAGGTTGACAATCCCGTCAACGATTTTAACGTCTACGTTCAAGACGCCTTTAGCCAGATTTCGAGTGCCTTTAATAAAGACCTCGCGGTAGATGTCGTCGATGTACCACTTATTGAGTGAGAGGTTGTAAAGCGGCTTGATTTTATTTGCGATCGCACTAGCACTAATCGCCTTAGTCCGATACATCAGCACCGCCAAAATAATTCCCGCCACCGAAATCGCAACAGACAGCCCAGCCATCCGCACAAACTCGTTAACGTCAAACTCTTCAGCAATCTCTGCAACCGTTAGCGCCTCTCCCGAAGGATGAATAAACGCCTCAAAGTAATTGGCAAACGGCGTACCCACCAAACCAATGAGCGCCGACGGAATCGCCAGCATCATCAGTGGAAAAGTCATGCTCAAAACCGACTCGTGCGGCTCCTCAGCGTGATGATGGTCGCCGTGGCCAGTGTCTTCTGCGACCAGTTCTTGAGTGCTCATCGCACCTGGCCCCATCGATGCGCCCGCCATTTGCAAAGACTGCACCTTCACCATTTTGCGAATATCCGCATCGTTACCGCGAAACTCACCTTCAAAGGTAGAAAAATACATGCGGAACATATAAAACGCAGTCGCACCAGCCGTGACCCAGCCAATCGCCCACATCACCGGATTCACCTCAAACACAGAGCCTAAGATCTCGTCCTTAGACCAAAATCCGGCAAAAGGCGGCAGACCTGAAATTGCCAGCGTACCAATCAAAAAGGTAATCGACGTAATCGGCATGTACTTGCGCAAACCGCCCATCAAACGCATATCTTGCGCTAGCGCCGGGTCGTGGCCCACCACTTCTTCCATGCCGTGAATAACCGAACCTGAACCCAGGAACAGCATCGCCTTAAAGTAAGCGTGAGTCATCAGGTGAAACAGGCCAGCTGTATAAGCACCCACGCCCATCGCCATCACCATGTAGCCCAGCTGAGACATCGTAGAAAAGGCCAGCCCTTTCTTAATATCGTTTTGCGTAATTGCAATCGATGCGCCCAAAAAGGCCGTAATCGTTCCTGTCCAGGCAATGATGCTCATGACAGTAGGAATATCTTCAAAAACGGGATACATCCGCGCAATCAAAAAGACGCCCGCTGCAACCATTGTTGCCGCGTGAATCAGCGCCGAAATAGGCGTAGGGCCTTCCATCGCGTCGGGCAGCCACACGTGCAGCGGGAACTGCGCCGACTTCGCCATTGGCCCCATAAAGACCAAACCTGCAAACAAAGCAGCTAGCCCGCCTGAGATCGCGCCTGTCGTAACCAAATCGCTGAGCCGCTCGCCCATGAGTTCAAACTCAAAGGTGCCAGTCGCCCAGAATAGACCCAGCATGCCAAGCAGCAGACCAAAGTCGCCCACTCGGTTAGTCACAAATGCCTTCTGGCAAGCATCGGCAGCACCGTCTCGGTCGTACCAATAGCCGATTAGCAGGTAGGAGCACATGCCCACCAGCTCCCAAAAAACATAGACCTGCAAAAGGTTAGGGCTAATAACTAGGCCCAGCATGGATGAGCTAAACAGGCTCAAATAAGCATAAAAGCGAACATAGCTGGGGTCGTGAGACATGTAGCCATCGGTGTAAATCATCACCAAAAAGGCAACGGTGGTGACGATCACCAGCATCAGCGACGTGATGTGGTCGATGGTAAAGCCCATGTTGATCGTAAAGTCTCCAGCAGAGGCCCATTCGATCAGATAGGTATAGGGGGCGTGTCCTTGAAGCTGGCTGACCAGAATCATGATGGACAGCGCCATCGCCGCGCCAATAAGGCTAACGATAAAAGTCGCGACCGGCTTTCTAAGCTTGTTGGTCGCTTCGTTGTAGCTGATTAAGCCTGTACCCACAACGGCTGCGCCAAATAGGGGCAGCACTGGGATAATCCAGGCATATTTATAGATGGACTCGACGGATTCCATTACTTACTCCATTTCCTGCCAGCGGGTTTGCTTAATATCAATTTCATATCTGCCGATAGTGAAATTGGGGTTAAGCGCACCTGGCAAATCCGTTACATAATGACATATTCTGCCTATCGGTTTGTGTTGCTTTAGACGGAATGCAGACAGAAAAGACGATTTCAATTAAATAAAAATGCTTAACTCGGCAGATAAAACCTGTATTGGCAAAGCAATCCTAGGCCCAATTTGCTAGAGCAACCGTAAGATAGCTAACTTTTTTCCAAGATGTTCTTCTTACAAGGCGCTGCGCTGTTAGTAAGAAAAGGCTAGTAAGAAGAACCTAGTAGGAAGCGGCAATTTTTTCATCGCTGCTTGCGCTAATTTGAGCGATCGCACGTTGAGCCTGCGAATGAGCATCCGTGCCCACCGGAATAGCGCTTAGCCTATTGAGAATAGCCTGCTGCTGCTGCGCCTGCGCCTGATGAGACAGCCCCGATCGCTTAATCTCACCTAAAGCTGCTTGCAAAGAAGCGACGCTCTGGCTCGCCGCCTGCTCTTGCAAATAGCGCTGACGCACCGCCGCTAAATTTTTCTGATAGATCGCTTTAACCTGCTGAGCCTCAGCGTATTGAGCGCTTTCAGCCGGCACTTGATCTATGTGCTGCAGCGCCGTTCTCCAATGGCGAGAAATATCAGCCCATTTTCGCGCGGGATGAGGCGCGTTCTGACTGGCCAAAGACGCCTGCCAGCCGTGGCGACGAGCGATCGCCAAATCATCCGCGACAGTCGAAGAAAACTGAGGCACATTCACCTGCGTAGAAGGCGCAGGATTCATGACCTGGGGTGAATTTTCTCGGGCGATCGCCACTGCCCATCGGCCCTCAATCTCCTCAAGATTTTTCTCATAGAAGGCAATCTTGGCCTCAACTACCTCGTAGTTTGCAGCGCGCTTAGGCACCTGATGTAGATAGACAATTGCCTGCTGCCACAGCGCCGCCGTCTCCCGCCAGTGCTGAGCGCTATGCGGCGGATTTTTTCCCTTCAGCGCCGCCTGCCACCCCAAATCTTTAGCCTGAATAAAAGCAGCCGACTCAGATGCTTTTTCGCCCGTCCTCGTAAACCTCGCCTTAAGCGACAGGCGCTTCATAATCGGATTGGCGGCGCGGCTCCCAGTTCGACTCTCAACTCGCCCCTCAGCTCGATTTCCATCTTTCTGATTGCCTTGAGCTGCATCCTGGCTAACATCAGCAACCGGCAGAGTAGAAGACAGGGCAGAAATATCTACAGAAGCCGTCGTTGCCTTCATGCCAAACGTAGAAGCCACCAGCACGGCCGTCGCGCCCACCCCAACGGAAATTCTCACGTCGGACAGGCCCTTATTGCTAGCAGCCGCGCTAGTAAGCACTTTGGGATCAATATCTGGAACCACATCGCACAAGTTGTCCCAAACTTGAGTACGCGTTAAGTGTTTGCCTGCCTCAGCTCGTAGCGTGCAGAGGCGAGAGACCAAAATAATGCTATCTAGCTTGTCGATAACGCCTCGATTATGAAGATCGTCAATCTCCAGTTCGATGACTTTGAAGGCGCGATCGCTCAGACGAGCCATGTCTAAAACTCACTGAAACTTACAAGGGGTCTAACCCCTCATACAAGAGATAAGAAGACTATCCGGCAAGTTCGGGTATTTAATAATGGGCGCTGGTCAATATTTCTACTGAGGCCAGCCTAAAAGGGAGCGTTTTCTATACCAAACGCGTTAGCTGAACCCGATACCGCTCTTTTTTAGTCACGGCCACATCGCCAATCTCCAGCCGCCCTTTACCGCGAATCGCAATCAAATCGCCCGTCTGCACCTTGTGGCTAGACTGCGACACCGGCTTCCAGTTAATGCGCACGTCGCCGCCGGTAATCATGTCGGCCATTTTGCTGCGCGACATCCCAAAGCCCGCCGATGCGATCGCATCCAATCGCATCGAAGCTTCCACCGTCGTCATTTCCTTTTTGCGCGGTTCACGCACCCGCAGTTCGCTCACCTCAATCTGGCTCGTCTTCACGGGCACAGAGCGCACCTGAATTAGGCTTGTGCTCAAAAACTCAATCAGCTCGGGCACCACAATCGCCTGCGCCCCTCGCTCGCCCAGCACAATAATATCGCCCACCTTATCGCGCACCAGCCCAGTCCCCAATAGCGAGCCTAAAAAGTCGCGATGAGACGCCGTATCAAACAAAAAATTACCGGCAATACTTAGCGCCGCCAAAGGCACTTCCGCGCCCTCTAGCGGAATTTCTGAGCGCGCAATCAGCAGCCGCTGACGCTCCGCCTGCGGATAGCCGCCGCTCGCCATCGTATGGATATCCGTTAGCTTCTCAAAAGCAGACTTGCGCCTCGAATAGCTCCGGCGGCGACAAAAAATCTGTCGCCACCAGCTCCCAAGTCCGAATCGCCTGCTCGGCTTTATCAATTACCCGAGAAAGCGTTTCCTTATTCTCAGATCGCTTCAGGAGGTCTTCTTTGGGGAGCATTCAAGGTTCCTTATCTTCAATTGGCCAGCTAAGCGGCCTATACAGTCGCAACTTCAGGTTCAGTTTGGGCGATCGCCGCTGGCACACCGTTCACCACTTCAGGCGAGATATTGAAATTCTTCGCAATCTCGCGAGCCGTCATCTTGGCACACATCATTACCGCAGGCGTACCACCACCCGGCTGAGTGTTCGCGCCCACCAGATACAGATTAGAGATATCTTCGCTGTGGTTGTGTGGGCGGAAGAAAGCGCTTTGTACCAGCACCGGCTCCACGCCAAAACCATTACCCAAATAGCTATTGAGCGTTCCTTCAAAGTAATCGGGCGTCACATGGCTCTGGTACACCAACCGCTCTTTAAGATCGGGAATATAGCCGCGCTCATCCAAGAAAGTCAGCACCCGCTCAGTTAGCTTCGGCCCTTCCACATCCCAATCAATTCCGCTGGCATTATTCGGCACGGGCACTAGCGTGTAGGCCGCATGGTGCCCAGGAGGCGCCATGCTCGGGTCAGTCAAAGACGGCACGTGCAAATACTGCGAAAAGTCTGGGCTGAGAATCTTTTTATCGAACAGCTCGGTGAGTAATGGCTCGTAGCGTGGCCCCAAAATAATATTGTGATGACGCAGATCCAAATCTTCAAGGCCATCGGCTCTAAAGCCAAAGTAAATCACCAAAATCGACATCGACTGCCGAGTCAGCTTTACTTTTAAATCCTGATTAATCAAACGATATTTAGGATCGATCAGCTTCATATAGGTGTTGGCGTAGTCACCGTTAGAGACCACCACTTCAGCCTCATGCGTCGTGCCATCGGCTAGCGTGATGCCTTTAGCCACCTTCTTGCCAAAGAAAGAGCCCTCTACGTCAATTTTGGCCACTTCACTGTTGTAGTGAATCTGCCCCCCTAGCTCCTCAAACTTCTTCACAAAGCTGCGTACCAGCTCACCCGTGCCACCCATGGCAAAATGAATGCCCCAGGTCTTTTCTACAAAGTGAATCATGGCGTAAATCGCGGGCACCGTCAGCGGATTGCCCCCGACTAGCAGCGGTTCAAAGCTAAATACCTGCTGCAGCTTTGGACTTTTAAAGTAGCGTTTTACAAACGAGAACAGCGGGCGCACTGCATCCAATTTCACCAGGTCAGGCGCAATTTTGAGCATGGAGAACACATCTCCAAAGTAGGTGTAGCCCAGCTCAATAAAGCCTCGATCAAAAATATCTCTAGCCGCTTTATGAAAGCGCTCGTAGCCCTCTAAATCGTCCGGCTCAATTGCTTCAATTTGGCGGCGAGTGCTTTCAGGATCGCCGTCATAGTCAAAATAAGTACCGTCATCAAAATAGATTCGGTAGAACGGTAAAACCGGAACAATTTTGAGGTACTTAGACGTATTCGGCCCGCCGCTAACGCCGGTTCTAATGCGATCAGCCGGATCCATAATCTCTGCGGGAAAGTCCGGCAGGTGCAGCGCAGCGGCATCTCGCTCTAGCGAAAACAGTTCTTCAATCAGGTGCGGCACCGTCAGCACGGTTGGCCCCATATCAAACGTAAAGCCATCGGCTCGGCGCACATAGGCTCTTCCACCCGGTGCATCTAATTTTTCAAAAATGGTGGTGTCAAACCCCAGGCTCTGCAATCGAATGCCCAGAGACAGCCCACCGATCCCCGAACCAATAATAATGGCTTTTTTGCGACTCATACCGTAGTTTCACTAGCTATACACTTCTTAGTATAAACCTCATTTAGACGCGGGTGGGCGTGAATCTAGCCCGAATCTACAGGACTTTTGAACCATTAGGATGATTTTTGGGCAGCGTTTTTTAGCGGCTCGCACCGCTGTCTATATGGGTGAGCGACCAGTGATATTCAATCGGAATTTGCGATCGCACACAGCTCTCTTCTAGCTGCTTCTGCTGCGAAAACGCCTTACGCAGCGTCACAATCAAATTCTGTAGCTGTTCTCTTTGCGGCTGCTCGCGCGATATGTTCTGAGCCGTCTGCCGCTCTAACAATTGCAGCAGCAGCTCGTAGTGAATATGCGAAGGCAACGGCAAACGAGAGGTTTGAGCCATAGGACTAAAGCCATAGAAAGTGTGTACTTCTACAGTTTAGACCGCTTCTAATCCGGGATTGAGATCGACAAGCGCCGCGCTACCGGCCGAGCAGCGGTGCGATCGCCTTTCCTGGATCCAGCTGCTTCACCAAAGACTCGCCCACCAAAATTGCCTTAGCCCCAGCGCTAACCACCGTCTTCACATCTGCCGCTGTATGCAGTCCCGACTCACTCACCACGAGCAAATTCTGCGGCTCAAGCTGCTCGCCGTAGGCCGCCATAATTTGCTCAGTCGTCCCCAAGCTGACGCTAAAGTCTTCCAAGTTGCGGTTATTAATGCCAATCAGCTCAACGCCGCTTACCTTCAGCACCCGCTCAAATTCTTCAGCGGTATGCGTCTCTACTAAAGCATCGAGTCCCAGCACTTTGGCGATTTTTACAAAGTAGGTCAGATCCTTGTCAGAAAGAATCGCCGCGATTAGCAAAATTGCATCTGCTCCCGCGAGTCTCGCCTGGTAAATCTGATAGGGATAAATAATGAACTCTTTGCACAGCAGCGGCAGATCTACAGCGCCGCGAATTTGGGCTAGATAGTCGAAGCTGCCCTGAAAAAATTCGCTGTCGGTCAGCACCGAAAGGCAAGTTGCCCCGCCGTCTTCATAGCTGCGGGCGATTTCTACCGGATCAAAATCCGCTCGAATCACCCCTTTACTAGGCGAAGCCTTCTTCACCTCAGTAATAATTGCCGGAGCCTGCTTTTCCGCCTGCTGTCGCAGCGCCTTAATAAAGCCCTTCGTCGCAGGCAAATTTTGAGCCTGCTGCTGAAGCGTCTGCAGAGGAATCGCCTCACGCATTCGCGCTACTTCCGTTTCCTTATGCCACACAATTTTCTCTAATATATTGCGCGGCTCAGAATCAGGCACCTTGATCTGATACTGCAGGCTAGCGACAGAAATAGAAGGGTTGGGCGGACGACGGCGGATCTTCATACCCCCACCTTCGCTCGCTTGTAAGCTTCGTCTAGCACTTCAGAAAGCGTTGGATGCGTGTGCACATACTTCGATAGCTCAGTAACAGACTGCTTTTGGGCGATCGCATTAGCCGCCTCCTGAATCAAATCCGCCGCATGTAAGCCAATAATATGCGCCCCCATCACCTCGCCCGTATCCTTGCGATACACCAGCTTAGCGAGTCCCTCAGTCTCGCCTTCAGCGAGCGCCTTAGAATTTGCCTTAAAGTAGCTGCGCACGTTCGCCACTTCAAAGCCGCCTTCCTTGCCCGCTTCCTTAGCCGCAGGTTCTGTCATCCCCACAAAGCTCACCTCAGGGTGCGTAAAGGCCGCTGCCGGAATCGCGCTGTAGTCGATGGTGCGATCGCCGCCTAAAATATTATCCACCGCCACCACCCCCTGGGCCGAAGCCGCATGGGCCAGCATCATCTTGCCAGTCGCATCGCCAATCGCCCACAGATGAGGCACCGGCTTACCGTCGCGCAGCACCGCTAGCTGATCGTTCACCGGAATAAAGCCTCTGCGGTCAGTCTCCACCGCCACCATATTCAGGTCCAAATTCTTAGTCGCCGGAATTCTACCCGTTGCAACTAGGCAAGCATCGACTTCTAGCACCTCCACTATCTCCATCGTCTTCGGATCGGCTAGCTCAATGACTACCGGAGATCCAGGCGTAATCTTCTTCGCCAGCAAACCCACCTTAGTTTCAATATCGCGCGGCTTAATCAACACCCGCTCCGCCTGCTTCGCAATATCAGGATCGAACGTTGGCATTAGCTGAGGCAACGCCTCAATCATGGTCACCTCAGAGCCTAGCGCCGTATACACATCGGAAAACTCCAGACCGATATAGCCGCTGCCGATAATCGCCACCCAATCAGGCAACCACTCTAGCCGGACAGCTTCATCGCTGGTAAATACCGTCTTGCCGTCAGTTTCGATTCCTCTAGGCACAAACGGAATCGATCCTGGCGACAGAATAATGTCCTTGGCAGAAATCGTTCGAGTCCCGCTCTCCTCGGTAATCGAAACCTTTTGACCGCCCGCGATTTTCGCCCAGCCGCGAATAATATCCACGCCGAGTCGAGTCAAACTCCCGGTTAAATCGCCCTGAATTTTACCTACCAGGTTCTTGGCATGGTTCGCAATTTGCTCGCGGTCAAATCCCACGCCCGCCAAACTAATGCCCATCGCCTTCAAATGCTGCTCGTCGCGCATTTCGCGCACCTTTCCCGAAGCAGCCAACAGCGCCTTAGAAGGAATACAGCCCCGGTTCACGCAGGTGCCACCCATATCTCCCGCTTCAACAATCGCCGTTTTAAGGCCATTTTGAACCGCATGTATGGCCGCGCCGTGTCCGCCAACGCCCGCGCCGATAATCACTAAGTCGTAATCGAATGCTGCTTCCAAAGCTCTCTCCGTTATGAAGTCTGTATTCTATCTTCAAATAGAACGGTGACTTTGCACAACTAGAGTTTTCCTGTCTGGGCTTCGACTACGCTCAGCCCTCGGTTCTGACTACAGTCAATAGGTAAATTAGCAAAGCCCGACAATATCTAAGCGATCTACACATCACAACGAAGCCTGGTGGCTGAGCGTAGTCGAAGTCACATCTGTCTCTGCCGCCGCGCTTCATAGAGTAATAGCGCAGTCGAAATCGCCACATTCAGCGACTCCACGCCCGGCATTACCGGAATCTTCACCACCGCAGAGGCGCAGCCCATCAGCGCCGCCGACAGTCCCGCGCCCTCATTCCCCATTAAAAATACGGTGGGCTGCGTCAAATCTAGCTGCCAATAGTCCAGCTGGGCCGTCGCCATCGTCGCAATCACCTGCACGCCGTTTTCCTTGAGCTTCGCGGCCTGCTCTACTACCTCCACTTTCGCCATCGGCAACCGGAACCACTGCCCCGCCGAGGCTCGCAGCACTTTAGGACTCCCCATATCTACGCTATCTGGGCTTAGCCAAAGGCCGTCGCTGCCGGCTGCCGCCGCTGTGCGAATAATCGTGCCGAGGTTTCCAGGATCTTGCAGCGTCTCTAATATCACGCCTAGGCTCACCTCATCTTTAGGCTGACTGGCCGCTTCCTCCCAGGCTGTACGTTGAGGCGCGATCGCCACCACCCCATCGGGAGAAACCGTGCTCGCAATCGACTTCAAAACGTCTAGCGAGACCACCTCTGTTTGAGCAGAAAGTGCGATCGCCCGCGCACAAATCTCTCCATACCGAGCCTGCCAGTCCTCCGTATAACAAAGCACCTCTAACGGATAGCCCGCCTCCCCAGCCGCCTCTATTAAATGAGTTCCCTCTAGGAGCAGTGCGCCCTGTTTGCGCCGTTCTTTAGACTGTTTTAGCTTGCGCAGCTGCTTTACAGTCGGGTTTTGCAAACTCGTGAGCATAATCAATGATATTTAAAGTGCTATGTATTTCTACTGACTAATAGAAAGTTTTGATCAGTTTTGATTGGTATCTAGAATCTGAAATGGCGATCGCCTCACAAAAAAAGTCCCCAGCATAAACCACTGAAGGACTCCTTTCTATCACCATGACTAATGCGGAACCCGGGACTTGAACCCGGAAGTCCTTGCGAACACTAGAATCTGAATCTAGCGCGTCTACCAATTTCGCCAGTCCCGCAAAACAGATCGTGCATATAGCCTAAGCCGATCGCACACTCTCTGCGATTAACAATAATCTAGCAAGGCGGTTCATCCGTCAACAACCCTAAAATATTCCGTCAAAACATTCCGTCAAAACACTCCGCCAAAACAAAGTCCCTTTAGGTGATTTCCACTAAAAGTAGGATGTCGTTCGGTACACTATCCCCTCATTGGTTCAAATCAACCGGGAGAAACTCGGAAGTTTCGGGTAGAATCCATACCAAATTCATTGCCGCTCTAACGAATTGGCGCAACGAATCCCTTTAGCCAACACATTCTGGTAAATATCTATGGCGGCTACTCCCGTTATGACTCCCCTTCAGTCCGTTACAGGATCTTCTAGTCGCACAGCTGCTGAAGCCAATCCTTCAGAATCCGTGATTGAAATTTGGGGCGGCGAACCGTTAAGCGGCCATATTCCCGTTAGCGGCGCCAAAAATTCGGCCCTAGTCGTACTAGGGGGTACGCTGCTTTGTTCAGAAACTTGCCGGGTTCGCAACATTCCCGATCTGATGGACATTGGCCGCATGGCCGAAGTGCTGCTCGCGCTAGGTCTAAAAGTGAAACGCGCTGGCAACATGCTAGACGTAGACGCCAGCCACGTTAGCCATTCCAAAGCGCCCTACGACATTGTGAGTAAGCTGCGAGCAAGCTTTTTTGTGATTGGCCCGCTGCTCGCCCGCTTAGGCGTAGCCCGCGTTCCCTTACCCGGCGGCTGTGCCATCGGCGCTCGCCCCGTAGAGCTACATATTCGCGGCCTGCAGGCTTTAGGCGCACAGGTTCATATGGATCACGGCGTTGTTCATGCCTACGTTCCGGGCACGCGCGGCAAGCTCAAAGGAGCCAAAATCTATCTGGACTACCCCAGCGTCGGTGCAACCGAAACCCTAATGATGGCGGCTACGCTAGCCGAAGGCGAAACCGTCATCGAAAACGCCGCGCAAGAGCCTGAAGTCGTTGATCTAGCCAACTTCTGTATCGCCATGGGCGCAAAAATTCGCGGAGCAGGCACCAACACCATCACGATTACCGGCGTGCCTAGCCTTCACGCTACCGACTATTCCATCATCCCCGATCGCATTGAAGCCGGCACTTATCTAGTCGCAGGCGCACTCACGCGATCCGAAATCACGGTTGGCCCAGTCGATCCTAACCACCTCACGCCGCTACTCGCCAAACTCCGCGAAACCGGCTCAAAAGTAGAGCTTGAGGAAAACATGAACATCCGCATTTCTCCGGGCGAAAAGATTGCACCCGCCGACGTGCAAACCCTGCCCTATCCTGGTTTTCCAACCGATATGCAGGCGCAGTTTATGGCCTTGTTAACCCTAGCCGACGGCAACAGCATTGTGACCGAAACCGTCTTCGAAAACCGATTGCAGCATGTCGCGGAGTTTAACCGCATGGGCGCAGACATCAAGCTCAAGGGCGACTGCGCTGTAGTCCGCGGCGTTAGCCATTTGTCTGGTGCGCCCGTTACCGGCAGCGATTTGAGAGCTTCGGCGGCATTAGCGATCGCAGGATTAGCCGCCAAAGGAAAAACCACCCTCTACGGCTTGCAACACCTCGATAGAGGCTACGAGCGGTTTGAAGAAAAGCTGCTCAACGTTGGCGCTAAGCTCAGACGCATTCCGCTGAGCGAAGTAGACAGCGCCGCTCAACCCACCATCGGCGCTGAGAACTAAAGCGATCGCACCCCAAGGGAGAGAAACACCTCAGCCACAGTCTCTCCCACTCACGCCTTCTCACTGGCTAGCTATACTAATAAGATGCGCAAAATTGCCAACGACACTGCGCCAGCTTTTCTATGGCTCCTTCCCAAAAATCCCACCTCATTGGGCTAACCGCCAACCACTTTCGCCATCCGCTAGACAAGCAAGCAACCCAAACGCTCAAGCAGCTACCCGGACTAGACGTTGCTATTCGCAGCCTGCTAGGGCCAATGGGCGAGCAGTTTTTCTACTTAGAAAATATTGCCTCTAGCGTACTAGTCGGCCCCAACCAGCTGCCAGATCTATACCAGTCGCTCTGCGAAGCCTGCCGAGTACTCGATCTAGAAGTGCCGCAGCTCTATATCAAGCAGCACCCCATGCCAAACGCCTATACGTTTGCCATGCGAGGAAAGCAGCCCTTCATTGTGGTGCACACTTCCCTTATAGAACTGCTAAACCCAGCCGAAGTGCAGGCTGTCATCGGCCACGAGCTAGGCCACCTCAAATGCGATCACGGTGTATACCTAACGCTCGCCAATCTGCTCACTCTAGCCACTAGCCAGCTTCCCTTCGGCAACGTGCTCATGCAGAACTGGCAGTCGCAAATTATGGAATGGGTGCGCTGCGCCGAATTTACCTGCGACAGAGCCGCCCTACTCGCCACCCAAGACGCCCGCACCGTAGCCTCCGTACTGATGAAGCTTTCAGGCGGTTCACCAACGCTTTCCCCCTTGCTAAATCTAGATGCCTTCATCGACCAGGCCCGCTCCTACGATGCCATCAGCGAAAGCGATATGGGCGAAATGCTCAAAAAAATAAAAACCGACGAGCTAAGCCATCCGGTGCCCGTGCTTCGCGCTAGAGAAATCGATCGCTGGGCTAGCACGCCGGAATATCAGGCACTGCTAGGAAGCCGACCGTTTGCCGGAACAGAAAGCAACGACGCAGAAAGGGGCTGGCGCAACTGGTAAAAAGATCTGTAGAAAGTCGCCCTATTCGGTATACTAAGATGCCTGCTTAAAGGGCCTGCCGGGCAAGTGGCGGAATTGGTAGACGCACCACACTCAAAATGTGGCGACTTCGGTTGTGAGAGTTCGAGTCTCTCCTTGCCCATCCACAAATTTTTTGAATCAAATAGCTAGACTCAAGTAGTCAGACACATTCTCTTTTCTATTTACTTAGCAGCCGCAGCGCCTGCCGTTATAGAGCGTGCCTGCTAAAAAAACGCGCCCACAGACGATCGACATCGGGCAGTAAATTCGAAATTGCAAATAGAGCCGCTGAATACTTGAGGCCAAGACAAATAGTGGCAGGGCGCGATCGCGCTTAAAAACAACTTAAGCAGACAGCATAGAAAAGCTGGTAGGCCCCTACCCATGTGTCGCTCTATACCCCACCCTGTCTAGCTTTTCGGCGATTCTTTCTGTCATTGTGTCGGGAATTCAGCAAACTATCTGGGAAGTCTATTCGTAGACACTTTGCAAAACCCAAAGGGCGTCCATTGACAGACATCATTTCCCCTCAAAATCCATTGGTGAAGGCCGCCCTGTATTACATTCGGCTAGATACGCACAACAATAGTGCGCTCTTTAAAGGCGACGTAGCTGGAAGCGAAAATAGTAGTGAAAGTAAAGCAGTCTCTGCCACATCGTTCTCCCAAATTGCCGCAGACGAACTGCAAGCTGCTGCTAAGCGCAAAGGAATAACGCTAAACCAATGGGCAATTGCACCAGATGCTATTTATGCACTGGTTTGCATTTACGAGAGTCGCCCTGATCAAGAGCACCGATTTGGCAAACCCAGAGCGCTCAGCGCTTTTGTAGCGGGCGTAAAAGCAGCCACGGCAAAACGAATAAATTTAGTGCGGAACCAACCTGGATGCCCGGTTTGGCAACGCAGCTACAGAGAGCAGCGGATAAACGACGACAGAACGCTCGCCCGCTTAGTCAAGCAAATGGAGATGGTTGAGAGCAAAGTCTCTCAATAACAAGCAGCAAGCGTATCCGCCAAGCTAGATCAGGCGATCTAAGCCGCGATCGCTCGCCTTGCAGCCCAGACGTGAAGTTGGTCAGCTGCTTCTCGCCAAGAGCCATTAGCATCTGCGGCAATCTCTTTTGCTTTCTTGCTGTCCAAACGCAGTTCACAGGCTACATTCGCAATCCTCACAGCTTCAATTCGCCGGTTCGCCCACTGCTGAAGTAAGGCATCATCAAACCTGGCTATTCGAATCGTCTTTACGGGCAAACCCACCATAAAAGCAGCGCGACTTAGATCTGTGTGGGTGCCAGCGACAATCGTACTGCGATCGCCCACCGCCGCCAACAAACCCACTAGCAAATAGGCCAAAGGAATCCGGTCAGCCTCGTCCCAATAGGCAATCGGCCCCACGTCAGGCATTTTTAGCCTTTGCCAACCGGGCGGATAGTAGCAGTAAGGCCCCCCGGTCTGCGCTTGCCAACGCTTAAGATGGGAAGTTTTGCCCGCGCCTTTAACCCCTATGAGCTGAATGAGCTGCTTAGCCCTTGGCATAGGCGGCGCTGAGTAGCCCCGGTCAATCCAGAGTGAGGGCGCGATCGCCAAACTATCTTCTAATACAAACGGATTTCGCTGTAGCCCTAGCGACAAATACGGGTTAAGTCGATGAGCAGCCGCTGTTGAACCTTTTAACATTACGACCTGCCATTACGACCTGCGGCAAATAACGCTCACGGGCTGCGTCTGCTGTTCTTTTTTAGCCACCATGCCGGGCAAAACAACCGTCGCCCTAATTTCCCACAGGATTCGAAAGAGAAAGCCATTGTAGGTAATCGGCCCTTCGTCAGGCGATTGAACCGTAAAGGGAATCGCGAATCCAAGCGTAAGCTGCTGAGGATCTATTAAACAGGTGTCGACTACCTGGCGATCGCGCGTTCCTCGACCTTCCGTTTGCCAAAGTAGCTCTACCATCACTTCTTGAGGCGGCGTTTGCGTAGGGTAGGAGAGTTTGCCAGAGATGCGATCGCCCGCAGCCACCCTCTCTTCATCCAAAAAAAGACTAATCGTAGACATACTAATCGTAGACATAGCGGTTACTACGCCAGCACCTCTGGCAAAACTTGAAGAGAAAATTCAGACTGACATTTTTGAGGAATACCCGGCACGGTTAGCTTCACAATCACCCGCCAGCGAATTTGATTGTGTTTAGCCAAAAAAGAAGGCAGCTCCTTGCTTGAAATTGCAATTCTACTTTCATAATCTGCCTGCTGCTCCCCCGTGACGACGGTGCGAGTAGGTAGCTCCGCCTCATGCAAACTATGGGTTTTAGTCACTTTATCAGTGCCCTGAGTGTATTCCACCCACTCGTCGCAAACGAGCTGAGCTTCTACCCTACCCGGTTTGCTAAAGGTGCCTCTGCGGAGCCGTCGCCGGTAGTGAATCGAACAGGTTTCACCTAGTCTCAGCGGATATTTCGGCAGGATGAGCTCAGCGGGATGCAGCTTCAAGTTTGACCAAAGTTCTAGCAGTCCTGCGCCCGCCATCAAAACGCCAACCAGCACAAACAGGCTAATGAACACAGCCGGAAACAGACTAAAGAAGCCAAACGGTTCTCCGATGAAAACAATCAGCATAAAAGCGGAGAATGCTGTCCAAATCAGCCCAATCACAAAGATAAGTAGCCCTGCGTAGCGTTGAGTCTGGCTAACCGTCAGCACAAAGCCTTCTGGCCCGCGCTGGGGAAGCGAAGAGTTGGTAAGATGTTGCACCATGAGCTACGCCTAATGCTTTCGACATCGTTACTGACAGGATGCCCTCTAGCGCGACAGCCTCTATAGCTGCGATCGCACCCACCGACGAAACTCAGTTTCCGCAGCCACCTCATTGAGCATTGCCGTTTCTAAAAACCGGTACAAATCTGACCTCTCAACCATAGGAAACGTAGGAGAGCAATCGGCCTCCACATACTCCCCATTCTCCAAGCACAAAATCCGCCAATCTCGTCCATTAAACCGCCAAAATTCGGGCACGCCTAAGTCGGCGTAAAGTAAGTCTTTCTTAATATCTGTATTTGTGATATCGACTTCTACCACTAAATCAGGCGGCGGATCTATTGCCAGATCAATCGTATGGTCTGCGACTAAATCAAAGCGCTGGATGTAATATCCATTATCCGGCTCTGCGCTTTTAAGCAAGTCTTCTCGGTCAAGCGTCGTTGACCCCATTGTTTTGACGTTAAGTCCCATCTCAACGACTAAAATTCTGATAAAAAGTTCAATCAAGCGAGCAAATCGTTCGTGCCTCTCTAACGGCGTCGTAATCTCTAAAACACCTCTGTCGTAGGTAAACCGAGCTTGACTGCGCTCAGTCAGCAGCGACTGTATCTGCTTAAATGCCTGCCACTCTAGATTCTGAAAAGTGACGCGCTTTTCCCCAGTTTGCTTTACCGAAGTTTCTTGAAGATACATAGCGCGGCCTCCTGTGATGACAGCATTAGAGAAAATCAACTCATCGAACTATGGTGGATCGCCTAGAGCTAAAGATCGATCAGTCCCGGAGGTGGCGTAATTTCTATTCGACCAGCGGCAATATCTACGGTAGGCACAATGGACTCTACAAAAGGAATAAGCAGCGTTTTGGGCGCTTTTTTCTTCTGGTTCTTTCGCTTTTGGCGGCGCAGCTTTTGCACCGCTTTTGCTCGCATCGAATCATGTTCTGCTTCGATTTGTTTTTCAGGCGCCTCCTCTTCTAAAGCAGTATCTTCCTGCTTCTCCAAAGTCACCTCCAGCAAATCGTGACCCGTCGTAAAGACATTGGTAATCGTGCCAAGCGTACTCTGATCGCTTTTAAGCACAACGGCTAAACCTATCAGATCGGCCACGTGAAACTCACCGGGATCTAAAGCTAAGCGATCGCTCGCCTTCACTAACAGTTCAGAGCTGCGCAAGTCTTCAGCCTGATCTCGATAGTTCACGCCGTCTAGCTTCACTAGGTACTGACTTTTACCTTCTAAAAAGCGACCGTTGACCAACCGAATCTGCACCGGCTCTGCGCCCTGTTTTCGCAGCCAGCGATCGCCCGGTTTCTCAAATCGCTCTGGAAAATCACTCTCAGGCTTCACCTTCACGTAGCCATCCAGCCCATGAGCGCCCACGATGCGCCCAATCAACAGCCACTTATCCTCGTTCAAATCGACCATTGCTAAACCGCCGCCATTGCTGGCTGAGCCGAGTAAACCTTATCGGTCAGCGTGGCTAGATGCTTCAGCGCCGTGACCAACTGCTCCTCAGTTGCCGTCAAGCTAATGCGGAAACACTGACGCATATGCGGCCAGTTTTCGCCGTCGAGTCCTGGGAAGAACGGGCTGCCCGGAACGATGATGACGCCGTAGGTTTTAAGCTGATTGTAGAACTCCCAGTCCGTCATCGGCAGATTGTCGAGCCAGAGCCAGGCAAAGATCGCCCCCTCGCCTTTGTGCAAGCGCCAAGGCAATTCTTTGGGCATGTGCTGCGTCAGCGTCTCTTCTAAAACGGCAAACTTATTCTGGTAGTGCGGACGAATAATATTTGCAGAAATATCGGCCAGCGCCCCACTGCGAATGGCTCTAGCCGCGATCGCCTGACCGTAGCGACTAGAGTGAATGCAAAGGTTCGTTTGAAACGCCTCTAAAATCTGAATAATCTTCTCATCACCAATCGCCACGCCCACGCGCTCGCCCGGCAAACCCGCCTTAGAAAGGCTCAGACAATGAACAATATTAGGCCCAAAAACCGGCGTCATTTCCGTAAAATTCAAAGCCGGAAAGGGCGGCGCGTAGGCGGAATCGACAAATACCGGAACGTCGTGAGGCTGCGCTAAATCGACAATGCCCTGCACTTCGCTATCGGTAAGAACATTGCCCGTCGGATTGCAGGGGCGCGAGAATAAAACAAACCCGGTGTTGTCATTAATCTCTAGCTGATCAAAGTCAGGGCGATACTTAAACGAATGCGGATCGTCGCCTAGCTCGATGAACGGACGGTAGGATTTAATCGCTTCGGGGTAGAGCGTCACGCCGCCATAGCCGGTGTAGTCGGGGCTAAGTGGCAGCACAATATCCTTAAGCTTGCCATCGGTGTTATAGCCGCCTAACGCATTCGCCGCCAAAAAGTAAAGGTTCTGGCTGCCGGGCGTAATTAAAATATTGCGCGAGGTGAGATCGAGTCCATAGCGCGCGTTAAAATCGTCTCGAATCGCTTCGATAAAAGGCTCGTAGCCCTGACTCGCCCCGTAGCGACAAACTACTTCGCCATACTCCTTACTCGAGAGCAAATCAGCGGTACAGTCGCGCCATAGCTGCTCCACCTCGGGCAAAATGACCGGATTGCCGGCGCTGAGGTTGATAAATTCCTTTTGTTGCTGTAGCTCTCCGTCTGGCCCCTTGCCGGAATTTAGCGTTTCGATAATGTCTTTCATAATCGCGCGAACCCCGGTGAGGTGGGACATGCGATCGCCAAACTGAGTCAGAGCAGGATTCATGATGGAACCAGAATTATATAGAGCGATAGGGATGCTAGGTTATTCGACCTAATATAACGCCTTGCTGGAGAAGAGGCATAGTACAGCTAGCTCACTTTCAGGCTAGACGCTTAGCTTAAACGGTTAGCTTAAACATTCAAGCTAAGCGCGAGGCAGCAACACTAGGAACAGGCGTAGCATCTGGGCGCAGCGGCGGTGGATAGTGCGCGACGACAATCGAAACGTCGGGATGGGTGCGGGCGATCGCCTCTGGCACCACGCCCACCGCCGAAGTGCGCGTACTCAACCGCTGAGTGTGCGTATTGACTTCTAGCATGAGCAAATCATTAGGAGAAAGCCGCTTGGCCACACGGCTAATTAATTTACCAGTCGCCTGCTCTAGAGATACCTCCACATTGAGACGATTAACCTCTTCGGCAGTCAGCTGCCGCTGTTTGCGCCCAACCACCACTAGAACCTGCAAAGACGTTTTAAGCTGGTCAGCAATCATCTGAGCCGCACTGAGCGTCGGCTGAAAGTTTTGAGAAAGCGCCTGCTGTTTATTAACCGCTAAAAGGACTCGCTCAGTGTTGGCAATCGGATGGGTAAAGCGGGTGATCAGCATGGGAATGCGAGCGCGGCGAGCAACGCTATCTAAAACGCTGCCGAAGAAATTGTCCTTGTAGGTAGAAAAGCCTTTCCAGCCACAGATAATTAGGCTAGCGTCTTGTTCTACAGAGGTTCGCAGAATTCCGCCGTCAATGGTGTCGTCTACGCGAGCAATGGTTTCTACTTCAGTAGCCGCAGCGTGAGCAATATTTTCTGCCTCGTCTAGTAGCCTGGTTTGCTTTTGCAGTTCATCTTCAGAAACAGGGCCGAGATGGTCAGAAAGCACATTCAGCGGCAGCAGCGTTCCACCGCTCGCCTTAGTGAGAATTAGCGCCAGATCGAGCAGAGTATTTTCGGTACTCGGATTCGCAACCGTCACCAGCACACGACGCGCCAGATGAGAAGAAGACGCAGCGGTTTTGGGTGCACCCGAGCTAACGTTTTGCCCCCAGCGCTGAGTAATCCAGGGAGAAAGAATAGAAGTTGCTAAGATCATCGCGACCACGCCATTGACCGTAGACTGATCGACCAGTTTTATGTTGAAAGCAACTGTCACAGCGGCCAGCGTAGAAGCAGCTTGAGCAGTCGAAAGCCCAAACATCACCATCACGCCCGGAAATTCAATCTTGAACAGCGCGCCAGCGGCATAGGCAGCGATAAATTTGCCGATCAGTTCTGCGCCAATCATCACCGCCGCAATCAGCAGAACTTGAGGATCGCGGATAATTGCCATCGGATCAATCAGCATCCCAACAGAAATTAGAAAGAAGGGAATGAACAGCGTGTTGCCAATAAACTGAATGCGGTTCATCAGCGGACTCATTTGAGGAATCAGCGGCGTCAGCGCAATACCTGCTAAAAATGCGCCAATAATCGGTTCGACTTCGATTACCCCCGCAATATAAGAGACGATAAACAGCGTCGCCAGAACAAAAATAAACTCGGCGTTTTCGTCGTGGCCGAACTGGGCGAAAAACCACCGGCCTAGCTTAGGAACGCCCCACAAACAGCCAAAGGTATAAAGGCTCAGCGCTGGAATTAAGAAGAACCAGAAGCCGAGGGTAAGATTACCTTCAAAAGCTTTGATAATGACGGCCAGAGCAAGTAGGGCTAAGACATTCGTGATCAGAGTTGCGCCTAGCGTGATGATGACAGGGCGCGATCGCATAATTCCCAGCTTATTTAGTACCGGCAGCGCCAGCAATGTATGGGACGAAAAGCAAGACGCCACCAGCAGCGCCGCTAGCCAGTCGTAGCCCAGCAGCAGCATTGCCCCCGTGCCCACCACCATCGGCACCACAAACGTTAACAGGCCAAAGAACGTCGCCTTATCGCCGTCTTCTTTAAAGTCATCTAGACTCGTTTCTAGCCCGGCCATAAACATCAAAAACAGCAGGCCGACCGTGCCCAGAAGCACAATCGTGTCGTCTCGCTGAAGTACGCCTAATCCATCAGGGCCGACGACGACCCCGGCTAAAATCAAGCCCACAATGCCGGGCAGCTGAAACCGCTCAAACAGCAGCGGCGCAACTAGCATGATGGCTAAAATCGTTAGAAATATAGCGACCGGATCGGTAACAGGACTATTAAAAAGGGTCGCGATTATCATGAGCTTTACACGCTAGGAAGTCTTTTTAGCAGGGTCAACGGCTCCTGAGCTGACCAGCATGGGACGCAAATCTCTTAGCAAGCAAACAACCCCCACAAAAACCGTGAAGAATTCTAGACGCCCTAGAAACATGCCGATAGTCTGCGTCCATAAAACGCCTACCGGCGCGTCAGCAGAGGTAATTCCAACCGATAAGCCAACGGTACTGAGCGAACTTGCATATTCGAATAGACTGTCTTGCAGAGGGTAGCCATAGCCCGCAATGATGGCGCTGCCCAAGATAAAAATCAGCAAATAGAGAAAAGTGAAAAGGGCCACCTGACGAACCTGATCGTTAGAGACAAATCGGCGCTGCTCGCCTTGCCAGATCTCAGTTTCGCTGATAGCCCCTTGAGGCAATATCTTCTGCTTAGCATCGGTAACCAGCGCCCGATAAAGAATATAAATTCTAAGCTGCTTAATGCCTCCGGCGGTAGAGCCAGCGCCGCCGCCAATTAGCATTAGCACCAGCATAGCCAGCCAGGGCAAGCTGCTCCAGTCGCTGTAGCCAACGGTTGAGAAGCCGGTGGTCGTCAGCGCGGTAACAGATTCAAAAATAGAGACGCGAATCGCTTTGTTGAGCGTGGGATAAAGCGTCAGCGCAGACCCAAAGAAAATAGCGATCGCAGCTAGCGGAATTACCAGCGCCTGCAGCCGCACCTGACCATTGCGAACAACAGATTTTATCTGCCCCGTTAGCAGCAAATAAATAGTGACAAAATTAAGCCCGCCAAACAGCATCAGAACAATCGTGACCGCTTCAACTAAAGGGCTGTCCCAATAGCCGATAGAGTCTGTGCGAGTCGAAAATCCACCGGTTGAAAGCGCCGCAAAAGAATGATTAATCGCATCGAACCAGCCCATGCCAGAAACCCACAGCGCCACCGTACCCGCAGCACACAGACCGCTGTAAATAATTAGCACCAGCTTCGCAGAGCGGCGCACATTAGGCGCGAGCTGCTCGGTACGACCTTCAGCACTCGTGAGGCTAGCCCCTACCGGGCCAGCGATCGCACTTAGCGTAATAATCGCCAGCCCCGCTCCCCCAAACAGCTCAATAATGCTGCGATATAGCAAAATTAAATGAGAGGTTTGCGTAACGTCTACAACAGAAAGCCCGGTCGTCGTCCAGCCGCTAGTAGACTCAAACATTGCCTGAGTAAAATTAAGACCAGCAATGGCCATAAAGGGCACCGCGCCTAGCAAGATAGCCAAAAACCAGGCCAGTACAACAATCACAGAGCCTTCTTGCAAATTTAGCGTTGCCGCCGCCTGGGGCGCGAGCAGCCGCCAAAATCCTAGACCCACTAAGCCCAGGCCCAGCCCCGGCAGCAGAAAACCCCAGGCCAAGCTTGTCTCTTCCGGGTAAGCCAGCAGTGCTATTAAAGGAGAGAGAATTGCTAGCCCGGCAATCATACAAATTAGCCCGGTGTAGCTCAAAATCGCCTTGTAGCGGCGGCGTAGATAGCTTTGATAGCGCATAGGTTTAGGCACCCTCTCCCGTAAGCGTTTTTTGGGCTTGACCGTAGCGATCGTCCTCGCTAATGAGCAGAACGCGATCGCCCGCCTGTAAATACATCCGCTGCTTCGAAACCATCACATGGCCTCTTCTCACCACGCAGGCCACCGTCGCCCCTTGCAAGGCCAGATCTTTAATCGCTCTTCCCACCGCTGGGCTACTCTCATCTAAGACCACTTCCGAAATGGTCACACCGCTATCCGTCACGGGCACCAGGTTTTTTAGATCGGTGCTAGCCGTCTGCTGATCGATCATCGAACCCAAAATCTCAGTCGCCGAAAACGCAATATCTACGCCTAGCTCCTCAAAGATCTCTCGGTTATCCGGGTCGTTTACCAAAGCCACCGTTTTTGGTACGCCAAAGCGATCTTGTGCCACCTGACAGGCAATTAAATTATCCGGATCTTGAGGCGTCAGAGCCAGAATGACATCAGCCTGATAGGCCCCCGCTTCTTGCAATACAGCAGGATCGCTGCCGTTGCCCGCAATAATAGTAGCCTTGAGCTTTCTAGACAAAGAAACCGCCTCTGACTGACTAGGCGTAATGATCGTCAGAAAATAGCCTTTACTCGTAAACTGCCGTCCTAAAAAGTAGGTAAGCTTATCTTCTCCAATTAAAATCACTCTCATTTGGCCACCTGATTAAACTGAGTCTCTAGCTTCTGCAAAAACACATCAGCAGAAAGATGGGTGGGGCTAATCGTTTCAATGCCAAACTCCTTGTAAATAACCTCGCGAGCCGGGTCAAAAACGCGGGCAAGCACCGAGGGAATTTCAAAGACAACCTTACCAATTTGAGCCACCATCAAATTGACGTTGTCTTCTCTAGTCACAGCTAGCAAGCAGCTAGCTTTGTCCGCTTTTGCCCTGCGTAGGGTCGCTAGCTCTGCGGCATCGCCCGTAATTTGAAAGCCGCTAAACTCACCCGAAAGATTCTCAAAGGCAGCCTCGTACCGGTCGATAACGACAACGCTGTGCCCTTGAGCGCTGAGCTGAGAAGCCAACAAGGAGCCAAGCCTGCCGCAGCCAATCACGACAATGTACTGAGAGTCTTTGGCACTGCCGCCAAAAAGATTAGCAACCATAGAAAAACCTGTAGAGGAGTACTTGTTTTAGACACTGCTAGAAGCTGGCTAGAAGCTGGCTAGAAGCTGGCTAGAAACTGGGCCGAGATTTGGGATCCATCGCTGCTCGACTCAGATTGTCGCTAGCTATCTTAAAGGTAGGGTCTAAATCTAAAGCAACGCGATAGTTTTTTAGCGCTTCGGCCTGGTCTCCGCCCACCTCTAGCAGCTCGCCTAATAGATTAAATCCAGCGGCGCTTTCAGGATGGCTACCGATGCACTGCTTTGCCAGCGCGATCGCATCCTCATATTTACCGCTAGCCGCCATCTCTCTAGCCGACTGAATTTGAGACGCATACTCATCTGCTGGCACGGCCCCGCGATTGAGCACGTTAGCGACCGTTTCACGCAGCTCGCTAGGCGTAAACGGCTTTTGTAAGTAATCCACCGCGCCTAGCTTCATCGCTTCTACCGCGTTGTCTATAGACCCATGCGCCGATACCATAATCACCTTCAGTGAAGGCTGTTGCGCCATCGCCTTTTGCAACACTTCAATACCATTCATGCCAGGCATTTGAATATCCAACAGCAGCAAATCGGCAGGCAATTCTTTGAGCTGTTCTAAAGCAGTACTGCCGTCTACGGCCACGCTCACCTCATAGCCCTGCGTAGACAGCGCCTGTTTCACCGTAAGGCGAATACTCTTTTCATCAT
This sequence comes from uncultured cyanobacterium, assembly GCA_963789215.1. GTDB lineage: Bacteria > Cyanobacteriota > Cyanobacteriia > Phormidesmidales > Phormidesmidaceae > Phormidesmis. The sequence continues at coordinate 362,802 of CAWBJY010000004.1, read as the reverse complement.
CGGCCACTAAAATTTTGGCATCAGGCATGAATCGGCTCCTGGGGTATAGAATCTGAGGCTGGAGAATCTAGAGTAGGCGGCAAACTAGCAGATTTGGCCGCAGAGACGACCGGCAGCGTAAAGGCGAACTTACTGCCGCGTCCCGGCGTAGACTCCACCCAGATAGTGCCACCATGAGCTTTGATCATCTCCTTGCAGATAGCCAAGCCCAGGCCCGTACCGCCCACGTCTTTCTCCGTTTTTACCTGCACAAACTTATCGAATATTTTACTTTGATATGCCGGATCGATGCCGGGGCCATCGTCAATGACAGCAATAGAGATCCAGGTGCCGTGAGCTCTAGCGCTCACCTTTATTTTTCTCTTTGCGTAGCGTAAAGCGTTGGCGATCAGATTCGTCAATACCCAGGTAATCTTATTGGCATCGACGTTGACCTTAGAGATATTCTCAGCCACCTGGCTCGTTACTTCAAGGCCCTTCTCGTCAGACTGAATTTTAAGCAAATCAATCGCTTTTTCAATCAGGTCACTTGGCGCGACCTCAGCTTGATCCAGATCAATTTTGCCAGACTCTATTTTAGAAAGATCGAGCAAATCGTTCACTAAGTCTCTTAATCTTTTCACACCGTCTTGGGCCGTTTGCAACAGTTCTTGCTCAGCTTCAGAGAGCTTAGCTTGAGCGGTTTCTTGCAGCAGGTCTATGCTCATAGCCATGCCGGTCAAAGGCGTTCTCAGCTCGTGCGAAGCCGTCATCACAAACTCGCTCTTTAGCTGGTCGAGCTGCTTTAGGTTCGTGACGTTTTGCAGCAGCAGCACAACCCCTAAGCGTCGATTGTCTTCTGTGGTCACTGGCGTCGTCTGGTACTGGTAGTGCTCAGTAATGCTGCGCTTTACGGTTAGCTCAGACTGCGCCTCAACGCCGTTAGAGGTTGCCGCCGACTCCAAAGCAACCTGGAGCTGATTGTAAAGCGTACGGTTATCAATCACTTCTAGGCAGTGACGCCCTAATGCAAAGTCTGCTTTAGTCTCAAAAATGGCCGCCGCGACAGGGTTAATTGCTACGATATGCAGCTGGTCATCTACCACTACAATGCCGTCTGTCAAACTGTGAATAATGGCCTCACTCCGCTGCTTTTCGGCAACAACCTTGTCGAGGTTTAGCGCCTTGAATGCCTGAAGCCGGCGACTCATCACATTAATTTCTTCAGCTAGCTGTCCTAGTTCGTCTTGAGTGTTTACATTTAGCTGAATATCGTAGTTGCCATCGGCAATTTGCCCAGCCGCGCCGTACATAGCCTTTACCGGGCGCACTAGGCTGCGAGAGAGAACCCAGCTAATAATGAGGCCGATAAGAGAAGCGGTAAAGCCTGCGATCGCAACCGAAAGAATGGCATTACGAGAAGTTGCGTTGGCCCGCTGCGAAGCCAGACTCATTGCATCTTGATTAATATCTCGTAGCTGAGTAGCGGCATCTCGCACGGTCTGAAACGCCGGACGCACCTGCGCTTCGTACAGCAAAATCTTATTCTCAGCGCTCGCCGTTGCAGGACTATTTGCCTGAATAATGAGCTGATCTACCCGCTCCAAATAAGTGCGGTAGGCGGACTCTAGCGCTTCTAGCGTTTTAGGCTCCTCATTTAGGGTGACGTTATCCTTTGCCCGTCCCAATCGCTGTAAAAACGCCACCTCGTATTCACGAAACAGCGATCGCCCAGACTCCGCATCATCTAGCAGAAAAATTAGCGTGGCACTATCTTGCCTTTCTAGCGCATCAATCATGCCGTCTGCCGAACGAATGCTGCGATAGTTATCTTGTAAAATTTCTCCGCTGGCTCGCCCAAGCTGCCGCAGATTAAAAACGCCCCAAAGTCCCACCAAAATAACCAGTGCCACACTCGCGGCATAACCCGATAGAATTTTGGCTTGTAGCTTCATAGAATGTTCTATCCTCAAGCTATCTGCGAACCAAACCGTTCACAATAATGGAGTGAATATTACCATTTCCTGACCATTAAAAACTCAATTATAGAGAGCGAAGAGCGGCTCACAATCTCCAGGCAGCTCAGTTTTAGATCACTACCCTCTATAAAGCGCTCTACTCTAATAAAGCGCTTCTTTGCCTATGCATTCTCCCTGGCAGCTCGACTTTTACCGCCGTCCCCTACAAGACGACAACGGCAAACCGCTGTGGGAATTACTCATTTGCGATCAGTCGATGGACTTTACCTACGCGGCGTTTTGTCCGCAGGCAGAGGCGAGTGCGGTTTGGGTGCGATCGCAGCTCCAAACTGCCCAGGAAAAAGCAGGCGGCTGGCCCGCCTACATCTCAATATTTCGCCCACAGTCTGTCAGCCTAGTGGAAGTCGCCTGTCGGGAGCTACCGGTAGAGGTGCGGCCCGAGCGAGATATACCGACCTTAAAGCAGTGGCTGCGATCGCGAGCAGCCTGGTACATCAACCTCCCCAACCACACCCGCGAACCCTACGACCCGCTGACCATAGAGCGCCCCGCACCGGTCCCGATGTCCGACTATCTAATGGGCGATCGCTGGCAGTTTGCCGCGCTCGGTGCCAACGAGCTAGCGCGACTAGAGCACGAGCCCATTCCCATCCGTCAAATCTCCGCCAACCTATCACCTGTCGAGCTAGGGCTACCTAGCACCGCCCTCATTCCGGGCGTCATCGTTGACGGCGGGCGTCAGTCGATGGTGCTAGCTAGATGGCTACAGGCCGAAAATCCGGTCATGCTGCAGTACATCGCCGGGAAACCAGACGGGCTGCTCTTAGAATCAGGACTTTGCGACCGATGGATTATGGCCACGTTTGAAGATGACGAAGTGGCCGGTGCCGCTCGCACCTTTACCGAGCGCAAGCTAGCCGCCAAAGGGCTGCACTTTCTACTCGTGCGCCCCGATGATTCGGGGATGACCTACACCGGATTTTGGCTGCTACAGGCCACGGAGGGTAAAAAAGTTCGCACAGCGGCGAGCTAGATAAGCAGGTCTACCATTTGCTCGCCGCTTAGGAGCCACGTTGTTAGTCTCTACCTCTATTCCCGTTGCCGAAACGGAGGTGTTGTTACCCGCAACAACGTTGTCTTGAATATCAGCCACAGCTTGAGCAGCCTGCGTAGCGCGAATTAGAATACCTTGTTCAGCGTTGCCGCTAATATTGTTGTTTTTAATCGTTAGCTGCTGCGAGATAGCGTCCTGAACAGCGCCGAGCTGAGTATCAACAGTTTGAGCCGGGCCAACCAAGCGAACTTGAACGCCGTCTGGAATGGTGAAGCCGCCCCCCACATCTCCCGATTGAACATAAACTAGGAAAGGACTAATAGAGAGAGAACTAAAAGAGGTAAGGGCTAGTGGATGTGGAGACTAAAAGAGCACGCCAGGGAGTAAGACTCACCTAATAGCGGGATGAGATAGAGGCGAGCCAAAAATGTGATGTTTCCTCTGATAGCTTGCCCGAAAAAAGCCAGCTTTGGCACAAGCTTCGATATATAAATGCCTATAAATGCCTGAATCCTAAGAGCTTTGTAGGCAAACGGCTAAAGGCTGACAAATACACTCATATAAGAGCGTTCTAAAAGAAGCGATCGCACCAAAGATATTACCGAGCCAATAAAGCTATCTACGAGCGGGGCAAGCTCACCTCTAGCTTTGTCTAGCAAGATTCTAAAAATTAACGCAGTCGAACAAACTTGAGGTGGCTCAGCAGCAAAAGTAGGAACAATATTGGCAATATAGGAAATGTCTGAATTAAAAATGAGTTCACCCATAGCGCCATTGCTAAGCACAAATCTCAAGGCCAAAACCGCATCTATTCTGGTCATTGATGACTCGCTCGATAATCTTCGTGTGCTGTCGGCAACGCTATCAGAATCAAACTACGATATCCGCTGCGCCAGAAGCGGTAAAATTGCGCTAAAGGCGATCGCCGCTGCACCGCCCGACCTCATTCTGTTAAATATTCAAATGCCCGATCTCAACGGCTATGAAGTCTGTCAGCACCTGAAGGCCGACAGCCAGACGCAGCATATTCCCATTATTTTCGTGAGTGCGCTAAACGAAGCGCTAGATAAAGTAAAAGCCTTCTCTGTCGGCGGCGTAGACTATATCACCAAGCCCTTTCAAGTAGCAGAAGTACTTGCACGGGTGCGCAACCAGCTAGACCTTCAGGCTGCGAAAGTGCAGCTCGCTCAGGCTGAGAAAATGGCCAGCTTAGGTCAGCTAGTAGCTGGCATCGCCCACGAAATTAATAACCCTATCAACTTCGTTCACGGAAACCTCGGCATTTTAGACACCTACACGCTAGATTTGATCCAGCTTATTGAGGCATATCAAGAGGAATATCCCAATCCGCCGGACAGCGTAAGGGAGATCGCCCAAGAGATCGATTTAGCGTACTTAAAAACAGACTTACCTAAAGTCATAAAGTCTATGAGAGTCGGCACCAAGCGAGTGACCGATATTGTAAAATCGCTGCGCAATTTCTCACGACTAGACGAAGTAGGCTACAAACAAACCGATATTCATGAAGGCATAGAAGGCACGCTGCTCATTCTAGAAAGTCGGCTAAGCGCAGGCTCAGAGTCGGTCATTGAGATCGTCAGAGACTATGGCGATCTCCCGCTAGTTCCTTGCCACCCGGCGGCCCTAAATCAGGTCTTTATGAACCTAATTGCCAACGCGATTGATGCGGTTGATGATGCGCAGCGATCGCACCTCGACAGCAAAAATCCGGCTCAGCGCTACCAGCCCAAAATTACAATTAGCACAGAGCAGGTAGCGCAGGCGATTATCATTCGAGTTGAAGACAACGGTTGCGGCATGTCGGAGTCCACAAAATCGTGCCTGTTTAGTCCCTTCTTTACAACCAAGCCCATCGGCAGAGGAACAGGGTTGGGGCTCTCTATTAGCCATCAAATTATTCAGGAAAAGCATCAAGGGAAAATGACCTGCCAGTCTCAAGCAGGCATCGGAACGCAGTTTACAATCGAGCTGCCCTTAAAAAAAGTCGCGAGCCAAATGGCGGAAGCGGTTCTATAAAAGTCTTGGCGCAAACCATCCGACTGCCGTTGTCTCTTCTGGCGATATCGAGATACATCCTGTTATATCAAGCTTAGAATTTTCTGCGCCTCAGCTATCCGAGCCTGCTGCTGTAGCAAAACCGCTAAGCTGCGATACGCCGCTTCCAACCGAGGAGAAAGCAGTTCTGCCGAGTTTTGTCTAAGTGATTCGCTTAGCACTACCGCCTGTTGATAAGACGCGATCGCACCTTCTAGCTCACCTATCTCTACCTGAACTTGCGCCATATTCACCAGCACATAAGCCGACTGATCTGGATAATTCAGCGCCTGGAAAATAGTCAGCGCCGCTTCGTAGGAATCCAGCGCTAGCGCATAGTCCCCAGCTAGCGCCGCTGCCTTACCCAGATTATTGAGAACGGCCACTTCTTGCGTGCGATCCCTCAGCTGTCGGTAAATCTCCGCAGCCGACTGAAGCACCGCTACGGCCTGCGCCGGTTGCTCATTCATCACGTACGCATAGCCTAGCTCTGAAAGCGCTTCAGCCTCAGCGGGGGCTATGCCAATCTGGCGAGAAAGCGCCAGCGCTTGGTTTTGATAAGCGATCGCTTGAGGATAGTTGGAAAGGTCTTTCTGTATTTGAGCGAGCAAAGAAAGCATTATCCGCTCGCCTTGAATATCGTCTACGCGCTGATAGAGATCGAGTCCGTAAGTGTAAGCTGCGATCGCCCGCTCCACCTGACCCGCCATCCGATAAGCACTACCCAAATTCAAATAGGCGCTGGGCTGGCTCTCTTCAATACCTGCTTGCTCGTAGAGAGCGATCGCCTCCTCGCTAAGCGCGATCGCCTCCTCGGTCTGCTCATCTAACCGATGAATCACGCTCAAATTTTCTAACATGCGGCCCTCGCCCGACAAATCGCCCCCGGCTTTATAAAGCCGCCGCGCACTCTGCCAATGCTCAGCCGCACCCGCGCGATCGCCTCGGCCAAAAGATTGCAGACCCTGCTCCGCAAAAAAGCCCGCGCTCTGTAAGCGATCGCGATTAGTCGAAAGAAAACTCTCTACGGTAGGTGCGCCCGGCTGCAGCTGAGCTGCGATCGCACCTGATGCTGCTGAATCTACCGAACCGATTAGGGCGATCGCCCCTAAGCTGATAAACCCCAACTTAACCGCACGCTGGCCAAAGCTAAAGAACGAACGGCCCATCTTATCTGCGCAGATTTGCTTAGCGTTAGGGTTCAACATAAAAATAAAAATAGCGAATATTTAGTCAATTCAGCGGTGCTGTTGCAGTTCAGTATGCGCCAGTCGCTGATGTACCTTTTATGACATCCGTATAACTACGGTGAGATCCGTACGGCTTTTCTTATCCGCAAAAAATATTTCGGCGTTTTAAGCATCAAGCCTAGATAAGGACGGTAGAATCTCTCTTGACAGTCCAATAGGAAAAATTGATGAGCGCTTCTCAGCCCAGTCAGCTAGCCCAGTACCAGCAGCATCCCGTCAAAATCGGCGTGATTGGCGGCAGCGGCCTCTATCAAATGGATGCGCTCACCGATGTAGAAGAAGTCAGCGTAGAAACACCTTTTGGATCGCCCTCAGATGCGCTCATTGTCGGCAAGCTAGCGGGCGTACCCGTCGCCTTTCTTGCCCGGCACGGTCGCGGCCACACGCTCACGCCATCCGAACTTCCTTTTAGAGCAAATATTTACGCCATGAAGGCACTCGGCGTTGAATACTTAATTTCGGCCTCAGCAGTCGGGTCGCTCAAAGCAGAAGCCAAGCCAGTCGATATGGTAGTGCCCGATCAGTTCATCGACCGGACCAAAAATCGAGCCTCTACCTTCTTTGGCGAAGGCATTGTCGGCCATATCTCCTTTGGCGATCCGGTCTGCGGCAACTTAGCCCAAGTACTAGCCGATGCCGTTGAGTCGCAGCAGTTTGAGGAAGTCACGCTGCACCGGGGCGGCACCTACGTTTGTATGGAAGGCCCCGCTTTTTCCACCAAAGCAGAATCGCAGCTGTACCGCAGTTGGGACGCCACCGTCATCGGTATGACCAACCTCCCCGAAGCCAAGCTAGCAAGAGAAGCCGAAATTGCCTACGCAACCCTAGCCATGGTGACAGACTACGACTGCTGGCACCCCGACCACGACAGCGTAACCGTAGAAATGGTCATTGGGAACTTGCAGAAAAATGCGGTAAACGCACAAAAGGTAATTACAGAAGTTGTACGCCAGCTAAACGAGAACCCGCCCACCTCCGAAGCTCACTCAGCGCTAAAGTTTGCCATCATTACGCCGCTAGACAAAGCACCTGAGAAAACCAAAAAGAAGCTAGATCTATTGCTGAAAAAGTATCTGTAGATCACGTTGGTTCGAGATCTGGAAACACCTGAAGATTTGGTTGTACCAGCAGCCAACGCACTAAGTCTTGCCAATCAGATGAGGCTAACAGCGCACGCATATCTATCGGGCTACCCGCATCTAGCGAAAAGCTAGCAAAGCTCTCTACCCAGTGAGTCAACGCCTCCGTCGGTAAATAGGGAGAGTAAGACCAGGCCCGCTGCAAATAGTCGGCCATCTCTGATAAATAGCCCGTGCTTTGCAAATACCAAGCAGCCCATATCAAGGTGTGGTAGCGCACCGAGCTTTCGAGCAGTTGGGCCGCTGCGGGTAGCTCAGGCTGCTCGAAGAATTTATCTAAGAACTTAGCGAGATCTCTAGCTTGCACTAACCCATTACCCATAGCGCTACCAGACCGCTGCCGATAGCTAACAGCAACCTCTTTTAGCCAGGCGGCTGGGCAGCCGCTAACCGCCAATCGACTCACCAAATCCACATCTTCCGCAGCTTGAAACGCAGGGTCGAAGCCGCCCACTTTTACCAGCCAGCCTCTACGAACCATCAGCGCACTGGGCAAAACCGGTTTGTACCGCAGCCAGCTAGCCAGCGTCAGCTCAGGCGCAACGACCCAGGGCGTTACCACAGAAATAACTTGCTCAGACTCAGTAACTCGCTGCCAGCCGCTCTGCACCAGCCCCAGATCGGGATCGGCCATAAACAAACTCGCCTGCCTAGCTAGCTTATTGGGCAAGTACCAATCATCAGCATCTAGAAAAGCCACCAGCTCTCCTTTAGCAACTCGAATGCCGTGGTTTCTTGCAGCGCAAACCCCTTGATTAGGCTGATAGAAATAGCGCAGCTCAGGTTTAAAATTAAGCTGAGAAAAAGCATCGACGACACGACGCGTATCGTCGGTAGAGCCATCATCAACAACAATAATCTCGCTTACTTCTTGAGCGATCGCACTTTTGATCGCTTTAGCCAGATATTGCTGACAGTTATAAGTAGGAATAACAACGCTGATAGTTGGCACAAATTTTCTATTAGCAGTGAATGTGTATGAATGAATGAACATAATGGTAAGCGCGATCGCTCATACCATGAAAGAGAATACAGGATTAACTCTTGCTTCTACGCGAATATTTTAGTGCAAATATTTGACTAGCGGCGCTCAAAATAGCTGCGGCTGATATCGAAGATGTATAGGTTGTATTTACAGATACTGAATAAAGAACGAGCAGACCGTTAGACTACAAACCATTCGTCACAAGCTGTTTATAGAGAGAGATCTATCAAGTATGCACTCAAAGCTTGCGCCTTTCAACAAAGCCTATTACCTCTGAAAAACTACTATATTCATGAGTTTCAGCCTTTATTAGTTTCAGCATCTAAGTACGTTTTAACCATTAACGTAACAAAAAAGAAAAATGAATTAGTGTTTTTGCGCATTCAGTGATTCTTTCACTACTCAGTAGCTGCCTTGGAGGCTTCTTTACGCGAACTTTACAAAGTTCATCAGTCTTTAACGTTAATGTATGTTTGTTCGTACAGTTATTTGCCTGTCGCTAAGAACGCAAGAAGCAAAGCGGGGTAGGTCATTTCTGATGCTTAGCTTTATCACCTCTGTTTTGCATTGTTTATTTTGCGTTGTCTATATGGTTTTATAGCTATATAGCTTCATCTCTAAGCAGTCGCAAAACAGTCGCAAAACAGTCGCAAGATAAGCCCAAAGAATTGTTGTAGCCAAGCAAAAAAAGCAAGGGATTTTGCTTTTTTTCCAAGGGAGACGTCCAAACACCAATCTCAATTTAGTTTTCAACAGCTTGCTAAGCAGCGCTTACAAGCCGTTATTTAACACCAACTACGGGAAAATCTACGCATGTCAATTTTAATAGGAACAGATCTAGCCGACAGCATCATTGGTAGTAGTGAAGACGACACCATTTTTGCGCTAGATAGTAACGGTTTCGTCAACGGAAAAGGTGGAGACGACACCATCTTCGGTGGAGACAGCAGGGATAGCATTTTTGGCAGCCTCGGCAAAGATGTCATTTTTGGAGAAGACGGCCGCGACCTGATTTTTGGTGGCAGCGGTGACGACACGATAACAGGTGGCAATGGCAACGATGTCATCATAGGTGGCAATGGCGACGATGTAATAGTCGGCGGCAATGGCGAAGATTTACTCAGCGGAGGAAACGGCGAAGATGTTTTTGTCTTTGATGGCTCCGATCTGGGACTGCCCGACGAAATCACTGACTTTACCTCAGGTGAAGACAAAATTCTGATTCAAGGTGTAGGCTCAGAAGCGACGGTAGAATACGACAGTACAACAGGTATTTTGTCCGTTAACGGCAGCGCATTTATTCAGTTAGATGTTGGGCTAGACATTAGCGAAGACGACTACTTCATCTCGTAGAAGAAGTTTTAGTTTTACCGATAGCCTAAGCCCTGGTGTTGCAGTCTCTCTTTTACACCACTCTCTCTTACACCACTAGGGCTTTCAGTATCGCTGCTGTTATTAGCCGACCAGTATGATAGCGAATGCTTCTAGACAGCACCGGATGCCGGTTGCTGTCAATGATTTTCCTGCGCTCAACGCTTCTGTAGTCCGCGAAGACTGGGCGCAGGTGCTTGACCTTTGCAAGCGTATTTTACCTGCTGCTAAACACAAAGCTAGCCTATACAGCCTGATGGGTAGAGCCTTGGTGCATAAAGGAGACGACAGCGCAGCGATCGCCGCCTATCTAAAAGGAATTAACCTGCAGTTAGAGCAGCCTAAAAGCCACTATACGCTAGGCGTGTTGTACAGCCGCCAACAAAAGCACATGCAGGCCATCTGTCACTATCAGTGGGCGCTACGGCTTCAGCCCGACTGGTCCAAAGCGGCCTTTCATTTAGGCCAGGTGTTCTATCGCATAGGGTTCTACGAACAGGCGCTCAAAACCTATCAATCCATCCTAAAGCGCGATCCCAGTTGCGCAGATGCCTATCTCGCATTAGGCCGACTGTACGAACATAAAGGAGACTTTCATCGAGCCGCCAAACAGTACCGGCAGGCTGTTTTCCTGCCGGAAAATGCAGACTCGGGTGGAGTGGGCGATCGCGTCATGGCGTACCGGTATTTAGGCTCAGCGCTAGTACAGCTAAAACAGCCCGCAGCCGCAGCTAGCGCCTATCGCGAAGCGCTGTTACTTCGGCCTGATGATGCCTCACTGCATAGCCAGCTCGGACAATCGCTCATAGCCCAAGATCACGGTGCTCAATCGCTAACCGTTTACCAGCAGGCGCTAACGCTAGATTCAAGTTCTATCAGCGCCCACCACAGCTTAGGTCGTCTCTGGCGCAACCATCAAAATCTCAACAAAGCCATCGGCCACTTTCAGCAAGCCATTCAACAGGCCATTCAACAAGACGTTAATCGGTCTAGCATCCTTAGCGACTGCGCTCGAACGCTGAGCGCCCAGGGCCGATGGCGCGAGTTGTTCGACTGCTTCAGGCTAGCCATCGCTCACCAGCCTAATTTTGTCAGCGCCTACTGCCAGCGCACCGTCCAGCTACCCAACGAAGATCTGTTGTTTCGCTTGCAGCGAATCTGCGGTCGATTTTTAATGGGTTTGCGCTACGCCGATGCAGAGATGGCCTACGACATTCTGTGCGAGCGGTTAGCACAGCTATATAGATGCCTAGGAGATCTTTCTACAGCCTGCGATGCGCCTGTCCAGGCCATCTCCTCCTATCAGCTAGCGCTAACGCTAGAACCAAAGAATATAGAAACTTACAGCCGTTTAGCAGACTGCTTAATTAGTCAAAGACGACTCGCAGCAGGAATTGCGATCGCACAGGCCGGATTGTTGCAAGCCGTAGAAGCGCCTCCCCAGCTACAGCTACAAGCAACGCTGCAAGCAACGTTACAGAGCGCGATCGCCCAATACGCCGCTCGTAAGCCATCACCGAACTGCGGCGAGATTAAAGGAATTTATAGAAACACTCAGGACTGGCTTAGCCACCGAGAGTCTGCGCAAATTGCGACAGCAGAGGTAACACCCCCCGATCCCCAATGCGGCGGCGTCACCTGCCAATCCTGTATGAGTGGACTCATCCGCCGCTTCTCTCCTACTCAGATTGGGCAAAGAACATTTCGCTGCAATCCAGCACCAGCAGCCGACGATCTCTCTTTCTCTACTTTTGCAGCAGCGATCCCCAACGGACGCGCCTGGATAGCGCCCAAGCAAAACAACTGGGCGGTCTGCCACGAAATTGCTGTTTTCACGCCCGATAATTTTTTACTGGCAGATTTATCTCGCTCTTACCCCTGGCATTTACCCGGCTGCCAACACCACGACGCCATTAATCACTCCATTTTTCAGCGAGATAAACCCCTGCCGCCACCGCAGCAACTGCCCGGTAAAGTTGCAATCCTGTCGGGGCTATCGGGCCATATTTACTATCACTGGCTGTTCGACGTGCTGCCTCGGCTAGAGATTTTGCGAGAGAACTTAGAGCAGCAGGGTTTAGATCTTTCTAACATTGATTATTTCGTCGTCAACAACTTTGAAAAAAGCTATCAGATAGAAACGCTAGCAGCACTGGGCATACCGGCGAAAAAAGTAGTAGAGAGCGATCGCATTCCGCACATTCAAGCCGACGAGCTAGTGGTTCCTAGCTTTGCCGGTCACTTCGACTGGGTGCCCCCTAGCAGCATCGACTTTTTAAGGCGCACCTTCCTTCCTTCCACCCCACCTACCGCCGATCTCAAGAGCAGTCCGCCGCCACCGCGAGAGCATCCAAAACCGCGAAGGCTATACATCAGCAGGGCGCAAGCTAAATACCGGCATATCTTTAACGAACCGGCAGTCATTGAGCTATTAAGCCAATTTGACTTTACATCCGTAAACTTAGAGACCATGACAGTCGCCGACCAGGTGCAGCTATTCGCCCAAGCCGAAATCGTGGTCGCCCCTCACGGCTCAGGGCTCACAAATTTGGCATTCTGTAGCCCCAGCACAGCCGTCATCGAATGTTTTTCGCCCCACTACCTGCGCACCGACTACTGGATGATCAGCCAATATCTACAGCTAAATCATCACTATTTAATCGGTGAGAGCTTTGCCTGCGACCCGCTCAGGCAACTCATGTATCCTAGCGGCCTCACCGAAGACTTTTCAGTAGATATATCAGCCTTGCGATCGCTCCTAATGCAAATCACGAAACAAATCACGAGACAAATCACGAGACAAATCACATCGGCCCCTATCTAGTCCAATCGTCTTTCTTTACCCTCTACCCTCTATTTCTCCGGCGTTGCCATGATCAAGCAGTACCTCGACGAAGCGCTCTCAAACTGCGAGACGCTATTGCCCGCCCAAACAGAAACAGATAGCTCACCCGCTAGCACCTCCGCGCAGAAAGAACAGCCTTCTCCACAGACACCTCATGAACAAAAGTGGATGGAAGCCTGTCAAACCGTAGCCAACATTCTCACCAGCATGGGATTCATTCAAGAAGCCTACCCCTGGCGCTCAATGGCCTTCGACCTGGTGCCCAATAGCGCTAAGTTCTACGCCGAATCGGGGCGAGTGTGCAGCCAGTGCGAAGCCTGGGAGCAGGCCATCTACTTTTGCCAGCGCACGCTAGAATACGACCCCAGCAACGCCGCCGTCCATCGTCAGCTAGCCCAGGTCTACCACCGCATCGGCGATCGCACCGCCGAAACCCAAACCATCAACAATCTGCTCGCCCAGCGCCCCGAAGTCGCCGAAGCCGAAGGCCACTTTCAGCTAGGACAAGTTTTGCGCGGTCAAAAGCAGTTGCCTGAAGCGATCGCCTGCTACCAGCGAGCCATCGAACAAGACAGCCAGTACGCCCATGCCTACTATGCAATCGGCGATCTGTGGGCGCAGCAAGGCAGTCAGGCGCAGACCGTTGAGCTATTTCAGCAGATGGTAGAACAACTGCCAGAGACCGCTCAAGCCCATTACCGGCTGGGCAAAGCGTACCGGCAAACCCAGCAAGCAGATCGGGCGATCGCCGCTTTTCGAGCCGCAATCAGGCTAGATCCGCACCTGCACTGGGCCTATATGGGCCTGCTAAATATTTTGATGCAGCGCAGCCTTTGGGACGAGGCGATCGCCACCTGTCAGAGCGTGATTAAAGCGGCTAAACAGCCTGAACAACAGAAAGCAGCCAGCCCATCAGAAATGACAGACATTGCCTGGGCCTACTGCTTCATGGGCAACGCGCAGGCTAAGAAAGGAGATAAAGCACTTGCCACTCGCGCCCATCAAAAAGCCTTTGAGCTAAGAGGATGGCCGCAGCCCGCCGAACGAGACTATCAGTTTGGCCTTAGCTGGTTCAGCGAAAATATTCCAGTATGGACGCCCTATCTCGCTCCGCTCAACGAACTCTCCATGCTCAGGCATCCGCTCCAAATGCTGTCGCTAGGTGCACAGGACGACAGCAGCCTACTTTGGTTAGTCGATACAGTTTTAATAGAGCCAGAAGATCGGCTCACCTGCATCACCGACCACATGAGCGATCGGCTTCAGCAAAACAGAGCAAGGCTGCCCCAGCCCGATCAGCTAATGCTGCAAACAGGAGATACTCAAGCGCAGCTAGCAGCGCTGACAGAAGAGACATTCGATTGGGTTTATGTGCAAAGCGATCGCAAACAGGCCGATTATCTTCGCTCGGCAGCAGCTCACATTTGGCGATCGCTTAAAGTATCGGGTTTATTATGCTTCAAAGACTATCACTGGCGTCATCCTAGCGATCCCAATCAGTCTTCCAAAGTAGGTATTGATGCATTTATAGCCTCTGTTGGCGACAGCGCAGAGGTACTGTGCCACTCGCACCAGATCATTTTGAGAAAATGTCGTTAGACCCTATGCCCAATACTATTCCAACAGAAGCTAATCTAAAAGCGGGCGCAGAAGCCGCCCAAAAAAACGCCCAAAACAGCGCCCAAAACAACATTAAGGCCGCGCTGCATCAAGCACAGCTAAGCTGTCAAGCAGAACAGTGGTCTGCGGTCATCGCCGCTTGTAAAACTGCGATCGCACAATCTCAGCAATGTTTAGAACTCGCCCCAGCCGCCCACCCGCCTAAACAGCAAGCTAGCACCCAGCAAACGGCCGCGATTCTACACCAGGCTAAAGGCGACCTGTTTAAAGGTCAGGGCGATTTAACCGCCGCGATCGCCTCGTACCAACAAGCACTCGCCCTAGCGCCAGAAGCAAACGTAGCGCCAGAAGCAAACGTAACGCCAGAAGCAAACGAGGTAAAAACAGCGCTAGGTGAAGCCTATCTAGCAAAAGCCGCACAGCTAGAACAAACAGGTGACGTCACAGCCGCCGTGCAAAACTATCTGCAGGCGATCGCGCAGTCACCCTATCTTTTTACCGCCTACAGCCGATTGCGCTACAACCTGCTGCGCTACAACATTCCTCGCAAAGATCCGCGATTGCTAGAAGTCATTGAATCCTGCCAACGTATCGTAGCCAAGCACCCAAACATTCGTCCTGCTCGCATTACGCTAGGCTACGCGCTCACCAAATCAGGACAATTGCCAGAAGCCATCGCCTGCTATCGCAGCATCACCGGCTCGCCAGAAGAACAGCGCCGCCCGCCCGATTTCATCATCATCGGCGCAGAGAAATCTGGAACAACCTCACTGCACCAATACTTAAAATTGCACCCGCAGGTCGTAGCCCCTATCGAAAAAGAGATTGACTTTTTTGATCTTGAATACGGCTGCGGATTGGAATGGTATCTATCGCATTTTCCGCCTGCTTCAGCTACAAAAACCGCTCAAACTAACTGGATCACAGGCGAAACATCCGCCAACTACCTATACGATGACGCTGCGCCCGCGCGAATATTTGAGCACTTCCCCCAAATTAAGCTCGTCGCCATTCTACGCGACCCAGTAGATAGAACGGTTTCGCGCTACAACATGATGGTACGAAACGGCGCTGAAAAGCGCAGCCTCAAAGCCGCGATCGCCGAAGAAATTTCTCACATTCAAAAAGCTACAGATAAAGATGGAGACATCCAGTGGAACGCCCTCAATCGGTGCCGTCATATTGGCAACAGCCTTTATTACCACCATCTCAAGCGATGGCTAGCGCTCTTTTCCCGCCAGCAGCTTCTAGTCCTACAAAGCGAAGATCTCTTCTCCCAACCGCAGCAAACCATGCAGCAGCTCTATCAGCTTATTGGCCTCACCGAAGACTGCCCGCAGCAAAAATATCCACAGCACAACGCAGGCAAGTATAAGCCCGCCGATGCCGATGTCCGGCAACAGCTCTCCGATTTTTTTGCCCCTCACAACGACAAACTAGAAACCCTGCTAAATCAGTCCTTTCGCTGGCCGTCCGCTAATCCAAAAACAACGCCCGCACCTAGCTCAACGCCATGATTTCTCTCAAAAAGCTCAGCCTGGTATCTAGCGCCATCGGCTACCAAAAATCGGACGCCCAGATCGTCGATTACCACCTCTGGAAACTTTGGACACCTCAAGGCGGCTTGGCTATGCGCGGCCCCCGGCCCGCCAACCTAAACGCCAGAGCATACTGCACATCTATCGGCGCGGCCTACACGTTTGGACGCTTCGCAGCGCAGCCCTATCCCGAGCTGCTAGGACAAGCGCTCAATATCTCTTCGCTCAATTTAGGCTTCTCTGGCGTAGGCCCATCTTTCTTCAATCAGCCGCGCAATCAGGCGTTAATCGAGCTCATTAATCGCTCTAAATTTGTCACGGTGTCGTTGCTGTCTGGCAGATCCCAAAGCAATTCGCAGTTCGAAACTGACCGGGATTCGCAAGAGCAATATGTTTTAGAAAGCGGCAAAACCGTCCCCGCAGACTATGCCTATCAGCAGCTCTTAGATAACGGCGATCGCGCAGCAGTCATGGCGCTCGTAGAAGAAACGCGATCGCGCTATCTCGAAGAATTTATTCAGCTATTAGAAAAAATTACGGTGCCCAAAGTGCTGCTGTGGTTTTCTAAGCGATCGCCCGACTATAAAGCCTCATGCGACACCTTGTTCAAGCTATTTGGAAACTTTCCACATATGGTCAATCGAGAGATGATCGAAATCTTGCGATCGCACTGCGACAGCTATGTAGAGCAGGTTGACACGACAGGGCTGCCTCAGCCATTAGTCGACCGGCGAACCCAACAGCCCGTCTCTATTGAGCGATCGCGCGACTACCAAGCAGGCAAAATTCAGCTCACGCGATCTCAGCTCACCCACAATAGCTACTATCCCTCCCCGGAGATGCATCTCGGCGTTGCGCAAGCGCTAGCTCCAGTATGCAAAAAGTTCTTTTAAATATTTTTACACGCAGTTTGAAATTTAATCACGCAGACAACAAAACCGCCTTATTTTCTCCAACGCTATATCTCGCAAATAGAGTACCGAAACTGACTAAAAACAAGTCTCAGTATGAAAGAAATTTATTCAACAGTTTCTATACACAAAGCGCTAATACGATCTTTTTTCTTTGCGTTTTTTTAGATAAGATTTACAAAAAGTGCCGGAACTGTCTTTCGATTATTCACCGGTGTGTCATGATTCTGGGAGATTTACGATATCTTCATACACTTCTCTCTCTTAAGCTTCTAGCAATTTCTCGAAGCAGCGCACTAGCTAGCCAACATTCATTGTATAGGCAGCAGCTATCGACCTATCTCTTATCCTAAGAAGCAATTTGTAGCATTTGTTGCAAGTGCCTACTGAACCGTAGTCGCTAAAACTAGTAACTAAAACTAGTAGCTAAAACTTACAACAGAAACCAGACAGGCTCTCTCAACATTTCGCCTATGCCGTTTGCAAAAGCCCCCCTAACGCTACCCTCCAACCCCAAGCTGCCAACGGGCAGCCCAGCGGCTCGTGAGCCAGCCCGTGAGCCACTAGTCAGCGACCTGACAAGCATTCCAATAGCGACTAGAGCGGCCTCGGCAAAAGCGGCAAAAACGCCGGACACCACGACCGATGTTGTTGAAATCTATCTACAGCAGGCCGAAGCTTACTGCGACGAATCGCAGTGGGAAAAAGCGATCGCAGCTTGCAAAAAAGCGTTAAAAATTGCGCCCGAAGCCGCCTCAGCCTACAAACTGCTCGGCAACATTTTGCAGCGTCAGGGCAAGCTCACCGACGCCATGGGGTTCTACGCCGAAGCCCTATCGCACCAGCCCGGATCTCCCGAGATATACAGCAACCTCGGCAGCTTATACGCCCGCAAACAGCGCTGGGATCGCGCAATTACCTACTTTCAAAAAGCCATCGACAAAGACCCTAGCTTTGCGATCGCCCATATAAACCTAGCCAAAGTGTGGAAAAAGCTAGACAAACCCGATCTAGAGCTAGCCTGCTTGCAAATCGCGCTCCAGCTCCAGCCCGATTTAGGCTCAGCAGACAGTCATTACCGCGTAGGTCAATCGCTAGAAACCGCTCAGCAAATAGAAACAGCCATTAAGTTCTATCAGCAGGCGATCGCGCGATCGCCCAATTTTCTACCCGCCTACGAACGACTCGTCAATTTACTAGAAGACCAGGGAGACTGGCAAACAGCCGTCGATTACTATCGAAAAGTCGTAGAGCTAACCGCTAAAAACACCGCCTCAGAAGCCACCGCTGATGGCCCAGTGACCAAAGAAACGGGTCAATCAATCAATCGGTCATCAGCCAACCAGCCACCAGTCAATCAGCCACCAGTCAATCAGTCACCAGTCAATCAGCCACCGGCCCAGCTCACCCAGGCCAAAATAAACCTGTCTCCGAGCGACCAGCGCTTAGTCCAAAACCTACTCAAATCCTCATCCAAAAAACGGCTGCTGCAACCGATACCAGCCGCCCAAATAGGAACGCGCTACGCCAACGCAAAAGACTGGCCGCGTGCCATCCACTACTTCAAACAGGCGCTGCAAGAAAATCCTAAATCAGCCGCTCTCTATCGCACCATTGCCGCCCTCCTCGTCCGCAGCAACCGGCCCCAGCAAGCCGCCATGGCCTGGTATCGAGCGTTTGCCCTAGAGCCTAGCTGGCCCAGCGCCAAACAGTATTTACAGGTAGGCAATGCCCTCTTCGAGCAAGGCAAGCTAGAGGCCGCTATCCACTGCTACCGAGGTTCCATTCGCGTTCAGCCAACGTTTGGCCCGGCCTATCGTCAGCTAGCGCGGCTGCTGAAATCTCAGGGCAGTCCAGACATGGCAGAGGCCGTTCTGCGGCGATTAGCCACCCTCAGCGCCGATCCAGCGATCGCAGCAAACCCCGCCAATAGCAGCCTCAATCAGCAGCCCCTAAAGCTTCACCAGCAGGGAGAAACGCTGCAAAAGCAAGGAAAATGGAAAGCCGCGATCGCCGCCTACCAGCAGGCCATCGAACTCAACCCAACGTTTTCCTGGTCGCATCACAACCTGGGCGACTGCTACAAAAAGATCAGCGACTGGGCCGCCGCCACCGCCGCCTACCAAACAGCCATCAAGCTCAAGCCCGATTTTGTCTGGTCTTACTACAGCCAAGCTGAGGTAGCCGAAGCCCAAAAAGACTGGGAAACGGCTGCAAATCGCTATCGGCATGTGCTTAAGCTAGACGCCGAAAATGTTCAGGTGCCGCCGAGGCTAGTAGCCGCCTTACGCCAGCTAATCGCAGAGAAGCCTCGAAATATTGAGTACTACCGAGAGATAGCTCAGCTAAACGTAGCTCAAGGCGATACAGATAGTGCGATCGCTACATACCAAATGGCGCTGCAAATCCGCCCAGACGAGTCCACCATTGCACTGGCCCTATCCAAACTAATTGCCAAGCAAGATCCAGCCAAAGCCCACGCCCTCATAGATCGCGCCCTTTCTCACACAATCACCAACCGAGACATCCACTCGCCCGACGACTTACAAAATATAGAAACCGTAGCAGCGCTGCTATCGGCCACGCACCTGTTCGACCCTCAATATTATCGAGCCACTAACCCAGATTTAGCCATAGATTTAGCTGTAGATTTAGCCATGGAGAGCGATCGCGGCTTGCTGCTGCACTATCTGCATAAAGGCAGCGTCGAAGGGCGTAACCCCAATCCTCTATTCGACGATCGCTATTACCGCGATCGCCACCCTGACCTAGCCAAAACCGGAACCAACCCGCTAGCCCACTTCCACCGCTTTGGCTATCTAGCTGGCGACGATCCGCATCCCTTTTTCAAAACGGCCTTCTACCGAGAAATGCACGCAGATGTCGCAGCGGCCAACATCAATCCGCTAGAGCACTATCTAGCCTATGGTGCCAAAGAAGGTCGCATTGCTTTTTCCGCCGAGCCGTTTGCCCAAATCATCGAGCAGCCAACGCCCACGGACGCCGACTATTTGCAAGTTTGGAAAGCCGCTAGCCATAGCGCTCGTCGCACAGAAACTGTTCCCCAGCAGCTAGCGATTTACTGCAATTCTCTCGGCAACTACTTTATTACCGAAATTGCCGACTTTATCGCCGCCGCGCTACAGCAAGCAGGGCATACGGTTATTCAGCTAAACGAACAATCTGTCCCACCCGAAAATTTAGACGGGCACTGGATTATAGCGCCTCACGAATTTTTCTACTTAGGCGATGGCCCCCAGTGGACACAGCGCCAACAGTGGCTCTCTAAGGCGGTAATGGTCAATGTCGAACAGCCTCAAACAACCTGGTTCTCAAAGGCATTTCACTTCTTGCGACATGCTCAGGCCATCTTTGATATCAACGTCAAATCGACCGCGATTATGCGATCGCTAAAGCTGCCCGCCTACTGGCTGCCCCTAGGCTATCTGCCGCAGTACGCGGCAACCACAGCCACAGCGCAACTCCCCAATCTGCGAGCACTCAAAAGTCTGCCCGCTCACACGCATCACCTCCCCGATATCAACGCACCGCTGTCCTCACGCCCGCTAGATCTGCATTTCATCGGCACCCTCAACCCTCACCGCGAGCAGTTCTTTGCCAACAGCGCCCAGTGGCTCAGCTCACTCCACTGTTTTTTACACATCCCGCCGATGGGCGTCCCCCTCCTAAAAGGACAAGATCAGGCTCTCGACACAGCGGCAGTAGTCGGTCTAAGCCGTCGCAGCAAAATTTTGCTCAACATTCACCGCGACGAGCTGCCTTACTTCGAATGGCATCGCATGGTGTTTCATGGCCTCTGGCAAAACACGCTAGTCGTCACAGAGCCTTGCCACGATATTCCAGGACTAGTCGCTGGCGAACACTTTGTTGAATGCTCGCTCGAAGAAATGGCTGAAAAAATCAAATGGCTGCTCAAAGATCCAGCCGGCCAGGCTACTGCCGAGCGCATTCGACAAGCTGGGCATCGAGCAGTGAAAGAACAGTTTAATGGTGTAGCGATCGCGGCTGCCGCCCTAGCCGTTGTCGAGCCAGCACTCAAAACTACCAGCACTCAAAAATAAAGGAGAGAATGCGTAAGATGCTAAACACACCTGCTCACCAATTTGTTTTTTCACAGGTAAACGCACAGTCGCCCAGCCAGATCACCGTTTGCATCAGCCTATACAACTACCAGGACTACATCACCGAAACCCTAGACTCAGTTCAACAACAAACCCAGTCAGAGCTAGATCTGGTGGTAGTAGAAGATCAGTCGCCCGATAATTCACTCACCGTTGCAAGAGAATGGATAGTTCGCCACGCCGATCGATTCAACACCGTTCATCTCGTTCAGCACGAACAAAATCGGGGGCTATCGGCAGCTCGCAACACGGCTATTAGCATCAGCCAAACGCCCAATTTGTTCATTTTAGACGCTGATAATCTGCTGTATCCACGCTGCATCCAGCGGTGCTTAGCAGCATTAGAGGCCGATCCGCAGGCATCAGTGGCCTATCCCATTATTGAAAAGTTTGGGGAGGAGACGGGACTGATGGGGAATGTAGTTTGGACGCGCGATCGCTTCAAACGGCAAAACTGCATAGACGCCATGAGCCTAATTCGCAAGCAAGCTCTGCTCGCGGTCGACGGCTACTCCGTACTCAGCGCCGTTGGCAAACTAGGCTGGGAGGACTATCAGCTATGGTGCAAGTTCATCGACCAAGGCTTCTACGGAGTGCCCGTACCGGAAATTTTAGCCCGATACCGCACCCACAAAGCATCCATGCTAAACAGCATCAGCAATCGGCGCGACAACATCGAAAGGCTACATCAAGAGATGCGGCTACAGCACCCCTGGCTAGAACTGCCTACGGAGGCGCAGCTAACTGCTTGACTTATATATGAAACAAATTTACATCCATATTGGCCTACATAAAACGGGGTCTACCTATATCCAAAAAGTATGTGCCGATAACCGCGCTTACTTACAGTCCTGCGGACTTGAATATCCAGAACTAGGCGCAGAGTTTCTCTTCGGCCATCATAATATTGCCTGGAGCCTAATGCCCGGTCACGCGCTCAAAAACACAGATAGCTTCTCATTCAGTCAGCTCTTAGATCAAATAGATCAATGTGCTGCAAAACGCTTTCTCATCTCTTCAGAAGACTTTGATTTTTTACAGCCCGAGCAAATCGACAAGCTGCGCCATCTACTAGCCGAATACGACGTTAAAGTTGTGATGTATGTGCGCAATCCAATGACTGCGCTCTATTCTTACTGGCAAGAATCTGTAAAGCATGGAGATACGAGATCTTTCAAAGCTTACTGCGAACAAATCTTGATCGATCCTCAGCCAGTAGATTACTGTAAGATTGCGAGTAAATGGACGAAGACTTTTGGCGATGAGGCTTTAAGCATCATCGTTTACGACAACTTAGTCGCCGCCAAAGCTGATATCGCGCTTTATCTGCTGCGCGAAGCTTTGGGAATAGCCGTTGAGGCTGATCAACTGGTAATACCAGATAGAAAAGTAAATCCTTCGAGCGATGTCGGCGTTGTTGAAGTGATTCGTCAGCTCAACGAGATTCAGAAAAAATCAGATCGCTCAGAATCCATGACCGGTGCTTTTATGACTTTTCTAAATCAGTCTCCAACCGGTCAAAAGCTAAAGCAATATTTGCAGTCTGAGCATGAAGATAGCGATGACTTTGTTGACTTGGCGGCCCTGGAAAAACCGTTTTCTCAGCTAGCCGAAAAGTTCCTTCTAATACATAAAGAACAAATAAGAAATCTGGGTGAGGGAGAAGCGCTGTTTGCAAATCGAAAGATAGATGATCGCTCAGTGGTTCGAATAGCAAACGCCGAGGCTTTAGCAAAAAAAGTAGATATGGCTAAGCTACATAGCCTACTTGTTTCCTAGCTTCAGGCTTAGATCGTAGCGATTTCGTGAAATAAACGACATATATTTTCAGGGGCTTCAGAAAAGATCGTGAATCAACAGAAAAATGTCATTACATTAGGAAACGATACTTCTTTAGACCAGAGTAGCCATAGAAGTAGAGCCGTCTCTTTTGCAGAAACGGGCCAGTGGGAAGACGCATTAGCGCAGTGTCGCTCGGCGATCGAACAAAATCAAGCAGACTGGGACATGCATATTTTGCGAGGCGATCTGTTGTTACGGCTGCATCGCTGGGAGCAGGCCGCAAATTCCTATCAGAAAGCTTTGTCTGCTAGGCCAGATATGCTCGTGCTGAATCATAAAATTGCGATCGCCTTAGCGCAGCTAGGAAAAATTAGCGAAGCCGACGATCGCTATGCTCAGTTTTTGTCCCTTGCATCCGATCTAGAACAAGATACTGACGATTTTATCGCGCAGCGTCAGGCGGGAGACTTTTTCTTTCGGCAAAATGCGCTTTCGCGGGCCAAAGTTGCCTATCAAAGAGCAGTTGAATTAGAACCTGAAGACTGCTGGGTTCGCATTAATTTAAGTCGGGTCCTATACCGATTAGGACAAGAAAAGCCAGCAATTTCAATGTTTCGCAAAGCGATCGCAGCCGACCCTCAAAACTTTGCAGCTTACTACCATTTAGCTACCGTTTTATTTGAGCTTTCAAACTATACCGAAGCGGAAAATCTGTGTCGGCAAGCGCTTGAAATAGATCCTCAAAACGAGCTTGTAAGCCATTTAGTAAATCAGATCGCATCAGCAAAAGACGAGCACAGTTCCAACTCGCCAGCAGAACTGACCAACATCGGCGCTGAAGAACGGTTGATTCTAGAAAGCAGCCTTAAATCTGACACTAAAGCAGAGTCGTTTCAATTTCACTACCAGGCCGGTCAGCAGCTATCTACTGAAAAACGCTGGGAAGCAGCAACAGCGGCATATCAGCGATCTATCAATCTCAACGCTGATTTTTATCTAGCGCACTATGACTTAGGCAACGCCTTTACTCACCTCGAAAGATGGGCTGAAGCAGTCGCGGCTTACCAAAAAGCACTGGCATTAAATCCTAATCTGCATCATGTTGCCAATAGATTGAACCAGGCGATCGCTCAGCAACAACAGCGACAGCCCGCCGCCATTCGCCATCCTCTAGAGGCACTCTCTACTGACTTTCACAATCCCATTTTGCATGTAGAACTTGCCGATGCCTTTTATCGCTACAGCTTCTTGAATGACGCCATTAGCCACTACCGAACGGCGCTAGATTTAATCGGCTCAGACCATACAAAAACTGAAGTAATAGAGCAAAAGCTAGAAGTTGCAATCGCCCGCAGAACAAGGCTAGAACGAGCATTCTATGAGCCCGTCGTCATCCCTGCCGACTACGCAGCATGGGTAACGGAAAGCGCACCCAGCCTAGAAGAATTAGCCTTGATGCCTGCAAAAATAGTGAGCTTCAAGCACAAGCCAACTATAAGTATCCTGGTGCCCATTTACAATCCCCCAGAACCCGTTCTACGAGAGATGATTCAGTCCGTGCTCGATCAAATTTATCCATACTGGGAGCTTTGTTTGGCCGACGACTGCTCTACTGCCTCCCATGTCAAACCCGTACTCGAAGAATACGCTCGGCTAGACAGTCGCATCAAGCTAGTCTTTTGCCAGCAGAACGGACATATTTCGGCAGCGTCTAACTCAGCGATGAAAGTAGCCACGGGCGAATACATTGGTCTGTTGGATCATGACGATGAACTCACACCTCATGCGCTGTACGAAGTAGTCGCTTTAATTAATCGGCATCCAGAAGCCGATATGATTTATTCCGACGAAGATAAGCGATCGCTCATCGGAGAACGAACAGAACCTTACTTCAAGCCAGACTGGAGTCCAGACACCTTTTTATCGCGCATGTATATCTGCCACTTTGGCATTTACCGTCGGCAAATCTTCGAAGAAATCGGCGGATTTCGAATAGGCATGGAAGGTAGTCAGGACTACGACTTGGTACTTCGCTTCACCGAAAAAACTCAAAATATCTTTCATATCCCCAAAATCTTGTATCACTGGCGAGTAATAGAATCGTCGGTAACCAGCGGCGCTGAAGCCAAGCCTTACGCCTATGAAGCGGCTGTTAAAGCGCTAGAAGAAGCGCTGGTTCGTCGGGGTGAACCAGGTCGTATAGAGATGAGCAAGCTTATACCAGGAATATACATTCCTCGCTACGAAATTCAAGAATACAAACTCGTTAGCATCATCATTCCCACTCGCAACTTAGGACAAATGCTCGACGTTTGCCTGAAATCCATCTTCGAAAAAACGACTTATCCTAATTACGAAGTTGTTCTACTAGATAATGGCAGCGATGAACCCGAAAGCCTAAACATTATTCAGGGCTGGAAAGAAAAAGAACCCAAGAAATTTAAGCACATTTTGTACGATGTACCCTTCAATTACTCTAGCATCAACAACTATGCAGCTAGTCAAGCCAGCGGTGACTTCTTCTTATTCCTCAACAACGATACAGAAATTATCACACCCGACTGGATAGAGGGCATGGTCGAGCAGGCACAGCGCTCAAGCATCGGCGCGGTTGGGGCCAAACTGTACTACGAAGACGATACGCTCCAGCATGGTGGCGTTGTTTTAGGTATCGGCGACGCGGCAGGACACAGCCATCGACATTTCCCCCGCGACAGCTATGGCTATGTGGGCCAGCTTATCGCCGTTAACAACTATTCTGCGGTTACCGCGGCCTGCTTGATGTGCCGCAAAGAGGTATTCGAATCTGTAGGCGGGTTTGAAGAAGCTCTAAGCGTTGCGTTTAACGATGTTGAGCTATGCATTAGAATTCAGGACGCTGGCTACAACAACGTTTGGCTTCCCCATGTGGAGCTGTACCACTACGAATCCAAAAGCCGAGGCTACGAAGATACGCCTGAAAAAACGCAGCGTTTGCAGAGAGAAGCGAGCATTTTAAGAGACAGATGGGGTAGCGTAATTGCAAATGATCCTTGCTATAGCCCTCATCTAACAAGACAGAAAGAGGACTATTCCATAAAGGCAGTTCCGTACGGTGAGATATCAGCCATTGAACAGCCGGAAAACCACAGCAGCCACATCTTAAAAAGCTGCCTTGATCTTCCTAGGATAGGAAAATGCACTGCCATAATACAGGTTTCAGGATGGGTCATCGGTCAAACTTCAGCCATCGAGACAGTAGCCATTACTTCAAACGGTCTTGTCATTAGCGAAACGTCCCTTATGCAGAAGCGAGCAGACGTTCTAGCAGCTTATCCTAACTCAGAATTCTCTCTTCTTTCTGGTTTTCAACTCCAGCTTAGTATTTTAGGTTTTTCATCAGGGACTAAATTGCACGTGGAAGTAGGATTATCGAACGGTAAGTCAGTACGAATAGGCAGCTTTTCTGTAACTACACCGGTAAAGGAACTTACCCACAGCAGCAGACTAGATCTAACTAGCGTTGTCAAAGAGAGAAGTTTAGAAAACAATCGTCAATTTATTGCTAGGAAACCGCTAGTTTCAGTCAAGTCGGTTGTGGTAGATATTTATAAACACATTCATCTAGTATCGAAACTATGCGTTGATTCGCCTAGTCCCTGCACTGCTGTCGAGGAAATTACATTAGCTGGCTGGATCGTCGGGCCACATCCGATCAAGTTCATTGGACTTTTTCAAAACGGCGCTATTTTGGAAAAGATAGCAGTCAACATTCCTCGAATAGATGTAGAAAAAGCTCATCCTGAAAAAGTTAAAGATAGAAGCTGCGGGTTTAAAACTCAGCTCTTAGCAAAAGTGATAGATCGGACCTATCCAAAAATTGAAATAAAAGCATTTGTAAATAACGATTGTATAGAGGTCGGTAGGATTATATTGCACTGACATCGGAGCTTAAATAACCTAATGATAGGCTTCTCTAAAAGCTATCGCGTTTTTGAAACATAGACTAAGATCCCAAATATATTTATTACTTGAAAGGTAAAAAGATGAAAAAGAAGCTGTTTTTTATTCATGTACCCAAGACGGCTGGATCGTCTTTTAATGCTTTTCTAGCAGATAACTTTAAAGGAGAAGCCCACTGTGAAAAATATATTGACGCGGCCAGCAGAGAATTCAGCAGTTTAGATAAAATAAAGGAGTTTGAGTATATCTCTGGCCACTTGAACTACAGTGATTTTTCAGCTAATGGTTTCAACAGAAAGGACTATTTTATGATGACTTTCTTGCGCGACCCGCTCAAACAGCTGATTTCTCACGTCAACTGGGTAATTCATATTTTTGATGTCAGCGAGAAATTCTTTAAAGGCCATCCTAAGATTATTCAGGACATGACCTTAGAACTGCGATCGCTAGATCTCAACGAGCCCGACCAGCTGATATTCGCCTTAGAAAAACATGCAGGTCTTTTTCAAAATAACCAGGCCAAGTATTTTCGCAATGAGAAAAATCAGGTCAGTACGGAGGCTGCTATTAAAAATCTTTCGCAACTAGACTTTCTCGGCATTACTGAAGAGTACGAAGATAGCGTTCGGACGTTTATAGATAAAAGCAACTGCAGCGCAGACTTCAGCCTCCATAAGAAGAATAGAAACGTCAACTATCGATTAAAGCCAGACACGTTAGCAGGCAACAAGCAGATTAAACGCTTTATAGAAGATTACAACGGAGTAGATATTGAAATTTATAAGTTTGCCAAACAGAGATTTTCGAGCCTAGTCAAAGTCTGATGCGCTAAGTCATGTGAATATAACCGCTCTTTAGTTGTCTATTTCAGCTCTTTGTCAGTTTGGAGTATTTTGCAGTGAATAGAAGACAGAAAATACTAAGCCGTATAAAGCCTATGGTTCAAAAAGGTCTTGAGATAGGGGCTTTAGATAGACCTATGGTGACTCGTGAGATGGGCAACATTAAATACGTTGACTACACCACAACAGAGGAGCTAAAGCGGACTTGCAAGCGTCGAAATCCTGACCTGATGGTGGAAGTAGACTACGTATGGGGCAATACTCGGCTAGACAAAATAGTCGAAAGCGAATTTCCTTTTGACTATGTGATTGCTTCTCATGTACTTGAGCATGTCCCCGATATGGTGGGATGGCTAAATGAAGTCAGTGGTACGTTGAAAACAGGAGGCTATCTATCTTTAGCACTCCCAGACAAAACCAAATGCTTCGATTACTTCCGCCCTGAAACAGCGATTTCTGACGTTGTAGATGCTTATATGAGAAGAGCGGTTAAACCTTCTCCTGGAGCGATCTTCGAAAGTAAGGCATATGCTGTTTCATACGAGCGCCGAATATCTTGGACAGAAGAGGTAGAAGATGACAGTAAGCTGGTAAAAATCTTCAGTCTACCCCACGCCTTACAAGTTACTCGTGACGCGTACGAAGCAGATATCTATTACGATTCTCACTGCTGGGTATTTACTCCATACTCTATTCTTGAACTATTCAAGGCACTGATAAAGATCGACCTACTAGATTTTAGAGTGGACGCATTTTATCCAACGAGCGGATGTGAGTTCTTTGTAACCTTGCAGAAAATTGACACGCAAATTAGAACAGATGCGAGCAGAAACAGTCAGATGCGAAGCATTCCACTCATTGCTAAGAGCCATATCAGCAGCCCGTTGGAGCAGGAGTTAGACAAAACGAAGAAGGCGCTCAAGACGGCACAAGGCGAGATAGAACGATTGAGAAAGATGCTTCCAGCAAAGGTTGTATAGGTCATGTCTAAAAAAATCACCTTTTACGCCAACTGCCAGGGTATTGCGATCGCAAAAACCTTACAGGAGAACAGCGCCTTTGCAGACAGCTACTACTGGGAAAAAATTGAGCCTATTCAAAATCTAAAAGCCGCGCATGTTCCAAGCGTCATCAAGACTATTTCTACTGCTGATGTCATCGTCTATCAAGCAATTTCGAATCGAGGTAGACCCAGTGAGCTATCTAGCCAGAGCGTCCTGAAGCACGCTAAGCGAGATGCCAAACTAATTTCTATCCCTTCACTCTACTTCGATGGCTATTTTCCTCACTTAAGTTCGATGAATGGCCTTAAAGGAGTTCTGAATCTAGTTCATGACTATTGTATTGCATATGCCTACTGCAAAGGCATCGGCGCTTCAGATTGCTTCGAAATGCTTCAGTCAGAAGATCTTTATTCGCCGGAGCTAAGCAAATCTTTATTCGAAAAATCCTTAGACAACTTAAAGCGACGAGAGCGGCAAGAACAGCTAGATATTTCCATATCAAACTACATAGAAGAAAATTTTAGGGATAAAAAGCTGTTTAATCAGTTCAACCATCCCACTAGAAAAATATTTGAATTTATTAGCAATCAGATTATCGAACGACTAAGTATAGAACAGATTGCATATGATACTTCTTCGCAGCGGGGATATTTGGACGCAATCATTACTCCCATATACAGAAGCACCTATCATAGTCTAGGGCTAAGGTTTGAAGAGGATTTTGAAACCTATTGGACAGTGGATAGTAAGCAGTACGCTCAGGCTAAAATTATCGATCAGTTCTACAGACTTTACAATCAAATGGATAGATCGAACATCATAACAACTATTCAAGAGAAGAAGCCATTTGTATCTAGAATGATTGATAAATATCAGCATCCGCTTATCACGTAAATAGCTGTTGAGATTTGCACATTAAAAAGATTAAAAATAGAGGCTTATGGAATTCGCTACTAGCATAGAAAATATCTCAGACTGTATTCAACAGGCGAGACAAGCTGAGCAGGCAAAAGATCGCAAACAGGCTCTCTCCTTATATCATCGAGCTATAGAACTCGATAACAACAACCTAGATGCTTATCAAGGCTTAGGCAGCCTGTATTTTACCCAGCAGGACTACGATCAAGCACTCGACAGCTATATCAGCGCAGTCAGAATCGACCCGGAGAACGCCTTTCTTCACCTCCAGCTAGGTCAAATTGCCGTCGTGCAAAATCGGTTAGACGATGCCCTCGCCTCTTACGACTATGTTATTCGGCTAGACCCAGAAGACTTTAGGGCTTACCAAGCATTAGGAAACGTACAGTTTACGCAACAACAGTTCCAGTTTGCTGAGGGTAGCTATAAAAAAGCAGCCGAATTAGGGAGCCAGGCTCCGTGGCTGCGCTTTCGGTTGGGACGAATCGCTCAGCAGCAGCAGCAATATGACGAAGCCATCCAGTATTTTGAGGAGGCGATCGCCCTAAACCCCGAGAACCCAGCGTTCCATATAGCTTGCGGACAAACCTACTTCCAAAAGTCTCTGCTAGAAGCAGCTGCCGCCGCTTATCAGCAGGCGATCGCCCTCAACAAAAGCAGCTTTCAAGCACACCAGCTACTAGGCGATGTGAAATTTGCTCAAGGTCGCCTCCGTCCGGCTGCAAACTATTACCAGAAGGCAATAGAGCTAGGCAGTCAGGCACCTTGGGTACGCTTCAAAATGGGTCGCATTGCTCAACAACAAAAGGATCTAGAGCAGGCTGTAGACTACTATCAACAGGCGATCGCCCTAAATCCTAAAAATCCCCAATTCCACTATCACTTAGGCATCGCCAAAGCCCAGCAGTCTGACATCGAGCAAGCAGCGGCTAGCTACGAGAAAACTTTAGCGCTCAATCCAGAGCATAGTAAGGCTCGCGAGGCGCTGCAATCTATTAGGAGCTAATAGCTGTGGACTTAACCACTATCGAGACGGTTGCAGGTTGTCTACAGCAGGCCAAAGCGCATGTAAAACAAAGACGACTGAAAGCCGCGCTGTTGCTGTGTACCAGGGCAACAGAGATAGAACCTACTAATGTAAATGCCCAGGAGCAGAAAGGCAGCATCCATTTCTCTGAGCAAAGGTTACGATTCTGCCAAAAGCAGCTACGAGAAAGCCGCTGAGCTAGGAAGCAAAGCGCCCTGAGTACGCTTTAGGCTCGGTCAAATCTCTCAAAAAAAAGACGAGCCTGAAAATTCAAAAAATCTCTCTTTTTACATGGCTCGGAGAGAAAGCTGTCAAAAGTTAAGATGGACTGAAGAGGCTATTTCCGCTTATAGCCGGGCAATATCGCTCAACCCGGAAGCCGCTGGGCCTTACCAAGCATTAGGTGCAGTGTACTTCACCCAAAATCAGCTTCAGGCCGCTCAAAGAAGTCACGCTACGGCCATTGAGAAAGGTGGGAAAGCCCCCCAATCTCGCTTTCATCTTACTCGCACCATTAAGGAGCATAGCGAACCATCCCGACATGAGGAATTCCGCCATCATCGTAAGGCTCGCCAACCACCTCGAACCCAAAGCTCTGATAAAAATCTTTTAAATAAACCTGAGCAGAAATTTTTACCGAATGGCCTGTATAAGCCAGCTCGCACTTCTCCAAACACCGTTGAATTAGCTCTCGGCCCAACCCTGCACCTCTAGCCGCTTCCACCACTAGCACTCGGCCAATCGAAGGCTCCGCGTACCTCGTATTCGGCGGCAGCAGGCGAGCATACGCCATAATCTCATCAGAATTATTGCAGCCAAACAGATGCAGCGCCGCCGAGTCGCGTCCATCCACGTCCAAATACAGACACTTCTGTTCTAAAACAAACACCTGCTGACGCACCGCCAAAATGTCGTACACCTGCTCATTCGACAGTGCCCCAAATTCTCTCCAATACCAGTCCATACTCAAAGGTTCTCGATTATTCATAGCCTAAAGCGCAGCCGTCCTTGCGCGGATCGGAGCCACCTACTAGGCCACCGTCTTCACTGATCCAAATCGCCTGCCCGCCGCCATGAGGATTCACCACAGGAACAACCTGATGTCCGAGGGCGCTCAGAGCAGCCTTCACCGAATCGGATACGCCTTTCTCCACCTGGCAGGTTTTCCCATCGTGAAACACACGGGGAAAATCGAGCGCGGCTTGCACATCCATTCGGTAGTCCAACAGATTTGTCAAAAAGTGCGCATGGCCTGTCGGCTGATACTGACCGCCCATCACGCCAAATGGCATCACTGCGCGGCCCGCTTTCATCAGCATTCCAGGAATGATGGTATGCAGCGGACGCTTGTTAGGCGCGATCGCATTCCGATGCCCCTTCTCCAACGTAAATCCCGCCCCCCGGTTTTGCAAAACTACCCCGGTTTTCGGACTCACCAAGCCGCTGCCAAACCCATGAAAAACAGAATTAATGAAGCTAATCGCGTTGCCTTCTTCGTCTACTACGCATAAGTAAACCGTATCCGGATGCGTCGGAAAATCGGAGTCGGCTAAAGGCGGCATTACCACATCTAGGCTAATCTTGGCTCTTAGCTGCGCCGCATAGTCCTCAGACAGCAAGTCTTCTATCGGAATATCAGCCTGGTCAGGGTCGGCCACAAAGCGATCGCGCACCCCGTAAGCCAACCGCGCCGCCTCACACTCCAAATGCAGCCGCTGCGCGCTCATCGGCGCAAAATCAGTCAGGTCAAACCCCGAGAGAATATTTAGCATCATCAGCGCCGTTAGCCCCTGGCCGTTCGGCGGACACTCCACCACGTCATAGCCCCGGTACTGAGTAGAAATAGGCGTCACGTATTCAGCCTGTGGCGCAGCAAAATCTTCCAGGCTGTGGAAGCCGCCCAGCGATCGCAAATACCCCACAATATCTTCAGCCACGGCCCCCTGATAAAACCCGTCTCGCCCCTGCTCAGCGATTTTCTCTAGCGTCGCCCCTAGCTCCGGCTGTCGATGGCGATCGCCCGCTTGAGGCGCTTGCCCATTCACTAGCAGCATCCGCGTCGCATTCTCCGTCGCCCGCAGCTTCTTCGCCAGTTGTCCCCAGTCAGCCGCCACCCTCGGATACACCGTATAGCCCTCCTTCGCCAGCCGAATAGCCGACTCAAACAGCTCAGCCCAGGGCTTGCGGCCATGCGAACTGTGCAGCGTCCACCAGGCATCTACCGCCCCCGGAATCGTCACCGAATGCGGACTTTGCAGCGAAATCTGCTTCATCCCCTGGCCCAAATACCAGTCCAAATCCGCCCCAGAGGGAGCCTTACCCGATCCGTTTAGCGCCACAACATCCGCCGCATCCGCCGGGGCGTACAGGGCAAAGCAGTCCCCACCAATCCCGGTAGCCTGCGGCTCTACCACGCACAGCACGGTAGAAGCTGCGATCGCTGCATCCACCGCATTTCCGCCTGCTCGCAATATATCTACTGCCGTCAGCGTTGCCAGCGGATGAGACGTTGCGGCCATACCCCGATTGCTATAGGCAGGCGATCGCCCCGGAAAGTGAAAATCACGCATTCGCTAAATCAACCGAGCAACAGTTCTTCAAACCTACCAAAAGATCTGTCGCTTAGTCCTAATTCAATCCGCTACCAGGGGCTACCCACCGAGTTCTACTACCATTAGCTTGCCGAAGTCATTCGGCTACGAGCCGTCTGCGTTTTCTGTGAAATAGGCATGTGGGCAGTCGCGGCACCTAGCCCAAAAGCAGGCATGTTGCCATAAATGCACTCATAGTTAGCTGGGTCAATCCGATAAGTCTCGTGCCAAATGCCCACGCTCCCATCTGATCCAACCTCTCGCATAAAGTCCTGCCAGGCCGCCCAGTGAGGATCGTCATTATCGCGAGCAAATCGCGTCAGATCTTCAAACGAGCGCCAGTACGAAATCATACAGGTTTCAATCGGCCAAACGCGGCCAAAAGTTTCTACGCCTAACAGCCCCTTTTCGGGATGCTGAGACAGCGTTTTTAACATCGGCCCCATTGCCCGCGCAACGGGTAACCACTTCTTTATTGCCCAAAAACGATTAACTCGAAAACCAATTAGAAAAACAACAAAAGGCTCTGAAGCATTAGCCGTGTATCGGCCCGGAAAAACATTGTTCATTTTCTTCGCCAGTTATTCGCCAGTTACTTGCCAAGTTAACAATTCAAACAAAACAGAACAGACTCAGCGCCAGATGTTTACGCTGTCAACTTGAGCGTAGCGCGACTATGTTTACGCTGTCAACTCTCCGGGTCTAACCAGCCAAGAAATTGCGAAAAAGAAGTCAGGTACTCTACGCTAAGAAGATTTCCAAACAGCCAGTTTTCCTCTTAATCGCAGCGTCTTATGGCCAAACACACCTACCATCATGGAGATCTGCGTCAGGCACTTTTAGAAGCCGCCTTAGTACTGCTCAAAACAAAAGACGTTGAGAGCCTGTCGCTGCGAGCAGTCGCCAGGCAAGCAGGAGTCTCCCACACTGCGCCCTATCGCCACTTTGCAGACAAAGCCGCCCTGCTAGCTGCAGTTGCCGAAGAAGGCTTTATTACCTTTGGTCAATACCTAAAAGATGCGATCGCTCAGTCCAATGCCGACCCCCTAGAAAGCCTGATAGCCACTGGAGAAGCCTACGTCCGCTACGCGCTAGAGCATCCCGCGCACTTTCGAGTTATGTTCAAGTGCTCCCCGTCAGAATACGACGCCAGCAGCAGCCTAGCGATAACGGCTAGCGGCACGTTCAATATTCTCGTTGAAGCGATCGCCACAGCTCAAGCGGCAGGTGTACTCAGCGCCGGAGACCCCCAGCAAATAGCCACTGGCCGCTGGGCCTTAGCTCACGGACTTTCTATGCTGATACTCGATGGGATGTTGCCACAGCCAGGTTCAGTTGCCTTAGTTCGCAAAGTGCTCGAAGACAGCCTCACCGGGCTATTGGCCGAAACGCCTGTAAGGCAATAAACAGAACCTTGCAAACTCAAACTGTCCACTGTCGATTGCGAGCGCCTTACCACGGTGATATTGTCTAGTCTGTTCAATTTGTTACCGCCTTCCTACAGCATTTACATAGGTCGCGCAGATTTAGTCCTGCAAAGCGCCTTTCTAGAGCCCCAACACTTAGGTTTCTCTCTCCGATGCTTTTGCTATTTACCCTTCTCTCTTTGGTCACAGCGCCCCTCGCCGAAGTCGTGTCGCCAGCAGCAGAGCCTTTGCCAACAGAGCTAATAGACTCTGTCCCGAACGCTGGCCCAATAGCGCTAGACCAAACCCTTGCTCAGGCCAGCGGCAACCTCATCACAGTGCCGCAAGAAGTGCGATCGCTCCCCGGCAGCCTCAACAACGTTCCTGTCTTCAACAGCAACAGCCCCGAGATTATCAAAGGCAACGGTATCCTGCTCTCCACCTTCCCCAAAAGAGGAAAAAGCGATCCAGACGCCCACCTCGACTACACCTTTAACGGTCGCTTCGAAATCTTCTCTCACCACGTCGCTCGCGGCATCGACGACCGCGACACCCGCACCATCTACGAAGGCATTATGGTGCACAATCCAGGCGATCGCCCCATTACCCTCACCATACGCAACGGCGCATCCTACATCAGCCAAGAGTCGCCCTGGAACGAAATCAGCTCCAACAGTTCAAACCTGTACAGCAACAACTTCTCCGGCCCCGGTAGCCGAGTTATGAACGAAGTGCTGCGCGGTCGCCGCCAAGCCTCTTTGCCTGGCCAAGTCACTATTCCTGCCAAAGAAAGCTACTTACTCCTCAATGCCCCTATCCCCCTACGCCGTCTAAACGTGCCAACCGATGGCACACTCGCACCCGGCAGCGAACTGACCCCCTCCCCCAATAGCGCCAGCTCCGGCGAAGGCGCCAGGCTCAATGGCCGCTCTACCCTTATACGGCTCGACAGCAGCGGCCCAGTCTACGTCGCTAGCCTAGCCATGCACGCCCCCCAAAGAAGCGGCAAAGAGTACGTTCCCACCTTAGAAGACTGGAAACAGGTGCTCAAAAACGGTCAGCTAGCCACGCCCAGAGACCAGCCGCCTAGCCGTCCAGGCAGCCGAGAAACGCCCTTTCGCTACGGTCGCGTTTCGGGCATTGTTCAAGGCTCGCAGTGGAAAGCCACCCTCACAGACAGCCGCAGCAACCAGCTTTCTATTCCAGCTCCTGGCGAGCAAATTTCCTATGGTCTCAGCACGCTAGAGCGCAATACCTTCGGCACCGGCCAGATTCAAAGCGCACCCATTAACCAACGCTATCGCGACACAGCTTATCTCGCCAACGGCAACTACGGCGTGGAGTACAATCTCACCATGCCGCTGGTCAATAACACCAGCAGCCCGCAATCAGTTGCCCTTTCCGTGCAAACCCCCCTACAAAACGATTCACTCAAAGACGCCCTTCAGTTCTACGCCAAGCCAGAATCTCGCGTATTCTTTCGCGGCACTGTTTTATTCATCTACAAAGAAGACGATGGGCGATCGCGCGCCTACTATACCTACCTAGTGCAAAACCGAGGCCAGCAGGGAGAACCACTTGTAGAACTCACCCTGGCCCCCGGCGAACAGCGAGATGTCAACATGCAGTTTCTCTATCCACCCGACGCCACGCCACCACAGGTACTCACCATCAGCACCCAAAACTAAAAGGAGACAAGACAACAAGAATGTCTTTCCTCCGAAAGAGTTTAGAATCGCTGCGCTGTGCAACCATCTAAAATCTAAAGGCCCTTCGTTAGATCCAGGCCGTTCATCAGCAGATTGGAGCCAACACATGAGCGATTACAAACCGGTTGACTGCGCCCTTCAAGACAAACTAGAGGCGATCGCCACCCTTCACCGCACAGCTAACATCACCTATCAAGGAGAAGCGGACGGGAGTACGGATACAGAGAGCGAGGTAGAAAGTGAGATTGTTGATATCTACGCAGACAGCGGCGCAGACTACTGCAAGCTGAAAGACGGTACGATCATTCGACTCGATAAGATAAAGGCGATCGCAGTAAATGGCGAAAAGATCGTATAAAAGTCGGTACCATCACGGCAACCTACATATAACAACAAAACGTACAGCGAAAAATCTAAAAGCCCGAGCTGTCTCATAGTAGAAACGGCTCGGGCTTTTTAGCTTTCTGTCAAAGCTATCTCAACATTTATAGAGTACCTTGCCCTGAAATTCCGCCCATACCTGGGTTTCCCAAATTAGGGGAAGTCGGTACTGGTATCGAAGAAACATTATCTTCTTCAGCCCAGATAGGAAACTTCTCCAGCTTTTTCATCGTATTGATCGAGAGCAAACCAAACCCAATCTTAGAGGTAACATCCAAAATCGTGTAAAGCATAGCCTCTACGCCATCGCTAATAGCGTCGATGCCAGTATCCGCCAAAATCCAAACAATTGGATAGGCCGTCCAAAGTACGAGATGCACCGTCAGCAAACGCTGGAAGGAGTCTTTACCCACTTTGCCAGGATGATTGCGCTCAGCCTCCGCGCGATAAGCAGATAGAAGAAGCCAGGCAACGCCTAGATAGGCGCCGCAGCTCACAAAGTACCAGGTAATGTTGTGTGGCTTAGGATAGATATCAGCTAAAAATCCAGTTGCCAACATTAGCGCATTAGCACCTAACAATCCACCAATCGTAGAACGACGAGTACGGCCTAAGTGCGAAAGCTCCAACAACAACAAAGGTGTGGAAAGCGTCCAGGTAACGTATCTCACCCAGTAAGAATTGTGGTCGTTAAATACAGCCTCGCCTTGCCCAGTCAAAATAACCAGATACAAAACAGAAGCGATCGCAGCAATAAAAAAGTTTAGCGTCAGCAAAATACGCCATCGTTCGCTGTCGGCGCTAGCAGCTTTAAAGCCAAAGAAAATTGCGCCCGCTGTCATCGCAATAAAGCCAATTAGAGTCCAGAATTGAGCCATATAAAGTCCCAGTAATCAACAGGCCAAAGGCCCGTTTACCATAGTTTTAAGAACGAAATTTTGAGAGTAAGTCTTAAGAGCAAAGTCTTAAGAGCAAAGTCTTAAGAGCAAAGTCTTGAAGGTACAACCTTGAACGTACAGCCTTGAAATCAAGAGAAAGCAAGCGCTGCTGCTTAGCGAATCAATTTAGAACAACACTCAACCTCTTTAAAAGGCAGATTTAGGTTCAACCTAGCGATACAGATTGCGGTACTGGACTATTTAAGTTGAACGCTCAATTCAAAGCAGCTATCTACGGATATACAACAGAACATCTTTGGACATATCATTATGTATAAAACTATACTGACAAAACTACTCTTGGAGTAGGTTGACAAAGATACAGAACTCATCTGTGCAGTCGCCAGTTTTCCTTCTGCTCCGTTTAGCTGCGGCAAAGCTGCTTAACCTATAGCAAAAGACTGAAAGGAGCGATCGCACGTTTGCTAGACAATAAGCCAAAGTAAGTAGAAGAAGGTATCAAGTTTGAGCAAGCTATGGGACTCTTTGCGCACCAGCTTTTGGTTTGTGCCAATGCTAATGATTTTATTGGCACTGCTACTAGCAGCAGTACTCATCACAATCGATAGAAATGTACAGCTTGAAGGCATTGAAGTGCTAGGCGCTCTATTTCCAAAGGGAACGCAGAGTGCAGGAACGCTATTAAGCGCGATCGCCACCTCAATTCTCACCGTAACAGGCTCCATCTTCTCAATCGTCATTGTGGCGATACAGCTTGCATCAGGTCAGTTTGGCCCAAGAATGCTGCGCGACTTCATGCACGATCGCGTCAACCAATTCACGCTAGGCGTTTGCGGAGCCACCTTTATCTACGAGCTAGCTATCCTATGGGCCATAGAAGACTCAAAGGACATTAGCTTCACGCCGCAAATCTCTGTCTTTGTTGGATTTCTACTAGCGATTATCAGTACGTTTATCATTATTTATTTCGTTCACCATATTGCTGAAATTGTCCATGCCGACAACCTCATCGCCAGAATCGGTCACGACTCAGAAAGCAGCATTCACAAAATTCTTCCAAAAGTAGATAAACAAAAAAAAGACGAGGCAAACGAACGCTAGGCCAGCAGACCAGACTAGACAAATACAAGAGATCCCCGCTGACTTCGAAGAAAAGGCGATCGCCCTTCCCTCCCACCGCAGCGGCTACATCCAACAGATAAACTACGACGCCCTATGTGCGATCGCCGCTCAACATCACCTCATCTTAAAACTGCTCTACCGCCCCGGACAGTTCGCCGTCGAAAACAGCAGGCTCCTCTACGCCTACAGCGAGAAAGGAGCCAAAATAGCCGCTTCACCAGGACTAAATCCAGGACTAGATATAGACATCAACAAAACGTTTACCTGCGGCAATCAGCGCAAGCCTGAGAGCGACCTAGAATTTCCAATCAAGCAGCTAGTAGAAATCGCCATTAGAGCCATCTCTCCTGCCGTCAACGATCCCTTCACCGCCATTCGCTGCATCGATCGCCTAACCATGCTGCTTTGCCAAATTGCTCAAAAAGCACCCCAGTCCATCTACCGCTTCGATGACGATCGCCAGCTTCGTCTGATTATCAACCCGGTCACCTTCGACGCCATGATCAGAGCCGCCTTCGACCAAATCAGACAATACGGACAAACCGATGTCTCAGTCACCCTTCGGCTATTAGAAGCAATCGAAAGAATTGGCGAACAGTGCCACACCCAGCAGCAAAAGCGATCGCTCCGCCGCCAGGCAGACATGATTCAGCGAGGCGGCCAAAACCCAGACAGCATTCCCGAAGAAAACGACCGCCAAGACATCTTGCAGCAATACAACAAAACCATAGCCGCCCTAGCCCAATAGCTAGCCTGCCTCCCATACGTCTATAAATCGCATCTATAAATCGCGTCTATAAATCGGGAAAAGCCGCCCTCACCGCCGGATGAACAAGCTGATGATCTCTCACATTTAGCGCACTCAAAAGCCCCTGACAAACCGCAGACTCCTCATATACGCAATTCAACCCTGAGCTAGCCAACTGCAAAACATAGGGCAGCGTACTGTTATTCAACGCCTGCGTCGCCGTCCAGGGAACCGCCCCCGGCATATTCGGCACCCCATAGTGAACCACACCTAGCGCTTCATAAGTTGGCTCACTGTGAGAAGTTACCCGCAGCGTCTCAATGCACCCGCCTTGATCAACCGCTACATCCACAATCACCGACCCGGCCCGCATCGTCTCAACCATTGCTTTTGTCACCAATGTCGGCGCTCTGCGACCCGGCACCAAAACCGCCCCCACCAACAAATCGCTATCCGCCACCGCCGTTGCAATACTATCCTCAGTGCTATACAACAGATTCACCCGCGAGCCAAACAGCGTCTCCAAATAGCTCAGCCGCTCCACGCTAATGTCAATAATGCTGACCTGTGCGCCTAGTCCCACCGCCATCTTCGCGGCCTCGGTGCCAACCACGCCACCACCCAAAATAGTCACTTTGCCCGCGCTCACACCCGGCACGCCGCCTAGCAAAACGCCCCGACCGCCCTGCTGTTTCTCCAAATATCGCGCCCCAAACTGCACAGATAGCCGGCCCGCAATCACGCTCATCGGCGCCAACAGCGGAAAGGTGCCGTCTTTCTCTACGCTTTCATAAGCGATCGCACTTACCCCACTCTCTATCAGCCGCTCCGTCAGCGCCCGCCCCGCCGCCAAATGCAAATAGGTAAACAATAGCTGGTCGGCCCGCAAATAGTCATACTCAGACGGCAAAGGTTCTTTCACCTTCACCACCATGCCCTGCGCCCAAACCATCTCCGCCTTATCGGCAATTTCGCCGCCCGCTCGCACATAGTCTTCATCCGCAAAACCTGCCCCTATCCCAGCGCCGCTTTCCACCACAACCCGATGACGGCGACTAGTTAGCGCTCCAACGCTAGCAGGCGTTAAACCCACCCGAAATTCCTGATCCTTAGTTTCTTTTGGAACGCCAATATCCATATAAATTCACCGAAAACAACATCAATCACGGCAGGTTTTTTACAGCCTAGCAATTGACCGCAATCATTTTAGAAGACTTTGACCTTTCAATATGTCTATCTAAAATCACAAAAAATCCTCCCCCAGCGTTTACCAGAAGAGGATTTCTACTATTCTTTCACTGCTTTCTCGCTACCGCCGAACCAGGCCAAAGGCCCAATCAGCTGAGCGATCGCATAGCGAAGACTTAGTTAGCGCCTGCAATCAAATTCAAGATAACAGGCAAGTTAGCAGACAGCGCATACGCAAAAAGCGCACCGCCAATGCCGCCAATCAAGAAGCTACCCGCAAACTCACTCCAACCTTCGTCGGTGCTCAGCCCTTCAGGCGGCTGATACGGCAGCGTATTGCGAGAGACTTCAGGCGCGATGTTGGCACCGCTATACAGCGAGAGACAAACGGTCAAAATCAAGACCAAACCCACGGCGGCTAGTAAACCTGCGATCGCAGGCACATCGGTGTCGCGCAAGGGGCCAAGCAAAGCAAAAGGGCCGTACAGCAAATAGCCGTGAGCCATGCCCACTTCTAATCCGCGGCGCTGAGGGGAAAGTCCCTGACGGTACGCGGGCAAATTGCTCAAAAATGCCTCAGACAGACCCGAAGAGTTCAACGGGGTCTCGAGGTTGCCTATCTGGGGGTCGCCAGCATAGGGCTTAATAAATTGCGATGAAGATGGCATATCTAGTTCAACAAGTTCTCCAAACTTTTCAAGTTAAGTTAATTCAGTCAACGTCTGCGCCCTTATGGATGCAGCAACAGATCTGGAAAGAAACGATTGAACTCGATAATGATGCCAGCGGTGATGATCATCCACACGGTGGCAATCACGGGAGCCGTGGAAAGATACTTTAATAAATTACTGCTCATGGATATTCCTCCTTAGGAGCCTAAACAAACTGTTTTAAACGAAAGCAAGTTAGCCTGAAGCCGATGAACCCTTTGAGCTGTCTGCTAAACCTGTCTGCTAAACCTAGGCACAGCGAACAGCTCAAAAAGCAGCTAGGTGCTAGCGAGGAGAGACCGTAATCTCTTCTTTTTTCGCAAACATCTCGCCCGTCGTCATTTCCTTAAACGCGAGCAGAGGCCACAGGGCGCCGTTCAAAGAACATTTAATGGCCAAGGGCACATCAATAATGATCTCTTTCTCTTCAGTGTTCTTGTCAGCGCGAACTGCAATCACATAAGAACGACCCGCCCAACCAATCCAGCCAGCAATCAGCAAGAACAGCGCGCTAGGAATCAAAAACTCACCGGCGTGAGCTAGATCGCCATCGACAACCAAGTGGGGAAGTCCTTCGGGGCCACACAGAAGGCTAGTGTTGGCATAAAAATCGAACCGGGCCTTAGCAGCCTCGGTAGGAGCCGCTGCTGCTCTTTTCTGAAACGCAGGGGACTCGCCGCAAGGGACCAAGCCAGATACATCGTCACCTGCAATACCTGCGGAAGCCGGAGAGGCAAATCCGAAAGAGAGGCAGAGAACTAAAGCCAGTGCAAACAACCGTCGCATATATTAGTTTCCTCTTATTACGAAAGACATAAGCAAGTCTATATTTAGGTTAAGTGTTATAAACACAGCCCCACATAAACCCGCTCAGCTTTTAGCAAATCATACTCCCCGTTTGGAATCGCCGTAAAGAAAGCCTGAGTAGGCTTTACATCCCGACACACTCTCTCAACAAAACATCTAAAATAAGCTGCTTGGCTCAGAAGTGAGTAGGAGGCGAGTAGTTGCTATATAACAGTCTAAGATGTTTAGAGCCGCACTTTAACTGCTAAAAGAAAGATCTTTTAATCTCTTTGAAGAGAAAAATACGACAGAAAGAAACACTCAGTATGAGCACTGACTTAGCCGAAAAGAATTTAGACAAAAAGAACCTAGCCCAAAAAAAGCCAGCCAAAAAGAACAACTTGCCTACTTCCTCACTTGCCCGCTCGCCGACAGTACCCGCCACCGTCTTAGCCGTAGAAACTAGCTGCGACGAGACAGCAGTCGCCATTGTGCAGGGCCGCCAGGTACTCAGCAGCGTAGTCGCCTCGCAAATTAGCATTCATCGGCAGTACGGTGGCGTTGTCCCCGAAGTCGCTTCGAGAGAACACGTAAGCGCCATTGGCACTGCGATCGCCCAATCTCTTACCGAAGCCAACCTGACTTGGGACAGCATCGACGCGATCGCCACTACCTGCGCCCCTGGTCTTGTCGGCGCACTGATGGTCGGTATTACCGCTGCTAAAACCCTGGCCATGGTGCACAATAAACCCTTCTTAGGCATTCACCATCTAGAAGGCCACATCTACGCCGCCTACCTCACCGATAGCCAGCTCAAGCCGCCCTTCCTTTGTCTGCTAGTCTCCGGCGGCCACACTAGCCTCATCCACGTACGCGGCCCAGGCGAATACGACATCTTGGGCAAAACCCGCGACGACGCGGCCGGTGAAGCCTTCGATAAAGTCGCCAGACTGCTGGACTTAGGCTATCCTGGCGGCCCCGAAATCGATCGCCTCGCTCAAACCGGCAATCCAAAAGCGTTTCCCCTGCCCGAGGGAAAAATCTCAATGCCCGGCGGTGGGTTTCATCCATACGATGCCAGCTTCAGCGGTCTAAAAACGGCGGTGCTCCGACTCACCGAAAAGCTAAAAACTGACCTGCCAGACAAAGATCTGCCCGTAGCCGATATTGCCGCTAGCTTCCAAGCCACAGTGGTTCGCGCCCTAGTCAAGCGAGCGATCGCCTGCGCTCAAGACTATAGCCTCGACACCATCGTCGTTGGCGGCGGCGTTGCTGCCAATACCGGACTTCGCGCCGGACTCCAACAAGCTGCCGAGCAAAACCATCTGAAGGTAATTTTCCCCCCGATGAAATACTGCACAGACAACGCCGCCATGATTGCCTGCGCAGCGGTAGAGCATTTTGAAAAAGGCGATCGCTCTGCCCTCACGCTAGGCGGCCAGTCAAAGCTCTCGGTCACAGAAACGCAACAGCTATATATCGCTCAACCATAATCCGATTTAGTCGCGGTTCTGCTCAATCGTAAACCGCACCACCGATTCCACTGCTGCCGTCTGCTCAACCATCGCCATATGTCCGCAGTCTGCTAGCTCAGTCACCGACTCGCCTTCCACAAAGCGCGGATGAAAGCTCGCTAAATACCGTACAAAACGCGGCGGCATCACCTTGTCCTGGCTCGCCGTAATAAAATGCACTGGCTGCGTCAGCTCGCTCATAAGCAGCGGCAGCTGGTTCACCTCATCTTCCGTTGTAGAGGCCAACAAAGCGCCCTTTGCCGCCGACCGATTAGCCCGCACAAAATCCTGAATTCGCTGCCGACCCCACCGAATCTCCAGCGGTCGTGCCACCATCATTCGAGAAAATACCTGCGGCAGCAGCGGCACCCGGTTCAGCCAACTCGGGCGAAACTTCACCATCTGCTGACCCGCCGTCCGAAACTTATCAAACGCCTTGTCAATATAGATGCCGCCGCCCGCATTAATACAAATTACGCCCTTAATTCGGTGCGGAAATAAAGAAGCCGCCCACAGCGCAATACTCCCACCCAAAGAATGACCTACCAGCCAAACCTGATCGAGTCCTAAAGAATCGAGCAGCCGCTCCAAATCCTTAGCATAGGCCGCCAAACTGTAGGCCGCCAAATCATCAGAATAGTCATCTAGTGCGCCAACCGACTCGCCAAACCCTCTCAAGTCATAGGTCAAGCAGCGATAGTCGTGCGCCAACTGCTCAACCAAAGGCTGCCAGTAAGACCGGCTCAGCAGCCAGCCATGCACAAACACCAGCGTCTCATCGCGCCCCAAGTGCGCCCCAGAACCCGCTTCCACCAAATCGTAACTGTGCGTCGCGCTCAAATCCGTAACAGTCGGCATAGCCTTCATTGTAAGGCCAGCCGGTATCAAGCAGCCGGTGTAAAGCAGCCGGTG
The DNA here is from genome assembly GCA_963789215.1 of uncultured cyanobacterium. Classification (GTDB taxonomy): domain Bacteria; phylum Cyanobacteriota; class Cyanobacteriia; order Phormidesmidales; family Phormidesmidaceae; genus Phormidesmis. The sequence continues at coordinate 318,453 of CAWBJY010000004.1, read as the reverse complement.
TAAAGCAGTCGGCAAAACAAAGCTGAACTTGCTCTACACTCTGTCCATTTTTCCGCAGACTGTCATCTCTATCCGGCCAGCAGCTCTATTTTGCCAGCAGCCGATACCGTACCCCCTCCGCGATCTTCTGACCCAAATACTCAGGAATCATGCCCTCATTCGGCCCCAGCAAATACAAAATCAGCCTCGTACGGCCGCGCCACACCAGCAAATTCGCATTCACCACCAGCAAATCTTCCTGCCAAATGGTGTGCATCACCTTATAAAACAGCCCTGGCTGGTTGTCCGCCTCAATGAGCAGCGCCGGCAGATGAAACACCGGATCAACATAGAACTCAGTCTCTACCTTGTCTAAACCTGCATCCAGGTTAAACTCTACGTTCAGCATGTCCTCTACCTCAAACCGGCCTGCTAGCGCCTCACGCACCGCCCGCCGCACATTGTCAGCCGTCTTAGGCGACAGTTCCTTACCGCCGCGCGAAACCACCAGCTTGGCAAACACCAGCATCGGCGGATAGATTTGGCCATACAGGCTGAGGCTATGAATCGTTAGACCGTAGGCTGCCAGTACGCCAAAAATGTCGCTCAATAAAAAGGATTGATTGCGGTAGGCAAAGTGCAGCGTAGAGCGATCGCCCTCCGAATGCAGCTCAATCACCGCCTTTTCGGTTCTAAAAAGCTGGTAAGCCAGGCGCAAATTCTGGAGCTGAATGTCACTGCCCACAAACTGCTCATAAAACTGAGGAAACGCCCGATTGAAGCGTTTGAGCAGGGCTAGCGTGGAAGGGTCTAAACCAGATGCCATAGTCAAAAAGCAGCCAAAAATATTAGCAGGGGTGCGCCACCCCCAGACTTATCCCAAGACCTTGCTAACAAGATCTCATCCCAATAAACAGGTAGCGCTCTAGGTTGCCCGAATTACATCAGCTTCATTAGGTTTATGCGCCTAAGCCTATAAGATGAGCGTCCAGGAGATATACTGGCTACTAATCTCCGCTCCACTTGACGAACACCACTACTTTGCCTGCATGGGTTTCTGGAAAAGCCTGTTCAATACATCCGGCGCGGCTTCAGCTTCTCAGCAAACGGCCTCTGCCGGTGTCATCGCGGAAGCCAAAGGAATCAGCGAAAACACCCGCATATTCTTTAGCGTAGACCGCACCATCGACCTATACGAGCTAGAAGAACTGTGCGATGCCGTCGGCTGGTCTCGCAGACCCATTCGTAAAGTCCGAAAAGCCATTCAAAACAGCTTTCTTGTCATCACGATGTGGGAACAAAAAGGCACCCGAAAGCGGCTAGTCGGCTTTTCTCGCGCGACCTCCGATCACGCCTTCAACGCCACCATTTGGGATGTAGTTGTCCACCCCGATCTACAGGGCAAAGGACTCGGCAAAGCCCTCATGAAGCAGCTGATCAAAAAGCTGCGCAACGAAGACATTAGCAACGTCACGCTCTTCGCCGACCCGGACGTCGTAGAATTCTATAAACAAATCGGCTTCATGCCTGATCCAGAAGGGATTAAAGGAATGTTCTGGTACCCAGAATAGGTTTACCAAGGCGAGTACTAGGGCAAATCCATGTTCTCAGGCCAAGTCAATTTTGAACCCTTAGATCAGTCTCAGACAAAATCTCAGCCAGGCGCACTAGGATTTTCCCGTCAGCTCGGAGATCGCGTTTACCTGCGACCTATAGCGCTCGAAGATGCTTCAGAACTCTGTAATTTAGTTGAAGTAAACCGTGCATACCTGCGGGAGTGGCTACCCTGGCTGGATAGCAGTCGTACAATAGTAGATAGTCAAGCTTTTATTCAGACATCGTGCGATCGCGCCCAGGCAAACAATGGCTTTACGCTAGCTATTTTATTTGACGGCAAAGTGGTAGGAATTGTTGGTCTAAATTATATTGAGTGGAGCAATCGCCTAAGCGGTATTGGTTATTGGTTGGCTCAAACCTATCAGCACAAAGGTATTATGACTCGATCGTGCAGAGCTGTTCTTGCTCACGGATTCGATGTCTTAGAACTCAACCGTATAGATATTCGCTGCGCATCTCAAAACATTCAAAGTCAAGCCGTCGCCAGAAGACTCGGCCTAATCTACGAAGGAACCTTACGAGACGCCGAACGACTCTACGATCGCTTCGTAGATCATCAAGTCTATTCAATGCTGCGTCGCGAATGGAGCAAGCAGTAACGCCAATACCGGCTGTTTTAACTCACCACCATCACCGCATCCGCTGCGCCGCCTGAATCCACCCTGCCACCTGAGCGATACCCGGAGCCAGATCAGCCCGATTCAGAAGTTGGATTTGCAGCTTTTGCAGCTGGGGATGCAGCCGCTGCACCGTCATCGTCGCCAGTTGCTGAGGCGTACTCACCCCCGCATTAAGCAATAGCCCACAGTAGTCGCAGCCCACTCCCGGAATCCGCGCCAGATTTGCCAGCGCCGTCCACTTATTAATGTGCTTAATGTGAGTACTTAGCTGCGCCGATAAAGACTGTCGCTGCTGCAAACTATTACCCTGCCGCAGCAAATCGAACGTGGTGGCGATGCCAAAGTCAGACAGTTGTTGAGCCTGCGAAGCACTCACACCAGGCAAAAGACCAATCGAGTAATTAGACACTTTTAACAATAGAAAAGGAATTTTTGGAGCAACGCTCACCATGGTACTATGGGGGCCGGGATGTAGCGCAGCTTGGTAGCGCGCCTGCTTTGGGAGCAGGATGTCGCAGGTTCGAATCCTGTCATCCCGATTGAGCTAATATCCAAATTTAAATTGAGTGAATACCCAATTTAAGCTGATCTAGATTAAATTTATCTTGATTAGGTTAATAGCCATATTGACTTTGACTAAGTGCATCTAACGGAGCTGAACGGTCTACATCTTTGCAATGTGCCAACCCGGCTATTGTCCATACTTGCTTGAGATATGTCAAAGCAGGCAACCATAATAAAGCTGCCCATCCTTGCAGAATCAGGAGTATCTATGACGTCTTTTATTCGTCGCGCTCTATCAAGTACTTTAGCGATCGCCGCTGTTAGCGCTAGCCTAGTCGGCTCGGTTGCCGTACTGCCTGCGCTAGCCCTACCTCAAGAACAAATTGCGGCTAAGTTAACTAACGTGCCCGCCTACGTCCTGAGCACAGAGCAGGGTCTGCTGCTGCTGCCCACCGGCCAAGACGCAAACTCCGATCCCGGCCTCTATGTCTTTTTATCGGAGCAGCAGGCAAAAGGATTTGTGGCCAAAGCCGCAGAGGCTAACCCTGAGTTCGCGGCGAGTATTCAAGTTAAACTCACGAGTCTCGAAAAGCTTTATAAAGAAAGCCAATCTCGAACAGAGCAGCCCCTGCGCCTGATGTATATCCCAGAAGAATCAGAGGCCACTCAAGCCGCTGCGCTAAATTCCGACTATCGAGGCGGCGTCCCACTCTTTTATGCTCAGTTTGAAGACGGTTCTCTCGCCTCAGTAGAAGAAAACGGAGAGCCCACTTTCCCCATGTTCTTCTCCCGCAGCGATTTGGATCTAATTTTGAACGAACTAGGCGATCGCAACCCTGAAGCTAGAGCCGCCATTAGCGTTGGCGTTCTGCCTCTAGAGTTCATCCTTGCCGAGATGAATACTCGAGAAGAAGCCATGTTCAATCAGATTCGTCTTCTCCCAGACTCCGAGGTCATTCAGAACATCAACAGCGGTCAGAGATAGCCGCCTAACATTCTAGCGGTATACAAATTAAGCAAAAAAAACGACGTCGTTCCTAAATTGTGGGAACGACGTCGTTTCTGTTTGTCAATGTATTGTGGTCAATGTGTCTTGAACGGACCTCTACTCAACAGGCATCACTTAGCAGATATCACTTAGCAGGCGTCTTTACTCCCAAAGACAACGGCAACCGTCTTAAAGATAATCGTCAGGTCTCGCCAGATAGACCAGTTAGCCTGATAGGCCATGTCCATCGCTACAATATCTTCAAAGTCTTCAATACTAGAGCGACCGCTAGTTTGCCATTTTCCTGTCATTCCAGGCTTTACGGCTAGTCTTTGCCAGTGATGAGGCTGATACTGAATAACTTCGTTGAGAATAGGCGGACGGGTGCCGACTAGGCTCATTTCACCGCGCAGCACGTTAATAAACTGAGGCAGTTCGTCCAGGCTAGTGCGTCGCAAAAAGCGCCCTACCCGAGTCACTCTAGGATCAGTTCGGTTCTTAAAAATCAGTCCTCTAGCCTCATTCTGCACCCGATGCTGGTTAGTATCGGCATCGGACACCATAGAACGAAACTTCCAAATTAGGAAGGGTTTGCCCCGGTAGCCATAGCGCAGCTGACGAAAGAACAGCGGGCCAGGGCTATCGCAGCGAATGGCGATCGCAATCGGCAAAATCAGCACAGCGACAATACCTAGACCGACTAAGGCCCCAAGAATATCAACCAGGCGTTTAGCGATGCTAGTCGCAGCCGGCAGCGGGCTACCCCAGTGGATTGTTCGAGCAGTATCAGCAACTTGGGCCACGCCAGAGTGGTGCCTAGCTAATACAGTTTGCAGAGCGGAAGATCGTTCGGGTTGGAGAGAAGAGGTAGTGACCACAGACACATGCTTGATTTTGTAGGAACTTAGCCAAACTATGATTAGCATTGAGTTTGACTAACCCTATAATAAGAACGCTTATCGGCCAGTCGGTAGTTTCCCGGAGAGAGTTCTCCTAATCTTGAAAAATCACTGGTTTCTGATGAAGTTGCGAGAAGCAAAGGGCCACAAAAACCTAGATCACCCAAAATAAAGCTGCTTGATCTCAGTGTTTTTCTGTAAATATGGCGACATCAGACATATTATCTTGTGCTTTAAAAGACTATCTGCATGAAAACCATCTGAATGAAGACCATCTGCTAACTCAGCAAAAAGTCGTAAAGCCGGTGGGCTAACCGCAACTTACTCGACTGGCCTATTGTCACCTGCTGGCCGTCTGCGGCTAAGATAACAGCCTCATTGTCCAGGCTGCCAAAGCCGCTGCCGGGTCGATCAATCGGGTTGGCCACAATTGCATCTAGCTGCTTGCGCCTCAGTTTTTCGAGAGCAGGCGTCACGATATCTCCGGTTTGGGCCGCAAACCCAATTACTTTTTGGCCCGGCGTTCGACGAGCTGCAAGCTGAGCCACGATGTCTGGCACAGCGCTTAAAGGCAAACTGCTGGGCAAGTCCTTTTTAGGCAGCTTAAGCTCAGCTGTTGTCGTCGGACGCACATCCGCGATCGCAGCCGCCATAATTACCCAGTCTGCGATCGCCCTTTCACCCAGCAAAGCCTTCTCCATTTCAGCCGCGCTCGTCACCCCAATCGCTCGAACAGGCCCCGGCAAAGTTGCCGTCAGCTCAGCGCTCATCGGCCCGTGCACCAGCGTAACGCTCGCCCCTCGGTGGATTGCCGCTAGCGCCAGCGCCACGCCCATTCTCCCCGTCGCCGGATTGCCGATATACCGCACCGGGTCTATATATTCTTGGGTACTGCCCGTACTAATCAGCAGCCGCTTACCTGCTAAATCTCGTTTGCCCTGCGTATGGAGCAGTGAGTCGATCTGCGCCACAATTTCTCCTGGCTCAGCCATTCGCCCGGTCCCCACGCGATCGCAGGCCAAACGCCCAGCCCCTGGCCCTGCCGTGTGATACCGCGTGTCTTGCAGCAGCATCTCCCAGCTTCGCCGCACAGCCTGCTGCTGCCACATATCCGTATTCATTGCCGGAGCTAGCAGCACCGGGCACACCGAAGCTAGCACCGTATTCGTTAGCAAATTATCTGCTAAGCCATAGGCCAACTTCCCCAGCGTATTCGCAGTTACGGGGGCGATCGCCAGCACATCGGCCCATTCTCCTAGCTCAATATGCAGTGGCCGGCCCTGCTGCGCCGACCAAAATTCCGCGTCTGTATATACCGCATTTCTAGAGAGCGCCGCAAACGTAACCGCCGAAACAAAATCCTGCGATCGCGCCGTCATCATCACGCGACACACGCACCAGACTTAGCGAGTGTCGAGACCACCTCGCAAACCTTGTAGGCAGCGACCCCACCGGTCACGCCGATTAAAACATTCATATAGCAGGTAAATCAGCCGATTAGCGGCGTGACCGGTGGCGTAAGCAGCGTTCACTAAGACTCGTCAAAAGCTTCCAAATCGAGCAGGTGCATGTAGGGTTCCACCAACTCAGAGCGCTGGAAAGCAACGGCTCTGAGTCGATGCCAGTCTTTTAGACCTTCAAAAGCAGTCTCATACGCATCTTGCTCTAAGCGTTGAGCCAGCTCAGCCACATCATTAGGCGTCATCTTAGCGATTTCTTCGGTAGGAATATGCAACTGTCCCGTCGTTTCTGACGGCACTTTTGAAGGCGCAGTAGGAGATTGAGTCGATTGCATAGCTCTTTACCTTGTCGTGACAAATTCGAAACGCCAAACCCCAAAGGTCAGATGTTTTACACCTTCAAGTTTAGTACTAGTTATAAAAGCTGCCACAGCCAAATAGATAAATATTTAGCACTCTAAACAAAAAGGAACGTTCATGGCCCGTTTCAAGCAAAAATTCTTGTCTTATCAGAACACAACCTACGCTAGCGATCGCGCCCTGGCTTAGCCGCCCTTTCGTCACCGCTAAGCCGTGATATTCACGCAAAACTGGCTAGCCACCTTTAGCGCATCCACCGAAACTTCATGCTGCATATCAAACGTTCGGTACGTCACCACCTGCCCCTGCTGCTCTAGCTGCTTTTTGGTATCTACAGATTTAGCCACTGGCACCACCGGATCTTGATTGCCATGTACCACCAAAATCGAACGCGGCGTAATGCACTTAGCAATCGGCATATGGCTATAGCTACTCAAAATCATCATGGCAGCTAGCGGCAAACTAGGCCCCACATCTAACGTCATCGCCCCGCCTTGAGAGAAACCGCCCATAATGGTCTTTTCTAGCGGAATGCCCGTTTTTTCAGGCAGCGATCGCATCCAGTCCGTCAATAGCCGGCGGCTTTCCTGTAAGTCGGCCTGCGCCCCAAAATCGTAATCCATCCGAAAATCGTAATTAGGCGGAAACCCATACCACTGCCGCCCGCCCGGCACCATTGGATGTGGAAACGGCGCATCGGGTAGCAGCCCCTTAAAAGGAATCGAGATCAGACTAATCGCCTCAATGAGCCCGGCCACATCTTGAGCGTTTGCGCCCCACCCATGTAGCAGCACAATCAGCCGATCTGTTCTTTTACCCGCATCCGTTTTGGGCGTAATCGCCACCGCATTTAAAGCCATAAGCACCTACCAGACGAAACCTACCAGACAAAACCTACCAGACAAAACCTACCAGACAAGCCCAACCTGACCCATCATAAACACATCTCAGCGTTCATCGTTTCCCTGTTCCTGTACTCTTTTAAACTTGAACCTTGTAAGCCCATCACATAGATCTCCCATGCCTCGCCTTGCCCTGTTGAGCGTTTCAGACAAAACCGGTTTAGTAGAGTTAGCGCGATCGCTCACCCAAGATCTCGACTTCGAAATCGTCAGCAGCGGCGGCACCGCCAAAGCTATTAGCGCAGCAGGCATCCCCGTCACCAAAGTCTCCGACTACACCGGCTCCCCCGAAATTCTCGGCGGACGCGTCAAAACCCTTCATCCCAAAGTCCACGGTGGCATTCTCGCTCGCCCCGACCAAGCCGCCGACGCCAAAGACCTTAGCGACAACGGCATTCGCCCCTTCGATTTAGTCGTCGTCAACCTTTATCCCTTCGAGCAAACTATTGCTCAACCCGGTACTAGCCTCGCTGAGGCCATCGAAAAAATTGACATCGGCGGCCCCACCATGATTCGCGCCGCCGCCAAAAATCACAAGTACCTTACCGTTCTGTGCTACCCCGAGCAGTACGACGAGTATCTAGAAATCGCTAAGGCAAATGAGGGTGACCCTGGCATGATGTTTCGAGCGAAGTGCGCGAGAGAGGCGTTTTGGCATACGGCTAATTACGACTGTGCGATCGCTCAATACCTCACCGAAACTGCCGATACCGAAACCACCGATTCTGAAACGCCCGATTCTGAAAAATCAACCCTGCCCACTCACTACGCCATTAGCGGCCAGCTTTACCAAACCCTCCGTTACGGCGAAAATCCACACCAGGCCGCTGGATGGTATCAGTCCGGAGCAGTTCCCTCTGGCTGGGCCGCCGCCAAACAGCTTCAGGGCAAAGCTCTTAGCTACAACAACCTGGTAGATCTCGAAGCCGCTCGCCGCATCATTGCCGAATTTCCCAGCGCAGACAAACCTGCCGCCGCTGTCCTCAAGCACACCAATCCCTGCGGCGTCTCTGTAGGCAATTCGCTAGCAGCCGCTTACCAGCAGGCTTTCGACGCCGACAGCATTTCAGCATTTGGCGGCATTGTGGCGCTCAACCAGCCCATTGATGAGGCCACGGCCACAGCGCTGACCGGCACGTTTTTAGAATGCGTAGTAGCACCAGGCTGTAGTGACGGTGCTAAAGCGATTTTAAGCAAGAAAAAGAATCTGCGAATTTTAGTGCTGCCAGATTTGGGAGTGGGGCCAGAGCAGACAATGCAGGCGATCGCTGGCGGCTTTTTGAGTCAGGCGGCGGATAATTTGCGTCAGGATTCGAGCCAGTGGACGATTCCAACAGACCTGAAGCCGAATGAGGCAGAGCTAGCTGAAATGCTGTTTGCCTGGCGAGTCGTAAAGCATGTGAAATCTAACGCGATTTTAGTAGTGCGCGATAACGCGACGCTAGGCGTAGGGGCCGGACAGATGAATCGGGTGGGGGCGGTGAAAATTGCGCTAGAGCAGGCAGGAGAGCAGGCTAAAGGCGCGATTTTAGCGAGCGATGGGTTCTTTCCATTCGATGACTCTGTGCGGACAGCGGCAGCAGCTGGGATTAAGGCAATCGTGCAGCCGGGAGGAAGCATTCGCGATCAAGAGTCTATTACGGCAGCCAATGAACTAGGAATCATGATGGCATTTACGGGCCTGCGACATTTTCTACACTAAAAAAACTACGTAAAGGAATCTGCTGGCTAAGCACGTCAGAGCTGACGTAGTTTATTAGAGCAGCCAACGACGGCGATTCTCAAAACGTCTGCAGGCAACAGCCAAATGTATATACGGCCAAGGATATATAGATGACCTTTTCCTAAAGATGACCTTTCCCTAAGAGGGCGATCGCACCACAAAAAGTAGCTAAGACGTATTGCCGTACGAGCAGCTTGACAATGGGCGCTATCAGTTAAGCTGCCAGCTTCCTCAAGGCAGCGGAGAACTCAACGCAATTAAGCTGACTGGTGATCAACTAGCTTAATTGCGGGTCAGCCACTTCTGGCCGTTCAGCCGTTGCAAGGTATACAGCACCATCAAATCCAGCGTAATTCGCCGCTCGTCGCCCATAAACTGCTCAATCGTGCTGGGCTTCGCGCCGTTAGACGTTAGCGTGAATACCTTTTGTCCAGAAATATCTTCGTCGATAAAAGCAATGTTGAACTGCCGCTGACCTTCACCCGCTTCTTCCCAATCGCCCTGCACCTGCCAGTAGTCATCGTCGCCGCTTTGGCCCATTACCTCTAGCTTGCGCTTCGCAAACGCCAGGTTCAAGTCGTCGATGCCTTCTTTTGCCATGGCCTCTTTCAAGCTAGGCAAATAGTGCTGCTCCATAAATTCATTAAACGGCTTGTCTTCCAGCTTGGGCGGCTTTTCCTTTTTCTTCGCCGCTGGCTTTTTGTCACCCGCTGGTTTTGCCGCTGGCGTATTCGCCTTCGCATCGCCCGCCGTCTTGCCCGCTGGCTTATCTCCAGCCGGCTGCTTCTGATCAGACTTACTTTCGCCAGACTCATCGTCTGCAATTTTCGCAACTGGCTCGTTCGCTTGCTTATCCTCAGACGCCTCTAAATCTTTTGCATCCGCATCTGGCTTCGCAGTCTCAGCGACCGTATCTTCGGGTTTTGCACCCTCAATAATGTCGTTGTCAGGGTTCTTAGACTTGTTTTCCTCTGCCATGCTCTCTCGCTGGGTGCCCTCTATACGCCAATCTTGCCTAGCCTTTATTGCGATCGCTTTCATACGAGCAGTTAAAAGGCCGAAAGCGCAGCAGAAGAGCGTTTGATTACCACTACTTTCCGACTGCGCTCCGATTATAGGAGTTTTGAGGTTTATTTTCTGTCTTCTATAGACTTAATCTTCGGACTTAATCTTCAGACTTGACCTTCCGGCTACCGATCGAGGCGCTAGCCAAGCTAGGCAGGCTGAGGCACCTTGGCATTTTGGCGATACCAATCAATGGTGTTCTTTAGCCCCTCACGGAAGTCGGTCTGCGCCTCAAAGCCAAAAGCCGCCTTTGCCCGCTGCGTATCCAAACAGCGACGGGGCTGACCGTTCGGCTGGTCAGTCTGCCAGATCAGCTCACCTTCAAAGCCCATCAAATCGCAAATCAGCTCTACCAAATCGCGAATAGAAATTTCGTAGCCCGTCCCTAGGTTAACGGGCGCAGCGTCCGAGTAGCCCTGAGTCGCCATCACAATGCCGCGAGCCGCGTCCGTAGAATACAGAAACTCGCGCGTTGGGCTACCGTCGCCCCATACGGGTAAAGACGAATCGCCGTTTAGCTGAGCCTGATGCACCTTATGAATGAGAGCAGGAATCACATGAGAGCTGCGCGGGTCAAAGTTGTCTTCGGGGCCGTAGAGGTTCACCGGCAGCAGGTAAATGCCGTCGAATCCGTACTGCTGGCGATAAGCCTCTAGCTGCACGAGCAAAGCCTTCTTCGCCACGCCGTAGGGTGCATTTGTTTCTTCGGGATACCCGGCCCACAAATCATCTTCTTTAAAGGGAACCGGGGTGAACTTGGGATAGGCGCAAATCGTACCCACGCAGACAAACTTTTCGGCGTTTGCCTCATAGGCCGCGTGAATGAGCTGAGTGCCCATCATCAAATTGTCGTAAAACAGCTCGGCGGGCTTTTCGCGGTTCAGGCCAATGCCGCCTACATGAGCCGCTAAATGGACAATGATGTCCTGACCTTTAACAGCCCGCTGGCAGGCTTCCATTTGGGTGAGGTCATAGTCGCGCGATCGCGTCACCAAAATATTATCAGGCGTCGCCCCAGCCTTCACGAGCTGCTCGACTACCTGCTTGCCTAAAAAGCCAGCGCCGCCTGTAACCAATATCTTCTTATTTGCGAGTTCCATGCCTATCTAGCCCTACCTACGCGTGCTAAAACACGCCTTCAAAACATCAAAATTGTATACGTCGAGCGGATGCGATCGCTCACCAGTGAAGGGACATAGCAAGCCATATCCCTTCACCTGCAAACGGCAACTACGCCATCGACCCAATCATTTGACGCCGAACTGTCGCAATATCCGGAACACCTTCGGCCACTCCAATCGGTTTTTGGCCAATTGCTGCCAAATCAGAATCCACCATCAGCTTGACTAGCCCATCAAAAGTAATCTCAGGCGTCCAGCCCAAAGCCTTCCTCGCTTTAGTCGGATCGCCAATGAGCAAATCGACCTCTGCCGGGCGCAAATAGCGCTCATCAAACTCTACGTAGTCGTGCCAGTCCAGGTTCACATACTCAAACGCCACCTGCAAAAACTCGCGGATAGAATGCGTCTCGCCAGTTGCAATGACAAAATCATCCGGCTTTTCCTGCTGAAGCATCAGCCACATCGCCTTCACGTAGTCTTTAGCGTAGCCCCAGTCGCGCTTGGAGTCTAAATTGCCGAGATATAGCTTTTCCTGCTGCTGAGCGACAATTCGCGCGATCGCCCGCGTAATTTTGCGCGTCACAAACGTCTCGCCTCGACGCGGCGACTCATGGTTAAACAAAATGCCGTTAGTCGCAAACATATCGTACGACTCGCGGTAGTTAATCGTTTGCCAATGCGCATACACCTTCGCACAAGAATACGGGCTGCGCGGATAAAAGGGCGTTTCCTCCGACTGAGGCACATGCTGCACCTTGCCATACATTTCAGATGAACCCGCCTGGTAAAAGCGAACTTCCTCGCCCGTCCGCTGCTGATAGTCGCGAATGGCCTCTAGCAGCCGCAGTGCGCCCATTGCCACCGTATCAACCGTATACTCAGGCGAATCGAAGCTCACGCGCACGTGGGACTGAGCGCCCAAGTTGTAAACCTCCTGCGGCTTCACCTGCTCTAGAATCCGACGCAGCATCGTACCATCGTTCAGATCGCCGTAGTGCAAAAAGAGTCTAGCGCCTTCCTTATGAGGGTCTACGTAAATATGGTCAATTCGATCAGTATTGAACGTAGACGTGCGGCGAATAATCCCGTGAACTTCATAGCCCTTCTGCAACAACAGTTCAGCCAAATACGAACCGTCCTGGCCGGTAATTCCGGTAATCAGTGCTCGCTTAAGTTGCGCCATGGTCATATAAATCCTCGATGAACGGGTGTAGAAAATGTATCGCTGACTTTGGAAGAATACGGGTCGGTACGCGTTTAGATACGCCCTTCAATAGACCCTTTGATATGTGCAGACAAAGGGTTCCCAAAAGCAGCAATAAATTGAGAAATGTTGATGGATACGCGCAAGGCAAAGCAGCCGCATAACCCTACGAGAATAAAGGCAAATAAATGCGTTTTATCCTTAAAGGCAGCGAAAGACGCTTTGCCCGATTTAAGCGGTGCCCTTAGCCAACGACTAAACCATCAATACGTAACGGTAGCTCACCTATCCGGGCAGCGTTTATCAAGAGTTTGTATGCGGCAAGCGAAGTATGTAAAGCCGTTAAGCCCAGCTCGCTTGTACTAAATTCGCTTATACCAAATTTTCTAGGCTCTGCGATCGCGCTCAATATCATAGATCGCCTTCTCCCAGCACCACTGTTCGCTGCGGCCCGGATTGTGTGCTTGCAGATCGCTGACCAACCGCTCCGCCACCGTCGCATTACCACCCACTAAACCCAGCAGCTGACGACGCGTCGAACGATCTACCCCGCGACTGCGCTGAATACTGGTGTGCTCACCCCCTCTAGACTTGCCGAAGATAGGCAACCGGCGGCCCGTTAACCAGCTATAGACTGCGACCAGCAGTGCGATCGCCAACAATACAGATAAAAAAGACATAGCAGTAGAATTTGACAGCCAAAAGCATAACCCTAAAACTATTCTATGCTGTCAACAAACGACGCCCAGTAGATCCTGCACACGCTCATCATGTCACCGCCTGCCAACAGACCCGCCAACAGAATCGAAGCCATCCTCACTTTTTGGTTTGGCCAGCCTACCGACGCCAACTACGGCCAATACCGCAAAGCCTGGTTTGTCAAAAACCCCGACTTCGACCAGCAAATTCATCAGCGCTTCCTGCTCGACTACGAAAAAGCTGCTGCGGGTGCGCTCGACCACTGGCAAGAAAATTCGCAATCCCCAGTGCAAGCATCAGTCGCCCTCCTTTTATTACTCGATCAATTTCCGCGCAATCTCTTTAGAAACCAGCCCCGCAGCTTCGCAACCGACCCGCAGGCCAAAGCCCTTGCCGCTCATCTAGTAGATACCGGTCAAGATAAATCGCTAATCCCTGCTCAGCGCTTCTTTATTTACGTACCCTTCGAGCACAGCGAAGCCCTGATCGATCAAGACCGCTGTGTAGAACTCATGCAAAACTTAGTGAACACCGTCCCTAACTTAGACGAAGGACTCAAAGGGGGTCTAGACTACGCCATTCGTCATCGAGCGGTGATTCAGCGATTTGGCCGGTTTCCCCACCGCAATGAAATTTTAGGCAGGCAAAGCACGCCCGAAGAAGTCAAATTTCTCCAGCAGCCCGGTTCTCGGTTCTAACCGTTGGCGCAGCGATCGCGAAAAAACCTGCGCTAGGCCTGCGCCTATGCCCGCGCTATGGGCGATCGACTACATACTGAAGCCACAGCGAGGCGCACAGCCCAATAAAGTGCGTAAACGTAGTGTTAATTGCCGCAAACAGCGGCAGGATGTCTTGCGCATCAATCCGTCTGGCCACAAATTGCCCCGTTTGCCCATCAACCGTTACGCCGCTTTGGCTCAGGCCCTTAACTAACAGCGGCGCAATCACAGACTCGCCGCCCATAATCGCCAAAGCCTGCCCCACTAGCGCAATAATCAAGCCAATGCGCACAATCCGCACAGCGTCCTTAGGTTTAGGTCTCAAATCCGGGTTTCGATTTCCCAGCTTGCGACCAAACAAGACATAGCGAAAGCTCCAAAACACGCCAATACAAACCGCAACCAGCGCCGGTGTTAAAAACAAGCCAGCCCCTGCCTTCGCTGAGTTATTCCCCTCTCCTAAAAGAAAAATAAAGAACATAATGGCCGACAGTGCACCTACCACCGCCTGCACCCACAGGCCAATCCAACCCGCAATTCGAAAGTTTCTGGCAATGCGGCGAATAGCCGGAGGCAATGAATAGCCCAGTTCACCTGTCATACGTCACCCTTCATCAGCATCCGTAACAGCCCCTATGGTAGTACGAGTTGGCCAGTCCAGTTAGCCAGTCCAGTTGGCCAGTCCAGTCGGCTAGCAACAGGCCCAGCGAACTAATTGACACATAACTTGATTGCGCTATACGTACGGCGGCATTAAAGTAGTTCAGTTAGTAAAGCTCGATACAAAATCTTCATCAAAATGCGGAGGCTTCTGTTCAGGACTTCATCTTAGAATAGGTTTACTTACAACGCATCTACCATAATTGTTTATAGGGTCAAAGTTAGCATCACCAATGCGTTCAGTCATGTTGCATATGCGCACCACAGTTCAGCAGAACGTAGTTGACTTAAACAATTATTAGTATTCAGCGGATAGCCTTTTTAAAATCTACGCCTTGCCGAGTGATTTACGATCGCTTGGACTAAGAAGCTCACCTGCTGAAATTTACTTTTAGCCGTCTTCTAGACTCTTGCCATAAATTAATGTCGTCTTCCCATACAGAAACTATACAGACCCTTCTAAACTCAGATTTTCTCACCTTAGACAAGATCTTAGAATCTCTCGATCTGTCCGGAGATGATCTGCTAACAGCGCTCTCTGACGATCTAGGCGATCGGATAGTCAACGACTCGCTTTTTGAGACCCTACAGACTTTCTATGAAGATGCGATCGCTGATGAAACTTCTGATGGCACAAAGACTACAATTCAAACTTTATTAGAGACGCTCGGTAGCCAAACTAGCGGCCTGACTAATTTTGCAAACTCATCAACTAGGCCCCTAAACTCGTCCACAGTATTCGCGTTTGCAAACTCAATTTTCTCCAATGGCGGTAACCGTCGTCAAAGCAGCAGCAAGATCAGCGATCTGATCGACCAAGTTAGCGAGACATATCAGTTCTCTATCCCCTCTAATGCAGCGGCTTTTACGACCCTAACGAGCATAGGAGAGCGCATAGACAACGGGAATAATGGCAGCGCAGAGCCGCTGAAGTGGAGAGGCAGCGACAACGGCACCACCACCGTGAGCTTTGCCTTCGACGATGCCTTTGCTGTCAACGGAATTAGCTTTAGCCAAGCCAAAAGCTTAATAACCAGTGCTCTATCCGTTTGGGCCAAGTATGCACCCTTAAACTTTCAAGAAATCCAAGACCCTGGCTCGGGCGATCAGGTCGATATTTTGGTGCAAAGCAACGCCATTGATGGCCAGGGTAAAACTTTAGCCTTTGCCTATTTCCCTACCTACGGCGACATCACGTTCGATACCGCAGAGCAGTGGACAGACACAAAGTTCCTTGAAACGGCAACCCACGAACTAGGACACTCACTGGGACTAGACCACGAGAACGATGTCAGCGCCATTATGAACTCGGTGCTGGGCAACAAGTTTGAGGGTCAAGCCGAGCCGTTTCTACTAGAAGACGACATCAACGGAATTCGCAATCTTTACGGTGTAGGTAGTGGCGCAGTCTTCACGCTAGACCAGGGCGTAGTGCGCGCGGCCGACTCCGTCGCTCCATTAGCAAACAATCTAGTCATTAACGGCAGCTTTGAAGACACGCCGGTTGAGGCTAACTCCGTGGGTGGGTACACCAAAATCAAGGGTTGGGCCAAAATCTCTGGCGTTGGCTTCCAGGTAAACCGGCGAACCGAGAGCATGGGGCAAGCCGCTGATGGCACCGCCTGGATAGAACTTGACGCCTACGGGCAAAACGCCACCGTTGGCCAGAACATAGACACGCTAACAGGTCAGGACTACACCCTATCTGTAGATTTCACCAGCGGCGGTCGCGACTTGGCCAGCACAGCGGTCGATGTTTTCTGGGAAGGCAACAAAATAGATACGCTCACGGGCGGCGATCGCGGCGATTGGAAAAACTACCGGTTTTCGGTGAAGGGAAGCGATCGCAATGTCAGTACGCTCGCCTTCAGAGCCGTAGGTGAAGTCGATGGCATAGGCGGTTTTATCGACAACGTTTCCGTTTTAGAGAGAGCCAATGCCACAGTAGACACCTATCTATTAGGCAGTGCCTTACAGCAGGACGACTCTGAGCAGGTATTTTCCAGCCCAACTGCCTTTGCGCCAGAGCTAGTCGTTAGCGAACAGACTTCAATCTTTCCTGACACCGCCTTTCTAGGCTAGAAATAAATAGACAGGTTTTAAGCCATTCGCTCGAGACCCATTCGCTCAACACATTGAATAATTAGCCATTTTTAAAGCCACCTGAGCCTAAGCATTACCTGCAGGCATTGGGTGGTTTTTTCTTGCGCTGGCCTGTAACTTATACAGCAGATAGAGATGCTCGCCAGCCACCAACCCACTTCACCGCTGCCCATGCCTGATAGCTCAATTGCCCATTCCGCGATCGCCGCTCAGTCCAACCAGTCCAACCAGTCCAACCAATCCAACCAGTCTGCGCCGCTGCGACTCTATCTAGATACCGCAGAAGTGGATGCGTACAAAAAATGGCTGCCAACTGGGCTTTTTTACGGCGTTACCTGCAATCCGCTGCTGCTAGAAAAGGCCAACGTTGCCTGCACTCCTAGTCGCCTTATCGCGCTAGCAGAGCAAGCCTGCCTGCTAGGTTGCCAGGAAGTTCATTTACAATCTTGGGGCAGCTCGCCAGAAGAGTTAATCAAAACAGGCAGAACGCTCAGCCAAGCTAACAATCGCGTCGTGGTAAAGCTACCCGCCACCCAAATTGGAGCAACCGCCGCTCGCATCCTGATTCAAGAAGGAATTCCGGTAACTCTCACCGCTGTGTACGCGGTGCATCAGGTACTCATCGCCGCCGCACTCGGGGCTAGCTACGCCGCTCCCTACTTAGGCCGCATCAAAGATTCTGGAAAAGATGGCTTGGCGGAAATCACAAACATGCAGGCAGCGCTAAACGGCGTTGGTAGCTCAACTCGCCTATTGACAGCGAGCATCCGACAGATAGAAGATATCTCTGTTTTAGCGACAAAAGGCGTAGATACCTTTACGTTTTCCGAGGCGATCGCCCAGTCTTTTTTCCATCAGCTAGACACCGACAAAGCAGTCGCCGATTTTGAGCAAGCCGCACAGAAAATGAGCCATGAGTAATCCGTCAAACGTTTACGAGCAGTCTGTTTTAATCTCTACAACCGCGACCAAAGTAGAGCGCTGTTTTACAGAACAATCGCTGATGCACCGGTGGCTAAACCCGGCGCTAGTTTGCGAGCCAGTCGGAGAATGGAAAACTACCAAAGGCAGCGAGTTCAACTTTAAGCTAAAGGTTCCAGTCCTTGCACCGACGCTGCGCAGCACGGTAATAGAGCGATCGCCGGGGTTAATTGTTTGGAAGTTTGATGGATTTTTTCGCGGGTGCGATCGCTGGGAATGCCAGCCCGCAGCCAACGGCACAAAACTCCTCAACCGATTTGAGTTCACCATTCCAAATCCACTCATAAGCTTTGGCTTTAAGCAATTTGCGGCAAGCTTGACGAAGAAAGATATGGAGAGCCAGTTGCAAAGGCTTAAGCAAGTTGCCGAGCGGCTGTGATAGATGGTGATGGAAGGTAATGGACTGTGATGCGCGATCGCAAAGGGTCAAACTCTAATCGCGAGAAAGCTAATCGCGAGAAAGCAGCTTAAAGGCACCAAAACCAGCCGCAATCATCGTGACCGAAAACAGAGTTGTGAGTGTGCCTAATGCATAAAGCGCGGGCGACGTTACGTTTGTCGTCATGCCAAAAATCTCCAAGGGCAGCGTGTTTTTCTGCCCAGAGACTAAAGAAGTCCGAATAAATTCATCGTAGGAAAGCGTAAAGCTGAGCAAGGCAACGCCAACCAAGCTAGGAAGGATCAGCGGTAGAACAACTTCCTTAAAAGTTCTCACATCGTTGGCCCCTAAGTCGCGAGCGGCCTCCTCATAAAAGGGATTGAATCGGTTGAAAACGCCCAGCATAATTAAAAAGGCAAACGGCACCGTCCAAGTAAGGTGAGCACCCAAACCAGACGAAAACCAGTTGGTTTGAATACGGAGCACCTGAAAGGTAATGCCAATCCCTAGTGAAATCAAAACGCCAGGAACCACCAGACTAGAAATAGTGAGGTAGAACAAGGAAACCGACCCTCGAAAGCGGCTGCGAAAGGCCATGCTAGCCATGACGCTAACGATAATGGCGATCGCCACCACCAAAAGCCCCAACCCAAAAGAGCGCTGAAAAGACTCGACAAAGCTACCCACCCGCTGCTCTTGAAAAACCTGACCTAGCCAATAGAAGCCAAAGCTCCGCAGTGGAAACGTCAGCGCCCCATCCGGCCCTTGCAGCGACAGGGTAAAAATAGCCAGCATGGGGCCGTATAAAAACAGCACAAACAGACCAAAAAAGGCAGCGAGACCGTAAAAAGCAGGAGAACGCTTAGCCATAAACTATAGCTCCTTGCGAATATCAACCACTCGCAGAATGCCAGTCACCAGTACCAGCGTGATCAAAAGCAAAATAACCGCGTTCGCCGCCGCCAAAGGATATTGCAAGCTGCCGATTTGGGTACTAATCAGTTTGCCAATAGAAGCCGACTGACCGCCGCCCATCAGCCGCACCGTCACGTATTCGCCCATCACCAGCGTCACCACAAAAATAGACCCGATGGCAATACCCGGCGCGCTCAACGGCAAGATAATCTCCTTTAAAACCGAAAAACCAGAAGCGCCCATATCGCGAGCCGCCGTAATCAGCGTCCGATCGATGCGCATCATGCTATTAAAAATCGGCGCGATCATAAAAAAGTTGTAGAGGTGCACCATGCCTAAAACAATGGCAAAGTCCGAATAAAGAAACCACTCTACCGGCTGCTGAACCAGGTGAAGATTCAGCAGCAGCTGGTTCAGCAGTCCTTCGCGCCCTAGCAGCGGAATCCAGGAGATCATGCGGATGATGTTCGAAGTCCAGAACGGAATGGTGCACAACAAGAACAGCAACACTTGCAGGCTCTCGCTTTCGATGCAAAAGGCCAGGAAGTAGGAGACCGGAAATGCGATCGCCAAACAAACCGTCCAGACCAAAACAACATACTTAAACGTATTCAGGTAAGTAGAAAGAGAAACCTGCGACGTAAAGACATTAACGTAATTGTCAAACGAGAACGCAGGCGTCATCGAATAGCCATTGAACTGCCAAAAGCTCACGACAAAAATCATGACGATTGGAAAGACCAAAAACATCAGCAAGATCAGCGCTTGCGGCGTCGCCAGCAGATAGGGCTGCAGCGTTTTCCAGTTTCTGTACATAGCTTGGCCTATAAAAATGGCGTAGATCCTCGACTAGCTGCAGCCTACGCCGCAATAAACTCATTCCACTTTTGCACCAGGTAAACCTGTTCATCCATCGTAGAGTTCCAAACAACAACGTTGCCCATCCGCTCTTCAAAAGAGCCACCGTCTCGCACCGCACCCGCCTTCTCCAGCGTCGTCCCGAACGGATCGACCATATCGACCGCTGCTGGCTCACCCTCATACCAAAAGGCCCATTCTTCAGGAGACATAAAGGTTTTAGCCGTATCAGGAGCCGCACTGTAGTAGCCCTGTCTACCTAAAAACGCGCCCACCCAGCCATCTAACAACCAGTCTAAATAAGCATAAGCCGCATCCAAAGCAGGCCCTTCCAAATTCCGAGAAAGCCCGACGCCACCGCCCCAAGCCCGGTACCCCTCTTTCAGCGGCGCATACACGCAGTCAATCCCTTTCGATCGCACAGCGGTCACCGCCGGAGACCACATTGACTGCAAAATCACCTCACCCGACGACATCAAATTCACCGATTCATCAAAAGTCTTCCAAAAGGCGCGGAACTGACCGTTCCTCTTCTGCTCAATCAAAATATCCGTAATCTGATCGATTTCGGGTTTAGTCATGTTGCCTTTGTCGCCAAAAGTCATCAGCCCCGCAGACTCCACAACCATGGCCGCATCCATAATGCCGATAGAAGGAATATCGAGAATCGACGTTTTACCCTTAAAAGCCGGATCGAACAAATCAGACCAAGACGTAATTTCTCGGCCTACCAAATCGGGCCGATAGCCCAAAGTATCAGCGTTGTACTGAAAGGGAATCATCGTCGCCCAATCGGTAGGCGTTGCCGAAAACTCCTTAGAGTCTTCGCCCGTTAGATACATCACTTTAATCGGCGCTGTACCCTGAGCCTTTTCAACCGGCAGTCCATTGAACTTTCCGGTCGTAAAAAAAGGAACGATCTTGTCGAAATTCTTGATGCGCTTAGTGTCAATAGGCTGCAAGTTGCCAGAAGGAATCACCAGCGGCAGGCTAAAGTACTCGCCGTCGAACATATCGTACTGACCGGGCTGAGTAATCGCAATTTGATTATTTTCTTCTGTGCTCAGCGCCTTTAGATCAATCTTAAAGCCCAGATCCTCTTGGGCTTTATCGCGAATGTCATTCACTTGGGCAACGCCCGTCCCAATAAAGCGCAGCGTCACATCCTTAATCTTGTTAGCATTCAGCTCCGGCGATGTGTCAGGATTGTTCGGCGTCCCGAGTGGGGCTTCGGTATCCGCCCGGCCACAGCGAGCAGTCGTAAGCGCAGCGCCAGCCGCTAAACCAGTTTGAATCAGACGACGACGGGTAATATTGGGCATTTCTGAACGAACTCAAGTAAACAACAAAACGAACAAAGTTAAAGGAGAGAATAAACTAGCGGCTACCGATAAAATCTCGTACTTGATAAAACGTTAGCCAGCGAAAAGGTTTACTCGCATCAATTTTGCTAATAGGCCAAAGAACTAGTAGAGAAAAAACTAGTAGAGAAAAACTAGTAGGGCAGAAAAACGCTGTCTTGGGCTGACCACCGGACACTCACCAGAGATCCTTCATTTAAACCAGACGCTATCCAATCGGTGGTGCGAGCCTTATACAGCAGCGGTTGGCCAGTAGCTTCAAGCATCAGCGACACGCGAGTGACGTAGCCAGTTAGCTCAACGCCTGTAATACGAGCGGTCAGTTGGTTGGCATTAGCAGAAGGAGAAGAGAGAGTACCTGTTGCCAGCGAATCGGACTTTGGCGTGAGATGAATTAAGTCGGGTCGAACAGAACAGGCCGCATCTGATCCGATTGGCGTCGCAACGCCTCGGCAGAAAAGCCTTCCCACCGTTTCAACCTCCAGTTCAATCAGGTCTTTGCCATCCCCGTCAGACGCTACGTTGACGACCTTACCCGCAAAGATATTATTGTCGCCAATAAACTTGGCAACAAACTGAGAGGCGGGCGTATTAAATAGCTCTGTAGGATCTGCCACCTGCTCGATATGACCGTGGTTCATCACCACAATCTGGTCGGAGAGCGAGAAAGCCTCCTCGACATGGTGAGTCACCTGAATAAAGGTAAGGCCAAACTGCCGCTGAATTTTTCTCAGCTCACCTCGCATTTTTACCCGTAGATTTTCGTCTAACGCACTCAACGGCTCGTCCAGCATCAGCACCTGTGGCCGAGTCACTAGCGCCCGAGCCAGCGCAATCCGCTGCTGCTGACCGCCACTGAGCATACTGGGTTTTCGCTCAGCGGTATGGCTTAGCCCAACTAGCTCCAAAATCTCATCCACACGCTGCTTGCGCTCCGAACTCGCAACGCCTTTCATCTTGAGGCCAAATTCAACGTTTTTCCAAATAGTTTTGTGGGGAAACAGCGCGTAGTTTTGAAACATCATTGCGGTGTTTCGCTTTGCGGGCGGCAAATGGGTGACGGTGCGATCGCCGATCAGAACCTCTCCACCAGTCACCTCCTCGTGCCCTGCAATCATCCGCAAAGCCGTTGTCTTACCACAGCCGCTAGGACCTAATAAACAGCAGTAAGCCCCCGGCGGAATATCTAGCGTGATATTCTCGATAGCGGTAAACGTGCCGTATTTTTTAGTCACTGAGCGCAACGAAACGCCTGCGGCAAGGCTCGCTGTCTCAGACTTTGTTTGAGGAGATACTGCCTCGGGATGAGTTATGACAGATTGGGGGCTAGCAGTCATATAAGAGAACTCGGTAACAGCACAAAATCTTCTATGATTCGCATGATTGTATACAAACAGATTGTCTAGAAACTGTATACAATGTAGCCAAATTCTTCAAATCGTTCTGGTAAATCGTTTTAGAACTCACTCACGAGGTAAGCCCATGTCCGATGCATCGCCCACCGCTAAGCGCGTTTTCATCTGTGGTTCAGCTCTACGCGGTCAGCCCGATCATCAAAACTTACAGTCGGCCACTTTCCTAGGCGAAGCCAAAACAGCGCCCAACTATCGCCTGCACGCCGTAAAAGACGGCTGGCATCCCGGCATTTATGCCACTAAGACCAACGGAATTTCTATTCCAGGCGAAATTTACCAGCTCACGCCCGAGCAGTACGACTATCTCGTATCAACTGAACCCCCCGATATGTATCCAGCAGAGGTGGATTTGGAGAACGGAGAGCAGGCGATCGCTATGTTGTACCCCCAAAAACTCATCGAAGAAAACGGATATCCCGACATCTCCGACATCGGCGGCTGGGCCACTTATAAAAAGCAACAGTCGTCCTGATAGAACCGTCCTCGCGTAGCGGTCATAACAGAAACAGAGCTTAGCGGTCATAACAGAAACATCAAGGAGACTCCGATGAGTAAAGTACTCATTAAAGGTGGGCGAGTTGTCACGGCAGTGGATGACTATGCGGGCGATATTCTCATCGAAAATGGCAAAATCGAAGCCATTGGCCGCAGCCTGAGCGTAGAAAATGCCGAAACGCATGACGCCACCGGCCTACTGGTACTGCCCGGCGGCATCGACGTACATGTGCACATGGAAACCCCCATGGGCAACGACGTTTACACCTGCGATAGTTTCGAAAGCGGCACCCAATCAGCCGCATTCGGCGGCACCACCACCATCATCGACTTTGCCCAACAGTTTCAGGGCGAAAGCCCCAAAGCTGCCCTAGATAGACGACTCGCCGCCGCCGCCCCACAGTGCTCTGTAGACTACGGATTCCACGTCATTCTGACTGATGCCAACGCCGACGCGCTAGCCGAACTTCCTGACCTAGTCAACAACGAAGGCGTCTCCAGCTTTAAGCTATACATGGCTTACCCTGGCGTCATGATGGTAGACGATGCGGCCATTTACAAGATTATGCGCAAGGTCGGAGCGCACGGCGGCATGGTGAACGTTCACGCAGAGAATGGCATTGTCATTCAGGCGCTCATTGATGAGGCGCTAGAAGCGGGCAACACCTCGCCAAAGTTTCACCAAATGACGCGGCCCCGATTAATGGAAGGAGAGGCCACCCACCGGGTCATTCGCATTGCCGAGCTAGCCGAAGTGCCCGTGTATATTGTGCACCTTTCGGCAAAAGAGGCTTTAGAGGCAGTGGTAGAAGCGCGCGATCGCGGCATCCATGCCTTTGCCGAAACCTGCCCGCACTACCTATTCTTAGACAACTCTGAATACGATCGCCCAGGGTTCGAGAGCGCTAAATACGTCATGACCCCGCCCCTACGGGATCACAAGTGCCAGCACGAGCTATGGAGAGGCTTACAGTTCGACGACTTACAAATTGTCTCCACCGATCACTGTCCCTTCTGCTTCAACGAAAACCCGATGGGGATCCTAAGATCTAAGCGGTTTGGAGAAGGCAACTTCAACCAGATTCCAAACGGTGCTCCTGGCGTAGAGCTGCGGCTAGAGTTGCTATATGACGGCGGCGTAAGAGCAGGCAAGATAAATCTCAACCGTTTTGTACAGCTCACCGCAACCGCACCCGCCAAAATGTTCGGGCTATTCCCTCGCAAAGGCACCATCGCCATCGGCAGCGACGCAGACATCGTGCTGTTTGATCCTGAAAAGCGCCATACGATAAGCGCCAGCACCCATCACTCCAACGTGGACTACTCTCTCTTTGAAGGGCGTAGCGTACAAGGAAAAGTAGAAAAGGTATTTCTACGAGGAGCGCTGATTGTTGACAAAGAGAAATGGCTGGGCCGAGCAGGAATGGGGCAGTATCAAAGCCGTTCAGCGTCCGGCAGAGTAATGTGAGTAGGGTGATATGAGTAGGGCAGTGTGATAGAAGCGATCGCACCCACTAAAAGCAAACGCTATCACCATCTAGCGTAATAGATTTAGGCATGAGTGCCTCGACAATTGGCAAGCTGCTCTCATCAACAGCACTATCAACAAAACCATCAACGATTGGAAAAGAAGGCGAACCGTCAGCATCGCCTCTTCGACGCTTTAACAAACGCCCAACGCCTTCATAAAATTCTTCCAATTCGGCAGTATTCAGATGAGCAAGGCCGTCTAGTATCTGCCGAGTATCTAACGTAAAATCTGCTTTAACAACCACTGAAGCCATAACCACTAAAACCGCTAAATTATCACCTGAAATAGCGCCATTATACGCGGCTCAAAACAAAAAACTCCACTGCCGTAAAACAGTGGAGTTTTAATACTGAAAGGCGGCATTTAGAACCGCGCTTTGTTTACTAAGAAGGCTCAGAAGCTTCTAGCTTGCTTTTTTCAGTAGCGGCTTCGATGCGATCGCCCTCAGCCGACTTCAGATTAAACTTACTCCCAACACCTGCAATTTTCTCATCCAAACCATTTTTGTGAAAATAGCCAGAGATAAAGGTGCTAACAGTCGAGAGTACAATGGGGCCGAGAATAAACGCCAGCAGTCCGTGAACGGTAAAGCCAGGAACCAATACAGACGCGAGCCAGAAGCAAAAGCCGTTGACCACTAGCGAAAAAGCGCCCAGCGTCAAAAACGTTACGGGCAGCGACAGCAGCTTCAAAACCGGCTTAACCGAGCCATTGACAACGCCCAGCGAAAGCGCAGCTAAAAGCGCGGCTGCAAAAGTCGCAATGCCAACGCCCGGCACGGCCAAATCAACAACTAAAAGGCTCAGCGCAGTGACGAGCGTGGTAACAAAAAGTCCTAACATAATGATTGTTCTCTTCTTTTGAATGGTGTACGTTACTTGAAAAAACGGTCTTGGGAGCTAGTCTTAAAGACTAAACGTTGATCTCTCTAGAATCTTGAGGGAGCTCTAGAGTTTCGTAGTGCTTTGCGATCGCCCAAACCGCATGAATGCTTCCAGGCAACCATCCTAGAAGAGTGAGCGGTAGGTTAATGAAAAAGGCGGGGCTAATACCGTAAGTAAGGAATACTCCAACCGGGGGAATAGCAACACCGAGTGCGTAACGAATGAGTTTGTTCATAATCTTGTCTTCTCCTGTTCTTTGACTTTTAACTTGTTCTTTGACTCTTATACAATGCCAGAGTCAATCTGTCCGCGCAGTGTAGAGAACCCAAGAAAACAATGTGAAAACCATACCCAGGTGAGGGTTTCACCCATTTTGGGTTCGGTTTATACGAACAAAGGCTCAAATGTTCTTGTCTCCACGCTTGCTGGTTCTCTAGCCACTGTCCTAAAAGCAACGACCGCTGTTGGTGCCAGCAAATTCTGTCAGAACTGCAAACTATCAGCGACAATCGTCAGGTTGCCTGCCACTATCTTGACGCGCCCAAACAGCGCTATCTATCTACATGAGTCTTTCTCCTCATCCGCCTAGCCGCGATCGCTCTAAAACTGCAATCGGGATTGCCTTAGTACTCCTTAGCGCGATTGGTTTGGCCACTCAAAACATCATCTCGCGGATCTTCTTCGTCGCCGAATCTCTCTTTACTCAAGTCGAACTAGGCGGATGGGTAGCCCCTCAAATTAGTAATATCGTCATGCTGCTAGCAATTCGAATGGCGTTAATGGCCGTGCTACTCACCGCTGTCTCGCCGCTTTTGTACAGCAAAACCTTCACCGCTATCCAACAGCTCTCTAAAAACTTCAAACTCCTCGGCGCTGTCCTCGGCAGCGGGCTGTGTTTGTTCGTCGGGCTAACCTCGCTCTACTTTGCGCTGAGCCAAATTTCGGCTGGAGTGGCGATCGCCATCTTCTTCATCTACCCCGCCATCACCGTCCTCCTCGCCTGGCGCTTTCTACGCCAACGCCCCCGCTCCTACCAGCTCATCCTGATGCTCATCATCCTCTCGGGCGTTGCCCTCACTACGCTCAGTAGAGGCAGCAACCTGGCGCTAAATCCAGAGACTAGCCCAACCGCTAGCATTCTCTGCGCCCTCCTAGCCGGACTCAGCTTTGGCTTTTACGGCATCTTCTCCGAAATTGCACTCCAGACTCAGGCTTCACTTCATCCAGTGCCGTTCTCCTTAGTCACGTTCGCTGTCGTCTCGTTAGCCTCTAGCCTAAGCCTCACAGTCATGCCCGCTATCGATGTCGCACCAGCCGCCTGGCGTCCAGTCTTGTTGATGACCTTAGTCTCCGCGTTGGTCACCGTCGTCGCCTACGTCCTCAACAACTTTGGCGTTCGCTATATCGGCGCATCTCTAACCGCACTCATCAGCGGCAGCACACCCGCTTTAACCGCTCTACTCGCCTGGATAGCACTGCAAGAAACCCTCCAGCTTCAACAAATTGTGGGCGTGGGAATTGTTACAATCGCAGTGGCCGCGCTGAGCTTAAAAGCCAAACAAAATAGCTAGTTCAATCAGCCAATCGTCTACTCAAATTGCAACAATCGTCACAAAACGTCCAGCGGCTTCTCGATAAATTAAAAAGACCCAGCTAGATTAAAAAGACTCAGCTAGATTAAAAAGACCCAACCCAAACCATCAGGCAAAAATTATGAGCGGACTCGGCGGATTGAACAAGTCACCCAACGGCGTTGTTTTAGGCATGGTGCAGGCGCAGCTGCCCACCGTTGTAACCCCAGACGACCTAGCCGCTCAGACCCAGCGAATTTGCGACCTAGTTGGCAAAGCTAGGCGCAACATGCCCACGATGGACTTAGTCGTCTTTCCAGAATATTCTCTTCACGGCCTGTCAATGGACACCAACCCAGAGATTATGTGTCGGCTAGACGGCCCCGAAGTAGACGCCTTTCGCCAAGCCTGCATCGACCACAAAATCTGGGGCTGCTTTTCCATCATGGAATATAACCCCAACGGCAATCCCTACAACAGCGGCATCATTATCGACGACCAGGGCGAACTCAAGCTCTACTACCGCAAGCTTCACCCCTGGGTGCCAGTAGAGCCTTGGGAACCCGGCAACATCGGCATCCCTGTCTGCGACGGGCCAAACGGCAGCAAAATTGCGCTGATTATCTGCCACGACGGCATGTTTCCAGAAATGGCCAGAGAATGCGCCTACAAAGGAGCAGACATCATGCTACGCACCGCTGGCTACACCGCCCCCATTCGCCATAGCTGGCAAATTACCAATCAGGCCAACGCCTTCTGCAATCTTATGGTCACGGCCTCCGTCTGCATGTGCGGCACAGACGGCTCCTTCGACTCTATGGGCGAAGGCACCATCATCAACTTCGACGGCCAGCCGCTGGTCACGGGCAGCCATCGCCCCGACGAAATTATTACCGCCGAAGTCCGCCCCGATTTGGTACGCGAGGCCCGTAAACACTGGAGCGTAGAAAACAACATTTATCAGTTTGGTCACAGGGGCTACACCGCTGTAAAAGGCGGCGCACAGGACTGTCCTTATACCTACATGAAAGATATGGTCGAGGGCAATTATCGCTTACCTTGGGAAGATGAGGTGGTTTATACAGACGGCACCTCCTGCGGATTCGACGCACCCGAGCGCGAATATCAAGGAGAAGAATTGCCAACCGAAGCCGTTGGTGAGAAGGTTTCGATCGCATAACTCATCTATACCACTGTCCTTTCGAATCGATCTTAACTGCCCCGTATCTCAGCTAGCCGCAGGGCAACCATAGACATAATTCGCGTCTAGGATGGTATTGTTGGCTGGACATCAACAGTGGCGCAAGTCCTTACAGAAATAGGGAAACAAGATAAATAGTACTTGTGAACCATTTTTGACTGTGCTACAAATACAGGGACGTTTTTATTGAACCGCTATGAATAAATCTGAATTAGTTGACGCGATCGCCGAAAAAACAGAAACCACCAAAGCCGACGCCGACTTAATGGTGACCGCCCTCATCGAATCCATCATGGAATCGGTAGCCAAAGGTGAAAAAGTCTCCTTAATTGGCTTTGGCTCCTTCGAACCCCGCGAACGCAAAGCCCGAGATGGCCGCAACCCACACACCGGCGAAACGCTAAAAATTCCAGCTACAACCGTGCCCGCCTTCTCTGCTGGCAAGAGCTTTAAAACCAAGGTTGCCGAAGCAGCGTAAACTCCACAGCCTAGCGCTAGCCCCTACAGGGAGTCTCTAACCCTATATCAAGTCACCCGTAGGGGTTAAACATAAACGATGTCCTCCCTTCAGCCTACTGACGGCGCATACCAGATCAGAACCATGACTCGTAGCGAACTAGCTATGGTCGTCGAATGGGCAGCCGCTGAAGGATGGAATCCGGGTTTATACGATGTTGAATGCTTCTACGCAGCCGACCCTAGCGGCTTCCTAATTGGCGTACTCAACAACGAACCCGTTGCTAGCATTTCAGTCGTAAAGTACGGTACAACCTTTGGCTTTCTTGGGTTCTATATCGTAAAGCCAGCCTTTAGAGGTCAGGGATATGGCTGGCAAATTTGGCAAGCCGGACTAAACCATCTCAAAGGCCGAACCATTGGCCTAGACGGCGTTTTAGAACAACAAGACAACTACATGAAATCGGGCTTTCGATTAGCCCACCGAAATATTCGGTACGAAGGAAAAGGCAAATCTACAAACGACGATAGTCTAATCACCCAGACCAAGAACAGCGAAGGCAAGCTGGTTTCACTATCTTCAGTTCCGCTCACAACAGTCATTAACTACGAAAGCACGATTTTTTTAGCAGAGCGATCCGCTTTTCTAGACTGTTGGTTAAATTCTCCTCACCATACGGTTATAGGTTGGCTGCATCGCCAACATTTGCTGGGCTACGGCGTATTGCGCCCCTGCCAGCAGGGCTATAAGATTGGCCCTTTGTTTGCCGATAGTCCTCAACTTGCAGAAGCAATCTTTCTAGCCCTAAAGGCTAGTATTAAACCCGGCAGTCCCTTTTATCTAGACGTGCTAGAGGCAAACGCCGCCGCCGTAGCGCTCGCTCAAAAGTATCAGCTCACCAGCGTCTTTGAAACAGCTAGAATGTATAGAGGGCCAGTACCTGAACTACCGCTAAATCGTATATTTGGCATCACAACTTTCGAGCTAGGGTAAACGTTTAGCATGAGCAAGCGCCGCTAGCTAGTCGAACAGTTTCAATCCAACAGACTCGGAGTCGCTAGATAGCGCTATAACAAATCTTCAATCTCTTCTGATTGAAACTGTTCGACTAGCTTTCAGCGATTTCCTATGCAGGTGTCGTCACTACACTAATGAGTCCTCTACCTGTTGTTCAGCCGCCGCCCGGTAAGCGCGCCAGCCGCCGTATTGCGTAATTTCTCGTTTTTCTACTACCGTCAAAGGCTCACCAATCACGCCCAAAACTTCTTCTCCATCTTGCAAAACCACCTTACCAATTGCCAATCCAGGCGGCTCCTGAGAGAGAATAATCCCTAGCCCGGCTAGCGGCACATTCCAAACTTCTAGCGCTACGGCAACGCCACCTTCTTTCACCTTAATCATCGCAGGATAGTTGTCGTCTATCGACCAAATACGGTAGCTCGGCTCAGTTCTAGCTTCTCGCTCAAACGTAGATCCTACATTGAGCATATTAGGATTAAGCGAGAGATTTCTCATCAGAGTGCCATTCACGGCCAGTTTTAGCGTATCTACCATAGTGAACTAATCATAGTGAACCAATCATAGTGAATCAATCATAGTGAATTAATCTTCCTTTCCAAGTGCACCGGGCGAGCCAGCCAGCGTTTGCTGAGGCGAGCAGGTTGCAATCATAATCAACAGCGTCAAAATATAGGGCGCAGCGTTAAACAAGTAGTAATACGAGTTAATTCCAACAGATTGAAAAGCCGGGCCGATCGCCTGTGCCCCGCCAAACAGCATAGACGCCCACAGACACTGGATCGGATTCCAGCGCGCAAAAATCACCAGCGCCACCGCCATCAGCCCCTGACCGCTAGAGATCCGCTCTGTCCAAACGCCCGGATAGTACAGCGACAGACAGGCCCCGCCAATTCCAGCTAAAAAGCTGCCCGCCATAATGCTAAACATTCGCACCTTGAACGGCGAAATGCCCATTGCCAGCGCGGCTTGCGGACTATCGCCCACCGCTCGAACATACAGACCCCAGCGAGTAGCCCTGAAAAACCAGTGCAGCAAAGGCGCGATCGCAATTCCCAACAAAAACAGCGGACTCACCCTCAGCGCCGACTGTAGCTGCGGCGAACTGCTCCAGGCCCCCCAGTCCAGCGTAAATAGCTGCGGTGCCTGCGGCTGAATAAAAGGCTTACCAAAAAAGAACGCCAGACCACTGCCAAAAATAATCATCGCAATCCCAGTTGCCACGTCGTTTACCCGTCGCTGCTGAGATAGCCAACCATGCAGCGCACCCAGCGCCAGCCCCGAAAAACCTGCCGCCAGAACGCCCAACCAGGGCGCAAAAAAGTCTCCCACCAGCGGCGCCGAAAGATACGAGACAGCGTAGGCGCTCATGGCCCCTAGCAGCAGCGTCCCTTCCAATCCGAGATTAATTTTTCCACTTTTCTCGGTAATGCATTCGCCCAGACTAACAAACAAAAAGGGAGCGCTCCCTCGCAGCATCCCCGCTAAAATGCCCAGTGGAATACCGAGTAGTCCAAGCGATTCGGTCGGTTCAGTCATGACTCACAGCCTCCTGAAACCACGGCAGCCTGCCGTATAAAGAGTCGCTAAATAGCACACACAAAAAGACAATGCCTTGAAACACCAAAACAGTTGCATCCGGTAGATTATGCGATCGCTGCAAAATTCCTCCACTCGCCAAAATTCCACCTAGCAGCACAGCCACTAATATCGTCGCCAGCGGATTATGCCGCGACACAAACGCCACCAAAATCCCGGCATAGCCATAGTTAGACACCAGCGACTCATTCAGCCGCTTCTGCACCGCCGCCACCTCCACCATGCCAGCCAAGCCCGCCGCCGACCCGCCCAAAAAGCAAACCGCCAGCGTCAGCTTACCAACCGGCAATCCCGCAATCTTGGCCGCTCGCACATTTCCCCCTGCCGTTCGCGCCGCAAATCCAAAAGTTGTTCGCGCAATCAAAAAATAGGCAACAACACACACCAGCAGCCCATACAGCAGCCCAAAGTGAATCCGGCTTCCTGGCAAAGTTCCCAGCCAAATAGCCGGATTAAGTTCCGCAGACGAAGGCTTGGTCGTAAAGGTTACATCGCGCATTGGGCCTTCTACCAGATGGTTGAGAAGTGCGATCGCAATATAGTTCAACAGCAAACTGCTAATCGTCTCATTCACCCCCCGATAGTGCCGCAAAGCGCCCGCCAGCATAATCCACAGTCCGCCTGCTGTCATTCCAGCGATTGCCATTGCCACCTGCACCGCCAGCGGCGAAAGCGAGCCGCCCAGGCTCAAGCCCACGGCAGTCGCGCCCAGACCGCCCATCACCAGCGCTCCTTCATTCCCAATAATTACCAGCCCTAGCCGAGCGGGCAGCGCCGTACACAAAGCCGTCAGCATCAGCGGCGCAGCTCGAATCAGCGTATTTTGCCAGGCACTCCAGCTACCAAACGCCGCCTTATAAATAGAGCCATATACCCCAAACGGATTAGCCCCTGCAAAGCTACAGAAAACGCCAAACAAAATCAGCGCCACCACCAGCGCTCCCGTTGGTAAAAAAGCTGCCTCTAGCGATCGCCGCCAGGGCATTAGCCCCAAAAAAGGTTTAAGAGACGGCTGCAAAGAAGAATCGTTCATCAGCTACCAACGCTACCCTTCACGCCCTCAACGAGCCAGTCCATCTTCTCTAAAGCAATGTCCTGCTGCTCATATTCGCTATCTGCAGACAGAATCTCGCCGCCATTATTATCCTTCAGTTCGCCCTGATATATCACCAACTCCTTGCTCAAAAACTTCTCTCTAGCCGCATCCCCATCCGCCTTAGCCTCATCACTCACCGCCGGGCCATAGGGGGCTAGCTTACAGAAATTGTCAGCCAATCCGCCTCGGAAAATATGATCAATATCGCCAGCCATCAAGGACTTACCCTCAACAAGCTGCTCTCCCAAAAAGGTGTAGATGCTCTCCCAATCCCACTCCGCACTCGTCAAATAGCCCTTCGGCGCCAACAACGACTGATCGGTATGATAACCAGACGAATAAATCCCTCTTTTCTCTGCCGTTTCAATTACCACTTTGGGGCTATCTACATGGCAAGTCACCACATCAATCCCTTGATCCGCCATGCTGTTAGTGGCCTCAGCTTCTTTCACCGGCAGCGCCCAGTCTCCCGTAAAAATTACCTGAGTAGTCGCATCCGGATTCACCGTCTTCGCCCCCAGCTCAAAGCTGTTGATGTTTCTCAGCACCTGAGGGATTGGCTTAGCAGCTACAAATCCTAGCTGACCGGTCTTAGAAGTATGCGCAGCCACAATGCCCGCTATGTATTGAGCTTCATCAATGTAGCCAAAATAGCTGCCCACATTATCAGGATCTACGCCCTCCTCATACAGTCCGCCCGCGTGGAAAAACTGCACCTCGGGAAACTCTTTTGCCAGCTCCAAAATGTAAGGGTCGTAGTAGCCAAAAGAGGTCGGAAACAACACCTTTGCGCCATCGATCTCAATCATGCTGCGCATGGTCTCTAACACTGCCGAAGACTCTGGCACATTCGCTTCTTCCACAATCTTAATTCCAGGCACCTTAGCCATCGCCGCTGCGCCGACTGCGTGCGACTGGTTATAGCCAAAGTCATCTTTTGGCCCAACATAAATAAAGCCGACAACAACCTCTTCTGAACCGCCCGCAGCTCCGCTCGAACCACCCGCAGCATCGCTATCAGGCGTATCTGTAGAGGGGGTGCAGCCGCTGAGCTTAGTTGCAGCACCAAATGCCCCGGCAGCTAATAAACCGCGTATCACCTGACGCCTAGAAAATTGAAAAGGTCTGTAAGGGGACATGGATGAAAACTCCTCAAGCTAAAAGGATAGCAGGCTCTACTATCCTCTATACCATTGAGAAAATTTGGTTTTCTTTTTGTATCATAGACATCAATTTGCAATATCTGTCCCTTCCCAACAATCTATTAATATAGGTACAGAGGCAACAGCCGCTCACCATGATCTCCTTGCCGCAACAATATCCCACCCGCAGCTAAAGTGGTTTATAGCGATAAGGTCTATGCGAATATGGAGACGAAGATAAAGTCTAGGAAACGGTTACAGAAAACATTCCAGAACGGCCAGATACTCTAAAAAAAGTTAGAGAAAAAGTCGAAATCAAACTGTCTGTTGAAGATGAAACAGATTGAGCGGAATTCCTTAGCTTCAATCTTGTTTGAAACTAGCGATCGCATCAAGCAGACGCCAAAGTAGTCGCCGCATCAGCTTTAACGCTCTCCGCTTCTTCCACGTCCTGTGACTTAGGCGGCGAAGGCGGAATCTTTCGATCTTCAAAAATGCTCTTAATTGAGCTAGCCACGGGCACCGCCACAATCAAACCCAGCACGCCTGCAATTTTTGTGCCAATTAGCAAAGACATCAAAATCCATACCGGATTAAGACCCACAAAACCACCGATGAGCTGAGGCGCGATCGCATTCTCCACCACCTGATCAATAATCGCCGCCACCGTCACCACTCTCACACCTAGCCAAATACTCTTCAGCGCCGTCAAAAAGCTAATGATGGTGATACTCAGCGCTGGGCCAAATGGGAAAATTGCCATCACGCCCACCACGATGCCAAACAGCAAACCAAACGGCACCTGAATCACCACAAAGGCAATCGTCATTGCCGTTCCCATCAGCAGCGCCACCGTAATCTGACCCAGAAAATAATTCTGAAAATTTTGTCGAATTAGAGGCCGGGCGCGATCGCTCCACTCGTTCGGCAACCATTCAAAAATGCCATCCCACAGCCGCTCGCCGTGCAGCAGCAAATAAAATGTCAAAATCACCGTCAAGCCAACATCTACCACGCCGCCAATCGCATCCGGTAGCAGCGCAAACACGCTTCCGCTCAAGCTCTGCACCTGTGTCGTCAGCTTCGTCTGAAGCTGCGCCGACAGCCGAGTCAGATCCACCGGCAAACTAGAATTCTCCGCCCAAGACTGAAACGCCGTTAGCTGCGAAGACCCTGAATCAATCCACGAAGGCAATCGCCCCGTTAGCTCATTTACCTGCTCCACCAAGGGCGGTGCCAGCAATACGCCCAACACGCCTAGCACCGAGACCGTCCCTAGCAGCACCAGCAAAATAGAAATCGAGCGTCGCAAGCGAAACCGCGACAGAAGCTGCACCGGATAATTCAGCACAAAAGACAGCAGCGTCGCCGTCAAAAATATTGTTAGCTGCGACCGAAAAAACGCAAATATTTGCAGCGCTACCCAGCCATTGAGCGCCAGCAGTGGCAAAGCCGAGCCCCATATAACCCAACGAGGCAATCTATTTAGCCAATCCATAGACGCAGCGCTCTTTTCTATCAAACTACTTACTCGACCTCAAAATACGCCTGATAAGGAACGTCTTACAGCCCGCCCAATATTCTTGCACCTTATCACGGTCGCTCATCACGGTATTACCACCCTAACGAATAAACCCGCAATAGTACTCAGCCCTCAGACTTGCCTGTAAGTACTTCTACGGGTCTTCAGCGGTAGTTCATTACTATCGAGCTATCGAGCATCAATAGTCTGAACGCTTAATTCATCTAGCAACTTTTATCGTCTTCAGCAGCAGGCGGCTCGAGCCGTCATCTTCGAGCTTCTACTGATGCGCTGGTGATGCGTTGATAATGCACTAACAATGTAGTGATAACGTGCAGCGATATAGCCAGTTTTAGAATAATCTCAAAACCCCTCAAAACCGGTTTCAGGGTAGCACCCATCGCTAGCCGCCAATCGACAGATACCAGTAATAAGTCGCCATCGGAATCACAGTCGCCGCCACGAGCAGCACAATCACCCAGGTGGTAGAGCTGCCTCGACTTGCCTCCGTTTCCTCAGCCGTGGCGTAAGTCCGCTCGGTCTCTACCGAATTGTCGTATACCGGCGGCCCCGGATCGGGTTCACCAGAGAGCACCGCCACCAGGCGATCCGACGCATCCACAAACGACTGATTGTACTGATTGCTTTTTAGCAAAGGCACCTTCATCGTTTCGCCCACAATGCTTTGAGCAATGTCGTCTGTCAGTAGCGTGGCCGTCTCATCGCCCACGCTAATGCCGATTGTGTTCGTCACATCATCTAGCACAATCACTGTCTGGTTCGCCCTAGCTTCAGGGGTCGGAAACCAGCGCGCTAGCAGCTCGTCTGCAAACGACTGAGCCGTCACCTCATAGTCCAAACGGTGCAGCGTAACAAAGCGAATCTCGTTCCCAGTATCCTGGGCTAGCGCCTTCAAATTGCCTTCAATTTGATTTTCATTAATCCGCGAAATTTTAGACGCCTCATCTAGCACCCAGGTACTGCTGTCGATACTCGTTGGCATGCTGTACATGCTAGTTGCCAACGCAGGAGACGCCACCAGCTGAGTAGAGAGAACTGCGATCGCAATTAGACAAAAAAGCTGGCGGAACCAGCTAAAAGACGCTGGCCTGAACTTCTGGGACATAGCGCTATAGAAAAGAAAAATATTCTCTTAAATAATACCGTACGCCGGAATAATACCGTACGCCGGATAGACTAGCCGCAGGTCGTCAAGACGGTAAAAAACCAGACTCGAACAAAATCTTCTGCAAGTTTGTCTCGCGCTCTAGCAAACAAGCATGTCCGCTATACGGCAGCACCTTCATCTGCGAATTCGGAAATCGCCTCAGCAAACTCTTCACTTCTCGCGTAGACGGCAGCAGTCGGTCGTTCGCGCCCGCGATTAGCAGCACCGGATGCATCATTCGCTCTAGCGGCAGTCGCTCCGCCTCAAACTCACTCAGCAGCTTCATCCGCCAAGCCGCTGTTCTTGCAGATACCGCGCTCATCGCCGTTGTCATGTCCTGGCGATCGCGCTGACTCACCCGATGCTGCTCAATTAGCAAGGGCACCATCCCTAACGAACTAAACTGATAGGCTTGGCTCGGCAAACGGCGCGTAATCAAAGATCCTAAGTGCATCCAGGGCAGCCGCCGAAAAGAAGACGCCGGATTTACCAAAACGATTCGCTCAAATAGCTCTGGCGACTGAGTGAGCACATGCATTGCCAAACAGCCGCCAAAAGACTCCCCGCACAGATACACCGCCCGGCGACGCCCGTTTGTATTTAGCGCTGACAGTTCGCTCCTAATCAGCTCGCCAACCTTTCGAGCCAGCCGAGTCCAACTGCTTTTATCCGTTAACGCAATCGAAACGCAGCGCACATCAAACCAGGGCATCAGTCGGCTTTCTTGAGGGCGAAACAGCCTCCCAGAGCCATCCATACCCGGCAAAAAAATAAACAGCGGCTTGTCCGGGGCAACATTTTTGTTCGGTAAAAACTTTACTGGCCCCACCGGCTGCCCAGCCGCCGCCCTACTCACCATCACGACATCACCTTTTGTTTATCTACGCGCTTCCTATTCCCAGGTGAAACCAAATCAGAAACCGCTTCGAGTTCCTGTTCATCGCATCTCAATCTCAATATTCACCCACGCTCAGCAGCCGCTGAACTTCGTCATGACACCGCTCGCTAATATCTCGTGCCATCTCACCCGCTCGCCGCCCGTGATAAATCTCCCGCTGCGCCGATGTAATTTCGATGGGCTGACCAATCACAACGGCCACCTTTCGGTAGATCACCGCCGGGTGCCGTCCACCTTGATCAAACAGAGGCTCGCTAGGGTCAAACCAGCTTAGCAGCTTAAACGGAATGGTCGCCTGCTGCCTTTCATCTAAAGCCACAATCGCCGCTGGCAGCACCTGCAAGTCAGCCACGGGCGCCCGCAAAGCCAAATGCGCAAAGCCCCGCTGAAAAGTCCCTACCTGCTCGGGCGCGGGTACGCGCACCATCGGATCGGTGCCCTCAGGGAAAATGCCAATAGATTCTTGCGATCGCAAGAAACTCGTCGCCTGCTTAAAAAACGTTCGCCCTCTTGCTTTTGGCGTATCTAGCGGAAAGCAGCCTAGCGCGTCTACCACGTTGCGCATCACCGGCACCTGAGACATGTAGTGATGGCAGGCAAAATGCACCGGCTTTCGAGCCGCAGCCATCAGCAAAGGCGCATCCAAAAAGCTGCGGTGGTTCGAGATCATCAAAAAAGGCGTCTCAGGAATTCGTTCCGCATGACGCACTCGAATAGATATACCCATAGAGAACAGCATCCAACGAGCCATTTCAAGGGGACTCGTCAGCGAGCGAAGGGTTGAGTCTTCTGCTGGCCGACCTTTCAAAGTATCGGCGGCATCTGGCGGAGAAGGGGACAAGGGCATAGAGCGAGATATACAAAAAATGGCGAGCGCATCCCGCTGGTCTCTATATATAAAAGCTATTTAGAGATAGCGGCATCTCTCAAAAGACCTTACATGCCTACCCGCCAGCCGCGATCGCAGTCACGACTCAAAAATTGCAAACAAAAAAAGTAGGGCAGGCCGCGCAAAAGCGCCGCTTGTCCTACTATACAACCTCAGATTTCATCCACGGAGCTTTAATAGCCGCAGCCGCAGCCAAAGCTAAAGCCAAATCACCAGAACAGGTTAGCCCAAGCTGTAAGCCATCCGGCGACGGTCGCGCAGCGCCAGCGAGTCTAGTGGAATCACACAGCCATCGGCGATCGCATCGTCCAAAATCGCGAGCAGGCGTCGCTCCTCACAGCTCAAACGGCTAGATCGATACTTGCTAATTTGAGCCGCCACACCGGGGGCAAGCTCGCCGTTCATCATCGCCGTACGAACGAGCGACTCTAAACCATCAGCCGCAGACTTAGAAGTTTTGAAATTAGA
Organism: uncultured cyanobacterium; assembly: GCA_963789215.1. Taxonomy (GTDB): domain Bacteria; phylum Cyanobacteriota; class Cyanobacteriia; order Phormidesmidales; family Phormidesmidaceae; genus Phormidesmis. The sequence continues at coordinate 279,983 of CAWBJY010000004.1, read as the reverse complement.
CATTCCGAACATTGTGTTGAACCCTATTTAACTTATGCTTCTATCTTCTTTGGCCCAGCACCCTGCTCCGGACAAAAACAACAGAAACCAAATCTAATTGCTAATTAATAAATAGGGAGTTAACAGTTAAGCCATTAAACAAAACATAGCAACTTAGAACATAGCAATTTAGGGTGACGATCAAATCAGTTAAAAGAACTAATTATCTTGATATTTATGTTTTATAGATACAGATATAATTGCGTAAACCCCGCTATATCAATGTATTTCAATCAATTAAGCAGCGTTTAGCAAATATTAGATTGAATGCTGTTTTGAGCAAAAAGCACCGGTTATCTACAGTCATTGAAGCTGGCAAACGAGTTTTTCTCAGTAGAATCAACCTGTAGAAACAAGTGATTCTACTTACGCTAATTAGAATATAAGAGTCTTCTTCATATCCATTTAATAGTTATTGACTAAGCCTTTAATCAGAAAAAGTATTCTTCTAAAAACTGTCAGAATTATCTAAGTAGATTCACAAAAAAGGATTTATTACCTGAATTCTCGTATTTTTAACATCTGTTATAAATGCTGATCGAAGCTATCAACTTTAATCGGTAATTATGCCACTGTTCTTATTCACGTCACCGCCAATTTACGCAGCCAGTCAGCCATACTTCAGTCTCACGGCCTTATTGACGAAGTTTATCGCTTGAGCCGCGCTTCAACTTACTTCAACGACGCCTGCTCTAGCGCGATCGCAATTGCCAAAGGAAAGAGCCGATGCTCCTGAGCCTGAATTCTCGCTTGCAGCGTTGCCACCGTATCCTCGGCCAGCACAGGCACCGCCGCCTGAGCGATAATCGGCCCGCTGTCTACTACTAGCTCCACATAGTGAACGCTACAGCCCGCAATTTTCACGCCAGCCGCCAGCGCCTGATCCACCGCCCTAATACCTGGAAAACTAGGCAGCAAGCTGGGATGAATATTCAAACAGCGATGAGGAAAAGCCGACAGCAGTGTCTGAGTCACCCGCCGCATCCAGCCCGCCATCACCACCCAATTCGCACCATATTCGTTAAAGACATTTGCGATCGCCTCATCCAACGCCTCTCGGCTATCAAACGTCCGATGATCGAGCAGTCGAGCCGGAACGCCGAGCCGCTCCGCCCGTAGCGTCACCTTTGCGCCCGGATTGTTATAAACCACCACCACTATGCGAGCGTTGAGTTCGCCTTTTTCTATAGCTTGGGCGATCGCCTCAAAATTACTGCCGCTACCAGAGGCCAAAATCCCCAGTCGCGCAGGCTCCTCTAGAAGCGATGGCTCGCCCAGCGTAGAATTTGGCGATATCAAAAAAGCAGACTCAACAGAAGGAAAAGACATGCGCAGTAAAATTAACACCCAAAGATATTAGATCAATGGCAGTTTAGAATTTTTATCTGTGTAAGCACATCAATTAGCGCGTGGGCTTTACAACTATTTTTGTATGGTTTTTGTACAGTTATTCATACATTTAGTCTTTTGCGCTAGAACAAATGCACTAAAGCGACATCCTTTGGAATTCGGTTAATCCCCGCGATATATCAACAATGGCTTATATTTTTAGAACAAAGGGGGCACCTTACCTATAAAGACATCCGTTAATTTGCGTAATGAGTCCTGCGATCAGACCGTCTAGTCCGCTCAATATTCAGTCAGCCACCGTCACTTCATCGGCCACCTATCCGCCTGCCAATTCCGCACTCATTGGACCAGTCGATATGTTTGAGCTTTTAGGGGCGATCGCACAGCCCATCTACGTCAAAAGCAGCGATCATCGTTGGCTCTACGCCAATGAAGCTGCCGCCAAACTGATTGGTCTTACCAGCGAATCTTTAGCAGGCCGAAACGAAGCGGACTTTTTACCTCAGCCGCTAGCAAGAGAGCTCACCGCTCAAGACAGCGATTTCTTCGCAGCCCAAAGCGCAGCAGAATCAAATTATTCTCAGCACGATCAGTCGTCGCTCATATTTGGCGGCGATCGCCGATTCACCGGTCGCCGCAAGCTGATCAAAATCAAAGGGCAAACCGTCCTCATCAATACGCTTCAAGAAACCACGGCGCTAGCATCCGTTCAGCGGCAGAACCACGGGCTTAACCAGCAGCTCAAGACCGCTCTGCTACTAGAGTCCACGCTTAAGCGCATTACCGACCGCGTTCGAGACAGCCTCGACGAAGAAGAAATTCTTAGAATTGCCCTGCAAGAACTAGGCGAAGCCCTTAAAGTTAGAGCCGCCAACACGGCCCTCTACGATTTAGAGCAAGGCACTTCCACCGTCTATCACGAATACTCCGCCGACCTTGCCCCCATGAGAGGCCGCGTCTCGCAAATGGAAGCCTACCCCGAGGTATACGATCAGCTCCTCGCCGGTCAATACCTTCAGTTCTGCTCCATCTTTCCCAACCCAGAGCGCGGCAGAGTCTCCATGTTTGCCGCCCCCATCCTAGACGATCAGGATGTGCTAGGCGATCTGTGGCTCATTAACGATATGGACCATGGCCTGAGCGAACTCGACATTCGCCTCGTGCAGCAGGTGACCAATCAATGTGCGATCGCCATCCGCCAAGCTCGCCTCTACAAAGAATCTCAGTCTCAAGTGCGCGAGCTAGAGCATCTCAACACCCTCAAAGACGACTTTCTTAGCACCGTCTCCCACGAGCTGCGCACCCCGGTCACCAGTATGCGCGTTGCGCTCCAGCTCTTAGGCGTCGTCCTCGACGAAGCCCACGACCTCGAAGCAGAACTCGCCAAACCCCAGCTAGAGCAAAGTAAAATCGCCCGCTACTACCGCATCTTGCAAGAAGAATGCGAGCGCGAAATCAGCCTCATCAACGATCTCCTAGACCTCCAGCGGCTCGATGTCGGCAACCACCCGATGAATCTCCAGCCCATCGATCTGCATAGCTGGCTTCCCAACGTCATCAGCGGCTTCAAGCCTCGAGCTAGCAATCGCGGTCAAACCATCTCAGTCAAACTGCCGGACGACTTACCCAACCTCGTCTCCGACTTAGCCAGCATCGAGCGCGTCCTCACCGAACTGATCAACAACGCCTGCAAATACACCCCACCCGACCACAGCATTCATATCTCAGTCACCCACGCGCCCCCCCAAGAAACGCTGAGGTTCAACGTCGTCAACACCGGCATAGAAATCTCCGAACCCGAACGCCAGCGCATCTTCGACAAATTTTACCGAGTCCCTAGCGCCGACCCTTGGAAACAAGGCGGCACCGGTCTTGGCCTCGCCCTAGTCCAAAAGCTAGTCGAGCATTTAGAAGGGCACATAGAAGTAGAGAGTAGCCACAACCAAACCGCTTTCATCGTCGAGCTGCCCATAGAAGCGACGCCTCGGTAAAGCGGTTTCATCCGCATTTCATACATATCTCACCCACAGAGGAAGCCAAGGAAAGCGAAAGTGCGCATCCCATCAAAATAGATCTATACTTTCACAGTCAAAGATGCTATTTTTCGCAGCAAACGTGTTACACATCAAGAACACCTTTCTAGAGTCTCCCTATGCTTTCGTCACTCCTAGCCATCATCTCCTTTCTGGCTGTTGGCTATAGTGTCGGCTCAGTGCGCATTATTCAAGAAGGCAACGCTGCTTTAGTAGAAAGGCTAGGCCGCTACAGAGGGACACTTAAGCCCGGCCTTAACTTCATCGTGCCGCTGCTAGATTCGGTTGTGCTAGAAGACACGCTGCGAGAGCAAACCCTAGATATCCCACCTCATGGAGCCATCACCAAAGACAGCGTTAACCTAGAAGTAGACGCCATCATCTACTGGCGGATCTACGACTTAGAACGCACCTACTACGCTATCGAAGACGTAGAGTTTGCCATGCAAGAGCTGGTCACTACCACGCTGCGCTCCGAAGTAGGTAAAATGGATTTTCAGAGCCTATTTTCCTCCCGCGAAACCATTAACAGCGCCCTGCTAGACGTTCTAGACGAAGCCACCGAACCCTGGGGGCTTAAGGTAAACCGCGTCGAAATCCAAAAGCTCGATCCGCCACCCAACGTCGTGGAGGCCATGCAGAAAGAGAAAGAAGCCGACTTTAACAAACGCGCCAAAATCTCTGAGGCACAGGCCGATGTAGAATCTATGCGGCTGCTCTCTCAGGCGCTAGAAGCGACGGGCAATGGTCGAGAGATTTTACAATATCTGTTAGCTCAGCGCTATGTAGCCGCTAACCAGAAAATTGGAGAAAGCGAGAACTCCAAGGTTCTATTTATGGATCCCAAAGCGCTCACCGAAGGACTCGTCGATTTAATTAACGATGGCGATTCTTCTAGAAAGTAGGCGCTAGATCAGCAAGATCCCCAAGCAAGACTCTAAACAAACAAGACCAGCCTTCAGGCCAAAAAACAGCCTGCAGCAGCGGCTATTCACAGACAAACTCATTCAATATGGTTGCCACAACAGCGACGCTCAGCCCATCACCAATCGCCTCTCAAACGGAGAGTCCTCTATTAGGCCGCTCTGTAGAGTCGCTGACAACGTGGGTACAAGAACAGGGGCAGCCCTCCTATCGAGGGAAACAGCTCCATCAGTGGATTTATCAAAAGGGCATTCGCTCGCTCGATGAGGTGACCGTATTCTCTAAAAAATGGCGCGACGAGGTCAAAGACTTTCCCGTTGGGCGATCGCACCTTCACTTCAAATCCACATCGCCCGACGGCACCGTCAAATACCTGCTCAAGCTCACCGATGGCCATATTATTGAAGCCGTCGGCATCCCCTCAGACAAACGCCTCACCGTTTGCGTCTCCTCCCAAATTGGCTGCCCTATGGGCTGCGACTTTTGCGCTACCGGCAAAGGCGGCTACATTCGCAACCTCGAAACCCACGAAATTATCGATCAGGTTCTCACCGTTCAAGAAGACTTTCAAAGGCGCGTCAGCAACATCGTGTTTATGGGTATGGGCGAACCCTTGCTCAATACTAAAAATGTAGTAGCGGCTGTGCGATCGCTCAATCAAGACATCGGCATCGGCCAGCGCTCCATTACCGTCTCCACCGTCGGCATCCCCGGTCACATTCGCCGCCTCGCCGAAGAAAATCTACAAATTACCCTGGCCGTTAGCCTCCACGCTAGCAACCAAGCCCTGCGCGTCCAGCTCATTCCCAGCGCCGAAAAATACCTGCTCTCCGAACTCATAGACGAATGCCGCGACTATGTAAAAGCCACCGGTCGCCGCGTCTCCTTCGAATACATCGTCTTAGCCGATCTCAACGACCAGCCTGAACATGCCCTAGAGCTCGCTAGCGAACTGCGCGGCTTCCAGAGCCACGTCAACCTCATTCCCTACAACCCCATCACCGAAGTAGACTACAAGCGCCCCAGCCGCCAGCGCATCGAAGACTTCACCCAGCAGCTCAAAGACAAAGGCATCGCCGTTAGCGTTCGCTACTCTCGCGGTCTCGAAAAAGACGCCGCCTGCGGCCAACTCAGAGCCTCCAAAGCCGCCGAGTCTATTGAAAGCCCGAGCATCGCAGAAAACCCAAGCATCAAAAACGAAAACATCAAAAACGAAAACATCGAGAACTAAAGCATCAGACTACTCAGCTTCCACCGTCCAAAACAAATCCGCAAACGCCTCGTCAGCCGTCTCATCCACCCCTAAAAACTGCACGCTCACCTGCGCCACCTCTGGCAACCGTCGCCTCACCCGCTTCGGAATGCCATAGCCATAGCCCACATGGGCCTCACCAACTAGCACCACTACCTGCCTATCCGGCTCGGTCAGTAGCTGCTGTACCACTCCATCAGCCATCGTTTCATCCCACAGCACCTGGGCCGCAAAGAAATTCTCAAACCCACTGCTGTTGCCCTGCCCGCCATGAGCGCTATACACCGCCCGCATCAGAGCGCGGTATTCCTGGTCGCTTGTATCAATCTCATCTATTGGCGGAATAAACTGAAAGTCTTTATCGCTCAAACTCTCTAATCCCTCCTCGGCAACCTGCCGCGTAGTTTCTGCGGGCGTGTTCAAAGCCACCAGCGGAATTTGATTGTCCCTGGCGTAGCGCAAAATAGGCGCGTAAAACTCCCAATCGAAGCCCCAACGCATCTCATACTCGCTTTGCGCAATCAGTTCGGCTTCAGTCAGCTCCCCGTTCAAATACGCATCCAGCACAGACTGAAACGGACGCTGGAACATCTCTAACGCAACGACTATCTCATTTCGCGCATCCAAAGATCGAATAATATCTAGCTGAGCCGCATGAGGCGCAGCTTCACTATGCGTTTCACTCAGATACACCACGCTTGCAGCAGACATTTTTTCTAGAGCATCAGCTTTATCCGTTGCACCAAACCCTAATGCGCTAGCTATGGGCGCTTCGAGCGGATTCGTTGCCGACTGGGGTAGCGCCACCGCTACATCAGAGCTAGAGGGCAAAGGCATCGTCCAAACAATCAGGCTTAGCAGGCCGCATTGAAACACCAGCCGCAAGAACACAACAGGCCGAGGGAGACATCGCATAGAACAGACTTGCCCAAGGAAAACAGATTTATTAACGCTATCTATTGTGACTTATCTGCGCCTGCAGCACCGCCGATTCTAGCTCTCTTACCTTCAAAGACTTCACGTTGAGCACCTTTGCCAGCTCCTCGTCACTCAAGGTGCCTGCTATCCCAGCAGCGGTCTTACCGGTCTTAACTGCATCGGGCGCTAGGTTAGCCGCGGCAGACGGTCTTACCCGCTGCGTCCCGACAGAAAGGTCTACCGCATCCACATTCTTAGCATTAGGCGCTGCAATACTAGGGGCCGTCTGCTTCGAGCTAGTTTTCAAACCCGCATAGCCTGCAGAGGGCGCTCTGTGGCTATTTTCGAAACTGGTCATAATCGCTTCACAGGTCGCGCGATCGCTCACAGTAGCCAGCAGCCGGGTGCCACTATAGATGCCCCAGCGGTTATCTGAAAGTTGCTTGCAAAGAAAGCTCATTTTTATGGCCAGGCGAAAGTAAATTTTTCTTAATGTAGGAATAGTATCTCAATTAACGAGCAATCGCTCTAAGGAGGTATTTCCTCTTAAACAAACGTTAAGCATTCTTTTGAGCTGCGATCGCACTCAAGAAAAACAAAACGTTTTAGAAATTTAGTAAAGGCTTTATGAGCAATCATGAAGCGTTTGAGATAAAAGAACATCAGTTGTTCTATAAACGGAACATTTATCAACGCTGCTAGCTCATGTAATTGAAGCACAGCTATTATGCGCGAAAGCCTCTAAATGTATTTTTATTTAGATGTATTTTCATCTAGATGTATTTTTGCGGGTAGCTACATCATCTGTACTTTCGGAGGTTCTTTCTATCAAGGTGGTTCTTAGCAACCAGACAGAAGCTATATGAGCGAATCCTGACTTTCTAATAACGGACACCGCTAGTCTCCCTTAACAGAAGCCAGCAATCAGTCAAAGCGCTCTTCACAAGTCAAAAACTATGGTCCTTACATCTGCTACCCCAATCACCCGCTCTAGTTACAAACAAAAACCCCTTGCTGATAGCGGCTCGCTGCTGCCAGTCGATACCAGCTACCGAATTAGCGCTAAGAGCAAAGTCCTCAAGCAGCTACATTTATGCTCCTATCTATCTGGAATTTCTTCGCTCTACGGCTGGGTTCGAGCCCGGATAAAACGGGAGAGTATTGCCGTAATCTTGATGTACCACAGCGTTCCAGAAGCCTCAGCCGCCTGCTGGATAGACCCTGGCAACAGCGTAAGTCCAGAAGTCTTCGAACAGCATGTGCAGTTCTTAGCCAACCATCGCCACGTTGTCTCAATGGATCAGCTCGTTGAGCAGCTAGAACAGGGCGAACCCCTCCGACCAGGCACAGTAGCTATCACTTTCGACGACGGCTATCTCGACAACCTCACAGTAGCTGCACCTATTCTGGCTAAATACAATCTTCCTGCCACTATCTATTTAGCAACCGACTACACCACCTCCGGAGAAAACCAGTGGATAGATATTCTCTACTCCGCTTTTAGAAGCCGAACTAAGCATCACTTGGCGCTGCCAAAAATCGGCACCTGGCAACTTACAGACCGCGCACAAATCAGAGCAGCCTATCGACAAATTGCCGTCTATCTCATCTCCCAAACCTATCGAGAACGCCAGCGTTTAATTACCAACATTAGCCGTCAACTCGCTCCTCATACCCGCCCCCCAAGGCTCACTATGAACTGGGCGGATGTCCAGCAGCTACAGCAGCAGTATCCCAACATAACGCTGGGCGTTCATACCGCGAGCCACCTCGACTTAAGCACCCATCCAGAAGAGACAGATGACGAAATGGCCCGCTCTATTCACCAGATGGAAGCAGCTACGGGCGATCGCCCCAAACACCTCGCCTTTCCTTACAACCGCTATTGCCCCCAGGCCCAGGCGCGAGTCGCCACTCATCTGCGCTCCGCCGTCGCCGTCGCCGCCGACCCGGTTGTCAGAAGCAGCACTTCGCGCTACGCCCTCCCCAGACTAGAGGCTCCCAAATCTATCACTATGCTCAAATCTTGGACAAACGGCGGCTTCCCCGATCTCTCGAAGCGGTTCTTTGGATGCATTTGGATGCGCCCCGATTAACCGCTCAATAGCTTTGGATGCGCGCCTTAGAAAAGGTTGTAGTACCGTTTCTCTATGTCTCTTTCGCCTGCTCACGTAGGTAAAAGTCAATCCGATCGCTAAGTTCATCTGCCGACAGACCCTGCGTCCAGTACTCCACCAAAGCATGTCCAAACGCCCAGGCTGTTTTATCGGGCGATCGCCCCTCATTGCGCAACAACAGCGGCCACAACGCCAGCAAATCAAACCCAGCCGAGCGCAAACCCCCTTCAGTAAAGAGCGAAAACAGCTCATAGGCCATTTGCAGCTTTCCGAGTACAATCGGCAGCTCTTCCACCGGGATTTTCTCAGTTAGCACCAGTCCCAAAGACGGATTGCCCGTCGTCAGCGTAGAAAGAAACTGCAAAATCGGACTCTTCAGCAGCTTGGTCAATCCCTCTGTCGTCGTCATCTGAAAGGTGTAGCGGTCGATAATCTTGGCCGCTGCTATGCTCTGAGCATCTTGGCTGCGCAAAAATCGAGCCAGCCGTAGCTGCTTAGTTGGCTCCATCGCCGCCAGCAAAGCCTTCGCTAGCTCATCGTCGCCCCAGGCCGCTCGCTGTTCGCCCTCAGTTACCAGCGGCAGCACCGCCTGACAGTACTCATCTAGCTGCTCAGCCCGGTAGCCCACGGCATCTCGAATCGACGTTTCCTTAGTCCTAGATCCTGTCTGCCAATGATACGGCGGACTCCATTCCCTCACAGGCCGCAGCCTATCCACCTGAGTCACCAGCGCGATCGCCTTCAAATCCGGCACCTCAGCCTGCATATCTCGCAAAAAGTCCGCATCCACCTGCAAAGCCGGATCCAGCGCAGGCGTCACCAGCAGCAGCAAATCGGCCTGGCTCGCATACTCAATCACCTGATCGCGAAAGTCGCCTCGCGCCACCTGCTCGTACCCCGGCGTATCCCACAGGCTCAGCACCTCGCCCTTCTGCCCAACCCCCTGCGCTTCCCACCGATAGCTCTGAATCTCATCTGTACTCGGCAGCACATCTACGGCCGCTCGCTCCGACTGAAACAGCGTATTGATCACGCTGCTTTTACCTGCGCCCGTACGCCCCACCAGCAATATATTTACCGGCTTTTGCGCCACCGTTTCCATCGGCTGTGCCCGATCCAAAATCTCACGCAGCGTTTGGGTTTTAGCCGCCGCCACCGCCGGAATCGCCGCCGTTACCTCATCTAGCACCACCTTCGCCCCACCGCCATAGAGCGCCACCGCCTGCTGCGCCAGATTTCTCAGCGCCGTCTCGCGCAGCATGTTGCTCAAGTTCATCAGTATCTGCTGATTCGCCTGGTCCATATACTTAGCGCTGGTTTGTTTAGCGATCGCAGCCACCGGATTTAGCCCCCACTGCGCCCAGTTAAACGCCTTAATCAGCTTCCTCGCCGAAGGTTCCAAGCGCTGATAAATCTCTACCCCCTCTACCATCTGCCCAATCGAAACCTGAGAAAGCACAGGCGACATCTTCTGCATCATCCGGTCGGTATCGTCCACCGTGCCCCGAATCAACCCGTACGCCTCCGGCACATATATATTCAGCAAAGGCCGCTTCACCTCAGGGTGGTACGCCTGCGAAACGCCCTGAACCAAGGCCAAACACCGCTGCCAAAACAATCCCCAGTCATCCCAAACCGGCGGATCGTCCTGCGCCGACTTCAGCACTTCCAGCAAAGTCGCCTCCACCCGCGCTGCGCTGCCAACATCGCCAGCCGTCGCCACCACCAAAGCATCGACAGACTCTTGCGTCACGGCCTCTAGCTCCGCGTTCACCTCCGACACCAAAGCCTCCGCCTGCGCGATCGCCGGGCGCGTCCACCGCACCAGCAGCCACCGCCATCCCAGCAGCATAAAAATAAAAACGCCCCAAATCCAGTTCAGGTGCCAGGCTCGAATCTGCTGCCCCGCCGCCACCAGCACAAACCCTACAATGATGACAACCGGAGCCACCAACATAGCAACCTGCCACGGCTTCAATCGCATCAACATAGGCTTACTCCGTAAAACTCAAAAAAACTCAAAAACTAATCTCTCCATCAAACTACCGAATCTGCTAGAGCCGATAGTCCTTCGTTAGAGACATTTATCAATCAGCAACAGCCCTTAACACCTCGCCGCAGGCCGTAACGATCTAAACTCATACAAAGCCCGCAATCGAATCATGACCCAAGCAAAATCTGGTGACACCGTAAAAGTCCACTACACTGGCAAGCTCAACAACGGCCAGGTCTTCGACTCCTCCAAAAGCCGCGAACCGCTTCAGTTCACCCTGGGCACCGGCATGGTTATCCCCGGCTTCGACGCCGCCGTAACCGGACTCTCCCCCGGAGAAACCGTCACCTCCACCATCCCAAACGCAGAAGCCTACGGCCCCTACCAAAAAGAAATGGTCGCCGAAATCGAAAAGCAAAACATCCCCGCCGACTTTGAGCTAGAAGTCGGCCAGCGGCTAGAAATGCAGGTGCCCAGCGGCGAAGCCATGAGCGTCACCATCACCGACATCAAAGGCGAAATGGTAACGCTCGATGGCAATCATCCCCTCGCCGGACAAGACCTTACCTTCGAGCTAGAGCTAGTAGAAATCGTCTCATAATCGTTCTACACATAATCGTTCTATACATAACCGTCTCAATAACAGACGCAAACAACATGGCAACCTATTTAGTCACCGGAGCCAATCGAGGGATTGGCTATGAATACTGCAAACAGCTTAAAAATCGAGGGGATGAAGTCATCGCCGTTTGCCGTCATAGCTCAGACGAACTAGATCGTTTAGGCGTACAGGTAAAAACAGATATAGACATCAGTGATGAAAAAGCAGTGCAAGCGCTAGCTGCAACGCTCACCAACAAGACCATTGATGTCCTCATTAACAACGCAGGCATCTACCGCCAATCCAACCTAGATGACCTAAACATAGAAGGCATTCGAGAGCAGTTTGAGGTGAATACGCTAGGCCCGCTCAGGCTAACGCAGGCGCTACTCCCCAATCTCAAAGAAGGGAGTAAAGTTGCCATCATGACCAGTCGCATGGGATCCATCGAAGACAACACCTCCGGCGGCACCTACGGCTATCGCATGTCCAAAACAGCCGTTTCTATGGCTGGTAAATCCCTATCGCAAGATCTCAAATCTAAAGGTATCGCCGTTGCCATTTTGCACCCCGGTTTAGTTAGCACCGGCATGACCAACTTCAACGACAGCGGTATCGCCCCAGCAGAATCAGCCAAAGGACTGATCGCCAGAATCGATCAGCTCACGCTTGCCACTACCGGCACGTTTTGGCATGCCAACGGCGAAGTATTACCCTGGTAAATTCGCAGATCGAACAGATCAAAAACTGCTGAAATTACATATCTACAGGCGTATAAATCGTGGGCAAATTAGGGCACCCACATACGCAACTCAGAACATCTATGAAGGTTCTAATCACCACCGACACCTACCTCAAGGCCCTACCCACCCAGGCTTCTAAACTCAGAGACAAAAACCTTCCTAATCAGCTAGTCACTGTAAAAGCAGGCACATCTTTAGATATTGTGGATCATGCTCCCTACGAAGGCGTTCCAGACAGCGCCGCAGACGACCACGTATTCGTACAGCTAAAGCAGTCCCCCCAGGGCTACGAAGGCATTCGCTGGTTTATCTATGGTCTACATGCCCAGATAGAAGGCACCGAGCCAGACAACAATCCTCAAGAAGATCCCGAACCCGCTAAAGCGACCTCTGCGTTACCGGCCAAGCAGCCAGCGACCCAAAAACCAGCCAAGCAGCAGCCAAAAGACTACGGCCCTAAAGTCTCTATTCCTGGGATCAGTCGCCCTGTTGGCATTCACGAACCCATTTACTTCGAGCCAGTGCCCTGTAACTTCACCTGGTCAGAGTTCACCAAAGGCGGCAGTCGCATTCCCGTCAACGCCACGGTCACGCAGCGCATTGTCAAGCTAGCCAAGTATATGGACGGCGTTCGCAGCTTTTTGGGCGATCGCTCCATTCACATCACCTCTGGCTACCGCGACCCCTACAGCAACCGACGCGTTGGCGGTGCTAGAGACTCGCGCCATATGTACGGCGACGCCGTTGACTTTTGGGTAGAAGGACTAGATCTAGTCGATGTATTCTACAAACTCAAAAAGTACCATCCTAGAGGCGGTTTAGCCGTGGGCAGCGGCTTTGTCCATATCGACCTGCGTCCTGGAGCTGCTGCTAGATGGACATATGCTGGAGGGCCAAAAGTTTCTCTGTGGTAAACCACTGAAATTTCTATAGATTGGAATAAACACAGGTAGAAAAATAAGCTGAGAATAGTCAGCACAATCCGATCTTTCAAACACAAAAAGAGCGCCGTTTTAAAAAACGGCGCTCTTTTTATGCGATCTAATTAAACTATAGATATCTCAACCTTTGTCGATGAGACTACAGGCTAATCTCAACGGATGTAGGCGAAGGATGAAGAACTGAAGATAGTCCGTTCAGCACAAAAGTCATTCGATAAACCTCTTCCCTCTCACTACCTCTTAAAATGAATTCTGACTCTTGGGCAGAAACCATATTAAGAACAGAAAAAACAGCGTAGGCTGCTTAGCCGTCGTCTAATTAGGATTGTCTGGTGTAACCATAGTAGGCAAGTAGGCGTAAGCGTCTGTAAAAACTAAATCGCCACGAGTACCCCCTCCTAGCCGACGACCAGGAAGCCCCTGACGCGGGGTGTCGCTGTCCTCTTTAACGCTGACTGTCTGCTGAGAAAGGGGATTAGCCAAGCTAGCAGGAACAGTCAAACTCAAGCTGAGAAGACTCCCTAGTCCAACAAGCGCAGCTCTATAGGCATATTTTTTGATAATCATGGCCTTGGTAAGTCGCTAACAACGAGTGAGTTAGAAACAATGCGCTTAGTCAAAGCACAGTTGCTTTCTACTCCCTACATACTAAGGAAACTCTCTGTCTTTTAGTAGAGAGAAGATACTTAATCTAGATGCTAACTAATTGCAGAATATAGCAAGACGCTCGGCTATACGGAGATCAAAATGAATCTTTGCTTACGGCTGTTTCACGCAGCCGTAAGCAAAGACAACAATCGCTGTTCCTCACTTAAAGTCTGTTGAATATCGTCTAGAAGTTGTTCAAAAATCTGCAAAAAGTGGCCTAAGAAGAGGGGACAGGAGCAAAGTCGAGCGGGCTTTGATCGCGACGATGCCTGACTGGAATAGCCGGGCCTTGACGAGCGCCGACGAGCGCGGCTGTCTTCTCTAACGCCGTTCTCAGTCGCTTCGCCGCATATATAGACATATCGCGCGGGACACTAATGCGATCGCGCAGATAACGCAAACCCACATCACTCTCCGCCGGCGGCTGACAAACCTCTCCAGTCATTAAAAGAGTCAGCCCACAGCGCAGCGCCTTATCAAAGACATCGGCCGCCAGCGGATTCGCCCGGACAATATTCTCGCGATGCTTTAGCACCCGAGCCAGCGCTTCTTGGGTAGAACTGTCAGGTTCAGCATAAGTCACGTCTGGCAAACCCAGCCAAGGCCCATTATCTACACGCTGCTGATTAACCACTGTTTGCGGCGCGTCGTTCTCGTAGCAACCGCCCATCTGAGGCGGCAAATCGTGAGCGTGCGTATGAAAATCGCTTTGTGTCCCCCGATAGGTCACTCGGCTCTCCATCGCGTCAAACCAATCGGACAAACGCGGATTTTCTGTTCGCAGCGAATAGCCTTTATAGTAAAACAAGCTCGCATTCATACGCTCTACATAAGGCGTAAAAATAATATCTGCCGTACTAAACGCATCTAAGAAATAAGGGCCAGCAGTTTGTTCTAACGCAGATTCCACCTGCTCTACTACACTCACAAACTGCGTACGGTTTGAAGACTCCTGACGGAACCAGCCCGCAGGCTGACAGAGCCACCCACACCAGGCTCTAAACAGCTGCCGCTCTAGCTGTCGTAAAGGCAAAACGGCTGAGTCTTGCATACCGTAGTGCACCGGGCCAAACGCCGCCTCTAGCACCATCAAAATGTCGTCACTTTCAGTAATTATCTGTCCATCTAGCGCCAGTGCTGGCAGCATACCAGAAGGCACAATTTTCTTGTACCAGTCCTCTTTAGTGCCATAGCAAAACATCGTCACCTTCTCGATGCGATAGGGAATGCGCTTCTCTTCTAGCCATAGCCACACCTTTTGGCAGTAAGGGCACCAGGCATGATTATCTCGATACAGAATCACTCTCACATCTGCTTCATTCTGGTCAAACAATCGTAGCCTTGATTGAGCATTCGTCGGCCCATTGACTAAATCCATCTCAAAAGACGAAAGCGCTTCTAGCTCCAACCAGCTCAGCGGAGAAACAGACATAAAACAACCTAAAAACTGATACCGCCTTTGAGTATAACGCCACCGCATCAGAGGCATCATCTGGCTAAAACCAGGCTCGCTGCCTCTCTCGCTGCATCTGAAAATAGCAATTACCAAACCCGGTGGCGACGCAAGATGCCCAGCGAGTAACCCTATCGGCTCTGAAAAATGTTCTGAACCATTTGTTTATCGCAGGCCGCCGCTGCCGCTTCTAGCTCGGCCATCTCACCCGCCTCCAGAGACCAGCCCAGGGCACCCGCATTTTGCTTTGCCTGCTGCAGATTTTTAGCCCCTGGAATAGGGACAGTCCCTTTACCAATGCACCAGTTAAGTGCCACTTGAGCCATCGTTTTGTTACGACCTGCGGCCACCGCCCCAAGGCAGCTCAACAACGGCGCGGCGCCCGGCAGAATTTGGCCTAACGCCAGCTTTCTCAACCCCCCTGGCAAATCAGATTTTTTGGCATATTTACCCGTCAACAGGCCCAACGCCAGCGGGCTGTAAGCAATGAGCTGGATATCTAGCTCGTCACAAACCGACTTCAAATTCAGTTCGCTCACCGGATAGGTCGAGAGCAGTGAGTACTGTACCTGCAAAGTCTGTACCTTGATCCCTAGCGCCCCTAGTCGCTGATGCGCCCATTGCAGACGCTTTGGCCCATAGTTGGAGAGTCCAACACCTTTTGCAATACCGCGATCGCACAGATCGGCCAACCCATCCAACAAAGGCCCTTCCTGCCAAGGAAAATAATTTGCCGTTGTCCAGTGCATCTGCACCAGATCCAGTTCGCCCAGCCGCTGCGCCGAGGCCAGACCAGCCGACACCATAGAGCCGCGCGTCAGCCGCCAGGGATAAGGCGCTAGCTTAGTCGCCAAGCAAATCTGTTCTTTATGCTCGCCCTCATAGGCCGCCTTAAACTGACCCAACAGCTTCTCGCTCTGCCCGCTTAGCTTGCCCGTCCCATAAGAATCTCCAGTATCAAACAGCGTAATGCCTTGGCTTACACAAAAGTCGAAAACCGCCTGTAGAGACTCATCCATCTCTACTCGATAGTCCCAAAGGAGACGATTTCCCCAGGCCCAGGTGCCACATCCCATTTTGGGTAGCGTCAGTTGCATAGATAAGACTTTGGAAGAGTACTGTTGGCATATTCTCCCACAGGCAAGCGCTAAAATCAGACATCAGAAAGAACAAAAAAAGGCAAGAAAATCCTTAAGATATTTTCTTGCCTGAGTTATTCATATCAACTATTCACATCAACTATTCGCGTCAGCTCACATCAACCCTACGACTCTGTTCAAACGGCCTTATTACCAAACGGGCCAAGTCAATTCTTTCAACATCAACTGGTCGTACATCATTTTTGTTAAAAGCGCTATCTTCCGTAAACTTTTTCACCTCAAAAAGTTGTTCTAATATCCATACGTATACTTATTAAGGCTCGAAACGTCCGTATATAGGGAGTCAGGAAGAAATAGCAAATAATGATCCGACCAGTTAGCACCAAAGGACTACACTGTATAGTCCAATCGCCGCTAAAATAAAGTTTCAATGAAGCTTGCGTAAAGCTCAAAAGTAAAGCTTAAAAGTGTTCAAAGCTATCTACCACCGGGTCGTACAGACAATGGTTTTCTCTAGGTATCAGAAAAGTACTAAGAGGCTGAAATATTTTTGAGGCAATTAATTGACAAAATTCAAAGAAAAATCAGAGCTATGAGCTAATTTTTGTTCTTAGCACCCATAGCGCTTAGAAGGTCTTTACGAAACGTCAAACAATCTCGAGAAAGGAACCGAAAGGTCTCTATCTCTGTCTGTACCTAGATACCGCTTAAAATATCAGCGCTGAGCTATTAGGAAACTATTCGAGAACAACAGTGTCATGGACGAAGTTGTGAACCGAGTCGACATTATCGAAATGCATCAGCCCAAACGCAGCGAACTAAACCGTATGGAAAGGTGGAACGAACTAATAGCCGGATTCGTGCTAGGTAATCTCACGCCGGAAGAAGAGAAGAGCATCGCTGAGATTTTAGCGGAGAACCCACAGCTAGCGAGTAACATCACTAGGCTAAGAAATACGGCCACCGTTAGGTCACTACGCCAAACCGCATGGTCAACCGCCAGATCTCAAGACGGATCGGAAGGCTGGGCAGATACTGCACTAGGTTTACCGGCACAGAGCATCGTGCTCGATGAAGTAGCCACGCGTGGAGTCGTAACAGACGCGATTATGCCAGGACAAAATCAGGGCAAGTCAGACCAAGGGAAGCCAGACCAAGCCGCCTGCGATTTTAATGACCATTTCCTATCGCCCATTCTCGATGGCACTGAAGCTGCCCCCTTTGCAATAAAGCCGAGTAGGTTGGGCGATCGCACTCCTCGAGCCAGCAGTATCTCAAGTTCGCGATCGCATCGCATTAGAAAAAGCAAGACACCTACCCACGCTGAGATTTGAACGATTCTCCATCATTGAAGCGCTGATAGTTCCAGTGCTTAACCCTCTGTGGTGGACAGTTTTCATTGCCGCCGTTGCGCTAGGCATAGACAACGTTCGAGTGCGGCGATCGCTCTCTATCACCCTCGAAGAAATGTCTCAGTTTGAGTCCATGCCTCAGCCCAGCACCCTAGAGCAGCCAGACATCTTCTACTAGTCCCGACAAATAGCCCCGGCAGATAGTACTAAAAAAAAGGCAGTCCATCGCTCGCTAAAATGCTAAATCATGGCAGACGCACCCTTGTATAGAAAGCCGGTCGTCTAAAATGAAAGTTGATATAGGCAAACGCGAACGGTGGACATGGACGATCTTCAGCAGCCCCCTTCTGATCACGAAAACGAAAAGTCCGGTCCGCCAGTTGCCCCCAGCAGCCGAAAGGAGCAGTGGCTAACGCAGGTCACCAGCCTACCGACAAAGCTTTGGAAAGACGTCAGCAACCGCGCCGCCAGCTGGCTACCAACCGATGCCAGACAGCTTCGCGAAGCCTACAACACTGCCCGCGACAGCGCCCAGAACAACGCCCAAACCATCTTCAGCGCGTTTAGCGTCAGCGACGAACGCATTGCCGAGATTCTTCAGCAGGTACGCGCTGAGCTACCAACCACCGAGGCGCTGCTGATCGGCAAACCCCAAGCCGGAAAAAGCTCGATTGTCCGTGGACTCACCGGCGTCTCCGCCGACATCATTGGCCAGGGATTTCGTCCCCATACTCAAAATACAAAGCGCTACGCCTACCCTTCGGACGAGCTGCCGCTGCTGATTTTTACCGATACCGTTGGGCTAGGCGACATCAACCAGGCCACCACAGATATTGTCGCCGAACTGACTAGCGAGCTACAGCAGGCCAGCCGCCACGCCTGCATTCTTATTCTGACCGTAAAAATCAGCGACTTTGCCGTCGATCAGCTTCAGCAAATTGCTCGCAAGCTCAGACAGGAAAATCCTGGCATTCCCGCTCTGCTTGCCGTAACCTGCCTGCACGAACTCTATCCGCCCAGTTACCCCGATCATCCCACCTACCCACCCGACCTGCCGGAAATTAATCGCGCCTACGAGGCCATTCAAGCAACCTTTTCAGACTGCTTTGACCGCTCTGTACTGCTAGACTTCACGCTAGAAGAAGACGAATTTTCGCCCGTTTTCTATGGTCAAAATGCCCTCAGAGATGCGCTGGCCGAGCTGCTACCTGAAGCCGAAGCCAAAACCATATACCAGCTAATCGACGAACAAGACGCTGCTAGCGCCCAGCTCGGCAACCTTTACAAGGACGTTGGCCGACGATACATTTCGGCATTTGCTATTATCTCCGCCACGCTAGCAGCCGTTCCCCTCCCGTTCGCTACAATGCCTGTACTTACGGCACTGCAGGTTTCAATGGTGGGACTATTAGGCCAGCTTTACGGGCAAAAGCTATCGCCCTCACAGGCGGGCGGTGTGGTCAGCGCGATCGCAGGTGGCTTCTTTGCCCAAGCCATTGGCCGAGAGCTGATCAAATTTATCCCTGGATTTGGCAGCGTCATCGCCGCCTCTTGGGCCGCAGGATACACCTGGGCGCTAGGCGAAGGAGCCTGCGCCTATTTTGGCGATTTGATGGGGGGTAAAAAGCCCGACCCAGAGAGAATTCAGCAGGTGATGGCGACCGCCTTCGAAGAGGCAAAAGAACGATTTAGAACGAGCAAACCTCTGTAAAAATTCCAGCTAAACATTCAGGTCGCTATGTCCAAGCCAATGCCCGTACCAAGGCCCGTACCAACATCCGCACCAATGTCTATACAGCAACTCATCACCCCCCACGTCAAAGACCTTGGCGGATTTAAAGCCCGCCGCAGCCTGCCACAAGACGAACGCACGCTAGTTGGCCCTTTTATCTTCTTCGATCATCTAGGGCCAGCCACCTTCCCTCCAGGCAAAGGCATTGATGTGCGCCCCCATCCCCACATCAATTTGGCCACGCTCACCTATCTGTTCGAAGGCTCACTGCTACACCGCGACAGCTTAGGCAGCGTGCAAGAAATTCTTCCTGGCGCGGTCAACTGGATGACAGCCGGAAAAGGAATTGTCCATTCGGAGCGATCGCCCGATGCCAGCCGAGACAAAACCGACACGCTGCACGGAATTCAAACCTGGATAGCGCTACCGGAAGCCAACGAAGAGAGTGAACCCAGCTTCCGCCACTACCCCGCAGCAGAGTTGCCCCACTGGACAAAAAACGGCGCAGCCATCAAGCTCATTGCGGGAGAAGCCTATGGCCAGCGATCGCCCGTACAGACCTATTCTCCCATGCTGTATCTGGACGTACAGCTAGCGCCCGGCGGTCGATTTACGCTGCCACCCAAATACAGCGAGCAGGCAGTATATAGCATCACAACCGGTCTTTCTATTGCAGACAAGCCCATAGAGCAGCATCGCTTAGTAGTCTTAACCACTGGGGAATCAATTGAAATTTCAGCGACAGACGCCGCTCGCTGTATTGTCATCGGGGGCGAACCGCTAGGGCGCAGAGCCAAATGGTGGAACTTCGTATCTAGCCGCCCAGCGCGAATTGAGCAGGCCAAACAAGATTGGAAAGCGCAAACCTTCACAGCAGTCCCCGACGAAGACGAGTTTATTCCACTGCCAGAAGACAGCTACGAAAAGTCTCCTCAAGAGCAGATTATGTGATGCTGAGCGTAAAAAAAGTCATCCTAATCCAGTCAGGACTTAGAATCTAGGCCCGCACACAGCCGCTCAGGAATAGACGCGATCGCCCGCTCAAAAACAGTAAAATCGTCCAGCCCGCGAGCCAAAATCAGCGATCCCTGAATCGTCATAATAGCCTCCTCAGCCCTTTGCCGAGCCGCCTGCGGATCTAGCCCAGACGCTAGCAGCACCTCAGCGATCGCCCCAATCAACCGCTGTAAGTGCCCCTTGACCTGCGCCTGAAAAACATCTCGCTTCGCGCCCGTCGTCAGCGCCGCCAATAGGCAAGGAGACTGCCCAGACTGGTATAGCTCACTCAGGCGATCGCACATCTGCTGAAACCGAGCCAGCGCTGGCCTATCTGCTCGCAGCGGTAAAAAAACGTTCTCCTCCACCCACAGCCCTCTATAGGCCAGCGCCGCAGTCACCATCTCAGCCTTTCCACCTGGAAAATGATGATAAAGGCTCGCCTTTCCTAACTCAGTCTTAGTGGCGATTTGAGAAAGACTCACGCCGTCGTAACCGTACTGGCGAAAAAGCTGAAATAATACAGGTAGATGAGTTTCACGGGCCATAGTAGCGTTTTGCAGAAATGTTGTACTAGAAAGTAAGACCGCTTATTTAACGCTTAGTCAAGGGGCGCACTTTCCCCAGGCAATTGTACCGTTCGTTCTATCTAACAGTATCTCTAACAGCATTTACCGATCGTTCGGTACAGCCCTTAATAAGCAAACCGAACCGCTCACCCTTTCTCCAACGCACCTCTAGTCACGCCCATCTGGCTCGATAAGCTGAGCGATCGCCACAGATCCCCACCGCTAATATCGCCCTTTAGCAATCGCTGATAGGCCACTAGCGTTTGCTTTACCTGCTGCGCATTCTCGTTCAAAAACTCCACTCGAAAATGCCGCGCCCCTTTATCTATTAGCCGAGTCACAAACTCCGCTCCCGTCTGCGCCACCCCGTTAAACACCGTATTGCGACAGCCCGCATCTGCCTGCAAAACATGCTCAGTGCCCGTGCGATCGCGCAGCTTCACCTCATGCCGATCGCAAGGTCGCCCACAGTTTGTAAAATCTGTGCCTGTCGACAAAAACGCACAAAAAACGCAGTGCTCCATATGAAACATCGGCATATGCTGATGAATGGTCAGATCGAACCAGTCGGGCGGCGCACTCGCTAGCAGATCTTCTAACTGCTGAACATTCAAATCGTACGAAGCGCTCAGCCGCTCCAGCGAAAACGCGCTTTTGTAGTAGTCTGCCGCAATTGGATTCGCCACATTCAAAGAAAAGTCACCAATGCAGCGATCGCCCTCAAAAAACGCGAGCTGATCGTAATTGCGCACCAAATAGCCATCCGCATTCGCCTTCTTCACCTGTTCAAGAATGTAGTATTCACTGGGCTTAGTAATTCGCGGCGGCGCAACAAAAATCTCAGCCGTCTCACGGCCAGCCGCCCCGTTAAAGTCTTTCACCTGCTGCACCGCCTGCTGATAGCGAACCGGATCTTCCAGTTCGCAGTAAAGCGTACGGAGGCCCGATTCTAGAACGGCCTGAATTTGAGCAGGCGATCGCACCAAAGCAATCAAATTTGGCTCCGCTGTTTTCGCCGCACTCATCTCAGGCAGCAAATCGCGATAAGACGCATGGGGATTCAGCGTCCAAGATTGTGGCTGCGATCGCACATCTAACAGCCGATCAACCAACTCTCGCCGCAGTTGATTGAGTGCGCTTACCGGCACCATCACCTCGCCCACCAGCTTATTCTTCAGCTCAAACAGCTCAAACGGCGTATTTCCCAATCGCGAAAACTGCTGCGTCAAACGCTCAGTCGTCAAAGGTTTACGATAAGCCGCCGCCAGCAAAACGTCCGTCACCGCTTCCACGCTGCGCCCAAACTCATCTACCGCGATCGCCCGCACCCCTTCGCCCACGCGCCCGCTCACTTCCACTGAAATCGCCCGCTTAAACTTCGGCACGTCGCCCGCATAAGTCTGGCGAATCTCTTTGTCTAATTCAGGATCGCTGGTCTTCCAAAGGCGATCGCCCACCCGCACCCGCGCCATATCAACATCGCGCCGCCCAAAGCTAACAAAAGTCTCTTTTCCTCTTCTCTCCACCGCATACAGTCGTCCGCCCTGTTCGCTATCCGGATGGCCGCTATCAATGACAACGCCGTCACCTGGCTTCACCGGCACTTCTACTTCAAGCACCAACTGAGCGTCTCTGTTGTTTTTTTGAATACGAGAGACTCTACCAACATACGCCCCTCTCTTCTTCCCAAAGCGAGCATGTACCAAAGCCTGGTTATCGCTACCCTGGAACCACCCGGTCGCCAGCCCCCGCGAGAACGCCATTTCTAAAGAATACCGCTCCGCCTGCGAAGGTTGGTAAGTCGCCTGAGTTTTTCGCAGCTTCAGATCTGTTGCAGATGTTCTCTCAGCTGCTCTCTCAGCTGTCCTCTTAGTTACTCTGTCAGTTTTAGACAA
This sequence comes from uncultured cyanobacterium, assembly GCA_963789215.1. Classification (GTDB taxonomy): domain Bacteria; phylum Cyanobacteriota; class Cyanobacteriia; order Phormidesmidales; family Phormidesmidaceae; genus Phormidesmis. Next base: position 257,327 of record CAWBJY010000004.1, on the reverse strand, counting down.
ATCTAAAACAACTTTATCTAATGCCTGACGATAAACACGAACAACATTCGCGACATATTCTGGCGTCTTCAGTCGGCCTTCTATCTTTAAGCTCACGACACCCGCATCAATCAGCTCAGGAATAACTGGTAAACCAGAGAGGTCTTGAGGGCTAAGGAGGTATGCGCGATCGCCTAAATCCACCGCCTTTCCATCCGCCACCAAATCGTAAGTCATCCGGCAAGCCTGAGCGCATTCGCCCCGATTCGCCGAGCGCCCACCCAAAGACTCACTCGTCAAGCACTGCCCCGAATAGGCGACGCACAAAGCCCCATGCACAAAAGTCTCCAGCGGCATCACCAAATTCTCCTTCTTTAGCTGCCGCTGAATCTTATTAATTTCCTTAATCGAGCACTCTCGCGCTAGCACCACCAAATGACAGCCCAGCCGCTGCGCAAACCCCACGCCCGCCGCCGAAGTCACCGTCATTTGCGTAGAAGCATGAATCGGAAAATCTGGCGACAAATGGCGAATCAGCCGACAAATGCCCACATCCTGCACAATGGCCGCATCTACACCCGCCGCAATAATCGTCCGCAAGTAGTGAGCCGCCGCCTTCAGCTCCTGCGGAAACACCAGCGTATTCAGCGTGACATAGCCCTTCACCCCGCGCCCATGCAAAAACGCCATCAGCTCAGGCAGATCTTCGCGGGTAAAATTATCCGCTCGCATCCGCGCGTTAAAGCGGTCTAAGCCAAAATAAATCGCATCCGCGCCATTCTCCACCGCCGCCTTCACACAGTCCCAGTTACCCGCAGGGGCCAATAGCTCCGGGCCATGCCTAGCCTCACCAAAACTGTTAGAAACAGCCTTAGAAGCTTCAAAAGAAACGTCAGCAGAAGAATCTAGCATAGGCATAATTTTAGACAAACATCATCAGAGCGCGGCACATCATTCAAGTCTATAGCAAACCTCTTAGGCGAGACGGCAGCAATTTTTGCCTAAGTAACAACTCATGCTAGAAACTTGAGTCAATGACCGTTGATCCCTAGAATTAAGAATGTATAAAGGAATTCTTTTTCCTTATTGACCTTATCTACCCGTAGGAGGAACTATGGCTGAACGTCCAATCATCGTTGGCATTGTGGGCGATAGCGCCGCTGGTAAAACCACGCTCACTCGTGGTATCGCGCAAGTACTAGGTGAAGACAACGTTGTGGCCATTTGCACCGACGACTATCACCGCTACGACCGCCAGCAGCGCGCCGAAATGGGCATTTCTGCCCTCGATCCCGAATGTAACTACATCGACATTATCGAGCAGCATCTGCAAGACTTGCGCAGCGGTAAGTCTATTCTTAAGCCGATTTACAACCACACCACCGGTGGCTTCGACGCACCGGAATATATTCAGCCCAAGAAGTTTGTCATTGTAGAAGGACTGCTGGGCTATTCCACAAAAGTTGCCCGCGACGCCTACGACGTAAAAGTATATCTGGCACCGCCCGAAGACCTACGAGCTAGGTGGAAAATTAAGCGCGACACCCGCAAACGCGGCTACACCGAAGAGCAGGTACTAGAAGCCTTGCGCAAACGCGAACCCGACTCTGAAAACTTCATCCGACCTCAGCGTCAGTGGTCTGACGTCATCGTGTCCTTTATCCCACCCGACAAAGAAGAAGAAGGCGGCAATGACCTGCTGCTAGACGTTCAGCTCGTGCTGCGGCCAACCCTGCCACATCCAGACTTTACCCACATTTTGGACGACAAGGGTAACGACTTAGGCGACGCCATTCGCCTCATATTAGATCGCGACATGGGCAAGCCAGTAGACGTACTGCACGTAGACGGCCATGCAAATGAGGAACAGGTACAGCAATTAGAGAGGATTCTCTGCGACGAAGTGCCTTATCTCGGTCAGTTTTGCAGCCTAGAAGGCAACAAAGATGTAGGTAAAGTTGTTGGCACCACCGGCGAGACGCTGCAAAGCTATCCGCTAGCGCTAACGCAGTTGTTGATTACCTACCACATGCTAAAGGCCCTGAAGCGTACGCAAAAGTAAAGTTACCTTGAAAGAAAGTGCTCTTTAAAAGCACTTTCAGAGCACTTGTATTCAGTAGCTTTCAGCGCTCGGCTTCGCACAGCGCTATTTATTAACGCCCAGCCATCTATCGCTTCTAACCCTCTGTCAGGGGCTTTCGTCAGGGGCTTTTGTCAGCGGCTTTTGTCGGTGGCTATAGATGGCGAGTCTCCTAAATTCTGTCCGGAGTATTGATCTAGCCAAAGATTCGACAGCAGATAATTCTTTACAGGGATGCTAGACAATCTAACAGTCCTGCCGACTCCTTTAGACCCACCAGACTATTCGCACACAAAATTCCAGAGGCCGCAACTGCGGGAACGCCAATTCCAGGTAGGGTGCTATCGCCAACTCGGTACAGCCCTTTAATAGGTGTCTTCCCTCCCGGAAAGCGACCCTCCTGCGCCTCAATAGCAGGCCCATAGGTTCCTTTATAGCGACGCAAAAACCGACTGTGCGTCAAAGGTGTACCCACCATCTCTAGCACCACTCGCGATCGCACATCTGGGATAATTCTCTCTACGGCTCTGTACAGCGTCTCAGCTTTCTCTCTCTTTTTTTGCTCGTAGTTCTCGTCTTTTACCCAGCCTTCAAACGGCTCTAAGGTATAGGCATGAACCGTATGATATCCCGATGGCGCTTGCTGAGGATCGAGCACAGTAGGGATAGACACCATGCAGGTATTTCCCGGCGTGGTCACATCTTCATCGCTATCGTGGACAACAACATGATGAATCGCCACATTTTCTAACCCTTCCATTCGGATACCCAGGTGCAGATGCATAAAGCTATCTACCGCAGGCGTATCTAGCGCCTTAGATCTATAGGCCTCTGGTAAATCTGTTGCCTCTAGTAAATGTTGATAGGTGTCCCAAATAGTCGCGTTTGATATTACCGTCTTCGCTCGAATAGTCTCACCGCTTTTGAGCACAACGCCACGCGCCGCCCCATCTTCTACCAAAATTTTGTCTACATGCGTTCCTAACCGTAGTTCGCCGCCCCATCGCTTTAGTCCACGCACTAGCGCATCGACAATTGCACCGCTGCCGCCCACTGGGTAGTCAATCACAGAATCAGCCCGCTCGCCAAACATAAAGGCCATCTCTGGCGCGACCGTTTCTTCGCACTTCATGCCAGAAAGCAAAAAACATTCCAAATCGAGCAGGCGCTTCAGCCAGGGATTAAAATCGCCCACCGCTGACATCACTTCACCCATAGAGCGGCCCAGATCGCGAAGCGTAGGCAGCATTTGCGCGATCGCCCCAGGATACCGCTTCAACAACAAAGGCAACAGCTTCAAATCAGCCCGCAGCGCCAGCGTCGGAATCGACTTCAGCGGCGCATAAATCTTCAGCAGCCGCGCCTCTAGCGCTGCAAACTGAGCCGCCGACCCCGCACTAAACTGCTCAATCGCCGCCTTGTACTTCTCCCCGTTGCCATAAACCGGCAGCGTCCCTTCCGGAAAATGATAGTAGCCAAACGGTTCGTAGGGCACCGCTTCAATTGGCTCGCCTAGCACCGCCAGCACCTGGCTTAAAGGATTCGCAGACCCCACCTCGGAAAGGCCGCAGTAAAAAGAAGGGCCGGAATCAAAAGTGAATGTTCCTACCGCCGAACGCCGCTCGAACGCATGAGCCGCGCCGCCTGGTAGCGTATGGCTTTCGCATACGACAACCCGCCGACCGTAACGCGCCAGCAGCCCGCCCGCAACCAGTCCGCCCAAACCACTGCCAACGACCACTACATCTACTGTCTGCATAAACTAGCTTTGCACTACGCCAAGGTTACTGTAGCGCTCTTTCTCAGCAGACACCGCTAGGCGTACTGTACCTGCATCAGCGTCTGCTCAATATCGTGAAGATGCTGCGCAACCACAGCTTCTTCCGCGGGGTCAATTGCCGTTAGCGTTTGCAATCGCCAGGCGTTGGCACAGCGCAGTTCGCTTAGCTCCTGCTCCACCTTTTCCCGCGCCTGAAGCGTTTCCTCAGCAGTTTCAGCCGCCTTCTCCAGCTCGCTCAGCCGCTGATTAAGCAGCGTCGCCTCGCGCTCAGCAAACGCTTTGACCGCTTCTATCTGGGCCTGTACGCCGCCGGACTTGACAACCGAATAAACCTCCATCAGCCGGCAATACGCCTGCAAGTAGGGATCGTCTCTTTTGGAGAGCGTGGTTGATAGCTTAATAGGCGATCGCATCAGCTGCTTACGCTGCTGCCACCAGTCGAGCAGCGCTGGGATAGAAACCTGAGAAATAGGCGAAGAATTTAGAGACATTGATATCTTCTCAGCGAAACGTAAAAAGGCAGTTGAGACGGTCGTCAAAGACTCGCGGCGCGAAGTATTGGTTCTTATCTTGGGACACGAGCTAGCCCTGCAAACACTCTCTATGCACAAAATTGACAAATTTCCTTCTCTCTCAGGTACAATGCCTTACTTATCCAACGCAGCCCACAGTAGAACTACTCAGCTCTAGTCAAAAAATAAGACATTTTACCGCCTAGTAACGAACCCGGCTTAGAACCTAGACATTTCAGCGCTAAAATTGTTTAAATCCCCGTATCCGCCTTCTTTACCTATTCTGTATGGCTCTCAAGGCAGCACTGTTTAGCTTTAGCGGTATTATTATCAACGACGAAGACATTCGCAAAACGCTAAGCGAACAGGTTTTGCTCGCTGAAAATCTACGGCCTAGCGAGGACGACTACTACGAAGTTTGTCTGGGGAAAAGCGACAGGGCCTGCTTAAAGGCGCTACTTTACCAGCGGGGCCGCGACGTTAGCCAAGAAACGCTCGACAAGCTCCTTCAAGATGGAGCCATGGTTTATCAAACCTGGCTAGCCAGTGTTAAAAAGCTGCCCATCTATCCAGGTCTAGAAGACCTTATTTTTCGCTGCCGCACCGCTAACGTAAAAATGGCCATTGTCACAGGAGCCGAGCGGCAGCAGGTTACAGAAGTATTAAGCCGCGCTCAGCTCGCCGAGTATTTTTCGCTAATCGTAGCTGGAGACGACATCTCTTTAAACGGGAGCAAACCATCTCCAGATGGCTATATTAAAGCGATCGCCCGGCTTAACGAAATTTACCCCGAGCTTCAGCTTCAAGCGGACGAATGCATTGCCGTAGAGGATACGTTTTCGGGCATTACCTCTGCGAAAAGCGCAAATATTCCGGTCGTTGGCGTGGCCCACACCTATCCCAACCACATGCTGCAAAGGCGAGCTACCTGGGTTGTAGACTATCTGCGCGAAGTCAACTTTGACTGGATTGGAGAAAAGTTTGGCGGCGAAAGATTACGTAGCCCCATTACTGGCGAACTCGCAGCAGAGTCATCAGAAGCATCCAGTTCACCAACAGGCAGCGACGCTAGCGTAGATGGGAAAGTAACCGATAAGTTATGAAAAAGATCTTACTGCTATGAGATCTCTTCAATCGAATTTTGCATCTACTTAAGCAGCGGCCTCAGCCAGGCAAACGGATGATTGGCAGGTCTATTGTAATTGCGACAACACTAGACGATGCAAGCACTGGCAGAGTCTATCGGCTGCTGTGAAGCTACCGTCTGGAACTACATCCATGAGATGCTGCCCTACGACCTTGAAGTCACTTCTGAAGAAACATCTGCTTTTGTCTCTACCGGCTTATCACCAATTTCTGCTTGCAGATTCACGCGTACAGCGTTCATCTCTTTCGGATTACCAATAGTCTCTTTAATCTCTGCCTGCAATCGCTCTAGCGTAGAATCTGCCTTTGCCTTCGATAAAATGCTCTGCATCACCGTATTAACGCCGGTTTCTCCCCAAGTGCAGCCCTGCTGTAGGTAAACCTTTGCCGCTTGACCGACCGCATAAGTCCCATAGCCTGCCGCACCCGCTTGCGCCGTCATCGCTCCTGCATAAGCCGTCAGGCCCGAAAAACTCTCAAAAGCGCTCCAAATAGCCGCGCCGCTTTTGCCAAACCCCAACAGCAAGCTAGTGCCGAACTCGCTTAGCAACAGCGTTCCAGAGCTGCGAATAATCGACTGCCAAAGCGTACTCGCTTCAAAGCGCGTCATCGGAAAGCCATACAGCTTAGAGAGCGAACGAATCATCACAATATCCGAGCCAATACCGCCCAACATATCGAGAATGGCCACCGGATTAATGGCAACGGCGATCGCCTTATACTTCGCATACTTCCAAATCAGCTCATCCGCATTTTCTGCGTTGAGCGCCGCCGTTTCCTGAGACAACTTCGCCTCAATCATCCCCGCCTGCCGCAGCGCATTTAGCGCAATTAGCGTTGAGCCTTCCGTTTCCACAATCTCTAATAGCTTTGCCCGCAGCGGCTCAATCTGCGCCGGTGGCCGCTCCCACTCTTCGCCCACCCGGCCATCCGGCCACTCTACTCGCACCTGAACCGGCGTCGGCTCCGCCGAAATCATCACAATTTCGTCTACGAGTCTCGCCCCCTGCGGCAGCTCCGAATTGTCCTCAGCCTGCTGCCAAAGAAACTGCAAATTCTGCGCCACACTCGCTCGATCCGCATCGGGATACAAATCAACCTTGTTAAACACCAACAGCAACGGCTTTTTAGTGATGTAGAGCTGCTGCAGCGCCTCATATTCAGTTCGAGTCACATCGCCCGAAACCACAAACAGAATCAAATCTGCCTGCTGAGCAACTTCTTGCGCCACCTTACCGCGCGACTGGCCTTCAATCTCGTCTAGTCCTGGCGTATCAATTAACTCAATTCGCACCGGCGATCGCCCGACCTGATCTACCAACCAATACACCGAACGCGGCCACTGAGTCACCCCGTTAATCGGCCCTGTCTCCAACACTTTCTCGCCTAGCAGCGCATTGATTACCGCCGACTTTCCCCGGCTAACTAAACCAAACACCGCCACCCGCAGCAGCGAGCCGCCCAGCTTATTCATCAGCGCCGTTAGCTGATCGATGCCTTTTTTCACCGCCGCCTGCCGCGCTAGTTCAGTCGCGTCTAGCTGCGTCATCTTAAGCTGCGGAATGTAGCGATCTATGGCCTGACGCAAGCTGTTGCGGGCTTGTTCTACAACCGGATTGAGTTCGAGATCACGAGGAGAAGGCATAAGTTGTTCTAAGCGCTAGAGGCTACGCTGCAGCCGTTTTGGGCTGACCTATTGCAGGCAAATGTGCCAACGCCTGTCCTACAAAGCTCTGCAATCCAGCGCCCTGCTTCGTCGCCTGAAAAATAGTCTGCAGCCGCTCACCCATTTCACCGAACGCAAATCGCTGCTTCTCGGGAGTTAGCAAGCTTTGCTCCTCAAAGAAATCAATCAGGCTAAGCCCCACCATGCGCGTTAAGTAAGCCGCACTGACGCCTTGAACCGCACCGCCAACCACATAAGTTGCCGCATGCGTTTTTAGCACGCTGCCCAGCGCCTGAGTAGATAGCTCTACGAGTCCGAGCTTTACCAGCAGTTCTGCTAGCGTACCTGCCGCCGTCTTAGCCTGCTCCAAAGAGAATTTTTGCCCGTACACCGCACCCAAATCTACAATGAGCTGAGCGTTAATCGCTGTAGAAGCGAGCAGATCTAAACTTGGCAGGGGACTGGCAAACGCGCTGCCGCCTGCGATCCACTGCATCTGTTCCACAATCGGCATTGCCCGCTTACGACGCTGCGCGTTCAACAGTTCTTGAGTAGCGGTTACCAGCGCCTTAGCCTGCCGCAAACCCGTCGTCATCACCAGCTGCTGCGACTCGTTCTCTACCAGGTAATCTAGTCGCTCAGTCAGATTGTTTAGCTGAGGGTCTGGCGCTTCAGTAAACTCTTCTATCGAACCATCGACTCCATGACGACGCACTTTAACTGGATTAGGCTTTGTTGCGATCGCCCGCACATCAATCTCAAAATTCTCCAGCCGCGTCTGAATCTGCTGCACCACAGACTGTCGATCCAAAGGCTCTAGCTGGTCCTGCTTGTTAAACGCAAGCTGCACCCGGTAGCCAGCTTTAAGCAATCCCTGAATCCGCAGCAGCTCAGACTGTGTTAAATCAGCCGCCGTCACAAACAGCACCAGATCGCTATCCACTGCCGGAACCGCCAACTCTCCATCTAGCTCAGCAATACTCAGCTCGCCCTGCGTCTGCTGCCAGTCTTCACCAAGCAGCCGCACCAATGTTGTTTTACCAGTCGCCTTATTTCCAACAACAGAAATTTTCAAAGACGCTCTGTCCAAACTAGCTAGCACCTGGGCCATCTTCTGCCGCTGCGCGTCTACCTTTGTCCAAACCATCGCCGTCTTATCTGTCTTCAGCTGCGCAGGCAGCTCATCAATCAAAACACTCAAACAGCGCTCTACCTTAGCCAAGGCTTTCTCTACTTCAGCGCGATCTACCGGGCCAACTGCCAAAGGCGCTTCTATAGCAACTTCCGAGCTACCGCGCTGTTTGAATAGCCAGTAAGCGCCCCCAAGGGCGATCGCAGCTATCAAACTCGTCCCATCCATCAGCCCATGGCCGAGCGGCGAATGGCCCACAATATTGAGCAGGCCCAAACTGACCGAAAGACCCAGACCACCGACTAAAATAGGACGCTTCATCTGCATGATGTCTCCGCCAAAAATTGCTGACATCTTTATTGTATAGAGACGAGCAAAAACAACCAAGTCGTGAGAACCGTGGCGGTATCCATCCGGAAAAACATGAAAGCAACTGAACCCAAGAACCCCCTCCCCAATCCGAACGAAGCCTGGCCGCCGCCGCAGTTCACCTCAGACATCCTGACAGCTATACAGCCCGTTTACGAGCAGCACAACCTCAGCGACCTCGGCAACCAACAGCGCCGCAGTCAAGCCCAGTATCAGCAAAGCTTCGAAACGTTTGCCAAGACCATCGGCAGATCTAGCTGGTTCGAAATGACGCCTGTAGAGTTCATCGTTCAGCATTCCTACTACAGCGTCGAAAAATATATCGCACTGCTCAGCACGCTCTCTAGCTACATTGCCCTAGAGCCAGACATTCGAAGCAACCTATTCGCAGACCTCGCCCAAACATTAGCAAGTCAGCTCACAGACGAAGCCGCCGAGATAGAAACTATTCACTACTTTGCTCACCAAGTAGCACCGATGAAATCATCTCTTTAAGCGCACCCAACGCTCAACGCTGCACCGAGCAGCGCTTAACAAAATAGGCACTTAATAAAACAGGGACTTAATAAAACAGGCGCTTAACAAAATATTAAATGTATTTACTCAACGATATGGCAGCATAACCATAGTTAACAATTCACTTTTCTAGCGCATCTTCGAGCCGTCGCCTTATGGAACAGCAAAGCTACAACGTCATCATCACCGGAGCTTCCTCCGGAGTCGGGCTTTACGCCGCTAAAGCGCTCGCGGCCAAAGGCTGGCACGTCATTATGGCCTGCCGCAACTTGCCCAAAACCGAGCGAGTCGCCAAAGAAGTTGGCATGGCCCCCAATAGCTACAGCATCATGAAGCTAGATCTGGCCTCGTTAGAAAGCGTTCGCCAGTTTGTAGAAGACGTTCGCGCTACCGGCAAATCAATCGATGCTCTAGTCGTCAACGCCGCCATCTACAAGCCGCAGCTCAAAACGCCCGAACGCAGCGAAGATGGCTACGAAATTAGCGTGGCCACCAACCACCTGGGCCACTTTTTACTTTGCAATCTGCTGCTAGAAGACATGAAAAAAGCAGCCCATCCAGAACCTCGCCTGGTCACCCTGGGCACGGTTACCGCTAATCCCAAAGAACTCGGCGGCAAAATTCCGATTCCCGCCCCGCCGGACTTGGGCGAGCTAGAAGGCTTCAGACTGGGCTTCAAGTATCCAATTGCCATGGTAGACGGCAAAAAGTTCAAGCCAGGCAAAGCCTACAAAGACAGCAAGCTTTGCAACATGCTCACGATGATGGAAATGCATCGCCGCTATCACGCAGAGTCGGGCATTATCTTCAACGCCCTCTACCCCGGCTGCGTCGCCGAGTCCGATCTCTTTAGAGATGCGCCCAAGCTGTTCCAAACCATTTTCCCCTTCTTTCAAAAGAACATCACCGGCGGCTACGTCTCAGAAGAAGAGTCTGGTAAGCGAGTTGCGCAAGTAGTGGCAGACGAAGGCTTTAACAAATCTGGCGTGTACTGGAGCTGGGGTAATCGCCAGCAAGAGAATCGAGAAGCCTTTAGCCAGGAAATGTCTAACGAGGCAGAAGACGCCGCCAAAGCTAAAAAGCTGTGGGAACTTAGCGAAAAGCTCGTAGGGATAGCCTAGCTAGTGAACATAATTCACCAGAGATTCGCCCCCATAATGCTTAATCTATGATGTTCGACCCTGGGCTGTGTCAGGAGGTGTCTTCCACAAAAGCCTGGACGCTGGTTAGCGGCTTTCTACTGTTCGTGCTATCTCGCCCAATAATAGCGATCGCCCTTCTCAGCACGCTCGCCCTTCTCCCCATCGCCTTCGCCAAACCGGCGCAGCGATCAAGTCGAAAAAGGCGCAGTCTTATCTTTGGCATCACGGCTCTATTCCTTTACGGCTTACTCACCACGCCCACGCTCTCGCTTGTCGGCAGCTACTTTCTTACCCGACATCTTCCGGCCAACAGCACCGAATCTGCCGATGCCATTGTTGTTTTGGGCAGAGGCAGCGCTCAAAACGAGATTCGCGCTCGCCTATCTGCCGATCTGTGGAGAGCGCAAAGAGCGCCGCTGATTTTTCCGAGTGGACGTAAAGATGCGCCGCTCATGTTTGACCTGCTGCGTCAGGCAAAGCCACCTATAGACTTAGACGCGATCGCCGGAGAACCCTGCTCGCTTACCACCGAACAAAACGCTCAATTTACCGCTGCGATTCTATGGCCCCAAGGCGTTCGCAAAATTATTTTGATGACAGATCAGCCGCACATGAGGCGATCGCAGCTCACCTTCGAAAGCTTCGGATTCAAGGTCATTCCACACGTTATTCCGTTTGAGTTCAACAATCGAGCGAAAAAGAACTTTGTAGTCATCAGAGAAAGTCTTGGACTAGTCAGCTACGGTTGGCAGGGGCGCTACGATCCTAAAGAAATCCCACCCGTGTCGATTATTGAAGGCGAATAGTATTAAAGGCAACCAGACATCTCACAATACTTAAAACAACTCTAAAGCAGCCAGAGACTCTATGGAAACCCTAGCCCTAAGACTCAAGCCTCACGCTGACATCCGCAAAGACTTAGAAGAGTTAGCCCAAAAAGAAAGAATTAGCGCCGCCGTCATCTTAGGCGCAGTCGGCAGTTTATCCAAAGTACATCTGCGGTTTGCCGGACAAGACCACCCTACAGAGCTAGCCGGGAAGCACGAAATTTTAACCCTCTCCGGAATGCTGAGCGCAGCAGGCGTTCATCTACACATGAGCGTTTCAGACGCTAACGGCAAATGCACGGGCGGCCATGTGGTGTACGGCTGCGAGGTTTATACCACGCTTGAAATTGCGATCGCGCTTCTCCCCCAAACGCAGTTTCAACGAACGTTCGATCCAGCTACAGGATTCACAGAACTGCTAGTGTGCGAGAACTAGCGTTCAGATTTCAGATGGATACAAACGAAGTAAGAAACAAATTAGAAGAAGCTAGTTAGGCTAACACAACAAATCTAACGTTAGCTGCTCGAAAGACTGCGGATCGGCCAGGTTAGACACCGTAATCCCCAGCAACCTTACAGGCCGACTAAAATCTAAATGCACCGCTAGCAAATCGCAAGCCTGCTGCAAAATCTCTTCCGACTCTTGGATCAAACGCTCCAAAGTGCGGCTGCGCGTCATCGTCTCGTAATTTCCATACTTCACCTTTAGCGTAATCGTATAGCCATTTCGCTGATTTGCCTTTAGCCGCTGATGCACCTCCTGCGCAATCTTTACCAGCGCCGCCTCCATCTCCTCGCGTTGCCGCAAATCCTGCGAAAAGCTGCGCTCAGACCCAATCGACTTCCGAATTCTATTCGGATTCACCGGGCGATTATCCTCAGCTCTGACCACTCGGTAGTAATAGTCTCCCACCTTGCCAAAGGTCGCCATCAGCCGAGATCTTTCCCAAGCTTTTAAATCAGCACCGGTTTCAATCCCATGCGCCTTCATCTTTGTCGCTGTTGCCGGGCCAACGCCATGAAAAGAGGCGATTGGCAACTGTTCTAAAAAAACCTCCGCTTGCTCCGGCGAGATAAAAGAAAGTCCGTCCGGCTTATCCAAATCAGACGCAATCTTAGCCAGAAATTTATTAATCGATACGCCCGCCGAAGCCGTCAGGTTCAGCTCGCTTTGGATACGCTGCTTAATCTGCTGTGCGATCGCTATCGCCGAGCCAATCCCTAGCTTGTCGATCGTCACATCCAAATAAGCCTCATCTAAAGAAAGCGGCTCCACCAGATCTGTATACTCAAAAAATATTTTTCTAATCTCAGCCGAAACCGCTTTATAGGCGGCAAAGCGAGGCTTAATAAACACTAACTGCGGGCATCGGGCGATCGCACTTCGAGACGGCATTGCCGAATGAACACCAAACCGCCGGGCCTCATAGCTAGCCGCTGCCACCACGCCGCGATGATCAGGCGAAGCCCCTACCGCAATCGGCCTGCCGCGTAGCTCAGGATTGTCCCGCTGCTCCACCGACGCATAAAAAGCATCCATATCGATGTGAATAATTTTTCTCACGGAGTTACCTATCGATCGTAGGTCACACTTATCTAAAGAACCTTAAAACGTCCGCTTATAGTATAAGACGAGCCTCTGCCCAAAGGTCGTTGAGCAAATGACCATACAGGCCAAGATGCCTCACAAACCGCTAAAAATCGTCAACAAAAGAAAAAACGGCGTTAAACAAGTTAGGCTGCTGACGGATTAGGGAATGAAGTTGTTCTATCTTCTGACGGTATGTTTGTCTAGGGCTGTTGCATAGGATGTAATAACTGACGAACAGAAAACGTATCTCGCAGATACGGCAGTAGCTAGATTTGTCCAAGCTGCTGTTGCATAGCGTAGATGATATAGAACAGAAGCAGGTCAAACAATTGGCAAAGATCCATATAATACGTAAGACTTGTTATGAATCAGTTTTCTATCGTCTTGTTTAACTCCAAAAGGAAATTACATGACTATTAATACTGAAGTAAAAGACTCGAAAACAGAAGGCTACGAAGGTAAGCTATCTGGTATTGAAGAGAAGTTTCAGTCTTTAAGCGGCGACGACAAGCTAGCCGTACTCTGGTATGTGTACGACGCATTAGGCGAGACTACCATTGAGAATCCAGACGACAACAAAGAATCTGACAGCAGCTCTGACTTATTTGGCCAGCTAAAGAATAAGTCTAAAGACGACCAGCTCCAATTCATGCGCGACGTTCTCTCCGGCGAGAGCAACGACGCAACTAGCGCCTACCAAAACCTCAGCAACACGACCAAAGTTGCCTTGTGGTATCGACTAGGCCAAGGCATGGCAGAGGGATCGGTCGTTCAAGTACCTAGCGACTACAACTTGCCAGACGAAGCTCAATCTGTTGTTTCCTCATTAAGCGAGATTGACTTTGAGCAAAAGTACAACTTCATTAGAAACGTACTGCTAGGCTAATCGCTAGGCTAATTGCTAGACTAAATTGCTAGGTTAGCTACCAAGCTCTTTCTATAAATGCTCCGAGAGCGATCGCAACATTGGATCGCTCTCGGAGCATTTTGTACTTTAATTATTTCTCCTACGCTAGGGGTTCTAATATCGTTTGTGCTCAACAACGTGTTTTGATTCGGTTCAGTGCAGTCACAACGTTAACCGGCCCGCGATCGCCCACCTGGAAGTGATCACCCTAAAAGCAGACCCTTTATCGTCCTACCCCGTACAGTAGAGCTTAGCTCCGGACAATCCCAGCCTGCTTCACACAATCTTTTCAGAATCTCCTAAAACAGTATTATCGCCTTCAATTCTGCGCTAACGGCGAATTGTCTTCGAGATCTCTATATATAATTTGCTTACGCTAGAGTCATACAAGCGCGACAAGTCGCCAGCATCTGCCAAAACCGTCACCAAAAACATTAGCAGACCAAAAACCTCTCTCATAGTGAAATACGCCAGGGCATCTACAGTCCTCTAGCGACAGCGCAGCCTGTCTGTATCGCCAGAGGAACAGCAGTAGACAACAGCACAATTCAAAAGATGACAACGTTTAATTTCTCCTGGCAGCACGTCAGCTTAGCGGCAGGTGCCACCCTTTCGCTCGCGCTACTTAGCCCAGTCGAAAAAGCTGCGCAGGCCGCTACAATCCTCCTAGACTTCGAAGGACTGCAAAACTTAGAACCTATTAATAGCTTTTACAACGGCGGCACCGGCGGCTTTGGCAGCACCACCAGTCAAAACTTTGGCGTTGAATTTAGCCAAAACTCCCTGGCCATTATTGACCAAGATGCAGGCGGCACCGGCAACTTCGGCGGAGAACCTAGCGCCGACACCATCGCCTTTTTTCTCACCGGAAATGCCGCTGTTATGGACGTAGCCGACGGCTTCGACACCGGATTTTCCTTCTTCTATTCCGCTATCAACCGACCCGGCATCGTCAACGTATACGACGAGCTAGGCGGCACCGGAAATCTGCTTGCCTCTATCGACCTACCGCAGACCCCCTTCGAAGGCGCACCCGATCCCACCGGTCAATTCAGCCCGCTGCTACCTTTTGGCATCAGCTTCGACGGCACTGCCCGCTCAGTTGATTTCGGCGGCACCATCGACCGCATTGGATTCGACAACATCACGCTCGGCTCCAAAACCCCCGAAACGAATCCAACGCCAGGCCCCGATCTTCCACCCAATATTCCAACAGATCCACAGCCGCCGATCCCCGTGCCGGTTCCACCCATCATCGTATCGCCCGATGTGGAGCGCGTCCCAGAACCCGGCTCAACGGTGGCTATCCTTTTAGGCTTAGCAGCTATGAGCGGTGCAATCTTCCGGCGCGATCGCAAAGCACAATCTCTCTAGCCCCAGATCTCTCTAGCTCCAGATCTCTCAGGCGCAGACTCTGCGGGCTTGAATCTTTCGGCATAGCCAAGCTTCTGCCATTAGGACAAGGTTAAAAAGCAACAAACCCTATTTACTAAGAAGAAGGAACAAACTTTACAAAAGGATTCTATGCCCGTTCGCTCATTCTCATTTCTAGTCGGCATCATATACTCAGCGTTAGGGTTTTTGGGCCTTACCTCTATCCTCGTAGAACCCGTCTCAGATATTCCTGAAATTATGACCCAAGTAGGCGTCACTGAAGGATTTGGCTATATTTTAGGGCTATTTCCGACTAATGCGTTTGGTGGCCTTGTCTATATGGTCATCGGTCTTGCTGGTCTCGCTGGCTCTAGAGCGCCCGTAGGCGCAGCACGCATTTTCGTAGACTTCTTCGCTGTAGGGTTAGGTTTATTTAGCCTATTAGGCATTATTCCAGTAGCGAATACGCTCTTTGGCCTTATGCCCATCTTCGGCAACGATGTTTGGTTGCACTTGGCCACTGCCATTCCAGCCGCTTACTTTGGGTTCGCACAAGATAAAGGCGCACCAGGCGAAGCCCCTGTAAAGCCAAGAGAACAGCGAGAGCCTTATTATCAGTAAAGGACTTTGAGAACACTGGCAAGATAGCCCTTGAAGCATCTCACTGGTTTCTGCGGAATATGACTTTAGAATAGAAATTGCATAAGCAGGCTGGCCCACTCGTCAGTTTGCTTATGCATACTTCATTTTTCTATTCCAGATGATAAATCCTATTGTTATATTTATTTTAGGCATGGCCAGCGGTGGCTTTGTCATTTACTTTTTTGTAAGCGCCTACTGGACAAAGCGGCTACAGACGGCAAGGCAAGCGCTAC
This sequence comes from uncultured cyanobacterium, assembly GCA_963789215.1. Taxonomy (GTDB): domain Bacteria; phylum Cyanobacteriota; class Cyanobacteriia; order Phormidesmidales; family Phormidesmidaceae; genus Phormidesmis. The sequence goes on along the minus strand of CAWBJY010000004.1, from coordinate 241,431 downwards.
TTAACCAATACGACAGCGACCTCAACAAAGCGCAGCAGCGCTGCCAAACGTTAGAAACAGCGGCGCAGCAGTGGCTTAGAGAAAAGGCCCGTCTAGGGCAAGAAGTAGAGCAAGAAAAGCGCGATCGCACACAATTACAAGCAGACTACGACGCCTATCGACTAGAAGCTAAAGCGCAAATTACAGAGCAAGCAGAAAAAGGCGTCAATTTAGCGATTGAGCAAAGCAAAGAGATAGAAGCCGAAAAGCAAGCGCTTCAGCAAAAACTTCAGCAAGAAATAGAGCAGCTAGAGCGAAACCTTAACAGCAGCGTCATTGAAACTCAGCAGATTAAGCAAAAGTCAGCGCAGGAAAAAAGTCAGCTAGAAGCCGAGCTGCAATCTGCTTACGAAAGCGCCGGGATTACCTTTGCCTCAATCGCACAAGCGCTGTTCAAAAACATCGAAATTCAAAGAGACTCAGCCATTGAAATAGACAAAAATCAAGAATGCGCCCACGCTATTTTGCTAGCGCTTAGAGCCATTGACGGTAAAAACTTTCGCGCCTCTAAACCACTCAACGAAACTGGCAAAGTATGGTTCGAAAGCGAAGAGCCTGGTTTGAAAATGATGAGAATTTACTTTAGAAAGAACAAGCCCGATCGCGGAAAATGCGAGGTCTTAATCTCTCACAAAAAAGATTCTAAAACCCAAAGTAAAGACATTAAGTGGATGAAAAAGCACGCTAGCTAGGGGCATAGCGAACTATACCCCCAAAGCAGATCGAGCAAGTCGAGGAGGTCGTTCTAAGCCACCTTAACTAAAACAGAATCACCTTCTACCATCGCCTCATATTTCGCTAGCGGCTCATCCGCAGGCCCCTCTAGCACCGCACCCTCAGCGCTAAACTTAGACGCATGGCAAGGGCAGACAAACTCACTGTCTTTCCAATCGACCGTACAGCCTTTGTGAGTACAGACAGAACTCAGCGCAACTACCGCCGTTGCATCCGCCGGATCGCGAACGACCACGACCTTTTCGCCCATAAGGTCTTCACTCGCTAAAAATCCAGCTTCATCTAGAGCGGCCACTGTGCCAATCTCCGCAAAGCCGTCGTCTCTAGCCGCCATTTCGCCAGCAGGCGCGTCCGCTGCGGGAGCAGCAGCAGGCATATCCTCAGATCCATCCGCATCCGCCGTTTCAGTTGGAGAGCAAGCAGCGATCGCCACAGGCAAAGAAGTCGCTACTAGGCCCAAACCCACAAAGTTGAAAAAATCGCGTCGTTTCATCAAGTCATTCCTCTATATCGATGTGCTAAATCCGCAGCTGTACAGCCCGGTTATTAGCACAAAGTTTACGCTATACCAGGCCACTAGCACCGCATAAAACGACGCCATGCTGATGCCAAAGCTGCTCTTCAGCCTATCGACTAGCTATGCAGTGGCCACTAGGCAACTAGCATCAGGCAACTGACCCTAGGTAACTGGCAAGGTAACTGGCATGAGATAGCTAACGTGAGATAGCTATGGGGAGACGCGCATGAATAGATGCGTTTTGTCGCTTGATGACCGCAATCTGCCTATAATATGGGCGCTCAAAGCGTCAAGCAAAGGGCATCGAGATAAAACGTTGACGAGATTTTAGCTATCTACAGCAGTGCTAATCATCTCTTACGCTTCCCTTCCATTCAGTTCTCCTAGCTCAATTCCTTCTTAACAAGCGTCTTCATATGCCTTTGAATGTAGAACTCCTAGAGCAAAGCTTCGAGCTAGTTGCACCAGAAGCCGATATTCTCGTTGATGATTTCTACGGCTATCTTTTTACCGACTACCCAGCGGCCAAGCCGCTCTTTATCCATACCGATATGGGTAAACAAAAGAAGCAGCTAAAAGGAGCATTAATCATGGTCGTAAACAATCTGAGAAACCCTGAGGTTTTAGCCAAGTCGCTGCAAGGACTTGGGGCAAGACACGTTAGCTACGGAGCACTGCCCGAACACTACCCTCTCGTTGGCAACAGCTTGATCAAGGCACTGCAAAAGCACGCTGGCTCTGCCTGGACACCCGATGTCAAAAACGCTTGGGTAGGTGCATACCACGTCATCGCCGAGCTTATGCTAGACGGCGCAAACTACACCCATCAAGAAGTTCAGCTAGAACAGTAAATCGCAAAGCCTAAGACCTAAGTTCGTATACCCAACTACAGACATAAACGCAGGCCCAACGACAAACTCAAAGCGCTAGGCGAGCTATAAAAACGCATTACTCGAAGAAAAGGCGCAATACAGACAACTTACGCTCGATGATCGAAAGGAGTCCTCTCATGGCACTACTTAGTCAATTTCTAAAACTGTTGGAGTGGTTAGAAACCGCGCAAGACTTTGTGTACTTTCTGAGTCAGCCAGCGGGTTTTTCTGGCGCGATCGCACTTTGCCTTTTTTTCCCCATTCAATTTTTCAGCAGCACTAGCAGCCTGACTGCCGCCACCTTATCTTGCGCCACCGCCTTAACGCTATTCTGCCTGCTAGAAGAAAAGCCCATCTTCTAACGCCAACGCAAAGGGCTAATTGAAAGCCAAAACAGAGCGTTATCGGCCAAACCAGATTGATAACTGGACAATAGCTGAACTATCTTCTGCTAGTAGAGAGTAGACTCAGCCTATCTTTTTTCAGGTTGAGTCATGAGCCACCGCTTTTTGCTTCGCTTGCTCACCAACCTCGCGCTCTTCATCCTCGCGCTCTCGTGCTTCGGCGTTGTCCTGTGGGTAATTGACGAGTTCCTCCGATGGGACATTCTACCCGACGCGCTAAGCCAACTTTTGCGAGCGCTGCTCGTTGCAGGCGGTATTATCGCCTTCGTTGTAGTGGTGATGAACGTATTGCTAAGCCTAGCGCTGCTCGCAGAATCTAGCGCTAGCCGAGCGCAGTTGCCCGACTACACTGTCTCCCCGCAGTTCAAAAAAAGCCTCAATCGAAGTATTCTAGCGGCGGTGGTTGCGATCGCGCTCATCATCGGCGGCCTACAAATTACCAATCAAATTCGCGCCCGAGTCGCCAAACAAGAGATCTTAGAAAACTTCAACCAGGCCCAAGCAGAACTCAACCAGGTCGCACCAGAAATTCTGAGTCTCTTTACGCCGCCCGTCTTAGAAGGGTTAGAAAAAAACACCCTCACCCAGCAAGGCCAGCTCAGCAACACCAGCAAGCTTTTCCAGGCGATTCAAACCTCCTTCCCCCAGGCTCCCTACACAGCTATTTTAGTCAGGGCAGACCAAGCCCCTTACAAATACGCGGTTATTGGGCCTAGCAGTATCAAGGTCAACAACAACAAAACAGTGCTTATTCCAGAGCTATATACAACCTTTCCAAAAGCGCAAGAAGTGGACGCGGTAGAACAGCTTTTTGCTGGCGAGCTACCTAACCTTTCAAGCGCCCTACAAGGGAAATTTCTCGACAACACGCTTCCTAGCACATGGGGTGTATTAAAGCGCAACGATAACATCATCGCAATCGTCTCCTTAAGATCGAGCACCAACGGATATATGGACGCTTATGGCATGCGATCGCTTCCCTACCCCAACGGCACCTACCAGCCGCTAAGCTTTCACCACAACGGCCCAGATCGGCTCTTTTCAAACTGATCTATGCACAAAGTAGGCGGTCTGTCGCAGAGCCTATCGCTAAGCTAAGACAAAGCTCTCAAACAAAACGCTATGACCCTCTTAGAAGCTGGCACTGGTCTACCCAAAAACTGTACGCCCTCAGAAGCGATCGCCCTATTCGACTCGCTCGACCCCGTAGGCCTAGACTTCATGATCGGTCGATGGAAAGGCTACGAAGTGAGCACAGGTCATCCCATGGACGGCCTGCTAGATCTAGCCAACTGGTACGGCAAAGAATTTGTCTCCCCTGACTGCGTTCATCCACTTTTGTTTTCCGGCAGCAACGGAGAAGTCTTCAAAGTAGCGCCCAATCCCCAGATGATAAAGCTAGCCGTAGGTCTTCCCATTCCCGAAAATGGTTTGGTTAAAGCAGCTTCCATGATGCTAACTTCACTATTAAAAACAGAAGACAGCCAAGCCCGACTGCGCATGATGGAACACAGAGGTAAACTCAGCGCCACCATGATTTACGACCATCTGGCCATCCACGACATTTTTAGAAAAGTAGACGAACACACCGTTTTAGGACTGATGGACTACAAGGAGATACAGCAGCCTTTCTTCTTTGCGCTAAAAAGAGTTTAGGCAAACTTTTAGCCGTTCACTATCTCAACAGATAAATATCTCAATAGCTAAACATCTCAACAACTAACTATATTCAGCAGCCAGCTATCTCAACAGCTTACTTCTCGGGCAATTTGTACTGGCCCACAATGCGCTTCGCGTACTCTGGAACATGCGCCGCTAGCTTTTCTGGATAATTCCGCCGCGTATACAAATAGTTTCGCGTAAAGTGCGAGTCAATCGAGAACCTGGCGTACTCTAACCCCTTCGGCCCGACCTTTTCGATCACCACGCCCATTAGCTTCGCCGCCCACATCGGCAGCGTCACGCCTTTGTCGTACGCAGGAATACTGTTTTGCACGGCTTGGGTGCGATCGCCCTTACTCATCACCGCCTGCGTCTCAATCAGCCCATCTAGCAGCTCAAACATCTCAGCACCCCTATCGTTGCGCACCACAATCCACTGCCAGCCAAACGGCGCACCCATATAGCCCACCACAATATCCGCCAGCGAATTGGTGTAATCGAAGCAGCTCATGCAAGAAGGCGCAAACACATCTTTCAGTTTATTAGTCTTCAAACCAAAAAACGGCACCTTCTCCTCAGAGCCATCCTCATGCTTAAAGTGCACCTGAAAATCCTGCATAAACTCGTAAGCCACAACGGTATCCGGCGAACGGCTCGTCGTATCCAAAAATTTCTGCAGCCCATCGCGAGTCACATTATCCACGCAGGGCATTCCCAGCACGTACAGCTTCTCAATGCCTAGCTTGTCCTGCACCGCTCGCAGCGCCTGAATCTGACAGCCCACGCCAATAACCAACAGCTTTTTCAGCCCAGACTGTTCCACCAAATCTAAAATCGACAGATTAGGAGAGAGCGTAGGCTTGTTAACCCGCGCCGCCAAAATTTCTTCGGGCGATTTGGCAATCACCGGCATCGGCTGAAACCGATCGTCCTCGCTATTTTGCACACACACCACGCCCTCCACCCAGCCGCGAGTCAGCATCTCAATCGCTAGCGTACTCACAATTCCCGTCCACTGCGCCCCATCAATGGGCTCTAGCTTCCGCGCCGACATCATTTTTTGCTGCACGCCAAAATACAGCTCGTCCTCATTATCCAAATCGCGACTGCGCCCATGATTCACGGTCTCTAGATCGCCAATTTGCTGATTCAAAAACGCGCAGGCATCTTTCACATAGTGAATATAAGAGGTATCGCACAGACCACATTCGCTACACAGCTCCTTAGCAGGCTTAGCCGCACCCGGCTTGAGAGGTCTCGCTTTTTTGTGGGGCTTCGCTAGGGTCATAAGAGCAGTAAAAAGGGTTTTAGAACGAATTAACCAGGCCATTTAGCCTAAGAGCACCATACCGCAAACGCCTATGTCCTTTGTGGCAAAACAAGCCTTTCGTAAGGTTTCTTTTCCAGGTCATTCCGGTAAATTCAAACACTAAACGCACTCACGACTTCTCCCCATGCCCGAAGGCCCCGAAATCCGCATCGCCGCCGACAAAATCGAACGCGCCCTTAGCGCCCTCCCCACCACCGGCGTCTTCTTCGCCTTCGACCATCTCAAACCCTTCGAGCAAGACCTCACCGGCTGCTACGTCAAAGGCATCGAAACGCGCGGCAAAGCCATGCTCACCCACTTCGACAACGGCCTTAGCGTCTACAGCCACAATCAGCTCTACGGCAAATGGATGGTGCGAAAAGCGCTCGAATACCCCGAAACCAATCGCCAGCTTCGCTTTGCCATTCACAACGCCAAAAAATCCGCCCTCCTCTACAGCGCCTCCGACATTCAAATTCTCACCGAACCCGAAATAGAAACCCACCCATTCCTTAGCCAGCTCGGGCCAGATGTCCTAAGCAAAAAGCTCACCGCCAAACAGCTGCAGGCTTCGCTACTCAGCAAAAAGCACCATCGCCGCCGCCTGGCCAACCTCTATCTAGACCAGCACTTTCTAGCAGGCATTGGCAACTACTTACGCAGCGAAATTCTCTTCGTCGCCCGGCTCCACCCCAAGCTGCGACCCATAGACTGCACAGAAGAGCAGCTCCTAGTTCTAGCAGACGCTTCCATTGCGATCGCCCGCCAATCTTACAAGCACAAGGGCATCACCCACGACATCACCCTCGCCAGCCAGCTTAAAGCCGACGGAGCGAGCTACCGCGAATATCGCCACTGGGTCTTTGGTCGCAGCGATTTGCCCTGCCGAGTCTGCGGCACGCCCATCGTCAAAGACATCATCAGCAGTCGGCGAATTTATTTTTGCCCTCAGTGCCAGCCGTTAGCGGCTACCGCGTAAGCCAGCTTAAGGCGATCAGCTTTATAGCGCTGAATAACACCGAGCGCTAGCTCAAGCTAGGCGGGCAATAGCCGAGCCCGCGAACAAACTTCTGGCGGAATGCCTCTAAATCTTCTGGGTGAAGTCCCCCATGAGAGACAATCACCGCGTTGTATAGCCTCGAGACATCGGCAACCGATGCGCCCAAATCTAGCGCCGTTAGGGCATCGCTGTTTTGGGCAGAGAGCGTAAAGGCATATCCATTCTCGTTCAAAAAGGATAAAAAGTTTCCCCTGAGCGGAGACAGAAGTTCATTTCTCAGCTTGATACGCACAACCCACCTATCTACTAAGTAAATTACCGTTACCGACACAAGGCCGATAGAAAACTGCTTAGAAAGATAGGTCATCAGGCGTAAAACCAAGCTTGTATTAGCAAAGCAATAGGTGTATTGCATGGTCTTAGCAAATGGCTACCTTTAAACAATAGCGATCAACTCTTGCAAAATTGTGAAGTTTTCTGTTGCCACATCAGAGAGTAATTACTCATTTTCTTCAGTTTTGTTGTCTGCTGGCGTTAAGAGAAAGCGGCAAAAGCACTAGACTTCCTAGCATCTAGAAAAAGCTCAATTAAGACCCTGAAAAAGAAAAATAGTCAGCTGTGATGGAACAACAGACAAACTCCTTCATATCTCTATAGAAAGAGACATAGGCAAGCGCAAGGTCTACTTTTTAAGACGTACGTGTAAAGGCATAGACAAGCGACATAAGCCGACACAACCCAACATGTAAGTTAACAAGCCCATCAGAACAGCCCCAGGGAGACAGTAAACTCTATCGAGACGACTCCAAAGGAAAAGGAGTCAAAAGCAGGAGAACCCAAAGACAAAGGTACAGTTTAGTAAGGTGACCACTTGTCAATAAATATCAAAAAACGTCGGTGCTAAGATCTTTGTTTAGCATCCCCCCTCAAAAACATGCAAACAGCTAAAAGGTTTAGTTATGCCGCCTCTCTTATCGTCGCAACGGCGTTATTAGCCGCTCAGGCTCCTGGCAAATCTGCCCCCGCTTCGATTAAGCAGCAGCCAACAGCAGGGCTAAAGACCGGAGAAGAACCTGGCAAGCTAATTGGCCCAGCGGTAGATTGCGACGGGGATGGCGATCGCAATGATGTCCGTATCGACTTCGACGGTGACAGCCAGCCAGACGAATGCGTTGAAGATCGAGAGGCCGTTCCAGAACCCCCTTTCCAACAAACCTACACGCCCAGCGCCGCCGACTTCTACAACCGCCTGCCCGCTGTGGGTTGGAACACCACCTACCAGTGCGGCGACGGCCTTTACGAAATTACGCTGGCTCGCCCAGCAGAAGACGAAGTCGTCTACAGCGCTCAAGGACTCACCATTTCTGAAGCCGTCACCTACGACGACCTCGATCCAAACCTCAACCATCCGCTGATTATCCAAGAGCCTATAGATGGCATTCGCTACAGCTTTGAGAAAACGCAAGGCGACGAATTTTACGAATACGCGATCGCCGATTACGGCGGCAACGTTGGCCTCTACGTCTACCAGACCGGCGAGCAAATCATCGCCACCCCCTGCGAAGCAGCCCAAGGCATCGAACTAGAAAACAGCCCAGGCACCAGCCAATCTACCGGAGCATCAACCAAAGCACCCCAGGCAAAGTTACAAAGCTCATCACGGTAGAGAGCACAATGGTTTTGGCCACGCGGTCGGTATCGCCCCCTAGCTCGGTCACCCAAATTAGCGTGTTCACCGCCACCGGCATCGCCGACTGCATTACCAAAACCGTCAAATCTAGCCCTTCTAGGCCCAATAGCCGACCAATGGTGTAGGCACTCAGCGGCGAAACAAACAGCCGCAGAGAGGCCGCAAACAGCTCGTACAAACCAAAATTCAGCCGCGTTTGCGAAAGCTGAATGCCCAGCGTCAGCAGCGCCGTCGGAATCGCTGCACCGCTCAGCAGCTGAAGGGCGCGATCGATCGGTACGGGGACTGCCCAGCTCAGCTTTAGCAAGGCAATTCCACCTAGCGTTGCCCAAAAAACCGGTAGGCCCAGCGTCACGCGGACCCCAGCGGCAACCCCCTCACCTTTTAGAATAATGGGCCCCACGCTAGCGATAAAGATCGCGGAAGCCACCAGGTACACAATTGCTCGCGCTAGCCCAGCCTCACCCAGCGCAAAGAGAATAAACGGCAGGCCAATATTCCCCGAGTTTGCCAGCAGCGTCGTTGCCACCAGGCTCTTACGGCTCTCTGTGGGCAGTTGAAAAATGCGACCTAGGGCGATCGCTGCTCCATACAGCACCCCGCAGTTCAGCAAAAACCCGACCACAATTCCCAGCGCACTCCCCAGCGCCAGCTCGCTCTCATACAGCCCCGTTATCACCAAAGCAGGCAGCAGCGCATAGATATTCACCCGCGCCAGCGTCCGCAAATCCAGCGGCAGCCGCCGTCCTATCCACACCCCAACCAAAGCCACTAGCGCCACCGGCAGCACCGCCGACACCAACACCGCCCCTATGCCCATCCTCACTCCCCTCGTACACAGGCACGCAGCTACGCGCCCCTGCCATTCTCCCCCCACAGCCTAATTGTTCGCAAAATCAATCACCCTTTATGATTTAAAGCACCGCACTTAAAAAACTGCTATGCCCACCGACCCTGCCCAAGTTCGCCAAATGCTCGAAGCCGAGAATTTTGGCGATCGCATCAAAGCCATCAACCAGCTTCGCGACCTAGACCCTGCCCTAGCCTTCGAGCTAATTCAGCCCCTTTGCGACGATCCCAACACCCGCGTCCGCTATGCCGCCGTCAGCCAAATCTCCACTCTCGGCGAGCAAGACAAACCCACCGCGCTCAAAGTTCTCACCGCATCGCTGGGCGATCCCGAACCAGACGTTCAAGCCGCTGCCGCCGACGCGTTAGGAGCGCTCAAGCTCACCGAATCGCTAGACGATCTTAAAGAACTCTACGGCACGACCAGCGAATGGTTAGTGCAGATGAGCATCGTTGCGAGCCTAGGCGAAATGGGCGGAGACGGCGATAGCCGCGCCTTCGACCTTCTAAAATCGGCCCTTAGCTCAGACAATTCGCTCGTGCGCGTCTCGGCCATTGGCGCACTCGGCGAACTACAAGACGACAAAGCACTCCCTCTACTCCTTCCCTACGTCAACAGTCAAGACTGGCAAGAGCGCCATCGCGTTGCCCAAGCACTTGGCCACTTCACCAGTCCAGCAAAGCCCACCCACGCCGAGGCTCGTCAAGCCCTCCAAAAGCTCGCCCAAGACGATTCCGATCTGGTTGCCGAAACGGCCAAAAGCCACCTAGCCGATTGAACCTAGCCGATTGATAAACTTACCGCGTCGCTAAGTTTGATCGAAAAGTAAGCCACCGGCAAAACGCATCCGGACAAAACAGGCTATAGAAAACAAAGTGTTATCTATATAGCAGGCTTAAGCTTTTAAAAAGTTTGTTTTGTCCGTAGCGGCAGTCATCAAGTCAATGATATAAAACACGCTTTTTAGAGAGAAAAGTACAAATTAAACATTAAATATTGCCTAGCCATTCGCTCTATGACGTAGAGATAAAGCAGCTTCACAGCTTGCTCACTAGTTAAATTAAGAGCCCAGAAACTCTTTTATTTTCAGTGCTTCCAGATTTTTTGCTTAACAGCTAGCTAACTGTTAGCTCGACCCAAACACCAATATTTCAGTATTCCCCCTTAGGTAATGGCGCAAATTATATACATTAATAGATCCCGCCAATTCATATAATCCCCGCGTTATTACGGACATCATAGAGAGCCATTATTCTTAACGATGCCCGCATCTACTTAGATGTTCTGGTAGACTAGAAACATATCAAAATAGATTATTTAGAGTATCTACTCAAGTGCTTGTAACAGCAGCGCTTCTGCGGCAAAAATTGATAGGCATATAATGTGATAGGCACATGGTGATATCTCTGCGGTCGGCATTGCCAGACGTAGAAGTTGACCAGGCTATGCTCTATCTGCATTGTTCACGCAGGCTAGCAAGTCAGACGAATAAGACTATAGACGAATTAAATAAACCCCCTATAGAGAACAATCATTCGCTTTATCCACGCACTGACACAGCTTTAGTCAATAGGCGTTCAGCCTAGTGACTCAGCAGTTCGTTCAAGCCGGTGCGTCAGACAAAGTATGTATTTGTCGGGAGAATACATCAGTGACCCAAGCTAAGCCTGAATCTTCACCACCCGCCGCGTCTTCCGCTATCAAGCGATGGGAAAGTATCAGCTTCACCTCCACGCTTTATCTACGGCCCATTCTAGATACGCTGCTAGAACCCACGCCCGATCCCCTACATGATGAATTGCGGCTAGGGTTACAAGAAGCGCTTGTTAATGCCGCCAAGCACGGTAATCGTCTCGATCCTCAAAAGATCGTTTCTGTCCGTCATGCTAGATCTAAAGGTTACTACTGGTGGATAGTTAGCGATCAAGGCGAAGGGTTTGAAAGACCAACCTTTTGCGGTTGCCCTTCTGCGGATGAAAAAGCAGTCAGCGAATGCGGTCGCGGCCTCTTCATTTTGCATCAGGTGTTCGACCAGGTGGCTTGGAGCGAAGACGGCAAAGAAATCTATTTAGCCAAGCAGGTGCGATCGCTGCCATTGGTGGTATTAAGTCCTGTCGCCTTTCTTAAAATCGTCGAATCGCTGTGGCGCAGATGGTCTACGATTGCGATTCGCAACGCTTAACTTTAGCAGCCTGTTCTAGCGGATTATCGCTTTTTCCCTTGCCTATAGAGGCCCGCCCATAGAGATCCACAGGAGATCCGATTACTTCCGCTGTTTAGCCTGTTTTTCACCATGAGAAGGGCAAGGCGGGGCTTTAAGCGTTTTATCCAACCAACCAATTGCTTGCTGAAGTCTAGGGAGTGCTTCTTCTGGTTTATCTTTGAGCATGTATACTAATGCGGCGGCGGCTTGCTCTCTCGCTCGAACCGCACGGTTTGCGCTTAGCCGGTGCCAGTCGTTAGGGGCGATCGCTAACTGCTCTGCCAAAGCCTGAGCCAACGCTTCGGGGCCGAACGACTTCAGCACAGATCGATCAAGGTGGTTACTCACTTTGACGCTTGAATTTGGATCGGATGAACTCCCGGACTCAGAAGCCGGCGCAGAAATAGGGGTTGCCAAAACTGTAATTCCTCATACATAGAAAGGCTGTCTATATACTTTACTTGCTATGAAATTATTCAGTCGACCAAAGCAGCGTCCACCCACTTTGCCCAGCGACGAAGATCTTGCTAACTTCGAGCAGGACTTTAAGAAAACTGCCGACGATTTTTTACTGGTGCGCGATCGCTTCTTCGCCATCCGCAGGGCCAAAGCCAAATACGAACAAGCCACCGCCATCGACCCAGCCGACCTCCCGAAAGAAGAGCTTGCTCAGCTTGAAGAACGCATCGAATCGCTGAAAATCACGCTAGAGAGCCAGCTTCTTTCCTGGCGCGAAGCCAGCGAACCCTTCTGGCAAATCGTTCGCTACGTCGGACTCGGACTCGCCATCGGCTGGGCGCTCGGCTTTTGGGTCTCTGGCAAAAAAGCCTCAGCCGACAACGACTCAGCCAGCTTGCAATCTATGCCCACGCTTTTAGCGACCGCTTCACCAGACTCACCTCGCCTTCTAGACTAGCCATGACCCCTCAGCGCATCAAACACATCCTGGCATCCGGCCAACCCGGAGAGACTCTTACCATTCAAGGCTGGGTACGCACCAAACGCGCTGCCAAAAAATTCACCTTCATTGAAGTTAACGACGGCTCCGCCATGAGCGGCTTGCAGGTCGTTGCCGGAGAAGACATTCCAGGATACGCCGAAAGCATGGAGCGCATCAGCACCGGAGCCTCCGTCGCCATTAGCGGCACCTTGGCCGAATCCCCCGGCAAAGGCCAGCGCGTAGAGCTACAGGCCAGCAGCCTCGAAGTATTCGGCGAATCCGACGGCGAAACCTATCCCCTCCAAAAGAAGCGCCACTCCTTCGAATTTCTCCGCACCATCGGCCACCTGCGCAGCCGCACCAACACCCTGGGCGCAGTCTTCCGCGTTCGCAATGCCTGCGCCACCGCCATCCATAACTTCTTCCAAGAAAAAGACTTCTTGTGGATGCACACCCCCATCCTTACCGCCAGCGACTGCGAAGGCGCAGGCGAGATGTTCACCGTCACCCGCTTCAACCTAGACGACATCCCTCAAACCCAAGACGGCAAAGCCGACTACAGCCAGGACTTCTTTAGCAAACCCGCCTACCTCACCGTCAGCGGCCAGCTCGAAGCCGAAATCATGGCCATGGCCTTTAGCAACGTCTACACCTTTGGCCCCACCTTCCGCGCCGAAAACTCCAATACCTCGCGCCACCTCGCCGAATTTTGGATGGTCGAACCCGAAATGGCCTTCTGCGACCTAGAAGGCAACGCCGACCTTGCCGAAGCCTTTTTAAAGTATGTGTTTTCCTACGTGTTAGAGCACTGCCCAGACGACATAGCCTTCTTCAACGAGCGCATAGACAACACCATTCTCGAAACCGCCGAGAACATCATTAACAACGAGTTTGCCCGCATTACTTATACGGAGGCGATCGCCCTTCTAGAAGCCGCCATCAAAGCCGGTCAAAAGTTTGAGTACCCCGTCTCTTGGGGTATCGACATGCAATCCGAGCACGAACGCTACCTAGCCGAAGAGCATTTCAAAAAGCCCGTCATCGTCACCGACTACCCCAAAGAAATCAAAGCCTTTTACATGCGTCTAAACGACGATGATAAAACCGTTGCCGCCATGGACGTGCTGGCACCCCGCATCGGCGAGATTATTGGCGGTGCCCAGCGAGAAGAGAGACTAGACGTACTAGAGCGCCGGATTGAAGCTGCCGGACTCCCCAAAGAAGACTACTGGTGGTACTTAGATCTTCGGCGCTACGGCACCGTTCCCCACGCTGGATTCGGATTGGGATTTGAGCGCCTAGTGCAGTTTATGACCGGCATGACGAACATTCGAGATGTGATTCCGTTTCCTAGAACGCCCGACAACTTGGAATTTTAGAAGATGTTGAGAGGTTCAGGCTGAACAGGCCAAAGTCCCATCAGGCGTAACAGGAAATGAACAAAACAACCCCAACCCCTCACAACCCCGTATCCTAATCACATCAAAAGCCCCCACCGCCTAGCCAAAAACTAAGCACCCGTCCTTATGCCCAAAATCCTCAGCATCTTCAACGGCAAAGGCGGCGTCGGCAAAACCACCACCGCCGTAAACCTAGCCGCCATCTTCGCCGAAACCCAAACCGTCCTCCTCGTAGACACCGACACGCAAGGTTCCGCTAGCTGGTGGGCCGACAGAAGCAACACCTCCTCCGGTCTAGGCTTCGACGTTAGCAAGGAAACCAAACCCGCATTGCTTGGTAAACTAAAGAACATCGACAGCTACGACTTGATCATCATCGACACCCCCCCGGCTCTAGACTCCAAATCCCTAGCCGCCATCCTCCCTATCACCGACTACTTCCTGCTACCTACCCCACCCGCACCTATGGACATCGCCGCGCTAGTCCAAGCCGTCCGCAACGCGATCGCCCCCACCAACATCAGATACCGCGTCCTACTTACTAAGGTAGATTCTCGCCGCATCAAAGAAGCCAAAGAAGCCCAGACCATGCTCGAAGAGCTAGAAATCCCCGCCTGCTCAGGCTTTATTCGCACCTATAAAGCTCACGAACGCGCCGCCCTCGAAGGCGTCTCCATCACCCAACTGCGCGGCACAAGCACCCGAGAAGCCAGCGCCGACTACAGAGCGATCGCCCAAGAAATTCAAACCGACTGGAAAAAATCATGACCAAAAAGAGCATAGCCGACCTCCTAAAAGAAGAAGTCGAAAAACCCAAAGCCAGCGAAGCAAAAACCCGCAAAAGTCCCTCCACCAAGACCACACAAAGCAAGCCCGCCGAAACAAAAGCCAAAGACACGACTGCAAAAGACACAGCTGCAAAATCTACAGCCGCCAAAGCCAAGCTACAAAATCTACAGCCGCTAAAGACACAGCCGCTAAAAACACAGCCACCAAAGCGACTAGCACCGCTCAAGCAGCTACAGACGCCCTCAACAAAAAGATCGCTGCCCTTGAAGCAGACCTAAACAAAGCCAACGAACAAATCAGCGCCCTGCAAGAAGACGTAGAGACCCACCAAGCCCGTGTCTTCGAGCTAAAAGACGACTTAAAGCAAGCAGAGAGCGCCAGCAAAAAACAAGCAACCCAGCTAAACAAAGCCACAGCCGAGCTAAAAGAAGCTAAGCAAACCATCCTCGACTTAACCGCAGTTCAAAAAGAAAAAGCAGAGGCCCAAGAAAAAGCGGAGGCCCAAGAAAAAGCAGAGACTCCAAAAACCGCTGAAGTCGTCGAAAGCAAACCCGAAAAGCAAGCCCTCAGCGTCCATCCATCCAGACGCCCTAGCTACAAATCCATTCCCGAATACGCCATCCAACGAGGCACCCCTACCAACGGTCAAAACAACAGCATGATGAGCGACGACGATATTGGCTGGGTCGATTAATCAACCAGCCACAGCCGCCACCCCTCTTCACCCCATTCATCAACCCATCGTCTAAGATCGCTAAGCTGCTCGCCAGAGAATTTATCATGCCTGTATATTCATCAAAATATTCATCCAGCGCTCAGCCAGCGTCAAAAATCGCCGTAAAAAGCACCCTAAATATAAAGTCGTTCGCCCTACTCTTGGTGCTCGTACTCACACTCACTACGGCCTGCTCAAACAGCACCGAGCCAGCTATCCCCAGCGAATCAGCCGAGGCGATCGCCCCCTCAGAGCAAGCTACATCCGAAGCCGAAGCCGCCCGGCTCGAAGCCTGGAAAGCGCAGGTTCAGCTCACTCGCGATGTCCTTGGCTCCATGGATCGCAGCGAGCTAATCGGCTCAGCCTACACCAAAGGGCCTAAAGATGCCGATATCGTACTGATCAAATTCTCAGACTTCGAATGCCCCTACTGCGCGATCGCCGCTGCGAACGTCAAGCCCTTCACCGCAGAGCACGAATCAGACGTACTCTACATCTATAAAAACTTCCCCCTCACCAACATCCACCCCGAAGCTATGCCCGCCGCCAAAGCCGCCTGGGCCGCCGGGCAGCAAGATAAATTCTGGCTCTATCACGACGGCCTGTTTGCCTTTCAAGACAAGCTCGGTGAAGCCTACTACGTATCGCTAGCCAAAGAAATGGGGCTAGATATGGAACAGTTTGAGCGCGATCGCAACAGCCCCGCAGCCCAAGCTGCCATCGACCAAGACGTCAAACTCGCCGAAGCCCTCAAAGTACAGGGCACTCCCACCTTCTTCCTCAACCAATATCAGCTTCCCGGCAACGTAACCGCCGAAGCACTTGACCAGGCCGTCACCAGCCTCAAAGCCGAAATTCAGCAGGAAAAAACGGCCCCATAGATTTGTCAGCAATCCGCAAATAAAAGCGCTTTTTCGTCATTATTTTGATAGTCTGACCATACCAGTGACCCGCTGAAAATCGATGGCATACGACTCTAAAACGTTTGGTCAAAGTCCGTTTGGTGCAGCGAAACCAGACGATAGTAAACCAGACACCGCGAAAGCCCCAGCCGCAGAAAATGACTTAGACAAAGGCCCAAAAGCCTTTGCCAAAGAAGCCGCGCAAACCAGTAAAGTCGCAGACGCAAGCACTACGCCCACCCTAAAAAACAAATTTCCCAACCTCTCGAGCATTACCGGACAGTTCACCGGCACCCAAGCAAGCAGCCAGCCAGATAGCCATCAAACAGCCAGTCAAATAGCCAGTCAGCCACTAAAACAGACGAAAAAACCAGCGGTTCCACGGCTAAAGCCTCGGCCACCAAAACCCGATCTAGAGCCAGCAAGTCCACCCAGTCCACCACCCGCAAAAGCAAGAAGGGCAAATCAGCTAAAACCGCCGAATTAGGAGCCATTGAAGCTGCCGAAGCCGAAGTCGCCCGTCGCTTTCAGGCCGAAAACCGCAACGCCTACCTCTCCCTTCTCTACAAAACCGGCATCTCCGGCCTCATTTGGGCCGTCCTCCGGCTCCTTCACTACGAGCTGCCCAAAGACGTTTTCGCCATTATCAACATCATCATTCACCCGCTAGTTATCGCCACCGTAGCCCTACTAACCGCCGTAGCCCTCACCTTCTGGCTGCGCTATCTGCTCAACGACTTAGCCATTCACACCCAGCGACTCCACGCCGACGCCGAAACCCCAGACGGCAAAAACTACCGGCCCACCCTAGAAATCGTCGGTGACTCGCTCGAATACAATCCACAGCTACGCAAAAACTTTGCGGCCCTTTTCAACGTCGCCTCAATTTTGATTTGCAGCCTAGCAAGTTATCTAATGATTTTCGCCGCTTTTCCCGAGTGAACGTGATGGCTAAGAGACTTTCTGTAAAATGTCGAATGATTCTTGCAAGTGAGGATGTTGATTTTCTAGCTACCAAAGAACAGGCAGAGCAGAGGTGAGCACAGCCGCACACTTTCGAATCATCTCAATTATTCTCGGGCTCTATCTGTTCTTGTTTAGGATCTATCGGCACTCTCCACTCACTCGCAGATCCCAATTCACTAATGGTGTCTTTATGCGCCGCATACAGGTTCGCTAGCACCGCATTAATCTGTTCTTCCGAGCAGGTTTCCATCAGCGCGCCCAACACTTCCACCGCATTCGCCGCGCTCTGGCCCAAAAACGGACTCAGCCCCCAAACATCTTCCACCCACTCCTGAGCACCTTCACTTTCGAACATGAAATCGTAAAGAAGTTTTTTGGCGGTTTTGCGGCTCACAGTCATGGATTGCGGTCTACCTGATGAATCAAAGTCGTCTCTAGCCTATCGCAAGATGGCAGGGCTGTTTCTGCGAAATATCGGCCAAAATAGATTAGGCCAATTGCGATAAAATCCTCACAGACTCGCCTCTTTTGTAAGCAGCCCATGACAGAAACGACTCGGCTCAACTGGTTTGTAAACGTCCTCCAGCTAGACGGGTCTGTCCTACCCAAAATTTTGCCGCGCATTGCGCTGTTTGTGGGGCTATCTTTATTGATGGTTGCCACCTACAAAGCCGGGCTATGGCACAACAGCGAAAACATGAAGGCATTCACTAACAACGTGGCCTGCAATCTTGTGCTGGGTCTACTGCTAGTGTTTAGAACCAACACGGCCTACGAACGCTACTGGAATGGCCGCATCGCCTGGGGCACGCTGGTTATTACCACGCGCAACTTAGCAAGAGAAATTCAGGTGGCGATCGCAACTCCCGACGAAAAGTCAAAAGCCGAAAAGAAAAAGGCACTCAAGCGGCTAGTCGGCTTTGCCATCACCACCAAGTGCTTTCTGCGCCAAGAGTCTCCCGTCGATCAGCTCAAAAACCTGCTAGACGATGACGATATAGCTCAAATAGAAAAAGCCGAGCGCCCCCCACAGCTCATTACCTTCTGGCTCAGCCACTACCTACAGCAACAGCACGAGCAAGGGCACATCAGCGGAAATCAGAGAATTGAAGGCAACAGTCAAGTTAATCGCTTAGTCGAGGCCCTCAGCGGCTGCGAACGCATCATCAAAACGCCGATGCCTATGTCCTACAAAGTTTATCTTAGGCGACTAACGCTGCTGTACTGCCTGCTTCTGCCCCTCGGCCTAGTCGAACAGCTAGGATGGTGGACGCCCAGTGCGATCGCCATAGTCAGCTTCATCTTGTTAGGCGTAGAAGAAATCGGCAACGCGATCGAAAATCCCTTTGGCTACGGGTTCAACAACATCAAGCTAGATTCTATTTGCGACACGCTGTTAAAAGATATTCAAACAACGTTAGCCTTTGGCGCAGACGGTGTTTTAGGAGAAGAAACTGATTTAGTAGTGGTGCTAAACGACGATGTTCCCGAAATGGTAGAAGCCGCCTAACTTCATTCACTATTTTAACGTCAGTGCGGGTTAAGGAATCGCTGAAAAGATTGTGGTTGAGCCAAACATAGATTTCACAGACCTAATAAAATCGCTTCGCAAATTCAAGCAACAGGACTTAAAAAACTTGCAGCAGCGATCGCGTAGAAATCCCTACGCCAACCACCACAATTCCAACCGCGCTGGCCATGGGTAACCACCGAGTCCAAGATAGCTGAGCCGTAGGCAGATGCTTAAATAGCTGCTTAGCATACACCAACAGCAACCCCAGTACCGTGAGTACCAGCGATAGCCCCAGGCTAAAAACCAACACCAAGATTAAGCCCGATAGCGGATTTCCGAGCGCGATCGCCCCCAACAACAGCACCAGCGCCGCTGGACAAGGCACTAAGCCCGCCGAAAATCCTAAGAACAACAAACTTCGCCAAGTAACCGTCTCTCCTAAAGGAGGCAGATGAGAATGCGAATGTCCACCGTGTGAGTGTTCAGCGTGTGAGTGTTCAGCGTGTGAGTGTTCAGCGTGAGTATGATGATGTGGCTGATCGTGGTGATGAGTATGACCGTGATCGTGGCTATGTGCGGAGTCAGCGTGATGGCTGTTAACTAATTCAAGCTGACGACTATGAGCGGGTTCAGACGGATGAATCTGGTCATGGTCATGACTGTACATCTGATGGCTACTGTCTTTTTTAGCCGCATGTCGCCGCCAGCGCTGCCACAACAGATTTCCACCAATCGCAATGACCATGCATCCCGACACAAGACTGAGCCAGGGATAAAGTTGTTCTGGCAAAATATAGCGAGCGGCAAACAGCGTCACTAGTCCTAAGGCAAGGACGCCTATTGTATGCGTAATTGTAGTAATCGCTGCTAGAAAAACAGCGTGAAGTGGCGTTGCTCGCTCGCCTACTAGATAGGCGGCTACTAGCGTTTTGCCATGTCCAGGCGACATTGAATGCGCGGCCCCCCAAGCAAAAACACCAATTAGCGTGAGCGCCCATTTACCGCTGCTAAACAATGATTCTCCAGGTGTCAGTAGCAGAGTGGTTTTTTTAGGTGTAAAAACGTGACTAGTAAACTGCCCTGCCTGAGAGATAGTGGCTAAACAGGTAGCCTGTGGGGCTTCTGGTACAAATAAGTTGTAGTCAATTTCGATGCCCTGAACGGCGGCTGGCCAAGTGTAGCTGAGCTGTAGATTCGTGTGAGTTTTAGGCGCTACCTGTCCGCTAGACGGAGAAACGCTACTGTGAGACCTCACGATTAAATCGGCGGGTTGGTTGAGGCCGTCTTTTAGCTGAATGCGATCTTGAAAGAAGGTTTGGAGCTGAGGGAGATGGCGGTTGATCTCTTCGTCTGAGAGCCGACCGCTGGTGTCGTCATCGGCAAACGCGGTGAGGTTTGTAGGATAGATGAGGGAGATCTCTGCTGTAGTTTGATTGTTTGATAAGGCGTCTGCTGAATCGTTTAATTGAGCAATCGCTGGAATAGTGATTTCGGCAGTGGCTAGGTCGGCCCAATGCGCTTGGCCGGGGGCGGCGATCGCGAACCAAAAGCAGCAGGCACTCAGCAGCGTTAGCAGGGTATATCGACGTAGTTTTGAAGTCATAGTAGCAACCTACTGTTGGTTAATAAGCTGGGTAACAAGCCCTAGTCTTTGGCGGGTTTGCTGATTGAAGGTGGGGTCAATTGATTGAGCTAAGCGAATGTATTCTTCAGCTTGATCCGAATTATTTAGCGCGGTTTCAATGTCGGCGGCTCGGTAAAAAATGCCGGGTTCTTGAACGCCCTGATCGAGCGCCTCGCGAATGACGGCGATCGCTTCTTGTGGCTGTCCTCCACGCAACAGCGCCCAAGCTAGAAGGTCGAGTGTTTCAGCATCGCGGCGATTTTGGGCTTCGGTTTGCATCAGGGCGATCGCTTCACTCACATCCTGATCTCGGCCTCGTTCCAACAGCAAATGCGCTAAATCGCGTCGATGTCCTAAGGCATTTTGATCAATTTGCGATCGCAGTGCCATCTCAGCATTCTCCCACTCAATGTCCGCAGATTTTCCCTGCAAGGCATTAACGCGGGCGATTCCTTGAAGTGACACGCCCTGCAATGAGGCCCATTCACCCAAACGCGAATACTGACGGCGAGCTGCCCGGTAATGGCCCAAGCGAGTCTTTAGCTGAGCTAAATGCTGAAGGGCCAGCGGGTAGCCAGGCACAATTTCCAGGGATTCGCGGTATAGCTTTTCAGCCTGCTCGCTTTTACCCTGCTGGGCATACAGCCGCCCCAGGAATGTTCTAACCTGAGCAGATCCTCGCTGTTCGCCGGGTTCTTCAGCGGCGATCGCCTGCTGAAAATCGCTCAGCGCCCCAGCCTGATTTCCTTGAGCCATTCGCACCAGTCCTCGAAAGCTCAAGCTACCTAAAGAGGGCACAAAATTTACCATCGCTTCTGCCGCCGTTTCCGCTTCTGCTAGCTCTCCCATTGCGAGCTTAGAAGTGACCACTACCGTCAGTGATTTGGCTCCCGATACCTGGTTTGCCAGGCGGACGGCTTCGGCAAATTCATGTCTAGCTTGAGCAATTTCGGCTAAGACCATCACCGCCCCATCGTTATTAAAGGGCAAATTAGCCAGCGACTGCTGCGCCTCTTGCTCAGCTAACAAATACCAGTTTGCGGCCCCAGTCACGCGGGCCATTTTTAGGTAAGCGCCTGCTAGCGCCGCGCGATCTAGGCCGTCTGCGGGTCGCTGCTGAACGCGTCCTTGATAAAGCGAGATAGCGCTTTCTACAGTTTGTTGATTATCACTTTTTAAGGAGAGGGTAAAGGGATAAGCATAGAGAGGTTCTGATCTGGCGACTAGGCGTTTTCCAACGGGCGTAATTAGCAAGGCGGCTCCTGATAACAGGCTCAGCGACAGAATGCTAAAGACTTGCCATTTGAATATAGGTTTCTTTAAATGAGATGGCTGCCGGGCAACTGAGCGGGGGTTGGTGTTCACGATAAAACCAAATTGTCGGACGAGGCGCTGGGGTTTTGATCGCCCTCACGGAAGACGTACAAATTCGTGAGGTTCAAGTTATATCCCTTAATTTCTGTTTCGCCATCATCGTGGTCAGAGGCCTCTACAAAGGTGGCGGTTCCGGCGACTGCCATCAGTCCCAAGAGCAGACCGCCCATACCAATTACTTTCTTCCAGTTCAAAGTGAAAGATTTATTCAAGCGGTTCATTTTGATATTTTCTATTAGCTACGTCTATATATACTTAGTACGGCGAAGCTCGAGGCAGTGGATTCACCTAAGCTGCAATTATTACAAAACACTATAAAATATTGGTCGGATAGCGGCTTAACGAATAAGTTTCGATGCGCATGGGCCAAGGTCATTGCAATCGGTACGCTCGTCTTCGAGCAGTTCGTCTAACACGCCACACCATGTCGTAAGATTGAACAAATTCGTACGACACATGCTGCCTGACGGACTAAGGATTTGCCGTACTGGGCCATTAGGCGATGCGACCTACAGATGGGATCATCCAGGTTCCAGAAGGATAGTGAGCCAACAGCCTTTTAGATAACTAGGCTTCCTCATCGACAAAAAGAACCCCCCGGATGAGCCCGTTGCTATCTGCCCGACCACCTAGCGAACCCGCTAATACACCTAAAGCCGCTACAAATATGCTGAGCTTTATATGGTCTATCGTGCGCACCGCAGGATCTACCGTAGGCCAAGTTTCCATGAGCTTACGCGGAAAAATAGTCACCGTTCCCAGGTAAAGGAAGCTCATAAAAATGGCAAAAAGCAGAGCCATCGTCAGCAGCAGGCTGACGATAGTTGCCGCGCTAGTCACAACGGTTGATTCTGCTAGCATCCGACGGCGACTAAGCACATCTCCGAAGGCAAAGGTTCGGTATAGAGCAGCGGTGGCGGCGGCAATCGCGATGATGGAGAACAAAATTAGCTGATAGAGTTCGACCGTGCTAGCAACGTCCCACATGTCAGGCGTAAAAAATAGAAAAATAATGGTAGAAAGCGCTGCTGTAATCATCGTCGGTAGACGCGCAAGCAGGCGAAATGGATTGGCCCGAATAACGGCGATCACAATACTCTTCCAGTCTCTGACTAACGTGACTAAAACAAACCGCCACCGGCTCCTTCGACTCATTCGTTCGTGAGCCTCTTGAGGCAGCGCGTCGCGCATCTGCTGGCGCTGGCAATCCGTAAAGTTAACCATGCCAGCGAGATCTTCTACCTCTGTAAACTCGTACATGATGTTTTGCGGATGCTTGGAATAAGAGAGGTTGAGCAAACGGCTAAAGGTCTGGAGCAGCAAAGTTTCTAAACGACGAACAGTCAGTGCCCTATCTTCCGAATTACCCCAAAAACCAGGGTTAAGGCGTTTCGTTGAGAGGATGCCAACGTTTGTAAGCTGACTAGAGAGTGCCAGGGTAGAGCCGAACGACGTTGTGGATAAGTCAACTTCGGTAATGATGAGCAAAAAGTGTACACTTCTCTCTATTTTTTCAGTCATGCCGACGTGCAAGAAATCGAGCGGAGCGTAGGCGCCAGCGGTTGGCGTCAGATGCGGCCCTTCAAAAGAAAGCGCGACTACACGCACACCGAGTGACGCTTTTAGCTGGCGCTCAAAAGTATCGACTGCTTTAGTCGAGCAATCAAGAAAGCGTTCAGAGTCTTTTCCCTCTACGTCCATTGTCATGACACCGACAACGTACTCCTGGCAGCTCTTTGGTTTCATGGGTATTGTTAAGTTGGCTAGATTTGACTGTGAGCTACGGCTTTTAAGAGGCTATGCGTATGACTAACCCCTACCATGGCCATCGCTTCTCAGCCGAAATCATCAGCTACTGCGTCTGGCTTTATCATACATTTCCGTTTGTGGCGAGCCGTCGATCAACATGGTGTGGTGCTCGATATCCTAATGCAGCACCGTCGCCACAAGACGGCTGCGAATAAATTCTTTCGCACACTGCTTGAAGCAACCGGCTTTGCCCCCAGAGCCATCATCACCGATAAGTCTAATTTGAGCTGCCTGTGTTACCCAAAATCGGCCTTTTCTAAACCATGCCAAGCGATGCGACTAGGCAGTTGCATGCTCAATATGCTGGGCATCAAACGGAGATTAGCAGCTACACCATCAGTAAATCATATAGATCTACCTTGATAGCGGGGAAATATTCTCATGTGGCATAAGCCGGTAGTGTTCTCGCTTCTATTTTTAAAATTTGACGAATATGACGACCGAAACCTTCTCAGGATATAACATACCGCTTGTTTCCCTTTCTGTCCTCATTGCGATGCTCGCGTCTTACACGGCGTTAGATTTAGCCGGACGGATAACGGCTGCCAAAGGAAAAATACAGGCCGTCTGGCTAACCTGCGGTGCGATGGCAATGGGCTTAGGCATTTGGTCAATGCACTTTATTGGCATGCTGGCGTTTCGGTTACCGTTTGCCGTTGAATATGACTTTAAAACTGTCGTCGTTTCCGTGCTGCCTGCCGTAGGGGTTTCTGGACTAGCACTGTTTTTAGTCAGCCGTGAAAAGTTTGGCCCTGTTCAGCTAACGGTTGGCAGCTTGCTAATGGGTGGCGGTATCGCCGCCATGCACTACATTGGCATGGCCGCCATGCACTCAACGGCCATCATTGAATACGACACGCAAGTAGTTGCGCTGTCTGTGTTAATTGCGATCGCAGTTTCTTTTGTTGGCCTTTTTCTCTCATTCCAGCTTAGAGAAGAGAATAGCCTAAAGCAGCTATGGAAAAGACTGCTAGCGGCGGCTGTCATGGGTTCGGCGATTCCTACCATGCACTACACTGGCATGGCTGCTGCTCACTTTGCACCCGCCGTAGGAATTGCTAGCATGGCAAAACTACAGCC
Source organism: uncultured cyanobacterium (assembly GCA_963789215.1). Taxonomy (GTDB): domain Bacteria; phylum Cyanobacteriota; class Cyanobacteriia; order Phormidesmidales; family Phormidesmidaceae; genus Phormidesmis. The sequence goes on along the minus strand of CAWBJY010000004.1, from coordinate 217,038 downwards.
GCCCACCAATGCTACCCCGATTGCGATCGCAGTTGTGGGCAGCACACTTGTTCTCTTTATTAGCGCCTGGGCCAGCACGCTGCTAGATCGGCGGTTCTCTGCTCAATCGATCTACACTCGGGCGTTGCAAGAGAGTCAAGCCCAGCTAAAAATATCAGAGGCTAAGTTTAGAGAGTTAGCCCAGCAGCGAGAACTCCTTAACCAGCTCTCTACTCAAATTAGACAGTCTTTAGATATTACAACTATCTTACAAACCGCAGTAAATGAGATACGTCCGTTATTTTCGACAGATCGAGCACTGATCTATCAGTTTGACCAGCATTGGCAAGGAACCGTCAGGATTGAAGATGCTTCTGAATGTTGGCCTGCTACGCTGGGCGAAGCTGCCGATGATTGCTTTCCACCCGCCTATTTAGAAGAATATCGCAATGGCCGCATTCGCAAGATCAACAATGTCTTAGAAGCCGATTTAGATCTAGAACATCTCGCATTTTTACAGAGACTTCAAGTGCAGGCGAACCTGATGGTACCCATCATGGTGCACCAGGAGCTTTGGGGATTGCTGATTGTCCACCAGTGTAGCCATCCTAGAATTTGGCAGGACGGAGAGAGTGAGTTACTCAACCAGCTTGCGATTCAGTTAGGCATTGCCATTCAGCAGGCCAATATATACGCTCAGTCCGAAGACAATGCTCAAAAAGCAAACGCTAGAGCGCAGCAGATAAAGGAATCTGAAGCAACGCTCAGAGCGCAAACTGAGGCACTGCTGGAGACGCTTCGGAAAGTAAAAAGCCTACAGTCGCAGCTAATTCAAAGTGAAAAAATGTCTAGCCTGGGTCAGCTCGTTGCGGGAGTTGCCCATGAAATCAACAACCCAGTGAATTTTATTCACGGCAACCTTCCTCATATTCGTAACCACACTCAAGAACTATTGGGTTTAGTGCAGCTCTACCAGCAGCACTATCCCGATCCAGAACCGAGTCTACAAGCAGAGATAGAAGAGATTGAGCCTGAGTTTTTGAAGGCTGATTTGAACAAAATAATCACCTCTATGCAAACTGGCACGGATCGCATTCGCGACATTGTTCTATCGCTGCGAAACTTTTCTCGTATGGACGAGGCCGACCTTAAACAGGTCGATATTCATGAGGGTATTGATAGTACGCTGATGATTTTGCACCACCGTCTGAAGGCGTCTGCCGACAAGCCTACAGTTGAAATTATCCGCGACTACGGCGTATTACCAGCGGTGGATTGTTATCCAAGACAGTTAAATCAGGTGGTGATGAACGTACTGGCAAATGCGCTAGATGCTTTAGAAGGTATAGATGCAGCGGAAGGTAAACGGCGCTCAAGTCAAATTACGATTCGAACGTCTGTCATAGATCATGACTGGATAGAAATTGCGATCGCAGATAACGGCCCTGGTATCCCTGATAGCGTCCAGTCTCAGGTATTTGATCCATTTTTTACAACTAAGCCTGTCGGAAAGGGCACAGGTATGGGAATGTCTATCAGCTACAAAATAATTGTTGAAAAGCACTGTGGAAAACTAGAGTATTTTTCAAATCCAGAACAGGGAACAGAATTCTTTATCCGCATTCCGGCACATCAGACAAAGTCCTCAAGCCCCGAAGAAAAGCAAGAAAATTGAAAATTACGGGTAGAGAGAGAACAGCTAAAAGCACACTGCCATCTAAGCCGAATAGCTATGCTTGCTAATCGAAAACGAACCCTACTGAGGGGCTGACTAAGATGACAATGCTTTTTTCATATGGGTTCAACAACGCCTTAATGAAATAATGTTTGAGCTTTTTTCAAAGTCTGTTTGACTGCTTTCTTGCGATCTGATGCCCAAATTAGAGGAGTTCCTACTTTAAACAAAAAAGGCATGGGAATAGGCGTCCAGTAATAGATCGAAATTAGCTTACGGCTACGATCTGGAGGACAAGATAATTGACTAGGAACACCATGTAATGTTTGTTCTGTAGTAGGAAAGATAATGGTGCGATTAAAATGAGGTGCGTAACTAGCTTGTTTACTGGAATCTTTATAGTCTTGCAAGGCTAATTCTCCTCCCCAAGTTTCTGCCCAATCTCGGTTGAGATAGGTGATTAAGTTGAGACGACGCACCATGGGTAGATGGTAATGTTTGGTGTAGTCAGAGTGCATCTCTAGCCAACCATCTCGATACATTTCGTGTAACCCTGCACCGTGATACATAGGGTCGGCGCAAATATTATCAAGACCTGTAATTTTTTTGATTTCGTTAATGACTTCCGAAGAACTCAGCCACAGGCAAAATAGCTGAGTGAAAGTGGATAAACCATTTATCCCTCTAGAAGTGCTTTTCAGTTCGTGTTCGGTGTCATAGGAGATCCAATCTCGATTACCCGATGAAGGGAATTCGTTAACAATGCGATCTAACATTTCTGGCGCGAACAAATTGTCAATAACTACGTGAGGATAAGGTTCACCAGCAATATAAGTTTTATTGTAGGATTCAGCATTGGCACGAAGACGATTTAAAGTCTCAGCAAAAGTTTCAGAAAGAGCGTCCATACTAACCAGTTTTCGATCTAAGTGTTTCCTAATAAGATGCAATGATTGATAAACTAAAAGTAAAATTTCTGTAAAGCAAACTAACTTGAATCAATTGATCGGCTTGCTTGCAAGCTTACCGCCAGAGTTCAGGGGCACTTGTGCCAAATGCGACCACCGTCAATCCAATCACGAGCGGAGAGATACTGACCGTAGCGGCTAGCTTAGAAGCGCTTTTAACAAGAGCCTCTGCGCCCCCTGCTAACAAAACCAGCCCAAGAACCAAAGCAGTCAACGTCCAAATAGTTATGGATTTTACGAGATGCTATTCATAACCCTACAGATACTTATAGCACTAAAAAATAGTGCAGATTCACTTTTAAATGATTAATTCTTCTGATTTACCCTCAACCGATCTTCGTAAAGCCGAGCTGAAAAGGGTTTCTGCGCTTTTAGAAAAAGATAGCGATCTAGTCGTTACTGGCGTTCCGGGGATTGGACGACGAACGTTAATTCGTGATGCCGCTAGCCAGTTGAGCATTCGGCATATAGAAATTGACTGTTTGCGCTGCCGTAGTGCCAGGCAGTTCGTTCGACTGTTAGCGGATAGTATTCATCGTGCCTTCAGTGAACCAGATGAATTTGCTAAGATCTCTGAGTGGAGCTTGGCGAATTCTCAAGCGCTGGAGCCATCTCTGTTCGGCCAAGATTGTCCGGTCTGGTCAGTAGCGCCCGGAAAAGAATGGCTTCTGTTTGAGCATCTTTTGTCCCTACCCCAGCATTTAGCAGAATGCTTGGCTTGTCGCATTGTCATTGTCTTTCACAATCTCGCTCACATTCGTACCTGGGATCGGCATCAGAAGTGGGAAACTCGCCTGCTACAAGAGATTCAGCAGCAGAGCCAGGTGAGCTATGCGATCGTCGCTATTGTCTTAGAACCCTGGATGGAGACTATGGGCCTGCCAGCCATCTTTTTGGGGCCGCTGAGCGATCGAGACATGCAGCCTTGGATTGCGAATAGAATGGCCACAGCAGGACTCAGCTTTGATCCAGACAGTCAGAGTTTAGAGATATTTTTGAGCTACGTGCAAGGCCATATTAAAGATGCGATCGCCTTGGCTCAGCGTATTCAGTTAGCGTGCCGTGCCGTTTCAGCTCAAACAGCCACAGAAGTGATTTATGCCCACCATGTCCAGAGCAGTATGCTTGCTTTGGTAAGAGATATCGAAGTAACTTTCGAAGCGCTACTGTTGCTACTCCCGCCCACTCAAGCAAAGCTGCTAGAAAGTCTCTCTCTCGATCCGACGGAGCGCCCTCAATCTAACGCCTACATAAAAAAGCACTATCTTTCTCGGGGCGGTAGTCTGCAAGGTGCGCTCAGTAGCCTGGAGCAGAAGGGTCTGATCTATGGGCCTCAGCTTGGATATCAACCCTCTCTACCCCTGTTTGATTTTTGGATTAAGCACGACCAGCACTGCTAAAAAGCGTTGGGCGGGAATCAGCGAAACGTGGGCTCCCTACTCATCAAGGTTTTTGGCTACCCAGTCATTTGGACTGAAAGTATTTACCCAAGAGGGTTGTAAAGAATGTTACAGGTTTTCCCACATTTTTTTGAGGCACAACCGTTGCGAGCGGTCTTATCGTAGCGCGTTGCAATCGCCCGGTATTGCTTTAACTTAGCGAAAAAGTTCTCTATCAGATGCCGCGCTTTGTAGAGGTGCTTGTCGTAGGCAATCAGCCAGCTGTTGATAAATTGTCTCCATTGCGGGCACCGCCACACCCAGACTTTTCGCTACTCGAAGCGGCTCACCCAAAATGGCCTCTATCTCCAACGGCCTCTGCGCGTCATAATCTATTTTCATACTGGTGCGATAGGAAGAAACTGTCGCAGTAAGGCTCAGCATCTGTTCAATAAATGTCCTTGAAATAGAGCGCTCTATCTCAGGCGAAGTGTGGCTTCCCCAGGCATTCGCAACCATTATCACTTCTTCCATCAGCGTTGTAATGAGCGATCGCACCTTGCCGTCCGCCATCATCTCCCCGGTCGTTGCATCCAAAATTACCGATAAACTGTTGTAAGGCACATTCCAAACTAGCTTACGCCACCGTGCCATCGGCAAATCTTCTATCGCCTCAACCTCAACCGCCGCTGTAGAGAAGTCCTCCGCGATCGCCTTCAGCCTTGGCGTTAGAGCGTGCAGCTGGCCCTGCTCATTATGCGCACCCAACAACAGCCGCCCATAGCCCAGATGCTGAATTCGACCGGGGCCGGGCTTGTTTGCATAAATAAAGCAAAGGCCACCAATTATATCGGGCGCTATGCCTTTTTTCGCTTTTAGATGCTGGGCGATCGCTGCCTCTACGCCCCACCCATTCTGCAAAGAAACAACAACTCCATCAGGCTTCAAAGGCGGCAGCAAATCGGCTAGTCTGTCATTGCTAGTTGTCTTTAGCGCAACCAAAACAACATCTACCGGCGGCATATCAGCAGACTGTTTATAGGCATTTACATCAGGCAGCTCAAAGTCACCATTCACCGACTCCACCACAAGCCCGTTTCGCCGAACCTGTTCATAATCGCTGCGCAGCAAAAAGTGAACATCGCAGCCCGACTGGCTCAGCCGCCCCCCAAAGTAACCTCCAATGGCACCAGTGCCAATAACGGCGTATCGCAAATGGCTCATCTAGCTACTCAACCAATTCAGAAATTTGAACTGACGCCCACTGCGCTCTAGCCCGCACAGCCGTCGTCTCATCTTGCTTAGCAAGAGTCTCTAACCCTGCTAAAACCGGCGCTATCAAATCATCAAAGCCATCGTTCACCGCCGCCGCTGCTACCCCTTGCAGTCCGACAATGGCCCCATAGCGCACCACCCACTCCGGATCATTCAGCACCTTCAGCAAAGTATCTCTTGCCTTTATCTGCGCATCTCGCCGCTCGTCGGCCGCCATCTTCTCCCACTGAATTGCGCCTAACCCACGCGCGGCTGCTCGCCGTACGCTCAGCGAAAAATCCTCAGCCGCCGTCTCCCGCACCAAATCCAGCCCACGCGGATCGCCAATTCCCGCTAGCACCCGCAGCGCCCAAGCTCTAGCGCCGTAGTTATAGCCGTCAATTTGCGCTAGCACCGCCGAAGCCGCAAACGTCCCAATCTGAATCAAACCCTCTACCGCCGCCACTGCCGCCCCCGGATTGTTGTATCCCAACACCCGAATGAGCATATCCGTCGCGCCCTCATCTTGCAGCTCAGCTAGCGCCTCTACCGCATCTACCATCCCCTGCGAAGAGTCAGCCGCTTCCACCGCCTGAAGTCTCGTTTCCAAAAGCGTAGAATCTACCATCCGTCCAAAAACTGCCAACAACAACTCACAGCAAAGAATCCATCAAATTCATCACCTCACAGGCCTCATCCGAGAGCAGCTTACCAGAGCGTGAAATCTGCTTTTCCAACAAACCCTTCATCGCAATCAGCTTAATGCTGTTTTCCGCCAGCGTCTGCGCGATCGCTCCTGCCGCTGGCAAATACCCCACCTCACCCAAATCCAACAGCGCCGACCGCCGCAGCTGCAAATCATCGCACCGCAGCGTATCCACCAACGCCTGCGTATAGTGTCCTGCTCCCGTCAGCTGATACATTGCCCTAGCCGCCGCATTCTTCACCTGGGGCACCTCATGGGCTAGAAAGGGCGCAACGTTCTCTACCGTCTCACTATTTCCCAGACCGCCTAGCGCTTCTAAAATCGCATTATAAGGCTGCACCAAGTGAGGTTTGCCCGGCACCTCTACCGCAGCATCAACGCCGCCATCAAGCAAAGCAACCAAAGGCAAAAGGCCATCTGTCGCATTCAAAGACGCTAAAGACTGGGCCGCCGCCTCTCGCACATAATAATCGTCACAGGCCAAGCAGTCTATCAGCGCAGGCACAGCCGACAAATCATTCAGCTTACCCAACGCTCTTGCAGCATTGCGCCGCAGTGGGTAGCCGCCATCCGTATCGCGATTGTCTTCATCTTGCAGCGCTAGCAATAAAGCCGCGATCGCCTCCGGTTCATCAATCTCAAATCGCCCTAGCCACCAGGCCGCATAGTAGCGATCGCCCTGGTCGTCCGTCTGCTGAAGATTCGCGATCGCCTGCGCCGCCGTAAGCTGAGGTGCCGCATCCGACGCGGGCTGAGAGGGAGAAGTCATGTCTTCGTAAGGTCAAAAAGCAGACCAAAAGAGTAGGTCAAAAGGCAAATTGAAAAGCTAGCCAAAGCAGCCGCTAAAAAGAGCCGCCAATAACAAACCCAGAGAAACAAACAACCACTAGACCATTCTAGTAATCGCATATCTCTCTGGGTGAAAATTGAGGTTCAACCGCCTGCACTCAGCAGAGGCTAAAACGCCAATTTAGTTAGCTAAGGACGTTAATCGCGTAGTTGAGGTAGCTGTTGGCTTCAGTCGCCGCGTCACCACTCAAACCATGGTTAGATTTGATGTGCTTAAGCGCTTCGATATACCAGCTAGGAGCCAAGTCAAAGGTCTTGTTGATTTCAGCAAGGCCAGAAACCAAGTAGTCATCCATGGGGCCAGTGCCACCCGTGATTAGACAGTAAGTGACCATCCGCAGGTAGTAGCCGATGTCACGAACGCACTTCTCTTTACCACGCTGGTCAGCAGCGTACTGAGGACCCTGCATTTGAGTGGTGTAAGGAAACTTGCTGTAGACCGCTTGAGCAGCGCCTTGAGCAAGGCTATCTGCGTTTTGAGTCAGCTTGCGAGCAGCTTCTAAGCTGGCGCCTGCCTGCTTGAAGCGACCAAATGCAGTCTGCATTTCAGTGCTGCTGAGGAAACGGCCTTGAGAATCAGCCGTCGAGACTGCCTCGGTCAGAGGAGTTTTCATCGTTAGGATCTCCTAAAATTGATTGTTAACAATTCGCTTGTGCTAAGTAGCTCAGCTAGTGGGCCACTTATTTTCTAGGACTAGCCAGTTTTGAAGACTAGTTCAGCTTGTAAGATTGACTTACTTAAGACTAGCCAACAGCGGAAGCTGCACGGTCAAAGTAGCCGCCAATCTCGCTGTACAAGCTGCTGCAGTCGCCGCTAGTGACATTGCTAGGATCCTTAACAATGGCCATAGCTGCTTCCTTCATCTTCTCTACGCCAGCGGCGACGGAAGAGCCAGGAGTGCCCAAGGCGATATAAGTCTCACGCAGGCCGTTGAGGCAGCGGTCGTCTAGCACGCTAGCGTCGCCAGAGAACACGGCGTAAGTAACATAGCGCAAGATGATTTCCATATCGCGTAGGCAAGCAGCCATGCGACGGGAAGTGTAAGCGTTACCACCGGGCTGGATCAGCTGAGGCTGCTCTGCGAACAGAGAGCGGGCAGCGTTAGCCACGATAGCGGAAGCATTGTTGGTGATACCGTTAACGGCATCCATTCTTTTGTTGCCGTCAGCGACCATCTGATCGAGAGCGTCTAGCTGTGAAGAGCTAATGTATTCGCCTCGTGAGTCAGCTTGGGAGACAACCTTTGCAAACGCATCAAACATAGATCTGAATTCTCCTAGTATTTGACCATCAGAACCTGACCTGATTGGGGAGTTCTGAGGTTGGGTTTTGGTTAAAGCCCGTTACGTCGCTGCCTCCGTGATAAAGCCGGACGAGCCGAAGTTTACGGGGCAGTTTCGTCGGGATGAGCAACTGCGCTAGATGACCTTATAGCCGCTTTCGAAACCGCTGCAGATGCACTACAGAAATCTCTCAAAGAGGCGGGTTCAACCATTGCAATTCACTGCTCCCTGTTTTAAACAGTAAGACGTTTAACGGTGTGAATCTAAGAAAGTTCAAGAAAGTTCACAAAGAACAGTACTGGCTCAAACTACTGGTAAACCAGGGCTTTTGACTTTCTACCTGCAGCCGAAAGACGCTAGTCCAGGGGCAGCTCAACGCTTAAATCGACACAGCATTGCTAACAGTCTCATCGGCTGTGTCACTACATTGGCTCTGTTGTTACATTTAAATAATAACGTTTACAGAGGTCGCCAAGCTCGCCAAATGTTCAAAAAGTCTTAAAAACCAGCCCAGGCGCCAAACCTTAGACAGCATTGGCTACACGCGGATCTTTCTCCAAATCGAATAGAAAGCCGTGAATATATTCCTCTGTCCATTCAGGGCCATAAAACCGGGTCAGCATGCCTCTAGCCGGATCTTTTTCGGCCCGGTAGCGAGCGTAGCTAAGCTGAGACTGCTTAATAGCGGCTAACCGCTCAGGGTCGGTGACCGGCTCTGCCTGCTCTACAAAGCTAATATAAGCCGCTAGATAGTCCTGGAAAGCCTGAAATACATGAGTTTCAACGTCGGCTGTTTCGGCTGGGCGCGTCCATAAAAAAGCAGGTGAGAAAAAGGCTTGGGCTTCTTCAGGAAAATCACCGCCCCATGGCAAATCTTTTTGATAGCGCTCAAACATATCCATAATCGGTGCGCTGTATTTGGCCTGATACGCTTCGGTTTGAAACAGCGGCTGCATGTCTATCGCAATCAGATGACCGCCCGGCAGCGTCACGAGGTCTGCGCCAAAAAAAGGCAGGTCGTAGTTTAGCTCTGGAAAGATGACGAAGTTGAGCACCTGAAGCGCTGCGCCCCCCTGCACGTGAGCCGCTCGAATTTGGCGTAGCTTAGGCGCTTTCGACCCATAGCTAGTCGTGGTGACGGTGGCTTCTCTTTTGCCCTTACCGGTCACTGCGCTCTTTTGCTCAAAGCCAGCCGGAATTGGGTAAGGCGTAAGGCTCAAGCGGCTCTCTAGTTGGGCGATCGCCTTAGCTAAAAATGGCTCGTAAATAGTGGTTGTAGCAGCAGAAGTCATAAATTGCGACAGGGAAGAAATTACTAAGAAACGGCTGCGCCTACTGCCAACGGCACTGCGTCTTCAAACAAAAAGCCGTATAGAAACCGCTCAGACCAATCGTGACCAAAGTAGCTGCCAAACAATCCAGAAGCCGGGTCGCGCTCGGCGCTGTACTGGTCATAGTCCTTTTGCGCTTTGGCCACTCGGGCGATCGCCCGCTCATCGGTCAAAGGCGTTGCCGCATCTATCATCTCCCAGTAAAGCTGAAGATAATCCTTAAACGCTGCTAGCACTCTGGTCTTCACTGTCTCAGGGTCAGTCTTAGCAAATAACAAATACTTAGAGAAGTACTGATTCGCATCGTAGAACTTCATCTCTAAGTTCTGCGATAAATCGGGATACTTATCGTGCAGCGCCTTCAACGGCGAAATGTACTTCTGCTGATACGCCTCGTCTTGAAACAGCGGCTGAAAGTCCATCACAATCAGGTTTTTAACCGCGCCAAAAGAAAGAAAATCAATCCCGAGCAGCGGCAAATCATACTGATGGCCAGGGTAGATCACGCTGTTGAAGATCTGGGCGCTCTCACCAGCGTCAATATAGGTGTAGCGAGCCTTCCGTAGTTCTTCGCACTCGTAGCACCAGCTCCGAATCGTCGCCGGATTGCGGCCCCTTTCGCTAATATTGCTCTCTAGCCCATCGGGGATAGGGCGCTGCGTCAGGTCGAATTTTTGAGAAAGCGATTTCTCTAAATGCGCTAAGAAGGGGCGATACATATCCGGCCAGCTATTGCGATCAGTGAGTCTTTTCACCATAGGAGACCAACCCGGCAAAAGTCCCCATTCTGAGAAACAAATACATATTCCGTAACAGAAAAAATACAGGTCAAACAACCGCTCAAGCTGGCCTATTAAGGCCATTGTGGCAGTTATGAAACCGCTGCCGTATGACGACTAGCCAGCGCTTTAATATCTTCTGGCGTCACAAATCTTTTTTCCGAGCAGTAAGTCATCAGGTTTACGCCGTTCATCATTCGCGCTGTGCTCACGCGAACGCGAAAATCATCGGTCAAAAACCAGCAGCGTTCCTGTCCCTGGTTAGTTTCGTAGTCGGTATCAATGGTCAAAACGCCATCTTGACCGAACCAATAGCGGCTGACCACGGCAATGCTTTCTACATAGCCGCGATCGCGCACCAGCTTCCCAGATCGCCCGCTCTCATCGTCCGGCACATCTACCAATATCGCGGCCGAAGAAGGCGGCGCACTCTCCGACAAATTTGCCTGCCAGGCAAACGAAGCCCCCCCGGCAGCTAGCGCCGGATCGATACCCTGCGACTGACAGATCTCAACTACGCGCGCGTCATCCGCCTTCACCATCCCCACAATCAGCAGCGACTCGCCCGACTCATCGGCCACCACATCAAAATGATGCACCGTGCGCTGCGTAAACCAGGTGCCCTCACTCTTGCAAAAGAACTCGGCCATAGTCATAGGAGGGGTTAAAAGCATATCTATTGTCTTTAGGGAGAAGAGTCTGCGATTGTTATAAGTATCGTAGTTTTTATCTTATATATAACGATGCCTTCTCTCCAAGCGGACTCTACGGCTATTGCCCCACGCGGACAGCTTTCAGGCGCTGATTTAGCAGGTGCAGATCTAGCAGGCAAAGATCTTTATCGCGCAAATCTCTCAGGCGCAAATCTTTCAGGCGCGAATCTCTCAGGCACTGAGCTGCTCGGCGCAAACCTAGCGAACGCAGATCTATCTAACGCGAATCTGACGAAGGCCGATTTACGAGGGGTCAGCCTGGCAGGCGCAAACCTGACGGGCGCAAACCTGACGGGCGCGTATCTCTTTCGAACTGACTTGCAGGGCTGTAATTTAACCGGGGCAACGCTCACCGATGCCGAAATGAAGCTGGCGCTCTACGATAGCCAAACTCAGTGGCCTGAAGGCTTCCGGTACAAGAGCAGCGGGGCCGTGGGGCCAAATGCTCTGCTCAGCGGCGCTTACCTAAACACGGCGAATCTAAAAGGTGCCGACTTAAGCGGAGCGATGATGTTTGGCACGTATCTGAGCGGCGCAAACTTGCAGGGCGCAAACCTAGCTGGCGCAGGGCTAAGTGGCGCAAACTTGCAAAAGTCTTTTCTAATTGGAGCCAATCTTAAAGGCGTAAACTTAGCGGGTACAGAGCTTCAGCGAGCAGACTTACGAGCAACTAATCTTACAGACGTAGATTTTTCAGAGGTCGGTAGCATTGCCGGAGCCGATTTTAGCGGCGCGGTGGGGCTTTCAGCCCAGAGCCGAGCAAAACTACTGAGCCATCCACCGGCTGAGCTAGAGGAATGGAACGTGTTTACTCGGCAGACAACCCGGCAAAGCCTAGAAGAATCAACAGCGTCCTAGACTCGCTTTTCTAGGTACTGGCCAACCATAATCTCTTCACCGGCTCGCGAAATAATGGTCTGGCGAGTGCGATAGTTTTCGCCTACCAGCTTCAGCTCTTCCTCAAAGGAGGAGCCGCCGTACTCAGTGCGCAAAACCATCGTGCGTTGGCGGAGCCTCTCTTCTGGAGAATCGCCCGTAAATCGATACTGAGCGGTCACGGGTTTAGGCGTGGCAAAACCGCGATCGCGATACATCACATCGCCACGAATACCAAAAATTGTCGAACCCACCGAAGGCTTCTTGCTAGGCGCTATGTAGTGGCTCTCCCAGGTAACTTTAGCCCCACAGATCATCGGCACCTCTAAATTATGACGCTTACCCAGTTCAGCTAGCTCGGCGCAGTCGCTTTCTAAAAAGGCGATCGTCAAGTCGCTAACGACTTCTTGCGCTTCGTCGTTGGCCAGCGTGTAATAGCGGCGGCGAGACTGCCAGTTGCCCTGCGAATGCTTGAAAAAGGCGATCGCCTGAGCCTCAACCGCTTCAAGCCGACCTACAGACGCTGAATTTGAATTGGTATCTGAAATAACAGAAAAAACCACGGCGATTACTCCTCAAAAGGCAATTGCATAAAAAGACTCTTTCAAGTCGATAGTTTGCAAAAGTGAAACATTTGTTCACACCCATCAACATAAACCATTTAACCGAAGGCGACAATGGCTTTAGGGAGGAGTTTAAGTATTGGATGTAACATCACTAGCTCGGTAGCAGATCTTCTAGCGCAGCGGCAACAACCTTGTGGTTCTCATCTTTTCGCAGCTGGGCCAGCGCATCTTTTGCCGAATCAGATTGAAAGGGTTTGAGCGCGTAGGCTAGGGCTAAGCGCGATCGCCACAGGTCGCTGTCGAGCATCGGTAGCAGCGCCGCCAAAGCACCCGGCTCCTGATCGGTTCCAGCTAACAGTCCCAGCGTCGAAATACCTGCCTGCGAAATCGTCTGATCGTCATTTTGAAGGGCCATCAGCGCAATCTTCAGCAGCGCATTTGGGCTGTCCATCTCAGGCATAATGGCCAGAATGCTGCGCTGTACCAGCCAGTGATCGTTGCTTTCGAATAGCTGAACGAGCCGCTCAGTTGCGATCGCCCCATAAAGCCCCAAAGAATTCGCAATCTCCGATTGAACATTGCTATCTGTTTCTACGTCAAGCATCTCCAGTAGGGTGCGATAAGCAGTCTCGCTGCGTTTTCGGCCCAGTCCCATCGCCACAAACGAGCGCACCAAAAAAGCCGAGTCCTGCCGCTGGTCTACCAGTAGCGGCACAGCAGTCTCGCTGTCGTAATCCTTCAAAGCGACCAATCCCCGCAAGCGTAGCTGAGGCTCTTCACTGCCTAAAAGATCTTTAATCTCGGAAATATCCATAGTCATCTTTTAACAAGTCATCTTTTAACAACAAACAGAAAACAGAGGTAGCGCTAGCGGTAGCGATATTTTGCATAGAACAACCTTTCGCAGAGAACAAAGCAAATTGACTTACCCTAAATAAACCTAGCCACAACAGGCCCAACGCGAGCAAGTATCCTAGGGAGTAGTCAACCAGTAGTCAACATCAGTATCGGGTGATACCATCGTGATTCCGATCCGGTATCTAGTCGCCGGTCGTCTCTTTCTCTTTGAAGGTCGCCACCCAAAACAACACCCGATTTAGATCAAATATCAATTCAGATATCAGTAGAGGTATTCGCCATGGTAGAGAGCGCTCAATCTAACGACACGCCAGCAGGATCAGCCGCTGAGGAATCTCCTGAAGCATCCTCCCAAGAGGTCGCTGAAGTCGTCGCCGAACTCGAAAAGTACCGGGCGCGACTAGTCGAAGACTTTACGACCGCCGCGAAGAAGGCCAAGTTGCCAAAATCAATGACCAACGCACAGCTCAAAGCGCACCCCGAAATCGCCAAGATCGACGCGTCTTTAGCCAAGCTGCGCGGCGAATCGACTTCACCGACTTCTTAGACATCGCATTCTAGGCGTTACACCTGAACATCACGTCTTTAGATATCACGTCTAAAGACATCACATCTTTGAATTTGAACGGCTCTCGAAGCCGCTGTTTCTATGACCAGACTGACCTCAGGCTGGAAATCAAGGCAAGCCCTATGAGTCAAAACAAGCGAGGCGCCAAGCCAGAGAAAGCCTCTCTGACTGATGGCGACCCTCTAAACAACGACGCGCTAACAGAGCGTCTGCCCACAGAAGCCCCCACCAACATCATCGCCGAGTCAGACGCGTATTTTATTCCTTCTCCAGAAACACAGGGAAAGGTCGATCGCCTCATCAACTATGTCAATAGCCAAATAGAGCTGCTGGCCTTCGATGAGCCAGAGCCGTTTATGCTCAGACAGATGGTGCAGTGCTTGGCCGATCCTAGACGATCTGCCCGTCTCAGCTTAGTAGAGTCGTTTAGCCAAATTGGCGAACCCGCCACACCTTTTCTAGTAGAAGGCATTACCAATCATGCCGATTCGGTAGTGCGACGAGCCTGCTGCAATGCGCTCACGAATATCGGCGATCCAGACTCTGTTCCGGTGCTGATTAAAGCCCTGACCGCCGACCCAGATATTGGGGTAAAAAGTGCCGCTGCCGGCGCTTTAGCTAAAGTCGGTGCGCCTGCTTTTAGTTCACTGCGAGACGTGCTGGCTGCTGAAGATGTCAGCGAGAGCTGCAAAGGGCACGCCGCCTGGGCAATGGCCTCTATGAGTAGTGAAGTAGGCGATCGCCTGTATCGCATTATGAGCGATCCTTCTGCTGCCGTTCGCACCGCTGTTTTAGGGGCGATCGCTCAACTTGCCCAAAAGCAAACCGCGCAGCAAAACCAGCCGCCGATCTCTCCAGAAGTAGATCAGCCCCAGCCAGGACAGACACCAACGCGCCGAAAAACCGACCGTCCTCGCACTGACAAAGCTCAAAGAGCCATGACCATCCTGACCGAAGCCCTCAACGATCATTCGCCAGAGGTCAAAATTGAAGCAGCCGCCAACTTGGCGCGATTAAACTGCCAAAAAGCCTACCAGCCCCTGGTATCTTGTCTTAAAGATCCAGAAGCCTCTGTGCGTAGAGCCGCTGTTTTAGCCCTGGCAAAACTAGGAAATCCTGGCGCGATTGAGGCGATCGCCCATCTCCAGCAAGACGCCGAAGCTTCGGTTCAGCGAGTCGCTACTCTAGTTATCGACCAGCTCAAGGCGATCGCATCAGAAAAGCCATCCAAAGCAAAAGGGTAAAGCCTTATACCATCAGCTAGCCCCTAACCAGCTCTAAAAACCACCGAGGACTCAACCCGTGACCGGCCTAAGCGAACGTGCAAAAGAACTCATTCCACAGGCGAGAATCGTTAGCTTTGAAAATTGGCCAAGGCTTTCAACCGAGGCCAAAGATCGTCTACAGACCGCCGACGATAACAGCCAGTACCTAACCGACGAAGAACTTTCCCTAGTTGCTCAGACAGATCTCTCTAAAGATCTCTCCAAAGGTGGTCAGACAGACGCCACTCAAATCGATACGATTGCCGTAGTCAAACAGCTCCGCGATCAGGCCGCCAACATTGTTGACGAAGCTAGAGCGGATGTTCTCACCGCCTTTCCAGATATCCTCAAGCCGGGCGGCGGACTTTACCCCCCCATGCGAGCCGAGGCTTGCTGGCGAGACTTCTGGCAATTTTTGCGCTGCATCACCTACGGCATTGCGGGTCAAAAAATTCAGTACACCAGCTCGACTGGGCTAGCCGCTATGGAGCTGCTATACGAAGAACTACAGGTGCCCTTGCCCGCCATGGTTGCCGGACTAAAGGGCATTAAATCTGCTAGCTTGAGCCGATTTGATACCAAAACTGGTGAAGCGATCGCCCCCTACTTTGACCATCTGATTACGCAGCTATCAGCCTTCGTAAAGCGGCCAACCTCGTAAGCCAATTTATCTAACAACAGCTAACTAAAACAGCTAAAAAACGTGCCAGATCCTACGCCCGCTGAGAAGTTCATTCGCGCCTGTATCAAAGGCGATCTCGATCAGGTAAAAGATCTGCGCGAGCAGGGCATCAGCGTAGATAGCCGATGGCAAAGCAGCACGGGCCTGATGTGGGCGGCCATGGAAAACCATCCAGAAATTGTTGCCTACCTACTGTCCCAGCAGGCCGACATCAACTTGAGAAACGACTCAGGCTACACCGCCCTAATGTACGCAGCCGAGTCAGACCGGCGAGCCATGATCGCGACGCTGCTCGACCAGGGAGCCGACATCACCGGACAAAATGCCTACCAAGAGACAGTGCTGATGATGATGGCCCGCAATGGCGAAACCGATATCGTCGAGCGGTTAATTAAAATGGGCGCAGACATTACCCTCACCAACCGAATTGGCGATACGGCGCTTTATCTAGCGGTCGATAATGGTCATCTCTACACCGTCAAAAGCCTGATTCAAGCAGGAGCTGGCGTCAATACGCGAAATATTGGCAACTGGACGCCGCTGATTATGGCCGCCGCCCGAGGCGATCTCAGCATCATCTCGCTCCTAATAGAAAACGGCGCTGACCTCACAGCCGTAAACCGACAGGGACGAACGGCCCTAGATGAGGCCAAAGATTCTTTTCGAGCGCCCGCCGCGATCGCCCTTCTCAAACAGGCAGGCGCAGCTCAATAGCAGATCAAGCCGCGACCACAGTTCAACAGATGCGAAGTATTGTAAAGATCAGTAACGATACGACTTTTGTTCTCAGTCGCTGTTGACAGCGAAAAATAGCGCTCAAGCTAGACCGATAAATCTCAGATCAGCTTCTAGCAGGCGCTTTGCCGCCATTTCAGTAGGCAGTAGCCAAACGAACAAGTTAACAAAACTTGACGAAGACAGACCCCTTTTGCAGAAATAATGAGGACACGCAAGTAGTGATTAGTCGCGACTTGTAGAGATTTGCTCCTCAATCTTTTTGAGTTTATGAGAAGGCGCGAGCTGCGTAGCTGACGTCCCCCTAAGCCAGTCGCTTAGTCGATGGCCACTCGATGTTTTGAGACAGCGCTCGATGCGAAAGGTTACAAACCTGACGTAACAAACTCAACCTTACAAACTGTTGTCAACTAGGAGATAGCATCCATGGCTTTCGGACCAGCATCGCGATTGGGCGTCAGTCTTTTCGAAGAGACTCCGCCTATAGAGTGGGTTCCCGGTCTCTCGGCTGATGAACGTGAAGACATTATCAACGCCGTTTACCGGCAGGTTCTAGGCAACGCTTACGTAATGGAAAGCGAGCGACTAGAAGTTGCAGAATCCCAGTTCAAGCTAGGCGAATACAGCGTACGAGAATTTGTTCGCGCGATCGCCAAATCAGATCTATACCGCACTCGTTTCTTCGAGTCTTGCCCCCGCTACCGCTACAGCGAACTCAACTTCCGTCATCTGCTAGGCCGCGCGCCCAACAACTACGACGAAATGAAGTTCCACAGCAACGTACTCGACGAAGCAGGCTTTGAAGCGGACATTGATAGCTACATCGACAGCGATGAGTATCAAAACACCTTCGGTGAGAACATCGTCCCTTACATTCGCGGCTACAAGAGCGAAGGCTCCGAGAGCATGGTCGAATTTACTCACCTGTTCGAGCTAGTGCGCGGCGCATCTAGCAGCTCGCTTAAGGGCAGCACCTCTGGTAAAACACCTCGCCTCAACAGCAAGGTGATCAACGCGGTTGCCACTGCGGTCAGAGCGCCTTCTTCCAACAACGGCGACGGCTGGGCATTTAGCGAGCCACCTACAGCGGCTCCCGTTCGCGTGGGCGCAGGCATCGGCGAGCGCGGCAAGGTTTACCGTATAGAAGTCACCTCGATTCGAGCCAACACCGTACGCAAAGCCTCTTCCCGGTTCCGCCGAGCCAACCAGGTGTATCTGGTGCCTTACGAGAAGCTCTCTCAGGAATACCAGCGCATCCACAAAGCAGGCGGCGTCATTGCCAGCATCACTGCGGTTAGCTAAATAGCCAACGGCCTCAGGCGAGCGATCGCAGACAACGCATGGCGCAAATGTCCAAGTCGCTCGTCTTTGCACTAGGCGTTAGATAACCTCCCTTAAAACTTGTTATTAAAAGTTTCATTTAGGAGAACACACCCATGGCAAATGCCACCTTAGATTACACTTACGAGCTGTGGCCCAATAGCTCAACCGAAGACATCGACTCTATCATCCGCGCAGTCTACAAACAGGTACTGGGCAACCCTCACGTCATGGAGAGCGAGCGGCTCATCACAGCCGAGTCCCAGCTACGCAACGGAGACTTCTCCGTGCGCGAGTTCGTCCGTGCGGTCGCCAAATCCGACTTTTACCGCGCCCGCTACTTCGAAACCTGTGGCCCCTACCGCTCAGCAGAGCTAAACTTTCAGCATTTGCTAGGCCGTGCACCTGCATCCCAAGCAGAAACTAGCGAGCATATTCGTCGCTGCACCGAAGAAGGCTACGACGCTGACATCGACTCCTATGTAGATAGCGAAGAATATCAAGAAAACTTCGGCGAGAACATTGTTCCATTCACTCGAGAAAAGAGTGAAGTGGGTCGTAAGCAAGTCGTTTATAACCGCAACTTCGCCATCAACCGAGGCCCGGCTCAAATTGACAGCGCCGTTAAAGACTCTCAGCTCGTATACGACATCGGCACCAACAGCGCCAACAAAATTAAGAAGACCAAAGCCTCGCCTGGATCCACCACCGAGAAGCGCTTCAAAATTCGCACAACGGGCGCTAAGTTCGATGCCCCTCGCCGCGTCAGCTTCAACGAGTACATTGTTTCCGCTCGGAAAATGACGCCCCAAATTCAGCGCATTCAGCGCAGCGGTGCCAAGATTGTAGATATCACCGAGATTACCTAAACGAAGGTTATATAGCAGCGACTAGCGCAAACGCTACTTGGAAAAAGTAGGTTTGCACAATCAGCAGGCACTAACTTTCACAAAAAGAGCTGAACGTACGGCCACAACAGCGATCTGCTTCTCAACAAGAAGCGATAAAACTGTTTGCATGGTGGTTGTTCAGCTCTTTTTTATGGGCAGACGTGTAAGGTTTGATGTCTTTTTAATGTCTATTATTACGTTGCGTTGAGAAAACAAACGCTTTCTCATTTTGAGCGCCGCCCTCCAGTTTGCTAAAGATAGGTCAGTTTTAAGTCATTCTCTAGCAAACCGGAGGCGGCGCAATTTTTTAAAACTTTTTATTAGGAGAAACTTTAAATGTCAATTTGGGTCGCCAGTCCAGAGCCTGTAGAGCTACGCCAAAATACCGAAGCGGGTCTTAAAAACGTGAGCTTCAATCGCACGCTCGTCATTGCGGGCGGCAACACTTCTCACAATCCTGGCAAAAAAGCGCTGCTGACCAGCGATTTAGGCGGCAATCGCAACACCAAGATTAAATCCCCTAAGTCGAGCATTTCGGCTACAACTGGCAGAACGTCGAACTATCGCATCAGCGTGACAGGTGCAAACACGGGCGGCAGTCGGACGCCTCGCAGCAACATCATCTACGAAGTGGGCGACAACCAGCTGCAAGAGAAAATTCGCTCCATTCAAAAGTTCGGCGGCAAAATCGTCAGTATCGAGTCTGCGTAAGAAGTCTGCAATCAGGAGAATAGTGATGAACGTACTCAGCCAATCTGGCACGAGTGATTATCAAAATCGCACGGTAACGATTGAAGTTGCCGGTGCGCGACAGCAGTCTGTGATGAAGCAGAGCAGCTATCGAATCAGGGTGCCTTACAGCCAGATGTCTCAAACTATGCAAGCTATCCATCGTCGAGGCGATCGCATAGCCTCTGTAGCAGTAGCAGACTGCGGAAGCCCGTCCGCATCCTCTAGTCGTACTAGCACATCAAAAGCGTCACCTCAATCTGAGCAGGACGCTGAGAGTGAGGCCCCAAAAGGCCAAGACCAAAAAAAGACCCAGAACAAATGTCGCTAGTCATTAGCTCGTCGCTTGCTTTTAGAAGAGTCAAAGGGTCAAGGTTAGGGGGTTTCTCAGACTTTGGCCCTTACTTCGTGGGCGCATTTGAGGCATGATCTAAAAAAGCATAGCGATTTTAAAAGCTGACGAATGGTGGACTTAGTGACAGGAATGGATATTGATACGTTTGTGATGCGCTCTTTAGGCCAATGGCGATCGCAGCGCAGCGCTCATCATTTAGCCTTTGCCCATTTCGAAGAAATTCGCTCGGCCATCAATATCGAACAAATTGCCAAGGACGACCCGGCAGTACTAGCGCTGTGCGAGCAGCAGTCTGTAGAGGTAAGTGCGATCGCCACTCCGTTTAAAATGAGCTGGGAAGGCGAAACCGACTGGAACGAAGAAGACGTCCTCAAAGGGCAAACCATCCTTGTTCCTGTCCCCAATCTTACTCAGCTCAATGCAGGCAAACTCCTGCGCGACCAGGGCTACGCCGAAACCATGCCCGCCGCTGGCGACTACTTCATCCAAGACGACGGCACTTTCGTGCTCACGACGCCCTACGACCGCGCCTCCGCCGAAGAAAGAATCTGGTTTGCCAACGACAACCTTCGCTTTCGAGTATCTTTAATCAAAACCAGCAACGGCCAGGGCGTCACCACTGCCTCACTTTCATCCGAAGTGCGCGTACTCCCCAAAGATTGACGACCCACTTAGCCACCGGCCTACTGATCTGTTTTCAGAATTTCTCTCTACAATTTTAAAAGCATCCCGCTTTAACATTTTCGCCTTCAAACCCTCGCTTTAATCACCCGCATGACAGCGTTCACTGCTCCCTCCCAACCCGCTCGGCCCACCGCCGTCAGCCAAAACTTCATCGACCTCGCCACCTGGATGGCCGGAGACTTTAGCAACTACAAACAGTCTCAGGCTCACCCAACCGACTTTGCGCACATTCGCATCTTCTTTCGTCCGCTGCCCTTCGAATTCTTCGAAGCCTTGGGCCTTCCTGGCGGTATTGGATTCTACTCCGAGCAGGTATACGACTACGACCTCTGGAAGCCCTACCGCCAAGGACTACACCGCTTAATCGATCAAAAAGATGGCGTCTACATCGAAAACTACGGATTAAAAGACGGCGTTCCCTACGCAGGATCGGGCCACCACCTAGACATCCTCAAAACTATCCCAGCAGAAATCGCCATCCGTCGCCCCGGCTGCTCCATGGTCTTCCGACGCGAAACCACCGACGCCAAAGATCAGTTCATCGGCGGCGTAGAACCTGGCAATCAGTGTCTAATCCCGCGTAAGGGAAAGCGCACCTACTTGGTTAGCCGCGTAGAGCTAACCGACCATAGCTGGGTGAGTTTAGACCAAGGAATGGATGTAGAGAGTGACGAACATGTCTGGGGTTCAACCGAAGGCGCACTGCGTTTCGAAAAACGCGAAAGCTTCGCCAGCGAACTGCCATTCAATCAACTCTCTTGAGATGCTGCCACCTCCCGCTAAAAAGAAAATGCAGGCGTGGATTCGCAGCCGCCACCTGATCTGCTCAGGCAATTTCTACATCTTTGAGACAGTCGAATACTCCACGGTAGATAAATTTCAAGACTGCGTAGAAGCGCTTGGCGGCACGCTTATCGTGGTCGAGCCGTTAAAAAAAATCTGGATCGGCAGTCATCGCCGGGTCGTGCTCTATCAGGCTAAAGCGAGTCTGCACACACCTCACCACGAACTCAACCAATATTGGATTAAGTACGGCAGCTTCCGCACTCGATTTGACGAACGTGAGTAGCAGCGCGAACCTATCCTCAAACTCCGCTTTGCAAATTCTCAGATCCGCGAGTGATTTTAAACGGTTTAGCCAGGAATGTTAAGAGGTATTGCGATACTAGGATGAGCATTATGCTTTTATGATATCGCTACACTTCCCTACCCAAGCTGATCCCAGATAAATCCCCAAACACTTTGTAACGGATTGTTGCTTTGTTTTTAATAAAGAGGACTGAAGACCGCCTCATCTTTTAAAGTTATTTCACTGGCTAAACAAACGGCCAGTTGCTGTATTACGAAGAAGGAGAGCTTTGATGCTTGACGCTTTCTCTAGAGCCGTTGTTTCGGCTGACTCTAAAACCGCTACTATTGGCGGCGGCGAACTAGACCAACTCAAGAGCTTTGTTGCTGAAGGCAACAAGCGACTAGACGCGGTAAACGCAATTTCCTCCAACGCTAGCTGCATCGTTTCTGACGCTGTATCCGGCATGATCTGTGAGAATACTGGCTTGATTCAAGCTGGCGGTAACTGCTACCCCACTCGTCGCATGGCTGCTTGCTTGCGCGACGGCGAAATCGTTCTTCGCTACGTATCCTACGCACTACTTGCAGGTGATGCTTCCGTCCTAGACGATCGTTGCTTGAACGGTCTTAAAGAGACTTACGCTGCTTTGGGCGTCCCTACTGGCTCCGCTGCTCGTGCAGTCAACATCATGAAAGCTTCTAGTGTTGCTCACATCAACGAGACTAACAGCCCTGAAGCTGGTGGCTCTCGCTACAACAAAATGGAAACTGCTGACGGCGATTGCTCCGCGCTAGCTTCCGAAGCGGCTGGTTACTTTGATCGCGTTGTGTCTGCACTAGGTTAATTTCTAGCAGCACCGAACAAGTTAACCGATCAAACATTACTTGGAGAAATAAATCATGAAATCTGTTGTAACTGCTGCTATCGCTTCGGCTGATGCGGCTGGACGTTTCCCTGCTGCTGCTGACTTGCAGGCTGTTCAAGGTGGTTTGCAGCGTGCGGCTGCTCGCCTAGAAGCGGCTGAAAAGCTTAACGCTGGCATCGACAAAGTTGCTCAAGAAGCTTACGACGCAGCGTTCAAGAAGTATCCTTACCTCAAGAACGACGGCGAAGCTGGCGGCAACCAAGGCAAGCAAGACAAGTGCCTGCGCGACATCAAGCACTACTTGCGTCTAATCAACTACAGCCTAGTTGTTGGCGGCACTGGTCCTTTGGATGAGTGGGGCATTGCCGGTGCACGTGAAGTGTATCGTTCTTTGAACCTACCGACTGCACCTTATGTCACTGCTATGCAGCACACACGCGATCGCGCTTGCGCTCCTCGTGACATGTCTCCTCAGGCGCTCACTGAGTTCCGTTCACTCATCGACTACGTTATCAACTCTCTTTCATAGTCTCTTATGGCTGCGAGTTGACTGCAAGCTAGTCTCAGGCTAATGGTCTGAGTCGTAGCGAAACGTCTCGAAAAAACTAGGACTCCTGGCCGATACCCTTTTGTTAGGGATCGCCTAGGAGTCCTTTTTAGTGACCGCTTTCTTAGTGACCGTTAGCAAAATCCATCTTTAATCTCTTGAGTCATGGCCGCAGATTCTCTCTTTGAACAGCTTAAGCATCCGAATCCTCATATGCGCGATCGCGCAATGCGAGAAATTGTAGACACCCGCGATGAGCAAACAATTCCCAAGCTAATGTCTGCACTTGGCGAAGAAGATGTTGTATATCGTCGGGCCTCAGTAAAAACGCTCGGGATGATTGGCATGGACTCGGTGCCCATAGTCGTCGAGCAAATGCTACACAGCGAGAACGATACGGTACGAGCAAGCTGTACTAAAGCGATGGCTCAAATTGCGGTAAAGCATCCTGATAAAACATTTCCACCAGAAGGAATTGAAGGGCTGCGCAAAGCGATGGAAGATCCTTATCCGGTAGTGCAAATTGCCTCGGTCATGTCTTTAGGAGAGATTGGAACGCCTGCGCTAGATACGCTGTTAGATGCTCTGAAGACGACGGATAATGTGGCGATCGCACTTACTATCACCAACACACTGGGATCCATTGGCGATCCTCGAGCGGTAGAAGTATTGCGAGAGCTGATTGAAGATGAGTCTGTAGACAGCTACGTACGAGAGACCGCGCAAAGTGCATTGCCTCGATTGGAGCAGGTGATGTCGCTGCGAGAAGCAAAAGGCAGCTTGCGCAATAGTTAGCGATCGCGCCAAGCATCTTGCTACGTTTCAAGATTGTCTTAGAATAAGTAAGATTGATTGATGATTGATTGTTGTTTGTTTGATTGTTTGTTTGATTGATTGTTTGATTGATTGATTGTTAGAGAAACTTTATGGCTCATAGTCATCTCGTGCGTCAGCTCCAAATATCTATCACTAGCTTCCTAATAATTGGGCTAGCTGCCTGCTCTCAGCCTTCTAATACCAGCGATTCTCAGCCGTCTTCTGCGGCTGAAGCTTCACCCACTGCCGAGCCGACTGCCGCCCCAACAGAAACATCTCAAAATGGTGATTTAACCGAGCTGTTTAGTCACATCTGGCTAGTTTCTGATGATTCCTCGCAGCCTCCCTCTAGCAGCATCTATATCTTTTTGCCAAACGGTACAGTGCTCGAAACTTCCTGCACCGAAACCTATCGGATTGCCACTTGGACAGTAGATAAAGACGCGCCTGACGTACTGAAGGTTGTCGAAGACGGAGAATTAGCATTTACAGCTACGATCGCCGAGTTATCCAGTACGACATTGCAGCTACAGAAAAACCTAGTGAGAAGCAATGAAACCCAGGACGTTACACTATCAGCGGTAGAGCAGGAGTTTGTGTGCCCTGATCTACCTCGATAGCGGCACACAATCGCGACGGATTCTATACCGTCCAATCTTCGATAGCGGCTAGATTACAGCGCTAATCCCAGCTATCTTCTGCCTCTTCCTGCTTCTTCTCTAGCTGAGAGATAGCCAGATTAAACACGGGCTGAAGGCTATCGTCCGATTCGTTTTCTAACGCGGTTTTGAGTGGTGCGATCGCACTATAATCTCCAATTTTCATCAGCGCCATCGCCGCTGTCTTACGCACATCCGCACTGCTATCCGCCAATACAGGCGTAAGCTGAGGCACAATCTCCATATTGCTCAGCTTGCCCAACGCCGCCGCCGCTTCAGAGCGCACCATCGGAGACTCATCACCTAGCGCATTCAAGATTAAATCTAGCGCCCGGCTATCCTCCTCTTCTTGCACCACGCTCGTTAGCGCACCCACCACCGCGCTGCGCACCTCCGACTGTTCAGCCGTTGCAGCTTGATAAAGGTGTGCTTTACCCGCTGCACCGACAAAAGACAGCCCCCAAGTCGCTAATCCCTTCGAACTATCGGGATAATCTGGCGAACCAATAATGCCAATTAGCTCCGGCGCTGCCGCCTCGCCCATCACCGCCATTGCACCCACAACAGAACCTCGAACAACCGTGTCTTCGTCGTGCAACAACGAATTAACTAACGTCGGAATCGTACTCTGATCAGCAATTAGCGTCATCGTCTTAGCGCAGGCCCGGCGCACCACCGGATTTTCATGATTAGCAAGTCCATCTATTAAAGCAGGCGTTGCCGCTTTGCCAACCTCGTCTAACGCCTCTGCAAAGCCCAGCCGCACCAGGCCGCGAGAATCACCAAAGCTCTCAACGAGCTGCACAATCTGCCGCTGATCGCTGCGATCGAAGGTGCCGTTGCCTAGCTGAGTCTGCACAGACTTCAACAGCGCATCTGTCTCAGGCTGAGAAAGCAAAGTAGGATTGTCGCGAGTTGAGGAAGTCATAGTCAACGCAGAATAGGCAACTCTTAAATTCTCTCAGATTGCGCCGAAGTTTGATATCGGAGACGCTCTAATGCAATCCTAGTTAATATGCAACCTCGACTCTTCA
Source organism: uncultured cyanobacterium (assembly GCA_963789215.1). Lineage (GTDB taxonomy): Bacteria > Cyanobacteriota > Cyanobacteriia > Phormidesmidales > Phormidesmidaceae > Phormidesmis. Next base: position 191,600 of record CAWBJY010000004.1, on the reverse strand, counting down.
AACGGCCACCTATGGATACTCGCTTCTCTCGCCTGTTCAACCTTACTGAGGCGCAGGCCATCGAAATCTTAGATGCGCCCGCAAACGATTCTGATGAGGCGTCTAATCGCTACATTGCGGCCTCTCATCTGGTGAACTTTGATTCAGAAGCAGCGATCGCAGCCCTTATTCGAGCAGTTAAAAACGACAATGACGATTTAGACAACAGAATTGTCCGTCGCAAAGCGATAGAAGCCCTAGGCCGATTAAAAGTAGCCGCAGCCGTGCCTGTTATAGATCTTTGTTTGACGGATGAAGACAGTTATTTAGTTGAGAACGCAGCCTGGGCGCTAGGCGAGATTGGCACAAAAGATGCCGCCATTCTAGAAAAGCTAGCCGCACAGCTAGATCGCCCCGACCAAAGCTATCGAACCATTATTCATGCCCTGGCCACGCTAGATTACAAGCCCGCCGTAGACAGGATCAAAGCGTTTACAACTAGCGAGCAAGCGCCTATTGCCAGCGCGGCGCTAACGGCTATCTATCGGCTTACCGACGACGAAACGGTGGTTTCTCAAGTCCTGGCGTTTTTGCAAAGTCATAACGTTAATGCGCGCCGGGGCAGCATTCAAGACCTCATGGACGCGAACTATGCTGCGGCTATCCCCCAGATCGCGCAGTGTCCCGTTTCGAGCGTATTTCGACTAAGAGCCATTCGCCAACTCGCAGACTCAGCCATTAAGACAGAAGCACTCACCTTCGCTGACGTGCAGCCCCATTTAGAAAATGTTCTTCGAGATCATCCCGATACCGTGGCGCTAGTCCATGCCTACGATCGCGAACCCACCGTCCCAGAACTGGTGCAAGCGCTATACGGCACGGACTTTGGCCGCTGCTATTTAGCCAGCAAAACGTTGATAGATAATCACGCTGAGGCCGCGCCTGCAGAGCTACTAGCTAGCTATGAAGCAGAAGGCTACAACGACTACGGAGCGCACTATCACATCATGCGAATGTTTGGCTGGCTGAACATGAGCGCAGGCTACGATCTGCTCATTGAAGCGCTTAACAATAAAGCACCGCAGTTTCAAAAGTCTCGCACAGCCGCCGCGATCGCTCTTGGAGAATTAGGCAATACCGAAGCCGTTCAACCGCTTACCGCCGCTTTAAGTGTTCCTATCTGGGACTTGCAGTATGCCGCGCTCATGTCACTCTCCAAGCTAGGCCAATCTAATCTAGGCCAATCTAATCTAAGCCAGCACTTCGACCCAGATAAAACAGATTGGCTAGTACAAGAAAAGCTAAACAGCCTGTGATGGACAGCTCGCATCACGTCAAATAGCACTCACATCACATCAAATAGCATGGTGCGAACGTAGCGGTCTGCCCATTCCGGGCCAAAAGCATTTTCTAGCACTCGCCGGGTTTTGTCGTTTTGCTGCTGCTTCAAGCAGTAATGGCGTTGCCCGGCCAAGATAGCGGCTTCTTCCTCAATAGAGCCTACCGGCTCCGCTGTGTTAGCTAGCTCGCAGTGGAGCGATAAGTACTGCGTTACCCGGCTTAAAAATGCAGCTTCTTCTTCGGGCGTAACCGGGCGCACAAATAGACAAAAGTCTGAGAAAATTTTGCCCCAAGCCGGCAAGTCTCGCGGCTGGCTAAAAGCAACTGGCGGCAGGCTGCTGAGTTTTTCGGGGTAGGGAGCTGGGAGCGTGCGATCGCGCGAAACCGGTGACAAATCAACAATCGCCGCGCTAATTTGCCCGCGCCCTGCCACAATGTCTATGCCCAAAATCGGCAGTCGAAAATTGGGTCGAGGGAACATGACGCAGTGCAAAATATCAAGATTTTTGCCAATTCTAGCTAGCTCTAGATGCAGCTTGCGAAACTGCGGCGTTTGGTAGCAATAGTTTTTAATCGTTAGCCGCTCGCCCTCTAGCGATCCCTCCACGTAGCCCAAATCTTCGGGCGTTTGATACGCAGAGAGCACCAGCTCATCTTGCCAAGTGCGCTCAATCACATCCGAAAGACTGCGGATGGTCGGATGTTGCTGTTCGCGGAGTAATGAGATGTCGCGCACTGGTTGACCCATCTTGGAATTCAAAAGCCCTCAGTCGGTAGGTTATTGGCCAGCCAATTAGATATTAGAAGCCGTCGGTAATAATAGTTTAAGGCTTTACCTGCCGAACGCCCGCGATAATGTGTCTATGTAAACAGCTTCCAACTTTTCAGCTCATGACCTACTCTACCGATGTAAAGAAACTTACCCAATGGATGGCCGCTGACTTTAGCAATCAGCCACAGGCAATCGAAAATCCGCCCTTCTTTGCGCATATTCAAGTTTGTATGCGGCCTTTGCCCAAGGGGTTTCAATCGGGTATTAGTCTATACCTAGAGCAAGCTTACTTTTACGAACTCAAGCAGCCTTATCGGGTGCGGGTGCTGCACTTTATTCAGCAAGAGAACCACGTGCTGCTAGAGAATTACAAAGTAAAAGATGAGGAAAACTTTTATGGGGCAGCGCGCGATCGCAACAAACTTGCCGCCCTCACCGCAGACGATCTAGAAAAAATGCCCGGCTGCGACATTCTGGTCGAATGGACAGGCACCAGCTTTCGCGGCAAAGTAGAACCCGGCAAGAAATGCATGGTCAACCGCAAAGGCATGGACACCTATTTAGACAACGAATTCATCGTCACCGAAGACCACATGACCAGCTACGATCGCGGTCGCAATCCGGCTACCGACGAACTCGTTTGGGGATCAGTCGCAGGTCCCTTTGAGTTCGATAAGATCAATCGCTTTGCCAACGAAATCGAGATGTGAAAAATAGCCTTCTGGAAAAAAAGCCCTGCTTACCAGCCAAACGAAGAATACTTCGAGCCAACTTCAAAGGCTTCTCGCGCTGCGGCATCATCTTTTTCCTGCGCTGGCACCGTCTCCACTCTCGACTCTGCGCAAAAAGAAGCCGTGCTCAGCCCGCCAAAGCGCTTCACCACGCTAGTGCGCATTCGCAGATCAGGGTTAGGAAACCAAAAGCGCTCAATCGAACTCATCGTCTCGTAGTCTGTCGTCAAAATCAGACCATTCTCCGAATCCATTTCATAGCGGCCAATCACCGGCACAATCTCCGCATAGCCGCGCTCTCGCAGTAAATTACCCGTCTGCGGGTTGTCCTCATCGGGCACCAGCGCAAACACGGTCGACCCCTTGTGGTCTTCGCCTTCTTTATCCCAGGCCATCTCGCCATTCCACTCTACATAGGCGCCGCCAACCGCCGTTGCCGGATCGACTTCATGCATCTTGCAAATCTCGGCAACTTTCTCGTTCTCAGCGGGCAAAGCCTCGACTGAAATATTCGAGCCGCCTAGCTCGGCCCGGCGAAAAGGAAGGTGGTGTGTAGTGCGTTGAGATTGCCATTTTCCAGCACTCTGCTGAAAAAATTCCATTACGTTCATAGCGCTAGTTTTGCTCAATTACGGCGAAAGGTTCAGTGATAGGTAAACATTCTATCGCTTACTTAGCGGCCTAGGATCCACTACGCCGCCAGACTACGCCGCTAGTTAGACTTCAAGAAAAATTGAATTACTTCCTTATGGCTGATGTCACTAGTCAATAGCATCGTTAAGATACTTAACATAGCTGAACAGTAAGGGCTTAGTCCCGCTATTGCGCTTAAAGCTAACTATAGGAAGCGGTTGCGCAATTAGCTCGTCGAAGATGAACAACTGGCAAATAGTTAAATTGAGTAACATCTGTTACCGAATCTGTTTACAGTTTGACGATACTGTGCATCCAAGGTTAAAGTGCAGCTAAATCAAGGGTACTTTATTCATATCAGCCCACTCTAAGACAACGATAATGTCGTCTGGTTTTAGAGCTTTCGTCTAGCCTTTTGAAGATCGATCTATCTAGCCTTTTGGAGGAGACAAACAATGAGCATATCCGGTAAAGACAACCTGCCTGGAAACTTGAGCTTAGAGCAGGAGTTCAAACTTCAAATAGTTAAAGACCAAGTGACAGGTCTTAGCTTAGAGCAAGCGCAGGAGTACGTCGTTGAGGTAATGCGACAGATGATGGTGAAGGACAATTTGGTTAAGCACTTATTGAAAAGCGCATAACCGTCTATCTCGTCAAAGCAGCGTTTATGACAAGCGCACAAATACAGCAAACCGGCGGCTTCATCCTAATGATGAAGCCGCTTTTTTTGGTAAAGCAACTTGTGGTAAAGCAACTTGGTCAAACAACAAAGCAACGAGCAGTGAAGCCGACCGATAAAACCGCCTTATCCAGGCACTTGCTGAAGAATTTTTCCAGGTAGCGTTTGAGGAAACAGTGGTTCTTTAGCCGGCGCTGCCTGACGCGATCGCTGAGTGCCAATCATCGCCACATTACTCGTTAGCACAAAGCTCGTAAAGCTAGCAATGACAATCACCGGCAGCATCGTCGTCCCCGAGAGCACGCTCAAGATGATGCTAGTACTCACCGGCGTCTTGGTCACCGCAACGTTTACCGCCGCCATCAGGCAAACCATTGCCACTGTAGGGTGCAGTTCGGGAATGAGCAGTGCGATCGCTAATCCAGTATTCGCGCCGATAAAAAACAGCGGAAAAATGAAGCCGCCCAAAAAGCCGGAGTGCAGCGTAAAGCTAATCGCAAACATTTTGGCCAGCGCAATGGCTAGCAGCGTCGCCGCCCCCAAAGTAGCCCCCGACTCAATCACCGTATGAATCTGCTCTTCACTAAAAAACAGCGTTTGCGGATAGACATAGGCAATCAGGCCAATAATCAATCCACCCAGCGTCGCCAGCAGAATCAAATCATGCTCCAGCGGTGCTAGCAGCTCACCGATCGCCTTAAAAATAGTGATAAACAATATCGCGACCACCGCACCTACCGCGCCTAGCAGCAACCCCTGAACCAGATTAATTGGCTGCAGCTCCGGCACCGCCTCAAAGTGGTAAAACCCGCCAATGGTAATGCCTGTATTAATTCGAAACACCGCAAACGAGAGAATAGCAGACACGACCGCGGGTGCAACCGCCTCATAATATTCCAGGCCGCGCCGATGCGGAATTTCTAACGCAAACAAAGCCGCCCCAATCGGCGCACCAAAAAAGGCTCCTAGCGCCGCGCTCATCCCGCAAAAAGTCAGTACGCGGATCGAAGCCGCATCCAGATTAAGTTTTTCGCCCAGCCAGCTCCCAAAGCTTCCGTTTACCTGAACCAAAGGAGCCTCTGGCCCAGCGCTACCACCTGCTGTAATCGCCACCAAAGAAGCAACTACCATCGCAGGCGTTTTGCGCACGTCAATTTTGCCAGGGTTGTGAATGCTATCAACAACTTTAGCCATTTCGCCAGGCAACCCCATAAAGTAAAGCACTATGCCCACGCAAAGACCGCCAACCGTAGTCGCAATCCACACATAGTTACTCTCAGGTAGCCAGTTCGGGAAGTAAGGGGTAATCCGTTCGGGAAGGCTGTGCCAAACGCCATGCATCAGACTTTCGAGCACGAAATAGTAGATAGTTGCAACTAGCCCACCCACCACGCCAATGAGCGCTGCACACATCATTAGCTGAGTATAGGTGAGCTGTCGAGGAGAATCTGGCCTTTCGTTAGGCGCGACCTCTTTCGTCGCAGAGGGGGCTTCAGCGCGAGTAGCTCGACTAGTCAAATTTCTTGCCTCTCAAAACTAGGTCAAATGAGCTGAACCAGGCTGCCCAGCATGAGCAGCCGAGTTCCAGCCATGCGCCTAGCGTACAGAAGGCATTTTGTCGTTGTTGTAGTAGCCACTACCGGATTTAATGGGGCTGTGCAAGAGGTGGATAGCAGCTATGCATAAACCAAATTTGAGTGCGGGTGCGAGATCTCTTTGGACAAGTTACTTAGGCAAACTACGGGACCGATCGCGTAGCCACCGTTTAAAGGGTTAGATAGATGCGCTGTTGCTTCTAATTCAGCATTACACGGGTCAGGGCGTATGATATTAAGGTACAAGTGTTGCTCTATGAAGATCTCTATAGCATCTTTAGCCTTATGCCAGTTTTAGATACTTTCAATCAGTTCTTTGACCATTGCATCGGCAACTGGGAATCCGAGCGTACCTACCACTACCTGAGCAAGTCAGCCGTAGAGCGATCGCACACCGCCTTTGGCGTGGCCCCCCTCAGCCGCGAGCAAAAAACGAAAGTACTCACCGACAACAGCTACACCGACGCTCACGATCTTACCGACTGCCCTGGCTTTCATTTGGTCTTTCACACCGTTTCCGAAAAAGGTGAAATCGTCGATCAAGCGCTGAACCTAGCCTTCGTACCGCGCCCCGAAACCAACTCGGACAAGCACATTCTAGAAGGCGACTATCTACGCGATAGAGCCTACGAAGAAGACCGCCCCATCGTCTCTCACTTTCGCTTCGACAGCCGCAGCCGCGAGCTCCTGATGACCACGCCCTACACCCGTATCATCTCGGTCGATTCCATTACATTAGTCAATCCTGGCATGCGCGTTCGCCGCATCTTTAACTACCTCAAGCCACCCGAAGGCGCACCGATGGATCAGCTTCTGCTAGTGGGCTTTGGCGTAGAGCAAAAGCGTGAAGTATAACGGTAAAGTAGCTCAGCCGTAATGACTGCTCAAAACTTGCCCGCTTGTGTAATAATTGGAGACTGCGTTGACACATTTTTAAGAATCATGGCAAAAGGCGTCCGTCTCATCATTACTATAGAGTGCACAGAGTGCCGGAGCAATCCCGACAAGCGCTCTAACGGGGTGTCTCGCTACACCACCGAAAAGAACCGTCGTAATACCACGGCTCGCCTAGAGTTGAAAAAGTTTTGCACCCACTGCAACAAGCACACCGTGCACAAAGAAATTAAATAGATACCCCTTCACCCCCATCAAAGAACAAGGATTATGGCTTATTTCCGTCGTCGAGTTTCTCCCATTCAGCCGGACGAAAAAATCGACTATAAAGACGTAGACATGCTGCGCAAGTTTGTAACCGAGCGCGGCAAAATTCTGCCTCGCCGCATTACCGGCCTCACCACCAAGCAACAGCACGATCTCACTCGCGCTATTAAGCGAGCCAGAATCGTAGCGCTTTTGCCCTACGTTAACGAAGACGGCTAAACCCGCTTTACGTTTAGAAGCCGCTAAGAATTCTCGCCTTAGAGCATGCCTTAAAGCACGTCCTAGAGCATATAGATTCTCAGCGCAGCTTTAAGAATGTGTTCGCTAGGCAGTCGCTTCAAACTTGCCTGACACCCTAACATTAGCTATCAGCGCCTAGCAGAGAACTGCTAATTTCTTACTCAGGCGCAGGTAGCTTTTTTATTGCAACTTTTAGGATGACAACCGGTGGAAAAAGGAAGGCTCGTAGAATTTAAGCACAAAGGTGAGCCGCACCTGGCATTAGCCGATCGCCCCGAGGGCAAAAAGAACTGGGTACTCGTCGATCAGCAGGGCCAGTCTTACACCATTCACCCCAGACAGATTATCTACGAAGTGCCCGGTGGCCCTTACGAGCAAAGCGAACTGACCGGCTTTATTAGCGAAGCCGAAGGCTACATCGACCCAGACAATCTAGAAATTGCCTGGGAATTGCTGACCGAGCTAGAAGAATCGGCCACCCCGACCTCCTTAGCCCAGCTTCTGTTTTCCGATCAGAGTCCGCCGCTTTGCTACGCGGCCCATCGGTTGCTGAGCGAAGACAAGCTGTACTTTAAGCAAAAGGGCGACCACTACGAACCGCGCCCCCAGTCGCAAATTGAAGAACTACAGCTAAAGAACGAACGAGAATCGGCCCGACAAGAAGAAAAAGAAGGCTTCTTTAACCGAGCAAAAGAAATTTTGTCTGGAGAAAAGATCGACTGGGAAAAAAGCGATCGCCCCCGTCTAGAAATCGTCGAACGCTACGCCTTACAGGGCGATGAGTCCTCGCAAAAAGCGGCTGCCCAAGAAATCTTAGTTGCCCTAGACCAAGACAAATCGCCCGAAGCTGCCTTCAAGCTATTGGTGAATTTAAGCATTTGGGACGAGCACGAAAACTTAGCGCTGCGCCGCCGTCAGATTCCGACCCAGTTTCCTGAAGAGGTTGAAGCTGCTGTTGATCAGGTCATAGAAAATCCACCGACAGATGAGAGCGATCGCACCGATCTGACCCACCTCAAGGTCTACACCGTAGACGACGAAAGCACCCGCGAAATTGACGACGGCCTGAGCTGCGAGACCCTAGCCAACGGTCGCCAAAAGCTGTGGATTCACATCGCCGATCCAACCCGCTGGCTCGTACCAGACGATGTTTTAGACACAGAGGCCCGCAAGCGCTGCACAACGGTTTACTTGCCCACGGGCACCATTCCGATGTTTCCCTTTGCCCTAGCCGCCGGGCCAATGAGCCTAGTGCAGGGCAAAACCTGCTGTGCGCTTAGCTTTGGCATACTGCTAACCGAAGACGGTGAAGTAGAAGAATACAGCATTCAGCCCAGCACCATCAAACCAACCTACCGGCTCACCTACGAGGACGTAGATGAAATGCTAGAGCTAGGTATTGAGGCAGAGCAGGAGTTAATGGCGATCGCAGCCCAAGCCAAACAGCGCCTCAGCTGGCGAAAAGCTCAGGGCGCTATTACTATTCAGCTCCCCGAATCCTCCATCAAAGTAGACAGCGACGCCATCACCATCGAAATGATAGAAGCCTCTGCCGCTAGAGACATGGTGGCCGAAATGATGATTCTCACCGGAGAAGTCGCGGCCCGCTACGGCGAAGCCAATCAGCTACCGCTACCCTACCGAGGCCAACCCCAGCCAGAGCTACCCCCCGAAGAAGAGCTAATGCAGCTAGAAGCCGGTTGGGTACGAGACTCTGCTATCCGCCGCTGCATGACCCGCAGCGAAATGGGCCTCACTCCCGTGCGCCACGCAACGCTCGGCCTAGACCGCTATAGCCAGGCCACCTCTCCTATTCGTCGCTATACCGATCTCATCAGCCACTTCCAGATAAAAGCTCATTTGCGCGGAGCAGATCTGCCCTTTTCAGAATCAGAAATGTCCGAGATGATTATGAGCGCTGGCAGTGCGGCCTACGATGGCGTACAGGTAGAGCGGCAAACCAAAAAATATTGGGCGATTGAATATCTCCGCAGAGCCGAAGCGGCCAATCCGGGACAATCTTGGGATGTGCAGATGGTGCGCTGGCTGCGAGAGCACGAAAAGCTGGGCCTGATTATCTTTGAAGATTTAGGGTTAGAAATGGTAATGCGCTTCGATCGCAACGTGGCAGTCGGCGAGCGATTGCAAGTTAGCGTTAGCTACGCTGACCCGCGTGAAGAGATGATTCGGTTTAGAGAAGTGCTGACGGTGGTTGAAGGAGATGCAGTTGAGGCGACGGCAGAGCCAGAAGACACGGAACTAGAAGACACAGTCCTAGAAGTGTCAGAGCCAGAAGACACGGAGCCAGAAGTGTTAGAAGAAAGAGAACAGGTTGAAGAAACTTTGTTAGAAGAAGAGAGTATTGAAGAAGAAAGAGAACAAGCCGCTGAGTAGAGACAGCAGCGATCGCTCACCGATACAGTTACAGAGATACAGCTACAGACGCGGCTACGGCGACGCGTCCATCTGCACCTTGCGAAAATTCAAAGACTGAAGCGGACGATTGTTGTGGTTTAGCAAGCGCTCGTATTGCAAAATTTGACCTGCGGGTAGACTTATCGGCTCTGTCATCACCAGCCAGATAACAGACTCTGTACAAGGCGGCGTCGTCAGCGAGCCGCTGTAGCGATAGGTTGTTGTTTTATCCGGCAGTAAAGAGCTCGCATTAATTGTTTTATCTGTCCGCACCTTATCGCCCGCACGAGCAGGCAGCGCCCTACTCAGCTCACGATATCCCGTCAGATCTTGGGTAGATAAGTTTGTAGATTTGCGATCGCTCTCTAGCAAAACAGCCACCACCGCTAGCTCGCCCGCATCACTCTGATGCACCAAATGTAGCTCCGCCGAGCGCCCCTCACCCGCTACCGCATGCTCGCTCGGGCTATGAAAATGAAACTGAAGCAAATTATATTTTTTCTCATTTAGCAAAATGTAGCTGCCGGGCGCGTAGGGCACCTGGACCGTATGGCCATTGTTCAACAAATTTAGCGGCACCGACTCATAGTGAAAATCCGGATCTACTAAGTCTATAGAATCAGCCGCGCTTAAATCTATCGGCGACTGCGACTGACCGCTAGTGCAGGTCGCAAAGCTAGGGTCTAACTCTGACCAGTAATCTGGTCCCGTCAAGTCCTGATACGTCCAGGGAACTTCAGCAGGGGGCGCCAACGCTTTTGCTGGCAAAGCCTCTGCCCCCCCTGCGCTCATTAAGCTCAACCCAAAGATAATAACAACGGCTGCCCAAACCCTGATAGTCCGCATAATGCCTCTAGATTAATGGATCACCTGCAATCGATAATAGGGATCTCTATAGACGTAGCTACGCTAAATCGCTTATGAATATCCTTAACATTAAATAATGTCAAACAATGTTAATATATGTTTACAAACGCCGAAAGCTAGTAAAAGCCAGTCTTCTACAGTACACAGTCCAGTATATAGTCGCTGAGCATATCTAGAATTAAGGGTTTCGGAATTGGCTAGACACCTAGCCTTCCGTTTTAATACTCCACTTTGTTGTAATCAGAAAAATCTATGCCATATACCATCGAAGCTGCTCGCAATATCTTCCCTAGCACTCGCTCTGCGGACGATATTCCAGCGACCACAGCTAGATTTGCTCAGCTCAGCGCCGAAGACCAGCTAGCACTCATTTGGTTTGCCTATCTCGATATGGGCCAGGGCATCACAGTTGCAGCCCCAGGAGCTGCAAACATGCAGTTTGCCGAACTAACGCTAAATAAGATCAAGCAAATGACGCCGATAGAACAGTCGCAAGCTATGTGCGATTTAGCGAACAGAGCTGATACTGAAGTCTCGCGCACCTATGCAACCTGGACGCCCAACATCAAGCTAGGGTTTTGGAACACCCTCGGCGAATTGATGGAGAAGGGATTAGTGGCTCCTATTCCAGAAGGTTACAAGCTCTCTGCTAATGCCAATGCTGTTTTGCAGTCCATTAGAGGTCTAGAAGCCGGGCAGCAAATTAGCGTTTTACGCAACTGCGTTGTAGATATGGGCTACGACACAGGCAAAATGAGCAACTATCAGCGGGTTTCGGAGCCGGTAATGGCCCCTAAATCTATGAGCGATCGCACCCAAGTCAAAATTGAAGGCGTTAGCAATGAGACAGTACTCAGCTACATGAACAATCTGAACGCAAACGACTTTGACGCGCTGGTCGAGCTGTTTGCAACCGATGGCGCTTTGCAGCCACCATTTCGCAAGCCTATCGTCGGCAAAGAAGCTATCTTAAGATTCTTTAGAGAAGAATGCCAAAACCTGAGACTCATTCCTGAGCGCGGCGTTGCAGAATCTCCTGAAGACGGATTTACGCCGCTTAAAGTCACTGGCAAATGTCAGACCCCCTGGTTTGGCGCGGCTGTCGGGATGAACATTGCCTGGCGGTTCCTGCTAAACCCTGAAGGCAAAATCTTCTTTGTGGCAATCGACCTGCTAGCTTCTCCAAAAGAGCTGATGAACCTCGTTCGCTAAGATTGCTTGTGTCTAGCTTAGGACAATCTTCAATCCGTTAAGGAAAGAGCCATTCTCTATCAAATACTTTTCTCTAAAGTATTCAGAAGAGAGTGGCTCAATGCTGACAGCCAATCGACTCGCAGCAATCAACTTACAACAATCGATTTACAACTGCCGCTATCAATACTATTCTCAAAAAATGCAACAGGCCGACGTCCAGTGGAGTCTAGAAGAAAAGAAAGTTGCTCAGGCATTGCTCAAAAGAGCATATGAGCGAGAGGTTGAATCACTAATTAAGAATATTCAAGAGAACACTAGCCTAATCTCTCATGTAGAAGATGTCTGGCAGCTACATGACTACCTGAGCGCGAAAAGACATGAGATCGACGGTAAGTACGATGACAGAGAGTCTTTTCTGATGTTCACGCTCTCACGGCTAATTAAAGATGGCTTAGTAGAGGCTTCTGAACTCTCGGAGCTATCGTCGGAAAAACAGTCTAAGGTAAGAATTCTAACTCGCATGTAAAATCAGGGCTTAACTGCTTGAGCCTAGCGCTATGTCTGTTGCCAGCAATTCGCCCTTCATCCACACCACCCCCGCCGAAGCCGTTAGCCAGCTCACCGATCAAACCGTTGAGATTGGCGGTTGCGCCTTTCAAATTTCCTACCCTGGCAACGCCGACCAGCTCCTCGACCATCCCAGCACTCAAGCCGCCTTCAACGCCGACGAATACATGCCCTACTGGGCAGAACTTTGGCCCGCCGCCCATATGCTAGGAACCGCCCTCGTCGCCCAGCAAGCAGCGCTGTCTAAAACGCTAGCCAAAGGAGCCACCGCCTTAGAAATCGGCTGCGGCGTAGGTCTTCCCGGTATCGTAGCCCTTTCTCTGGGCTACCACGTCATTTTTAGCGACTACGACGCCACCGCCGTAGACTTTGCCACCCGCAACGCCACCGCCAACGGCCTTAATAACTTCAAGACCCTCCCACTAGACTGGCGCACCCCACCCGACTTTCAAGTCCCGCTCATTCTCGCTGCCGATGTCATCTACGAAGAGCGTAATATTGAGCCGCTAGTCGCCTTTATTCAGACGGTGCTATCGCCAACTGGGATTTGCTTACTCAGCGATCCAGATAGATCTACAAAGGGCGGATTTTGTTACGCGCTTAAGCAGGCTAAGCTTCAGGTAAAGAAGCAAAAAACAACCGCGCCAGGGCCAAACGGGCGCGTCGTCACCGGAACCATATACCGCATTCATCGATAGGTTTTCCGTATGAACGCCCAGCGCCAGCTCTAGCTCTCATCATTCAGGCCACGCCCCCAAAGAAGAACAGAAACCCCAAATTATCAATAACAAACCAGTGCTTTTGATCACACTGAGTTTGATTGCGCTGAATCTGGTCGCAATATGACTATCTATAGAAGTTGCGCTGAATTGTTAGGATCTTTTGCTTTAAGCCTGCCAGTTCTCGCAGCTCAGTTAGATCGGGTTGCTAGCGTTGCTAGTAGTGCCACAATCGGCTCAAAGGCTTTTGCATCGTCAGCCTTTTGTTGCCCAATTTCCGCATAGTCTAGCGCTCCAATCGGATAGCCCGGCGTTGGATGGGGGCTTGCGCCTGCCTCTAGCAGCAGCGACACCATTTCCAACTGCCCTCTATAGACCGCGTGAAACAGCGGCGTTGGATCAGTTTCATAAAACCGATAGTCAATATCAGCACCTGCCTCAATCAACAGCTTGGCGATCGCGACTTCTCCTTTAGCCGCTGCCTGCGTCAGCGCGCTCATTCGAGCCACTCGGGTATTTGGGCTTATTCCAGAGGCCAACCACTGCTCAACCGCCGTCAGATTTCCCTGCGTCACCGCTTTGAGAAATGCGATCGCCCGCTCTCTATCCATTGCCGACGCCTGTAGTAATGCGATCGCCCCTTCACAACCATGTCCCTTAGCCAGCAGCATTGCCGTTTGCCCCAGCAAATCCTGCGCATCCAAATTAGCATTCGCCTCAATCAACAGCCGCATCGCATCCACATAGCCGCGCTCAGCCGCGCCCATCAAAGCTGTTCGACCCATCGCATCGACTTGATCAACCTCAGCGCCGCTCGCCAGCAGCAGATGCATCATTTCGCCTCGTACCGGCTCAGCCGCCTCAAGTGCCGCCATCAATGGATAGCGCACAGGCGACCCATTCACGACATCAGGCAAATTGGGATCAGCGCACACTTCCAACAGCATTTCGACAACCGGCATATGGCCCGCCTCAAGCGCAGTAGAAAGCGCCGTCTTCTCTGCCATCCATAAAGCATTCACGCTGGCATTCGCCTCCAAAGCCGCCCAAACGCCCGAGAGATCGCCAGTTGCTGCCGCTACATGCAAAGCCTCATTAGCCTTATCAGCTTCGCTAAGCCAAGCTTTCTCACCCAAAGGCTCAAGCAGGCTATCTTCCTCAAAACCGTCCTTATCAAAACCACCTAAAGCGTCCGCTTCAAAAGCATCTAGAGCAAAAGCATCTGACTCCAGCCGCTTTTCTGTCAGCGGGCTGTCTAGCGGCTCCACAGCAGCAGCTAGAGCGGCCTCTTCAATCTCGTCTTCCTCGTCTTCACGGGCTTGGACAATGGTCGTCAGCTCTTGCATCCAAGAAGCCTCAAGATCCTGGGAAGCCTCAAGATTCTGGGAAGTATCGGCCTCTTCATCAGGCTCTAGAACGGGTACAGCGTCGTTCACAGCATCATCTACAGATAGCTCTAAAACAGGCTCTAAATCGCGTTCTAGGACCTCTTCTGCATAAAAGTCACTGTCATACTCAGCATCACGGTTAAAAGTAGATTCGAGCTGAACCTCACGCCGGCTATCCTCAGACTCAAACAGCCTAGGTTCGGATAACTCAGCCTCAGCCGCTTCCGGTTCGTCTGCTTTAGCACCCATCAAACGCTTAAACCACCGAGCCAGAAAGTTTTGCTCGGTAGCGGCTACTAGCTCATCTAGCGAGACATCCGCCGTTGCCAAACGCTCAGCAGAGTTGTCCTCAGCGCCTAAGTCAACAGCGCCTGAGTCAGCACCGTCCTCAGCCTGCAGATCTAGCGTTTCCAAATGGAGCAGGTCTAGCTCAAAATCATCAGGCTCAAAAGTACTAGACTCAAAATCACTAGAGTCAGACTCATTAGCTGTGCGGCCCTTTGTCTCAAAATGCTCAGTAGCATGGGTATCAGCCTGCGCAGCATGAGCATCTGCTTCAAAGTCGCCAATATCAAAGGCGCTCATCACATACTCGTCAATCTCAGCCCTGCCATCTTCAAGCTCCTGCTCTCCTTCAATGTCTAATTCATCCGCACTACTCTGCGCAACAGCATTAGGCTTCTGCGGAGCAAGATCTTCTAGAGGCATAGTCTCTAGAAGCAGTTCTTCTGGAGGTATCTCATCCGCCATTAATGGAGACACTTCGCTCCCCTGGTCGTCTCTCGTCCCAAAGGCCCGATGACCCACCACCGTTGGCACAGCAACGCCAGCGTCAAACAAAAGCGATTCTATCGAAATGTCTACCGTATCTGCTAAAACATTTGAGGATTGGGCAGCTTTTAGCAACCGGTCTATAGCCAAGTTGCTCAGAGAAGCGACGGTCATCAGCGCGGACTGCCTCTCACCAATAGCCCTATAGCGAATGTCTTGATCTGACTCTTGATCGGCTTTATAACTCATCTCTCGACCCATCTTTTCAGTCGCCTTATAAGCGGTCTCCTGAGTTATCTTCCGACTGACCAAAAAACCATTTACCTGAGTCTTCTGACTTGCAGATCCGTTGCTAAGCGCAAACGGTTTGATTGAGGACATCTCTTTATGGGCAGAACCCGTGCTGGAAGGCATAGCCAACACGTTCAATAATTCCTCCAACAAATCTTCCATGCATCACCTACTACCATCTGCCTCTCTATACAGAGATCCGACTTAAAGCATCGGTATCAGGAAACGATCTTAGAATTTGTCCTAAACAGCCTACAAAGGCTACTTCTTAATACCAAATAGGAGGTCTAATCAAAAATGCTTGACTGCTGCTTGTAGCGATCGAGGCGCTGCTTAGAGTCAGTTGGGCGAATAGTTTCTTGCTCGGCGGCCTGAACGAGTGCCGCCGCGACTTTTACCGCGTGAGGCTTCATCATGGGCCAGGCCAATGGCGATAGCCAGCCGCTAAGGGTGATGGAATACAGAACACAGGTGCCGCAAATAGTAGAGACAATCCGATAGGTAACGTGCTCTTGCAGTCCGGGGAAGGGAAAGAGCCGGATGCTAAGTAATTCACCAGGCTGTACGCGCTCTACAAAGACCTGGGTAGAAAGCGGAAAATAGCGACTACACACGCGATAAATCAGCCCAGGTTTGGCGATTTGACCGTAGGGCGCATTGGTCGATGAAATGAGTGGGTGCCAAGTGGCAAAGCTAGCGAGGTCTGTGACCATTTGCCAAATGATTTCAGCAGGCGCGGTGCTCGCTGTCCAATAATTGCGCTGACGGCTAGCACTGTCTTTCCACTGGCCGTGCGATCGCCAGTTGGACAGCCCAACCTCGCAAAAATCCGACTCTAGAGTCAGCTCACTGCCCATCGCTGTCGCGGACTTAAATTCAGACCTTACTCCCGATCTTGGCAGCATGGCTTTTGCCGATTCAAGGCGATCGCCCAATCGAAAAGCACCTGAACATCGAGCTAGCCAGGCTTGGCCATCCGTCTGCCATCTAGCCAGAAGGCTCGCTAAAGACGGAGACGTTCGATACTGAGCAAACCAATTCATCATGGGCAACACGTTATGAACGGAAAAGACCCAAAACGCAGATTTGAATCTTCTGGACTAAGCTAATCTTCCAGGCTTAGCTTAAGGGTGTCAGTGCATCTACCGAAACCTATTTTCATCTTAGCGATCGCTCTAAAGAATACACACCCTACGTAAGAGGTGGTTTTTTACCAGCGATAGCCTCAATGTGGCTCGAACCTGTACCAAACAGGCCACATTTGCAATCAGGGTAGAAAATGTCACAGATTGTCACGCTCTGTTTCTAAGGCGAAACAAACACCTCCAAATCATGTTTGACTATATGAAGGATTGTTCTGTTAATAGACGCTATGACTGTATCCCCCACCAGGGCCAAACGCCCTAAAGCTGCTGCTGCCAGCCCAACTTTGCCCCCCGAAGGCTCTCGCGAAAGAGTGAGCAATGCCTTCAAGGGTCTGCAAGATAGGATTTGTCAGAAGCTCGAAGCGGTAGATGGCACCGGCAAGTTTCAGGAGGACTCTTGGCAGCGGCCTGAAGGCGGCGGTGGTCGCTCTCGGGTGATGAAGCAAGGCCACATATTTGAGCAAGGAGGCGTAGGTTTCTCCGAGGTATGGGGCGATAAGCTGCCGCCGTCGATTCTAGTCAAACGGCCGGAAGCGGCAGGTCATCAGTTTTATGCAACGGGCACGTCAATGGTGCTGCATCCGCGCAATCCGTACATCCCAACGGTGCACCTCAACTACCGCTATTTCGAAGCTGGCCCAGTTTGGTGGTTTGGCGGCGGTATCGATATGACGCCTTACTACACCACTGAGGCGGATGTCTCACATTTTCATCGCACGCTAAAAGAGGCGTGCGATCGCCACAACGACCAGTACTATCCCAACTTCAAGCGTTGGTGCGACGAGTACTTCTACCTCAAGCACCGCGACGAACCTAGAGGCGTCGGCGGCATTTTCTTCGACTATCAAAACGGCCAGCGCGGCGAGCTGTATCGCGGCCACAATCAGGACGGGCCAGCGGCGCTATACAGCCAAAAAGCAGGCAGTGCCCCCAAGCGCACCTGGGAAGATATCTTCAGCTTTGCGGTAGACTGCGGCGATGCGTTTTTGCCCGCCTATGTACCCATCGTAGAAGGCCATAAAGACGACCCGTACGGCGAGAAAGAACGCGATTTTCAGCTCTATCGTCGGGGCCGCTATGTAGAATTTAATTTGGTATACGACCGAGGAACGCTGTTCGGTCTGCAAACCAACGGTCGCACCGAGTCTATTTTGATGTCCTTGCCCCCCATGGTGCGCTGGGAGTACAGCTACGCACCTGAACCTGGAACACCCGAAGCAAAACTCTACGATGTGTTTTTAAAGCCTCAAAACTGGGCAGAGATGTCTATTTAGCTCAACATCTGTTTAGATCAAGGGCTATCTAGCTCAACGCCTATCTAAACAGGCCACCCTACGAACTTCTTAATAGATCCAGAAAGCCTCTAAAGAACTGATTCTTTAGAGGCTTTTTTTAGTCTCCGTAAAAGCGCCTAATCCCTGAAAAATAAGCGATGTGCGGCTTTGTCCGTAGAGAGGGAAGTTTCCTCTCTGGGCATGTTAATCGTTATATGCGCCCGAGTGCGCCCAACAACCCTAAAAGAGTGACATCAACAGTATGGAGCAGCGAACATTCACTACCCCCCATGGCGATGAGGTCATCATTCTCGACCCGCTAGGACGACTAGATATTACAACGGCTTGGCAGTTTCGGCTCAAGCTTCAAGAGGCAATCTCAGAAGCGTCTCCTCACATTTTGGTGAACCTTAGCGAAGTGAACTTCATTGATAGTTCAGGGCTAACCTCCCTAGTAGCAGGAATGCGCGACGCCGACAAAATCGATGGCAGCTTCCGCATCTGCAACGTACATCCAGAAGCCAAGCTAGTGTTCGAAGTGACGATGATGGATTCAGTATTTGAAATCTATGACACCGAAGAGGAAGCGCTGTCTGCGCCTTACAAACAGGCAGTCGCATAGGCTCTCACCCCGCCCCTAATCCCAGCAATACGAATCCTGTTTTATCAGGATAAACGGCCCCATCAGGGCACCCCATAAACCCTGGCCCGTGTCAGGGTTTATCCCTTTGTCATAGGTTTTAAGCTCCATGACGTTATTTTTTCTTTCAATATCGAAGCCTAGGTAAACGTACTTTCGCTGCCCACCATATTCAAATGAGCAAAACTTACCTTCTGGTAGCCCTGCCTGAAACCGGCAGTCGGCAGTGCCCACAGACTGATACTGAATTTGCGCCGTGCTGTTCGGTAAGCCCACCAGATCATCTGTCGCCATTGCGCTCAATAGCTCTAGTTGAGTAGCCGCACCTCGAAACTGAAGCGGATCTTTTAGCGCGAAATATTCTCCTTGCAGAGAGCCCGATTGCTCAGTAAGCTGCAAAACTCGCTGCCGATAAGGCGGTTTGTCTGAAATTGGGCTGGTCTGCTCTAGAAACAGTGTGAAAGTACTCGGCGAAGAAAGACTCGGTATCGGTCTTTGCCAAAGGCGAAGGTGTACATACCAGGAGGGGTCGGCAGCGGCCTGAGCCTTGTTTTCAAACTCGCCAGCTAGATAGGTGGCCAGCGTTTTTAAAGGAGAGAGCGTCATAGCGTCTAGAGCGTTGTGTTTTGGCGATATTAGCAATTCAAAGTCGTATCTTTTTATGCTATTTGGCTAGAAACATCTTGGCAAAGCGGCCCCATCGCGTAACAATATGTTTACAAAGAACTTTTGAGCGTTTATCTAGTGAACAACGTCCGCACGGTTTCAGATACGAAGCGAGCCTTTTACAGCACGCATACTCGCCCCATCAACGCGATCTATCGCCGTGTGGTTGAAGAGCTGATGGTGGAGATGCACCTGCTCTTAGTCAATACCGATTTTGACTACAATTCGCTCTACTCGCTAGGGGTAGTGGGCATATACACCCGATTCATGACAGGCTACGAGCCAGAGAAAGATCGCGAGTCTATCTACGATGCCATTATCAAGGCGGTGCAGGGCGATCCTGAAAAGTACAAGGCGGATGCGGCTGAAGTGCTAGCGGCTGGAAAGGCGCTGCCGTCTCTAGACGCGTTTAGGTCTGTGCTGAGTGAGGCAAAAACAGACGGGAACGGCGACTCGCTCAAGGCTAATCTGCATAAGATCATTAGCAATCCTAAGTTTAAATACAGTCGGCTGCTAGCAACAGGCTTGTACAACGTGCTAGAGGAGATTGACGCAGAGGCGATCGCCAATGATGAAAAGCGCAACGCCCTACTAGACGAACTAGCCGCAGCGCTAGGCTTCAACAACGAGCTGCTGAAAAAGGATATAGACCTATATCGCTCCAACCTGGAGAAAATGGCGCAGGCTCAAGAAGTCATGAAAGACATGATTGAGGCTGAGAAGAAGAAAAGGGCTAAGCGCGAGCAGGAGAAAATTGAGCGCGATCAGAAGAAAGCAGAAGAAGCCCAAAAAGCATCTAATCCGACCGACGCGCCTGTAGACAACGCTGGCAGCACCGCCGAGTAGTTTTCCTTGACTAAAATATCAAAATAAATATCTGTGGGCACCTTCAAGTCCGCTCATCGCGCCATAAGCTACTTGCGCGCGGCGATGGCTTGGCTCATCTGAATAAGGAACATATAACTAGCAGGTCAATGTCGCTGTGCTCCGTTGGCTCGCCGTAGGCATAGGAGCCAAAGAGAAAAATCTGCTCTGGGTTTAGAGCCGCAACCAACCTTTTCTTAATGTCATTTAGCAGATGAGCCGCTAGCTGCTTCATTCTATTGACGCTTCGCGACTACACCATTCTACTTAAAACGCCGTTCTATTCAAAAAAACGTTCTACTTGCAAGATCGCTGGCGCAGTCGCTGAGGCTGGGCTAGGAAAGAAGTTCCTAGTCGATATAGCTCACCACTTCTTCAGTTGGATAGCGAACCTTTGCCTTATCGGCGGCATCGTCATCTTCGGCGCGATAGCCCGCCGTGCACAGAACAACTGCCGAGTAGCCCTGATCTGACAGCCCCAAAATCTCGTCGTACTTGCTAGGGACAAATCCCTCCATTGCGCAGGTGTCGATGCCGAGTAGCGCCGCACTGTATAGGAAAAAGCCAAGTGCTAGGTAAACCTGTTTGGCCGACCACTTATCTGGCTGTAAGGGGAAAGGAGGCTCGTTCAGATAGCCTTTAATCAGGTTGGTGAGGCCTTCTAGTTTATCTTTGGGTACGTTGCGAACTTCGGAAACGCGATCTATATAGTGCGGAATATCATCTACGCCAATGTCTTTTTTAATAGCTAAGACTACTAAGTGAGAGGCTTCGGCAACGGTAGTTTGGTTGAAGGAATGCTCTACTAACTGTTCTCGTAGGGCTGAGTTACGCACGACAAAGAACTTCCAGGGCTGCATCCCAAATGAGGAGGGCGAAAGCACCAGGCTTTGCTCTAATGCTTTCCATACGTCGTCTGGAATTTTCTTATCTGGATTGAACTTTTTAGTCGCGTAGCGCCAGTTGAGCGTCTGAATAATTTGTTCTGGTGTCAGGTCTGGTTTGTTCATGTTGGGTTGTCGCTAATTTGCTCCTTTAATAGCTCTAATGTAGCGCTCTGCTGATTTTTGAACGCTAGCTTTGGCATCAGTTTGAACAATGGCATCCCACCAGGCGCCATAAATTCGATCAAATTCGTAGGGGGCTACGGCATCTACAATATATTTGACCTTGGCCGCAGATAGTGGAATGTAGTTTGGGTAGCTGTACATAAAGCTCACCCAGCGCTTATCGGCTACGACTTGAATGACATCGCCAGTTAGTAGCGCTTCGGCTTTGATGATTTCTGCGTCGCAATGGCAAACAGTGCCGCCGGCAAAATGTCCGCCTGCTTTAATCAGCGTGATACCCGTCTGGAGTTCGAGCCTGTCCTCCTTCCAGAACTGAATGCAGGGATCAGGGCGCACAACCCACTGGCGATCGGCAGCGTGAAGATAGAGTTTGGCATTAAAAGCGATCGCCCATTCCACCGCAGAAGCGTAGTAGTGAGGATGAGAAATAGCGATCGCACTCACCCCGCCTAGCTCATTTACCCGCCCGATAGTTTCATCATCTATCAAGCTTACGCAGTCCCACAAAACGTTGCCCAAATCCGATTGGATGAGTAGCGCCCTCTGACCAATCGCAAATTTAGGCTCTGTACCAATGCCGTAAAGATTATCTTCTAACCGCTCAATCCGATTGCGGTGATTTTGTCTTAGCTTCGATAGCGTCGTCCACTGCTGACCATCTTTGCCTACGTACTGCCGCTCATCTTCACAGATTGGGCAATGCTCGGGCGGTTGAGGTGTCTGCGCAAACTGTATCCCGCAGGTAACGCAAATGTAGTTAGACATAAGATGAGCTTAAAATTGCCAATTCCTGTAGGCGACGTTTCTAGCAGCTTACTCCGACTGAGGTTCAACGATTTGAACATTGGAAGGAACTTCGCTAGGGCGACGGACTAAGCCAAAAATAGCTAAGCCCAGCAAGACAATCGCAACGGTTGCCCAAATCCAAATGTCTTTAGGAACCTCAGACTTACCTAGATGGCCAGACTTAATGCGATCAGAGATGAAAGGCGACGGCTCGTCATCAATTAAATCTGGGGCCTCATCGTCTAGAGGCTCGGTAGGAGGTAGGGGTTGAAACCGAGGTAGGGTAGGGCCAATCGCGGAACCCTCGGCGAGCGTTGGGTGAGCAGAATCGGTCGTAGGCTGAGAAGAGGGTTGGTCGGTCATTGCGAAAACTGGGCAGAGGTAGATTTGGGCGCGCAAGTAATTTTAATGCAGGTGGCGGTGGTTGTGTAAGGCTCTACAGCCTTGACTTCCAAACAATCTTTAATGCTGCACAGCAATTGGCCACTATGGCAACTTAGAAGCATTACTTATAAAATAAGCCGGTTAGAAAATACCACTTTGGCGAATGTTCTGCTGTGCGCCAGATCGTTTTGGATGGGTTTCTCAGTCGCCCCCGTCTATTTTGATCTTATCTATTTTCATCTCACAAGATTTTCGCTAGTGACTGTCAGCGCTGAGCAGCCTGCTTACGACGGGGCAGCTTTTTCAGCCAGGGCAAATCGGGCGTTGCATGGAGCATTGCGATACAGACTATCAGCCAAAGAAATCCTAAGCAATAGCCGCCTAAAATGTCGGTAGGCCAGTGAGCGCCTACTCGCATACTGCCCAAGCCCATGAGCGTGAGCCAGCCGATGGCGATGAGGTGGAAGCGGCGGCCTAGGTGGGGATATTGGGTGGCTAGCAAATAGGCAATAAAGAAGTAGAGAATGGTATTGCCAGTGGCGTGGCCGCTAGGAAAAGCCGCGCCGTGAATGGAAGGGTCTCTATCGAAAGGGGGGCGGTCTTTATCGAACAGTGGCTTGAAGACAATGCCAACCCAGTAGAGCGCTCCGGCGGTGGCGATGGAAAACCAAAGCCCTTCTTGCCACCATTTTTTAATAAATAGGTAGATCACCACGATAGCGGTGATAACGCCCGCAGATTCGGTGTCGCCCGCGTAGTAGCACAAAGAGAGGATGTTGCCCCAAAGGCCAGTGATGTTTTCGCGCAGCCAGAGGATGAGTTGGGTTTCCCAGCTAAAGCCAATTTGGGCTTTGGTGAGGGCGCAGAGCAGACTGAAAAGCAGCAGCGCGATCGCACCAACCATCAATCGAGTAGGGCCAAGCTGCGCGATCGCACGCGGAAATCGTTTTGTCCAAGCTACCGTCATTTGGCTATCCACCCTCAATAATCGTTGCAATGCCAAGTGAGCAGTATAGCGAATGACTCTATACCCCCAAGCGCCGCTATGGACAGATTGGCGAGATAAACGCCTGCGAGTTGTTGACCAAAGGCTTACAGAAGTCAGGGGTGGGGCGAGCTAAGATTTCGCGAATGTTTGCTTTTTGGCCGTCGTCTTCAAAAGGTGCATAGCTTTGAACAATCTCATAGCTGCCGACGAGAAAATCTGCGCCGTCTTCTTTGGCTGTTTTCAATCGCGCTAGCGAAACATCTTCGGGCTGAATCAGCCAGCCTTTGCGGTTAGCCAGGTATAGCAGGCTAGGGTCACCGCCAGTCGTCGCCAGAACTTTAGCCTCAGCGGGAGTTTGCGCCTGAATCTGCTGAGCAAGCTGATAGACCTTAGAAGATCGAACGTTCTCAAGCTGCATATAGTCGAGGCTGTAGATCAGCGAGCCAGTAATAAAGGTAAGGGTGAGGGCCGTAGCGAGCCAGAAAGATGGGCGGGAGGACCATCTCACAGGAGGGGTTTGGTTGAGATTAGAATTGAATGTTTTGCTATAGACCTTGCCGATAAAGACCAGGCCATAGAGCATAGTAGGTAGCTGATAGTACTCGTGAATATAGCTGGAGGTAGGCGCTAGCGCGTTGGCCAGCAGACTACTGCCAAGGCCCACTTCCCATAGGTAATCTTCGAGCTGGTGGCGTTTGTAGGTAAGGCCAATTAGCGCGACGATAAAGCCAAAGATGGCAAAGTGACGGACGGCTAGCCGCAGGAGAATATCTGCCCAATATTTAATAGAAAGCAAGTCAGTCCAGCTATAGCGGTCGGTGTCGTTTGACCAAAAGCCAAAGGTAAGGCCCGTATCCAAATAAATTTGGTGGGCGTGGTAGTACCAGGCAAACGTAACCGCGAGTAGCGCGATCGCATAAATCCAAAGGTCTAACCGGCGAACAATGCGACCTTTAAACTTAAGGACAGCCAGGAAAAGCAGCGGAATACCCAGGTAGATGAGCGGGAGAACTTTGGTCAGCAGCGCGATCGCACTCAACCCCCAAGAAAAAACTAAGTCCCGCTTTTGCTCGCTTACCGTCCACCGCTTAAAAAAGTACAGCCCGCCCAGCGTACTCATCATCACCAGCGATTCGGGCTGTACCGTTCTGCCATAGAACACGCTCAGCGGCAAAATGGCGTAAAACAGCGCCGACCAAAAAGCAACGGAGCGATCGAAGCACAGTTCAACTAGCCGATAGAGAAAATAAAGTCCAATCAGCGAAAATAAAACGGTGACTAGGCGAGCGTAGAGCATGTCATCGCCGGTTAGTCGGTAAAGCCAGCTCACAATCGCCGGATAGATCGGAAACTCAGTTTCGGCATAGCCGCCGCCGCCCCAATCTACTTGAGGATAGAAAAATCGCCAGAGATTGTTTAATCCTGGATGCGATAGCTGCATTCGGTAAAAGTTGCGGGCCATCGCGGCGGTATCGGCCTGTCGCCAAGCATGAACGCCGATGATGGGGCTATTGAGATGGTAGAGCCGGAGAATCAGCGCGATCGCACCTAAAAACAGCAGCGGAAATCGCTGAATTACCCGTACAGCCGAGAGCTTATTCAGATTTGGCATCTGAACGCTGAGAAAGGGACTTTTGGGGCAAAAACCCGCTGCGGCGAATCAGGCGTTTTTGTCTTTGCCGGGCAAAGGCTTGCAAATCCACATTGCGATCGGTCTCATCCACAATCTCACCGGTGAGAACTTCTAACGTGTCCTCTAGCGTCACCACCCCAGAGACACCGCCATATTCATCTACTACCACCATCAAATGCTCACGCAGCGACTGAAAGGTCTTAATCAACAAATCGGTGCGCTCGGTATCAGGCACGTAGTGAACCTGCCGCATCACCTGCCGAATCGGCAAACCACCCTTACCCTCCACGATCGCCGTGAGCAGTTCGGCCTTCAGCGCCACGCCAATCACATGGTCTAAATCGTCTTCAATCACCAGAATGCGAGTATGTTGCGAGCGAATAATATCGGCTCGAATATCTTGCAAAATCGCATCGCCCGGCAAAAAAGTAATCGCAACGCGCGGCGTCATAATGTCTGCGGCTTTAAGGTCATTTAGCCGAAAAACCCGGTCAATCATTTCCACTTCATCATCTTCAATCAGTCCCTCCTGATAGCCCAGCACGGTCAGCAGCTTAATTTCTGATTCATCGGTGATGGGCCGTTTGCCGCCTTTGGTTAGCGGAGCAGTGATGTGCTCTAGCAGCCAGATCACCGGCGTACAGATAACAGTAAGGCCGCTTATCGGAATTGCAATATACACGGCAATTTGTTCTGCATAGCGTTCGGCAATGGTCTTGGGAAGGATTTCGCCAAACAGAATGATTAAGAAGGTAAGCACCCCAGAGAATACTGCTAGCAGCGTGTTTTGAAAAACTCGGTTGGCAATTTGACCGATGATGAGCGTGCCGACAATATTAAAAATATTGTTGAAAATCACTAGGCTGGCGATGGGCCTAGAAACATGATGACGAATAGACAGCAGAGCGCTAACGGCTGGACTTTTAGATGTTTGGGCCATTTGCCGGACTCGCAGCAGCGGGACCGATAGCAAGGCGGTTTCGGAACCCGAGCAAATAGCTGAGCCAATGAGGACGACGAAGACTGCGATCGCAAGTTGAATCATGAACGTATGTGAGTAGAGCAGCTGCGGGGTGAAACCATGTCATCGCGGAGCAGGGCTGATATGATGCTTGCTAATTGTGATTGTTTGGCTATTAGGTTTGCATTCGCCTTATGAGTGACACCATTTTAGATGTTCAAGGTCTTACTGTAGAGTTTGCCACCGACAGCGACGGCGATCGCGGCAATGTCATCGCGGTCGATGAGGTGTCGTTTCAGGTGCAGCGCGGGCAAACCCTGGGCATTGTAGGCGAATCAGGATCGGGAAAGTCGGTGACCTCGCTAGCGGTAATGGGACTAGTCCCCGTGCCTGGAGAAATTACGACAGGCCGCATTCTGTTCTGGAATGAGTCAGACGGCGTACCTATAGATTTGCTAGAGGTGCCCAAGCGGAAAATGCGGCGCTATCGCGGCAATCAGGTAGCGATGATATTTCAAGAGCCCATGAGTTCGCTAAACCCGGTCTACACCTGCGGATTTCAGCTCATTGAAGCCATTCGGCAGCACCAGCGGATCTCGAAGCGAGCGGCTCAGCTCCAGGCACTGTCTCAGCTCCAGGAGGTGAAGCTGCTGCCCAGCGACGCGGAGATGGCAAAAGAGATCGAGAGAGAATCGGCCTCTAGAAACAGCGGCCCAGTAGAGCGAGAAATCCAGCGGCGGAAAATGGCGCTGCTCAACCGCTATCCGCACCAGCTTTCGGGCGGGCAAATTCAGCGGCTGATGATTGCCATGGCCCTATCGTCCAATCCATCGCTGCTGATTGCCGATGAACCCACAACGGCCCTAGATGTAACCGTGCAGGCGACGATTTTAGACCTGCTGCGCGAGCTGCGCGATCGCCGAGGAATGTCCATCATCTTCATCACGCACGACTTAGGCATCATCGCCGAAATTGCCGACCAAGTGGCGGTCATGTACAACGGCGAGATTGTGGAAACTGGCTCCGTCTTAGACATTTTTGAGCAGCCAGAACATCCCTACACCCGAGGACTCATCGCCTGCCGCCCGCAGCCAGATTTACGGCTGCGCAAGCTTTCTACCGTGTCAGACTACATGGAAGAAGTGGTGCAGCCAGACGGCGAAATCACGCTTCAGGCCAAGCCAGCGCGGGACTATGGGCCAGGTCTGCCGCCGGTGAATGAAATCTCGCCGCGTCAGATGCAAATTCGGCTAGAGTCGCTAGAGGACAAAGGGCCGCTGCTAACGGTAGAGAACCTGAAGGTGGGCTATCCGGTGCCGGGAGTGCTCGGCGGGGTAAGCCGCTACGTAATGGCAGTGAACGATGTGTCTTTTCAGGTATATAAGGGCGAAACGTTTGGGCTAGTAGGCGAGTCGGGCTGTGGCAAAACGACGCTGGGCCGAGCGCTATTACAGCTGCTGCCGCCGATGGATGGCCGAGTTTGGTTTGAGGGGCGCGATTTGACCCGGCTCAGCCATCGCAAGCTGCGCCAAAAGCGGCGAGAGATGCAGATTATTTTTCAAGATCCGTATAGCTCGCTCAACCCACGCATGAGTATTGGCGATGCGATCGCCGAACCCCTCAAAATTCACGGCGTCACCAAAGGCAAATCAAATCTGCGCGATCGCATTCAGTACCTGCTAGAACGCGTCGATCTCGATCCAGCAGCCATTAACCGCTACCCGCACGAATTCTCAGGCGGACAGCGGCAGCGGGTTTGTATCGCCAGAGCGCTCGCGCTAAACCCTAAGTTTATTGTCTGCGACGAGTCGGTTTCGGCGCTAGACGTATCGGTGCAGGCGCAGGTGCTAAACCTACTGAAAGAATTGCAGGCGGAGTTTAAGCTCACCTATATCTTTATCTCGCACGATTTGGGCGTGGTGAAGTTTATGAGCGATCGCATTATGGTGATGAACGAAGGCCGCATTGAAGAGATTGGCCCGGCTGAAGACATCTACCGTCGTCCGCGCCGGGACTATACAAAGCAGCTAATCTCAGCGATTCCAGAAGGCACCGTCGAACGAATTCAGCGGCTGCAAACCGAACGAGAGATTGCTCAAATTAAAGCGCCCATGTGAAAAAGCGCGATCGCGCTAAAACTCAATTAACAGCTCAGTCGATAGTTTAACTAACTGCTCAATCGACAGTTCAATCGACAGATCAATCAACAGAACAGCCTTCGTCGTCGCAAGAAATGCTGCTGCTAGCCGCTTCTACCGGCACGATAGTAAAGCCACCCACTCGCAGCGCCTCAAATCCAAACTGCTTTTGCAGCACCTCACTAAAGCTGCTAATAATCTCTGGCAACTGCTTTTCAATCTCGCTTCGCAGCTGATTTACTTCAGGCGGCGGGCTTCCAACGGTTTCTACAGCCATAAGTCAAATACCTAATGAATAGACCCTTCTATTTTGCATAAGATCGAGACAACGCTACTACTTAAGACTAGAAATGTTTCGAGCTTTTTTCCATTTCTATGGAAACCTAAACGACTTTTTACCGTCTAAGCGACAGAAAATCCGCTTTGAGCACACCGTTAAAGAGCAAGGGTCGATTAAAGATGCCATTGAAGCCCTTGGCGTTCCCCACCCTGAGATTGATCTAATCTTAGTAAACGGCTGCTCCGTTGACTTTAGCTATTTGCTTCAAGCAGGCGATCGCGTTAGCGTTTATCCTCAAGCCGCAGCTCAACCGGCAAACGCCATCTCAAAAGTTCGTCCGCTCGAGCTAAACAGCTACGCCTTCGTGCTCGACGTTCACTTAGGCAAGCTAGCGCGATATCTCCGATTTTTAGGGTTCGACACGCTCTACCGCAACGACTACGACGATGCAGAACTTGCTCAGATCTCTCACGAACAGCAGAGAGTTTTACTCACTCAAGACTTAGGGTTACTCAAGCGCAGTCTCGTCATCTACGGCTATAGAGTGCGATCGCCCCAGCCCAAAACACAGGTCAAAGAAATCCTAGAGCGCTTCGATCTCTACGCTGCGATCGCTCCTTTTTATCGGTGTTCGCGCTGCAACGGGCGGCTCTTGCCCGTTGAGAAAACCGCTATATTACCCCTGGTGCCTCACTTCACAGCCCTTCACTATCAAGACTTCTTTCAGTGCCAAAGCTGCCAGCAAGTTTATTGGCAAGGCGCACACTATCAAAAAATGCAGCAGCTCATCGCCGAGCTATCTGGGCCGCGCGCTATCACTTAGAAAAGCATCCCGGTAGGCTAAATTAGCGAACAAACCGTCTTATCGTTGAATCAACCTAGCAAACATTATGCATGTCTTATTCCAACTCTAGCGATGGCAGAGCCACGCCTCCAGAGGATCGCCGCTGGTGGGTACTCGTTGTTATCTGCGCCGCAGAAGTCATGATGGTTCTCGACTTTTCCATCGTTACAGTTGCGCTCCCCGAGATAGAGCAGGCCCTCAACTTCTCTCAACAGGTGTTGCAGTGGGTGGTTAGCGCGTACGCACTCGCGTTTGGCGGTTTTTTGCTCGTAGGTGGCCGCGCCGCCGATCTGTTTGGCCGACGGCGGGTGTTCATCCTGGGGCTGATCGTTTTTACAATCGCTTCGCTAGTCGGCGGACTGGCCCAGTTTAGAACCATGTTGCTCATTGCCAGAGCTTTCCAGGGCATCGGAGCGGCAATTGTTTCACCTTCTGCTTTGTCCATTTTAATTGCGACATTTCCAGAAGGGAGCGATCGCAACCGCGCCCTTACCGTTTGGGGCGCCATGGCCGCCGGTGGAATTGCACTAGGCGTCGTACTCGGCGGCATTCTCACCAGTGCATTAAGCTGGCGCTGGGTAATGTTTGTGAATGTGCCCATCGGCCTACTGACGCTGATAGCCGCGCCGCTGCTGATTGAGAAAGATCGCGATCGCGCCAGACCGACCTATCTCGATTGGCCCGGTGCAATCGCTATCACCATCGCCCTCGTGGGACTGGTCTACACCCTAGAACGCGTGGGCAGCGTCGGCTGGCGCTCCGTTCAGCTCATGGTCTTTCTACCAATTGCCGTAGTCTCACTGATCGCCTTTGCCATCATCGAAGCGCGATCGCCCGCTCCCCTAATTCCGCTAAAAGTACTGCGCCGCCGCTCCATCCTAGCTGGAATGCTGCTAGGCGCTTTAATGAACGCCGCCCTCGGCGCTAGCGTGATCATCTTGACGCTGTACATGCAAAAAGTGCTGGCCTACTCGCCTTTGCAAGCCGGACTCGCCTTCTCGCCCGTCGCCGTTGTCGCCATGCTCACGGCTCCTTTCGCCCCCAAGCTGGTCGCCCGATTCGGCACCAAATACACGCTCGCCAGCAGCATCACCTTAGTTGCGGTAGGTCTGCTGGGCCTCAGCCGAATGCCTGCCGATGCCCAGTTTGTTCGCGACCTTTTACCCGGTGGCGTGGCGATTGGGTTAGGCATCGTCATCACTCAGGTCGCTATTAGCATCACCGCCACCAGCCGAGTCAGCGACAGCGAAGAAGGACTCGTATCGGGTTTATTAACCACCTCACAGCAAATTGGCTCGGCGCTAGGGCTAGCTGTTTTAGTTGCCGTTGCAGCCATTACCACCCGCACCGCCGCTGGCAATCTCCCGGCAGAAGCTTCAATGGCCGCGCTCACAGCAGGCTACAGAGCAGCGCTAATAGCGGGCGCGAGCTTTGGAGCTTTGGGCGTAGTGGTGAGTTTGCTAGTCATTGAGGGCGGACGGCCCAAAACGGTGTAAGGCATCGGCTTAATAAGGCTTGCGTTTAGGCATCTACCCGACGAATGGGGGCGCTCTAAAAATTAGCAAAAAAAAGATGCCTCAAATGAAGCATCCCCAACAACATATATTCCTCAACAACCAGTCTTTAACAATCCGTCAGGCAGTAGATAGTCGCCTTCGCTTTCGACGTTGAAAGTAGCAAATTCTGAAGTAGTCATAAGCTGGGAAAGCCCCACAGCAATGTCTACATTTCAGACTATAAAAGCGGCTTGTGTTAGCAGTGTGTTCATCGCATGACAATCCATCGACGGTTAATACTCGAATCTATTTGTCGTATCAAATTTAGTAACCGAATAAAGACGCCCCAACCGCTCGGCTAATTTAGAGAAACTCTACGGCAGCTCGCTTAGCTGCAAGGATAGCGCTCTAATGGTGTCGCCTCGAACCGTTGGCCTTTGTGCCAGTCTCATACTCTTATCGGGTAGTCTTTCAGTACTAGCAGCCCCCCTCTCTAGTCGAGAGCCGGTTGCAAACGCCAATTCATCCGCCGGTAAAGCAGAAATCATCATTCAAGAATATGTCGATTCGGCCTTTCCTCAGAGGCTAGCTCGACGCATCCAGCAAGATCTCATCGGTCGGCTCAACGTCTCGCCCAGCAGTCTGCAAATTGTCGAAGCCACTCCTCAAACCTGGCCAGATCAATGCCTGGGACTCGCTCGGCCCTTCCAACGCTGTCGGGGTGGCGAAATACGAGGATGGCAGGTACAGGTTGCTGGCCCACAGCAAATGTGGATCTATCGTAGCGATCGCACCGGACGCCGATTAGCCCTAGAACCTCTGCCAGGAACCGCCGACTTCGCTCGAGGAGACTTTTCCGCCGAAGTCAGCCAACAGCTGCTCAAAACAGCCGCGCTACAAATCGGACAACCCGTCAGCAATCTCCAGGTGTTAGAAGTACAGCCCGCCATTTGGGACGGCTGCTTAGGAATCTTTGAACCCGATCGAGCCTGTACCAAAATTGCGATCGCAGGTTTTCGCGCCATCCTCAGCGACGGCCAAACTAGCTGGGTATATCACCTTAGCGAAGACGGTACGCAGATTGCTCAAAACGCAACTGCAAGTGGGGCTAGCGCTCAAGTCGTCGCATCGTTCGATCCGCTAGACGATCTCTCAAATTCAGAAGAATCCCTTGCAGAAGAATCCCCTTCAGAAGAATCCTTAAACGCTGAGCAAATTCTACCGACTCAAGAAGAGCAACCCATCATCTTTCAAAGCCAGCAGAGCGGCGACTTTGCCGGATCGGTTCAAACAACGGCGCTGCTAGCAGACGGCACGCTCTATCACGAGTCACAATTTATGGGCCGCTCACCCGAACGAACCGTCCTACGCCAGCTATCGCCAGCAGAAATCGCCGCCTTTGAAACCGCTTTGCAACAGCAGCGCTTTCCCAACCTCAACCGAATGCGCTACCTCACCTCAGCGGCCTACGCCGACTATCCCACGACTCGTCTAACCTCACCCGGAATCGGCGTTAGCTACATCGATCTCGAACAAGAGAGCCTGCCAGAAAGCCTGCGTAGCGTTATCTCACTTTGGCAAGCACTAATAGAAACGGAGCAAACACAGGCGCAATAGCTCTGCTCGGGTCTGGTCTAGTCTATTAACGCTTGCCAATCGCATCATTTTAGGAAGTTGGCACTGCTTCTGGTCCTTCGGTTTCAAACAATGCTGCTAGAATCCTAGCGGCGCGATGGAGCAGTCGCTAACTTTTCTACTAATTTGCCATGACCCCTATGCTAAACAGTTTGGCTAGACAGCTCAAAGCGACTCGCTGGTTCTGGATAGCCGCTTTAATTTTGGCCAGTTTGTTTTGGCACGCTAGCCCAGAGGCTTTCGCTGCGAAATCAGTTTCAAGCTCCACCGCTAAAGCCGACATCGTCATTGATGGTCGTCCCATCTTTCAAATAGAACCCTCCAGCCCCTACAGCGCGCAGCAAAGAGCCGAACAGGTAAACCGGCAGCTAGCGCTATTCGCCAACTTAGGCAAAGCGGTTGAAGTTAAAGTGGTCGAGCGTAATCAGCTCCCCACGATTGAAGCCAACGAACAATATCTGCTTACGGTTACCGAATTAGACGCCAAGCTAGACAAAACGCCCACAGAACAAGCTGAAGAATGGGCCACCGCGCTAGAGCTTTCGCTGCAGCAGTCCAACTTAGAAAGAGACCCTGAGCAAGTTAGATATATGACCTGGCTAGCCGGGTTTGTATTGCTGCTAGCGATCGCAGCTCACATTAGCCTGGGGTTCTTTTGGCGGCGATCGCTAAAGCACACGCTGCGGCGAGTCGTCCCCGGCATCCCCAAAACCGGAATGCCCGGCTCGCAAGACTTTCACTTTTTCATGAACCTGAAGCTGACGATTGTCAGACTCGGCATTTGGGCGATCGCCGCCTGGTACATTTCATCGATATTTCCCACCCTACGGCAGCGGCGATACGACCTATTCAACAACTCAACTACCGGCATTCGAGCGCCTCTTTTTAGCCTGGGCGGTGAGTCCTATACCATTGCCGACATCCTGATTTTATTAGGACTTGTCTGGGGATTATTTGCCTTAGTTCAGATCTCTGCCCAGCTGCTCTCTAACCAAATTCTTCGGAGAACGCAGCTCAGCCGAGGCGCAAAAGAGATAGTCACCCAAGCCTACCGGTATGGAACCTTTACCATCGGAATGCTCATTCTGTTGCAAACATGGGGCATCGACCTGCGATCTATCGCGCTGCTAGGTAGCGCTCTAGGTATCGGTATTGGCTTTGGCTTTCAAGATATTGCCAAAAACTTTGGCAGCGGCCTGGTGCTACTAGTCGAGCGCTCCGTACAGGTGGGAGACTTTATTGAAATTGGTTCGCATATGGGCGTTGTCGAACGCATTGGCGCTCGCAGCATCGCCTTACGCACCCTAGACAACATTTCCATTCTGGTGCCCAACGCTCATCTTATCGACTCTCAAGTAGTCAACTGGAATCACGATCATCCGGTTTCTCGCCTGCACCTCAAAGTCTGCGTAGACTACAAAACAGATCCCAAGATAGTAAAATCTGCCCTGTTACAAACCGCCCAAGAGCATCCTGAAGTATTGCCAAAACCCTCACCCGACGTTTACCTGCGAGAGTTTGGAGATAGCGCCATTGAGTTCGATCTGATGGTATGGATCCGCGACCCTGAGCGGCAGCTGGCCATTCGCAGCGATCTTTACTTTCGCATTGATGAGAGTTTGCGCGATCGCCAAATCTCCATTCCCTACCCACAGCGCGATCTACATCTAAAAACCGGACAGGTGCCCATAACATTTCCACCCGAGATCACAACCGCGCTGCTCGCCGCATTTAACTCAGCAGGGCAAGCAAGCAACGGCAACGGCAACGGCAACGGCAACGCCATTAAGAATACAACAGGCAAAAAGCTGTCCTGATGTTCGGCGCTTCGTATGGGTTGAAGAAGGCATAGACGCCATAGCCTAATGAATAAAAGAAAATCTGAATTGTCCCTTTTATATCAGTAGTTTGTATCGAGAATTTTTTGGCTGCGAGATGATTCACTAGCCACCGTGATTCCCTTCGAACAGCGAGAGCGTGCCGTCTGTCTTAGGAGATGTCCCACCAAAGCGCTCAACGAGAATATTCACAGTCCAAGATCTACAAAAAGCTCAAAAGCCAACGGTAGAAAGCGCTTCAGCCATAGTCTTAGTAGCAAGGCTTCCAACCAAACTCTAAATTGTCGTAACTTTGACACAATGCTGCCACCCAGTTGCCACAGTCCACCTAAAGTTGTCACACATTTGTTATACCGTTACAACAAGATTGTCATGGCAAGATTGTCACTGCAAGATAAGCATCACGGAGCCGCCGACGGAGCCGCTGACAAATCCACCGACTTCATCTCTTCTACCTGCACATCATCCACCCCAAAACTATCCACAATTTGCTTCAGCGTAGCCGCGAGCGGAACCGCAATCACAGCGCCCAAAATTCCACCTGTTTGAATACCCACCAAAATTGAAATGAGCACCCAAACCGGATTTAACCCGACCGCATTGCCTAAAATGCGCGGAGTCAGCACATTATCCACAATCTGATCGGTCACTACGCAGGCTAGCAGCACATCTAAACCTAGCCACGGATCGCTCACGCCCACCGCCAAACTCACCACCGCCATCGCCAGCCAGTCGCCAAAAGGAAACAGCACCGACACCCCAATAAAAAGACCAAACACCAGCCAAAAAGGGACACTAAGACAAAAGAAGATCAGCGATAGAATACCGCCCATAATGGCAGCGACCACCGCCTGTCCAAAAAAGTAGCTTTTGAACTGCGAACCCAGCGCGGTGCTTATCTGCGAGCCTAGATTATTCGGTAACCATTTGAACAATCCTTGCCAAAAAGACCTTCCGTACAGCAGCAAATAAAGCGTCAGCACCGCTGTAAGCAGCAGGTCTAAAAGCTTGTCTGTAAACCCCATTAGAAAATCTAGCAGTTGGCCAGGTAACAGCTTGAGTTCTACCGGGAGCAAGTTGGCTAGCTGAGCAGACAGCCCGCTAACGTCAACATTTCCAGAAGCCTGTAGCTTATCTATTTCGCTGTCTATAACCTCAAGCTTTTCGGTGCCAGAAGCCAACCAGTTGGGTAGCTGAGTCGCCAAATCGGTGACCTGATCTAGAAGGATAGGCGCGATCGCAAATACCCCCAAACCCACCACGCCCAGCGCCAGCATTACAATAATCGCCACGCTAACGCCTCGATTAGCCCCCGTTTTTTCTACCGCATCTACTAAATAGTCCAGCAAAAAAGCCAGCAGCGTAGCCACTACAAAAACGCTCAGCAAATGCTGAAAGTACTGAACGCCCTGAAGCAACAGCCAAACGTTGAATAGGGTTAGCGGAATTGCTAGCTCCCACACTAACCACTTCGGCAGCTTGCCTATCCATCCTGTCATCAGTACGCCTTGATATCGTCAGGTACTATGCTGAACTAGATATCTCTAAAGGAACAACCACCGAAAGGATAAAGTCTGCTCTAAAATGTCAGGAAAACGTCAGGAATAGTAGGCTTAAAGAGAATAGTCTAACGGTTAGAAAGCTCCACCTAATTCGAAAACAGTAGAAAAGAACATTTGATGAAACTGAAACTGGCCTAGCGATTTACCGGACCCATATCCGCATAGCGATCGCCCGCTGCTATCCCGTAGGGAGCCACCGCTTCAATCTGCGCTAGCTCATCTGGAGTCAAAGAAACCGCTGCTGCAGCTACATTCTCTTCTAAATACTGACGGCGCTTTGTTCCTGGGATAGGAACGATATAGTCGCCTTGAGCCAGCAGCCAGGCAATCGCCAACTGGCTAGCCGTAATGTTTTTCTCCTGCGCGATCGCTTTCACCTGCTGTACTAGGGCCAGATTCTTCTCAAAATTCTCACCTTGAAAGCGCGGCGAGTTGCGCCGATAGTCTCCGGCCGGAAAATCATCAGGACTCTCGAACTGTCCAGACAAAAAGCCTCTCCCCAGCGGGCTGTAAGGCACAAACCCAATTCCCAACTCGCGCACCATCGGCAAAATCTTATCTTCTGGATCGCGGCTCCACAAAGAATACTCCGTTTGCAAGGCGCTAATCGGATGCACCTGGTCGGCGCGGCGAATCGTCTCAGCAGAGGCCTCAGAAAGCCCTAAATAGCGCACCTTACCCTGCTCCACCAGTTCCGCCATTGCCCCCACCGTATCCTCAATGGGCACTTCCGGGTCAACCCGGTGCAAGTAATACAAATCAATCACGTCCACGCCCAGACGCTGCAAAGAATCATCGCAGGCTTTACGCAAATACTCAGGCTTGCCGCTAAAGCCTCTAAAGCCCGAATCTTCGCCGCGCAAAATACCAAATTTAGTAGCCAGGATAACGCGATCGCGCCGATCTGCAATCGCTTTTCCCACCAGCTTCTCGTTCTCACCGCTGCCATACATATCCGCCGTATCCAGCAGCGTCACGCCTAGCTCCAGCGCCCGGTGGATAGTAGCAATCGACTCATCATCATCGCGGCTATCGTTGTTATAAAACTCAGACATGCCCATGCAGCCCAGACCCAGCGCCGAAACTTCCAGCCCCTGAGTGCCCAGCTTGCGCTTTTCCATAAAAATTTTCCAATTTTGTCAATAATCTCTAATTATCGGGCGATCGCACATTTAGACATCCATCCGCCGAAAGATTGACACTCTTTCTAAACGCCCTTTCTAACTGGACATGAGCATTAAATAGGCCGGATCGAGCCGCACGTACAAAGGCAGATCCTTAACCTTCAATCTCTCCCACTTCTCTCGATAAACTTCGGCCTGCAAATGATAGTCCCGAGCGGACGTTGGCCGGTGGTGAAGCTTAATGTAAAGCGTAATCCGGTGTTGGGTTTCACTCGTCATCGCAACCCATCCTGGAAATGTATTAACAGCATCCGGCGTTTTTGAGAACTGAAGATGATGAGCGCGAACCCCTACCCAACAAGTACCGGGCGGCACAGGCGAAACTGCTAGCCGACAGTTCCAGTCTGTAGCCTCTATAGTGCGATCGCCTACCTGGCAAACCCGCGAAAAGTTCTTACACTCACTCACCTGCGCCACCGCGAGCGTAGGCGGATGGCGAAAAATCTGTTCTTTCGTATCGTTTGCTAAAATCTTACCGTCCAAAAGCACTAATAAATTCGAACAAACTCGATAGGCTTCCTCCAGCTTATGCGTCACAAACAGCGTCACCCCTGCGTAGTCTGCCAGCGTCTGAATCAGCAGCTTTTCAATCTGGCTGCGCAAATAAGTATCCAGCGCAGACAGCGGTTCATCCAGCAACAGAATCTCCGGCTGAATCGCCAATGCTCTAGCTAGCGCCACTCGCTGCTGCTGCCCGCCCGAAAGCTGATGCGGATAGCGATCGCCTAATCCCGCTAGTTCCATCGTCTCCAAATAGCTAGCCACCCGCGCTGCCCGCACCCTTCGAGGCGTCGCCTGCATCCCAAAAGCAATATTCTGCGCCACCGTAAGATGCGGAAACAGCGCGTAGTTTTGAAAGACAAAGCCAACCTTGCGATCGCACACATCCACATTCACGCCCGCCTTCGAATCGAATAAAACTCGCCCATTCAGCACAATCTTTCCCTCCGTAGGCGTGTCTAGTCCTGCAATACAGCGCAGCGTCAAGCTCTTCCCCGACCCCGACGCTCCCAAAATCCCCAGCGGCGCAGGCCCAGCGCCAAAGCTAGCATCTAGCCGAAACGTTGGCAGCGTTCGGCTAATATCAACTATCAGCTCGGGCACTTCTCTCCTAGTAGCAGAGTCAAACGCAGCTCGCAAATTTTGAGAAAAATCGATGTTAAAACGGCCAAAATAGATAAAATTAAATCCTTGCCTAACAAGGCGACTAGGACTAGCCCCTGTCTGCTTATTTCTACCCGCGAGATTGATCAGCGCGATCGCCCCTAACGAAACCGCCACCATCACCAACACCCAAGCGAGCGCCACCCCCATCTGCCCCGACTCTGCGGCAAAAAAGAGCGCAATCGGCACCGTCTGCGTAACCCCAGGAATGCTGCCCCCCACCATCAGCGTTGCCCCAAATTCTCCTAGCGATCGCGCAAAAGAGAGAATTGTCCCCGCCAGAAGTCCCGGCCAGGTCAGCGGCAGCAAAATCTGCCAAAAGATTCGCCATTCCGAAGCACCCAGCGTCCGAGCCGCACTCACCAACATCGGATCGACCTGTTCTAACGCGGCCAGCGAAGTCTTGTACATCAGCGGAAAAGAAACAACCGTCGCAGCTATCACCACCGCCGCCCAAGTGAAGATAATAGAAATCCCCAGCAGTTCAAGCAGTTGTCCTATCGGACTGTTTCGACCCAGCAGCAGCAGCAGCAAAAAGCCCACAACCGTTGGCGGCAAAACTAGCGGCAGCGTAAAAATGCCGTCAATCAGCCCTAAAAAACGCCCTCTCGTAGAACTTGCCCAGGCACGGCTTGTCATCCAGCGGGCCGCCAAAAGTCCTAGCACAAACGTGATCAAAGTAGACGCGATCGCACTTTTAATCGAAATCCACAGCGGCGTCAAATCTTCTGGAAAGTCCACCAGTAAAGCCAGCTCATTATTCAACAAGCTCAAACCCACCCGCTCGAAAAATCTTCATCGCCACGCCGCCAGACAAAAAATCCACAAACGCCTGCGCCGCCGCAGCCTGCTTACTCGCGGCCATCACCGCCACCGGATACACAATAGGAGAATGATCGTCAGCCGGAACGGTCGCCACCACGCGCACAAGCTCCG
Organism: uncultured cyanobacterium; assembly: GCA_963789215.1. GTDB lineage: Bacteria > Cyanobacteriota > Cyanobacteriia > Phormidesmidales > Phormidesmidaceae > Phormidesmis. The sequence goes on along the minus strand of CAWBJY010000004.1, from coordinate 152,769 downwards.
AAGCCAAAGCATCCGTCGAATAAACCAGCCCCGCCGCCACACTGCCCGTCTCTACATAGGACAAAACCTGCCGCGCATCTTTTCCCAGCACCAGCTTTTGTTGCACCACCTCAAACAACCCCATCGCCAGCAGCGATTCTTTCGCATACTGCCCAACCGGAACGCTATCCGGTTCTCCTATGGCAATTCTCTCAATTCGATCGGTCTTCATCTCCTCAAAACTAACCGTCTCTGTGTCCGATGCAGGCACCACTAAAACCAGCTCATTTTCCAACAGTATTTTACGAGAAGTCTTCAATACCAAACTCTGTTCATCTAACGCATCCATCCAATCAGCAGAAGCCGACAAAAAAACATCCACCGGTGCGCCCTGAACAATCTGTTGAGTCAGCGACCCAGAGGCCCCAAAGTTATAGGTAATCATAACCTTCGGCGCCTGCTGCTGATAAGCCAGCTTCACGCTTTCCATCACCTTTTGCAGGCTAGCCGCCACCGAAACCGTCAGATCAATAGTCTCTTCGACAGTCTCTCTATGCGCCTTGGCTAAAGGCTCCTGGCGACAGCTCAGCGGCCCTAAACAAACAGCCGCACCCACAGCCTTAGCAAACAAACTAGCGAACCATCTTCTATTCATATCGCCTATTCACACAGACATAGATTGCCAAGGGCTGCAAGACCAAAAATGTAATGTATGTTACCATTCAGGTTCTGTCAAAGAATTCACCACGTACTGATTATAGAAGCGTGCCAGCGAACGGTCTGGCAGATATGCTCAGGGCATTCGTCAGGATAAATCCATCGAAACGGCACCCTCCCAAACAGCGACCCAAACGGCGCTAGTCTACTGCGAGCAACAGTTCGCCCAGGTAGATGGGAAAACCTCCAACGGACTGGTTCGCCACTCCGAGCGCTACAAAATTGTCGGCATATTAGACAGCGCCCTCGCAGGCCAAGACGCCGGAGAAGCGCTAGGAGAGCACCAAAAAACATCCCCATTTTTGCCGATCTTAAAGATGCGCTAAGGCATCTACCCGGCCCGCCAGACTGTTACATCTACGGCAAAGCCCCTCTAGAAGCCTCCATCTTGCCCGAAGAAAGGGGGCTGATACTAGAGGCCATGAAACAGGGTATGGATATCGTCAACGGGCTTCATCAGTTTTTCTCCGAAGACGCCGAGTTTGCAGCAGCAGCCAAGCAGTACAACGTCGAAATTAGAGATATTCGTAAGCCGCCGAAGCTAGAAAATTTGCACGTGTTCACAGGTGCGATCGCCCAGGTCACTATCCCCGTCATCGCCCTACTCGGCACCGACTGCGCCTGTGGAAAAATGACCACCGCCATCGAACTAAACAAAGCGCTAAACGCGGCGGGCGTTCATTCAATCCTAGTGGCCACCGGACAGACCAACCTAATGCAGGGAGCCAAGTATGGCGTTTGTATGGACGCACTGGTTTCTCAGTTTGTCATTGGCGAAATAGAAAATGCCGTGGTGAGTGCCTTCAAGCAAGAAAGCCCCGATATCATCCTGGTAGAAGGACAAAGCGCCGTCAGCCATCCGGCCTTTATGAGTTCTCTGGGCATCCTTAAGGGTGCGCTACCGAATGGCGTTATTCTTCAGCATCCTCCGGCGAGAAAAACCCGCTGCGATTTTCCCAACTTGCCCATGCCAACCGTAGAGCGGGAGATTCAGCTCATTGAAGATATTTCTTCGGCAAAAGTAATCGCGATCGCACTGAGCCACGAAGGACTTTCCCCCAGCGAAATACCCACCGTCATAGACCGCTACGAAAAACAGTTCGAGCTACCCACTACAGACGTACTGAGCAACGGCGCTCAAAAGCTTGTACAAGCACTCGCCGATCGGTTTCCAGAATTGGAGCAAAAGCTAAAACAGACCAACGCCTCGAAATAAACCTGCCATCTTTCCTGCCATCTCCATATTGGCAACCCATCAGATCTCACCGTCTGAACATAAAATGAAGCTGTGTCTGCCCAGAATAGAGATTTCTCTCTCTAAAATTCAAGAGAATGCCCGTCTGCTATGCAACTTTTACGGCCAAAAGGGAATTTCTCTGATGGGCGTTTCCAAGGCAGTACTAGGAGAACCTGCGATCGCGCAAGCAATGATTGCAGGCGGCGTCCAGTTCATCGCCGACTCGCGCATCGAAAATATTAAAAGAATGCGGCAAGCCGGAATATCTGCCCAGCTTGTGCTGTTGCGAACCGCACCCAGTCAGGCTGAGGCTGTCGTTAAAAACGCAGACATCAGCCTCAATACAGAGCTAAAAACGCTCGAAAAGCTCTCTTACCACGCCAAAGATCAAGGCAAAATCCATAAAGTCATCATCATGGTAGAGCTAGGCGATTTACGCGAAGGCGTTCTCCCCTGCGACTTAGTGCAGTTTGTTAGAAAAACGCTTTTGCTACCCAACCTTAAGGTCACCGGCATTGGCTGCAATCTAGCCTGCTACGGCGGCGTCAAGCCAAACAAAAGAAACATGAACATGCTGTCCGAATTAGTGAACATTGTTCAAAGCGAGTTAGGCATCAAGCTAGAGGTTATCTCTGGCGGCAACTCAGCCAATTACGAATGGGCTAATTCCGGCCAGTCCATTGGAGAGATCAACAATCTTCGAATTGGAGAATCCATTCTCTTAGGTTGCGAAACCGTCGGCAGACAAGCTATTCCCGGCTTGCACCAGCACACCTTTCAGCTAGTCGCCGAAGTCATTGAGGCCAAAGAAAAAGCCTCACTTCCCTTCGGCGAAATTTGTCAGGACGCCTTTGGAGACATTCCCAAGTTCAAAGACCGAGGTATTCGGCAGCGCTCAATCGTCGCGCTAGGCAGACAGGATGTCTTAACCGCCGGCCTAAAATCTGAGCGCAGCTTAGAGATTTTAGGCGCTAGCAGCGATCACATCATTCTAGACAGCGAAAACCACCCGCTACAAATTGGCGATGAGGTGAACTTCGGCCTCGACTACGGCGGACTGCTCTCCGCGATGACCTCTCCGTTTGTGGGCAAAGAGTTTGTGGGCAGGCAGCGGGTAGTCGCGCCCATCATCCCTGCGCCCATAGGCGTAGAGCTTAACTAGATCGAACGTCCCACGCCGAGATATCATTCAATTATCTCGTTGTAGAACACCTTTAAGACATGCTGTAGAGGCCCAAAGGGAACAGCCGTGGACTCACCCCAGACCGCCGCAAAGTTTGATGTATACGATTCTCGCTTTTACAATCTCGTTCCCTCAGAAGCTGAGCTTAAACAGCTCTATAGCGGCGGCCAGCATAGCGAAGGCCCGGTCTATATTCCCGCAGACGATAGCCTGATTTGGAGTGATGTCATTGGCGATCGCCTACTCCAATGGAAAGCTGGAAAGGTCAGCCTCTACCAAGCATCTTCTAGCTACCAAAACGGCAACGCGCTCGACTTAGAAGGCCGCATCGTCGCCTGCTCTCACGGCCACCGGGCGATTGTTCGGCAAGATTTTGACGGCGAATGGCGCATCCTAGTCGATCGCTACCAGGGCAAACGCCTCAACAGTCCCAATGACATCACGGCAAAAAGCGATGGCACCCTTTGGTTTACCGACCCGCCCTTTGGACTCACGCAGGCAAATCAGGGCTGTGGCGGCGAGCAAGAACAGCCAGGCAGCTACGTTTATCGCTTCGATCCAGCTACCCATGAGATGACAGCAGTCGTCACCGATATGTGCCGTCCCAACGGCTTAGCCTTTAGTCCAAATGAGCAGCAGCTATACGTTTCAGATACATCCGCGTTCGAAAACCCCGCGCTGTTTCACGATGTTCGAACGTTTGATGTTGTCAATGAGCATCTCGAAAACGGTCGAAAGTTTGCAGAGATTAACCCCGGCCAGCCAGACGGCCTTTGCATAGATAGAGCCGGACATCTCTTCGTCAGCTCTGAAGATAGCGTTCAAATTTATACGCCTGATGCTACCTACTTAGGGAAGATCTTTATTCCTGAAATTTGTGCAAATCTCACCTTCGGAGAACGTGAGCGCAACCGTTTGTTCATCGCCGCCGGGGGCAGCCTCTATGCCATTTATCTCAATACTCGCGGAATCTAGCCGCTAGTCAAAATAGCATTAGGAGAACGATGGGGATAGCTACGGCTGTTTTAGACTCCAACAGCTTTGTTGTCCACCTGCGAACATACGCTAAACCCACCGCAGCAGCCAAACCAGCATGAAGCACCTCAGCAGCATTCTCGCACCCACAGCGGCACTCATCCCCACGCTCGCCCAGTCCCCAGAACCAGACGGCAGATCCGATCCGCTCATCAGCCAAGGCACCGATATTGCAATCTACATCGGAATTGCAATCCTCATCATTGCGATCGCCTTCGTCATCAAAAGCCTCAACTACAGAGTAGAATATGCCATCTTTTTTGCCTTAGCGCTAGCCGGTGTTCTCATTGCGGTCATTCTCTCTATCTAACCGCAGCAGCCTCCACCGATACAGGACTGCCCGGATAAACTAAACCACTGCTTTTATCGCATCAGAAAAATAGCAAACGCCGCCATATCGCGTTAAGACCGGACGAATCCTAGTCAATACGTCCTCAGCTTGCGCCTCACTACAAAACGACAGAATATAAATATTACTAAGCGCCGAGGACGTAAAGTCAGAATCGGTAGAAACCCTACCATCTTGGCCTTTGCCCGCCACATCGCGAATAATAGAATAGCCAGGCACACCCGCCGCGTCGAGCTTTTCAATTAGCTTAGGCAGCTCAGCAGAAGAGGCGATAATCTCAAGGCGTTTTACAGTCTGCATATTTCTTATATCCTTATTTCGTTCAACAGAAAATCACCCGCGCTGCCAAAAAATAATCTCCTTACGGTTGCCTAACGGTTAGCTAACAGGGACCTAGGCCAATCCCCAAAAATACTGGATGATTTGATAGTAAATGGGAATGCCAATAATGATATTGAATGGAAACGTTAGCGCCAGCGCCATCGAAATATAAAGGCTCGGGTTGGCCTCCGGCACCGTCATCCGCATCGCAGCAGGCACCGCAATGTACGACGCGCTCGCGCACAGTACAGAAAACAGCAGCGCATTTCCTGGCGTCATTTCCAGCAAACTTGCAATCCCAATGCCCACCAATGCGTTAAAAATCGGCATCAACACCGAAAAGCCAATTAAGAACGGGCCGCCTTCACGTAGATCCTTTAGCCGGCGAGCTGCAACTAAGCCCATATCCAGCAGAAAAAACGTCAAAACGCCATAAAACATATCGCCAGTAAAAGGCTTCACGCTGTTCCAGCCTTCTTCTCGGGTAATCAGTCCCACCAGCAAACTACCTACTAGCAAATAAACCGAGCCATTCAAAAAAGACTCGCGCAGCACCTCACCCCAGGGAAAAGCTTCTTTCTCTCCGCCCGCCGCCGCTTTCTCTCGATTTATAAAAACTCTCACCAGCAGCAGTCCCACGATAATAGCGGGCGACTCCATCAAGGCCAAGGCCGCCACCATATGTCCGCCGTAGTCAACGCCGATGCGCGTCAGAAAAGAGCTAGCAGTTACAAAGGTAACGGCGCTGATAGATCCATAAGTAGCCGCGATCGCAGCCGAGTTATAAATATCCAGCTTCAGCCGCAAAATAAAGTAGGAATAAACCGGAACAATAGCCGCGACCGCCACGGCTGCAATCAAAGCGCTGGCAACTTCCGAAGTCAGTCCGCTTTCATGCAGCTCGTGCCCACCTTTAAACCCAATAGACAGCAGCAAGTAAAGCGAAAACAGCTTGGGAATCGGCTGCGGAATTTCCAGATCGGACTTAACCAGTACAGCCGTCAAACCAACGAAAAAGAACAGCACTGGCGGCGTCAGCACATTCGACAGAATCAGGCTAGAATCCATATCACAAGGCTCTACTGAGTGGGTAGTGAAACGGGTATCAGCACCACTGCCGTCAACACCACTGCTAAAAGTAGCACCTAGCGATCCTTGTTTTAACCTAAGTTATTTCAACGTGACAAAAATCAAAGCGCTACCAAAACAATTTAAACCTTACTCGTAGCGAACGTTTCCGTGAATAATCCAGCCATCTTCATGCCGACTATTCGGATCGCGGTGCGTCCAGTGAATCAGACCACCCCGATCATTCCATTCATACTCGCCCTTTACCGATAGGCGATCGCCCTCACGCAAATCATTCACCCTCGGAGCCAAATCAATATTGTGCACCACCAGCACCGTATGCCCAGGCGTCACGCGCAAAATAAACCGCTGATGTCGAGACCCTTCTAAATCGTCCGTCAGCAGCTTATCCACCGTTCCCGACACGTCCTCTACAATAACGTTCGATAGCTGATTCTTATAGGCATGTAGCACTTGCTTATCCCCGCTGGTCTTGGCCATACTCTGCCAGAAAACGGCAGGCGCTGCCATCATAGAAGACGACAGCGCGTTAGCGGGTAAAACCTTTGGCGCGGCTAAAACAGTCGAAATGAGAAGTAAGGCAGCCGTCCAAAATCGCATCAGCGTCCACTTGGAATAAGTTCTCATAGCAATCCCTACAGCTCTTTTTTCTAACGCGCTATTTCCTAACGCGCGACGCGAATGGCGATCGCCACCCGTCTTAATCCAATCATCTCAGATCGCTACAGTTCAGATCACTACAGTTCAGATCGCTACAGTCTCGGTGCAGTTGTTGTTCTTTGCGCAGAAAACGTATCGTCTTGAGATTTCGTCGTTTGAGTCCCTCCACTCAGCGCCGCCCCCAGCAGATAACCCCCCACGCAAATCAGCAGGCCATACACATTCACCCCCAAATCAATCGCATACTTACCGCTGCCCAGCGCCAGCGCAGTCGGAAAAATGTTGTTTCCAGTCGCACTTTCAACCACCCTGATAATGCCAAAGCTCAGCCCCGGCCAAAAAGCCAGATGAAAGCTCAGCGCACCCGCTCTGCGGATAAACGCCAGCAAAAAGATAGGCGCCAGGCCCATCACCATCGTGCCGCTAATGGTCGTCGCCTGAATAACCGCCGGGCCAACTCTCTCGCCCATATACAGGCTGAGTAGAGGCAAGTTTCCCAATAGCGCGATCGCCACAATCCACCATCGGCCCAACAGCGCCTGCCGCTCAGTCGGCGCACTCTGCCGATTATTCCAATCTCTCGCTCCTAGCTTCGCCACGCTAGAAAACGTCGAGTCCAGCGTAGATCCAGCGCTCGTCAGCATAATCGCATTAAATATCAGCAGCATCGGCAAGCCAAACAGCGCAGGCACCATCAAACTGGGATTACCCTCTACGCCATTAGCCCGCGCATAGAGCCCTACAAAGCTAAAGAGAAAGATAAAGCTGCCGCTAATTAGCCCAGCCAGCAAAAATCCCTTAAACATTGTTTTAGGCGAAGTAATAAACGCGCGATCGGTCATCACCGGGTCGTGAAAGGGATAGCTCAGCACCTGCACAAACGCGAGTCCACAAAAAGTCAATCCCGCCAAAGACGTTTCCGAATCAACCACCGGCAGTCCGGTACTGGCCAATCCCGGCCCTAGCACCACCAAAATCACCACTAGCAAAACCGCAGCCAAAATCATCTGCGCGCTATCAGTAAGCAAACTAGAGCGCAGTCCGCCAATTAAGCTGTAGTAAACCGTAAACGCCGTCACCAAGGCAGCTGCAAGCCAATATCCGCCGCTCCCTTCCGCCCCAAAGTAAAGTGAAAAGACTTTTGTATTCGACCAAACCTCATTGAGTAAACGAATAGAAATAGCCAACAAGAACAATCTGGCGCAGGTACGGCCATATTTACTCACCAAAAAATCCGCAATGGAGGTGTAGCCGCCCTTGGTGCGCAGCAGGTAAAGTGCGATCGCCGCCGTCACAAAGCTCAGGTAATAAATCGAATAGCCAATCCCGCCCGTAATTCCAAACGCACTCCCCAAGCTCGCCGCATTATCAATCGACTTCGCAAAAATCCAGGAAATCGCCGCACTCGAAACCACCAGCCACAGTCCCGGCGGCTGCCCCGCTCTAGACTCTCCCCCAAAAAACTCACCCGCAGACACCTTTACCGGCGTAGTTTTCTTCACCAACCAAAAAATCAGGCCACCATAGCCAGCCAAAAGCACCCAAGTCAGGGCAGTCGAAAGTTCCATACACTAGTCAAACTCAAAAAGCAGTAGAACGCATCAGAAAATTGTTGTGCAAACGAGCCAAGCAATCCATCAGTCCATGAACGATTAAATCAGAAACAATCCCTATGCTGCGTGAGATTTCCCTGAGAAATAGTCGATACTAAAAGCTCAAAATGACTCAAATGCGCCTGCTGCCTACAGGCAATGCTTACTTCTTATCCAGCTGCGCGAACACATCTTTAGCCGCTGCAATTCCATTGATCGCCGCCGGAAAGCCCGCATAAACCGCCATCTGAATGATCACTTCTACCACCTCTTCCCTCGTACAGCCCACGTTCAGCGCCCCATGAATATGCGCTCTCAGCTCCCGAGGCGAATTTCCCAACGTCGTCAGCGCCGCAATCGTGGCAATCTCTCTAGACTTCAAATCTAGCCCAGGCCGAGCATACACATCCCCAAACGGAAACTCAATCGTATAGCGAGCGAGATCTGGCGAAACGCTTCTTACAGACTCCAGCACCTCTTCGCCCACATCGCCATAGATGCGCTTAATAGTCTCCCAACCCTTCTCATAGCGAGCATTGTCTTCAGCCATTTGCGTCTCTAATTACCCTTTCCTCTCATCACCTTTTATAAAGCGACAACCAGCAACAGCAAAACATTGAGTTCAATTTCTAGACTCGGCATTCGAGGCAAAAAGGAGCAGGCTTTCACCCACTCCTTCTCCAGGCATCATCAAAATATCAAAGGCTTATTCAACCCCTTCAATCCGATTCTCCACTTCCTCGTACAGTTCCTGAAGCTTCTCAATATTCTCATCGCTCGTCTCCCAGTAACCGCGACCATTCACTTCTAGCAGCGTCGTCACCATTCGCCGGAACGAATTTGGGTTCAAATCCATCAGCCGCTTACACATCTCTGGATCGTTAATGAACGTATCATTCGTGTCCTCATACACCCAGTTATCCACCGCATCAGCCGTCGCCGACCAACCCATTGTGTTTACCAAGCGATTGGAGAGTTCGCGGACGCCTTCGTAGCCGTTAGAGAGCATGCCCTCGTACCACTTAGGGTTCAGCAGTTTGGTGCGAGCATCTAAGCGGACGGTTTCAGAGAGCGATCGCACTTGAGCATTCGCGGTCGTCGTATCCGCAATAAACGAAGTCGGTTTCTTCCCGTCATCTCTCAAACTTGCCACCACCTTAGTCGGGTCAGAGTCAAAGTAGTGAGACACATCCGTCAAAGAGATTTCAGAAGAATCCAGGTTCTGGAAAGTCACGTCCGCCGTCTTCAAAGAAGCTTCTAGCAATCCGCGAGACTGTTCCATCATCCCCGGATTGTCGCAGTTAAAGGCAAAAGACTTCCGCGCCAGATACATATCGCGCAATTCCTGCTCCTCCTCCCAGCTGCTGTTCTCCACCGCCAAATTCACGTTCGCCGCATAAGAGCCTGAAGCATTTGAGAAAATTCTCGTCGCCGCATCGCGTAAAGACAACCCAAACTCTTCAGCTTGATCCATCGCATGCTTGCGCACAAAGTTCATTTCCAAAGGCTCTTCCGCCTCAGCTGCCATCTTCACCGCCCGGTCTAACAGCGCCATTTGGTTCACAAACAAATCGCGGAACACGCCCGAACAGTTAATTACAATGTCAATCCGAGGTCGACCTAGCTCTTCGAGCGAAATCAGCTCCAGCTTGTTCATCCGACCCAGCGAATCCGGCACCGGCTTCACGCCCACAAACCACATCATCTGAGCCAAAGACTCACCGTAGGTTTTGATATTATCCGTGCCCCAAAGCACTGTGGCAATCGTCTCAGGATACGCACCGTTATTTTCAGCCTTCTGCCGCTCCAACAGGCGATCGACCACAATCTTTGCAGACTGTACCGCTGCCGAAGTCGGAATAGACTGCGGGTCGAGCGCGTGCATGTTCTTGCCAGTGGGCAGCACATCCGGGTTACGAATGGGGTCGCCGCCAGGGCCAGGCAAAATATACTCGCCGTCTAAGGCGCGAAGCAGCGAGTCGAGTTCGTTATCTGCAACAATCTGCTTTAGGCAATATTGCAAGAACTCAAACAGCGGCTTCAGCGCATCGTTTTCTACCTTTGTATAGCCCGAGTCGTGCAGTGCCTTTGTCCAAGGGTCTTTAGCACCGCCGAAGTTAAACATCGAGAGCATCGTCTTTTTAGAGATTCGGCCCTCCTGATCGATTTGTTCTTCGACCATTGCAGTGACAGCCGCTCGCACACCGCTGTTGATGTCATATAGGAGCTGCACGTCTTCTAAGTTGCCGCGATCGCTCTCCTTATAAATCTCATCAATATCGCGACCGATACTCTCAGCAATAATTCGCTGCAAACTCTTCTGTTCTTCTTCAGCGCGATCTAATGCCGAAATATTTACAAGCGTTGCGATCGCCTCTTCCGCAGTCGGCGGCTTACCCACCACGTGCAACCCACAGGGCAACAGCCGAGACTCAATCTCCATCAGCTTGATGTAAACCTTGCCCACTAGCGTATCGCGCTCTTCCTTACTCAAGCCGCCCGCATCTTCAGGCGGCAGCTCAATGTCCTTATCAAGATTCACCTGCCGGGCTTTCTCAACAATCGCATTCACAATGGGCAGTCCCCGACCACCCTCTTTTAGCGTCTGATAAGAGCCAATCAAATCACTCAGCTCTTTCAATCCCTTATACAGCCCCGCATTCTCAGCCGGAGGCGTCAAATAGCTAATCGTCGAAGCATATCCTCGACGCTTCGCAATCGTTGCCTCAGAAGGATTATTCGCCGCGTAGTAATACAGGTTTGGCGTATTGCCAATCAAATTATCTGGATAGCATTTGCTAGACATGCCCATCTGCTTACCGGGCATAAACTCCAGCGAGCCATGCGTACCAAAATGCAGAACCGCATCCGCCTTCCAGATTTTCTCTAAATAGGTATAGTACGCCGCAAAGCCATGGTGAGGACTCGCCGAACGAGAGAACAACAGTCTCATCGGATCGCCTTCGTAGCCAAAAGTTGGCTGTACGCCAATAAACAAGTTGCCAAACGCCTTACCGTAAACCAACAGATTCTGTCCGTCAGTATTCAGCTGTCCAGGCGGTGGCCCCCAGTTCTCTTCTAGCCGCTCAGAATAGGGCGTTAGCTCCTCATACTCTGCAACCGACATTTTGTGCGCAATATTCAAGTTAGGGCTGTTAAACTGCGCTCTCGCATCGTGAATCACAAGCTGCATCAGCTCTTCCGCAGACTCAGGCATCTCATCAATGCTGTAGCCTTTCTCCTTCATCTCTTCCATCACCCGATAGATGGAGCCAAACACGTTCAGGTACGCCGCCGTACCCACGTTGCCTTTATCTGGCGGAAAGCTAAACACCGTAATCGCCAGCTTTTTATCGACTCTAGGCAGCTTGCGCAACCGCGCCCACTTCAGCGCCCTTGTCGAAATCGCCTCCACCCGATCTTGCAGCGTAATCGCTCGCCCGGTCATCCCATCGCGACCCGACATAATAATCGGCTCAATCGCGCCATCTAGCTCAGGAATCGCCATCTGCAAGGCGACCTGAATTGGGTGCAAACCAAGGTCACTCGCTTCCCACTCTTCCGTCGTCTGGAAAACCAGTGGCAAAGACACCATATAAGGCCGGTTTAGTCGCTTCAGTGCGTCAATCGCCTTGGGATGGTCCTGACGAGCAGGGCCACCCACTAGCGCAAAGCCGGTTAGAGAAACAACAGAATCAACAATTGCCTCGTCAGGATTGAGCGGGTCATAAAAGAATTCTTCAACTGGTTTCGAAAAGTCTAAGCCACCCGCGAATACAGGAATAACTCGCGATCCTTTATACTCAAGCTCCTGGACGATCGAAACATAATGAGCCTCATCGCCAGTCACCAGGTGAGTTCGCTGCAGCACGATGCCGACACAGGGCGCGTTTGGATTGCGAGAGATTTCGGGAATATCACTTCGCGAGTCGTACCAGTTCAAATACTCGCGCACGTCTTCAAACATCGTGGGCGCTAGCGGATGCCAAATACCCGTATCGGGATAGGTCACCGGCTGATTAAAGGTCAGCCCGTCGTCTTTAGGCGCACCTTCAATCTCTTTGTCCGGCAGCACATAGCGGTCGGACAGCATCAGCAGAAAGTTTTCCAGGTTCTCTGCCGAACCGCCAAGCCAGTACTGAAAGCTCAGCATAAAGTTGCGAGCGTCCTGCGCCTTCTCAATCGGCAGATACTTCAGCACTTTGGGCAGCGTCCGCAACAGCTTTAGCATGGCGTCTTCAAAGCCGCTGCCGTCTTTCTTACGGCGCTTCTTCATAAAGTCGCCAATTACGCTCTTAGACTGGCCGAGCTGAGCCATATTGAAGCTGCCCAGCTTGTTCAGGCGCATTACCTGCGGCATGGAGGGAAATACTACGGCTGCATCTAGGCGATCGCGATGGGGCTTTACCGCTGCTTCCACCTTTTCAGCTAGCTCTTCCACAAAAATCAGCGAGCCGATGAAAATATTTGCCTCTGCAATATCGCGCTTAAACGCTTCAAAGTTGTCTGCGTTGCGCAATTCCTCAATCAGATAGCCGCTAATTTCCACGGCCATCTGAGAATTATTTTCGTTAATCGAGCGCACTGCCGCAGACAGAGAGCTTTGATACTGAGGCTCTAGTACGACGTAGACAACTTTGACCAGATACCGCTCGCCGAGATTATCGGGGGCGATGTGTCTAATGTCAGGGCGAACCTGAGTAAACATGCAGTGAGCTCCTACAGTGAAATGTCTAAACGAGATGCCGTTTTAACGGGCAGCGCGCACGCCTTTATCTTCGCGTGTCGCAGTTAAGCTAACGCCTTGCAAACTGACTTATTTCTCAAGCGAAACAAATATTTGCAAAACGACATAATCGAGGCAACCATGCTTTTTGCATACCACCACGGGTTTTTCAGCCTGTGTATTGTTTTACCAGAAATCCTTGTCTCAAAGGGCTTTTGGCGGCTCAAGACACAAATTGAAATAATTTATCCCGCTTTCAGTAAACAATTATTTCAAATACTTGAAGTATTCTCTCAACGTTCTGTTGCATAAATTAAAGGTGTTTATGACGCTGATAGACTATGCTTATCAGCCGATTTTCTGACCTACACTTTCTCTAGCCAATCCTGCGCGTGGAAATCCGTCCGTCTTGCCCTGTATTCTTAGCACTAGGTAGGTCAAGCAAAAGGATGCAAAAGCAGTGCGAATTTTAGTCATCGGCGGCACGAGATTTATCGGGGTCTATCTCACTCGGCAGCTTGTAGAAGCCGGTCATGAGGTCGTGCTGCTCAATCGGGGAAATCATCCTGCGCCTGTGGATGGACTGGAGACGATTGTGTGCGATCGCACTTCCCCAACCTCCTTAAAATCTGCCCTTGCAGGCCGCTCCTTCGATGCCATCTACGACAACAACGGCCGCGAACTCGCCCATACGCAGCCGCTCGCCGATCTTTTCAAAGGCCAACTTCAGCACTACATCTACGTCAGTTCCGCTGGCGTCTACGCCAAAAGCGATCAGATGCCCCACGTAGAAGGCGACCCAGTAGATCCCAACAGCCGCCACAAAGGCAAACACCACACCGAAGACTACTTAAAAAGCAGCGGCATTCCTTTTACCGCTATCCGCCCCGTGTATATCTATGGGCCGCAAAACTACAATCCATTAGAGCAGTGGTTCTTTGACCGCCTTGTGCGCGATCGCCCCATCCCTATTCCTGGTAGCGGCATGGCCCTCACCCATCTTGGCCACTGCCAAGACTTAGCCGCTGCAATGGTTTCCGTCCTCGGCAACGCCAAGGCCATTGGGCAAATTTACAATATCTCTGGAGAAAAAGCCGTCACTTTCGACGGATTAGCTAAGGCCTGCGCTGCGGTGGTAGGCAAAGACGCCGACTCTATTGAAATCGTCCACTACGATCCTAAAGACTTCGACTTTGGCAAAAAGAAAGCCTTCCCTATGCGCGTTCAGCATTTTTTTACCGACATTAGCAAAGCCAAAGCAGATTTAGGATGGAAGCCGCAGTTCAGCCTACCTGAAGGACTCCAAGACGCCTTTCAAGGCGATTACCTCGCCAACGGTTTAGACAACGCAAAGGTTGATTTTTCGTTAGACCATCAAATTTTACAGTAGTCATCACGCGCCCTGTCCAACTGGCAGAAGTAAGACTGAATTACCCCAAACAGCCTAAGCGCAATCGGAGGCTTTGCCGCTTCGTAGAATAGCCCGGTTCGGTAACCCCCCCTTCAGCAAACTGCCCTCCATTAAGCACTATAGGAATAACCTTTTCGAACCAAATCGAACAAAGAGTCTTAAGTTATTCACCCCTGGAGATATACATGGGAAAAGTAGTTGGCATTGACCTTGGAACCACCAACTCGGTTGTAGCCGTCATGGAAGGCGGCAAGCCAGCCGTTATTGCAAACGCAGAGGGCTTTCGGACAACGCCATCTGTCGTGGCCTACGCTAAAAATGGCGATCGCCTAGTCGGTCAAATTGCCAAGCGTCAGGCAGTCATGAACCCCGAGAACACGCTCTACTCAGTCAAGCGTTTCATCGGTCGCCGTCAGGACGAAGTTGGCAACGAGTCCAGCGAAGTCCCCTACAAAGTGGCTAACGTTGGCGGCAGCGTCAAAATCGAAACCTCCGATGGCAAGCAATACGCCCCCGAAGAGATTTCAGCCCAAGTACTGCGCAAGCTCGTAGACGATGCCAGCAAGTACCTTGGCGAAAAAGTCACTCAGGCCGTCGTTACCGTACCGGCCTACTTCAACGACTCCCAGCGCCAGGCCACCAAAGACGCCGGTAAAATTGCGGGCGTAGAAGTTCTTCGCATCATCAACGAGCCAACCGCAGCCGCCCTTGCCTACGGCCTAGACAAAAAGAGCAACGAAACGATTCTCGTCTTCGACTTAGGCGGCGGTACATTCGACGTCTCCATCCTAGAAGTCGGCGACGGTGTTTTTGAAGTACTCGCAACCTCCGGTGATACTCACCTAGGCGGCGACGACTTCGACAAAAAGATCGTAGACTACCTCGCTAAAGACTTTGAAGGCAAAGAAGGCATCGATCTGCGCAAAGACAAGCAGGCCCTTCAGCGCTTAACCGAAGCCGCTGAAAAAGCCAAAATCGAGCTATCTAGCGTCACCCAAGCAGAAGTCAACCTGCCCTTCATCACCGCCACTCAAGATGGGCCTAAGCACTTAGAAACCACCTTGACTCGCGCCAAGTTCGAAGAGCTATGCTCTGATCTTATTGACCGCTGCGGTGTCCCTGTGCAAAACGCGCTCAAAGACGCCAAGCTCAGCAAAACAGACATTGATGAAGTCGTTCTAGTAGGTGGCTCATCTCGTATTCCTGCCGTCCAAAATCTGGTCGAAAAGATCATCGGCAAAGCGCCTAACCAAAGCGTTAACCCAGACGAAGTAGTCGCGATTGGCGCAGCTATCCAGGGCGGCGTCCTCAAAGGCGAAGTCAAAGACATTCTGCTGCTAGACGTTACGCCGCTGTCCCTGGGCGTCGAAACCCTTGGCGGTGTAATGACTAAGCTCATCAACCGCAACACCACGATTCCAACCAAAAAATCAGAGGTGTTCTCTACGGCTGTCGATGGTCAAACCAACGTAGAGATTCATGTGCTTCAGGGCGAGCGTGAAATGTCTAACGACAACAAGAGCCTCGGAACGTTCCGCCTAGACGGCATTCCACCCGCACAGCGCGGCGTCCCTCAAATCGAAGTCATCTTCGACATTGACGCCAACGGCATTCTCAACGTCACCGCAAAAGACAAAGGGTCGGGCAAAGAGCAGTCTATTAGCATCACAGGTGCTTCCACGCTCTCCGACACCGAAGTCGATCAAATGGTGCGCGATGCAGAAAGCAACGCGGGTGAAGACAAAGAGCGCCGCGAACGCATCGACATGAAGAATAAGGCCGACTCCCTAGCGTATCAAGCTGAGAAGCAGATAGAAGAGCTAGGCGACAAGGTTCCTGCTGACGACAAAGAGAAAATTGAAGGTCAAATCGCAACGCTTAAAGAAGCGCTAGCAGCCGAAGACTTCGAGAAAATCGAGTCCAGTATGGAAGAGCTTCAGCAAGGTCTGTATGCGCTTAGCAGCAACCTGTATCAGCAGGGTGAAACCGAAGGCGGCGTGGGCGATGCGAGCGAACCCGGTGCCGAATCTGCTGAGTCTACAGAGGAAGACGACGTTATCGACGCAGAGTTCTCCGAACCTGAGAACAAATAGGTAAGGCTATTAGGTTGAGCATTCTTTGCGAACACTCAACCTAGCTTCCTCGCAAAATATAGCCGTACCAGCGAGAAATCAGCGATTACGGTCAAGCTATTCAACTATCAGGGCGCGTGCAGCAATAAGCTGTATGCGCCTTTTCTCGTGCCAGCTTGCACAGGCAAATTAGCTTCTAGGCCAAACCCAACAGCGTCAAAAGCCCTTTCCCCGTTATCAGCTCCACCAGCACTAAGCCAACAATACCGATCATGGCAGCCCTGCCGTTAAGCTGCTCAGCATATTGATTAAACCCTTTCTTAGGACGCTCCATATTGGGTACTTTTGTAGGCTGAATGCTGGCCATAGCTGTCCTTATAAAAATTCGTACCTGCTATTGTCGCCAGCGACCGTATCTCCAGTCAATGGGATCAAGCTTAAAATCATCCACTGCTAACCCATCACAGCAGCGCGCAGCAAGCTAATCGCACCTAATCTTTAATAACGGCTACGTAAAATCACGATTCTCTAATGTATATAAAACCCTTTAAGACATAAAAGGAATAGAACAATCAGCCCAATCGTTAAATCAAAGGCCGATTTCCCTACACTCTCGGCAACCACCTAGTACCACCCCCGACGAAGGCGCGACTATGAAACGCTCCAGACCATTCAAGATAGCCACTGTTCTCCTCGGAGGGCTTCTCTCGCTCAGCGTTCTTAGCGAATCTAGCCTCGCCAATACTGTCCAGACTGATGACATTAGACAAGGTTTACCAGGCAGACGCATCAGCGGGGGATCTCGCTCGCCAAGTACAGCCTGCTTACTTAGCAGCGGGGAAGCAAAAGAGAACCAAAAAGTGATTGCCCTTACGCCAGAAGACAATCTGAGCCGGACAGTGGCAGCTCATCCTGGTTTTTGGTTTGTGCTACCAGCGATTAATCCCGACCGCAGCATAGAGTTTTCACTGATGAATCAAGACGAAGAAGTCGTCTATGCTCAAACGCTGCAGCCTACTGGAAAGGCTAACTTAGTCGCGATCGCACTACCCCAAACTGCACCTGAGCTAGATGAGAGCCAGACCTACAAGTGGCATTTATCAGTTGTCTGCGACCCCAACAGCCGAGCGACAGACCTAGTAGTTTGGGGTTGGATAGAACGTTTGGCTATTGAGCCATCACTCCTACAAACGATGGCTCAGGCAAACAGCCAAGAGCGATTGGCCCTGTACAAAGAACTCACTGCCTGGAACGATACGCTCACAGCGCTATCCGAGCTACATCGCGATCGCGCTGCTGCAAACCAGGACACCACTGAATTAGAAGCACAGTGGACAGCGCTCTTAGACTCAGAAAACCTAGGCCAACTATCAGCTGCGTCCTCTATAAACGCCCTAACGGATACCGTCATAGAGATAGCCAACACAGGGGCTTCACTACAACCTTAGTCTCACGGCATAACCCTGTTCGGCTGTCGCCAGAGCTTGCCATCCCACCCAGAAAATCGGGGCATCTACTCGCACCACATCAGTTAATTAACCTTTAATATTCATATGAACGCCTCTCTCTTAGCCAAATCAGCGATCGCCCTCACCTGTGGCCTCACCATCGCCTTTGGCACCATCAATTCTTCAGCCTCGGCGGAAAGCAAGCAAACCATCAGACAAGGACTTCCCGGCAGACGCATCAGCGGCGGCGTCCGCACAACATGCTTCGAAGACTCTACGCAATCCTTAGTCGCCGTGATGCCTCGAAATCTATTAGGCAAGACGGCCCAAGCGCACCCAACCTTCTGGTTCTCGCTGCCAGACACTCAAAGCGCGAAATCCATCCGCTTTGAACTCTTTGATACCTCAGACAACGTTGTTTACAGCACTCAAATAGACCAAAGCTACACCTCTGGCCTAAGCAAAATCGAGTTACCGCAAACAGCACCTGGATTAGCCACCGGAGAAAACTACCGATGGGTTTTTGACATCAGCTGTGAGAGCGATCCAGACAACGCTTCCTTAGAAGTACAGGGCTGGGTGCGTAAAGTTGAAATTTCAGCCGATCTGAGCGCACAGATAGCTTCAGCGAGCCTGGCCGAACAAGCCTACCTCTACGAAGAAGCCGACTTATGGCACGAGCAAATTACGGCATTAGCAGACCTTCGCAGCCGCAACCCGGCAAGTTTAGAAGCTCAGCTAAGATGGGCAGCGCTAGTTCAAGCATCTGGGCTAGATTCCTACATCTCCGACAATCCGCTCGAAACCACTATCAGCACAGTAAATACTCATAGCGCGGCAAGCACTAACAGCGCCGCCGCAGAACGCTAACACGCAGAGCAAAGTTCTCGCAGCGAATATCTAAAGCAAATACCTAAGCACAACTAGCCCACCAAGGCAAGTTTCGGTGAGCTGGTTGGACTTACTAGGCAAAGGGCATTCTGAGTTCAAAGGTAACTTGCTAACCTTTGCCAGGAGGCCATTTGTCTATCACGAATGCTATCTATAACAAACTCAAAAAAGAACCTTACTGGCTAGCGAGTATTGCCATTACAGGACTACTGATAGCATTACGGCAAGTAGGTGGACTACAGTCTCTAGAACTCTTTACCTTCGATACTATAGTTAGGCTTCAAACAGAGCAAGACCCAGATCCTCGCCTGCTGGTCGTCGAAATTACCGAAGAAGATATTCGCAACCAAAAAGAATGGCCGATGTCTGACCAGACCATGGCCGCCATCTTAGCCAAGCTACAGGCGCAAAACCCTAAAGCAATCGGCATAGATATCTATAGAGATATTCCGCAAGGCGAAGGGCAAGACATCCTTAGAAAAGAGCTAGCCGCTGCCAACGTTATTGCCATTGAAAGCTTGGGCATCAGTGCAGATGACAGCATTCCTGCGCCTATCGGCGTCTCGCCAGATCGAGTAGGATTCAACGATCTGCCCATCGACTCAGACGGCATCTTAAGGCGCGGCCTGCTGTTTGCAGCGCTCGGAGAAGAAGAGCTTCGCTCCTTGGCGCTACAGCTAAGTCTTAAATACCTAGAAGATCGAGATGTTCCATTTTCGGTAGATCGAGACTCAGTTTATCTAGGAGAAACTCAGTTCGAGAACCTCACGCCCAGCGCCGGAGGATATGACAATATCGATACAGCAGGCTATCAGATGCTGCTGAACTATCGATCTTCTAACTGGGTAGCGAGGAAAGTTACGCTAAGCGAATTACTCTCTGACCAAGTAAGACCTAGCTGGATAGAAAATAAGGTTGTTCTCATCGGCGTAACTGCGCCCAGCCTCAAAGATTTTTTCTATACCCCATACAGCGCCGAAAAAAGCGATGAACATGTCATGTCTGGCGTACTAGTACATGCGCAAATCGTCAGTCAAATTCTCAGCAGTGTTTTAGACGAGCAGCCGCTGTTTTGGTATCTACCCAGTTGGGCAGAAGTGATCTGGATTGAAGGATGGGCGCTCATAGGCGGATTCCTAGTATGGAAAATGAGGCGTTCGGCGCTGCTAGGCGTTGCTATTTTAGGAAGCTTTGCAGGACTGAGCGGCGCTTGCCTGTTCTCGTTTAGCCTGATGGGCTGGGTACCTTTCGCTGGCCCTGCTCTGGCGTTTTTACTGACGGGCGGCACCCTCATGACCTATCAAGTCTTCTATCAGTCTTTTTACGATCCTTTGACGGGTCTGCCCAATCGTTCGCTGTTTGTTCGTCAGCTAAGAGGGACGATAAAACAGGCAGGCACTGGCGAAGTACATGCCTCTTCAGCGGTCTTACTGCTCGATTTAGATCACTTCAAAGCCATTAACGAGAGCTTCGGTCATCATGCGGGAGATTTGCTTCTACTTAAAGTTGCCGATAGAATCAGAAGCTGTTTGCCTGCGCAAGCCAAAGTCGCCAGAATCGGTGGCGACGAGTTTGCCATTCTGCTCAAAGACCTTAAGGAGGCCAGCGAGTCTACTAAGATTGCAGATACTTTGTACAACGAGCTAACAAAACCCTTTGAGATCGCTGAGCAAACTGTCAACACAAGCTTTAGTATTGGGATCGCGCTGAATCACTCTGGTCAGAGCAGCCAAGCCGAAACGCTGATGCAAGACGCTCATAGAGCCATGTCTAGAGCTAGAGCTTTGGGCAAAGAACACTATGAGGTTTTTGATCCAGGAATGCGTTCGGCAGCCATTGAACGATTTAAGCTAGAAGCCGAGCTACGTCAGGCAATAGAAAATAAAGAGTTTATGCTCTATTACCAGCCTATTGTTAACTTAGTCACTGGTAAGCTAGCAGGGTTTGAAGCACTTGTTCGCTGGCAGCATCCAAAGCAAGGGTTTGTCTCTCCGGGTGCGTTTATCCCAGCAGCAGAAGAATCCGGCCTGATTGTGCCTATGGGCAGTTGGATTTTGGAGGAAGCCTGCGCTCAGATGAGTCAATGGCACCAAAAGTTCGCTCATGCCAAAGAATTGATGGTTAGCGTCAACCTCTCAACTAAGCAGTTTAATCAAGAGAATCTGACCCTAGAAGTGGACACTATTTTGAAAAAGACAGGCTTAGATAGCCAGTCGCTGAAGTTAGAACTCACTGAAAGTGCGGCGATGGAAGATGTTAATGGCACTATCGATCAGCTTACGAAGCTCAAAGCGCTGAATCTAAAGCTTAGCCTAGACGACTTCGGTACAGGCTATTCTTCCTTGAGCTATTTGCATCAGTTACCCACCGACACGCTCAAAGTCGATCAGTCTTTCGTTGGTCGAATGCAAGAGCAGTCTGGCGAGGACGGTGAAATCGTCAAAACAATCATTTCGCTAGGCCATCAGTTGGGCATGGATGTGATTGCAGAAGGCATTGAGACGGCTGAACAGCTAGCCGGATTGCGTCGGCTGAACTGCAACTACGGACAGGGCTATTTCTTTGCTAAGCCGCTGCCTAAAGAGGCGGCAGAAGTACTAGTAGCAGAAAATCAAAATTGGCTAGAAGTGCGCAGCGAATTGGTAAGCACAGTTGTGATGGTCTAAGCAGAGAAAGAGAAACAGAAAGCGCGATCGCTAGAAAGACTCAGGCAAAATGCGACGAGAGAACGGCTTACAATAGAACCTGTTCAACCCAGTGGTTTAGTCAAATAACCCAATCGAAGTTGCGATCGCACCGAAGGAATGAAAAGCACCTATGGCAAACTCAGTACAGTGGACAGCCGAAGCCGAAGCGCTGTTAAAGGAAATTCCATTCTTTGTAAGACCCGCCGCGCGTAAAAAGATTGAGAAGTTCGCAAAGGAAAACAGCGCCGCTGAAATTACGCCAGAAGTTTATCAGCAGGCCAAGCAGCAGTTTGGACAAAAGTAAGCAGATGAAGGAAATAGGAGTTCTCTTATAAAGGAGAGCTTCCCTGCGGGCTGTAAAAAAGAAGCCCCACAGAGTTATGTTCTGTGGAGCTTCTTACTATCTACGAGCTAGCTATCTACGAGCTAACTATCTGCCAGCTATAAAACTAACGAATCACTTCACTGTCTACTTCAATAGCAGTGATCTCATCATCAGCGCTGTCGGCCTCGTAGGGAGAAGTCGCTGACTGCGCAGGGGCAGCATACCAGCTGCGAACCACTTCAAACTTGGCTCGAATGCTCTCATAGCGATCGCCATAACGACCTTTTAGCAACCCATCTAGCTTGCTAGCTTGAACTTTCATCTGAGGGAAAAGCCGCGTCTTAGCAGACTGACTAGTCGATTGAGCGATCGCACTCAAAAAGCGAGATATCCGCTCAGTTAAATCCTGCGAATCGGCCTCTTGTACCCAAGCATCGTTGAGCACTTCAGCCGCCTTTTGCCCCTTTTCTTTAACAGTAGCAACCGTCTCAGAAGTGACTTCTTGCGCTAGTGGACTCAAAGACTGACGGCCTTCTTTAAATTCAGCAGCGGTTTGAGAAAAAGCAGCCTTCAAGATTTTGGCAACGCGCACAGAACGAGTAGATCCTTCCTGATAAAGCACCTTGGCCTTATCAAAAGTGGAAGGCACCTGCTCAGAAGTCATGCTAGATAGGTCTTCGGGAGTAGTGTAAGTCATGGTTTTGGTGTCTCTTAAGAAAGAATAGAAAATGAGGGAGAATAGAAAAGGGGCACGAAGTAAACTGAACGAAAGGCTTGAGGCGAAAGGACTATACCGAAACAGCATCTACCGTAATAGTCGGAACATCGTCCAGATTCTCATCCGCTCTAGAAGAAGTATCAACCAAGCCAGAGCGCTTACGAGTGAGGTGTTCAGACATCAGTTGACCCATCTCTGTTACGAGTAAGCTAACGATGAGGCCATCATCTATCCAGCCCAGCACAGGAATCATATCAGGAGAAAAATCTAGCGGATTTACCAGGTAAAACACTGTGCCTAAAACGACTAGCCAACGGTACTTACTATGCTTAAGCGCCTTGCGGTAAAGATCGTGAAGTGCGCCCGAGAGAGGCTGCTTTTTGTTTTTCTTCTGTTTCTCTGGTTGTCTTTTCATGGTGGGTTGTTCCTTTCGCCAACACAACTATCATCGCAGAGGCAATTGTTCCTGTCAGGTAGTGAAAGCCCGTCAGGTTCTTTTACATCAACGGTTTCACCGAATACGGTTTACCGAAGAAAAAGAACTTTTTAGCGTTTGAATAAGATGTAGAACCGAACAACTAATGGACGTAGAGGCGGAGAACCGATCTTTTTGTACGGTTAGTACGAACAGGAAATGAAGAAGAACTTCGAGACAATCTTTTAGTTTTTATAGAACGAGCATCTAACCTGCTAATCCGAGCGAGCGAGCACAGAATCTAAACCGCCATCTAAAGCTGTATCAAAGTGGTCAGATGAACCAGCTCGGGCAGTATCAGGGCATTCATGGCTAGAGCTACGGCTTTGCTAGAGCCTGGTAACGAAAAAATGAGCGTGTTGGTATAAACGCCGGCTACGGCTCGCGAGGCGATCGCCCTTGAACCAATTTCTGCATAGCTGAGCTGTCTAAATATTTCGCCAAAGCCTGGAAGTTCCTTTTCCAGTAGCCCGGCAACAGCATCGTAAGTCGTATCGCGCGGCGCAATGCCTGTGCCACCGCTAAGCAATATTGCCTGAATATCTAGATGAGCCGCCAGATCTTGTATCAAAACCTTTATCTGGTCAGGCTCATCTTTGACGATTTGATAATGAGCGACCTGATGACCAGCGGCGCTTAGCAGAGACTGCATCAGCATCCCGCTCTTATCTGTATCGGTTGTGCGCGTATCGCTGACGGTGATTACCGCACAGGCAACCACCGTTTGAGCTCGGCCATCGGGATGAGGAAGCGCCGTCGTTTTAGTCGCCATTCTAAAATCAGCCTAGCGTTACTTCTTCGTTAAGCCTAAGCCGTTCTCTTCCGAATAGCGCTCCATAAATCGCATAAAGCGATCCCACTCTTCTTGCCCTCTCATCACAAAAACAGCCTCAATGCCAGCAGGCTCCCCGTTTATAAACTTGCCATTGACGTCTTTAGACACTAGCTCGCCCTCTTCGTCAACCATATACAAGCCTGTGACCTCACCGCCTTCTTCGGTAAGGGCCTTGGGCCGGTCGAAGTAAAAAGTCGCGGTGCCATCAGAAAGGTCTTTAGCGCGGGTGATCCGGATGTCTGGGATGACCTCTTCTTTGACGCCGGGAGAGAATTGGATTTCAGCCATGATGAATCGTTGCACAAATCAATTGATGGTTTTAGTTTCCCATCTTATTGAACCTTTAGTCGAGAGCTAAGCCGCAAACAGCGGCTGCCCTTGCGCAAAAAACTACGGATTCTAGGCTTAGCTCTGACTTAGCAGAATCTGGTAGGGAGAGGCAACAGCAGGCACTTTATCCGCGATCGCCAGCGCCTGATAGACCATGGCACAAACCTCAGCGCGAGTAGCCACCCGGCTAGGCCGTAGCTCGGTAGGGGTAGGGTAGTTAAAGACCAAGCCTAGCTGAGTCGCTGATGCGATCGCACTTGTCGCATAGCCAGGAATGGCGGACTTATCACTATAGACATTGAGCGATCGCCCGTCTGGCGCAGAAGCCGCCTGCAAGTTTAAGCCGCTGACTAAAGCTAGCAGCGACTGCAACTTCGTCAGCGGATAGTTAGGGTCAAAGGTTAAATCAGGAAAGCCAGAAATGAATTTAGCCCGATACGCCTGCTGAATCGCCGCTGCGCCCCAAAAGTCTCCAGCCACATCGCGAAACTGAATGGCCGCACGTTGAGCGCTCGGATTAAAAACGTTGACCAATACGGTCGCAAACTGAGCGCGAGTAATGGGCGCATCAGGTCTAAACGTGCCGTCGCGAAACCCGTTGAGCCATCCGGCCTTCACCATTGGATCAATATAGTCTCTGGCCCAATGTTGAGAAGGCAGATCGCTAAAGCTAGGCGAGGTTGCTTTAGCCGCCAAAATAAACGGTGAAGCGATCGCCCGCGTAGTCCCTATGGCCACCATTGCCTGATGCACTAGCGCAGTCGTTTCAGCTCGGCTAATCGGTGAAAGCGGCTTAAGCTGAGACGGATCGGGATAGCCCACAATCATCTCGCGGTTCGTAGCAGCCGCCACAGCATCTACAGCATAGCTAGGAACTTGGGCGCGATCGCGATAAACCAGCAAAGCCGCCGAGCGTCCAGCGCCCAAACCTAACCCATTCACCAAAGACACGATCGCCTGCACCTTCGTCAGCGGGGCATTTGGCCGAAAGCTTCCATCTGGAAACCCCGATAAAAACCCCTGCGCCTGCGCCTGCCGAATGGCTCTAGCCCCCCAAAAATCTGCTGCAACATCAGGAAAACGCTGTACTGTCTGCGTTTTAGCGACCTGAGGAAAAGCCGCCGTGACCAAAGCCGCAAACTCAGCGCGAGTCACCTGATTATCCGGCTGAAAAGTCCCGTTGAGAAAGCCCTTTACCAAATTTTTCTCAGCTAGCGCCTCAACAAAAGGTGCAGACCAATGGCCAACCAAATCGTTGAATCGGCTGTCTAAATCCGCACTCTCTAATGGATCTGAGGTGTCCGGCGGCTCAAGCGGCAAAGGCGTTGGCTCCACGTTCCCGACTAAAACAGCAGGCACCGCCACTTCGTCGGGAATCTCGCTAGGTAGGTAAGCTACTGACCCTTTAACCCGCACGGGATTAATCTGGTTTCCTGCGGTAGATAGCGGCAGCGGCGTATCGTTCCGAACATCGTAGGCTTTACCTTCAAACCAGTTGTAGCCCAAGTCCTGCGGCTGACCAATATCTGGCTGAGCGCGGTCTTGAATCCATAGCGCACTTTCTTGGCTGCGACTGGCGCTATTTTTACGCAGTACGGGTTTAGCCTCATTCGCAATAGAAAAAGCACAGCGATAGTTCACTAGCTGATTGTCAATTACCAACGGGGCTGAGCTATCACTTAGCGTAATCCCGTAGCCCTTTCCCTCAAAGCGGTTCTGACGAATTTCGCCTTTCGTCCCACCCGACATCGACAGCCCCGTCGCACCATTATCTACAAACTCGTTTTTAGACACAAACGGATGCGCCGTTCCGGTCACAACCACGCCCGACTGCTGACAAGCTATCAGCCGGTTGCCAATGATCAACGCGGTGCCTTCTGATGCTAGAACGCCGCTGCCTTGGGCGTTAGTTACGGTTACACCGCGAATTTGAGCGCGATCGCCTAGAACAACCGCTACATTCATCGCGCCAAAAAGCCCACCGCCTTCAACCGTAGCCGTACGACTATCGTCACTAGCAAGCGTCACCCCAGCGGGAATCTTCAGCGGAAACTGCTCGCCCGACTGATAAGTCCCCGCCGCTAGCTGAACGACCCCACCTGGCCCCACTTGCCCTAGTGCATGGGCAATCGTTTTCACTGGAAAGTTAAAAGAGCCTTCATTACTATTCTGGCCGGTAGGACTAACGTATAAAACAGACATAGCGCTTAGGCAAAAGGGTAGAGACCGCCGATACGAAGGCTTAAGGTTAAGCTGAACTCAATAAACTAGCAGCAAAGCGCCAGTATCATATCAGCTCTATCAATACAGAGCTTAGTAGATTGATGATAAACAGCAGCCAATCATGTGAGGGGAGACAAAGCAGCGCTAAGATAATGACTGTTAAAGCAATGGCTAGCAAAGAGTTCATATTTTTTGAGCCTCCGATTGTCTCAACCGGTCTATTGCCCCTACTCAGCAGCACCTATGGCAGATTGGCTAGAGCACAGCGTCCATGTCGATCTAGACGTTGCGATTGAAAACGTTTGGCAGCTCTGGTCTGACCTAGAGCAAATGCCGAGGTGGATGAAGTGGATCAGCTCAGTAGAAATGTCGCCTGACGATCCGCAGCTATCGGAGTGGAAGCTAGAAACCAGCGGCTTGTCTTTCGCCTGGAAGTCGCGCATTGTCAAGAAAGTTCCGCAGCAAATTATTCAGTGGGAATCGGTCGATGGGCTACCCAACAAAGGAGCCATTCGATTCTACGGACGTAAAGACAATACCAGCACCGTTAAAATGACCGTAGCCTACTCGCTACCGGCCATCCTAGCCAAACTCATGATGAGCAATTCTTTTGTAGATCGCGTGGTGACCTCAACGCTACAGGCAGATTTAGATCGCTTTCGTGATTATGCGCTGACGCAATATCCAAAGCAGAGTTAAGCAAAGCGTAAAACTCATGGTCCTATCGTCACAGTCAGACTCACAGATAGGCTTTAGTGCAAAACCTAGCGCAGCCGAATTGGCCCTAGAACAGCACAACTTAGCGGCTCTTTTTATCCAGCATTTAGGGTGGGAATCGCCGCTTCAAGAGCGCATCGAACTCACGCCGCTTCTCGCAGATCAAGAGCAGTGCATTCTGATTGCTTGCAGGGAAAACGCGCCCGTCTGGAAAGTGCAGCTAGCCGCAAACGCTCTGCTAACATCAGCGCTACGAGAACGAATCTACAACGATATTGCAGATATCTCCCCAGCATCTACACAGCCGTTAGTCATTGTTGTAGATGCCAAAAATAGCCGCAGCCTGTGGTGCCAAAAAACGCATCGACAAGACTCTATTGAAAGCGCCCTGTACGTTTCAGGGCAGCCGAGCGCACTCTGGAATTTTCGACTTGAGCGACTTCGCAAAGAGACACCCAAAGGAGAAGCCTCTATTCTGTTTCGCTCGGATAGCGCAGAGGCATATCTGCCTTTCAAAGCGTTAATAGAGGGTCTGTGTGCAGGCATTACTGGCATTAGCAACATCATCGACTGCCAAAACTACGCGGTGCTAACCCTACAAAGATTAATACTGATCCAGGCAATTCAGCAAAAGGGCTGGACAGACGGCGATACCTGGTATCTACAAACTCAGTTTGGAGAAGTTTTACAGTCGCAAGAAAACTTCTTTTCTACTCGGCTTCAGCCGCTTTATCGGTGCCTAGCACTACCCAAAGTAGAGCGGCCTACGGCCCTTAGCGAAAAAATAGGAGACGTGCCTTTTTTAGGCCACTTTTTTCACATCCACCGCCTGGATCAAAAGTATGCGGAAGTCAACATCAACAATCAGCCGTTTGAACAAATTTTGGGTTGGCTAAGCGAACAAACCAGCGCAGATGGATTAAACCTTTGGAACAGCGGAGAGCTAAGTCATGGCTTAGAAAAGTATTTAGCAAGTCAATATCTTTCTGACCCGTCTGACCAGACAGAGAAGGCGGCTCTGTCAAGTTCTCCAGGCTTAGTTAGGTGGATGAGCGATCGCACCTTAAGCCAGCTCATTATCAGCCGCACAGCAGCCCTCAACGCTCAGTACAAGCCAACGGATATCAACGATTTACTATTTAACGCAGATGCCAAAACCTGCCGAGACTTAATTCAGAACGTATTGCCCAACTTGCGCATCCTTGATCCAGCCTGCGGCAGCGGCAGCTTCCTAGTTGGACTCTACCAACAGCTAACGGCAATATTTAGTAATCTAATCGGGTACAGCCGGCAAAACCAGGACGTGCAGCTTAAAATTTGGCAGGCCCAGCTAGTAGAAGGCGGCGACGATAGACAAACCGAACCCCCAGCTAATCTGCTGCAAACCGTTCAAAAGCGCATCCTCAAAAATATTCTCTACGGCGTTGATATCTCTGTGCAGGCGGTAGAGTCCACAACATTTCAGCTACTACTGCATACCGTAGCAACGGCCCACCAGCCGCTAGATATTGAACCCTTAGTCGATCTTTCCTTCAACCTACTAGTAGGTAATAGCCTGATTGGACTAATTGACGTTGACCCAGAAAGATTTGAAAAAACTTCTCAAGTGGGTAGTCAAGAAATATTCCAGGGCAGTTTACTACAGCCGCTGGTCGCCGATAGCTATCAGACAATTCTAGCCGAGAAGAATTTGGCCGTAGAACATTACAAGTCTCGCAATCAGATGCTGGCAGAAGCCAACAACATTCCCGACTATGCAAGAGCCGCCTTGCTAAAAGAAGATATTTTGAGGTTGGATATTAATGCCCAGCAAAAGTTAGATCAGCTATTGCTCCATCAAATGGGCCAGCAGTTGGGCATTCAGTACAAAGCCGCCCAGCTTGATGAAAAACCGCAGCGTCGCCCGCTAACGCTAGAAGACATTGATATTTTGCAGCCTTTTCACTGGGGCTATCACTTTAATACAGTTTTAGAAAAAGGCGGGTTTGATCTGGTCGTTTGTAGACCACCGCAGGGCGCGTTTAAGCCAACGGCAACAGAATTCTTGCAAAAGTTTCGAGATTTGGCAGAAGTGAAAGGAGTGAGTGTGCGATCGCTCAAAACTTCAAAGCAAGCCTTAGCCAAGGGCGATCCAGAGATTGCCCAAGCCTGGTTATTCTACCAAGACCAGTACGCATACGTTGCCGATTACTTCTATCGCAGCGAACAGTATAAACATCAAAACCCAGCGATAGAAGGAAAGACAACGAGAAACCAACTCAGAAGAGAGCGGCTTTTTATAGAGCAATGCTTTAACTTAATCTCAGACCAAGGAATTTGCGCAGTTGTTCTACCTGAAAGACTTTCTCAACAGCCCAAAGCGCAAGCATTACAAAACTTTCTACAGACGAAGACAAAGTTCGTAGAACTAGTTACCAGCGCTTTGCCCCATGAAGCAGCGGTTATTGTCTGCGAGAAGCGGCCTAAGAGCCATCATTAAAGAGATTGAGAGCCAACAGTTCGTCAACTTGCAGAAGCAGAGCTGCTCTACTCCTAGAATTATCGAGTATGTAGTCTGCCTGTTCACATTTTTCATCTAAATTCATCTGTGCATTCATTCGAGTTTGAGCCTCGCGCTCGGTAAGCTGGTTTCGCTTCATTAGCCTTTCTAGCTGCTGCGCTGGCGAGCAAGCCACTACCCAAATTTCAGTCACCAGGTGAGTTAGTTTCGCCTCAAATAGCAGCGGAATTGAATACACCAAAGTCTGAGTAGGTGCGATCGCCGCCGTCTCTTCTCTAAACCTGGCACGAACATAGGGATGAATGCGTTGCTCTATCCACTGCTTTTCTGATGCATTGCTAAAAATGATCTCGCCTAGCTGCAAGCGGTTCAGCGTGCCATCGGGTAGCAAAATGCTGGGGCCGTAGCGATCGCGCACCCATCCCAATATCTTGCTGCCTTTAGCCACCGCCTCCCTCGAAAACACGTCAGCATCTAGCACCGGCCATTCGTACCGACAGGCCAAATAGTCCGAAACCGTACTTTTCCCCGTCGCAATTCCGCCCGTCAGACCAATAATTCGTCGAGAGGCCGTCCTATCTTCTACGACCTCGCCCATGCTTCCAACCCCGCGATTAACCCAGGCAGCGTATATTCTTGCGCCTCAATAGTTACCTTTCCTAGCAGCTCCTGGCAGTCTCGCGAAGTCTGCGGCCCAATAGAAGCCACGGCCGTGCTTTCGAGTCTATCCATCCACTGAGCACCAAACGTTTTCTCCATTAGCTGAGCAAAGTGCCGCACCGTCTTGGAGCTACCAAAGGTAACGACGTCCACAGCACCACTTTCTATCGCCGCTTTTGCAGCAGGTGGAATCTGCTTTGGGCAAGCAGATTCATAGGCAGCGACTTCTGTCACCGTTGCCCCTCTTGCCGTCATCTCTTTTACTAAAATCTCTCGTCCACCCGCTTCGACTCGAGGAAACAACAGATTTAAACCGTTGGGATCTTCTGGAAAGTGCTCGACCAGAGAATCTGCAATAAATTCAGGTGGCGTAAAATCTGCAACCAGCCCGCGCTGATTGAGAAAGCTGTTGGTTTTTCGTCCAACTACGGCAATTTTAAGCGGTGCCAAAGCGCGGAAGTCTTTTCCCTGTTGCAAAAGCCGGTCTAAAAAGAAATGGACGGCATTAGCTGAGGTCAAAATCAGCCAGTCAAACTGTTTGAGGCTGGCGATCGCACTGTCCATACCTTCCCAATTCAGCGGCTCGCGGATCTCTAACGCCGGCAAATCAATTGCGCTGGCACCGTTAGCCTGCAACATCTGGCTAAACTCACTCGCCTGACTCGCGGCCCGAGTCACCAAAACAGTTTTTCCAGCGAGTGGCAGCGGCGCAACCGCAGGCGCAGACAGATACGCCCTTAGCCCCACCACCTCGCCAATTACAATAATGCAGGGAGAAAGCTTCTGACCGCTGACGATTTGCGCCATGCTAAGCAGCGTCCCCTGCCAAATTTGCTGACGGGGTTGGCCTGCCCAACGAATAATCGCAACAGGCGTTTCGGGGCGTTTGCCCTGGGTGATGAGGCGATCGCACAGTTCCTTAAGATGGCGTCCGCCCATCAGAAAAACCAGGGTTTGTAAACGGGCGATCGCCTCCCAGTTCAAAGCCGTCATATCATGCGCGGTAAACGCCCCGAACCCGCTGCTCAATACCGGATCGGTCAACGGAATACCGGCCATCAAAGGCGCAACTAGCACGGAAGAAAGACCCGGCATTACCGCAAAACTGCAGCTCGCCGCCTTCAGGGCTTGAATCTCTGCGGCGGCTCGACCAAACACAAACGGATCGCCGCTTTTAAGTCGCACCACTCGCTTCCCAGATTGGCACAGTTTGACGAGGAGTTGGTTAATCTCGGCTTGCGGCGTACTAGGCGCACCCCCGCGCTTCCCCACGTGATACAGCTCGCAGCTAGACGGAATCTGCTGAAGCAGCGCACTGTCTATCAGCGCATCGTAAACCAGCGCATCGGCTTGGCTGAGCAAGTCTTTACCCTGCACCGTCAAGTAATCAGCACCCGCCGGCCCCGCACCCAATAAGTAGACCTTGCCACCTGCCAACGTTGTGCCCATACCGCTCCCAGAACTCACGCCTTCATTTTGAAGCAAAACGGCAGTCTGTAGCAAAGCAGCAAAAATCCGACCCGCCAAACACCCCCTCACTCAGCAGGCAAAGCATAAATCCCTAAATGATTCGCGACCGGTCTTAAGTTGGTAGGCACCCGCGCTTGAAAAGGCGCATTCAACACTTTTGCCCGGCCATTATCTTCTATAGCCAGCGTCGTAGAGCCGCCGCCATCCAGGTTCAACGCGCTATCTGCACCTAACGCTACCAGCACTTCGCCCAGCTCAGCAAGCGCTATTCCTTCGCTATATTTCCACTGTCGTCCGTCTACAACCACCCACCACATCGTCTGTTTCTTCTGGTCTAGTGCGACCACCGTACGCGGAAAATACTCATCATGATTAGCATCAAAGTCCTTGGTAGTCAGGTTAGGCAACACCTGTCCCGCTTTCACAATTAAGCGATTGCCCGCCATTGCCTGACGCGTCTCATCTGGACAATAGCCGCTTTCCTCAAGTGAAACTGTCTGCACATCCACAATACAGAGCGCTGCCCAAGTCTTCTCGGGCAGCGAGTACATATTTCCATCAGACATAGAAATGCCCACCGTATTAACGCCTTCACCTACGTGAGGGGCATAGCTGAGCGGCGATCGCACATACTGCGGATAGAAAAAGTTGCCGTTAATCGCGACCTGCACGCCCTGCTGCTCCAAAAATCCTGGCACCGTATCAGCCAAGGTCTCTTTTCCCTCAGGGTCAATCCCTTGGGGCGTTACCAAAAACCTCAGTCCCGGTGCAGTCAAATCAATCGTGACAATGTGAAACAGCAAGGGACGCGGCAACTGGCGGGCATAGCGATCGTACCGAATGCCCTGAAAGAGCGATCGCGTCTGGGTAGTTCGAGCCGGACGACGCAGCAAAAGCCCGCCATATGTCAGGCAGAAAGCGACGGCTAAGCAGCCCAAACTCAGCGCAGAGACTTTTAATAGACCTAGCGCAAAAAAGGCAAAGCGGTTCATAGAATCTATTCAATCGTTAAAAACTATTAATCTACACCCCTAACTAATATGTAGTTATATGCGATCTTATAAAGATTTTCCCTACCCAGAGACTCCATCCAATTCTGCTGCGCTACTATTCCAACATACACGCAGCTAATGCTCTCACGTAGCTCAAGCCAGCTAATCACAGCATTAACTTCAAGTCGTCAGCAGCGCTGATGCAACTCGCTGAAATCCGGTCATACAAGCCGTTCTCTAGAGCGATACTCCTCTAGAAGCCGCTTTTTATGTCCCCTGGCTTCCTCCCCCTTACAGAATTATTTTTGAAGACTCTCGCCTCGGCAGAGAGTCATTTCAACAAGCCTCCCTATTTTCAGCAACCGTACATCCTACAAAATTCTCTCTAGACAACAAACGCTAGATTGCGATGTCGCGATCGCCGGGTTATTCGTCTTCACAGTACTCTCTACGCAACCAGGAGATGCAGGTTATGACACTCTTGCAAAAAATCAATATTGCTTTCGTCTATATTGCCGAAGCAGCCTACCGAATTTTTAGCCCGCACGATGACGTATACCCGGCAACAGGCGTTCAGCCTTACAGCGGGATGCCTTACAACAGAAAAATGCATCGTTGGAATGAGTAAGCCCTGTTCTAAAAACTGGCTAAAACTAATTCAACAAAAAACTGATTCAACAAAAAAACTGCTAAAGACTACGTAAGGAGAAGTTCTAAAAAACTCATGTGCTTCAAACATTTCCCTACGAAATAAACAAATCAAAGGCCAAATGCGAATAGATTGCATCTGGCCTTTGGTTTATTTAAATGAGCTATGAGTTCGATTTAGGAAAGCTGTAGCAGCAGCTAAACTTTCGCCATTTCTGCATTCTCGGTTGCCGAAAGGTTTTGCGCACTCATTTCTTTAAGCACCAAATCAGACAGCGCTGGAATCGAATCATCCCCGGTAATGAGCCGCGCACCGCGCTGACTGGTGAAGTAGTGCCAGCCCCACTGAAGCATAACCAACAGCTTATTATCAAACTCAATCAGGTAATAGATGTGGATGAAGATCCAAACCATCCAGGCCGGAAATCCAGAGAATCTGGCAAAGCCTAAGTCCGCCACGGCTTCATTACGACCAATCACTGCTAGGCTGCCATTGTCCTTGTACTCAAATGGCTTGACCACTCTATTCGCCATTCGGCGCTTAATAGACTTAGCCAAATAGTTTCCCTGCTGCATTGCCGTCGAAGCAGTTCCCGGCAGAGGCGCATCGGTTTTATGCGCATAGTGCGCCAGATCGCCCGCGATGAAGATATTAGGACAGCCCGGAACGCTCAGGTCTGGCTCTACAATCACGCGGCCAATGCGATCTAGCTCTGCGCCCGTTTGATCTGCGATCGCTTTCCCCAAAGGAGACGCCTTGATCCCAGCCGCCCATAGCACCGTAAACGCCTGCGCCGTCTCTTCCTTCCCATCACACTTGAGCGTTACCGTATCGCCTTCAATGTTAGTCACCAGCGTATTTGTGCGCACCTCAACGCCTAGCTTTTCCAAAGACTTCTTCGCCGCTATCGACAAATCGCCCGGATAAGGTGGCAGCACGCGGTCCATACCTTCTAGCAAAACCACCCTTGTCTCGCCAGGATTAATGCTGCGAAAGTCTTCCCGCAGCGTCTCATAAGCCAGCTCAGCCAGCGCGCCCGACAGCTCAACGCCCGTTGGCCCGCCGCCTACAATAAAGAAAGTCAGCAGCGCTTCTCGGCGAGCCGGATCGGTTTCTTTCTCCGCTGCTTCAAACGCTAGAAAAATGCGACGACGAACTTCCAGCGCGTCCTCAATCGTCTTCATGCCAGGCGCAATATCCGACCATTCATCCTTACCAAAGTAGTGGTGGCTAGAACCTGTCGCCATAATTAGACTGTCATAGGCAACAGTTTCGCCCGTTTTCAGCAGCACTTGCTGAGCCTCAGACTCAATGCCTGTCACCTCACCCATCAAAACTTGAACGTTCTTTTGCTTACTGAGGATGGCTCGCAGCGGTGAAGAGATATCACCCGCTGAGAGTCCACCCGTCGCAACTTGATAGAGCAGCGGCTGAAATAGGTGAAAGTTTCGTTTGTCAATCAGCGTCACCTTCACATCGGCGGCATCGCCCAGCGCTTTAGCAGCATATAGCCCGCCAAAACCGCCCCCTACAATGACAACGTGATGCCTCTGATGACGTTCGGTACGAGTAATGCTTACGGGTTTGTTCTTAAGAACTACTGTCATGAGTTTGGCAACCGTTGGTTATGTAAGTTAACTAAAGTTTATAACTTTACAGGCAAATATTTCCCAAGTATAGGCAAGGCGCTTCATAAAAAATTGTTCAGTTAAAACAATCCGATCAGCATTTTCTACAGCTAAAATCCTCGTTAAAGGCTCAGCAGCCTAAAGTTTCAGCAGCGCGGCGGGACAGACCCAGTAATTAATGCGACAATTGCCAGCATATTCATCATTTTGGCGCGAGCGGCTACAGTAGGTAGCTGGCATGAGGAGAGAAATCGTGGGGCTGATTGTTCAAAAGTATGGCGGTACGTCGGTCGGTAGCGTAGAACGCATTCAGGCCGTAGCCGCTCGCATTCAGGCAACCGTAGAAGAAGGTCATTCGGTCATTGTGGTGGTTTCCGCGATGGGGAAAAGCACTGACGGACTCGTGCAGCTAGCCAACGAAATTTCGAGTAATCCGAGCCGCCGGGAAATGGACATGCTGCTCTCGACGGGCGAGCAGGTTACGATCGCCTTACTCAGCATGGCTTTGCATGAAAGGGGCCAAGCCGCAATTTCATTGACGGGCGCACAGGTCGGTATCGTCACCGAAGCCGATCATTCACGCGCACGCATTTTAGATATTAAAACCAACCGACTTAAGCGCCACTTAAAAGAAGGCAAGGTGATTGTCGTTGCAGGCTTTCAAGGCACCAGCCGCAGCCTAGAACAAGCCGATCACATCGAAATCACAACGCTAGGAAGAGGTGGCTCGGACACTTCGGCAGTGGCTTTAGCCGCAGCGATGCAGGCAGAAAAATGCGAAATCTATACAGATGTACCCGGCATCTTAACGTCCGATCCTAGAGTGGTGCCCGACGCTCGACTCATGGACGAAATCACCTGCGATGAAATGTTAGAGCTAGCGAGCTTAGGGGCTAGCGTACTGCACCCTAGAGCGGTAGAAATTGCCCGTAACTACGGAATTACCATAGTTGTACGCTCTAGCTGGACAGACCAGCCCGGTACTAAAGTAGTAGCGCCGACTCCGCAACCGCGTCCGTTAGAAGGTCTAGAAATTGCTAACCCGGTCGATGCCATCGAGTTTGACATCAACCAGGCAAAAGTAGCCCTGCTGCGAGTGCCCGATCGCCCTGGCGTAGCCGCTCAGATATTTGGCGAGCTAGCAGCGCAGCAGCTAAACGTAGATCTGATTATCCAGTCTATCCACGAAGGCAATTCTAATGATGTGGCCTTCACGGTAAACTCTGGCATTTTGAAGCAGGCCGAAAGTGTGACGGCTCACATTGCCCCTATGCTGCGCAGTACGCCAACGGCCCAGGACGAGGCAGAAGTACAAACTTCGAACAATATTGCCAAAATCAGCATCGCGGGCGCAGGCATGATTGGCCGTCCGGGGGTCGCTGCAGGCATGTTCTCTGCGCTCGCTGAAGCGGGTGTAAATATTCAAATGATCTCAACGTCTGAGGTCAAGGTAAGCTGCACCGTGACGGCCGCAGAGTGCGATCGCGCCATCCAAACGCTTTGCCATCACTTCAAAGTCACGACCTCACCCGCCCGCCTCGACCCAGAGGCCCTTGCAACCACCAGGAATCTAGCCCCTGTGCGAGGCGCAGCATTAGACCTAGAGCAAGCTCAGCTAGCCATTCGCCACGTACCCGACAAACCAGGACTGGCCGCTCGCATCTTTCAGATTTTGGCCGATCGAGGCATTAGCGTAGACATGATCATTCAGTCGCAGCGCAGCCGATTGCACCAGGGACAGATGAGCCGAGACATTGCCTGCACCGTAGCGCAAGACGACGCCACGATCGCCAGAGACGTTCTGCAAGCCGCCGCCTCAGAGCTAGGCTACAGTGAAGTGACCATTGATAGTGCGATCGCCAAAGTTAGCGTCGTCGGCCTGGGCATGATTCACCAGCCTGGGATTGCCGCCATTATGTTCCAAGCGCTTTCTGCGGCCAACATCAACATTCAGATGATTGCCACCTCCGAGATAAAAATTAGCTGCGTTGTTCGACAAGAACAGGGAATAGAAGCTCTTAAAGTTGTTCATTCTGCCTTTAAGCTAGCCGGAACAGAAGTTGTAGTAGTCCCCGTATGAGCCAGGACACCGCCTTATTTCTAGGGAGCGTGGCGCTGCTAATTGGCTACCTAATCTTTTCAGCTAAAACAGAAATGGGCACCCAATGGCCCTGGAAGAAGTAGGCTTAGCCTTGTGAATCTCTACCATGGAGGGATATCTACACTCGTAGAGAATCGGTAAACTTGCGATATTAAATACACAGCAGTCACCGTTCGAAACTTGTTCGAGATGAGCTGCGATTGGTTTTTATCTAGCCCCATTCTTTAGCCCGGAAAGACATCTCATGAACAAGAATCTAATTGAGTCGTTCTATAGTTGGTATCGCGGTGCGCTACGTCATCCTAAGTATCGCTGGCTGATCATTCTTGGCACGGCTACCTATCTCCTTAGCCCCATCGATATTTCACCCGACTTCTTGCCAATAATCGGCTGGCTAGACGACGGCCTGCTCGCGACGCTGCTAGTCACTGAACTCTCTTCTTTAGCGATGGGTTACCTCAAAAAAGGACAGAGCGACGGCATCGAGAATGAGCCAGTTGTGACAGAAGAAGGCACCGTTATTGATGTCGAAGCGTCCTAACTTCACAAATTTTAGATGACGAGGTAAAGCCACCCGAGCGTTCTCAAACGCTCGCTTCGGTGACAATAAACTAAACAAAGAGCAGCAGGGTCGCGATGGCTTTGCTGCTTTTTGCTTGAGTCAATTTAATTGAATACACGCTAACTGGAACCTTCGACCGCAGGATGACGCATCTCAACCTGTATCATATGTTTCTGAAAAAGCTTCGCTCAGACGCTATGCCTTCCCCGCTGCCTTTAAGTTCTCAACCTCCTCATACTGACAACACCGTATCGGATGCTCTACTTTGCGCAGCCATGAAGCAGGGCAGCGCTGATGCGCTAGGAATGCTCTACGACCGCCATGCAGGGCTGGTATACGGCATCGCCCTCAAGGTCTTAAAAAACACCCAAGCGGCTGAGGATCTCACGCAGGATATTTTTTTAGCGTTAGTCAAAAACAATGCCTACAATCCAAAGCGAGGCGCACTGCGTACCTATTTAACAGTGCTCACTCGCTCTAGAGCCATTGACCGGCTGCGGGCAAAAGGCACTGGCACCAAAGCCATTAACCGGCTAAAGCGATCGCATCCCTTTAGTCCGGGCAACACCACAGACAACCGTCCTCTAGAGCAAGCAAGCCAACAGGAAACCACTCTCACCGTAAACACAGCGCTCTCTCAGCTATCTGTCGATGAGCGCCAAATCCTACAGATGATGTATTTCGAAGGGCATACTCAGGCTGCGATCGCCGAGCAAATGCAAATTCCATTGGGCACTGTCAAAACCAGATCGCGCCGGGGCCTGCTAAAACTGCGTAAGATACTGAGTAGCTGACTCATATACAAACGTTTTTATACTTTTCCTTCTTTGATCTTCTTTCTTCAAGTTTCTCTCTTCAAGTTCCTTTCTACGCTGACCAACCCTACCGTTAAACTTTGCCACGCTGATCTATGAGTCGATCAATACCCCCCGATAAAAGATCGAGCCTAGTCGCCGGATTCGTTCTCAACACGCTAGACGAATTTGAGGCTCAAGAGTTCGGACAGCTTGTCGCCAGCGATCCCACGCTGTTAGAGGATGTTGCTCAGCTACAGCAGTCCTTAGAAGTCAGCTATGCCATTGAAGAAGTAACGCCGCCCCCGATGCTACGCGATCGCCTGCTATCTTCTTTTGCAGATCAGCCAGCTGAATCATCGATCTATAGCGATCTGCCAAGCTCGAAGGCGCAGCTCAATCACCTTCGCAATGGGTTAAAGGCCGCTGTGGCCGCGCTAGCGATCGCCTTTACGCTAAGCAACTATTTATGGTGGCAATCCTCCCGGCAGCAGGTAGCGCAATCAACAGCGCCAGTTACTCGCGATCGCCTAGCCCCAACCCAAACCTATACGCTGTCGACTACAGAAGCAGGCGAAAGCGGAACCGTTTTAATCGAGGTAGATCCCGACACGCTAACTGCCAATCTGATTGCTAGCGACTTACCGCTCATTTCCGCCGACCAGGTATACGTACTGTGGACAGTGCTAGCCCCAGACGCACCTTACACAGCCGATTCAAAGTCAGCTATTCTAACTACCACTTTCACCGTAGATAGCCAAGGAGAAAGTCAAAAAGCCCTTTCGCTACCGTCGCTTTCGAGCAAGTCGGATCGGTCGCAGCCTTGGGCATCACCATCGAATCGGCGGAGGCACCTCAAGCACACGAAGGCGTTCCAGTACTGCTAGCCCCAGTGCAAAGTTAGTCTCTTCAGCTTTGATCGTCTCGGACGATCGTCTAGAACACAGAGAGACTATTGCACAGCGCAGCAAGCTCAGAACGGACTGTCTCACTGATATCTCACTGATGTCTCACTGAGCAGCCGGCTTTTTATCTTCAGGCGTTTCGTTTTCGGAAGGCTTGTCATCAGCCTTGTCCTTAGTCGCCTCGTCTTCAGCTACCGGCGCTTGACTGTCGGCTTGACTATCCACATCAGCATTCTCAGCTTCGGCGGGTAATGTCTCATCTGTCGAACTTTCCTCTACTGCTGGCGTACCCGCAAGTCGCCAGGTGCCAATGTCCCAGGTGCTAGCATCCCAGGGCGTGGGATCTACGCTCTCTAGGCGATCGCTCACCGCATTGACGACGGCTCGCCGCACCAACGGAATGACTGCCACATTTCGCATCAACAGCGTATTCATCTGGGCAAAAATATCCGCCCGTTTTGCAGGATCCAGCTCCTGGCTCGCTTGCTTCCAAAGCTTGTCATATTCTGGATTGCAGTAGCGAGCGTTATTGGGCTTTTGCCACTGGTTTTTAATCGAGGCAATTTCACTGCACAGCCACCAGCTCATATAGATAGCCGGATCGGGAGTATCGCTGCCCGCATTGTATTCCTGCATATCTGCATAAAAATGATTAAGGCTGCGAGTTTGCGCCGGATCTGCCGAGAAAAAATCTTCTGGAATAACCCGTCGAATGTTGATATCAATACCAACTTTAGCCAAATCTTCTTTAATTAACGTCTGCGTTCTCTGGCGCACCGGATTAATCGGAGTTTGAAACACCATGCGCATTTCTACGCCGTCCTTATCGCGGATGCCATTATTGTTGCTATCAACCCAGCCCGCCTTATCCAACAGTTTGTTAGCTTGCTCTGGAGAATAAACGTAGTAAAGACTGGGGTTAGTATACTGCTGCGGAAGAGGCAATAGCTGATTCGTCCGCTGGCCCGCGTTCCCATAAACTTCATTGACGATGGCATCTCTATCGATCGCGTGGTCAATCGCCTTACGAACCTGTACATCGTTCAAGAACGGATGAGGATTCTTCACCGCCGAGCGTTCTCCTTCTTTAGTCACCTTGTCCGGATCGCTCAAGTTGAGCATCACCCGCTCTACGTAGGAGCCAAATGTAGCCGCTACTTCACCCTGACCGCCGCCTGCTAATTCGATGCGATCGCGGCGATTGAGCTGAATATTATGTGCAAAGTCCGCGTCTCCATCGCGCAGCACCCGTCGAGCCGCCACATAAGGCGTCAGCCCACCTTCTAACTCAACGATTTTAAAATACGGCAGCCCCTCTCGGTACTGCTCATTCGCGCCAAACGTCCAAATACCGTCGGCCACCGTCAAAAATCGATACGGCCCCGTCCCTATCGGCGATAAATTAGCAGGGGCAATCCGCACATTGCCGCCCTGCACCTGAGAAAATACATGCTTCGGCAAAATCATCCCGTTTTGCCCCGTAAACGGCAGCGCCCAAGAAGGGTTCGGCGCTTTGAAGGTAATCTTCACCGTCAGCGGATCGATTGCCTCAACCTTTTCAATCCCCTCGTAGTACGTCTCCGTCACCGCAGCCACCTGCGGATCCTTCACAAACTGGTAGGTAAACACCACGTCTTCAGCCGTAAAAGGCTGACCGTCCGACCAGCGCACATCTGGCTTTAGCCGCCAGGTAACCGTCCGCCCATCTTTAGAAAGGCCGCCATTTTCTGGGGTCGGAATCAGCGCCGCTAGCACCGGCACCATATCGCCATTCGACTCATAAGTTGCCAGCGGCTCGTACACGATTCGCGCCGCCTCAAAATCTTGAAATCCGTTTGCCAAATGAGGGTTTAGCGTCGTAGGAATACGGCTATACAGCAGTCTCAAGGTAGACTCATCGCCTTCCTCACTAGCCTGTTCCTCAGTAGCATCTATCTTCTCGGGCGACTGAGTGCAGCCTCCTAACCAAAGCAAACCAACTAACGGGACGCCCACTAAAGAAGCGCTGAGCAGTCTGCGAACCAACCGAAAAGATTTCATGAAAAACCGCGCAAAAAAGCAAATACGAAACGAATCATCTAAACCTGAGACTGAAAATACCTGACACAGCTAGATCTAAAACCCGGCCCTAGACTGTCCTGGGTAACTAATCGTTTCCAGATAAAAAGGGCAGACGGTCGGCTAC
Organism: uncultured cyanobacterium; assembly: GCA_963789215.1. Taxonomy (GTDB): domain Bacteria; phylum Cyanobacteriota; class Cyanobacteriia; order Phormidesmidales; family Phormidesmidaceae; genus Phormidesmis. Next base: position 111,303 of record CAWBJY010000004.1, on the reverse strand, counting down.
CGGATCGGGTGCTGAATTAGCCGAGAGCTTAGCCCAATACTCACTTAGAAAATGAATTTGTCGCAGGCCCACTATCAAATTGAAGCCAGGCACTGCAATCCACCAAGATACCAGAGGCGGTTTCCATCCTTGAGCCACGTACAGCCGGTTAATTTCTTGGTACAGCCGAAATTGCACAATATAGATCCAGGCCACGCCAGAAAACGCCAGATAGCCAAACCAGCTCGGCACATCTGGGTCGAATTTGGCCAGCGCTAGCGGAACAGCAATCCCCAAAACGAAAGGCAAAATGCATACCGCGCCAGACCAAACCTTCTCGCCGTGCGCTTTCAACTCGTCCTGAATCATCCATTTGTAATAGCCGTAGTACAAAAGTCCGGTGGCACCCGAGAGCAAAACGACCTGAGTAAGCGGACGAGGCTTACCCCAAACGGCATTTGGTTGAGCAATTAGGCTTCCTGCCGGGAGGCTGCTGTCTTGGGCTGCATTTGAGGAGGCATCAACCATGGGTTAGAAAACGAAAGGGAGAAGAACAAAAGTTCTCGTATACTAGCGCGAGTTCTAGTCTTTCTAGACTACAGAGCGTTCGTCAGGCTGCTTACGACTCACATCACTAAAAACGTAGCTGAAAAAAAGGAATAATGTCCTCTAAAACCAGCGCTGTAGAACCATCTCGACGCTAACGAGCAAAGCAGTACATCTAACCGGTAGATACACCTTAAATGTTTCCTCGGTCTGCGGGTCGGGGATTTTTTTGCTTTTATCCTGAACCGGCCCACTGTGCCGGAATAGTTAACTGGTAGATGCACCCTGACAGTTCCCTGGCTACTCTTCGGAGTACTGGGGAATTTTTTTGTCTGTGCTTAGAGGCTGCTCAAAATGCTCACGCTAAGCAAAAAGGGTCACCGAACGGCAACCCTTCTCGCTAATTATGTTCTCTAAAGTTTCGCTTAGGTGAAACGAGCGATCGTTTTACCTAAGCCCCTTCGCCGTCACTGGCCTCAGTCGCCCCTTCGGTATTAGACTCAGCAGGCGTTTCAGCCGCTGTCTCAGTCGTCTCAGCCGTTGCAGTCTCAGTTGCTTCAGCCTCAGCTTGCGCAATCCCTTCAGCCGCCTCAGCGTTAGCTTCCACTTCAGAAATCTCAGGCACCTCTGGTTTAGGAGCCGGTCTTGGCCCCCGCACTAACGCTGGATTCACTGGCCCTCTAGGCGCGTCGTCGTCTCGTCCGCGACCTTTGCCACGGCCTTTACCACCGCCTTTGCCACCTCGACCGCCATCGCGGCTGTCGTTACCATCGCGACTATAGGTAGCCTGAGCTTCAGGAATATCGCCTTCCTTTCGATCGGCCTTTTTAACGGGCTTCGGCGTATCTCGCTTTGGCGCGTCCGATTTGGTTTCTTTGGCCTGCGCCCCTTCTGCCTGCTTCGCAGCGTCGCGATCGCTCTTCTTAATAGGACGCTCTGCCATGATCTGTCTACTCTGTAAATTGAATTGCCAAACAATCGTATCATGCAAGATCGAGTGGCAAGAAATTAACCCACTAAGACATCGCTAGCTATTAGCGACCGCGTCGCAAAGGCACTAGAAGCGATGACAAACAGAGATACAGGTAGGTCGTCAGCTTGTGCCTGTTTCATGGGTCGTCTATTTCATTAGTCGTCCATTTCAGGCGGCCAGCCGCCTTGAGTCGCAGGGGCTTCACTTTCTAGCAAAGGCGTAGTATCACCTTCCGAAGAAGCTTCAATCGTTTTACCCACTTCGCCATTGTCTAAAACGGCTTCAGGATCGAAGTTCAGGCCCAGCACATCAATCAGCGCATCCTCATCTGAGTTGAGCTGATAAAAAGGCACCATCAAATTGGACAGCTTTGGCTCTAGCGCATTCACCACGCCCAAAATCAAAAAGGAAGAGGGTCTTCGGCCACCCTCAGGCGTACGCACAGAAGTCGTCGCCATCTGCACCTCTAGCCAGGTGCGATTAGCCCGGAAATAATCTAGCCACTTATCTCGAATAACCGACGTAAAATTCTCAAAAAATGCCATTTTTCCAACCTGCAAGGGATCAGCCAACTTCGCAGCAATCTAACACCCTTCAGGCGTTATGACTAGACCATCATCAAATTATCTTGGTTTACGTTGGCTCGCTCAGGGCTGACTATAATCAACAGGTTCGCTCAGAACGCATCGAAGAACACGCCCCTTCAAAATATGGTTGCCGCTCTAGAACTTCATAACCTCAGCAAGCAATTTGGCAAGCATCAGGCAGTCAACCAGCTGAGTTTATCGGTGCCGCCCGGTACGCTTTACGCCTTTTTAGGTGCAAACGGTGCAGGTAAAACGACCACCTTGCGGATGATTGCCGGATTGCTGCAGCCCGACAAAGGCGATGCGTTTATTTTTGGCAGCAGCATATTGCGATCGCCCCAGCAGGCAAAACAAAGATTAGCCTACCTCCCCGAAGACGCCCTGCTCTACAGCAAGCTGCGGCCCATGGAGTATCTAGAATTTGTCGCCGGGCTGTGGAATATTCCAGCCGCTAGAGCGCAGCCCTATGCCCAGCAGTTGTTAGAACAGCTCAATCTGTGGACAGTTCGCGCCGACTACATTGAGACTTTTTCTCGAGGAATGCGGCAAAAGCTAGCGCTAGCCGGTGCATTCATCCACGAGCCGCAGCTCATTATTTTGGACGAACCGCTTGGCGGACTCGATGCCGCCGCCGCCAGGCTAGTCAAAACCATGCTGCTAGAGTTCACCGAGCAAGGCAACACCGTTATCCTGACTACCCACGTTTTAGACGTAGCCGAACGGATGGCGCAGCAAATCGGCATTCTCAATCGCGGACGGCTTATTGCAGCCGGAACGCTAGAAGAGCTAAGAGTACGCAGCGACCAGTCTGGCGGTACGTTAGAGAGCGTTTTTCTAGAACTGATTGACCAGTCCGATCGCGATCAAACAGTTTCTGATTTCTTATGAGTATTCATTCGGTAGCTCGCTCATTTAGGCGGCTGCTCAGCAACGAATTTCGGCTATGGTGGCGCAAAACAACTGAGTCTAAGCGGTTCTGGATCTGGGTTGTCATGGTTGGCTTAGGCGTCAGCGGCTGCCTTACTTTGCTATGGCTTGCCCTAGACGCACTGCGAACAGAAATGGCGTCAGCAGCGCTCACCGAACTACCTGAGGCCGCTATTTGGATTGCGATCGCCCTTTGCTTCACCATCTTTCTATTCGCCTTTAATCAGGCAGTCAGCGAAAGCGTCGTTGTGCTATTCGAGCGCGGCGATCTAGACCTACTCCTCTCTTCACCCATTTCTGGTCGCGTTATCTTCGCCGTTCGGCTACTGAGCGTCACCCTGACTGTATTTGCCGGTTTTTGCCTTTTTGCCGTACCCGCTAGTCTGTTAGCCATCCTCATTGGGTTACCGCAGCTGCTAGGCATCTATCCAGCGCTCATCGGCATCTGCCTAATGGCCACAAGTCTCGGCATGTTGGTAACCCTGGGCTTAGTCAGAATCATCGGTGCGAGGCGATCGCGAACCTGGGTGCAAATTCTAAATTTGGTCACGACCCTTGTCGTGCTGCTAGGCTTCCAGCTTCCTAACTTCCTTCAAACCAGCCGCTTCGACCTGAGCGAACTGCAGCAGCGTGCGCAGAGTTGGGTAGCACCCGGTAGCCCGCTCGAAAATATTCTGGGTGTAGAGAGCCAACTCTGGTTTCTAGCGCGAACCATCTGGCTAGACCCAACCGCTGTACTGCTCACGGTTGTAGTCAGTAGCGCCATCGCCCTCTTTACGATTTACACCCTTGCCCAATCCTTTGTTCAAGGAACGCAGCAATCCACCACTCGCACTCGCCGCGCCCACACCCGCGCAGGCGCTACCCTCAAAGACGGATTCAACCGAGTCGTGCTGACCAAAGAATGGCGGATGATGCGCCGCAGTCCGTACATTATCTCGCAAGCAGCGCTTCAGGTGCTGTTGGTACTTCCGCTCACCTGGGTCGTTTTACAAGGCGGCAGCGGCGGCTTCAACATCGACCGGGCCGCTAGTTTTGCCACGCCCTTTCTCGGCGGACAGCTCACCTACGCCTTTACCTACGTTTGCCTATCGGGAGAAGAAGCCGCCGACCTGCTTAAATCAGCGCCAGTTGCAGTTGGCGCGCTGCGTTGGCGCAAACAGCTTGCCGCGCTCATCCCCGTTTGGACGCTGCTATTTCCAGTATTCGCGCTGCTCATTTGGCAGGGATACGCTTGGCTACCGGGCCTGTTCGTCACCATAGGAGCCTCATTTAGCGCCTCCTTTCTACGACTTTGGAATTCGCGCCCGGTCGCTCGCAAAGAAATGTTTCGGCAAAGGCAGCTCGGCAAAACAGATTTACTGCTAGGGCTGCTAGAGTCCGGATCAACCTGGACTTGGGCCGGACTAGGCGCAGCGCTATACGCCGAGTCAAGCAGCTTGAGTCTAGGGTTAGTCTGCCTTGCAGTCCTCGTACTATCGCTAGGCTACTGGCGCGGGCGGCAGCTCGGTTCCCTGTTGCATTACTAGCTGCTCCGTCCTAATTCCGCCGCCTGCGGGTAAACGGACTGCTAATCTCTAAATCACCTATCTTGATCCCTTTTGTCACATCCAAGCCTGGTGGCTGCTGCGCCTGATGTCGAGCGATCGCATCATGGACATCCTGGGCGATCGCCCGGTGAGATTTCTCTACCACCGGATCGGCCTGCAAAAGCTGAAACTTGTAGTAAAGCATCCGCGAAAAATCAGCTAGGCTACCGCTAAAAAAATCCGTCGGCGACACGGTTACAGTGCCCTCTTCCATAATCTGCTCAATGAGCTGCGGACTCAAAATCGACTGAAACTGCTGCACATACGCCCAGGCAATCGAACGCAGCTCCATCTGCAAATCGCCCTTCTCAGCATAATTCGCCACCCGCTGAGCCAGCGCAATCCACTCAGGCGCAACCCACCGGCTCAGCGCTTGCTCCAAATCAAAAGCAGCCATCACGCGATCAATGAGCACTCGGCCCCCCGAGCGACTTAGCGACCCATCGTTTAAAGTTGCCACCACGGTCTGGGCCAAGTTGAGCACGGCTTTTGTTTCCCAGTCCACGTTATCCGGCGCAAACTGCTGCAAATAAGCGCTAATTACGTTGGTCACCGTCGCCTCCTGCTCACGTCGCCATAAGGCCACCTGTTCAGCGAGAAGCTGCGATCCAACATCGACTAGCGCCGGATCGACTCCCAAGCTTTCAAAAGCTGCGATCGCCTCATCCGTGAACGCTTCAAGCCGAGCATTCTCAACGATCACCGTCGGAATATTCGCCACCACCGCACCTACCACCGCCCGCAGTTCCATCTCCGACGCGGGTTGTCCAAAGGTCACTACGTAGGCCCGCAGTACGTTCAGCACCGGCTTCAAATCATCCAAAACAGACTTTTTTTCAGCTTCAGTCTTATTGGGCGCGTTTTTGTTGGGCGCGTTTTTATCAGTCACAGCAGACTCCGAGAGAGAACGAGCAGCCGGGATGCCGGCATCAGGCGGCAAGGGAACCTGATGGTTGGTTTTTTGAGTGATATCAGGCGATCGCTTAGATTTACGCGACCTTCCAAACAACCGACGTAGCCAACGAAACATCCTACCGCTCCCTGCTCGAATTAATAGACCTCAACTTACCAGAATTGTTCGCCAACCTTTGATCTCCTCGCTGGGCTGCACACTTCTGCTGCTATCAACGCTTATCGGTCGCTGCTATCGCCACGCGAATAGTCGCCGCCACCGACTCAGCCAAAGCCGCAAAGTCGTATCCGCCTTCTAACCCAAACAAAACGGCTGGCGTCAATTCCATGCACCGCTGCGTAAACCAGCCATAGTCTTCCGGCTGTAGCGCCACACCCGCCAGCGGATCGGCCTGATTCGCATCGTAGCCCGCGCTCACAATCAGCAGGCTAGACCTAGCCCCAGCCAAAAACTCTGATAAAAAAGCCCCGGCCTGGTCATCCCACAGCGTCTGATAGTCAGCGAGAACGCTACCCGGCGGCACAGGCAAATTCAAAACATTTTGATATCGCCCTTTTTCCGCCGCAGTTCCCGTACCCGGATAGGCCGGACTCTGATGAAAAGAGCAGTAGGCAAGATGAGGACTCTCTTCGATCAGCGCCTGAGTGCCGTTGCCATGATGCACGTCCCAATCGAGCACGGCTACTCGCTCAACGCCCAAAGTCAAGGCATAGTGAGCTGCGATCGCTGCATTCGACAGCAGACAAAAACCCATTGGGCGATCGCGCTCCGCATGATGCCCCGGTGGCCGCACCAGCGAAAACGCGGGCGACTGCTGCTGAGTCACCGCATCCACACCATCTAGCCAAGCCGCAACCGCTAGCAGCGCCACCTCATAGCTTCGCGGCGAAGCGATGGTATCCGCATCCAAATAGCCACCCCCTTTCTCTGCAAATGCCTTGAGCGCGGCTACATACTCCAAATCATGAACGCGATGCACATCGGTTAGCACTGAGCGACTAGACGGCTCGCGCCACACAATCCGACTAGCCCAGTCCTGTTTTTCAGCTAGATCATCTTTCCAAGAACCGTCTGTCGCAGACAAATTCGAGTCACTTTTAATCCCGACTCTTTGGCTTTTCTTCAAATAGTCTACGACCGCCGTCAAACGGGTCGCATTTTCTGGGTGCCCCGTTCCCGTATCGTGAGCCAAAAAGAGATCGCTGTAAAAAACGGGAAACTCATAAGCCATAGCGTTTCTAGAGAATTGAATAAATCTCGATAGCAGCCCTTTTCGGCCAGGGGCGATCGCCACTCAAAAAGCCCTTAATATGATAGAATTTTAAGCGTACATATCGTTAATTTGAAGTCTATCTGCGCCCCTATAAAGCAAACTGTTCTATTAAAAATGTTGTTGCCTTGCGTAACAACAATATAAACCCAACGACTCAATTAAATGAACAGTTTCTTATAAGCTGTTTTGCAACTATTTTTCCGACTAAACGGCAGCTTGAAAATCACTCTTTAAAAGCGCTTTAGTTTTAAAACGCTCCGGCTTAAAAACGCTTCACAGTCCGCGCAGACTAACTTATCAAATCTCTCGAAAATCCTGGAGCCTTCTACATGAGTAGTCCTCAAGAGCGCATCGTCCCCGCAGATCTGCGCAACGAGATGTCTCGGTCTTACCTTGAATACGCCATGAGCGTGATTGTAGGCCGTGCATTACCAGATGCTAGGGACGGCCTCAAGCCAGTGCACAGACGTATCTTGTACGCCATGCACGAGCTAGGACTCACCGCCGATCGCCCCTTTAGAAAATGCGCTCGCGTCGTAGGTGAAGTCCTCGGTAAATACCACCCCCACGGCGATACCGCTGTATACGACGCGCTCGTGCGGATGGCCCAAGACTTCTCCATGCGCCATCCCCTTATCAACGGGCACGGAAATTTTGGCTCTATCGACAACGATCCGCCCGCTGCCATGCGTTATACCGAGTCGCGTCTGCAGGCCCTCACTGGCGACTCCCTGCTGCAGGATATCGAAGCCGAAACCGTCGATTTTGCCGACAACTTCGACGGCTCTCAGCAAGAACCCGTCGTTATGCCCGCGCGGATTCCGCAGCTGCTGGTTAACGGCTCCTCCGGCATCGCTGTCGGTATGGCTACCAACATTCCGCCACACAACCTAGGCGAAATCATCGACGGTCTCGTTGCCCTGATCGACAACCCCGAACTCACCAGCACCGACCTGATGGCGTTCATTCCGGGGCCAGATTTTCCTACCGGTGCGCAGATCATGGGATCTCAAGGTATTCAAGACGCCTACACCACGGGACGCGGCTCCATCACCATGCGCGGTGTTGCCACCATCGAAACGCAGGAAAACAGAGGCCGCCCCGACCGCGAAACCATTATCATCACCGAGCTGCCTTACCAAACGAACAAGGCGTCGCTGATCGAGAAGATTGCGGACTTAGTCAACGATCTTAAGCTGGGCGGAATTTCCGATATTCGCGACGAGAGCGACAGAGACGGGATGCGTATCGTCATCGAGCTTAAGCGCGATGCCTATCCCAAAGTCGTCCTTAACAACCTCTACAAGCAGACGCCGCTGCAAAACAACTTTGGCGTTAACATGCTGGCCATCGTCAACGGCGAGCCACAGCTCCTGACCCTGCGAGAATTCCTTCAGGTCTTTCTAGATTTTCGGGTCGAAACTATTGAGCGGCGCACCCGCTACCAGTTGCGCAAAGCCCAAGAGCGCGACCACCTGTTGCAGGGCTACCTTATTGCCCTAGACAATCTAGACGCTGTTATTGCCTTAATTCGCGGCTCGGCTGACGCAGCTACGGCCAAAACCGAACTGATCGAGTCCTACGGATTCTCTTCTGTGCAGGCCGATGCCATTTTGCAAATGCAGCTACGTCGTCTAACCGCATTAGAAGCAGGAAAAATTCAGCAGGAGCACGAAGACTTAACCGAAAGAATTGCCGATCTAGAAGACATCCTAGCTAACCGCAGCCGAATCTTGACCATTATTAAAGAAGAAGTTCTACAAATTCGCGCTGCCCACGCTGATGAGCGTCGCACCGTCATTGGTCAAGACGAGAACAACCTCTCTGATATCTCTTTAATTGCCAACGAGCAGGTGGCTATTCTTGTCACCGAAAACGGCTACATCAAGCGGATGCTAGTAGACACCTTCGAAGCGCAAAATCGAGCCACCCGAGGAAAATCTGGCACCAAAATGAAGGATGACGATGGCATTGAGCATTTTGTCACCTGCTGCACTCACGATCACGTCATTTTCTTCACAGACAGAGGCGTTTCTTACTCCTTACGGGCCTACCAAATTCCCGAAAGCTCCCGTACGGCCAAGGGCTATCCGCTGGTGCAAATGCTGCCGATTCCCAAAGAGGAAAAAGTCACCTCTGTAATCGGCGTCAGCGAATTTAGCGACGATGAGTATCTAGTCATGCTCACGCAGGGCGGCTTCATCAAAAAAACCGCGCTTTCTGCGTTTAGCCGCATTCGAACCAACGGCCTGATTGCCATTTCGCTCGAAGAGGGCGACGAGCTGCGCTGGGTACGCGGCGCTAGAGCTGCAGACAGCGTTCTAATTGGCTCTCAAAAAGGAATGACCATTCACTTCAAGACCGATCACAAACAGCTGCGTCCGCTCGGTAGGCCGACCAAGGGGGTTCGGGCAATGTCGCTGCGAGACGGTGACAAAATCATCAGCATGGACATTCTTTCCTCACAGGTGGTCGAGGCGATTGAAAATGCTGTCGAGGGCGAAGAAGACATCACCGCAGATATGGGGCCTTGGGCGCTAGTCGTCGCGGCGGGTGGCCTAGGCAAACGCGTTCCGGTTTCAAATTTCCGCTTGCAAAACCGAGCGGGCATGGGCCTAGTCGCGATTAAGTTCCGCAGCGATGATGATGAGCTAGTTGCATTGCGGATTGCCGAGCCAGACGATGAGCTCATGATTGTCAGCGCTCGGGGCGTGATTATGCGCCAGTCGGTGAATGCGATTTCGATTCAGTCGCGAATGGCAACCGGGGTGCAGTTGCAAAGGCTAGATAGTGACGATGCGATCGCGGCTGTTGCCCTTGTCCCTCACCTAGACGAAGACGAAAACGCGCTGCCTTCAGAGGAAGTTGCCGATGCGATCGCCGAAACCATGGCCGAAGCGGAAGTCATTGAAGAGCTAGACGAAAACGACGTAGAAACGCCCACCATCGTCAGCGAAGCGGTTGAAGACGCTGTTGCCGAAACAGAAGCGATCGCCACAGCTCAAGACAACACTGGCGAGGAAGCCGACTTAGAAGATGCTGATTAGCTGACAAATCAGCTTGGGCTAACCGGCGCTAAATGGCTGGTGTCTAGCTCAATCATACAAAGCCCAAAAGACTGCAAGGATGGCGCAAATATCGCCCTTGCAGTCTTTTTATTTAGGAAAGGCGTAGAATGACGAATCAACTGTCCATCGGTAGATGTGCATTAACATTCATTCGTAGTTTTGTTAACTAAATTCAGTAATCCGAACAGTTTTTAATTGAAAACCGCACAGACGCTGTACCCTTATTGCTTAATCAGCAAATCTATACCAAATTTCGTTGATTCAACTGATGCTAGCTACGCTTAGAAATTCACTACTCCTCAAATATGACTCCCCCAATACCTCCTCTAGAAATAGGTCTTAGCTTGTTCAGTCCAGGTTTAAACCAGGTGCTGGCTCAAACGACAACGACTATCAGAACTAATCCGCTAGACGCGATCTCAACTGGCTTCGGCGCTGGTCTAGGTGAATTTTTGCCTAAGCTGCTAGGCGCTATTGCCATCCTAGTCATCGGCCTGATCATCGCCTATGTCGTCGCACTCGCAATCAAGAGTCTGCTTCACAAGACAAATATTGACGACCGCATTGCAGCTAGTATTACGGGTCGTCCGGCCTCAGACGTGCCTGCTGCCAAATGGGTTAGCGACATTGTTTTCTGGCTGATTGCCATCATTACAGTCGCCGCCGCGCTCGACGCACTCGATCTGAACGCGGTCTCCGCGCCCATTAACGACACGCTAGGCACCGTCCTAGAATACATCCCACGTCTCTTTAGCGCTGCGCTGCTCATTGCTGTTGCCTGGGCGATCGCAACGCTTGTTAAAACCATTGTCGTTAGAGGACTAGAGCGGTTCAACCTGGACGATAGGCTCGCCGAAAACACAGGCGTCGATCCCAGAGAAAACTCCGTACAGGTTCACGAAACACTAGGCAGCGCGCTCTACTGGTTCGTTTTCCTACTCTTCCTACCGCTCATTCTCAACGCGCTCGAACTCAACGGTCTACTAGCACCTGTTAACGGGCTGATCGACCAGTTCCTCGCAGCCATTCCTCAAATTCTGACAGCGCTGCTCGTCTTCGGTGGCGGCTGGCTGCTCGCTAAAGTAGTTCGCGGCATTGTTACCAACTTGCTCGCGGCAACTGGGGTTGACAATATTGGCCACAGACTGGGCCTCGCTAGAAGCAACGCAGGCGCTGGGCTTTCGCTATCTGGATTAGCCGGCACCTTAGTCTATGCGCTGATCTTGCTAACCGCTGGTATCTCAGCTCTTCAGGAGCTGAATATTGAGGCCATTTCTGTTCCTGCTGTTAGCATGCTTCAGCAGATTCTAGACTTCATTCCGCTGCTATTAGCCGCAGGCGTCGTGCTAGCCGTGTTTTACTTCATCGGCAACTTCGTCAAAGAATTAGTTTCTAGCCTGCTCGCCAGCGTCGGCTTCGACGACATCCTAGATTCTTTAGGGTTGCCAGATATTGGTAGTTCTACAACGTCCACCACCTCCGCCTACCAGCCAACCGGGACGGCTACAACGATTCAGCCCACCCTAGGAGAAACTACGACGCTTCAGCCTGGGACTACTTACACCACTGACAGCACACCTGGCATAGATCCTTCTAACGTAACGGCCAGCCGTCAGTCACCTTCTGAAGTTGCCGGTGTTGTTGCTTTAGTTGGCGTCATGCTGTTTGGCGCAGTCACCGCAACCGAGATTCTCCAGTTGGAGCAGCTCACGCTAATCGTGCGCGCCATCATGGAGATTGCGGGTCAAGTCCTTATCGGTGCGCTCATCTTAGCCATCGGTCTATATGTGGCAAATCTGGCTTATCGCCTGATTAAGAGTAGCGGCGCTCGCTCTGCGGGCATGCTGGCTCAAATCACGCGCGTTGCTATTTTGATCTTCGTCGGTGCAATGGCGTTAGGCCAAATGAACGTAGCCCCTGGAATTGTCAACCTTGCCTTTGGTTTACTGCTAGGTGCGGTTGCAGTTGCGATCGCGATTTCGTTCGGTCTAGGTGGCCGAGATGTTGCCAACGAACAGCTCAGAAGCTGGCTCAACCAGTTCAAATAAACGTTAATGCTCAAGCTCAGGCATCGGAAGCCCTAACCTGAGTCTTAGCCCCAACTTGAAGCAGCCCTTAGCCGGATCTTTTCTGACTAAGGGCTGTTTTTATAGGCATATAGGCAGCGGAGGTCCGCTCGACTTCACAAGCTTCGATACAATATCAGCATCTAGATATCTAGATATCATTTTTACTAGCGACCATTCATACGATGAAAAGCGAAGACCTCGCGAAGTACATAGAAGACACCGATGGCATGGGAAAGCCTTGGCTCCTACTTCAGCTACGGCTAGCCAAACTGAAAGAAAGAAGAGACGAACTCAGCACTGAAGAATTCAACGCCCAGCTCGCCGAACTGCACGAGGCACTAATGAAATTGGGTGAATGGTGGGTTGGCCAAGAGCAAGACGTCTTTTAAGTATTTTTCCCACGTCCCGATTTCTAGGTATAAATTTTCAAACCCATGAGTAAAACTTCCAGCGACTCTAAGAACGACAGTCAACTAGAAACTAAATCAGACGCCAAGGAAAAAAAAGACAGCAAAGCGGCCAGTCAAAGTGAGCACAAGCCCGATAACGAATCGGCCAAAGAAATTGCCGCTCGCGCGACCGGGAAAGTCCAGTTTGACAATCCTAGATGGTATCTCAGTCGAGAACTGAGCTGGTTAGAATTCAACCGCCGCGTTCTGCACGAAGCGCTAGATAGCCGCACGCCTCTGATAGAGCGGCTCAAATTTCTCGCTATTTTCAGCTCAAACCTAGATGAATACTTCATGGTGCGCGTCGCTGTCATCAAGCAGCAAATCGAAGCCGAAGTCAATAAGCGTACGCCCGATGGCCGCACCCCAACAGCACAGCTGCAAGATATCGGCAAGCGACTGCGACCTATCATCAAGCAGGCCCACCAGTTCTTCCAGAACGAGCTGCGACCTCAAATGCTCGATAGTGGCATCTGCTTGCTCAACTACGCCGACCTCAGCTCAGAGCAGCAGGTCTACCTCGATCGATATTTTACAGAGCAGGTGTTCCCCGTTCTGACGCCCCTTGCTGTCGATTCAGGGCATCCCTTTCCCTATATTTCCAACCTCAGCCTCAACCTCGCTGTCGAAATTCAGGAAGTAGACGCCCCCGAATCCCACTTCGCCCGCGTAAAGGTGCCTAAGGTGCTGCCGAGGTTTGTTCAGCTTCCACCTAAGCTAAGACCTAGAGTCCCTGCAGAAGAAGGCGCTAAGTCAGTCGCAGCCCCTTGGGCAGGGGTTCCTATGGAACAGATTATCTCGCATAACATTGCGGCCCTTTTCTCTGGCATGGAGGTCAAAGACTGCTATCCCTTCCGCATTACGCGCAACGCCGACCTCTCTGTAGAAGAAGATGAAGCCGATGATTTGATGCTAGCTATCGAGCAAGAGCTGCGAAAGCGCAGACTCGGTGGATCGGTTGTCCGCCTAGAAATAGGCACTGGGATGGACTCAGGGATGCGCACCACCTTGATGAACGAGCTTAAAATTCAAGAAAAAGACGTCTACGAAATTGAAAGCCCGCTCGGATTAGCCGATCTCATGAGCTTCATGAGTCTGCCCCTACCCGATCTTAAAGACAAGCATTGGACGGCAGTCACCTCGCCCTCTTGGAAAGCAGCTATCAATGAAGAAGGCAGCGACGTATTCTCCATGATTCGGCGGCGCGATCGCCTAGTTCATCATCCCTACGATTCCTTCACCAACTCTGTTCAAGCATTCATCACTCAAGCGGCTAGCGACCCAGGCGTCTTAGCCATCAAGATGACGCTATACCGCACCTCTGGCGATTCTCCTATCGTTAATGCGCTCGTCAAAGCTGCTGAAAACGGTAAGCAGGTCGTCGCACTAGTAGAGCTAAAGGCTCGCTTCGACGAAGAAAACAATATCAATTGGGCCAGAACCCTAGAGCGAGCAGGGGTTCATGTCGTCTACGGACTGCTAAACCTTAAAACTCACACAAAGGTTTCTTTAGTCGTCCGCCGCGAAGATAACAAAATTCGTCGCTATGTTCATATCGGCACGGGCAACTACAATCCCAAAACAGCCCGGCTCTATACCGATTTGGGACTGATGAGCTGTCGCGAAGAGCTTGGCACAGATCTGACGGATCTGTTCAATTATCTCACTGGCTATTCCAAGCAGCAGAGCTACCAAAAGCTGCTGATCGCACCCGCTAGTTTGCGATCGCAAATGACTGAATTCGTCCGAGAAGAAGCTGCGATCGCCAAAAGCGGCAAGCCCGGACGCATCATCGTCAAAATGAACGCCCTAGTCGATCCTAAAATTATTGCCGAGCTTTACAAGGCTTCTCAAGCAGGCGTAGAAATAGATCTTATTATCCGAGGAATTTGCTGCCTTCGCCCCGGTATTACTGGTATCAGCGAAAATATTCGAGTAACCAGCGTTATTGGCCGATTCCTCGAACACTCTCGTATCTTCTACTTCCAAAATGAGGGTGACGAACGCTACTACATCGGATCCGCCGACTGGATGCCCCGAAATCTAGACCGCCGAGTAGAAGCCCTCGTTCCCATTGAAGAACCCTCTCTTCAAACCCGACTCTTTGAGCTGTTAGAAATCTGCATGAACGACAACCGCCAAGCTTGGGAAATGAAGCAAGACGGCACCTACGAGCAGCGGCGTCCTAAAAAAGGAGAAACCAGTCGCAGCACCCACAAGGTTCTAATGAAAAAAGCACTCGCTCGAAGATAATCTACTCAAACTTCTCCAACTGATCTAACTTCAGCCAGGCGTTAGGCGTCGGCACTCGGCCAAACTTCACTAGCGCATAGTCATCGCGAGTCTCTAAAATCTCGCCCTTAGTATCAAATACGTACTTAGAGAGGCGGCGATCGCTCGCTTTGGCTTCCAAGCTGTTCTCAAACTTATCCTTCACTAGCCGGACAAAATCGCCTTTCTTTACGGGCATTGCTCAACTGCGCTCCATACCAACATTGACTACGGCTTATTGTATCGCCTCTCAATTGCGATCTACCGCTGACATTTTGGACAATAGTGCGCCGAGCGTCCAGCCAGCTTCAGTCGCACAATCTCGCTGCCGCAGGTTCTACAAGGTTCGCCCTCGCGGTCATACACCCAGGCAACGCCGCCATAGTTGCCGTTAGTCCCATGCACATCTCTAAAATCGCTAAACGTCGTACCACCCGCTTCTATGCTGGTCTTTAGCACCTGTCGAATCGCGCTATGCAGCCGAGCAATCCTTTTTTGACCCAGGCGATCGCACATCACCTCTGGCCGAATTCCGCTTAAAAACAAGGCCTCATCCGCATAGATATTGCCAATACCCGCCACCAATTTTTGATCGAGCAGCGCATTCTTAATCGGTCGCTTGCGGCCCTTCAACGACTCGGCCAGATACCTCGCCGAAAAATCCTCAGAAAAAGGCTCCGGCCCCAGCCGCGTTAGCCCGGTCATCACAGACTCTATCGCTTGCTCAGGCGGCACCCACCACAGCCGCCCAAACGTCCGCTGATCGACATAGCGCAGCTCTCGATTATCGTCAAAAAATAACCTTACTCGACAGTGAGACTGTACCGGCTCATTTTGATCTACCCACAGTAGCTGCCCAGTCATCCGAAGATGGACGCCCAACCAACCAGCTGTCTCGCTGTTCTTACCATCCACGTTAGCCAATGCGCCGCTAGCAGCCGCTACGCCATTAGCCTCCCCAACAGAACTAGCAGAGCTAACTCGCCTTAGCTCTGCCATCAAATACTTACCGCGCCGGTGCCAGCTATCAATCCACGCACCCGTAACGCCTGACAAAAAGTCATCAGCCAGCTCAGGAAATTCGATAGTACGCGCTAAACATACTTCGCCTCCCTGCACTGGCTGATTGAGCGAGACTCGATTAAGTCCCAAACGGACGGTTTCTACCTCAGGTAGTTCAGGCATTATCGAACCTGCAACCCGTTAGCGCGTTCCATACCGCATTGTTTTCTACTTTGCCGCCAACTACTTCGCTGCCAGCTACTTCGTATTGTCACCTTCGCCAGGAATTTTACCTTCAGCTACATCAGTTGTTCTGCTATTGCCTTTCTTACTCTTAGAAGAAAGCGAACCTGCCGCTGCCGACTTCTTAGGCGGCGCTTCAACTTCTACTAGCTCCGACTCCGCAAAGTTGTTGGTATTCACGCCTGCGTAATTCACCAGACCAAAGCGCACTACCACGGGGTACTTAATTCCGCTTTGATCGACGGAAGCTACCGAGCCAACTTGGCGGAACCAGTAGGACTCAGGACGAAGAATTCTAACCTTAGAACCACGCTGAACCATGAATACTAACCCTCTCAAAAATGTTAGACAAAAGACGCTTACCTCGGCTTGCCCTTAGGGTAACTAAATAGGCTAGTCAAAGAGCTACTCGCTATCAAGATTACTACTCTGAGCGGCTTTGAACTCATTTTTGCGGTTTAAGTTTTATTGCTATCAAACGATAATTTTTGCAAAGCCAGTTGATTCATTACTCAGATCGTCATCGGCTTTGGCACCTCCCAACATCAAACCCAACGCAAAAAAGCTGATAGGAACGCCTACCAGCCTTTCTACATGGAAAATTTTCTTTCAGCACCGTTTACAGGCTAGCTAAAAGCTAAGAACGATAGACAGCGACTACTGGCAAACCTGGCACCATCGCTTGAGAATTCGTCTCAGGTGGCGACAGGATAAGCGAGCCAGGAATAGCACCTAGGGAGGGCTGTAGGTTTGTAGAAGCCGCAGGAACAGGCACAACTGGAAGACTAGGCAGCAGTGCTTGGTTGCTAGGTACAGGCACCGAAGGCACAGGAATAGGCGGAGTCGAGACAGGCAGAGCAGGCGCAGTTGGTCTTTCTGCTTGCACATTCGCTGTAATTGGTCTAGAGACTTCAACTCCGTTCTCTTCTAAGATCACCTTTGGCTCAAAGGCCAGCGTCTCAATCCGCTTTACGCGAACGCTGCCGCCCGCAATGCGATCGCCCACCTTCACGTATCGCTCAGGCTCGCTACCCGATCGCAAAATAGCGTAGGGTTCACTGCCCAGTTGGATAACGCCAGAAACTGAAACCGTTGGCGCAATAACCGGTTGAGGAACAGGCGGTAGCGTCGCAATAGGAGAAGGATTGACCAGAGGCTTACTAGCAGGTTGCACTCTGACTGGCGGAGGCGTTGGCGCAGATCTAGCCGCAGCCGCAGACCCGCCCCCATTGCTAGCCGCACCAGTTCTAGCACTAGCGCCAGCACCTTGGCTAACGCCAGAACTGCGCGCACCTGAACCCGCAGCGCCAGACCCCCCGACAGAAATTCCATTGCCAGCAGCGCCCACCGGTAGCTCTGCCAGTTCGGGAGGGGGCGGAATCGGCAGCGTCGCAAACGGGTCGCTGCGGCTGCGCTGAACCTTTAAAGTTCTTGCATTCGCGTCAGTTGATTGAATTAAGTCGGCGGAAACAGAGGCTCCTGCCGACTTCACCGTAGGATCGGCAAAGGCTTCAGCATCAGTCGCTTCATCGCCATCAGGCAGACTAGAGCCAGCCTCGCTGAGGCTAGCTGGATCGAGCGGGTCGATAATAGCAACATCTGCGCCTTTATTGAAAAACTGACATCCCGCTAGTGGAATAGTGGCAAGTGAAATAAGCAGCAAGCGCCGCATGTTCTAATCCCTCCCAGGACTGGCTAATGATGAGCTAGTTCGTCTAATACGCATACAAACCTGCTTAGGATAGACAAACAGCAGACAAAAACTGACGCCTCAAGGAGGAAATCAGCAATATTAGTTGAAATATCAATAGTTCTAAGATTCCCCAGCGGGCTGCATGATTACCTGCAAATGCTTAAGCCCTTTCTTTACTCGACGCGAAACCGTCACAGAGCTAATACCCAACCGCTCAGCCGTCTCCTTCTGAGTCAAATCGTGCAAAAACACAAACTCGACCACTTCGCGCGTCCGTTTTTCTAGCTGCGACAGTGCCTGCTGGAGACGAATTTTATCTTCTTGTGCCAGTTGAAAGCTGCGGTAACGAGCATCCGGCAGCAAATCTCCTAAAGAAGACGCACCACCATCATTTTCCTTAACCGGCGCATCCAAACTCAGCAAATTTCGATTGCTGCTAGCAATCCGCACCTGCTGCCATTCTTCCACCGTAATCTCTAGCTCATCGGCCACTTCCTGGTCACTCGGCCGCCGATTAAGCTCCTCTTGCAGGTGCCGAATCGCTCTAGCCGACTGGTTTTGCAGCGATTGCCACCGTCGAGGAATTCTGACAACTGTGCCCCGATCGCGTAAGTAATGCTGAATTTCGCCTCGAATGTATGGAATCGCAAACGAGCTGAACGCATAGCCTTTTTGCAGGTCAAACCGCTCGGTTGCACGAATCAACCCAATACTCCCTACCTGCATTAAGTCGTCAAACGTCTCGCCAGAGCTGTGTAACCACCGATGAGCCTCGCGCCTGACCAGCCCAATATTCATTTGCACCAGTTGATTTCTCAGAAGAGGAGAAGGCTCCTTTTGATAGTTAGTTAATATTTCGAGCGACTGACTTTTAAGTGCTTGATTAGAAGAAGGCATAGATTAAAGGGGCCTGCAAAGAATAGCAATGGCCTCTTGGCAGGATGCACGCCTAAAGAAATAACGCCACAGGCGGCTAGCGAAAATCTCAGCAGAGATGACGTACAAAAAATGTACAAAAAATGGAAGATGCCAAGCTGACCTCCCTAGCCTAGTTAAGGTCTTTTCCTCAAGCAATCGCGTTTTTACGGAATTAACAGTCCTGCATTGTGACAAGGACTGCTTAGCTAGCAGCTCATTTCTCGACTAAATACAAACACGATGTCCAGCGAACGCAGCGCTGCTAGTAACCATCGAGCATATTTACGCGATCGCAAGCTAATTTAAAAACTTTCTATCCAGCACCCATATATCTCACAAGAATGCCAATCGAAGCCATGAAGGCATTATGTGGATAGAGTAGGCCAATAAAAAACCAATAAAAAAGGAGACTATCCAGCAGGATAATCTCCTAAGTATTCAAGCGCTCAAGCATTTAAACGCTCATTCTCTGAAATTTAGGCTTTAATCTTACAGCTAGCAAACAAGGCAGCTAACTACGTAAAACTACGCATCGTAGCCAGTTTCAATTCGGCCGTAGAATATACCCTGCAAACGAACATCGTCAGCAGCAGCAGTACCCATATCCGTATCAGAAGGCTGCTCCGAGATGAAGGTTCCACCAATCTCGCCAGTTGCACTATCCACTTTAGAAACCTGCAGTGAAATAGAACCTTCTCCCATGTCAAACGCTTTCACGTTTTCGCGGGAAAGATCGACGGCATCGGCCCGAGCAGGTAGCGCAACCGCGTTGTCGTAGCCAGTGGTTAAACCTCTCGCCTTGGGATCTAAGAAGTTAGAAGTCCGGTAAGAAGGAACCCTAAAATCACCCTCAAAGTCGGTAGAAGTCGTAACCGCATTCAAACCTGATTGAGATTGAGCTTTAAGACCCTTAATCGTAAATAGAAAGGGGATCTGCTCGCCGCCAGGCAAAAGAACGGTAATCGGCTGAAAGTCCATGCCCAACTTTTCATCAAAGAGAAGACTCCCATCGGACTGGAGCGTAACGTCGCCGCTAACCTGCTCGATAGAAGTGGTGTAGCGCGTTAGGGACTTGCCGGGTACAAACTCAGCTTCTTTGCGCCGGTTAGACGACTCTTGCTTAACAAAGAAGCTAGTGGGTTCTAGGCAAAGATCTACCAGCTTATAAGTGGTGCCATCTTCTATAGGAATTTGGCCACGACGAGTTTCATCCACCTGAGGACAGCTATTAGCGAGCCCGGTGTTGCGAATTTGGTCGTAGGTGAGTGGAATGTCACCCGTTGCAGTGGGCGCTTCACTACAGGCGGTTAGGACACCTAAGCAAAGAGCAAAAAATGCAGCGAGCAGAGCGCGATACCTCATGGTCAACCTCAAGACGTTTTGGTAATTAAAAAATAAGGGAGAATTAGTACCTCATTTTACACCTAGACCGCCCGGTTTGAGACGCCTAAGCAATCTCTGCAAAGGCTTGCACCGCTGACGACTAATCGCGTAGGCTCTGACAGGTTGCTTAAGAGTAAGTTTAAAAAAGTTCACACAAACTAGCCATGCATTCATTCAGCTAGTCGTTTAAAGGTAGGCGCTATCTCACAACCCAACCATCTAAATTATTCAAATAGGGCACAAAATACGGTGAGCATTTCTGTCTCTTCTTCCGATTTACCCGAAGATCTCCAGCAGCTAACGCAAAGGGTACGAGTCGCCGCTGAGGTTCGAACGGGCAACTGTATCGCGCTATTAGAACTACTGCGACTGTTAGAGAGTCTTCACTTTGAGATTCGCGACACGATGTTTCGCGATGCGCTACCAGACAACCGGCAGCGCTTATACCGACTGCTCAAAGATATTGAGCAAGAAGGCGGCTGGCCTTACATCAAGCGAATGCAGCTACTAGCACTGCTAGAGCACCTAGACGAAGAAGGCGATGAAATCCCCAAAGAAGATATTTAAAGCCAGCGACAGCTGCCCTGCGTATTTACTTGAAGCCTCTGTAATACTATCGAGCTTTCAAATCTATTCTGCTGATGGCCTTTTAAGGTTGTAAACAATCAGTACTTTTAGGTGTCACAGCAAGTAGGTAAATTCTCCTGCAATCCAATTAGGATAGCGGAGATTCTACAGAGGTTTGTAGCGATCCTCTCAGGCGACAGCAAAAGCAGCGGTTCAGTTTTAAGTCAGGCAACTATGGTCTTTGGAACACATTTTGGTGGAAAAAACAGCGAGGTGCCTATCCAGCGAAAAGGCAAGCTGCAAGTTGGCAAAGCTACTCTAAAAGAGAGTTGCATAGCCCAAATCTGGAGATCGCGTAGGCAGAGTCTCCTTTTATCTGGCGCCGGCCGCACCAGCAAGCTAGCCGCTAGTCTGCTAGCCGGAACCCTAGCTATCGTTGCGCAGGGAACCTTTTTAGCCCCGACGCAGGCTGCTCAGCTCAACCAGTACTGTCAGGTTCCGCAAGCAGACGCCGACCAGAAGGAGAGGCTACGCATAGCGGGTAGTCAGGGCGATGCCACCGCACAGAGCCAGTATGAGGCAATCTCGCAACAGCACGCTCAAGAAGTACAGAGCTGCCGAAGGTCGCAGTGGCCAAAAAATCAGGCCGTTTGGCTACGGCTGTATCCCTGCGACTTACAGCCGGGCAGACTGGACGAAATTATGGATCGCATCGTGAACCTGGGCTATAACCAGGTCTACATTGAGGCATTCTCCAACGGGCAGGTGCTGCTGCCCAAAAATAACAATCCAACTGTTTGGCCTAGCATTGTTCAAGCTAGTGAATATGCCGACAGAGATTTGCTAGCAGAGGCGATCGCAGAGGCCAAAGAGCGCAGAATCAGTCCGCAAGCCTGGCTCTTCACGCTAAACTTTGGCTACTCCTACGGCCAACGCTCAGATCGTAGACAGGTCCTCGCTCGCAATGGCCAGGGGCTAGACACGCTAGACGTATTTGATGCGGGCAACAGCGGCTCTTCGGAAGAGGCTTTTATCGATCCGTACAATCGGCAGGCGCAAGGCGACTATCTACGCATGGTGCAGGCGGTAATTGCGCGCAAGCCGGACGGTGTTTTGTACGATTACGTGCGCTATCCTCGTTTGGTGGGCGCGGCTTCAGTCGTTGACAAAGTTAAAGACCTATGGATTTATGGCCCCGCTGCGCAGCAGGCGCTGATTCAGCGTGGCGGCAATGGCAAAGGCACCGAGCTGATTCGTCGCTTTTTGCAGCGCGGCTATCTGACAGACAATGACATTGCTCAAACCGATAGCCTCTACCCAACCGAAAGCGAACCCCTTTGGCAAAGTCGCAATCCCCCGGCGGTTGCCCCTAAAGACTTAGGCTCACCGGCTTCTAGAAGGCCAGGTATACAAGAAGAACTTTGGCGGCTAAGCGTCGCCCATGCTATTCAAGGCGTTGTTGATTTCTTACAAGTAGCAGCCACGCCCACCCGGCAAGCTGGCTTACCGGCAGGCGCAGTCTTTTTTCCCGGTGGAAATCGTGCGGTCAACAGCGGCTACGATGCCCGGTTGCAGCATTGGAATCGCTTTCCTAGCTGGATAGATGCCTATCCGATGGCCTATGCCATCTGTGGCACCAACAACACAAGCTGCATCACGGATGAAGTGCAAGCGGTGCTAAAAGTGCGCAATGCAGCTAGCGTAAAACCTGCGATCGCAGGCGTGTGGGGTTCGAATCGCGATCGACCTTCTTTAGAAACCCAAATGGATGCCTTACAGCGTTCAGAGCCGCAGCTTAATACAGTGAGCCACTGGGCTTTCGGTTGGCAAGACGCAGAGTTTGATCGCCAGCGAAAGTTCTGTAGTGCGCCGCAAAGCGTCAATCGAGATTCGATTTTGGGCAATCGAGTCAGCGAGAAACAGATGAGCAGCAGCCAAGTCGACGTACCCGAATAAGAGCAGTTACTTCGATACCAGATCGCCTAGATAGCCTCTAGGCGTGATAAACCAGCCCGCATAGCTGCGGCTGCTGCGGTTGCCGATGATGACCGTGGTGAGCATGTCGATGGGGCAATCTAACATCTTGCCTAATGTAGTCAGCGTGATCTTTTCGTCTGGGCGATAGAGCGATCGCGCCAAAGCCACCGGAGTATCTGCCCCACGATGCCGCAAAAAAGTATCTCGCGCAAACTCAATTTGCTCAGTCCGCGTTCTGGATTTAGGGTTGTACAGCGCCACAATAAAGTCCGCGCTTGCCGCCGCTTGCAGGCGAGTTTTGATCATGTCCCAGGGCGTGAGCAAATTGCTGAGGCTAATGGCGCAAAAATCGTGCATTAAAGGCGCACCTACTCGAGAAGCCGCTGATTGCAGCGCACTTACACCCGGAAAAACCCGAACTGCGGGCGTTTTACCGTCCCATTTCTGAGCGCGAAGCTCTTCTAGTACTAGACCTGCCATGCCATAAATGCCGCAGTCTCCCGATGAGACAACAGCGACCGTTAGCCCCCACTTCGCCAAAACAATGGCTCTTTCCGCTCGCTGTCGCTCTTGCGTAATCGGCAGCGCTTCTACGATTTGCCCTGGCCGCAGCAAAGACGCGATTAACTCAACATATAGCTCGTAGCCAATCACCACGTCGGCATCGGCAATCGCCGCTTTTGCTGCAGGCGTAATTTGGTTAAGACTGCCGGGGCCAGTGCCCACTAAGTGAAGTTTGCCAGCACGCCCAGTGTAGCCAATTTCGGCCTGAGCGATCGCCACCGTCACAGCCCCTTTGTAATTG
Organism: uncultured cyanobacterium; assembly: GCA_963789215.1. Lineage (GTDB taxonomy): Bacteria > Cyanobacteriota > Cyanobacteriia > Phormidesmidales > Phormidesmidaceae > Phormidesmis. The sequence continues at coordinate 88,071 of CAWBJY010000004.1, read as the reverse complement.
GGATGCTTCACGACCTGCTTTTTCACTCGCAAATCGCTAGCTCTAGGATCGTCTGATTTTTTAGAGTTTGAGGTAGCTGTCATCGAATCTAAACGATTCCACTGACCGGCCACGGCGATCGCCGCTGCCTCAGATACGCTAGGCGTTCCAACGGCATCTTGCACCACCTTTGAAGGATTGGGCACCGCAATCTTTTTCAATACGCTGGCTTTAAAGCATCGCAGCGGCCAGCTTTTCTCTTTCACTAGATCAAGCAGTCCAGCTTCATCTGCCTTCAGATCCAGCGTAGCCACACCCGCGATCGCCTCCATTGCCAGATGGTTCTCCCGGCAAACTTTCTCAACTGCATACTCGATCAGCGCTTTATCCGTATCTCGCTCGCAGCCAATGCCCAGCCAGAGCACGCGCGGATACCACTGCACCTTTGGAAAGCTAGACGTTTCATCAAACTTGCGCTTAATCGGACTAATCCAAACTCTAGCCCGCGGCTGCTTTTGGCCTTCGCGGTTCTTTTTCGAAGAGGCGCTGCCAACGCTAAGCTCAGGAAAACCAAACTGAAAGGGATGCCCTGTGGGCAGGTGAGACTGCCATAAATCTGAACCAGCCTCTTGCAAAACCTGAACTGGCAGCTCAGCAGCGATCGCAGCACTTACCCCCGTCCAATCACCCGGCCCCTTAGACCAGCCAAATGGAACGCCCAAGGTGTCTATCCCAGACAATCCAAGGGGATTAGAAGCGCCTGTCAGTACAGGCTCACTATCTAAAAGCTGGCTTATTTTTTGGGTGAGGCGATCGCCCCCACCTTGATGCCCACCACATAGACTAATTGCAAATTTTCCAGCCGAATCGACCACCACCACAGCAGGATCGTCCGCCTTATCGGTCAACAGCGGTGCAATGAGGCGAACCACTGCGCCGCTGGCAAGGCAAAAGACAAAAGCCTCATAGTCTTGCCAGTTCGACTGTAGAAAAGCCGCTAATGAGCTGTCGTAGATACGGTAATTAAGATGTAACGCGGTAGCTTCTACCTGCAGTTTGGGTGGAATCCATAGTTGCGCGATCTCTTGGCAAAGGGGTGATAAACGACGAAGACCCGAAGGTGTCGTCGTAATCGCGGCAATAGGTAACATAGATACGTTCTGGAGCTAACCGGCTTGAGCTAACTGGCGCAGATGAAGACGCCAAGGCTTCTGATTCTACCTGTTGTCAGACTCTCTATAGCCTTTTCTTCGTCCCATTCAACCTGCATGAAAGCTTGCAGAAAGCTTATAGGTTAAACAGTCTCTAAACCTTCTCTGACTGCTTGACAGCGGCCTGCGGCTGAGGTTGGAACTGGAATAAGGTATAGACCACGTTACGACGAATGCCCGTCATCATATCTAGGAAAACTTCGTAGCCTTCACTCTTATATTCGATCAGCGGATCTTTCTGGCCGTAGCCACGCAATCCGACTGTCTCACGCAGGGCATCCATCTGCTGAAGATGCTCGCGCCAAAGCGTGTCAATCTGCTGAAGGATAAAGAATCGCTCAGCTTCGCGCATCAGACCAGGCTTGATCTGATCAACCTGCGCCTCCTTAAGGTCGTAAGCGATTCTTACCTGTTCGGAGAGGAACGTTTTAATCTCGCCCATTGAAAGGTTTTCTAGCTGGTCGGGCGTGAGGTCTGCTAGCAGGTAAACAAACTCTTGAACCTTACTAACTACACTGTCTAAGTCCCATTCTTCCGAAGGCAGCTCTGGGTTGACGTAGGCTTCTACAATATCGTTCATGGTCTGTACGGCGTAGCCTAGCACCAGTTCTTTGAGGTCTTCGCCTTCGAGTACACGGCGACGTTCAGCGTAGATGGCGCGACGCTGGTTATTCATTACTTCATCGTATTCGAACACCTGTTTTCGAATGTCGTAGTAGTAGGTCTCTACCTTTTTCTGTGCGCCTTCGAGCGATCGCGTCAACATTCCCGACTCAATCGGCATGTCTTCTTCCACGCGGAAAGCATTCATTAAGCCCGCTACGCGATCGCCACCAAAAATCCGCAGCAAGTTATCTTCCAAACTCAAGAAGAACTTAGTAGAACCGGGATCTCCTTGACGCCCGGCGCGACCCCGCAGCTGGTTATCCACTCGGCGCGACTCATGACGCTCCGTGCCAATGACGTGCAGTCCACCTAGCTCGATCACAGAATCGTGAGCCGTTGAGGTCAGCGCTTCGTAGCAATCGAGCACCTCGTTGTAGATGTCCCGTAGCTTTTGGACGACCGGATCATCTGTAGGCGCTTTTTCGGCTGCGATCGCCACCTTATCTTCTGCCGCCAACTCCGAAAGACTCTGCTCGCCGTAGGTCTTAACAGCAAAAGACACCGCTTCTTTCAAGTTAGCCTGAGTCTCTGGAGACAGCTCTGTAGGGAAAATCTGTGGCGCGACTCTCCAAGTTTTCTTCTTCTTGCCGTCGGCAAAGCCTAAAGCACCGCTGCCATTTTTCGTCCCGGCAGCTTTCGCTACGCCAAACTTGTCGTCGTCTTCGGGCTTTACCAGCCGGGGCATAAAATACTCGCGCACCTTAAGCCGAGCCATATAGTCGGCGTTACCACCCAAAATGATGTCTGTCCCGCGACCCGCCATGTTAGTGGCAATCGTCACCGAGCCGCTTCTACCCGCTTGAGCCACAATTTCCGACTCTCGCTCTACGTTCTCGGGCTTCGCGTTCAGCAGGTTGTGCGGCACCTTCAGATCGCTCAGCAGCAAAGAAAGCACCTCAGACTTTTCGACGCTGGTAGTGCCAACTAGTACCGGGCGGCCAGTTTCGTGCATATCGGCGCATTCTTGAGCGATCGCATTCCACTTAGCATTCTCGGTCTTATAAACCACGTCCGCCAAATCTCGCCGCTGCGAAGGTCGGTTCGTCGGAATAATCGTCACTTCGAGCTTGTAAATTTTCTCAAACTCAGCCTCTTCCGTTTTCGCCGTACCCGTCATTCCAGACAGCTTAGGATACAGCAAGAAAAAGTTCTGATAAGTAATAGAAGCCAGCGTTTGCGTCTCAGGCTGAATCTCAACGTGCTCTTTAGCTTCAATGGCCTGGTGCAGTCCATCGCTCCAGCGCCGTCCGGCCATCACTCGCCCGGTAAACTCATCAACGATCACAATCTCACCGTCTCGCACGATGTAGTTAACGTCTTTAGTAAAGAGTTCTTTCGCCTTAATCGCATTGAAAATATAGTGCGCCCAAGGATCTTTGGGATCGAATAAATCGCCCACGCCTAGCAGATTCTCGGCCTTCTCAAAGCCCTCATCAGTCAGCAAAACGTTGCGAGCTTTCTCGTCCACTTCGTAGTCCACTTCATCGGCTTCTAGCTGAGTTGCCACCTCTGCAGCCTTCGTATACTTCTCGCCAGGACGCTCCACCTGACCCGAAATAATCAGCGGCGTCCGCGCCTCGTCCACCAGAATGGAATCAACTTCGTCAATCACGCAGTAGTTAAACGGACGCTGCACCACGTCTTCCATTTGCGTAGACATGTTGTCCCGCAGGTAGTCGAAGCCAAATTCGCTGTTGGTGCCGTAGGTAACGTCGCAGGCATAGTTTTTCTTTCTGTCCGTTGGACTCATGCCCTGCTGAATTAAGCCCACGCTAAGGCCCAAAAAGCGGTGAACTTGACCCATCCACTCAGCGTCTCGTCTAGCTAAATAGTCGTTAACGGTTACAACATGGACGCCCTTGCCCGACACCGCATTCAAGTAAGCCGGGAGGGTAGAAACTAGCGTCTTACCCTCACCCGTCTTCATCTCAGCGATTTGCCCATCGTGTAGCACCATGCCACCGAGTAGCTGCACATCGTAGTGGCGCATTCCTAGCACTCGCTTGGCTGCTTCTCGGACCACGGCAAACGCTTCTGTCAAAATATCGTCAGTATCTTCGCCCTTTTCTAACCGCTGCCGAAACTCAGCCGTCTTCCCTGTCAATTCAGCGTCAGAGAGCGCCTGCATCTCATCTTCTAGCAGGTTCACCTCTTTAATATCGGGCTGATACCGCTTGAGCTTCCGGGTATTAGGATCGCCTAAAAGTTTTTTTAGCATGTCAGGGCAATAGAGGATGAGCGAAGGACGAGACGAGAAAACGCCATGAGAGCGCCTCACGGTTAATTCTATCTAATGTTAGGAACTAAAATCGCCCTGATGGAAGGCGGTATTCCGGGCGGTTTACCCCCCTGTAGCAATGGTATCACCTGAGAATGACCTCGCTGAAAGGTCGGTCATATCCTGCTTATATATCACCTACTATCACCTGCATGTTAGATCTCTTTCGCGATACCAAGCGCAATACAAAGCTAGTTAGCGCGGTCATTTTGCGCGATCGCACCAGTGTAATCTTGCTCGGCAGCGCCTAAATGACAGCCCACACAGCTTCTCAGGTTTAAAGGCTGAGGCAGCGTCACATTAGGATGCAGCGCAAAAAAGTAATCTGAGTCGGACAGACGATACGGCGTAGGCCCTCGGCTTCGGTAGCTGCGAGAGTAGGTTTGCAAATAGTTGACCATGAGCTGCTGATCAAAAGGCGGAATGTCAGGCAAAGATACGCCGTAATGGGCCGGGTCAGTCACGATAGTTGCCCAGGCTTCAGTCGGCAATACAGCAGGCGGTAGCGCCACATGGCAAGAGGCACAGCGCTCTACATAGATCTCGTACCCCACGGTGTGATTTTCAGCCACAGGATCCACCATGCCGTAGGGACTCACTGCTTGCACTGGCATCTCAATCGCTAGGCTCAGTGCAAAACTGAGCGCTACAGAGGCTAGGCAAATGAAAACAGCAGAGCACCCTTTTCGAACCAATTTTCTCACTAATCTGAGTCTAGGCATTTGCGGGTAGTTCATCAGTTTCATATTCGTGCCGATTCTTTGGAACGCTACGCATCGGCTCAATACTCGTAGCTAAACTGTCAATATGGCTACAACCACAGCGTAGCGATTTCTATTATCAAGTAAGAAGGAAATGCATCTCAATAGAGTTGGGTTAGAAAGATCGCACTAACAGGCCAAAACTTTAACGTAGGTAGTTATCTATGGACGGTCGGCAAATTCAGTTTCGCTATGCAAAGGCACTCAATCCGGATCAGCTAGGGCAGCTTTGTGCGCTGTTTCGGAAAACGGCTTTTTGGGCGAAAGACCGCAGCGACGAGGACATGAGACGGGCGATCGCGCACAGCCATCCCATCGTCATCGCCTGGGCCGCAGCGCGAATGGTGGGCTTTGCTCGGGCGACCTCTGACGGCGTTTTTCGGGCCACCATTTGGGACGTCATGATTGACCCCGAGTATCAAGGGGCAGGACTAGGCCGTAGGCTGGTAGAAACGTTAATTTCTCATCCTCATATGAACCGGGTTGAACGCACCTATTTGATGACGACTCATCAGCAGCGCTTTTATGAGCGCATTGGCTTTGAGCGCAACAACACGACGACGATGGTGCTGCAAAATCACTCGCTGCCGGAATGCCTGATAGAAGTAACTAGACTAGAAGAAGACATGCGTAATCCGAAGCAGGATCGCGATGACGGAACTGATAGCGACGGAGAAGCCGTTTACGCGCCCGCTTCGGCTTCCTCAGCTTCAATCTTTTCGCGCGAGTCGTCCCAGTAAGCGCTGTAAGTCCATTCTTCGCGGCTACCTTTGTCTACCGTTTTCCAGCGGTAGATTACGCCTTTGTTGGGGTTTACGCCCACTTCTAGCAGCTTTGCACCCATGTAGTATTCGGTTTGCTTGAGGGTGCGATCGCGAAAAAATGGACTTTCGCTTTTAGAAATGGTCTTAGAAATATGTGCTTGGGTCGGTCTCGCCATCGTTCGAACTATGCTTGTAGGTAGCCACAATTTTATTATGCTAGCTGGAGAATCGAAAGACCTTGTATCGAAAGACCTTGTACCGTGGTGTTTGTGATCGCGTCAATAAAACCACTCCAAATTAACGCCCACTCGACTATCGCCTTCGTCTGCCGTACTCTGCCATTCCAAATCGGTCGAGAGCCGTAGATCTTGAGTGAGTGCGTAGCCTACATTTACCTGCGTAATACTCAGCCCTTCACTATCGCCCACAATCCAAGACTGATCGAGCGTTATATCGGCTGCGCCCGTACGAGAAGGCACCGCCCGCAGCCGGACACCCACATTTGCCCCGCTAACGCTGTAGTCGTTCGCCGCTTTAGCATAGCGATAGCCCACGATAGGCGAAACGTTGACGTAGCCGCCTAAAGGCAAAACGTAGTAGTGCAGATCTGCGCCGTAGGCTTGGCGATCGCCTCGAAAATTCTGCTGATAATCTGCGCTCACCGTTAACGGCGTCTTACCAATAAACACATCCTCGACGCCGATGATAAATCCGCTGGTGCTATCTGAAGACGGAAAGTAGCTATAGCCAAGCTGCACCCTAGTAACAAAGCTAGGGTCGTTGCGAATGTCTTCGCTGAGGTTGGGAATAGAGTCTAACCAGCGCTGAAGGACTGGGCTTTGCTCAATGACTTCTGGAGAGAGATTAAGATTTGAGTTTGGGGTTTGGGCGATCGCACTCGTTGGCCCGACATAGACGGCGGCCAACAAAGCAAAACAACTGATGTAGTAACGGCAAAGGTTGGCTCGCGGCAAGTTAGCTATCTGTCTCTAGTGTTCTGTAGATATAGATTAGTGGGCGATCGCTTAAAAGTCAGCAGGTGAGGTGTTATTCCTAATACCTGCAGCTGTCATGCCAAATAATTCATCGGATCGACGGGTTCACCATTGAGACGTACCTCAAAGTGCAAATGCGGCCCGGTAGAAAGTCCAGTTGATCCTATTGCCGCGATCGCATCCCCTTTTTTTACCGTCTCCCCCTCACCCACATACAGCCGACTCGCATGACCGTACAGCGTCGTCACGCCACCCCCATGATCTAGAATCACCGCGTTGCCATAGCCGCCATACCAACCCGCAAACAGCACAATCCCCGTCTCAGCGGCCTGAATGGGCGTCCCAGTATCTGCCCCAAAATCTGTTCCCGCATGGAAGCGGCTGTAGCCTAGCACCGGATGAAAGCGACTGCCAAACTGGCTTGTAATCGGCCCCTGGCTGGGAAACACCATCTTGCCCGAAGCCCGAGCCGCCCGCAGCGCTTCTTCTCTCGCCATTTTGGCATCCGCCGCCTGAGCTGCCGCCACCTTCTCTAAAATCAGTTCGGTGATGCTGTCGGAATCTTGATCGAGACGACTAATGGCCGCCGCCAAAGCGCCTCTATTCTCCTTCAGTCGCGCAGTGGTCACCGCCTGCTGCTGAAGCTGCTCCGTATACTGCTCGCGGCTAGCCATAAGTTGCTGCCTTAGCAGTGAAATAGAGTTCTTTTGCTGCTCTACCCCTTCTTGCTGAGCCAGAATCTGCGTAGACTTTTCCTCTAGCTCCACCAGCATCGCCCTATCCGCCTGGTAAACCTGCTTCAGCCGGTAGCGCCTGTCTAAAAAGTCGTTGAGGTTCTGACTTTGGAGCAATAGCGCCCACCCCTGAGAACCCTGCTGCCGCTGCATAAACTGCAGTCGCCCTACCACTGCCGTCCGCCCAGATTCATAATCTAACCGGTTGCGCTCTAAGTCTGTCTCTAGCTGCTTTAGCTCCTTTTCAGCCGCACCTAGCTGATATTCCGTATCGGAGATCCAGGCATCTGTACCCTGAATGGTTTTAGCCAGACTGCGCATCTGATTCTCAGACTGTTCCTCAGCTTTTTTGTAGCGATCGCGCGTCTCACTTTGCACCTTAATCTCTTGGTCAATCTGCTGCCGCTGCTGCTTCAGTTCCTCTACAGACTGAGCGCTAGCAGGCGAAGCATAGAACGGCGTAAACCCACTAGAGATCAGCCAGAAAGTTAAGGCGATCGCCAAACAAATTCCCGTATATTTCTGCCAGCGACGACCCTGTAAAACCATGCCCAAACCCAATGGCTACCACCTTATCTATCTCAGCGCTAAAGCAACCAAACCAAACGCAAAAATCAGTCCGCCAAACACCTTAGAACTTACCTGATTAAACCGAGCGAGCTTTTTAGCCGTTAGCCGACCGCGCAGATAAACTATCCCCGAGGTTAGCACCAGCCACCACAGCAGCGAGCCAGTAAACACACCAAATACAAGGGTTACAGAAGCGATACGCTCCGTTTGCGTAATACCTAGACCCGCAAAGATAGCAACAAAAGAAAGGATCGTCGTCGGGTTTGTCAGCGTCAGCGCTAGCGTAGAGGTGTAAGCACTTACCAGCGTTAAACCAGACTGAGAAGCCGCCTGCAAATCAGCCGCAGAATAAACAGTCGAGCGGTCAAAAAAAGTCTTAAGGCCCAAATAGCAAAGAAATAATCCACCGATAGCCCGCAGATAAAAAGACTGTGCGACTAGCAAATCTGCAATAGCGCTCAGGCCAAACGCCGCCACGGCGCCGTAGAACCCATCAGCAGTCGCCGCGCCCAAACCGGAAACGAGTCCTACCCAGCGCCCGCTTGCCAGCGTCCGGCGAATACATAGCAAGGCAATCGGCCCTACCGGAGCCGCGATCGCCAATCCCATCAAAAGTCCTTTCGCTAAAATCAAAAGCAACATCAATCCCCCTCTTCCGCTCACATAGATATTTTGCTCAGCGCAACTTGTCAGCATCACCAGTGCCGTTTTAGTCAAAATCAACCGTCTTGCAGACTCGCTTTAAAGCGTTAGAAGCTTTAGAAAAAACGCAGCAGACGACTAGGGCGATCGCACCTCCAACGGCAGCGATACCTCGTCTTTCACCGCCGACAGCGCGATGCTCGTTCGGGTCTGCACAATTCCCGGCAGCGCCTTTAGCTCCTCGCTCAAAAGCTGCTCCAGTTCAGCCGTCGAACGGCAGCAGGTTCGTAGCAGATAGTCGCCCTCTCCCGTCACGTGGTGACAAGATTGGATTTGAGACTTAGACCGCACATAGTCGATAAACGCCTGCCGATGACGGGGGTGCGCTAGCGTCACAGCAATAAAAGCCGTCAGCCCGAAACCCAGTGCCTGAGCATCTAGCAAAACCGTATAGCCTCGAATAGCCCCCACCTGCTCCAGCCGTCGAACCCTATCAGCAATCGCCGGTGGTGACACGCCAAACTCCTCAGCCAGCGCCGACCACCGCACCCGCCCGCGATCGCTCAGCGCAGCCAGCAGCTTTACGTCTAATTCATCTAGCTCCATAAACTTTATTTCAAACTTTAACCAAGCCCTCCTGATTTATTTTATTAACCCAAAAGCAGTTTTCTCTTTTTTAAAAATACTTTTTAACCAAATCATCTTCAAATCAAAAATAAAGGGCCGGATTTCTAGGTTGTTATTTACGTAGTCGAAGCGTCAATCTGGGTAAATAAGTAACATCTTCGCCGTAGGTGGTTTATTGGAACAGTCACTGGCAAACCCAGCGTCGTACAGTCGTCTATAGCAACGAACACCCAGACAGCGAATACCAAGATAGCGAACCCCAAACGACTACTTTTGCGATAGTCACTCTCCTCGCAAACCGTCACTAGCAGCCAAAAACAACAGCGACCCCAAAGCTGACTGGTCTTTCGTTGGCACTCATTTCCTGACAACTGCTGGCAACCCCCTGTTGGCATCTACACCTCTCAAAAATTTATGATTGGGTATCTCACCGAAACTCTCGAACAAATCGATCTGCCCGCCGACTGGATAGGCATCCGAGCCCTTAAAGAAAACAGCAGTTGGCACGCCATGCGCGATGGCCATCCGCAGCAAAATCAGAGAGGGCTAAATCAAGGCGGTATGGTAGAAGTGCTCGCCCAAGGACAGTTTGGCTACAGCGCTGTCAATCAACTTTCATCAGAGGCCCTGCGAGCCGCCGCGACCACCGCCTACGAACAGGCGATCGCCGCTAGCAAATGGGCGCTCTATCGTTTCACGCCTAGCGTTCGCCCAGCTATAAAAGGTGAATACATCTCGCCCGCTGTGCTACCGCTCAATGCACTTAGCGTGGCAGACATCAACGACCTACTGAGCAAACTTTGCGAGCAGCTCAAGGTATCGGCCAACATTGTTCGCACCAGCGCGATCGCCCGCACGCACGAGATCGAATCCTGGTTTGTCAGCAGCAACGGCGCAGAAATTCATCAAAAGCTGCTGCTGTTAGAAAGTCATTTGGGCGCGATCGCTCAAGCCTCCGGCGTTACCCAATCTCGCAGCGACAACGGCTATCTCGCCCGCAGCTACCAAGGTGGCTGGGAGCACTTTTCCGGCGAATCCCTATCCGAGCGCGCTCACAAAATCGGCCAGCAGGCAGTAGATCTTCTTAGCGCCCCCAACTGCCCCACCGAAAGCACCACGCTCGTTCTAGCCCCCGACCAGATGATGCTTCAGATTCATGAAAGCGTCGGCCACCCGCTAGAGCTAGACCGCATCTTAGGCGACGAACGCAACTACGCAGGCGGCAGCTTCGTACAGCCCCAAGACTTTGGCCAGCTCGTCTACGGCTCGCCGCTGATGAACATCACCTTCGACACCACCGCACCGCAAGAACTGGCCAGCTATCAGTTTGACGACACAGGTGCGATCGCCAACCGCGAATACCTCATCCGCGAAGGCGTTTTAGAAAGAGGACTCGGCGGACTAGAAAGCCAGAGCCGTCTCTCTGTTCCGGGCGTATCTTGCGCCCGCGCCTGTAGCTGGAACCGTCCCGCCATCGATCGCATGGCCAACATTAACTTAGAACCCGGCGAAACTAGCTTCGACGAAATGATCGGCAGCATAGAAAACGGCGTTTACATGGAATCCAACCGCTCTTGGTCTATCGACGACCAGCGCCACAAATTTCAGTTTGGCTGCGAATACGCCCGCAAAATTGAAGACGGCAAGCTGACAACCCTGCTCAAAAATCCCAACTACAGAGCGACCACGCCGCAGTTTTGGCGCAGCCTATCGCAAGTAGGCAACGGCGAAACCCTCGAAACCTACGGGACACCCTACTGCGGCAAAGGCGAACCCAACCAGCTCGTTCGCGTTGGCCATGCCTCCCCCGTATGCGCCTTTGAAAATATTGAAGTCTTCGGCGGTGCATCATGACCCTACTCTCCCCTCAATCTAGTGCCTCTGTTTCATCCGACTTGGCCAGTAGCTCAGTGAATCCCAAACAATCGGTGCAAGAGCGCGCCTTCTACCAGCTAATCGAAGCCGTCGGCCATCAAACCGCTGCAAAAAACCAGTTTTTTACCCTCACCCTCACCGGAGAAACCAGCCAGTTTACCCGGTTTAGTCAGGCCAAAGTACGCCAAACCGGAGCCGTTTGCGATGGTCAAATGCAGCTCTCACTGATGAGCGCAGAGCGCATCACAGCCGCATACCTGCCGTTTACAGCTCAGTTCGAAGCAGACTGGTCAGCGCTCAGTCAAACCCTCGCAGCACTACAGGCCGACCTCCCTCAAGTTCCCGTCGATCCTTACTTAGTACTGCCGGTTAAAGCCCAGCCCAGCCGCAGCCGAGAAGTCCGCACCGGGCAGCTGCTCTCGCCAGGAACCGTTGTTGAAACGCTGCTCTCAACTGTGCAAGATCTGGACTTCTCGGGCCTCTATGCGGGTGGCATGGCCTACCGCGCCTATGGAGATTCTGCGGGCAATCGCCACTGGTTTGAAACGCCTTCGTTTACGCTCGACTATTCTTTATTTGGCGATCGCGCCAACCAGGCCGTCAAAGGCACCCTCGCAGGCAACCGCTGGAACCTAACCGACTACCAACACAACATCCGCCACTCACAGCAGCAGCTCAATTTACTCAACCGGCCCGTCAAAGCCGTCTCCAAAGGGGCCTATCGGACCTACCTTGCCCCTGCTGCTGCCGCCGATATTATCGACACCATCATCTGGAGTGGCGGACTCGGAGCAGCCGACTTGCAGCAGGGCAACAGCGCCTTTCGCAAATTAGAAAGCGGCGACGTTCAGCTATCTAACCAGTTCTCACTTAGCGAAAACTTTCAGCGCACCGACGTGCCCAGGTTCAATGAAAACGGCGTACTCGCGCCGGCCCAGCTATCGGTCATCGAAAACGGGCGCTGGGCGAATGCTTTAGTGAGCGATCGCAGTGCCAAAGAATATGGCAAGCTCAGCAACGCGGCGAACCGGGCCGAGTCTATGCGCGCGCCTACCGTTGCCCCCGGAACCTTGGCCGCCGACCAGGTGCTCTCTCAGCTAGAGACTGGCCTGTATGTTTCCAATTTGCACTACCTCAACTGGAGCGATCGCACTGCCGGACGGCTCACCGGCATGACCCGCTATGCCTGCTTCTGGGTCGAAGCCGGAGAAATCGTCGCACCTATCGAAAATCTTCGATTCGACGATAATCTCTACCGCTTCTTAGGTGAAGGACTCATCGACTTGAGCGATCGCGCCACCTTTTTACCGGCTGTAGATACCTACGACCGGCGATCGCTCGGCGGCATCTGGACACCAGGACTATTGATAGACCAGTTCAAATACACGCTTTAGCTAGATTAGAGATTGGCAGCAAGTGCGCTTTAATTGAAATCTACGGATAGGGCTTAAAAGTAGCGCCCGGTGCAAATACTATGGCTTCTGAACAGCGACTGTCTATATCTTTGAGCGGCGTACTGGTCGTTTTTGCCGCGATCGCCACGGCCATTGTCGGCTGGCAGCTCAGAAGTCTGCTGCTGCTAGTGATGATCTCAGTTGTATTAGCCTGCTCAATTGCGCCCATCGTCGGTTGGGCAGAACAGTACAAAGTTCCTCGCTGGGTCAGCGCTCTACTCACCTACATCGCCATCATCAGCACCCTAGTCGGCGTTGTTCTACTCATCGGCCCTACCGTTCTCGACCAGCTTCAGCTTCTCGTTCGGCAGCTCCCGTTACTGTTGCGTAGAACCGTCACTCAGCTCGAAGCCTGGCTGCTGGTCATCAACGACAACCGCCCAGACTTCACCACCCAGATCTTCGACCAGCTAGACGTACAGGCGATCGCAGCTTGGGCCATTCGCTCTACTCGCCAAGTCGCCCTGCGCTCTTTCAACCTCACGACCGATATCCTTGGAACGCTGCTTAGCCTAGTCCTAGCCATCTTTATCTCAGGCTATATGCTCGCCGACAGCAGAACCCTCACCGCCAACTTTATTCGCCTGCTACCCCCGCCCTGGAATTGGCGAGTGAGTCAATCTTTGCCCACCATCGGCGATCGCATTGGTAGCTACATCCGTGGCAGATTCCTTGTATCAGCCACGCTAGCCCTGGTCACCAGCATTGGCCTGCCTTTTCTAGGGCTAAAAGACTTTGCCATTGGATTAGGTGCGATCGCAGGCGTTACCAACCTTGTTCCTTTTCTTGGCCCTTTACTCGGAGCCATTCCAGCACTGATTGTTGCAATTCCCTTGGGCGGCTGGCCGGTACTGTGGGTTATTGTCTTCTACGTTGTAATCCAAAACATCGAAACCTATATTCTCGATCCCCTACTGGTAGGCAACTCAGTGGGCGTCCACCCGCTGTATCAGCTATTGGCAGTACTAGGTGGCGCTCAGGTACTAGGTATTATCGGAGCCTTGATTGTCCCGCCTTGGGTAGCAGGTAGCGCAGTACTTTTAGAAAACTTGTATCTACAACCCAAACTGAGCGAGGAAGAAACGAACCTAGATGCGCCTAGGCTAGCAGCTGGCGGCCTAGCTAAAAAAGTGAAAACAACGTAGGCAAATGGTCGTCAATATATTTTAGAGATAAACATTTTGCGCAGGATGAGTCCTTATCCTGAGTCAAGAGAGTTTGGGTCGAAGAGAAGAGAAACAATAAACCAGACAAGCGCCTGCTAAAGTGAGCGCTCCGCCGCATCCACCAAACACGTAACTCTATGAGCAGCATTGTCCTAACCCTGGGTGTGGTGGCGATCGCCTTAGTCCTTTTCATCATCGAAAAGTTCCCTGCCGACATCACTGCCCTCGGCGTCATGGTGGCGCTCATACTGCTTAGACAGGTCACCCCAGAAGAAGGCATCGCAGGCTTTAGCAACCCAGCGACCATTACCGTTTTGGCTATGTTCGTACTTAGCTCTGGGATTGCTCGCACTGGCGCACTGCAGCAGGCCAGCACCTGGTTAATTCAGTGGGGTGGCAAGCGGCTAGGCCAGCAGGTTGTTACGCTAGGCATCATCGTCGGTCCTATGTCCGCACTCGTCAATAACACCGCAATCGTTTCCGTTTTTCTACCCATCGTCGAAGACTTCTGCCAGCAGCACCGCATTTCGCCCTCCAAGCTGCTCATGCCGCTGTCTTTCGCCACTATATTAGGCGGCATGATGACGGTTATTGGCACCTCTACCAGCGTTTTAGCCAGCGGCCTAGCCGAAGACTTAGGCATCGGTGAGTTCTCCTTATTTCAATTTACGGGACTAGGCTTTATCACCTTTGTCGTCGGCCTGGCCTATCTCGCCATCGTCGCCCCCTTCCTACTCCCCAACCGGCAGGTCAACGATCAAGGACTTAGCCAAAAGTATGGAATGAAGGAGTACGTCAGCGAATTAGTCGTCACCCCGCGCTCTAGCCTGGTCGGTCAAACCTTACGCGCTAGCCAGCTACAGCGACGCTTCGACGTAGATGTTCTCGAGCTGATCCGCGACAACAGCCACTTTCCGCAGCCCTTTGCCGACAAGACGCTGGCAGCAGGCGACATTTTAATGGTGCGCGGCGGCAAACAAGATCTGCTAAAGATTCGAGAGAGCGAAGGCTTAGAGATTCTTCCAGACGTACAGTTTGGTCAAAAATCCTGGCAGGGCAACTTGGGCGAAGAAGAAGCGATCGCCGAAGCCTTAATCATCTCCAACTCCGATCTAGTTGGCTCCACGCTTAAAGACGTGCGGTTTCGCCAGCGCTACAACGTTACGGTACTCGCTATTCGACGAGGACAGGAACTGGTGCGCGATCGCATGGGAAAAGTCACCCTTCGCTTCGGCGATCTTCTCCTCGTACAAGGGCCAAAGCAAAGCCTAGTCGGCATTCAAACCGATCGCAATTTACTCTTATTAGAACAGCGCGATCTAGAAACGCTGCGCACCAACAAAGCGGGGATTGCGCTAGGAATCGGCGCTGCGGTCGTGGCAGTAGCAGCTTTCACCGACTTCCCCATCCTGGTATCGGCGCTAGCAGGCGCACTGCTGATGGTGCTTACCGGCTGCTTAAAACCCGGCGAACTCTATCAAGCCGTCCGCTGGGACGTGATCTTTCTACTCGCCTGCCTCATTCCGCTAGGCACCGCCATGCAAAACTCAGGCGCGACTGAATGGATCGCCAACCAGCTAGTGCAAGCGAGTGGCGGACTCTCTCACTACGCCCTGCTCACGCTAATCTATGTTCTCACCGTGATCCTGACCGCCGTATTATCAAATAACGCATCCGTCATTTTGCTATTACCCATCGGCATCCAGGTCGCCCGTACAGTGGGCATCAGCCCGCTTACGACAGCCTTCATCGTCACCTTCGCCGCCTCCAATAGCTTTATGACTCCTATTGGCTACCAAACCAACACAATGGTCTACAGTGCGGGCGGCTACCGCTTTTTAGACTTTTTGAGAGTAGGCGGGCCGCTGAGCTTGCTGATGGCGATTATTACCCCGCCCTTGGCGATTTTGCTGTACGGACTCTAGCCTTTCGACCCAGGGCCAGCCGGTGCCCTCCTTTGGTAAAACCGGCATTTCAAGAAGCAAAGTGTGGAGGCATTCGCGCTTTGCAAGTTAGGTTGCCGGCGGTGGCGCAAGGATTTCAGCCAGTGCGACTGTTCTAAGCAACCCAACAAACACAACTAAAAGTTAGGAGTAAAAAGACCATGTCATCAGAACAGCGCGGCGTCACCGTCTGGTTTACCGGACTCAGCGGCGCGGGCAAAACCACTATTAATGACGAGCTAACCAAACGACTGCGCGATCGCGGCGTCAAGCTAGAAGTGCTAGACGGCGATATCGTCCGCACCAACCTCACCAAAGGTCTCGGCTTCAGTAAAGAAGATCGCGACGAAAACGTCCGCCGCATCGGCTTTGTGTCTAACCTGCTGACGCGTAACGGCGTAATCGTATTGGTTGCCGCCATTTCGCCTTACCGGGCCATTCGTGAAGAAGTGCGCGATCGCATCGGAGATTTTGTTGAAGTTTACGTCAGCGCCCCTGTCGAAGTCTGCGAAGAGCGCGATGTCAAAGGTCTCTACGCCAAGGCCCGCTCCGGCGAGATTAAGCAGTTTACCGGCATTAGCGATCCTTACGAGGCTCCCAAAGATCCCGAAGTGAACTGCGAAACGCACAACGAGAGCCTAGACGAGAGCGTTAACAAAGTTATCGCCAAGCTCGAAGAAATGGGCTACCTTCCCGCCGCTGTAGTCGCATAGATTAGCTAACGATTCGTTGAAACCTAACACTGGCGGGCGAATGGCCTAACGTTAGGTTTCACGGGCGGTTAGCTTTCACGAGCGGTTAGCTTTCACGAGCAGCCTCAATCCAGCGGCTCCATCAAATCGTCTAGCTCAGCGTAATCCGGCAGCGTCGTGTCGATCTGCTTTCCACTGCGAATGACCACGCGATCGCGCTGCCCTCTTGCCATCAACTCATTAAAACTCCGCGCCTTAAACACGACCAAATCCGCTGGCATACCCTCACCAATCAGACCAATATTATCTAAGCCCATCATCTCTGCGGGCGATCGCGTCACCGCCCGAGGCCAATCGCCAATCGGATGATCCAGATGTCCAATTCGCGCCGACTGCGTAAACACTTCAAGCCCATCGTGGTCGCCATAGGCAAAAAACGGATCGCGGCAATTATCTGAGGCTATGGCACATTGCACGCCCGCCGCCTTTAGCTCTCGCAAAATCGTCACCCCCCGATACCGAGGCGTCCGCCCCTGCCGCCGATCCTGCAAATACAAATTGCACATCGGCAAACTCACCACCGAAATATTGGCTGCCTTCACCGCCTCAACCGTCTCGAGCACCGCCGCCTCAGTCTGCACCGATAAACTACAGCAGTGCCCGCAGGTAATCCGCCCCGCAAACTGGTGCCGCACCGCTGCCTGCGCCACCAACCGCAAAGCAATATCATCTGGGTCTAGGCTCTCATCGGTGTGAAAATCCAGGTCTAGCCCTCTTTCTTTTGCCAGCTCAAATACTCGATCTATCTGGCCGACAATATCTGCATTCATAAAGGCGACGCCACCCAAAACGCCGCCAGACTCAGCCACCAAATCCGCTAGCTTCTCCCCCTTCTTACCCAAAAAATAATCCAGCGTCACTAAGCAGACAGCCTGAAGCGAGATCCTACCCTGCCACTCTTTTCGTAGCTGCTTGAACACCTCAAAGCTAATCTCACCCTGCCCGTCAAACGCATCCAAATGAGTCCTCACTGCCTGCGTTCCATGCGCATAGCTACACCTCAACCCAAACGCAGCTCGCCGGTACACATCTTCATACTCCCAGCGCTGCGCCGTATCCTGCCGCACCGTATCCAAGGCCCCACCAAATGTCCCATCTGGGTTAGGACTGCGCGGCCAAATATGCCCCTTATCCAAATGGGTGTGCATATCTACAAAACAAGGCCAGACCAATCCCTGACTCAAACCAATAGCAGGGACATCAACTACAGCATCAGGCTCTACCGAGCGGACAGAAACGATCTTGTTATCTTGCACAGCAATGTCAACCGCCGCTAAGCTCTTCACGCTCGCAGCCCTGAAGAGCTAATCGAGCGTTCACTTCAGCGCTCAGCAGCGTTCTAGGGACATGCGCGTTGCAAAGCCAATAGTGAGAAGCCGCTGGAATTTGGAGAAAAGAGATTGTCATCAGTTATCTCTGAGCAGCCTTTTCTACCCACTCCACCACCTGATTACCCAGGCGAACATCGTCTAGCCTATCTACCTCACGGATTCCAGTTGGGCTAGTCACGTTCACCTCCGTCAAAAAGCCGCCAATAATATCAATGCCAACAAAGATCAAACCGTCCTTTCTCAGCGCGGGTGCAACCTGCTGACAAATTTCTAAATCGCGCGCAGTCAGCTCCGTTTTATCACTGCGCCCGCCAACTGCCATGTTGCCGCGAAATTCCTTGCCCGTCGGCACCCGATTCACCGCGCCAATCGGATCGCCATTGAGCAAAATTACTCGCTTATCGCCTTCTTTTGCCGCAGGCAAATAAGTCTGTACCATCACCGGTTCTTGCCCCTGGTGAGTGCTCACTTCTACGATCGAGTTGAAGTTGCGATCGCTCCCCTCCAAAAATAAAATTCCCTCGCCTGCTTTGCCGCCCAAAGGCTTCAGCACCCCGGCACCCCAGCGCTCCACCGCCTCACGAATCACCCGCTTATCAGCGCTCACAATCGTCTCAGGAATTGCCTTCTCAAACTGCATGGCATACATCTTCTCATTGGCCGCTCGCAGCCCGGCTGGAGAATTGATTACCTGAGTCTTGCGGCTATCCACATAGTCCAGAATGTAAGTGACATACAAATAAGGCACCGTCACTGGCGGGTCTTTACGCATGAAAATCGCATCCATTTCCTCCAGCGGCTGCCATTTCAGCTCGCTCAGCTCATACCAATCCGATACGCCGACCCACCGATTATCGACCAAAGTCACCGGCGTCATCTTCATCGTTTGAAGCCAACCGTGCGCCTTACCCTCAACCACGCCTAGCCGGTCGGCCTGAGTCACATATACTTCGTGTCCTAGCTCTTGGGCTGCCTCTATAATGGCTACGCTCGTGTCGTGCCCAGGATCTAACTTCGTAATTGGGTCAATAATGAAAGCAAGTTTCAAAAGCGCTCTCCTAAATAAAAATGCTTTAAAAGCATAGGATAAAACCCTTTAAATAACGGATGGCTAAACGCACTTAGCCCATCGCAAACGTCAAGCTTAAATCTTTACAGCTTTTACATTTTCAAGGTAGAAAATACAAGATACATTGGGCGCATGTTAGACACGACGAGTATCGCTGTCAGGAATAGACGTTAAAGAGTCGATTCAAGACGCTTCTTAAGATTTAGATCATTATTAGCCTAGGACTGTGCCAATTGAGATTGGGTAACATTACTGATTCGCTAGGCTCTAGCAACTCACTAATCTGAGCGGTAACTGGGTGAGAGGAAGAGTAAATAGATGATTTTCAAGTTAACTAAAGCAACCATCATCACAATGGCCCTATATCTTTTAGTAGGGTTTAATGCAGTTGAGACTAAAGCGAACGCTGGCAAAACAATCGAGCCACCGGATGCACTCATTGCCCTTAAGCAAGCAATTACCAACCGTTAGCTCGGTATGACAGACGGCCTCCGAGTCTCAAAATCATTAAAGAAAATTGTTTAAATATAAAAAGCCTGCGTATCCATACAGTACGCAGGCTTTTTATGGTTAGTTAAAGTGCTCGCTAACCTTTTGATTAGCGAGTGGCCCCAACAAGCAGTCTAGCTAGCGAAAGCAGCCGGTGAAAAGCTAGGCGCATACGCTTCAATGACTCTTCCCGTGTCTTCACAAAGCACCATCAGGTAATCGCAGCGATCGCATTGAGTACGTACCAAACTGTCACTTAGAGAGCGATATCTCTCAGCAGAACTTCCACAAGTAGGACAGCTAACTTTTTGCATAGTGGTTACCGAGGCTAGTGCAGCTGAGGCGATCTTTGCCGCAGAGCTTGCCGCAGAAGACGACTTCTTAGAACTATTAATCAGCGATTCTAAAAAGGGCTTTGTTGGACTTTCCATGGCTTTCATACTTCAGCTTTGATTTTTGTTTTTTTGGAGAGGAAAAGGCGGGGATCGCTTATTGCTTACACAACATTACGAACAAAACTTAGTGTTTCAACATCAACCTCTCAGTTATCTCATTATGCCAATATTGCTACCCGCTTACCAATAATCTAAAGATATATAAAAAGTGGGGATCGCCCACCAAAAGAGCGATCCCCACTTTCTCACACCACCGACAGAGTAAGGGAGTTGGGCTTTTATGCAGAAGAAAAACAAGGCGTTTTATTAATTTTCTACCCTCAGAAACAAGACATAAATTAAGCTTTAATTTATGTTTGTCACCCTTGGTCAACCAAGTCGTAAATGTCGGTTTATGAGAAAATACTGAGATACACGAGACAAATAGTGAGAGCAGCTTCTTTCCTCTTCGTAAGTCTCTTTCTCTAAACCTTTCTCTCTAACCTCTTTCTCTACGGATAGCAGCACGAATCTCATTCATCGAATTAGCTGCCAACTTTTGACCGATAGAGTAGGATAATTTCGCCGTTTGCTGCGATCGCTTTTACCCGTTCGAGTAAGCCACTATATCGCAGCTCTACCGATTATTTTGCTCTACCAATCCAAAACAGCCGCCTTCAAGTACAAAGCACCTGACACTCAATTAGGCGAGCGACCGTATCAAGAAGCTATGGAACAGTAACTTGTACTGAATTTTCCGTAGGCGCAGTCTCTTTTACAGAAGCTGTAACCTTTGCCGGCTCTGCGGACTCAGCCGCCGCCGAAGGATGAAAATAGTCATATATCTGCTGAGCTAGCATAGGGCCAATGCCGTCTACAGTAGCTAACTGCTTGGGCGAGGCTTCGCGAATATAGTCAATAGAGCGAAACTCACCGAGAAGCTGCTTGCGCCGCTGGTGCCCCAGTCCAGGAATATCTTCCAGGCGCGATCGCCGCATCCGATCCGTCCTTTTCTTTCGGTGAAATCCAACGGCAAACCGGTGGGCCTCATCTCGCAAACGCCGCAGCAGCAAAATTCCTGGCTGATCTGGCTGAGTATCTAAAGACTCCTTCGCCCCAGGCGTAAAGACTTCTTCTAGCCTTTTAGCTAGGCTCACCACGTTCAGCTCGCTCAGTAGATTCATGTCCTCTAGCTCGGCAACTACCGCCGATAGCTGACCTTTACCGCCGTCAATCATGACTAAATCGGGCCAATCAGGATTTCCTAGCCGCTTCAAATTGGGATCTTCCGCATACCGTCGAAAGCGCCGACGAATCACCTCAGCCATACTCGCAAAGTCATCTGAATGGCCGCTCGTAACCGTCGGATTCTTAATCTTATAGGTGCGGTAATGTTGCTTGGCCGGTAGCCCATCGACAAACACTACCTGCGAAGCCACCGCGTCTGAGCCTTGAACGTGCGAAATATCGTAGCCCTCAATTCGCTTCGGTGGCCCCGGCAGGTCAGCCAGTTCCGATAGATCTTGCATGGCCTGATTATTTCGATCGGCAAACCGCTGAGTACGCGCTAGCTCATGTTGAGCATTCCGCTCGACCATCTCAACTAATTCCGCTTTCATCTGCCGCTGCGGCACTTCAATCACCACCTTGCGTGTTTTTTGCACCGTCAAAAACTCCGCCAGCATGTCAGCTTCTGGCAAAGCGTGCTGCACCAGCACCTCAGACGGAATCTCGACGGGATCAACTAGGCGGTAATGTTCTTCTAGCACTCGCTGCAAAATTTCGCCGGGTGTCCCCGATTGAGTGTCAGCTACAAAGCCCAGTCGCCCTACCAAACGACCCGCACGAATTTGAAATAGCTGCACGCAAGAATGTTCATCATCAGCCGAAAGGGCGATCGCATCGCGAGAAATAGAGCCATCCGGCAACGCCACCTTTTGATTGGCACTCAGCGTATCCAAACCCTTAAGCTGATCGCGAATCATCGCCGCCTTCTCAAAGTTCATCTCCTCAGCCGCCTTGTGCATTTGCGCCGTGAGAATTTCAATTAGCTCTTGCGATCGCCCCTGAAACACCATCGCCACCCGCTGCACAATTTTGTGATAGTCCTCCGGGGTAATCAGCGCTTGGCAAACGCCTGGGCATTGCCCAATCGAATAGTTCAAACAGGGTCGATCTTTAAACAAAGGCTGCCTGCGCTGTCGCAGTGGAAAAATTCGCTTAGCAATTTGCAGCGTTCGGCGCAGCAGTCCAGTGTCGACATAAGGGCCGTAATATCGACTTTTAGCATCCTTTCGCCGCTTGCGCGTAATGAAAATACGCGGATAATCTTCACCCCAAGTGATGCAGAGATAGGGATACTTTTTATCGTCTTTAAGCAGCACGTTAAAGTGCGGCTGATGCTGCTTAATTAAATTCGCCTCTAGGGCCAGCGCCTCAGCTTCGGTATCGGTAACGATAAACTCAATTTCTGCCACCTTTTGCACCATCGTGCCAATTCGCGGCGTATGGTGATGCGCACCGTCTCGAAAATAAGATCGAACCCGGTTTCGCAGGCTTTTCGACTTACCAATGTAGAGAATATGGTCAGTCTCATCCTTCATAAAGTAGACGCCCGGCTCTTGGGGAATCTCTTTTAGCCGAATGGCCAAGCGCTCAGGATCTTTTAACAGCGTTTTTTCGGCAGCGGGCGTAGGCACAAGCAAAGCACGATGAGAGACAGAAGGCCGACACATCTAATCGAATGCGACCTGGGAGAAAGACGCTCAGACAGTATCTGTAAAGACGACGGATACGGCACATTAACCATATTAAGCCGAAGGTTTGAACATCGCCTCGATCTTTTAAACAATTTTTCTACTCGCATTCAAGCTAACGCCGGAACGACCCGGTAGAAAAATACGCCTTTAAAGAAAGCGATGCGATCGCAAAGATTCGATAGGCAAGTCAGTGCGCCCCTCGATAAATATACGCAGATAGCAGAAAATAAAAGCACTATCTAGTTCTATCACTGCTTCTGCGATCGCTCCATCTGCGCTAACAAAGCCTGCGGCCTGAATAGATAGCACCCGATTTAGTCCGCGCTCGGCCTGAATAAATAGCACTTTCTAACTACCTTATTTCCTGTGAACACCGAAGAATTCGAGAGTCAGTACCAAACCTCGGTTAGCCAAATCCTCAACGAACTTCAGTCGATGGCAATTGTCTCAAACCGGCTAGAAGCTTCCGTTGTAGAAGTTGGCGTATCCGTCCAAAAGCTAAACAAAATGGTGGAGGACTTTCTCGATCAGCAGGAAAACAGATCGCCAAAAGATCAAAAAATAGGCTAGCAGTAGCGACCCTAGAGTAAACCTACTCGCCAGCTAAACCAGCTGCTAAGAAACTTCTCGATCTATTTCAATCTATTAAAAGCTCAGGCTCTCGGCAGGCGCGTAGCGGCTCTCAGTGATATCTGTCAAACCGTCAGCCATACGCTTAGAGCACTGCGTTACCAGCTCAGCGATCGCAGCGCTCAAAGCGTTAGGAATCATAGGTTTGATTAAATAGGCGTTAGCGCCTAGCTGGTAGGCCCGGCGCTGATGCTTAGCGAGCGGGTAGCTTGTAACAACCAAAATAGGCAGCGATCGCCACAGAATATGCGATCGCACCTGCTCAATAATTGTAAATCCATCAATCGCTGGCATCTTCAAATTAAGCACCAGCACGTCAGGCCGATAGCTCTCCAAAGTCTCAAAAACTTCACGCTCATCTGCAAGCTGAAAAACAGAATAGCCGCACAGCTCCAAATATTCGGCAAACAGCTCGCGGTTTGTACGATCTTTTTCTAACAATAAGACCTGGGCTAATGGATAAGACATAAGGCTTTCAGAACACCGGAGGCATAGTAGAAACAACTTGATGGTTGATGCCTTCTCAGTATGAGTCGATGTCTGTACTTCTAGCACCGTTTCAAATCACACATATTCGGTATTTCTACGGGTTCCTAACCTTTTGCGTAAGCAAAGTTACCAATTTTCTGAATAGCCGCCTCAATCACCTCTGGTGACTGCACCAGCGCAAAGCGAACATAGCCCTCCCCCGACGGCCCAAATCCTCTACCAGGTGAGAGCGCCACACCGGTTGCAGCAACCAGTTCCTGGCAAAAATCAATCGAGCGCGTTGCCCAGCTATTTGGCAAACTAGCTGGCAGTTCCGCCCAGATGTACATAGTGGCCAAAGGCGTAGAAACCTGCCAGCCAATCGACTGCAGCGCCGAGACTGCCGCATCTCGCCGACTAGCGAACGTATTGACCATCTCCGACACACAATCTTGAGGGCCATCTAGCGCAGCGATCGCCCCCCTCAAAATCCCTCGATACTGATTAAAATCTACGGTTGCCTTCACCTGTCGCAGCCCTTGAATTAGCTGCGCGTTGCCAATGGCATAGGCCACTCGAAAGCCGCCCATGTTGTAAGACTTCGACAGCGAGAAAAGTTCAATCGAAACCGACTTCTCCGGATCGGCCTGAAGAATCGAAGGCACGGGTTTAGTTTCGAAGTATAGATCGGCATAGGGAAAATCGTGAACCAGCGCAATATTGTGCTGCTGGCAAAACGAAACGGCCTCCTTAAAAAAGCCAAGGGGGGCGATCGCCGCTGTCGGATTGTGCGGATAGCTCAACACCATCATCGTGGCTCTCTTTGCCACCTCATCCGGAATATCGCTTAGCACCGGCAAAAAGTCGTGCTCAGCCAGCGCAGGCATCGAATAGATTTCGCCGCCCGCTAAATAGACCCCACCCATATGCGAGGGATAGCCGGGATCTTGCAGCAGTGCCACATCGCCCGGATTCATAATTGCCAGAGGCAAATGCGCCGTCCCTTCCTGCGAACCAATCAGCGGCATCACCTCAGTTTCAGGATCGATCGCAATACCGTATTTTCGCTCGTACCACTGAGCCGCTGCGATTCTAAAATCTTTTGTGCTGTTAAACAGCGCGTAGCCGTGAGTTTTAGGATCTTGCAGCGCTTGGGCGATCGCCTCCAGAATATGAGGCGGCGTGGGCAAATCAGAAGATCCTAGCGAAAGATCGATAAGCTGCTTACCGTTGGCGATCGCCTCTGCCTTGGCCCTATCCATATCAGCAAAAACATTGGTTTGCAGCGGCGCTAAACGATCGGCAATTTGCATAGTTCAGAAGATTACGTTCAGAGAGTTGTACAGCCATCGAGAGTTTAAACTAGCAGCCCCCACTCAGAGATGAATCCAAGCAGGGGAACCAAGCTCAGGGGAACCAAGCTCAGGGAAACTAAGCTAAATACAGCGTCAGATCTAGAGGTTAGCTAGCGTTAAAGACTGTCTAATTCGGACTTCAAGGCTTCTAATTCAGCATCGACAGCCTTGTCCTTCACCTCAACCGTCTGCTCCTCGCCCGCTGGCAGAGCGCCCTGCGACTCTTGCGCAGGAGCCAACATCTGAGCCTTCATCGCTTCTAGCTCATAGTCCACGTCGCCACCAGACTCTAGCTGCGCAAACTGACTTTCCAGATCAGCCCCAGCCAATTCAGCCGCTGCCTGACCGCTCGCCTCCATTTGCAACACTTTATCTTCCATCCGCTCAAACGCGCTCATCGCCGAGCTAGTACCCAAAGTACCTACGCTCTTTTGTAGCTGCTCGTTCGCTTTTGCCGCGCTGGCTCTCGCCTTCAGCATGTCCTTCTTAGTCTTAGCCTCAGAGATTTTACTCTCCAGCGCAATTAACTGTCGCTTCAGCGTATCGACCGTACCCGCCTGCTGATCGAGCTGACCTTTCAGCGCCCCAGCAGTTTCAGCCTGAGTTTTCTTACGCACCAGCGCTTCGCGAGCTAAATTCTCATCGCCCTTTTGCAAGGCAAGCTGCGCTCTCTGCTGCCACTGAGTCGCCCCAGTTTGCGCCTTGTCTGCCTGCATTTGCACCCGCTTTTGAGAAGCGATCGCCTGAGCAACGGCCTGACGCATCTGCACCAGATCCTCCTGCATATCCATAATCGCCTGATCTAGGATTTTTTCAGGATCTTCCGCAGAACTCACCGCTGCGTTTAGATTAGAGCGCACCACCCGGCTAACGCGATCAAACAATCCCATTTCTTTCTTCCTCAGAGCTGCGTGAATAAAAGCATATATAGACAAACCTAGCCTAACTTCGAGCTATTAGAACAGCTCATTCTTGCCAGCTTTCTACATCGTCATATCGGCTGTTAATAGTATAAGCAGCCCTCTGGATAGGTAACCGCACCGAAAAAGGCAGAGATTCCCGTCCTTCACAGATAAATATCGCGATCGCTTGTTCATGAGCCGCCAGTCAATAGCGTTTATTCTGCTGCTGAATACCAGATAAAACGTTGGCGTTCCCGATAAAAGCATCTAATGTCTAGTTCAGTTAAGAGCAGTCATTCGACGATCGCCCGCCCTCAAAGCATTCGGCACCACCCCAGCTCGATAAGCCGCGATCGCACCGACCGCCTCCAAGTAAGTTTCAACAGCGATCGCGCAAATCCCCAAATCCGCCGCTTGTACTGCCATCGTCGTTGCATTCTCTCCCACCGCAATCACCTGCCCGCCTCGTCGGTTTAGCATCGGCGCCAAGCTCATTACCGCGCTACCGCCAAACGCAGAAGCCGGGACAATTACCGCATCTACCTGGCTAGCGCAAATCATCTCAGCCGTCAGCAAATCTTCATCGCAAACAAACTGGGGTGCCCGGCTCAGACCCGCCAAAACGCAGGGTAGAAAGGTATAGCCAATCTCTTCTGCCGCCGAACGAGGCGAAATATGAGGGTCTAGCGGCAAAGGCAAAAGCGCAGGCGCATGAGCACAAGGAAGCTTAAAGGTACGCACGACTAAATGGCTAATGACAGCCTCGACGCCCGCCAGCGGATCGACGCCCTTGCCCTGTCGGTAGGCTTCTAGCTCAGGAGAATCCTCATCATCTGGGAAGCGCGCGATTACAGCGATCGCCTTCACCTGCGCCTCTGCAATCAGCCGCTCCGCCGCCCGCAGTAAGCTCCCCGGATTTTCTAACGTCCCCCAAGAAGCGCCAGAGTCGGCTGTCTTTAGCGTCACGCCCAGCGGCATATCAGTCGTTACGTAAGCTCGCACATCCAGCCCCAGCGTAGCGCTCGCTGCATCCGCCGCCTGCAAGTGTCGCCAGCGCAGATCGTCTTCCACCGCCTGATCAATCACTATCCCAATCGAATTTTGATGCACCGGTTGAAGCTGCCAGTTCCCCGCCGCAAACTGATCTAGGCCATAGCCTTCTACATAGTAGG
Organism: uncultured cyanobacterium; assembly: GCA_963789215.1. Lineage (GTDB taxonomy): Bacteria > Cyanobacteriota > Cyanobacteriia > Phormidesmidales > Phormidesmidaceae > Phormidesmis. The sequence continues at coordinate 61,105 of CAWBJY010000004.1, read as the reverse complement.
CATTGTCCATCGGCCAATAAAGCTGCGCCCCATTCAGCACGTTGGGATGCGTGATCAGCCGATCGCTCACCTGCGCCACCGCTTTAGCCACCGGCAAAGCATCGCCCGCATAGCCACCAATCGCTGCGCCCACGCCGGTTGGCACAATCAAAACAGTCGTATGTAACTTAGGCGCTATCAATGAATTACGTAACGGTAGTAACGATGGCTTCTACTTTAGCCGTTTGGTTGGCTTTATCTACAGCAGTAACTGCCCAGCGTAGGGGGGTGCCATACTCAGTGAGTTTGGATTCTATATGCGATCGCAGCGCATCAGATCGCAATAGATTAGATCCAGCTACCGCTGCTCTTAGCTTTTCGGGGGGCGTCTGCAAAGAAACCTCAAACGCAATTAGCTGAGTCTGCATTCAATCACTAGAAAACTACTGGCCCGAAACTACTGGCCCGAAACTACTGGCCCGGCTGAGGAAACTGCCGCTTGTAAACCTCATCTTCCTTCTCAGTCTCAAGCTTAATATCCGACGTTGGGTAAGCCACGCAAAGCAGCGCATAGCCATCTGCCTGCAGCTCAGTGCTCACGCCCATCCCATCCGACTGATTCACGCTGCCCTCAGTAATCAACGCGGCGCAAGTCGTACAGACCCCCGCACTACAAGAAACCGGTAAATCGATCCCTGCCGCATGAGCCGTCTCTAATATGGTTTGATCTTCTGGCACCTGAATCGTATGAACCGATCCCTGGTAGTTAATTTCAACTGAAAACGTCTTACCCATGGCTAAATCGAATGCCTGTCGCAGTGTCCTAATCGCATATGTATCGCATATATAGAGTAGTACGGATACTGACACTCCGCGTTTGCCTATACGCCTCTAAGCGGGGAAAGCCCGATCGAACTCTTCTAACAAGTCGTCAATTTCCTCTAACGCCTGGTTAATATCAATGCGCAAAGTACCAATACCAGGCTGCTCCAGCAGACGTAGCAAAGACTGGCGCTTCGTGCGGATTAGCTCGATTCTGGTTTGGAGAGCTTCAAATTCCATGAAAAAGGGGACTCCGACTGAGTTACATTTCTTTATAGGTTAAGCATACCTATATCAGTCGCGGTATCTACACCGTACTGAAACTTATATCAAAAAGTCTACTTGCATAACACCACCATCAACACCCGTCTGTAGTGCGAGTTTGCCAGGGCGAATCTGCCGGCGACTGCTCGCATCATCACTATCCTTTTCAAATCAGAGAACTTGACTTCATGCTGCGCAAAATCCCACTAGGCATCGTCCTCCTCTCCGTTGGTGGCGTTCTTACTATCGTCGGCTTTATTGCCTACGCCCAAGAAAACGCCACGCTAAACCTAATCGGTTTTTTCTACGGCATCCCCATTTTGCTAGGTGGACTAGCCCTACGCGCAGCAGAGCTAAGACCTGCGCCCTACACACAGCTCACCAGCGAAGCGGTCATTGCCTTGCGGGATCAGGCCACGCAAACTCAAGAGCAAGTACGCAAAGACGTTACGCGATATCGCTATGGCCAAGAAGCCCATTTAGACGAAGCGCTAGAGCGCCTTGGGCTAAGCCCCAACGATACTCAGCGCCCTGTGCTTGCAGGACTGCGCGAAGAGCAAAGAGACGGTGCCTATACGCTCGTACTCGAATTCGATTCACCCTACGTCACGTTTGAGAAATGGCAAGAAAAGGAGTCCAAAATTGAGAAATTCTTTGGCCCTGGAATTAAAGCCGAAGTGACTCAACCCGCCGACAAAAAGGTAGATCTAGCGATGAAGACAGTCATCGCATAAAAATCACTGCGACTTAAGAGATCCTTAGAGATCCTCAATCTAGGGAAACATCAAGGAAGAACGGCTATTTCTCTAATCGAATGGCATACCACTGAACAGACTCACCGGGACTCACTTCGAAGTCGCAGTGATTTTCCAGTAGAAAATTGGCTCGCTCCGCGTGAGATCCTAAGCTCTGCAATTCTCTTGGCATTGAACCATCGTGGTTTTCAAGAATGCCTTGTAGCTTTGCCACCAGTTCTGGCGGCGTCATAAACGTCTCCACGGCATCGGGCGTAAGGAAAACATACATTTCCTCTGCGTACATCATGGAATCGGTCATGGCGGCGAAGTATTAAACAACATCAAATTATGCGATCGCAATCCATCATTTTCATGAAGACTGAACCCTGCTCCGCGATCGCAATGCTAAAATTCTTACATATTCCCCCCAATTCCGACCGGATTACCGGTCATTAAAACGGGCCGCTAAAACAAGACATTCGTTTTAGACCTAACTTAAGCCCAATACATTCACGAATAACTCAACGCTGAAGCTACTTTCAGCCAACGGTTAATTCACAGAAAGTGTTGGGCTTCCCTATCCATCACGCCAGACGCCTATCCTCATGGTTCAAACGCCGCTTCAAACCCAAACTCCAGAGAACATGAAAGAGAGCGCAGAGAAAAAAGTCTCTAAGCTGGAAGGCATCAAAGAACGCAGCCAATTTCTGCGCGAGCCTGTCGCCACCGAATTAGAAGAAGACACCACCCACTTCACCGAAGCCGGAATTCAAATCCTCAAATTCCACGGCTCCTACCAGCAGTACAACCGCGACGACGTCGTGCGCGGTCAGGAAAAGCCTTACTCCATGATGCTTCGCCTGCGCAATCCCGGCGGCTACATCTCACCAGAGCTTTACCGCACGCTAGACGAAATCTCCGACAAATACGGCAACAACACGCTTAGAGCCACCACGCGCCAAGCCTTCCAGCTCCACGGCATCCTCAAGAAAAACCTTAAGGCAACGCTAGCAGACATCATTCGCAGCATGGGATCGACCCTCGGCGCTTGCGGCGACCTCAGCCGCAACGTCATGGCGCCTCCGGCCCCTTACAAAAATAAGCCTGAGTACGTCTTGGCTCGCAAATACGCCACCAACATCGCCGACTTGCTAACGCCTCAGACGCCCGCCTATTACGAAATTTGGCTAGATGGCGAGAAAGCAGTCACCACCGAAGAAGATCCCAAAGTCGTGGCCATTCGCCAAGGAAAAGAAGGCCACACTGTGCCCGGTCAAGCCATTGAGCCGATTTATGGGGCTCAGTACATGCCGCGCAAATTCAAATGCGCCGTAACGGTTCCTGGCGACAACTCGGTTGATATCTACACGCAGGACGTGGGCTTGGTTGTCATCACAGACGACAATGGCGAGCTACAGGGATTCAACGTCATGGCTGGCGGCGGTATGGGCCGCACGCATAACAAAGAAGAAACGTTTGCTCGCACCGCTGATCATTTGGGCTATGTAGACAAAGACGACATTTATGACTTTGTAAAAGCGATTGTCTTCACGCAGCGCGACTACGGCGAGCGATTCAACCGTCGCCAGTCTCGAATGAAATACCTCGTTCACCGCTGGGGCCTGCCTAAGTTCATAGCAGAAGTAGAAAAGCGCTACGGCAAAAAGCTAGAACCCTGGAAAGCGCTTCCTGAGTGGAAGTTTGAAGACTACTTGGGCTGGCACGAGCAAGGTGACGGCAAGCTGTTCGTCGGCGTTCACATCCGCAATGGCCGCGTTCACAACCAGGGCAAACTGCGCAACAAAACGGCCCTCCGCGAGATTGTCGAAAAGTTCAACGTCTCCATGCGAGTTACGCCCAACCAAAGCGTCATTCTGTGCGATATTGACCCCGCAGACAAATCGGCAATTCAGGCAATTCTAGACCGCGATGGCATCACCCCTGATAGCAAAGTAGACTCACTAGAGCGCTACTCCATGGCCTGCCCGGCTCTACCGACCTGTGGCCTAGCCGTCACCGAGTCCGAGCGCATCATTCCTAGCATGTTAGAGCGGCTCCGCAAGCTAACAAACAAGCTAGGACTCAAAAACGAGACGTTCACCACCCGGATGACCGGCTGCCCAAATGGCTGTGCGCGCCCTTACATGGCTGAAATTGGCTTTGTCGGTCAAGCGCCTCAAAGCTATCAGCTATGGCTAGGCGGCTCGCCTAATCAGGTTCGCTTAGCACGGCCTTACATGGACAAGCTGCACGAAGACAACCTAGAGAAAGAATTCGAGCCGCTGTTTGCCTGCTTTAAGCAAAACCGCAGCGAGGGTGAAAGCTTTGGTGATTTTTGCGATCGCTACGGATTTGACAATCTTCGTCAGTTCAGCCAAACCTACGAGCCGGTAAAAGCATCGGGTACAGGTCGCCGCCGCAATCGTGTGGGGATATCGGACGAGCTATTTACTAAGCTCAAGTCCACGGCCAAAGAGCAGGGTGTGAGTATGACAGAGATATTAGAAAGAGCAGTGCGATCGCACCTAGAATAATTCTCTAGCAACAGCGCTATCTTGCTAACAAAAAGCGGCTCTCACTTGTCGGTAGTGAGAGCCGCTTTTTCGGTTACGCTTTTTCAGTTATAGGACCTCGGCAAGTCTCCATATCTCTAGACGCACACATCTAGACGCGCGCAGTCAGTACTTAAAAGAAATTACTCAAAAGAGAAAGCAAACCAGTTGTTCTTAGCGTCGTTCCGCGGCCAACATCTGAAGCCCTCCCAATCAAAAAACAGTTTTCGAACTGGTTTTCAACTAATTTTCGAACTAAGGATTAAGGCTAGCCATTTCTCTACTACCTGGCTGCTGACCAAACAGGCTATCCAAATAAATTCGGCTGACCTGTCGCTCTGTAACGCCATTTTGCATCAAAAAAAGAGAGAGCGCTGCGCAAAACAGTCGATCTTGGCTCCAGCTAGAATGAATGTCCAAATAATGCTGCACAGACATATGCAGATCCTCAGGGATTTCAACCGACAAGCTAATAGATTGCTGCATCGCAACGACTCCTTAGTGAAAAATGTTTTGCCTGAGTCAATACCGCGATCGCCATACGCACAGTGCACTCGTTCTTGCGTAGAAGCGACGTTTCTCTCAGGCGGAGTTTCATTGTGGTAGATGCCTCTAGAAATCGCAACTCAGCTAAAATCTGCTAGCCCCTTGACAAAAAAATTTCCCTAAAGATAGTTCGTTCTATGCCATTTTTTGTTACGTAGCTTAATAGTATCTGGCCACAATCAGCTAGTTTGGGCTGCTCAAAAGTAATCCACAAAAGTCAGCGCAGCCGTTAACTTACGTTTTAATCTGTGGAAAACCTACGCAAATACTGTGGAAAACCTGTGGAAGGGCTGTGGAAAAGTCCGCTCAAATACTAAGCTTTGCAACATTTCAGGCAACTACCCATCTGCCGCTCTCTCTTGACAGCCAAGCACTAAGGTGAAGCACTCACTCATTCTTAAACTGAAGACTCATTTGCGCCAAAAGAGGCCGATACTTTCACCATAATTTCCTTAATCTTCTCTGGCATTCGACGCACCGCCCGTCGCCTAGCTACATCTACGGGCACCAAAATGACCTGTCCAGTTAAGCAAGTTACTGGCTCAGGACCTACTGTCTCAATTTCATAGAGCCAACTGAGTCGAATCCCGTTAATAGGTGCAAGCCGAGTTTTTACCACAGCCGCTGTCCCCAACGTTAAAGGCCGCCGATAGCGCACATCTAGCCTTACCACCGGCAGGTCATATCCTGAGCGCACCACCTCCTCAAGAGACGACCCGAACGCTCGCAAACACTCAACTCGTGCGGTCTCCATCCAGGTGATGTACGCACCGTGCCAGACCACACCACCATAGTCAGTATGGTGAGGCTGAACGCGAATTGGATATTCGAACCAGCTCTCGGTATTCGCTGAACCAGACGTTGAGGGCGGGAGAATAGAGGAAGTCATAAATAGAGTTGAAGAGCGGTTGCAAAAGGTTATTTGCCGAAGCTGAACTGTAGATATTTGTTCAAATATCTTCGCAAATGTCCATCTACCATAGCTTTTGGCAATAGCCATCTTAGGATGAATACATCAGAGCTTGCACCATCTTAGTTCTGCGCTGTTTAGTCCTAAAGTCTTAGGAAAGAGGGCCTTCGTCATGATCGAGAACATTTTGCTAGCAGATTCCGGGATTGGCAATACCCGAGACATGATGAAGCGGCTTATGGAAATTCCTCGCTTAAACCGCTCATCTATCACCATTCTCCACGTAGTTCCCTCTCAGTCTGGCTCGATGGCGATGGCTGAAAGTTGGGAGAAAGGCGGCAGAACGATGGCCGAGGCCGTTAGCGAACTCGATTTAGATCCCGCGCGGGTAAATGCTGTTCTCAGAGAAGGCGAACCGAAAGATTTAGTAGGCAAGGTCGCTAACGAAATCGACGCAGATTTGATCGTTATCGGATCTAGAGGACTTACAGGACTCAAAGCCATTTTAGGGAATTCAGTCAGCCAGTATGTTTTTCAGCTCTCTGAGCGGCCCATGCTGCTGGTAAAAGATGACCTGTATGCGATCAAGCCTATCCGGCGCATTTTGGTTTCTATCGACAAATCTGATGTTGCGAAGGAAAGCCTACAAGTTGCCATTGATCTCGCTCGCGACATTGAGAAAAGCGAAATTATTTTAGTGCATACGGTGCCCAAGCTCAGCAACAAACTAGAAGATGCTGTTCGAGAAAATCCTGAGAATGATCCAGTTCTAGCAGACGCACTTTATAAAGTCCGTCGCCTAGGAATTTCCTGTCGCTGTATGGCACCAGAGGGTAAACCGGGCGATCGCCTTTGCACCCTGATTGACGATCTTAATATCGATTTGCTCATCGTCGGCTCCCCAGACCGCAGACCCAGCATCGCCAAAGCTATGCCCGACCTAGATCGGCTGCTTGGAGAGTCGCTATCCGACTACATGCGAGTCTATGCCAACTGTCCGGTACTGCTCACTCGAATAGAAGCCTAGCCAAACGGGCCAAATCAACCTTCTAACCAAATTAATTTTCTAACAGAAGCGGCCTTGTCATAAAAACTGGCAGGGTCGCCGAATTGCGTTGAGTAGGGTTTCTTCATAGACCTCTCGCTCAATTTCAAAAGAGCCAAAGCGTTCCAGATGGGGATTAGTCAGTTGGGCATCAAATAGCAAGAAGTTGCGCGATCGCAAATGCTCTACCAGCATCACCATCGCCGCCTTCGATCCTTCAGGAATACGATAAAACATCGACTCTCCAATAAACGCGCCGCCCAGCACAATCCCCAAAAAGCCACCGGCTAGCTCGCGGCCTTGCCAAGTCTCAAAACTATGCGCATACCCCGCCCGGTGCAGCCGGTGGTAAACCTCCTTTAGCTCATCAGATATCCAGGTAGTCTCCCTATCCGCACAGCCTTCTACCACCGCTGAGAAGTCTTTATCAATAGCCGGTTGAAACTGCTGCTTATTGAGTACGCGCTGCAAGGATTTAGGGTATCGGAAGCGGCTGTCTAAAGGGATGATTGCCCGGCGATCGCTCGAATACCAATTTAGCGAATGGCTCTCTTCATCCGCCATTAGAAAATAGCCCTGAGCATAGCACTGAAGAATTTGAGGAACGGAATAGACCATATTGTCCGCAAAGAGCGCCCCAACGAATGAAGAGTGCGTCAGTTAAGGCTATCTCTATCGTAACGGCACGTAAACTAATCGCGGCTTTCGCGCCTTATTCTCACAAAAACCTTTAGCCTTAATAAAATGATGACTGTGGCGCTAAGCACAATCTATGGCCGACTTTAAAGACGCTTTCTCAGAAGATTTTTCGCCCGAAGATGCAGCTCGAATCAAGGCAGCAAGGGTCGATGCGGATACAGAGGTTTCGACTATCGAGTCGATTGAGCTACCGCCAGCAGAGAACGCCGCGCAAGAAGGCGAATGGCTAAAGGTCACGCTGCACAAATGGCTAGACGAAGAGTTTTTACCCGAAATTGTGAACGAGCACATCGCTGCCCGCGCCTCTCAGGTATTCACGCGGCAGCGCATGGAGGGAGAGAACAACTTGAACGCGCTAGTTTTAGCCGTGCTCACCGAAATGCAGGGCTACGACTTTTCAAAAAGTTTTTACAGTGAATTTGCGATCGCTAACGCCGTAGGCGACCTGCTTCTCGAAAGTCTCGGCATCGAAAAATGCTGCGGCAACACCGAGCAGTCCAATTCCTAATCGAGCGCTCTCTAAAGCTATCGAACTTGTGTAAGATAGCCGCTGGCCTACCCACCTCCAGACACCCGAAACAGCAATTTCGGAGAAACCGAACGTTTTCTAATTCCTACCAACAGTCAAAACCTTGCTGAACATCAAGCTCAACAAGGCTAATTTGTTAAATTTTGCTTTTCGGATATCAAGCGGCCAACGGCCCCTCAGCCATCCTAGATTACAGCAAGCTACCAGCTAGACTTCACAACGCCAGGTAGCAAACCTTGGTGAGCCATCTCACGCAGCGCATTACGGCATAGCCCAAAATCACGGTAGTACCCGCGAGGACGACCCGTCTTCCAGCAGCGATTGTTCAATCGACTGGGCGCACTGTTGCGAGGCAGCTGCTGAATCTTGCGGTGAATCTCTAGCTTCTGAGCCTGGTTGGGCGCATCTTCAAATTCTTGCAGCAAAGCCTGACGCTTCTCAGCGAACTGCTTTACGATCTTTTGGCGCTTTTTCTCGCGCGCAATCATGCTTTTCTTAGCCATGAGGCAGGTTCTAAGTTATTTCCATTACACAGTCTCTAATACTAGAGGGTCAAAGCAGCTTTTGTAAACCACCCGGCCATACGGATTCCTTCTGCCCAGTCAAGCGTTGTCTTGCGCCGGTTCTTAGCGCTTAGGCTTCTGTTTAGTTTTTTCCTTTTTAGCTCTAACCGCGCTCGCTGCCTTTACCTTAGCGACCCTAGCCGCTTCTTTTCTCAGCTTAATAGCACCAGGACAAATATCTAGCAGGTCACACTTCATACAGTCTGGGCTACGCGCCGTACAGATCGCCCGACCGTGATACACCAGCCGAATCGACCAGTTCTCCCAGTCTGGGCGCGGCAGTAGCTTCATCAGGTCCTGCTCAATTTTCACCGGATCAGTCTGCTTCGTCACTCCTAATAATCCAGAAATCCGCTTTACATGCGTATCTACCGTCACGCCTTCATGCACATCAAAGATATGAGCCAGCACAACGTTCGCCGTTTTTCTCGCAACGCCTGGCAGCGTCGTCAGCTCAGCCATCGTACTAGGCATCTCACCACCAAATTCTGCAATCAGCTTCTGGCAAGCAGCCTGAATGTTCTTAGCTTTACTGCGAAAAAAACCAGTAGAGCGGATCAGGTCTTCTAGTTCGGTAATGTCTGATTGAGCGATCGCCTCCGCATCTGGAAACCGCTCAAACAGTGCAGGCGTCACCTTGTTCACCCGAGCATCCGTACATTGCGCAGCCAGCACCGTCGCCACCATTAGCTGCACTGGCGACTCGTAGTCCAAAGAACAAGGCGCTTCTGGATACATCAGCTTCAGCCGCCGCAGTATCTCTAAGGCTCTTTGCTTTTTAGGAAGCTTCTGCGCCTCTCTTAGCGGTGGCGGCAGCATATCGCCTAGCGAAACAGGCACCGCCTTATAGCCATTGGCTGAACTCGGCGGTGCCCAATCGGGTGCTTTAAAGGAGTCAGAATTCACTATCGAAGATTTTGCAAGACTTCAAGCTGAGTTGTATCTCGAATAATTAAAAAGATACCTAACCCTAGCAGTAGAAAGATGCCGGTTTGCATCACGCTTTCCTGCAATCGCAATGGCAAAGGCTTTCCTCTAACGGCTTCAATCAGCAAGAAAGCGAGCTGTCCACCATCCAAAGCAGGCAAAGGCAAAATGTTAATAATCGCCAAGTTAATGCTGATGATCGCAGCAAACGGAAACAAAAACCCAATATTTTTCGCGGAAAGCTTCGCCCCTTCCTCAACAATCTTTACCGGGCTACCTACCTGTCCAGACATCTCAGAAAAGTTTGTAAACAGCGCCAGCATTCCAGTTGCCACTTGCTGAGTCTGAAACTGAAATTGCTTAGCCGCCAGCGACAAAATTTCAATAGGATTGTTAATACGGCGAGGAGCCATCGTACTCAATCCAATCCCAATTACAGCGTCGTTTGTCTCTGGACTCACTTCTGGCGTAACTGCAACTCGAACCTCTTGATCCTTACGCTGAAGCGTCAGATTCACCGGCTCGCCTGGGCTGCCATGGATAATTCTAATGAGCTGCTGGTCAACCCCTTTCGCAGCCATAGCTGCCTCATCTGCGACAGCATCGCTTGTTGCACCATCTAGCCTTTGGCCGTTCGCTTCGACAACGATATCTGTTCTCTGGATGCCTGCTAAATCTGCGGGGCTACCAGAGACTACTTGAGGAATATAAACTCCGTTGACCGGCTCTGGAATCCCTAAAACGCCAAACTGAGCAACAGAAACCGTGTAAGCAAAAATCATGTTGGCAATTACGCCCGCACTGATCACAATGGCCCGATCTAACACAGGGCGGTTGCGCAGCAAGTCAGGGTCGTTTGGCGGAATCTCGCTTTCAGGATCGTCATCAGGAAAACCGACAAAGCCGCCGAGCGGAATTGCCCGCAGCGCATACTCCGTTTCTGGACCCTGAAACTTCCACAAAATAGGACCAAAGCCAATAGAAAAGCGGTTTACGTGAATATTTTGCAATCGCGCTGCCATGAAGTGGCCCAGCTCGTGAACAAAAATCAAAAGGGCTAGAATCCCTATTACGGCCAATACGGTCATAGTAGCGCTGCGTCAGGTTAACTTTTGTTATTGTACAAGGCGAGCTAACGGTTCGTGTGCGTCAAAAGGGGTGACCAGCCGAACCAGCCCTCCTAGCGCCAGCACTGGTTACTCAGCGCCAATAACATCTATACCCATGTACTTTTGCAGAACTTCTGGCACCTTTACACTGCCGTTTGGCTGCTGATAATTTTCTAAAATAGCTGCCATTGTCCGACCCACTGCCAAACCAGAGCCATTTAGCGTATGGACAAACTGTGTTCCTTTCTTACCCGCCTCTTTAAATCGGATATTCGCTCTGCGACCTTGAAAGTCAGTGCAGTTCGAGCAGCTAGAGATTTCTCTGTACTTATCTGACGACGGAAGCCAAACTTCTAAGTCGTAGGTTTTGGTCGCGCTAAATCCGATGTCGCCTGTGCAAAGCTCTAGCACCCGGTAAGGCAGCTTTAGCTGCTGCAAAATATCCTCCGCATCGCGAGTTAGCTTCTCTAGCTCATCAAAAGAATTAGCAGGATGAACAAATTTGTACATCTCTACTTTATTAAACTGGTGCAGACGAATGAGTCCTCGAGTATCACGGCCATAGCTGCCAGCTTCGCGGCGAAAGCAGGGCGTATAGGCGCAGTAGTTAATTGGTAGCTGATCGGCTTCGAGCACTTCGTCGCGGTGAAAGTTCGTCAGTGGGACTTCGGCTGTAGGGGTGAGCCATAAGTCATCGCGATCGCACTTAAACCCATCCTCTGCAAACTTAGGCAACTGCCCCGACCCCTGCATAGACTCCGAATTCACCAAAATCGGCGGCAGCATCTCCGTATAGCCCGCCTCGGTATGCCGCGCAAGCATAAACGAAATTAGCGCTCTCTCCAGCGCTGCCCCCGCTCCAATCAAGGTCACAAAACGACTCTGCGCAATCTTCACCGACCGATCAAAGCTCATAATCCCCAGCTTTTCGCCAATCTCATAGTGAGCCAGCAGTTCGTCCCTGCGATCTTCCTTTAAAGGAATCAGATCATCCCCCCAGCGCCGCACCTCTACGTTGTCATCCTCTCCTCCACCTAGCGGCGTTGAGTCGCTCGGCAAGTTTGGCATCATCAGCAAAATCTCTTCCATCTGAGCCTTCAGCTCGCGCTCTTTCGGCTCTAGCTCGCCAATTTGCTGCTTCACCCGGTTGCCCTCCTCACGCAGCCCTGCAACTTCATCTCCTTTCGGATCAGCTCCAGAGCGAATCTTTTGGCCGACCGACTTACCCACCTCGTTACTTCGCGCCTGCAGCTCAGAGCGCTGCTGCTCAATCTCGCGCTGCTGCTCGTCTAAAACCAGCAAAGGCTGCAAGTCATAGTCGCCTCTTTTACTCAGGGCGGCTTTCACTTGCTCAGTTTGGTTACGAATCAGCTTGATATCCAGCACGGTCTTATTTCCTTATTAGAGAGGGATGGCTTGTTTGGCCCAGTAAATTCCCATAAGCAAGGTTAACATCGCAAAGGGCGGTCAAGGTTAAACCCTGCCGCCCCTTAAGACTATTCACTTGACTCACTTTATTTACAGTGAGCCGCTAACCTACTGAACCTGCTGAATCTCAGCAATCTCGGGGATAAACTCGCGCAGTCGGCGCTCGATACCCATCCGCAAAGTCATAGCCGAACTGGGGCAGCTACCGCAAGCACCCTGCAAACGCAGTTTCACGATGGGGCCATCAAGCTCTACTAGCTCAACGTTGCCGCCATCAGCGATCAAATAGGGCCGCAGTTCGTCGAGCACCTGCTCCACATTAGGCTCAGTTAAGGCGAGAGTCGCCATAGCATTTCTCCAGTTGAATGATTACTCTAGTCTAGCGGCTGAGCAGGTCACTAGTAACGGTCGGTTATCCGATTTTTTTAGCTAGCACTCAATTCATCGAGCCGAGCCAGCACTTCTTGACTATGAATCGGCGGACGCACCCCCAAAAATCGCTCTTGCAAAACGCCCTCTGGGTCAATTAAGTAAGTGTGCCGACGAGACATCGGCTTAATCCACGAGCCATAAGCCTTGCTCACTTCGCCGTTAACATCTGATAGCAGCGGAAATTCCAGCGCTTCAGACTCACAAAACTCTTCGTGAGAAGCCACATCGTCAGCGCTAACGCCCACAATTTCTGCGTTACGAGCCTTATATTCTGACAGATCGCGCTGAAATCGCTGTGCCTCTAACGTACAACCGGGCGTAAAATCACGTGGATAAAAATAGAGAACGACCCATTCCCCTCTGTAGTCAGCTAGGGAAACTTCTCCATCACCGCTATTAGTAGGCAGCGTAAAGCTAGGAGCGGGTTCGCCAATAGCGGGCTGCGGGCCACCCAGCGCATAGGCCATAGGAACAAAAGGCGAACTAAACGTAGAAGCCAGCGTAAATAGAGTGCCAAGGCATAGCGCTAAAAAAGTACGACGAAGCGTCATAAACCAAAGAGATAAAGAGCTACCCCAAGTCTATAATGCGCTCGCGGCAGTATTAGAAGTCTTGCGAGCGAGCTATGGTTAAACATCTTTTGAAATACTGTCACAAGTATTGGCGCGAGAGCTGGGCGATCGCCCGGCGTATCCTTACCGAGCTGTTTAGAAGAAAGCGCAGCCTCATCGCCTGGATGATTTTCCCGGCCACCATCCTTCTGCTCAATGGCATCATCACCGGTGGAAAACAAAACAACTTCACCTCTCAAGAAGCTTTTGAGATTGCCGCACCCGCCACATTGGTAGGCGCAGCCCTATTTTTTAGCTGCTTAGGCGGTGGTGTCGCCACTATTGTCTCCGAACGAGAGCAGCAAACCCTCAAGCGACTCTTCCTCTCTCCACTGAGCGGCGTATCTTATTTCTTAGGCACTTTTCTCGCCCATAGCGTCATTGGCATTGGGCAAACGCTCGTTATTTTTACTATCGCCTTCTTCGCCGGAGCCGAATTCCCCGACGCCAACTGGCCTATCGCCGTTCTCATTATCCTACTCAGCATCCTGGCCTACGTTGGCTTAGGCTTCATGCTCGGCACCCAGTTTGCCCGCCGCACCGAAGACGTGAGCGCCATCATCGCAGCCTTTGGCGTTCCGCTCATGGTCTTAGGCGGGGCCTTCTTGCCCATCGAAATTTTCCCGCCGTCGCTTCTAAAAATTGCCAAATTCAACCCGATTTACCACATGACGCAAGCGCTCACCCAAGTGCTCGTCCATCCCGAAGAAAACCTCAACAGCGGTGGGCACTTCTTGTTTCTCACTATCTTCGCTGGCCTTATGGTCGGCGTCGGCTGGCTCAGCTATCGGCAGATGCTAGCAACAGAACGGCAGCTCTAGCGGCGATCGCGCACAAAGCCAACCCAAGGTAGCCAACTCAACTAGCGCAGCCGGTTCAGCACCTCATGAGTCTGAGCACTAGCCATCGCAACCTAATAACTAACTACCTATTGCCGCTAGCGTATTGGTTGCTAGTTGGGCCGGGAGCGATCGCGCATCCAATCCATCCGGCAAAGTCTTACGAACAGAAACTCCCGCAACCTTCAACACACCGGCTGAAGCATCTGCCATCTGCGCGCCACAGCTACTCGGAATATAAAGGCCCTCCTGACTGCTTCTCCCGTCAGGCTTACCAAAGTTCTGCACCCAGTACTTGCCATAGTCAGAGCTGCCTGTCGCATCAAACAAGCCAAATCCAACTTCGGTATAGTTTGCTGCCAAAATATTCTTACGATGGCCGTCGCTATTCATCCACCCCTGAAATACCGCACGAGCCGTCCTTTGCCCAGCCGCAATGTTCTCACCCGCCGCCGCCAGGTCGTATCCGGTTGCCGCCACTCGGCTAGAAAGCGTAGAGCCATCTTTACCCTGGTGGCTAAAGAAGTTCTGAGTCGCCAAATCTTCTGCATATTCCTGTGCAGACTGGCCCAACAAATAAGAGCTTCGCAGCGGTTTAAGGCCAGCATCCCGACGAGCCTCATTCGTTAAACTCAGCAGCTCGGAAAAGAAATCTCTCAGATAAGCGCAGTTGCCAGAAACGGTAGAAACTTCTATTCCACCACCGCTAACAACGTCTCTATTAGCCTCTCTGTTAGCGTTAGACACTTTACTACCACCGCCAGCCCCCCAACTCATCGCCGCTAGGCCTACTAGAGCAAAACTCCACCAAGCAGTCCATTTCATCAAAATAATCCTAAAATTTAGAGAACAACCCGCTGACACAAACCCAAACTCCACGGCTTGCACTCAGATAGGTAATCGAATCTGTGCTCAAAGCAAAAAACTTTGAGCGCACAGCGGTTAAAAAAGACAAACTGATAGTTAGTGGACACTCAGTAACAACTAGCAGGCACAGCAAACAGGACGCACGGGTTGTGCATCAGCAAAGTGATTGTGACTAGCTCAATTGATACGCCGAGCGCCTTTTTCCTAGACTACTCAGTTGCCAAATACTTATATCGGTAGATGAGTCAAAGACTTACGTTGCAGATACTATTGACTTATGCACTCTCTCCCTGTAAGGAGTCTCCTTAGAGGAATCGTCTTAAACATCTTCACAATTGGTTAAATTAGACAAGATTCAGGAATTGGATCCACCTTAGGCAGATCTGTTCTGTCGCTGGCTGCGAAAGGTCACAGTGGCTTTATAGCGACTTTACAAAGCTAAGCGTCGTTGCAGCCTTAACACATCCGCAGATACCGAGGGTGCTCTAAGTCCTTCTATACCGCACCTAGAAAAATCACTGAAACGCTTAATACTTTATTTACCTAAGATCTCTCTACGTATAGAACCGATGGACATCACGCGTTGACGCGAAGAAAGCACGCGTTTTCAATGCATGGCAAATCGTCAAAGCTTAACAATACTCATCAACAACTCTTCAGCAGATGTCTAAATATGAACGCTCAAGCCCAGTTTAAGAAACAGTCTAAAAAACAGCCTAAAAAGCAATCTGAAGCGCCTAAAAGAAGCAATGAAGAGGTGGCAACCTTTGGCGCAGGTTGTTTTTGGCATGTAGAAGAAACGTTTAGAACCCAGCGTGGTGTCCAAAAAACCTCAGTCGGCTATATGGGCGGACATTTCGATCATCCTTGCTATTTAGACGTGCTATCTCGAATTACTGGGCACGCAGAAGTGGCCCAGATTCACTATGATCCTGAGCTTATAAGCTACGAGCAGCTACTAACTATTTTCTGGCGTTGTCACGATCCCACTACGCTCAATCGGCAAGGCCCCGATCGCGGCGAGCAATATCGGTCAGTCATTTTCTATCACACGCCGAAGCAGGCGATCGCAGCTCAAATTTCCAAAGCTGAGCTAAACGCTACCGGCACCTACCCCAACTCCATCGTCACCGAAATCCAGCCCGCCAAAGACTACTGGCCCGCGACGACAGACCACCAGCAGTATCTACTCAAAAAGCAGATGCAAACTCTACAGCGCCAAAATTTTTCAGCGGTAAGGACAAGCTAATTAGTTGCATAGCCACCAGAGCCACTCATCATGCGTCATCTGAGCCAAACAAACGCGCTTTCAGTCTGTTTAGCCGAATGCGACTAGAAATATACCAGGGCCAACGGTAGTACTCGGCCAATAGCCATAAAGCAATAGTGCTATGACCTCCCAGCGTCAGCGCCGTCCACATCCGAGGAAAGTCGGTGCTATCCAAAGGTGGGAAAACATAATTCGACAGCGCAATAATGCCAACCGGAGCCAGAACTAATCCAATCGTAAACGCCCAAATGACACCTGCTGCCGTATCGCTCTGCTGCGCCGTCTGCCAGCGCCAACCGTTCCACTGCCAGGCCATCGGCTGAAGGCTATCGGCTAGGTGCACCGATTGGTTTTCTAGGTTTGCTAAAAACATGTGGCGACAAAAATCGCAGGCAAAAATATCCATCAGCGCGATCGCATTCAGCTCACCGCTAGCGCAAGCAGGACACCGGTAGGTTTCTTCATAAGACAGCGCCTTAGGAGCTACTACTTGAGAACTACTCGCCTTACCGCTGTATCTTTCGCCAATTTGCGGCTGATGATATCCAAGCTCACCCATCTAAAACCCTGGTTTTGCACTATCTTCTCTAAAGATAATGGGCTCAAAACCCACTGTGTCAGACCGTCTTAAATTCTTAACAGACGAAGCCATCCCAGCCTATCCCACTTGCCGTGTCTAGCTTGCCATGTCTCCAGTTAGTTAAAAGGAGAAAATTGCCGCCAATAAGACTTACCCGCCACAGCAAATCTACAGCACCTGAGAACCAGCAAGCCGCTTTTGACCCGCAGCCTGCAGCTTCAAAATCAACGCATCAGCCTCAGCTTGCAGATGAAGCAACGCCACCTGATGACCCGGCTGATACGGATAAAGCTTTGCACCCATCCCGCGAACCGGCATTTTTTTAGACTTGCCATCAGATACGCGCTCAGATTGAACCGCCTCTGCTGCGGTTCGAGCTGAGGCAGTCGCCACCTGCTTACCGGCATCAGAGAAAAGGTCTCTTCTGGTGACAATACGACTAGGCGCCGTAGAAGCAAACTGGTTTCTCTGAGCGGTTTGATGCATAGTCTGACTCACGATTTTACTCATATCAAATAGAACAACAAAGGTCTCCTCTCGATTAAATTACCTAGAGTTGAAGCGTCTAGATAATTCAAAAATCCAAGGGCCAATCAACTTTTAGACAAAGACCGTTGCTAGGTCACTAGTAATTTGTACTCATTAAAAGCAATGGCATTGTAACTCAAATACTAAAGTTGATATTAGCGAACTCCGAAGTCTGTTGATGGCAAGTTCTGTGGCACTTTGACAATTGGAGAAAGCCGTTTTGAGCTTTGCTAAATGCTCCGCAGGGCTTCGCGGTATGCTGAAAGTAGGTGTATCCGCACCTGCTCCTGTGCTTTTTGCCAGCCCTCTCTACATGCCCTGATCTAAGGCATATAGATGAGCAAAGTAAAGATTTCGATGAGCAAAGTAGAGATTCCCTCAGATAGATTCGGTATTTGGAAAACATTGTGACTTTGAGCCTAAACACCCCTTCTTCAGCAGTTTCCTCGCAGCCTGCCGCCAAGCATCAGGGCTGGCCAGGGCTGATCGAAAACTATCGCCAATACCTACCGGTTAGCAACACAACGCCAGTAGTTACACTGCACGAGGGCAATACACCGCTCATTCCAGCACCAGCGATCGCCCAAAGAATTGGCAAATCCGTCCAGGTTTTCATCAAATACGACGGCCTCAACCCCACTGGCAGCTTCAAAGATCGTGGCATGACCATGGCCGTCACTAAAGCCAAAGAAGCCGGGGCCAAAGCCATTATTTGCGCGAGCACAGGCAACACTTCCGCCGCCGCCGCCGCTTACGCCAAACGGGGCGGGATGCGAGCTTACGTAGTGATTCCAGACGGCTATGTAGCCATGGGAAAGTTGGCCCAAGCCCTGCTCTATGGCGCAGAGATTCTAGCGATTAAAGGCAATTTCGACCAGGCGTTAGAATCCGTCTGCGAAGTTGCTAAACGCTATCCCATCACGCTGGTCAACTCAGTCAATCCTTACCGCATCGAAGGTCAAAAAACAGCCGCCTTCGAGCTCGTAGACGCCCTTGGTGATGCGCCCGACTGGCTATGCATTCCTGTCGGCAACGCAGGCAACATCACCGCCTATTGGCAAGGCTTCAAGGAGTACCAGCAGGCCGGACAGTCCAAACAGCTCCCCCAGATGATGGGATTTCAAGCTGAGGGAGCCGCCCCATTAGTCTTTAATCGCCAGTTCGACAAGCCGGAGACCTTTGCCACCGCTATCCGCATTGGCAATCCGGCCAGCTGGGACAAAGCCGTCAATGCTCAAACCGAAAGCGGCGGCGCATTCAATTCCGTCACCGACGAAGAAATTGGTGCAGCTTACGCTCTTCTAGCATCGGAAGAAGGCATCTTTTGCGAACCGGCCAGCGCCGCCTCTGTAGCCGGACTATTAAAGGTCAAAGGCCAAGTGCCCGAAGGCGCACGTATCGTCTGTATCCTTACGGGAAATGGACTAAAAGATCCACAGTCAGCAATAGACCGGAGTCCTCAATTTCAGGGTGCGCTGGACTCGGATGCCGATAGCTTGGCAAAAGTGATGGGATTCTAAAGAACTAGGCTCAAAAAGATTAGCGATCGGGTTATTAGCGCTCAGTTCGCTCTTTTGAAAGCAAATCTACCGCATCTCCTAGAGCTGCAGTAAGACTCTCGCGAGTATTAAGATGCTCTGCCTGTTCGGCTTGCAGTTCGTTTTTAAGGCGATCGCACATCCGCTTAGCCGCTATCAACTCGCCTTGAAGCTGATCTACCGACTGACTGCTCTGAATCTTGGCTAGCTCTGCCGCCGATACCCCACCCGAAGCTTGCGAAGCCTCTTGTATATCTATCAGCGATTGTTCTAACTGGTTTACTTTAGTCTGATACATCTCGGTATCCCGACGGCGCTGTTGGGCCTCCGCATCATAGGCATTGCGCCAATTATCTACGCTGGAATAGGCTTGCGATCGCTCTTTCTTTAGCTCAGCAATCTGCTGCTGAAGCGACTGAATTTCGGCGAGCCACTGAGAGACCTGAGAAACGTTTTCGCTCATCAACCCCAAATTCTCCTAACACAACCCAAATTAGCCATTCCAAAGACCGTCCTAAAATCATTCATCTCGCCGCCTAAAATAACCAGCCCTGAAGGACTGGAGGCGCAGGCAAGATAATCAGCAGCAGCAGCGTCAGCGCAAACAATCCGGTAAAATCGCGCAGGCCATTCAGCTCACTAACATCGTTCAAAGCAGGCTCCGCCGCTGGGATAAACAGTAGCAGAATAGCCCACAGTAAATAATCTCTGTAAACAAAAGACAGCGCCAGCATCAACAGCCGAGCTACCTGACTAACGACCGCTGCCGTTCGCTGCCCGTACATTGCATGGACAATATGGCCGCCATCCAACTGGCCTACGGGCATCAAATTTAGCGCCGTTACAATCAGACCCAAACATCCAGAAATCGCCAGCGGATGAAGCTGAATAGCACTGCCAGAGACCAGCAGATCGCCAAGCGTCAACTTGCTTGCCAGCAGCAGCAGCGCCGATCGCGTCGGATCGACAGATTCGAAGGTAAATAGCTGAGACTGATCGCTCAGCGGTATCACCTCAGACTGGGCTAGCCCCCACAGCAAAATTGGCAAACTAACAAACAAACCAGCTAGCGGGCCAGTAATGCCAACGTCAAACAGAGCGCGACGGTTAGGCATAGGGCTGCGCATTTGAATAAATGCGCCAAATGTCCCTAAAAAGAAAGGCACCGGAATAAAGTAAGGCAGCGTAGACTTCAGCTTGTGATAGCGAGTTGCCCAATAGTGACCGCTCTCGTGAACCCCCAAAATAGCCATTAAAGAAAGGCCATAGGCTAGACCCTTCCTTAGCAAAGACGGATCGGTTTGCAAAGCCTCGGGCGTTACGCCGCCAAAGGACAAAGCGCCAACGAAGGTAGTAGTTAATAACGTGGCGATCGCCAAACCCACAGCCAGCACAGGGCGAAAAGCCGGCGCATTCATCTGACGAATGCGCTCAGCTTGAATGCGCGATAGCCCTTCTTCAGCAGCGGCGTTCTTAGCCTGCGGATTCGGCACCAGCGCAAAAAACGGGGCATCGCCTAGCCCATCTCGCAAAAGCACCAAAAAGCGATCGCCAAAGCTAGTCTGAACATTTTTTTGCACCGCCGCATAAGCATCTTGAGGAGCCGCTTTCAGCTTGCCCTTGCAAATCATTGCCTGCGGTCTGTACTCAATATCCTGCAGGTAATACACCGACCAGGGAAAGCAGCGCTGCAAAACGGTCTCTTCATCTCGCGTCAGGGGTTTTTCAGCCACCTTAGGTTTTGCCACCGCACCGCCTTCTGTTTTCTGAGCCGCGATCGCCGCCTTCGCCGCATCCTTCTGAGACGTTGTGCCAACTATCACCATCACGGCATACAGCAGCGGGCACAAAATCAGCAGGCCGTAGGTCAGCACAGGCGGCGGCGGTTCTTCACCATTTACCAAAGCCCACATCGTGAGTACTAGCACAGGCGTCATCATCACCAGCCATAGCATCCAGACCGGCGTGGTGGTCATAGCGGTGAAGCGACGAATCATCAGATACGTCACGACTCCTAGAAGTAGCGCAAAGAAAACAAGAGGCATGAAGATCGCCTGCCCTGAAGGCGGATGAAGTAGTGGGAGCTAGCGGCAAAAAGTACGGCGATCGCCACCCTTCTACCAGGCCCTTTTGATCATTGTAGGCCAGTCAGTAAGTTTGCTGATGAAATGTAGGCATAGCCTGCTACAAGTCTCTATTGATTCGATGTCGAATGCCTATTGCACTTGATAAGTATCAAAATCGAGCAAAAAGTTTGATAAGTTGAGAAGCTAGCGATCGCAAGAGTTCTCATTCATGTCGGTTTCGACCAAAACTCCTCAAGCCGTTTTCGACACCGTTTTTGCCTTTCCGCCCAACCGAGAAACCCTCGGCGGCACCGCTTACCTAATACTAGAAACCGCAGAAGCATCAGAAGCCTCAAAAACAAATAGCGTTTCTAAGAACGAGCCTAGCAACGCCAACAGACCAAACGCCAACAGACCAAACGCCAATATATTAGTAGACTGTCCGGCATTCAACGATGCCAATCGAGACTTCATCGCAGAAAAAGGCGGCATCAGCACCCTATTCATCACGCATCGAGGCGGAATGGCTGACGTGCCCAAATTCCAGGCAGCCTTCGGCGCTCAAGTTGTTATTCAAGAGCAAGAAGCCTATCTACTACCCACCGTAGACACAGAGACTTTTGAGCGCGATCGCATCCTTAGCCCTACCAGTCGAGTCTTCTGGAATTCAGGTCACTCTCCCGGCTCCGCCTCTCTCTACCACAAACCTCACGGCGGCATTCTATTTACCGGACGCCACCTGATCCCCAACCGCAGCGGCGACCCTCGCCCCCTCAGGCAGTCCAAAACCTTCCACTGGCCCCGCCAATTGCGCAGTGCAAAGCAGCTACTCGCAGATTTTACCCCCGAAAATCTCAGCTACATTTGTCCAGGTGCTAGCACAGGTTTCCTACGGGGCGACAAAAAAATAGAGTCTGCCTATGAACGACTTAAAACCACTAGCTGGAATGAGCTAGCAACAGCAGAAGTGAAACTATAAAACAAAGCTATAAAAAAACAGGCTCAAGCGCTATATAGAAGATCCAACTCAGCACTTTCTCGCCCTTACCTAAGCTCTCTTGTGAGATAGCCTTCTCGGCTGCATAGATCTTCACCGTCAATCAATAGCCGATCGCTCAAAGAGCACAGGCCAACCACAATTTCGCCAGGGTAGATCAGCCAGGTTCTTTGCGCCGGTTTCGTCAGCGTCCGCACTAGTGGCGAAAGCTGATTGATATCTTCTAGCCCACGCCGCGTTCTAATCTGAATTCCCTTTTGATAGTCGCTATATCCCTTGCTCCAGGTATGGCGCAGTCCGCTATAGCGGTGAGCCTCCACGCCCTCTGCCATTAGCTGCTGCTGCACATTTGCCAGCAAGCTCTCTCGCTCAGATTCCGTAGCATGAGTGACTTCTAAAGCTTTAAGCAACCGGCGATTGAGAAAGCGGCGGCAAAAATCAGACAACGTTGAATCCGCATGGTGCTGCCAGCGCTGAAGATGATAGGTAAAGACGGTATCGTCTCCTTCTAAGTAGCGCTCAATAGAAAGATCGTCTTCTTGGTTCAGTAGCCAAGCTGCTACCGTCGGATCGGCGGTAACCTCGTCGCGTTGCAGCAGTTCTCGAGCGCGATCGAACGCCTGTTCCAAAATCCAGGTTGCCGAAAGATTTTTAGGATGGTTGTAAATCTGCGCGTACATAAAAGAGCGCACCACCAGGTAATGCTCAACCGCAGCCAGTCCTTTCTCCTCCACAATCAGACTCCGGCTGGGCAAGTCATAATTCATCGCCAGCACCAGCCGATCTAAATCTAGCTGTCCGTAAGACGCGCCGGTAAAATAGCTATCTCGCATCAGGTAATCAATGCGATCGCAATCCAACTGACTCGACACCAGTTGCCAAACGCAGGGCACTGGATACTCATGCCGATAAACCTGATTAATCGACTGCCACAGGTCTAAATGAAACTGATCGAGGAGCGATCGCACATCCATCGACCGCTCCACAATGGCCATTGTCCACTGCTCGTGCTGAGTGCCAAATAGCTCTTCAGCCGTATGACTAAAGGGGCCATGACCGACATCATGTAGCAGCGCCGCACACAGCGCCACTGCCCGGTGCGCTTTCAGTTCCTCATGCAGTCCAGCTAGCCGATCAAACGCCCGGCGCGCCACCGCTAGCACGCCCAGCGAATGCGTAAAGCGCGACGTTTCCGCCCCGTGAAAAGTCAGACTAGCAGGCCCCAACTGGCGAATCCGCCGCAGCCGCTGAAAAGTAGGCGTATCAATCAGCTCAGTCAGCAAAGCCTCAACGGGATCGTCGCCGTCTAGCGTAATCGCACCATGCAGCGGATCGTGATAGGTACGCATAGCCTAGCCTTCCAACTGAGCCGCTACCCGGTCGAGCACCTCATCTTTAGCAATTCGACCAGCTAGCAAATCAACCGCCGCCAGATACTGAGCGTCCTCAGGCGTCCCAAACTGCTTACGCTTCTCAATGGTGCCTTCCACCTCCACGTCAGGCGTAATTCCCAACTTATTAATATCGTGATGGTCAGGCGTTTCGTACTTAGCAATCGTCACCGCCAATCCTGCCCCGTTCGGCAAATCAAACAGCGACTGAATCAGCCCTTTTCCGAACGTCGTTTCGCCCACCAACTGCGCTCGCCCGTTATCCTGCAGCGCCCCAGCCAAAATCTCACTGGCACTCGCCGAACCTTTATTCACCAGCACCACCAGCGGGTCAGATGTAATTGCCTGACCGTTCGCGTCATAATTTCCTAGCGATCCCTGACGATTCACGGTGTACACCACCGTCCCGTTATCTATCCACATGCGGGCAATCTCAATCCCAGCTTGCAGCAACCCACCCGGATTATTTCGCAAGTCCAGCACGTAGGCATCCGCCCCCTGGCTCTCTAAATCTTGTAGAGACGACTTCAGCTCAGCCGCCGCATTTCCATTGAACTGACCTAAGCGCAAATAGCCAACTTTAGGCAAACCAGGCTCAGTCCGCAGTTCGGCCACCACCGGATTAATTTCAATGCGATCGCGCGTCACATTCACATTAAATTCATCTTCCCCATCTCGCCCTATCGTTAGCGACACCTGCGAACCAATCGCCCCACGCATTCTAGCCGCCGCCTCATCCAAAGTCAGCGTCCGAGTCAAGGTTCCATTAATTGCCAAAATCTCATCTTGAGGCAAAAGCCCAGCCTCTTCAGCAGGCGACCCTTCAATTGGCGCAATCACTCGCAAAGGCGAATCTTCATCATCCTTAGCGATTTGCAACCCCACACCTAGCAGCGCGCCGTTCGTATTCGTCTGCAAACTTTGATACTGATCGGGCGGTAAAAAGCGCGTGTAAGGATCGTCTAGCAGCGCCAGCATGTCCTGAATTTCCTGATAAGTAGCCGTCCAAGTAGGCAGCGACTTGCGCAGTACTTTTTGACGTACCCCCCACCAGTTTTGATGGTTGAACCGTTCATCCACATAGCTGCGATTCACGATACGCCATACTTCCATCACCATCTGCTGCTGACTGGTGAACGCAAAAGCGCTAGAAGACGCACCCACTATCGGCAAATAGTTTAGCGCTGGGCTAAAGCAAAAGGCGATCGCCAAGCTCGCCACCACCAATGCTCGAACAACTCGTTTCTTCATCCATTTCTTCCTAAAAATCCAGCCCAGCAGCGGCGCGCCCTCTTGCAGAAAACTACCGTACTCTTCACTTTCTTTAAGATACAGCCTGCAAGGTAAAGACAGTCTGCGCTCACAAGTGTCTGTGCCCACATGAATCCCAGACGAATCCGCAAATCACACCTACCAAATTGTAAAGCTGTGTAAACAATATGAGCAACCAGCTCTTTTTGAAATTTTCAAAGCACTCAGCTTACAAATTCCACCAGAAGCTTAGTCAAACTGAGCGATCGGCAGTTCAAGCACTCGCCAAAATCGTTAAAGAATCGCGAAGAAGTCCTTTCTACGGGCTAATTCCTCGTAGCTTCGAAGTCCTTTTTCCTTCGGTTGTGTTACATTTTTTAGTATTGGTATATCACCCTTAAACCCAGAATTTTGCTTCATGTTTACAAAGCAAGTCACCGACTCCAAACCCTATCAGTGGTTCGATGAACGGCTAGAGATTCAAGCGCTCGCTGATGACATCTCCAGCAAGTACGTTCCACCCCACGTCAACATCTTTTATTGCTTAGGCGGTATTACGCTCGTTTGCTTCATCATCCAGTTTGCTACTGGATTTGCAATGACCTTTTACTACCGCCCCACTGTCACCGATGCCTTTGCATCTGTGCAGTACCTGATGACCGACGTTAACTTTGGCTGGCTCATCCGATCCGTCCACCGCTGGTCTGCCAGCATGATGGTGCTCGTCATGATCCTCCACACCTTCCGCGTATACCTCACCGGCGGTTTCAAAAAGCCTCGCGAACTCACTTGGGTAACCGGCGTTATCCTAGCCGTTATCACCGTTTCCTTCGGCGTAACTGGCTATTCCCTTCCTTGGGATCAAGTAGGCTACTGGGCCGTCAAAATCGTATCCGGCGTCCCCGGTGCAATTCCTGTTGTAGGCGGCACTATTGTCGAGCTAATGCGTGGTAGCGAAAGCGTTGGCCAAGCTACACTCACTCGCTTCTACAGCCTGCACACCTTTGTATTGCCCTGGTTCATTGCTGTCTTCATGCTGCTTCACTTCATCATGATTCGCAAGCAAGGCATCTCCGGTCCGTTGTAATTCGTTGCAAACAGTTCGACCAGCAGATCACTAGCCAATCGAGTCCAGCCCGCTTGTAAGAATCTTCAAGAAGATGTACTAAGAGGGCTGCCGCTCAGGCTAAACTACTTGTTAGCTGTTGGTGTCATTATTCTAGGAAGTTAATCAATGTCTATCCTTAAAAAGCCAGATCTCAGCGATCCAATGCTGAGAGAGAAGCTCAAGAAAGGTATGGGTCACAACTACTACGGTGAACCTGCCTGGCCAAACGACCTTCTCTACGTTTTCCCCATCGTCATCATGGGTACGATTGCCTGCTGCACCGCGCTAGCAGTCCTCGACCCAGCGTTAGTAGGCGAACCTGCGAATCCATTTGCTACGCCGCTAGAGATTTTACCTGAGTGGTATTTGTACCCTACGTTCCAAATGCTGCGCGTCTTGCCAAACAAACTGCTCGGAATCGCAGCGATGACGGCCATTCCTTTGGGTCTCATTCTTGTTCCCTTCATTGAGAACGTCAATAAGTTTCAGAACCCGTTCCGCCGCCCAGTAGCTACTGCTGTCTTCCTTTTCGGAACTGCCGTAACGCTGTGGTTAGGGATTGGTGCTACCTTCCCAATCGATAAGTCTTTGACGTTGGGCCTCTTCTAAATTCAGCAGAACATTAGAAGAAAGCTTTAGCAGGTTTATAACTGCATAGAATGAAATCGCTCAGGCTTTAAAAGTTTGGGCGATTTTGTTGTTATTGGGTGCTTTTACGCCCAGTCAGTTAATTTATGTTCGGCTTCTAGTAAATAACAGGTGTTTCGACAATGTGCGCTGGGAAAAATTGATTATTGCGCGGTCAACCATAGGCTAAAACAAACGGGATGATAAATTGAGAAAGCTAATCAACGCCGTTTTTAGAACACCCGTTTACAGTCGCACAGGAGTGGCATTTGAGATGCCAAATCAGGCTCGCCTGACAGTTCGAAGTCATTTAGAAGAGCTATCTGGAGTTCAGCAGTGGTTTCGTACGCTGATCTCACGCATGTCGGTAGATATGCCCTGGATCGATGACCAATTCGATCAGCTTAATCTAGCTTTAGCAGAAGGCTTTACCAACGCGGTAAGACATGCCCATGCCGGGCTGCCAGAAACAACGCCCATCGATATAGAGCTAACAGTAAGCCCTCAAGAACTCGAAATTCGAATTTTTGATCGCGGTCAGCCTTTCGACCCAAATAGCTTAATAGAACCCAAGCCTGGAGCGCTAAGAGAAGGCGGTTACGGGTGGTTTTTACTCAGACGATTAGCGGATCGCGTCAGCTACGATCGCAGCCAAGATCAGCTTAACTGCTTGAGCATTGTGAAAACTCCAAAGATTATGTGAACTGTAGAAGTAGCGATCGCGCATACAGGCTTACATCAAAAGGGAGTCATGAAAAAAACTGCACTCATCACCGGCATTACAGGCCAAGATGGTTACTATTTAAGCCAGCTTATGTTGGGAAAAGGCTATCGGGTTGTAGGACTGATTCCACCGGCTAGACAGAGCAGCATCGTCAAGCTAGACGATTTGGCAGAGAAGGTTGAAATATACTCCGTAGACCTGACTGACGCAGCAGCCCTAACTCAAGCAGTAGAACAGCTTCAGCCAACAGAAATCTATAATCTCGCCGCTCCCAGCTTCGTTCCAGACTCCTGGGAAGATCCGCTTGGGACTTTAGACTTGATTACAGGAACAGCAACGCGGCTGCTCAGTGCCACTCGCCAGCTTGGTTTAGCCACAAGGTTCTATCAAGCTAGTTCCTCAGAAATATTCGGCAATGTGCAATCTGCACCACAGTCCGAAGAAACATCCTTTCACCCCAAAAATCCATACGGTGCAGCCAAGCTACATGCACACTGGACAATGGTTCATCATCGCGATCGCTATGGCCTATTCGCCTGTAGCGGCATCCTCTACAACCACGAGTCGCCCAGACGCCCACCTCAGTTTGTAACTCGCAAAATCTCCTTGGCCGCCGCCGCCATCAAGCTGGGTCTGCGCGATCGCCTCTCCATCGGTAATCTCGATGCTAAAAGAGACTGGGGCTTTGCAGGCGACCATGTGGAAGCGATGTGGAGAATGCTCCAGGCCGACGAAGCCGAAGACTACGTAATCGGGACTGGCAAGCTCCATACGGTTCGAGATTTAGTCAGCGCTGCCTTTAGCTGTGTCGGCCTAGACTGGCAAAAATATGTGGAAACAGACCCAGAACTCATCAGAGAAGACGAACATTTTCAGCTAGTCGCCGATCCCTCAAAAGCAATGCGCAATCTCGATTGGAAGCCTCAAGTCAGCTTCGAACAGCTTATAGAGACCATGGTTCAAGCAGACTTAAACCGACTGGTAGCGAACAACCCCAGCACTGTAGGAATCGGCTAATGAAGCACGCTTTTGTATTCATCGAAGTCTTTGGTTGCGAAGGCGGCATTCAGTCCTACATTCAAGATGTACTAGGAGCCTACGCCCAGCTAGCTAAATCAGCCGAACAGTCTATGGTTGCGGATGTTTTCTTGCTTAGAGACAGCCCAATTCATCACGCCTTAAAAAACGACTGCTTCAACTATCACTACTTTGGGGACGAGCTAGCGGCTAAAACAGATAACCGTCCGATGACCGGGCGGATCCGTCTAACCCTGTCGCTAGCGACCTACCTGATCAAACATCGTCCAGAACACGTTTACTGCGGTCATATCAATTTGGCTCCTATGGTAGGACAGCTTTGTCGCACGCTTAAAATCCCCTACACCATTCTCACCTACGGAAAAGAAGTTTGGCATAAGCTACCGCCCAAAGGCCAAAAAGCACTCGCTGCGGCTGAGCGCATATGGACAATCAGCCGCTATAGCCGAGACTTAGCTTGCCAGGCTAACAATATCTCCTCAAATAAATTCGACATGCTTCCCTGCGTCGTTGAGGGCACCGCCTTTACACCTGGTTTGCCGCCTACAGAACTTATCGAGCGTTATCAGCTTCAGGGCGCTCGGGTTTTAACAACTGTAGCCCGGCTGTGGAAAGGCGATATTTACAAAGGTGTAGACGTAACCATTCGGGCGCTACCCAAAATTACAAAAGCTTTTCCTAACGTAAAATACGTTGTAATCGGTCGAGGTGACGACCAGCCTAGACTAGCTCAGCTAGCAGTCGATTTGGGAGTCGCCGATCAAGTCACTTTTGCTGGCTTTATACCAGACGAGGCACTCATTGATCATTACCGACTAGCCGATGTATATGTCATGCCCTCAAAAGAAGGCTTTGGCATCGTGTATTTAGAGGCGATGGCCTGCGGCATTCCAGTCATTGCCGGAAACGATGATGGCTCAGCGGATCCACTGCAAGATGGGCGAGTTGGCTGGCAAGTCCCATACAGAGATTCAGAGGCGGTCGCAGAGGCTTGTATTGAGGCTCTTAGCGGAACAGACCAGCGGTGCGAAAGTGATTGGTTGAGGCAGCAAACGCTAGCCAAATTTAGTGCGTCGGCACTATTAGCACAGCTCAGTAGTCTATTGCATATAGAAACCGGGGAAGCAAATTGTATCCAACAGTCTACAGAAGAGCGCAGTACGAAAGTCAAATCTGGACGCTAAATGTAAAGGCTTTAACGCAGTTAAACCAGTTTGGGATCGGGCAGTTTACATTGTCTTTAACGTTTGCTGAGTACGGTTTGTGCACTTTGCAGAGCCAAAACAGAGCACTACGATAGAAGCAGACAACAAACCTGACCTTGTAAAGCGTCAACCCGATAACCGTTGAGGACTGTGCCGTGAACCAAAACTTTAACCAAATGCGAGTCCGCTTTCCGGGCCTTGGCTGCTGGATATTTGTGCTTGGGGGTGCTTGGCTTTTAGGGGCGATTGGCCTCAGCGGCATCGTCAAGTCAATTTTTGCACTAGTGCTATTTTTAGTGCTCACGCCCGTCATTGTGTTGATAGTGGCCAGATTTTGGATTAAGAGAAATCTGGTTGAAGGCGCCTGTCCAGTATGCGACCAATCTTTAACTAGCCTAAAGAATGTAAAGCTGGCCTGTCCAAACTGCACGACTCAGCTAATGACGACAGAAGAAGGCTTCGAGCGATTTGCCCCTGAAGGCGTCATCGACGTCCAGGCAGTCGATATTCAAAGCAGTTCGGTTGACCTTAGCTCGGACGATGATGGAAATACTAGCGCAACCACAATCGACGTGGAAGTCCAGCGCTTGCCAGAGGGTGAAGGATAACCTTAATGAGGTATTAGCAGCTTGCACCATCGTTTGGTTAGACTACCCGACGACCCCAGACTGGCAAGAGCTTACAGAGGCCAAACTTGTCGGATAGCTAAACCGATAGCTAAATCTGAAAGTGCTCTCTACTGACGGATGGAGAGCGTGTAAGGATGGCTTTCGCCGTTGCGATCGCCCACAAATACCTGATATTCTCCCCGGTTCAATAAACCAGGAGACTTAATCACGCCACCGTCGTAATTATGGGCGAACACGCACTCTTCAAAACCGCCTGGCCCCTTAATTAGCAACGTATAGTTGCCCTGGCTCTGAACCTCAAAATCTAAAGAAGCAAAGGATTCGGTAACCTGTACGCGTTGTCCTGTAGACGGGTTGATATTGCCGCAGGCTGAAGACTGAGGGCCGCCCGATCGACCGCTTAGCTCAATGGGGGAAGCTAGGGGCGTGCGAGTCGTAGTAGACTGAGCGATCGCAGCCGAACCGGTAGAAACCACAGCCGCTAAAGCCAGTAAAAGAGAAGAATAACGTCGCATAAGAGCCCTCAAAAGTCGGATAAACAGGAACGGCGTAAAACGCTAACCTCAAAAAGCAATCTCTCGGTAGACAGGGCGAAAGCTTATAAGCTAGTTGGTATTGCCTGATACGTATTTACAGTCAAATCGTAGCCTTCTAGGGTCGGCGAATATTACGAAACCTGTGACAGTTCATAGAATGGAATCGGTAATATCGCCCGATTGTAATAGTGACAAGGTTTACGACAAGACTGGCAAGACTACCGTGCGCTAAGCTCTTTTTGTAGGGCTAGCATTAGTAGTGGCTAGCCCACCACACTCAACCGCTTCCCACGGCTTGCCATGCAAAGAACTCGACTAAACACGCTGCTCGACCAAGTATCGCTACGTTTTAGGCAGTGGGTGTTTAACCCGTGGCGACGGCTAGCGCTTATCACCATTAGCCTGCTGTTTGGCAACTTCTTTGCAACCGCCATCTCTGCTACAGCCGGACAGGCGGCTAAGCTAGATGTCACCATCTCAGCAATGCTAGTGATTCTAGTAGAACTCATTAGCTGGACTTACTATCGCTTTAGGCCGCGGCGTCGAGAAATTAGACTAGCCCAAGATGATAGCCCTACGGTAATCCCTTCACTGACCGGGCCAGATGCAATTGTGCAGCCAGGCATCGACGCAGGGCCAGTGCGATCGCGCTCTACCGTCATGGAATCACTTAACGCCTTCAAGCTCGGCTTAATCTACGGTCTATTCGTCGAAGCCTTTAAGCTCGGCAGCTAGGCAACAGATGAATCGATGGCCGCCGAGTTAGCAAGCAGGGTCAGCAAATAGCGCGATCGCGCTTCAATCGCCGCCCAGTCTGCTCGTGCCACCTCCGCCGAAGGAAACAGCGCCGTCGAAAGACCGACCGCGACCGCACCGGCAGCCAACAACCTAGGCGCACTTTCGCTAGTAACGCCCCCCGTCGGAATCAGCGGAATCGAGTTCAATGGGCCTCGCAAACTCCGAATATAGACAGCATTACCCAACGTTGAAATCGGGAAAACCTTTACGCTTGCAGCGCCACTTCGCCAGGCCGTGACGATTTCAGTCGGCGTCATAGCACCGGCCACAAGTGGAATATTCTGCGCGATCGCCGCTTCAATCAGTTGAACATCAGTATGTGGCGTAAAGCAAAACTTAGCACCCGAAGCGATCGCACACCTCAAATCGGCCTCATCCAAAATGGTGCCAACCCCGATGGTGCAATCAGGCAAAGCTTGCCTAATTTTCGCCATCATCTGCAGTGGATCAGCGTTGTGATTCCAGGCCACCTCTATCAGCTCAAACCCTCCGGATGCAGCAGCCTTAGCCATTAACAGGCCCGTTTTTACATCCGCTGCTCGAATAATAGCGATCGCCGGATGACGCTTCAGCAACGCCAGCCAGTCCTTTCTTATCGCCAATACCTGAGCTTGATCTAAGTGCGCCACCAGCCGCTAAGCCACACGCTTGCGCAAAGAAGCCGCCCTACGCTTCGCCGTTTCGTTATTAGGTTCGGTTTCTAGAGACTTCTCATAAGTTTCTAGCGCCTGCGGAATCATCTGCTTACGCTCGTAGGCATTTGCCAAATTATTCAGCGCCGTTACATAGTCGGGCCGAATCTCTAGCGCGTCCTTATACTCGCGCATAGCCAGGTCGAACTGCTCTTGAGCAAAGTAGGCATAGCCCAGCGCATTATGCACCAAAACGGCATTCTCAGCCTCCTCCTCGCTTAGCTGTTTCAGCGCCTGCTTCAAATACACAGAAGCCTGAACGTACAGCTTCTTATCTAGCAAAATACTGCCAATTTCGTAATAGTCCAGCGCTGTTCCCTGAGTGTTAGACAGCTTTTGCTGAAGATCAGAAAGCGTCACCTCTACTCGGCGAGTGACCAATACCTGACGAACCACAAAAAAGGTCGCTACGCTAAGGAGCGCCAGCAGAATGCCTAAATAAACAACTAGGTAGTTGCCATTTTCCATAGAAATACTCAGCGGTTAAATCGAATGTTTTACTTCTTTGGCATTTTATAGCATTGCCATCGGCGATCGCCCGGTTTAGCCAGGGCTGTCTTAATTCTTCAGCGTTCTTCTACGTCTGGCCCATCGACATCTGTCTCATCACCATCTAGCGATGGAGAGATTGCAGGGGGTGACAGATTCACAAACTGACTGGTTCCAGCTGGTAATCCCCAATAATCAGCTCGCGCTTGCAGCCAGCCCTCACGATACCAGCGCCGCAGCGCCGCATTGATTTCTGTTCTTAGCTCATTGTGCCGAACGCCTTTTGGCAGGGCAATCGCCAAAGGATCGGCAGACAAAAGATTAGGCAACAGCCGGTACTCTGCCAAAACAGGCGAAGTCTGAAGCCATCCCGTTAGCACCGAGGCATCTCCGGCAAAAGCATCCACTTCTCCACTAGCCAGCAGCGCCTGCCCCTCCGCATAAGAGCTAACGCCAGTGAGCCGAGCGCCCGGCAAAATGTAGCGAACGTGCGGAACGCTGCTAGAGCGATCGAGTAAAGCAATTCTGCCGAGGCGTAAGTCTTCTAAGCCGTCGATACCTGCCTGCCGGGTAATAAAGGCAATACCATCTAAGTAATAGGGATAGCTAAAATCTACTAGACGGCGGCGAGGTTCTGTCAGGGTGATATCGGCGATCGCAATATCTACTCGCTCCGATAGCACCGCATCGAGCCGCTCAACGTTCTTCACCGGCACAAACCGCACAGCCGTCTCATCGCCGAGCAGTTCCTCAGCCAACCGCCGAGCAATCTCTATTTCGTAGCCAGCGTAATGCCCGCTATCATCCAAAAAGCTCAGCGGCACTCGATTATCTTTAACGCCAATGGTAATGTAGCCGCGATCGCGTATTTCCGATAGCTCCACCGCAGCAGCCTTAGAAGCTCCCACCATCCCATTGGCAAACACAAAAATTGGGGACAACACTAAGCTTGTCCCCAACATCAAACTCAAAGTCTTAAGCGATTTGAGCATTGCCTTTACCTATTTCAAAGCCCAGAGCTGACTACTTACTACCAGCGGCCTCCACGACCTTAGTAAAGCTAGCAGGGTTTAGCACGGCTAGCTGAGCCAGCATCTTGCGGTTAATCTGAATGTCTGACTTCTTCAAATCACCCATCAAACGGCTGTAGGTAGTGCCGTTAAGACGAGCCGCTGCGTTAATTCGAGCAATCCACAGGCGACGGAAATCGCGCTTCTTACGGCGGCGATCGCGGTAGGCGTTGCGCAGCGCCTTCATTACCTGCTGATTAGCGGTGCGAAATAGCTTAGAGTGTGAGCCTCTAAAACCTTTAGCGAGCTTAAGAACTTTCTTGCGGCGTTTGCGAGCTACATTACCGCGCTTAACACGAGCCATTTTTTAATCCTAGTTGAATCTTGTTGGGTGCCCTAGCAGCTTGCAGGCAC
The DNA here is from genome assembly GCA_963789215.1 of uncultured cyanobacterium. Taxonomy (GTDB): domain Bacteria; phylum Cyanobacteriota; class Cyanobacteriia; order Phormidesmidales; family Phormidesmidaceae; genus Phormidesmis. The sequence goes on along the minus strand of CAWBJY010000004.1, from coordinate 27,355 downwards.
TGCTCATAAACAGCAGTGAGATGAATCCGCTAAGGCCAGATATTGAGAGATGAAGCAAGCACTTTTAGTCAGCGCTTACAAATAAGGCAGCATCAATTCCACGTTAGCCACATCGTTCTCGTGCACAACGGCAATCTTCGAAAACTTGCGCTTTTTATCTTGAGACTTGTGCTCTAGAAGGTGGTTCTTGAACGCTTTGCGGCGCATAATTTTGCCACTTCCACTACGGCGAAACCGTTTAGCGGCAGCGCGGCGGGTTTTTAGCTTAGGCATGATGTCAGTTTGCTTTGTTTTTACTTCGCAGTTGCTAAGCCTACCCCAAATTCGACCAGGTTGCAAGGTTAAGAGCTGCTTCAATTCCCATCGTAGCCGCTACGCTATCCTCAAATTTCTGGCAGTATAATCTCTAGCAGCGTGAGGCTCATCCAGCTCACACTTAGATATATCTAGAGAGATTTCATGACTACTTCGAATCAGTGGATCGACTTCCAGAGAGCCTTAGACAGCCGGACAGCGCTCAAGATCATCAGCGGCCTGACCAATTACAACCAGCAAAACGTTGCAGACGTTGTAAAAGCAGCCCAAGCTGGCGGCGCAACCTTTGTAGATATCGCCGCCGATGCCGATTTAGTCCGCATGGTAAAAGGTTTGATTGACCTACCGATTTGCGTATCAGCCGTTGAGCCAGAGAAATTTGTATCGGCCGTAGCAGCAGGCGCTGACCTGATTGAAATCGGCAACTTCGACGCTTTCTACGCAGAAGGGCGACGATTTGAAGCTGCAGAAGTTTTGGCTTTGACTCAAGAAACGCGATCGCGCCTCCCCCACATTCTGCTATCCGTCACCGTCCCTCATATTCTGACCCTAGACGCGCAGGTACAGCTCGCCGAAGACCTTGTAGCCGCGGGTGCCAATATCATCCAAACCGAAGGCGGCACCAGCAGCAATCCCACACACAGCGGCGTCTTGGGCCTAATCGAGAAAGCATCTCCCACGCTAGCTGCTGCTCATGCTATTTCACACGCAGTTTCAGTGCCTGTGCTCTGCGCATCCGGCATTTCTAACGTCACGGCTCCAATGGCACTAGCGGCCGGAGCAGCCGGTGTTGGCGTCGGCTCAGCGGTACACAAGCTAAACGATCCGCTAGCGATGGTTGCAGTTGTACGCAGCTTGGTTGAAGCGATGCAGAGCGTAAAAGTCGCCTCAGCAGCGAAGTAACTCGTAAGAAGTAACTCACCAAATGCTGTTGAGAGGAAGGCCATTTCTCTCAAAGGCCGTTTCTCTCAACAGTTCTGCATTCACATTTTCACATTCGCAGTTCCGCGTTTACAGTTCCGCGTTTACAGTTCCGCGTCTAAGCTCTAACGCTGAGCGCGCCAGTTTGCTTTTACGTCTTCTATCGTAAAGATTGGCTTAAAGCTCAGACCCTCTTTCTCATAGAGTTCCTCGCCGCCCTGCTGCCGATCGACTAGCGCCAAAATATCATTCACTAGGTAGCCCGCATCGCGCAGTCGCTCCACAGCTTTGAGCGCAGAGGCGCCAGTAGTCACTACATCTTCAATAATAGCGATCGCACTCCCCGCCGGCAGAGTTGGCCCCTCAATATAGGCCCGCGTCCCGTGCCCCTTTGCCTCCTTGCGGATAATCAGCGGCGTCACCGGCTTGTTTTCATAAGCGCCAACAATACTAATCGCGCTCACCATCGGATCTGCTCCTAGGGTTAGCCCGCCAACAGCCACTGTCCCGACGGGCAACATATTTAGCAGCAGCCTAGCCACCATCAGGCCGCCTTGCGCGTGCAAAGTCACCTGCTTACCATTGATGTAGTAGTCGCTTTTCTTACCAGACGACAGCGTAAAGTCGCCCTCCTTATACGCCACCTCGCACAGAAGATCTAATAAAGCCTGACGTAAATCGTCGAGATTAGCGGTTGATAAATCAGTGATAGAAAGGGAAGAAGTAGACATATCAGCATCCAGAGTTAGCGCTGCATTAGCATATATTCAAAGTGCTTGATTAGTGTATGGGGTGCCAAGATTAATCTTGTAGCCGGGTAACCTTGTAAGGGAGTATTCGTATGCGCCTTTTGGGGAAAAGTAATGGTGATGACTATTGGAATCAAGGGTGGAATGAGAGGGTTAGCTAGCAGCACGCTAGGACTAATGGGTGCAGTGAGCGTTTTAGGGGCGATCGCACCCATCGCTAGCGCTCAGGACACAGAATCCTTACTAGATACGTTAGAAGGCATTACCGAGCAGCGCTCCGGAGACTACTACAACCACCGTTCAGCGGCCAGCCAGATTAACTTCATCACTGGCCTGGGCGGATTTACAGATCAGAGGATCAATCGGGACGCCGCCGCAACTTCTCGAGCTTATGAAGAGCTACTGATATTGCAGACACAAAATACGCCCACCGTAAGAGTGCCAGACTTACCCAATCCCTACACAACCTCTGTCCAGCTATTACCCGCTTCTCAATTCAACAGTCGAGTTGTGGGCAGCGAACTCAACTTTGAGCCGTTACCTCGACGATAAGCCGCTGAACTTCAATAGCTGAACTTCAATAGAAATGATTAAAAAAAGGGGAGGTGATTTTGCGATCGCCTCCCCTTTTCTCTGTTTTTCTAACGTCTTGCTCTTTTGCTCACCTAAAGCTATTTGCTTCTAGCCAAAAAAAGTCCAGGGTGCAGGAGTTGAACCTGCCTGGGGCGAATTATGAGTTCGCTGCCTAATCCGCTCGGCCAACCCTGGGAAAGTCTCGACAACCTACAAAAATCTTGTATGTTCTCAAAGAGCAGGCATTCTCTTTTAACATTGTTTTGTAACGACTGACTACGATCTGATGAAAAAATTGAGAAAAGGCCCAAGAAAAATGCGGCAAGTCGCGCTAAGTTAGGCATATATCGGGTAGACTCCCAAGACAAACTCTCTACTCTTGCCGCCTCACTCCTATGAGAATTAACCCAGCCGTTGCTTTTACGCTGATCTTGCTGACGCTGATGTTCGGCGCAGGGATTGTAAGTTCTTCCTGGGGATACGCATTAGGTAGACAGGCTTTAACTGGCGTCCGTCAGCCAGAAACTCGACCCTCGAATGCATCAGCAGCCAATCGCAGCGGCGAATCGCACAAAGAGCTGGTTTTGCTAGATGAAAAAAAGATTATCGAAGATGTAGAAGCCCGCATTAGCGATGGAGGCAACTAGACCTTTGTTGCGATCTTCCTTGTTTCTTCGCCAGTAGATTGTCATTGCAGCCCTATGGTTTTGCCTGCTTTGCTATCGCGTCTGTTCGCCACTGAGCCGCCCTATTCGCTGCTGTTGCAAGCAACTACGGTCGCGCTCACCTGGTCAGATATTGCCACGCGGATCCTGTCAGTGGTCGCACTGATTGTGCTGAATGCTTTTTTTGTAACGGTAGAATTTTCGATTGTCTCGGTTCGGCGATCGCGCATCAACCAGCTAGTATCCGCTGGCGACATGCAGGCCCGCACCGTCCAAAAGCTTCAGCGCCAGTTAGGCAGCCTGCTCTCAACCACACAGCTCGGCATCACCCTCTCTAGCCTTGCGCTGGGTTGGATTGGCGAACACACCATGGCCGCGCTCATTAAACATTGGCTAGGGCTACTGCCCGTCTCAGCAGAAACCAGCCTATTCCTCGCGCACTCTATATCGCTACCCCTTGCATTTCTGCTACTGGCCTACTTTCAAATCGTCCTCGGCGAGCTTTGTCCCAAGTCTTTTGCCCTCATCTATCCCGAGAAGATTGCGCGCGCACTAGGCCCCCCAAGCCTCACCATTGCCAGAATGCTCAGCCCCTTCATCTGGCTGCTTAATCAATCAACGCGAATACTGCTAGCCCTAGTCGGCGTTGAAGAGCCTACCCCTGGCCATCATGGCCGAGTTACCCCCGAAGAACTCAGGCTACTCATCACCACAGCCACCGAGATTCCCGATCTAGAAAAAGCAGAACGGGAAATTTTGAGCAATGTCTTCGAATTTCGCGGCACCACCGTCGAAGAAGTTATGGTGCCGCGAACCAACGTTGCTGCCATCACTCAAGAAGCCACCTTTCAAGATCTTTTAGACGAAATTGTGCGCTCAGGACATTCTCGCTATCCGGTAACCGGAGAGTCCCTAGACAACATTTTAGGCATTCTCAACTTTAATGATTTGGCGGTACCGCTTTCACAAGGAGAGCTAAGCCCTGCAACGCCAGTCGTTTCGTGGCTGCGACCCGCTAGAGTCGTTCCTAAAACGCTTCCGCTCAACGAATTGCTAACGCAAATGCAGCAGTCGGCAAGAGAAATGGTAGTCGTAATGGACGAATACGGCGGTACGGCAGGTCTAGTCACCTTTAGAGACCTTACCGCTGAGATTTTAGGAGATGTCAGCAACACCTCTCCAGACGCGCAGATTATTCAAAAAGATAGCCATACCGTTATCTTCCCAGCGCAAACCGATTTAGAAGACGTTAACGAACGGCTAGGCATAGCGCTACCGACTAGCGACGATTATTTAACGCTTGGCGGATTCATCATCTTTGAGATGCAAAAGATTCCTCAAGTAGACGAACAGCTCACCTATCAAAACCTAGAATTTACGATCGTTGCCGCAGAAGGGCCAAGGCTAGGCAAAATTCAAATCTACAGTCCGCTACAGGTATTAAAAGTAGCCAATGCATTTGCCCCTGCGGCCGTCAGGAAAGCAGCGGATAAGCCCAGGCTGCGGAAAAATAAAGGCAAATCACGCTATCAGCCAAGGGGCCAAAAAAACTCAAAAGGCTAGATTCAACACAACCGAAGTAGAACAATCGAAGTAGAGGAGTAGACAGTCTCAAAGGTGGTTGAATTGAAGCGCCAACTTGTGCAAAAGCTAAGCAGAGTAAGATAAGGGCCTACTGCAGTCAATGCAAGCCTGTCTCCCTCTGTTAAGACCCCTTATCTAGCCACTACGATTGATACATCTGAACTTGGACCCTATTTATCAGGGTTTGTGTAGTAATGTTTACATATCCTCAGAATCGGTAAAGTTCCGCCGAGCGCTGTGGCTCAGAACGTTTTTCTATTTTTACGAGGTGTAAGTGAGACCTGTGCAGAGCGAATCTTTACCATTAGCGAACGCACCGTTGACGAGCACCAAAGTGCGCGGCCGCAACTTACTAGAGCCAGTGAAAGTAGGCGTCATTGGCATCGGCAATATGGGCCAGCACCATGCCCGCGTGCTTTCTAGACTCAAAGACGTTCATCTAGTCGGCCTAGCCGATGTAAACGTAGAGCTAGGCATCGAAACCGCTAGCAAGTACAAAGTTCACTATTTTGAAGACTATACAGAACTGCTAGAGCAAGTAGACGCCGTTTGTGTAGCGGTTCCTACTCGCCTACACCACGCCGTTGGAATGGCCTGCCTGAAAGCAGGCGTCCATGTGCTGATAGAAAAACCGATTGCCGCGAGTATTGCCGAAGCAGAATCGCTGGTGAACGCGGCGGCAGACTTTGACTGCATCCTGCAAGTCGGCCATATCGAACGGTTTAATCCGGCCTTTAAAGAATTGCACAACGTGCTGAGGACCGAGGACGTACTGGCGTTAGAAGCGCGGCGGATGAGTCCTTATTCCAATCGGGCTAACGATGTGTCAGTCGTGCTGGACTTGATGATCCATGATATTGACTTAATCTTAGAACTCGCAGGGGCATCTGTGACAAAGCTAACGGCCAACGGTAGCCGCAGAGACAATTCTCCTTACTTAGACTACGTGACGGCTACGCTAGGATTTGCAAATGGCGTAGTCGCAACCGTCACGGCCAGCAAGGTAACGCATCGAAAAATTAGAACCATATCGGCGCATTGCCGCAATTCTTTAACGGAAGCCGATTTCTTAAACAATAAGATAGCCATTCACCGACAAACAACAGAAAACTGCTCGGCGGCCTATGGCCAGGTACTTTACCGGCAAGATGGACTTATTGAGCAGGTTTACACCAGTAATACTGAGCCGCTGCACGCTGAGCTAGAACACTTTGTACACTGCGTACGCGGCGGCGATCAGCCGTCTGTAGGGGGCGAGCAGGCGCTGAAGGCACTGCGGTTAGCGAGTGTGATCGAGCAAATGGCTCTAGACGGCCAGGCTTGGAAGTCTCAAGATGAGCTGCGCTTAGCGCTAGGGCCAATGACAATGGCGGCTTCTTTGGGATAGCGCACTTTGAGATCAGCCTAAAGCCAAGGCCAACCTAAGACCAACTCAAAACTAGAAGGACAAAGTGCCAATAGCCTCAGCGATCGCCTCCCCAACCAGCTCATTCCCTTGTGAACTCAAGTGAATATGATCTCGATAAAGCTCGTCCGGATGAGGCAAATGCGCCTGGTAAGTTTCTAATAAATCAAGATACAGCACGTCGGCATCTGCGGCCCAATCCTTCAACCGCTGCCGGGCGACTAGCTCGTACTCTCTAGGGCCTGAGATCTCTCGCTTAAGCGGCGATAAAACTAAGACAAACTGGCCGCCATCATCTCCCACTTTTTGACGAATCCCGTCAATTGCCGTAAGGTTTTTACCCACGCGATCGCCCCCTTCATTCTGAATCTCCTTTAATCCCAAAATTGGCTGATTTTTCTTAAAGTAGCGGTTGAGCACTTCGGCGATCGCACAAACCGGCTTTCGATCTGGATAGCTGCGATCGCGCCCTACCGGTAAAGGCGTTGGCAGCGTTCCAAACAAATCATCCGTATTCAACATCAGCACTAAAACAGTCGAGTCAAACAGGCCATAGCGTTCTAAGTAGGCCAGCTCATTGCGCGGCCCCCAAGAATTTGCCGAGGCGTTGAGGGCTTCTACCGTTTGGTAAGGCGAAGGCAGATGCAGCTGCAAATAGTGCGCGATTCTGTAAGAAAGCACATCTTTTTGATCGGTCCACCAGCCGCCGTTAGAAAGAGAATCACCCAGCAGAAAAAGACGTAGGGTGCCTGGGCTAGGTTTAGGTGCGATCGCCTTTGCCCGCATAGAATACGCATTGATCTCAATGCGATTGCCGAAGCGCTTTACCCTTTGATTGGGCGCAAGCAAATAGCCAATGCGATCGTCCCCTATATAAAGCGGTGGATTGCCAAAGCCATAGCCCATCCTAAGCGCAATCTCAACCAAAGCTAAGGCACCAAGAAGTCCGCTGAAAAGGAAGAAAACTTTCATGGTTAAAGGCAAAGATTGAACCCTCTGGCAAACTCACTAATAATAAAGTGACCGCGATAACGAGAATGCGATCGCCGAACGAAAAAGTTAGCCCAAAAATTAATAGGAGTTGGCAACTATGGCAAATATTCTGTATCCACTGCACGTAGCCATACAGGTGAGCAGTTTAGAAAAAGCCGAAGCCTTTTACTCTCACATAGTCGGACTCAAAAAAGTAAATCGGCAGCTAACGTTTCCAGGCACCTGGTATCAAATCGGCGAATTCCAGCTACATCTGATTGTGAGCGACTGGGCAACAAACCCAAACCGAGAGGCCAAATGGGGCAGACATCCCCATATAACATTTGCCATTGACGACTTAGACCAGGTGAAGCTCGATTTGACCAAGCAGCAAGTGCCCTTTCAAATGAGTTCTTCGGGGCGAGCCGCTCTCTTTGTAAAAGATCCTGACGGCAACACCATAGAGCTACTGCAAGTAGAAAGCTAAAGAGCTACTGCAAGTAGAAAGTTAATGCTAACCAATAGCCAAGCTCGTTGATTTCAAACGATTCCAGGTCTAAATTTATAGCGTTATCAGAGGTCATTATCGGGGTTATTTTTGATGTATCGCTGGGTTTACTGAAGAACAAGCGCTGACTCCAAATTCAAACTCGTTGGTTTGGAGTTAGCGCCTTAATCCTTTGCCTGTATATAACCTTGCTATCTCAAGAAGCGAATCCTATGAGCGCTATTAGTCCGCTAACCGTAGCTAGCCATACTTTGTCTAAAAAGCCTCGGATGCTGGTTGTCGATGATGAACCCGACAATTTAGACCTGCTGTACCGCACCTTTCGCCGTAGCTTTAAGGTACTTCGAGCAGAAAGCGGCGGCGAAGCCCTCAAGGTGCTAGCAGAAGAAGGCGAAGTAGCGGTCATCATCTCCGACCAGCGAATGCCTGAGATGAAAGGAACTGAGTTCTTGAGCAAGACTGTTCCTGAGTTTCCAGATACGGTACGCATCATCTTGACGGGCTTCACCGACGTAGAAGATTTGGTAGAGGCAATTAACGCCGGGCAGGTATACCGCTACATTACAAAGCCCTGGGACCCTGAAGAGCTTAAAAACGTGGTTGAGCGCGCATCCGAAACTTACGATCTGATCAAACAGCAGAATGAAGCGCTGCACCTAGCAGAAAAGCAAACAAAGCTCATGGCAACGGTCGGCCAAATAGCTACGCAGTCTATATCACCAGCAGAAGTGCTAGCGTTTATAGCAGATGGGTTCGCACAGATTTTGGGTGCAGATAGCTGTGGCCTAATCACAACAAATGGCTCAGCGGGTTGCTATGGCAATGCAGATGCAGCGGCGATCGCCAGTAACAGTTTAGTGCAGGAAGCGATCGCCACTCAAACCGCACAGTCTGCCGTCAGCATTCAATCTAAAACAGACATCGCCGCCGAAGCGCTCTACGCCGATGGCGCCGAATGTCATATAGCAACACCCGTCATCTATCAGAGCGAAACGCTAGCCACCCTCTCCCTACAGTGGAACAGAGCCTATGCAACCGTCGGCGATGTCGTCAGCCTGCTCGATTTAATTGCCCCCCAAATGGCACTCTGCCTTAAAGCCACCGCACAATAGCTGTGTCATGATGGTTCGGTAGTTTGTTCAGCCTGACCAAGGCTCCTATCACTCCATGGCTAATCAGATGGCCGATCAACCATTGGCCTCGCCAGTTCAGCCAGAAGCCGACCGCATCCGTCAGCTTTTTGATCGCATTGCCCCTCAGTACGATCAGCTTAACCAAGATCTAAGCTTAGGCTTGCATCGAGTATGGAAGCAGATGGCCGTGAGCTGGAGTAGCGCCAAAGCAGGCGATCGCTGTCTAGATTTGTGCTGCGGCAGTGGCGATTTAGCGCTGCTACTCGCTCGCCAGGTGGGTGAGACTGGGCAAGTTATTGGAGCAGACTTTGCCGTAGAGCAGCTCGCGATCGCTGCTCAAAGAAACCCGCGCCTCCAAAACAGACTGAGTTGGATAGAAGCAGACGCCCTAAATCTACCCTTCGAAACCAACGAATTTAACGCAGCGACCATGGCCTACGGACTGCGCAACCTAACTGATATTCCACAGGGGCTAAGCGAACTGCACCGAGTCATTAAGCCAGGTGCAAAAGCAGCCATCCTAGATTTTCATGCGCCTACTAACCCACTCGTACGACAGTTTCAGCAGTGGTACTTAGCCAATATTGTCGTACCAACAGCAGAGCGGTTTGGCCTAAGCGAGGAGTATGCTTACATTAGCCCCAGCGTAGACAGATTTCCATCGGGATCGCGGCAAGTAGAGCTAGCACGAACAGCCGGATTTACTCAGGCGACTCACTACCCCATCGCGGGTGGAATGATGGGCGTACTAGTCGCAACCAAGGATTAGATCAAGAATCAGACCAAGCATCAGACTGAGGGCCAGATCAATCAAGGATCAGGTTAGTTAAAAGCCAGATTAATTAAGAGCCAGATTGAGAGCTAGAGCAACCGTTTATGAATGCGTCGAATCTGTGGATAGTCTTATTGCCGCCGGTACTAGGCGGCGTCATCGGCTACTTCACCAATGACATTGCCATTAAAATGCTGTTTCGGCCCTATAAACCGAGATATTTTTTAGGTAGACGCCTTCCATTTACGCCAGGACTCATTCCCAGCAATCAGCAGCGGCTAGCCACCAAGATTTCGGATGTGATCATGCGATCGCTGCTCACCCCCGAAGAAATGCAGCGCCTAGCCCGCCGCCTGCTAAAAACCGAACGCACCGAAAAAGCTATCCTCTGGCTCCTACAGCTCGCCCTAGAGCAGATGCAGAGCAGCGGCCAAACCCGCACCGCCCAAATTCTTGGCAATATCCTCAAAGACATCATCGGCCAGTCCCTACCCCGACTGCTGCGCGTATGGTCTCGGCGAGACGACTTCTTAGAAGCACAGCTCAATCAAATCTTCGATCAGGTTCTACTCGACTTTCAGCTAACCGACAGCCAGGCCGGACAAATCTCAGACTGGGTAGTCAACGGCGTCCTCCCACCCGACAAAGTGCGGCAGCTACTAGTAGACTTCCTCACCGACTACAACATTCAGGTCATCGACGAAACGCTGCGGGCTAAAACCAGCGGCACCTATTGGGTCGTCGCCAATATCTTCGGCGTTCGCAATGCCCTAACGCGATTGCGCGCGGTATGTACCGAAGAGCCGGTTAAAAGCAACACTCGCATCGCAGAGCTAACAGCGGCTTTAGGCATAAAGGTGCGGATGCAAAAATGGCTTCAGCGGTTCTCTTTGCAAGAGCTTCCCGTTTCTACCGTGCGACAGCTTAGAAGAACGCTGCGGCAAACAATCAAAACTTACCTAAGAGAGAATGGCGGTACGCTACTAGAGAAACTCAGCGAGTCTATAGATTGGGAAAAGTTAGCTAGCCAGCTGCTAGGACGACTGCAATCCTCGCCAGTCATGACCGAATCTCTAGAACTGGTTAGCAAAGAACTTGCTTTAATTCTAGAGCGGTATCTAGAGCGCGATATGGAGAACATCGTCGTACAAGTCATTCCGATTCTCAATATCGACCAGGTGATTATTGATCGAGTCAATGCGACATCCCCCAAAGAGCTAGAAGGCGCGATTCAGACCATTGTAAAAAACGAATTGCAGGCGATTGTAAACTTAGGCGGCCTTCTAGGATTTGTCATTGGCGCAATGCAGGCTGGCTTTCTATTTCTGCAACGCTAAGAGCCGCCGCATAGATGTGTCTACGCAGTGGCTCTTAGCGCACTTGAGATTAGAGCATGTGAGATTAGAGCAGTAAAAAGAGCCTCGGTCTAACCGAAGCGGCCAGAAACATAATCGCGGGTGTATTCTTCCTTCGGATTGCTGAAGATGTTCTGAGTCTGGTCGTACTCGACTAGGTAACCCATCTTTCCACCTTGCTCAGTTGCGATCGCATTAAAAAACGCCGTACGATCCGAAACGCGAGACGCTTGCTGCATGTTGTGCGTCACGATGATGATGGTATAGCGATCTTTCAGCTCGTGCATAAGTTCTTCTACCTTCAGCGTAGAAATCGGATCAAGCGCAGAGCAAGGCTCATCCATCAAAATAACTTCAGGCTCGATAGCGATCGCTCTCGCAATACAAAGTCGCTGCTGCTGACCACCCGAAAGCCCCAAGCCGCTATCTCGAAGCTTGTCTTTTACCTCATCCCACAGCGCCGCACCGCGCAAAGACTTCTCAACTAGCTCGTCAAAATTACCCTGATATCCGTTGATCTTCGCGCCAAACGCAATGTTGTCGTAAATCGACTTAGGAAACGGATTGGGCTTTTGAAACACCATGCCCACCCGGCGACGTAGCTCAACTGGATCCACCTTCTTACCCATAATGCTTTCGCCATTAAAGGTAATGTTGCCCTCAACTCTAGCGCTTGGAATCAGGTCATTCATCCGGTTAAAACAGCGCAAAATCGTACTCTTACCGCAGCCTGAGGGGCCAATAAAAGCAACCACCTGATGCTCAGGAATCTCGAGATAAACGTCTTTAACCGCTAAATTGTTGCCATAGTAGACCGAGACCTTTTCAGCTTGAAAAGCATTCTTAGTCATAACAGCGCTAGAAGTGGTGCTAGGAACAGAAACCATGATGAGAAACCGTAAAAGGTATTAAAGAGTTGACTATGGAAATTAAGAGTGGAAATTAAGACGGGCGGAAATTAAGACGGGCGGAAAATAAATGAGAGAAAAGCGTTAGCCTTCTTTTTGGAAGCGGTTGCGCAGATAGATAGCGATCGCATTCATAAACAGCAGCATACTCATCAGCACGATGATGCCCGAAGCCGCGATATGGTGAAACTCCTCCTGCGGACGGCTCACCCAGTTATAAATTTGGATGGGCATAGCCGTAAACTGACTCTGCAGTCCCTCAGGGGTAAAAGAAATAAACACCGCCGCGCCCACTGCGATCAGCGGCGCCGTCTCGCCAATCGCCCTAGAAAGCGCCAGAATAACACCCGTTAGAATTCCTGGCATGGCCTGTGGCAACACATGGCTCCACACCACCTGCCAACGAGTTGCTCCCAGCGCATAGCCCGCTAGCCGCAGGCTGTTCGGCACCGCCCGCAGCGCTTCGCGAGTCGCCACAATAATCACCGGCAGAATTAGCAAAGATAGCGTCAAACTGCCCGAAAGAACGCTGCGCCCACCCGTAATTGGCTCGAACACGCGAACAAAAACGGCCAGTCCTAGCAAACCATAAATAATAGAGGGAACACCCGCCAAGTTGCCGATATTAATCTCGACTAAGCGAGTAAACCAATTATCGCTCGAAAACTCCTCTAAATAAATAGCCGCACCCACTCCCACTGGGAATGTAAAAGCCGCCACTAACACCATCAGCCACGCCGTGCCCAATAAAGCTGCCACCACGCCGGCTCTTTCCGCCTTGCGAGAAGGGTAGCTAGTCACAAAGTTCCAGTTGAGCGTACCAAGCCCATCAATCAAAATGGTGAGCAGCAGCCAAGCTAGAATCGCTACGGCGATCCCCGTCGCGGCCCAAGCCGCGATCTCAAAAGCACGGTCCAACGTATAGCGAGTAGAGAGATTGCTCTTAAACTCGCTCTTTTTAAAATCGCTTGGGGTCGGCCTAGAAGAAATTCTTGAGTCCATCACAAAACCTTTGTCCTGTCAGTTTGCATTTGTCTTAAAAAAATCTCTGCGCTATTCGTATTTTTCGCGGAAACGGCGGACAAACCAAAAGCTAAAGACATTGAGCGCTAGCGTCAGCAAGAAGAGCGTCATGCCCACTGCAAAAATGGTTTTGTATGCGATGGTGCCATGCGGCGCGTCGCCCGCAGTTACCTGCACAATGTAGGCAGTCATCGTCATTACTGGCACAAAGGGATTGAAGCCCAAAGTAGGATTTGCACCCGCTGCTAGCGTCACAATCATGGTCTCACCGATGGCCCGAGAAACCGCCAGAATAAGTGAGGATACGATACCCGAAAGGGCCGCAGGCAAAATCACCGAAGTCACCGTTTCACGCTTGGTCGCCCCTAGCGCGTAGGCACCATCTTTAAGGCTGCGCGGCACCGAGTAGAGCGCGTCTTCACTTAAAGAAGCCACCATGGGCGTAATCATTACGCCTAAGACTAGCCCAGCGCTAAGCGCGTTAAATCCTTGGAGTCCGGGCAAAAATGTTTTGAGAAAAGGCGTTACGGTCAGCAGAGCAAAGTAGCCGTAAACCACCGTAGGAACCCCTGCTAAAATCTCCAGGATCGGCTTCAAGATGCGGCGGACTCTGGGTGTGGCGTACTCGCTTAAGCAGATAGCCGAGAGCAAACCCAGCGGCAGCGCGACCACAATAGAGATCACCGAGATCATGATCGTGGCGCTAACGAGTACGAATATGCCGAACTGCTTACTGGCAAACAGGGGTGTCCACTTAGTATCGGTCAGAAACTGAGAAAGGGGGACTTCTTGAAGAAAGGCGATCGCCTCAAAAATTAGCGTCAGCACAATGCCCAACGTCGTGACGACCGAAATTGCGGCAAATGCCCCACAGATAATTTTGACAATGAGCTGAACCAGCTTGGCTCGACCCCGCTTCGGTCGCCATTCGCCCGAAGCAATATCAAAAGGAGCATCAGCAGTCATTTCAAACGCCTCGAAATAATAATTACGGTAATGCTTAAGCTAAATCTTCCCAAAGTCCGTTAGGTGGGAGGGCAGTACTAGCCGCTGGGCTAGTACTACAAAACAATCCGCTGAGACTCAGCAAAAGAGACTCAGCTAACGAAGCCTCTACAGGCTCTCAACCTTCGATCTAGACTCTTCCATGTCAGCTGATGGCAGCGTAATATAGCCAGCTTCCTTCACCAACTCACCATTGGCGTCGGCTAGCTGATAGTCCACAAACGCCTTAACTTGAGGCTTGGTGTCGTAAGACTCCTTCTTAACATAGATAAACAAAGGTCGCGACATCGGGTTATAAGAGCCATCAGCAATCACCTCAGAAGAAGGCGCGACGCAGGTGCCATCTTCGTTCTCAACTTCTAGTGCCTTCAGTGCGCCTTCGTTCTCTTCGTAGTAAGCAAACCCAAAGTAGCCCAAGCTACCGGAAGAAGATTCTACACCCGTCACGATGACGTTATCGTCTTCGCTCGCGGTATAGTCACCTCGGCTAGCGCCTTCTTCGCCATTGACTTCCTCGGTAAAGTAGTCAAACGTACCCGAGTCCGTACCAGGACCGTACAGCTCTAGCGCCTGGTCGGGGAACGATGGATCGACTTGGTTCCAATTAGTCACAGCACCTTCCGAATCGGGCGACCACATCGTGTTGAGCTGCTCAATAGTCAGACAGGTAGCCCAGTCATTTTCGTTGTTGGTCACCAGGGTAATACCGTCGTAAGCAATCGGTACTTCGGCAAACTCAATGCCCGCCGCTTCGCAAGCTGCCGCTTCTTCTTCTTTAATTGGCCGAGACGCGTTAGAGATATCCGTTTCGCCTGCACAGAACTTTTTGAAGCCGCCGCCAGAACCCGAGACGCCCACCGTCACGCGAGCATCCGGATTCGCACCCTGAAATTCTTCGGCCATCGCTTCAGCAATAGGAAAAACCGTGCTAGAGCCATCAATTTGAATATCGCCTGAGACGCTTTCGCCACTCGCAGCCGTATCGGCCGTATCGCTAGTAGTAGCGGTATCACCACCGCCGCCGCCACAAGCGCTCAGGCTAGCGGCTAGCGCTAGAATGGAAAGAGAACAAGCTAGACGAGCCGTTCGGCCCCCGATTCTGCCATTGCCATTAAGTTGCATAAAATCTACCACTCCTAAATACCCATCAAGATGTCAGTTACGCTTTAGCCACCTGTAAATTCCTCGCGCTTGCTAGAGCGGTTAGAGCAACACACAGAAATGTCTTAGGCACATTGGCATTCTGACGGAAACCTAACGTCTATAAGTAAAGGCCAGGTTAAGGAATTGCACGTAGGTGAGCACTTTCTTACTTTTTTGGATGTATTCCATACAACAACAGCTAATTTTTAACCCGATTCTTACGGCTCACCGCTCCCAAACCATAGGAAATAAGTCATGTACGCAGTAATCTACGACGGAAAGTGCAATCTTTGTGTCACCTTAGTTCAATTTTTAGAGAAGTTAGACGGGGGCGATCGCTTCTCCTACATCCCTATGCAAGACGAAAAAACCCTTGCCGCCTTCAACGTCACTGCCGCAGACTGCGAGCTAGGGATGATTCTCATCAACCTCGATCGCCCAGAGCAAAGGTGGCAGGGCAGCAACGCCGCCGAAGAAATTGGCCATCTGCTACCTATGGGTGCACTCTTTGTACAAGCCTACAGAGCCACACCAGGAGCAAAATCCACCGGAGACAAAACCTACGAATACATCCGAGACAACCGCTATGACCTCTTTGGCAAACGCACGGAAGTCTATCAACCTACCTATCCGCTTTGTACAGACGAAACCTGCCATCCGGCCTCCTCTTAGAATAGCTACGGCCCTGCGAAAATCACTTCTTCCAAATCATTTCTGCTCAGCGAATATTTAAAGCTGCGCTGAATCTCTTTGCCATCGGCGCTAGCATAGTCCACCACAATAGAATCGGTATCCAAATAAAGCTCTGCCGACCAACCAGAGCGCGAAATCTTCCACTGGCTAATATCTTCTTGACTGCGCTGACAGCCCTGGTCGGTCAGCCAATCTTCAATCTCGGGCAGAGCGTGGCTGTAAAGCGGTTTAGAACTAGGCGTCATAGGTCATAGAACAAGAAAGAACAAGAGAGCAGACTGAGGCAGGTTGAAAGAGACTGACTGGGTGAAAAGCATCAAATAGCCGGTGCTTTAGGCGCTAGCCGCGGAGTCTCCAGTAGCGATAGGCGATGCGAATGCTGAGGCAGATCCGATCGGCCTTCAGCCGGAACGATCGCCGCCGCAGGCTCAGACCTGCCCCCTTGAGAATTCATCAGCGTTTCCAAATCGGGTGCACCCACATCGCCCTTCGTCAAACTGATCGTAACCACCAGCACCAGACAGCCAATAAACGTAATACCCAAGATAAACAGCGCAAACATCTCACCCGCAGACAGCGGTCGATCGGTTGGATCTAGATAGGAGCTAGCAGACCAGTCGTGCGGATTAGCAGACTGAGAGCTAGGGTTATCCCCTGTCTGCATCACCGACATCCGGGAATAGCCAGATTTGTAATCGTACGAGAGCCGCTTTTCTGGGCTACTCAGCGTTGCATAAGCTTCATTTAGCGCCTGAAACTTAGACACCGCGATCGCACTTTCCAGCTCAGTCGTATCCGGGTGATAGAGCTTGCTCAAGTCCCGATAGGCCCGCCGAATATCCTGCACAGACGCATTGGGCATCACCCCTAGCAGTTTGTAATAGCTAGGAATAGATTGAGTCGTGTAGAGCTTAGAGCCATCCGCAGACTGACCGGAATTAGGATTCACCATATGCGCTCCTAAATAGCTGGAGCCGTTGGCCAAGCATCGCCCGGCCAATCGCTGCGCGTTAGGCGAATTTGAGCGATCGCAAACACCACCGGAATCACTCGGCCATAGTTCGTCGCCACCGCCCGCCAACCCAAATCGGCCAAAAACCACGTCCACAGCGCTGGCCCCACGCAGGCAAGTACCCCTCGCATCGCCCCATAGCGAGCAGAGGCCGCCATCGCCCCACGACTCGCCGCTTTAACCGCCGCCTTAGACTGCAGCTGCGCGCCCCAGCTCAGCCCACCTTTCGCCAACGCCTGCTTAGCCACTTGGTAACGTGCCATCTGCATCGTTATTTGCCCAGCAATTTGTTTTAGCAGCCAGGGTTTAATCACCGCACTCAGCGCCATCGCGCTTCCTCCTTTAGCCAGCAGCGCCGTCGGTTTTTCCTGAAGCGCCCCCGGCAGCTGCTCAAATTCTTTAGTGCAGGCGATCGCCCGCTGCAGCCTTTTTTCCACTAGCCGCTGCTCAGCTCTGGGCATCTTCTCCCAAGTCTTCTCTAGCAGCACCAAAAACACCTCGGCTTCTAGCTCTGCGGTCGAAAGGTTGCTATAGCGCGTAATCTTAAGATACCGACAGACCTGTAACAACGCTTGTCGGTAGCTCACCTGATGCGTACGCTTTTGCAAAACCGTCAGACCATCAGCGGCCAGATAGCGAAAACGCTGCTCTAACAAGTAAATTTGTTGTTGGCGATCGCGCTTACTCACGTCAACTGGCTGCGGCGTATACAGATAATCTAGCGGATTGAACTTAGGCTGAAAGAGGAGCTGAGTCATGACATGCAGCTCCTCATCGGTTGCTAACTCCAGACCACTTCTTAATTCATCCACTCGCTTTACCCGTCGCGTCTGCACTAGGCCGTTTAATTCTAATAAGAAGTTGAAACGGAAAAATCTATCACCAGTATAAGAGGAGCCAGGTTGAATATGTGGGATGTCGCTGTAATTGGAGCCGGACTATCAGGACTCATTTGCGCCCGCGAGCTAAGCAAGGCCGGGCAGCGGGTATGCATACTCGATAAGTCTCGTGGACTAGGCGGACGCATCGCCACCAGAAGAGCGCATCAGGTACGCATCGATCACGGCTTGCGCTACTGGCAGTCTTCCGCCGTGCTCGCACCGCTAATAGACGAGCTGCTATCGGAACATATTCTCAAGCCCTGGGCTGTCACCGCTTACGAAATTCTCCAGCGCGAAGTCATTACGCAGGTAAACCCCGACGAGCAAGCACCTATCTATGTCTCACCCGAAGGCATGAGCGCTGTCGGCAAGTATCTTGCCAAAGACTTCTCGCGCGATCAAAACTTGCTGCTAGAGCATCGAGCGATCGCCATTGACCCGCTCACCAAAGAGTCAGCCGGCGGTTGGCGAATTGAGTGCGAAGGGGGGCAAATTATTACTGCTAAAAAATGCGCGATCGCTATCCCCGCCGCTCAAGCTGCCCACTTACTTAAAACCTACGCAGCCGATAGTCGAAGCGACCCAGCAGCCGTCATTTCCCAGGCCATCCAGTCGCTAAAAGCAGTAGACTACTGGCCTAGCTTGACCGTAATGGCCGGTTACGACGAACAGTACAGCCACGAGATGGGCGAGCTAGACCCAAACGGTTGGATGGTAACCGACAAAGCAGGCACCTCAACCGAATGGATTGGGTTGGACAACAGCAAACGCAACGGCTTTCAAAAAGGCCAATCTCAAGCAGACCAGTCTCAAGCAGACCAGTCTCAAGCAGACCAGTCTCAGCAAACGAAAGGCCCCGTCATCGTCATTCACGCCCAGGGCAACTTTGCTCAGCGCTACATCGACGCCACCGATTTACAGCCAGCCGCTTCCGTCTTACTGCGAGCCAGCGCCCGTAAATTTAGCGCTTGGATGGCCCAGCCAGACTGGTTCCAAATTCACCGCTGGCGCTACGCCTTTGTCAATATGGGCTATGGCGAAACAGCCCTAGAAATTGAGCCATCGCTGGTCTGCGGCGGCGACTGGTGCGTAGGATCCGCGCCGCCCACTAAAAACCTTGAGGCCGCTTATCTCTCTGGATTAGCCATGGCCAAGAAACTAGAAAAATAGCCGCACCAGAACAGAAGTTTTTAGATTTTTGCCTATGCCCTGATGACGCCTGCTACACTTTTGACCTAAACCTCTGCTTGACCTAAACCTCTGCGAACCGACCAGCCGGCGCTTATGCGATCGCTCCTTTCAATTCTCATCTGGCCCTTTCGCACCCGCGCCCAACCGCTCAAAGCTCAGCAGCCCAAACCCCAACCCAAACAGTTCAGGCAATTCAGACAATCTCTCATCGGATTCATCCTCGCTGGATGTCTGATAGCCGCCTGCTGGCTCAGCCCCGCTGCCGCAAAATCCTCAGCGCAACCCCGCATCCTTAATGCGCCCGCAGAAATTCGAGGCGTCTGGATTACCAACGTCGCCAGCGGCATTTTGTTCTCCCCGTGGGGCATTTCCCGCGCGATTAATCAGCTTGCCGATCTGCAGTTCAATACCGTCTATCCGGTTGTTTGGAACCGGGGCAAAGCCTTCTACCATAGCGACGCCTTAGAAAAACTAACCGGACAGGCGATCGCTCCCTTCCTAAGCTGGATGCATTGGGGTCAAGACCCCCTGCGAGAAATGGTCGCGCTCAGTCATCAACAAAACCTGCGCATTTTGCCCTGGTTTGAGTACGGATTTATGGTGCCAATAAAGTCCGAGCTAGCCCAGCAGCACCCTGACTGGCTAACCACCCGCAGAAACGGATCGCGATCGCTCACCGACACCCTGATTGAGAACGCCCTGACCGATGACACCTTCACACCAGAAATAGAAGCCTCAAAAGGATTTTTGGCCAATTTGCTAAACAGCGGCGCACCCGACCAAATCGCCTGGCTCAATCCCATGCATCCCGCCGTACAAACCCTGCTGCTAGATATGGCAGAAGAAGTCGTTACCCGCTACCCCGTAGACGGTATCCAGTTCGACGACCACTTCAGCCTACCCGTAGAATTCGGCTACGACCCCTACACCCTGTCTCTATACCGAGCCGAGCATTCAGGCCAGCCCCCGCCCGACAACCCAGCAGACGAAGACTGGATTCGCTGGCGAGCTGATAAGCTCAGCCGCTTCGTCGAGATTCTCCACGCCAGAGTCAAAGCCAAATGCCCCACCTGCCAGCTCTCGCTCTCGCCCAATCCCGCTAAGTTTGCCTACCGCTTTTACCTGCAAGACTGGCGACTGTGGGTCAAAAAAGGCTGGATAGACGATTTAGTCGTTCAGGTCTATCGAGATGACATTGCTCAGTTCGACGGAGAATTGGGCAAGCAGGCTTTGCAAGAAGCCAGCGATCGCATTCCCGTTAGCATTGGCATTTTGACCGGCACCTGGCAAAGGCCGATTTCCTTCGAGCAAATCAAACAGCAGATAGAACACAGCCGCGATCGCCAGTTCGCGGGCGTCTCATTCTTCTACTGGGACACCCTGTGGAGCTACTTCACGCCCGAATCACCAGCGCAGCGCCGCCAAAACTTTCGAGCGATCCTTCAAGACACGCGCTCACCCACCGCCACTAAAACCGCCGCCACTAAAACCGCCGCCACTAAAACTAGCTTGCCTCAGCAACATGTCTCTTTCTAGCCTGTCTGAACCCATTACCCACCAGCTAGCGCACCGGCTATCAATCCTTTGCAAACGCTGGAACTTGCAGCCCGCAGATATCACAGCAGGCGCTCTTTTGTGGCTAGCCTGGACAGGCACAACCTGGCTAGCCTTCGCCCTCAGCCTGCTATTCGTCGAGATTGGAGAGACGGGTGAAGTCTCGTGGCTAGAAGCCGCTTTAGGCGGCTGTTGGGTAGGCGTCAGTCGGTGGTTGGTGCTAAGACCCTACCTGCGCCATCCCACCAGATGGATAATCGCCACAGTCGTTAGTTGGCTATTGCTGGTCCTATTGCACCTAGGCGCAGTAGGTTGGGTCGTGCCGGGTACGCCAAGCCTTTTACTCAGAGGCGGGTTTGGCGTTTTATATGGCGGCTACGTCGGGCTAGGACTAGGGCTAGGGCAATGGTGGGGGCTGCGATCGCAAGTTCATCAAGCCTGGCGCTGGATTCCTCTAAACGCAGGCATTTGGGCAATCGGCATCGCCTTGGCTTGGATTACCGGTGGCTGGCTACGGGCGGCAAGCGGCTTATTTCTAGGTGAAGTGGTTGGGCTGCTGATAGGTTGGGGGGCGATCGCGGCTCTCTCCGGCATCGGCATCGTCGGTCTGCTGTACGAAAGCAAAGGCGAAGACAAGCTAAAACGCTATCCCAGCAGCCGAGCGTTAACAGCCGCCAAATCAAATGCCCCCGGATCAAAATCACCGTACTGATCGAGCAGGTTTACGTAGTCCGGATCTTCCACATCCTCTAGCTTTGCCAGAAACTGATCGTAGCCCCATATACCGCCCGAGCCTTCGGGTGGACAGGCCGATTCCCCCGCAGTACAAACCGGCAAAGCCCCAGCATCAGAGTGGCTCAGCGACTCACCAACAATTCGATGTCGCCAGCCGCTCTCAAAATCGTAGTTATAGTAAATGAGAGAATCGCCCGCATCCGCCAAAACCGCCGACAGCCGTTTCTCTTCAGCCAGCAAAACCTTCTCGGCCCCCAAACCAGTCTGAAAACTATGGTCGTGCGATCGCTCCCAGCCCATCGCATCTTGGATAATGCCGTGCAGATCGGCCAAAGCCACCGCACCCGGCACCACGACTTGTCGCCAAACTTCAGGCTCGCTATCTACTAGCGTAATTCTCAGCTGAATAGGGGTAGATGCAGACATTGGCCCGTCAGTCATAGGCTCCTCTTTAATTGCGGCTTCCCTATAGTGCCTCACCATGTTCGCTTAGCCAGTCTTCGCCAAGCTGAATCGTAATATCAGAGTCCAGATTACCGGTGCTTTCTACCCGCACTTCTCCAACATTGAGAAAGCTTTGCAGGTCTCTAGCGCTTTCTATATCGCCACGCTGAGCCACAATTCGCGTATCTCGAATGGGATCGCGCAGGCTACGACCGACCGTTACGTTGTAGTAGCCCGTATCGTAAAGCGAATTAACCAGCGACTGAACGGCAATATCATCGTAAGTACTGTCTTGAATCACCACCCGTAGGCTAGACGGATCTCGGTATTCAGAAACGTTATAGGCACTTTCCAACCCAAAGTATTGCTCAGATATCCGGTCAATCTCCGAGTAGTTGGGCAGCCAGTAGCTCAGTTCGTAGTCGTTATAATTGCTAAAGTCACCCGGCAGCATTAGCATTTGCACATCAGAGCGACGAGTCTGAGAGGTGTAGCCCACTAGCGCTACCAGCTCTTCTACCGAAAGATTGGTATCTACGTGCGATTGAATCACCGAGAGAATTTTAGGCAAGCGGGCAATCGTCGTTGGGTTAAGCGCTTGTTCGGTGAGCGATCGCATCAAAATTTGCTGGCGCTGCACCCGGCCAATATCACCTTGATCGTCGTAGCGAAAGCGCAAGAACTGCATTGCCTTGTCGCCGTCTAGCCGCTGCGTTCCTGCTTTTAAGTTGATATACAGATGCTGGCTATCGTCCTGATACTTCATATCTTTAGGGACATCCACCTCCACGCCGCCAAGAGCATCAATTAGCTTCTCCACGCCTTGCACATTAATCCGCATATAGCGATCGATCGCCACGCCGCCCATCAGCTCACTCACCGACTGAGCGCTCAGCGCTGGCCCACCCTGACGATTGGCCTCATTAATCTTGGTCACCACACCATCTACATTCGTGCGCGTATCGCGAGGAACCGACAGCACCGAAACTCGCTCATTGCGCGGGTCAAAGCGCAGCATCAGCATCGTGTCCGAAAGCCCTTCAAAAGAATCGACTAGCGAATCGTAACCCTCTCTATCAATAGCCTCGTAGTCGTCGATATCCGAGCTCGTGACCTTAACGCCTAGCAGCAACACGTTGACTGGCCGAGTCAGGTGAGGCAACCGCAGGCTATTGGCCGCCGAAATTGGCTCGTTCTGCGTAAAGACAGCCGCTTCTGCCGCCGAAAGGTTGCTTTGCTGAAGTGGCGTACTCCCTAACGACACGGCCAGAAAGGCACCCGCCGCCGCAGAGGCACTCGCAATGCCTGCTAATAGTACGCCTACACCCACCCATCTTGGCAAACTCGTCTTTTTCTTATTCGGCATGTTCGATGTGTGGGGACGCAACCGGTTAGGTTTAGGGAACGGATTAGAAGGCGACACAGATGACCTCGATGATGCGAGCGTACAGGAAAGTGGTAAAAACGGTCATTTACCTTTTGTAACAGATGGCGGGATCGTTATTTGTGAAGAGTGTGGCAGCTTTTCCATCTGAGTAAACTGGCTCTCCTTAACAATGCACAACCCGGCATTTACCGAACAGTGCGCAACCCGGTATTTACCAAAGCCGCTAACCAAAATAGCAGCTATGGGAGCCGACGGCTTAACTGGCTAACGCCCGGAATCCGAATGGACTGGCCCTTAGCGACTCGAAACATCAGCATTAAACTAAGCACGAAGTACCCTGAGCCAACAAAGCTGCTAGCCAGTAAAAATCTTAAGCTAGCCATTTGAGAAGACTGCGTAGCCGCACCGGCCCCAAGGAGCGCGATCGCACTAATACAGCCCAACCCCAGCAGCACAGACAGCCGACTCACCGCCCGCATCTGCGCTTCTTCCGAAGTTCTATCTACTTCTTCACCCGCTGGCGGCGCTTCTCCGTAAAGTGTCCATAAGGACGGCACCACGCCAAAAACCGGCACCAGATGTAAATAAGTCCGCATCCTTTGAAAAGAGGCTGAAGCCGACGATACAGTCATAGTCAATAGCGTCCCTTTCGACGTATCAATTTTTCTCGTTGCTTACGTACCGCTAATAAACCCAAAATCACCCTTGAAAGTAACAGGCCCAATCAAAACCGCCAAAATTCAGAACCTTTAGAAAAGAGGGTTTTGCCACCATCAACTACGATAATCGAGCTAGATAAACGTTATGGCCGCAGCTTATGGCCACAGCTCGCGGATGCAGCCAGCAAGCCTGAGCTTCCAGTGCCTAGAGCGATCGCCAAGGAATCATTGCTGATATGACATTCGACACAACTAGAGAGCTGTTCCTGCAGGCTCAGCCTTTTCTGCTGGCCTTTGGCCTTCGACTCGCGATCGCGGTAGCTATTTTTGTTGTAGGTCGCTGGCTGGCCCGGCTCGCTAAGCGCCTCGTTAAAAAAGTAATGACCAAAGCGCAAATTGAACCGACGCTGACGGTCTTTGCGAGCAATATTTTGTTCTACGTCATCATGGCGTTTGTCTTGCTGGCGGCGCTGGGCGAAGTAGGCATCGAAACCACCTCTTTAATCGCGGCGTTAGGCGCTGCTGGGCTAGCGGTCGGACTGGCTTTGCAAGGGTCTTTAACTAATTTTGCAGCCGGTATTATCATCATTATTGCTCAGCCTTTTCGAGTCAGCGACTGGGTCGAAGCCGCTGGCCACTCTGGCTACATTATGGAAATTGAGCTGCTGACGACCACGCTACGGACAGTAGACAATCGGACGGTGGTTATCCCTAACGGCATTTTGACAGATGGCAGCTTGGTTAACTACTCGACGCTCGGGCAGCTTCGCCTCGATCTGGTTGTCGGCGTAGACTACAGTACCGACATTGACCGGGTGAAAGGCATTCTCTTAGACGTGCTCAACGCGGATAGTCGCGTCATGTCTAGTCCAGCACCGGCCGTCGGCTTATTAGAGATGGCCGATAGCAGTCTTAACTTTGCGGTGCGCCCGTGGGTGCTGCCTACGGACTATCTGCCGCTGAGTATGTCCTTGCAAGAAGCTATCAAAAAGCGGTTGGACGCAGAAGATATCAGCATCCCGTTCCCACAGCGCGATATTCATCTCATTTCGGCCGATCCGGCAAAGAGTGGACTGACTACGATTACCAACGTCAGCTAGGTTTTATGACGATTAGATTTTAGGGCAACTAGATCTGATAGATCTGACGGCGACTTTTCAGTTTGGTTGTCGTAGATACGTAGGAACTGCGCAAATTCGGTAAACTAGATGCCTGAAGATCTTTAATGATCTGTACCGTTTTCTAGAGAGTGACCTGATGCTTGAGTCCTATCGCAAACACGTTCAAGAACGCGCAGCTTTGAATGTGCCACCTTTGCCCCTAGACGCGGAGCAAACGGCGGCCCTTTGCGATTTGCTCAAAAGTCCGCCAGCCGGTGAAGAAGATTTTCTGATGGAGCTGCTGTGCGATCGCGTCTCTCCCGGCGTTGACCCCTCCTCTTATGTAAAGGCTTCGTTTTTAACTGCGATCGCCCAAGGCGAAACCCATAGCCCCCTCCTCTCTCCCAAAAAAGCCGTCGAACTCCTCGGCACCATGCTCGGCGGCTATAACGTCGCGTCATTAATTGCCCTCCTCAAAGACGACCGTGGAGAAATTGCCCAGCTTGCCGCAGACGCCCTCAAAAAAACGCTCCTCGTGTACGACGCCTTCAACGACGTGATAGCGCTCTCCGAGTCCAATTCCTACGCTAAGCAGGTAATAGACGCCTGGGCCAGCGCCGAATGGTTCACGAACAAACCCAAAGTCCCCGAAACCATCACTGTCACCGTCTTCAACGTCCCCGGCGAAACCAACACAGACGACCTCTCCCCGGCCCCTCACGCCACCACCCGCCCAGACATCCCGCTCCACGCCCAGGTAATGCTAGAGTCCACCATGGACAAACCGCTAGAAACCCTAGCTGAGCTAAAAAAGAAAGGCCACCCGCTCGCCTACGTCGGCGATGTAGTCGGCACCGGATCTTCTCGCAAATCCGCCATGAACTCCGTCATCTGGCACATCGGCGCAGATATCCCCTTCGTGCCCAACAAGCGCACCGGCGGCGTCATCCTCGGCAATAAAATTGCCCCTATCTTCTTCAACACCGCCGAAGACTCCGGCGCACTCCCCATCGAATGCGACGTCTCCAAAATGAAAATGGGCGACGTCATCACCATTCATCCCTACAAAGGAGAAATCACCAACGAAGCAGGCGAGGTCATCTCCACCTTCACCCTCACCCCCGAAGCCATCCTCGACGAAGTGCAAGCCGGCGGACGCATCCCCCTCATCATCGGACGCACCCTCACCGACAAAACCCGCACCGCCCTAGACCTTCCCCCTTCCGAAATCTTCGTTCGCCCCACCGTCCCCACCGACACCGGCAAAGGCTTCACCCTCGCCCAAAAAATGGTCGGCAAAGCCTGCGGTCTTCCCGGCGTCCGCCCCGGCACCTCCTGCGAACCCCTCATGACCACAGTCGGATCGCAAGACACCACAGGCCCGATGACCCGCGACGAAATGAAAGAGCTAGCCTGCCTCGGCTTCAGCTCCGGCCTCGTATTGCAAACCTTCTGCCACACCGCCGCCTACCCCAAACCCGTAGATGTAGAAACCCACGCCACCCTACCTGACTTCTTTGCCTCTAGAGGCGGCGTTGCTCTAGAACCTGGAGACGGCATCATCCACTCCTGGCTCAACCGAATGCTCCTCCCCGACACCGTCGGCACCGGCGGAGACTCTCACACCCGCTTCCCCTTAGGCATCTCCTTTCCTGCCGGTTCTGGCCTAGTCGCCTTTGCCGCCGCCATTGGCGCAATGCCCCTAGACATGCCCGAATCTGTTCTTGTTCGCTTTAAAGGAGAACTTCAGCCCGGCATCACGCTTCGAGACGTGGTAAACGTCATCCCATTAGAGGCCATCAAAAAAGGTCTTCTAACCGTTGCCAAAGAGAACAAAAAGAACATCTTCTCTGGCCGCGTGCTCGAAATGGAAGGTCTACCCGATCTAAAACTAGAACAGGCCTTCGAACTCACCGACGCCTCAGCAGAACGCTCTTGTGCAGGCTGCACCATCAAGCTCAGCGAAGAAACCGTCGCCGAATACCTGCGTTCTAACGTAGCCCTGTTGAAAAACATGATCGCCCGTGGCTACCACGACGAAAGAACGCTCGCTCGCCGGATCGCTGAAATGGAGAAGTGGCTAGAGAATCCTTCTCTCCTCAGCGCCGACGACGATGCTGAGTATGCCGAAATTCTCGAAATTGATCTCAATGAGCTAAAAGAACCCGTCCTCGCGGCCCCTAACGATCCTGACAACGTAAAAACGCTCTCAGATTGCGTCGGTGCCAAGATAGATGAAGTCTTCATCGGCTCTTGCATGACTAACATTGGCCACTATCGCGCCGCTGCCAAAGTACTAGAGAACGAAGGCACCGTAAAAGGTCGCCTGTGGATTTGCCCACCCACTCGCATGGATGAAAAGCAGCTTCGCGAAGAAGGCTACTATGGCACCTTTGCCGCCTCAGGCGCTCGAACAGAGATGCCCGGCTGCTCGCTCTGCATGGGCAACCAGGCAAGAGTAGAAGACAATGCCACCGTTTTCTCCACCTCCACGCGCAACTTCAATAACAGAATGGGTAAAGGTGCTCAGGTCTATCTAGGCTCAGCCGAACTCGCTGCTGCTTGTGCCCTACTAGGTCGTATTCCTCATGCAAATGA
The DNA here is from genome assembly GCA_963789215.1 of uncultured cyanobacterium. Lineage (GTDB taxonomy): Bacteria > Cyanobacteriota > Cyanobacteriia > Phormidesmidales > Phormidesmidaceae > Phormidesmis. Next base: position 70 of record CAWBJY010000004.1, on the reverse strand, counting down.
ATATCTAAAGGTAGTTGCAAGTAAGATCGAACCATTTGAGAGTGATGTCTATCGCTATCTCAACTTTAAT
>CAWBJY010000003.1:0-98658 GCA_963789215.1 uncultured cyanobacterium | reverse complement strand
CTGGCGCGAAAGAGAATTTGTGGCAGCAGGACGAACATGGTAACTGGCGAATTGATCCGACTCGCGATGCGTTGCGAATGGCTAACCATACGCGCGTGTTCCACGAGAAGCCCTCGAAGGAAGAGGTATTAGAAGCGGTTCGTAAACAGTTCCAGTCAGGCGAAGGCGCTATTCAGTGGGCTGGAGAAGCAGAGAAAAGAGCGCAGGGAAAAGGCCGCTATGGGTTGAATCCCTGTGTGACAGACGATACCTGGGTTCATACAGGTGATGGGCCGCGTCGGGTTAAAGAACTCGTTGGTCAGCAGCACAGCACCTATGTAAATGGAGAGCTGTTCAGCACGACAACAGATGGATTCTTTTTCTCGGGTGAGAAGCCGGTTGTGAAACTGGAAACAAAAGAAGGCTTTGAGCTACGGCTAACTGAGAATCATCGGGTTCTTAAAGTGACGGCTCAGACTCAGAAAAAGCAGTACACCGAGTGGACAAAAGCGGGTGAGCTTCAGTCGGGCGATCGCCTGGTCTTGCACAACCATCGCGATCTTCAAAGTTGGGATGGCGCAGGTTCTTATGATGAGGGTTGGCTATTAGGGAGCCTGGTTGGAGACGGTAGCCTAGCGACGACTCCGTGGAATGACAGCGGTCTGCTGCGCTACTGGGAAGAATCTTCGAATGAGATGAGCCAGCACGCCGTTCAGCTATTAGAAACAGCCGTAGGATATGCGAAAAGAACGGAAGAAGTTCATTATCACAAGCAGCTCAAGCATCGCGTTATTAACTCGACCGGGCTCGCCAAACTAGCGTCCAAGTTTGGCATACGTCAGGGAAGTAAGACGATTGGTGATGCTGTAGAGCAAGCGAGCTACGAATTCTACAGTGGATTTTTGAAGGGGCTGTTTGATGCGGATGGTAGCGTACAAGGAACGCAGCTTAAGGGCATTAGCGTGAGGCTTGCGCAGAGCAACCTGTCCAACTTGCAGGCGGTTCAAAGAATGCTGGCTCGCTTAGGAATTATCTCTACGCTCTATCAAGAGCGGCGTCCTGAAGGATACCGGACGTTGCCTGACGCTCAAAGACAGCCTGCTGAGTATTTCTGCCAAGCGCAGCACGAGCTTGTTGTCAGCAAAGATAACTTGCCTTACTTCCAAGCGTTAGTTGGATTCCGAGAACCGAAAAAAGCAGCAAAGCTAGACGAGCTGCTCAGTGGCTATAAGCGCAATTTGAATAGAGAACGCTTTACGGTCACCGTTCAGTCTATTGAGGCTGATGGCATTGAGAAGGTTTATGACTGTACGGTTCCAGGCCCATCTTGCTTTGATGCAAACGGAATAGTTGCTCATAATTGTGGCGAAATTATTGGGCAAGATTTCCACTGCAACTTAGCTGAAATCCATCTCAATCAGATTAGTGCGCGCGATACTCAGGCCCAGGATGATGCTTTTAGAGCCGGGGCTTTGGCAGTTGCGGCGCTGCTGAACCATGAGTTTATGGAGTCTCGATATCAGCAGTCTCGCGAAGAAGACCCGATCGTAGGCGTTTCCTTTACAGGATTCTTCGACTTCTGCGTGAAGGCGTTTGGCGTAGAGTGGCTAGAGTGGTTCGCAGAAGGTCGCCCCGATACGATGAAGGGCGTTGAGTTTAAGACCCAAGAGCAAAAATATCTCAGCCGCTGGAAGCAGGTAGTGCACGAGACGGTTGGAGAGTATTGCGATCGCCATAATATCCGCCGCCCTAACCGCTGTACCACCGTACAGCCTGCCGGCACGAAAAGCCTGCTGACAGGCGCGTCTTCTGGCTGGCATCCGCCCAAAGCCCAGCGCTTTATTCGTCGGATTACCTTCCGCAAAGACGATCCCGTGGCGCTAGCCTGCATCGACTACGGTTATTCGGTAATTCCCTCTCAGTCTGACAAGGACGAAAACGGAAACCTGCTGAACGATCCGTTCGATCCGCGCTGCACCGAGTGGCTAGTGGAACTGCCCGTAGAAGTTGACTGGGCTAATATGCCGGGTGCTGATGAAGTTTCTATCGAAAACTTCTCTGCGCTGGCGCAGTTTGACTTCTACATGCAGGTGCAAAAGCACTACACCGCGCACAACACTTCGGCCACCATTGAGCTAAGGGAGAATGAGATTGAGCTGTTAGGCGATCGCATCTACCAAGCCATCGAAAATGACGAAGGCTATATCTCAGCCGCCTTGCTAGCTCGATTTGACGATGTACAAACGTTTCCTCGACTGCCGTTTGAGCCAATTACAAAGGCTCGATACGAAGAGATGTTAGAAGAAGTAAAGGCGCGTCGTGTGACCGAAGACTTTCATGCGGCGCTAGAGAAGCATGATGCCGGCGAGCTAGTAGAAGCCGGGCCAGCAGGCTGTGACTCCGACAAGTGTCTCCTGCCAGAGAAAAAACCCGGTTAACGTCACAAATCGTTTCACAGCCAACCTAACTTGATTCAGGCGGGAATGCTTCTTCGGAGGCGTTCCCGCTTTTTGCGTTTTGCCTAACGTGACTTTCGGGAATCGGACCAAAGCGTACGGTATCTATAATCAACATAGAACAAGGCTTTTTCCAGTCAATCGTCCCTTTATAGGCGTGAGTTGTGCAATCGGTTTATTGGTTTTGTCTAGTTATTGGCGGTGCTTTTGTCGTTCTATCTACCATTGGAGGAGACCTCTTTGATGGCGGAGACATTGACGCTGACCTAGACATTGATGCCGACCTAGACATTGATGCTGATATAGATGCTGACATTGATACAGAGATTAACGGTGGCTTTGATGGCGACACTGACCTTCAAGTAGACACCGACCTCGACTTATTAAGAAGCCGCCGCCGTCGCCGATTGCCTTCATGGCTATCCATACTACTTAGCTTTAAGTTCTGGACATTTGGCGGCTGCTTCTTTGGACTCTCTGGCGTACTACTAGGGATTACTCGGCCTGAATTAGCTGGCACCACCATTTTTATTTTCTCACTGATTGCGGGCATTCTCTGCGGTTTAGCGCTAGTCAGCGCATTAAGAGGACTCACGCACAGGCAGGTAGATAGCCTAGTAAGAAATGAAGATTTTGCCGGATTGATAGGGACGGTAGAGCTACCTTTTGACGCGAATAGCAAAGGCAAAGTTTTCTTAGAAGTCGGTGGCAGCACTCTACATTTAGTAGCTCAAACTGACGAGAAAGTATTGTTTCGGCCCGGAGATCCTGTCCTAGTAGTTGGCCGTAGCGAGAACAGACTGTGGGTAGTTTCTGCCGATCGCAAGCTATCAGAATTTAGAGCAAACGAAGCATAAGCTTGAAAATTTAGTTCTATGTATCAACAATTTCTTTGACTTTACAAAGTGACCTTATGAATCCATCTTTCTTTCAAGAAAACCTGAATCTGTCGTTCACTCAGCCCTTGCATCTGCAAGCTGAAATGGCACCGCTCGCTCAAGTAGATATTGCGCAAGATCGAGACATTGGAGCCGGCGCAGTAGCTGGCGGGGCCGCTATCGTGCTGACTTTGGTGGGGTTAGCTGCTGCGATCGCCCTCATCAAGGCCAGTCTTAGAATCTGCAAGCCCAACGAAATGCTCATTATTTCGGGCCGCCAATATAAGCAGGCAGGCGAAAAGTCTGTGGGCTATCGGGTGGTTTTTGGCGGCCGCGCCTTTGTGCTACCTATCATCGAGCGAGTAGAAAAAATGGACATGACGACCATGCCCATTCCCGTTGAGGTAAACAATTCCTATGCCAAAGGGGGAACCCCACTGAACATCCAGGCGATCGCCAACGTAAAAGTATCCAACCAGCCCAATATTGCCGGTAACGCAATCGAAAGATTTCTAGGCCGCGATCAGTCCGAGATTCGCCGAGTAGTTCGTGAAACCTTGGAAGGTAATTTACGGGGTGTGGTAGCCCTGCTGACCCCTGAGCAGGTGAACGAAGACCGCCTCAACTTTGCCGAGCGGATTGCCGACGATGTAGATCGCGACTTAAACAAGCTAGGGCTGCACCTAGACACGCTGAAAATTCAGAGCGTCACCGACGACGTAGGATACCTTAGCTCCATCGGTCGCCGTCAGATCGCCAAGATTGTGCGCGATGCTGAAATTGCCGAGGCGATCGCCCTAGGAGAAGCCGAACGCATAGAAGCAGACTGCCAAAAGCGAGCGGAAATGTTTAAATCACAAGCGCTAACGATTATTCAGCAAAAGCAAAACGAGCTGCGCAAAATAAAAGCCGAACTCGACCAGCGCTCCAAGTCGGAAGAAGAAAGAACCGCCGCCGCCGCTAAAGAAGCCCGTGCTAGAGCTGAACAGCAGCTCCAAACCGTTCGAGCCAAGCTAGAGCGACTGCGACTAGAAGCCGATGAAGTGCTGCCTGCCGAAGCGCGTAGAGAAGCTCAGGTTTTACACGCCAAGGGTAACGCCGCTGAGCTAGCCGAAAATGCTAAAGCCGCCGCGCTAGTAAACGAAATGCTAGCCGAAGTGTGGCAAGAAACCGGCGTAGATGCCACTGAAATCTTCCTGCTTCAGCAGGTAGACATGATCTTGAAAGAAGCCGCTTCTATTCCAGAACGCATAAAGCTGAAAAATATCAACGTTATCGACAACGGCGACGGCAAGTCCATTGCCAGCTTGGCCAACGTATACCCAGAAATTGTGAAGCAGTTCTTAGAACAGGTAGAGCAAACGCTTGGCATTGACGTTGCAGGCACGTTGACTAAGCGCAATTTAAAGGTGCGCTAGACAGCATCTAAATGCGAACAGGCCCAGAGACCCACCCCACCAGAACCAAACCATCCCACTCACATCAACCAATACTCAATAGGAAAAAACAATTATGGGTTCTATTGCACTTATCATCGCGGCCTTAGCGTCTGGCTCTGGCTATCTCATCATCAAAAACCTCTACTACATTTGTCAGCCCAACGAAGTGCTGATTTTTGCAGGCAGCAGTCAAAAGTCGGGCGATCGCAAATTAGGATACCGGCTAGTTAAAGGTGGCAGCAGCATTAAAACGCCTCTGCTCGAAAAGGTGATGCGAATGAACCTCACCAACATGATCATCGAGCTAAAAGTTTCTAACGCATATTCTAAAGGCGGCATTCCATTACAGGTAGACGGCGTTGCCAACATCAAAATTGCCGGAGAAGAGCCGACCATTCACAACGCTATTGAGCGTCTATTAGGCAAGCCGCGCAAAGAAGTTGAGAAAATCGCAAAAGAGACGCTAGAAGGCAATCTACGCGGTGTTTTAGCTAGCCTGACACCCGAGCAGGTAAACGAAGACAAAATCGCCTTTGCCAAAAGCCTGCTAGACGAAGCCGAAGAAGATCTTGAAAAGCTAGGACTCGTCCTTGACACGCTGCAAATTCAAAACATCTCGGACGACGTTCGCTACCTTGACTCTATCGGACGGAAACAGCAGGCCGACCTACAGCGCGATGCCCGTATTGCCGAAGCCGAAGCGAAAGCCGAATCGCAGGTACAGTCCGCCGAAAACCAAAAAATTACGGCCGTTCGTCGTCTAGAGCGCGACATCGGGATATCGCAAGCCGCTGCCGAGCAAAGAACGCAAGATGCCCTGACGATGAGAGCTGCCGTCGTCGCCGAAGCCGAAGCCGAAATTGCCGCTGAACTCGCACGGATTCAGGCCGATGTCCCAGTGCAAGAAGAGCGGATCAAGCAGGTGACTCAGCAGTTAAAAGCAGATGTGGTTGCACCGGCTGAAGCACAATGTAAGCGAGCGATCGCGCAGGCCCAAGGTAACGCTTCTACTATCCTCGAAGAAGGTAAAGCTCAGGCCGAAGGTACAAAGCGTCTAGCCGAATCTTGGGTGACCGCAGGCGATAGCGCCAGGGATATCTTCCTATTGCAAAAGCTAGAAGGCTTGCTCAAGACGCTGAGCGCTACTGTTCCAGAAGTAGATGTGCAAAACGTCACCATTATTGACACCAATTCTGGGAACCTAGCGACCCAGGCGGCGGCATTTATGACGCAGCTCAAGCAAACGTCAGGGCTAGATGTAGCAGGTGCTATTAACGGCTTTACCCAAAATCAAACGAATCATCAATCAAACGGCAGCACAACCAGTCTGCCTGAGAATAGTTCAGCATTTGATGCTTTGGATGGCCGCGCTGATAACTAAAACCTGCGTACAATAAAATTTGCTCTCCCCTTCTTCCATTCACTATGAGACTTTCTCCCGCCGGTCAGCGCTTCTATCAGGAAGTTCAGAAATCCGACGGGAGAATTAGCTTGGCAGCAGCGGCACTCTATATTGCTCAGGAAGATTACTGGGATATGGATGCAAGCCATTATTTAGAAGCTTTAGACTTAATGGCGGCTGAGGTGCGATCGCGCCTCCCCAAAAATCGCTATCCACTCAAAGTCATCCAAATTATCAACCAATACCTCTTTGAAGAAAAGGGATATTCTGGCAACAAAGTCGATTACTACGACCCAGACAATAGCTGCCTAAATAGAGTCATTGACCGGCGACTAGGCATCCCCATTAGTTTGTCTTTAGTTTACTTAGAATTAGCCAACCGCCTCCAGTTCCCTATGGTTGGAGTTGGAATGCCCGGTCATTTTCTGGTGCGTCCGGTGATCGGCGAAATGGAAGTTTTCGTCGATCCTTTCAACCAGGGCGAAGTGCTGTTCGTAGCAGATTGTAAGGAAAGATTTCATCAGATATATCCAGCCTCAGAATGGCAGACCAGCTTCTTAAACGGCGTACTCCCCAGGCACTTTTTAGCTCGGATGCTCATGAACTTGAAGATGATTTATCTTCAGATGGAAGATTTGGGCAAGGCGATCGCAACATTAGACAAGCTGCTGATATTGATGCCGGAGCAGCCCTTGCAAATGCGCGATCGCGGTCTTTTGCACTATGAGCTAAAAAATTACGATTTAGCCAAGCAGGATTTGGAAGAATATTTGCGATCGCAACCTCAAGCCCCAGACGGTCGAAAAATTCAGCAAATCCTGAACGCCATCAGATCGTCGTAAGCCTTGATACAATCTTGATTGCTCAACTGATTTTAGCCGCTAGTCAACTTAATCAGCTGAGCTAAGACACTCACGCAACGGACTAAAACATGGATGTCATTCCCGCAATCGATCTGCTAGAAGGCCGCTGCGTAAGACTTTTTCAAGGCGACTACGATCAATCTCAAATCTACAACGAAAATCCAGTAGAGGTCGCGAGACAATGGGAGGCAGAAGGGGCAACCCGGCTACATTTAGTCGATTTAGACGGTGCAAAAGCCGGAAAGCCAGAAAATTGGAAAGCCATTGAAGCAATTACTAAAGCTGTAGATCTGCCGATTCAAGTAGGCGGTGGCCTGCGCGATGCCAATAGAGTCAGCGCCCTGTTCGATCTAGGCGTGCAGTATGCCATTCTCGGCACCGTTGCCGTAGAACAGCCGGAGCTAGTAGGTCAGCTTTGTAAAAGATTTCCAGCCAGAATTATTGTTGGCATTGACGCGCGCGAAGGAAAAGTAGCCACCCGAGGCTGGCTAGAGACCTCTGAAGTAATGGCAACAGACCTAGCAAAACGAATGGGCGATATGGGCGCGGCGGCCATCATTTATACCGATATCAAGCGCGATGGCACCATGAAAGGACCTAACTTAGAAGCGCTTAGAGAACTAGCAGAAGCCATTGACACACCCGTTATTGCTTCGGGCGGTGTCAGTGCCATTTCAGATTTGCTGAGCTTATTAGGATTAGCCTCCGCAGGTGTCTCGGGCGTTATTGTAGGCAAGGCGCTCTACACTGGCGATGTTTCTTTGAAGCAGGCTATCCGTGCCGTTGGGCAAGGTCGCTGGCAGGACGTGCCGCCTGAAGGAGGCGGTGCTTCGGCATTGGCCTAAGTTTAAAGGTCTTCAAAACAGTCTCTCGAATAAGACGAATTTAAACTATCACCAAAAAAGGCCATCGACAGATAAGTGCTTGTCAATGGCCTTTTTCTATCTAGCCTCAATTGGAAAATTAAAAAATCAGAAAACTAAAAATTAGAAAACTAATTCTTCTCTTGCTTTAGCGACTCAATCTCTGCTCGCATCGCAATTAGCTCAGCCGTTAAAGACTCTACTTCAGCCTTTAGCTCAGTATCCACCACTGGCGTAGCTACAGTCGTTACCGTTTGAGGCTCCGAATGAGCAACCGGCGAATGGAAACTAGAAGACATGCTCCGTAAAGGTTCCGGCAACTGGTTCGAGACGCCTTCAACAAAATCGCGCGCCTCTTTCTCAGTCAAGGCACCGCGAACTTCTAGCTTATCGGCCAGGCGCACCCAGTCTGTACCGATCTCAGAAAACTCATCGGCCGTGCGCTGCGGATCTTGCACGGCTTCTACAGCAGAAGACGCTGCACCCAGAGTGACGCGATAGCTTTTTTGGAACAATTCGAGCAACGTATCAGTGTTCATTGGCGCTATGGGGTTACCTTTATAGATCGCAAAGCAAGAGATCGCAGCAGTTAGCTCGCTTGCCTTGTGCTGTCATACCATTCTGCCGTAAATCAGCTAGAACGGCCTTGAACTATAGACAGAAAACAGGATTGCCCTATTCCCACTCAATCGTTCCAGGCGGCTTAGAGGTAATGTCATACACGACTCGGTTCACGCCTTCTACCTCATTCACCACGCGATTAGAGATACTTTCTAGCAGCTCATAAGGCGCGCGCGACCAATCTGCGGTCATCCCGTCTTCGCTACTCACTAGGCGCAAAACAATCGGATAGGCATAGGTGCGCTGATCGCCCATAACGCCCACGCTACGAACCGGAAGCAGCACGCCAAACGCCTGCCAAAAGTCGTGATAGCTATCGCTGCGACGAATCTCCTGGCGGATAATGTAGTCCGCTTCGCGCAGAATATGCAGCCGCTCTGGCGTCACTTCACCCAGGATACGAATGGCTAAACCTGGCCCCGGAAAAGGATGACGCCGGACAATATCATCTGGCAAATTTACGGCCTGACCCACCTTTCGCACTTCGTCCTTAAACAACTTGCGCAAAGGCTCAATCAATTTGAACCTAAGATCCTTCGGCAGTCCGCCCACGTTGTGATGGCTCTTAATTTTCACCGCCACTCGCTCGCCCGTCTTCGGATCGACGTTAGTATCCGCCGATTCAATCACATCTGGATAGAGCGTTCCTTGCGCTAGGTAGTCGAAAGGGCCAAGCCGAGCCGACTCTGACTCAAACACCTGAATAAACTCATTGCCGATGATCTTACGTTTCTCCTCGGGATCGGTGATGCCCTTCATCTTCGCTATGAAACGATCGGCCGCGTCAATATATTCAACGTTAATGTGAAATTCCTTATCGAAAATCTCAATCAAGCGCTCCGGCTCTCGCTTTCGCATAAATCCTTGATCGATAAACATGCAGGTAAGCTGATCCCCAATTGCTTGGTGGAGTAAAAATGCCAGCGTAGAAGAGTCAACGCCGCCAGAGAGCGCCAAGAGAACTTTGCTATCTCCAACGCGAGCGCGAACCTCACGAATAGCTTCTTCTACAAAAGCTTCAGTTGTCCAAGTCGGCTCGCATTTGCAAATGTCGTAAACGAAGTTGCGAATGAGCGAGCTGCCTTCAGTAGAATGAACAACCTCGGGGTGGAACTGGACACCGTAGAAATGTTTTTGGGTGTGAGCGATCGCAGCACAAGGCGTATTTTCAGTATGAGCTAGCACCTCAAACCCGTCAGGCAAGTCAGCCACCGAATCGCCATGACTCATCCACATCGTAGAAGCATCGCTGACGGCCTTCAGCAAATCAGCCGGACAATCGATCTGCAGCGCAGCCTTGCCGTACTCGCGTCGTTCGGCTCGCTCTACCTGTCCGCCAAGCTGCTTCACCATCAGCTGCATACCGTAGCAAACACCCAGCACCGGAATCCCTAAGTTCCAAATCTCCGGATCGCAAGCCGGCGCGCCTTCGTCGTATACCGAACTAGGCCCGCCGGACAAAATGATCCCCTTTGGATTGAGCTGGCGCAGTTGCTCGGCTGTCGTGCGGTAAGACAGCACCTCTGAGTACACTTCTGTCTCTCGAATGCGCCTTGCAATCAGCTCAGAATACTGCGAGCCAAAGTCCAGAATAGCTAGCATCTGGCGATTAAGCGCTACGTTATCAGCCGCCTTGGCGCTTTCGGTTTGGGCTTGTGAGGTTTGAGTTTGAGAAGTCACGGTCAATCCCTTTGTTCAAAATGTGCAAACTGACCAGGCGCTTAAAACAAACAGTGAAGTGGCTGAATTTTGTTAGATACAGCGACTGACTGAAATAGGTTAAGCGGTCGAGTTCTTGAGTAGGCTCCGTTCGACTAGATCTCTATAGGTCATCTCTATAAGATCAAAGGTTCTCGATACAGATGCCGCTGCTCAAATAGCAAGTCGCTACAGGCTATACCGCATTGAGCAATGAGTAGAGGCTGGATAGGTAGATCTTAAGTAGGAACCCGCGTAGGCAGCAGCGAGGCTATGCAAAAGGGTTCATCAGGATTTGTTTTTCGATGAATCGTTCTAAAGGCAGAGTAATTAACCCCCATAACCCGAAGAAGAATAAACCAATAGGACGCTAGGAAACGAAGCTAAATGTGCGTTATTAAAATTCTTTTTAACTACACTAGCGCACCTGTGGCAGCAAAATTGCGCCGATTTTGCTCTTTATAATGATTTCGCGCTGTCGGTCGAATAAAACGCTGCCAACCTGAACAGACCGCTCGGCGTGGGTTTGGATATAAGCTTGCGATCGCACATCTACCCGCGCAGCAACCGCTTCATACACTTGGCCCACCCAATCACTGCCCGTCTTAAGATCCAAATTTCTCAAGATCCCCAGTCCCGATTCTGCGGTTGAACTCGCTAAAACGGCCTGCGTCGTTTGCATATCCAACCCAGCTTCGACGCAGCAAGCCGCCAAAACCTCCTGTCGTCCATCCGCCACATGATGATGCGTATGAAAAATGCCGCCCGCCAGCTTCACCAGCTTGCCGTGATAGCCAAACAGCAAAACCGAGCGAACCCCAAGCAGCCCCGCTTCTACCAGCATCGGCCCCATCCAGTTGGCTGTCTTTAGTCGTCGCTCTGGTTCAATCCCCATCTTCAGCGCCAAATCCAAACCGTTCTCACCCAAACAAAAAACCAAATCGCTGTGCTCAGCTGCCTTTTCCTTTAGGGTTTCTCGATAAGCCGCTAGCTGTCCTGGCGCACTCAATGGCTGTGCGATCCCGCTAGTTCCCAGCAGAGACAGTCCATCAACGACGCCAAACGCCGAATTAGACGTTCGCAGCGCCAGCCGCTTGCCCTCCGGCAAAATAATGGTCACCTGAACTTTTTGGTCTGCCGTTAGCCGCTCAGCTAGATTCGCCTTTAGCAGCTGCTTGGCATAAGCGTAAATTGCCGCACCTTCGTCATGACGACCAATACCCTCTCCCCCTAGCAGAGTAATTTGTTCGCGCTGCTCATCAGCCCATCGCACCACCGACCAAATTGGCGTGTGGCGAGTCAGATCAAGATTGTCGCCAGGATCGCTGCGAGTAATGGCCAAAGCAGACTGATTGGACAGCCTAGCAAGCTGCTCAATTGGAATCTCTACGGTTTTATCTGGCTTAATCAGATTGAGTTGAACAGCGCTAAGATCAGACTGCTTTTTCTGTAGATGGTGAAGCGCTGCGATCGCACCCGCGCAGGCAAACACCGGCAGCGTATATCCACTTCGCGGTTGCTTAGCCACCCGTCAAACTCAACTCATTTGTAAAAAACATCGCAATATCAGCACCTAGCGGCCTGTCAATCTACAGCGAATAGCAGAGTATGGAGACAGGAGTTTAAAGACGTCTCTTATGAGCCTTCCAACAGCAGTCCCTAATCGGATCGACTATTTACGCATCAGCCTAATCGACCGCTGCAACTTTCAGTGCGTGTATTGTATGCCAGAAGGCGCAGACCTTCAGTACGCCCTACGCGAGCATTGGCTCACCCACGATGAAATTCTTCAGCTACTGACCGAAGTTTTTATCCCGCTGGGGTTCACTCGCTTTCGGCTAACCGGCGGAGAGCCCTTGCTAAGACCTGGAATCGTGGAATTGGTAAATGCGATCGCACATCTCCCTCAAACCCAAGATCTTGCCATCACCACCAACGGCTTCCTCCTAGAAAAACTCGCACAGCCTTTATACGACGCTGGATTACGGCGTATCAATATCAGCCTCGACTCATTAAATCCTGACACTTTTCAAAAAATTATTGGCGGAAAAGGGCGATCGCGCTGGCAAGATGTCTGGCAAGGCATCCAAGCCGCTCACCGAGTCGGATTCTCTCCCCTCAAGCTCAATGTCGTCGTCATCCCTGGCATCAATGACAACGAAGTTCTAGATCTTGCAGCACTCACTCTCGATCAAGAATGGCACGTCCGCTTCATCGAATTTATGCCTATCGGCAACGACGGCCTTTTTGATCAAAAAGGCTGGATAGATAGCGCCGCCATCCGCACGCAGGTTGCCAAGCGCTGGGGCCTCACCGCAGGCCAAGTGAAGGGGAATGGCCCTGCTGATGTCTTTCAGATTCCAGGCGCGAAAGGGACGCTCGGCTTTATTAGTCAGATGTCGGAATGTTTTTGCGATCGCTGTAATCGCATGCGCCTCTCCGCCGACGGCATGCTCCGCCCTTGCCTGCTAAATGAAAGCGGTCAAATCGACCTACGCAATAGCCTACGATCCGGCCTTCCACTCTCAAAAATACGAGAGCAAGTTGCTATCTTAGTCGAAGAAAAGCCCGAGACTAATTTCAAGATGCGCGAATCTGGAGTAACCGGAGCATATAGTCGCACCATGTCTCAAATTGGCGGCTAAACCTATGCAGCTTTTTCTCTAAACGGTAGTCCGAGCAAAATTTGGAAAGCGAGCCTTTAAAGCACAAAAGCCTTTCAGTCTAAAAACTGAAAGGCTCCTGCCAAAAAAATTAGTTTTTTGTATTTTAAGCCTGGCGCGAGTAGTACTCAACGACCAGCAGCTCATTGATGTTAAGCGCAATCCACTCACGCTCAATCAAACCCGTAACCTTTGCTTCCATCTTGCCTTTATCGAACTCTAGGTGAGTCGGGACGTTCGCCAAACCTGGAAACTCCAAGTTTCCTTCGACGAGTTTCTTCGAAGCATCTCTGCCCCGTACACCAATGACATCACCCGCACGGCACTGGTAGCTAGGAATGCTAACCACGCGACCATTAACAGTGATATGACCGTGGTTAACAACCTGACGGGCTGCGGGGATAGTTGGCCCCATGCCCAAACGGAAGCAGGTATTATCTAACCGCATTTCGAGCTGTTGTAAAATCACTTGTCCGGTAGAACCTCCGGCTCTACGTGCTTTTTTCACGTAGCGGAGAAGCTGGCGCTCGGTGACACCATAGTTGTAACGAAGCTTTTGCTTCTCTTCTAGACGAATGCAGTACTCAGACTTCTTTTTACGAGCCTGACCATGCTGTCCAGGGGGATACGCTTTCCGAGCCGATTTGCGGGTTAAACCCGGCAGGTCGCCCAAGCGGCGCACCACTCTTAGGCGAGGACCTCTATATCGAGACATTATTTCTCCAGTTAATAAATTTCAGATTTAACAGTATACCTTATGACTCCTTGCAGAATCGCCATTAGCTAAGAATTGTTCTGGCGACTGTTCCTGCGTTGGACTTAGCCTCTCCTACAGAAAATTGCGCTCAAGCCTGAAAAACCAGCATTCAAGATAACTGAACTTTCTCAATGGGAGCCACCGCCTTCTGTTTTCGAAAGTCTGCTGCTTGCTTCAAAAGCTGCCATGCCTTTGGAAAAAGTGCCGCCGGAAAGCCTAGCGCCGCCGTCAGGCCAAACTGCTTGCGCTTTAGTGCCACAATTGCCCAGTGCAAATGCAAATACTGCTCAACCGTAGAGAACGTCGGCAGCGCCGCTCGATGCTTCTCATCCACACGGGCGTAGATTCGCTCCTTAATTAGCAGATTAGTCTTCAGCCGTTCCTTTAGCAAAATCCTCCGGTCATAGCCACCTGTCCACGCCGTGCGATAAGCCAAACACTGATTAATAAACAGCGCATCGCCGTACTCAGCAATCCTTATCCAAGAGTCAATATCGTCGCAGCTCGTCATCGACAAGTCCCAACCGCCCGCCTTCAAGAACGCATCTTGACGAACCGCCACCTGAATAGGCGTACCAAACGGCACCACGTCTAACAACATGCCGTAATGAATATCCGACTGGGGAATATAGCAAACTTTACCCGTGCCGATGATAGGCGTTCGGCTCAGCTCTACTTCATCGACATCAACTTGAGCAGCTTGGCAGGAACAGATCACCGACTGAGGATTAAGGGCGATCGCCCGAATCATCTCTTCTACGCAGTTTGCCGCTAGATAATCATCGTCATCGACTAGCTTAATCCAGTCTCCGCTAGCAGCCTCTACGCCCGCGTTGACAGCTCCAGAATGATTTGCATTCGTCGGATTGCGCACGTACATCACTCGCTGGCCCAGCGCCGTTACGTAAGCCTGCGTTCCATCTGTCGAAGCGTTATCTACCACTACCACTTCGCAAGCAACGCTCTGGTCAAGAGCTGACTGAACTGCCCGCTTTAGCAGCGTTAAACGATTGTAAGTAGTAATTACAATACTAAAAGAAACAACGCTAGAAGAAGGATTATCAGAAGAAGAGTGAGAGACAGCATCGGTCATCACAAGCTATACAACTCCGAAAAGCTTAAAATACCCTATAAAACCTCGTGCAAAGTCATAGCCCGTCGCAGAGCAGCGATAAAGCCTGCGTAAATTTCCTTAAATTTCATCCGAAATTCAATTAGATGTGGCCTTGGTCAGTCAGTTACTGGGCCAGAGAGTTAAACTAGCAGTCAGTGTCTCGTAGAGCGCCTTTAAGACAGTGATGGTTCACTCTGAAATGATCAACCCCGCCCCGCAGCAATCTCAGGTGCCTTCTCAAGCAAGTGCCACAAATACAGCACCTGCTAGAAGCCAGATTCGAACAGCCGAAGGTTTATTCGGTCGCAAGCGATCGCAGCGCAAACCAAAAGCAGGTGCAATTAAGACAGCTTCTGCCGCCGCGATCGCCGCGATGCTTCTCTTAGGGCAAAGCAGCATTAGCCGACCCGCCTTTGGCCAAACCTCAACCAAAGTATCTGAAGTCACAGCCCAGCTCTCTGACAATACCTCCAATGCCGAACAAGAGGAGATGACCTACAGTGAGCTGCTCAGCAAGATTAAAAATGGCGAAGTCAGAGAAGTTGAAATCAACCAAATCACCGGCATCGCCAAAGTCAGTCTTAAAACGGACGGGCCAGAAGACAAGCCTCAAGACGTCAAGATTTTCTCTAACAATATCAACCTAGATCTGCAAGAGACGCTTCAGGCAAACAACGTTGCTTGGGAGGCAGCCTCTACTACTGACAACAGTGTGCTCACTAGCTTTTTGACCACGGCCTTCGTAGGCATATTGGTTATTTTATTCATGCTAATGCTGCTCAGACGCTCGGCTAGCTCTGGCGGGGGTGCAATGAGCTTTGGGCGCTCTAAGGCTCGCTTTCAGATGGAAGCGAAAACAGGCGTTGTGTTCGACGATGTTGCAGGCATCGACGAAGCCAAAGAAGAGCTACAGGAAGTCGTGACTTTTCTCAAGAATCCTGAGAAATTCACCGCCATTGGCGCACGCATTCCCAAAGGCGTACTGCTAGTCGGCCCGCCCGGAACCGGTAAAACACTATTAGCTAAAGCGATCGCAGGAGAAGCCGGAACGCCTTTCTTCAGTATTTCTGGCTCAGAGTTCGTCGAAATGTTCGTAGGCGTAGGCGCCTCGCGCGTTAGAGACCTGTTTAAAAAAGCCAAAGAAAGCGCGCCTTGCATCGTCTTTGTCGATGAAATCGACGCCGTTGGACGACAGCGCGGCACAGGCATCGGCGGCGGCAACGACGAACGCGAGCAGACCTTGAACCAGCTACTGACCGAAATGGACGGCTTCGAAGGCAATAGCGGCGTCATTGTGATTGCAGCGACTAACCGCCCGGACGTACTCGACGCCGCCCTCCTGCGCCCAGGCCGCTTCGACCGCCAGGTCTCGGTCGATCTACCGGCCTACAACGGACGCTTAGGCATTTTGCAGGTACATGCTCGAGACAAAAAGATCGATGACGACGTGAAGATGGAAGCGATCGCCCGTCGAACCCCAGGTTTTTCAGGAGCGCAGCTCGCCAACTTACTCAACGAAGCCGCTATTTTGACCGCCCGGCGGCGCAAAGATTCCGTCACAATGCTAGAGGTCAACGACGCCATCGACCGACTCACCATCGGTCTGACGCTAACGCCACTGCTAGACAGCAAGAAAAAGCGGTTAGTGGCCTATCACGAAGTTGGACACGCGCTTACCGGCACGCTGTGCAAACACGCCAATCCGCTAGATAAAGTCACCATTATCCCGCGCTCAGGCGGCGTCGGTGGGTTTGCCAGCTTCCTTCCCAAAGAAGACCAGGTAGACGATGGCCTCGTCTCCTATGGCGAACTCATTGATAAGCTAGTCGTTGCGCTAGGCGGACGCGCCGCTGAAGAAGTTATCTTCGGCCATGACGAAGTTACCGCCGGAGCCAGTAGCGACATTGAGTACGTTACCCGCGTTGCTCGTCAAATGGTGACGCGTCTAGGTATGTCCGAACTAGGCGTTTTTGCCATTGAAGGCGGAAATTCTCAGCCCTTCCTTGGTCAGAGCAATCTGATGGGCGGCGGCCACGAATACTCCGACGCGATGGCAACCAAGATCGATGAGAAAGTGCGATCGCTCGCTCAAGAATGTTTGGACAGAGCCATATATATCGTTGGCAGCAACCGCACCTTAGTCGATCGGCTAGTAGACCTGCTGATAGAAAGAGAAACCATCGACGGCGACGAGTTTCGAAAAATCGTCAGCGAATACGCCCAGGTTCCCGAAAAAGCTATCATCAAAACCCGATAGCCGCATACTAGAAAAACCACAGCAAAAGACCGAATAAAACAAAAGACCGATGCAAGTTACTCCTGCATCGGTCTTTTGTTTTATATAGATATCAAAACTTAGCGAGGCAACGGCTATCGAATAGAAGCGCGGCGTTGGCCGTCAGCCATCGCTTGCAAGACCAAACCAGGGTCAACCCAATTACCCTGATAGCGCATACCCCAATGCAGGTGAGGCCCAGTTGTGCGACCTGTCATGCCCACTCGACCAATGCGATCGCCCGTCGCCATATCCTGTCCTTCTACAATGCGCACACCGCCCGCATCATCCACAAACACCCGACGACCCCGATCGCTAGTGACATAGCCCTGCATATGGCAATACACATGCGTCCAATCACCTGATTCAATCACCACTGAAGTTCCGCAGGCACTATCGTCAGATACTTCCACCACCCGGCCCTCCCACCAGCTGCGAATATAGCTGCCAGTAGGCGCGGCGATATCAATACCGTAGTGAAAGCCAGAACCGCGATAGCCAAAAGCAGACGTATAAGCCTGAAAACCCTCAACGGGGAAAGAAGCAATTTGCCACGGCTCGCTCCCTCTCGCTATCTGAGTATCTGCCGTAGCGGCCTGTCTAAAAGCCTTGGGCGCGACCTCGCCTACGCCTGCTAACAGCAAACCGCCTGCTAGCAGCAAACCGCCATAAGCTCGCTTCCGCTGACTAGAGAAAGTGATCGCGGCCCGACGCCATGAGAAAGAGTGTGACTGCTTCATACTAGGGAGAATAGTGTCGTGTGAAGAATTGAACTAAAGCAAGCTAAGTAGTCTTACAGAAAAAATTCAAGGCAATCGGCGAAAATAGCTACTCTCACCTTTCGCACTATGTTTTGTTGAGCGTGTAGTAATTGCAAAAGAGCTATCTAGAACTTTTTTAATCCCACACGAGCAGAGCTTCTGAGGTAATGTACCCCAAATCAGTGGTACGGATGAAGACGAGAAAAGTTCGTATAAGCATTCCTGATTCAAATTAAGTTGATTGATTGTAAAATATATCTAAAGACAGACTCAGGCAGTTACTTTAGACACAGACTGAGCTAAAAGCACGGAGAATTTTACGTAAAATTGCGCAGGTGATAAGGTGGCGAATTAAAGCCACGGTAAAGCAGTTGGACTGAGATCAGTTCAGATTTTCTGGATCTAAACCAGCCTTGTCCGAGTTGCTTTATTTAGGAGACTCAGTTTATGCGACTTATCTAGATGACTTATTTAGATACAGTAAGACCGAGCACAAACCAGGCCAAGACTCCCTGCAAAATCTGATTAGGCAAAGGCAAAGCTTCAAACAGCTTCTCTTCAGGCTTGAGCCATCTGCTAGGAGCAACTATCCGCACTCTGATGTGCCAAGGCAGCGATCGCCTATCGCTACGGCAAAACAGGCAGCAGTTGCCGCACCTTGTCTAGCAAAACGCCAGAATCAATAGGCTTTGCTAAAACATCGTGATGAGCCATTAGCAATGGCGCCGGTTCTGGTTCTACTAGAGCGAGCACTTTCGCCTCTAAAGTCGTAATCGAAAGCTGCAAAGACTTTATTTTGCGAGCATCCTGGCTCAACAGAGAAAGATCCGCAATCAGCAGCATTGGCTTTAGCAGCTTCAACTGAGCGGCCAGCGGCTCGGCCTCCAACAGCCAGATCACTTCATACCCCGCTGCTGTTAGCCGACTGCAAACCATAGCGGCACTCTCTTCATCCTGCTCTAGTAAAATAATTCGGTTTGTACTCGCGAACGTCTTAGAAATGTCGCCGAGTCTGCTGTGCTGCGGCTTCAGCTGGTTAGGCAAACACACCGTAAACGTAGATCCCTGATCGACCTTAGACTCCACCTGAATCGTGCCGCCGTGCATTTCAACCAGATGCTTCGTCATCGCCAGCCCTAGCCCCGTACCCGAGTACTGCCGCTGAAAAGGCGATTCTAGCTGCTTAAACTTCTCAAACAGATCGTCTCGCTGCGAGTCGGCAATGCCAATGCCGGTATCTTCTACCTGAAAAACAACCTGCTGAGTCTCGCGCCACACTAGCCACTTCACTTGGCCACCTTCAGGCGTGAATTTAATTGCATTTTCAGTCAAATTAGCAATCATCTGCTGCAATCGTTTTTCATCAGCCCAAAACAAGTCCTCATCTGGCTTTAGCTTCGAGTCTATAGAAAGCTGCACATTGCGTTTTTGAGCCAATTCGCTATAGCGCGCGATCGCACTACCAAACAGCTTAGATAAAGAAACTTCGCTCGTCTCTAGAAGCCGTTGCCCCGATTCCACCTTGGCAAACTCAAGAATATTATTAATGATATTGAGCAGTTGCTCGCCGCTTTGGTTAATCGTGTTGAGATAGCTTCGTTGGCGATCGCTCAACGCGCCAAAAGACCAGCGCAGTAGCGTAGCCGACATCCCGATAATGTAGGTCAGCGGCGTTCGCAGCTCGTGGCTCATCGTCGATAAAAATTCACCCTTAGTCACGTTCGCCATCTCAGCGGCCATCAGCGCATCGTGAAGGTTCTGCGTCCGCTCCACCACACAGCTCTCTAGACTCGTGGTTTGCTGCTGTAGCTGCGCATAAAGCTGAGCCTGATTCACCGCCACCGCCAAATGCTCAGCGATATGCTGCAAAAACACCACCTCTGTTTCCTCCCAGTGGCGGTAGCCCCGGCACTGATGCGCAATCAACAGGCCCCAGGGCTTACCGTTCACCACAACCGGCGCAATAATCTTCGACTTAACCTGTGCCTGTTCGAGAAACTTCAGCAAACAAGGTGTTTGAGCATACTGCTTATCGACCCGATCGACAGCGATGGGCCGACCGGACAAAAACTTAGCCCGTTGCAATCGGGAAGGCGCAAAACAGCCTTCTTCAGATGACTGCAATACCGAAGAAATCTCCTCAGAAGCTCGAGCCTCATAGGTAATGTAGCCAGCAGCATGTCCTACAGACGCTTTTTCCGTCGTAAACTGATACAGCACCAGCCGATCAGCGGCTAAAAACGACCTCACTTGGGCCACCGTAGTCTCTAAAATATCTGGCAGATCTAGACTATGACGGATTCGCGTCACCACCTGATCTAACAGTAGACTCTGCTGAGTTTGGGTCTGTAGCGTATCAGCGCTGCGCTGCACTTCCATTTCTGGCGAAGTCGCCATTTGCTTAGCCCAGTTGAGAATAAAAGTTTCTTGAGCCATAAGTTTTTCCTCTTCCAGACTCGACTGCTGATGAGAAGCAGAAGCGTAGCTTGAGGATAAATATCGAGTCTGCGGACGTTGTGAATACTGAGGTTGAGTTCGCGGGTTGATTGAGTGGGCGTGCAGCGAATGCTGTCTAGACTGCTCCAACGTTAGGTGCATTTGGTTAAGCAGATGCGTTGGGTCGATATCAGTATCTGCGGCATCTTGCGCAATATGGGCGCTGCCGAAACCCAGAGAAGCTGGTTTAGCGGCTAAAGAAAAAAGCGTTTTCTTTAAATGCGCAGCAAATTGAGCGATCGCCCGATTGTCAAAAGTCAGCCCTACGCGATAGGTCAGAACGCTCTTTGAATCTTCTTCCGCTTCGCGCTCAACCGCCTCAACCGTTAGCAGCAAGCACCATGCCTTCGATCCCATCAAAACAAACTCGCTCACTTTTGAGTAAGAAAGCGGAGATTGATGGCTTCGAGCAGCCATTCGCTGAATAAGTGCGATCGCATCTTTATCTCTGTGCGCAACTTCAGACTCAGTGACTGTCCAGTCGAATAGGTTGCTTTGGCGCACCAGCGTTTCTCTTAGCCTTGCATAGACAGCAGGTAAGAGCGATTGATATGCCGTAAGAGACTCAGTCGGTGGCATTAGCGGGGCTACACAAAGCGAAAAGGACAAAAACGCAGATGCCGCATCAGCGGTTCTGGCCATCAAAGGGACAAGGCAATCTACACAATCAGCGCTTTACCCAAAGCCGCTACCATATAACTCAAGATGCTGTAACCACAGGCCTCGCGAACATACGACAGCACTGTCTCCAAGCAGCTTTCAGTGCGCAAATAGACCATAGAAGCAAAAGAGATAGACGCAAAAAAGATATAGATTAAGGCAAAACGCAAAAAGTTCTTAGAGAAGAACAGTGCCCTAGAAAGTCAGTTGCAAAGACAGAAATCAAACCAGAAGCTTCAGATAGAGGAATTACACCAGGAGGTCAGTATTCAGCAACGCCCGCTCCGATAAGGCTTTGCTCCATAACGCCTTGACCTATCAAACCCTTAAAACAAACCCTTAAAAGAAATCCGCAGCCATCAACTAGCGGAAAATTTAGAAGTTGCCCTTTTCTCAACTTCGCTCACATTATTTTCTCAACCGCGCTGATTCATCAGCGCTCTAAATGCTCTCTAAATATTTGTTGAGATGTCCGAAAAAACTGCTCTACACTGCTTACTAAATAGGCTCAAAATCAAAAGCAAATTCTATATGAGCTAATCCTAACCTCCACTTCTCTCAATCCTCGATTATCACAATAGTTCCTTTATATTTGAGCAGCTTATGCATCGTTTAGCAGCAACCCCAGGCGGATGGAATGGCGATACTGAAGGGGTTGTTTTTATCGAACAACTGCCCGCCCCCATTATTTTATTAACGGCTGCAGATACAGACATTTCTACACTGTCTCAAGCAGCGGAACAACTTCCTCCAGACTTTGATGAAATTCGTAGCATTAATTTACTTCAGCTTCAGCAACAGCTCACGATAGACACCTATGCCGACCAGGTTTTGCAATATGCACAGGTCATAATCTTGAGGATTTTAGGGGGTAGAGCCTACTGGTCTTATGGATTAGAAGTGGCCAAGGCCACTGCCGAGCAGACCGGGGCAGCGCTGATTGTTATTCCTGGGGACGACCGACCAGATCTAGATTTGATGGGCCACTCAACCGTTTCACTATCGGTTGTAAACGAGCTGTGGCGCTACTTTACCGAAGGCGGCGTTGAAAACTTATGTAACGGCCTTTTGTATATCAGCGATCGCATTTTATCAACTCAATACCACCCGGCAAAACCCAAAGCTATTCCGCTAGTAGGCATCTATCAGCCCAATATTGATAGCCCGCTAGCGCCACGATCAATAGACAAACGCCCCGCCAAAGCTAGCTCAGCCAGCACTCCAAATAAGAGAAGTTCTTCAGCGCCTTCTTCGATTGATCTTCTACCCAAAACAATAGAAGAAGCGGCGCTAATGCCTACTCAAAAATCATTAGCAAAAACAAGTTCTCTCCCTTTAGAGATATCTGTTGCGACTCAAACAAGTAAAGTTAAGACCATTCAAAAAACGCAACAGTTACTTAACAATAATTCATCTACTTTCTTGTCAGATAAAAGCGATTTAGAGGAGTCTTTCAAATCTCTCCAATTAGGTGCTTCTGTCGGCATCCTCTTTTACAGAGCGCACTATCTATCAGGAAATGTCAAAACCATTGATGCGATCGCCTATCACCTCCAAAAAAAGGGCCTTACGCCAGTTCCCATCTACGTTTCCTCGCTCAAAGATCCAGACGTACAGCAAGCGCTGATCGAACAATGCAAGTCCAACCAGGATAGCCAGCCTATAAAGCTTCTGCTAAACACCACTAGCTTTGCGATCGCGAGCCTCAACCCAAACGCATCCGCCGCTCAAGTCCCTTCTCTATGGGAAACGCTAGACATTCCCATTCTCCAGGTCATCTGTAGCGGCAGCCCTCAATCGCATTGGCAGCAGCATCCTCAAGGACTCACGCCTAGAGATATCGCCATGAATGTAGCGCTGCCTGAAGTAGACGGACGCATCATCACTCGAGCCGTTTCATTTAAAGCTGCGCAGCCGCAGGCAAATAGCCCTTTGCAAACAGATGTGGTGACTTACGAGCCGGTGAGCGATCGCGTCCAATTCGTCGCCGAACTCGCCGCCAACTGGATACACTTGCGCCAAACCCCGACGCCCGATCGCAAAATCGCACTCATCCTAGCCAACTATCCCAACCGCGATGGCCGCATGGCCAACGGCGTCGGCCTCGACACGCCCGCTAGCTGTCTGGCTATTCTCAAAGCCATGCAGGCAGAAGGCTACACCATCTCAGACTTACCTAAAACTGGCGACGAGCTAATGACTCAACTCGCCTCAGGCATCACTAACGATCCCGAAAGTTACGGTCTGCGCCCTGCGCCCCAAACGCTTTCGCTCACAGACTATCAAGCTTTTTTTGCCACTCTACCGTCCGCCGTTCAAACCGGCATCACCCAAAGATGGCGCAGCCCAGAAGAAGAATGGCAGCGCTTTCAGCCCACGATTCCAGCAGACCCGTCAATACCAGCACTTCCCATTCCCGGCATTCAGTTCGGCAATATCTTCGTCGGCATTCAGCCAAGCCGAGGCTACGATCTCGACCCCACCCTCAACTACCACGCACCCGATTTAGCCCCCACGCATTCTTACATGGGCTTCTACCACTGGTTGCGCCATCGCTTTCAGGCTCACGCCTGCGTCCACGTAGGCAAACACGGCAACTTAGAATGGCTTCCTGGCAAAGGCATCGCCCTCTCTGAAGACTGCTACCCAGAAGCCGCCTTTGGCCCGATGCCCCACTTTTATCCGTTCATCGTTAACGATCCAGGCGAAGGCGCACAGGCAAAAAGGCGATCGCAAGCCGTCATCCTCGACCACCTCACCCCACCCATGACCCGAGCCGAACTCTACGGCCCCCTCCAGCAGCTAGAAAGTCTAGTAGACGAATACTACGAAGCACAGAATCTCGACCCAACCCGACTGCCCATCATCACCAAAAAGATAGTCAATCTACTAAGCACCACTCACCTTCAGCAAGATCTGAATCTGACGCCTCAAGAAAAAGAGCTGCCGACCTGGCTGCCTCAAATCGACGGCTACCTGTGTGAACTCAAAGAAGCTCAAATTCGAGACGGCCTGCATATTTACGGCCAGTGCCCGCAGGGAAACCAGCTCAGAGACTTAATCGTAGCGATCGCCCGTCATCCTAGCTCAGATCATATTGGGCTTAGCCGAGCGATCGCACAAGCCTGGAACCTAGACATCGACCCGCTCACTGCCGACCTCGCCAAACCCTTTCAAGCCACCCATCCAGCGCTCGTCCAGTGTCGTACCATCGGCGACGCCGTAGAGCAAATCGAACAGCAAGCCGCTACCCTAGTCGAGCAGATTCTCGCAGACGACACCCCCTTACCATCCGAACCCTCTCCTCTACGCTCCGTTTCTACCTGGATTCAGCAAACGCTGCTGCCCAACTTAAAAAACACCACCCACGAAATCGATCACCTTCTTCACGGACTCAGCGGCCACTACGTTCCTAGCGGCCCGTCTGGCGCACCCACTCGCAACCGCCCCGAAGTCCTTCCCACTGGCCGCAACTTTTACTCTGTAGACATTCGCGCCATTCCCACCGAAAGCGCCTGGGACGTTGGGCGCAAAGCCGCCGAAATCCTAGTCGAAAACTACACGCAAGAAAACGGCGAATATCCGCGTACGCTGGGCCTTTCTATGTGGGGCACCGCCGCCATGCGAACCGGCGGCGACGACATGGCCGAAGCGCTAGCACTCATAGGCGTCCGCCCAGTTTGGGATGGCCCGAGTCGCCGAGTGATAGATTTTGAAATTCTGCCGCTAACCAGTTTAGGTCGTCCGAGAGTAGACGTAACCCTTCGTATTTCAGGCTTCTTTCGAGACGCCTTTCCCAACCTAATTTCTCTATTCGACCAGGCCGTCAAAGCCGTCTCAGCATTAGACGAGCCGCCCGAGCAAAATCCATTAGCCGCGCAGGTCAACGTAGACGCTAAGTCTTGGCAAGACAAAGGATTGAGCGAAGCGCAAAGTATAGAGCGATCGCAATACAGAATATTTGGCTCCAAACCCGGCGCATACGGAGCCGGACTCCAGGGCCTGATTGAAGCCCAAAACTGGGACAGCGATGCGGACTTGGCCCGCGCCTACATCAACTGGAGCAGCTATGCCTACACCGGCAACGCAGATGGTCGCAGCGCTCCCGAAGCCTTTAGCCAGCGCCTTTCGCAAATGCAAATCGTGCTACAAAACCAGGACAACCGCGAACACGACATTCTCGACTCCGACGACTACTACCAGTTTCAAGGCGGGCTGACGGCCGCGGTCAAAACCGAGAGCGGGAAATCGCCCGTCACCTATTTTGGTGATAACGCGATGCCGGAAAATCCTAAGGTGCGATCGCTCAAATCAGAAATCGCCCGCGTCTATCGCGCCCGCGTCGTCAATCCTAAATGGATCGCAGGCGTGATGCGTCATGGCTACAAAGGCGCGTTTGAAATGTCTGCTACCGTGGACTATTTGTTTGCCTACGATGCCACCACCGGCTGCGTAGAAGACCATATGTACGAAGGCGTTGCCAATGCCTATGTGTTCGACTCGGCGGTGCGTGAGTTTGTCGAAAAGTCGAATCCTTGGGCGCTGCGAGATATGTCGGAGCGGCTGCTAGAGGCGCATCAGCGAGGGTTGTGGAAGGGGGCTGATGAGGAAATGGTGGATGGGTTGCGGGCGATCGCGCATGAAGCCGAAGGGCAAATCGAAGCCGGCTTATCTAATCAGTCTTAAGTTCATCTTCTAACGGCTCATCTTCTGCGGGCAGATCTGGAAGCAAAGGTTGAATCTGCATTAGCAGCAAAGGCACGTCATTGATTGCTATCTTCCAAACTTCCTGATAATCAAGCTCATCGTACTGGTGAATAACCTTGTTTCTAAGGCCAACAATATTACGCCAGTCAATGTCTGCGTGCTGTTCCTGAAAACGGGAGCTTATTCGGTTGGCGGCTTCTCCCAGAATTTCTAGCTTCCTTTCTACTGCGCTCTGAAACATTTCGTCTGTAAGGTAATCCTCAAAAGTTCTACCTGGAACAAACCGTCCAATCGCTTGCATTGCCTTAACCATGTCAAACAGCGAAGCATGATCGCGAACGTTTTCTGTCATGGGCTTATTTGCGGGTATCAGGCCAGTGAAGTTTGCAGCTTTGGGTGGGTAAATGACTCGGTAAGTGCCTAAGATTTCGGCTCTGCTAAACGGATTTTTAACCAGCCTCTTTTGAGTCAAATCTACAGGGCGATCAAATAGCTGAGACAGTTCTGCCTGCATTTGCACAGTGTCGAAGCCGTCTCGCTTGGCGTCGGGGTTGCGTTCAATAAGTACGTCGATATCGCTAGCGCTGGTGAAATCGTCTCGAATGACGGAGCCAAAAAGGGCGAGTTCTTGAATGTTCCATCGCTGGCAGAAATGTTCTATGTGCGAGCGGTGGGTTTTTAGACGATCGCGCAATACAGCAGGCCAAGCAGCTACTTGAGATGTCATTTGCGCCTCCTATACCTACAACGACTGCCTATAACGACCGCCATCAAAATATCTTTATTATCACCCTACATTCGCCGGAATGTGACCCAGGAAAATTGATGTAGAGTGAGCGTAAATCATTCTAATCCTCCTAACTACTGCTATGGATCCTATTACTTTGGCGATCGCAGCCCTGACCGCCGTTGCTGGCGGCATCACTGCTGGAGCCACCGGCAAAATTGGCGAAGGCGTTGTCGAAGCAGCGCAGCGATGGTTGAGTCAGCTAAGGCAGCACTCACCTGAGACGGCGAAGCGGTTGGCAGCGGTGAGCGATCCAAACGTGATTGATGTTGAAATTTTGGAAGAGGTGAAGCAGGTCGCCGCCGCGCAGCCGGATGTGAAAGCGGCGATGGAAGAAACGGTCGTAGCAGCAGCGGCGGATAGCGGATCGTTTCCAAATTTGACGAAGCTGGCTGACAAAATTGCAACAGTTAACCTTGGCAACATTGCAACCCAAAACAATACTTACAACTTTTGACTACAGGCGGCGGGAGAGGCACCGCCAGAGTTAAGCACCCCAAACAATTTGCCGGTTAGCAATGTCGGCGTTTTTGTAGGCCGCGAGCAAGACTTAGCGGATGTAGATGCTTTGCTGACGCAGAATCAGCAGGTGAATATTGCGGCGGCGGTGGGCATGGGCGGCGTAGGCAAAACGGAGCTGGCGTGGCAGTATGCGCGGCGCGACGGCAATGCTTTTCCGGGTGGGGTGTGCTGGCTGCGAGGGGTGGAGCCGATTGCGCCGCAGATGGTTAGCTTTGCGCGAGATTATTTGAATTTGGTAGTGCCGGAGGAGACGGAAGCGCCGGTTGCTTGGTGCTGTGCGCGGTGGCCGGGGGAAGGGGCGGTGCTGATAGTTGTAGATGATGTGCAGGACTATGGGGCGCTAAAGGCGATGCTACCCAGCGAAGGCATGGGCGACGGGCGATTTCGGGTGCTGCTGACGACGCGGACGGCGATATTGCCGGTGGCTCAGCGGTTGGCGCTGGAGGTGCTGGTGCCAGAGGCGGCGCTGGAACTGCTGTCAAGTTTGGCAGGTGCAACGCGAGTTGAGGCAGAGTTGGCGGAGGCGAAGCGGCTGTGCGGGTGGGTAGGATATTTGCCGCTGGGCATTGAGCTGGTGGGATGGCATTTGCAGCAGCGGCCTGAGCTTTCGATAGCAAAGCTGCTAGAGCGATTGGCGGATAAGCGACTGGCAGCAAGGGCGCTGATGCAGACGCATCCAGAGATGACGGCGGAGCTAGGCGTGGCGGCGGCGTTTGAGGTGAGCTGGGAGCCGTTGAGTGAGGCGGCGAAAGCGCTGGCGGGTTTGCTGGGGCTGTTTGCGGCAGCGCCAATAGTTTGGGATTGGGTGGCGGCGGCCTGGGTGCAGGCGCAGACGGGGATGGATGAGGAGGATTTGGAAGAGGCGCAGGCGGAACTGCTGCGGGTAAATTTGCTGCAAAGGGTGGAGGAGCCGCAAAAGGCGCTGCGCTACCGGGTGCATCCGCTGGTGAGAGAGTTTTTTGCGGTGAAGCGAGGCGAGCTGGCCGTCAGTGGAGATTTGCAGGTCGGTTTTGCTGTGGGGATGACGAAATTGGCGAAGACGATACCGCAGGCGGTGACGGTGGCAGTACGCGCACAGATGGCAGAAGCCGTTCCGCATTTTGAGGAAGTTGCGCTACGGTGGACAGCGGCTTTGAGCAAAGATGATAAAACTTGGTGCTGCATAGGGCCAGGGCGATTTTATGAAAGTTTGAGCCAGTGGGAGGACGCAGAACGGTGCTGGAAAAGAGCTCTCGAAATCAGTAAAGCCGAACTGGGCGATAGCCATCCCGACACCGCACTAAATCTGAATAACTTGGCATTACTGTACAAATCGCAGGGCCGCTATGGCGAGGCCGAACCGCTCTTCTGCAAGCGCTCGAAATCAGAAAAGCCGAACTGGGCGATCGCCATCCCGACACCGCCTCCAGTCTCAATAACTTGGCAACGCTGTACGAGTCGCAGGGGCGCTATGGCGAGGCCGAACCGCTCTATCTGCAAGCGCTCGAAATTAGGAAAGCGGAACTGGGCGATCGCCATCCCGACACCGCCTCCAGTCTGAATAACTTGGCAGCACTGTACGAGTCGCAGGGGCGCTATGGCGAGGCCGAACCGCTCTATCGTGCAAGCGCTCGAAATCTGGAAAGCCGAACTGGGCGATCGCCATCCCGACACCGCCTCCAGTCTGAATAACTTGGCAGCACTGTATCGAGTCGCAGGGGCGCTATGGCGAGGCCGAACCGCTCTATCTGCAAGCGCTCGAAATCAGGAAAGCCGAACTGGGCGATCGCCATCCCGACACCGCCACCAGTCTGAATAACTTGGCAGCACTGTACGACTCGCAGGGGCGCTATGGCGAGGCCGAACCGCTCTATCTGCAAGCGCTCGAAATCAGGAAAGCCGAACTGGGCGATCGCCATCCCGACACCGCCACCAGTCTGAATAACTTGGCAGGACTGTACGAGTCGCAGGGGCGCTATGGCGAGGCCGAACCGCTCTATCTGCAAGCGCTCGAAATCTATAAAGCCGAACTGGGCGATCGCCATCCCGACACCGCCACCAGTCTGAATAACTTGGCGCTGCTCTACGACAACACCAATCGCTTACCCGAAGCTGCTGTCACTATGTCTGAGGCTCGTCAGCATCGTTGAAGAGTATGCTTGGCCCTGATCATCCCAACACACTCAAGTCTAAAGGAAAGCTAGAAGTTATCCAGCAAGCAATCGAGTCATCAGCTCAACATCAGACAGACAGCATTTTTGGGCGCATAAAGAAGAGATGGTTTAGCTAAGTCCGCGCTGCAATCGTTTCCGACTACCCTGCAATCGCTCCCGACTACCCTGCAACCGTTTCCGACCACCCTGCAATCATTCCCGACTACCCTGCAATCGCTCCCGACTACCCTGCAACCGTTTCCGACTACCCTGCAACCGTTTCCGACTACCCTGCAATCATTCCCGACTACCCTGCAATCATTCCCGACCACCCTGCAATCGCTCCCGACTACCCTGCAACCATTCCCGACTACCCTGCATCGTTCCGACTACCTGCAACCGTTTCCGACTACCCTGCAACCTTCCGACCCTTCATCCTCCGACACCACCCACCCTGCATCAATTCCCGTCCATATCACAGCACGATCAGCAAACACAGCAGCGGTAAACCGAGTCCGCCCTATGCAACTTGCATCAACCGCTTCCAGATACTCACCGCCCACCAGCAACGCCTAGCCTCCGATCAGCTAGTCTGAAGCGCCCGCCTCAGCCGCCGCCATGCTAGGCGCAGTCACACTCGGATCGACCCTTACCCACATCGCCAGCTCTAACCCATCCGGCTGCACAGAAAAATCAATCACTCGCGCCGTTATCCCCGATCGCTCCAACCGCTGCAAGCTCAGACGCTCATTCACACTGCCTAGCAGCGTCTTCACCAGTCGCGCGGCGCAGGCGACCGTTCACGCTCAGCATCGGCTCAGTCAAAATCAGGCGATCGCCCGCCGAAACGCTCAGCCCCGACTCCGCATCAATCTGTAAAGCCCCACCCTGCACCAAATCCGCCAGCTCCAGCGAAATCTTCAGCCGGTCATCCGGCAAAAACTGAATCGACGGATTGTTGATTTTATAGCGATCGCGCTCCCTAGCCTGAGCCGGATTCAGCCCGCCAATCTGCAGCCTGCTCAGCCGCTCAGCCACCGCATCCGACGCCAAATAGCGATTCAAATCCTCCTCCGTCAGCACCAGCCGCAGCGCCCCTTGCAGCGGTTTGTCTAGCACCACCTCACCGTTTCGCAGGCTGTTAAACTCCAAATCAATCGGATCGGTTTCTAGCTCAGCCACCTCAATGCGCAAATCAGCCGTAGGCAAAATGCCTCGCCCCGCAATCCGCACCCGGTTCACCTGACCCTGCAAAAGCTGCACCGGCGAGCCGTTATCCACCCGCACTTGCAGGCTCTCCGCCCCCACCAAGCGCGAACGAATCGAATCTTCAGCGACCTGATCGAGCACAAAGCCCACAGGCGAAATCAGCAGCAAAAGGCTAGAAAGAACAACGGTAATAATTCTCCATTTAGTCTAGCCTATCTCCGCTGCGATCCAACCCTTTACCGTCGCCACCACCTGATCAAGCGAGATGTCTTCGGCCTCACCGTTGGCCCGCTTAACGACCTCTACTTTGCCATCTTTGAGCGATCGCCCGGTCACAATCCGAAACGGAATGCCCACTAGCTCCGCATCTTTAAACTTTACGACCCGCTCGCTCTTTGCGATCATCTAGCAGCGTCTCCACACCAGCCGTATTCAGTTCGTCATAAAGCTTCTCGGCGGCTGACATTTGGTCTTCATCACCAATATTCGGAACCACCACAATGGCGTGATAAGGCGCGATCGCAATTGGCCAAATAATCCCATTCTTGTCATAAGACTGCTCCACCGCCGCCTGCGCCAGCCGCGAAACGCCCACGCCATAGCAGCCCATCTCCAGCGGCACATCCTTACCATCTTCATTGGTATAGGTCGCACCTAGCGCCGTGGAATACTTGTTGCCAAGCTGAAAAATATGGCCGATTTCGATGCCCCTTGCCGTTTGGATGAGTTGTGTTGGGTCATGAACTGCGCGATCGCCCGCCGCCGCCGTCCGCACATCCACCCGACGCTTTGGCAGCTCAAACTCCTGGCCCCAATTCGCGCCCACCACATGAAACCCGCTCTCATTCGATCCGGTCGCAAAATTTTTCAGCGGCACCGCCGTCTCATCAACCAGTCGCAAAAACGCTGGCTCCAAATCTTTTACTTTTCCGATGTAGTCATCTGATAAATCAGGCGCAATATAGCCCAGCGGCAGCGGCTTTGTCGCCCACTTCCCCTGCGCCTCTTCATCGGGCACCTCCAGCGATAAAACCGTAGATGCGCCATACTCCTTGCCATATTCGTCAGCGCATTTTGCAACTTCGTCTCATTCACATCCTGGTCGCCGCGAATGCTCACAATCACCAGCACCTGCCGCCCGTTGTCAAACGTCACCTGATACAGCACATCTTTCACAACCTGCGTCGGCGAGCAGTCCAAAAATTCGGCCATTTTTGCGATCGTCGCCGTATCAGGCGTCTCGCGCTTCTCATAGCTATCAAACTTAGACGGCACCGCATCCGCAGGTAGCGAAACTGCTTTTTCTACGTTCGCCGCATAATTGCCATCTTCGGTATACAGCACCTCATCCTCACCGGCTTCGGCCAGCACCATAAACTCCGTAGAGCCAGAGCCGCCAATCGCACCCGAGTCCGCATCCACCGCCCGAAACGCCAGCCCACAGCGTCGCAAAATATTGCTATACGCCTGATACATATCGTCGTAAGTCTGCTTCAGGCTCTCCGCATCTGCATGAAACGAATAGCCATCCTTCATGATGAACTCCCGCCCCCGCATCAGGCCAAATCTAGGCCGAATCTCATCGCGAAACTTGGTCTGAATCTGGTAAAGGTGCGTCGGTAGCTGACGGTAAGAGCGGATCATATCTCGAGCGACCGCCGTAATCACCTCTTCGTGCGTCGGCCCAAGCGCCAGCTCCTGACCTCTGCGGTCATCCAACGCAAACATAATTCCTTCAGCTTTGGTGTAGGTATCCCAGCGCCCCGACTCTTGCCACAGCGAGGCAGGCTGAAGCTGCGGCAGCAGGCACTCCTGCGCCCCCGTCGCGTTCATCTCCTCACGCACCACGTTAGAAATTTTGTTTAATACTCGCAGCAGCAGCGGTAGATACGCATAAAGCCCACTAGAAATGCGACGTATGTAGCCCGCCCGCAGCAAAAGCTTATGGCTAGGAATTTCTGCCTCCGCCGGATCTTCTCGCAGCGTGACAAAAAGCATCTGAGACAGTCGCATAAGCCTGGGCTTCCCTTTATAGCTAAATACTGAAAACATCAGTCTAGAGCATCAGGTTACAAGAAGTGGGCGATCGCACAGTGTAGCCAGCAAAATTTGTAGCCAGCAAAATAGACCATCACCATCGAGCAAAGCCCAACACAAAAACAGAACAAAGAAGTATCGAGCGTGTTAACGACACGGCTCGTACGAAGAACTAAGTCAGAAGGAACTTGAAATAGCGATCGCAAAGCAGAAAATTAATAGCCGATAGAAAGATCTAAACAACTGGTTAGGGCAACTGAAACCTCTATAGGCAGACACTATTAATGTAGTAACAAGCATCAACTAAAATCGAGAATACGAAATATTCTGTTAACTTTGTATCCTTATGTTAAGAACTTTCGCTCACTAAAATTATCCGAGCTAATTAGTCTAGAAAGAAGTCTAAAAATATTCTCACTTTCAGCAATCAAGAAGCGTGAGAAGAGCACATATGCATTCCTAGACGACAGAAGAAGGTCAACGTAGATCTAGCTAGGAAATGTCCCTAAGCAGTTCGAATATATTCTGTATAGCTGTCTGATACCAGTATCTTCAGGCCACATTGTTGGCGAAATCGATACCGTAAGGAATCGACTTATACCAACCAAGAGAGCCTCAGCGTAGTCGGTCAAATCGCAATTCTTGATTTCTATTTGTAGCAACACAAACCTCGCTCTAGCCAAATGAGAATTAAGCCTTGCAGAGAACATTTAGAAATTATTCGTAGCCAAATAGCAGCCAAGTCGGAAGTTTTTTTCCTAAAGCACTTGTTTTAGTGGCCGCCTATATATTTAGATATCTGTAGGAACTTGGATATAACTTTCGACAGCCGTTCTCCTTCATTTAGAGAATGGTTGTCCCTAAAAGCAGACTTTGAATCAACGGGTAGGGAGAATTCATCTCTATCGAAGTTTTGCTAAAACTTTTTACCGCTATCTAGCCTTATCGCGCGCTAGCCATTCTCTAGCCGTTATTTAGTCGCTAAATGAGTAGCTAAATTGCGAAACATTGCCAACGCCAGCTGACTGCGCTTCGCCACAGGTGCACTACCCATTATTTTTCTACCCCCTATCAATTCTGCTACCCCCATTTACAAACGCTCAAGCTTATCGTTCTGCCATCTAAACACGCACTTTCCTTACATATCCCATTTCAGGCCACCCCTAACAACAACTTTTTTAAAATCGCTCAGTGAGTAAGCCAAGTTTTTTAATTCTCATCGCCGAAGACGACAACCGCACCCGACATGCGCTAGTCACCAGTATTAGTGCAGCTGGCTATCAAGTCATCGCTGCTGCTGATGGGCAAGCTGCGCTAGATAGCTTTAATGCTGCGGCTGGCACTATAGACCTCGTTATTTTAGATGTGCTAATGCCGCGTATGAACGGGTTGCAAGTTTGCCAAGCTATCCGCCAAATCTCAGACGTGCCCATCATCATTGCCACCGTATTAGGCAGCTCTGCCGATCGAGTCACCGGTCTAGAAATGGGCGCTAATGACTACATCGTTAAGCCCTTCTCTACAAAAGAGCTAATCGCTCGCATCCGTTCAATCCTAAGACGGGTTCCTAGTCCTAACGCTGAAAACCCGGCCCGTAGTGAGAGTGAAAGCCAAAGCCCTCATCAAACGCCCAGCAGTCAGATCATCAAGATCGGTCAGATCACAATCGACCCTAGCACCCGAAAAGCCTACCGAGGAAGCCATCAACTCCGCCTCACCGAGATAGAGTTTAGGCTCATAGAGCTCTTAGCAAACAGACCTGGCTACATTTTCTCGCGCGGAGAAATTCTTCATGCGCTTTGGGGCTACGACGTTAGCAGCGCAGCCGATACTAAAACCGTAGATGTACATATCTCGCGGCTACGAATCAAGCTTAGCGACCACACCAAAGATCCTAAGTTCATCGTTACAATTAGAGGTCGCGGATATATGTTCTTGGTTCAAAAGGAAGAGCAGTAGAAGCAAAAAGCGCGATCGCCTTTATGGAATACAAAGCCAAGACAAAAGCCAAGACCGAAAAGTCACGGCAGCCAAAGCCAGCAGCCTACTTCAACACATTCGAGATCAACCCAACCAGAGCGCCCGTCGCCTTCATATAGTCCGAAGTTTGCAAAAACAGCATCTGCCCTCGACGACCCGCCGACACCGCAATGCGCTCGTATACCTGCGCCCACTCATCTAAAAAAATGGGATAGGTCTTTTTACAAGCCAACGCCGTCACCCCGCCACGAACATATCCGGTTAAAGGCTGAACCCGCTTGAGCGCCACCGTCTCCACCTTGCGATCGCCACTGACGCTAGCCAACGCCTTCAGATCTAGCTGATAGCTGCCTGGAATAACCGCTAGCGCCACGCCAGTGCGATCGCCCTCTACCACCAAAGTCTTAAACACCTGATCGGCAGGCAATCCTAACTTTCGAGCCGTCGAAGTTGCACTCAAGTCTGCAAGATCGACATCGTAAGTCAACTGCTCGTAATCAACCTGTAGTGAATCTAAAAAACGTGCCGCATTCGTCTTCATCGCGCGCTAAGAACCCAAGTCTTAATACTAAAGACTCACGATACTGGCATCTATACATCCTTGACAAACGCCATTAGCTCTCATCAACTAGGACGTCACTTGGGGAATATCTAACTTGCCCGTGCAGTAGCGATCGCGTCCTTCGTACTTAGCCTGGTAAAGCCCTTGATCGGCGGCAGCCACCAGCATATCCGGATGGCCATTCTCAGTCGAAGTCACCACTGAAATGCCCAAACTCAGCGTAATGCACTTACTAACACCAGATTGCCTATGGGGAATATCGAGCTGCTGAATTTCTTCTTGAATGCCCTTAGCCACTTGCTGTACGCCATCCGCATCTGTGTTTGGCAAAACAACCGCAAACTCCTCACCACCATAGCGAGCGACTAAATCTGTGCTCCGCTTCACCGCCCGCTCTATGGCCTGAGCCACCCGACGCAGGCAAACATCGCCCGCCTGATGGCCATAAGTGTCGTTAAAGCTCTTAAAGTAATCGATATCGCACAAAATCAGCGCCAGAGAAGACCGTCCAGAGCCAACATTCTGCCATTCTTGTGTTAAGTAGCTGTCAAAAGACCGGCGATTGGCAACCTGCGTCAGCCCATCCATACTAGCCAGTCGAGCTAGCTCCCGGTTAAACTCCTGAAGCGCGACCTCAGCGTGCTTACGCTTGGTAATATCAGTAGCCGTCCCAAAAATCTGAGTTGGCTGTCCGTCCGCACCCCGCTGAAAAACCGTTTCACGGCACAGCAGCCACCGCCAGTTACCCTGACGATGCCGAAAACGGTACTCATTTTCAACCACTTCACCGTCATTAATCGCAGACAGCTTCTGGCGCTCTAAGATCATCAGCGCCTTTTCATCTGCGTGCACCAGTTTCTCTAAATACCGTGTCCCCAGCTTCTGAATCTCGTAAGCCTCATAGCCCAAGACATTCACAATCCAGCGGCTAATATAAATATTGCGGCCATCCACAAATTCATCCACGTACAGAATATTGGTACTCGCATCAATAATGCCTTGGATAAAGCGCTGGCTCTCTTGCCAGGCTTGTTCCGCTTGCTCGCGCTCAATCGTTTCTCGCTTCAGATAAAAATTTTGCTTATCTAGCGTAGATGAGAGTGCCGTTTGGGCAACAGAATCTACCGCCGCCGCTGTCAGCAAGCTCACCGAGAGCATCATTGACTTCTCTAAAGCGCTCCAGCTCTGAGCCTGAACCCGCTCGCACCATAAAATGCCAACCGCCTTTCCCCGACTGCGCACCATCACCTCTAGAAAAGCACCAGGCGCACAGCAAATCAACTTTTTTTCGACCAAGCAATCAAGTGGAGACACCTCACCAGAGGTTGCCAGAGCAACATCTTCAACCGCCAGCTCAGCGCGACCTGCCAACGTCTCATCCGCAATTAGACCGGTTCCAGCTAGGTAAGAAGCACAAACTTCCTCAGCGATCGCCTCACCCTGAACATGCCGATTCTGTCTGCTATCGTAACGATCAACTAGCCGTAATTCTGCATTCTCAAACTGCCACAGGCTCACTCGGTCTAGATGTAGCATTGCAGCCGTCGAAGCCGTAATGATTTGTGCCGCCGCCGCCAAATTTCCGCTATAAAGCAGCGGATGTGCACAGAGCGATTGCAAGATTTTCTGCTCTGTTGTCCGATCACAAGCAGTCGGAGCGTCAGAAGAAGCAGTATTAGTCAAGGCGACCGTTTGTTTGATAGCAGTATCTGCTGGCATTTCATTAACTTGCACGGCAACCCGTTCACTATGCGTCATGTTGCTATCAGCCACTGCGCGAACGCTACCTAAAAGATGGCTTTCACAAAGATCAGCCGCCGACCGTGGAACAGATTGCTTTGAGAGAATTGACATTCTATTAATTAAAAAGCAACCATGCTCAGCGCTAGTTTTCTTAATCGTTAGGATTCCCGTAGCTAGCTACAAACGTTCAATACCGCCGCTGCCGCCAACTTAGGAATCTCAAGCGTGAAGATAGTTTTGCCGTCTTCGCTTTGAGGGTATTCCAGGCTTCCTTTAGGCAAGTCAACCACAGTTTGATAGCTAATGGCTCATCCCATTCTCGCGCCCTAACCAATCGGCTTAGTCGTCAAAGATAGATCGAACGTGCACTTTCTGCTAGGACTCAAAATCGGCGGGCCGTTGTTAGTAATTCGGGCGACAACAGAGTCAGCCGTTTGATAGCTCTGCAGAACAATTTGACAAACTCGATCGGTCGTAATAGCGCTATCTATCTGCATCTAAATCTACAATCTGCCGCTGCACTAGCAGATGATTTAGATAAGTACCTAGCGCTTCGTCCTCAAAAAAGGTAAATAGCGCTGCCGCTATGGCATTCCGGCCCGTAATTACTCACTCAGCATCTTACTCCACCATTGCTAGAGGAGAACTTTGTACGAGCAGGACTACAGAAACTTACGAGAAAATCTAACCTGTAGATGACTCAAAACTACTCAAAAATATTGCCAAAAAAGTTAATGGTCTCTCTCAACGCCGCAATAAACGTA
Organism: uncultured cyanobacterium; assembly: GCA_963789215.1. GTDB lineage: Bacteria > Cyanobacteriota > Cyanobacteriia > Phormidesmidales > Phormidesmidaceae > Phormidesmis. The sequence goes on along the minus strand of CAWBJY010000003.1, from coordinate 61,290 downwards.
TCTATCTCGGCCGGTGTGTTGTAAAAGTACAGGCTAGCTCTAGCCGTAGAATTTACGCCTAATAAGTGATGCAATGGCTGCGTACAGTGATGCCCTGAACGAATAGCAACGCCTGACTGATCTAAAAATGTAGACAAATCTTGGGCATGAAGGCCTTCAACGGTAAAAGTAGCGATCGCCGCTCGCCCTGTCCCATCTGCCTGCGGCTTTGGCCCATACAGCTTAACCTTTGGCACCTGAGTAATCTGCTCGTACAAGTAAGCCGTTAGCTGATGTTCGTACTCAGAAATCCGATCTATACCAATTTTATTAAGATAATCAACCGCTGCGCCTAAAACAACCGCTTCACAGATAGCTGGCGTCCCAGCCTCAAACTTGTGAGGCAGCTCAGCATAGGTAGACTGGGTTAAGCCCACGTCCTGAATCATTTCGCCACCCCCCAAAAACGGCGGCATTGCCTTTAGCACATCCAACTTACCGTACAAAAAGCCTGCGCCCGTTGGCCCACACATTTTATGACCAGAAGCGACCAGCCAATCGCAGCCAATTGCCTGCACGTCCACGCGCATATGTGGCACACTCTGGCAGGCATCGATTAAGACCTTCGCACCGTACTGCTGCGCAGCTTCTACCACCTCAGCTACCGGATTAACGCAGCCCAGCGTGTTCGAGACGTGGTTAACGGCGACTATCTTTGTTCTATTCCCTAAAAGCTGTCGATAGGCAGAAATATCAAATTCTTGAGAATCCGTTAGCGGCACATGCTTTAGCACCGCGCCAGTACGCTGTGCGATTATTTGCCAGGGCACCAGGTTACTGTGATGCTCCATCACCGAAAGCAGGATCTCATCGCCCTTTTCCAGGTTGCTTAGGCCCCAAGCGTAGGCCACTAGGTTAATAGCCTCACTCGCGTTACGGGTAAAGACGATCTCATCGCGAGAAGCTGCGTTGATAAAGTCAGCAACTTTATCGCGAGCACCCTCATAAGCCTCGGTCGCTCGCCCGCTTAGCGTATGGACACCTCTGTGAACGTTAGCATTATCGAATTCGTAGTAATGCACCATCGCATCAATCACAGACTTCGGCTTCTGAGAGGTTGCCGCGTTGTCCAAATAGACCAGCGGCTTGCCGTTGATTTCTTGGTGAAGGATAGGAAAGTCTGCGCGAACTTCGTCTGCTAAAGATGAAGTGGATGAAAGATCCGTAGGAGAAGGAATGCTATGGGCAGTTAGTGTCATAACTAGACCGAGAAAAGGATGTACAAGCAGCCGGTCAAAAAAATATTTAGAAAGGGTATACCGAACAGAAAATCTAACGAGTCCAGGCAGAGATGCGATCGCCCAGCTTTTCTCTTAAAGGCGCAACAGAAATCTTTTCTACAATCTCCATAGCGAACCCGTAAAGCAACAGCCGCTGTGCCTGCGCTGCCGAGATGCCGCGACTTTGTAAGTAGAACACTTCGTCTGCCTGTAGCTGGCTAACCGTTGCCCCATGAGCGCACTTCACATCGTCCGCGACAATATCTAGCTCGGGCTTAGTATCTATCCTCGCCTTACTAGAGAGCAGCAGGTTTCGATTAAGCTGCGAAGCGTTTGTGAGCTGCGCGTTTCGAGCCACGTAAACTCGGCCGTTAAACACCGCATGAGCGCGATCGTCCACTACGTTTTTCTGAATCTGCGTAGCGCTACCATGCGGATAGGTCAGCGTCAGCAGACTGTGAGTATCCGCCAACTGCTGATTACTCAGTGCGCTCAGTCCATAAAGGTGCGTATCGGTTTGAGGGCCTGCTTGGTACACTTCTAGGTGATGACGAGAGAGCTGCCCGCCTAAATCTAGAGCGGTGCACTGATAGCGACTGTTAGCAGATTGTGAAACCGCCGTTTTTGCAATATGAAAGGTTTGATCGCCCTCATCTTGCAGGCGAATATGATTTACCCGCGCCCCTTCTTCCAGCCAAATTTCGGTCACGCTGTTGTTGCAGCGCGGCTGCTCGTCATCGCCCCAAAAAGACTCAACTAACGTAAGCTCGGCATGGCGCTCGGCCATTACTAACGTGCGCAGATGAGCGATTGCTCCATCTTGAGAACCGTGAGCAATACAAATAGGGGCATCAACCGCTGTCTCAGCGCCTACCCACACCACCATCACATCGGCAAACCCCACCGTGTTCAACGCCGTAAATACTTCAGAGCCGCCTTGAATTTGAGCGAGCTTACTTGCGATCGCAGCGCCAACCTTTTGGCTATAGGCAGGGTTACCTAGCAGCACAGATAGCGGCGCGATCACGACCCCTTCGATCTGCTTCTCTGTTGTCGAAAGCTCAGCGTCGTAATAACCGTTAACGGTTACCAGGCAATGCTCACTCACCAGCGGCACAGCGTTCTGAACGACTGATGACGAAGCCTTTGTCGGTTTTGCTCGCTCTAACGGCAGCGCCAGCAAATCAGTCAGGTCGGTGAACCGCCATTCTTCATCTTTGCCATGGGGAAAGGTGCGATCGCTCACTAAGCCCAAAGCCCGCTCACGTAGAGGCTTCAGTCCTAAACCAGACTCATCCGCTGCGGCCTTCGCCTGCCCAGTCAAATGCTTAAGGTAAGCTTCTCGGCGAGCCGCAGCCGTCGAGCCACCTGCCAATTTTTTCTCAGCCAAATTATCTGTCAGCGGCTCCACCGAGCCTACCGTCGCGTCCATTCTATTGCTCATCCTAGGCCACCGCCTGCTGCTCAGCCGTAATCCAGTCGTACCCACGAGACTCTAAATCCTGAGCTAGTTCCTTACCGCCCGTCTTCACAATCTGCCCCTGCGACATCACATGCACATAGTCCGGCACGATATAGTTCAACAACCGCTGATAGTGAGTAATCAAAACTGTCGCATTCTGGTCGTTGCTCAGTTGGTTCACACCGCTTGAAACAGTCTTCAACGCGTCGATATCTAATCCCGAGTCCGTCTCATCCAAAATGGCCAGCGTAGGCTCTAACAGCGCCATCTGAAGGATTTCATTTCGCTTCTTCTCGCCGCCCGAGAAGCCTTCGTTCACGCTGCGATCTAAAAAGCTTACGTCCATTTCGACAATCTCAGAGCGCTCTTCTACTAGCTCGTCAAAATCGAACACGTCTATTTCTTCTTCGCCGTTGGCCTTGCGATGAGCGTTGTAAGCCACTCGCAAAAAGTCGCGGTTGCTAACACCCGGAATTTCCAATGGATACTGAAAGGCCAAAAACACGCCTGTGTTCGCTCTCTCATGAGGCTCTAGATCTAAAAGGTTGCTTCCTTTAAAGATGACTTCTCCAGAAGTAACTTCGTAGTCTGGGTGACCAGCAAGCACCTTCGAAAAAGTACTTTTGCCCGAACCATTCAGGCCCATAATGGCGTGAATTTCACCCGCCTTTACCTCAAAGTTCACGCCTTTGAGAATCTCTGTACCCTCAACGCTAGCGTGAAGATTGCGAACAGAAAGAATAGTTTCAGCCTTCTCATTAATCATTTAGTCACTCTCCTAAAACCAGTTCTCCTTAAGCCGTTCTTCTTATCCAACAGAATTCTCTAGCTTGAGGCTTAGCAGCTTGTCAGCTTCAGCCGCAAACTCCATTGGTAGCTCATTGAACACGTCACGGCAAAAGCCGCTGATTATCATCGAAACCGCGTCCTCTGGAGAAATCCCTCGCTGCGCAAAGTAAAACAACTGGTCTTCACCAATCTTGGAAGTAGAGGCTTCATGCTCTACTTGAGCCGAACTATTTTGCACCTGAATGTACGGAAACGTATTGGCGTTAGACGTATCGCCTAGCAACATAGAGTCGCACTGCGAATAGTTGCGAGCACCCTCTGCCTTCGGATTGACCTGCACCAAACCTCGGTAGCTATTTTTAGACTTACCCGCCGAGATTCCTTTAGAAATAATCGTGCTGCGCGTGTTATTGCCTACGTGCACCATCTTGGTGCCTGTATCAGCCTGCTGACGGTGGTTCGTTAGCGCGACAGAATAAAACTCACCGACGGAATTATCGCCCACCAAAACACAGCTAGGATACTTCCAGGTAATTGCTGATCCTGTTTCTACCTGAGTCCAGGAAATTTTTGAATTCTTACCCTTGCACAGTCCTCGCTTCGTCACAAAGTTATAGATACCGCCTTTGCCATTCTCATCTCCGGCATACCAGTTTTGCACGGTAGAGTACTTGATCTCAGCATCATCTAGCGCTACTAGCTCAACGACTGCCGCATGCAGCTGGTTGCTGTCATACATAGGCGCAGTGCAGCCTTCCAAATAAGTTACCGAGCTTCTTTCTTCGGCCACAATTAGCGTACGTTCGAACTGCCCAGAATCACCATTGTTGATGCGGAAGTAAGTAGATAAGTCCATCGGACAGGTTACGCCCTTTGGAATATAAACGAATGAGCCATCCGTAAACACAGCCGAGTTCAGCGCTGTAAAGTAGTTATCACCAACAGGAACAACGCTGCCAATATACTTTTTAACGAGTTCTGGATGTTCTTGAATTGCTTCCGAGATAGAGCAAAAAATGACGCCGTGTTTAGCGAGATCTGCCTTAAAGGTTGTCGCAATTGAAACGCTGTCAAAAATAACGTCAACCGCTACGTTAGCCAAGCGCTTTTGTTCGGACAGAGAAATGCCTAGCTTGTCAAACGTCTCTAGCAGCGTCGGATCAACCTCATCTAAACTGTCTAATTTCTTCTCTGCCTGTTTAGGCGCAGAATAATAGACGATATCGTTATAGTCGATGGGGGGATAAGCGACGTTGGGCCATGCTGGCTCTTCTAGCTTCAGCCAGCGCTGATAAGCCTTGAGCCGAAAATCCAACATGAACGGAGGTTCGTTTTTCTTAGCTGAAATGGCACGAATGACCTCTTCGCTCAGCCCGCGAGGAAGCGAATCGGCTTCAATATCAGTAACAAAACCGTACTTATAGGGCTGACTGACGACAGATTGAACGCTAGAACTCATGGGTGGCAAGCAACCTGCTTGTAGGCAGGAAAAGGGGGCAGTAAAGAAGAAGCAGTAAGTGGAATTAGTAAAGCAAAAGAATTAGCAGAGCCAGTAGCTGCGGATTATGACTTAACCGCGCCGGTCTCTTCTCTAATCTGCTCGAAAGTAATTTCTGTCTCGGTGCCCGAGAACGGATTCTCTTCGGTAAGAAACAGCATACAGTGGCATTCTTGACGCTCTTGCATGGGTACACAAGGGCAGTTCCAAAAAGCGGATTTGACCTCAGCTTCTTTATCTTCGTAATGGCGGCAGGGACATAGCGGCGCACCTAAATCATCCTTGTGCTTTGCCAATCCCTCTAAGACGACAGCAGTCACACCCAAATCCTGGCAGAAGTAAGTGCCAGTACGTTTAGCGTAGCTTTGGGCAAAGTTCCGCATAATTTCGAGACTTTTATCGGAACCCTGATTGGGATTGCTGTCACTCATTTTAATTACGAAGACGTGGAGTTACAAAGGAGATACATAGGCAGTGCGTCAGCGATTGAAACAGGTCGATAGAAATTGGCTAATGATAATTGCCAGTAGTCTAGACTAGAATGCAAACACTAAAGCAACACAGATGTTGTTTAACTGTTTAAAGGTTACTGTAAGAACAATACTTTAGCAACCAAAGTGTTTCCAAAGTATTGTAAACACTCTGATTAAAATAGTCACTCAGGCCCATCCTACCTGAGGCAATGCCTTCTAGCGTTTATCCGGCCATCCCGCGTCAGCAAATGACTGCCCAACAGACATCTTCCCCCCAAACATCTATAAGAGAGGATATCCTGCGTTTTTTGCTAAAGCGCGGGACAGCGACCGCTAGTGCGATCGCCTCCCATCTCCAAATCACGCCACAGGCCGTCCGCCGCCATCTCAAAACGCTAGAATCTAGCGAACTTATTGAGCATCAGGTCAGTCAGGCCAGCATTGGTCGCCCTAATCACCTCTACCAGCTCAGCCGCCAAGGGCGAGAGCATTTCCCCGATCAGTACGATCAGTTCGCGCTATCGCTGCTAAACACCGTCGCAGACACGATGGGGCCAGAGCAGGTAAGCCAACTACTAAAGCATCAGTGGCAGCGCAAGGCTAAAGAGTATAAAAGGCGATTGGGCGACGCGCCGCTCAAAGACAGAATGCAAGCCTTGGTAAAGCTAAGGCAGGCCGAAGGCTATATGGCCGAATGTCATATAGCTGAAGAACATATAGCTGAAAAAGTCGATGCCGAAAAAGTCGATACGGTAGAAATCGATGCGGCAGAAGTTAACGCAGCAGACAATGCGTTTGTGATCACTGAATATAATTGCGCGATCGCTCATATTGCAGAGTCTTACCCAACGGTTTGCGGCCATGAGCTAGCGATGTTTGCGATCGCGCTACCCGACTGCTCTGTAGAACGCACTCATTGGCTAGTAGGCGGCGAGCATCAGTGCGGCTACCTAGTCAAGACCAAAGAAAAGCAGACTAACACAGCCAAGCCCTGACCATTCGGACCTTACTTTACACAAATTTTCATGTCACTTCAGTTTTTAACCCCAGAAGAGTCCGCCGCCGTAGATGCGGCGCTGCTGACAACGCCCGAAAAATTTCTCACTCGCATTACAATTTCTACCGCCAAGCTGCTGGGATATATTGCTAAAGACTTAGATCAGCCCATAGAGTCTTTGACCAACGAGCAAATTATTGCCTGGTTCGAAGCCGACTCCAAGCGTAAGCAGGCAGAAGGGGTGGAATCTTCTGTTTTAAAATGGGACGCAGCCAACCTGAACGACCTGCCCGTAGAATAAACCCCATAGAATAAGCCCCGTAGAATAATTAGCCAGTCGGTAGTAAGCTCAGTTAAATCGAGTTAAGTCGTTATATCTAGATTAAACTGGGCAAACCTAATTTCTGTAACCGCATTTTTGTAACGATCTGAGAAAGGTAATTCTATGAGCCAGCGACTCCGCCACCAACTTCTAGCCATTGCCGCAGTAGGCGTAGCCTCTCTCCCCGTCGCATCATCGAAAGCACTTGCCCACCAGGTGCAAACCGACTACATCTTGAAAGATCAGGCTAACAGCCTCTCTAATTCTCAAACTCAAGCCGCAACGGGTAGAAGCATCGAGCTTCGCTCCGAGTTTCCAAACGGCGAACCCCTAAAAGGTGCAAATGTCGCTATCTATGCGCCTAATCAGCCGGGACGCATTTGGGCCAAAGGCGTAACCAACAGCGAAGGCCGCTTTGACTTTGCCCCAGACATCGCGATTCAAGGAGACTGGGAAGTCCAAATCACCCGAGCAGGCCACGCAGACATCTTGACCGTTCCTGTGAGTGAAAATGGCATTGAAGCAGATTTAGTGTCTCAAAATGCAGCCAGTGACCTGCACTACGCAGAAGCGTCTCCTTGGGCGATCGCAGGATCTGTTTTAGTATCAGCCGCCTGCATTGGCTTTGCTCGAACAAGCAGCAAGCGTCAGCCTGAATAATCCGACAGCAAGAAAGCCAATAGATTCAAAGCCAATAAGTTCACGCCAAAGCGCCTCGATCTAGCATTAGCTAGACCAAGGTGCTTTCGTTTATAGAGCCTTCTTAGCAGCGAGATAAAATCTAGCAAAAAGCCTTACCGCTTGATCTCATCGCGCAAATCAGCCAAATCTACGTACGAATCAGCTAAGTCAATCAAGCTGTCACTCGTCATCGACTGTAAGCTCACAACTTCAAGCGAAATACCGCGCTGGCTAAGCGCCTCGAGTGCGTAAGCCAGATTGCCATCACCGCCTAGCAGCGTAATCGTTGGGCAATGCTCCGCGATACGCATCATATCCACTGCCATTTCTACATGCATGTTTGCCTTGCGCGAGCCGTCTGGCATATTTGTAAGTTCTTTACTAACTACGCGGTGCCCGTGACGGTTCAGCCATAGCAAGAAGCCGCGCTGCTTCTCATTCTGAGGATCAACGCCTGTGTAGAAGTAGGCCCGCAGTAGACGGCGATCGCCGACTAAAGTCGTCAGCAACCGTCGATAGTCCACTTCTATGTTGAGATGAGAAGCAGCATAGAAAAGATTAGAGCCATCAATGAAAATAGCAATGCGATCGCCACTTTGACCCACCGGACGATATTTCGACGCACTCGAAATAGTCTGATCTTCAGAACCCATCAAACTACAGTCAGCATCACCTATCGCACTAGAAACAGCACGATCAATCGACCGGCTCTTAGCGGCGCTCACGTTAGTCTCTTCCACTTTGGGCTTAGATCTACTCCTCTTGTTGATTTTGGGCTTAACGGTTTCCGTAGCCGGACTGTCAGATCGCTCAATAGAACCAATAGCGGCGGACGTCCTTGCATCAACGCTCATATCAGAACCGATGATATTCTCCGCAGAGAAACTAGCCTTGGCACCACTGCTTACGCTGGCACTGTCATTAACTTTTTTCATATCAGCCTGGGGAGTCACACCGAAACTAGCCGAAATGAATGAGTGTTCACATTTATTTAATGCGAAATAACAACTATCTCGAAGTGTTTCGAACTTTAACATCCTAAAGCGTAATAACCCTGATTTGACCAGGAATTGCGAATTTTTAATATTATTAAAGATTAAAAAAAAGTCGCAGCAAAGATAATCTCGCTAGAAATCATAGACCTCTAGCAGATGCGCAGGGTTCGCACGCAGGGTAAGAATGATGCATTCCCCAACAAAGATAAAAGACAACTGCTAAAAGACAACCGCACAGCGACCTAGAGAAGCTGGCAGCCGTCATAGCATTGCATTCAGCAGCAAGATGAAACAATTTACACAGCTTTTTCGAGCCGTTGATTCAACTACGTCAACTAACGAGAAAGTCAAGGCCCTACAGCAGTATTTTCGAATCGAAACGCCAGAAAATGCGGTTTGGGCGCTGTATCTACTGCTAGGCAAAACTCGCAGGCGCCTAATTACCTCGCGCATATTGACGGAGATCTTTTTGCAGATCTCAGATATTCCAGAATGGCTGTTTGACGAGAGCAGATCCCATGTGGGTGACACAGCCGAAACCATAGCGCTCCTGCTACGAGATACCCCAATAGAACCAACAGGTGCTTCTAGCGCTAATAGCAATACGCCCCTAAAGGCGTGGATGGAAGACATTATTCCTCAAGTGAAGCGCCTCAAAGACGATGAAAACGCCATTAGAGATTTAGTCATCGACTGGTGGGCCGCGCTCGAAGACGACGAGATTTTCGTGCTTAATAAAGTGCTGACTGGCGCTTTTAGGGTCGGCGTGAGCAGCAAGCTCGTAATTAAAGCGCTCTCTAAGGAGTATCAGCTGACCGAAGCCGTTATCTCTCATCGGCTGATGGGAGCGATTGAAACAAACGCCGACTTTTACACAGCGCTCATCAATCCAGACGCCGCCGATACTCAGCCTAGCCAGCCCTACCCCTTCTTTTTAGCGTCACCTATTGACGTTGCTAAATTTGCTGCCGAGGATATGGCAAACTGGCAGGCCGAATGGAAGTGGGATGGCATTCGTGCTCAACTTATTCATCGGGCCGATCAGACATTTACCTGGTCGCGCGGAGAAGATTTGATCACGCATCAGTTTCCCGAATTCGAGACGGCGATAAGACTGTTGCCAGAAGGCACTGTACTAGACGGTGAAATTGTTTGCTGGGAGAACAATCGCCCATTAGACTTCAACTTCCTGCAAAAACGATTAGGCCGAAAAAAAGTCACGAAGAAAGTCATGGCCGACTATCCAGCGCATTTTTTGGCCTACGACTTACTAGAAACAGCAGGAGAAGACATTCGCACCAGGCCGTTACAAGAGCGCCGAGCCATGCTGGTTAATTTGATAGACGCCCACCCGAACGAATATCTCAGCTACGCTAAGCCGCTGTCTTTTGAGACCTTTGACGATCTTGAAGAGATGCGATCGCACTCCCGAGAAAATGGCGCTGAAGGACTCATGCTAAAAGCCCAAGACAGTCCATATCTAGTAGGTCGCAAACGAGGCTACTGGTGGAAACACAAAGTAGATCCGATGACCCTAGACGCCGTGCTGCTATACGCACAAGCAGGCACCGGCAAACGAGCTAACCTCTTTACCGACTACACCTTTGCCCTTTGGCAAGGCGATACGCTCGTCCCTTTTACCAAAGCCTACTCCGGGTTAGACAACGCCGAAATTGAAAAACTAGACCGCTGGATTCGCCGTCACACCCAGGAGAAATTTGGGCCAGTGCGATCGCTCAAACCCCATCACGTCTTCGAAATTGGCTTTGAAGGCATCGCCGAATCCAAACGCCACAAGTCGGGCATTGCCGTTCGCTTCCCTAGAATTTTACGCTGGCGAACAGACAAGCCTTTAGCAGAAGCCGACACGCTAGAGAACGCGATCGCCCTGCTAGAAAACTACACCACAGCCGGAACGCCATCCCGCTAACCCATCACTGACAGCTCACCCCTACCGTCCTCTACCGTATCTCCACTATCCCACGCTCTCTTAGCTGAGGAGCACGAGGCGGCTCAAAAACCCGGCAGACCCAATCGCCCGTTTTGTTTGTTAAGAACGGAATTGTACTCCCATCTCTCGGTAAAGTTCTAGTGCGATCGCGACAGTTATAAAGCTCTAACGGCTGCTCCTTGCCATCGACACTAATCACCGTTCGATACTCCCAATACCGCTGAGCGCTACGGCGCAAACTCTCCAAACAAATCTGATGGTCATTAGAAACATAGCAAGCCGTTTCGGCAGAAGCCGCCGCGCTATAGTTTGCCAGCCAAACGCCAAAAGGGAGTGCCAGCAGAACAATGACAACGGCCCACCAAACCGTTAAAAATTTATCAACCAAAAAAGACTTTATAGCAAGCATCAAAGCAGACTATTCATTCCATAAATACAGCTGAAGCAGCCCCAAAATAGACAGCATCTGCTTCAAAAAAATCATCACAAAAGACGTTAGTCTCTATTAAAGTCTATCGCCTCATCGCACAAGGTGCAGTTTGTTAGGATAACCAAACTAAAACTTAGTTTCATTTATTCTTTGCCGTAAAAATCCATTTCTCCGCTCAACCATGAAGACTCAAACCATCCCCGTCCTCAATCTGCAAGACTTCATAGGTAGCAACCAACAAAAAGCAACCCAATTTGTCCAAGATTTGGGAGAGGCCCTGCATAAAATTGGCTTCTTTGCTTTAGTTAACCACGGCGTAGAGCTACGGATGATCGAGGCTGCCTACGGCGCTGCAGAAGCCTTCTTTGCCCTCTCTAGCAACACTAAAGCTCAGTACGAAATTGCCAGTCTTAAAGGGCAAAGAGGCTTTACTCAGTTTGGCAAAGAACATGCTAAAGACTCAAACGCACCAGACTTGAAAGAATTTTGGCATCTTGGCAGAGAACGGCCAACCCAGCATCCGGTTGACTATCCCGATAATATTTGGCCTCGCGAAGTTCCTCAATTTCGCCTCGTAATGGCCACTCTCTTCGAAGAATTAGAAACCTGCGCCGATCATTTGATGGCGGCCTGCGCCCAGTACCTTGGGCAACCCACCGACTTCTTTTCGACTCAGGTAAAAGAAGGCCAAACGATTCTGCGCGTTATTCACTATCCTCCCATCAGAGCTGAAGATACGCCCAACAGCCAAAGAGCCGCCCCTCACGAAGACATCAACCTGATTACGCTGCTCTGCGAAGCGACCACGCCCGGACTAGAGCTACTACAGGCCAACGGCAAATGGCTCTCTATCGAACCCATTCCAGGTCAGATTATTGTAGATACAGGCGATATGCTTCAGGCACTAAGCAACGGATTGCTAAGAAGCACAACTCATCGCGTTGTCAATCCAAACAGCAGCCGCGATCGCCGCTTTTCTATGCCCTTTTTTGTTCATCCTCGCCCAGACTTCGATCTAACGCCGCTACCCGCCTGCGTAAAACAAACGGGCGGTAAAGCTGCCTATCCAGCCGAAACCGCTGCAGAAGCATTGGCTAAAAGACTTAAAGAAATCGGACTCACGTAAAACTTTTCTATACAAAGCCAGAAACCTCAGCAAGATGGAATGAGATGACCGCAGTAGAATAGAACAGAAACTTGCGCCGCCTATCTCCATGGATTTCTCCCAGGCCATCCCTACTTTTGTTATTACCCTGCGAGAAGGCGTTGAAGCTGCGCTGGTTGTAGGCATTGTTTTAGCCTGTTTGGATAAGTCCAACCGTAATGAACTTAACAAATGGGTATACGGCGGTGTCGCAGCAGGCATGGCAGGCAGCGTACTCATCGGGGCCTTTTTAAGCACTGTACTAGGCAAGGTGCAATACGCCATGCCTGCCTTGCAGGGTGTTATCAAACCGTCTTTGGGCGTCTTATTCGGCAGCGTTGCCGTTATCATGCTGAGCTGGATGCTGATTTGGATGACCCAGCAGGCCCGCAGTCTAAAAAGCAACGTAGAAGGATCGATTCAAGACGCGCTAGCCGATTCAGAAGCAGCCAACATCAGCATTTTTAGCCTAGTCTGCATCGCCGTTTTGCGCGAAGGCTTCGAAACGGTTCTGTTTTTGTTCAGCAATCTACAGCAGACTGCCGCGAGCATTTCAGGCGTTGTAGCCGGACTAGTCGGCGCTTTTGCAATCGGTATTGGCCTATTCAAATTTGGCGTTAAGATCAACCTGCGGCTGTTCTTTCAGGTCATGGGCATTTTCTTACTGCTCATCATCGCGGGCCTAGTCGTCTCCATTTTCAAAAACCTAGACGCAGCTTTTGCCGCGCTTAGCATCCTCAACCAGCCCCATGTAGATCTGTGTATCAGCACTCAATCTTGCATCCTTGGCCCTCTAGTTTGGGACGCTAGCGCCGTCTTACCAGACAAGCAGTTCCCCGGCATTCTATTCAAAACCATGCTGGGCTACCGCGACCACATCTACCTGTTGCAAATCATTGTGTACGTTGCTTTCTTGGTGGGCATCGGCGGGCGATACTTGCGCAGCTTGAACCTGATCAGTCAAAAAGCTAGCCAGCCAAAAACTCAGCCAGCGAAATCGTAAAGCCTTGCCTAACTTACGGCAGACCAAAGCTGGCGACTCTAACGACCAGCTCGCCAGCCTGGGGGTCGTGCTCGAACACAAAGCCACCTTTTTTTCGCTCGTTTCCAGAGAGAAAATCAAACTGCTGCTCACCCGTTTCGTCGGTGCCATCAGGCAGGTTTAAATCTGCTAATACCTGAACGGTGCGAGCAATGCGTCCGCCGCTGTTATACAGCGTAAACGGAACGTAGTAGCGCCCTTCGGTGAGGCGAGTAGCTTCAGTAATTTCGACTTGAAAAGCAGGTGGGATATTTTTGCTGATCTGCCAATCGTAAAGCACTAGTCCTACGATGAGCGCTAAAACAAACGTAGAGAGCGTAAGCGTGATCCATTCGGCGGGCGATCGCACCCTTTTGTCCTCGCTCAATCTTTTAGCCTTAGCTGACTCGTCACTCATCGTTTACCCTACAGACGTTAAGCATGGGAACTCAACCTACACCAAAATTCGCCCAGCGGCCCCCCCAACTGAGGCAGGTAAGCCTAACACAATAATGTTTTCTAACCACTCTTGCCAGGGGTCGTTGCCCGTAAGCTGCTGAAAGAAAATTAGCATCAGCGCCGAGGCAATTAAAACCACCACGTAGGCTAGCAGCGTCTCAGTTAAAGGACTTAGTAACAAACCCCGCTGCGCCCGTTCGCGGCGATCGGTAAAGCCAGAAGCAAACACAATAATGTATGAAATCAATAGAGAAGCCGCCATCACTATCAGCAGCCACAGCGGCGGTAGCCCAGCAGCTACAATCGCAATCTCTTCAGTCGGCGCAATGCTAAAAGCAATCACAACTGCGCCAATAATCGTCGCATCTATATCTACTAGCGTGTCTCGAATGCCGGTTGCTGCCGCTGACAATGGCGTAGGATCGCCCTCCAAAATAGACGTGCGGCGCTGACGAGAGCTACGCCTATCAAGCGTAGACCTAGCGAGCGTAACGCCAAGAGAAAAGGGGACGCCTTCAAAAATTAATTTGCCTAGCGCTTCAGACAGAGGTGTTTCGAGCGTGATGCGTCGGAGCAAAACAAGCGCGATCGCCGCACAGATAACGCCAATACCTAGCGCCTCAATGCTCTCTAGCACCGTCTCTAGAGGATGGATAGAGAGCGATCGCCGAAAACCTTCAATCTGAGTCAGCAAAAGCACCGCCACAAAAGTCGCCGCCTGCACCGCTAGCAGTCGAATCGCGCTAGTAGAAGACCCAATCGCCCAAACCTCAACGGTATAGAGCAGTGGAATACCAAACAAAAAGCTGCCTGCGGCCCCGCGCAAAATAGCCCGTAGCTCCTCTATCCACATAGAGAACATCCACATAGAAAACTGCTCGAGAACGCACAGGGTAAAAAAGGCCAGGAACGATGAAAAAAGCTAGGCATACAGCGATCGCCGGTTGTCGTCAGCACTCAAGAAATGCTTTCTCATTAGCTTTCTCATTATAGGTACGGCCGACAGCCCAGCTCTATCCAATATCAATACAGCTCGAACACCAATAATCGCAGCTAATCGCAGCGATAGAGATTCTCGACAAATGATAATTTTCTACCGCAGATCTGAACGACAGATAGCGATCGTGGTTAGCTTTGGGGTAACTTATGCCCATCGGAATGACTTCCGTAAGACTATCGAACGCTTTTTGTCGCAACGTATTCCAGCGAAATCTAAGCCCGTAGAAACACAGCGCTATGAAATGTACGAAGTTGAAACGTCAACGGTGCAATCTAAACAGTTTTAGCCAAGCGCATGACGAGAAAGAGGAATTCTGACTAATGTCCACGCCGATAAAAACAGATATAGCAGATCGCAAAGCGCCCATCCAGATGCTGCTGAGTAAACCCGCGCAGTGGATATTTTCAGGCGTCACTGTCTTAAGCCTCACATTAGTAGGCGTCGCAAGTTGTACGCCAGCTAGCCTAGTAGAGCAAGGCATTGAAAACGAATTGCCAAAATACGTAGGCCCCGCAGAAAACTACGATGTCAAAATTGACGGACTCAAGATCGGGCCAGGCAGCGCCGATAGCGTTGTTGCAATAGGCGAGCGAGTTAAGCCAGAAGGCGCACCCGTCATTGACCGGCTCGTTTTGAATTTGCAGGGCGTCACCTATAGTCGCCAGCAGAAGCGGTTGAGCCAGGTAGACAGTGCCAAGCTCACAGCCGTCATTAAGTCTTACGATTTGGCTGACTTTTTAGAAAGCGATCGCAACGTTCGCAGCGCTGAAGTGATACTGCTATCGCCCGATCGAGCCACCCTCCGCATTCAACCTAACTTAGGCAGCTTCTCCCTACCCGCAGGCATTACCGTAGACGTTACCGGGCAGCTAATCGGATCGGGCACAAAGCTCAGCTTTGAAGTAGAGGAAGTCAGTGCCGCTGGTCTAGACCTCAGCTCTATGGTGGCTAAAAGACTTTCAAACTTGATTAATCCGCTCGCCGACCTAGAAGATCTGCCCGTCAAAGTAGAAATCACATCCGTCATGGTAGCTGGCGAATCCATCGGCCTAGAAGTCGTCGGTGATCCGGCAAGCTTCTCAATGTAACCAGTTGCAACCGTAAGATCTTTTCAAATATACGGAGTTGTGCATAAAAACTGTCGCTAAAATTACAGATGAATGGCGATCACGCTGTATGCTTGTGGTTTGAATAAATAGCCACCAATACACCAATATTTTATACAGGTGCGCATAGTATTAACCGCTAAGCAGTTTTCTTTGTAGGGGCTTGTTTGGGTTGCAATGGACGATGAAGCATTCAGTGCGAGTCTTAGGCATATAGCTAGATTTGTGCGAATGATTAGACCTTTCAAGCCCGCTTTGCCTTATCCAGTACTTATTAGCGAGTACTTAACTTCAATTCCGCCCGCGATATAGCTTGCAGATCCATAGCTATATTTTTCATTAGCTCCAAGGTGAATTTATAATGACCGCTACCGTGCAGTCTTTCCAAGATTTAGCGCTCGCTCCAGCCGTGCTGAGCGCCCTAGACGAAATTGGCTACGAAAGCCCTACGCCCATTCAGGCGAAGACGATTCCACCCCTCTTAGAAGGCAAAGACATTATCGGCCAAGCCCAAACTGGCACCGGTAAAACAGCGGCCTTCGCACTGCCCATCCTCTCTCAAATAGACACCTCAAACAACCGCCCGCAGGCCCTTGTCCTCGCCCCTACCCGCGAGCTAGCCCTCCAGGTAGCCGAAGCTTTTCAAGGCTACGGCAAAAGAATGAACGGCTTCCACGTTCTGCCTGTTTACGGCGGACAAAGCTATCAAATTCAGCTAAAACAGCTGCGCCGGGCAGCTCACGTGGTAGTCGGTACACCGGGCCGAGTCATTGACCATATCAAACGCGGTACGCTCGATCTTTCCAACCTGAAATTTTTAGTCCTAGACGAAGCCGACGAAATGCTGCGCATGGGCTTTATCGACGACGTGGAATGGGTAATCGACCAAACCCCACCGGGCCGACAGATTGCGCTATTCTCAGCCACGATGCCCCAGGTGATTCGCAAAATCGCTCAAAAGCATCTAAACAACCCTGAAGAGATCTCAATTAAGGGCGAGTCTAAAACCGCTGATACGATTCGTCAGCGGTTCTGGTCAGTCAGCGGTTATCACAAGCTAGATGCGCTAACGCGAATTTTAGAAGTAGAAGCCTTTGACGGCATGATTGTGTTTGTTCGCACAAAAGTAGCGACCGTTGAGCTATCTGAAAAGCTAGAGGCCAGAGGGTATAACACCGCGCCGCTTAGTGGTGATGTGCCGCAAAATCAGCGAGAACGCACTGTAGATAGACTCAAAAAAGGCAAGCTCGACATTTTAGTGGCAACAGATGTAGCCGCTAGAGGACTAGACGTAGAGCGCATTAGCCACGTGATTAACTACGACATGCCCTACGATCCAGAAGCCTACGTCCACCGGATTGGACGCACGGGCAGAGCCGGGCGCACAGGCGAGGCAATTTTGTTTGTAACGCCTCGAGAGAAGCGGCTATTAGGATCTATCGAACGTTCGACCAAGCAGCGAATCGAGCGGATGGAAATGCCTTCTACAGAGGTCGTAAACAATCAGCGAATCGAGCGGTTTAAGCAAAAGATTTCCGATAAGCTAGCCGAAGAGGATTCGGGTTTCTTTACGCGAATTCTAGAGCAGTACGAGCAGGAGCACGATGTGCCAGCGCTCGAAATTGCAGGAGCGCTAGCGTCACTGATGCAGGGCGACGAGCCATTGCTGATTGAAGAAAAGGCAATGCCACAGCGAAATGACGGTGGGCGCGATCGCGAAGCCATTGGCATGGAACGATTCCGAGTTGAAGTCGGTAAAAACCAAAGCGTCAAGCCAGGTCACATTGTGGGTGCGATCGCCAACGAAACCGGCCTAGCCAACAAATTCATCGGTCGCATCAGCATCTTCGACGACTACAGCACCGTTGACTTACCCCAAGGAATCCCAGAAGAAACCTTTTCGCTGCTAAAGAAAGTGTCTGTACTCGGACATCCGATGAACATCTCTAGCATGGGTAAAACCAGAGACGACGACAGCGGCTGGCGCGACGGTCGGCCTAGCAAAAAACGCAGACGCGGTGGCCCCCCATTTAAGAAGTCGCATCGGAGTAAGGAAAAGCCCAAGCTCTCTCCTCGCAAATAATCACCTCGTAACTAATCACCAGGACATCTCACAAAAAAGAGGCGATCTACATAAGCAGATCGCCTCTTTTGCTATTTATTCGCCATCTAAACGTCAAGCCGCTTAAAAGCCCGCTTCCTTAAAAGACTGGTAAGACTTCTCAGGATGGTACAGATGGCATTCGTTCGCGATTGACTTCACCAGTTCCAGATTGAACTCGCGCTCAATAATATGCTCGCCCCAGTTCTCTTTGAGATTTTGATGGGCCTTGCGCAAATTATAGGAAGGAATACCCGTCGAAACGTGATGTGGCACATGCACATTAATATCGTGGCAAAGCACTTCAACCCAGCGAGGATAATTGCAGTGAACCGTACCCGCTAGCTGCGCGTCGCCTGCGTTCCAGGTTTCTTCGGGCTGAAAAGAAATCTCAGGAATAGTGTGATGCACAATCGTGAATGTGCTCATCCAGAAGTGATAGACCATCCAGGGAATGAGCCAGAACTTGACGAAGCCCCAAATGCCAGTCGTGGCAATCAGAATCGGGAAAACAATGGCGGCAAAGGCAACCACAACGCCGATAGATAGGAGGGCTTTATTGCGATCGCGCTCTTTAAAGTTCCGCAAGTCAAAATGCAAAACCGCCCAGTGGCCAATCGAACCCACCCACCAGAACCAGCCGCGAATGACCTTATACATTTTCTGCATCGCCGGATGCGCTTGCTCAAAATCCTCCGCATACCAGGGATACCAGGCATTATCTACATCCATTTTATTGGTATGAAGATGGTGATGATCGTGCAGCAGACGCCAGGGATGAAATGGATAAATCAAAGGCGCAAAAAATAAATGCCCAACCACATCATTCACCCAGCGGCGCTTGGCAAACGAACGATGGCCAGCATCATGACCAATCACAAAAAAACCAGTCAGTGCAGTTCCGGTAAAAAACCAGGAAAACGGCAGTAGGTAAGCCGGAAGGAAAATAATCGCGCAATAGCCCAAGATTACAGCAGACACACTAAGTGCAACAGATTTCCAAGCTTTAGCGGTGTTTTTCTCGAAATAAGCCTTTGGTATGCTTCTAACAATCTCTTTAAGCTGCAAAGGGGCCGTAGTCGGCTCATAAGGCGCAGCAACAAACCTTTCTGTCGTAGCAGTCAAAAGTCAAAACTCCGTAAAAAAGAAAGCACCCCGCTCTAGAGCGGTTCTAAAATGAACGGCAGTACTTTATAAACCTTTACATTTATACCATTCTAAGGGCGAGAGCCGTCAGCGAATTTGTGCGCCCACGCCCTGTAAGCTAGCGAACTCAGTAACCAGATTTTCTCATCATCAGCCTAGGAACTAGGCGGCAAACCGGCCACTTATCCAGCCGCCTTGTAACATAATATTAAAGAAGCCGTAAAGACTAATTTCGCCTTACCCACCGCGCCCATGAGCCTGATCACTTTTCAATCTGTAAATAAAGACTTTGGCATTAAAGAAGTATTGCGCGAAGGCTCTTTCAGCATTGAGCCAGACGACAAGATAGGCGTTATTGGCGTTAACGGGTCGGGCAAATCTACCCTGCTAAAAATGATGGGCGGCATGGAACCCATCGACAGCGGGCAAAGACTCACCAAATCTGGATCGCGGCTAGTATACCTACCGCAAGCCCCAGAGATAAACGAAGATCTCACCGTTCTAGACCAGGTGTTTGCCGACTGCGGGGAGCAAATGCAGCTAGTGCGAGAGTACGAAGACCTATCGCACAAAATGTCTCACGCTTCGGGCGCAGAACTAGACCAGCTTATGAACCGCCTTGCCGTAGTCGGCGAACAAATGGAGACTCAAGGCGCTTGGGACTTAGAAACCGACGCCAAGATAATTCTTAGCAAGCTTGGCATCGAAGACTTTGAAGCGCGAGTCGGCGATCTTTCAGGCGGGTATCGCAAGCGCATTGCTCTAGCTACCGCCCTAATGAGCGATCCCGATCTGCTGTTAATGGACGAGCCGACAAACCATCTAGATGCAGAATCAGTGGAGTGGCTACAGGAGTATCTAGCTCGCTTTCGAGGAGCGATTGTTCTAATCACGCACGACCGATACTTCCTAGACAACGTAACCAATCGCATCATCGAAATTGACCGGGCAGACCTCTATACCTACGCAGGTAACTACGCCTATTACTTAGAGAAAAAAGCAGAGCAAGAAGCCTCATCTGCTAGCTCTCAGCAAAAATTTAAGGGGATGCTGCGGCGAGAATTAGCCTGGCTGCGACAGGGGCCAAAAGCGCGAAGCACAAAGCAAAATGCGCGAATTGGTCGAATCGAAGAGATGAAGGACAAAGAATTTAAGGAGACGCAGGGCAAGGTCGAGATTGATACGCCAGGGCGACGAATTGGCAAAAAAGTAATTGAAGCTAAAAATGTGACGATGGCCTACGGTGGGCGAACGCTGATTAAAGACTTTACCTATGAGTTTACGGGGAGCGATCGCATCGGCATCATCGGCGGCAACGGTGCAGGCAAGTCCACCCTAATGAACATCATCACCGGTCAGCTAGAGCCAGACAAAGGCTCAGTAGACATCGGCTCCACCATCCACATCGGCTACTTCAACCAGCACTCCGACGAACTGCTAGAAGCGCTTAACGAAGAGCAGCGCGTGATGGACTACCTCAGCGAAGAAGGCGCATTCGTCACCACCTCCGACGGTAGCCAGATCAGCGTTTCGCAAATGCTAGAGCGCTTTCTCTTCACCGGCAACCAGCAGTACACCCCTATCCACAAACTATCCGGCGGCGAAAAGCGCAGACTCTTCCTGCTGCGAGTACTGCTCAGCGCCCCCAATGTCCTCATCCTAGACGAGCCAACCAACGATTTAGACGTACAAACTCTCACCGTTTTAGAAGACTACCTAGAAAGCTTTAACGGCTGCGTCATCACCGTCTCGCACGACCGCTACTTTCTAGATCGAACGGTGCAGGAAATTTTCGCCCTAGAACCCGGCGGCAACATTCGTCGATATCCAGGTAGCTATTCTGTTTATCTAGACACGAAGAAAAAAGAAGAGTCAGCAGAAAAATCGGCTCAGAAAAAAACGCAAGCCGCGAAAGCAGAAAAGAAAGTAGCCGCTAAGCCCGCTAGCCCTCAGTCTAAAAAAGTTTCCAGCAAAGAAAAAAGAGAATATGCTTCTTTAGAAACTAAAATTCCTAAACTAGAAGCTAAAAAAGCCGAGTTAGAAAAGCTGCTGTATCCAAAGCCACCTAGCGACTACGAAGCGTTGCAGGAACTATCAGAAAAAATTGCAAAGGTTTCTGCCGAAATTGACACCGCCACAGAAAGATGGATGGAGCTGGCTGAATTAATTTCGTAGGAGCCTCTGTAGCTATGTTTGAAGGTCTTTCTATTCGCGTGGCAAAAGAGCAAGACGTAGAGGCGATCGCCCATCTATCTATCCAAACTTTTCGCGACACCTTCGCCACTAGCGACAACGCAGCCGACACAGAAGCTTATCTGCAATCTCACTTTCAGATTCAGCAAATCAGCACCGAACTAGCAGACAATAAAAACACTTTTCTGCTCGCTTGCCTAGAAGACTCCTCAGAACTAATAGGCTACGCAAAACTCCGAGCAGGTGTGACAGAGTCCTGCGTTACCGGAGAGAACCCTATAGAACTTGAGCGGCTATACGTCGATAAAACAGCGCTTGGGCAAGGTATAGGCGCAAGACTGATGCAGTTTTGTTTAGATAGAGCAAGCACCCAAAACTACGACACCCTGTGGTTAGGCGTGTGGGAGCACAATCAACGCGCCATTGAGTTCTACAGCAGATGGGAATTTGTGACCGTTGGCTCGCATATATTCACAATGGGAAGCGACGACCAAAACGATTTAATTATGCAAAGACCCACAAAGATTGAGCGCTAGATATGCGGCTCGAATAAGACGGCTCGAATAAGACATAAAGCCAAAGATGAAAAGCAAAAAAATCCTAGCTAGCTGTTGAAAGTAACAGAACTAACTAGGATTCTCGCTGATCACCGATACTTAAAGCCTTAAAGCGTAGCTTTAGCAGGCGGCATCACAATCTTGGTTGCCAAACCCAAAGACTTCAATACTTTTATCGCCCACCAGGTTGGGTCTATCTCCCACTTCTTCAGACCGGCCTTAGCCATCTTAGGAAACGTGTGGTGGTTGTTGTGCCAGCCTTCACCGTAGGTAAGAATAGCCGCCCACCATAGATTACGAGCATTATCTTCGCTAGCAAAGTTACGGTAACCAAACATATGGCAAGCCGAGTTAATTAGCCAAGTGCAGTGCCATAGCAAAACGGCGCGAACGAAGATGCCGTAGATAACGAATGACCAGCCGCCAGCCGCATAAAGCATGAGGGCAAGAGGCACTTGCAGCGCGAGAAAATACTTGTTGAGAAAGCGATAGTAAGGATCGCGGGCCAAATCAGGTGCGTTCTTCGAGTAAATTTCTGGATCGAACACCTCAGGCTTCAGTCGGAACATCCAGTTCATGTGGCTCCACCAAAAACCTTTCGTAGCCGAGTAGGGGTCTTTCTCTACGTGCTCGGTAAAAGCGTGATGCTGGCGGTGTCCGGCTACCCAGAAAATAGGACCGCCTTGCAGCGCTAGCGTTCCAATCGTAGCAAGGACATACTCTAGCCACTGCGGAACCTTAAAACTCCGATGACTCAGCAAACGGTGATAGCCCAAGCAAATGCCGATGCTGCCACAGAGCCAGTGAAACGCGATCGCAACGCCTAGAGCAGACCAAGAGAAAAACCAGGGAGCTAGCAGCGCGACCCCGTGAATCACTGCAAAAAATCCAACCGTCGGCCAGCTGATTTTATCTGTAGACTGAGCGTTCTTAGAAACTTTCGACCCAGCGCTCACTGCCGCACCTGCACTTGCCTTACCTGCAGACTCAGGACTGACGTAGGGGACAGGGCGAGCAAAACGTTTATTAGGAAGCTGTGTGTTCATAGGGTGGGGGCGGCGCAATATCGCAACTGCAAGTATTACTTACATTTGCAATTTAGCGTATACGCGCTACGTTTGCAAGTGATACTTGCAATTTACTCCTTTCGACAGCAGTTGGCTCTTCCCACACCCCCGCAACGCCACCCGTAACGCCAGAGTATATAGACAGTATATTGACTGATATAGTATCTACACCATTTGATAGTTGGCCATGAGCGAAAAGAAGCTGTCTAGCCGTGAAAGAATTGTAGGGTCTGCTCTCTCGCTATTTGCAGAGCAGGGAATCACCGCAGCCACTACTAAACAAATCGCTGAGAAAGCAGGCGTCAATGAGGTAACATTATTTCGCCAGTTTGGAAGTAAGCAGGGCTTGCTTTTAGCCGTATTGCAAGAAGTGCCTATCGCTGAAAATATGCAAGCAGCACTCGCAGAAATTACCGGCGCAAACGATCCGCTAAAAGCATATGGCTCCACCAGCTTAGATCTACTAGGCCAGGTGCCAGAGTTGGTGCGATCGCTCATCGGAGAATCGGGTCATCTCCCATTAGAAAATCAGCAAGCCCTCAGCAGCGCCCTACAGCAAGCCAATCAACAAACAGTTAGCTACTTACAATCGGCACGGTTTTCCGTTCCAGGGTTATCGGTAGAGGCAGGGGCAAAGCTACTCAATGCAATGATTCTTGGACATGCCGTGATGGAATTTAGCGGCGACGGCTGCGGGCTGTGGGAAAAAGATACGGACTTTCTGCAAGCGCTGGCAGTTCTAATGTCGCCTCCTTCAGGTGCGCTGGCTTTACGACCTCCCGAGACCGTAAGAGACTTATCGGCAGATGTGGTGCGATCGCTCTTTCAAAAAGCTAAAAAAATCGGGCCGCAAGAATACGCGCTAGTATACGTGGCGTTTGGCGCAGGGCTAAGAGCCGAGGAGTTAGCCGGGCTATTGCGATCGCACTCTCTTAGCAGCAAAACCCAGCATTTACTCACCGTAGTCGGCCCCCATCCCAGGCAAGTCCCACTAAACCGCTGGATTATGGGAAACCGCTACGGCAGCTACAACAAAAATCCGCTGACACAGTGGCTAAAAAGTCGCCAAGACAAGCAGCCAGAGGTTTTTATTAGCGACATGGGAGAGCCTTTAAGTGTCAACGACATAGACAAGCTGTGGGCCACTATAAGTGATATAGAGAGTGATATAGAAGGAGCAGAAGAGGCGATCGCCATCTCCCAAGCCAGACAAACCTGGTGCATCGAGCTACTCATCAAAGGCGTCAGCCCAGAGAGCCTGAGTATTTTATCTGGGCTTAAAATAGAAGAACTAGAAGCCTACACCCGGCGAGCAAAAGAAAAAGCAGCCTTAGAACAGGCGCTATCTATAGATCAAAAAGGCTAGAAGATCAAAAAGGCTAGAAGATCAAAAAAACTAGACAAACCTATGAACGCGAGCGAGCAAATCAGAACAATGTACGCAGCCATTAATCGGCGCGATGTAAAGTCGGCAGTCGCCTGCATTGACCAGAACTGCGTCTATCAAGATCTGAACTTTCCGAAGCCTTTCGAAGGAAGAGCCGCGATCGCCCAAATGTTTGAAGACACGCTTAGCCAAGTACCCAACGACTTTGAGTTTGTGATCGACGACATTGCTGGAGACGATTTAGCCGCAGGACTCACCTGGCACGTAGCGCTAGGAGGCGTTCCCTTCCCCAACACGCGCGGCGCAAGCTTTTACCGCTTATCGACAGACTCGGGCCTAATTGTATTCGCTCGAGATGTAGTTGAATCACCGGTTAAGCCAGGAAAAATCGCCTTTGCCATCATCAAACTAGTGACGCCGCTAGCCCGGTGGTGGTTAAAACCACAAAACCACGAGGAGAAAAGCCTTAAAGAGTCAACCAATAACTGAGAAGACCCATAGCTGAGAAGACCCATAACTAAAAAAACCAACAGCTGAGAAAAAGCAGGATGTTTGACAAGCCCGCAGAAAGAGAAAACACTCGCGCAGGAACAGAAGCACCTAACAGTCAGCGAGAGCGTCTTATTTCAAGCATTTTGTGGATTTTAGTTGTTCTATATGTAGCAATTCTCTTACTATCGCCGCCCGGACAGCTATTGCC
This sequence comes from uncultured cyanobacterium, assembly GCA_963789215.1. Classification (GTDB taxonomy): domain Bacteria; phylum Cyanobacteriota; class Cyanobacteriia; order Phormidesmidales; family Phormidesmidaceae; genus Phormidesmis. Next base: position 36,552 of record CAWBJY010000003.1, on the reverse strand, counting down.
TGGAGAACCAATCTGGGCCGTAAAGCCTGAAACCATTAGTGAGATCGCCAAAGAATCTCTCAATTTCTTTTTTGTGCTGCCCGTTCTCAGCTTTCTAGCAGCGCCCTTTCTAAATATTCCGGCCCCGATCGTTCATCCCGCTTCAGAAGCATTCTTCAATTTTGCCGAAGCTTGGATTCTAATGTTTCTACCGCTCATGCTCTTAGATCCTAAAGGGCAAAATCTTCCTCGCATTGCGCTTTGGAGTGCAGCAATGTTCTTAACCAACGTATTTTTGATTCCCTATATGGCTCAGCGATTGAGTCATCCTGTCAGCGCCAAAGCGCCGAGAAAAGGCAGATTAGCTCGGATATTTGGGCTAATTGGGTTAACCGTAGGAACAGGCGCGATCGCCTGGTTTTGCCTAGCTCGTCCTGAGTTTGGTGAGCTGACAGAGCGATGGAGTTATTTTGTAGGGAAGGTAGGGAGCGATCGCGTCACCATCGCCTTCTGCGTAGATTTAGCCCTATTTTGGCTGTTTCAAGCCTGGCTCATGGGCACAGTGATAGCAAAGGAAAGCAAACAGCGGTTTCTGCGATTTATTCCTTTTTGGGGTTTAGCCATTTGGCTAATTGTTTAAGAGCGAGCTAGATTTCAGCAGTTCCAAAAAGCACGAAATTTAGAATCGTGTACAACGAGCTAAGACCAAGATTCTACGGAAAAAGATTGATTAAGCTGTATCCAGCTTAACGCCCGCCGACTCGCTAAGTGCCAAGGCATGTGGATTTCTCAAGGTATTCTCTAGCCCTTTACTCCACGGCTAGAAATAATTCGGTAAAATAAACTCATGTTTGATAGGTGCCCAACGTGGAACACCCGCAGCTTCAAGAAATCCTAGGCAAGCTCAAGCGCCATTTAGAATTGTTATACGGCGATCGCCTAGCATCACTTATCCTATTCGGCTCTCAAGCTAGAAAAGAGGCCAGAGCTGACTCTGACATTGATATATTAATTGTATTAAAAGGGCCATTAGATGCCTTTACAGAACGCAAAAAGCTCAGCTTGTTCCTGTCGCAGCTATGTCTTGAATACAATGTTGTAGTTACCTGTATCCGGCGAGAATATCAAGAATGGCAAACTCGGCAAAGCCCTTTACTCATGAATATTCGACGTGAGGGCATTGCGGTATGAACACTGAGCAAAAGCGCTTAATTGAAAAAGCAAAAGAAAGCCTGCGGGCTGCGCAGTTGCTGTCAGAGTCATCAATGCACGGATTTGCCGCATCAAGAGCTTATTACAGCATGTTCTACATTGCTCAGGCGTTTTTGTTAGAAGAAGAGCTAGCGTTTTCTAGCCACGCTGCCGTAATAAGTTCTTTTGGAAAGACGTTTGCAAAAACAAATCGCCTACCGCCAAAATTTCATCGCTACTTGATTGATGGTGCGGAAGCTCGCACAGAGGGAGATTACAGCACCGTAGTTGAAGTTTCCTCTGACAATGCCCTTGAGATGATCGACCAAGCGAAAGAGTTTATTCAGCTTGCCAATCAACTCAAGTAACGAAGTCAGCGGCTGAGACTTCTGAGATTACATGCTGCGCACAGTCGCCTCACCGTCTTTCACTTCACCAATCAACACTTCGCTAGTCAATCCGACAAATAGCCCATTCTCCAACACACCTGGAATGTTGTTGATCGTTTTCTCCATTTCAGCCGGATTATCAATCCCGTCATAAGTCACATCCAGCACCATATTCCCTTGGTCGGTAATCACAGGGCCATCCTTCGCCACACCCATCCGCATCTCTACCTTACCGCCAAGCTTTTCCAAAGCTCGAGTAACCGGAGCCACCGCCATCGGCAGCACTTCCACCGGCAGCGCAAAAATAGTGCCAATTTTATCGCTCAGCTTAGAGCTATCCACCACCACCACAAACCGCGCTGCTAAGCCATCAACAACTTTCTCTCGCGTATGCGCCGCCCCACCGCCTTTAATCAAGTTCATCTGAGGATCAACCTCATCCGCACCGTCAATGGCAATGTCGATATGATCCGCATCATCTAGCGTCGTCAGCGGAATGCCATGCTGCTTTGCCAGCACAGACGCCTGAAAAGAAGTCGGAATTCCCACCACGTCCTTTAGTTCACCAGAAGCAATTCGCTCACCAATAAACTGAATCGCAAAGGCCGTTGTAGACCCCGTACCCAGCCCGACAATATCGCCAGACTTTACCTGCTGGGCGGCAGCGCGACCGACTTCCTGCTTCATCAGTTTAACGGGATCCATTTGGGCTAACTCCTAAAGACGTTTAGTTAAAAACTTACGACTTTCTAGCATGAGGGAAAGCGAGCGCAGAGTAAAGATGAACGCTAAAGTTGAGAGATGGAGAAAACGCAGGCTATTTCTAGCACTACTTTTACCGGGCAAGCTGGCGAACATCTGCCTAGCCATCCTCTAGGTGAGCAGCGCTTCTGGTACTGGCGCGGTTGGCGAATTCGCTACACGCACTTGGCAGAAACGCCGGGAACAGAAAATGAGACGCCCTTTTTGCTCTTACATGGCGCAGGCTCTAGCTTGGAACAGTGGCGCGAGAATTTGACAGCGCTAGCCAAAGAACGGCCCGTATATGCGGTAGATCTATTAGGATTTGGCGGCTCGCAAAAGGTAGCCGCTGAGCTGAATACAGATTTGTGGGTGGCGCAGACAGCCGCCTTCTGTCAGACATTTTTTCAGCAGCCAGTCGTTTTGATGGGCCACTCGCTAGGTGCTTTGGTTGCTTTGCAGATGACAACTAGCTATCCAGAACAGGTTAGCGAACTCGTGATGTTGACGCTGCCTGCGGCCAGACAAGAGCTAGCCGGATCGGCTGCCAAAATTGGCGCGGTGGTAGAGCGATGGTTTGCCTCGCCGCTGCTAATTCGGCCTTTGTTTAGGTTGGCGCGATCGCCCAAAATCATCCGCAAAGTCCTCACCGCCCTCTCCCAAGACCCTAGCCGCATAGACGATGCCCTCATCCAAAGCTTCGTTCGCCCCACCCAAGAACGCGGCGCAGCCAGAATGTTCTGCTATTTGGTCAAGTCTCGAACCTCCGATAGCTTCAGCCCCATGACCAGAGATCTCATTCCGCTAGTGCAGGTGCCAACGCTGCTGCTTTGGGGAAAGTGCGATCGCGTCATCCCTATCTCCTGGGGTCAATACGTCAACCGCCTCAACCCTCAGCTCACTTTTGTAGAGATAGACAATGCCGGACACTTTTTTTATGACGAAAGCGCAGTCAATTTCCACAACCTGATCGACCGATGGCTAGCAGGCGAACTGCCAGAAACCAACGATAATTTAATCGAACCCCTCGCTACCGCGACGGAGTAGATGCGATGGGATAGAAAGAACTTGCGCTAACAATTAAAGCTGTGCCCAAAGTACCTTAGATTAACTACTTAGGCGTAAACGCCTTGAACTGACGGCGGCGCTGCTGCCACTCTTTGATGGACTGCGCCTGGCGCTGAGCATGGCTTCTAGTTCCCGTGGGCTGCACCAAACGACAGGCCGCAGGCGAAGAAAAACTTTCGTCCGTCCTAGCTTCGGTCGTCAAGCAGCTTTGCAAATTTTCGTAGTGAGTTTCTAAATTCATGGCCCGTTCTAGCTCGTAAGTACTGTTGAAGCGGCGGGTGGCATCGGGATGAAGCATTTTTGTCAGGACGCGAGTGAAATAAGGACTTAGCTCAACAGACTCTTGCCAGCGAAGATTTTGACCTTTAGACGAGAGCGCTAAATCTGTTGGCGAAATAGCCGTGAGTAAATATAAGCAGGTAACGCCTAGCGAGTAGAGGTCGCTAGCATAAGTAGGTACGCCTTCTAGCTGCTCTATAGGTGCAAAGCCAATGGTGCCTGCGCAACGCTGCTTTTTAGCAGGGGCATTTTCTGGCCCATCGCTAGCGCGTCTAACCGCGCCAAAATCGATTAGCACTAGCTTATGGTCATGACTACGGCGAATAATATTAGAAGGCTTGATATCAAGATGCAGTAAGTTTTGGCGGTGTATGTGGCGAATGATAGGCAGCATCTCACGGATAAGCTGCTTTACTTGATCCTCTGTTTGCACACCTTGGCGGCTCACTTCCTGGGTGAGGGTAAGACCGGGTACATACTCTTGCACTAGATAAAACTTCCCCCCATCAGTAAAGTGGCTGAGTAGTCCAGGAATCTGACTGTGGCTTCCCAGTCGGGCCATCGTGCGAACTTCCCGCTGAAACCGGCGCTGACTGCGCTCTAAGTCCATCGGCGTTTGGGACTTATACTTTAGCTGTTTGATAACGCAGGGCAGCGGAGACGCAGCCGTAATATCTTTTGCAAAATAAGCTGTACCAAATCCACCCTGGCCCAGGCGATGAGAAATGACATACTGATTTTTGAATAGCCGCCGCTGATGCGCGGAGGGTCGCTGCTCGCTCGCAGCTTCGGCGGCAACCGTTGGCACAGGTGAAGAACTGAAGTGGCGAAGCAGGGACGATCTCATGAATTCTCAGTGCAAGCACGCACTTTTATGACTCTCTTTGCTTAGAGTGGCCGCAATATTACTGAGATGCCATCCGTCTTGACGCTATCTTTATTAGACGGGGCGCATCGGTAAGGAAAAGCTAAAGGTGCTGCCTTTACCCAACCTACTTTTAGCGACAATCTTCCCACCCTGTAGGGCTACCAGGCGACGGCTTACAGCCAGACCAATCCCCGATCCGCCCGAGGCGCGATCGCGCGATCGATCCGCCCGCCAAAACCGTTCAAACACGTGCGGTAAATCCGCTTCAGAAATTCCAATACCCGTATCTGAAACCGCTATCCACAAAAAATCTTCTTCCGTATAAATACGTACATTCACTTCCCCCTTAGCCGTATGGCGCAGCGCATTACTCAGCAAATTCACTAGCACCTGTTCAATGCGAGCCGGATCGCCCCAAACAGTCAGCGCCTTCTCAGGTAAATCAGCAGACAAATCAGTGGTCAGCGCCAAATCATCAGACGCAATGAGCTGATCGCAAAAGCGATCGCACACTTGAGTCACCAGCGGGGCGATCGCCACCTCACGCGCCTCAATCGGTAAATAGCCAGACTCCAGCTTAGACAGCTCCTGCAAATCATTCACCAGCCGCTGCAGCCGCTCCGTCTCGCGCACTAGCCGTCCGTAAATCTCATCAGAAGGCGCAATAGTCCCATCGGCTAGCCCCTCCAAATAGCCTTTTACAATCGTCAGCGGCGTTCGCAGCTCATGCGTCAAATCGCCCACCAGCTCGCGTCGCCGACTTTCCACATCCTCCAAATCGTCCGCCATCCGGTTAAAGCTGCGGCCCAAATTGTCAAACTCTGGAATATCCAACGACGGCACCCGCGAAGAAAAATCCCCCGCCGCAAACTGCCGCGTAATCGCCTCCATACTCAGCAAAGGCTTAGCAATCCGCCGGCTCAGCCAATAGCTCAGCGCCCCCGCCGTACTGCCCCCCAAAATCACCGACCAGCTCATCCCCCTAGCCCAGGTTTCAGTAAACCCATCTACCAATTGACCCTGCACCACCTTTTGAAAGCGAGTGCCCTGCCGCTCCATTCTTTCTAGCGTCACGACAAAATACCGAGGCGTATAAAGCCGGCTCACCACAGCCAGCGCCATCACAGTTACCGCCATCACAGTGAGCTGAGAAATCAAAAGGCGATTGCGCAGACCCAGCTTTCGATCTGTTTTTTGACGCGGATTGCGCTCAGAAGAGGCCATAAACAGCACCTAAAAAATTAACACGCACAGCCAAAAGCCATCCTCCAGAAGCCATCCTGCAGCTTCACCTCTCCTCTAGTAATTTATGGCCGCGCTAACAGTTACCCTACAGTCGAGCCCGTCTAGATAGCACACGCTCAGCCTGCGTCGTCCTCAAACCGATAGCCCACACCCACCACCGTTTTTATAAAGGTTGGCTGCGCCGGATTAGGCTCCACCTTTTTACGCAGCCGCGCAATATGGGCATCCACTACCCGCTCATCGCCAAAAAAGTCGCCATCCCACAGCTTTTCAATGATTTGAGCGCGATTCCACACCCGACCCGGATAGCTCATAAACGTACAGAGCAAATCAAACTCCAGCGGAGTCAGCTCTAGCGGCACCGCTTCAGCACTCTGTCCTTCTTGCCCCGCTTCTAATATATTTTTTTCAAGCGGAGTGAGATTTTCGCTTTCAGTTTGGGAACCCTTTGCCTCATATGAATCACTTGCCTCAAAAAGCGGCCTAGCAACCGCCAGTCTCTGGTCAATATCCACCGTAAAATGAGCCGTCTGATAGGTGTTTTGAGCAGCGCTTTGTCCGCCCCCTCTCAAACTACGCCTTAAAACAGCGCGCACCCTAGCCACCAGCTCGCGAGGGCTAAACGGCTTCACCATATAATCATCGGCCCCCGTGGACAAACCAATAATCCGGTCTATCTCTTCGCCCTTAGCAGTCAGCATCATGATGTAAGGATCTTTCACCACCTGCTGCTGTCTGATTCGAGCACAAACCTCTAAACCGTCAAGGCCCGGCAGCATCAAGTCCAAAATTATCAAATCTGGTTGAATAGTCTTAAACCGATCGAGCGCAGTGCTCCCATCCCGACAGATATGACAGTTAAACCCCTCCTTGGACAGATAGAGCTGAATGAGTTCGGCAATTTCCACCTCATCTTCCACAATCAAAATGTCCATAAGCGCTAACCCATCCTCCGCATCACAGATTCCTCAACCCGCTGTGGTTACATAGCGATAGCGTAGCTTCTATCAACTGCCTTTGATAAAGACTGTGGTAAGCCACAAACCCGTTACTTGCCCTTACCGGTAGGTTGACATACGCTCTCTAGAGGGCCACCTATCGCAATTAGCCAATAACTTTCCCGCCAACGATCCCCTTCCCGCTAACGATCCCAATAGTCATCCCTGCCAACGTTCACGTTTCCCGCTCCTCGTTCACTCTACAGAAATACTAGCGTTCTGAGCGAATGCGCCCTATCTCTATGTCTGCACTTACCTTCAAAGACCTATCCACAGAGCTAACTCAGGCCATCGAGACTCAGTTAGACACGCCCTCAGGCACCAAGGCGCGCTGTACCCTAGGCCGAGAGAAGGTAATGGTGCTCGTGGAGTATCCGAGCGAGACTAGCCAATCCGCACCTCTCGCAGACAGCACACTGGACTGGCTAGAGCAATCGCTCCGACAGCAGTTCGACACCGTTGGCCTGCCCGAAGAAGCCGCCGACCTCACCGAAACGGGCGAAGCCGTCGCTGTTCAGCTATTTCTAAAGCATCACAGCGAGCCAAAGCCCTTCACAGCTCGCTCATTCGTTTGGAAAGTAGCCGACGGCTTTAACGATCTTTTTGGCACACCCACCGACGACAGCGACAGCGTTACCGAAATACCCTTACCTATCTTTCAAGACGAAACAGGCTCTTTGTCTTCTCCTGAGGCCAATGTCGAAGCGGATATTGAAGCTAATGAAGCTAATATTGAAGATGCTTTTCTACCTATTTCCGCCGTAGAGAACCTGGATTCAGAAGACTTTTCGCTACCGGAAGAAGAGCCAACCGTAGACTTAGATAATTCAGACTTAGATAATTCAGACCTAGACGCTTCCGATTTAGATCTACCAACCATTGATTTACCCATCGCCTATGCCGAGGGCAGTAACCCATCAGACGAGGGATTCTTCGATTTTGAGGCAGGCAATGTCTTCAGCCCTAGCGCAGCCACTGATAATGAGCTTGCTGCCGACTTCGAAAATGCGTTAGATCGATCAGCGGCCCAGCTAGTAGGCGACGAGACCGATGCAGAATTAGCGATCGCTGATGACATGTTTTCTGAACTTTTAGATTCAGAACTTCTAGCGTCTGAAAATGCAACGGCCGAACCTATACAGCATTCGAATGTAGGAACCTGGCAACCTTTACCAACCCAACCCAGTGGACTCAACCAGGAAACGGCTCAAACAGCCGCAAACGTAGAAGCATCAGCGCCTGAGTTAACAGGCGATCTGTCTAAAGCAGCCGTCAGACTAAGAGACCCCTTTGACGGCGATCGCCCAATAGACATCGGCAAAAACGATACTTCCAGCGACCTACCAAGTAGTAACAAAACCAACGACCAGCCGTTTATCGAAGACACATCAGATGAGAACCCGGTGGAAAATTGGACAGCCGATTTCTCTAACTTAACGACAGATGAATTAGACCCAGGAGAAGACATCTTTGCCTTAGATGACGATGCAGCAGAGCCAGGAGAAGATATCTTCGAGACCAGTGAAGATGAAGCAGATGAAGATGAAGATGAAGCAGATGAAGATGAAACAGGCGCTAAAATCGGATTTGATGCGTATGGCTCCGATGAATATGACGCCGAAGGGCTAGGCACTTACGAACTAGATACCAGCGAATATGCAGCGGATGAGGATGAAACGGCTGAAGATGACGAATTGCCTGAAGAAGGCTATCAGCTAGAACAGGCCTCAGAAGAAGATACGTCCTACGAATCGGTTGCTCTTATAGACGAGCGAGAAGTACAACAGCAGCGAGAGCAGTGGCAGCAGCAAACAAAAGGAAATCCCTGGTTCTTTGCCGGTGCAATCGGCTTCTTTGTCATTGGCTTACTAGGATTCGTACTTACTAGGCCCTGTAGCTTTGGAGCCTGTCCTCGGATTGAAACCGCTCAAGCAGAAGGCGAAAGGGCTCTGTCAGATCTAACGCTAGAGGCCAACGCTGAAGCCGTTGCCGCCGCCAAACAGCAGCTCAATCGCTCGGTGCGATCGCTTCAACCCATCCCCTTTTGGTCACCTCACTACTCAGAGGCCAACGCCGTTTTGCCCCAGTTCGAAAGTCAGCTGACCGCCTTAGACCGCGTTAGCGCAGCCCAAGCACAGGCTTACGCAGCCGCACTAGCCTCTCAAAATCCTCCGCACTCTTCCACCAAATGGGAAGAGATTGCCCAACAGTGGAGAGGGGCGATCGCCACCCTAGAAAACGTCCCCACCGACAATCAGGTTCGTCGCCTCGCCGACCGCAAGCTCACCGAATATAGAGCTAACTTATCCACCATCAAAGTTCGAATCGACGCCGAATCGCAGGCCGAAACCAGCCTGTTAACCGCTCAAAAAGCTGCCACCTTAGCTGCCGCCACCGCCAAACAAGCTAGCTCCTTGGAAGGCTGGGAATCTGCCCTACAAAGCTGGGAGTCAGCGGTCGAGCAAATAGATCAAATCCCGCTAGGCACCCTGGCCTACGAAGAAGCTCAGGGCCTACAGGCAGAATATCGGCAGCAAATGGAAACGGTGCGCGATCGCGCCCTTCAAGAACGCAACGCCAGCCGCAATCTCTCCAAAGCTCAGCAGCTAGCTAGCGACGCCGAGCGCGTTGCCAGCGAAGACCAATGGACAGTTGCCGTCCAAACCTGGACAGCCGCCGTCAAGCAAGTTCAAGACATTGCCCCTGGCACCTCTGCCCATACCAAAGCGCAGCCGCTCGTCAGTTTCTACCAACAGTCACTTAAAAAAGCCGATAGCAACCGCCAGGTTTCGCAGCGATTTCAGCCGGTAGAGCCTAGCTTCTACACCGCCTGCGGAGCCACCACCGTCCAGCGATGTACTTACTCAGTACGCGGCGGCAACGTCCGACTCAATCTCTTAGAAAACTACGACCGAGCTATCAATCAGTCCATCACGCCCCCCGACCAGCGCAGTGAAGTCACCCTCGACTCCGGCGTCGTCACCCAATCAAATCAACTGCTCAAAGAAATCACCTTGCTCAGTACGCAGGGTAACTTCCCCATTGAGTTATACGACGCGAAAGGCGAATTCTTAGCCCGCTATCGTCCCGATCTAAACGGATTCGTCAAAGACCAAAAAAGTGAAACTTAGAAGCCGCTTACCTCGGGTCTACTAGCTGCATCGCCGGATTGAAAAACTGCTGCATGATCCCATAGGTCGCAATGAGCGCCGCGATTAGCGTTGCTAGCGCCAGCATAAACATAATTAAAATTTGATAGAGCGCCGCAATGAGCGGATCGGCACCCCCCAAAATCTGCCCGGTAATCATCCCCGGCAAAGTCACCAAGCCCACGACCATCATGGCGTTAATCGTCGGAATTAGCCCCGCCTTAATCGCCTCTTTACGATAGGTCGAAGCCGCTTGCTCAGGCGTTGCCCCTAGACTCAAATGCGTTTCTATCTCAGTTCGGCTGTTGCGCAACGCACTCACCAACCGCTCTCCCGCAATCGAAGCCGCCGTCATCGCATTTCCCAACACAATCCCCGACAGCGGAATCAAATACTGCGGGCTGTACCAGGGATCTAGATGAATTACAAAAACGCAGACGTAGGTAACCGTCACCAACCCGCTCGAAAAAATCGCCAGCAAAACCCACTTAAACAGCCGAGACATTTCGCGGTCTATCCGGTTGCGGGCCACCACCGCTGCAATCGTCGCCATCCCTGCGATTACCGCCAAAATAATCAGCGGATTCTCAGTCGAAAACACAATCGAAAGAAACAGGCCGACCCCCAATAGCTGCACCAGCGTCCGCACCGTCGCGATCGCCAGCGTCTTAGAAAGTCCTAAACCCTGCCAGCTAGAGAGTCCAATTGCGATCGCCATCAGTCCAGTCGCCCATAGCATTCCGAGCAAATCGGGCACTATATTCGTTGCAGAATCAGCCATAACCATCCAGAGAATTGCACATCTCACCCCCAATCTTCCGGCAAAAGCGCTATAGAATACATCCAAGTCTTTGTAACGTTTCGTCTCCGACTAATCAAACAGCTAGCCTCCGTCGCTGGCCGTTCGACTAGCGCTCCTATCTAGGTATTTACGTGAATAAAGTTATCAGCCCGGTTCCTCCGTTAGATCTTACCCAGCAGTACGCCACCATCGAAAATGAGGTCAGCGCAGCAGTGCTAGGCGTGTTGTCTTCTGGGCAATACATCAACGGGCCGGTCGTTGAGTCCTTCTCAGCGCAGTTTGGAAACTATATTGGCACGACAGAATGCATCGCCTGTAACTCGGGCACAGACGCGCTGTACCTAGCGTTAAAAGCCTTAGGCATTGGCCCCGGAGACGAAGTCATTACCTCTCCCTTTACCTTTATTGCCACCGCCGAAGCCGTTAGCGCAGTAGGCGCAGTCCCCGTATTTATAGACATTGAGCTAGAAACTCTAAACTTCAACCCAGCGCTGATAGAACAAGCTATCACCGCCAAAACCAAAGCCATCTTGCCCGTTCATATCTTCGGCCAACCAACCGATATGGACGCTGTAATAGCGGTAGCCGAAGCGCATCAGCTACCCGTCATTGAAGACTGCGCCCAGGCTACTGGCGCCCAGTGGGGCCAAAAAAAGGTCGGCAGCATTGGCCGAGTCGGCTGCTTTAGCTTCTTTCCCACCAAAAATCTAGGCGGCTGCGGCGATGGCGGCGCGCTCACCACAAACGACCCAGAGATCGCGGCCACCGCAAGACTCCTGTGCGCCCACGGCAGCAAGCTACGCTACCACCACGAGGTAACCGGCATTAACAGCCGCCTGGACGCTGTGCAAGCCGCTATTCTAAAAGTGAAGCTCCAGTATCTAGAAAGGTGGAACACTCAGCGGCAGATCGTTGCCTCCCGGTACGAGCAGTTGCTAGCCGAGGTAAACGGAGTGCGATCGCCCCAAGCGACTGAAGGCGGCAGCAGCGTCTGGAATCAGTACACCGTATTGATAGAAGACAGCAAGGGAGAAAAGCGCGATCGCCTGCGAGAAAAAATGCAGACAGAAGGCATCTCTACCATGATTTACTACCCCGTTCCACTACATCAGCAGTCGGTATACGCAGACCTTGGCTACGCAGCCGGATCTTTGCCCAACACTGAGCGAGCCGCCGGTGAAGTCCTCGCACTCCCCATGTTTCCAGAGCTAAGAGTCGATCAGCAAGAACAGGTTGTCTCTACGCTTAAAGCAGCGCTAAAAACGCTGTAGGCCGAGCTAAAAATTTGCTTAGCAAATACAAACCTATTAGCTTAAATCTGTCTATAGTTCTTAATATGTTTGTATTTTTGTATACTAAAATGAAGAAAATTAGAATGCGAAGCTTGCGGTTGCAAGCCTGCACCCTATGACAGCCTCTGCTATCCCTGAATCATCCAACCCTCACAATATGCGCCGCTACGATTGGCGGGCGATCGCCAAGTACTACCGCTGGCGGCCCCTCGTGATTATCTGGCGCACCCTCACCGTTTCTTGGATGCTAGGCGCATTCGCCCTCGGACTGCTCAGCGATCGCCTTTTCAATCGATCAGTTATCAATCAAGAGCGCAGAGCCATTCGCCTGCGCCAAATTCTAACCAAGCTAGGCCCCACCTTTATCAAAGTCGGTCAGGCCCTCTCCACCCGGCCAGACCTGATCAAGCCCAGCTTTCTAGAAGAGCTGATTAAGCTACAGGATCAGCTGCCCCCCTTCCCCAACAGCATCGCTCGCCAGACCATCTACAACGATTTAGAGCGCACCCCCGAAGAAATTTACAGCAGCTTCTCCGCCGAACCAGTCGCTGCGGCTAGTTTGGGCCAGGTATACCGCGCCCGACTGTACAGTGGCGAAGAAGTCGCCGTAAAGGTGCAGCGCCCAAACCTAATGCCCATTATCTGCCGTGATCTATACATTATGCGCTGGGCAGCGAGCTGGATTGCACCCTGGCTACCGCTAAATCTAGGTCACGATTTGACGCTAATTGTAGACGAGTTCGGCAGCAAACTATTCGAAGAAGTCGACTACCTCAACGAAGGTCGTAATGCCGAAAAATTCGCCGCCAACTTTCAAGACGAACCGCTGATAAAAGTGCCCTCTATCTACTGGCGCTACTGCAGCGCTCACGTCCTAACCATGGAGTGGATTGAAGGCTTCAAGCTCACCGACACCGACGCCGTAAAAGCAGCCGGTTTAGCCAGCAACGACCTAGTCGAAATCGGCGTCTCTGCCGGATTAAGGCAACTTCTAGAATTTGGTTTTTTCCACGCCGATCCTCACCCTGGCAATCTGTTCGCGATGCCCGACGGTCGCATGGCCTACATCGACTTTGGCATGACCGACCAGCTCGATCAGCTCACCAAAGAAACTTTAGTAGATTCTGTTGTTCACCTCATTAACAAAGACTACGCCGACCTAGCAAACGACTTTGTAAAGCTAGGCTTTCTAACCCCCGATGTAGATGTTAGGCCGATTGTACCGGCCCTAGAAGCCGTCTTCGCAGATGCAATCGGTGCCAGTGTAGGCGACTTCAACTTTAAGTCCATCACCGACAAATTCTCAGAGGTGATGTACGAATACCCTTTCCGAGTACCGGCCAAGTTTGCGCTGATTATTCGCTCGCTAGTCACTCAAGAAGGCTTGGCTCTCAGCTTAGATCCCAACTTCAAAATTGTTGAAATTGCCTATCCCTACGTAGCGCGTCGGCTCCTAACGGCGGAAACGCCTGCCCTACGCCGCCGCCTAATCGACGTTTTATTCAAAGACGGTCACTTCCAGTGGACGCGTCTAGAAAATCTGTTGATGATCGCCCGCTCCGATGAAAGCTTTGATATTATTCCAACCGCCGGACTAGGCCTTCAGTTTCTAGTATCCGAGGAAGGTCAATACTTGAGGCGACAGCTCGTACTCGCCCTAACCGAAGACAACCGGCTGCATACCGAAGAGGTTCAGCGACTGTGGTTTTTAGTCAAAGACGACTTGCAGCCAGACAAAATTTTAGGGGCTGCTTGGGATGCGATCGCTGATTTCTCCAAGGAAAGAGCCGCGGCTCTAGTTCCCACTGAGCTAGTCGGTGCCTTTGTACGCCCAACCACGCCGACCCCCAAAGTACCGCGCTAGCTCTGCACTTTCCGATATAATCAGTCCTTGTATCCCCTTACAAAACATCAACCTAAAGGCACCCCTCGCCAATATGTACTACGCCGATACGCCCCCTTACTTTCTCTTAGCAGCAGGTTTGTTCATATCCATCACCTCTGGGCTAGCCTTCTCCGCAGTGCTGAAAGGATCCGTCGGCGATTGGTACGCCAAAAAGTCCACCCGCTCCATCTCCAAGCTCAGAGGATTCGATCTACAGCTTCCCTTTTTAGGCATTTGCTTAGGGAGCTGCGTATTTCTAGCGTCAGGCATGTCTATCTTCGGCTTTCCCACCAAAATTGCCTACGCCATGGCCTCGCCCCTGATTTTGCTGAGCGCCTTACTCGTTTGGACGCAGCTTAGGAAGAACTTAGCCGCCTTAGAAAGCGGCAACACGCGCGCCTTTGAGCTAGACGGATTCTAAAGCGCAGATTCTCTAAAACGTAGATTCTCTGAAACGCAAGAAACTGAAAGAGCGCTACTGCAAAGTCTCAATATAGGCAATCTGACCTTGAGCCGTACTAGCCCACTGAGCATCGCCCTGCGAAATATAAACGTTGCTCGCCGCGCGCAGCTTGTCCTTTGCTTCGCTATAGCGCTTCAAATCCGCCAGCGCTAGTCCTTGCGCGTAATAAGCATGACCAAAGCCAGGTGCAATTTCAATGGCTCGGTTAAACTGCACTAGCGACTCAGTGAGCTTGCCTTGGCGCACCAGCGTAACGCCCAAGTTGTAATAGGCTTCCGCATAGTCGCCGTTTAACGCGATCGCATTCTCAAAAGCCTGCTGAGCGATCGCATACTGCCCTTGAGACTGATAAAGTACGCCCACATGGTAATGAGGTTCAGCCGCCTCTGGGCTAAATGCGACCGCCTGATTAAACTCAGAAAGCGCACTCTCTAACGCGCCTTTTCGCCTTAGCAGCAGCCCCATATTGTAATGCGCCAACCCTAAATTAGGCTCTAGCTCAACCGCTCTAGTCAAATAAGTTTCGGCCTGATCGATGTTGTCACCTTCTAGCAGCGCCGCACCTAAATTTACGTAAGCTAAGGCAAACGTACTATCTGCCTGAATTGCCTTCCAAAACGCAGTTGCCGACGCCTGCAGCTGATCATTTTGGCGAAGCGCCAAGCCCAAATTATACTGAGCCGCCGCAGAGTTTTCGTCTAAAGAAACCGCCTGCTCAAAAGCAGCGATCGCCGACTCAGTATTACCACGTCGCACAAACTCAATGCCCTCAGAAATCGCCCGATCAACAGCGGATTCAGCCTGAGTTTGAGCAATCTGAACCTGATCCGCAGCCAGCACCGCTGGCACCAAAGAACCGATGCCGATGCCGATAGAAGCAAGTAATACCAACCAAGACTGAGCGCGAGTTAGCCGTTTCATGAACTTCTTTGAGACGTTTCTCTTCAGCCTATCTGATGAACGCAGAAATACTGGTAAGCCCCTGTGACAGTTGATACTAGTTAACCTAACCCGCAGGCACCGCCGTCACGCTCGCCAGCTCACTTGGATCTAAGTGATGATTGAGCACTTCCCCATCGCGGAACCACACCACCCGATTTGTTAGCCTGGCCACCTCCGGCTCGTGCGTCACCATCACCACCGTAATCCCGCTTTTATTCAGCTCAGAAAAAATATCGATCACATCCTGAGTCGTTTGCGTATCAAGCGCCCCGGTCGGCTCATCCGCCAGAATTAGCAGCGGCTTGTTAACGATTGCACGGGCGATCGCCACCCGCTGCTGCTGCCCCCCCGATAGCTGATTC
Source organism: uncultured cyanobacterium (assembly GCA_963789215.1). Lineage (GTDB taxonomy): Bacteria > Cyanobacteriota > Cyanobacteriia > Phormidesmidales > Phormidesmidaceae > Phormidesmis. The sequence continues at coordinate 20,899 of CAWBJY010000003.1, read as the reverse complement.
GGTCTGTTATTAATTCGATTTCCCAAACCCACCTGCTCTAGCGCCTCTGCCGCCCGTTCTCTCCTTTGGCGGCTAGAAACCCCCGCATACATCATCGGCTGTTCCACATTCTCCAGCGCCGTCAGATGATTCAGCAAATGAAACTGCTGAAAGACAAATCCGATTTTGCGATTGCGAATATTCGCCAAGCTATTCTCAGGCAGCTGCGCCACATCTTGCCCATCAAACAAATACTCACCGCTCGTCGGCTGATCCAAGCAGCCAATCATATTCATCGCCGTCGATTTTCCAGATCCCGAAGGCCCCATAATCGAACAATACTCGCCCGACTCAATCGACATATCCACGTCCCAAAGCGCCCGCACCTCGGTATTACCACTCCCGTAGAGCTTCGAAACTTTCTTAAACTGAATTAAAGGAGACATTAACTACTTCCTACGCACTGCGCAAGGCCACAATCGGATCGAGCCTCGCGGCCTGACGAGCCGGAACAACGCCAAAGAACAATCCAATCGTTCCTGAAACGCCAACCGCAATAATAATGGCGCTAGCAGAGACACCCGCTTCGAAAGGAGAAAATGCCGCAATCACAAAAATACCCCCAACGCCAATTGCCGTTCCCACTATTCCACCAATGGCCGAAAGAATTACCGCCTCTATCAAAAACTGGCTCAGAATATCTTTTTGCGTCGCGCCAATCGCTTTACGCAGGCCAATCTCTTGAGTTCGTTCGCGAACAGAAACCAGCATAATATTCATAATGCCAATGCCGCCCACAAATAGCGAGATTGAGGCGATCGCAGCCAGCATCAGCGTCAGCGCCCCGGTCACCGTATCGGCAATATTCAGCAGCGTATCTTGACTCTGAATATAAAAATCGTCGCCGCTATCCGTCACCCCATGCCGCAGCCGCAGCAAATTAGTAATCTGAAACTCCGCTGTCTCCATCGCTGCCTGACTATTCGCAGACACCGACACAAAAGAAACATCCACACCATAAGGAGAGGTTCTTCCCACAATTCGACTAGCCAGCGTCGTAATCGGAACCATCACAGCATCGTCGTAATCAAGCCCCAGATTTGAGCCTTTCTTCTCCAAAACGCCCACAATTTCAAACGTGATACCTTTGGCTCGAATCTGCTGACCAATCGGATTTTGCCCTTCAAACAGCCGGTCGGCTAGCGTACTCCCCATTACCGCAACCAGACTGCTCGACTTTTGATCAAGGTCATTTAAAAACCGTCCCTGGCCCACTTCAAAACTGCGAACCGTCAAAAAACCTTCCGTCGTCCCCACAATGCTGCTGCTGGTATTACGATTGCGATAGCTAATAATGCCCTGTGTCGTTTTTTCAGCAGCCACCGCAGCCACAGAGGGAACTTGAGAAGCGATCGCATCTGCATCTGCCACCACCAAATTCCGAGGAATATCAATATCCCCTAGCTGCCGCGCATCTCGATTTCCCGGCACGATAAACAGCACATTTGGACCCAGGCTCTGAAGCTGACCATTCACATACTTCTGAGCGCCCTCACCAATCCCAATCATTGCAATCACCGAAGCGTTGCCGATAATAATGCCAAGCATCGTCAGGCCACTGCGCAGCTTATTCGCACTCAGCGTTTTAGTCGCCATTTTCAGGCTCTCAGCAAAATCCATGCTAGGTCATTTCGTGTAGTGAGCTTCTAGCCTAGCGAATATCAAGCCACCTGTCCGAGATGCAGTTTAGCTAATCACTCAACAATTGCTTCGAGGCTACCCAGCATTTCGCAGCATTGCAGGAACTGCTGAGGCTACAACCTTGCCAGATAATTCAGTTGATTACGCGATCGCAGCCCAAGCCTTTCACTGGTTCGAGCCGCTGCAAGCAGGTCCTGAAATTTCAAGAATTCTCAAACCCGGCGGATGGATAGCACTGCTATGGAACTCTCGTAGAACAACCTCCACCCCCTTCTTAAAAGCCTACGAATCACTGCTACAAACATATGGCACCGATTACCAATCAGTTGGGCATAAAACCATAAGAAAAGAATCATTAGAAACTTTTACAGGCGGTTCACTTAGCCTAAAAACGCTATACAACGAACAGATCCTTAATCTCTCATCGCTAAAAGGCAGATTACTCTCCTCTTCTTACATCCCGCAGAAAGACCACCCCAACTTTCAACCGATGATGACCCAGCTAACGCAGCTCTTTGAGCAATACAACCAAAACGGACAGATCCGCGTTGAGTACGATACAGAGCTGTATTGGGGTCATTCCTACCGGTAGTCTGTTGAAGGTTAAGCCCGTTGCAGATTTAGTCCGTTGCAGATTACTTTAGCTGCATCTGCTCAACCCAATCGATATTCTCGGTCTGCAGCTTGCTTGCATCCGGCATTTGCTTACTATTCATCAGCTCAGAGATAGCAGCAATCTCCTTATCGCGTCCCATCCCAGCAACCGCCAAAACCTGTTCATCTTTCACATAAAAAGCCAGAAAAGACTTTTCTTCCAAGCTGCCTTGAATAACAATATCATCCCATTTTTCCGCATGGCCGATATAGCGCAGTTTAAAGTCGTATTGTCCTGTCCAGAAGAAAGGAACAGACTCAAAAGCAACCGCTTCTCCCATCATATTTCGTGCCGCCGTTCTCCCATGCTGCATCGCCAGACGCCAGTGTTCTATCCGCACAGACTCGCCGGTAATAAAATGAGGAAACTGCGCAATATCGCCTGCTGCATACACGTTAGGCGCGGCCTGCAAGTACTGGTTCACCGGAATGCTTTTGTCGTCCTCATCCAGCGCAAGTCCTTCAATGAAATCTGTCGCAGGCTGTACGCCGATTCCAACCACCACCATATCTGCAGGCAAAACGTCACCGTTTTCTAGCTCAACAGAGGAAACTTTTCCATCCCCTTTAAAGGCAGTCGCTTTGCTCTCAAGCCTAAACTTCACCCCGTGCGACTCATGAACTCGCATCATCAGCTTGCCTACTTGCTCGCCCAGCACATTCTCAAAAGGAATTTCATCGGGCGTCACAATCGTGATATCAAGTCCCTGCTGGTTCAGGCTAGAGGCGACTTCCATGCCAATAAATCCAGAGCCGACGATAACGACTTTTTTGGCCTGCTTAGAAGCTCTAAGAATAGCCCTAGCATCTTGAGCCTGCCGCAGCGTAAAAACGTTACCTAAATCTGAGCCGTCAATCGGAATCTTTTTCACCGCGCCGCCAGTCGCAATTAGCAGCACATCATACTGAATAGTTTCACCGCTGCCGTAGGTAATCGTTTGAGTTTTCGCATCTAGCTTAGTTACTTTTGCAGCCGTCTTCAGCGTTATATCGTATCGCCGATAGAAGCTGATGGGCCGCAGCAAATCCGGATCCTCCGCCTTGTCTTGCTGAAGGTAAGCTTTGCTAAGCTTGGTGCGATCATAAGGAGGTTCTTCACTTGCCGTAACCAGAACAATCCGCCCTTCAAACTTCACCTGTCTTAGCATCTGCGCAGCCGCACATCCCGCAGCACCCCCGCCAATGATCACAAAGGTGCGGTCGTCCGATCCTTGCTTAGCCAACTCCGGAACCTTGTTCCCTGCAGTATCTGAGTCTTTCGAACTCGGCAGCTCTACGTATACCGTTCCGGACTCTATCGAGGTTGGATACTGAGCCAGATCGTTCAGTGCAGGCGGTTCTATCATTGCACCAGAGCGCAGACTAAAGCAGGCATTGTGCCAGGGGCAAATAACGCGGCCATCCTTCATAACGCCGTCGGCAAGAGCAGCCCCCGCATGAGGGCATTTAGGTGCGATCGCCCAAAACTCATCCTCAAATCGAGCCAGCAGCACTTCTTCATCCGCCACAGAGAACTGCCGCATCTCGCCTTCTTTTAGGGCCTCAACCGGACAAACCGCTACTTTCTGAGCCATTGACTTTCCTGTATCTCTATACTGTCTTATGGTGACCTAGCGGCAACTACGCTTCTAAGCCGCTGCTAACGTCCAGCTACTGTATAGAAAATTTGGCGAGCCAGCATCTCTCATTCGATACAGCTCCACAATATAGGGCGACATAGGCTCAGCCCCATTCAGAGCAGTCACAGCAAAAGCCAATCAGCGCAAACCGAACAAAAAAAGCTCCGGCAACAGAACTTAAAAGCGTTCTCGCCGGAGCATAGATTGTGTAGACGTTTCTTCGAATACCGGCGGTAAGTAGTTGGCTTTTAGCAACTAGCCAAACCAGCAATAAGCGAAAAACCGCAATAGAGCAACTGGAAACAAAACACCTAAAGTGAATCTTTAAGCAGACTGCTTGCTACGCTTAACAAAAGCACCGGCAACAGCAAACAAGCCTAGCGCAGCCGCACTTGCAGGCTCTGGAACAGCCGTTGCGTGCTCGTCGCTAACGTCATACCAGCTCTGTTTAGCGTAGCCAAATTTTGTGAGCACTCCAGTTTTAGCATCGTACGCGGTCTCAAGACCGGAGACACCGTGCACCCAAAGTCCAATATTCTTATCAAACGCACTGCCCTTCCAGGCTGCTTTATCCGAAATACCGCTGAGATCGAAGTCATCTGTATCAAAGTTAAAGGCAAAGGTCTTCTCTTTGTCGCTCTGTGTAACTTCGAGCGTAGTCGAGCCTAGGAAGTTGCCAGGATTCGTCAAGCTATTAGAACTGTTTGCACCATTGTAATCAAAGATGCTGACTTTCTTATTGATGCCATCTAGGTAATAGATAGCCAGCTCACCAGTATGTCCTTTAGGGTTGGGGCCATCGTTTGCCACTAACCAAAGACCGTCTGGCAATATGCCGTCCTTATTCTTTGCGTAGGTAGAAGACCAAGAGAACTTGTTGTTGGTATTATTAAAGCTAGTCGTGATTGATTTAGTCTTGCCTGCTTCAGTAGCACCAGGCAGGTTGCTACCATCGAAGGTAAAAGTTGTTGCAAAAGCGGGTGCACTTGCTAGTAGAACAGAAGCGGCGGTAAGTAAAGCGCTTGTTTTGAAACCCATATTTATTAATTCCAGGAGTGTGTTTGTCGATGTACAAAGTATGGCTTTTACTACGGACGAGTAAGTAAGGCGTAGGTAAAACCACGCTCATAATAGAACAAATATACGTAAGGTCTGTATTATTTATCCATGAAGAGTTTCAGTATAAATACGTAGATAAATGTAAGATTCGTGTAAACAGAACCAGCAAAGACCGACTGTGGAAGGGATCGACAACTATGAGTAAAATCGGCAAGTCGTTAAAATTACGGAGAAACGAAGAGACTCTTAGTAAATCAAAAACAACAAGATCCTAGAGAAACAGTCAGAAACTGACCGGCTCTTGAGTAAAGTACGCTTTAGCGGCGGCCAAACGTCAGATTTTCCAGGCTCTGGCCCGGCGGCAAGTCTATAAACACACGATCGCCCGATTCCAATCCATCAACCACCTGAATGCGATCGCCCACCTGAGACCCCAACACAACCGGCTCAAACTGCACCTGCCCTGCCTCATCTGGCACCAAAACGCCCGTCTCGCCGCTTTGAGTAATCACAGCCACTGCCGGAATCACCAGCGCGTTATCTAACTGATCGCCAATGAACGCCACGGTCGTATTCATATTAGAGCGCAGCCGGTCTGTTCCCGTTAACAGCGCCACCCTCACCTGAAAAACAGTCACGTTCTGCCGCTCAATAGCCTCAGGCGCAATCAGTTTTACCTGCCCTTCAAACAGCTCTTCTGGAAACGCATCGGCCTGAATCTCTACCGATTGCCCCACCTCAATCTTACTGATATCTGCCTCAGGCACTTCAGCGATCGCTTCCAATCCGCTCGCTAAGGCCACAATCGCCGTAGAAGTCGCCGAAGTCACATCAGAAGCCGTTGCCGTTGGCGTTACAAAGGCCCCTTCCGAAGCAAACCGCTGCGTAATAATACCGGCAAAAGGCGTTCGAATTTGCGTATCGGCTAGCTGAGCCTGCGCAGACTGAAGCTGCCCTTGAGCGCGGCTAAGACGCGCCTCCGCTTGAGCAATCGTTTCAGATTCATTGCCGTTTTGCGCATCCACCAACCGCTGCTCGGCCTCCGCTAATCGAGCAGACGACTGATCTATACCGGCGTTAGCGCTGCGGCGATCGCTCAAAGTCCGATCTAAGTCGCTGCGAGAAATGGCCCCTCTATCAAACAAACTTTGAGTCCGTCTAGCCTCATCCTCAGATAAAGATAAACGAGCGCGAGCATCCTCTAACTGAGCGCGAGCCTGAGAAACGCTAGCCTCTACCTGCCGAATATCGGTCGCAGTCGGGCCACGCAGCGCCTCATCCAACTGAGCACGAGCCTCAGCCACTCCCGCCTCAAACTGCACAATTTGAGCGTCAATCTGTTCGCTGTCCATCCGGGCAATCACCTGCCCAGCAGACACCTGATCGCCCTGTTCTACATAGAGTTCCTTTACAATACCGGCCGTTTTCGGACTCAGATTAACCGTTCGAACTGGCTCAATTGTCCCGCTCGCGGTAATCCGAACGGTAATCGCATCTTCATTTACTTCTACCGTCAGCTCAGAAAGGTCGTAGTCAGGCTGACGGCTACGCCGAACCAGAGCGATCGCACCCAAAGTAACCAGACCCACCAGTCCTAAACCAATCAACCAGCGACCAGGACGTTTAATAGCGCGTAAAGAAAGCGAAGACATGAAAGAGATACACAAGAGAAAGTAGGCAGAAGCAGCTACGGATGAGATAGAGAACAGCGCCTGCCTTAGTCTACTGTCTCCCCATAGCTGCGTGTAGATTTTCTCAGTCGGCCAATCTCAGCCAGCAAACCTCAGCTAGCAAGTCTCAGCCAGTCAATCTCAGTTAATCAACAAAACAACATCCTATGCAAATAGCCGATTGATGGAACAAAGCCGGTTAAATTAAGTTCCTTTAAATCACTGCTCTATAGAAATAGCGTAAGCCGGTAAAAGCCGACTTCCTGTGTTGAATTCAGGTTTCTCTTATGGACAAGACCCTACCAGCGGTTGAGGCTAAACCCCTAAATCGATCTAACCCATCCTATATAGAGAGCGACGCGCTGATGTTTAGCGATCCTGAAGGGCTGCGCAGCGCCAGCCTGCATCATTTAGTAGAAAAACAGGCGCACAAAACGCCCAACGCGATCGCGATCATTCACGAAGGCAAGGGCCTCTCCTACCAAGCACTCAACGAAAGCGCCAATCGGCTAGCTCATTACCTAGTCGCGCAAGGAGCCAAAGCAGAGCGGCTAGTCGGCATTAGTTTAGTGCGATCGCCCGAAATGATTGTCGCTTTCCTCGGCGTTCTCAAAGCGGGCGCAGCCTACGTCCCCATCGATCCAAACTATCCAGAATCTCGCCGTCAGTACATTCTGGCAGATGCCCAGGTCGAAATCCTGCTCACCCAAACAGCTCTCCTTACGCAGCTCGCCACCGAACAAAAGCAGATAGACAAAGTACTCTGCCTAGATCGCATGGCCGACGAGCTAGCGGCTTACTCCACCCAGAATCCATCTATTCAAGTAGACCCCGAGCAGTTAGCCTACGTCATCTATACCTCCGGCTCGACCGGCAACCCCAAAGGCGTCATGGCCCACCACCACGGGCTGGTCAACTACAGCCTCTCTCTAGCCGAAGCGCTAACGCTCACCGCCACCGACCGCATGTTGCAGTTCTCTACCATGAGCTTCGACTTTATCGTCTCAGAGGTATACCCCACCCTCGCCGTTGGCGGCGCGCTAGTTTTACGCTCAGACGAAATGGTCACCTCTACAGGGGCCTTCGTGCAGTTTATCGCCGATAACGAAGTCTCCGTTATCCAGTTCACCACCGCCTTCTGGCACGAACTCGTCAGCGGCATCGACCGATTGGGCATCGCGCTGCCGCACAGCTTACGCATCGTACTCTTTGGCGGCGAAAAAGCCTCCTTAACGCTGTGCCGTCAGTGGCTAGAAAAAGTAGGCGACTATCCGCGCCTGTTCAACGCCTATGGCCCGACCGAAAGCACCGTCATCACCACGCTATACGATGCGATCGCCGAAGGCTACGACGGCAGCGAAGATTTACCCATTGGCCGCGCTATCCGCAACGCCCGCACCTATGTACTAGACGAAAACTTGCAGCCCGTCGCCGCCGAAGAATCTGGCGAGCTCTATATAGGAGGGCCAGGCGTTACCAGAGGCTATCTCAATCTGCCAGAAAAAACGCAGGCAGTCTTTGTAAACAATCCATTTGAACCTGGAACTAGGCTTTACAAAACCGGCGACCTTGTTCGCATGGACAAAACCGGATTAATCTCCTTTGTCGGCAGAGCCGACTTTCAAGTAAAGATACGCGGCTTTCGAATTGAGTTAGGAGAGATTGAAAGCTGTTTAGATCGCTTTGGGGCGATCGCCCAAAGAGTCGTCATCGCTCGCGAGGATACCCCCGGCGACAAGCGGCTCGTTGCCTACATCGTCATGCAGCCGGGCCTCACTCTAAACAGAACAGACCTCAATCAATTCTTAGCCAAACAGCTTCCAACCTTCATGATGCCATCGGCAGTTATTGAACTGCCAGAGATGCCTAAAAATCCCAACGGTAAAATAGATCGAAAAGCGCTGCCTATTCCCGCATCAGAAGCAGACACCAAATTAACCGAACGTTCGTTCGCCAAAGCGAGAACGCCGTTAGAGCAGCAGCTTGTCGCGCTATGGTGCTCGGTGCTCAACGTAGAAACAGTCGGCATTACCGAAAACTTTTTTGAAATTGGAGGCCATTCTCTACTGGTCATGCGGCTATTCAGCGAACTAGAAGCCACCTTCAACCGGCGCTTACCGCTCATAGAAATTTTTGCGGCCCCCACAGTAAAACAAATGGCCAAGCGACTAGAAGAAATTTTAGCCACCTCGCCTCGATCGGGTATCGCTCTTCTAGAAACAGCATCTTTAAAGAACAACTCTCTAACGACGCTCAGGCAAGGCACAGCAGAAGACAGCAGCCAGCCACCGCTGTTTATGATGCACGATGTAGCTGGAGACACCGGCCTGTACATCCATCTCGCTAGAAGACTAGGTGAAGAGCAGAGTCCAATCCGCAGCATCTACGGCATCAAGCCTCAAGCCGGCGGTGGCGCACAGATGATCCATAGTCGCGTTCCAGACATCGCCCGGCACTGCGTTGAACAGATTCGCCGCGTTCAAGCCAACGGGCCGTATCTACTCGGCGGACTCTGTGCTGGCGGTGTCATCGCCTTCGAAACCGCGCTTCAGCTCGAAGCATCAGGAGAGAGCGTTGTGGTCATTTTGCTAGATGCGCCTGCCCCCACCGCCAAAAAGCGCACAGATTTAATTTCTACCCAGCGCAAAGCCGGACTGAGCCAGGTTCTAACCTCAAAAAATCTCTTTTCTGCCGCGAAAATTCTCTGGGAGAAAAGCCAAAACGTAATCCGTTACGAAATTACGGCCAAAACAGAACAGGTTAAAAACGCTATTCAACCTCGGTTGTTCCGCTGGTATCAAGATAGACAGCGGGCACTACCAGGCGTCTTACAGCGGCTTGCGGTAAGCGACTTGTTTATGTTTGCCTACGCAGAATATTTGCCCAGTTCTCGGCTACAGAGCAAGATGCTGTTGATTCGAGCCACCGAAGGCAATGGCACCAAAGCCGACGCCCCCTACATCAGCCAATACAAAGACCCGCACTTAGGCTGGGACGACTGGACAGCCCAGCCGATTGAAACTTGCGACGTACCCGGCGGACATTCCACCATGCTCAGCGACCGGCACGTTCGAACATTAGCAAAAGCTGCGGACTCTTTTATCGAAAAAAGTCTAACGCCTTCAAAAAGTAACGCCCTCAAAACATAACGCCTTCAAAATAACAGTCTAGATTTACGCCACCCCTGTACTGCCTAATCACCGCCAACCACCGCCAACCCATGATCACCGCGCCCTCAAACCGTACCACCCCCGACTACAGCCTCCCTCGAATAAAGTGGAGCGAGGCAGACTACGCCACCTTCGGTCGCCAAACCCAGCTATTCTCACACGAGTACAACCAGCTTCCTTTGTTCGAGACTTCTGAGCTAATTGCCCTGTTGGACAACTATCCTAGAAAAAATCTACAGGCCTTCACCATGGGATCTAATCCCACCGCTCGCAACGAGTGGAAGAGTGTTGACATTGCCAAAGAAAGCACCGGCGAAGATATGTGGAACGCCGTTGAAAAAGGTCGGCTGTGGCTAAATATCATCTCTTTAGAAGAAGTCAGCCCAGAATTTGGCAAACTGGTTGAAGGTATGTATGCACATTTGGGCGATCGCGCACCCCACCTTGGCAACCTCACCGCCAGCTACACCACTCTCCTCATCTCATCTCCTGGCGCTCAGGTGTATTACCACATGGACGAATCGCCCAACATGCTGTGGCATATGCGCGGACAAAAGCGCCTGTGGGTTTATCCTGCCATGGACCTAGATCTTGTACCGCAAGACTTTTTAGAAGAGATTTATACCGGAGAAATCTCCGAGTTTTTACCATACGAACCTGAGTTTGACCAGCGAGCAGAGTCGTTCTTACTCACCCCTGGCAGCGTTGTCTCCTGGCCGCACAATGCCCCTCACCGCATCCAAAATCTGGATATGAACGTGTCTCTGACTACCAGCTTTCGCGCTCCCTTCCAACATCGACGGGCTTTAGTACAGCAAGCGAACCGATACATTTTGCGCAATCTAGGCATTAAAAACCGGTCAATGAAAGAAGAAGGGATTCGGTCTGCAACAAAAAGGCTCAGCTACCGAGTCCTTAATAAAATCAAGCCGTTTCGGCCAACAAAGCACCCCCACGATGACTACGTAACGGACTTACAAATCGATCCAAATGAGCCAAACGGATTGCGAAAGCTAGCAGCACCTGTTGAAGCCTCTTTTTCGAAGCACCGCAAAGACTGAAGCTATTAGCGCTAAAAAGTTGCTAGCGCTGATGAGAGAAAGTATCCAAAGTAGCTGAGCCTATCAATCCGATGAGAAAAGGCCCTTAGTGAAATACTTCTCACTAAGGGCCTTTTCTTATGTGTCTAGAGAGTAGCAGCTTGTGTGATCACTCTCCGCTAACGCCACTATATCTAGTGGTGGTGATGCTCAGCGTGAGCGTGCTCTTTGTGCGAATGCGCCTTATGCGCTTCAACGTGAGCATTCACATGGACATGATCGTGCTCGTGATCGTGGCTGTGTCCATGACTTCTATGGTCGTGGTCGTGACTGCGATCGTGAAACTCGTTGCCCTCTGCTCGCAGCGCCGGATTTACCGTCAGTGGCTCAGATTCTAGCAGCGCCTGAATGTGGCTATCTGCCCAGTCTGCAACCATCTGCATAAACTCAGGATGGTCGTTCACGCAGTCCATTTGTACATAAGTCACTTCTGGATGCTTGCGACGCAGGCTGTGAATGATGTGGTCTACATCCAACAAAGTCTCGTGGTTCTCGGTGGCAAAGCCAATCGGCATATACACCAAAGAAGTTGCACCCAAATCAATTAGGTTATTACTTGCCAAGGTCACGTTAGGCTGTGTCCATTCAATCAGCGGCGTGTCATGGTTTAGCCAGCCAATCGTGATTAAAGGATACTTATAGATCAGCTTTTCGCGAACAGCATCGTACAGCTTTTGGCTTTCATCAATACCCGAGGTAAAGCCTTTCGCCTTATGAGGACAGCCGTGGTTCATTAGCACAATGCCAGTTTGGGAAGGCAAGTGAGCAACCGCTAGCTGCTTCTTAATTTTCTCTTCAACAAGATCGGCAATCAAAGTGATGTAGCGATCGCGATTATAAAACGAAGGAATATAGCGAGTTCCCTTCACCCAATGCTCGCTCGCACCACCTAGCTTAGTCAGCGCGTCATTCACCTGCTCAACCGCAATGCCGCTCGTAAAAATAGAGTCCACTACAAGCAGAGGATAGATCAGCAGCTTGCTAAAGCCTTCGGCCTTAACCTGCTCCAAAACCTGCTCGGGCAAATGAGGTGCGCAAAAGTTAAACGCTTTGAAGACCTTGATGCGATCGCCCCAGCGCTGCTGCAAGCAATTCTCAATCCCGACTCTTTGATCTTCAAAAATGGCATTGTGAGGAGACACAAAATTACCGTGCTGATGGCTCCACTCATGCAAATCAAACATGGCCAGCAGCTTAGCCAGTGGGGGATAAACCCAGGTAGGAACCGGCGCAAACTTGGCCGTCAGCAAGTTCAGCGCTTGCTCGTTGTAGTTGGCAAAGTCTTCGTAGCTTTCGACTTCGCCATAGCCCATGAGCAACACGGCCACGCGGTCGTCAGCGGCCATCGCATTATTCAGATGCTGAATTTGAGTAGCAGTCATAAAGTATCTAGTGGGAGGTTTTTTTATTTAACCAGAGCTATTTACAAGATATCGCATCTCAATCAAAATCCCCCCTACGGGTATCTAACCCTTAGCGATAATTGACAATAGAAACCGCGATAAGTCGCCCATAACGCAACGATCGCCCAATCCTGTTAACAGTCTAAAGAACTGAAGCTCCGTAGCTCGTAAACCACCACTCGTAACCCATCACTCATCTCCCCACAGCCGCTTTCTACCTCTTCCTTTCAATTTTTGGTGCGTATCGCGCAATAATTCAGGAATATTCAACTGCTCGGGGCAGCGCGGCAAACAGTCGCCGCAGTCTGTACAGCGATCGCCCTTTCTCCCCCAAAACCAGTGCCCCGCATTCTCAAACATGCCATAGCGGTACTTCCCATAGGCATCCATATCGTAAGCCACCGCCAAATTTCGCAGCCTTAGCACCTCGGGAATATTGATTCCTTCAGGGCAGGGCAGGCATTGATGGCAAGCTGAGCAGCGATCGCCCCCCAATTCATCTACCTGCGCCTGCGCCAGCCGGTCAATCGCCGCTTGCTCTGCTAAACTCAGCGGCCCCACGCTATCAGCCACTTGCAGCGGCCAATCCAGCTCATCTGTCGTAGCTGGGCCAATGCTCAACGTCGTCACGCGCGGATCGCTCAGCAGCCAGCGATAGCTGAGCAAAAGCGGATCGTAAGGAGTACAGAGCGCTTTGAGTGAGTCCGAGGGGGTGTAGAGCAGTCCGGCCTTATCTGCTGGCGAAATGATAAAGACGCCCATATCCTGCTCGTGAGCTAAGGCGATCGCGGCCTCATTCCGCTGAAAAAAGTAGTTGTAGTGCAGATTTACAAAATCAAAAGACTGAGTAGCGATCGCCCGCGAAATCAAATCCAGCGTTCCGTGCGTAGAGAACCCAATATGCCGAATCTGCCCCGCCGCCTTCGCTTCTAACAGCGGCTCTAGCATCTCTAAGACCGCCCAGTCCAAATGTTCGAGCGTATTAATACCGTGAATCGCCAAACAGTCTATATAGTCTGTTCTCAAACGTTCTAAAGACTGCGCGATCGCCCCTTTCACCTCAGCCGCAGAGAGCGTTGGAGTGAGTTTAGTCGTCAAAATCAAGCGATCGCGGGAGCTAGAAATTTGCGTAATCGCCTTACCCAAATAAAGCTCGCTACGGCCATAAGCAGGAGCCGTTTCTAAGTGGGTAATGCCCTGAGCGATCGCCTTGTCTACCACCGCACCAGCCACCTCAGCCGAGGCAAACCGCATCGTGCCCAAAGACAAAACCGGCATTTCCAGCCCTGTCTTCCCAAACCGCCGATAGTGCATCTCTACTTAGAACGATCCCGCTTGATGAAATCAGCAGGGCTAATGCTAGACAAAAAGTCGTGAAAAGCTTCTTTTTCAGCCGCATCGGCGTCTCTATCCACCGGTAGCGCCGCATCTAAAACCACTTCTTCCATCACCCAAATAGGCGCATTCATTCTCAGCGCCAAAGAGATTGCATCGCTGGGCCGAGCGTCTAGCTCCTTCTTCTTATCGCCCTTACCCACCGTCATTACCGCATAAAAGGTATTGTCCTTCAGCGCATGAATCACAATTCGCTGAAGCTTCAGATCCCAGGCTTCAAATATATTCGCCATCAAATCGTGAGTCATCGGTCGAGTTGTCTTTTCACCCTCTAGCCCGGCGCTAATAGCCTTAGCCTGTTCTGGCGAAATAAAGATAGGTAGCTGTCGTCTTTCAGAGGCATCTCGAAGCAAAACTATCGGATTACGCGTCCCGGCGTCCATCGCAATCCCGGCCACTATCATCTCAATCATTACCTAGCCCCTTATTACCGGGTAAACCTTCAATTTATCTTCTACGCTCAACCCAGCTGCCCTAACAATCGTTCCCATAGAGAACTAGTAGAGCAAGGCCGACAATTTCGGTTCTTTTAGACAAAGAGCTTGTATCGGAAATTCCGTTAGAATGCCAGTCTTTAGAACATCAATTTTGAGAACATCTGTTCAGCATAATTTCCTTATAGTCTAGGCTAAGCGGATTTTTGACGTAACCCATCGCAAGATTAATAATCTTTATCGAAAATATGTCTTGCGTACTGCTGTTCAAGGCTAAGTATCAAATAATTAAAAATTACGCCCTTATCATCAATTCAATAGCCAGGAGTTAAACCCTTGTTTACAGGACTCGTCCAAAGTGTCGGACAGCTTCAGCACTTAGGGCCCTATCAGCTCAAGATTATCTGCCCAACACCGCGCGATTCGGTACTAACAGATATTGAACTAGGAGATAGCATCGCCGTAGACGGCGTTTGCCTCACCGTCGAAAAGATACTAGAAAAAGGCTTTATTGCCTCAGCTTCGCCCGAAACACTCGCTAAATCAACATTGGGCAAAGTACTCGATAATGGCAAAGTCAACTTAGAAACCTCGCTGCGAGTCGGCAGTAAAATCGGCGGGCACTTCGTCACCGGCCACGTAGACGGCCTTGGCCAGCTAGATCGCGCCGAGCGCATCGCCAACGCCTGGGAAATTGCCTTTCGCTCGGTAAGCCCAGCAGTCGCTCGCTACATCGTCACCAAAGGCAGCATCGCCGTCAATGGCATCAGCCTTACGGTTGCCGACTGTAGCGAATCAGGAGACTGGTTTTCGACCGCTGTCATCCCGGTTACTTACGCAGAGACAAACCTACAGAACCTAAGCCCCGGCGACTATGTGAATCTAGAAGGTGATGTGTTGGGCAAATACGTAGAGAAATTCGCTAGAGGAGACCGCAATCAACCCGGCGCTAGCGTAGATGCTAACAGTCCTATCTCCGTAGGATTCCTAGCCGAAAATGGCTACATGTAGAAGCACAGTCTACGAACAGTAAAGTCTACGGACAGTAAAGCGTCTCGCGAGTATCTCGACCTGTGGTGGGATTAGTGCCGCTAGCGATCGCACAAAGCCGCTCATTATCTTTAGGGTCTAACAACACATCAGTAAAGTCTGCGCCCTCAATGGTCGCACCCTCAAAGTCGATGCTAATGGCATACGCGCCTTCTAGCACCGCATTATTCAGGTTGGCTCCTCTAAGCACCGCACCGTCTAAAGTAGCCCCGCGCAGATTTGCCCCTTCTAAATTGGCGCGGCTAAGCCGAGTCGTAAACAAGCGAACCAGCTCCAAATTCGCGTTGCTCAAATTAGTTTCCGTCATATCGGCGCGGGTGTAGTCGTTGTCGGTTAAGTCCTGGCCCGAAAAGTCTTGCTGACGAAGATTCTTGCGATCAAAATTCGTTGCGTAAGCAGCGTCACCCCCAACGCTAAACGTGCCAATCGTAAGACCTACTAGCAACATCAACACTACGACTAACCGTCGAAAGTTGCCTCTAATCTGCTTGGCGATTTGTCGAACGGTCGATAGTTGTAGCATTGCTTTCACCTCAGTTAAACCCAGCTTAAGAGTTCTTTTCTTATCCCTAAATAGTACAGAAGAACAGTACAGAAGAAGGGATCAGTTCAGCGTTTCATCAACCGGAACCCGGTTCACTGGATCAGTCAGCGCCTCGCTAATAAACCCGTTACCGCTCGTCAACTGACGATCGGGGCTAATCGGATGGATCGTATGAAAGCGATTAAAATCTATCACCCGTCTACCGTGCTTGCCCGTCAGCAAAATATCGGCAAATCGAAAGCCCCAGTGAATACTCTCAGCGGCAAACGTATGCCGGGCGTGGATAGTTTGCGCCAATGTTTCATCTAGTCCAGTCAGGGTGACGATAATTTCAGCGCGATCGCGTCTCAAAGTCTCCATCGTATCGCCATCTAACAAACCGCCCGGCAAAATTTGATGCATCGCCGTCCAAGACAAGCTAAAGATTGGGTTGTGCGATCGCACTAGCTGAATATCGTGAAAGCGCCGCATAAAATCGCCCTCCATATTGTATTCATCGCGCACTAGCGTCACCCAAAGCTGCGCCTCCAAAATATAGTTTTTACGCTTATTCGCCGTCCGAAACATCAGCGTCGGCACGCCGTTAAAAGGCGCAATCACGGCCACATCGCTAAACAGAATCCGCGCCGTCGGCAGAGAAAAGCGAGCAAAGACCAGTCCCGTAGTAGCCGCAATAAAAAACAGTCCCACCAGCGATTCAATTACCACTAGCCAATGGCTGTACAGATTGGTTGGGTACATAGCCCCATAGCCAATAGAAGCCATTGTCTGCACGCTAAAGAAAAAGAGCTCTTGAAAATACTGAGGCTCATTTTCGCCCACAGTAGCAATGCCGCTGCCCATACTGTAGGCCAGAGCAAACAAAGCGTTGACGCTAAGGTAAAGCAAACTCGTCAGGCTCACAAAACTCAGCCACGGCATGGTTACCAGCAAATGATAAATATCCCCCCAGTAAGAATGGGGATCGCCGATGCGTTCAATCTCTGGATATGAGCGATTACCAAACAAAAATCGCCTTGAAGCGCGTCGAATCTGGGGCCGAAACATGGCTTGTCCTTTGGGGCAAATAAAAATCAGATAGAGGATTAGGCTGGACATCTTAAGGCAAAGATATCCAGAGCTTATGACGCGTCACTGCGGCTGGTATCACATCATTATTTGTAAAGCAGCTAGCCTAAAACAGCTAGCCCAAAGCAGCTAGACGCGATCGCTCATCAGCAACGTAAATCTTCCACACAGCGAAAGCAACGCTAAAGCTCAACTGTAGAAACCCTAAACGAACGTAGTTGAGCAATAGACAGCCCAACCACCGCTATTAAGCCACTATAGACAAATAATCAAAAAAATCTGTCATGTGAGTTCGACCCAGCTAGCCAGCAGCCACACCCCAGATTCATCCAAAACGCTTACTCAACGGTTCCTTTGGCACAGCACAGACTCGCTTTGACCCAACGATAGGCGATAATGGCTTAGAAATAGCTCAGAAGCAATTTGGAGTCTTGTCGTCACTATGAAGCAGCTTGCCGTTCACCATTTAGGCTGGGCAGCCGGATTCATTGCCTTTAGCCAGCTACCCGCACTAGCTAGCAATTCGGTGCCAAACGTAGCCCCATCCAATCCTTATAGCCAAGCTAATCTGCGATCGCCACAGGTTTTAGTCGCCGTTTCGCTCAGTCGGCGATCGCTCAGCATTGGCGACGAAGGCGATGACGTTATTGCCCTACAGCGCTTCCTTAGCAGACAAAGCCTCTATCCATTCTTAGTCGATGGCGTCTACGGCTCAGAAACAGCCGACGCCGTGGCCACCTACCAGCGCATTCGCGGCCTATCAGCCACCGGCACCGCCGACGAATCCACACTCATCGACATGGACTTCGACTTTGCCGCCGCCACCCGACCATACACGCCAGCCGCCAGCAACGTCCCCAATCAAACCAGCACCTTACTCGCCCCTAACCTGGCCCTAGGCGACAGCGGCACCGATGTCATTAATCTCCAGCGCCGGCTTCAGGACTTTGGCATCCCGCTTTTTGTCGATGGCGTATACGGATTTGAAACGCAGCAGGCCGTACGCACCTACCAGCGCGTACAAAACATTGAGGTAACCGGCAATGCCGATAGCGCAACCCTAGAGCGTATGGGCTTCGAAACGCCCAATTACCCCTATATTGCTGCGGTCATCGCCGACATCTCCTTACTCAGCGAAGTGCAGCAATTCTTCCCCAACGCTTACGTAGATAACAACCGGCGCGGACGATTCATCAACATCGGCAGCTTCGCCAACCGACTACCCGCAGAAGCTAGAGTGGACGCCGCCGCCGCTAGAGGGTTTACAACCCGAGTGCTCTACAGTCGCTCAGGGCTGCTTTTTGGCCAGTAACCCAGCGCTTCGTAGCCTAGTCCTCCAGTCCTCTACCCAAACTGGGCAAAACTAGGCTACGGGTCTAACCGCTTTCTCATCTCGAACCAATCGCTTCAGTATCCATCACCAAAGATTGACCTAATCGGGAGAACAGGTCTTTTTGCAGCCGTAACCGCTGCGTTTCTGGCTGCGCCTTCATCCGTAGCAAATAAGCATAGTAACTCTCCTGCACTTTGTGCAAAGCCAAAGAAAGCCCCAGCTTATGGCCCAGCTCAATCAGCCGATCTATCCCCTCAACGGCCATCGCTAGCTCATACTGCTTAGCCTCTTCAGCTAGCTGCAAAGTCTGCGTCAGCACCTGAGCAATCAGCCGCTCCAAAATAGGTTTAGCCTCTGGCAGTTTCAGCTCACAGCGGAAGTGATGAGCCTCAATCGAAATGCCCTCTAGCTCAGCAATTCGGCCCACCGAAATCTTCAGCAAGTCGCCCTCTGGCTCAGTAATGTCTTGCTCTAGCGACTGAATAATCTTCATCGCCCGATGGCTCAGCGTAATATCGGCGGCCACCTGTAAAGCTTGAGGCACCGGTAGATGATCGCGATGAAACGCCATCAGCACCCCATAATTCTCTCGATAAACCTGCTCATAGAGCTGATCTAACCGCTCTAGCGTCTCTTGATTAAGCTGCTGCATAATTCGATGCCGCTCTTCAGCAAATACATCTTGCAGCGTATAAGTCTGACCAAACTGCTCGGTCACGGCCAGTACGCTCTGAGCAATGCTCGTACTCGCAAACGCATCAATTACCGCCGTTTTAGCCTCAATATAGGCAGACCGACTCGAAAACGCCTGAATGCCACAGTGAAAGTCCTGACCGCCTAAGTGCAGTACCGCAAACGCCAGGGTCGTTTTTTCCTGAGTCATCGTCGCCGTAACCTGCACCTGACCGACCGCCAGCGTCATTGCGCCCAAAGGCTGCTGATAATAGTCCTGCTGCTCTAGCCGATAGCAGTACAGCGGCTGCTGAGTCCGATACTGACTAAACAGCGACCCCATCGCGTACTGGGCCACCACCTGCTCCAGACTGACCTGAGTGGGCTTTACCTGCTTGCAATAAACGCCCGCACCATCTTTAAAGTAGTCCACGTTACTAGGCGCTTGGGATAGCCGCCGCACGAAGTCTATTTCCAAATCGGTGTTAGTAAGAATCTCAGCCAGCTCAATCGCCCGCGAAGCGTAGCAAAGGATCTGAGTACCTTCTGGCCGAGAAATCTCGTCAAAAAACCAGCCGCAGCTCGTATACATCAGCAGAGCATGACGCTGCATCTCTAAAAGCTGTAGCGCCCTCAGTACGCTCATTCGCGTTCAGTTGATGCTGCTGGTGCTGCTCGAAGAACTGATCTAAAACGGACTGAGCGCGATCGCTCACCACAGCCACATAGCCATTGCGAGCCTCCCAAGGATCGGTAAATAGCTCCGCCCCCTGATTCTCGTAAATCGTCACCAGGCGATCGCGCAGCCAATCCAAAGCATTACGCAAAGGCGCTCGCCACTGCTGCTGCCAACCGCCACCGCCGCCGCAGCCGCAGTCATTTCGCCAGCGCTCTACCCCATGCGAACAGCTCCAGGCCGTCGCCGGTTTTAGCTGCACCTCCCAAGTCGGCGGACAAATACTGAGGTAGTGAGCATAGCTCGTAACCTGCCAGCCCCGATTAGGAAACTCCTCGCTCAGCGCATAGCACAAAGCCTTCTCAGCGCCCCCCCGGTGATGACCAAAGGTCTCCCCATCCGTCGCGACCGAAATAAGCTGAGCAGGTCTATACGAATCATACTCAGCGTTACCATCGTCGTATCTCACCGCCTGCGAAAGCCGGTCGGCAAAATGCTCAGAGGAGCGCAAAATATCGTCGAAACCCATATCGCCAGAAATGGGCCCATCGTAGAAAAAGATGTCAATAGAGTTGCGCCCGTTAGACTGCGTAGGTAAAAAGCACCGATAGGGGCGAGTCGGATCAATCTCGCCGTTGCCCGCTGACTGCCAGTCGTCATAGCCATCTTCTCGGCCAAAGCGGCGGCAGCGCTCAGCCTGCGAAGGCGCCAGCACGATAAACTGAATGCCCTCGTCGATGAGCACCTCTAAAGACGCATTGTCCACCGCCGTTTCAGCCAGCCAGATGCCTTCAGGGTCGCGGCCAAAGCGGCGCTTAAAATCAGCAATTCCCCAGCGCACCTGCGTCACCTTATCTCTATGGTTCGCCAGCGGCAAAATAATGTGATTGTAGGCTTGCGCGATCGCATTACCATGACCATTATGGCGATCGCAGCTCACCCGGTCGGCCTCTAAAATTCGCTGATACGTCTCCAAATCGTGACGCTCTAGCCAGCTCATCAGCGTCGGGCCGATGTTGAAGCTCATATACTCGTAATTATTCACAATACGAACGACCTCGCCCCGCCCATTCAGCACGCGAGCAAACGCATTTGGCCGATAAGACTCATGCAAAATGCGCTCATTCCAATCGTGAAAAGGCGCGGCGCTCGGCTGTCTGCCCACCGTATCCAAAGAAGGATTCTCTCTAGGCGGCTGATAAAAATGACCGTGAACGCATATATATACGCCAGTAGCAATCGACTGAACAGACTCATGAGCCTTCTCTGTGGCAGGCTCTGCGGCAGAGAGTGACTGAGGCTTAACCATATTGTCAAACGGGAGAAAGAACAAACCGTCACTGGCAAAAGTCTTAGATTTTACAGCCTTTAG
>CAWBJY010000002.1:0-920819 GCA_963789215.1 uncultured cyanobacterium | reverse complement strand
GGCGTACAGCGACATGGAATTGCTTGCTCGCTAGAAGACAAAATCAAAATTGCCAAAAAGCTAAATCAAATTGGCATTCCTTTTATCGAAGCTGGCTGGCCGGGCGCAAACACCGTCGATACGCAGCTATTCGACTACTTGCAAAAAGAGCCATTAGATAATGCGCAGATAGTTGCCTTTGGCTCTACTCGCCGCCCACACCAAAAAGCGGCGGATGACAAGACGCTAAAGGCATTGCTCAATGCCAAAACGCTGTGGCTAACTATCTTTGGTAAATCCTGGGATCTGCACGTAACCGATGCGCTCAAAGTGAGCCTAGGCGAAAACCTAGCGATGATTCAAGATTCAGTTGAGTTTCTACGCGCCAACGGCAGACACATCATCTACGATGCAGAGCACTGGTTCGATGGCTACAAGGCTAACGCTGAATACGCGTTAGAAACTCTAGATGCGGCGCTAGCAGGCGGAGCCGAATGGTTGGTGCTATGCGATACGAACGGCGGCACGCTGCCCGAAGAAATAGAAGCCATTACTCGCAGGGTACAAGCCTGGTTACAGCGCAAGCATTCCAGCGCAGACTCGAATGAGGCTTTGCCCCGATTGGGAATCCATACGCATAACGACAGCGGAACGGCAGTGGCCGGGGCCTTGGCCGCAGTGAATGGCGGCGCGCAAATGGTACATGGCACGATTAACGGCTACGGCGAGCGCTGTGGCAATGCAGACCTATGCTCAGTCATTCCAAATCTACAGCTAAAGATGGGCCGCGACTGCTTAGAACCCTCTCATCTTCGCTCACTGACTCAAACCAGTCACCACATCAGCGAAATCGTCAACCTAGCGCCAGACGACCACGCGCCTTTCATCGGCAAATCGGCCTTTGCGCACAAGGGCGGCATCCACATCAGCGCCGTAGAGCGCAACCCCAAAACCTACGAGCACATTTGCCCAGAAGCCATAGGCAACGATCGCCAAATCGTCATCTCTAGCTCCTCAGGTGGCAGCACCATTTTATCTAAAGCAAAGAGCTACGGCCTAAACCTCAAAAAAGGCGATCCGGCTGTTCAACAGATTACAGAGCGCGTAAAAGAACTCGAGAGCAAGGGATACCAGTTTGAAGCGGCTGAGGCTAGCTTTGAAATGCTGATGCTAAAGGCCCTAGGAAAACACGTTCCAAAATTTGAACTCAAAGGGTTTGAGGTAAACTACAACGTTTTGCAATCGGACGTGCAGTGCAACATTGGTGCGCGGGCCACTATCAAAGTCAGCGTAAACAACCAAGACGTGCTAGAGGTAGCGGAATGCATGGGGCCGGTCTCTGCGCTAGACAAGGCTTTG
Organism: uncultured cyanobacterium; assembly: GCA_963789215.1. Lineage (GTDB taxonomy): Bacteria > Cyanobacteriota > Cyanobacteriia > Phormidesmidales > Phormidesmidaceae > Phormidesmis. Next base: position 919,481 of record CAWBJY010000002.1, on the reverse strand, counting down.
CGAAAGGCGCTAATTCAGTTTTATCCGGTTATTGAGTCTTTTTATCTAACGGATTACAAAGTGCGGATTCTTAACGGCGAGGCCGGAACAACGGCCAGAATTCGCGTGTTAGTAGAGTCGAGCGATGGCAAGCAGCGCTGGTCAACCACTGGCGTATCGGCCAATATTTTAGAGGCGTCTTATCAGGCGGTTGCATCTGGAATAGAATACGGCCTCTATCAGTCGGTGGGTGCGATCGCATCTACTCAGCAATAGTCAAAAACACGCTGAGTCAAAAACACGCCCACTCAACAATAGTCAAAAACACGCTGAGTCAAAAAAAGGGGCCAAATGGCCCCCAGTAGCTATCTCAAAACTATTTCAAAACTATCTTAAAACCGCCTCGAAGCCAGCTTCAAACAGCGGCTAACTAATCCAAATAGCCCATCAGAGAAGAAGCGTCTTCGCCGGTATCGTTATCTGCAATCGGACGATGGCCGGGCAGCATATCAACATTGGAGAAGTCGTGAGTGTCTACCGCAATCGGGCGATGGCCGGGCAGCGTATCTGTCGTCGATATCTCAAAAGCGTTAGACATAATCGGACGACGACCCGAACTAGACATTGAATCTACCACCTCAATCTCGCTCAGCGAAATGGGGCGATTGTTGGGCAACGTGTCCGATTCTACAACGCGCGTATGATCAGGCAGCTCCATAATTTCATTCTTAGGCGCTTTCACGAGTCCGCCTTTCTTTGCGGTTTCTTTTTTGGCCGCTGTCTTATTATCAGCGGTCGAACTAGACGCTTTTTTACGCGCGCTGGCGCTCTTACTGTTATCGTTTTCTTCGGTGCTGCTCATTTACATTAACCTGTTTGCTATTAGCGGAACCCTTACCGAGCTGACTGCCAAACTAATTACATAAGCCGCTATCTGGCCGTAATCGAAGGCTTAAACTCTCAAATACCTTAAGAAAATATTATAGATGAAAACCTTACCCATTCAGTTTACGAAAGGTAATGGCCGCAATAACCAGAGGCTTTAGTTCGGCCAAAAGCGTTGCAGCGCAAAGCCATTCGGATTTGTAGCGGCCTATACGGATAGCCGGAAAATAGATGGTGTGAATGCACTACTGATTGAATCTGGCCATTTTTCAAACGATCGCTCTATAATAGAAAAACCACACGGGGCTGTAACGGTTTCGACGTTTTAACGAAAGTCGTGTTGTGATTCAGGTCGAGAGTGAGTTTTCTCTCGTAAATCAAAGACTCAAACTTAAATTAGATGCAAATAACATTGTACCTTTTGCTCGTAAGCAAGCTCTTGTAGCTGTTGCCTAACAACCTCTTATAGGTTCGAGCGTCTGAGCTGTGACTCCGTTAATCAGCCCGGACTAAACCCCCAACGGATGCGCTAACAAACTTTCTTCGGTGGGTGCGTTAGCTAAGACTTTCATCGAAGCATCCTGTTTCCGGGACAATGGATAACTCCCGCCTTGAGGATTAGAGAGGCTATACCTGTGAACGAACGATACGTGATTACTTAGGGCGGACACGGGTTCGACTCCCGTCAGCTCCATCAGCTAGATGTAACTAGCTAAATGCAACTAGCTAAATACAACTATAAAAGGTCTGGCTTTGCCGGGCCTTTTTTGTTTGGATACTTTGTTTGAATAGATGCCCGCTAGCCGTTTAAAGGCAAAAAGGAACGACTCGTAAGCCGCTCCCTCTAAGGTGTGTCATCTATGCAAAGGAAATAGCAAAAGGAATAGAAATTGCCTAGCTAGCAACCAGGGTACTCACAGCAACCGTTGCGAGTAAAGCGCTGATCACGTAGAACACGCTAACCACCTGAAGCTCACTCCAGCCAGATAGCTCGAAGTGGTGGTGCAAAGGAGCCATTTTGAAAAGTCGCTTGCCTTTGCCATCGGGGCCTTTAGTAGCCTTGTAATAGCCGACTTGAAGAATAACGGATAGGGTTTCTGCAAAAAACAGCAGGGTAACGATAAGCAGACCAAAGAGGTGACCGCTGAGGATACCAACCGCTGCAAGCGCACCGCCCAAGGCAAGTGAGCCCGTATCGCCCATAAAGATTTTGGCAGGGTTGCGGTTATGAACCAAAAAGCCAAGGCACCCCCCGCTGAGCGCTACGCAGAAAACCATAAGTTCTGGGTGACTAGGGGCGATGATAGCGCCCAGGCCGAATAGCGCGATCGCACCCGCTCCACCCATCAAACCATCAACACCATCGGTTAGGTTAGTCGCGTTGCTTTCGGCCACGAGGACGAAGCCTGCTAGCGGCCAAAAAAGGAGGCCCAGCGGCAACGTGAGGCCCAGGGGCAGAGAAATGATCGTCAGATCGGCAGATTGAGAAGCGATCGCCCACAGACAAAACACAGCCGCAAAGCCAATTTGCAGCATCAGCTTCATCTTTGGCGAAATTCCCTTATTAGAGCGCTGGCGCATCACCTGCCAGTCATCTACCCAGCCAATAAAAGCATAAGAGAGCGTCAGCGCACTAACAGCTAATACAGGCGTAGAAAACCCAGTGAGTACCAAGGCAACTAAAAGCGCCGCCGGAACAAAGAAGATGCCGCCCATCGTTGGCGTACCGGCTTTCTTAAGATGGGCACGAGGACCATCTTCTCTAATGAACTGAGCCGCTTTTAACCGACGTAAAATAGGCAGGGCTATGTAACCTGCAATCGCTGAGGTCGCAGCCCCTAGCAATAAAGGAAGCGTCATGCTCGCCTCTATCCCAAGTGCGCTTCCAGCAGCAGCATCTAAACCAATAGCTGAGGCAAGTAGCGCGATCGCTAAAATAGAAGAGAGCATAGCCCCTGTAAGGCCACCCGACTTGCTCGAAAACCTAGCATCCACAATTATATTTCCTTCACTTACCACACACCTTTCCCAGATTTCACCGAAACTTTACGCTGCGTTAGCGGTTCCTCACCAGTTACGGAGAATAACGCTACGAATGTTTGGTGACAGCCGTTCGGCAAACTGGAAATCTTTGCCAAACGGGTTTTTTATCTTGTCTTCAATCGCCTAAAAAAACGCTTAAAGACGCTTTGCCGAAGCCTACTAGTAATCACCCTGACAGCATTCACGCTATCAGCATTCATGCCAATGGCATTCAACACCGTGAGCTCACGACTGTCAGCTCACGGGTACTAGCTCAAAGCCCTAATCGTCGTCGTCGTCAAGCGACATATCTTCATCTTCGGGATCGTCTTTTTCATCGCCCATTAAATCGGCCAGTTCTTCAGGCTCGGGTTCATCGCCCACGCTATCGATAGGCTCGCGAGGGATCAGTCTGCCGGTACCCTCGAGCCAGCCTAAGATAGAAGCATTGCGTTGAAGCGGAATAACGCCAGCGGGCTGATCGCGAGGGATCTGGCGAACGGACGGATTGTACTTGCTCATTAAGCGAATAACCGTAAAAGTGAAAATTGAATTAGCGAGAGGTGCACGAGATGGAAGATCGACGCGCGCGACACTGATTAACAGGCAGGAGCGGTATGTCTATGGCTGTCTGTCTATTACTACGTATGCTCAACCAGTTTTTCCGTATATCTATATTGATTTTATGTCAAAAAATATACCTAGCCGAAGTGATAACGTCAGCCACCTTTATGAAAAGGCGCTAGGAGACATTTACCCACTGCTTTGCTCGCTGAGAAAAATGAGGATATCACAGACATTGCGCCGATGCATCTCATTTCCTTGCAGTGCTTAATTTACATTACCACCGCATTATTTACATCGAATATCAAATTGTGTCAATCTCTAAATTATATTTCTTACAATACAGGTGGGTTCAGAGTAGATTTTTGTTCCAGCTAGGCTGAATCTTCAGCGTTCTCTGACGTTCTAAACACATCCATACAGTTGACTACAGGCTTTCGATTCATGCTGAGCAAAGACGACCTAAGAACAGCGATCGCACCCACCAATCGAGGGATTGCGGCCAACGCTGCGGATAAACAGGCAATCGCCAGCATCATTGCTCAAATAGAAGATCGCAATCCGACACCCGACCCGCTCTCGGCCACTGATTTGCTAGAAGGCGACTGGCGGCTGCTATACACTACCAGCCAGGAGCTGCTAGGCATCGACAAAGTGCCATTAGCGCAGCTAGGCGATATCTACCAGTGCGTTCGAATCGCTCAGTCGCGTATTTACAATATTGCCGAAGTCAAAGGTCTGCCTTATTTAGAAAGCTTGGTGTCGGTGGTCGCTAGCTTCGCACCCGCTGCGGATGCCAACGACGAAGTTTCCGCTATGCAGCTAAAGCGACGGGTCAATGTGAAATTTAACCGGGCAGTATTGGGCTTGCAGCGATCGCTCGGATACCAATCGCCCGCGCAGTACATTCAGCAGCTAGAGACAACTGAAAAAATGAGCTGGCTAAAAGGCATAGACTTTGCCATCAACGCCGAAAGGCAGCAGGGATGGTTGGAGATTACCTACCTAGACGAAGACCTGCGGATTGGGCGTGGGAATCAAGGTAGCTTGTTCGTGCTGACTAAGTGTGCTGATTAGATGTGCTGACTAAATAGTCTTAAGAGGATGCCTTTGTGCCTATAACGCCGCTTTCGCAAGCCCATTTAACGCTATTAGATACGTGCGATCGCAAATACCAATACGTTTTTTTCGATGCACTATCCGCGCCTGCTACCTACGATCAGCAGCTGACCACCCAGTGGGGAAGCCAGTTCCACCTGCTAATGCAGCAGCAGGCGCTAAATTTGCCAGTTGCGGCGATCGCAGGAGCCAACCAGGACATGGCAGCTAGCATGGCAGCACTAGCAGTAGTCGCACCAGAAGTGTTCGAAGCCTCTGCTACGCCATGGACTGAGGCTAAAAATTCTAGCGATCTCGAACCGTTCAGGCAGAGCGAACATCGGCGGACACTAGCATTCAATCACTACTTGCTAACGGTTATTTACGACCAGCTAGTGCTAACGCCCAAGCAAGGACAAATCTTCGATTGGAAGACACACCAAAAACCGCCTAAAAAAGACCGGCTACAAAAAGACTGGCAAACGCGGCTGTACCTATACGTACTGTGCGAAACGACCGAGCTAGCACCCGAGCAACTCTCTATGACTTATTGGTTCGTGCGTTTAAGCCAGGGAGAACAGACGCAGCCTAGCGCCTACCGGTTTGACTATAGTGCGGCGCAGCATCAGCAGACCGAGCAGGATTTGCAGGCCCTTACATCGCGGCTAACGCGAATGAGCGAGCGGCTTGATTTCCCTAAAATTCCGATGGGTAGCGAACAGTGCGAGACTTGCACATTTAACGTAAGGTGCGATCGCGCTTCAGGCAGGTCGCCCTTATTCGATTCAGCTCAGATGCTGCGCGAGGCCAGCGGCATCTCACTAGAAAGCATCAAAGAGATTCCACTCTGAAGCGCTATGCTGGATGATCTCTCTTGATCTTGAAGCGCAATAGTTTAAACCGGTTCTACAACCTATGGAAGCGCCTTTCGAAATTACGCTGCAAATCGTCCTTACCGTACTAGCGGGGATCACGGCTCAAGTCGTCGCAGCTTATTTGAAACTACCTAGCATCATCTTGCTGCTGGTATTTGGCATTGCGCTAGGCACAGACGGACTAAATTGGCTCAGACCGCAAACTATTGGCGTGGGATTAGAGGTCATTGTATCGCTCTGCGTAGCGCTGATCTTATTCGAAGGCGGACTGAACCTAGAGCTAAAAGAAGTCGGCAAAGTCTCGACTAGCCTGCGGAACCTGATCACCATCGGCACTCTAATTACGCTAGTAGGTGGCGGCTTAGCAGCGCACTGGCTGGGCGAGTTTCCCTGGTCTATTGCCTTTTTGTACGCTTCGCTAGTGGTCGTCACTGGCCCCACAGTCGTCACGCCACTGCTAAAGCAAGTCGGCGCAGAGCGAAAAGTAGCCACCTTGCTAGAAGGCGAAGGGGTTCTGATCGATCCCATTGGCGCAATCCTGGCCGTGGTGGTACTCGATATTATTTTGAACGGCGATACCAATCCGGGCTTTGTGGTAGGCGGATTGCTGGCGCGGCTAAGTATTGGCGCAGCCATTGGCGGCGGCGGTGGAGCGCTAATGGCGCTGTTTTTGAGAAAGGCCGACTTTCTATCAGAGGAACTGCGAAATCTAGTCGTGCTCGCTGGCATCTGGGGTCTATTTGGATTAGCCCAAAGCGTCCGCGACGAGTCCGGCCTGATGGCTACGGTCGCAGCGGGCATTGTAGTCCGCGCCATTTCGGTGCCAGACGAGCGGCTACTGCGGCGGTTTAAAGGCCAGCTCACAATTTTCTCAGTGTCCGTGCTGTTCATCTTACTAGCCGCCGATCTATCGATTGCCAGTGTGTTTGAGCTAGGGCCAGGATCGGTGCTTACCGTGCTAGCGCTAATGTTCTTAGTTCGCCCGCTAAACATAGTGGTCTGCACCTGGAATAGCGATCTCAACTGGCGTCAGAAAGCTTTTATGAGCTGGATTTCGCCTCGGGGCATCGTATCGGCATCGGTCGCCTCCCTATTCGCGATTTTACTGACCGAGCGTGGGATCAACGGCGGCGATTCAATTAAGGCGCTGGTATTTCTCACCATTATCATGACGGTGTTCGCGCAGGGCCTAACGGCTCGAAGTATCGCGCAGTTTTTAGGCGTAACCTCCAGTAGCGCAACGGGCGTTACGATTGTGGGCTGCAACGGGCTAGGTCTGATTATCGGGCGACTGTTCAAAGATCGCGGCGAGTCGGTCGTGATTATTGACACCGACACGAAGGCAATTGAGAAGGCCGAAGCGGAAGGGTTTGAGGTCTTTGTCGGATCGGCTCTAAACGGAGAGATCTTAGAAGAGGCCGGACTGAGTTCGATGGGGACATTTTTAGCAGTGACCAATAACGGCGAGGTGAACTCTGTAATTGCAGAGCGGGCGCAAGAGGAGTTCGCACCGCCACGAGTGTTTGCCGTACTCCCTCGCCTAGAAGAAGATGACCCGGTCGCTAAGTCTGTGACGAATCGGGGCGACTTGCGCACACCTAGACTGCAGGTAAAGCAGTGGAACACCTACATTGCAGACGACGCGGTAGATGTTGGCATCTATGAGTTCACAGAGGAGACGATAGAGGCGCAGCGAGAGCAGGTAAACAAGCTGATTGATACAGGCGATATGGTGCCGCTAGTAATAGAGCTAGGCGACAAAATAGAAGTAGCCATGAGCGAGCGGGCCTGGGCAGCCGGTAGCAAGCTAACTTACCTTTTGCACGATCCAACGCCCCAGCTGATCAAGCGGCTATCGGGAGGCGGACGCAAGCCCTCTCGCCAAATTGTGAAGCCGACCGAAGAAATTGAGCCCACTACGAAAAAAGCGACTAAGAAAAAGAAGCCAGGTAAAAAGAAGGAAGTAGAGGGTCAGGCCATAGAAGATAAAGCGAACCCGACAGCTACAGAGATGAAAGCTATGAAAAAGGCAGCGGAGACTATTGAAAATAATGGATCGAAAAATAACGGAGCGTCTTCTGCCTAAGCGTTCTTTAAATCTCGATCAAGTGGCGTACTGCACTTATTTCTCTGTATATCCGCACCGATATTATTTACACCGATAGCGTTTGCGCCGATAGCGTCCTTGCTGCGAGCGTTTATACCAGCCACTGACTCCAGTCTTCCACCACCAATTTAGAGCCATACCAGAGCCGCCCTGGGCTAGGCGAATGGAAAACATCTGGCAGCGTCAGGTTGCGGGCACCCTTTAAATGAGCCGCTGAGATCGGAACAATTCCATCGCCCCACACCGAACCATCACCACCCGTAATCTTGTAGCTATTAAAGGTAAACCATCCGCTTTGCGAACCCTCAATAGCCTTACCCACCAGACAGGTGTAGTCAATGTCGTCGTAAAAAGCGCCGGGATAGGTTTGATTAACGAAGTCTAGATTTTTACGCGTCCAACGTTCTTGGCTCACGTGGGGCGTACCCAGCGTCAATAGATTGCTGACGTGAGACCTTGCCGGTCTAGGGGCGGTTCTTTGGCGATCGCTCTTATGAATATCGTAATTTTCTTCGCCGATATAGATCCGAGCAATCCACCCACCGGCTGAATGGCCTACCAGGTTAATGCGGTTGCAGTTATGGTCGCTCATCGCCTGCTGAGCCGTCGCATCGAGCACTTTAATAATATTGATAACCGAGCGCCCGCCCACAGTCGAGAGCCAATCGCGACGACGTAAAGGCACTGTTGTAGCTGGAAAACCCCGGCCGCGTAATGCCCGCTCCATTTCTTGATAGGGTAAATCGCTTGCAAGGTATCCGGGTAAGATTACCGTCGGCAGAGGCATAGTCAATACCTGGAGTTGCTAGGGACAGCGGTATATACGCAATAGTATTACCTTATCCTTTACTCATGCACCGATTTGCACATTCCGCACAGACCCCATTCAAATCACTCTTTAGGAACGCTCTATGGCATTGGGGTAGGCCCTGGCGACCCAGAATTAATCACGCTTAAAGCGCTAAAGCGATTGCAATCGGCTGCTGTCGTAGCTTTTCCAGCGGGTCTTCAAGGTCGCCCCGGCGTGGCTGAGCAAATTATTGAACCCTGGCTTTGCGATCGGCAAACGCGGATCCCTTTGTCTTTTCCCTATGTGCTAGATGCGCAGACACTAGAAACCGCCTGGCAACAGGCAGCTGCCACCATTTGGCCCTACCTCCAAACAACAGACGTGGTGTTTGCTTGCGAAGGCGACGTTAGCTTTTATGGAACCTTTACTTACCTAGCGCAGTATTTGCGGCAGCAGCATCCTGAGGTGAGCGTAAAGGCGATCGCAGGGGTTTCTTCACCCATGGCCGCCGCGGCGGCGTTAGGCATTCCGCTTACCTGTCAGGCCGAGCGGCTAGCCGTTTTGCCCGCGCTGTACAGCCTCAAAGATCTAGAAGAAACGCTAGGCTGGGCCGAGGTCGTAGTGTTGATGAAGGTCAGCCGCGTTTATTCGCAGGTTTGGCAGATATTAGCCCAGCACCAGCTGCTAGATCAAAGTTACGTAGTAGAGAATGCAACTAGAGCCAATCAAAAGCGGTACATCGGCCTGAAAGACCACCCAGATTTAGCGCTTCCTTACTTTTCGCTGCTCATTGTGCAGTGCAACCAGCAGCGAATTACAATGCCGTCCACAATGCCGTCCGGAGAGTCTAGTGCGCAAGCTGAAAATGAAGACGGTTACGCGAAGAATTAGCCGCTAGACAAATATTCTATAAAGGTGTCTGCGACCTAGAGGCAAGTGGCATAAACCCTGCCCACGCGATCGCTCTAATAGCCTATTCTTAAAGCATATTCATTCACCCTTCTGCCGGGGTTAATCTTATTCGAACTGTTATGGCTCTTCCTGCCCGTCTAAAATCTGCCCTTCGACCGCTCGGTGCAGTAGGCAAATCTATTAGCCCCACCGGGATTGGCGTACTGCTATCAGTAGGCGCGCATGTTCTGCTAATCGCAGCTAGCAGCGCCCAGGGTAGCAGTAGCAGCACCGGCGGCGGCGGCGGTGGCCTATTCGACGCTTTTGACGAGGCAGCAGACGAGAAAATCGTTCCGATCGTGCAGCTAACGCCTGCCGAGCGCAGTCGCCTCCCTGCTTTTGCGCAGCCTCGACTCGACCCACTGAGTGCTTCGAGCCTGAGCAACCTAGACCTGCCACCAGGACTGCTGGCTCCCAGCGCAACGCTAGGACAGCGGGGGACTTCTATCCCGGCGGCTCGGATGCCATCGGCAACCAGTCCTCGGCAGTTTGCCGCGACCCCACCCATCGACGACGTGCTAAGGCGACTTAAGGCAAACGTAGCGGCAGCGCCCACTCGACCACAGTCGCCCGTGAGTATCAACATTCCACGTCGTACGCCAACGTCCGCCTACATCCCAACTGAACCTTCTGTGATTGTCCCACCCCCACCCCCAGCGGGCAGTGGCAATGGAGGCACTATTATCCCCTCTGGCAGCGCAGCGGATCTAGGTCAGCTAGACATCTCTGGCCTCCCTCGCCTAGAGCCACAGTCTACTGAAAACATTCTGGCCGGATTGCAGAATCAGCCTTCTACCGAGCCAAGTGAAACACCAGCTGCTAGCGAAGGCCAAAATGGGGCTGAAGCCAACGACACGCCGACAGAAACGAACGCTGGCAGCGGGACAGAAAGCGTTGACATTGCCATTGAGAACAGTGGGCCTGGAGTAACAACGCTTGCTTTGAAACCTGCCGATGGAGATGCAGCAGCGCTGCGAGATGAGCTAACTTACGACGCCCGGCTGACCTCTGAGGAGGCAGTGAGTAGGAAGGTAGAGTCTTGGTCTGATCTTGTTGCGCAAAGAGGAGATCTGCCGCAGGCCGTTGAGGAGGTAGAGATTCCCGCAGCATTCAAAGCCTGTAGAGAGAATCCACCAACCGATGGACTACTCGGTGTGATAGTCGATCAAAATGGCGAGGTAGAGGATTTTGACGTGCTAAAAAGCACAGGCTACGAAACTATAAATTTAAGAGCGCAACAAGCCGTTGAGAACCACGACTTTAGCAGCGTTAGCGAGACGACTGAATACAGGTTTAAGGTCAAGGTCAACTACGATGCTGATAACTGTGTGGATGTGGAAGGGTTAAAAGAGCGGCTGGTTAACTAAATGAGTGCGATCGCACAAAGAAGCGATTCATCAACAACAGCTAGCAAACTTTCTGAGAAACCTTACCTCAAGTCGATTTAATTATGAGATGAATGGAAGCAGGCCCTTAAAGGATCTTCCCAAAGCCTGCGTAGATAGCGCATCTTCTAGATGTTCTGCCTGCGCAGGCTTTATTGTCTCAAAATCGCTAAAGCGATAGATCGAGACGCGATTAATGCATGACTGCTTTCTCATATTCTTTAAGTATCGTAACTTTTACTTTCCATTTATTCATAAAAAGACTTACTCAGTAAAAATTCTAGTAGTATTTACACATAAGCTTATCAAGGCTCAATAGCCCGTACACATATGAAAGTTGCTCGTAAATCTGGTTTAGGTCAATCGCTAGGATTCGGATTGCTGTTAGTTACTGGCTGTGTCGGACTGATCTTTCTAATGTCGAACGCACCTGTATAGACCTGAATGAACGCGTTTAAACGAAAACCCCACTAGGCGATTAGCTCGGTGGGGCTTTCGTTTAAAGCGTTTAGCGCTTGTAGGTATCGCCTGAAAGCGGTCTCCGAATTCAGAACTACAAGCGCCGAGTAATCAGCTTGCCATGAGTGTCTGTGCCGCAGCTACTGAGCAGGTTATTAGCAGTTGCCAGCGCAGCAACACGCTCAGTCTTGCCTGGACTAGGCTTCCAGACATTGGGATTGTTGTAGGCATAGTAGGTTTCAACACCGTCTATACCCAGCCCAGCCGCCGCCTTAATCAAAGTAATTTCATCGGTTCTGTAGCGAACAGGATGTGCCAGCACCGCAATGCCGCCCGCCGCCTGAATCGCCCTGATTACCCGGTCTGCCCGTCGATCTTCCCCTTTGGGCGCACTGCCCTGCACGTAGGGCCTCATCGCATCAGCTGCAGGTTCAAAGGCATAGCCCAAAATATGAACATCCGTCTCAGCTAGCCGGGAAGTAATTTCTATTCCCGTCCAAAGCTTCGGCAGCTTCTTTTGAATATAGCGAGCAGGCTGCGGCGCAGAGTCGCTCACTTTCTGCTCGCGACTGCCCGATTTACCCTTTTTATGGCGGCTAGCACCTTTAACCTTGCGCCTTTGCCGATGACCCCAGCTAGAGGGATTGTGCCACCGCCAATCTTCCATCCACTGGCAAGCCTTCCGGTAGCCCCCAACGCTGTGATGGTCAGTAATAGCCATCCCGTGCAAACCAATTTCGACAGCTTGAGCCATCAGCTCCGAGGGTTCTAATTTCCCGTCAGAGCAATTGGTATGCATGTGAAAGTTGTAGGTTGTCGGGCAGCTTTGCGCGTTAATACTCTGGAATACTTTTCTAAGTAGCAAAGAATCCTGCGTCGCTGTCCGACCGGGCGATTCCCCGTCAGCAGGATTGGCAGACATGGCTATATAGCAATTATCTTACGACTTAACTACTATACCCAAACTCCTAGCATATGGGGGGAGATTTACTGATTTTATGGGTGCAAATCACACCTTGCGGAGCAATATTGTGGTCAGCTCTTGGCACAGCATCGGCAAATTCCTCCTTTCGAGCCGAGGCAGGACCGCCAGTAGGACCAGCTTCAATCTCTACCGATCCGCCAAGAACAAGCGTTTAGCTAGCGCAGTTGAAGAGCGTATCGAGGTATATCCGCGAGGGGGTGCGATCGCCTTCTTTGTGGCCATTTTGCAGTAAAAACAGCGAGAGCGCGGCTGCATACACGCGATCTTGATCCCAAGCAGAATGAGTTTCTAGAAATCCCTTAAGAGATTCATGAAGGTCTTCAGGGATTTCTGCCAAGATACTTACAGATAGTTGCATTTAGACGATCTCATAGTTGGGCCTGCGGTTCTATGCAGGCTAGTGAAGCCATTTTGCGGATGCGCACTGGGTTTGTCAATGATAAAAAAACTGCGAACTTTGTTTTTCACAAAACCGCTATAAACGATTTTATTGGCTTCAAGCCTCTTTTTTGTTACAAAAAAACGTATTAGTTTTGTGTTTTCTCATTTTTTCAATGTTGAAAACCTTTAAAACCGTAAGATCCGCGAAGCTACTGATTTTGCGTTAAAACCTGTGGAAAACTATCCTCAACCTGTGGAAAACTTCTAGAAAAACGGTGGATAACTTGAGCTAGGCAAGCAGCGAAAAATAAAAACTGAGCCTGATCGCAACAATGACGCCTAATACCTTCAAGAGATTGCTTTGATGCCCATCTGCTTGTAAAGGCTATTTCTGAAATCTTTTGTTCGTAAGGGTTTGCCGCTACCGACTGCCAGCAGACTTGAAAAAGCAGAAGCGGGTGCGGACGGGTCTCAGGACGGGTCTGAACCTTAGCAGGACAGATTTTTTGACTTGGGGCCGACAAAATTTTGACATTAGCTTAAGGCAATCTTCACGAGCGATCGCCCTGGGGAAAACTTCGCCCTCTGCAAAGAACAGCTAAGTATACTTTTGTCAATGATAAAGGTCATCAATAAGAAATTTTTGACCACTCTACAGCCATCACGGCTAGTTGGTGCAGCAAGCGAAACAGTGATAATCTCTAGAGCTGCACAATTTATGTGAATTTACTCGTTACTATGCGTTCTTTGTTTCGTCGGCGTTCCGTGGTTTCTGGCATCTGTGGACTTTTGCTAATGACGGCAATAGGCTGCTCAGGCAGAACAGATAGTGACAGCAACGCGGCTTTAGAAGGCGCACAAACCGCTGATGTAGAGCCGCTTTCGGTAGGGGCCATCCCCGACCAAGATCCTGAAAAGCTACAGCGGCTCTACGAAAAGCTAACGAACTACTTGAGCATTGAGTTAGGCGTACCCGTGGTCTACCAGCCAGTAACAGATTATGCAGCGGCTGTGACGGCTTTTAAGCTAGGCGATCTAGACCTGGTTTGGTTCGGTGGTTTAACGGGAGTACAGGCCCGTTTGCAAGTGCCTGATGCGCAGGCGATCGCCCAGCGAGACATTGACGAAAATTTTCACAGCATCTTTATTGCGAGCGCCAACAGCGGCCTAGCAGAAATAAAAGCGGCCAGCGGCCTAGCTGAACTTAAGGGAAAAACATTTACTTTTGGCTCAGAAACCTCAACCTCTGGGCGCTTAATGCCTCAGTACTTTTTAGAACAATCAGGCGTACAGGTTTCCGACTTCAAAGGCGAGCCTGGGTTTTCGGCTTCTCACGATGCCACCTTGAAGCTAGTAGAAGCGGGCACTTATGATGCTGGCGCGTTGAATGAGCAGGTGTGGCTAGACCGGGTTGCTTCGGGCGAAGTCGATGAGAGCCGAGTTAAAGCAATTTGGCAAACACCTGCCTACTACGACTATCACTGGGTGGTGAATAGTCAGAAGCTAGATGACGTTTATGGCGACGGCTTTACGGATGAAGTGCAAGCAGCGCTCCTAAAGCTAGACGTGAGTGATCCAGAGCAGGCAGAAATCTTGGAGCTGTTTGGCGCAGACAAATTCATTGAAACAGATAACGATAACTACGCTCAAATCGAGGCGGTAGGTCGCGAGATTGGCAAAATTCAGTAGCTTCGAACAGGTAGCTGAAATGAACCATAACGCTGCTTTACCGGCTGCTTTATCTTTAGAGGCTGTGAGCTGTCGGTTTGGCCGGGCAGTGGCGTTACAGTCGGTGAGCTTGACGATAGCAGCGGGCGATCGCGTAGCTTTGGTCGGGCCGAGTGGAGCAGGCAAAAGTACGCTGCTGAGCTTACTAAATGGATCTTTGCGCCCAAGTGAAGGAACGGTAAGGATACTAGGGCGATCGCTTTTCGAGCTATCGGCGGGTCATCGTCGCAAAATACAGCGGCAGATTGGAACGGTATATCAGCAGCACAATCTGGTCGGTAATTTGGCAGTTATTCACAACGTGAACGCAGGCTGCTTAGGGCGCTGGCCGCTGTGGAAAGCCGTATGGTCTTTGGTGCGGCCTCAGAATGTATCGGCGGCGCGGCAGGCGTTGGATCAGCTTGGACTTGCAGATAAGCTGTACGCTCGAACGGAACGGCTTTCGGGCGGGCAGCAGCAGCGGGTGGCGCTAGCGCGAGTACTCGTGCAAGATCCAGCCATTGTGCTAGCAGATGAGCCGGTGGCGAGCGTAGATCCGGCGCGATCGCACGATATTATGGCGCAGCTAATGGCACTAGGCGAGCGTCGAACGCTGGTGGTGAGCTTGCACGATGTGGCGCTGGCTCAGACTTATTGCGATCGCATTATTGGCCTTCGACAAGGACGCATCCTATTCGACTTACCTAGCGCTGAGGTCAGCGACGATTGGCTATCGGCCCTGTACGATTTATCTACAGCACCTAATTTATCTAAAGCACCTAACTTATCTAAAGCACCCTAAGCATTTTGCTTCCACTAGCCCTTTGTCAGATCTTTCCGGCCTAAATAAATCTACTGCCCAGCCTGACAGTCCAGCGTTAAAAGACCCAGCGTTAAAAGACCCAGCGCTAAAAGACAGTCTGAACCAGCCTTTTGGCAAGCAGTCGGTAGGTAGCGACAGCTGGCTCAATAGGCAATGGGCAGCGCTGATTTGGCTAGGGCTAGTTGCCTGGGCGCTGTGGCTATCGGGATGGGGGCGATCGCCCATCGTCAATTGGGGCGGTCTACCAGAAGTCGGTCGGTTTTGGCTGGCGATGTTTCACCCCACGCTGACCGTCGAGTTTTTACAGGTCATGCTGAGCGCGGCGGGCGTGACGCTGGCGTTTGCAGTTTGCGGAACGGCCTGTAGTTTGGCACTTGGCTTAGTGTTTGGAATTGCGAGTTCGCAGGTTTGGTGGCAAGTATTTTTGCCAGGTCGAGCGGGATGGCTTTTGTGGACGGGTGTGCGAACGGTGCTGTCGGTTCCTCGAGCGATTCACGAGTGGATTTGGGGCCTGCTGCTGCTAAGCGTTCTAGGACTCGATCCGCTGGTGGGAATTCTGGCGATCGCGCTGCCGTTTGGAGCAATCACGGCAAAGGTTTTCTCAGAGATTTTAGACGAAACGCCCACTGCGCCCCTAGAGGCGTTGGTTAATAGCGGCGTGAGGCCAGGAAGGGCTTTTTTATATGGACATTTGCCACAGGCACTGCCAAATCTGATTTCTTACGGATTCTATCGGTTTGAATGCTCGCTGCGGGCGGCGGCAGTGCTAGGTGTCATTGGAGCAGGCGGATTAGGCTATCAGATTTTTTTGAGCGCGCAGTCTTTGCGGTACGAAGAGCTGTGGACGGGGTTCTATGCGCTGATTTTTCTCAATGGGTTGGTAGATAGCTGGAGTGGATGGCTAAGAAAACGGATGGGATTCGTCGGACGCATGGCGCTAGCTAAAGCTTCGACTGCGCCGCGCCGCCAGGGCTCTGATTTGAGGTTAGAACAAGGGCGCGACCAGTCGGCTGACAGTCGTAGCATTTTCTCGCAGCGCCAGCAAAGGATACCGCTGTGGCCGTCTTGGGGGGCGATCGCCTTTGCGTTCCCAGCGTGTTTGGCCTATCTAAATATTGATTGGAGTCGGTTATTGAGGGTGCGATCGCTCTTTACAGACATTGCCGTACAGGTAACGCCAGACAAGGTACTTCCTAATTTCTCGTTCGATCTGCTGCCTATTGCCTTGCAGACGGTTGCCATGTCGGTATTGGCCATTACGCTAGCTAGCCTCGGAGGTATCTTGTTTTCGTTTCCAGCTGCTCAGAATTTCTTTTTACCAGGGGGCATTTTACGGGCAGAAGGAGAACGCGGCAAAGGCAACGCTAGTTATTTAGGGCTATGGATTTCGCGACTGATTCTGTTAACAGCAAGAGCCATTCCGGCACCGATTTTGGCGTTTGTAATTTTGCTGGGAATGCTGCCAGGGATGTGGCCAGGGGTACTCGCGCTGGCGCTGCATAATTTCGGGATTTTAGGCCGGTTAATGGCGGAGGTCAATGAGAATTTGCCAGAACAGCCAGTAAGAGGATTGCGATCGCTCGGCGCTTCGGCAGGCGGCGTGGTGTTCTACGGTATTTTGCCTGCGAATTTGGCTCGATTTTTGGCCTATAGCCTCTATCGGTGGGAGGTGTGCCTGCGCGAAACGGTGATTGTAGGACTCGTTGGCGTCGGTGGATTAGGCCGAATAATGACAGAGCAGCTTTCTGGCTTTGACTACAGCGGACTAGCCGCAACGCTGACGGTATTTATTATGCTGACGGTTATGGTGGACTTTATCAGTAGCGGGCTGCGGGCCGCGTTTCGCTAAGTCCCAAAACGAATTTGCGGTTGAATTTGCGGTTATTTTAAAATATTCGAAATGCAAGATGATTAAATAAGGACTGGTTATTTTTTGTGGGCTGAGTCTGTTGGTAAGGCGTTAATTAACGTTATTAGCAGAGGTTAGGCCCAGAAGGTGAGATTTTGGGTAAGCGATCGCTAGCGGGAATTGCAGGTATCGTGGCGGTGGCGACGCTGCTAAGTAAAGTTTTTGGCCTGGTGCGAGAGCAGTCAATTGGAGCCGCTTTTGGCACTGGGCCAGTCGCCGATGCCTACAATCTGGCGTACGTTATTCCGGGCTTTTTGCTAGTGCTATTAGGCGGCATTAACGGGCCGTTTCATAGCGCGATCGTCAGCGCGGTAGCAAAGCGGAAAAAGGAAGATATCGCGCCGCTAGTCGAAACCATTACGACGCTTGTGGGCATCGTCATGACGGTGGCGGCGGTTTTAATTATTATTTTTGCCGATCCGATTATGGGCCTAATAGGCCCTGGGCTGAGCAAAACAGCCGTGGGATTGGAAAGCCGAGCGGTGGCGGTTATTCAACTGCAAATTATGGCTCCTATCACCGTTTTTGCAGCTTTTATTGGCATTGGCTTTGGCACGCTCAACGCGGCAGACCAATACTGGTTGCCTTCTATTAGTCCGCTGCTGTCCAGTTCGGCAGTAATTGTCGGCGTTGGCGTGCTGTATTGGGTATTAGGAGGAGACATTAGCAGCCCCGAAAACTACATCTTGGGGGGCGCTGTGCTAGCCGGATGTACGCTAGTGGGCGCAATTTTGCAGTGGCTAATCCAAGTCGTAGCGCTACGAAAAGCAGGACTAGGCCGCCTTCGTTTGCGGTTTGACTGGAAAGATCCGGGCGTACGCGATGTGCTCAAGGTACTAGGGCCTGCGACATTCTCCTCCGGCACCATGCAGATTAACGTGTACACCGACCTGGCTTTTGCCGGGTTAGTCCCCGGTACGGTAGCCGCGCTGAACTATGCAAATTTGTTGGTACAGGCTCCGCTAGGCATTATCTCAAACATCATTTTGGTGCCTTATTTGCCCATCTTTTCTAGACTCGCTGCGCCCGAACAGTGGCCAGAGCTTAAAGATCGAATCCGGCAAAGCATAGTACTGGTGGCCCTTACTATGCTGCCAATAGGCGCTTTGATTGTGACGTTAGCCCAGCCGATTGTGAAGGTAGTCTACGAGCGCGGCGCATTCGAAGAGAAAGATGTTCAAATTGTGACAACAATCCTATTGGCGTACGGCGTTGGCATGTTTGTTTACCTAGCAAGAGACGTGATGGTGCGCGTATTTTATGCGCTAGGTGATGGCCAAACGCCCTTTAACATCAGTCTTGTAAATATTGGAACAAATGCTGTTCTAGACTATGTATTTTTTACCTGGATGGGGCCAGCGGGCTTAGTAGTGGCGACGATTGGCGTTAATGTAGTTTCTCTAGTCGCGATGACGGTGCTGCTGGCTCGAAAGCTGGGCGGACTGCCAATAGGCGATTGGGCGAAGACTATCTTTACCCTGATAGGGGCAAGTGCGATCGCTGGAATATTCTCCTGGGTGACTCAAGCTGGCATTGCTAGTTTAGTTGGCACCGATGGGTTTCTCTCGAATCTAATTGCCTTGTGTCTGGCTGGAGGCGTTGGCCTGCTAACCTTTGCGTTACTAACGGTGGTCTTAAAGGTTCCAGAAGCGGGGCTGCTAGCTCAAAGGGTTCGACAGAAGTTTGGCCGCTAGCTAAATACGCCGCGAAGGGATTTATAGATATAGACAGTGAGCAATTCTGCGCAGCGGCAGAAGTGAATAATTTTGGCAAAAAGATCCATTGCGGGCATTGCCGGTATTGTGGCAGCCGCAACGCTGCTGAGCAAAATATTTGGCTATTTGCGGCAGGCGACTATTCTGGCGGCGTTTGGCACGGGGCCAGTTAGCAATGCGTTTGTAGCGGCCTACGTGGTGCCTGATTTTTTGCTGGTTTTGCTAGGTGGGGTCAACGGCCCTTTTCATAGCGCGATTGTAAGTGCGATCGCCAAACGACCCAAAAAAGAAGTCGCACCGATTATTGAAACCGTCACGACGATAACGGGTCTGTTCTTTCTCGTCGTCACGATAGGCCTAATCGTGTTCGCAGCACCTATTATAGATACGTTTGTACCAGGCTTGCAAGAAGACGCAGTAGGGCTATCGGTGATTCGGCCGCTCGCAATTATGCTGCTGCGAATCATGGCTCCGATTACGATTTTTGCCGCTCTCATTGGCATTGGCTTTGGCAGCTTAAATGCGGACGATCAGTACTGGTTGCCGTCGGTGAGTCCGATGATTTCTAGCGTGGTAGTGGTAACGGGGCTAGGAGTGCTGAGGTTTGTGTTGGGCGATCGCATTAGCGACCCGGCATACTTCATGATCGGCGGCATTACAATCGCGAGCTGCACGCTACTCGGCTCAATTTTGCAGTGGCTCATTCAAGTGCCTGCGCTGGCCAAGTCTGGGCTAGGCCGCCTGCGATTGCGGTTTAACATTCAAGATCCGGGGGTGCGCGAGGTTCTAGCCGTCTTACTGCCAGCAGCACTATCTTCTAGCACATTAAAAATAAACTCGATTGTCGATCTACGCTTTGCTTCATTCGTGCCCGATTCACTAGCAGCCTTAGAATCGGCGAGCCTGCTGATTGCGCTGCCTTTAGGCATCGTCTCTAGCCTGGTGCTAGTGCCCTATTTCCCAATCTTTTCCCGGCTAACCGAACCGGCCCAGTGGCCAGAGTTAAAGCGGCGCGTTCGACAGTGCCTCATGCTGATATCGCTGACCATGCTACCGACCAGCGCGCTGACCATTGTACTCGCCAAGCCAATAGTGACCGTGGTCTACCGACGGGGCGCTTTTGATGAAACCTCCGTGCAAATCGTAGCCGGGTTTCTCATGGCTTATTGCTCTGGCCTCTTTGTCTACTTGGCCAGAGATATCCTGGTGCGCGTGTTCTATGCAATGGGCGATGGCACCACCCCTTTTCGCATCAGCGCTGTCAACATTGGCCTCAACATCATTCTGGACTACATCTTGTTTGATTCGATGGGCATCTCGGGCTTGATCATAGCCACCATCATTGTCAATGTCGCTGCTATTTTGACGATGGTTATCTTGCTAGATCGCCAGCTATGCGGACTTCCCATTGTGGAATGGACAGGCGCTATATTCACGGTATTTGTAGCTAGCTTCATTAGCGGTGTAGCCTGTTGGCTAGCGCAAAATAGCCTAGTTGAACTAGTAGGCACCGAGACATTTGTAGCGAACCTAGTCGTGCTGTGTCTCGCAGGTATCGTTGGATTAGCGACCTTTGCACTCATGACAACAGTGGTGCTAAAGGTTCCAGAAACAAAGATTTTGACCCAGAGCATTCGGCAAAAGTTTGGACGCTAGGCGAAGAAAATAGCCAAACACCAACCGATAGATAATCAGTAGCTTGTCATTAGCTTGAGCCGCGTTCCGAGTTCTCTATTCGCCAAATGAAAAGAGTTTCATCTGCACTCGCTGTGATTAGCATTTTGCCGTCTAGGGAAAAAGCGATCGCACTTATCCCCCAATCATGTTTCAGCTCGCCCACGCAGTTCCCCGTCGATAGCTGCCATAGCGTTAGCACTCTATCTTCCGTACCGACGGCAAGCAGGCCCTTTTGACTGAGCGCGATCGCCCGAATCGCATTCTCCGACGAGTACAGCGCAGTCGCATTCCTCACCTCAAACTGCGACGTTAGCTCATAGCGCCAAACCGTATTGCAAGTGGCTGTTACCAGATAAGGCGGATCCGAATGAGTGGAGTCTTGAAGGGCGATCGCCCTTGCCCCATGACGGTCATTCGAAAAGCTACCAAACCCTTTCAGCGCCGAAGCTGTAGATTCTAGACGAATAACTTTAGCCATCTGGGGCATTTGACCAGACGAATATCGCCAAAGCCTTACCGTGTCGTCCTCGCCAGCGCTCGCCAGCAAATGACCCGCTTTCGAAATCGCTAATGCATTCACCCTTGTCTGGTGCTGCGTCAGCTGCCCTACTACGCTTAAGGATGCAATATCCCAGAGCGCAATTCGACCATCGCTATTAGCGCTCATCAGCGTCGTCCCGTCAGGACTCACCGCTAGCGCAGTTGGCGTCCATCCCTTGCTAGGCAATGTATTCATTAGCTGATGCTCTAGCGCGTCCCACTCTTTAACGCTGCCGTCGTCGCTAGCACTGTAGAGCGCTCTGCCATCTGGATGAAACTGAACGTTAGTGACAGCCGCACTGTGGCCTTCTCCCCTTAGCCGCCTACGCGCAAACGTATAGATTAGAGACCCATCGGCCAAATCCCAGAGTCGAATCGCACCATCGCTGCTAGCCGTGGCAAACATAGGAGCGCTCGGACTCACGGTAATAGATTGAGTCAGGCCCATTTTTACGGCTATTCGACGGTGCACGCTCCAGTGCTGCCGGTCAATGATCACAGGCGCTAGCGCTGGTGGCTTAGCCGATTGTCCGGGGGCAAGTTTTTGCAGCGCGGCGGTCAGAGAACCGCCTTCTAGCACGCTTTGCAGCGGCAAGACAGAATCTTTAGCCCGTTCTAGTAGCTGCCTTGCGCCGCTGAGCTGAGATCGCTTCGCGACCTTCAAATCAGTCGCCACTTCGGCCATCGTTGCGTAGCGAATTTGCAGCGATCGCACCACCATCTTATCCAGCACCTGCGCGAGCTGCGGCGAGACAGGCGTCGGCAAGTAATCCTGCCACACCCAGCGATCTTCAGCCGCAGAGTACAGCTCAAAGGGATGCAGGCCAGTTAGCAAATGCAGGCAGGTCAGCCCCAAACTGTAAATGTCACTCGCAAAGGTCGCCTGCCCCATCGACTGCTCAGGCGCTGCGTAGCCTGCACTGCCAATGACGGTTTTTCCCACAGTTTGGCCAATCCACTTAGCGGCTCCAAAGTCTACGAGCATCAGCGACGCTTGACCAGCATCTTTACCTTGAACAATATTGGCAGGCTTAATATCGCGGTGAATGACCTTAAAGCTGTGGACATATTGCAGGACAGAGACCAGCGAATTTAAAAGCGATCGCACCTCATCTTCATCCCAAGCCCCGTCTCTAGCAACTAACGCCTCTAGGTTCTCTCCAGGGGCAAACTCTTGAACCAAAAACTGGCCTAAACTGTTCTCGACAGAAGCCAGTAAGCGAGGAATCTGAGGATGCTTGCCCAACTGCTCTAGCCGCTCAGCCTCAGCGTTAAAAGCGGCATTCGTTTCCGCCGGAGTGCGATAAATCTGTTTAATAACGCAGCGAGTGCCCGCGGATTCTGCGCCCTGCCCTTCGCCTACCACGGTTCTAGCTAGGAGCGTTCGACCAAAACCGCCCTTACCCAGCAAAGACTCTGGCTGATATTTTTTTGCCAGGATCAAAGGCGAGCCACAGCTCAAGCAGAATTTGGCATCTGCGCGGTTTTGTGGCTGTGGGCAAACAGGATTCAGGCAGTATGCCATACGCTTAAGTAGGAACCGCTTCACCTGGGCGAAGCTTGGCCCACTTACCCATTTCTGACTTAAAGCTATTGCAGCCGACGACATCGTACTCAAAGCCAAACTCGGCTTGTTGGCTAATCGTGTCGCCCTGCACCTCTACTTTCGGTAAAGTGATGTTGGCGTTAATCGTTGGATTATCCGGCTCAAAAACGGGCGCTTCCGTTAGATGAGGCTGCTGATGGTTGGTTTCTACTGCATGGTAAGTAATGCAGTTATCTACGTAGTGGCAGTTGACGCAAATACACATGGGTCAAACCTCGCTCATTGGGACGGCTCTGTTTTACTGTAGCGCAAGCCTCTAGTTTCTATAGTCCTTTCTATACCCTTCTTTTCATGGCTCTTTTCTCGCCTGAGACATGGCCATTCTCACTAGATTTATTGCCCGATGACGCCTATTTAGTCGGGGGAAGTGTCCGCGATCGCCTGCTCCAGCGTTCAGCGGCCTACCTCGATCTAGACTTTGTGCTTTCTAGCAACGCGGTCAAAACGGCGGCGATTATTGCCAATGCTTACGACGCTGGATTTGTCGTACTTGATGAAGCCAGGCAAATTGCGCGGGTAGTGTTTGCCAAAATGACGGTAGATTTTGCTCAGCAGCAGGGCGAGACAATCGCGGTAGATTTACAGCGCCGCGACTTTACAATTAATGCGATCGCCTATCATCTATCCACACATCAACTCATCGATCCGCTGGGCGGCGAGGCCGACATTTCCCACCAAACGCTGCGGATGGTGAGCTACGAAAATCTCGCTGCCGACCCGCTGCGGTTGATGCGAGGATACCGGCAGGCCGCTCAGCTTAAATTTACGCTCTCAGCAGAAACTGAGCGAGCGATCCATCAGCTTGCACCGCTGCTAGCGGAGGTATCGAGCGAGCGGGTACATAGCGAACTCGATGCCCTGCTGAGCGTGCCAGCCGGAAGCGACTACTTGGATTCAATGCTCGAAAATCAGCTGCTGCAGTTTTGTCTGCCGCATTTTGATAGCGATCGCGCCAGGCAGATAAAAGCGGTAGATCGCGCGATCGCACAGTTCCAATCGCAAATGCCTGATTACGCCAAACGTCTAAAAGGCTGGATAAAAGCAGTGCCTGCTGGCCACTATCGCAGCTGGATAAAAGCAGTAAAGCTAAGCCGAATGGTTTGCGCAGACCCCAAACAGGCCGAAGCGGAGCTAATAGAACTCAAATACAGCCGCAGTGAAATTCAGACGGTCGTGACGCTACTAGAAGCTCAGCCGGATATAGACGCGATGATCCAAGGTCAGTTCGCGCTAGCTCAGCAGTTTTTTCTATTCAAAGCGGCGGGCGATTGTTTTCCAGCAGTCTCACTACTAGCCCTATCCCAAGGCGTGCCGCTCGACTTGCTTCAGCCGATGATTGAGCGTTTTTTGAACCCAGATGATGCGATCGCCCATGCCCAAACGCTCATAACCGGAGGGGTACTCATGAAGCAGCTGCAGCTAAAACCAGGCCCACAGATCGGTCAGATTCTTAAAGCAGTAGAGCAGGCGCAAGCAGAAGGCCGAGTAAAAGACAAAGCGAGTGCGATCGCCTTTATTCAGCAGTGGCAAGGCTCGTAGTCGGCTACAGATGACTACACGATGACTATATAAATTCAACTACATCGAAAAAGCGCGACGCGGTGGGAAAACCTCTCACATCGAAACTCTCTTATCTAGATCGTGAGCCAAGCTACCTTCTGCCCAGTCTAAACGGTTGGCGTGCTCCGCCGGAACCACGCTCACAACCGGCTGACGTCTGACTAGACGAGTAACCTTCTGACGAGCCCGAGGAGAACTTCCAGGCTGAGAGACTTTGCTTTGAGGTGCCGCCTGCTGAGCCGTAGATCTAGAGATTAAAACGCGGCTTTTACCTGCGGGTTTAGCAGCCGCCTGATGCGAACTCGAACGCTTGCGCTGTCTGCGCTTCTTTCCTAGCGTCGTGCTCACAGTCTTTTCCATGGCCTTCTCTCTAGCCTTCTCTTTATTCTTATCTCCGGCCTTCCCAACTGCCAGGCGAGCCTTTGATTTAAGCGCCGTCACTGGAGTAAGCACTCTGGGCGCAGAAGGCGCTCTGCGAGTCGGATTATGGTTAGAAGCCTTGAGCCTAGTAGGCGCGATTTGAGTTTTGGCACTCGGTAGTTTGCGACCTCGGTTTCTAGTTCGCGCCGCTGCTATTCGTAGCATTGCCCGCCGCCGAGAGATCACCACACAGCCAGCCGCACAGCTACCGACTAAAGTAACCAAAGGCCATACGGGAAATTGAGAATTAGAAGCAACGACTTCACTAGCGTTCGGTTCAGATTTTTCAATTTCCTTGCCATCGTCTGTAATACCCTCCGCTCCTTGCTCTACGTCAATGAAGCTGTTCGCTTTAGCAACCGGCGCAACTTCACCGGCAGGTTCTGGTAAGTCTTCTGTCAACTTACTGGGGTTGATAAGTCCTTCTATCGCGACCACAGCGCTTAGCGCCGAAACTAGCCACAGACCGACAACCAGTACCCAGGGCTTTACCAGCAGTAGATGGAAAGCAACGCGAGCGCTCTTTGAGCTTTGGACGAGTTTAGAGTTTTGAACAAAGCCCACAATTCCGTTAGCTTTTGCAGAACTAGCTTTTGCAGAATTAGCTTTTGCAGAATTAGTCTTGGCGCTGCTGCTTATATGAGAAGAACTCTCAGCTTTAGCCTCAGAGCTGGCTTTAGCCTCAAGGTTTATTTTTCCGTTATTCCTTGATAGATCTTCAGCGCTGGCTGGTTGGCTAGCGATCGCACCCTTACTAACGCTGTTTTTAGATTTACTCCTTTGTCCCACTGCCTGCTTCAGCCTGCTAGAGAGCCGCTTCATCGGTTTGATGTTCTGAAGCGTCTGGCTCAGATTTGCGGTGGAAAGCTTCATGGGTTCAATCTCTCTGATGACGCTTGGATCAATCGTTTGGGCTATCTAGTCGTATGTCTAGATCTTCTTTCCAGACCTTTTCTAAAGAGCCGCTAGTGCGAAAGATACGGGAATTGTAGAGGCATATCATCCGATTGGCTAGCTTTCGGCTAGTTTTTCTTTGAACCTCTGTCAAAACCTCCGGGTCTTAGCAGAGAGATTACGGCTTTCGGCCACCCAATCTGGGGAGCTTGGCCAAAAGAATCCTGCAAATGTTTGCGATCGCAGACTTAATTTACGGCTACGCTATTGCAGCTTCAAAGCAGGCAGATACCGACCAGGATCTTCAGCCACCCAGCCGGAAGCCGAATTTTGACGCACTTCAAAATACAGATAAGCAGACTCGGCTCCGCCTACATTACCCACCGATGCACCAGAGGCAACCGTCTGGCCTGCTGCAACCGCAACTTCGCGGAGGTTGGCATAGCGAGTTTGTAACCCCTGGCCGTGGTTAATCACAATGAGATTCCCATAGCCAGGACGTACACCAGCAAAAGCGACCGTACCGCTATCTACCGCTAGCACCTCGGTAGGTGCATTTACCGCGAAGGCAATGCCGCTATTGAAAACGAGGTCGTCGCGGTTAGCATCAGGCTGCCAGCCGTAGTTAAGGGCAATTGCCGACTCTCTCGATAGAGGATAACCCGGTAAGCTCGCCTGCGATCGCCCCCCGCCCGAGACCGTCAGCCCACCTGGAATAAAGATGCTGCTAGGCACTTGAGCGGTGCAGCCGTTGATTTCAAAAAGAATGTCGGCGCGGCTGCCGTACCGCGTAGCCAAAGATTGCCAGGTTTCCCCCGCACTCACAATAGCTACAGCACCATTAAAAGGGGGAATTAGCAGCTTTGTCCCGGCGGGCGGGCTACTGCTAACACCCGGATTAAACCGACTCAGCGTATTAGGCAATAGCTGGTAATCAGCGGCAATGCTGGCAAAAGTATCGCCCGATACGCTCTGATAACCCTGCATTTGATCTAGCGCGGCAGGACAAGTTTGCGAGGTGGTTTGAGCGATCGCGGCAGGCGTTCGTCCAATTACAGCCATTCCAAGTAATCCACCAACCGCCGTACCCAGCGCTGCAATCATTGGGGCGCTCCAATTACCACTGCGCCAAGAGGAACGAATAGGGCGGCGGATCATAGGGGCTTGGAGAGTCTGACTAAACGGGCAGAAATTTAATCGAAGGGGCAAGAGTTTGGCGAGTCCTAAAAGACTAGTGAGTAAGTTTTAAGTGAGTCGGTAAGTTGAAGATAGTCGCACTTTGGTGACGTATTTTGATAGTAGTCGTTGGGCTGTGAAAGCCGCTATTCTTTCTAGCTTAGTTTTTCGATCTCCACCTTCTACCATTGAGCTTCTAATCTTTTGAGGCGAGCTGCTTTTTTGAGAGGTTTTTGGGCGTTCTGCCGGATAGGCGGCTCGGCAACCGTACGTTTTGTCAGCGTTTGATCGTGCTCGAGCCGCTGGCTATTGGTTACATTGAACCTTCGTAATTGCAAAAGGTGACCACGAAAATTAACTGCAAAAGGGAATATCTAGCGGCAGTGTAAAGACAATCTAGGTAAACTGACTGGAATTACAGTCAATGCAGTGCCGGTTGCGTAGACTATGTATAGAGTTTAAATATAGTCAAGAAATAGCCAATAAGTGGTTCTAGTTACGTCGAGGTTAGGCTGCGAACTTGCTGCTTTTGGTCTGTTGTTACAGACTGTTTTCAAAGAGGAAGAGATAAAAGATGGGGTTTTCTCCAAAACAGCTAGGCTTAAGCGGTCTTCTAGTGGCGCTATCGGTAAGTGCCGGCTGGGCAGCTAAGAGCTATATTCAAGAGCCTGGCACGCCGTCTGAATCAAAAGAGCGGCAGTTTTCGGCGGCGTTGCCAGCAGCTCAAGAAGCGATCGCGCAGCCTATTCTTGCCACCCCACTCCCGGTAGATACTAATTTCATCGCCACCGCCGCCAATCGAGTGGGCCCTAGCGTCGTACGCATCGACGCCTCAAGAGCCATCAGCGGCTCAGACAATCCCCTAGAGCGGCGTCTGTTCAAACGGTTCTTTGGAGAAGAAGGCGCACCCCCACAGTTTCCCGAAGCGCCTCAGCTACCAGAACGACTAGAGCAGGGCACTGGATCCGGCTTCATTGTGAGCGCAGACGGCAAACTATTAACAAATGCCCATGTGATTGAAGGAGCCGACACCGTAAGCGTAACGCTTAAAGACGGGCGGACATTTGTCGGCGAGGTCATGGGAGCCGATCCGGTTACAGACGTTGCGGTTGTCAAAATCGAGGCGAAGGATCTACCAGTTGCACCACTGGGAAATACGCAGGAGTTGTCGCCTGGTCAGTGGGCGATCGCCATTGGCAATCCGCTAGGTCTCGATAACACCGTGACAGCCGGAATCATCAGCGCGCTCGATCGATCTAGTACGCAGGTAGGCATCTCCGACAAGCGGGTGCAGTTCATTCAAACAGACGCAGCCATCAATCCAGGAAATTCAGGTGGGCCGCTGCTCAATGCAAAAGGCGAAGTAATTGGCATGAATACGGCAATTCGAGCCAACGCGCAGGGGTTAGGATTTGCAATTCCGATTGAGACGGCCAAACGCATCTCGGATGAGCTGTTTGCGACCGGTGAGGTGCAGCATCCCTATTTGGGCATTCAGATGATGAACTTGAACAAAGAGCTAAAAGAAAGCATCAACAGCGACAATAGAATCGGCGTCAAAATTGAGGCAGAAGAGGGCGTAATTATTGTTCGTGTGATGCCTGGTACGCCTGCTGAAACGGCAGGGTTGAAAAATGGTGATCTGATCGAGCGCATCAACGGCACGGATATAAACGATGTAAACGATGTGCAGTCGCAAGTGGAAACCGGTGGGCTAAAGAATCCGCTGCAAGTGGAAATCGTCCGCGCTGGCAAGCCAGAAAAGATCAGCGTGAAGCCCACTACGCTACCCAAGGTTCTGCCGTAGTCTTACAGTCTTTTAAGCTAGCAGTCTTCCAAGCTAATAGACTCCTGAGCTAAAATAGCAGTCCTCTGAACTAGCTCTTCTAGTCCTCTTCGTCGCGCCCCAGGTCCAAAGAACCCGATAAATTTGTTTCTAGTTCCATACGCTGTTCCATCTGGCGAAGAAAGTAACCTGTCATCATGGCAGAGGCCAAAAGACCCGCCAAGTTCTCTCTGTCCGTATTGATTTGAACGTTGAAACCGTCTGCCGGAAGCACCCCAACTAAACCTTGAACATTGTGAGAGATAATCTGCTTAATTTCGTCGCTGACCGACTGAGCAACCCGTGAGAGCACTTCTGGGGACTGGTGCTGTAGATAGTCCATCAGCTCGTTAGACTTATTGTCCTCCGAATCTAGGCTGATGAAGTCTGCATTTTCAGGGTTGAAAACCATAGAAATTCTGCTTAACTGCCTTTAGCTTACCCACTCAAAGACAATTCCCGAAGCTGGAAACGACCTGAAGAACCTACGTTCTTAAAGAGCAGCTAAAAACCAGCTTAACCAATTATCAGCAGCTTATGTGTTTTCTTAAGGTTTTGGCGAACCACCTTCTGCTTCAGCAAACGCTTAGTTAGAAGCTGTCTCTTCTATAAAATCCTCATCAGCAATATCTTGCGCGATCGCATCCAACGCCTCATCGGCTAACCTACCCGAGTTTTCCGTTGTTTCCAGCAGTTTTTCAGGTTTATCCTCACTGATGCGCTTACCTGCGCCTATATCTTCTATAAGAGCTGCGTTTTCAACAGGTTTTCCATTCTTATGCAGATCGTCAATTGCTGTTGAGATTTCTGGGGGTCGTGCGGTTTGCTGTTGCCTTCTGCGCATTCTCGCTCTCTGCGCTTTCGCTGTCTAGGGTTGTATCTGTAGCCGCCTTGTCAATAGGCTTTGGCAGTCTAAGGTTGCTAATTTGCGGCAGCTTATCAATCTCGAAGTGCTGATAGAATTTTTCGGTGATTTGCAGCCAGGAGGAACGCCCGTCGGCCTGACGGCGCTTCTTGACAAACCCCTGATCTACTAAGTCGGGAACATGTTGATAAACGCCAGAGCCGCGCAGATCGACCAGTTCGCTTTGGGCAATGGGGCCGCGCAGGGCGATCGCAGCCAACGTCCGCAAGGCGCCTAGCCCAATATCGAGCGGCACAATATCATCTACTAGCGGCCTATATATTTCGCGTAGCTGCAAGGCATAGCCATCTCCAGTTTCAGCGATCTCAATTGCGCCGTCTCTGTGAGCATACTCGCCCATTAACTCAATTAAGCCTTCTTCAGCCGTATCGCGATCGCACTTTGCCAGCTCAGCAATTTGCGCAATCTTCAGCGGCTGCGCCTTTAGGTACAAAATTGCTTCAATGGTGTTAGCTAGCCGGGACATACCGTTTCCTATTTCTAGATTTAATATTCCTAGCTAATCTAGATTGCGACCCGTCAGCTCAACAAAAATATCTTCTAAGTTGGCAGGTCGGGTCATCATACCCGTTTTGTCTGGCTGCGCGTCAAGGTATTGATTGGCTTCATCCAGGGTCGGAAAAAACAGATAGTCCCATCGATCGCCTTTCTGCTTCATCACAATGCCGCTGCCATGTTTCTGGTGCAGTTCCGCTAACGTGCCGCTTTCAATCAGCTGTCCTTGATCCATGATGCCGATGCGATCACACAAATATTCAACCTCTTCCATATAGTGCGTCGTTAGCAGCATCGTCATACCCTGGCTCTTGTTTAGATCAAGAATAATTTCCCACAGCCGCCTGCGCGTTTGCGGATCTAGGCCCACGGTGGGTTCATCTAAAAACAAAATGCTGGGGTTGTGTAGCAGGGCGCGGGCAATTTGCAGCCGTCGCTTCATGCCGCCAGAAAGGGTTTTTACTTTGTCTGAAGTGCGATCGCTCAATCCTACATAGTCTAGCCAGCGACGAATATCTTCTTGACGTTTGGCCGCTGGAATATGGTGCATTCGCCCATGAAACTCCATATTCTCCCAAACCGTCATATCCATATCGACGCTCACCTGCTGAAGCACCACCCCAATCTCACTGCGCACCTCAGCCGCCTGAAACCTTACATCATAGCCAGCAACAACAATATCGCCCTGAGTCTGCTGCGCTAGGGTAGTCAGCATGCGGATAGTCGTCGATTTACCTGCGCCGTTCGGCCCTAGTAGGCCAAAGATCTCACCTGGCTCAATCGCTAGCGAGAGGTCGTTGACCACGCAGGTGTTGTTATAAACTTTATGGACGTTTGCCAGAGAAACCGCCGCGACCATCCGCTTTTATCCAGTGTTTTATCAGATCTAGCCTACTAGCAATCTCAATCCCTATGCGCGTCAGAATCGATAATCAAGTCCTTTTTATTCGCAACGAAGATGTCCCACCTTACAAAAAGAAAGGGTCGATGGTGCGCAACAGCTATTTCTGGGCGCTGAAGTCGATTAGCGATCGCGCCCCGTTCGAAAAAGAGTGGGAATTTGAGGAAAGGGTTTGGATTGCCCTTGCCCGAATGCTGATGTCATTTTCAGAGTCTGGCTATTTAGGTCTAAAAGAAACGCAGCTAGAGTTTGAGCAGGATGAGGCAATTCCAGCCACCCTAAGGTCGATAGCCACCTGGTACAACCCAGAAGACTACGAAGAGGAGCCGTCTCAGTCCATCAATCAATGGTCATAAAATGGTCATAAATCCTAAAATTTCTCGTGGCATAGGCATCTCGCCTGTTCCTTCTAGACAGAATTGCAGCAGGCCAGTATTGCAGCAGACCAGCACTGCAGCAGGCCAGTATGCAGTAGACCAGCCTACTTACATCAAGCCTATCTGAGCCAGCAGACCCTTACCCGTTACTAATTCGGTAATCAACGCGCCGACAAAGCCGAGCATCGCCAAGCGGCCGTTCCAAGTCTCAGCAAATTCGGTAAAACCTAATTTAGCAGGTGCTTTTTCCATGGAGTCAAATCCTCACAGATTGGGTTTATTAACTATCTACGCAAGACAGCAAACTACGCAAAATAGCAAACACTACTTGGCAGACAGATATGTAAACAAATGTTAATCAATTTTGCTCCATCTGACTAGCTTTTCCCGCTAGCACTGAGCAAAGCTGCTAGCTTTGCAAAACTTGGTCACCCGTAGCTAGCGCCTCATCTTCACGCGCTTTATCCAAGCGACGCTTGCGAGCATAGAGTTGAATTGTGACCAAAAAAGAAAGTACCAGCCCTGCAATCAACCAAGTCGTCGCGCTAGTTGGAAAGTTATTTTTAAAAATAACCAGCATCACAATCGTCACCAGCAGTAAAGTAGGTGCCTCGTTTAGCGCTCGAAGCTGCTTCGGCCCCCAGCTGCACTCGTCCTTGGCTAGCTGTTTCCGCAGTCGGGCGCAGTAAATGTGGTAACCCACTAGCAACACCACAAATCCTAGCTTGGCCTGCATCCAACCTTCTCGCATAACCGTTGGGTTCTGCCAAATTAGCCCACTCGCCATCGCTAACGTGACGATCATTCCAGGAGTCGTAATAATCTTTAGCAGTCGCGTTTCCATAATGCCGTACTGCTTTTTTAAGATGCTGCGAGCAGGTTCGCTCTCTTCTTCAGCCTCTACGTGGTAAATAAACAGACGAACCAAATAAAACAGACCCGCAAACCAGACCACTACACCGACAATATGAAACGCTTTGAACCAGTAATAAGCCATCAAAATAAACCGAGTAGTAAGGTCGTAAGTCGGGATAGTTCGTGCAACTAGTCCGGCCCAGCAGTCTCGCAGGACTGTTCATCCTTATTTTCCTTCAGCGACATATCTTTGATCGCTCAGCTCATACCTTCTTAACGTTTCTCGGAAAAGCTCTCCCATGCAACTCTCCTGGCAATCGGTCAAATCCTACGAAGATATCCTCTATCACAAGGCCGATGGCATCGCCAAGATCACCATTAATCGTCCGCACAAGCGCAATGCCTTTAGGCCGAAAACGGTTTTTGAAATGTATGACGCTTTTAGCAACGCCCGCGAAGACCCCCGCGTAGGCGTCATTTTGCTAACGGGCGCAGGGCCGCATACGGATGGCAAATACGCTTTTTGCTCTGGCGGCGATCAGTCCGTGCGAGGCCAGGCAGGCTATGTCGGGGAAGATGGCGTCCCTCGGCTCAATGTGCTGGATTTGCAGCGACTGATTCGCTCTATGCCCAAGGTCGTGATTGCGATGGTGGCAGGCTATGCGATTGGTGGCGGGCATGTGCTGCATTTAGTTTGCGACTTAAGCATCGCCGCAGACAACGCCATTTTTGGGCAAACAGGGCCGAAGGTTGGCAGCTTTGACGGCGGCTTCGGGGCAAGCTATCTGGCTCGAATTGTGGGGCAAAAGAAGGCAAGAGAAATTTGGTTTTTGTGCCGTCAGTACGATGCAGCACAGGCGCTGGAAATGGGTCTAGTGAATACGGTAGTGCCGATTGATCGGCTAGAAGCCGAAAGTATTCAGTGGGCGCAGGAGATTTTACAAAAAAGCCCTATGGCGATTCGCTGTCTGAAGTCTGCGTTTAATGCAGACTGTGACGGTCAAGCTGGCTTGCAGGAGCTAGCGGGCAATGCGACGCTGCTCTACTACATGAGCGAGGAAGGTGCAGAGGGAAAACAGGCTTTTTTGGAGAAGCGGGAGCCAAATTTCCGTCAATATCCCTGGTTGCCTTAGTTACGAGCGTTGGCGAAGCCATTCCGGGGAAGTATCGCCCTCACGACCAGTCGCGTCTTTAATATCTTTTCACCAACTCGGACTGCGCAATT
Organism: uncultured cyanobacterium; assembly: GCA_963789215.1. Lineage (GTDB taxonomy): Bacteria > Cyanobacteriota > Cyanobacteriia > Phormidesmidales > Phormidesmidaceae > Phormidesmis. The sequence continues at coordinate 886,370 of CAWBJY010000002.1, read as the reverse complement.
GGCTCACACGCAGTTGACTTACACACAGTTGGCTTACACACAGTTGGCTTACACGCAGTTTACCTACATACGGTTGGACTTACGCGTAGTCGACTCAGCGGCGGTCGCAGTAGAAACTGTAGGGCTTGCCACCAATTCAAAAGCAGTCTCTAGCACCAACCAGCGATCTTGAGCAGCGACAGTCATCTCTTTGAGATCGCGCCCACTCTTAAAAGGCGAAGCCGCCAGCCGGCAAGACTCCCATTTGGCTGAAACCGGTGAATTAAGCTGACTGCATGTGCCCCCTCTACGCCCTTCATGATTGTAGAACCGACACAACCCACAGCGAGAGACTCCACCCTTTAAAACCGCCATAATTGTTGTTTACTAAAAGTATGCTGACCTCTCTATCATGGCCTAAATACAAATGCTAGTTATCACCTTCAAAAGGCTAGAGCAACTGGTAAAACCAATGACCAAGCTGTCTTGATGTTGACCGTAGCTTCAGGTTTTCTTTATGTTTTGTTTATGAAGTGATACACGCTCAGTGGTGCGATCCCAGCCGTTTTGGGTACTGCAAAAATTATCCGAAATGAGTACTGGGATCGCTAGAGCTAAAGATTGAGAAATAGATAGTTAGTTTGGGCCTTTTGGCAGATGGCTGTTCCCTGGAAAACAAGTCGGCGATACAAAAAGTTGAGACTATTTCGACTGGTTTTATGGGCAGTTATTAACACTGGTTGTTAGCACTAACGTTTTGCGATCGCGCCAGTGGCGAATTTTGAACTGTCACATCTCGTTTTTATACAAAGCCTGAGCTTTAATAGCCGAGTCTGCAACTCAATTTCTAACAAATCGCCTTCTGCTTGCTTGGCTTCTGCTTGCTTACAACTACTTCATGCGCTTCGCAGCACAAAGCGCACACACATTCCAACGATCTAGCTCGCCTTGTGGGCAGTGGCATCGACACTGCCCGCAGGTTGCCTGTGCTTTTTGCATTTCTTGCAGAGTCGCGGCCCATTGGCCAAAGGCTTCGGCTGGCGTGTGTCGCGTTGTCCTAGCGCCTCGAACCGGCATATTAGGCACCTGACCGATGTAGCTAGGGTGCTGTGCGTTCGACGCTAGTGGCGGGTTAGGGTTTTCCGACCGACTCCATTGAGCGGTGCTAAATCGAATGCCCTGTAATGGCTGACGCTGATGCTGGTTGAGTTTCTTAAGAATGTTGTAGCGCTCGTAAGAAAGCGTTTGCGCCCAACCTGCGGTCGCAGTTGCCACATACAGCGTCCCCCGCTGAATACCCGTAGGCCGAGTCTTTCTAGCGACTGCAAATCCAACAGCCTTAGGCCAGTGCGTTAGCACCATCCGAAACTGACGCTGCACCTGCCAGCTTTCTTGGCTCTCTAGCCCTTTAATTAGATGGTTAAGTCCTTCTAACGACATGAGTCGCTCCATCTCTCGCTATTGCTTACTATTGGCACTGTTCGCCTTGATATTTACCTTTGACTACTATACTTTTATGGATTGGGCCGCTTATTCAATCGCGCTATCTGGTTCAATTGTGCTACTAATTCAATCGTGCTGCTTCAGTCGTGCTGCCGGTTCAATCACACTCGGCACACAGGTCTGTAAGCACCTGAACCCAGCATCTAGAATTCAAGTATCTAGATAACTAAGACTCAAGACAATTTGGAAATCCATCATGGTAGATCGGTTCGATTCTAATGGTTCTAATAGTGACTTGTCGCCACGGCTGCGCCCGGTCTTAAGTAGCCTTAACGTCAGCTTAGAATCTGAGCTTAACCGTTACCGGCGCAATCGGTTAACCAAAAATGCATCTAGCGACGACGTGTTCGCCGATCTAGACGATTCCACTTTTGATGTTGACATGGCTAATATCAACATCACCTCACCAGCGGCCAGTATGCCATCGCCGCCAGCGCTTCCTCCCAACCGGAGATTAAATAGTCAAGGTTTAGACTCTATAAAAGCTGCGGATTCATCCAAGCAAGTCCTGTTCGAGCAGCCTAGCTATCAGTCTAGTAGCGCAGAGCTTAAAGGGTTACCAGGTTCGATTGAAGCGGATTCAACAGGATCTAGTTCAATCATCAACGTAACGGCCGTTCGTACAGATAGCGCCTCAAACACCCTCACGCCCAATGGATATCTAGCATCTTCCGAGAAGCTAATCGAAAGCCTAGACGATCTTCCCCCTATGCCGGAGCCAGTAGACATCGCCCCGAAGCCTAGACGCAAAACAGTTTCACTGCTAGTAGGCGCAGTCCTAGGACTGTTTGGATTAATGGCTGGCTTAGGCGTCAGCTACATCGTGTCTAGTCCAGTCATGATGCAGAAATTAGCCAACCTCTTCAATGAGAAAGATGAAGCTGTTATTGCCGAGGCTGAAAAAACGTTCGATCCCCCCGGACCAGATCTCTCACAGAGAGAATTTGTCGATCTCGAACTCGACAACCTTAGCTCTTTGGAAATGTCTCCCAACCCGATTGATCCGACGACTAATCCCGGTAATCAGGCACTGCCTGGATTGCCCTCTACATCTGCTCAGTTACCCCCCATTGAGGGTCAGCCTGCCCCTAGCGAAATTCAAGCTGCGGTCATTCCAACCGGAGTGACTTATTACGTCACGGTGCCCTTCACGAGCGAGCAAGACTTAACTAACGTTCGGGCGTCTGTAGAAGAAGCCTTTGTTCGTTCATTTTCAGACGGAAATCGAATTCAGATTGCGGCATTCGATAGTTTGGCAGAGGCTCAGCAGTTTGTAGCCGATATCAAGACTGAAGGGGTGACAGCTTCTGTCTACGGCCCTACGACCGAATAAGATGATGGGTCTAAGATAAAAAAACGATAAGAAAAAAGCTGACTGGTTACTATGGGACTTCTAGATCGTTTCTCTCGTCTGGTTCGCTCTAATGTGAATAATTTGGTCAATGGCGCTGAAGATCCTGAAAAGGTGCTGCAGCAGACAGTTGCAGATATGCAAAGCAATTTGGTGTCGATGCGACAGGCCGTAGCACAGGCGATCGCCACCCAAAAACGCACCGAAAGGCAAAGCGAACAAGCGGCTAGAACTGCGCAGGAATGGTACAGCCGAGCGCAGATGGCGTTGCAAAAGGGCGACGATAATACCGCCAGAGAAGCGCTAACTCGCAGACAAACCTATGCCCAAACCGCGCAGACGCTATCGGCTCAAATCGCGCAGCAAAAGGACATCGTAGGCCAGCTTAAACAAAACATGATGACGCTAGAAAGTCAGATTTCCGACGCTCGTACTAAGAAGGATATGTATATCGCCAGAGCTAGAGCAGCTCAGTCGAGCGCTCGCCTCAATGACATGATTGCTGGCACCGGTGGCTCGATGAATGCCTTTGAGAACATGGAATCGCGAGTCATCGATCTCGAAGCACAGGCTGAAGTGTCTAAAGAGCTTAGCCGAGATCCCCTAGAAGATCGCTTTGCCAGTTTAGAAGGCCAGGGAAACGTCGAAGCTCAGCTAGCCGAAATGAAGGCAAAGATGATCGAAGGGTCTTAGCCTCGATACACCGGCAGCGTAAAGTGAAAGCAGCTTCCTTCGCCCCGTTTAGAATCCACCCAAATTTGTCCGTAGTGAGCACGCACAATCTGCTGGCAGAGCGCTAATCCCAGCCCATAGCCATCTTCTGCCTGGTCGCGCTTTAGTCGAAAGCTCTCTTCAAAGATGCTCTTTTGTTTATCTTTTGGAATTCCTGGCCCTGTATCGCGAATGCTAATCTGCACTTTCTCGGTAGTCCGATGCAGCCCAATGATGCCAATTTGACCGTTTGCTGGCGTATATTTAATGGCGTTGTCAATCAGGTTGGTCAGTACTCGCTGAACCTGGTCTGGATCGGCGTACACCGCGGGCAAATCTAGCGGCATGTCGGTATCAATGGTCTGCTTTTTTTGCTCTAGCTTGCTTTGAAAGGAGTCCATGATGGTATAGCAGAGCGATCGCACATCCAACGGTTGGGGCGACACCTGAATCTCAGCGCTAGGGCCTTTAGCCGCCTGCAAAATCTCCGTAATCATGCTGTTAATGGTGCGAATCTGCGCCTTAGTCATCTTAACGAGATGGGCCGTTAGCTTAGGCGTAAACTTCTTAGCCGCTGCGCTGTCGGGTTCGTAAGCAAGCTCTAGGGTTTCTAGCGCAATAGAAGCAGCCGTTAACGGATTGCGCAGATCGTGGGCCATCATGGCAATAATGCGATCTTTGAAAGCGACTTGAGCCTGCAAGCTCTCTTGGTCTTGTTTAAGCTTGAATATCTCATCAGAAAGGCGCAGAATTTCTGTAGACTGAGCAACTGCATCTACAGCTAGGGTGCTCACTTTACCGCTATCGTGGGGTGGGTTAATACCGCTGGTGTTGCCTAAAGCTGCCGAACTTTTCTGCGGGGTTTGACACTCTCCTATCCAGCGCGGCCACCAATAAACCACCTGCGAAGCAATATCTGAACCGGTGAGTATTTGATGAGCTTTAGCAGAGACTTTAATCAGAGCAGGCGTTGCAACCAGCTTGAAATGCTCAGCCAAGTACGGTTGGTTAGAAACATCTACAATATCAAGACTAATCCCCTCACTCTCAGGCAGCGCTTTTATCTGCTGACGAATTAGTCTAATTTGCTCGGTTGAGATCGGTCTTTTATCAATGAACAATAGAAGCTTAAAAGATTCACCGATCTGGGTTAACACCGTTGAAACTGGAGTGTGAGCTTGCATTCATCCTCTTGAGCTAGTTTTGGATGATAGACAATAACCATACCCTTTCGCAAATTCGTTGCACAAGTCTAGTGCCTCAAGGATGTTGTCAAATTGCAGGATACGCAGAGAAACCAGCGCTTACGGTGAAGCCGCTACAATAAGAGCTACATTGCTCGGTTGAGATGGCGTGAACGCAGCAGAACAAGCATCATCAATTGAATTTGCCAGTAAGATTGCGGCGACAGTTGGCCTGTTTAAGTCCGAGCTGCCCGACTTAAAAGTCGATCTCAAGCCCTGGGCAAACGATCCAGAAACGCGAGATTTAATCGATCCACATTCTGTTGATATCGGGTTTCATTTTCCAGGCGTTAGCCGGCTGTTTCAATGTCGCAGCTTTTTAATTCAAATTCGACTGCATCAAGATCCAGAATCTGAGCAGCTCCGGGCTATTGGGCTAGAAGTTGCCGGGTTCGACCATCGAGGGCAGCAGTGGCGGCTATCTACCATTAACGACTGGCAGTTTGAAGGGGCGATCGCACCTGAACCAACCTCTGGAGAATCTTTGAGAAGCTGCTGCCGCCGGGTGTTTGAGGTATTCAATCATGGTTGAGCAATCTAGCGGACTGTAGCCACCGTGGGTAGATGAAGGCTAGCGGCGTTTTTGCCGCCGAGCGCGATCGCTAAACTGACAATCTGAGCCTTCGATCGATGCGCCATCTGCGAAGGTTCACCGGTGCCAGGATTAATGGGATAGGCCGGGAAACAGGCCGCGCTAATGCTAATTCGCAGGCGATCGCCAAAACTAAGACTAAAGCAGGTGGGGTGTAGCGGCAGCTTTACCTTTTGTCCGTTGGCCGCAGCAGTTTCCACCCGCCGATAGCCCTGAGTAAGATTATAGGCACGGTCGCCGTTAACCCTAGAGAGCACAACGCAAAGATCGTAGCTAACAGATTCAGTTGCGATCGCCCCCCAAAACTCAACGATACCGGCAACGCTTATTTCTTCTTCTAGCGGCTGACTCGTATAAGTGAGAACATCCCCTCGGCTATCAATCGCGCTGCGCTCGAACGATCCCGCAGGAATGGCACTGTGCCCTCCCAAAGCAGGCACCGGATTCCAAGGATCGTGCACTAACGTATCTAGCTGAGAGAAGGAAGACGGCGTTTCTAAAAGCTGTCCGTCGTCTTCACGGATGTTTGCTAGGCCTGTACTTTGCAAATAGTAAACGTGCTCTAGAGCTGTACTTGCTGATTCGCTAGGCCACGACGCCCACCGCCTCCATTGATTGCGCCCCATTTCAAAAAGATTAACGGAGCCAGTATCCAGCAGTTCCGGCTGGTCTGAAACACCGAGAGCAGGCGCTTGATGCTTTAGTATCCAGTCAAACCACTGAACCTGTAGTCGATCTATTGGGCTAATAGCCGCAGGGCCAAAGTCTACGGCACCGACTTTGCGACCCCACGGAATATGACACCAGGGGCCTATCCAAAGCTGGTGCGGCAGAGAATCGCGAGCCGACATCTCTTGGTAGAGTCTTAGATCGCCGCGCAGGTACGGGTCAAACCATCCACCTACCTGAAAAGTTGGCAGGCTAACCTGTTCTAAATTAGGAATCAAACCCTGCCAATAGCCATCCGCAGCAGGACGGTTCACCCACTCAGAAAAAAAAGACTCAATAGCTGATAAAACCTTGGGACTTGCAGGCGTTGGTTCGTCGAGGGGCAAGTGCTTAGCAGCGGCTAATAGCGCTTCATACATTGCTATATCGCCCTTTATTCGGGCGGTTTCTGCCGCTAGCTGAATAGCCCAGGTAAGTCCTAGCTGTAGACAGAGCGCGTCATTTTCGTAGGCCCAGTCTTCGTAGAGATGGTAGCCCGTCATCGCCGGTGCGATCGCCTTGAGCGACTGTGGACAGTTCTGCGCAGCGTATAGCTGAGTCATACCTTGATAGGAAAATCCATACATGCCGACCTGACCGCTGCTGCCCGGCAGCGCAGCCGCCCATTCTACGCTGTCTTCACCGTCTTCTACCTCATGGGCAAATAGCCGAAACTTCCCGGCCGAGGTGCCCCGCCCCCGAACATCTTGAATAACCACAACGTAGCCTTGAGCGGCATACCAGCGTGGGTGAGCATAGACGATAGTAGACGCGATCGCTCTTCCATAGGGCTGCCGCATCAACAGCACTGGAAAAAGGCCCTTACTCTCCGGGACATAGACATCTGCATCTAGCCGAATGCCATCTCTAGTTCGCATCGAAAGCGTTTGTTTTGGACGGACGCGCATTGGAGTATCGAGCATTATTTAGCAGTATCTATAAAGGTGGCGGCGACAAGAGCCTGTGAGGCTCACGCGAATCTATCAAATTAGGAAAGCAATCGTCCCACGGTTGCACTGAAAAGCCGGAACAGACTGGTATTTTAGGAGTGGGATAAACGGCAAGGAAAACCCGATGGAGCCAATCTTAATTATTAGCAACCTGATACTTGTAGGGCTTACAGGAACCTACGCCTGGTTGTCTAATAAAAATATTAAACAGCTCCAAGAGGACAGCACTTACTATCGCGGAGTCGTAGAAAGACAGCTCAAGCTCACCGCACTGCCTCACCTTTACTGGGATCTCAGACCAGCCGAAGACAAAAGCGGCCTAGAGCTTGAGGTCTTTAACATCAGCAACGTGCCAGCTTACGATGTCCACGTTAGTCTCATCGGAGCCTACACCGAAGAAGGCTTAGGAATTGCAACTTTCTTGCGATCGCACGTCCAATCCCGACATCGAAAATATCCCCTTCAGCCCGATAAAGTTGGCTACTACGGCGTACGCAACGCCGTCCGGCTCTCCCTACTGCCTACTCAGCAAAAAATCGTGCTCTCACTGCCGTTTCCGGTACGGCCAGTCGATGTCTATACGCTAGTTCAATACCGCGAGCTATCGGGTGAGAATTACTATCAAGTTTGCTGCTTTAGCGCCATTGACGAGTCCGGAGCCTACCGCGCTAACATTCTAGAGCCTACCGAAATTCAAACCATGACCCGTCTGCATCTGTTCGATCTCGAAGATTTCACATTGCCAGAAACCGAGACAGATGGGGAAGATTTGCCTTATTACCTAGCCGACTTTGTAGACTTATGGAACCATTCTATTTCTAGCCGTCTGATGATAGATGCCGCTACGCCCCTAGAGGAAGAGGTTCCGACCAAGGTTGACTATGACTTCTAACCCTTCTCACTCGCCCTTTTTTAAAGCATCTACGCCCAAAATGGGAGTGTCTTCCTCGGCTGAAAGTGGCTACGGCGATCAATCCACTGACGCATCCACTTTCGACGAAGGAGGCCTTAATACAGAAACCTCCAGCGAAGAAATGCTGAGCAGTCCGTTTGAAGCGGTCGATATCCTGGTGATAGACGATGACCCAATCGTCTTAGAAAGTCTAAAGCGTCTGCTCCAAAAGCGAGGCTACCGGGTAGCCACCGCAGCCGATGCCATCTCAGGTGTTCAAAAATCAGTCCGTCTCGTGCCCTCAGTCATCATTTGCGACTGGCTGCTACCTGGCGATATTGATGGTCTAGATATTTGTCGTCGCACTAAGCAAGATCCTCAGCTTTCGACGACAGCTTTTTTGATGATGACGAGTCATTCCGATATCGCGAGTCGCGTAGATGCGATAGAAGCAGGCGCGGACGATTTATTAATCAAGCCTGTAGATACAGCAGAACTCGCCGCACGCGTTAAATCTGGAATGCGCTTGCACCAGCTAACGCAGGATCTCAAAGCCCAAACGCGCCGGCTCGAGGCCGAACTCGCAGAAGCCGCCGCCTATGTCGCCTCTCTACTGCCCAAAGACACCCCGCGCGATGCGATCAACTGCGTGTCTATTTCATCTTGCTTCATCTCTTCTCAGGCACTAGGAGGAGACTGTTTCGACCACTACTGGCTCGATCCAGACTACTTGGTAATGTATCTACTAGATGTCTCAGGGCATGGCTTGGGCGCAGCGCTGTTGTCAACTTCTGTGCTAAATGTCTTGAGGTCGCAGTCTTTGCCTGGCGTCAATTTTTACCGACCTGAAACAGTTCTTAGGGGCTTGAACGAAGCCTTCCAAATGGGCAATCAGAACGATAAGTACTTTACCATCTGGTATGGCGTCTACAACCGCACCAACCGACAGCTCGTCTATGCCAGCGCCGGACACCCACCCGCTGTGCTGGTATCTCCGCCAGCGCCTAGAACCGCGCCTCAAATTGAGTCTGCGCCTAGTAATTTGGGCGCTCTGATGCAGCTACGGACGCCGGGTATGCCGATCGGAATGATGCCCAACAGCCAGTATCAGTGGGAGCGATGTACCGTTGTCGATAAAAGCCGTCTGTATATATTTAGCGATGGCGTTTACGAGGTGCAGCCAGCAGGCGATCGCTTCGACACAAAGCCTCAATTAGGTTTAGACGGATTTATCAGTTTGATCTCAACGCTAGGGACACAGCAACAGCTCGACTTAGATAACCTGGTCAATCACGTCAGCCGTTTTAGCGGAGATCATTTTGCAGATGATATCTCGCTATTAGAAATCAGCTTTCGTCTGTAGGCAGCGTCTCAAGCACCTCAGATGCGATCGCCTCAAAAGACAGCCCAAACACTTGCTCAAACTGCAATATCAAAACATCAGTCACAGACTCTACCTCAATATCAGGCAGAAACTGCGCCATCGAGCCGACTGGTTTACCTTCAATTCCACAAGGCACAATTCGCGCAAACCCAGATAGATCGGGGCGTACGTTCAGCGCAAATCCATGCATCGTAATCCATCGGCTCACCTTAATGCCGATAGCAGCTACTTTTCGCCCCGCGACCCACACACCCGTTAGCCCCAAAATGCGATCGCCCCTCAATCCATAGTGAGCCAGCGTCCGGATCAGCACCTCCTCCAGCTGCCGCAAATACCAATGCAAATCGGTTTGATGCTGCTTTAGATTAAGAATTGGGTAGCCCACGAGCTGTCCAGGACAGTGATAAGTCACCTCGCCGCCGCGCTCTGTTCTATGCAGTTCATAACGCGGCTGATCCAAATCGAATTTTATAAACTGCAAATCCGAGCCTTGACCCAGCGTATAAACAGGTGGATGCTCCAACAAAATTAATTTATCCCTCGGAGGCGCTCGCAAATCTGTTTGATTCTGTTGCAAGGTATCTTTGTACTGTTTAACCAGCTGCTTTTGCCAATCCCAAGCCCTCTGATAAGAGACTGTTCCCGGCAAGTACAAATCACCTACCCTGTTCAGCATTGAAATTTCCTACAGGTTTCTAAGAGTTAAGTCAAGAATTATCAACGGATGCTTAAAAATTTGACAGTTTGCCACTACTTAAATTAACAGTGATAGCCTAAAGGGGTATACACCAACCGTTATACGGGAGGCTGCTCTATATGAAGCTTGTAATCCAGGGCAAGAACATCGAACTAACCGATGCTATTCGTAGCTATGTTACTCAAAAAATTGAGAAGGCCACAGCTCACTTTAATACCTCGATTCACAAAGTAGACGTCAACTTATCCGTTGAAAACAACCCCCGAATTGGCCCCAAACAATCTACAGAAGTCACTTTATATTTAGATAACGCCGTCGTCCGCGCAGAAGAAAGCCGCGAGAGTCTTTACGCTAGTATCGACGTTGTAACGGACAAAATTACCCGCCAGCTACGCAAATACAAAGCCAAGCGCTTACAAAAAGATCATACGTCCGTTCGTTCTATCAATGTAGATGCGGCTATCAACACACCTGATATCGCACCAGAAAAGCTCTCTGATATCAGTGAAGTTATGAGCCATCAACCAGCTCTACCAGAAGATGTCGTTAGAACTAAATACTTTGCCATGCCGCCTATGACGGTTGCACAGGCCCAAGAAAACCTAGATCTAGTCGGACATGACTTCTACATGTTTCGCAATGCCGAGAGCGGCGAAATTAACGTGATCTACGAGCGCAACCACAAAGGCTATGGCTTACTTCAGCCTCGCCAGGGCTTTGAAAAGGCGCATCAGAATGGTTCTCAGGCGGAGGCGATTTCTAACGTAACGCCAATCGCTAAGGTGTCTTAGTCAGATCTCTCTGCCTAGGATATATCTAGCAAAACACGGCTAACAAAATACACAGCCATAGTGGGCGATCGTTAATATTTACGCTCGCCCACTACACTTTTGATCGCTCTAGCGATCGCTAAACCGTGACTATCAAGCTACGCTCAGCATCTTGTCTAATTCGCCTCTGCGCTCAAGCGCGTGCAGCTCATCGCAGCCGCCGACATGCCGATCGTCAATAAAAATTTGGGGAAGCGATCGCCGACCCGCTCTTTCTGCCATCTTTTCCCGAGCAGCCTCATCCCCATCGATGCAGTACTCGGTGTACTCTACGCCTTTACGATCTAATAGAGACTTCGCCCTAATACAAAACGGGCAGCGGCTCCAGGTATAAATTTCAACATTGGGTATCATTGTTCTTTCCTCCTTACTAATTCTGTTTGGTTAGGGCCTGTCCAATTTAAGCGATCGCCTAAAACCATCACATCAAACTAGCGCCCCTCAAGAGTCGCCGTAATCTCAACCGTAAACGAAGTATCATCAACGGTCACCACATCCTGGTCATAGAGCTTACGTCCTCGTCTCAGTTCCATCTCTCCATTAACAGAGACTTCACCGCTGCGGATCAGAACTTTAGCCTCTCCACCCGACTGCACCGTATTAGTAACCTTCAAAAATTGATCGAGCTTAATAAAATCGTCGGTCATGCAATATCTACTCAGCAATGCGGCTGCTCATACTTATAGCATCTGCCTAGGGTATTGCCGAGTATCTGCTTTAACCAGACGCTTAAACAAGCGCTGGCTCCGCCAGTTCCATAGCCTGAATAGCTTGCTGTGCATTAGCAATGGCGTCATGCTGCTGCGCTTCTGCCGTTCGAAGCTGGCTCATAACGCTAGCCGTAGCTTCCAACGTTTGGTGGAAGCCGTTAAGGCGTTCCTCAATCGACGGCAACAGTGACGAATAGATCTCAATTTGGCCCTGAACAAATCCAGTCGCAGCTTGCTGCGTCAGGCAGCTCATCACCACCTCTTCAACCGTCCGCTTACAAGCCTCACTCTCAGACTGCTGCTGCTGCTTAGTTTGCTTTAGCCCATCAATCTCGCCTTGAACCTGTGCAATTTCGGCTTCTACCTGTTGGATTTGCTCGCCCAGATTTTCTCTCAGTTTATCAATTTCATCCAGCACTGGCTCTAGTTCAGCAGCAACCCCTGTCCCTTCCGTGGCTAGACCCTGCCTACGTAGCAGGACGGCTCTGTGTTGGCTCAGCACTTCTTCTCGCTCTAGCAGATTTCGACGCTGTCCGACCAACGTTCGATTTAGCATGATATGTCGCTCTTTCTCCTCAGCGATCTCCGTTTCTAGCTGTAGTCGGTCATACTCATTGGCGCTTTCTATCTTGGCTTGAATCACATCAATGTCTTCTTGCTGTAGCCGCAGCTCTTCTTCTTGGTCTGCGACAAACCGGGACATCTTGTCCAGGTCTTGCTCTAGTTTAGTCACCAAAGACTGCAACTCATCCTCTGCCATCGCCTCCAAAGCGGCCACGTTTACTTTTTTGCTCAGCTTCACTTTATCGGTAGCATTCAGCAGCTCATAAACTTTCTGATGCAAGTCAGTCTGGTTTTTAAGCTGTTCGGTCAGCAATTGATTTTGCTCTTGCTTTGCACCTAGCACTGCCTGCTGCTGAAGCAAATGTGATTGAGTCAGACAAAGAGCAGCTTCGATTTCGTATAGCGATTGCTTAGCCTGTCCTAGCCCATCCATCTGTTCTGTCAGCACCGACTGCGACTCGCCAACCTCACTTTGCTTCTGCGTTAAAATCTGCTGATTTTCAGAGACTTCACTCCGATACTGGGCGATCATCTCGAACGCAGTCGCCACGTTACCTTCTGCCTCTTCTACTGTCGTCGTTGTCGCCATCAGTCGAGCAATAGCCTCACGAAGCTGCTCAGACTGCTCATCGCTCAATCCGCTTTTTGCTTCCCCTTGGCGTTCTTCAAAACGCTGCATTTCTCCATTGAGGTGTGCCCATGCGCCCTCTAGCTCAGAATTCTTTCGGGTTAGCTCTTCGCGCAGCGCCTCTACTTCCTGCTGCTGCATTTCTACAGCTTGTTTTTGCGCATTGACTTGTGTCAGGTCGGCCTCAGACTGCTCTATCTGCTCTTGACGAGTCTCAATCTCCATTTCTCGCCGATTGAGCGCCTGACTCTGATAAGTCAAAGACTCCTTCCACTGCTCAATCTCTTCGCCTTGAGACTTGAACTTTTTGCTTAGACTAGAGAAATTTTGCAAAATACTGACAAGCTTGAGTCCAGCTTCCTGATGACGCTGCACCTGACGAGAGCTGTTTAGCTCGATCATCACTAACTTGCCGTCGCCATAGGAAGCATCGTCCGGTGCGGCGATCAGTTCTTCGCCGGATACACTGATCCACTCATGTTCAGAGCGCTGACAGGCAAGCAGCTTAAATTCTGCTTTGCCGCTACCGATAAATCCGCTCTTCTTTTGTGTCTCGGCTAGATAAAGCACGCTGGCATTCCCTCTATGTATGCTGGCCTGTTGGGGCTATCAAGTATGCCCAAAGTAGCGCTCAACCCTTCGGCAAAGGGGGCAAACTTATAAGTCGATTTTGATGAGTTAAATCAGTTTTAATAGCTTACCAACCGGCAAAACAACGACTAGCTTCCACTGTGTTGGGTTTCATCCTACTGATCTGCATCAACTGGCCTGCACTACTGGCCTGCACTATAAGTTCCCATCTGCCTCTCGTCGCTATCGAGCGCCGCTACGCATTTATCAACTAATGTTTAACAAATAAAACTACTCGGGGTACTTTGATTACATCCTTATTAAAAGGTAGCCGTTGTAGCCACACTGACTCACCGTTCAAAAGTGCGCTATTCTCTACTTCTCAGGGAATGATTGACCCAGTCAACACAACATATGCCTTAAGGCAGAGCTAGTGCGATCTAAACTGGATCTGAACTGATTGAGTAGACGATCGAATGGCGGCAGGTCGAAGATTATGAGCACAGTTTTGGTCGTCGAAGACAGCGTCGCCCAGCGAGAAATGATTAAAGACTTACTTAAGGGAAGTGGGTTAGAGGTCACCGCTGTTAGCGGCGGGATTGAGGCTCTAAAAGTCATCCAAGGGCGTCCTCCCGATTTAGTCTTGCTAGATATTGTGATGCCAGATATGAATGGTTACGAAGTCTGCCGTCAGATTAAGGCCAATCCAACGACTCAAAATTTACCCGTGGTGATGTGCTCTGCTAAAGGGGAAGAATTCGACCGCTATTGGGGAATGAAGCAAGGGGCAGATGCCTATATCGCTAAGCCTTTTCAGGCGACAGAACTAGTTGGAACCGTCAAACAGCTGCTACAGGGATAGAAATCTAAGAACATTATGGTTGGAAACCCTGACTTTCAAACGATATCTGGACAAGACCAAGCGCCTGAGCTTCAAGAGATTGGAACGCCAGAAGGCGAGCTACATCTCCGTTTTTTCATTACCGGTGAAGAGGAGTTCGCGCTACCGGCAACCGGAATTCGTCGCATTATTGAACATGCTCCCGATCACATTACGCCTGTTCCTAATGTCTCACCGCTGCTGCTTGGCACGCTTAACGAACAAGGACGAGTAATTTGGGTCGCTGATTTAGGTCAGTTTCTAGGACAAGCAAAGCCAATGAATACCGATCGAGCAGAGATTCCAGTAATCGCGGTCGAAGACCAAGGCACTATGCTGGGCTTAGCCGTTCATCAAATTATTGGCACCGATTGGCTAGATGTGGATGAGCTAAAAGTAACGGCGACGCCTTCGGATGCAATGGCACCCTTTCTTAAAGGAGAATGGCCTCTAGCTGCCGGTAAGGCTTTAAGGCTTTTAGACCACATCGCTATTCTACGGTCGGCTCGTTGGGTCGCTTAGCTTTTGTATACCAGCTCTCTAATCTCATACTCTGTAATTTCATAATTTACAACTTCAGCAAGCATCAGGACTTAGATCGGCAAGAGGAACGAACAAATGGCATCGGCTACTGACTACGCACAATCCTACCAGGCCGCAGAGAAAGCCTACATGCAGGGAAGCTATGAGGCTGCGGCGGCAGCTATTGATGTGCTGGCTAGCGAATATCCAACCGATCCAAGCGTATTGCTGCTAAAGGGACATATCTATTGCTATGGCCTCAATCAATATGAAGTGGCTCAACAGCAATACAGATCGGTGTTGCAGCTGTCCTCCGATCCAGAGTTTGTAGACTATGCCAACAATGGATTAAGCTACGCGGCGGAGGCGGATTCTCAGTCCGACGTTCAATCTGATGCGCAGTCTGACGGCTTTGCAGACGACATTGCGGATGACTTTGTTGAAGGCTCACCGATGCCGGATGAGTTTGATGATGATTTGTCTATCGCGGCTGATGCGCTAGGAGAGGAGAATGACATCGATGCTTGGCCAGGCCAAAGCGAGGTAGAGGCGTCCAATGGAGACTTGAACGGTTCAGACAACGATGATGTGTTTGATCAGTTTTCCGCGCCAGATTTAGGACTTGATGATGGAGCCTCTAGTGCAGCGTCGGCGTCCTCTGGTAGTAAAAATAATCCCTTCGAATTCTCCTCTGATGTTGATTCGCCATTAAACGAAGAAGCGGACGATGATAATCCTTTTAACGTTGGCATGCTTGATGCCAATAGCGAGTCTGATGATGAGTTTGAAAGCCAAGATCCGCTGGCTGCAACCTTAGACGATCCTTTTAGTTTAGATCTAGCGACAGAAGAACCTGCTGATGGGGTCACCACTTTTAGTAATGCCTCAGCAGATTTTGATATGTCTGAGTTTGACGAAGCCTTTGGGGCTAGAAGCGAACTATCAGACAGCGGACTATCAGACAGCGAACTACCAGGCAGCGAACTACCAGGCGGCGAAATGCTAGGCGGCGAAATGCCAAATCCTACCAGCAGTGACGGAGCAGTAACTCCGCCTGCGGCTGATGAGGATGACGATAGCGCTTTTAATGCGTTTGCCGCGTTAGACGACAATGACGATTTTTCGGGGGTTTCCTTTGAAGCTGCGCCTGACGAGGCACAAACAGAGGACAAAACGTTCTTTATGATGGAGCCTGATTCAACAGGCTCTTCTGTGACGGCTCCGCCCGTAGACTCTACGGCTGGGCCAACCTCAACGGGTCGCTCTAGAAGTTCCTCTGAGTTCTCTTTCGAGATAGATGATGAGGCTGATGTCGAGGCTTCTAGTCTCAGAGATGATATGGGCGAGGCTGACGCTGAGCCAGTGTTTGCCGAATCTTTCGATGATTTTGACGATTTTGAAAGCATTCCTGACTTTGACTTATCAGATAGTTCGGCTGGTTTTACAAGTCCTTCGATAGGTGCGATGCCTAGTCAGTTTGGGGCAATGTCGCAAGGGAGCGGGGCTTCTCTAGCTGGAGATAGTTTTGATGAAGATAGCTTCGCGGCATCAGAGACACCCGAGCCGATGCCTATTTTTAACAAGAAGGCCGTTAGCAATCCTAAGCCTCTCGAGCAGGGCGTTTTGGCACCGCTAGAAAATGCTTCGATGGTGACCAAGCGCCTGATTGTATCTGGCTCGGCTGGCGTTGTAAGTGCGATCGCAGCAGCAGCAATTGGCCTAGTCATGCCAGCACCAGAAGCAGCTAAGCCGTCTCCGGTAAAAACGTTGGCTACGAGTAGTCTCATTGGCTTAGTTAGCTTCGGCAGCACATTTGGGATGAGCACCTTAGCCGAGCGCCGTACGCGTCAGACGGTTGAGGAACTGCAAAAGCGCTTTAGTCAGGTTTCTAAAGGCGATCTGAATGCTAGGGCTACTATCTTCACGCAAGACGAGTTTGGCAAGCTCTCTGAAGGATTTAATCAGATGGCTAGCTCCATTTTTACAACGACAGGCGAAGCACAGCGTAAGGCGCAAGAGCAAGAGCAAGCAAAAGAAGACTTGCAGCGCCAGGTGATTCGTTTGCTAGACGATGTAGAAGGCGCAGCCAGAGGCGATTTAACCGTAAAGGCCGAGGTAACGGCTGACGTTTTAGGTGCGGTGGCTGACTCCTTTAACTTAACCATTGAGAACTTACGCGAAATTGTAAAACAGGTAAGTGTGGCGGCTCGTCAGGTGAGTCAGGGTTCAACCGAGAATGAAGCTTTTGCGCGATCGCTCTCAGCAGACGCACTACGTCAGGCGGAAGAGCTAGCCGTAACGCTAAATTCTGTGCAGGTCATGACAGACTCTATTCAGCGAGTAGCCGAAAGTGCCCGAGAAGCCGAAGAGGTGGCTCGCTCTGCTAACGAAACTGCGCTCAGGGGCGGAGAGGCAGTAGAACGCACGGTGGCTGGTATTCTAGACATCCGCGAGACAGTTGCAGATACCACTCGCAAGGTGAAGCGGCTAGCGGAGTCTTCTCAAGAAATTTCAAAGATTGTGGCTTTGATTTCTCAGATTGCCTCTCGAACGAACCTCTTAGCGCTCAACGCCAGTATCGAGGCGGCTAGAGCCGGTGAGGCCGGTCGAGGCTTTGCCATCGTGGCCGACGAGGTAAGACAGCTCGCTGATCGAGCTGCTAAAGCATCCAAAGAAATTGAGCAGATTGTGCTACAAATTCAGGGCGAGACCAGTGGTGTAATGACAGCGATGGAGGAAGGCACTCAGCAAGTAATTGAAGGCACCCGACTAGCCGAGCAGGCAAAGCAGTCATTAGACGATATTATTCAAGTTTCCAATCGAATTGATGTGCTAGTTCGCTCTATTACGGCCGACACAGTAGAGCAGACTGAAACTTCAAGGGCTGTCGCTCAGGTAATGCAATCGGTTGAGCTAACCGCCCAAGAGACCTCTCAAGAGTCTCAGCGGGTGTCGGCTTCTTTGCAAAACTTAGTCGGCGTTGCTAAGGACTTGCTGACTTCGGTCGATAAGTTTAAGGTAAGCACCGATGAGAAAAAGTAAAGAAGGGATACTAGTTAGGCCTAGCTGATAGCCTTAGGTTTCCATCGATCTGCTTCATCGAGGCCACGGCTGAGCGAAAGACTGGCCAAATACTCTGGATTGTACAAAGGAGAACGCAGCTATGCTGCCTGAGCAACAACAGCGCATCATGGGCTATTTCATTGAGGAGGCAAAAGACCACCTCAATACAATTGAACAGGGGTTGCTCAATCTTCCGACCACTATCCAGGATAGTGAGAAGGCAAACGAACTCTTTAGGGCGGCGCATTCTGTAAAAGGCGGTGCAGCTATGCTGGGCTTAGAGAGTATTCAGCGGACAGCCCACCGCATGGAGGATTATTTTAAGATCCTCAAAGAATCGCCGGTTCAGGTTGATCGGACGCTAGAGACTATGTTTCTACGTATCTCCGATGGCCTAAAGGATTTGCTAGAACAGTTAGAAGGCCCTTTTGGCCTAACGCCAGATAAAGCTCAAGAAATTATGGCGGGCGTAGAGCCTGTGTTTGGACAGTTAGAAACGCACCTCGAATCGCTGATAGACGAGTCTAGTGCTCAAAATACAGCGGACAGACACGCAGCTTCCACAGAGAGTTTATCTGGTTTATCTACGCCCGAGGCTTTACAGACTAGCTTTAAATACGATGTGGCTGCGCTTCTGCGCCAATTGCTTTCCACTTTTAAACTCGACGATAACCTGAAAAGTCGAAAAGTGCTGCAAGAGATTTGTGCAAAACTAGTCGCCGTTGGCGAGCAGTTTGAGCTGACTGAATGGTGTGATCTAGCCGAGACGGCTCGCATTGCGGTCGGCGAACTAAGTAATGACTATCGCAAGCTAGCGCCTGTTCTTATCAAGGAAATTAAAAAAGCTCAGGAGATGGTTCTAACCGGGCGAGCCTCGGAGGTTGCAATCAGCGAAGCAATGCAGGCGCTGTTGCCAGAAGATCCGCTTTCTGAGGGGGGTCATTTAGTCAGCGCAGAGACCGTACAGAAAACGGATAGCTCAGCTTCTAGCGAATCGACTGCTCACGAGGCCACTCAAGACGAGTTGGCCGATCTGTTTGGAGAATCAGACGATACTAAAGGGCTATTCGACAGTCCTCTAGATACGGAGAGTGCTGATGAGTTTGAAGGGCTATTTGACAGCCCTTCGACAGACGAATTATCAGCAGAGCACTCATCAGACAACTTTTTGTCAGACAACCTTTTGTCAGACAGCTCCTCAGGCGATGAAGAAAGCGCATCTAATTTTCAAACAGATAGCCATAGTAGCGAGCAGATAGATGAGTTATTTTCTGAGACTCCAGTCTCTGATGAGCCAATTCGTGAGCGAGCGGTTGAAGACATTGCAGATAGCGATCTAGGCCCAGTGAATCGCTTGAGCGTGGAGCTAGAGTTTGACGAGATTCCGTCAGAGCTGTCGACACTCAATCGCGATATGGAAAGTGAAGAGAAAGCGGATGAGTCTTTGGATGCGCTTCTAGCAACCGTTAATGTGACGGGTCCTGATATTGGCACTGAAGAACTTAATAGTTTGGCCGATCTATTTGATGGGGATTTGGAGGAGCTTGATAATACGCTGGGCGGTCAGGCATTCGTTTCAGAAGAAATGCGACTGAACCCGGAAGGCATAGATTCTACGACTAAGGAAGATTTGACGGGCCTCTTTGCAGAGGATGTGCCAGAAGAGGCGATCGCATCAACCCACGACGTAAGTGAGCTAGAGGATGAAGACTTATTTGGTGGAACACTTACTGACGGTGAGTTTGTTGCACTAGACGATAGTTTTATTGATAGTGCAGATCTAGACGCGCTTAGTATTTCGGCAGACGCGGCTGAAGAAACGATTGATGAAGGGTCTGCCAGCATTGCTGAGGAAGGGGAGAATGATTTTGGAGATTTGTGGAATGACGAAGACTTATTTGGAGAATCGAGTTTAGAGACTAGGTCCGCAGCGGAGCCTAACCTGCCAGATGACTTTGCAGAAGAGATTTCTTTAGATGACGGATCTACTGAGCTAGCTAAGCGTTCTGAAGACGCTGCTGAAGATGATCCATCTAACGACATGTTCTCGCTGACAGAAGATGTGTGGGCAGAAGCGGAACCAAACGCAGAAGTGCGATCGCAACCAAACTCTGACGCAGCATCTGAAGCAGGATCGTCTGAGCAAGAAACCGATGAACTTGACGATTCTTCTTGGGAAAATTCGCTAGATGAATTGGATTCGTTAGATGAGTTACCAGATGTAGACAGCACCGGTATAGACAGCACTGGTATAGACAGCACTGGTATAGACAGCTTATTAGAAGAATCCCTTGTAGAAGACTTAGAGGAAGAAGATGCGTTAGACAATCAGGCGAGTTCTGATGCTTACCTAGAGACAGTTCAGCGGCCTTACATACCATCTTTGACAGAAAAGCTGATTGAAGCCAAATCGGTTACGCCTCGCGAGCTAGATATCGAGTTTCCGACGCTGACGGGCGTCAAGCTCCAAGAAGCTGAGGAAGACATTGATAGCTTCTTTGTAGGCAGGGCGGATGCGGACGCACTCTCCGAAGATTTAGAAGCTGACAACCCTTGGGATGAGTTTTCGTCGGATTTGCTAACCATGCCCGAGGAAAGTGAAAACGATGAGTTGAGCTTCGAGTCCAGCTTCGATGAGGAAGCACAGCAATATACAGCAGAAGATGCTTTGGAGATAGCAGCTCAATCTAGTGACGCTGACTCCGATGAAGGTGATTTAGCAGAAATTTTCACTGACTCATCAGAAAGTCCTTTTGACGCAGTTTCTGAGATTGAGGAGGCAGGATCTGAGCTAGACGCGCTGTTGGAAGTTTCGGATGAGCCAGCGGGCGTTCCAACGTCTGAGATTGAGCCGTCGGATGCCCTATCAGACGACTTGTCTGACGACTTATGGGGAGATTTAGAAGCAGCGTCGGACTCGCTAGAAGCTCAGAGTGAAGGCTTAGATTTATCACTTTCTTATGACATATCTGATACAGCGCTAGAAGAGAGCGATGCGATCGCTGCTAGCGAGAGCGATTTTATGGACTCAGATTTTAGCGAAGCGGCTGAAGAAGCACTGCTCGAAAGCGCAGCCGGCGATAAAACAGAACCCGTTCGCGAGTTAGATGCGGTTGAGGAAGAGAGTGCAAAAAACACTTCTGAAACAGTCCTGCCGAATGAAGAAGAGCATATCGAGATCGACTCAACGCTCGAAGACGACTTCCTGACGATAGAACCCTCTACTAGCGACGCTAACGACCTAGATCTAGAGGCGAGTGGCAACACCGGTGCGTTATCAGAAGCTGATCTGTTGGACTTCGATACGGCTTTTGGTTTAGGACTAACAGAGACTGATGAATCATTAGATGAAGCCGCTGCTGATAGCCAAGATGAAGATTTACTCAATGCGCGAGATTTACCTACTTTTTCAGGTGATCTAGATGAGTTTTCAGATGCGGCAGATGGTGAAACAACCATTAGCGACATCAGCGGCCTGAGACTTGAAGATGCAGAGCTAGATAGCTTGTTAGGGCTAGACTTTGAAACAGACACAGGTGAGCAGGCAAGAAAAAAGTCGCTAGAAGATGACGGCCAAGCAGATGAGTCTATAGATAGCTCGGTTATTGAAGCATTCTCAGATATTGACGATCTGTTTGGGGAAGAAACGCTACCGGCTGAAGTTGATAGTCTTTCGGTAGCGCCGCAAAGCCATGTAGACGAAGATAACTTCTTTGGGTCGGCCAACGGAAATGCCGATGCAGAGATTGCTGATGAATCAGGGGCCGAAGACTTCGCAGACTTTGACGAGCTAGATTCTTTACTTTCTGAAGGGGCAGATTCGCCTATGGCGGGTGGCTTTAGTGAAGAAGCTACGTCAGAATCACCAATCGCCGATGCCGACAACTTTGATGATTTGGAGCGGCTGCTAGAGGATGGCGATGCCAGCGGCGAACCCCACACGAGGAGAATTACCACAAGAGCGCCCCGCCGCAGTAGCAATACACGCGAGCAAAATATGCGCGTGTCGGTCAGTCATTTAGACAATCTGAGCAACCTAGTAGGCGAGCTAGTAGTAAACAGAAATACGCTTGAGAGAGACCAGGAGCGGCTAAGACAGTTTTTGGACAATTTGTTATTTCAGGTGCAGCAGCTAAATGATGTGGGACAGCGTTTGCGCGATTTGTACGAGCGATCGCTGTTAGAAAGTTCGTTGATGTCGAGCAAGCGTCCGACTGCAGCTATGGGTAACGCTGAGACGGCAGAAAGTGACCATGCGACGGGCGCTACGTTTGACGCCTTAGAAATGGATCGATTCACAGGATTCCATTCTCTTTCGCAAGAGATGATCGAGCTGATTGTAAGAGTGCGAGAGTCTTCTTCTGACATTGGCTACACGGTGGAGTCTTCCGACCAGGTGACTCGGCAGTTTAGACAGATTACAACGCAGCTCCAAGAGGGCTTGAACACCGCCAGAATGGTGGCTTTCTCTCAGGCAGCCGATCGGCTGCCGCGAGCAGTACGAGATATTTCATTGAAGTGTGGCAAGGAGGCTCAGCTAGTTGTAGAAGGGCAAGACACGCTGATCGACAAAATGCTCGTGGAGCACCTGTACGATCCGCTGACCCATTTGATCAACAATGCAATTACGCATGGCATTGAGATGCCAGAGACTAGAACTGCTGCGGGTAAATCGTCTGAAGGAAAAATCACGGTACGGGCTTTCTATCAGGGCAATCAAACTGTGATTTATGTCGCAGACGATGGTGGTGGAATTGACACTCAGTTCGTGCAGCGCAAAGCAATCGAAAAAGGACTCATTTCTCAGGCAGAAGCAGAAGAACTTTCTGACATTGAGACTTACGATCTGTTGTTTCACGCTGGGTTTAGTACGCGCGATCAGGCAGATGACTTTGCCGGACGCGGCGTGGGAATGGACGTAGTGCGAACTTCTTTGGCGGAGATTCGAGGCAGCATTACGATTGATTCTGAGCTAGGGCGTGGCACGAGCTTTACGATTCGCCTACCGCTAACGCTAAGTATCTCCAAGGCGCTAAGCTGTGTGAGCAATCAGGCGCGGATTGCCTTCCCCATGGATGGGGTGGAAGATATGTTGGATGTGCCGCGCGATCGCGTGGTCAAAAACGACCAAGATCAAGATTGCGTTCGCTGGCGAGATACGGTGCTCCCGTTCCAGCCGGTAACCGACTTGCTGAAGTTTAACCGAACGCTAGGCCGGGGCCGAGTATACGGAGGCAGCCAGGAAGACGACATACTTTCTGTAATTGTGCTGAGAAATGCCAATACCTATGTGGCCGTGCAGGTCGATCAGGTGATTGGCGAAGAAGAGATTGTCATTAAACAGTTGGAAGGGCCGGTGCCCAAGCCGCTCGGGATTGCGGGTGCAACGGTGCTAGGCGATGGCCGAGTGATGCCGATTGCGGACGTACTAGAGCTGATAGATATTGCCATGGGCCGGGTGCGCCGCGAGCCAGCGTCGATGATGTGGGCGCAAGATGGCATGGCGGCGGTGGAAGAAACGCCGGTGAAGAGCGAGCCGACTGTGCTGATTGTGGATGATTCGATTACGGTGCGCGAGCTGCTGTCGATGAGCTTTAACAAGGTGGGCTATCGGGTGGAGCAAGCGCGAGATGGGCAAGAGGCTTGGGATAAGCTGCGCTCTGGGCTGCCTTGCGATTTGGTGTTCTGCGATATTGAGATGCCGAGAATGGACGGGTTAGAGTTGCTATCGCGGATGCAAAAGGATACGCAGCTAAAGCGAGTACCCATTGCGATGCTGACTTCGCGCGGGGCCGATCGTCATCGGCAGATGGCCGTGGACTTGGGTGCGAGCGGATACTTTACGAAGCCCTATCTGGAAGAGGCGCTGTTAGACGCGGCGCAGCGGATGCTGAATGGGGAGAGCTTAGAGAAGGGTCGAGGTGGCTAGAGGCCCCTGTCCCCGCTTTGGGTTCATAAGGTTTCGCCCTATTGCTTTTGCGCGTTCCACCTCAGTTCTACGTTAGGATCGAGGGGCAGATTTTCCCTTGGGTTCCGTATGGTTGTTGCTGTGGCTACTCGTGACTGGCGACCGGTCGTTCGCGCTTTGGAAGCGATGCTGGGTGAGAACCGGGTGATGCGGCGCAAAGAGGAGCTGCTGGTGTATGAGTGCGACGGGTTGACGAGCTATCGGCAGCGGCCCGCAGTGGTGACGCTGCCTCGGACTACAGAAGAAGTGGCGGCGGTGGTACGGCTTTGCCACGAGCAGAACATTCCGTTTGTGACCAGAGGAGCAGGAACCGGGCTTTCTGGAGGGGCGCTGCCGATTGAGGAATGCCTGCTGGTGGTGACGACCTGTATGGGTCAGATTTTAGATATTGATTATGACAATCAGCGGGTGGTGGTACAGCCGGGGGTGATTAATAAGCAGATTTCGCAGGCGGTGGGCGGCATGGGGTTTTATTATGCGCCTGACCCTTCGAGCCAGCAGGCTTGCTCGATAGGAGGAAACGTGGCGGAGAACTCGGGCGGGGTGCACTGCTTGAAGTACGGAGTGACGACGAACCACGTGCTGGGGCTGAAGATGGTGCTGCCAGATGGGGAGGTGGTGACGGTAGGCGGTGCGGTGCGAGAGCTACCGGGGTACGACCTGACGGGCGTGTTTGTAGGGTCGGAGGGGACTTTGGGCGTGGTGACTGAGGTGACGCTGCGGATTTTGAAGTCGCCGGAGGCAGTGCAGGTGATTCTGGCGGACTTTGAAAGCGTGGAAGCGGCTGGGGAAACGGTTTCGGACATTATCAGCGCGGGCATTATTCCGGCAGGGCTGGAGATGATGGACAACTTTAGCCTGAATGCGGTGGAGGACGTGGTGGCGACGAACTGCTATCCGCGCGATGCAGTGGCCATTTTGCTAATTGAGCTAGACGGGTCTCCGGCGGAGGTGGTGGCGAGTGCTCAGCAGGTGGCGGCGCTTTGCGAGAAGAACGGAGCTAGATCGCTGACCCATGCGATGGATGAGGCGGAAAGGCTGCGGCTGTGGAAGGGGCGGAAGGCGGCGTTTGCGGCGATGGGGAAGCTGAGTCCTGATTACTATGTGCAGGATGGGGTGATTCCGAGGACGCGGCTGCCGGAGGTGCTGAGTGAGATTGAGGCGCTGGGCAACCAGCATGGGTATCGGGTGGCGAATGTGTTTCATGCGGGGGATGGGAATTTGCATCCGCTAATTTTGTATAACAACAATGTGCCGGGAGAGCTAGAAGCGGTGGAGGCTTTGGGCGGGGATATTTTGAAGCTGTGCGTGCGCGTGGGCGGAAGTATTTCGGGTGAGCATGGAATTGGGGCAGATAAGCGGTGCTATATGCCGGAGATGTTTAGCGCGGTGGATTTGGAGACGATGCAGTGGGTGCGGGGGGCCGTGAATAAGAAAGGGTTGGCGAATCCGACGAAGATTTTTCCGACACCGAGGACTTGTGGGGAAGCGGCGGCGCATGGAGCAACCGGGAAATTTGCGGAGTTGGAGCGGTTTTGAAAGAGAATCGGTGTTTTTAGTTCAGCAGTTGAGATAGCTACGCTACAAAAGCACAGTGGTATAATTCTGTGGGGTTTTGGAAAACAAGGAACGAACTTTTGGCTGAAGTATTTCGTTCTGATGGGTGCGTAGTCAAAATCTTTAGCGATGACCACGATCCAGCGCATGTTCATGTCTCTTCTGCGGAACAGGAGATCAGAATTGATGTATCGGGTTTAGAAGCCGTAGTGCTCGACTCTGGAAAAAAGCGCAGACAAAGTGCAGATGCTAAGTTTATAAAAAAGTCGCTACGCTTAGTAAATAGCCGATTGGACGAAGTTAAAGCTGCTTGGGATTCTATTCGCCATGAAAAATAAAATTATTGATGTTCGGTACATTGCTGAATCTAGAGAGATTGAGGTGAAGTTTTCTAGTGGCGCGCGGTTGGGTTGTCCTGTGGATTCGTTGGAGATGCTGAACTGGACAGGTTCGAAGTTTGTTCCGGCTGTACGCCCTACTGATGAGCAGCTAGCTAACGTTAGGATTTGGGCAGGTGGCTATGCTGTTGATTTTCCTGATATTGAACAGAACTTTGATGTTAATGAGCTGATGGCATTATTACCAACAGAGGGGCAACGGGCGATCGCGGAAAATTAGGAGGCAGGCGTAGCTAACATCGAAAGCAGTTAGAAGACGCATTACGATCGCAGGGCTTCGATCCTGATAATTTGCCTGGGGTGCAATGAGATAACAGGCATATAATGTAGCAACGTACCTACGCTTTATTAGGAGGTTGCAATGCACAGTATCTCCAGCCGAGAATTCAATCAGGATGTAAGTAAGGCTAAACGGGCTACGGAACAAGGCCCTGCCCGATCCAAAATCTGACTACGATGCGATGATTGCGGCAACTGCTTTGGAACACAGCTTGATCGTTGTCACTCGGAATGTAGGAGATTTTGAGGGAATGGGCGTTGAGCTGTTTAATCCCTGGCTTTAGATATTTTATGTTTTTGGAATTGACATGACTATCTGAATGGATGGGTTTTAGTAGAGAGCTTATTGCTTTGGGTGATGGGGTTTCCGTAGCAAGTTAATTTGATAGGTAAAGCGGGAAAGCTACCTAATGCGTTGAAAAGTGAACGACTTGACGAGAGCGGGTAAGAACTATCACCGGCAAAGTACGGATAAGTGAACAAATAAGTTGTCCGGGCTTATGTAATAGGGCTGACTGTTCAAGAAAAGTTGGGGGGTAAATTAAATTTGTAGCGAAACAGACAAGTACATGCCTGACGCTGAGAGGGTTTCAAGCTCTTTGAACCTCTTTTTGCAACGGCGGGAAACTCGATTCGCAAGAGCAACGCAACTTACCTCAAAACATCTCGGAGACACTTTTCATGACCACTCAAATTAAAGCAAAATTGCTTCAGCACTTCGCCGCGAAAAAGAAGGGCAACGGCGGTTTTACGCTCATTGAGCTTCTTGTTGTAATTATCATCATCGGTATTCTGTCGGCAATTGCACTGCCTTCCTTCCTGAACCAAGCTAACAAAGCTCGCGCTTCTGAAGCTAAGACATACATTGGTTCTATGAACCGTGGTCAGCAGGCTTACTTCTTAGAGAACGGCAACTTTGCTTTTGCCGGCGCGCCCAATCTTACTGATGCTGCCGCTGCATTTTCGGCTCTAGGACTGGGTATCACACCTAACACAGAAAACTATACGTACGCAATTGCAAACAGCTCTCCTACCACAGGCGGTAGTGCAGTCTCTAATACTGCTACACCTTCTTTGGGCCTCGACCCGAGTGATCCGAATGCTTCGCTTGGCCCAGATCCCGCTGCTTCCGTTAAACAATACTATGGCATTGCTAAGGTTGGTGTAACTGCTACAGGTGGCGATGCGACAACTCTTGCGGCTTTGTGCGAAGCACTCAACCCCCCTCTTTCGAACAACAGCACAATGTATGCTCCTACTCCAGGCAACCTAACTTCAGCAACCCCAGGTGCTCCTACTTGTGGTACTGGATTCAAAGCAGTTCAGTAAGCGCTTTAGCTTGTGAAACATCCTATATTGTTACCGCATAGGATGAGCAACTGAGTGAAAACAGGTCAAGGGAAGTGATGTCGTATCTCGCTTCCCTTGAATTGTTTAAGCCTTGAAAGATATATTCCTGACAATTTCCATAGAGTTGCGTGATGATTGAATATGAGCACACAATAAAAGAAGGTAATCAAGGATTCACCATTATTGAGCTTCTAATTGCCATCATTGTTATAGCAATTTTGTCTGCAATCTCACTCCCTTCTTTTTTAAACCAAGCTAACAAAGCTAAGCAGACAGAAGCTAAAACGTACATTGGCTCAATGAATCGTGCTCAGCAAGCGGAGTATATGGAACAGGGAAGCTTCACAGTGAATGTTGAAGAGTTAGGTCTTGGTGTTGCACCTGAAACAACTGCTTATATCTATCGAATAAGTGTAGGTAGCGCGGCTGGTAGTAGCGTTATTAATAGAGCAATTCCAAGTGATGGAAGCTTCAACAACGTACCTGGTTCGCAAGTAGGCGTTTTAGCCTATTTAGGCGGTGTCAAAGCAGGAAGGCATAGTAGCACTGGGGAATCAAGTACTTTATCTGTTATCTGTGAAGCTCTGGCTCCACCTATTGTCTCTGGTGAAGATGGAACGATATTAGAACCTAACAATCTTGCCTCTGCTCTCGCTGGATCACCGACTTGTGATACATCCGTCTATCAAAAAGTAAATTAAATCTAGTTGTCAAAAATACAACTAGAAATTACAAACTAAGCAACAAGTTTCCTTCTTACAAAAGCTGAAAAGCGCATATTGCCGTGATGCTTACTAACATTTTTCTGAAGTTATCAACAACAGCCATTTTAGGCGCAACAGTTTTGGGTTCGCAATTCGTAGAAAAGGCCGACCTAAGAGTTCAATCTACAGATAGCTCAAGGGAGCAGATAGAAAGTAGCGCAGAAGAATTAAGCGCACGGTTAAAACTCTTACAGCATTCACCAAACATAGGATTTGGAAACATCGTAGCTGATACTGTTTTTGTTCAGTTTTTACAGTATTTCGGTGATGATGAGGCTCGCAAACAATCTGGTTATGCAAAAAGTCCAGAATTCTTTGAGGCTCTGATCAGTCAAGATCCTTACTATCGAGACTTTTATATTTTCCTATCAGGTAGTAGCACTCTATATGCTGGCAAGCCAGAAAAGTCTGTTGAGATCGCAGCACTAGGACTTTCTAAGCTAAGCCCAAATCAGCCACCTGATAGCTATTACGTTTGGCGATACAAGGCAGTAGATGAGCTTTTATTCTTAGGTGATAATGAAGCTGCTCAGAAGTCTTTTGATTCTGCAGCAGAATGGGCTACCCAGTCTAGCGATCCTGAAGCCAAGCAAGTTGGGCAAGCATCTAAGAGAACCGCTAACTTTTTAGCTAATAATCCTAATAGTAAAACTGCTCAGATTGATGCCTGGGGTAGTTTGCTCTCCACCGCTCTAAGCAAAGATGTTCGCGATCACGCAATCAGAAAAATAGAAGCATTAGGTGGCAGCGTTGTTTTCTCTGACGATGGCAATATCAGTGGAATCAAGCATAAGAAAGAAGAAGGCTCCGCCAACGCTTCAACAGAGTCTGACGTTTGAGACGAGTGCTAGAGGCGCAAGCATTCACGACTCTAGCAGAACCAAACTCTTTCAAGTAGCAACTACAAGTACTTACGAAGAAGACTCATCGCTTCACCCTGCGCAGGCGTAATAATCAACGGTTCTTCAGTCGTCATAATAGGACTCCAAAGAACTGTCTCGGCGTAGTGCAGCGTGTGTAGTAAGTGAATCGTTTGGCGCACTGCGGCGGGACTGCCTAGCAGAATATGGCGCAGCGGTTCTCTAGAAGGATTGCCGACTGGCGTGATTTGCGAAAGCGTTGGCAGAGGAGCAGGCGTGATTTGACCAGCCGCTGAGGGCTGATCGCCGATGAAGGATAAGGATTTCATGGTTTTCTCCGGTGAGGGTGTGGAAGAAAGCCACGAAAAAGATAGCCACTCTAACTTGTCAGGGGTCAGGGTGGCTGTGGCACAATGTGCCAAGCCTCTTTACTGCTTACTTCAGTTTTGAGGTTAGTTGTCGGTGTTGGTTGCAGCCAATACCGGCAACGGCTAAATTTTTCGGGCGGTGGAAGGGTTGTTGGGTTGCAACAACCTAAGAAATAGCGTATCAGTCGGCTTTTGAACGTGTCAATTGTTTTACCAGGAATCGTGACAATTACGCAGAAGCGTCATAGATGACCCGTAGATAGGATTACTCACTAGCTAATAGCGCCTCGACTATCTGCATTGAGACACGAAAGTTTGTTTGCTGTAAACGCTTTAGTGCTATCTCCAAATCTATAAGTCCTGCTCTACTAGCGTCTCTCAGCACACCAATCGAACCCACAATCTCAAAGCCTCTATCTTCAGCAACTGCCCGTGCCGCTCTGTCATCTACCAATATAAGGGTTGCCTCTAACAGCTCCGCCAGGGCGATCGCTTCTTTCTCCCCATCATCCAGTTCATTTAATGCGTCCGGTATCTGGACGTTTTCAACCGAACGAATTTCTAACCAGGACGGTGGCCTCGCAATCCACTTCTGCACTGATATCGGAGCCTTCTTTGAAGACAGCTCTACACCAACCTCTCTCGGAATACTGACTTTGCCATACATTTGAGGCAGCACATCAACGAGTTCTATCAGCACTAAATAGCACAGCGGCGAGGTGTCCGAAACGACGATCATAGCTGCTTTATCTTCCCTTCATCCCGGAGCCGCTGTAGCGTTGCCGTGTCCTGAGCCAAATCGTCCATGCTGTAGGGCAAGTCCACCCCTCGTTCTTGTAGAAAAGCCTCTGCGTCCCAGCGAGAAGACATTCCTAGCAGCTTGCCTAGCTTCCCGCAGCTAATTTCCCCTTGGCGATATTGCTCAATCAGATAAGCCTCGTACAGTGGCCTAACCTCTAGACGATTATCACTTAAAGTTTCTAGCAAACGCACACTCGCTCCAACCACCTCTTCCGGCGAGCTGTAGCGACCGCTCTCAATTTGCATTCGCACGTAATTTTCTAATTCAGGCGTAAGGACAACGTTCATCTAACCCTCTCAAGGCCCTTCCTAAGATTAACTCAAGCGCAGAAGTCAGGTTTATCACCAGTTTCTGCGCTTACATATCACACTGCCTAAAACAGATCTTTATCCGTTACAGCTCCCTTACTACTCGAAGAAACTAGCTTCGCGTACTTCGCCAACACGCCGCGCTCGTAACGGGGCTTCGGCGGACTCCACTGAGCTTTGCGCTCGGCCAGCACTTCGTCAGATACATTCACCTGAAGCAACAGCTTATCCGCATCAATAGTAATAGAATCGCCTTCGTTAACCAGGCCAATAGTGCCGCCCACGGCTGCCTCGGGCGCAACATGGCCAACTACCATGCCATAAGTGCCGCCAGAGAATCGGCCATCTGTAATTAAGCCAACCGAATCGCCCAGGCCCGCGCCAATAATGGCAGAAGTAGGCGCTAACATTTCGCGCATTCCTGGCCCGCCCTTTGGCCCTTCGTAGCGAATGACAATCACATCGCCCGCTTTGATTTTGTTGGCCAAGATGGCATCTAAGCAATCTTCTTCCGATTCGAAAACGCGAGCAGGGCCAGTGATGCTGCGGTTTTTGATACCTGTAAGCTTAGAAACAGAGCCTTCGGGAGCCAGATTGCCTTTAAGAATGCCCAGGTGTCCTTGCGGATAAATCGGCTGGTCGAAGGGGCGAATAACGTCTTGGTCGGCGGCAGGCTGATCGGGAATGTCGGCCAGGGTTTCGGCAATGGTTTTGCCGCTGACGGTAAGCGCATCACCATGTAGCAGACCCGCATTAAGCAGCATTTTCATCACTTGAGGGATGCCGCCCGCGTCGTGCAAGTTGGTAGCGACGTATTTACCGGAGGGCTTGAGGTCGCAAAAAACAGGGACTTTGAGGCGAATAGCTTCAAAATCGTCGATGGTGAGGTCTACGCCGATAGTGTGCGCGATCGCCAATAAATGCAAAACCGAATTCGTCGAACCGCCCACCGCCATAATCACCGCCATCGCATTCTCAAACGCCTTGCGAGTCAGAATATCCTTGGGCAAAATCTGCTGACGAATCGCCTCTACCAGCGCAAAAGCAGACTTCTCGGTGCTAACGGCTTTTTCTTCATCTTCAGCGGCCATCGTCGAAGACTTCGGCAAGCTCAGGCCCATCGCCTCAATCGCAGAAGACATTGTATTAGCGGTAAACATACCGCCGCAAGAACCCGCACCCGGACAGGCATGCCGCTCTACCGCGTCGAGCCTTTCTTTACTAATTTTGCCAGCGCTATATTGGCCAACCGCCTCAAACGCACTCACAACCGTCAGATCTTCGCCGTCTAAATGGCCGGGCTTAATGGTGCCACCGTAGACGAAAACAGCAGGAATATTCATGCGGGCGATCGCAATGACCGCGCCCGGCATATTCTTATCGCAGCCGCCAATCGCCAGCACGCCGTCCATACTCTGCCCCGTGCAGGCCGTCTCAATCGAATCGGCAATCACTTCACGCGAAACCAGAGAATATTTCATCCCCTCGGTGCCCATCGAAATGCCGTCGCTGATGGTGATAGTACCGAACATTTGAGGCATTGCACCCGCTTCGCGCAGAGCCGTTTCGCCGCGCAGCGCCAGGTCGTTAATGCCCATATTGCAGGGCGTGATGGTGCTATAGCCGTTGGCAAGACCAACGACAGGTTTGTCGAAGTCGCCATCTTGAAAACCCACGGCTCGGAGCATCGCCCGGTTAGGTGCGCGCTGTACGCCCTGAGTGACTGCCTGACTTTTGCGATTATCGGCCATCGATCTTCTCCGCTGGAAAGAGGGGTCTAAGAATATGCCTAGCGAGTACGATCCGGCTTGAGTGGATATCGTCGCCAAGGTCTTCTATTCTTACAGACCGCTCGCCGGTTGGAGAGGGCGAAAGTCAAATTTTCCTAAGAAATATTGACGGGCTTAGCGACCAACGGCAAGCGGTAAGGGCGATCGCAACACCGTCACCACCGACTTTGCTCGCAAATGCACCGCCATCGACTTCTGCCAGTCCTCTTTATTCTCAATGGTTTGCAAATAGCCCAAAGACACCAGCCGATCGGTCGTACTAGGCGACTTCCCTTCCGAAAGCTTATCCGTTAGCCCTAGCCAACTATCCAAACTGCTCGGCAGCGTTTGCGTAAACCGCAGAGGCAGCGCCGGCGTCGAAAAAGACTGCACGTAGCCCGCGCTCAAAAACGGCTTGTAAGCCTCTGCTTCGGGCATTCGCTGTTCTACAAAACTTAAGGACAGCCCACGTAGCGCTCGCCTTAGCTCCGAAGTCTGCTGCACGTCTAGCTCGGCCATAAACGGCAGCTGAGTCAGCGCCGGATTGACGTTTCCCGGATCGCCCGCGCTCAGGTGAGTGCCCCCAATGACGGCCAGCAAGTACTTCGGCCCAGCCAGCTGAGTAAATGGCTCCAGCTGCTGATCGAGCGTCGGCGTCACCCCATCTTTGGTGGCTGTCATCAACAGCGTCGGCACCTTTACCTCAGATAGCCCCGTTTCACCAAATAGCTGGCCCACTAGCGGGTTCAGCGCCATGACCTGCTTAATCCGGTCGTCGCTCAGATCGGCCTGCTGCTCGGGTAAATCGACCGCCGCGCACTGCAGCCAGTCGGCAGGGGAAACGGCCAGCGGCTGAATGGTATCGCAGAAGGTTTGAAGCGATCGCAAATCCAATTTCGCCCCAGCTAGTGCTAGCCCCGTATAGCCGCCCAAAGAATGACCAATAATCGTCACATCTTCAGTATTAAACAAGCCTCTAAAATCGGACTGCTCACTGAGCTGCTCCAGCTGGTTGAGCACAAAGCTAACGTCCCGAGGGCGATCGAGAAATTCGGTCGCCGGGAGCAGTCGGCTCGGTGATTCGATAATATCTGGATCGAGAGGCAGTCCTTCTAGCGCCTGGAGGTTGCTGCCTGGGTGCTCTAAAGACACCACCGTTATGCCATGAGAGCTTAGATGCTCGGCAATATAGTTTAGAAAAAACCGGTCTGCGCCAAATCCATGAGACAGCACAACTAGCGGGCCTTGCGGATTTTGGCTCCAGTAAAGCTCTACCGGAATATCGCGCTGACGATCTTCGTCGTACATCGTCAGGCTGCGCTGATAGGTTTGCTCAGCCCCCGCCGCCGCCGGATCAAAATCGCTCTTGGGAGGCACCGCTAAAGCCACGTTGAGTTCTTGATCGAGCACACCGCTGAGCGAACGGCTCTCTAGCGTCGAAAAGTTTAGCTGAGAGATTAGGCCAATTGCCGCCGTTAGATCAACTTCTAAGGTTTCTTGGGGAATAGCTCGCAAAACGCCGATTACGTTAAGCCCATCTGCCTGCGTAGCCGCCAGTCGAATAGCGCCCTGTAGCTGCGATAGCGTCATATTAGGGGCAATTCGCGTTAGCGCATCGAGCAGCAGCTCGCCATTGGCCGAATCAAGCACATCTTCAATAATGCGATCGCTCATCTTCGGATCGAGATCTAGCTTTTGATAGAGCGATCGCTGCACATCCGGCGACAAAATTCCGCTGTAAAGCCGCAGGCTATTGGGCACTTCTCCCGTGCGGGCAAAGCTTTCCAAATCCCGTAGCTCAATCGACTGGCGCAGCGGGCCCACCTTGAGCACAATGCGATCGCTCGCCAAACCCGGCGCTGCCGAAAGCGCAATGATGCCCACAGCCCAAGCCGACATTCGCAGCAAACAGCGAGAGGGTTTTAGCCAGGGCCGGTCGAAAGACCTGCTTTTGAAAGGCCGGAACAAGGCGAGCAATAACGGACGCTAAGCTAGAAGGCATGGGCAAAATAGTAAGGGAAAGTGACGAGTGCGATCGCGTATTGAAATAGGTAGTGAAATAGATTGCACGTAGCCCTGAACACATAAAAAGGAGTTGATACTAGTATCTTACCCACCCATCTACTGCTTTTCAGAAACAAGCGGCCGGTTTCTAAACAGGCGATCGCCCACAGCTCAAACCAGGAAATGCTATACCACCCCACGGCCCGTTACCTATGCTGTTATCTATACTGCAGTTATCTACATACATCCGTTATCTATCTACAATAGAGAAAGAATACGAATAGAAAAAGAATACAAAGTGGAAAGATTTGAGTCCGCGACCTGCGATCGCGCTATATAAAACTAATGTCATAGATCTAAACGTCATAGAAATGTCATAGATCTAAACGTCATAGATAGTATCGCGGAGAAAATTGGTCAGACAAAACAGCCTGCACAGAGTTTTGCCTGTATCCGAGCCTCTCCCAACGCTGTTAAAAAATGTCAATAAAGGCCAGTTCAAACATCGGTTCAACATGTTAGCTTAACCGCCAACACCTAACCGGCAACATTGGAAGCTAAGCGCCTGATTGAAAGTCGCATCTCTATAAAAAGTCAGTAAAACTGGGAGCACTGAATGCCTGATCAAGATAAGAAGCGTCAGCTAGACGCGTTTGTAACACCGCGTAGCAAATACCACGGCGAGTTCACGCCTCAAAATCTAGCCTTTAACGCCAACTTGCAGGAATTTGCACAGAGAGTTGTTTTAATCTGCGGACTGGAAACAGGCGGCAAAATTAGCAGCGCCCAAGCCTACAGCGACATCAAAAAGATGTGGAAAGAACTCAAAAGCTCTAAGAAAAATCTCGTTAAAGAGAACAAGAGTAAAGACGAAGAGTAAGCAGGACTTAATAAGCAGGACTTAGACGAAATAACCGGTCACAATCTCAGCAATGCGCCGGGCCGCCTGGCCATCTCCAAACGGATTCACCGCCTTAGCCATCTCTAGGTAAGCCGACTCATCGCTCAACAGCTCAGAGGCCGCTTGCACCACCGTAGCGGTGTGGGTGCCTACTAATTTGGCAGTGCCCGCCTCCACCGCCTCGGGTCGCTCCGTCGTCTCGCGCAGCACCAGAACAGGCTTTCCCAAACCAGGCGCTTCTTCTTGCAGCCCGCCCGAGTCCGTTAACAGCAAATAGCAGCGCTTCATCGCGCCTACTAGCTGCGCGTAGTCCAGCGGCTCTACCAAAAAGGCCCGAGGATGACTGTCTAATAATGCCTTTAGTGGCTCGCGTACCGTTGGGTTTCGGTGTAGTGGCAGCAGCAGCGCCGTATCTGGAAATCGCTCTAATATCTCTAGAAAGCTTTGAGCAATATCCTTAAGCGGGTCGCCCCAATTCTCCCGCCGATGCACCGTCGATAGAATCACCCGATGGTTTTCCCAGTCGAGGCCAGGCACCTCGCAAACAGGCGCCCGCTCGGCTACGGTCAGCAGCGCGTCGATTACCGTATTTCCCGTCTGATGAATGCCCTGAACGACACCAGAATTTTTAAGATTCTTCACTGAGGTTTCGGTAGGGGCAAAGTGCAGCGTGGCGATTTGCGATACCAGCCGCCGATTGGCTTCCTCTGGAAAAGGATTCAAAATATTGTCTGTGCGCAGGCCCGCCTCTACATGCCCCACTGGAATCTGCTGATAAAAAGCTGCCAGCGCCGCCGCAAACGCCGTGGTCGTATCACCCTGCGAGATCACCATATCTGGCTGCATCTCTACAAACAGCGACTCCAGACCCTTCAGGCTGCGACAGGTAATATCGCTCAGCGTCTGCTGCGGCTGCATAATATCCAGGTTGTAGTCTGCGCTCAGATCAAATAAAGACATCACCTGCGCCACCATTTCTCGGTGCTGCCCGGTTAAAACGACTTTGGTTTCAAACTGCGGTAGCTTTTGAAAGGTTTGAATCACGGGGGCTAGCTTAATTGCTTCGGGGCGAGTGCCCAGCGTAATGCAGATACAAAGGGGCTTTGCGCTACTCGAACCGTCGCTTGAAATGGGGGTGGCTGAGGCAGAAAAGTCAACCATGGGACGCCTTTAACTAAACTGAATAACGGAACTGAAGAAAACAATACTAACGTAACGACTCTAATGACGGATACCAGACGGGCGATCGCCCTCACCACCGCAAACTTTCAATCTCTCGATATGTCACCGGCTCAGACCGTGATTGATCCAGTTTTAGCTAAGCCTGAGGTTTTAAGCGATCGCGATCTTACCTTTGCCTTCGACATCGACTTTCCCCGCGAAGCCAGCGACCCTAGAGAGCTATCTGAAATTCCAGAAATTCGCCTGTGGTTTCTTCGCCTAGACGCCCTCTACCCCTGGCTACCGCTGTATCTAGACTGGGAATCGGGAGAGCTAAGCCGCTATACCGCTATGCTAGTGCCGCATCAGTTCAGCCCAATAGACGGCATTCGGTACAACCCAGAAGCGCTAGAGATATTTGTGATGCGCAAAGTTTTTACGCTAGATGCTTGGCTAAAAGAGAGCGTTGACGGGCCATCCGCCTCCAAAGGCGTTTCACGAACGCGTCTAAAATTTATGACTCAGATGCTGGGCTACGAGCTAGACGACGCTCTGTTCGACTTGCTTTAACCAACTTGTAGCTTGCTTTAATGCATCGCTAATTTGCTTCGACGGGTCGCTTTGCGCCTACAATCTGATATCTGTCTGGGTATTAAAGCCATTCTTGGCTTCAATACCTGCAAAAACAAGGAGTTCAAGCCAAGCATGTCCGTTCTAGGAACCCTACTAGGGCTGCTGATCCTTATCAGCATCGCCGCCTATCTGTTAATCGAATGGCAATATCGCCAGCGCCCCGGCAACGACCTAGAACTCACCGCCACCGACTGGAATTTAGATACCTTCGAGCCAACTCACTACGCCATTTCGCTCGATACCGTCTTTACCAACCGTACGCGCACCCTAGAGATTTTTGTTCCAGAAGTCACCGTAGACTATCAGCTCCTCTCTAGCGCAAATACAGACGACATCACGCTCAAAACTGAGGTCATCCCGCAGCACGAGGACTTTCCGGCGCGCCCAGACAGCTACTGGTTTGCCTACATTGTCAAAACGGGCAAAGCCACTCAAGCAAAAATCAAGGTAGACATTACCGGCACAGATCTGACGCAGCTAAAGTCTCTCTGGCTCAAGGTCAACTACATTACCTACGGCCCAGAAGGGCGGATTCCCAAAACGGGCCA
The DNA here is from genome assembly GCA_963789215.1 of uncultured cyanobacterium. GTDB lineage: Bacteria > Cyanobacteriota > Cyanobacteriia > Phormidesmidales > Phormidesmidaceae > Phormidesmis. The sequence continues at coordinate 848,922 of CAWBJY010000002.1, read as the reverse complement.
TCTCATCGTTCCGCTGAAGTTTCCCAAACCCGAAGCTGCCAATAACTGGCGCGAAAACAGCGTCGCCAAAATTCTGCCAGTACCCACGCATCTGCTCACGAACCTCGACGACACCGTAGAAATCGTTAAGCACTACGTTAAGCCCTGCGCCCAGCCCGGCGATATCGTCACGATTGGCGAGACGCCCGTGGCCATTATGCAGGGCAGACTGCGCCACCCCAATACGGTAAAGCCCGGCTGGCTAGCCAAAAGGCTGTGCTACTACTTCATGCCAACCTCTAGTTTGGCAACGGCCTGTGGAATGCAAACCCTGATTGACGTTTCTGGCCCCTGGCAGGTGGCTTATGCTTTTGCGGTAGGTGCGATCGCCAAGGTCTTTGGCAAACCCGGCATGTTTTATCAGCTCGCTGGCGAACAGGCCCGCCTGATTGACGACGTTACCGGCACGCTGCCACCCTTCGACCAGTTCATTGTGCTAGGGCCAGCTCACTCGCAGCGATTGGTCGACCAGATCTATCAAGAAACCGGATTAAAAGCAGCGATTGTAGACGTTAACGATTTGAAAGCGGTTAAAATACTAGCAGCGACCGCGAATACCGATCAGAAGCTGCTCGTACAGGCACTGATTGACAACCCTGCAGGCAACGCCGACGAGCAAACACCTGTCGTGCTCATCCGGCCAAAAGTCTAGCCGGCCAAAAGTCTAGATTTAGACGGAACTATTATGACTCAAACGTCCTCCACCGATGCCCTGATTATCCGCCCCATTCACCTGCGCGACTTAGACCGCGTACAGGTAGAAGGAGCAACCGAAGTGGCTTCTCATGCAACCGAGGCACCGGAGATTGGCGAATACATTCAGCAGCTTCGTCGCTGGTATGGCCCTATCAAGGCGCTGACGCTCTTTCCTAATCCGCTGCGGCACCTCTTCTCAGCCTTTGTCGCCGAAGCGAGCAGCGAGCTGCAGGGCATGATTCAGGTTTCGCCGTTTAACCGTACGCTTAGCACCTGGAAAGTTGACCGCATGTTGGTCAATCTAGCTCGCAACGTTCAAGGCAATCAAGACGGTAAAAGCGATCAAGACGGTAAAAGCAGCTCAGGAAAGGGCCAAGCCCATTCGGGTATGGACGTTGGTTCACACTTGCTGCGTCACTGCTTTGAAAACATTCGCGAAGCGCAGTACTGGATTAGTGAAACTGACGTTAACGATACGTTTGGACTCGCCCTGTATCGGCACAACGGTTTCCAGCCGCTCGCTCGCGCAACGCACTGGTCTATCCAGCCGGAGCAGCTCGCAACGCTAGCAGAACACGACCCTGCGCTGCCTAATCTACTCCCGGTTAGCAACGCCGATGCGCAGCTGATCTATCAGCTAGAAACCGTCTCTATTCCGCCGCTAGTTCGTCAAGTTCTTGACTATCAGATTCAAGACTTTAAGGTCACCGTTACCGACAAGCTGACCAACCGGTTTACCCACTGGGTAGGCAAAGAAGAAACCGTTGTTGCCTATGTGTTCGAGCCGCAGCGCAAAACGGCGATTGGTTACTTCGAAATTAAGCTTTGCCGCGGCCAGAGCAAGCCGCACGTCGCTAAGCTAACGGTGCATCCGGCCTACACCTGGCTGTATCCAGAGATGATGGCGCAGATGGCAGGCGTCGTTCAAAAATTTCCGGGGCAGCCGATGCACATCATGTCTTTGGACTACCAAACTGAGCGAGAGGAGTACCTTAAGCAGATTGGGGCACTCGAAATTGAACATACCCTGATGATGTCTCGCTCGGTATGGCACAAAGTTCGTGAAGCTAAAGCGACAAGCGCTTTAGAAGGACTGAAGATACCGGGCGGATTGGCTGGGCTACAGCCCACCGGTACGCCTTTACCCGGTCGGTTCTCCTGGCACGGAATGGCAGCGCTCGATAGCCCTTCTCACGATGGCTTAGCCTGGGACGGCATGGCCTGGGATCGGTTTTCTTTGGAGAATGCAACGAAGCTTTCGCCCCAGCGCTCAGTTGGCCAGCGAGACAGCGATGAAGACGAAAGCAGCTCGGCGGCTGAGTAATTCAAGGAGAAAACAAGGAGAAAATGGTTTCGGCATTGGGCTTAGACTTAGGGGCAAAGCGCATTGGGGTTGCCGGGTGCGATCGCACTGGCCTAATCGCCACCGGCCTAACCACCTTGCACCGCACCAACTTCGAAAGTCTCACCCGTCCACTGAGCGAGCTGATTCAATCTAGAGAGGTCGAAGTGCTCGTGGTCGGGTTGCCCTACACCATGGACGGAGCGATCGGCTCTCAAGCTAAGAAAATTCAAAAGCTAGCCCGTCGGCTTTCGAAAGCGCTAGATATTCCGATTGAATTTATGGACGAGCGGCTTACCTCATTTGCAGCCGAGCAAATGCTAATCGACGAGCGGCGATCGCTTGAACATAACAAAGCGCTAATCGACCGGAAAGCCGCCGCGATTATTTTGCAGCAGTGGCTAGATGACAGGCGCGAAAGGGACAAGAATGTTCTACCCTAAGAACGCTCTTTGCCTCCAAAGCCTGAAATAATAAACAGTTAAGGATTACAGTTTGTATTCGTTGGAATTGTCAGACGAATTCCGCGTAAAATCTGATCCCGACCCCTCGGAATTCACATAGACCCGTCCCCCTATCCCTAAGGAGATATTGAAATGGCGTTTGATCCCAGCACAATTGACGAACCCGCCGAATATCCCGTGGTTAGCCTAAAAGACGAAGAGGGGCGATCGCTCGATTGCTACGTAGAAAAAAGCATTGACTTAGAAGGCGAAGAGTTTCTGCTGCTGCTGCCGGTCAATTTGCCGATTGAGATTTTTGTGTGGCAACCCGATGAGGACGATCCGGAAGAAGAAGTCTTAGTCGATATTGAAGATGAAGAAATAGACGCCTTGCTTCCTTCTGCTCGCGCTGTTCTTGCCGAACTCAACTTGATGTTACAGCGCTCGGCCCATACCCTGACTGCCGAAGGCGATCTGCCCGAAGCGGATGAAGAAGACTGTTTTTCGCTTCAGATCAATGACGACGAAGACGAGCCTGCCACCGAAGAGTTTCAAATGCTGGCCGACTTCTACCACAACGAAGCGCAGTACACTTTGTGCACGCCGCTAGAGCCGCTGATGTTTTTCGCCAGACGCCAGGGCAAGGCAATTACCCTGGTCGAGCCTGAAGAATTTCAAGCGATGCGATCGCAGCTAGAAGACAAACTTTTCGATGCCCTAGACTAGGTTTACCAACCGACCTCTCAAACCCAAAAGTTTGACGAGTCGAACCATAGTTTGCAACAGTAGCCCTGTAATCTAGATGCGTCTAGATCGCCTTACTTGCGACTCAACTCAACTCAACTCATTGCCAATCGCTGATCGTTCATAAGCTCTCTAACATGCGTGGTTCCAAACGTCTTTTTCCTATTGTGCTGCTGGCCCTAGCCGCACTGGTTGCTGGCCAGAGCTGGGCCTGGTGGAGCTGGGCAACAGCGCCCGTTCAAGCTGCCGAAGAAGGCGCTGCTAATACCGAAGAAAGCTCCGTACAGGTGCAAATTCCGCCAGGCACCGCCGCCAACCAAATTGGCCAGGACTTAGAGACGGCTGGCCTAATCCGCTCTACCACCGCCTGGAAAGTTCTCAACAAGTGGAAGTCTTTTCGCGGAGAAGGCAGCGGTGTCCAAGCCGGTAGCTACATCATTTCGCCAACGCAAACCTTAGATGAAATTGCTAGCACCATCTGGAGCGGCGATGTGATTCAAACGAGCTTCACGATTCCAGAGGGCTGGAACCGCGAGCAGATGGCGGAGCGCTTTGAGGCCCAAGGCTTTACCACCGCCGAAGAGTTTCTTGCTGCCACCGAAGACGTACCCTACGAGCAATTCTCCTGGCTGCCCAACGGGATTCCTCACGTAGAAGGGTTTCTCTATCCAGATACCTATCAGCTAGACAGCGGGGCTACTAACGCCGAAACGCTTGTAGATGTGATGCTAAGCCGGTTTGAGGAAGTGGCGCTACCCGTATACGAAAACCAGCCTAGCGACTACAGCCTGCTAGATTGGGTAACCCTCGCGAGCATCGTCGAAAAAGAGGCCGTCGTCTCTGATGAGCGAGATCAAATTGCTAGCGTGTTTGCCCGTCGCCTAGAAGAAGGCATCACGCTAGGATCTGATCCGACTGTGGAATATGGCCTGGGCATTGTTCAAACGCCCGAAAATCCGCTGACCTATGCCCAAGTAGAAACGCCTAATCCTTACAATACCTATATGAATGCGGGCCTCACGCCAACGCCAATTTCTAGCCCTGGCATCGCGAGCTTAGAAGCTTCTATCGATCCTGCCCCGACTAACTTTCTCTACTTTGTTGCCCGCTATGACGGAACGCATGTCTTCAGCGAAACGCTAGGAGAGCACGAGTCGGCCCAAGGAGAAATTCGCGATCGCGTCGATGCCAGCTCTGATAAACCCAGACGAACTAGCGGCTCATCGTCCGAGTCGCCCGCCGGTCGTTCGTCCGAGAACTCGTCAGACAGTCCGAGCCGCAGCTCAGAAAGCCGCGATCGCAGCTAGCTCCGATTACTCACTGCTAGCCGCACCTACTGATCGCACCTGCCGATTGCTCACCGCTGATTATTTACTACTAATGACCTCCCATGACTCGTACGCATTTGCTCCAGCCTGACTTAATTCTGGGCAAATCAGTCTTGGGCATCACGCCCGAGATACTGACTCAAAAGGGACTCAAAGGATTAGTGCTAGATGTTGATGAAACGATTGTGCCGGTAGGGCGCAAGCAGTTAGATCCTGAAGTCCAGGCGTGGGCCAAACATATTCAAACCATTGTCCCGATCTCGCTAGTCAGCAACAACGTGGGCTACGAGCGCATCAAGAAGATTGCGGAAGGGATGAACGTGTCCTTTATTGCCAGCGCCGGGAAACCTTCGCGCCGAAAGCTGCGTCAGGCAGCGGTTGAGATGGATCTGCCGTTTGAGCAAATTGCGATGGTGGGCGATCGCCTGTTTACAGATGTACTCGCTGGCAACCGACTGGGCCTTTTCACCATTTTGGTGCAGCCAATGCTCGAACCAAATTCCCGAGATCCTAAAAATCTGCTCAGAAACGCCGAGTTTTGGATATCTAAGCAGCTAGGCGTCACCCTCAAAGACCTCGGCTAAAAAAACCTGGCTAAAATTGACGGGATTCGCCTCGTCCCTACTTTTGCGTCGAGCCATAAAAACCATGCCGCAGCCTCCTGTAAATTCGTCTAACCCCAAAAAACAATCAGACAACCCAATGGCTTTTGTGGCCAAAACCATCGTCGTTAAAATTGGCACTTCTAGCCTGACTCGCGCCGAAACCGGGCATTTGGCCCTAGCGACTTTAGGCCGACTCGTAGAAACGCTTTGCGAACTGCGCAGCGCAGGGCATCAGGTGGTGCTGGTTTCCTCCGGTGCCATTGGCGTGGGCTGCGCCCGGCTTGGCATTACCGAAAGGCCCAAAACAATTGCCCTTAAGCAGGCAGTTGCAGCAGTGGGGCAGGGCCGGCTAATGCGAGTTTACGACGACTTTTTTACTGCTTTGTCTCAGCCGATTGCGCAGGTCTTGCTCACTCGCAGCGATTTGGCTCAGCGATCGCGCTACGTAAATAGCGATCGCACCTTTCGTAAACTGCTAGAGCTAGGCGTCATCCCCATCGTCAACGAAAACGACACCGTGGCCATTGACGAAATTAAGTTTGGCGACAACGACACCCTATCGGCCATGGTCGCCAGCCTAATTCACGCCGACTATCTGTTCTTACTCACCGATGTCGATCAGCTTTATTCTGCCGATCCCCGGCAAGATCCCGCCGCGCAGCCTATCAGTCGCGTTCAAAAAATTAACCAGCTAGAAGCCAAAGTAGGAGACGCCGGATCGAGCTGGGGCACAGGCGGCATGAGCACCAAAATAGAGGCTGCTCGAATCGCCACCGCTGCTGGGGTCCATACCGTGATTACTCAAGGACAAACGCCAGAGAATATTCTCAAGGTGCTTGCAGGCGAAGCCGTCGGCACCTTATTCGAGGCACAAGCCAACCCCAGTAACGCCCGAAAACGCTGGATTGCAGGAAACCTCATTCCCGCCGGGCGCCTTTATTTAGATCGAGGCGCTACCGAGGCTATTCGCAGTGCCGGCAAGTCTCTATTGCCAGCAGGCATCACTGAGGTTGAAGGCGAGTTCACGGCCCAAGACGCCGTTTTACTCTGCGATGCGAGCGGACAGGAAATTGCTCGCGGACTCGTTAACTACAGCGACGTAGATCTACGTAAAATCTACGGACATCGCTCCAGCGACATCACTCACCTACTGGGGTACGAAGGCGCAGAAACCATCGTCCATAGAGACAACATGGTCATCAGCACCCAGTAATCGTCGCTACGCTAGCGAGAATAGGCTTCATCACACTGCCCCATCACACCAAAGGCAGCTTCATTGCCATAAACTGCACTAGCACTACCATCTCCTTCGTCTTATAGCAACTTACTCTTTTATCAACTTACTATGGCTACCTCTGCTAACTTCGCTCGGCCCACTGTTCTAATTACAGGTGGCGCTGGATACATTGGTTCCCATGCTGTTCTCGCATTAGAGACCGCAGGGTATCAGACGATCATCCTAGACAATTTGGAATACGGACATAAAGAGCTGGCCGAGCAGCATCTCAAAGCGAAGATTATCGTTGGCGACACCACCGATCGCCCCCTACTAGACGAAATATTCGACGGCCACGATATTGCCGCTGTTCTACACTTTGCCGCCTACATTGCCGTGGGAGAATCCGTCAGCGAACCGGCAAAATACTATCGCAACAACGTATACGGCACGCTCAACCTGTTAGAGGCGATGGTGGCGCACGGCGTCAAAAAGCTCGTTTTCTCCTCTACCTGCGCTATCTACGGGCCACCTAAAACCGTTCCCATTCCCGAAGATCATCCTCAAAACCCGATTAGCCCCTACGCGACTAGCAAGCTAATGGTTGAAAAGATGCTGCTAGATTTTCAGAGTGCCTACGGATTGCAGTCCGTTTGCTTTCGCTATTTCAACGCAGCGGGTGCAGATCCTGAAGGCCGACTAGGCGAAGACCACCATCCAGAAACGCATCTTATTCCGCTCGTACTCTTTGCTGCGCTAGGGAAGCGCAAGTCCCTTTCTATCTACGGCAGCGATTACGAAACTAGAGATGGCACCTGCATTCGAGACTATATTCACGTTTCAGATCTGGCCGATGCCCATGTAAAAGGGCTGGAATACCTATTGGCAGGCGGCGAAACTTCATTCTTTAACCTGGGTAACGGCAGCGGGTTTACGGTCAAAGAAGTGATTGAGACTGCGCGCCAGGTAACGGGGAAAAAAATTGAGGCGGTTTTGTGCGATCGCCGCCCTGGAGATCCGCCTAGCTTAGTGGGCACCAGCGAACGAGCCAAATCTATTCTTGGCTGGCAGCCCCAATACCCTGATATTGAAACGATTATTACCCACGCCTGGCAGTGGCATCAAAAGCGCCACGGCTAATATGCAAAAAAGGGCATTCCTTTCGGGACGCCCTTTTTTAATCTTGCTATTTCAAATGCAACATCGCAGCCGCTAGCTAATCGTAACTGCTAGCTATAAGCTAAACCTACGACACGGTGGCAACGCCAACAGGACAAGAGACGTTCGTGCCGCCTAATCCGCAGTAGCCACCTGGATTCTTCGCCAAATACTGCTGATGATAGTCCTCAGCGTAATAGAACTCAGGGGCAGGCAAAATTTCCGTCGTAATATCTCCATAGCCAGACTCATTCAGCGGCTTTTGGTACATTTCTTTAGACTGCTGAGCCGACTTCATTTGCGACTCAGAATAGGTGTAGATACCCGAGCGGTACTGCGTTCCGGCGTCGTTGCCCTGACGCATTCCTTGAGTTGGGTTGTGGCTCTCCCAAAATACCTTTAGCAGCTCCTCATAGCTCAACTTTTTCGGGTCGTAAGCCACTAGCACGACCTCGTTGTGCCCGGTCATCCCAGAGCATACTTCTCGGTAGGTTGGGTTAGGGGTAGAGCCTGCCGCATAGCCTACCGCCGTACTATAAACGCCATCAATCTGCCAAAACTTACGCTCTGCGCCCCAGAAGCAGCCTAAGCCAAACATGGCTAGCTCCATTCCTTCTGGAAAATCCTCGAGCTTGTTGCCGTTAACGTAGTGCTTCTCAGGCACCGGCATCTTCTTATCGCGGCCCGGCAGTGTATCTGCGGCAGCTGGAATTGTGTCTTTCTTACCCATGCCTAGTCCAAAAAATGCCATAGCTGTTGATATCCTCTAGTCGTTCTAGATGCTCCGAGAGATCTCGTCAACATCTGCTTTAGTCCCTTTATTTTAGCGGCGATCAAAGAACTTACTCCCGCCCAAAGAGGTATGGATGCCCTCACCTTTTACCAAAGCGCGATCGCGATTAAATATTAAATATTCTACAGAGCAAAGAATGCCACGCCGCAAAGCGCGTCAAGATAAGCACAGTCGCCAAATTTCACTGCCTCATTTATGGATCGCTTTAAAGTCGAAGTCATCTCTCAACATCCCAACCCTCAGCAGACTATTTATGCTGCGATGCATCAAGACTACGCCGAGGCATTCGTCTGGGATCAGCGAAATGAGTGGCCTTCAGAAGAAAAAGCAGGCGAACTTATCATCCGCAACCTGTTAAAAGGCGGTAGAGGCCATTTCGGCCCGCTAGAGCATCCGCAAATTGTGCTGAACTGCGGCTTTTTCCCCCACTCCACCATGCAGCAAATCCGCACTCATCGCGTCGGATTAAGCTTCGACGTGCAATGCCTTGCAGGAGATACCGAAGTTACCTTTGTACGCGCCTCTGGAGCCTTGAGAAAATACAAAATTTCTGAGCTTTACGATCTCTGGGAGAACGGAGAGAAGGCGGTCAGAGAACGGAAAACAAGAGGTAGAAACGGCGAACCTCCAGGTCAGTATCGCCGCGACTGCAAAACTCGCCTTAAAAAGATGCGCTTGCGAGTTCTAAACGAAGACACAGGTTTTTTTGAAACTAGCCACTTAAACGCAGTGATGTGTAGTGGTGAGCAGCCGGTCTATCGGGTGATGCTAGCAGATGGCAAGACTCTCGACTGCACAACTAACCACCGCCTTTTTACCTCAAAGGGCTGGCAGCATATGGGCGACGCTGTGGGGCTTGTGACGGATTCAGACCATAGCGTTATAGGCCTAAGCCAAAGCTGCGAGGTGATGTGTAATGGCTTGCTCAGGCCAGATGCACTGTACTCACAAAAGAGCTGGCTACAAGCACAGGCAAACAAAGGTTTACACGCCAAGGCTATTGCAGCGCTGTGTGGGGCTTCGGCTGACGTTATCCGATACTGGGCCAAAAAGCACTCGATCAAATTGTCTTCTGGACACCATGAAGGATTGAAAACTGTAGTTGGCGACGGAAAATATCGAGATGAATCCTGGCTAATATCGCAGCTATTCGACGGACATGATGCGGCGCAGATGGCACAGGCTGCGGGCTGTTCGCTCGAAACGATAAAGAAGTGGGTCTATCATTACGACTTAGCCCTAAACAAGCGTTCTCCAGGAGCAGAAATGCCCTGGAACAAGGGCATGAGAGGGTATGAGCTGAATTTGAGCGCAGAACAGCGTCAGCAACGCCGAGAAAACTCAAGAAAATACACTCAAAGAGGTTCGGCCTCTGTTTTTTGGAAAGGGGGCGTTGCGACAGATCGCACGCTAGTTGGGGCTTGGACTCGCCAAAGCGCTCCGCTTGTACATGCAAAGTTTGACTATATTTGTCAGCGCTGCGGAGAGCGGGGGGAAAGCTTCATGCTCACCATCTAGTGCCCGTCTTTGCAGATTCCGATTTAGCTTACCAATTAGATAATTTGATTTCTGTTTGCAAGCGCTGTCACACAAAAATTCATAGTCAAAATCTTGAGGCAGAATTCGCAGATAATTTTCAACCGATTACTCAACCAGCGCAGTGGAAGGAAAAGGCAAAGCCTGCGCCTAGAAAGCTGTCGGCACATCCCGTTAGGGTCATAGGCGTTGAGTTTCTTGGCTTCCAAACAACTTACGACCTAGAAGTCGAAGGGAAATGGCATAATTTCGTTGCCAATGGTGCGGTTGTTCATAATTCCTTCAGATATACAGGGTCGCGCATCATTGATGTAGCTAATGGCAAAACTGATGTGGAAGACGTTTTTTACCTGCGCCCGGTGGGTGCCTATAGCGATCGCCAGGGCAAAAAATACGACTACACAGAGACCCTTCGACAAGAAGATCTCGACTGGTGCCGTAAAGGATGCGCCCATTACAAAACTCGCATTGACCAGGGCTTTTCGGAAGAACATGCTCGCGGCCTCATCCCATTTGACGTTCGTCAGCATTGGGTAGTTTCGGCCAATGCGCGATCGCTCATGCACCTGCTAGATCTGCGGTGGAAAGCCGACGCTCAGCTAGAAGCCCAAAAGCTCTGCGAGGCTATCTGGCCCCATTTTCAAGCCTGGGTGCCTGCTGTCGCTAATTGGTACGAAACCAACCGACTCAAGAAAGCCCGTTTGTCTCCTTAAGCAGCTTACTTCTAGGCAACTCACCTAGAGTTGCCGTTGCTTAATTTCTAATAGCAGTTAATAGCAGTCAGCAGGAAAAGAGATCCAAACGCTCAGAAAAAGCTATCTATCTTATAAGTTTTTCTGATAGAGAAAACCAAACATAGGCAAATCCCGCAAAAAGCAGCTTTATCCAAATTTGCTTTTCGTCTATTTTTGTAAGCTATTTTTGCTAGTGAATAATCTACAAAAACGGCAATTTTCGCATCTAACTAGAGGCATAGAAATATTGCACTGTCCCTGTTACAGCTATTTTCCTAGCTGTGCAACTGTCAGCTACTAGGCAGCAGTTAACTGGCAAATCGAAAAAATAATCTGCCCTAAACATATGCAGTTCTACTGCACCCGTGTTAACACTGTAGGAACACAGCCGCTTCAAAAAGTAGCTGCCTAACGGAACCATAGGTGGTAGATTCTTGTCTTAAAAGCTACAATCTATGAGGTTCTGAAGAAGATAGTTAAACATTACTTGATTAACGGGTAATCTATCTTCGGTAGATTCCACTAGAATGCCAGCAAGCTTTATTACTTTGTTTGCTAATTCTTCATAAGCTGCCGATAATCTCAGCAGCTCGTTTACTACCTAGAGGCAAGTCCCTCTCAAATTTCTCTTAAAACAATGCTTTTGTCATCCTTATATGGAAAGGAGTCAATATAAGTAGCGCTTGATTTTTCGCCGCTTGCAGTTCAATCGCACTGGCCTTTTGGTCGCTTACGTCTACCGGCAGCTATCCTTTTTGGACCCGCTCATAGACAAAACAACTATTCGATTTACAGCACGCAAGCTTAGCAAACAGCGATTAAGCAAACAGCGCCTAGTTAATATTTGACTGATCGAAGCAGCTAACTCATTGATTAAACCGGCTAGCTGATTAAATCTGCTAAGAAGTGCTTGGAATACAAGACAGCAATGTTTTGCACTCTAAGCATCCAATCGATCTGCAAAGCAATTTGTTTTCACAATGTTTGTCCATCGGCAAGCATCTACATCTAACACCTACATTCGAATAGAGCTTACCTGGAATTGGCGGCTGATTAAGACATTAATCGAGGCTATGGGATAAGCGTTGCTGAATATAGATTTCACAGTACAGTCACACTCGATATTGAAGGAGCCAGGAACGCGGCATGACCCAAGCTAAGGACACTCTTGAGACAGCAGAACCTACTGGTGCAGTTGGCACTATAGATCCAGCAGTAAAACAGTCGGTAAAAATCGATCTCACCGGGGAAGACATCGCTACCAAGGCCACAAAGAGTACGACCCGAGCTAGAAAGGGAACCGCGACCAAAACCAAAACCGCTGCTCAAAAGAAAGCTGCTGCGGCCAAAGTTAAGGCTACTAAGGCTGAAAAGGCCAAAGCGACTAAAGCAACCAAGGATGAAGAGACTAAGGCCACTAAGGGTAAAACCACCCGTCGCCGAACGGCTCAGACTAAGAAAAAGCACTACACCGAAGATTCTATTCGACTGTACCTGCAGGAGATTGGCCGCATTCGACTGCTGCGCGCAGAAGAGGAAATTGAGCTAGCTCGTAAGATTGCAGACCTGCTAGAGCTAGAAAGAATATATGACGAAATTGACGACCAGCTAGAGAATGAGCCTACGGATACCGATTGGGCCAATGCGGTTGATATGCCGCTCCCTGCGTTCCAGCGCCGATTGCATCTAGGTCGCAGAGCCAAAGACAAGATGGTTCAGTCCAACCTGCGTCTGGTTGTCTCGATTGCGAAGAAGTACATGAATCGCGGTCTCTCTTTCCAAGATTTGATTCAAGAGGGCAGCTTAGGACTGATTCGCGCTGCTGAAAAGTTTGACCACGAGAAGGGCTATAAGTTCTCAACTTACGCCACCTGGTGGATTCGTCAGGCGATTACTCGGGCGATCGCCGATCAATCGCGCACTATCCGTCTTCCTGTGCACCTGTACGAGACTATCTCGCGCATTAAGAAAACGACTAAGCTGCTCTCTCAGGAGCTAGGCCGCAAGCCTACCGAAGAAGAGATTGCGACTCGGATGGAAATGACCATTGAGAAGCTACGCTTTATTGCCAAATCTGCGCAGCTTCCTATCTCTTTGGAAACGCCCATTGGTAAAGAAGAGGATTCTCGCTTAGGCGACTTTATTGAGTCCGATGGCGAAACGCCAGAAGACGAAGTTTCGAAGAGTCTGCTTCGCGAAGATCTAGAAAGCGTACTTAGCACGCTAAGCCCTCGCGAACGTGACGTACTTCGTCTGCGCTACGGCCTAGACGACGGCCGGATGAAAACGCTAGAAGAGATTGGTCAAATCTTTAACGTGACCCGCGAGCGCATCCGTCAAATCGAGGCGAAAGCGCTGCGTAAGCTGCGTCATCCTAACCGCAACAGCGTACTCAAAGAGTACATTCGATAGGTTAGTGACTACCTACCAAAAAGCGACAGATTCTCTATAGTTTAGAAGAGTTTGTAAGACGCAAAGGCAGCCCTAATGGTGGGGCTGTCTTTTTATATGTCTGGGCTTGCCTAAGGGTGGGACTATCTTTCGATATGAGCTTGCGAAAGAATGACCTGTGGACAGATCGCAGCAGAATTGGTACAGTTGTTCTTACTCATACTTAATTGCTACTCCACTAATTGCAATGGAACCTTTAACCCAAGCTCAGCAAGAACTGTACGACTGGCTAGTAGTTCATATCAAAGAGAATCATCATTCTCCTTCTATTCGAGAGATGATGAGAGCGATGAAGCTAAAGTCTCCTGCGCCTATTCAAAGCCGACTAGATCATCTGCGCACCAAAGGCTACATCAGCTGGACGGAAGGCAAAGCGCGAACGATTCGCCTATTGCAAGAGTTTCAGGGCGTCCCTATTTTTGGCGCGATCGCAGCGGGTTCTATGGTCGAAGCCTTTACAGACGCCACAGAGCACCTAGACCTAGCGGCACTCTCTTTTAAAACGGGCGACTTTGCTCTTAGAGTCAGAGGTGATTCTATGATTGAAGCGCTTATTGACGATGGCGATCTAGTCATCATGAGAAAAGTAGAGGAGCCTTCGCGCATTCGCAACGGCACGATTGTAGCCGCAAGGGTAGAGAGCACGACGACGCTCAAGTACTACCACCGCAAAAATGACACCGTTACGCTCAAGCCCGCTAACCCTCGCTTCGATCCAATGAATTACCCGGCTGAAGAGGTTCACATTGACGGCAAGCTGGTTGGCGTATGGCGCAATCAGGACGTTGATTAGAGCGAGCAAAGTCGCTTAGAGAATATGCGGTTCGCAATGGGGTACGCCGTTAGAGCGATCGCAAAACTGATGGGAATTTGTTGAAAGGTGTCTGAAACGACGGGGCAGGCAAACAGCGGTATAAACTTGTGAGGAGATGCCGTTGATTGATAGCTGGCAATGACTTCACAGAGCAGTGCCGCTAGTCGGCCTACGACCTTCCCCAATCGTCCATCGAGCAAAACGAACCGCGCCTTTTTTGGGGTGCTGTTTACCATAGCGCTGGTGCTGTTAACCGCAGGCATTGGCGCTTTTGGGTATCTGGTAGCAAATGGCCCGCTTGCGCTGCGTTCTCAAGGCGATCGCCCTATTGCCCTGGCCACTGCTTTTGTGCCCGCAGACGCGCCCTTTGCCTTCTCGCTGCTGACCAATCCAGACAATATCGTGGCGCAGCAGCAGGCTTTACCCAACGCCAATCCGCAGGAGGTGCTCGAAACCGCCCGACAGATTGAGCAGTCCTTTTTCAAAGATTCTCCAATAGATTACGACCGAGATATTCGGCCCTGGCTAGGAGATGAGATCACGATCGCCTGCACGACCTCAGACTTGGACTTTGATGAGGCCAACGGTCGGCAGCCAGGATATTTGCTTGCGTTTGAAATTGCACCGGGGCGATCGCAGCAGGCCAAAGAAAGCCTACAGATCTTCTGGCAAAGACAGAGCCTGGCGGGAAGCAGTCCTCAAAGCGAACAGCTCAGCGGTGTTCGACTGCTAAGTATTGCCGCTACTCGTTCAAAAAATACCGGCTTAAAGGCAGCTCAAGACCGCGCGATCGCAGGCCAATTTTTGCCTATGGGCGCAGCTACTGCCTTAGTGGGCAATCAGTTTGTGCTGTTCGCTAACGACGCTCAAGTCATCCGGCAGAGTCTTCGCGCGACCGAAACCGCAGCTAATCTCGCTCAAAGTAGACCCTACCGAACAGCCGCAGGCAAGCTGCCGCTAGAAAGACTAGGGCTAGCTCATCTGAGTACAGTAGCGCTCAAGGAATTTGAACTAGAACGACCCTCACCGCAAGGCTTTACCACAGTCGGCTTGAAGCTCGCACAGACCGGAGTTGCCGTCACCGCTCTGCTGCCAGAAAGCACATTCAGCGGCAGTGCAATTAATAGCTCTCAGTCGGTGAAAGAACTGACACCGCTGCTGAAGTTCATTCCACCAGAAAGCGCGATCGCCTTTGTCAGTCAAAATCTTAGCCAGCTAGAGCCGACCATTGCGGCCACCGGGCTTCCTATAGCTCTGCCGGACTTTCTGGTGCCGCCCCCTAATAGCAGCGAGAAAAATTCTGATCAGACTGTTCAATCGCCTTGGCAATGGGCAAAAGGAGACTATGCGATCGCCCAAACGCAGTCTGATAAAGCCGATTGGATACTCGTTGTTGAGAGAACAGCCGATGGCGTTGCAAAAATGGATGAATTCGCCAGATCGCAGGGCTATAGTGCTACACCGCTAACGCTTGGAGGACAAAAAGCGACTGCTTGGACCAAGCTCAAAACCCGCTCCCAGCGCAGTCGATCTAGCAGCACGCTCGAAACTGAACTGCTAGGGTTGCATCTACAACCCAAACACCTACTAAATGAAGATTCATTAGATAACGACTTACTAGATGAGGACTCACTGAGCGGCTACGAGATCTTTGCTAGCTCTATTACAGCCATGGATAGTGCTCTCAGCGCCCTCAACGCTCCATCTAGCTCGCTTTCAGGCAGTCCAAAATTTATTTCATCTGCGGCGGAAAACCTCAACCACACCGACAGCAACCAGGAAGGTTATCTATATATGGACTGGGCGGCGATCGCACCCATCCTCGCCCAAAGCCCCATCGTCAATAATGTAGCGTCAGCGCTACGCCCTATCACCCGTCAAATAGACCATCTCACCGCTAATAAATCAGGCGATACCCTCAACCTGTTCATCCGATTCAAGCAAAGCCAGTCTAAAAACCAGTCTAAAAGCCAGTCTGAGTAGAGCAGCCTATGAGCACTTCTTCTATCTGGCCTACCGTTACCGCTTGGGGCGAAGGCCACTCGCCCTCATCGCAAGATCTTCAAAAACTCATAGACTGGGAGCTAAATCGCGCCGAGAAGATTCCTACCTGGCAGATTAATGCAGAAAATGTTCACGCTGTTCTAAAAGCTCGCGCCCAAATTTTGCAATCTCTGCACAACAGCGAAGTCGCGCTGCCGCTGCCCCACGATTGGCAAGCTCATACCGAGCTGCTGTGGACTTTCTGGCTACCGTTTGCCCAGCAGCTAGACGCCCAGCAAAAGTCTTTAGGCAGGCCGTTTATTCAAGGAATTTTAGGCGGACAGGGCACTGGCAAAACAACGCTGACCCATGGGCTGAGCGCAATTTTGAACCAGATGGGCCAGACCACAGCGAAACTGTCGATAGACGATCTTTATCTGTCTTATAGCGATCGCCTAAAGCTTCAGCAGTCCGATCCGCGCCTTCTCTGGCGAGGCCCCCCTGGCACTCACGATATTAAACTGGGCATCCGTACGCTCAACGCCATCAAAACCGCCGCACCGGGTAGCCCGATCAGCCTTCCCCAGTTCGATAAGTCTCTGCATAAGGGACAGGGCGATCGCTGCTCGCCCGATCTTCAGCCTGCGCCTAAAATCTTTTTCTTCGAAGGCTGGTTTGTAGGAGCCATACCGCTCGACGATGCTCTCTTTGCCGACCAAAGAATTACGCTACCCTCACCCATAGAGACGCCAGAAGATCGGCAATTTGCCCGCGATATGAATCGTCAGCTTAAGCGGTATCAGCCACTTTGGGCATTGCTAGATAGCCTTGTCGTCCTTGTGCAAGAAGACTACCAGCTCTCTTATGAATGGCGGCTACAGGCCGAACAGAAAATGCGGGCGGCTGGTAAAGAGAGCCTTTCAGATCGAGAAATTGCTAGCTTTGTCACATACTTTTGGCAAGCGCTGCATCCCGAGCTGTTTATCTCGCCGCTAGCAGCGCCTACCGCCAACGGGCTTAGCAGCAGGCGCAAAGCGAACTTAGCGGTAAAAGTTGGGCAGGCGCATGTTGTAAAGGCGATCTATTCTCCCTGAGAAGGGCAGCCTAGCCTGTATACGTAGCAAGTCTTAGCTTTTATAGCCTCAGCACTCCTGCGTAAACAAGTACAATGAACATCAGCCGATTCAGTATGCAAACGAGTATGGATACCGCCATTCAAGTGCTAGTGCCCTCTGGCATTCTAGATAGCACCCAAGCCGCCGAAGTCCGCACTCAGGTGAGTGAAGCGTTAGCAACCGGAACTAAGACGCTGCTTATCGACCTTAAAGACACCACGTTCATTGATAGCTCCGGATTAGGAACGCTGATCTCGGTGCTGAAGAAAGTGCGATCGCAAGGCTGCGAAATGGTCGTTTGCTCAGCGAGTCCGCAGGTGAAAATGCTGTTTGAACTTACCAGCATGGATCAGGTGTTTCAGATATACGAAGACAGAGCGGCGTTTGACGCGGCGCTTTAACAGAAGCCAATAAAAAGCAGACAAAAAGCAAGAATGTAAATAAAACGACTAGCCAGCGTCGGATACATCCGCATATTGGCTAGTCGCTCTGTCTGCTGTCTATGAGATATCTACTGTCTGCTAAATATCTGCCGCCTTTTAAGATCAGTCCCTAGAACGGAATATCGTCATACTCTGCGGCTGCCGCCGCCGGAGCTGCCGGGGCCGCAGGAACCGCTGCCGCAGAAGGCGTAGATGCTGGAGCGCTGCCAACAAACTTACCGTCTGGCATAGGCACTGGCTCATCTATATTGGCCGACTGTAGCTCGTTAATCAGCGTCACGCGCTGCACCGTCATCTCCGCCCGCTTTTCCTTGAACCCTTCAGGGCGCTCTAAAGTGTTCATGCCCAAACGACCTTCTAGCAGTACGCGATCGCCCGCCTTGTAGCGCTCTTGAACTTCTTGCGCCAAGTTTCCCCAGCCAATCACTTTCATTTGTCCGACAGCATCGCCTTCGCGCAGCCCCGGAAACTTCACCACAAACTCAGAAATAGGCGTTTGGTTATCGGCGGTGTAGCGGAGCTGCGGAGCTTCTACAATTTCGGCCATCAAGATGCAGTTATTCATACAATCGATTCCTTAATTCCCTGCTCTGCTTCAATAAATTTCTGTACTTTTTCTCGGTAGACCCGGAGCTGCCCGTCGACCCAATCTCGGCTGTCGCTGTCGGCAATAATATGCACTAACGGATCGCTTGCATCTGGCAGAACCAGCACCCAACTGCGGTCTGTCGGATCTATTATTTTAACGCCATCTATCAGCTCTGTACGCTCTTTTGGGTGGGTTTCTACAAGATAGCGCATCAATGCCCCCTTTATAGACCAAGGGCAGCGCAAGGTTTGTACTCGGTGTGCTGTACTCGGTAGCTCGTCCCATATCTGGCCGAGCGATCGCTCTTGAATTAGCAGCATTTCAATCAGCTTAGCAACGCAAAACATCGCATCAAACCCCGGATGCATCTGCGGAAAAATAAAGCCCATATCGCCGCTGCCACCGAGTACAACGTTGGCATGTTGACGACAGCCCTCCATCAACGCAGTAGGATTTGCCTTAGTGCGAACTACTCGCCCGTCATGTCGGCGAGCCAATTCTTCTATCGCGCCCGAAGCATGGACGGGGACAACAATGGTGCCTCTAGGATGAGCGGTCAGCACCATATGCACCATGAGCGCCGTCAGCGTTTCGCCGCGAATAGGAGATCCCACTTCATCGACGAGGATCAGCTGCTCGCCGTGGGCTGAAATCTGGACGCCAAAGGTAGCTTGCAGCGCCTGCACGACTTGGCCTAGCTGCCGAAGCAAAACTTCTCGTTCAGCTAAGGAGAGCACTTTGGGGTTCAAGCTCGCATTGAGCACGACCGCATCGCAGCCAAACTTACCCAATAGCTGAGGCAGCACCGCGCCCGATACAGCATAAACGTAGTCAATTACGATCTTAGATTTGCTATTGCGAATCGACTCAATATTTAGGTGCTTTTCAAACGCGGTAGTGTAGGTATCAATTAGACGGCTAGGGTAGGCGACTGAGCCAATTTCATGAATTTGCGATCGCCGCATGTCTTCTTTAAAGAAGGCGCTTTCAATCTTTTTCTCTTGTCGCTTAGGGATATCAATTCCCTGCGCGTCAAAGAACTCAATCAGCACCTGGTCTGCAAACTTAGGATGCACCCGCACATGGATACCGCCCGAAACATCTAGCGTTGTCACGACGTTTCTGGCCACTGGAATGGCGATCGCCTCCAAATTCTGCACATTCACGCCCACCGACATTAGCCCCGCAATCAGCGATCGCGTCACCATGCGCGAAATTCGCCTTTGATCGCGCGATACGGTTACTCTAGACCCTGGACTTAGCGTAGAGCCATAGGCCGCCCCCAGCTTTACAGCCAGCTCTGGCGTAATATCAACGTTAGCTTTTCCAGCTACGCCGCGCAGCCCAAACAGATTACGCTTGGCGGTATGCCCCCAAATCAGATTGATATTGAGCGTAGCCCCCGGTTCTACCTGCTTGCTAGGCCACACCCTTACGCCTGGGCTAACCTGAGCTTCTTCGCCAATCGTAGAGAGAGCGCCAATAATAGCGCCTTCCATCACCTGCGCTCGGTGGCCTACCCGAACTCCTCGGGCGATCGCACATCCTCGCAGCAGCGACTCATCGCCAATGACGGCCCCATTCCAAACAATCGGACGGTTCAAATGAGCATCGTGGCCTATCGTCACGTTATCGCCTACGACCGTTCCAGGCTCTAGCAGCGATCTAGCACCAATCCGACAGTTATCCCCCACCACTACCGGCGGCTGTAGCCGAGCCGTTGGGTCAATAAACGTATTTTGGCCAACGTACACCTCAGTCGTTTTTTCGGGGTAGGCATAGTCGAGATGCACTTTGCCCTGCAAGGCGTCGTACTGGGCCTCGCGGTAAGCATCCAAATGGCCCACATCGCACCAGTAGCCATCGGCAATATAGCCATACATCGGCTCGCCTTCATCAAGCAGTCGAGGAAATAAGTCATTCGAAAAATCTTGCTCGCAGTCAGTCGGCAGATACTCCAAAACCTCCGGCTCTAGAATGTAAGTGCCGGTATTAACCGTATCCGAAAAGATTTCGCTAGTAGAAGGCTTCTCCAAAAAGCGAGAAATTCGTCCATCTTCCGCCGTAATCACCACGCCAAACTCAGCCGGATTAGGAACACGAGTCAGCACTAAGGTGGCCTTGGCTCCCTTCTCTCGATGGAAAGTCGATAGCCTTTTGCAAATCAAAATCAGTAATGCTATCGCCGCTAATTACCAGGAAAGTATCGTCTAGCAGCTCTGCAACGCTTTTAACGCAGCCCGCAGTGCCCAAAGCCTGATCTTCTTCTACGGCGTAAGTCATGGTGACGCCAAAGCCGCTGCCGTCTTGAAAATAATCGCGCATGACATCGGGCAGATAAAACAGCGTCGCGATAATTTCGGTGATGTGATGGCGTTTGAGCAGATTGATAATATGCTCAGCAATCGGTCGATTGAGCACCGGCACCATAGGCTTAGGCAAATCGCAGGTGAGGGGTCTTAGCCGCGTACCCGAACCGCCCGCCATCAAAACTGCGCGCATAAATTGCCTCCTGGTTTGGCCTCTTTATTCTAGAGGGGCCAAAATACCTATTTGGCCATAGCCTTTACATCTCTGCATACTTTCTTTTCAAACAGAGCTTTTCAAAGAGAACTTTTCAAAAAGAAACGAACCGGCCGACGATAGCGCCAAAAGTCAATAGAATAGAAAGCCAATACCTCAACAGCTAATAGCGCTCAGGAGATATCCATGGGAACTTTAATCGGCCTTATTGCGTTTACTTTTTACGGCATAGGAGCCTGGAAATTCTGGACAGGGTTCAACCGGACTGACTTCAGCACAGGCAAAGCCTACTTAACTTTACTATGGCCAGTATTCATGATTAGCAACGGCGCTTACCGCCGTAACTTCTCTAAGGCGCTCAAAGGAAAGTAAGTTGCTTTATCTGGGAGCTTTCTTTGCAAGCTCGATCTACAAATTCAGTCTTCAAAATCTAATTTTATAAGCCGAGTGCGCTCAATCTAGCCCTGTCAGGCTGGCCCATAAACTAAAGCTATATATAGGACATAAACCGCATGGCTGCTTCTGCCCAGTCCCCGCTAGGAGACGTACTTAAAGCCAAATCCGTCCCATGGCTACCCATGATCGGTGCAGTGGGTCGGCGGTTTGATCAAGAATATCAGGGTAAATCTTTTGACCTTCCCGAAGAAGTTGAAGCGATGCCGGTGTTTCGCGACTGGGCGGCAGGCTCCCTCACTTCTCGGATTTCGTCGCCTTTCTGGGAAATTGCCCAGCCTAAGAAAAACCAGCGCTGCTTGGATATCGGCTGCGGCTTTAGCTTCTTAATCTACGAATGGAAAGCCTGGCAGGCACTGTTTCACGGCCAAGATATCAGCGAGTTTGCAACCAAAACCGTCCATCAAAGAGGCCCTCAGCTAGACTCCAAGCTGTTCAAAGGCATTAAAAAAGGCCCCGCCCATTTGCTCGACTATACGCCCGCTAGCTTCGATTTAATCTTTGCGACTGGCTTTAGCTGCTATTACCCCACAGACTACTGGCAGACCGTTATGGAAGCGGCCAAACCGCTGCTAAAACCGGGTGGTTTCTTTGTGTTCGACGTGGTTGACCCAGAGAATGAGCTAGCTGAGAACTGGGCAATTTTAGAAACTTACCTGGGCGCAGACGTATTTTTAGAGCCGCTCTCTAGCTGGCGATCGCTGGTCAAAACCGTTGGCGCAAAAGTCGTTAAGCAGCAAGAAGGTGAACTTTTTCACCTATACAAAGTTCGCTGGAGCTAATATAAGGTTCGCTGAAGCTAGAAAGCGATAACAAGAAAGCGATAACAAGAAAGCGATGAGCTATGACTGCAAAACATTGCTGGCTAATTGGGGGAACTAGCGACAGTGCGGCGATCGCCCGGCAGCTCAGCGCCTTAGCCATCCCCTACATTGTTACGGTCACCACCCCTTCTGCTCGCAAGCTCTACCCCACAAATGCTCAGATTTGGGTCGGCAAATTATCCCCCTTGCTCGCTCAAGATTTTGTGCGCCGCTACCATGTGGAATGCATTGCCGATGCCTCACATCCATTTGCTAGCGAAATTTCTAAATGTGCGATCGCCCTCTCTCAAAAGCACTCCCTTCCGTACTTACGTTACGAACGTCCTACGCTCACAAATACGCCGAGTTCAAATCAGAATAGCTCAACCACCGTTTGTGAAAAGCCGACCATTACAACAGTCGATTCCATCGATTCTTTAGCGGATAGCGTCTTGCTAAAAAATCAGCGCGTTTTATTCACCATTGGCTATCGGCATCTAGAGAAGTTTGCAAATTTGCGCCCCGCCGCTAAACTTTATGCCCGCATACTGCCTTCTCCAGAAGCGATCGCAGGTGCCCTCTCAGCCGGATTTAGCGCTAAAGAGATTGTGGCCCTAAGACCGCCTATTTCGCTCGACTTAGAAATCGCGCTATGGAAGCAGTGGAACATTTCATGCGTCGTCGCCAAAGCTTCCGGTCAGTTAGTCACACCAGCAGCGCATTCATCTCAAAAAACACGCGCTCAAAAGGCAGACCTCTATAGTAGAGAATCCGTTAGTGGGGAATCTGTTAAAAAGCAGGCGGCTCTCGCGCTAGGCACGCACCTAATCCTAATCGACCGACCGACCGTTATTTATCCCCATAAAACAGAGAATTTAGAAGAAATCATCGTTTTTTGCCAGAAACACTTCACCTAAGCTCATAAGCTCACATGAGCTGCGCAATCGCTCTCCCAATCAGACAAGATCAATAGAACTTTCTCTGTTCAGCTCGCTTATACCTAGGTGAGCGCCTAATTCCTGGCAAATGGTACCTTGACTCTGAACCAAGAAGTGCTATCGTATGGCTACTTTTAAGTCTTGAGGTCAAACATCTAGAAGGTTCCCGCTGTCAATGCCAGATTTACTGACCTAAAATCACTAGCCCTGACGGCTATCACTGCCCACGACTCGACAATGCCCTGTCGCGATCGCAGATGATGAGTTATAAGTGCTGAGTAGCGAATTGCCGCGACCTTTTAGTTTGTCAGCGATCGCACTCAAAACGCATCTGCTTCTTTGCTTTTCCCCCTACCCTATGCAATCTAGGTTCACCCAACCCCTAAATTCGTCGTCAGAAGGCAGTAACCGAGCCACCTCGCAGGGAATTGCTGCGTCTAATTCGCCCCTGCCCGACGCCATCTCATCCAACCCGATGAGAACCGAACCTTTGCCGCCTAGTCCTGCCGCTGAAGCGCTACCTGGAAACAAGATTGCCGGGGTCAACCAACCCTCTGTGTACGCGCTCAAAGAGCTAGTCTCTAGACTCCAAAGAGAGCAGTTCAAAATTCAAGATCTGCTGAGTTCCTTAGGATTCGCGCTCCGCAGCCTCAACAATCTCAACCAATTCTTAGAACTCATTCCAATGATGGCTAGCCGCGTCACCGACGCCTGCGGCGGAGCCTTGGTGATGTGCCAGCCCAATGGAGAACTGCGCTTAGAGCAGCTACATTGCTCAGGCGCCGATGATGCCAACTGCGAGGACGTTCGCCTAGCGCTAGAAATGGCCACCCGACAGGTGACCGCATCACTCACAGCGGCCAACCGAATAGAAGGCGAACCTGCCGCCCTAACCAATGCCACGATGGTTTCGCTAGATCGTCAGGCTTGCAGATATTTAGGCCCTGGCTTCCAGATTTTTGGCACGGCCATCATTGTGCAAAATGTAGAGCGCGGCAGGCTGTACGTGTTCAGCCAGGAGGGCGACTACACCTGGAGCGAAACCCGACAAAAATTAGTCCGGTTAGTCGCCGATCAAACAGCCGTTGCCGTAGAAAACAACGAGCTAACCCGCGAGCTACGCCACAAAGAAAGAATAGACCGCGAGCTAGAACTAGGCGCAGAGATTCAGGCTCAGCTTCTGCCGACGAGATGTCCCACCATCGAAGGCGTAGACTTGGCGGCTCGCTGCAAAACAGCCACCAAAGTAGGCGGCGACTACTACGACTTTATTCCCACCTCCTACGAGCAGCTAAGAGACCCAGACGCCCCAGCCTCACAAGAGCAGCCCTGGAACTTTGCCATTGGCGATGTGATGGGCAAAGGCGTTCCAGCGGGCCTGATGATGACGATGCTGCGAGGGATGCTCCGCGCAGAAGTGCTAAACGACCATTCACCGGGCGAGCTGCTGCAGCACTTAAACTGGGTAATGCGGACTGATTTAGAAAGCTCTAATCGGTTTGTGACCCTGTTTTGCGCTCAATACGATCCGCGCACGCAGGTATTGTCTTACGGCAACGCGGCTCACAATCCGCCGCTGCTATGGCAAGCCGCCACCGGTAAAGTAACCCGGCTAGACGCAGACGGTATGCTGCTAGGGCTAGATATGGACACGCACTACCAAGAAAACCAGATTCAGCTACAGCACGGCGACACGGTAATTTACTACACCGATGGGTTTACCGAAGCAGCGGGCAACAGCGGGCAGCGCTTCGACGAAGATAATTTAACGGATTCTTTTAGCTGGGCCTGCCGCAATCTTTCTAGCGCTGACGAAATTTTAAATTACTTATTTAAGACGCTTCAGCGCTTCGTTGGCACCGATAGAGAAGCCGAAGACGACACCACGCTAGTCGTTATGAGAGTGACGCAGCCAGCAGAATTTCAGCAGCTCTCCTGTAGAGTTTTGTAGCCATATCTACAGACCTTGATATTCTGTTAGATGCCAATCTGACAGCGGGCACTTTATGCGAGCACTTGTCTATAAAGACAGTATTCAAAAGCAGCATTTTGCCGCCAGCTTAAAATTATGGAACCCATCACCTTTTATCCCGGCCAGCTTCAGGCTACCGCAGTGACTGGAACGCCGATTGTAGCTCAACAGTTCGATCAAGACCTGATCGGAACAAGCGGGGCAATGCTCAAAGAATTTTACGAGTCGGGACAGCTTTGGGCGCTGCTAATTGGCATCGTCTTGGGCTATATCTTTAAGTCGGCTTTTTCTTACGGCTAAGCTAACGGGTTGGCGGCACTAAACACCTGCAGGCCGTCACAATTCTGTTAGCAGCGGGCAAAAAGAGGGCCGCCTCAACTGCTAATGTATGGTGGGCCGTGTTGAAGGATGTATCATAAGCAACCTCAAACTGCGGCTTATTAACATCCCGCAGATACAGGAGCCGACCAGCGTGGGTAACCCTTCTAGCCCCCCGACTAACCCAGCCAGCAGCCAAACCTGGAGCGATCGCTTTGAGTCAGCGCTTCATCCGGCAATCGCCCAATTCAATGCCAGCATCGGTTTTGATATTGCCCTACTAGAGTGCGATCTTACTGGCTCGGTGGCCCATGCCAAAATGCTCGCCAAGGTCGGCATCCTCTCAGACACCGAGCGCGACCAGATTGTCTCTGGGCTAGAAACGATTCGCAGCGAATACCGCGCAGGCAAGTTTAACCCAGGCATTGATGAAGAAGACGTTCACTTTGCCGTAGAACATCGACTCATTGAGCTAGTCGGAGACGGCGGCAAAAAGCTGCATACGGCCCGCTCTCGAAATGATCAGGTGGGCACCGATGTGCGGCTGTATCTGCGCGGCCAAATTGAACAGATTCGTCAGCGCATCAAAGATTTTCAGCAAGCTATTTTTGAGCTGGCTCAGCAAAATGTAGAAACGCTGATTCCGGGCTATACGCATTTGCAAAGAGCGCAGCCTCTGAGCCTAGCGCATCATCTGCTGGCCTATTTTGAAATGACCCAGCGAGACTGGGAGCGGCTAGGCGACGTACTTAAGCGAGTAAATATCTCACCGCTAGGCAGCGGTGCGCTAGCGGGCACTACGTTTCCAATCGATCGGCATTATTCTGCTGAGCTGCTAGGATTTGACGATATTTATCACAATAGTTTGGACGGAGTGAGCGATCGCGACTTTGCCATAGAGTTTGCGGGCGCGGCGAGCATCATTATGGTGCATCTCTCTCGCCTGTCGGAGGAGATTATTTTTTGGGCTTCAGAAGAGTTTGGCTTTGTCACCTTGAGCGATACCTGCTCTACGGGGTCGAGCATTATGCCTCAGAAGAAGAATCCCGACGTGCCCGAACTGGTGCGCGGCAAAACCGGACGCGTATTTGGACATTTGCAAGGACTGCTGGTGATGATGAAGGGGCTACCGCTGGCCTACAACAAAGACCTACAAGAAGACAAAGAGGCGCTGTTCGATACGGTAGCGACAGTCTCAGGCTGCCTAGAAGCCATGACGATTCTGCTGCAAGAGGGCATGACCTTTAAGCCAAAAAGGCTGAATCAGGCCGTCGATGAAGACTTTTCTAATGCGACAGATGTTGCCGATTACCTGGCGAATAAAGGCGTTCCTTTCCGCGAGGCTTATAACCTGGTGGGCAAAGTGGTCAAGACTTCGCTAGCCGCAGACAAGCTGCTAAAAGATCTAACGATGGCAGAGTGGAAAGCGCTGCACCCAGCGTTTGAGGAAGATATTTATGCGGCGATCGCACCGGCCCAGGTTGTCTCTGCTCGCAACAGCGCTGGCGGCACCGGATTTAATCAAGTTCGAGGTGCGCTAAAGCGAGCGGAATCCTTGCTGGAGGCGTAGACCATGGCGACGATTAGCCTGTGCATGATTGTAAAAGACGAAGCGGCGAAGCTACCGCTGTGCTTGGCTAGCGTTAAAGGGCTAGCCGACGAGATCTCTGTCATTGATACCGGTTCGGGCGATCGCACGCCCACTATCGCCCAAGACGCAGGCGCAATAGTGAACTTTCAAATGTGGGCGGATGATTTCGCCAAAGCCCGCAACGCGTCACTCGATCAGGCGACTGGCGACTGGATTTTGGTCTTAGACGCAGACGAAACGCTGACTGAGCAGGGCCGTCAGCTTATTCAGGCGATTAAGTCGGAGCAGCCGCTGGGCAACGTCAAGCCTCAAGACCTGCTGATGGTCACCGTGATGCGACAAGAAGTAGGCGCGAGTCAGTCGCCTTATACCCAGGTGTCTCGCTTGTTTCGTAATCTTCCTGAGGTAAAGTACTACCGCCCTTACCACGAAGGCGTAGACGACAGCGTGGCGGCGCTGATGGCCAGAGAAAAGCACTGGCAGGTGGCGCAGTTTGGCAATGTGGCGATTGACCATACGGGCTATGGAGTAGATGCGATCGCGGCCAAAGACAAATACAAACGCGCTCAGCGGATTATGGAAAAGCACTACGCAGACCATCCGCAAGATGCCTATATAGCGAATAAGCTAGGCGCACTCTACGCGGCGGCAGGTGAATGGAAAAAAGCGCTGCCGCTGCTAGAGGACGCTTTGCGCTCGGGCAACTACGAAGCCAACACAGAGTACGAGCTGCACTATCACATCGGGATTACACATCGACATCTAGCCACTATCGAAGGCTCCGAGGCAGACCATCTGCTAGCTGCGCAAAACGCTTATCAAAAGGCGATTGATACCCCTATTGCCGGTCGGCTAAAGCTAGGGGCGCATTTGAACTTGGGCGCGCTGCTTAAGCAGAAGAGAAATTTTGATGGCGCGATCGCCCAATACGAAGCCGCCGCTCGCATCGATCCTAAGCAGCCTATTATCTATTTAAATATGGGCCTGATGCATAAGGCCAAAGGCTACCTAGAGCCAGCCTTGAGAGCTTACGAATACGCAATTTTACTCGATCCTAACTATGCAGCGGCCTATCAAAATCTGGCGGTAGTGCTATTTAAGTTAGGGAAGCTGCCGCAGAGTAAACAGGCCTTTGAAAAGGCGATCGCGCTAGTCTCAAAAGAAAACCCCGCAGAAGGCAATCGCCTCCGACAGGGAATGAAAGGATTAGGACTCGATAAAGTCTGAGCCTGCTTCCGTTGTTTTTCTACTGTCAATAGCTACTGTTCACAGCCGCCGTGAATAGCTACTGCTGATAGCGCGGATTTGACCAAGACTTGCCCGGAACTGCTTCTTGAGTGCCCGGTGAGGCCGATCCTTTTCGGTGCCCCATAGAAGCCTGACGCACCGCTGCTTTCTCCCAGGGTTCTATTCCCCCATGCGTACCGGGCTGCCAGTAAGCTCTGTGCTGCGACTCGTCTTTCAAAGCCGGGCGATCGGGATGATTGCGCGGCAGCAAAAGGCGCTTGCACTTATACAGAATGTCGTCCCACTCCAAATCGGGCTGGTTGAGCATATTGCGAAACGCCGTCAAAATTACTTCAGACTCATCATTTTGACGAACCGAAAGCGGCTGTGAAGCTCGCAGCGGATCCACCTGTACAGCCGCAATTCCGTGGCGTACAGCTTGAGAAACAGCCTCACCGTGGGTTTGCCCAGCTTTTTCGTACTGTATTTGCCAGCCTTTCTCACTAGAGGCATAGAGCGCAGGCAGACGGTTAAGCGCATAGGTTTCCACCTCCACGCCCTTAATGTATTCGCGCAGCTTAGGCGGCAGCTTAGACTTCTGGCGAGCGACCTCTTCGGCCACCAGCCTTTCCATTACGTTGGTATAAGCCCTGTCGGCCATAGCAGAAGAAGCAGTCATGAAAAATTCCAGTGACGATGAACTACAGATGCGAGCTAACGATAGGGCCTTACGATTAAACCCATCACCAATAAGCTTTGATTTAAGTTACCCGTCAGATTTATTGCATGTAACAACTGCCTTTTGAGCGTAAATAAAAAGACACATGCTCTACGTAGAAATAAGGCGAGCCATTCTTACATGCGTAATAGTTACCCTTTTAGCGTCAACAATAAAGGCAGGTGTATTGAACAGGAGCGACTATGGCTGAGATATTGAGGGTAGAAGACTTCAAGTTTTTTATTCCGTCTAATGACCATGCACCCGCTCACGTTCATGTTCAGAAAGGCAGTTTTGCTACCAAAATAGATATATCTGGCTCTGATGCTGAATGGATGGCAGGAGAAGAATACAAAAGGGCCGCACGAGATCGCAAACTGAGAAAGCGAGCTATTCAGATAGCTAGCGAAAACATAGAACTGCTGCAAACCAAATGGAGGGAGATTGAAGATGAGCGTAGATCCTAATGTAGTCGTACCAGGAATGGCCGCAAGAATTGAGCCTATAGCTGCTAAATTTCTACCCAGAAGTCGCGAACTCGAAATCGAGTTCAATACGGGTATGCGCTGTCGATGGCCAGTCGATCATTTACAGTTCACTCGTTCTGTCAACGGTTGCCTATCAAACATAGATCCGAGACCTACTGACGAGCAGCTAGCTGAAACCGAACTTTGGCCAAGCGGCGAGGTCGTCGAGTTTGTCTCCATAGAACAGGCATTTGAGGTAGCGGCCTTGATGCGAGGAGAATTAGGGTCTAAGCGATGGATGGACAGTTTACTTAAAAATAAACCGAGCCTCTACCTCACTGAATCTGTTAGTGCGATGTAGTAATTAGGCCCAACTTACGCTTGAGCAACGGATAAGCGCTTAACCTATGTTGCCAACTGCCTGCTCAGCTTGCCAAAGATCGTGTTGCATTTGCTGATTCAGCCAGCTTTCGGGAGAAGTATCAAAAGCTTTGCCCAATCGAATAGCCATTTTAGGGCTGATACCTGCCCTACCGTTGAGGATGGCAGACAGCGTTTTTCTACTAACGCCTAACGCTTCAGCAGTCTCAGTGATAGTCAGTTCAAAGGTTCGATACAAAGTTCTTTAAGAACCTCACCGGGATACGGTGGATCATGCATTTTCATCAGTGGTATCCTCCAAATCGATATTGCAAGCATCCACACCCTCAAAAATAAACGTAATTCGCCAGTTTCCAGATACGAGTTATAACTAGTTCTGGTGTATGGCATCTTCCGCATCAGCTCTTGTTTCAAAAAAATAAAGACCGGTCAATCGAGACACACAGCTTGGATAGTGCTTTTGTCTGATAGCCTCAAGGCGAAACTCATTAGCGATTTTTGGACTCATACCATGTCTGGTATATTGTCTGAATAACCCATATTGCCACAGCGAAATACTATGGCTATTTGCCTCGGAACGGTCGCATACAGAACGATGGCGTCCGACGGCTATCTCCCAAAGAACCATCGGATTTCCAACGTTTAAATAAGCAAACAGTTCAAAGTTCTCGGACATAATCTACTGGAGAAGCTTTCTATCAGATAGTAGTACATTCACACTCATAGATTGCTCGATCCATTGAGTAGCGTTATCTTCGCTAATTCCAGACTCGGATATGTACATTCTGATAATTAGATTAGAAGAACTAGCATCGAAGAATAGTATCGACGACTCTGCATTTAGTCCTCTCACATCTCTACGGATCAAGTCCATGTGGCTTGATGTGCGACTCGACTGACTTGCGATCGCACATCAAATCGCGCTACTTACACAGTCACCAGCTCAGCAGGCAAACGCTTAAACGCCAGCCGCTCGTTCTCTACATCGACGAAGATAGTATCGCCATCGGAGAACTCACCGCGCAAAATAGACTTGGCAATCTGCGTTTCTACTTCGCGCTGTATGGCTCGCTTCAGCGGACGCGCGCCGTAGGTTGGGTCGTAGCCGACATCTGCTAAAAAGTCTAACGCTTCGTCGGATAGCTTCAGCGCCATTTTGCGATCGGCTAAACGCTTCTCTAAGCGCTTGATCTGAATCTTGACGATGTTGCGTAGCTGAGACTTCTGCAAAGCGTGGAAGATGATAATCTCATCGATCCGATTCAAGAACTCAGGGCGGAAGCTGTCACGCAGCGCGTCAGTTACTCGCGCATTCATCTCATCATACTTAGTATCATCACCGGCAATATCGAGAATGAACTGCGAGCCGATGTTGCTCGTCATAATAATGATCGAATTAGTAAAGTCCACCGTGCGACCTTGCGAATCGGTAATGCGCCCGTCGTCTAATACCTGCAAGAGAATGTTGAATACGTCGGGGTGAGCTTTCTCGATTTCGTCGAATAAGATGACGGAGAAAGGTCGGCGGCGTATGGCTTCGGTGAGCTGTCCGCCTTCGTCGTAGCCAACGTAGCCGGGAGGGGCACCCACCAAACGAGAGACCGAATGCTTCTCCATGTACTCAGACATGTCGATGCGAACGATCGCTTCTTCGGTGTCGAACAGGTAGCTAGCGAGGGCTTTACCTAGCTCGGTTTTACCAACGCCAGTAGGGCCAAGGAAGATAAAGCTGGCCATAGGTCGATCGGGATCGGCTAGTCCTGCGCGCGATCGCTGAATAGAATCTGCCACTGCCGTTACGGCCTCATCTTGACCGATCACCCGCTCGTGCAGCTCATTTTCCAGGTTCAGCAGTTTCTCCATTTCGGAAGCCACTAGCTTACTCAACGGAATGCCCGTCCACTTAGAGATAATCTCGGCAATATCAGATTCGGTTACTTCCTCGCGCAGCAGCGTTTTGCCAGAGACTTGCGAAGCATTTAGCGCGCCCTCTGCGTCCTCTAGATCTTTTTTGCAAAGCTGGCAATTCGCTGTATTGCAGTTTGGAAGCAGTCTCAAGATCTCCAGACTGCTGGCGCTGCTGAATTTCTACATTCATTCGATCAATCTCTTCTTTGATTGTTTGAACTTCGCTGATAGTATTTTTCTCAGACTCCCACTGAGTACTCAGTTCAGCTTGATCTTCCTTCTGGTCGGCTAGCTCGCGCTCTAGTTTTTCTAGCCGCTCTACAGAAGCGGGATCGCTCTCTTTTTGCAAAGATAGACGCTCCATTTCCATCTGAAGAATTCGACGATCGACTTCGTCTAGTTCTTCGGGCTTAGAGGTGATCTCCATTTTTAGCTTGGCAGCGGCTTCGTCTACTAAGTCGATCGCTTTATCCGGGAGAAAGCGATCGCTAATATAGCGAGTAGACAAAGTTGCAGCAGCGACTAAAGCGCTGTCGGAAATTTGCACCCCGTGGTGAACTTCGTACCGTTCCTTAAGCCCGCGCAGAATAGAAACCGTATCTTCTACTGAAGGTTGGTCTACATATACCTGCTGGAATCGACGCTCTAGCGCGGCGTCTTTTTCGATGTGCTTACGGTACTCATCTAGCGTGGTTGCACCAATACAGCGCAGCTCACCGCGAGCCAGCATGGGCTTCAGCAGATTGCCCGCGTCCATGGCACCCTGAGTTGCCCCAGCCCCAACTACGGTATGAATTTCGTCAATAAATAGAACGATCTGACCGCTAGATTCGGTCACTTCTTTCAAGACTGCTTTGAGCCTTTCTTCGAACTCACCGCGATATTTTGCACCGGCAATCAGTGCGCCCATATCTAATGAGATCAAGGTGCGATCTTGCAGAGACTGCGGCACATCGCCGCGTACGATTCGCTGGGCAAGTCCCTCGGCGATCGCAGTTTTACCCACGCCCGGCTCGCCAATGAGCACCGGATTATTCTTTGGTCCGGCGCGACAGGATCTGAATCGTACGACGAATTTCATCATCTCGGCCAATCACCGGGTCGAGCTTGCCTTCTCGGGCATAGGCCGTCAAATCGCGGCCATATCTTTCTAACGATTCGTATTTCCCTTCTGGGTTCTGGTCGGTCACCTTCTGATTTCCTCTAATTTGCTCAATGGTTTGCTTCAGGTCTTTCTCGCTAATGCCAAACGATTTAAGCAAGTCCTGGCCGAAGCGCTTGTCTTTTGCGTAGCCCAGCACGATGTGCTCAATCGAAATGTAGTCGTCGTTAAAGTCTTGACGGTATTTGTCTGCGCGATCTAGCAGGGTATTCAGGTCGCTGCCTAAATAAACCGAGTCGTCAGTGCCGCTAACTTTAGGCTGCTTGCTGATAAAAGCGGCGGTGCGATCGCGCAGATCTCCTACGGATGCGCCTACTTTTTGAAAAATACTGACGGCCAAGCCCTCTTGCTCTAGCAGCGCCTGCATCAGGTGTTCAGGCTCTAGCTGCTGGCCGCTGGCTTGCTTGACAATATCTGGAGTACGCGCGATCGCACTCCAAGCTTTTTCCGTGAACTTATTTGGATCGTTGGGTTGCATCGCACTCCCTCCCTTTGGGTTTCTCTATAGACACATTCTAAAGAAATCTGCCGATCCGCCGCTTCGGTGTCTACGGCCTAAATAGGTAGGTATTGCCGCCCTATCAACTTAAAGGCTTATGATTTCACCCGCAAAAATTGGAACCACATCAAGAAATCTACGTCCTAAAGGGCATCACCCACCTTTGCCTAAAACAGCCAGGATCATCAGGAGATTTGATATTTATTGTGTTAAGTAGAGTGCTCAACCCTGGTGAATCTGCGCCTGCTAGAAACAGACACAGCCGTCGTCGTCGTCGTGCCAGCTTGCTGTCTAAAGGTACTCGGCAAATCCTGCCGGGATTTGTAGCATTTTTTATAGCCACTTACCTACTAGGCCAGCTCATTCCTAGTCCGGCTATCCCCTCAAACATTGTTTTCATTGGCCCTAAGTACGACTATTACCAAGCCCACAAAGATGAGTACAATACGCTTTTTTTCGGCTCTAGTCGGATCTACAGCCAGGTTATTCCCGAAGTCTTCGACAAAACCGCAAAGGAAAAAGGCCTAGCGCTCAACAGCTACAACTTTGGCATCCCAGCGATGCGAGCTATCGACAGCACTGTTTTGCTCGAGACAGTGCTCGCCAATCCGCCTAAAAACCTGAAGTGGGTCTTCTTCGAATCGATCTTGGACAAAGGTTACGAGCCGATTCCTAATGCTCGCACTCATCGCGCAATGTATTGGCACGATTGGGAAAGTACCGGTTTCGCTGCCCGGTATATTCTCAGCTCAGACGAGTCGTTGCCCAATAAAGCCGTGCTACTCTCTAGCCACTTTCTTCCCTTTCTTTACCATCACCTCAACGTCGGTCGCTTATTCCGCCAGATGCTGCCTAGCTCTTTTAGCCTAGAAGAACAAGCTGTTGCGGCTGAGTTCACCGCGACCGAAGGCTTTTACGCTCTATCGGACGAAACAGCACCAGAGCGCCAGCAGTTTCTCAACGATCAGCAAGCCTATTTAGATAGCGTAGCCGTCCTAGGTAGTCGCACTGCGGATACCCCTTGGAGTCCAACAGTCTTAGAAAACTCAAAAGACTCAAAGGCTTACCTTAGCACTAACAAAGCGATGCTTTTGAACCGAATCACAGAGGCTGTTCGCGCTGCTGGGGCAGAACCCGTCTTTATCGATCCCCCATCTTTGCACCTAGAGAATGACTTTCCAGCAGCCCAAAAGCTCGGCAAGATTGACCGGCTGCTTACCTATCGAGATCCCAATCGGTTTCCTCAGCTCTACACTCTGCAAAACCGCTACGACGCCGATCATCTCAACCGCGCTGGCTCTGAAGAATTCACCCGATTAATTGCCCAGGACTTTAACCACACTATTGCTTCAACAGCTCAAGATAAAGCCTTGAAAATTCCTTAATTTTTTGCGCTCTTATGCTTTTTTGCGCTCTTAGGCTTTTTTGCGCTCTTAGGCTCTTTTGCTTAGGCGCTTTCGCTCTCAACGTCCGCTCCGAAAGCCGAACCCCACCTACTGACGCTTCATGATCTTCACAGAGTTCCGCTTTCTTGTCTTCTTTGCCATTGTCTATGCCATTTATTGGACGCTGTATAGCAACCGCTGGCGCAAAGCCTGGATTTTGGTTTGCAGCTATGCTTTTTACGGCGCGTGGGACTGGCGCTTTCTCTCTTTGATCATCGGCTCTACCCTAGTGGACTACATAGTCGGTCTTAAAATTGACCAACATCGCGACGATCACGAGCTGAAGCGGCGCTGGTTGATGGTCAGTCTATTTGTAAATTTGGGCGCACTTGCTTTCTTTAAATACGCCAACTTCTTTGCCGACTCAGCGGTGGGGCTATTTTCCTGGATGGGCCTGCCAGCGAACGAAGTCACTTTAGGCATTGTGCTGCCAGTTGGTATTAGCTTCTACACCTTCCAAACGCTGAGCTATTCTCTAGACATTTATGCCGGTAAGCTCCAGCCTAAAAAAAGCCTGCTAGATGTAGCGACCTTTGTAGCGTTTTTTCCGCAGTTGGTTGCCGGGCCGATTGTACGAGCCACAGACTTTCTGCCTCAGCTCGAGGGTCTTCGCAGCTTTGGCCAGGTTAATCTGCGGGCTTGCCTGACGCTATTTCTAATAGGCTTCTTCAAAAAAGCCTGTATATCGAATAATCTAGCGCCCATAGCAGATCAATACTTTGCCGCGCCCGAGACTTACACGGCGCTTAGCAGCTGGATTGCCGTACTGAGCTATACGGTGCAGATTTACTGCGATTTTTCTGGCTACTCCGATATGGCGATCGCCTGTGCCGGTCTGTTGGGATACGAGCTATGCCTGAACTTTGATTTCCCCTATTTCGCCAGCAGCATTACCGACTTCTGGCGACGCTGGCACATTAGCCTGTCTACATGGCTCAAGGATTATCTCTATATTCCACTGGGCGGCAATCGTGGCAGCACCTGGTTCACCTATCGCAATCTGATGCTGACTATGGTGCTAGGAGGGCTATGGCATGGAGCGGCATGGACGTTCGTGATCTGGGGATTTTTACACGGCGGCGCGCTGATTGTCCACAAAGAATGGAGCCATTTGAGTCAGCGAGTTTCAGACTTTACGCCGAGATGGGTCAATACATCTGCGCTTTGGGGAGTGCCGCTGACGTTCTATTGGGTATGCATTACCTGGATATTTTTCAGAGCCGATAGTTTCGCTTCGGCAATGATTGTGCTGAGATCTTTTGTGCTGCTGCGATCGCCTGGAACCGAACAGTTTAGCGCCAGCATTCTCAGCCTTTTTGTTCTACTAGCAGCGATTCACTGGGCGGCTTCGCATCAAACGGTTTGGACGCGGGCGATCGCCAAAATTCCAACGTCAGTCTACGTCGTGGGCTATAGCTTTATCGCAGCGATCATCTTGACATTCATGCCGGTTGGTCAGACTCCATTTATTTACTTTCAGTTTTAGTAACAGCGCAATTGGGTGAACTACCTTTATGAGCGATATCAGGCTATACAGGTAGAGTAATTGCTCTTACAACACTGTGGCGACACCGTGGCAAGCCAATGGCCCCTTTGCCTTCGCGCGATAGCCCTGAAAAGTCTGCACACTCAAAGTCCATCTCTAAAAGGTCTATCTCTAAAAAGATATATGCGACTTACTGCCGGCAGCAGCCGCTGCAAAAAATCTGGTTGACCCTTTCGCCCGTCGAATTCGTGCGATTTCTAGGCTATATCAACTGGCACACCGTCAAAATCGTGGTGCGCAGCACCTTTCGTCAAAGGTTGCCTAGCCTAGCCTCAGAAATGGCCTATAACTCTATGCTGGGTTTATTCCCGGCAATTCTGGCATTCGTTACGGCCATTGGCCTATTTATGCCCCTTAAATCTACCTTTGCAACGCTGGCCAGTCGGCTGAGCGAAGTTGCACCCACCGGCGTTCCGGAGCTGATATATGGCTTTGAAGCTAATATTGTCGATAGCCAAAGCCGTGGCCTCTTTTCAATCAGTTTTATCTTTGCCTTGTGGGCTTCATCTGGCGCCATGAGCGCGGCCATGCGAGCGCTAGACCAAATGCATCAGGTGCCACTGCGCAAACGCAGACCCTTTTGGAAAGCGAGGCTGATTTCTATTAGCCTTACTGTCGGCACAATTGCGCTTCTAATTACCGCCTCTAGTCTAGTCTTCGTTAGCGATTTGATTGTGCAGCAGTTGGTTAGCCGTAGCACTGGCGAAATCAGCCTGTGGGTATCTGAGGCTTGGCGACTCTTTCGGTGGCCGCTAGCGCTAGGGGTGATGTCAGCGGCATTTGCTTTTGTCTATCGGTTTGGGCCTAGCCGGTGGAGTTCGGGTAAACCGCTGATGCCCGGCGCGGTGCTAGCGGCATTTTCTTGGGCGGCAATCTCGGGTCTTTTCCGGCTATATGTTGCTCACTTTGGCAACTTCGTTTATAGCGCGGTTGCAACGATCATTGTGCTGCTGCTATGGCTGTGGATCACGTCGCTGGTGATGCTCATTGGTGACTTGCTAAACCTAACGGTGGGGAAAGCGATGGATCGACAAAAATATAGTTCTGAGCCTGTGTCTATTAAAAAGTCTATTAAAAACAAGTGAAGCAAATACGCCCAGCTCGAATTACATCATTTGAGCCAGAGAAATCTGCATCCAACTTGAAAATCTAGCCTCAGCGCATAGACCGGACACTATTAACTAAGAATACGGACAGGCAAGCAATCACGAGTAGCCAAAGAACAATCCCCGGCAAGAAAGACAGTAGCGTTAGCCCTCTAAGCACCCACACTGCAACGGTGAAACTAATAAGGAATAGCAGCAGCTGAGAACCGGGTTTTAGCCTGAAGCGTCTAGCCATAATTTATTGATTCTGCCTTTTATAAGACGACTGGTTAAGATTGCTTTTGAGAGAGCGATACAGCTTCAGTACCCCAGAATACGCTTTCTTTTATCAGGATTTGATAAACTGGCCCTGTTTTTGTAAGGCGCATCTAACAATAAATGATGTTGATTTTCGTAGGAACCCCTAGGAGTAAGCGTACGTCTGGGGAGTGAAACGGGAAAACTCTAAGCACGCTCTAGTCTACTCTGCGTATATTCACTAAAAGTTTACTAGATCCTGCTAAAGCCTTGACCTATCTGTTCGCGATCATAGGCATACTGAACTAGGCCGATGCCTGAAAGCCTCATCCATCGCTATAACCTTAATCTTCACCCCATATGACTGCAACCTTGTCATCTACATTGCCAAGCATGAACGAGCAGGCTGTCTCTAGTCAGAACGCCAGTCAAAATACCAGTCAAAGTATCAGTCAAAATTTTGCGAGCCAGAAAATTATCAGCCAGCAAGACGAGCAGTCGCTTCTCCGAGGTGATGTGCTGATCTCCACTACAACGATTGGGACAGGCGCAGCGGTTACGGCCACAATGTATGTGCCGCTAGTGCGATCGCAAACTTGGCAAAAGCTAACTGAATACAGCAACTGGGTGCACTACTTCCCAGATATCGTGCACAGTCAGGTGCTAGAAGTCAAAAAGCAATCTAAGACGCATCCGATGACTCGCCGCCTCTATCAGGTTGCTCGCAAAGCGTTTTTGATGTTCTCGGCCCAGGTAGAAATTTATCTTCAGGTCATAGAAACTGTTCATCAAAAAATTCAGTTTCGCTTGGAGCAGGGAAACTTTTCGGATTTTGCAGCGGACTTGACGTTAGAAGATTACGGACAAGGTACGCTGATTACTTATTCTGTTAAAGCCACGCCGTTGATCCCGGTGCCGAGCTTTTTGATTGAGCAGGCAATTCGCCATGACTTGCCCGGCAACATGAAAATGATGCGTCAGGTGATGTGCGCGGCTTGAAGAAAGCCCTTTTTAGCCGATGTCTAATCAAACAACAGGTCTAGATCCAAAGCTACATGAGTATTTGCTCTCGGCATCGCTGCGCGAGTCCGCAGTTCTCGCTGAGCTGAGAAAGGAAACGGCTGAGCATCCGCAGGCTAGAATGCAAATTTCGCCAGAGCAAGGTCAGTTTATGGCGCTGCTGGTGCAGCTAATGGGCGCGAAGAAAACGCTAGAGATTGGCGTGTTTACGGGGTATAGCTCACTCGCGGTAGCAGCAGCGCTGCCAGAAGATGGCCGGATTGTGGCTTGTGATATGAGTGAGGATTTTTGTGCGATCGCCCGCAAATACTGGGAAAAAGCCAACCTCGCCTACAAAATAGATCTTCGCATCGCCCCTGCGCTAGACACGCTAGATAGTCTAATTGCAGCAGGCGAAACCAACAGCTTCGACTTCGCCTTCATCGACGCCGACAAAAGCAACTACGACAACTACTACGAACGCAGCCTCCGGCTCGTTCGCCCCGGCGGGCTAATCGCTGTAGATAATACGCTTTGGTACGGACGAGTTGCGGACGCCGAAGTGCAGGACAATCGAACTAAGCACATTCGCGCTCTAAACGAGAAGGTTCGTGACGACGAGCGCGTGACGATGAGCTTATTATCGATAGGCGACGGTTTGCTACTCGCCGTAAAAAGAGCGTGAAATTATGGCTCTCGAGCCAGATAGACCTTTTCGATAACTTTCAAATGTTCTAACGGTTAGAGATATTTGCTGGCATTGCTTTAGCAATCTGTTCAAAGTCTTTTCGGCTTATTTCGAATAGACCGCGCATGAAAGGGAAGCCCCATCTTTGTTCGTTTTGAATAAATGATAGAGACTCAATCAGCGGACAAATAGACGCTTATTGAGACTGAAAGAACAACATGTTTCTCCGTCAGAGATGGAAGCTGGCAGAGATATTTTCGGCTAAAAGTATTATTTACTCGCATTTACCTGTCGCTGGCGTTTCCTCTCACGAAAGCGATCGCGTCTTTCCTCAGCTATCTCTTCTATGCAGTGCGGGCAAGACACCTCACTTTCATAATGAGATGACTGCTGATCTTCTGGTGAAACGGGATGGCCGCAAGCATAGCAAATTGAATAAGAACCCGGCTCTAGCTTGTGCTTTATCGCCACTCTCTCATCAAAAACAAAGCACTCTCCTTCCCATAAGCTCTCATCTTCGGGTATTTCCTCTAGATACTTTAAGATGCCGCCCTTAAGGTGATACACCTCATCAAATCCTTGAGAAAGCAAGTAGGACGATGCTTTTTCGCAGCGAATGCCGCCCGTGCAAAACATCGCAACCTTCTTTTGCTTGTGCAGGATCTAGGTTCTCTTGAGCATATTCAGGAAAGTCTCTAAAGCTCTGCGTCTCAGGGTTTTCTGCTCGTTGAAAAGATCCCATGCTTACTTCGTAGTCGTTGCGAGCGTCGATAACGGTGACCGCTGGATCGGAGATAATCTGATTCCAGTCTTTAGGTAAAACATACGTGCCTACTGCTTGAGTCGGGCTGACCTCTGGCAATCCAATCGTTACAATCTCCTTTTTAAGGCGCACTTTAAGCCGCCCAAAAGGTGCCTTACTCGCTGAAGATTCTTTGATGTCAACGTCGGTCAATCGCTGGTCAGACTTAATGAAATTTAGAACAGAGTCCACGCTTTTGCGATCGCCCGAAACCGTCCCATTAATGCCCTCACTGGCCAAAAGAATCGTGCCTTTCACGTCCTCAGCTTGGCAAACATCAATTAGGGACTGCTGTAAGCTGGCGTAGTCGGGCAACGCCACAAATTTGTAGAAGGTTGCAACAATAGCCATAGCAAAACGCAGCAGCAAGAGAATTTATTCAAAGCTATTCTATCCTGCTGCTAGCACCTTCTTAGCGGCTCTATGCAGCAAAGAATGCCGGTAGATCAATGCAGACATATCTTCGCCATAGCCGCCCCCAATCACACAGGCCACCGGATACCCCCCCAAGACGCAGGCTTGCAGCACTGTGAAATCGCGCTCAAACACGCCATCGTCGGTCAAGGCGAGCTTTCCCAATCGGTCATCTTTATGGACATCTACGCCAGCGTCGTACATTACCAGATCGGGCTGAAGATCGTTTAAGAGCTTGGGTAGGTGCGATCGCAGCACCGCCAAATATTCCTCATCGCCCGTATTCTCGGCAAGCGGCACATCCAAATCGCTCTGCTGCTTGCGGCCTGGAAAGTTAATGCCACAGTGCATAGAAAAAGTAAATACGCTTGGATCGGCTTGAAAGATAAAGGCCGAGCCATCACCTTGATGAACGTCTAGATCGACAATAAGCGCAGTGCGGATAAGATTTTGAGACTGAAGGACTTTGAGCGCGATCGCCAAATCATTAAAGATGCAAAACCCAGAGCCGTAGGCTGGAAACGCGTGATGAGTCCCGCCCGCCGTATTGCAAGCCAAGCCGGACTGTAGGGCCAGCTTAGCCGTTAAAATGGTGCCGCCAACTGCCGTACAGGTTCGCTGCACCAAGCCCTCACTCCACGGCAAACCAATTCGCCGCTGCGCTTTTGCATCTAGCGTTCCTTCGCAATAGGCTTGCACGTAGGCCGCATCGTGCACTAGCTCTAGCCATTCTCTAGGCGGTGCGCCGGGCTGGTAGATCTGATCGGTGGAGATAACGCGATCGCGCACCAATAAATCGCGCAAAAGCTGAAACTTTGGCATCGGAAACCGATGGCCTTCTGGCAATGGCGTAACGTATGCCGGATGGTAAACAACGGGGAAGCTAGCCAAGGCGCTAATTAAAAAGATTGAGTCTGAGCAAAACGGATAGGTAATAGTCTATCGCTGCTGACTGCTCGTGGCTATTCGATAATCTTTCCAGTAGCGCCGCTGACTCTATTCGCTGCTAAGTCTCTGCCGAATGTAGCTTTAGCATTTGCACTGCCCACATAGCGCTAGAGGCATTAGTAGCAAAAATCACACGCCTATCCGTACAATTCGACTGTCGATCCCAAAGACAAATACTTGACATAGAATGCTGAGTGTATTTACTCAAACAAAAGACCTATGCCACAAAGAGTTGCGAGTTGAATCGTTTGCAGAAAATCTGCTGGGTCAACAGATAGGTTGCTATAAGCAACAACCGCCTGCTCTATCAACGCGCTTTGCATCTTCCATCTTACCGCTTTTAATATGCTCACTTCTAGTTCTCAAGGCCCGGCCATCAGACAGCTTCAGCGTAATATTAATGCCCGATTTGAGCAGCTCAATATGCTCGCACACAGCTCCGTTCAGGTGACGGGCGCTTTTGATAGCAATACATTGCTCGCTGTAAAATATTTGCAGTGCCTAGGAGGCTTGCAAGTAGATGGCCGAGTGAACGAGCCAACTCAACGATTTATAGAACAGGGGATTCCGGCCTTAGAAAAGCTGTTTATTGGCAGTACAGGCACTGCCGTACGCGCCGTACAGCGAACGCTGATGGCCGCTCAGATTACGGCTGTTGCCGATGGGAAATTTGGACAATTTACAGAACTAGGTGTAAAGCGCTACCAACAAAGTCTCGGACTTACGGATGACGGAATTGTCGGCGTGAAAACCTGGGAGAAAATTGTGCGATCGCGCCTTACAACCGTTCCCTGCATCGCCCTTTTGCCCAATCCCTATAGCATTGCGCAGTCTACCAGTACAGATCAGTTGCACAGTGTCGAGCAGTCAGTTCTAAATGGCAAACTATAATCGAGACTAGGTTCCCTTTCTCTTTGCCATGCCCCTTGATCTTGCCCGCTTTTATAAAGCCGCGAATCCTAGCCGTCCGCTCAAAATTGCTCAAAGAGAAGATCGCCGATACTACATCGATTTCTCCTCTGTGCGCGGCGGCGATACCGTCAGCGAGATTGGCCGAACCATTGTGCGGCTGTCGCCAACAGAGCCGACCACGCAGCTTTTTACCGGCCACATTGGCTGTGGCAAATCCACCGAACTCTTTCGGCTAAAAGGCGGACTCGAACAACAAAATTATCACGTTGTGTATTTTGAATCGGATAGAGATCTAGAAATGGCTGACGTGGACATCAGCGATATTTTGTTGATGATTGCCCATCAGGTAACTGAAGGCTTGGAGTCAGTTGGCATTCGGCTAAAACCTACTTATTTAGAGAAAATGTTTCGGGGCCTGATGGGGTCGCTGCGATCGCCCGTAGAAGTCAGCGACGTCAGCTTTTCGGTTGGGATTGCGAGCATTACTGCCAAAGCCAAAGAAAGCCCCGAGATGCGTAGCCAGCTCAGGCAATATCTAGAGCCGCGCACTAAAAGCATTATCGACGCCATTAACGAAGAAATTCTAGATGTAGCGAACAAACAGCTTCAGGCGCAGGGCAAACGCGGCTTAGTGGTAATTGCCGATAATTTAGACCGCATCGATCCGATTCGCCGCGCCGATGGCCGCAGCCAGTCCGACTATCTCTTTGTCGATAGAGGCGAGCAGCTAAAGCGGCTAAATTGCCACTTAATTTACACCATTCCGCTAGCGCTGATTTTTTCAGACGAGCTGCCGCGCCTTTCTAATCGTTTTGGCACCGCCCCTAAGCTGCTGTCAATGGTCCCGGTAAACACGCGCACGGGCGAACCGTTTGCGAGAGGGCGACAGCTCTTGCAGAAAATGGTGATGGTTCGAGCTTTCCCGATGCTGCCTGAAGACGAAAGATGGCAGCAAATCGATCAGGTATTCGACTCGGCGAATACGCTAAACCGGCTAGTAGCCATTAGCGGCGGCCACATGCGTAACCTGATGCGGCTGCTGTACGGCTGCTTGCAAAAAGGCGATCCGCCCATTACTCAAGCCATATTGGAGTCTGTAATTCGCGATGAGCGAGACGCGCTGATGAGCCTGATTGATGCGCAGGAGTGGGCGCTGCTATTTGAGGCTATTAGCCAGCGAGATGAGCAGGGAAACGAGGCTTATAATCCGCTGTTACGAAGTCTCTTTTTATACGAGTATCGAGATGCCGACGGGCGATGGTTTGGGCTAAATCCAGTGCTAGCAGAGACAAAAAGATATCGAGACTGGCAGGCTAATCATTGATCTAAGTGGCTCGATCGATCTCGATCGTTAGACCAACAAAATCAAACAGCTTGCCCGCAGCGATCGCCCCAATATCAGCGCTCTCTAGCTGCAAAGTTTTTTGATACGCTTACAATAGAACAAATATACTAAGCTAACCTACAGCAGTACCTGTTTTGCACAGTCTGCGTTCTGTCTAGTCTACGTCCTGCACAGTCTACGTTCTGCACGACCCTTGCCCTATGGTCAAAATTCTCCACCTGTCAGATATCCACATGGGTAGTGGCTTCAGCTATGGACATATCAACCCAGAGACTGGGCTAAACACCCGGTTTGAGGACTTTACTCGGGCGTTGAAGCGATGTGTAGATAGCGCGATCGACCAAGCCGTAGACTTGGTTCTTTTTGGCGGCGATGCCTTCCCCGATGCCACGCCGCCGCCTTACATCCAACAGGCGTTTGCCCGCGAGTTCTGTCGCCTAGTCGCGGCTGATATTCCAACTGTGTTGCTTGTAGGCAACCACGACCAACATTCGCAGGGCGCTGGCGGCGCTAGCCTTTGCATTTATAGAACGTTAGGGGTTCCCGGCTTTATCGTAGGCGATACGCTGACCACCCACCGCATAGAAACTAAAAGTGGCCCGGTTCAGATCGTGACGCTACCCTGGCTAACTCGCTCAACTTTATTAACTCGGCCTGAAACTCAAGGGCTTTCGATGGGCGAAGTCGGTAGCTTATTGCTAGATCGGCTGCGCGTTGCCCTAGAAGGAGAGATTCGACAGCTCGATCCGGACATTCCCACGGTGCTACTAGCTCACGTAATGACCGATACGGCTCGCTATGGCGCAGAGCGGTTTCTAGCGGTGGGCAAAGGGTTCACGGTGCCAATGGCTATTCTAGCAAGAGAGTGCTTTGACTATATTGCGCTAGGCCACGTGCACAAATATCAGCGGGTTTGCGAGTCGCCTTTAGCTATTTATTCTGGCAGCATAGAGCGGCTAGACTTTAGCGAGGAGAAAGAGGAAAAGGGCTACATTATGCTCGATGTAGCCAAGGGAAAAGCCACCGCCGAATTCTGTTCTTTACCGGCTAGAGTGTTTAAGACAATTGAGGTAGATTTAACTGAGAAAGAAGACCCTCAGGCCGCTTTGCTAAAGGCTATACAGAAAAAAGATCTCTCTGAAACGGTAGTAAGATTAATCTACAAGCTGCGAGCCGATCAGGTAGAAGCTGTTGATAACACGCTCGTTGGTGAGGCTTTAGAGAAGTCTCATAGCTACAGTATTCAGCCGCAGCTTGTAAGCCAGCTTTCGCGCCCTAGGCTACCGG
Organism: uncultured cyanobacterium; assembly: GCA_963789215.1. Classification (GTDB taxonomy): domain Bacteria; phylum Cyanobacteriota; class Cyanobacteriia; order Phormidesmidales; family Phormidesmidaceae; genus Phormidesmis. Next base: position 804,204 of record CAWBJY010000002.1, on the reverse strand, counting down.
AGCTAGGCGTAGATAGCTCGCTAGCCCCTATGAGTGCACTGCAGTCTTATTTAAACAATCGAGAGGATTTGAGTGCGATCGCCTCTGACATTTTAGAAGCGGCTCAGGGCTTGCTCAACGAAGATCCCTATGGAGATAAAGCTATCGTCGCGCCCGAAGAAGATCCTGATGGCGGCTTAGAAACTGTAGAAGACGACGTCCGTCAGCTAAGACTGCTTTAATGCATCTCCAATGCATAAGAATACATAAGAATGCGCAAACGTCCTTCTGAAGGTATAAAAATGAGATATTTTCGCGTCTGAGTAACGACGACTACAGAAAGCCAGACATTGCTTAGCTCTATCATAAAGAGCTATTGCACCTGTGGTTTTATCTGTGTCTAATCTGGCATCCATACAAGAATTGGATGCCTCACAGCTTTTGTTCGATCTTAAGCGGTGCGCAGAGCTGATAAACCGTTTTTCTGGCTGGCTCGACCCGGACGCGATCGCGAGCTGCACCACCGACGGGTTAACAGAACAGTTCGACTGCGCGTTTGCTCGAATATGGCTAGTAGAGCCAAGCCGCAACCGACTAAAACTCGTCGCGTCTTCTGGCCTCTATACCCGGCTCGACGGCTCCTTTGCCTGGGTGCCCATGGGTTCATTCAAAGTCGGCAAGATTGCTCAGCACTGCATTCCGTTCTTAAGCAATTGCCTATCAGAAGAGAAATGGGTGAAAGATCGCGAGTGGGCGATCGCCAACAACATTAAGGGATTTGCGGGCTTACCGCTGATGTCAGAAGGGCAGGCGATTGGCGTACTAGCGCTATTTAGCCATAGTGCGATCGCACCTGAATTTCTCGAAGTTTTACAGATGTTGAGTACTGCAGTAGCAGGCATGTTAGCGAGCGCGCTCAAACACGAGGCAATGCTCTCTAGCAGAGAATCGCCAGTCGCACCGCAGACCCAACCGAGTACCCTATCCGAACAGCTAGCCGCTATTTTAGGTCACCAAAAGCTCAGCTTAATCGGCACAGAGCAGCCCCTAGCTCCAGCGATCGCTCAACTATTTATTCAAACAGCAGAACGGCTTAACGGCTTATCTTGCCAGTATTGTCGCTTGGTCTACGAAACCAATGCTGTTGAATTAGAAGCAATACTAGCGACCAATACGCATCATCTAAACATTGAGGAAATAGAACAATCTTTTTATAGCGTCGTAGCTGCCGCTGAAGCGTTGGGAGGCCTGTTCAATCTGCAAATTAGCGAGGAGCGAAAAATGGGAAAAGTTCGCCTACAGCTACCGCAAACATCTGTTCTCCCTTCCTCAGCAGCTAGCCAAAACTCTCCACTACAAAACAACTCTCCGCTATCAGAGAGAGAGCAAGAGGTTGTTCAACGACTAGCCGCCGGGCTGCGCGATCGCGAAATTGCAGAGCAGCTCTACATCAGCGAGCGCACGGTAAAGTTCCATACTAAAAATGTGCTGGTTAAGCTCAACGTAAAAACGCGGGCGCAGGCAACTTGCGAAGCGATGCGGCAAGGCTGGTTGAAATGAGATGGTGCGATCGCACAGACCAAAGAGCCCAGGTCAACCTAGAGAGCACCCCTTACGAGCCAATTGCAACTTCATTGACAAAGGGAACAAATGGCTGAGGCCGCCGCTGCTTTAGAGCAATGCAGTCGGCTAGGTAAGTCGCGTCTCTAGCCACACCCGAAAACCGACCCGACCCCCAGGTATACAGCCAGGGCAAACCCAAAAAGTAAAGACCGTTTACAGAAGTAACGCCCCTTTGATGAGTGGGATAGCCCTTGCCATCGAAAGCGGGCACTTCTATCCAGCTAAAATCAGTATGGTATCCGGTCGCCCAGATGATGGTGCGGATGCTAGCCTCCTTCAGGTCGATGCTTTCAGGCATATTCTCAGGTTGCCAGGCCGGTTCGTAAGGCGGGTCTATCGGCGCTTCAATCTGTTCTTTTTCAATGTATTTATCAATCGTACCTTTAATGCTCTCAGCTACTTCATCCGCACGATCTAGGTTTTGTTTTAGATCGTCTTCAAAGAAAATACGAGAACCCGCTACCGTCTCCACCCGATTCAACCGGCCGTGAAGCTGCATTCCTTCAGTCGCAAACTGCCGCAGGTCGATCTCTCTACCGCCGCCGCGCCCGGTCACGTAGTGATTGGTTTTCGTCCGCACCGACTCCTTTTGCGGATGCTCATCAACGGTCAGATCGTAATAGCCAAGCTGATCGAGCCAGTCGACAACATCCTTGCCGCGATATTCTCTAGGCGATCGCGGCGCACTGCCCACGCACAAATGTACCTGCCGCCCTGCCAAATGCAAATCTTCTGCAATCTGAGCGCCCGACTGCCCTGTCCCCACAACTAAGACTGCGCCTGTGGGCAAATCATCCGGCGTCTTATAGGTTGAGGAATGTAGCTGCACAATCTCACTCGGAAAGCTCTCGGCCATTCTAGGAATTTTAGGCCGATGATACCCCCCTACGGCAATTACTACATGATCGGCGGTGTAGCTACCAATAGCTGTCTCTATTTCGAAGCCAGTACGCTTCGGCACAATCTTTTCAACTCCGACGCCTTCTTTGATAGGCGGGTTGAAAGAACGCGCGTAGTCTCGCACATACTGAACGATCTGATCTCGCTGCATGAAGCCGTGAGGATCGTTGCCAGAATAGGGATAGCCCGGTAACGTGCACTGCCAGTTTGGGGTGACCAGGCAGAAGGTGTTCCATCGTTTAGTTTCCCAGGAATGAGCGATCGCATTCTTCTCAAACACAATATGCTCAATACCTTTCTGCTTCAGGCAGTAACTGATCGAAAGCCCCGCCTGACCGCCACCCACAACAACAACAGGAAAATGCTTGTGCGCGTTCATAAAAGACAAACCAGAATAGATATAGGGCAAAGGATACGAGGCGAAGCCGGGCCTGCAAGGAATAGCTCAAACAGACTTGCAAGGGATAGTTCAAATATAAAATTCAAACGTAAGATTCAAACATAAGAGCGAACCAACGAACAGCCTGTATCCACCGTTACGAAAGGCTGAAGTCTCGTTTTACAGACAGGTAAACCGCGCCTGTCTCTGCCTATCTCTATCGCTCGATCAGTCCCTTTACCTGCACAAACGGTCCCTTTACCTGTACAAAAAGACAGGTGCCAGCACTCTTTCAGCACCTTTATAGTCTTTTGTCAGGCATTCTACCCCTATCTACTGTCTCAACTATCAGGCTTTTCATCTTTGTAACAACAGATACGAGAAGTCTCGTTTAGACCTCTTAAGCTACTAGCAAATCTGCCGTAAACAGAACGTTTCAGGAGTCATTCAGATGCCTACAGTAACCGCGCCTAAGCACCAAGACGGAGACTTTTTTGTAGATTACGAAGAGAAAGTCTTTGAAGATGTAAAGGCAGAGCCAGGAGAAAAAGCACTTGTTACCTTTCATACCGTCGCCTTCGAAGGATCGATTGGCCTAGTTAATCTTCTACAGGTCAGCCGCTTGATATCGAAGGGGTTTGACACTTCTGTGTTGCTCTATGGCCCTGGCGTTACGTTGGGAGTGCAGCGAGGCTTTCCCAAACTCAACGACGAAGCCTTTCCAGGGCACATGGCGATGAACAATCGCTTGGTCAAAATTATGGAAGATGGTGGCAAGGTCTACGCTTGTCGGTTTGCCTTGCAAGCTCTCTACGGTCACGGCGAACCCTCCTTAATTCCGGGAATCACGCCCATTAGCCCGCTAGACGTAATGGATATTGTCCTGCTGCATCGCAAAGACGGCGCTTTCATTCTAGATACGTGGACTATGTAGGCAACGTTTAGGAAACGGCACAAAGCGAGAGAGTAATCGAGCAGGCTCTTTTAGCGTCTGCTCGCTGAAATCTATTTGCTGAGGTCTGCTTACTTAGATCTGCTTGCTGGAATTGGCTCATTAGGAAAGAAGGATGGACTATTCTCGAAACATTAGAGCGGCGGCGGTACAGCTATCGCCCGTATTACATAGCCGCTCGGGGACGATGGAAAAAGTGTTGAAGGCCATTGGCGATGCGGCGAAAGAGGGCGCAGAGCTGATTGTTTTTCCAGAGACTTTTGTGCCTTATTATCCTTACTTCTCTTTTGTGCTGCCGCCCGTGCTAATGGGAAAAGAGCACCTGAAGCTCTACGAAGAAGCGGTAGAAATTCCTGGCCCAGAAACAGAGGCGGTAAGTCAAGCCGCTAAAGCCAATCAAATTGTTGTCGTACTAGGCGTGAACGAGCGAGACAAAGGCTCTTTGTACAATACGCAAATTATCTTTGATGCCGATGGCACCTGCTTGCTAAAACGGCGCAAGATTACGCCGACCTATCACGAGCGAATGGTATGGGGACAGGGCGACGGCTCTGGCCTTCGAGTTTGCGATACGGCTGTTGGCCGAGTAGGAACATTAGCCTGCTGGGAGCACTACAACCCTTTGGCCCGCTACAGTCTGATGACACAGCACGAGCAAATTCACTGCGCTCAGTTTCCTGGCTCTATGGTTGGAGACATTTTCGGCCAGCAGACAGAGGTGACGCTGCGTCATCACGCCTTAGAAGCCGGTTGTTTTGTGGTTAACGCAACGGGATGGCTAACCCCTGAACAAAAAGCCCAAATCACATCAGATGAGAAATTGCAGGGCGTACTGCAAGGCGGCTGCTATACAACCATTATCAGCCCCGAAGGCGTTCACCTGTGCGACCCCATTCGAGAAGGTGAGGGAATGGCGATCGCCACGCTAGATTTCTCTTTAATCACCAAACGAAAACGCATGATGGACTCAGTGGGTCACTACGCCCGCCCCGATTTACTCCAGTTCAGCGTTAGTGCAGCGCCCTACGAAATCACCCGCTCAACCACCACCGCCGAGCCGTCATCCTCAAGCCTAGACGCCGCAGACGCCAATGCGCCTTCTCCCCCAAACTTCACCATTCCCACGGCTCCCCCACGCTCGCAAGACAACCCGATTCAAACCCATGCCTAAAATTTCTGCCACCAAAACGCTCTCCGCAGATTCGCTCAGTTCGCAGCAGCTCATTACCGATCTTCAAGCGAGAGGTCTCAACTTAACCGCGAAGGCCACGGGTGATGCTACAGGCAAGGCCAAAGGTGAAACCGCGGGCGCAGCAGGACGCAAAGGCGGCGCTGGCCCCTCTGACCATAAGGCCGTCACCATTGGAGAAACAACGGTTATGGTGCCGGTCTATACCAGCGGGGCGGCGCAGTCTCCCTATGGCGTAGAGAGCGATCGCACAACCGGCAAATCTTACCTTACGCACAACAACAGAATTCTTACCCAGCTCGACTTTCCCAATCAGCCCAAGTTCTATAGCCTGCACACTGCCGACGGCATTCCCTACTCTCAAATTGCGCTGCTCCATAGCAACAATGTTCTAGCAACAACTGTTTTACAAACTTGCATTCGCTACGAAAACCGTCAAACCGCCTGCCAGTTTTGCGCCATCGGTCAATCGCTAGAAGCCGGTCGCACCATCGCCCAAAAAACGCCCGAGCAGCTCGCCGAAGTCGCTGAAGCTGCCGTCCGGCTCGACGGCGTAGAGCATATGATTATGACGACCGGCACGCCCAACACAACCGATCGAGGCGCGGCCTACCTTACGGATTGTGCAAAGGCCATTCGCGCTCGAATAGCGCTCCCCATTCAGGCTCAGTGCGAGCCGCCAAACGACTTCATCTGGTTCGAACGAATGCGCAGCGCAGGCGTAGACAGTTTGGGGATGCACTTAGAAGCTGCCGACCCCCAAGTGCGAGCTAAAATTATGCCAGGTAAGGCTAAGGTGCCGATTTCTTACTACTTTGAGGCATTTACTGCGGCTGTAAAAGTCTTTGGCAGAGGGCAGGTAAGCACCTATCTGCTAGCGGGACTAGGCGATAGTAAAGAAACCTTACTTGCAATCAGTGAGCGATTGATCGATGCTGGCGTATATCCATTTGTTGTTCCGTTTGTCCCCATTACCGGGACACCGCTTGCACATCACAGGCCACCAACTAGTGAATTTATGTTCGATTTGTATCGGACGATTGGGCAACAGCTAAAGCAGGCAAACTTGCTTTCTAGCGAGATGAAAGCAGGCTGTGCAAAATGTGGGGCCTGTTCGGCCTTATCAGGGTTTGAAGCCTAATCTACGGATTTTTGATCTACGGATTTTTGACAATATCTATCAAGTCAACAATGGAGAAGAGAATGGCAAAAAAAACCTATAGCTTTGAGCTGGCACTGACCCCCTCCCAAATAGATAGCTACTTCGCACTGCGACAACAGATTTTCTGCGAAGAACAAAACCTGTTCGAGCAGCACGATAGAGATGACTTAGACAATCGCTCTTATCCAATTGTGGCGATCGCCCACGAACCCAATCAAAGCGATCGCGTTGTCGGCGTTGTGCGTATCTATGAGCAGTCATCTCGCCTTTGGTACGGCGGACGGCTCGGCGTTCATCCAGACTTTCGTCGCGTCGGCAGAATTGGCAAGGGCTTAATCCAAAAGGCAGTTACCACCGCAAACACCTGGGGCTGCGACCAGTTTTTAGCGACCGTGCAGCAGCAGAACGTTCGATTTTTCACTCGCTTACATTGGCAAAGCCTGGAGGAAGTAAAAATACGAGAGCTAACCCATCATCTTATGGAAGCCGATCTCGAATACTACCCGGCGACCGACCAACAGCGTCCTGACTTGCCCTTTGAACAGGCTGCATAAAAATGAGCAGCGCCCTCTCTGAGCTGATTGATTCTTTGCAATCTTCGCTAAGCATCTTGAACAAGCGAGACATTCAGACAGCGGCGATCGCACTCGGGCAATATGCGCAGCGCAGCGATGGCACAAAAATTCTTCTCGGCGACGACTGCGCGGCCATTCCAGACGGCGATGGCTATCTACTCCTAGCCGCCGAAGGAATATGGCCACAGCTCGTTGAGCAAGATCCCTGGTTTGCGGGATGGTGCGCAATCATGGTCAATCTCTCTGATGTCGCAGCGATGGGCGGCACCGCCATTGCAGTCGTAGATGCGCTATGGAGCCAATCCGTTGAGGCCAGTCAGCCGATGTTGAAAGGAATGCAGGCCGCCGCCGCTGCTTATGGCATTCCGATTGTCGGCGGTCATACCAACTGCCACAGTCCTCACGAGGGGTTAGCCGTCTCAGTATTGGGCAAAGCCCAACATCTCATCTCTAGCTTCGAGGCGAGACCCGGAGACGCCCTGATCATGGTCATCAACATGGCAGGCAGCTACTATGGCGATTACACCTTCTGGAACGCCTCAACGAAAAGCAATCCCGATCAGCTCAGGGAACAGCTCTCCTGCCTGCCGGCACTTGCCAAATCGAAGCTGTGCCATGCGGGAAAAGACATTAGCATGGGCGGTTTGGTAGGCACCTTACTGATGCTCTGTGAAACTTCTAACTGCGGCGCGACGCTCAATCTTGACTGCATTCCTCGGCCTCAAAACGTTGATTTTCACCGATGGCTAACCAGTTTTCCGAGCTTCGGATTTTTACTCAGCGTACCCCCTAAAAATTTCCAGCAAGTAAGCGATCTGTTTTCTCCTCATGGCATTACCTGCGCGTCCGTAGGAGAGATCCAAACCGGATCAAAAGTCTCCATTCGATGGGAGGAAGAGCAACAGCTTTTTTGGGATTTAGCGCGATCGCTCACCGGCTTCAATCAAAAAGTATCTCTTTAGCGCGTCGCCCTCCTGCCGCCCTCCTAATGTCGCTCAAAATCGCCCTGCTCACCTACTCCACAAAACCCAGAGGCAGCGTCATCCATACGCTAGAGCTAGCCCAGGCGCTGTTCGAATTAGGGCACGACCCCTGCGTCTTCGCACTAGATAAAGACGGCCAGGGATTTCATCGTCAGGTTAGTTTTACAACCTGCGCCGTTCCCGCCCAACCCTGCAACGGCGGCATCGACCAATTAATTCATCAGCGAATAGAAGAGTTTGTACAGTTCTTTAAGCATCACAAAACTCATTACGATATTTACCACGCTCAAGATTGTCTAAGCGCCAATGCGCTAGCACAGCTCAAGGTCAGCGGCCAGACTCTCTCACTTTGTGCGTACCGTTCATCATATCGAAGCGTTCAACAGTCCCTATCTTCAAGATTGTCAGCGCAAATCTATCTACCAGCCAGATCGATGTCTCTGCGTTAGCAAGGTATGGCAAACGGCGCTAAAAGCAGACTACGGCATTGAGGCGCATCGAGTAACCAACGGAGTGAGCGATCGCTTCTCACCCACACTTGACGCATCAGAACCAAAACTAGCCCAGGCTTACGGCATTCATGGCTACCCCATCTATCTCACCGTAGGCGGCATCGAACCTCGCAAAAACTCAATTAATTTGCTCAAAGCCTTTTATCAGGTGCAGCAAAAGCAGCCTGACGCCAAGCTAGTCATAGCAGGCGGTGCGACGCTGTTTGACTATCAAGACTACCGAAAAGACTTTATGTCGCTAGCCAAAACTTATTGTCTGGAAAATGCGTTGATTCTACCGGGAGTTGTTCCAGATGATGACTTGCCCGCCCTCTACCGCCTAGCTGACGCCTTTGCCTTTCCCTCCATCAAAGAAGGCTGGGGGCTAGTCGTTTTAGAAGCAATCGCCTCACACCTTCCGGTACTCACTTCCAATCAACCCCCGTTCACCGAATTCCTCTCCCAGCAATCGGCCTGTTTGGTTGACCCACTCAATGTGGATGCGATCGCCCAAGCCATGCTAAAAATAATCGAACCCAACGTCGCTCAAAGCCTAGTTGAGAATGCTCGCCTAGCAACCAAGCAATATAGCTGGGAAGCTTCCGCCAAACAGCATCTAGACCTGTATTACCAGCTCGCTCAACCGCTAAAATAAACATTGTTCACAAGGTCTTCCCTATGCCTGAAGTAAACTTCAAAATCCAGTGGCCCGACGGCAAGCAAGAGACTTGCTATTCGCCCTCTTTAATCGTAAAAAAGTACTTTGAACCCGGTGAGACTTACACCATTAGCGAGTTTTTAGAAAAGTCGAGAGAGTCTTTGACGATTGCAAGCGATCGCGTCCAAGCAGCCTATGGCTTTCCCTGTAGCCGGGCGCTAGGCCAACTAAAAAAGATCGAAGCTACCGCTGAGCAGTACAAAAACGCCGCCAAAGGAGAAGTCAGCGTTCTAGAGTTTCAGGATATCTAAGCTCTAGGCAGATTAGGAAAGCTGGAATAGAGAAGCTGGGATAGGGAAGCTAGGATAGAAACAAACGGGAAAACTATGAGTGACTATCGTTTTGCATCTTTATGGAAGCCCAAATCGTCGCCGCCCTAGAAATTTGTGACTATCAGCAAGTCACTCGGCTGCTAAAGCAGTGGCATGTCAAAGAGCCAGCGAATCCATCGCTTAGGCTATATGCAGCGCAGCTACAGGAAAAGACAAATCGGTTCGAGGCCGCTGAGAAGAACTATCTGAAGCTGCTAAAGCAAACGCCCAGCGGGAAGCTAATGGGACAAGCTCGCGCTGGATTGCAGCGGGTGCAAAAACAGCAGGCGGCAAAAGTAGCAGCGGCTCTAGAGCAGGCTCGAACGTCAACCGGTGGTAAAGAACCCGCTATTTTAGCGATCGCATCTCCGCCAAAATCTCAACAACAGCAGGTCATCCAAGCGATTGCCAAAGTATTCAACCTGGACGCCTACACTGCCCGGCAAAAGGTGCCCAGCGCGGGTTTTCGGCTCTATCGCACCGGCAATTGGGGAGATATTAGCTACTACCGCAAAGCCCTAGCGCAGGCCCAGGTGCCGACGCTCAGCGCCAAAATTAGCGATATTAAAGCGCTTCAAACCTTTCAAATTTGCTACTTCGAAGCGCTGACGCCTCAGCCCACCGTGATCTGCAAAAGCAGCGATGGCCAGCTAGGAAAAATCACCTTTGATTGGGCAGAAGCCAGTCAGCGCGTAATCGGCCAGCTACCCATTTTCGAGCAAGTTGTTGATTTAGGCCCTTGGGGAAAAACCAAGCACAAAGAACAGGTTCAAGACTATGCCCAGGTCGTAGATTTTCATTTACCACAAAGACAGATTGTATTAAGACTGTGCGATCGCCTCTACAAATATCAGCAGGGAATTGCGATCGCCACGCAGCTTGAAATCAACAGCCGCATCCTATGGAACCAGATGCTAGCCAATATCTCGGCTTCAACCCAAAGTCCACAGCACGCCGAATTTACGCGCTTTGGCAAAGGCGCCTTAGAATTCATTAGCCTACTCCCGGTCATTGCGCCAAACCTAGACATCGACCGCCGCGCCCCTAGCGACTGGGATGTTGCCTTCCACCTTTACAGCAGCCTTTGCTATCTCAACGCAGCCGAATCCTGGCAGTCCTGAGCTAAGTCGGCAACCTAGCTCGGCAACCTAGCCCAACAACCTAGCCCAACAACCTAGCTCGACGCCAGCAAGATAGAATATCTCATGCGTTGCTGGCCCTGCACTCAAAGCTGCACGGCTCATAAAATGACAAAATACATTCTCTCGCTCGATCAGGGCACGACCAGTTCGCGGGCGATCGTCTTCGACCCCAAAGGCACCATCTGCTCTGTTGCGCAAAAGGAATTCAGGCAAATATTTCCGCGCTCTGGCTGGGTAGAACACGATGCCAGCGAGATTTGGGCTTCGCAAGTAGGCGTTGTTAACGAGGCGCTAGCCACTCTAAATATTACCGCTAGCGATATTGCCGCCATTGGTATTACCAACCAGAGAGAAACAACCGTTATTTGGGATAGAACAACCGGGAAGCCCATTCACAACGCTATTGTTTGGCAAGATCGGCGCACCGCAGAATTTTGCGACGAGCTAAAAGCCGCCGGACACGAAAAGTTGTTTCAAGATAAAACCGGCTTAGTCGTAGACGCATACTTTAGCGGCACCAAAATAAGATGGCTGCTAGACAACGTGGCAGGAGCAAGAGAAAAAGCCAGTCGCGGCGAACTCGCCTTCGGCACTATTGATAGCTGGCTAATCTGGAAGCTCACAAACGGTGCGCTGCATATTACCGACGCCTCCAACGCCTGCCGTACCATGCTTTACAACATCCATACGGGTAGTTGGGACAGCGAACTCCTATCTCTACTCAATATTCCCAGCAGCCTTCTACCAGAGGTTCGCAGCTCTTCTGAGGTGTACGGCAAAACAGCAGCGGGACTCCTCGGCGCACAAATTCCCATTGCAGGCATTGGCGGAGACCAGCAGGCCGCAACCTTTGGGCAAGCGGCGCTGAAGCCTGGAATGGTCAAAAACACCTACGGCACCGGCTGCTTTATGTTGTTAAATACGGGCGAAAAACCGGTTACATCCAACCACAAGCTGCTCACAACCGTTGCTTGGAATATCGACAACCGCACAACCTACGCCCTAGAAGGCGGGATATTTATCGCAGGCGCGGTAGTGCAGTGGCTGCGAGATGGTCTAGGCATTATCCGCAACAGCGAAGAAGTAGAAGCGCTAGCTGCAAGCGTTCCCGATACAGATGGCGTTTACCTTGTCCCGGCTTTTGTTGGGCTAGGTGCGCCTCATTGGGATAGCTATGCTCGCGGCACCATTACCGGACTTTCTCGGGGGTCAACCGCCGCCCACATCGCTCGCGCTGCGCTAGAAAGCATTGCCTACCAAACCGCAGATGTGCTCGATGCGATGCGTCAAGATTCTGAGATAGAAATTTTAGAGCTGCGAGTAGATGGAGGCGCCTCGCGCAACGATCTGCTGATGCAGTTTCAAGCTGACCTGCTAGGGATTCCGGTAGTGCGGCCTCGAGTGACTGAAACAACCGCCTTGGGTGCAGCTTATCTAGCCGGGTTGGCCGTAGGCTATTGGAAGACGCAAGCAGAGCTAGCCGATCTGTGGCAAATGGATAAGCAGTTTGAGCCAACCATCAGTCATGAGCAAAGGATTGATTTGCGGCGAGGATGGCAGCAGGCGATCGCCCAAACGCTTCATCGGCAAACTTAAAAACAGGACAGGCAAGCTTCCAATGCTATATTCCAATGATATATAGAGAGAAACCCGCAACCTAAGAACTTACGCCGCCGCACCTCACTAAATGGAGCCGATGACCCCAGAACAGGCAAATCCTCAAGAAGAAGCCTTGATACAAGCGGCTGAAGATGTCTGCGAACCCTCGCCTACAGCCGCAGAAATAGCCGCTGCCAAGCTAAAGCCTATCTACTTTCTGAGCGGATTAGGCGCAGATCGGCGCATTTTTCAGTGGCTTCGCGCCGATGACTATCGCCCGGTTCACATAGAGTGGATCTCTCCTAAAAAAAGAGAAACCATTGAGGACTACGCAAAAAGATTATCAGCGCAGATAGAAGACGAGAATCCGATAGTCGTAGGTCTTTCTTTTGGCGGCATCGTCGCGGTCGAAATTGCAAAGCAAATTCCTACAGAAAAAGTAATTTTGCTCTCTAGCGTTAAAGATAGACTCGAAGTCCCGTTCTACTTTAAGCTGTTCAAGCTAGTGCCTGTGCACCGCATTGCACCCTTTAAAAGTTTGTTGTTCGCTTTCTATTGGCTCGCTTACTGGCTGTTTGCGCCAGAGAATTCAGATCAAAAAAAGTTGTTGAAGACAATCTTAATTGAAACTGATCCTCACTTTTTAAAGTGGGCACTGCACAAAGTTGTTGTTTGGCAAAATCAAGCGGTGCTCGAAAATTTAGTACAGGTGCATGGAAAGCGCGATCGCATTTTTCCGTACCGCTACGTTCAGCCAGACTACACCGTAGAAAACAGCGGCCACCTAATGGTGATGAACCGGGCCGAGGAAGTCTCTAACCTGCTGAAGGAACTGACGGCCCAAGCTGAGTCGTGCCCTTAAACTCAGCAGAAGCCACTTCACTAGGAACCGGTAAAGCATCAGGCAGCTCGCTATCAGCGGCCTTTGTTTTTTCTGCATTCACCGTGTCTAGCATCTCTTTTTTAGAGACTTTCAAGTCAGCGCCCTGCACATCAACCCGATATCTCAGCGGCGATAGATACACCTGAATGCCCTTTTCAGCGCAGCGCTGGTCAAACACATCTAGTGCGCACTCTCGGTCGTCAGCTTCTACCGCAATGGATTCTTTAGCGATCGCACCCAAAGTCCCCTCAAAGCCCAAAAACGCGATTCGATACATCAGCCGCCGACTGTACTCACCTTGAAAGTAACCGCCGTGCACATCGCGCCGACCTAGCAGCGAGTCGATTATCAGCTCAATATAGTCCCATAGCTTCAGATTCTCTTTCTCTTTAGCGCGAGTGAGCAACCCTGTTTTGTGCGCAGAATACTTGCGGCCACCGTTTCGCCCTAGCTCCAAGCGGTAATCCTTATAGTCTGTGCAGTCAAAAAAAGTAAACAAATCAGCCAGCGTCGCGCGAGTCTTTTTTTGAGTCTCGTCTCTAAACAAATCGCCCAAAGAAAGATAGCCCCGACCCTTCTTACCCTTGCCCGAGCTGTGCGTAATAAACAAACAGTTCAAAATATCTAGCGGGTCTTTAATAATCGCATCGCACAGGCTTAGATCCTTTACATAATGCTCTCGCAGCAACGGCAAATTAATGACGCCCTTGCTATACACCTTATTTGTTAGCGCAATGCTGCCCAACCGATGGCCATGACTCTGACCGCTACTCGGAAAAGAAATATAGTTCGCCGTTGTAGAAGCCAGCCGCAGCGCCAGATCGCCCTCATTGCTAAATAGATACGCCTCTCGAAATCGCCTGAGAGAAGAGGCCAGTCCATTCGCTCGGCTCGACACAATCGAAAGCACAGGAATATCAGGCGAAGCCAAAATCAAACGACCCAAGCTCAGCGTATTACCAATTTCAGACGGCGGATCGCGGTCAATCGAGCGCGTATCGAACACATCAGAGAGGATTCGTACCACGTTGGTAATCACTAAGCCACCCATACTGTGGCCCAAAAAGTTAAGACGGATTTTTTGATACCGATCGCTCTGTTGTTTGGCCTGGCGAATCGCCTCAATAACATCGCGATACTCGCGGCGCAAATCCTCAGCTCTTAGCTCCACGACCGCCTGATCGATCTGACGAATCAGCTCGGTCAGATCGGGTACGCCAAAGTTAATGGCCCGGTACACGTCGCGGAAGTAGCCGGTAATGCGCAGCAGCAGCAGGGTCAAGATCAGCATCGTAGATGCGATCGCACTCCCAAAACACGCCTGAAAAAACAAGCCTAACCAGCGGTTCGCACCTTGAGAATGGCCCCAAAGGAGCGCCCAGCCCCAATAGCTCAGCACCACCAACAGACCTAAAGCCAAAAATGCCTGCGGCACTTCCGGCAGCGCTCGCATATTGGTCCACAGATGGCTCAGCTTGACAGACAGCCGTTCCGAAGACCACCGATAGCCCACAAACACCAAATTTCGCTGCGAACGAATATGCAGATCGTCTTGAGCAACGTGCCGATACATATCGCTATACCAGGCCCTGATGCCGTTTTCTTCGGTGTTATAGCCATGGACAGCCACAGTGAGTTCGGGCGGTTCGGCAATGGTTTCATCAGTCTCAATGCGGTGTAGATCTTGTGCGATCGCCCGAATGCCGGCTCTAGCCTGTGCCTCCGAGTTATTCTTTGACGTAGTAAAAGCCGCTTTATCGTCCGTATTGCAAGGCGCAGTACTCATCACAAAGTAGCCCGGCAAATCCGCCTGGTTCGCGGCCTTCACATTCGGATGGCTCACTAGCGAATGCATCTTCACTCGCTGCCGAGCACCATCTAGCGTCATTCGCCGAATTTTATAAGGGGCAATACTCATAGCTGTAGATGTGGCTAGGCCACTCACTCCTGATAGCAGATTTCCTGATGGTTAACATCAGACTAGTCAGCCGTAGATAAATAGAGAATAAAGTCAGCATCAACTTTTATTGAAACCTGATACAACGCTGAATTTACGGATTCTCTAAGATCGGCCAAGTAGTACTAAACTATCAGCCACCTCCGCCATATTTCTGCAAGCAGCCTGTAGCGAGACAGCAGCACGCTTGCCATGCAACAAAAAAGCCAGTCAGAATGTCTATCGGCAGACGCTCTGGCTGGCTTAATCTGGCTAGCTTGATTTGGCTGGCCTGGTCTGGCTAGCTTAATCTGGCTATGTGCCTACAGTCCCACAGGCGCAGGAATCGAAACGTCGATAGGCGTAATTTCAGCTTTTAGCGCGTCTAGTCCTGGACTAATGTCCGCCGTATTGCCCACCACAATCGTAACGAGCTGTTCCGGCTTCAAGTTCGCCTGCGCTGCCGCCAATACATCTTCTACCGTCGCATTTTCTACGCCATCTCGGTACTGAAAAACAAAGTCCGACGGATAGTTGTAGTACTCATAGCGAATCAAGCGCGATAGCGTTTGCCCTGGGGTCTGAAAATTAAATACAAAGCTATTGAGCACCGAATCTTTGGCAAACGCCAGTTCCTGCTCAGTAATCGGCTCAGAGCGAATCTTCTCAATCTCTTTGTACATCGCCTGCACAAACGGCACCGTAGCCTCAGAGCGCGTTTGCCCGCCGCCAATAAACAAACCGTTATGGTCGTAGCGAGGACTCCAAAACGCATAGACGCTATAGGCTAGGCCCTGCCGAGAGCGAATCTCATTGAACAGTCTGCCACCAAAACCGTTCAGTACTTCGTTTAGCACCGACATCGACGCATGGTACTGATTGCTCAGCTCACCGCCAATATGTCCAATATGAATATAGCTCTGCGTTAGCTGCGGCTGATTAACCACAAACAAACCAGACGGCTGCTGCTGAGCCCCCTCCGGCGGATTCGGGATAGCAGACTTATCAGCACATTCCCATTTTCCCAAAGATTGAGCGATCGCACTTTTCATCTGCGCCGGGTCAAAGTCACCGACAATCCCTAAAATCGTACTCTCAGGGCGCAGCGTCGTTTCATAAAAACCCACCACATCGTCGCGACTAATATCATCTAAGTTTGTGTACTCAACCATTCGAGCATAGGGACTTTGGTTGCCATAAATTAGCTTATTAAACTCACGCGAGGCGATATCATCCGGCGAATCGTTCCGGCGAGCAATGCCACCCGCTGTCCGGCCCAAAATCAGCGCGAGCTGCTCCTCATCAAACGCAGGCTGCGTAATTACCTGAGCAAACAAATCGAACACCGTTGGCAAATCTTCGGTTAAAGCGGAAAAGCTGGCGCTCCCCGACGTATCGCCAATGCTTGTCTCTACAGAAGCCGCTCGCTGCTCCAGCATTTCGCTCAGCTCGTCGGGCGCATGGTTTGCAGTGCCGCCTAGCCGCATTGCTTCACCCGTAATTCCGGCCAGCCCAGTTTGGGTCGGGTCTACCAAGTAGTCGCCCGTACGAAAAGTAGCCGAACCGCTCACCAAAGGTAAGTCGTGGTCTTCTAGCAAATACACCACCAAGCCGTTATCTAGCTCGTAGCGCTCAAATTCTGGAATCTGAATTTCGCCTAGCGCTGGAAAGCTTAGCGCTTCGTAGGGCTTTGCTTCTATAGCCTGAACCGGTCTTGGCCAGCTCACCGTTAGCAAAGTGGCAAAAGTAGCTACTGTCAAAAACAATAGAGGCAAGAGACGTTTGCGGATGCGCCGTGAAATCGAATCCATGAATTTCCTTGATGAATCGCTTAGCTTAATGATGGGTTAACTGCTGATTACTGAATGACTAATTAACTGCCGACTATTTAATAACAACCGCTTAATAACGACCGTTTAATAAAGACCGCGAACGGGCGTAGCGCCTGGTTTCTTACCTTCAGTCGGCGTAGGTGCCAATGGAGCAGGTGCAATGTCTTCAGGGCTGCCCATAGTCTCTGTATCTGGGTTAGCAGTATCAGGCGTTTGAGCATCTAATGGCTGGTCTTCCGATGGCTGGTCCTCGATGGTTGATCTTCCGATGGCTGTGGGTCGGGCGGTTGTGTAGGCCCTTCGGGCGATCGCCCCGGTTCGCCTTCATCCGGCAATGTTGTACCCGGTAGCGGAGCTTCAATCAAAGCGCCTTCGCCCGCCGAAATCAGCTTACCAACCGTACGATTCGTCGGGCTAAAAGTAGCTCTTGCCACTCGCTGCACGTCGTCGGCACTGACTGCCTCAATCGCTCGCAGCTCCTCAAATACGTTGCGCCAGTCTCCTGTTTTAGCTTCGTACTCAGTGAGCAAACTGGCCATTCCCGAAATAGAATCTAGCTGCCCCAGCAGCCCAGCTCTAGCCTGCGTCTTCACCCGATCTAGGGTCGCCTTATCTACCGGCTCCTCCTGCAATCGAGTCAGCTCGCCTTCTAAGCCCACCGCAATTTCTTCAACGGTATGTCCGGGTGCTGTCAACCCGTACAGCAGCATCACCGTATCTTGCTTATCGCCCGGAAAGCCGTTGGCGCTCCCCACATCTAATGCGATCTGAGGTTCTACTAGCGCTTTGTACAGTCTAGCCGTACGGCCCCCCGTCAAAATGCTGTCTATCATGGAGTACACCACCTGGTCAGGATTAGAAATACCAGGGCGGTGATAGCCTTCCAAATACCAGGGCTGCGAAACCAGCTCCAGCGTAAAGTCTTTTTCTTCAGTTTGAGCAGGCTCATTCACCATCAGCGTAGGCGGGTTCGTCCGCGACTGATAGCGGCCAAAATAGGCTTCGGCGAGCTGCTTAACCTGCGCTGGATCCACATCGCCAACCACTGAAGCAATTAAGTTGCTGGGGCCGTAGTAGGTGTCAAAAAACGCCTTCACGTCGGCTCTAGTCGCCTTACGCAAATCGTCCATGTAGCCAATCACCGGACGGCGATAGGGATTTTCGGTAAAGGCTACTTCCGAGAACCGCTCAATCATTTGGCCAATCGGTGAGTTGTCTACGCGCATCCGGCGCTCTTCTAAAATCACCTCTTTCTCTTTGTAAAACTCACGAAAAACCGGATCTAAAAATCGCTCTGATTCTAGTGAGAACCAAAGCTCTAGCTTGTTAGAAGGCAAGCTATAAAAATATCGGGTGGCATCGGCAGAGGTCGTCGCATTTAGACCGGTGCCACCTGCCTGCTCAATAATCTGGCCAAATTTGTTCTGCTCTACATAAGAGGCCGCTTCGTCTTGCAGCGCGGCGAACTGTACCTGTAGTTCACTAGCCTTGGCATCATCACCTGCCGCCTCAGCCGCCATCATCTGATCAAACACCGCATCGAGCTTATCGATCGCTACTTTCTCGGCAGCGTAGTTTGTGGTGCCAATGCGCGTAGTTCCTTTAAAGGCCAAATGCTCTAGGTAATGCGCCACGCCAGTGTGGCCGTCTTCCTCGTACGACGCGCCTACGTTGGCATACAGCATCACCGAAGCGACGGGGGCTTCATGCTGCTCTAGCACAATGAACTTCATGCCATTGTCTAGCGTAAATTCGGTGACTTCTGCGGCCACGCGGTCTATATAAGGCTGAATGGAGTTGGGTTTGTCTTGCGCAAACGCGGAGGGCGCGATCGCACTCCAACCAAACAAAAAGGCCAGCGCAGAAGCCACAAGCCTGATACGAAATGGCCCTAAAGCTGGCTTATAAGCTGACAAATAAAGCCAGTCAAAATAGGAAAGAAAGCCAGCTAAGCGACGAAAAGAAGGGCGAAGACCCATAGCACCTAAACGAGTTGTTGTAAAACACTGCTTATTAGCATAGTTTTTTTTGTCCCATTCTGGGTGCCCATTGCCAGGTACGAACAAGTGCCCTTCTAGGATGCAGACCCGTAAAGTGGAGAAGTCTATAGCTTTGGTATACTGCGAGACAAACGGGTAGAGGCATTCGCAGCGACCAAGCGCCAGCTATCTCTTTGCTTATGCTTATAAATGCTAAAAGCGTGCCACAGCCCGCTCACCACGCCAACGGTTAGCGCGATCGCAATCGTTCCATCCCAGCAGCTACCGCCGCCAAACGCGGCCAAAAACTCGCGCATTCCTCGATACAGCGGCTGCGCGATCGCTCCGGCCGGAGACGCCTTAAACATCGCCAAACTACTCAAGCTCGCGACCAGAGCGCTCAGCGAAAGCATAAAGCCTACCAAAAGTGCGATCACGAGCGAACCGAAAAAATGTAATAAGGTAGCCATGACAACATCAACCATAGAGTTTTGTCAGGTACGCAGCCGCACGGGCATATCTCAAGTCAATATAGAACTAGCCTGATGCTTACTTATTCTAACTAACGCGTTTACCAACATCTTTTCAGCTTGGTAAATCTTAAATTTTCATAAAATATAGTTTACCATTGCCAATTCTGACCGTTCTGTTGCGATCGCTACTCGTGCTACCTACACTAACGGCCTTCGGCTCACCTCCCAAAAACGCTGCCATGACTCGCACCTCCTCTCTCATTCCCCCAGCGCTCATCGTTTGGTTGCAGCGGCTGCTCGCGGCCATATTCTTAGGAGGTCAAGTTCTTATTCACATCATCACCAAACCTATCCACCGCCGCAATACGATAGAGCAAATGTCAGCAGTCGGCCCAGAATCACTGATCATTGCGCTAGTTACCGCTTTATTTGTGGCCATGGTTTTCACCATTCAAGTCACCCGAGAATTCATCACCTTTGGCGCCACTGATGCGATTGGTGGAATTTTGGCGCTCACGCTCGCACGCGAACTTGCACCCGTACTCACAGCCGTCGTTTTAGCGGGACGCGTCGGCTCAGCTTTTGCCGCCGAAATTGGCACTATGAGAGTCACAGAGCAAATAGACGCGCTTCAGATGCTAAAAAGCGACCCGGTAGACTACCTGGTCATTCCACGCGTTATCGCCTGCGCAACAATGATGCCACTCCTTAGCATTACCGCGTTCATTACCGGCATGATTGGCGGGTTGTTAGTAGCAACCAACCTCTACGGCATCTCGTCCAACGTTTTCATCTCGTCCGCCCGTAACTTCCTAACGACCTGGGACTTGGCTAGCGCCTTAATCAAGGCGGTCATCTTCGGTATTCTCATTGCCGTTATCGGCTCTAGCTGGGGTCTAACCACGACCGGCGGGGCCAAAGGCGTAGGTCAGTCCACCACCACCGCTGTAGTCACGTCACTCCTGGCAATCTTCGTTGTCAATTTCTTTCTTTCTTGGGTGATGTTTCAAGGCACCGGCAGCGCCCTCGCAGGGGTGTAGCTTACCCGTCTAAATCCTCTTATAGTCCCCGCACCTCACGCCCCCGCACCTCAACCTATGACAACCACTAGCACCAACATCCTCACGCCCAGCTACAACCTACCAATCGCGATTGTGCTGCTATCTTTGCCACTCCTATGGGTGCAGTTAGGCATAGGTCTTTTAGTCGCGGTTTTTGGCTTGTTTTTGCTCTACCAAACCACGACCATTCGGCTCGTCTTTACGGAGATTGCCTTAGAAGTCCGTAGAAACGAGGGATTGCTCAAAACATTTCCCTATGCAGACTGGCAAACCTGGAAAGTCTTTTGGCCTGCCGTGCCCATTCTGTTTTATTTCAAAGAGATCAACAGCATCCACTTTTTGCCAGTGCTGTTTTCGCCAAATGAACTCCGCGCTCAGTTAGAAAAGCATTGCCTAGACTGCGCCGTATAGACACTTACAGTAGACCTTTACAGCGAGTGCGCTTAGCTGCCAAACGTCTTCGGCTCAGTACCCGCTATCAGCCGAGAAATGTTGCTGCGATGTCGAAGCACCACGTAAAGGCCACCGGCGATCGCCACCAGTAAATAGGCTAACGGCTGATCCGTCACCCACATAAAAACCATCGCCGAAACCGCCGCTGCGATCGATCCCACTGAAACCGTCCGCGAGATCGCCAGCACAATTCCAAACACCGCTGCCACACTCAGTCCGACTGGCCAGGCCAGCGCCAGCAAAACGCCCAGTCCAGTTGCCGCCGATTTTCCACCGGCAAACCCCAGCCAAACAGACTTGCTATGGCCAACCACGGCTAGCAGCCCAGCCGTCACCAAAACCCACGATTGCCAGTCAGCGGCCATCTCAAAATGAGTCGCAATCGCTCTTAGCAGCAGTACCGCAAAAACACCTTTTAGCAAATCAACGACCAGCGCTGCAATTCCAGCACCTTTGCCCACGACCCTAAAAACGTTGGTCGCCCCAGTGTTACCAGAGCCATGTTCGCGAATATCGATGCCCGCGATCGCCTTACCCAACACAAACCCCGTTGGAATCGATCCCAACAGATAGGCCGCTAGCAGGCCCGCTAGCAAAATGGCAGTGACAGCACCAGACATGATAATTCGTGATTGAGTTTGTAGTGAAACGGCGTTTAGTAGGCGCTTAGTAATAGTCGTAATCGGTTGACGGATTTGCCGGGTCAGGCGCAAAGCCTAACCACAGTGGAAACTGCAGCAGCGAAAGGCTCACTTTGTCCTCGGCCTCATCCATAATCAAAAAAGGAATTCTGCTGTTTTCTAGCAAACGCTCAGCCCGCTGAGCCATCGGTTCACTCGCCTCAAACAGCATTACCCCTCGGTTCGAGCCAAAGTCAGCCCGGTCAATCCCTAGGCAATCTTGCAGCCAGCGCCGCCACTCGCCCAGTCGCTCGGGCGTTGTCGCGAGCACCAGCACGCACAGCCGCTGTCCGTAAATTGAATACAGGCAGGAAATGGCTGCCGACGCGACTAGTACATTTTGCAATCGGCTCCCCAAACTCTTAATCGAGCCGCGTCCGCTCTGATTAAAAAACCAGCTCGACGTGCGCTCTGCGTGAATGGGCTCGAAGGTGCGTCGAAGCTGCCAGGGCGGGCCGTAGTAATCGGGCCGGGTGCGATATTGATCCAACTGGTTGTGGATGCGATCGCGCTGTTCAGCAAACCGCTGCGCCGCCAAAGGAATAATCTCATCGTCGCTACTCTGAACTGGGGCAGCAGGAACCGGTAGCTCAGGCGAAGCCGCTTTTGGCGACGGCAGCAAATCAATTTCTTCTGCCGCTGTTGCCAAATCTTGCAAACTGCCGACCAGGTAATTTTTAAACCCCTGTACGCGGATCGCAATGTCCTGCGAAGCGCCCGCAAAATTGGTGCGCATCTCCGTTTCCAAACGCTCTTTACGACGCTCTAGCTGCTCTATCTCTCGCTGCAATTCTCGGCGCTGAGCATCTAACTCCTGCAGGCCCAAACGTACTATTTGCGCCATATCCGCCTCCGCTCCAGACGAGCCGCCAGGTCCTGAGGCAGCTCGCCTAAACCCACTGCTAGAAGCGCCTAGCCCGCGATCCGAGCGCTGTAGTCCTAACGGTCTTGGCCGACTAGAACCGTCGCCGCCGTCAGAAATGTCGTTACTAGATGGGCTATCGGGAGCAATTGGATCTTCGGGAGGCATAGCAGCAGACTTATACAAATCGACGACGGATTTACCACAAAGGACGAGTCAAAGGCAGCTCTAAAAGTTAAGCGGCGAGTTACGAAGAGGCTTTGCCTAGCTCGCGAGATCGAGAACTCGCCACTCTTACAGCCTCTATCAGCGATGACCGCAGGCCCAGCTCTTCTAGGCAAGCAATCCCGGCAATCGTCGTACCACCTGGGCTAGTTACTCTATCTTTTAGCTCAGCGGGATGAATACCGGTTTTCTGCACTAACTGCGCTGTCCCCAACACGGTCTGCACCGCTAGCTGGTTAGCAATCGCCCTTGGCAGCCCTGCAGCCACGCCCCCATCGGCTAGCGCTTCAATCACAATCGACACATAGCCTGGGCCAGAGCCAGAAAGCCCGGTCACCGCGTCCATCATCCCTTCCGAGACCTGAACAACCTCGCCCACTGCCGCAAACATCTCCATCGCTAGTTCGCCGTGCTCGCTACCGGCTTTGCTGCCCAGTGCGATCGCAGTCATCCCAGCGCCCACCGTAGAAGGCGTATTCGGCATGGCTCGAACAACCGGAGAATCCGGAATAGCTTCTTCTAACTTAGCAAGCGTTATTCCAGCCAAAATAGAAATTACTAAAGGCGGCGCTTCGCTGCGTGCAGCCGCAAAATCTTTGGCAACCAGTTCAAATATCTGAGGCTTCACCGCGAGCAAAATAATTCGACTCGCTTCAATCACTTCTCGGTTAACCGCGCTCGTCTGAATTGAATGCTGCTCCGAGAGCACCTGACGCCGTTCAGGAGAAGGTTCGCCTAGCAGCACCTCATTCGGCGCATATAGCCCCTGCGAAAGCAAGCGAGATAATAGCGCTTCGCCCATTACCCCACCGCCAATGATGCCAAGTCTTACAGACAACAGCCGACAGCTCTAATGAATTTCCCCCACAGCATACCGTGAATAGGGCGCTCGTCCCATTTCTAGAACAGCAAATCATTGAGCTGACGGCTGCATCCAAGTCGTCGTCGTTTCTAACTAAACCATTCGCTAGCCGAGTTGCTAACTACATTGCTCAACTGGCGACTATGCCATACGGGCAATCTGTTCGGTTGCCCAAGCAGGCGTAGGTGCGGTCTGACGAGGGGCATTGGCAGGCTCCTGATTCGTGAAGCCTTCTTCACCCTCAGTTGGCATACTCACCTGAACACAGTTAGGCGTAAACAAGAAAATGCTCTCGCCGATGCGCTCTTGGTGGCCGTCCATTGCATACGTACCGCCCGCTACAAAGTCAACCGCCCGCTGAGCCTGGTCAGGATCCATGATGGTGAGGTTCAAAACCACAGACTTACGCTCGCGCAGCGCCTGAATCGCTTGAGGCATTTCTTCAAAAGTGCGAGGCTCCATCACCAGCACTTCAGACATTCCGTTCATTGCGCCAGGCATACCAATCACATTATTCATTGACACCATTCCAGAATCAGTTGACAAAACTCTCTCGCGAATACGACGACGGGCAGGGCGCGCCTCTTCAGCAGGCGGAATCGGAGCGGCGATCGCCTCCTCAGTATTCTCCTCTTCATAGAGGTTCTGGTACTCTTCGCCCTCTACTTCCTCATATTCATACTCATAGTCTGCTGGATCGTTTAACCCAACAAAATCCTTGATTTTTCCAAAAAGACCACTCATTCAGATGTGCTCCATCACGACATTGACGACTTAGGTAAAACGCAACCGCAACCAAATTCAGCCTAGCAATCTAGGGCCAAAAATCGTACAGCGTTGTCACCGTAAAACTAGGGCATTTCTGCAAGCAATTTGATCCCGCTTTTAGCCGCCAGGTTAACGGCTAGCAAAGGCAGGAAGGCTATTAGGGTATGAATAGCCCTTGCTATCAGAAGTCCGTACAGAATAGCCATCAATTAAAGCAATAAATCGTCTGAAAATCAAAAATAATATTAGATAATTTCGGACTGCTTCGATCGGCTGGCCATCGGTTTACTTTTGGCCTGTCTCTCTCTCGAACGCATTAGGGACACCTGTTTAGGTAATTCCCAGGCAAGTAGAAGGGCAGTAGAAAGTTCCCGGAATTAACGACTTAGTTTTATCTAGCGTTGAAACTAGATTCACAAGCATTACGCCACGCTTTGATAGTTATGTCAATACCCGGTTGTCTATTTTTGTGACAGCGGGTTTGCAAGCTTTCACCGAGGATTCTCCGCTTTCGGCTCAACTGCGACGGCCAAACAGTCCGCTGCCAATCCTCACCATCGTGGCCCCAGCTGCGATCGCCAGCTCAAAATCGCCCGACATTCCCATCGATAGCTCATCCATCCGCAGATGCTGCCAGGGCTGCTGCTTCAAGTCGCGCCTTAGCGCCTCAGCCTGCTCAAAAATCTCCGTCGCCTGCGCCCGGTTCAAACCGTAAGGCAAAATCACCATCAGTCCGCAAATCTTTAGGTGCGATAGCTGGTCTAAATCAGGTAGTACCGCCTTCAGCTCATCAAGCTCAAAGCCATCTTTGCTAGGGTCGGGCACTAGCTTTACCTGCAAGCAGCAGTAAGGCGATTTATTGAGCTCTGCGGCCTGTCGGTCTAACCGGTTAGCCAGCTTTAGGCTATCTACAGAATGAATCCAATCAAAATGTTCTAGAACCTTGCGAGCCTTATTAGACTGCACGTGGCCGATAAAGTGCCAGGTTGCATCCGTAATGTCACTCAAAGCCGCTTGCTTTTCTAAAGCCTCTTGAACTTTATTTTCCCCAAAATCACGGATGCCAAGCTCATAAGCAGACCGCACAATATGGGCCTCAAACGTTTTAGTCACCGCGACTAGCCGAACAGACTCTGGAATAGCCGCTCGGATCGTCTCCAAACGCGTCTCAATCGACGCTCTCACCTCATCCAATGCCCAACCCTCTTTTAGGAAATCTATCCGATGCCTTTGCTGCCAACCATTCCACCTCTGCTCAATCTCACTGCCAGACTATGCTTTGGGGCTATACGGAGGATCCTTTAGCAAAAATGACTCGGCCGCAGAGCTAAGAAGCGCTGCTAGATGAGGCGTCTAAAAGGCTTGCTTATACGTTTTTTGCAGTTGGTCGTACTCTAACTGTGCGCCCGTACGCCGAATCATTCTCAGCCGCTGTTCGATTAGCTGCTTGGCCTCTACTCGACCGGTTGGCTCAAAAGATAGCCCAGAGGCATCGTTTTTCACTAGGAAAAACAGGCGGTGAGCATATAGCGTCGCAAAAAGCTCTTGCCCCTCACCGATGACACAGACTCTAAAAAGCAAGCCAAAGTTAGGGTGATCAAGGTAATTTTCTGTACTCATTCTGGCTTAAAAAGGGTGCGCATTGACAATATAAAAGCAGTGTAAAAGTAGGTCAAAAGGTGACTGGGTAGGCTACTGGAGCTGTTAGACAGGGTCAGTAGCAGCGCAGACCGCTCTTTACGGACAGTCACGGGACAACGATCGCTTTATGTAGCTAAGCACAAGATTGTTCAACCTGCGTTGGATCTCATCACGAACGCTAGCGCAATTAGAAAGGAGAGCATGTCAACGAGTTTACAGCGTTTTTATACAATTCCATACCCTTCTCTAACGCAGTCTTGATTTCTGTGAGGTTGCGTCGGCGCAAGCCATCTCAAACCGACTCATCGTTATGCTGGTTCTGCTGTCTAAGCAGCGTATAAGCAACGGTTAACGCTATCGTCAAAGCCCTAACGCTATTAGCTGCGCCTTAGCTTTCTGTAAAGATTCTACCCACTCTTTCTCCGGTTGGCTATCGGCCACAATACCAGCGCCTACTTGTCCCCAGACTGTGCGACTTTCTCTATCGCGGCTTTCTCTATCTAAGCTGGGCATAGCTAGGCCAGTATCTTTCATCTCAGCAGCTAGCAACAGCGTCCGAATCAAAATGTTGAGATCTAACCGTCCGCGTCGGTCGAAATACCCGCAAGACCCATAAAACAAACTGCGGCGCACGGGTTCTATTTCTTCAATAATCTCCATACACCGAACTTTAGGGCAGCCCGTAATCGTGCCACCGGGAAACATTGAGGCCACTAATGCCGCTACCGACTGATGAAGCTTACCAGTCACATTACTCACTAAGTGCATAACGTGGCTATAGCGTTCAATCGTCATCAGCTCTTCGACAGCAACCGATCCCCACTGGCAAACTCGGCCCAAATCGTTGCGCTCTAGGTCAACTAGCATAATGTGCTCTGCCTGTTCTTTTGTATCGCCTCTTAATTCATCGGCAATACGCTTGTCAGCGGCTATCGTAGTGCCCCGTGGCCGGGTGCCTGCAATCGGCCTAGACTGAACCTGGTTGTCTTTTAGATGGACTAAACGCTCTGGCGAGCAGCTGACAATATCTCCCCAGGGCGATCGCCAATAGCTAGCAAACGGCGAAGGATTGATTCGTTGCAGCGTTCGATAAATGTCCCAGCTAGGGGCGTCCGTCTGCGCCGAAAACCTCAGAGAATGGTTTACCTGAAAAACGTCCCCCGCGCGGATATGATCTTTTGCTACGCGAACAGCCTGCTCAAAATCAGCCTGCTCAGTCTCAAACTTTAAAGAATGCGTATTCCACTGCCTCTGCAGAACAAGACGGATCAAAGCCAGCTAGCCGCTGAGTCATATCTGTCAGCTTAGAAAGCGTTTCCGCAGCTAGCCATAGCCGCTGTTGAAAATGGTCAAGCACCGCGAACTCAGCCGGTTCGTACCAAAAGGACACTGGAAACGGCAGGTGGTCTGCTTTTAGATAAGGCAGCCGTTCTACCTCCCAGGCAAAGTCATAGCCGAGCCAACCTAGCCAACCGCCCGTAAACGGCAGATCGCTATCTACAGCAGCGCCTTCTATCGTGGTTGCAGATGCAGTATTACGAAGCTGCTCCATTTGTTTGAACAGCGGCAAAACTTCACCGACTGCGGGCGTCCATAGCTGTAGCTGCCTATCGACGCTTCGAGGGGGGCCTGCACAGATAGAATAGCGGGCCATTGCGATCGCTTGTTTGGGCAGCGAACCCGGCGGCAATGGGTAAGGGCTCTCTAGCAGAGTCGCAATGCTTTCAGTCCCTGAAATCGCGTTAGCCGATGTCAGACGAGATTGAAAGAGCGCATCGAAAACGTGCGAGCCCGTTCGGTTTGAAAGGGGAAGCGATCGCCAAAAGAGATTAGAACAGGGCTTCATGCACGGCTCTCCTATGTCTCTGCGCCAAACGCAATTCGCGCCCACCAGAACACGCCTAGTCCACCAATCACAAACCAGTCCCACCGCTTCAGCTTCAGCCGATGCCACATCACCCGATGCTCATTCGGACTCGTAAATCCGCGCACCTGCATTGCACTAGCAATCTGCTCGGCCCGCAGCAGTAAGTTTTGCACTAGCCGCTCAGCCACCATCAGCCCAATCTGAATCGAATTGCGAATCCCCAATTTTTGCCACTTAATCGCCCGAGTTCGAATCGAGCGCACCAGGTTTTGCACTTCTTCTAGCACCAGTGGAATAAACCGTAAAGCTAGCGTCAGCGTCAGGGCAATCTCCGTTACCGGCAGGCCAATCCACCGTAGCGGCTGCATCAAATCTTCTAGCCCTTCGGTGATTTCTTCTGGGGCTGTCGTTAGCAAAAATAGCGTCGTCGAATAAATCAGCGTGAACAGCAAGGTGCTGACTTTAATGGCAATCCGCAGCGATCGCTGCGTCACATGAATGCCTAAGTTCAAAGGCAACTCAATATCTACGATGTCGTACCGGTAGCCGGTCACCGTCGGCACCACTGGCAGCACTTCCGGCGGATCAAAGCCATCTGGCCAATCTTGATCCATCTGCGCAGTCGGTAATCTAGGCTGCTGAGTGACCGCGATGCCGTCCGGCATGATCAGCAGCAGCAGGGTCACAATCGCGCCTAGCGTCAGCAGCCAACCCATCTGCTGACGCCACACCCGCCAGGGAATACGGGCGCTAATAGTCAGCAGTACCAGAAACACCACGATCGCAATTCGGCAGGGCGAGCTAGCTAATACAGGCGCTAGCAAAACGCTCAGCAGCCAGATCAGTTTTACTCTGGCGTCGATGCGGTGAAGCCAGGTAACCGGCTGTTCTAGATATAAGCCAATAGGAAGCGATCGCAGTAAATCCATGTTTGAGTTTGTTCAGTTTCCCTAGTTCGCCCGGCTCACTTTGGTGGCTCTGTTCGCGCCTTTACTGCGTTCAATATCGCGCATACTCTTACCGCGCCACATCAGACGAATAGGGGTGCCATCGTAGCCCAGGTTCTTGCGAAACTGCTTCTCGATATAGCGCCGGTAGCTCTCGCCAAAGAGTTTGGGATCGTTGACGAATAAAGCAAAAGAAGGGGGCTGCGATCGCACCTGAGTCCCGTAATAAATTCGCCCTTGCCGTCCTTGCCGAGTTGTCGGGGGCGTATGCCAGCTCACCGCATCTTCTAGCACTTCATTCACCACCGAAGTCGTCACCCGGCGACGATGTTCTTCTACCGCTTGATCTACCGCATCTAAAATATTCGGCAGCCTTTTTCCCGTCAAGGCGCTCACATATAGCCGAGTTGCCCAGCCCAAAAAGTGAATCTTCGCCTCAATCGTCTTATCAAACTCGTAAATAGTATGCGAATCTTTATCAATCGCGTCCCACTTGTTGACCACAATGATGCAGGCCCGGCCCTCTTCCTCAATTCGCCCAGCCAGCTTCTGGTCTTGCTCAGTCACTCCGTCTAGCGCGTCGATGACCAGCAGCACCACGTCCGCTCGCTTAATCGCTTTAAACGCCCGGTTAATGCCAAAAAACTCTGGCCCAAAGTCTACGTTCTTTTTCTTGCGAATGCCCGCCGTATCGATCAGACGATAGCGCACCTGATCTTCCCCTTCACCGCGAGTCACCACCATATCAATCGAGTCTCGAGTCGTTCCCGAAATCGGACTCACAATCGAACGCTTCTCGCCCACAAAGGCATTCAGCATACTGGACTTGCCCACGTTGGGCCGCCCAACAATCGCGACCTTAACCTCTTCTTCTACATTAACTTCGCTCGTCTCCGGCAGATGCTCAATCAGCGCATCTAGCATATCGCCCGTACCGCTGCCGTGAATCGCTGAGATAGCGTAAGGCTCGCCTAGGCCCAATTCCCAAAACTGAGCAGCCTGAATCAGGCCGTCTTCTTGAGACTCGCACTTATTGACGGCCAGGATAATAGGCAGGTTTTGCGATCGCATCCACGAAGCAATCTCATGATCGCCCTCCGTCGGCCCCTCCTTTCCATCCACTACAAACACAGCCGCCGAAGCCTCAGCTAGCGCCGTCATTGCCTGCTCGCGAATATAGGGCAAAAATTCGGTGTCATCATCAAAAATTAGGCCACCCGTATCGACGACCAAAAACTCGCGGTCTTTCCAAAAAGATGGCTGATAGGTGCGATCACGGGTTACCCCAGGCTGGTCAAACACAATCGACTGCCGCTGCCCCGAGAAGCGATTTACCAGCATCGACTTGCCCACATTCGGACGACCAATAATTGCAACGATAGGAAGCGCCATAGCGAACGGGGGCCAGTTATGGCCAGTCAAAGACAAAGAATCATTGTAGCGATAAAACTGTCTCTATAAAACAGCTATAAAACCGCCTTTATCTCCGCTTTCGCATCCTTCCTCAATCCCGCCGAAATCCGAAACAGCTCCTGACCCGTGTGCAGATAGCTGTCGTCATAGGTATAGGTGAACCGCTCAATCTCCTCAATCCCGTCTTCGAGCTGATTTAAGCAGTAGTACAAATTCGCGGCTCCGCTCGCCACCCCCGGCGGATTCGGCATCGACTTAAACTTTGCCTGCGCCTTCTCCAAAGACTCGCGGCACACTTCTAAATAAGCTTGAAATGCCTCCATCAGCGCATCGTCAAACGGATCGGCAGACAGCGCTCTTACCTCAGCCTTCAGCGGCTTCAAGATCTGGCCAATGAGCCGATCGGTCGGATTAAACACGCCGCGCATCCACTGCTCAATCGTGGTGCCATTACCCCTGCTAGCTCGCCGTTTCTTGTACACTGCTTGCGAACTTGCCGCTCTGTTAGCCCGCTGGCTAGCATTCTCTCCAGCAATTAGCCGCCGCTCATTGTCGTAGGCTCGGCGCTGCCCCACATCGCCGAGCACCTCATAGGCCTCATTTACCGCCGCAATCTTGTCATGCGACGACTCTTTTTGGCTATCTGGATGTAGCTGCTTAGCCAGCTTCCGATAGGCTTGCTTTACCTGCGCCTGGCTCGCCTCAGAGGAAACCCCCAGCGCGCCATAATAGTCCACGTCCGCACGATGTCTCTGTACCATGCCAATATTTTAAACCGCAGCGGCCTACCGATCTACCCCGCAGGTTCAGGATCTTGAAACAACGGCGTGCTTAAATATCGCTCTCCAAAGCTCGGCTGAATCATTACAATTAGCTTCCCTTTATTCTCTGGCCGTTTTGCCACCTTTACCGCTGCGCATAGCGCCGCGCCGCTGGAGATGCCCGAAAGAATGCCTTCTTCTTTAGCCAAGCGTCTGCCAAATGCGATCGCCTCATCATCGGTCACCGACACCACCTCATCAATCAAATCTCGCTTCAGCACCTTCGGCACAAACCCAGCCCCAATCCCCTGAATTTTATGCGGCCCCGGCCGGCCCCCTGCTAGCACCGCACTATTCACCGGCTCCACCGCCACTACCTGAAAGCTCGGCTTCCGCTGCTTAATCACCTCGCCCACGCCGGTAATCGTGCCGCCCGTTCCCACACCTGCAATCAAAAAATCTATCTCCCCGTCCGTATCCTGCCAAATCTCCTCAGCCGTAGAACGCCGATGCACCTCCGGGTTCGCCGGATTATCAAACTGCTGAAGCATATACGCATCGGGCAAACTTTCTACCAGCGCCTGCGCCCGCTGAATGCAGCCGCTCATCCCCTCCACGCCCGGCGTTAGTTCCAGCTTTGCGCCATACGCTCGCAGCATTGCCCGCCGCTCCGAACTCATTGTCTCCGGCATAGTCAAAATTAGCTGATAGCCTTTCGCCGCCGAAGCCATTGCCAGCGCAATCCCCGTATTTCCTGAAGTAGGCTCTACCAGCGTTGTTTTCCCAGGCGTAATCTCGCCCGCCGCCTCAGCCGCCTCAATCATACTGATGCCAATTCGATCCTTCACCGAAGCCGACGGATTCATTCCCTCCAGCTTCACCGCAATCTGGGCAACGCACCCCTCACTCTCAGGAATCCGATGCAGTCGCACCATCGGAGTATGGCCAATCAGCTCAGTCACATTGTCAGCAATTCTCATAGGTCGTTTATTCTTAGGTCTATATGTAATACATCAAATCCACCTGCTGCCGGGCATTTCGCTTGTCAACCAGATCTTGCAGGGTATAGCTCTCTAATACTCGCTCCGATGCTAGCCGCGCCTGCTGCCATGCTTCATCTATCACAGCCTCTTCTGTTGTCTCCGGCGATTTTACTTCCTTCGCCTTCGCATCAAACCCTTCAATGCAGCTAATAATATCTAGCAGCGTCATTTTCCAGGGCTCGCGGGTGAGCAGGTATCCGCCTTTAGCACCACGCTGGCTCTTCACAAATCCGTTCCGCCGCAAAGTCGCTAACAGTTGCTCTAAATAGCGATCGGGAATGTTCTGCTCTGCCGCAATCTGACAAATTCGCTGAGGTTCGCCCTTGCTATAGTGCAAACTTAGCTCTATTAGGGCTAGCAGCGCATATTCACTTTTACAAGACAATTCCACGGAGTTTAGGAGCCGTCAGACAACGGCAAATGACTCCTTTCATTATATCCCGGTTCTACGGTGGGGATTGCCTGTTAGAGACAAAGTGAAATGCCACTTGTCTCCAACACTGTCTAGAAGCACTGTTTAGAAGCACTGCCTAGAAGCACTGTCTAGAGGCCTGTTTTCAAGCTTCAGTCCGAAAGCGCGCGCGATCGCTTTCTGCAGGCTTTAGTCTAAATACGCAAAAAAGGTGGCTGCGTTTAAACACAGCCACCTCTTCCTATTTGTCATCAATTACTGCATTTTAATAACGCAGTCAACCAAGAGCTTAGAAGCTAAACGTAGCTCGCAGTGCGCCGTACACGTTCTCAGAGTTATCGCCCGCACCGTCGTTATCAGCGTAGATAACCGCAGGTGTAAAGGTGAAGAACTCGTTCACAGCAATCTGGTAGTAGGCTTCTACTAACAGAGGGTCGCGAGCGATCGAAGGAGAGATGCCGCCGTAGACGCCAAACTCGTTGCCCGTGCCGAATAGGTCAGCAATGGCAATACCACCCATGTAAGAGTCAAGGTCGCCGCCGCCTTGAGCGTCCGTAGAAGCGTAGTGACCACCAATGCTGAATCGACCGAAGTCAAGATTCAACAGACCCGCAATCGTGCTCTCAGCATCACCGGTTGCCGCATCAGTCGCGCCAATATAGGCAACCGCAGCGTTAAAGATGCCGTCAGTTAGCAGGTTGAGCTGAGCGATGTAGCTACCGTTGTTGAAGATGCCACCGTCTGGCGTGTTGATGTTGCTAGCAGAAGACGAGTAACCGGCGTCGAGTATCAAGTTCTTGGTGAACGCGATGTTGACGCCTGCACCGAAGTTGCCGCCGTCATACAGGTCGTAGAACTCAGGGCCACCCGCATCAGCTACGCTAGGACCGTCAAACGGCACAATCGTACTAGACACAAAGTCGTCGGTCACTACACTGTTGGCAGCGATAATACCGCTGATGCGATTGCCAACGGGGAAGCTGTAGTAAACGTCGTCTAAACCAATGTTGTCCTCAAGGCCATTACGACGAGAGCTTTGGTTAGCCAGACCAGCTTCAGTGTTAGCCAGTGTGCCTGCGTCATCGGAAGCGCGTAAACGAATTCGCAGTCTGTCTTCGCCAGTGAAGCTAGTGTCAAAGTTCAAGTTAGCACGATACTCAAAGGTCGCATCTGCTTCATCACCACCCACGGTGCCAGAAAGCGCAGTTGCTGATTCATCAGTAGAGGTCGTTGGATCGTTTGCTACAGGTACAAACGGAGAGCCGTCAACCCTGTTAATTCGGTCGGCATCATCAAAAGGGACGATCAAGTGCGCGTCTAACTGACCGCGTAGCTTCGTCGTCGTCGAGAACTGGTTCGCTTCTAGCTCTGCTACATCTGTTTGCAGCGCATCCACATCGCCGCGTACCGTTGCTAGCTCAGCCGCAAACTCTTCTTGCAAACGGCGAATCTCGTCCAGGTCAGCTCTGTCACCAATCAGCTGAACCACGACGTCCAAACATGCGTTCAAACCAGCCGCAAACTCATAGCGAGTCAAGGCGCGGTTGCCGCGATACGTGCGGTCCGGGTAGCCTTCCAAGCAGCCGTACTCTTCTACTAGACGCTGAAGCGCTGTGTATGCCCAGTCGCCAGGCTGCACGTCAGACAGTTCAGATACGCTCGTTACTTGAGCTAGTTGAATAGGTTCAGCAACTAGCACTTCAGAGCTAACATCGCCAACTGTCTCTACCGCAACTGATTCTGCTGCGATCGCATTTCCCGATACTGCCAACGCCGCGCCAAGCGCACCCGAACCAGCTAACAAAGTCTTCCAGAGCATTTTCGTCATTTCTTGTATTCCTCACACAGTAAAAAACCAAGCGCTCACGAGTGAGTCTTTTAGTTTCCTTGTGAATCCTAAAATACGCAGCAGAAAATATTTGGTAGCGCTCTATACAAAAAATGTTTTTTCAAAAAAACTAATTTACCCACCTTCCACTTTTTAGATTTGTCTTTATAGCGCTAAAACATTCCACACAAATGACTGCATCAACGGCTACGTCAGCACTTTTGCCAGATTGGCTGTACATCCTCACAGTTTTGCTTTCACATCTATATGTAATCGCCTAAAGCCTTATCCCAAAATAGTTGCAGCCTTTCCAATAGGTGGATTTGAGCAGCTCGCGTCACGAGCAAGCAAAGTCATGGCAACAACACAAAAGGGAGAACCTTACCCAAGCAAGATTCTCCCCTCGTCATCTATGACTAGTCAGTGAAGCCAGCGCCTAGCGCAACCGCAAAAACTATTAAATGTCTAGATAAGCATCTAGAAGCTAAACGTAGCTCGCAGTGCGCCGTATACGTTCTCAGTGTTGTCGCCCGCACCGTCGTTGTCGGAGTAGATAACCGCAGGTGTAAAGGTGAAGAACTCGTTCACAGCAATCTGGTAGTAGGCTTCTACTAACAGAGGGTCGCGAGCGATCGAAGGAGAGATGCCGCCGTAGACACCCAACTCGTTGCCCGTGCCGAACAGGTCAGCAATGGCAATACCACCCATGTAAGAGTCAAGGTCGCCGCCGCCTTGAGCGTCCGTAGAAGCGTAGTGACCACCGACGCTGAATCGACCGAAGTCAAGATTCAACAGACCCGCAATCGTGCTCTCAGCGTCGCCCGGAGCTGCATCGGTTGCACCGATATAGGTAACCGCAGCGTTAAAGATGCCGTCAGTTAGCAAGTTGAGCTGAGCGATGTAGCTACCGTTGTTGAAGATGCCCTGGCCTGGCGTGTTGATGTTGCTACCAGAAGACGAGTAACCGGCGTCGAGTACCAGATTCTTGGTGAACGCGATGTTGACGCCTGCACCAAGGTTGCCACCGTCATACAGGTCATAGAACTCAGGGCCACCCGCATCAGCTACGCTAGGACCGTCAAACGGCACAATCGTGCTAGACACAAAGTCGTCGGTCACTACGCTGTTGGCAGCGATAATACCGCTGATGCGATTGCCAACGGGGAAGCTGTAGTAAACGTCGTCTAAACCAATGTTGTCCTCAAGGCCATTACGACGAGAGCTTTGGTTAGCCAGACCAGCTTCAGTGTTAGCCAGTGTGCCTGCGTCATCAGAAGCCTGCAAACGAATTCGCAGTCTGTCTTCGCCAGTGAAGCTAGTGTCAAAGTTCAAACGAGCGCGGTACTCAAAGGTCGCATCTGCTTCATCACCACCCACGGTGCCAGAAAGCGCGGTTGCTGATTCATCAGTAGAGGTCGTTGGATCGTTTGCTACAGGTACAAACGGAGAGCCGTCAACCCTGTTAATTGCGTCGGCATCATCAAAAGGGACAATCAAGTGCGCATCCAACTGGCCGCGTAGCTTCGTCGTCGTCGAGAACTGGTTCGCTTCTAGCTCGGCTACATCTGTTTGCAGCGCGTCTACATCGCCACGTACCGTTGCTAGCTCAGCTGCAAACTCTTCTTGCAAACGGCGAATCGCTTCCAAGTCAGAGCGATCACCAATTAGCTGAACCACGACGTCCAAACATGCGTTCAAACCAGCTGCAAACTCATAGCGAGTCAAGGCGCGGTTGCCGCGATACGTGCGGTCGGGGTAGCCTTCCAAGCAGCCGTACTCTTCTACTAGACGCTGAAGCGCTGTGTATGCCCAGTCGCCGGGCTGCACGTCAGACAGTTCAGATACGCTCGTTACTTGAGCTAGCTGAATAGGTTCAGCAACCAGCACTTCAGAGCTAACATCACCAACTGTCTCTACCGCAACTGATTCTGCTGCGATCGCATTTCCCGATACTGCCAACGCCGCGCCAAGCGCACCCGAACCAGCTAGCAAAGTCTTCCAGAGCATTTTCGTCATTTCTTGTATTCCTCACACCTTTAAATAGATTAAAAACTGTCAGCTTTTCTAGACATTGTAGATCCCGTAAAAGCAGTGCGGTCAAAACCACTGCTTACCTGCCAAAGGCTTTATCTACAGAGAATTAGGATGCCTATCGCTGCTAACTTTCTCCTCAATAGTTGAAACTTTTTTGAGCAAAGGCTCGAAAACCAATGCGTGTTTTTCTCAACTTGTAGGAGATTGTAGCAGGGGTTACAGGGTGGAAATAGGAATGTATGACACTTTAGTAGGTTAGTTGAAAGTGACCCAGCGCTCAGTAATTTAGTAAATCCTACTGAACGAAAAAGCGTAAGTGGGCGAAACGCAGGTACAGAGCGCTAGCAGGCTCGATCCGGCTCACAAAGTAGCTGCAATCAGATATAGATAGAAGGGCCTAACCCCCTAGCGCCTCTATCCAAACTATTGAGTATCTCAATGCACGTCTTATAAAAAAGAGCATTCATCCTTCGCAGCGCTTGATGACATGCTCATAATAAGAGTCTGAAAAAGAAGAAAATGCCCTTTAAAAAACCATCCGCTCCCATCTCTTGCGAAATGGGAGCGGTCTGGTCGGGTCTTCAGGTCAAAACCAAACTGCCGGAAGGAAATCTAGCAGATCTAGCCTCAACAATGATGTTTAAGACTAGTTCCTAGAGAACAGCCCCGGCACGCAGCCGGTTTACATCAACCTGGAGACCCACGCATTTATCACTTACTGACATGGGCATCACCTCCTGTATTCCATAAAAGGGCCTGTATTTCAACAAAGCCTGTTCAGCGTAAGCGGCGAACCGCTTGAAATGAATATAACACGCCTATTTATGAATGTGTAAGAAATTGATTTTGTTTTAAGCGCTGACTAGGCAGAACGTTTAGAAAGGAACTTTCTTCTTCGCCGACTTACCGCTCTCAAAGTCCAGCTCTTTTAGTTTTTTCAAGATGCGGGTGAAGTATTCCTGCATGTAATCTTCTAGCGTTGTGATTTCGCCTTTGTCTATGTCAAAGGTTTCATATACTTCGTCCATAGATGCATCCATCACGTCGCCGCTAGCGCTCACTTCGGTAAAAGCTAGCCTATCCGCCAAATCCCAGGTCCACTGAAAAAAGGCGGCAACGTTTCGGGCAGCTCGCAAAATAGCAGGGGGCATCTGAGAAACGTTTGCCGCTTGGTCGGACAGCCGCTCGCATAGCCTGATGATTTCGTAGGCACCCCAAGCTCTTGTGCCCGCTAGCGGGAAGGTTTTGTTTTCAGCCGCAGGCATTTTCAGCGCCTTCACCGCAAACTTAGCGATATCTTGGCTATTCATATAGGCAACCGCGCCCGCTTCGCCCATCACCCAGACAGACTGACGCTCTAAAATAGGAATTGCATATTGGCCAATTAGACCCTGCATAAAGCCGCAGGGTCTAAAAATGGTGTAATTCAAGCCAGACTCTTTCAAAAAGGCTTCAGTGCAATCCTTGATTTCCATGAGGGGTACATCTGGATAGTCTCCCGCGCCATATATAGAGAAAAAGACAAACCGTTTTACCCCCGCTGCTTTAGCCGCTTTTATCAGCGCAACTTTGCCAAACCAGTCCACATCGTAAATACCTTCTTTCTCTGCCGGACGAGAGGTGGAAGCGTCAATGACTTCCTCCACGTCTTCAAAACAAGGCGGCAGGCTACCGGGGCCTGTGAGGTCAGCCTTAACAAGCTGCGCTCCCCACTCTCTCAGAAAGCTTGCCTTCTGGAAGTTTCTAACTAAACACTTAACCTCATAGCCTTCATCTAAGGCTCGGCGAACGATTTGCCTGCCCAATGTGCCAGTTGCGCCAACGACTAATAAGACCATGAGGTGCGGTAAACAAAACTTAATATATTTCTCAGTCTAGCAGAAGTCGCTACCGCTACAACGCGCTGAGGTAGATCCGACGACGGCTATGACAACGAATACTCAATAGACTGGTGCTAAACAGGCTATTACTAAATGGACAAAAAGGTAGGCTGCTTAGCCGGAATAGCCAGACGACCACAAACGTACAGAGCAGCACCTATCTCTACAGAGGTCTCTATATGAGTGTAAGAATGCTGCTTTTTGCGGTCTGAGCTACTCAATACGGATGTTCTAACTTAATTAAGGCGCTCAGAATTAAGACGCTTAATAAAGACCCTACTCCTCGCCACCTTGAACTCTTAGCATCAAAAAGCCTACGCTAAGGCCCACCAATATCATGCCAAAGACCAACACAGCCGTAGTAAAAATTTCGCCGCCCATCGTTTTAAAATCTCCTGTTTGTTAATAGCTAACGCTTGCTACACATCGGTTAGCAAGCTAAACCCAGTGGCGCGTTCAAAACCGAACTAGCCTGGATCTCCGTCGTTATTTTAGAGCGTTTTGGCCCTGCTCATAGATTTTTCTAGGCTATGCACCTGTCGATAAAGCTTAAAATTTATATGGCTATTCACGTATTTAGTAAGAAGCGCCGGTGAAAAAGACCGGCGAAAAGGAGCGAAACGATGGCTGCTTATTCCACAATGCGTCGCGATCGCAAACCCCAGATCATCATGACGCTGGGCGACCCATCCGGCATAGGGCCAGAAGTTGTGCTCAAAACCTTGAGTAACCCAGCTTTCGAACAAAGCGCAGACATCTCGGTTATCGGCGATCGCACCCACATCCAAACCACTTATAACCAGCTCAAAGCCACCGCACCCAACATCAGCTTGCGCCATCCAGACGAGCTAAATTTTATTAATTTAGAAATCCCCAACGCTATCGCTAGCGGGCTAAAGCTAGGCGTTGGCAACAGCAGCAGCGGCGAAATTGGGTTTCGATCTTTACAAAGGGCGATCGCGCTTACCACCCAGGGCAACTTCGACGGCATCGTCACAGCGCCCATTGCCAAATCAGCCTGGCTAGCCGCCGGACACCGCTACCCAGGGCAGACCGAACTCCTAGCAGAAATGTCTGGTACGACCAAATTCGGCATGCTCTTTGTTGCCAAATCTCCCCACAACGGCTGGGCAATGCGCACCTTGCTAGCCACTACCCACATCCCGCTCAGCCAGGTTCCAATGGCACTTACACCTGCACTAATGACCCAAAAGCTAGAGCTGTTCATTGAATGTTTAAAAACGGACTTCGGTATCAGCTCGCCCAAAATTGCCCTCCCAGGGCTTAATCCTCATAGCGGCGAGCAGGGTCAGCTCGGCACCGAAGAAAAAGACTGGTTAATAGATTGGATGGCTCAGCAGCAGCAGCGCTTTCCACAAATTCAATTAGACGGCCCGGTTCCACCCGACACGCTCTGGGTAGAACCCGGACTCGCTTGGCAAAGCGAAACTGCAAGCGGCATTGCCGCTCACGACGGCTATCTGGCGCTCTATCACGACCAAGGGCTTATCCCGGTCAAGCTGCTGGCCTTCGATCTAGCCGTTAATACCACCATCGGCTTGCCCTTCGTACGCACTTCTCCCGACCACGGCACGGCCTTCAACATCGCAGGGAAGGGGATTGCGCGATCGCACAGCACGGAAGCGGCCCTAACGCTGGCAATTGAACTGACCAGCCAGCGGCTAGCACAAGCCGCCAGTCCTGCCCCGGTTGCGGTCGGTTAACCACTCATCGCTTGAGCAAATAATCGCCCGGTCAAATAATCGCTTGGTCAAATAATCGCCCGGTCAAAACAGCGAGAGCTGGTCGGGCGGCTTTGCCAGCTGATTCCATGGCAGCGGCGGCACGGGTACATTCGCAGCTTCTAGCTGGCCCTGAAAATACTGAGCGATCGCAGGCGACTCCTCCTCTCTAGGGCAATGCACAAAAAAGTAAATCCGCTTGCCCTGCTTTAGCCACTGGTCTACCTGCGCAACCCAACTAGCCAAATAATCGTGATTTCGCAGCAGCTTGGGATGGCTAATGTACCGAACAATCGCATAGTCAGATGTAATCACTGGCAGCAAAGGAACCCTGGGTTTTCTTCGGTTCGAACTAAGCTGCGGATCGGCGTCGCCTTCATGTTCCCAATCGTACATAGAGCGAGTATCTAGCAGCACCCGCCCAACGCCTAGCCGCATTAGCAGTGCGTTTAGCTGCGCAGATAGCTCATTTTTAAACCAGTCAAGATGACGAACTTCTACAGAAATAGAGACAGACTCTTTGGTCAATACCGTTAAAAACTCAGCCAAATCAGCTATCGAAGCCGGACTATAGCTAGGCGGTAGCTGCACCATAATTGGCCCCAAGCGATCGCCTAGCCCCTTCATCAGGTCCAGAAAAGACAGCGCCTCAGGCAAACGAGCCATCAGCGCCCCCTCATGCGTTACCGCACGCGGCAGCTTCGGGCAAAACTGAAATCCATCTGGCGTATTATTCACCCAGCGCTGAACCATCTCTGGAGCAGGCACAGAATAGAACGTCGTATTTCCTTCTACCGTCCACAGCCGCTCGCCGTACAGCCGTAAAAAGTTCGTCGCCTGACTTTTTTCTGGATAAAAGCTACCCACCCAATCTTTAAAGGCCCAGACCGCGCAGCCCATTAAAAAGTTAGGAGAAGCCGATAATTCTAACGAGCCAAGGGCTGTTTCCCGCTGTTTATCCATATTGCAAACGGCACTCTGCCAAAGTCTCAGTTAGATCATAATAGAGATCTTGTCACGCGTATTTAGCCCTCCTATGGTGCTTCCTCGCATTCAACCGGGTTAGCAATTGCCAGAAAGGCAAACAACCTCCGAAACAATCTTTTAAAATCGACGGCAATTTATAAAATCGGCGGTAGGTGCAGGGTTGTGTGCCTTGGGTGCGATCGCTCTCAATAGCTGTCGTCAATGGCCTTTTTCGCAGTCGGCACCCATGGAGAATCTTACCGAAGCAACACGCTGAGCAGCCCGCTGCCGACTGGAACGCTATTGCCCCCAAAGGATATGAACGCTTGGCCGGAGAAGGCAGCCAGTGGGATTGGAAGGAGCAGCCTACTCTGATGTACAACGGCTATGGTGAGTACGTCGCTTCCTTATATAAATAGCTTGTATAAATAGGTAGACAGAATAGCGCCGGATAGCCGATCTGCTTAATCCAAACAAAACGATCGAGAAGGACTGCTGCCATGCACGAACATATCGCCACCCCCGACTATCTAGACGTGATTTGGGCCTTTCCCTATCGCGGCGTCCAAATTGAAGTTACAACAGCGCTGCACCACGACCAGCAAATATATTCTGCTTGGGTTAACCACGATCGGGGTAGCGCAGTAGCCGTGCCGAAAGCCTATAGCCGAGAAAGTGCGATCGCCGCTGCCAAAAAATGGGTTGATACTCACTTCAGCTGGTAAAGCTAATGCGTACCGAAAGCAGCAGTTTACAGGACTAGTTAAGGTTGGTTGCGTTAGAGAAAATATCTTCGACATTCTCTATCTTGGAACACAGCAGCAGAAAACTGGCCAGATGCTCACTTACGAACCGGCTAAAAAGCGAGCAGCCATCGTTTCTTTCGTCATGATCCAACCAGTAAGTCACTCTCACCCTACATTTCCAAGCGAATGCTAACGGTCGTCCAAGTCCCAGACTTCGTTGAAATCTAAAAACAGACGAGAAGACACAGCACATTCCTGTCATCATCTGCTCTAGCGAGTACCGAGGAAAAGAAAGACCCGCCAGGATTAACGCCACTACCGGTTGAAAAGAAGACACTTCGCCCGTGCCTGATAGGCAACCTATTTTATTGCCGGATTAATAAATCAAGAAAAGCCAATCTAAAATTCGCTGTAAGCCAGTAATACAAGTGGATACATCCATACAACCACTCAGATGACAACGCCTTCAACAGGGAATACTGTGAGAAATCCGCTTCAATTTGCGTACGAGCAACGTCCGCATAAAATCTCACGCTATTCCCGCCAAACTGCTATGACAACCAGCCATTCCACCCTCGAACAAACTGCATCAAACCCGCCTAGTTGGATACAACAACTATGGCAAAGTTTGACCAATTCTATAGGCAGTTCTTCCGTAAACAGACAAACCGATAAACAGAGCATCTCGCCAAGATCTGCCTGCGATCAAGCAAAGATAACGGCTCATAACCCGGAGCTTTCGCTATCTCCAGCTCTAATAGGAACCCAAACACTTAAAGCATTTTCAGATCATGCTGATGAATACGAGCCCACAGACTTAGCGCTTATAGAACTCATCCCAGCCGGTTTAGCACTGCTCAATATTCCGCCTACTCAGGCTAAATTTCCATCTAATAAAGAGCTCAAAAAAGAGATAGTGGCCAATCAAGCAGACGCCTCTCTCATAGAAGTAGCTAACACAATGACTACAGATAAAGAGATAGATAAAGAGTTTGACGACGATGACTATTTGATGGATCTCATTCCCTCTGAGCTGTCAGAACTTTCTGAAAACACTCTTCCAGATCTAGCAGCCTTCTAGTTCAATTCTTTGACGCGAAAGCGACTGCACTGACACCTGCTAAAACTGCCGCAGAAATCTCAGGTCACTGCTATACAAACGGCGAATATCGTCAATTTTGCTCTGCACCATCGCCAGACGTTCTACCCCCAAGCCCGCCGCAAAGCCCGAGTAAATCTCAGGATCGCAGCCCACCGCTTTCAGTACGTTAGGGTCAATCATGCCGCAGCCCATCACCTCTAACCACTGCCCCTGCCAGCGCACGTCCACTTCGGCGGAAGGTTCGGTAAACGGAAAGTAGCTGGGCCGAAAGCGCACTTCAATATCCCCAAACAGCGCTTCTAAAAATAGCTGGACGGTGCCGCGCAAGTCTGTGAACGTGATGTCTTTATCGACCGCGAAAAACTCAATCTGATGGAAGACCGCAGCATGAGTCGCATCCACCGTATCGCGCCGATAGCAGCGACCCGAAGCGAGTACCTGCATCGGCGGTTCATTGTTTTCCATATAGCGAATCTGCGTATTCGATGTATGTGTCCGCATAAGCTGACCGCCAGGTAGATATAGCGTGTCTTGCATGTCGCGAGCGGGATGATCGGGTAGGAAATTTAGCGCTTCGAAGTTGTAGTAATCGCTTTCAATCTCCTGGCTCTGTGCCACGGTATAGCCTAGGCCCACAAAAATGTCGGTAATTTGATCGATGATGCTGTTGATAGGATGAATGCGACCCTGAGTTTGGTAGACTCCCGGCATCGTTACATCTAGAGTTTCCGCCTCTAGCTGCGCTTTAATCTGCGCTAATTGCAGGCCCTCCTTTCTCTCGTCTAGCTGGGTTTGCAAACTTGTTTTGGCTTGGTTTGCCAACCCACCGACTTTAGGGCGCTCTTCAGCAGGCAGTTTCCCCATGCCACCTAGCACCTTAGAAAGCTCTCCTTTTTTACCTAGATACTTCACGCGAACTTTATCAAGTTCATCTAGGCTGTTAGCAGCACTAATATCTTCAGTGGCCCGCTGTTGCACGGCGCTCAACTGGGCTTCTATTTCATTCGAGTTATGGGCGCTCACAGCTATTCCAATTGCAAATTAGAGTACATGGTAACCTGCCAGAGAGATCTATGCGCCGTGCCACCTTAGAGATGTCTCACAACCCTATTAAGGACCTATTCGATTCTTATGAACATATTGGTAAGTAACGATGACGGCATCTTCGCATTAGGCATCCGAACGCTTGCCAATGCCCTTGCTGCGGCCGGACACCAGGTTACAGTTGTCTGTCCCGACAGAGAACGCTCCGCGACAGGACATGGGTTAACGCTGCATAGACCCTTGCGAGCCGAGCCGGTAGAAAATATCTTCGAACCAGCAATCGCGGCCTGGTCTTGCTCAGGCACCCCTTCCGACTGCGTAAAGCTGGCACTAGATGCCATTCTTAAAGAAAAGCCTGACTTCGTTGTCTCTGGCATCAACCACGGCGCAAACTTGGGCACAGACGTGCTTTATTCGGGCACAGTATCGGCGGCAATGGAAGGGGTACTAGAAGATATTCCTTCTATTGCTATTAGCCTAACGAGCTTTGCTTGCAAGGAGTTTGAGCCGGCTGCTGCCTTTGCCGTAAAGCTCGTTGCCAAGTTGGAGAAGGAGCCGTTAGCGCTCCCCATTTTGCTCAATGTAAATGTGCCGCCCGTTGCCGCGGCGGATATCAAAGGCGCGGTCATTGCACGTCAGGGAATGCGGCGCTATTTCGACCAGTTTGAGCAGCGGACTGATCCTAGAGGAAGAACCTACTATTGGCTAGCCGGAGAGGTGATGGAAGAAGGCAGCGCAGAGCTGTCTGTGCCGATTGGAGAGGCCGCTTGTACCGATCGAGTACAGGCTTTGGTAGATGAGATATCAGCGGTGAGTGATGAGTTTATGACAGACGTAGCATCGATCAAGCAGAACTACATTACGGTGACGCCGTTGCAGTACAACCTAACGGCCTATACGGCGCTAAGTTTTGTGCAAAGCCGACTGGCTCTCGACCTTTAAGCCCTGTAGATCTACAAACCACGAATTTTGAGAGCAAACTAGATTGATACATACCGCGACTGGCTAACAAGGCTTGGGCATTATTCAGACAGGTATTCTAGTTTTGAAAGCTGGCATCTAGACACCTTTTATCTGATAAAGGGTCTACATAGCTGTAAAAATAGATAGTAATTCCTCCAAATCACTTCATGTAAGGCTCATGTCAGATCATCAAGGTCAATTTTCGATATGCTTTTGGGGCGTCCGAGGAAGCGTCGCTTGTCCTGGGCCGCAAACCGTTCGCTATGGTGGCAATACGGCTTGCATTGAGATCAATG
Source organism: uncultured cyanobacterium (assembly GCA_963789215.1). Lineage (GTDB taxonomy): Bacteria > Cyanobacteriota > Cyanobacteriia > Phormidesmidales > Phormidesmidaceae > Phormidesmis. The sequence continues at coordinate 759,502 of CAWBJY010000002.1, read as the reverse complement.
TCGGTGGCGAACAGCTGATTTTTGATGGGGGAACGGGCCTGCGTAATTTGGGCCAAAAAATGCTGGGCGAAATGCCCGTAAACGCCAATATGTTCTTCACGCATTCGCACTGGGATCATATTCAGGGCTTTCCATTCTTTGTGCCAGCTTTCGTACCGGGGAATAAGTTCAAGATTCATGGCGCGATCGCACCCAACGGCTCCACCATCGAGCAGCGCCTAAACGACCAAATGCTGCATCCAAACTTTCCGGTGCCGCTGCAAATAATGGGAGCCGAGCTAGAGTTTTGCGATATTGAAGTGGGCGAAGTCGTCAAAATTGGCGAGGCTGAAATTTCTAACGCCATGCTCAACCATCCCGGCGAAGCGGTCGGTTACCGTATCAGCTACAGAGGTCATTCCGCTGCTTATATTAGCGATACTGAGCACTTCCCCGGACGCTTAGACGACAACGTACTCAAGCTAGCCGACAACGCAGACGTCATGATCTACGACTGCACCTACACAGACGCCGAATATTACGATGAAAAATCTAGCAGAGCTGGCTGGGGACATTCCACCTGGCAAGAAGCCGTAAAGCTAGCTAAAGCGGCCAACGTCAAGCAGCTCGTTATCTTCCATCACGATCCGACGCATACCGATGATTTTATGGACGACATCGTTCGCCAAACCTCGATTGCTTTACCGAACAGTATCGTGGCTAAAGAGGGCATGGTTCTAGATCTCATCAAGCAAGAATCGCATGTAGTTGCAATCGTCTAGCGTTTTGAGATCGGCATATATACAGACCTTCTGTGATAGAGCGTTCGCTTTATGTCAGAATGTAAAGCGTGTGGATTACTTCTTCTACTGAGGCGGCAAAAACGCCTACAAATATAGCGCTCGGCAACTTCGACGGCGTGCACCTAGGCCATCAGCGGGTGATGGCCCAGATTTTAGAGAAGCCTGATTTAACAGGTTCAGTCTTAGACAGTTCAGGTCTGGACGGCTCAGATTTGGACGAGGCGAACGCTCAGGCTGCGGCCTCTACCAAGATACTAAGCGCGCAGTCGATCGCAGCTCTACAGGATAGTGCGATCGCATCTGGGTACAGCCAGCTCATTAGCGACCTAGCCTCTCCTAGTTCGAAGGTGATAGCCACTCAAAGCGATTTAGAAAGACAACGCTACGCAACGGTCGTTACCTTTTTGCCTCACCCTCAAGAATATTTTTCTGGGGTAGCTAGATCGCTGCTAACGCCAACTCAAGAAAAGACTTGGCAGCTAGCCCATCTGGGTATCCACCAGCTAGTGATGCTGCCGTTCAATCAGGCGATCGCCGAGCTTAGCCCAGAAGATTTTGTGAAGCAAATTTTAATCGATAGCCTACAAGCCCAGCATATTAGCGTAGGCAACGATTTTCGATTTGGCAAAGGTCGAACAGGTACCGCAGAAAGGTTAGAGCAGATTGCCGCTCAGTACCAGGTGCCCGTTACTCGCGTAGCGCTAAGACAAGAAGAGGGCGATCGCATCAGCAGCTCGCGCATTCGCCAGGCCCTACAAACCGGCGAACTAGCTGAGGCAACTCGGCTCCTAGGTCGGCCCTATATTCTAACTGGCAGAGTTGTTCGAGGCCAGCAAATTGGCCGTACAATCGGCTTTGCAACAGCCAACTTACAGGTGCCTGCGGATAAGTACTTGCCCCGGACAGGAGTCTACGGGGTACGCGTATACGGCGCGAACCTAGTCTCTCAACGAGGCGTTATGAACATTGGCAATCGGCCTACCGTAGGCGGACAATCGCTCAGCGTAGAAGTTCATCTACTCGACTGGTCTGGCGATCTGTACGGCCAAACGCTGACAGTTAGCTTGGAGACATTTATCCGCCCCGAACAAAAGTTCGACTCGCTAACGCAGCTCAAAGCACAGATAGAAAAAGATTGCGAGACAGCGAGGATAGCGATCGCGGCCTAGCCACAACACGGCAAAACCTAGGACGATTCGTTTATCTGTCCTTAACCTGATACCGGTATATTTCTTGCCTGAGCGCTATGTACTACCAGGAGATATTTACCGTATGAGTTTGAAACGTCGCCATTTTTTACTCTTTTTGGGCGCTGCCGCTAGCACCTCAGCGCTAGGTTCTCTAGGAAGCCAGCCCGCAAGGGCCTTTGGAGCCAGAAAATCTAAGTTAGAAGCGGCCAGTGGCATGGGTGAAAAATTAGCTGCGCGGCCCACGCCTTTTAAACCGCTCAAAGGGCCGGTGCCTTACGAAGCGATTGCCATTAGCACCGATCAACAGCCGCTAGAGTACGGACAATATGCGCTACAAGATGACATTGTTCTTCCCGAAGGCTTTACCTACGATGTGATTGCATCCTGGGGAGATTCTGTGGGTGACTCTCGATTTGGCTACAACAACGACTATCTTTCCTTTGTCCCAACTGGGCCAGACGAAGGCTATCTCACCATTAACTTTGAATACATTAGCAGCGACACTTGGAGCCAAAGCTATCAGGACGTAATCGGAGAGTCGCTGCCATTTCAAGAAGTCGCTAAAGCCCTAGAGGCAAAAGAAAATAAACCAGTAAACGCCTTCGAGCTGTCAGAAGACAATCCATTGAAGGCTCAAATTAAGCAGATTTCAAGAGCAGCGCTCGTTGACCAGGGATTAGGGGTAATTTCGGTGCGCCGCGAGGCTGATGGGAAGTGGGTGCGCACTGCAGGATCGAGCGATCGCAGGATTTCAGGCATAGCTGGCCTAGAAGACGGCAGATATTTGAAATCGACTGGCCCCGCGACTGCAATCTTCAACAAAACTGAGGTGAAGGGTTACACCGACGGCCTCGGCGACAAAATTATTGGCACCTTTGGCAACTGCGCAGGCGGAACTACGCCTTGGGGAACAGCGCTTAGCGCAGAGGAAAATATTCAGTATCAGGTGCCTGAAGGGGTATTGAGCGATGGTTCTTCTCTCGATCCAGGTGAGGTATCTTTTGAGGCAGGATTAGACGGCCAGGGCAATGTATTTGGCCTAGCCGGTAATAAGTACGGCTGGATTGTGGAGATCGATCCGAGCAATCCAAAGGACAGCGGAACGAAGCATACCTGGATGGGCCGCTACCGGCATGAGGCAGTTGGGGTGCGCGTGGAAGCAGGGAAGCAGTTGGCTTTTTATTCGGGGTGCGATCGCCGAGGCGGCCATGTCTACAAATTCATTAGCACCCAAAAAGTCCAAAATCCTCAAGACAAAGCGAACTCTCAGCTACTCTCAGATGGAATGCTCTACGCCGCCAAATTCAACGCCGACGGAACAGGAGAATGGATACCGCTTAGCCCCGATACTGCCCTCAACCCGATACTGCCTAGCCAAGTAATGGGCGGCATGGTGATGCTACCTAAACGGCCAGACGGCAGCTTTGAAGAAGTTACAGACGACGCGGCAGCAAAACAGCTAGCAGAAAAATTTGCCACGCTAGGCGACCTGTACGAAGGTACGCCATTAGAAAAACAAGGGGCCATCCTCACAGACGCCCATTTTGCCGCGAACGCAGCCGGAGCCACCGCAACCGCTCGCCCAGAAGATACAGAAGTTTCTCAAGACGGCACGCTCTTCATTGCCTTCACTTCGGGGGCATCCGGCAGCGACGGTGGCCCAGACAAAGCCGTTTTTGTGGGCCCTAATCAGGAAGCAGAGTACGAGGCTGGTTGGGTCATGAAGCTTAGCGAAGCAGACAACGACCCGGCGGCTCTAGCCTTTGCCTGGGATATGTTTGCTAACGGCGGCGAACCCTCGGACGGCGGCATGGGTTTTGCCAACCCAGATAACCTAGCTTTCGACAGCCAAGGTGATCTATGGGTTGTCACCGATATGTCGACTAGCGCTCACAATAAAACCCTACCCGCACAGCGAAAGGATGAATCGGGAGAACCCATCGTCGGCGCAGGGCTGCTAGGTCTGTATGGTAATAATTCTCTCTGGAAAATTTCGCTGAGCGGCGAAGATGCCGGAGAGGCCAAAATGTTTGCCTATGGCCCAATGGAGTGCGAGCTAACTGGCCCAGTATTTGTAGAAGATAGCGCTACGCTATTTTTATCGGCACAGCATCCAGGCGAGAAAAATGGCGCTCGCATGGCGATGGCAACCGAAACCCGCAGCTTTGAGATGCGGACAACGGACGGCAAAAGCTTTTTACAAACGCGTGAAGTGCCCGTCGGATCTAACTGGCCAAGTAAAGTCGAAAATGCGCCGCCAAAGCCTTCTGTAGTCGCTATTCGCCGCATAGAACGGACAACGATTGTGTAGGCTAATAGTCATATAGCCCGTACTTACTTGCACTGTATCTACTAGAGTTTGCGCTAGGTAAAGCTTTAGTAGATACAGCATCTCAATCTTTTTATGTCTCTCTCTAAAACGCTCTGGCAAACTAATCAAGATCTAGCCGTCGAATGCCTTCAGCATCCCTTTGTGCAGCGCATCGGCGATGGCTCTTTACCCAAAAGCATATTTGCCTACTACGTAGCGCAAGATGCTTTCTTCCTGGAAGCTTTTGCCAGAGCCTATAGCATTGCAGCAGCTAAAGCACCGGACTGGAAAAGCTTTCAGGTTTTTCACGGTTTAGCGGACGGCGTTTTGGCAGAGCTAACGCTACACCAAAAATATGCTGAATCTTGGGGCGTGGATATTGATGCGATCGCCCCGCAACCCGCCACTCGCCAGTATACAGATTTCCTACTCTCCGTAGCCTGGAGTCAGCCTGTTGGCATTACGGCTGTTGCCATGTCTCCTTGCATGAGGCTTTACGCCTATCTAGGTCAGCAGCTTGCCGCCGATGGCATTCCTTCTCATATCTACAAAAACTGGATTGAAACCTACAGCAGTGACGAATTTGAGCCACTTGCACAGCAGCTAGAAACCCTAGTAGACGAGCATTCCGCCGACACACCGTTAGTTCGCTCCACCTACCGCTATGCCATGACCTGCGAGCGAGACTTCTTTCAAGCGGCGATCACTTCACAGCAATAAGCCAAACGAAAACCCTAGCAAGAACAGACTAAGTTCTCCCTAAGGCTTCCTGATACTCTAAAAAATTACGCAGTCAAAAAACTACTTTTCTTCGACGTACATCTCAGGCTCGACAGCAAAATTGTTCAAGCGGCCAGAATCATCTACGACATAGCCATCGGTAGTACTCATATCAGTATCAGACTCGCTCGCCTCAGCCGTATCTATATCGCTAGCGGCCTGCTCAGGATTTCCGCCCTGCATCTCTTTTGTGCCTGGTGGCTGAACAGCCTTGCCAACGGCTTGAGCGACCTGTACAGCTTGCTGATTGCCCGCAGCACCTTTACCAGGTTCTGCATCCAATTTAATATCTTCGTTTTGCTTCTCAGCCATAGGTAACTCCTAAACTTTTATCTAATCCACCTCCTAGTTTAAGATTTATACGGAAAGGGTCTCTTCTTTCGCCAGGTGTGTCTTGTCTCTACCGATAGTGCGAGATTGCTCAAAACTAATGTTTCACAAAAAGCGTGTTTCACAAAAAGCGTCTAGATAGAAGCTTTAGCACCGGTGAGTTCGTAGTTTTCTTTAACGGTCCAAAGGTTGCCATGATGAACCAACAGGCTTAGACAGCTAGCGGTAAAGTCGGCGTGGAACTCTTGGTGCTGAAACTCGGCCCAAGCTTTACGAAACATGTTTGGCTTAAGATCGCGAAAGGCAACGGTGAGATGGGGCACGTAAGCCCGCTTGCGTTCTTGCTGACTCACTAGAGCAATATCCGCTTCAAGGTGGGTTAGCAACTTAGGTTGAAGCGTCATCAGACCAGCGCTTTTGACGACATCAATATAGATAACGTGAGGCGAAAATGCGTTGAATCCGTCAAGCGAGATAGAGATAGGTGGCTGGGCATAAGCAAACTTACTGAGTGAATCTTGTAAGCGGTCTACGGCTGATATGGGCCATTCGAAAGGGGCGTGTAGCGTAATATGAGGCGGTGAACGGAAGGCGGCTTTTGAATTGAAGCGATCGCGCATCATCTCCTTCACCCCATTGACCCTCAGCTGAACATCAGACGGCGGTAGCAGCGCTACAAAGAACCGCCGTCTTGCAGATTTTTCGTTAAGTTCCACAGATTTTGGATTGTCCATAGAATAATCTGGTAGGAGTCTTACAGGTCTAAAAAGATAAAACTGCTCAGTAGAAGCTGTCCAAAAAGAAAGCTGTTAGAAATAATTATTTAATAGCTAGACTAACAAAGCTATGAACGTACAGGAAAAACGTACAGGTACGGTACAAAACCAAGCGCAACATGACTAAGTGGTTCGTCAAAATTGAAAGAGGGATTGTAAACAAGCCCAGATTCGATCAGTTTGTAGCCGCTCATGTTGACTACGTTAACAGCTTGATCGAAAACGGGCATCGCGCTCGCAGCGGATACTGGCAAGAACGCGGCGGCGGTATGCTCATCTTTCAGGCTGATTCTATGGCAGCCGCAAAATCCATCATCGCGGCAGATCCGCTCATCGCCAACCACTGCGTAGAATATGAGCTGCACGAATGGTGCATTGTTGCCGAATCACCCCATTTTTGAACCTTAATCTTCAAACTTTCAGACCCTTTAACCATTATTCCTATGGCAACCCAGGCTAAAACTAGCAGCAGCGGTGGCGGCGTAAAAATTGTCGCTGACAATCGTCAGGCCCGCTTTCAATACGAAATTTTGGACACCTACGAAGCCGGAATTGCGCTCACAGGCACAGAGGTAAAATCTATCCGCGAAGGCAAACTCAACCTGCGCGACGGCTTTGCTAACGTCAGAAAAGGCGAAGCTTGGCTGCACAACGTGCATATCTCACCTCACAGCATGACGAGCCTAGTCTATAACCACGAACCGCGCCGCACTCGAAAGCTGCTGCTGCACAAGCAGGAAATTCGCAAGCTGATCGGCCAGACAGAGCAAAAAGGGCTGACGCTCATACCGCTGAAGATGTACTTCAAAAATGGGCGAGTTAAGGTGAGCATTGCACTCGGCAAAGGTAAAAAGCTGCACGATAAGCGCGAAAGCCTAAAGAAGAAACAGGACAAGCGAGAAATGGATCGAGTTAAAAAAGCTAGCTACCAGTAGCTTATTAATGTGGTTTATTGATGCTGTGGTTTTTTCGCGATCGCGATCTGCAATCTAGCTCTCCTGCGTAGCGCGATCTATCGTCGCCACTACTTTCTCGTAGATAGCTTCGGCTTCTGCGGGCGTATTGCCAATGCAGGTCAACCCTAGTTTGCCGTGCTCGCTCAAGCAGCCCATCAGGTGAAAAACAACGCCAACCCCATCAATAGAGCTAAAGTGCAGCTGCTCGCCCATGATGATGTCTACTAAATCGTTGGGCAAAAGACCTCGATAAGCTTCGCTTTGCAAATTATCTGACGCCCGGTAGTATTTGGCCTGCCCGTTTTTGGTATAAAACTTGCCGTCTTCTAGGCTATAGGTGCCGTTAGTCAACAGCTTTAGTGCCATGAAAGGATGAGTCGTCCCGCCCTTGCGTAAGTTAATTTCAATAGCGCTGATATCCCAGGGGTTTTCTACATTCTCTGGCTGATGCACCGCAATAAAATCCACGCTGTAACGCTCTAGCGCTCCTTTTGCGGCCAGGTTTTGACCCACCTTTCGGCCCATTTCTTGCAGCGCCATCCGATAATCTTCTGCAGCCGGAAACGTGCAGCCTAAAAATATCTGGCCATCCGGGCCGCCGAGCACCTGATCGTGCGTAGAGAGAATTTCGACATCGCCTCTAGGTGTAACGCGGCCTTGAACGCTAGGAGAGAACTTTTGTTCGCCTTCAATAAAAGCTTCTGCGATCGCCCCCAACTCCCCAATTTTTCTTTCAAAAGAGGCCCAGGTTTCGGTCTTACACTGGAATCGTAAATCGGCCATTGCAGCAGCGATCGCCTTCACCCGACTGCTTCGATCAGCCTTGCCAGGCGCAACATCTGCCAAACCTGCCAGCGCAAGCAGCGCATTCCCCTCACCCGAAAAGCCCTCATTCAGCTTAATCACAATCCGCTTTAGCTCAGGCTGTCGCTCCCACAAATCCGCCGTTACCTCAGACAGCTCAGCCGTACTGTGCGTCAGTTCACTCCCATCTGGTAGAGGGATACTGCACTCCGTAAATATCTGCCGACTGCCACCTTTAGTTCCCCAGTAGAGCAGTTCTGGATCGACCGCCAGCAGAGGTAAATCGAGAGCTAGTGCTAGCTCTTTCTCCAGCTCAGTAGAGTTATAGCAAGTCATGTAGGCTTCGTCGGGCTTGATTTTTGCCTTAATGCGCTTCATCAGGCGCGGACGAGCCAGAATCTTTTCAGTTAGCGGTCGCAAAGAAGAGTCGTAGGTAGCGAATAGCTCTAGGCGATCGCGCGCATGAGAGCTAGGAATCCCCGGCAGCAGCTCCAGATAGTAATCCACAATGCTAGGATGCAGCGGCTGAGAAGTTACATAAATTAGCCTGGTTTCAGGATTACGCAGCCGAATTAAAGAGAACAGCAGCCGCTCCTCGTAATGGTGAACCCCTTTCACTTTCGATAGCTCAGCTTGGTCTAAACTCAGCGAAGGCACAACTAAGATTTGCCGAGGGCTACGGTCAAACTCATCAATCGAATGCCAGCGCTCCTTTAGATCGGCTTGCAGATGATGAAAGCGCTCGTCTTTAGATCGACTCCCCTGAACGCGACTAAGCGGAAGAGTGGCTTCGGCAGTAACCATAGATAGGAGCCTCCAGGCAAGGAATCGAGTGCGGCTTCAATGCCCGCTTTGACATTTGCTATTTTTTGAACATCTGCTGATTAAAGCTTAATACGCGATGCCCTGACACTCTCACTCTAATAGATAGATCTAGTCTTATAGCTAATAGCTAAATTTGAGCTGAATTTGATTCGCAGGCAGAACTTAGCGGGTCAAAATCGAGTCGGGCCATAAGAAAACCGGCGCAGTCGTCATACAACTACACCGGTTCGAGTCACTTAGGAGAAACAAAACTAAAAACTTAGAGGGAAGAGAAGTCTCGACCTACTGCTGGTCGGCTTGCAAACTCTGTTGAGGCTGTAGGTAGGCAACCATCTGTTCTACGCCGCGCTGAATGCGACGGGTCACCGTCATCGGGCTAACGCCAATCCGCTCAGCGACTTCCTTACGAGACATACCTTTGAAAAACACATAGTCAATCGCAGAGCGCGTCTTCTCTTCTAGCTGATTCATCGCTCTTTGAATTTGCTGGCGATCTTCTTCTAGGCCCTGCAAAACGATGTAGTGCAGATCTGGAAGGGTATCGCCTAGCGTAATGCTCGAATCAATCTGATGGGAAACCGTTGCGTCCAAGCTCAAAGGCATTCGGTTCTTATTGGCCATCTTGACCTGACGCCACTCTTGCACAGAAACATCAACCGCTTCAGCCATCTCAATGTCTGTTGGCTGGCGACCATACTGACGAATCAGCTCAGCTTGACATTTTTGACCCGCTTTTTGCAGATCTTGCCAGCGACGGGGAATTTTTACAGTAGTACCGCGATCGCGCAAAAAGTGAAGCATCTCACCCCGAATATAAGGCACTGCAAAAGAGCTAAAGGCACAGCCTTGGCCGGGATCAAAACGCTCAATAGAACGAATCAAACCGATATAGCCAATTTGCTCAAGATCTTCGTAAGGCTCAGCGCACTGATGGCTAACGCGGTGAGCGATCTTACGAACCAAACCCGCATTCAAACGAACCAGCTCATTGCGCAAACGAACCGAAGTGCGGTCTTGCTTGTACTCCATTAAGAGTTCCATACCGCGAGAGCGAAGCTTTGCAGATTTTTCAGATTTCGCTGTTTTGGTTGCAACCTTATTTGCCTTTCTAGCGGCTGTAAGAGTTGCTGTTTGAGAAGAAGCCATAAGTTTAGGGGCAGTGATTACTGCGTCGAAGCGTTATTGCGTGAATTAAATTCATTCTCGGGAAGCGGCCTCTTTGCAACCATCGTTGAATTACGGTAGTGAATAGGGAGGTCTTCCAAATAACTGAGCAAATATACGCAAATTGGTGTAAACGCAGCGCTTTTCACAAACCTTCTCAGCCTTTTAGCAAAAGGGGTCCTGAGCCTTTTATCCGTATATTTTCTGAGATCTAAAATCAATTCAAAAGTAATCGTTTTAACTTTATAAACAATCGCAATCAGGCTTATTTAAAGGTGTTTTTCCACAGCACTTTCACGGAGATTACTGATAACTTAAAGAACATTTATTCCTGTTAGAAACGCTGAAAAAAGTCTATGAACAACTACCTAAAATATTTTTTCAGATGTTTTCTTATCGGTTTTACTGACAGTCGCCAGTTTCCTATCCGCTCATTGTTGACTAAATATCTACGCATATTTTTTAGCCGCATTTTTTAGCCGTACTTTAAGGTGGCTATCCAAACAAGGTGGCTATCCAAACGCTATCGCCGGAGCATCGCCTCGTCGCCATCGGGCGCTACAGACCGCAGGAGGAAACCCGTAATCGCTAGCGGGCGAAGGATTGACTAAACTAAAAAATACAAATCTTTGTTCAAAAGAGGCTGATTTAGATGAGCAACACTAGTAACTTTCGGAAAGCCATCCGCGACGCACAGGGTCAGTCTTTAGTGGGGCCAAACGTTATTGCCAACGCGTTGCCCTACGTCGGTGGTGGACTTATCCTCACAGCCGCAGGCACATTAGGCGGCTTAAGCGTACTTGCGAATCAGCCGGCGCTATTTATGCAAACGCTGATAGTTGCTGTCATCGCAGAACTCGCTTTGTTTTTCGTGGCGCGCGGCGTAGCAATGAAAGGCAACAATGCTGTCGCGCTACCCTTGCTTGCAACCTACAGCCTGCTTTCTGGCTATACGCTAAGCGGATTAGTAAATATGGCAACCCAAACACCCGGCGTTGGTATAGAGGGTGTAGGCGTAGCGGCACTAGCTTGCGGCGTTACTTTTATTGCCGCTCGGCCCATTGGTTCTAACCTATCTGAAGAAGACGGATTCGCACTGACCAAAACTGTCCAGCTTGGCATTCTAGCCCTGGTAGTGGTGGTTATTGGCCAGTTTGCCCTGAGCTTCTTTGGCGTATATGCGCCTAATACGATCGAAATTGCCATCTCAGCGATTGGTGTCTTGCTATTTGTGGGCGCCGCGGTTGTTGACTTCTTCGTTTTGCCTCGCACCTATACCGACGAGCAGGCTATTCCAGCGGCCCTATCGATGTATCTCACTTACGTAAACCTGTTCGTGTTCATTCTTAGACTTTTGATTGCAACTAACAGCAGAGACTAGACAGTGCGGCTGCGCGATCGCCTAAAGCTCGCATCCAATTAAGCCAGCAGTCCTTTCTATTCATAGATAGCTACATAGAAAAGACTGAATAAAAAGGACTGACTGAAGCGCTTATGCATTTAGTCAGTCCTTTTTTACACTTAGCGAATAGCGCTAAGCTATTGATTGTGATTGTTCAATTCACCGGCCTCAACGACCGGTTGACATATGTTTGATACTTCCATACTCAAGCGAGAACTTGAGCTGCTCTTCGAGCGCCTGGGCAAAGCTCAGGAATACCTTTGACGTTCCCGCGCTTAATGCCAAGATCAAAGATTTAGAGCAGCTTTCGGCCCAGCCAGACTTTTGGGACGACCAAGATAATGCTCAAAAGCTATTGCAAGAGCTAAACGAATACAAGTCCAACCTAGCCCAGGTTCAAGGTTGGAAGACTAGCATTGGCGACTCGGAAGCAATCCTAGATCTGCTAGAACTAGAGCAAGACGAATCGCTCCTAAACGAAGCCGAAAAAACCGTTAATCAGCTCAACCGCGAGCTAGATCAGTGGGAATTACAGCAGCTCCTGTCTGGGCCTTACGACAAAGAAGGCGCAGTCATTAGTATCAACGCAGGCGCGGGCGGAACCGATGCGCAAGATTGGGCAGAAATGCTGCTGCGCATGTACAGCCGATGGAGCGAGCAAAATGGCTATCGGCTTACCCTGATGGAGAAATCTGAGGGAGATGAAGCCGGTCTCAAATCGGTTACGGTAGAAGTTGATGGCCGCTACGCTTATGGATACTTAAAAGGAGAAAAGGGGACGCACCGTCTGGTGAGAATTTCGCCTTTTAACGCTAACGGCAAACGGCAAACTAGTTTTGCAGGCGTTGAAGTGATGCCTATTCTTGATAAGGATGTAGAGCTAAATATTCCAGACAAAGATCTGGAGGTAAAAACCTCGCGCTCTGGGGGTGCGGGCGGTCAAAATGTAAACAAGGTAGAGACGGCTGTGCGCATCACACATTTGCCTACTGGCATATCGGTGCGCTGTACAGAAGAGCGATCGCAGCTCCAAAACAAAGAAAAAGCAATGGCCTTGCTCAAATCTAAGCTGTTAGTGATTGCGCAAGAACAGCGAACTCAAGAAATCGCAGACATTCGCGGCGATATGGTCGAAGCGGCTTGGGGAAATCAAATTCGCAACTACGTCTTTCAGCCGTATCAAATGGTAAAAGACCTGCGTACCAGCGTAGAAACCACTGCCGTCTCTGATGTAATGGACGGCGATCTAGAAGCGTTTATTCAAGCTTACCTGCGCCAAGAAAATCAGCTCGTCGAAGCGGGAACCAGCGTCGTTTAATCAGCTTGCCTCGACTCACTTAGAAACTGACTTCATCGTTTCACCGGTAAGCGCTCAGCGGTAAACTGTACTTAGCCCCTTAATAAATAGACAACATGACAACCGATAAATCAGCAGTGGCTCAACCAGAGTCAAAGTCTTCTCTAGACGAGCCACCCCCAAGCTTTGTAAAGCTAGCAATGCGCAATATGGTTAAAAAAGGAGGCACATCGCTCTACCACTTTTTCCTATCCTCAGTAGCGCTGCTCAGTCTGTTCGTGGGCCTCGCGTACCTTACCCGGTAGCAACTAATCATGGCGACACCTAGTCAGAGCGGGCTTCAGACAGAAAGTCAGACAAAGAGTCAGGCAAAGAAGCTAGCGGAGAATATTCAGGTAGAGGCGTTTGTTGAGGGGGCATTGGTTGACGTACCTGGAATTGCGATCGCCCAATACCAAACTTGGCTCACCCTCTGGCTAGCCGAGCTAAATCCAGCGCTCTCACCCCTTAACGCTTACGAACTCAGCTTGCGCCTCACGACAGACGCCGAAATTCAGCAGCTCAATACTGACTATCGCCACCAGTCAAAACCCACCGATGTACTCTCCTTTGCGGCATTAGAAACTGACCTACCCGGTGCGGATGCGCTTAACCAAGAGCAGCCGCTGTATTTAGGAGACATCATCATCTCTGTCGAGACAGCCGAAAGACAGGCTAAAGCGTGCGATCGCAGCCTCTCACAGGAAGTTATCTGGCTTGCAGCTCACGGTCTGCTTCACTTATTAGGATGGGATCATCCAGACGAACCAAGCTTAATCAGTATGCTGAATAAGCAAGATCATCTGCTAGCGCTAATCGAAGAAGACTAACGGCTCTCCCTAGCTAGACTCAACACAATTAAGCGTCAAGGTCTGAGGTACATTAACTTAAGAACTGGGCAACGTTTAGGGGCAATCGTCGTCAGTAGGGAAAAGGTCACTCTTACCTAAACCGTCATGACCATAGCGACGCCAACAGGAATATCTGCGTATGTTCTCTCGTGATAACCAGTTCTCTCAAAATAATAAATCTTCCCGCAGCAGTCCGACGCGTAGGGGAAAACTGGATCATCGCAACCGAACTCATTACAGTAAGGCGCTTTACGGTAAATCCATGTCAGCAGAATCCCCGTCAGAGACACTCAGAAATAAAGCAGGTACACAGCTAAGCGAAAAGCTAGGAGGTGAAAAATTGGGAGTGGAGCGATCGCAATCTTGGCAAGTCGCGCCCAATCTCTTCACCAGCTTCAGATACGCTTGGGCCGGTATCTCCTACGCCTTCAAAACGCAGCGCAACTTCAGAGTCCATACAGGCGTTGGCATTTTGGCCATGCTTCTTTGCTGGGCGCTAAACGTCAGCAACATCGAAATCGCCGTCATTTGCCTCACTATCGGCGCGGTGCTCGTCATGGAAATTCTCAACACCGCCTTAGAATCATTAGTAGACCTCACCGTCGGCCAGACTTACCATAAGCTAGCCAAAGTCGCAAAAGACTGCGCCGCCGGAGCTGTGCTCATGGCCGCCATCGTCGCCCTTTTAATTGCCGCCCTGATCTTTGCACCTCCTCTTTGGGCGAGCTTACAGAACCATCTACATTAGCTAGCTAGTTAGCTGCTCGGCTGAGCGTTATTTTTAAAGATCGCGCCTATATTCTCCGGCTGCATCCGCCGCAATCTCTATGATTCTAGTTATTGATAACTACGACAGCTTTACATACAACTTGGTGCAGTATCTAGGTGAGCTAGGCCAAACCATCAGCGTCGCTAAAGACATCGAAGTCTACCGCAACGACCAAATTACCCTTGAAGAAATCAAGGCCAAAAAGCCAGACGGTATCGTCATCTCTCCGGGCCCTGGTACGCCCGATGATGCCGGCATTTCTCTAGATATCATCGAGCACCTAGGCCCTCAAATGCCTATCCTTGGCGTTTGTCTCGGTCATCAAAGCATTGGTCAGGCTTTTGGTGGCAAGGTCGTTTCTGCCCCAGAGCTAATGCATGGGAAAACATCGCCAGTTAGCCATAAGAACATGGGCGTCTTTAAAGGCTTAGCCGAACCTCTGACGGCCACTCGCTATCACAGCCTAGTCATAGACAAAGACACTTGCCCTGAAGTATTGGAAATTACCGCCTGGGTCGCAGATGGCACCATTATGGGCGTTCGCCATCGAGACTATCCCCACATCGAAGGCGTGCAGTTTCACCCTGAAAGTGTCCTCACAGAATCTGGCAAAGACTTACTGAAAAACTTTTTGGTACGGTTGGGATAGCAGCAGGCCGCTCCAACAAACTGGCCCAGCTTGGTTGCGTAGAACGTCGCGCCATGCGGCAGGATAGTTAAATCGGCCCCATGACGTTAGAAAAGATACGGTTGAAGACAATATGAAACGGCGACAACTGCTGCAATATGCCAGCGCAACCTTTGCAAGCACTTTAGGGTTAGGACTGGCTTCTAGCTATCAGTCTTACCAGGCGCAAAGCGGTTCTCTCTCCATCACAGCCTTGGGCCATACCGCCTTTCTGTTCTCAGGTGGTGGTCAGAGCGTTCTGGTCAATCCATTTAAGGCCACAGGCTGCACGGAAGGCTATGCTCAGCCTACTGCCGCTGCCGATTTAGTTTTGCTCAGCAGCCGCCTATTCGATGAAGGCTTTCTAACTAACCAATACGCAAATACAGAAGTCATTGATGAACCTGGCGACTACAGCGTCAACGGACTCTCTATTCAGGGCATCAGCATGGCGCATGACCGTTTAGGCGGACGACGCTTTGGCAATAATATTGCCTGGGCTTGGACACAAGCGGGCGTAAAAGTAGTGCACTTAGGCGGAGCGGCTGCGCCCATTACGGTTGAAGACAAAATCTTGATCGGTAAGCCTGACGTGCTGCTAGTGCCAGTAGGCGGCGGGCCTAAGGCATATACGCCAGAAGAAGCAGTAGAAGCGGTGCGATCGCTCAATCCCAAAATTGTCATTCCCACCCACTATCGCACCGCCGCTGCTGGTGAAGCCTGCGATATCGTCGGCGTTGACAGCTTTGTCAAACTGATGTCGGGCACGCCCATCACGCAGGGCGATAACTTCCTTTCAATCAGCGCCGGAAGTCTTCCGAGTAGCGGTATGCGGGTTGAAGTTTTAAGCTATGCTTTTTAAAGTAAAAAGCCTTAATCTTTCTTAAAGCGTCTATGCACAGTGAGTACCATCAGCGTCGGCAAACCGTATTAGACACTATCGGAGAAGGCGTTGCCATATTTTGCAGCGCGCCTACTGCTGTCATGCATAACGATGTGGACTATCTGTATCGACAAGACAGCAACTTCTTCTACCTCACTGGGTTTAACGAGCCGGGCGCAGTCATGGTGCTAACGGGCTCTCACGATAAGCATAAGTTTGTCTTGTTTGTACGGCCCAAGGATCTAGAGAAAGAAACCTGGAGTGGCGTTCGAGCTGGCGTAGAAGTTGCCAAAGAGAAGTACGGCGCTGATGAAGCCTATCCCATCTCGCAGCTAGAAGAAAAGCTAGACGAGTACGTAATTAAGTCACCTCGGCTCTATTACCACTTTGGGATAGACAGCGCTTTTAATAATCGAATTATTCAGCTTTGGCAGAAGCTGCTGCGCCAAAGAACAAAAAGGGGAACAGGGCCGGTCGCGATTGAAGATGCTCAGCTGCTGATGCAGCAGTTTCGGCGGATCAAGAGTTCGTATGAGTTGGACAAAATACGGCGGGCGATCGCAATTTCTGTAGACGCTCACAATTTAGCGCGAGAAATGGCCCGCCCTGGCCTGTACGAATACGAAATTCAAGCGGCCATTGAGAACGTATTTCGCCAGGCGGGCGCCTTAGGACCCGCCTATCCCTCTATCGTAGCAGGAGGTGAAAACGCCTGTATTTTGCACTATGTAGAGAACAACCAGAAGCTCCAAGAGGGCGACCTGCTATTGATAGATGCAGGCTGTGCCTACGACTACTACAACGCCGATATTACGCGTACCTTTCCGGTCGGCGAAACCTATTCAGAAGAACAGAAACTTCTATACAACCTGGTTCTAGAATCTCAGCTAGCTGCGATTAAACAGGTAAAAGCCGGAAAGCCCTTCAACGAGTTTCACGATGCCGCCACCCGAGTCATTACCGCAGGCTTAGTCGAACTGGGCCTGCTACGCGGTGATGTGGACAAGCTAATCGAAGAGAAAAAGCATAAGGCGTTCTTCATGCATGGCACCGGACATTTTTTGGGCCTTGACGTCCATGATGCTGGCATTCTCAGAAACGGGGATAAGACCTGGAAACCCTTCGAAGTCGGCAACATTGTAACCGTAGAACCTGGCATCTACATCTCGCCTTACTACAAGCCCGCAGCCCCCGAAGAGGGCAAGAAGGAAGAACCACAGCCCGAGGTGGAAGAACGCTGGAAAGGCATTGGCATTCGCATAGAAGATGATGTGCTCGTCACAAAAACTGGTAATGAAGTACTCACATCTGCGGTTCCCAAAGCCTTCGGAACGTCAGCGAAGCAGCTAGCCGCCAGCTATTAATTAACGAAGATTCGATAGGGGACAATCTATGTTTGCTGCTTGCGCGGGTCAATGCCCTATCGTCAAAAGATAAGACTGGATTACAGCCTTGGCCTGCAATCTTGCGGCAAAAAGCCTTCAGCAAGCGCAAAAACCGAGGCGATCTTGCTGCTGGGCAGCCAAAGTAATCAACCTCTAGTCGTAGTAAACAGCGCACCCGACAAACGGACTAGCCCAACAAATAAACCGCCTGATAGACCCTTCACAATCCACGCCTAAGAAACTATCTAGTTATTGAAGTTATAGACAACCTTGCTGATTCGCCACCAGTCCTTGTGAACAACCTATGAACAGCAGAGAAAACCTGCCAGCCATGGCTCCCTCCGAGAAATCTCAGGTGCGCCTTTGCACTCACCAGGTTGCTTCCTTCAAGCATAAATACAACTTGTTATATCCCATCGAAACCGGGGCAGGCTAGTGAGCGGAACCTCGAGCTAGAGAAACGACTGAAGCGCTGGCATTTAAGCGAGATAACTGCACTGGTCAGCTTATGTTGGAAAGTAGGGTCTGTAAAAATCTAGAATGGGCCAACTCTATAGTTCTTGCGACAAATCATACGACCACCGCTACATTTCTAGATTTACAAAGTGCTGGCGAGCCTTCACAGTACTTAAAGGTCAAAGTTCATCAGTTCGTTCGGTATCGAGGAACCCATTGTGAGATTGAATCGTCTACTGCCCGGCTTGACTTTAGTGGGAGCACTGATGCTAGCGCTACCCGCAGAGGCTGCCAGGCTACAGTTCTGGCGGTTTGACACCGAAGAGAACAAGCTCACTTTTACCACTGACGATAGCGTAGAGCCAACCGCTCAGCTTATTTCTGAGCCAACCCGTTTGGTGATCGATTTACCAGGAACCTCTCTATCCCGTCCAGAAACGCAGTCGATGGACGGCGCAATCAAAGAGATCAGAGTTGACGAGCTCGATGATGACACCACTCGGATGGTGGTGGAATATAACGACGGCTATACGGTAGACCCTAGCCAGGTACAAGTGCGCGGTGAGAGTGCTCGCCGGTGGACAGTAAAATTACCAGATGCGATCGCTCTAGACAACAAGGGTTCCGACCAACCCGTTGCCCAATCTAACCGCAGCCCAGCTCAGGAGAATCGGGTCAGCAATAAGCCCGTCCAGGGAGCAGAGACTCGCATTCAAGCCATCACGGCCACCTCTGAAGGCTTTTTTATCCGCACGGCTGGCGAAGAAGCCAACGTCAGCCTAGATCGCTTCGAAGAGAACGGGCAGCGCTATATCACGCTCACCTTCGATCAGACTGCGGTGGCGTTGGGCGTTACAGGTGCCAAGCTCCCTATCAATCGCTACAGCATCCGTAGCTGGGACGTTAACCAAATATCTGCTAGCCCAGCCAAAGCCGAGATTACGCTCGCTCTAGACGAAGCTAGCCCAGACTGGGATATCTCTACCCTCTCCGGCGGTGTTTTAGTTCAACCTCAAAATGTTTCTATCGGCAGCGTCCCCGACGCAGGCAGACCCAGTACGAGTACGGCAGCGGCTGGCTCAGATCGACAGACAGCCGCCGTCCGCCAATTAGACGCGGGCGAACTGCCCACCGTACCCAACGGTCGATTTACGGTTGTGATTGACCCAGGCCATGGTGGTAGAGATCCAGGTGCAGTGGGTATCGGTGGTTTGCAAGAAAAAGTTGTCGTCAACGATGTAGCGCCTCGAGTAGCCGAAATCTTACGCGAGCAAGGCGTCAATGTAGTCATGACCAGAGACAGTGATATCGAAGTTGATTTGGCCCCTCGCGTTCAGACCGCTGAGCGAGCTAATGCATCCATCTTTGTCAGCATTCACGCGAACGCTATCAGCATGAGTCGCCCTGATGTAAACGGTTTGGAGACCTTTTACGCCTCCGACTCTGGGCAGCGCTTAGCAAATACCGTTCACGATACTGTGCTTAGAGCGATGGGAATGCGCGATCGCCGAGTTCGCAGTGCCCGGTTTTACGTCATTCGCCGTACGTCTATGCCAGCGATTCTGATTGAGACTGGCTTTGTCACCGGCGCAGAAGACGCGCCTAACCTAGCCGATCCAGCCTGGCGCGATCGCATGGCCCAGGCAATTGCACAAGGCATCCTACTACACCTTCAGCGCGGACTCTAATCCGACCGCCCAACAAGACCCAATCAGCAATCAGCTAGCATCTGCTATTAAAAAAGCGTTGTGAAGCCTATACTGCGGCGCTTTCGCCTTATTTCTTCTCAGGGTGCTGAATCGCTTCGCAGGCCACACCTAAGCGCCCCATCTCGTGAATCATCTGATGCAGCCGACCGAAGTTGCGCTGATTAAAGTGCATCGTCAAGCGGGGCAAGTTTTCTATTCCATCTTTCTCTTCTTGAGCGATCGCAGACACCTCGCGAACAGAGTTTCCTAGCGTGGTAGCAGACACTTCGCGAATTTCTCCGGAAACCAAAAGGTCAGAGAATTCATCGTTTAGCCGATCAACAGCCCCATCGCACAGGGGGGCTTTCAGTCGAATCACCAGTTGACCATCTACATAGCGGCTAGAGTGATAGACCCGATAGAAGCTCTCAATATGCTGTAGTGCGTCGTCTAATCCCGTAGTTAGATAATACAAACTGGTGTCATCAGGACTGATCAACCCCTGATCTAGCAGCCGGTTGCGCACATATCGATCCCAGTCTTTCCAATAGCCACCCCCCGGACGGTCAATGAGCACTAAAGGAACTAATCCAGCTTTGCCGGTTTGCATTAGCGTTAAGGCCTCAAAGGCTTCGTCTTGAGTGCCGAAGCCACCAGGGAATAGCGCGATCGCATCACTCTCTTTCAGAAAAAACAGCTTACGCGTAAAAAAGTACTTAAAGTCCAGCAGCTTAGAATCTCCTGTCACCACCGGATTTGCTCCCTGCTCGAAAGGCAACTGAATATTGAGTCCAAACGAATTATCTCGTCCGGCCCCTTCATTTCCGGCCTGCATAATGCCGCCGCCAGCCCCCGTCATCACCATAAAGCCTTCTTTCACAACGCGCTGAGCAAACTCTGCCGCCATCTTATATTCGGGCAAGTCACTCGGCGTTCTGGCCGAGCCAAATATAGTCACCTTACGCGTATGTCGATAGGGATAAAATGCCTTAAATCCGCCCTCCATATCCAGCAGCGAGTAGCTCAAAATCTTCCAGTCTAGCCGCTCCGTTTCTTGACTACTCATACGCACCAACGTCTCAAAAATATGCCCAATCACCTCGCCGTTTTCCAAGTTAGGCAAATTCTCTAAAACCCTTAGCACCTCAGATCGTAAGTCTTTGCGCTGCGTATTGAGATAGTTGCCAATAGGACGATTCGGATCAAAGGTATTGTTCATGTGCGTTAGCTTAGCCTCTACAGAAGAGAATCGCAGTAATGGTTAATTTGGATACAGTCTTATAGTAGCCATTGGATGAGTTCAAAGGGTTACCGGCGACTTCTTCCGGCTCGCAGGGCTTCGGCTGTAGATAGCGGCAAGGACAGCTCCGATAGTCCAATAGATAAAGCCAACGGCAAAAAACAAATCAAAAAGAGGCTCTGACAGTAGCCAGAGCCTCTTCTCTTGTAGATTCGATTTGGCAATTCATTCAACGGTCAAATTAGTCCACAAGTTGCCAGCTTAAAGATACTTTTCGAGCGTGTTTGCCAGAGTTGTTTTAGGAACAGCACCCACAACCATATCAACTCGCTGACCACCTTTAAAAATCATCAACGTAGGGATGCTGCGAATACCGTACTGACTAGCCACACTAGGGTTTTCATCAGTGTTGACCTTAACCACCTTGACCTTGCCGTCATACTGTTCAGAAATTTCTTCTACCACTGGGGCAACCATGCGGCAAGGGCCACACCAAGGCGCCCAAAAGTCCACCAGAACGGGGGCTTCGCTTTCCAAAACTTCTTGCTTAAATGTCGAATCTGTAACCTGTGCGGCTGACATTCTTAAATATCCTTAGTCACTCGTGTGGATCGATCTTACCATAGCCAAAACCTGTCCCCGTCCGTCTATATCTACAGATTTTTATTGGCTACCTTCCACACATACACCTCAAACAGTCGCCCTGTCTATATTCTTACAGGCATATCTCGCCCGTATACAAATCACAGGGGGCTACCTTACAAGGAACCGCCTAAGTCCGAAGACTCAGGCGGAGTATGGTGTGAGGAGTGAACGGAAACTTGCGTCTCCGCTTCTCATTAATTGTAAGAGACTCTTACAGATTTGCCACTGGTTTGAGCCAAAATCGGAGACAAGTCTTAAAAATTGCCTACTAATAGCTTACAAAGTACGCACAATTTGGTAATAGCCAAAAACTATTTTACGGCGCGCTACCGTAAGAATACCGAAGAAGCACAGCTACTTGCCCATTCCAAGCTGTTGCGCTTTTTGGTAAACCTTGCCTTCAGTTAGCAAAGAAGGCGCAATAACAACCTCCACCTGCTGCATTTCCTTAATTGTTCTAGCGCCTAAAGTACCCATGCTGGTCTGCAAGGCTCCTTTAAAGTTATGGGTTCCATCGTCTAATCCAGCTGGCCCACGCAAAATCTGTTCCAAGGTGCCAGTAGTCCCAACCTGAATACGAGTTCCTCTAGGCAGTACAGGACTAGGGGTCGCCATCCCCCAGTGAAAACCTCGACCAGGCGCTTCTTTTGCTCTCGCAAACGGAGAGCCAATCATCACGCCATCTGCGCCCGACGCAATACATTTACAGATGTCGCCTCCAGTCACTAAGCCGCCGTCCGCAATAATTGGCACATACCGGCCCGATTCTTTTTGGTAATCGTCTCTAGCTGCCGCACAGTCGGCCACTGCAGTTGCCTGGGGGACGCCAACGCCTAGTACCCCTCGAGATGTACAGGCCGCACCGGGACCAATGCCTACCATTACGCCAGCGGCTCCTGCCTGCATTAGCTGCAGGGTGACTTCGTAGGTTACGCAGTTACCTAGTAAGACGGGAACCGTCATCTCTTTGCAAAACTTAGCTAGATCCAGTGGATCGATAGACTCAGGAGAACTGTGATCTGTAGAGACCACTGTGGCCTGCACAAATATCAAATCGGCTCCCGCCTCAGCCACCGTTTTACCAAACTTAGAAGCCCCTGCTGGTGTCAGGCTCACAGCCGCTACGCCGCCTTGCGACTTGATCTCTTTAATTCGCTTTTCGATCAGTTCTGGTAGCACAGGCTTAGCGTAAAGCTCCTGCATCAGCGAGACAAACTCTGTCTTACCAACAGAGGCGATCCGGTCTAGCACTGGGTCAGGATCTTCATAGCGCGTTTGAATGCCCTCTAGGTTGAGGACGCCGAGCGCACCCAAGCGAGAAAGCTCTACCGCCATTTTCACATCTACCACTCCGTCCATTGCGCTGGCAATAATAGGAATATCTCGACTCACGCCGCCAATTTCCCAACTAGTGTCAGCCAGCTGTGGATCTAGCGTTCTCAATCCAGGAACTAAGGCAATTTCATCAATCCCATAAGCGCGACGAGCTGTTTTACCACGACCAATTTGAATATCCACGTCCGTACTTTAATCCCTAGAAGCATCTAGCTAGAGTAGCAAAGAAAGAAATCTATTGCGTATCGCGTTTTAGATACGGGTATTAGAAAGCACACTGATAGAGTAGGTTGATAGAGATAGCCGGTGTAGCGTTCCATAAACCGCTTAAGATGTTTAAACGCTGTTCTGAGAATGTGGCTTCAATGCTGTCGCTGTTTGCGCTTCTAAACCCTATCCGACAGCCCAAACTCTTGTTTGGTTTACCCTGCTAGCGATCGCCTCATCCTGTGAACATTTCGTCCCTTCAGTTCTTCAAAAATCTCAGAGCAACCAACCGTCAGTTTGCCGTCATTGGGCTAGGTCGATTTGGCCGAGCCGTTTGTCTTACCCTACATGGCATGGGCTATGAAGTCATGGGCATAGATTCGGATGAGAATCGGGTCGCACAGGTATTGACCGACCAGTTGGCCGCTCATGCTGTACAGCTAGATTCCACACAGCCCTCCGCCCTGATCGAAGCGGGCATTCCCGACTTTGATACCGTGATTGTCGCCATTGGTAACTACGTACAAGAAAGCATTATCACCACGCTCAACGTCAAAGAAGCGGGCGTACCCAACGTCGTTGCCAAGGCTTCTTCTGCAATTCACGGCAAGCTGCTAGTGCGCGTAGGTGCCGACCACGTGGTGTTTCCAGAGCATGAGATGGGCTGTGAGCTAGCGCGATCGCTCACTCGACCGGGTATTCTCGATCGCTTCGAACTCGATCCTGACCACAGCATTGTAGAAGTGATGGTGCCGCAGTCTTTCGATGGTAAGACAATCATGGAAATTGATATGCGCAACCATTACGGACTTACGCTTATGGCCCTTAGCCGAGAGAATGCTAAGCCAGACGACCACGATCAATTCATCATCAACCCTAGTCCAGTGACCCGTTTTAAGAGCGGCAGCTTAATGGTTGTTATAGGCGAGAATAAGGGCATCGACAAACTGCCGGTTTGATAGTCGTGAACGAACAGTCATAAATCTAGCCATAAATCCACAGCCATGGATCAACAGCCGTGAAAATCATTGGACTTATGAGCGGCACCTCGGTCGATGGTATTGACGCCGCCCTCACAGAAGTATCTGGAGAGGGATACCAGGTTGAAGCTAGGCTCATAAAAGGTATTACCTATCCCTATTCGGATGAAGTGCGATCGCAAATACTTGCGCTATGCGCCGATCAGCCCATCTCCTTATCAGCGCTAGCCAATCTTGACGATGCGATTGCCCAACACTTCATCCAAGCTATCCAAGCGTTAGATGTAGACCTGTCCACCGTCAATCTCATCGGCTCGCACGGCCAAACGCTCCATCACCGTCCGCCCACCCTTCAAAGCGGCAATAAGCTTCTTGGCCATACCCTTCAGCTGGGTCGAGGTGACTTAATTGCCCAAGCCACTCGCTGCACTACTATCAGCAACTTCCGCGTCGCCGATATCGCACTAGGTGGAGAAGGTGCACCGCTTGTACCGATCGTCGATGCCTGCTTGCTTAGCCAACCCGATTGCGACATAGCCGTCCAAAACATCGGCGGCATCGGCAACGTCACCTATTTGCCCCCTTGGGACAGAAGCAATGCAGCTAAAGCTCCGCCCGCAGGCGTCAGAGGATGGGACACTGGCCCTGGCAATGCTCTTATTGATTGGGCCATAGCAAAGTTTTCAAAGGGTCAAGCAGCCTACGACAAAAATGGCCAGTGGGCCGCACAGGGCACGCCCTCTCAGCAGCTCATCAGTCGGTGGCTAAAGCATCCCTTTTTTCTATCGCCGCCGCCAAAATCAACCGGCAGAGAGCTATTTGGAGCAGCCTATGCGCAGCAATGTTGGCAAGAAGCACGGCAAGCCAACCTTTTAGAAGCCGACTTCATCGCGACGCTTACAGATTTTACAGCAGCTACGATTGAGCTAAGCTACCGAAAATTCCTAACCAAGATTCCCGCTGAGATTCTCATCGGCGGCGGCGGCAGTCGAAATTCGTATCTCATGAACAGGCTTCAACAGCGTCTGCCCGACTCGATAGTCAGCTCTACCGAAGCAAAAGAACTTGATGCAGATTACAAAGAAGCGATCGCCTTTGCAATCCTTGCCTACTGGCGCATTCATCACATCCCAGGCAACCTTCCCAGCGTCACAGGAGCCGCCCGACCCTGCTTGCTGGGCGAACTCTGGCAACCGTAGTGGGCATCCTAAGCCCACTGATAAAGAAAGGATAGCGCTGTGTCTCACAGCTTTTTACTCGAACCTGGCAAATGGAAATTGCAGGGTAGCTGGCTCACCCGAGAAACCTTGCCCACGCCGGTTAAAGGAAAACTTTTGGTGGTTTGGAAACAGGCCAACTGCTTCCAAGTGGTCACCAAACTTTCCTTTCCAGAGAGCAACCAAACAGACATCATTATCAAATCGCGCGGACGCATGACTGACCACGAGCGCCAGTATACGTTCGTTCTACAGCACAATCTATTAGGCCAAGTAGAAGGAGAGGGTTGGATCGCGCCAGAGTCTATCATTCAGCGCTACTGGGGGCTTAGCGACAAACAGCGCCGCACCGGCTTTGAAACGCTGCGGCAAGTCAGCCCCGACCAATATCACTTCTCAGGCGGCATCATGGCAGGTCACTATCTCACCAGCACCCTAGAAGCCGAACTTACCCGACAAAGCTAGCTTCACTCGATACAGCCACACTCACCTCTGCTAAGGGCTTCCACAGCCAGCGCTTACCACTTCTGCAATTAATGCCATCGCATGTCAGATCCTAACACTGGTCGCAAAATATCCAATCGGTACAATCTGATAGAACCCATCGGGCAAGGATCGATGGGCAGGGTTTACCTAGCCGCTGACTCGCTGTTGGGTGATGTGCCGGTCGCGGTGAAATTTCTCTCGCAGACGATGCTCAACGAGAATATGCGCACCCGGTTTTTTCGAGAAGCCATGACCTGCGCTCAGCTTGGGCAGAAAAGTATGCACGTAGTCCGCGTAACGGACTACGGCCTCAACGAAGAAGATGTTCCTTTTTACGTGATGGAATATTTAAAAGGAGATAGCGTAGGCCGATTGCTAAGAAAACAGCCGCTGCCGGTTCCCAGGTTTCTCGGCATTGTTCGCCAAATTTTGTTAGGGCTGCGCACAGCTCATAACGGCATCCTGGTAAATGGTGAGGCCGTGCCGATTATTCATCGCGACATCAAGCCTAACAATGTCATCGTTACCTCAGACCCTTCTATGGGCGAGTTAGTAAAAATCTTGGACTTTGGCATTGCTAAGCTCTTGCAGGCAGGGAGTGAGCAAACCAGCACGTTTATGGGGACGTTAGCCTACGCTTCACCCGAGCAAATGGAAGGCCGCGAGCTAGACAACCGATCGGACATCTATAGTCTGGGCGTCATGATGTATCAAATGCTCTCAGGCAGCTTACCGGTAAAGCCCGAGAATAATACGTTTGGCAGTTGGTACAAAGCACATAGGCTTTTGCAGCCCAAGCTATTGGCTGAATTTGAGCTAGAGCTGAAAGTACCTAAAGCACTAGAAAATATTGTCATGGCTTGTCTAGCTAAGCAAAGAGAGAACAGGCCCGATGATATCCAGCAAGTGATAGATGCGATCGCGCCCCTAGAAGATCGCTTCGGCTCCGGCTTACAGATCTCACAGCGTATCAACACAACGCTCTCTAAGCTACCGGTTGTTAAAGAAATACAGCCAAAGAAAGCACTGACGCTAGTTCCGCAAGAAGAGGCGATCGCCGAAGAGAAGAGCCCAGCAGAATATAGCTTTAACAAACGCCGAGAAAAACAACACAGAGAAGAACTCGAAGACGATAGCCAAGAAGCTGCTAAAAGTGCTGTACGAGTGCTAGATCTGCCCTCTGCAAATAGCTTCTATCTAGCGCAAACATGGCCAGCCGAAATGCCGATTGCCCAGATTGTTTTTCCACGCCTATTGGAAAAACAATCGGAGATGCTGCCGACGCTGTGGGCCATGATGCCCACAGCTGAGATAGAGATGCGAATGGGCAACACGCGCTACAACAATTTTATGTGTACGATGGCTCCACACCCAATGGTGCTATGGCTAACTGTGCTTTACAACAAGAGACAAGGGCCACGGTGGCTACCTTGCTATCTAGATCTCAAATCAAAAGAAGCGCTGCAAATAATAGAGCAACTTGCAAACGCTCGCAAATATCATCTGATGTTTTTTGAAAAAGAAAATAGCAATCGCTGCCGACACGCTCAGCCGATTAATATCGCGGCTAGCCAGCGCAGGTTATTTCAAGATTGGACCAACGCCGCTCAGACCTTTCCAACCGGCGATCTTCAAAACAGCAAGGCCCTGCTGAGGCGAGAATTAGAAAACAACCTCAAGCCTAAAATTTTAATGAACTTCGAGTCCATGCACTCCGATGACATCCCAGGGATGGACTCCTCTCTAGGTTTTTGAGGCTAAACACTCAGCCGTGGAACTAGCGAGGAAAATGAATAATCGGATGCCAGCAGGCTCTTAGTATAGAGGTTGTAAAGCTGGGCACCGTCAGCTTTAACAAACCGCTATTTGCACTAGAGCAAACAGCGATCGCACTAATATCGTGCATCTCACCCGACTTTAATATTTCTTCTAGCGGCGAACCAATGCGCACTTCCGTCTCAATTTCAGTGCCCATCCCCGACAGATCCGTCTTCACTTCACTAAGCTTGGCCTCAGCAGCTTTAGCCGGATTGCTGCTAGATACTCGGCCACCACCGTCTATTACCCAGCAGAGCAAACAGGTCTCTAACGCCCCTTTTGGGTCGGCCTGAATCTTGGCCTTAACGCGACTCACTAGCTGCTTAGCGCTATCGCTACCGTCGTAAGGCAACAGCAGATACTCGAACAGATGCTGACAGCGCTGCGATAGCTCGGCCTCCCGGTAGGTAGACACTAGCTGAGGGCGCATAATTAAGATAGGCACATTCACCTTGTCAGCAATTTCTAGGGTAGTGCTCCCAAATAGCTTTTCGTTTAGCGCTGAACGCGTTGGCATTCCAGAAAACATAATGTCTGGCTTGTGCTTCTTGACAGCTCGCACAATGTTTTCCGAAGCCCGGCCCGAAGCAATCTCAATTTCAACGGTTGTTCCAGCCGGCACATTGGACTTAGCGATCGCCAAAACTTTCCTTGCCTCGCTGATTTTCTCCTCATCCACGCAAGGAATTTCTCTAGAAGTCATCAGCGGCACGCTATGGAAAAACACAATATGCTCCATTCCGCCTTTAGCCAAATCAGGCACGAAGTTGGCCAGGCGCTGAAGGCTGTCCGTAAAGTCAGTACAAATAAGCACACGCTTAAACATAAAATCGCCCCAATAAAACGCCGCGAATAAAACCGCTATACAACAGTATCATCCCCCTAAATAATAAGCAGATGCGATCGCTCTACCGATGCTCACACAAACCAGCGCTCAATCACTTCACTCATAAAAGCGGAATTAAGCCTCTAAGGCATTCTGTCCGCTTTCGCAATGCGCAGCAGTAACCGCACATAAGTAATGCCCGTTACCGCAGCAATAACGCCCACGATTACGGCAGGCACAATTAGCTCAGAGATAGCCAGTATGGTCGCTGATAGGGTAAATGTACCGACTAGCAGCGCGTAGCTATTAGCCAACGACAAATCGCTATTGCGACGCATAATGCGATCGCTCTCAATCGAGCGCACTCGGACTCGAATATCACCTCTATCTAAGCGATCAAGCGTGTCTTCAATTCGCTGAGGCAAACTCAAGGCTGAAGTACCAACCTTAGCCGCCTGCCGACTGATCTCACCCAAAATACCGTTGGTTTCACCCGGACTACCGTTCGTCATAAGCTCAGTTGCATAAGGTTTAGCTGCTTCCATGAAATTGAAATCGGGATCAAGACCCTTACCGACGCCCTCTAGCGTAGAGAACGCCCGCATCACAAAGGTGAACGTAGCGGGGAATCGAAAAGGCTGATCGTAAGCCACTGCATAGAGGTCATCGCTAATAGCCGCGACCGACTGCTCCTCAAACGGCTTATCCATCATATTGTCAAGAATATACTGAATCGAACGACGTACAGGCCCCATATCGTCGATTTCAGCAAGCGCACCTAGCTCTACCAAAGAGGCCATTACCAATCCCGCATTCCGCTGCGAAATGCCGACAAAGGTATCCATTAGGCGAGCGCGCGTGACCGCTGGAATTTGGCCCATCATGCCAAAGTCATAGAAAATCAGCGTTCCATCTGGATCCACAGCAATGTTGCCAGGATGCGGATCGGCGTGAAAGAAACCATCAGTCAGTAGCTGTCGCAAGTAAGCTTCAGCGCCTAATTTGGCCAGTCGCTTGCGATCTAAGCCAGCGGACTCAATCGCCTCGTAATGGCTGATCTTAATTCCTGGCATGTACTCCATAGTCAGCACGCGAGGCGAGGTGTAGCGCCAATAAATTCGAGGCACTCTAACCCAATCTACGCCGCGAAAATTACGTCTGAACTTATCCCCATTTCGACCTTCATTTAGAAAGTCAATTTCTAGCCAGAGCAGCCGGCAGCACTCTTCATAGATGCCCATCCAGTCGCGGCCTTTGCCCCACTCCTTGTGGTTCTGAAAATATTGCGCAATGCCCTTCAAAATCGAGAGGTCGATCTCAAATAGCTTGTTCAACCCAGGTCGCTGAATCTTAACAACAATCTCTTCACCCGAGTGCAACTGAGCGCAGTGAACTTGGCCCAAGCTAGCTGCGGCAATAGGCACCGTATCAAACCGCTGGTACAGCTCCGTTATCGGACGGCCAAAGTCAGTTTCTATGGTGGTCTTAACTTGCTCGTAGCTAAAAGCAGGCACTCGATCTTGCAGCTTCGAGAGTTCCGCAACGTACTCGATAGGAAAAAGGTCGGCTCTAGTAGAAAACAGCTGGCCAATTTTAATGAACGTAGGCCCCAAGCTCAAGCAGGTTTCACGCAGCCAAATGGCAATTTCTTGGCGACGTTTTTTCTGCTTCTCAGGTGTGATGGTCCCGCCATAGGTCCAAGCTTTGTTATACAGCCAGCGCTTAGCCAGCAGCTTGAGGACAAAAGACCAAATGTCGATAAACCGTTGGGGCCTTGAGTAGCTGCCTTTGTTCCAGCGGTAGTCGCCATCACGATACGAGCTGCCGCTGTAAGGAGTCGGTGTATCCGCTACTAGAGTGTCTTGTTGGGTTGTGTCTAGTTGGGTTGTATCTAGTTGAGTTGTATCTGGTTGAGTCGGCTCGTCTTTAATAATCTGGCTCGCCTCGACACGGGCCGAAGGCGCTGCTGGCGCAGAGACTGCAGAGTCAGAATCTGCGCCTGCAGCTACCCCGCTAGAATGGGCATTTTCTTCTATCAATGAGTGAGGAGACTCGACCTTGTGGGCGCTACCGCTCTGAGACGAGGTTGCCACCTTACCGTTTAAGACTTTGCCGCTTAAGACTTTGCCGTTTAAGTTAGTGTCATCGCTGCTCTTAGCAGCGCCGTTAACATCAGGCTTGCTAGCAGTAGGCACATGCACTGCATCACTTGCACCACTTACGGGCAACGCAGGCTGCGGCGAGTCTACCAACGGCTCTGATTGAGGAAGCGACTCACTTTTTGGGGACACGGCAGACACGTAAAACTTCCTGTGCTAAAAACTTTTAAAAGAGACATAGCCTTAAGACTTAGCGTCTAACCGACTTGAAAAGAGGATTAAGACGACTGACGATACTGCTGTATGGCAGCGCGGACTTGAGCGACTTCGGCTCTTAGATTATCAATGGTAGCCTGCAAATCTTCAGTATCGGCGGGCGTTCCGGTCGCCGATGTAGGGGATCCAGCCGTACCCTCAGCGCCTGCAGCAGCCTTCTCTTGCTCTGCTCTAGTCATCACTTCTTCAGTGAACTGACGAAAGTATTCGCGCTGCTCGGCGTCAAACTTGCCTAGCTTGCTCAAGCCGTCGCTCACCAGATGTTCGGCGCGATCGCTCACAGCAGCTGCCAGCGCACGTCCGACAAAAAAGGCTTGCAGCATTGGATTACTCATAAAAATTCACACACTTTACTCTAAAATTATAGACGCCCTTCCGTCAGTTCTGACAGGTTAAGCACCATTCTTGCTGCAGGTTAGCAAAGCGATAGCCTGCGCATGGTTTACCAGCAGCTCGCCAAAATAAGAGCGCCAATCAGTCCGACTCAATCTCAGATTCGGTTTAGCAGAGCGATCGCGAATCATCAAAAGCAACAGAGAAGTCTCTAGCGCAGCTTAGCGACTGCTACTCCCCATCATAGTATGCGTCACTACTATCTCTTGGCTCGTCTGCCGGAGGGTAGTAGTTATCTTCATAGCTATCGTCGTATTCACTATTGCCGTAGCTACTGTTGTAGTCATCAGCGTAGCGCTCCGAATCATCGTAGATATCGCCTTGGGAATTTTCGCTGTATGGAAGGCTACTTCTAGACTGACCGGGTTGCCGCTGTCTGATGCCACCTAAATCAGGCCCTTTCCTCAGCAGGTCAAGAGGAGCCACGGTGCGCTGACGACCATTCTCTCTAGCAGCAAATGTGTCAAAGGTGGTAGTATCTGCCGGCTCAGAATCCACAGCAATTTCAGTATTAAGCGAATCACCAATCGGGCTACCCTTTCTACTATCAACCGGGACAGCGGATTCAAAGGTAAGAATCGTAGAGTCTGCTCGAGAGGTCTTAGAAGAGACACTAGAACCCTCTTCACTGTACTCACTCCCCCCACCCGGCAGATAGTGTGAGTCAGCTGTTTTCTGCGGCAGCTCTGGCGTCCAGTTAGTCAGCGCAGGAAACGTTTGCAGCGGACTTAAAAACCGAGCGTTGGGAGAGTTCGCCAAAGAAAACCGTAGGAAGGCACCGCCACACAGACCAATCAGCCCTGCGCAGCCAGCCGTAATCAGCAAAGCCTGTGAGAGAGTCAGCGGTTCAGACGCTGCCGATTTTAACGGTTTATGAGCATCCATTTTAGAAGGCGACAAAGACATAGCAGGCAGGTGTAAATAAATGAAGTGATTCCAACCTGATTTCAATTACGCCTAGCCGCCCAAAGTATCAGAAGAGATACTAGAGACCTGAGATAGCGCGTAATGGGTTAGAACGTAGTTTTCTGCGGCTTGCTGGGTGGCAAGTTCGCCATCGAGCGCAAGCTGATGGACTTGAGTAAGAATAGTGCGGAACTGCGGGCCTGGCTGTAAACCCAGTCGCTTTAGCGTAGCACCATCAATTGGCGGTATAACCCGAGATAGATGCACTATATACTGCCAAATTTGCGCACCGAGCGTGCGGGGGTGGCGATCGCTTATTAGCAGCAAGTCACCTGTTTGATAGCTTGATAGCAAAGCATATATCTGACTAGGCCGCTCAGCTAGAGGCAACTGTTCTAGCAAAAGGGCTTCCCAGCGGTGTAGGTTTTCAAGCCTGTGAAGACTGGCAGTTCCTAAATTGAGATTAGCCGCGACGCTAACAGCTGCTTCAGATGGCAACTGTAGCAGCAGCAGCTCTAGCAGAATAAGCCATCGAGGCTGACTCACAGATAGCCTGCGGCCAATTTTCTTAACGTCAGAGGTTTTAACGTTAGGATTTTTAACGTTAGGATTTCTAACGTCAGGGCAACGATTCTCAACTGTGTTTTTATCTGTTTGACTAGCCGCAAGCTTTATAAGCCATCGGTCTAGCCGCCGTAGCTGTCGGCAAAGCGTAGGCGTCACCTGAAGATTGCTATCCAAACAGGCTAGCGCCCCTAGTCGATCGATCTCCTGCAGCGAAGGCTCCCAAGAATCTGCCTGTAGTAAGTATTTCAGCTCAGCTTTAAGACGGCTTTGTAGGGCAGGCGTTTTGTTTGGGCTAGCCCGCATTCGACTATAGATGCCACTGCTGATAGCAGTCTGAATGAATCGCTCGGTCTGAGCCTCGATTGAAAATTTGAGTCGCACAGCAAACCGTACGGCTCTAAAAATTCGCGTGGGATCTTCGATGAAGCTATTGCTATGAAGAACGCGAACCTGGTGACGCTGCAAATCTATCCAGCCGCTAAAAAAGTCAAGCAAATGTCCAACTGGCAAACTATCCAAGCCCGGATTGAGCCGCATAGCCATCGCGTTAATTGTAAAATCTCGGCGGTAGAGATCCTGCTGAATAGCGCTAGCTTCTACTTCTGGATTCGCAGCCGGGTAAGGATAAAACTCCGTTCTTGCAGTCGCAATATCAAACTGCATCGCTGGAGCAAGCTGAGTAGCAGGCCAAGCTAAAGCAGCCGTTTGAAATTGGTCATGAATTTGTACAGAAACTTGAGGATATTGAGCCTGAAGCGTCTGTGCTAAAGCGACACCCGCTCTAGAGTTGGCTCCATCAACCACTAAATCAATATCGGTCAGCGCCTGCGGCCCACCCTCAAAATTTGGCACAAACTCCAGCAGCAAATCGCGGACAGCACCGCCGACTAAATACAACGACCAGCCATTTTCCTGAGCGACTGTCGCCATCAGCATCAGCGCAGGCCAAATTTCAAAAAGTCGAGTTTTTAGCGTCTGGTGAAGCGTCGCAGCTGATGGCGGTGGCAAAAACGGTGCTTTATCAAATGCTTTATTTAATCGGGTGTAGGGAGCAGTCTTACGGTTAGGCGTTGAAGATTGTTGAGAAAAAGAAATCTGCCGGAGTAGATCGCTACGAGTGACCATCCCAACTAACGAGCCGGCTTCTAAAACGGGTAACCGACCCACGTCATAAGTTGTCATTAAATGATGAATATGGGCGATCGCACTCTCAGGCGCAATAGATACGATCTGCTCATTCATCCAGCCCTTCACCGGAAAATCTCCTAACCCATGTCGCTGTGCGGTATCGATATCTCGCCTAGAGATAATGCCAACTAGGCATCCAGATGCGTCTACTACACACAGCCCTGAATGGCCATAGCGCCGTAGCGCCGTCTGCGCTGCGCTGATAGAGACTTCAGGCGAAATAGTTTGGACGGGCGCAGACATGAGCGATCGCGCCGTTAAATGAGTAGCTCCCTGCGAATTGTCACCGCTATCTATCAATCCAGACAACACCGCGCTCCTAAAATCCATACGCCAAATCCATACGCTTATGTTAAATCAAGCGATCGCCAGCCAGGGAATACCCACGAAATGTCTTTGGCAAAGGCCCTGATTTTTGGTAGTTTAGCTATATAGGAATTATCGGTCGCAGTTTGCTAACCACGCGCTGCACAAGACCTTTAGGCTATCCCTTAAATACTGTGTTTAGAGAGTAGAAAGATCATGGCGGTTATTTTTCAACTAGTTCTGTTTGCGTTGGTATTCTGGTCTTTCGTCATGATTATCGGCGTCCCGGTCGCCTATGCATCACCTAGCAACTGGGATCAATCCAAGCGACTGATCTTTTTAGGTTCTATTGTCTGGTTTGCTATGGTGGCAGTCGTAGCAGTGCTCAATCCGTTGGTGGTCTAAGAATGACAGTTTTCGAAGGCAATTTCACTCAGACAGGCTCGATGAAGTTTGCCTTCGTGATCGGTCGATTCAACGATTTGGTAACGACTAAACTGCTCGCAGGCGCTCAAGACTGCCTGAAGCGGCACGGTATAGACGTAGACCCTGAAGGAACTCAAGTAGACTACGCTTGGGTTCCAGGCAGCTTTGAAGTATCTATGGTTGCCCGACAGCTAGCGCTAAGTGGTCGCTACAGCGCCATCATCTGTTTAGGCGCGGTCATTAGAGGGCAAACACCTCACTTCGAATTCGTTGCGAGTGAAGTAGCTAAAGGCATTGCATCTATAGGTTTCCAAACGGGTGTCCCGGTCGTCTTTGGTGTATTAACCACCGACTCTATGCAGCAGGCATTAGAGCGAGCAGGTATCAAAAGTAATCTGGGGTGGAACTACGCCATGAGTGCGCTAGAGATGGCCAGCCTGATGCCGCAGGTGTACAGCGGTGAAACGGTCGCTGCCAAATCCAGCAATGGAATTTCAGGGAGCAATCAGACCGCGCTGCCCCTGCCTGCCGCAGAAAAAGAGCCAAGCTAATACTCTTTGGGTTAGCTCGTCTAAGCCGAGTTATATTCGCTAGCCCAAAGAGTCAGCTAAAATCAGTCGGCTCAAATTAGTTAGCTCAACTAGTTGACAAATCCCCCTTATCTTTGAGAGATTGGTATAAGTCTAAAAACGCGGATGTAGCTCAGTGGTAGAGCGCGACCTTGCCAAGGTCGATGTCGAGAGTTCGAATCTCTTCATCCGCTTTTAAAACGTCTATAAACTCCTTACGCAAGAGCGTTGAGATTTCTATAGACGCTATAGTAAGCGCTAATGTCTAAGGCATTGGCGCTTACTTTTGTTTAAAGTGGACATAGCTAGCGTTGGGATACGTTACTGACGATGTACGAATGGCTAGAGCAGCTATGTAATGTAGCAACTTGATAAGGAATAGCTCATCGTATGGCGCTGTTTGCAATATCTAGTGGAATAACTTGTGCGCGTTAGAGAAGATCAAATACGGCTAGATTGCGACAAAAGTTATCCCTGTCCCGTTTGCCGCAGGGGTCGCCTGAATGCGATCACCCTAACGGAAGCCTGGGGCTGTGATGACTGTCAAGAGATTTTTGAGCAAGAGACGGCCAACACGATTAGAAAGCTAACGACGCCTTATCCTCACCAGGCAATCTGGCAATGGACGGGTAAGGGCTGGGAACGGCTAAGACCTAAAATGAAGCCCGATCGATTGAGAAGAGCTATTGGAGCGATCGCACTCATAGCCCTCATTTGGTTAGCCCTAACCGCATTAGAACTGGTAAACATCCCCTTAAAGATTGGGGTAGCGGCCCTAATCCTGATAGTTTTAACAGTAATGTGGATAGGATTGCGGCGCTAAATGGCCATGTCATCATTCGACTTAAAGACAGCGCTCGCGGCTGTTCGACAGTCTGTCGATCAACTTAATTCGTCCGATCGCTGCTCCGAAGCACTTGAGCGAATGGGCAACGAAATGGCTCAGCGCCAAGACGATATCTTAGAAGCCAATACCCTAGATCTAGAGCTAAGCCGCGATATGGCCGTGCCCGATATGGTCGTAGATTGGCTAAAGCTGACGCCAGAGCGAGTACAGACTGCCGCCAATATCCTAAGTCGCTTATCGGCAGTGGGCACGGCTTTTCCGGGTGCTGAAGTAGGCGATAGCGACAACGACTATTACCGCACCTGCCCGCTGGGCATTGTGGGCTTTATCTATGAGGCTTTCCCTGATTTAGGGGCGATCGCCGCAGGCTTATGCATCCGCACCGGCAACGCACTAGTGCTCAAAGGCGGTAGCGAAGCTAGCCACAGCAATCAAATCGTGGCCGACATTTTGCGCAATAGCCTAGAAGATGTAGGTCTAGACCCCAATCTTATTCTCCCCATCGCTTCTACCGCTGAGATCTCTCGAATAGAGCTAGCACAAAGCCCCGGCATAGACCTAATTATTCCTCACGGTCGGCCTAGCCTAGTTGAGCAAGTGGCCCAAAAAGCCAGCGGTCGCGTCATTCCCTCGCGAATTGGCAACTGCTACCTACACTGGGCAGCTAGTGGCAACATCGAGCGCGTCTATCAAATGATTATCGAAAGCCATACTGGCTCGCCCGACGCCGTAAACCGCATCGAAAAAATACTCATCCATGAGAGCCACACCGAAAACACCATTACGCGCCTGTGGAGTCGTCTACAAGCAGCGGGTTTTGCCATCAGAGTCACGCGTACGCCCTCCGAAGCTACTACTAGCCTAGAAAGTTACGGCGGCGGCAATACGGGCGTCACCGTAGAGACAACCAAGCCGCCCGAGTGGAACAAAGCCTACCTAAAACGTACCCTAGCCTTTCGCACCGTAAAAGACACCGCCGCCGCCATCGGCTGGATCAACGCGCACAGTAGCGGACATGCAGACAGCATTGCGACCGCCGACTATACCGAAAGCCGTCAGTTTATGCTGGGATGCCGCAGCGCGTCCGTCTACATCAACGCCTCTCCCCAATTCGTACGAAACGCCAAACGCACAGGGGAAATAGCGCTTGGCGTTTCAGACTATAAAGGAACCACTGGCGGTCTTATTAGCGTCGCCGTCATGAGAGAGCGTCAGCGCACTTTTCACGGCAGCTAACGCTTTCATTGTGCAGAAGAAGGTAGCAGTTCCAAGCAGGTAGCAGAAGTAGGCTGTGCTCTAAGGCTTGGCTAGCTTAATTTTATCAGCTAGGCCAACGGCTTTAAGTCCACGAATGAGCATCCAGGTCACGTCAATTTCCCACCATTTTAATCCATGACGTGCAGAGTACTGATAAGCGTGGTGGTTGTTGTGCCAGCCTTCGCCAAACGTACATAGCGCTACCCACCAGCAGTTTTTAGAATTGTCATCAGACTCAAACGTGCGATAGCCAAATTTGTGAGTTGCACTGTTAACGAACCAAGTGAAGTGATAAACCACCACTAAGCGGACAAAAATGCCCCACACCACAAATGACCAACCGCCCAAAGCGTAAAGCAAAGCGCCCAAAGCAACTTGGAAAACTAGATAGTAGTCGTTGATAAAAAGATAAACCGGATCCTGATTGATATCTTTGGTGAATTTTATAATCTCAGCTTTGGCCGGTACTTTGTGTAGCAACCAACCCATGTGGCTCCACCAGAAACCCCGTCTAGAGTTGTGATGATCTTCTACTTGATCTGAAAAGGCATGGTGGTGACGATGAAGGCCAATCCACTCGATAGCGCCACTTTGGCAAGATAGCGACCCGCAGAATAGGAAGAAGTATTCAACCCACTTAGGCGTGCTGAAGCTACGGTGAGAAATGAGTCTGTGCCATCCCAGGGTGATTCCGAGGCAGCCAGTAATAAAGTAGAGCAGGAAGGCTACGCCGACGGCTCCCCAGCTAAAGTTAGAGGGAAGCAGCGCAAACATCGCGCCACCATGAATGGCCACCATAAAGATAATGATGGGCCAGGCGAGCGCACGGTCAGTCGATCTTGCAATAGTCATGTAGGATCTCGGCGTTGGAACAAATCAGACGATACATATGAAAAGCCTAGAAACGGCTTCTATCAATGGAGCATCCATTGAGGAATCATCGCTTCATTTCTTTTACCAGATTGATACTCAAGTTAAAAAAAATTTAGCAAAGGTTTTAGCCGCCTTCAAGGCGCACAGGGTAGGGACACATCACTTCTCTAGCGTGTCGGGCTACGGGCACGACGATTTGGGTAGAGAGGTTTTAGACAAAGTGTTTGCACAAATCGTGGAAGCGGAGGCCGCTGTCGTACGCGTACAGTTTGTGTCTGGAACTCATGCGATCGCCTGTGCGCTGTTTGGCGTTTTACGGCCAGGGGATGAAATGCTATCGGTCGCAGGCGACCCTTACGACACGCTAGAAGAAGTCATCGGCACCCGAGGGACGGGGCAAGGCTCGCTTCAAGAATTTGGCGTAAGCTACAGAGCGCTGCCGCTACAGCAAAACGGAGATGTGGACTATGACGGCATTGCGCCCGCGATCAACGAGCAAACAAAGCTGATTCTAATCCAACGGTCCTGCGGTTACAGCTGGCGTTCTAGCCTTAGCATTCATAATATTAACAAAATTATACAATTAGTTAAACGGAGAAACCCGAACATAATCTGTTTTGTTGATAACTGTTATGGAGAGTTTACCGAACTGCAGGAGCCAACAGCCATAGGCGCAGACCTAATGGCAGGCTCTTTCATCAAAAATCCGGGTGGCACCATTGCAGCGACGGGCGGCTATATTGCCGGTCGCGCCGATTTAGTTGAAGCCGCAGCCTGTCGCCTGACCGCGCCCGGCATTGGCAGCAGCGGCGGTGCAACGTTAGAGCAAAATCGCCTAATGTTTCAAGGACTATTCCTAGCACCGCAGATGGTCGGCGAGGCCATGAAAGGCAATTACTTAATTGCCAAAACGTTTGAGCAGTTGGGCTATGAGGTCAACCCACCCGCCTCAGCTCAGCAGCGAGAGGTCATTCAATCGGTGAAACTAGGCTCGCCAGAAAAGCTGGTAGCCTTCTGCCAGGCAGTACAGCAGCATTCACCCGTAGAGTCTTACGTCAGTCCGGTGCCAGCCGCAATGCCCGGATACAAAGATAGCGTAGTGATGGCAGGCGGCTCTTTTATAGACGGCAGCACTTCAGAGCTATCTGCCGATGGGCCGCTGCGTGAGCCTTATACGGTCTATTGCCAGGGAGGAACCCATTGGACGCATGTTGCGATCGCGCTTGAAGCCGCTGCTGCTGCTGTCGGGCCTAACGAATAGTCAATAAGGAAAAGGTGTTATTTGAAACAACTCATCAAAAAAGGAGACCTGCACCACGCGCAGAGTCTCCTTTCTCTAAATACTTTCGTCCTAGCGTTTTTGTCCTAACGCTTTCGTCCTAAAGATCAGGCAGTCTCCTGGGTAGGAATGGAAAAATTCCTTTCTACATACTCAGTTCGGCAAGCAAAAATAGTTTGACCATCCACTCGCATCAGCGAAACGCTAAAGTGGCTCGCCTCCAGCACTCGATAGAAAGCGCCTTCATTAGACTGTAAAATTTCGCCTGCTCTAATGTTCATAAAGATGCAAGGAGCGCTAGCGTTTCAGGAACTCCATGTAATACATATAGGGAAAATTCCGGAAATTAGATGTGACCTTGCTCACGACTACCTCTATGTACCGGTAGCCTCACTAGCTGCGAGCAGATGATAGAGAATGCGCAATCTCCTATAGCATTAGGGTTGCGGGCTTACTTGTCTAGCTGATTTTGCCTGAATTTTTCCATTAAAACTTTACAGTTTGTATCCTCATGATTACGGTTGCTTTGCCGAAAGGCTCTCTTTTGAAAGAGAGCATTCGCCTTTTCAAATCAGTCGGCCTCGACTTTAGCGGCTTTTTAGATAGTAGCCACCGGCAGCTTCAGCTTACCGACAGCAGCGGGCAGGCAAAAGGGCTTTTGGTCAGAGCGCAAGATGTTCCTGTCTACGTTGAGTACGGGCAGGCCCATCTTGGCATTGTTGGCTACGATGTTCTGCGCGAAAAACAGCCTAAAGTGGCTCATCTAGCGGACTTAGGCTTTGGCGGCTGTCATCTTTCGGTGGCGGTCGAAAGCAATAGCGGCTACCAGTCAGCGGTCGATTTACCACCGCACTGCCGCGTTGCTTCTAAGTTCGTCAACAGCGCCCGGCAATATTTTCAATCTCTAGATTTGCCTGTAGAAATTGTGCCACTTTCAGGCTCTGTAGAACTTGGCCCGATCACCGGCATGTCTGAAGCCATTGTGGATCTAGTTTCGACGGGTAGAACGCTAAAGGAAAATAATCTCACTGAACTAGAAGTGCTTTACTACAGCACCGCTCGCCTCATTGCCCACCCCTTAAGCTACCGGCTCAACGACGGTGGATTAGGTCAGGTAATTGAGCGAATAAGAACAGAAAGCCAGGCAAAAGTATCCGCATAGAGACGCTTCTCAAGGCTCATCTAGGCAAAACTCGCTCAGATAAACACCGCTCAGATAAACACCACTCAGGAGTCTCCACAAGATAGAGAATAGGCACCTATACTGAAAGGCTGTTGCTGGGCGACTTTACTAGGCGATCGCGCGAAAGATAATTGAACGCATAGATCGCCAGATAGGGTTAGATCGCCAGATAGGGTTCAGCAAATCGTTAGTTATTTCAAGAGTGCGAGATGGTATCAGCTCCAAATGTAAACCGGGAAGATGCCAAGGCAAGGCGAAGCGTTAAAAGCGACTGGCGACTGTTTCTGCGACTGCTACCCTACATTTCTAGCAATCGCTCGCAGCTCATTTTGCCGCTGCTGCTGCTAGTACCGCTGTCGCTGGCGCAGGCCATTCAGCCTTTATTAATCGGTCAGGCGATCTCGCTTATCCGGCAGGAAACGGACAACATCTGGCAGTTCTTGGGCGATATGTCCTTGCGGGCTGGGCTGAACTGGATCATTGTCGGCTTACTAGGTGCGATCGCAGTTCGCCTAGCCCTAGATGGCTGGCAAAGCTACCAAATTCAAAAAGTGGGCCAAATCATCACGGCCTCTATTCGCGGCGATCTATTCGAGCATGTCACGAACTTATCGATGGGCTTCTTTGACAGAACCCCGGTAGGCCGACTGATCACCCGGCTAACTAGCGACGTTAATGCCCTAGGAGATGTCTTTGCAACCGGTGCGATTGGGATCATTAGCGACCTCTTTTTGATTCTGGTGATTACCGGCACGATGCTCTCGCAAGAATGGCGGCTAGGGCTCATGCTGATTGCGATGCTGCTGCCGGTAACCGCCCTGATTGTCTACTTTCAGCAGCAGTACAGAAAAGCTAACTACAAGGCTAGAGAAGAACTTTCAACCCTTAACTCCAACTTTCAAGAAAATATCAGCGGCATTGACGTGGTGCAGCTTTTTCGGCGCGAAAGGTTCAATTCAGAGCTGTTTCGTACCGTTAATCAGCGATACATAGATGCAGTAGACACCACCATCTTTTTTGACTCGGCGGTATCGGCGACGTTGGAATGGATTGCGTTAGTAGCGATCGCCGGTGTCCTAGCCCTAGGCGGGTTCTTAGTTACTGGCGAACTGCTAGAAATTGGTAAGCTCACCGCCTTCATTCTTTTTGCCCAAAAGCTGTTTGATCCGCTACGCCAGTTCGCCGACAAGTTTACAGCTATTCAAGCTGGGCTAACTGCTGTCGAACGCTTGAACGATCTGATGAGCGAGCCAGTCGATATCCGCGATGCTGAAAATCCGGTTA
Source organism: uncultured cyanobacterium (assembly GCA_963789215.1). Lineage (GTDB taxonomy): Bacteria > Cyanobacteriota > Cyanobacteriia > Phormidesmidales > Phormidesmidaceae > Phormidesmis. The sequence goes on along the minus strand of CAWBJY010000002.1, from coordinate 717,940 downwards.
ACTTACCCGCTCAAACGCTAGCCAACAGCGATGTGGTTATTCCCGGCGAGATTAGATTCAAAAACGTCTCGTTTGGCTATAAAGAAAACGACTATGTTCTTAAAGACCTAGACTTCACCATTCGCCCCGGCGAAAAGGTCGCGCTAGTTGGCCCTACGGGTGCAGGCAAAAGCTCTATTATTCGCTTACTTTGTCGCCTGTATGAGGTAAGCAAAGGTCAAATTCTGCTCGACAACGTAGACGTTCGAGACATTGCCCAAAAAGATTTGCGCGATCGCATGGCCGTCATCCTCCAAGACGGCTTTCTCTTCTCAGGCGATGTCACTCGCAACATCACCCTCGGCGAAGACTACAGCTTCGAACGCGTTCAAAAAGCTGCCGAACAAACCAACGTCGCCCGATTCATCGAAGATCTTCCACAGGGATACACCACCACCCTAAGAGAACGCGGCACCAACCTATCGGGCGGACAAAAACAGCTGCTTGCTTTCGCCCGCGCCGCTATCCGCAATCCTGGCATTTTAGTCCTAGACGAAGCTACGGCAAATCTAGACGTGGGCACCGAAGCGATGATTCAGCAGGCGCTAGACAAACTGCTCGAAAATCGTACAGCCATCATCATTGCCCACCGCCTCTCCACCATTCGCAACGTGGATCGCATTTTGGTGCTAAAGCAGGGACAGCTCATTGAGCAAGGCAGCCACGATGAGCTGTTAGCACAAGACGGACTCTATGCCAGCTTGTACAAACTGCAAATGCTAGGCCAATAGCTTTTGCCAATAGCTTTTATAGCTAATTTCCACAAAGGGTTTTCAAGGTTCGTTCGAGTTTGGGGCCATGCTTTGATTTAATGAGCTTATTCATGGAAGGTCATTAAGTTCTAGGAGCGCCGCCTTGGTCAGCACAAAACATATCGAGTTCGATGGGCCACAGCAGCTTCAGCAGTTGATTGAAGGGCGATCGCTCACTCAAGCCCAAGCCGAAGCCCTAATGGACTGCTGGCTCGCGGAGTCTCTTTCGCCTATTCTCTCTAGCGCCATTCTCATCGCCATTCAGGCTAAAGGCGTCACTGGCGACGAGCTTGCAGGGATGGCTCGCGTTTTACAAGGCCAGTCTCTAGGCGGCGCCGTCACCGACATTCTCGATCTACCGCCCAACCGCATCGACACCTGCGGCACCGGAGGCGATGGATCTTCTACCTTCAACATCTCCACCGCCGTCGCCTTTGTCGCCGCTGCTGCTGGTATTCCCGTTGCCAAACACGGTAATCGCTCTGCCTCTAGCAAAGTAGGCTCCGCCGACGTGCTCGAAGGATTAGGCGTAGATCTTACGGCCTCTCCTGAAAAATCCAAGGCTGCTCTCAAAGAAGTCGGCGTCACCTTTCTCTTTGCTCGCGGCTGGCATCCCGCCATGAAAGCCGTTGCACCCCTTCGCGGAGAACTCAAAGTACGCACCGTATTCAATCTTCTCGGGCCATTGGTGAATCCATTGCGTCCTAGCGCTCAAGTTTTGGGGGTCTATCATCCGTCCGTCATTGAGCCGATGGCAGACGCGCTAAAGCAGTTGGGGATGCAGCAGGCAATGGTTCTCCACGGCAGAGAAACGCTAGACGAAGCGGGTTTAGGTAAACCGACAGATGTGTCTGTTGTCAGCAATGGCTCGGTCACGCAGGAAGTCTTAAACCCTGAAGCGTTCAACCTAACACCGGCCCCCCTATCGGATCTAAAAGGCGGCAAGCTAGAAGAAAATACTGCGATTTTGCGCAACGTGCTTCAGGGAAAAGGGACTCAGGCGCAGCAGGATGCGGTCGCTTTGAATACGGCGCTAGCGCTCAAGGTAGGCGGATTAGCTAAGGGCGATACGTTCGAGTCTGCCTGCGCAGATGGCGTCCATCAGGCACAAGACATTCTTAAAAGCGGAGCCGCTTGGGAGAAACTAGAGCAGCTAGTTGATTTCCTCAAAAACTAGAGAGCTACACTAGGAAAAAGATGCAAGGAGCGATCGCGCTTATGGTTACTACCCAGAAAAAACCTATTGTCCAAGAATCCACCCAGCTAAAGCCAGATTCACTAGAAACATGGCTAGAAAACCCCCTTAAAGGAACCGAGTGGGTTAACGGTCAGTTAGTTAAGAAAACAGGTATGACGCTGACACACGGCAAGATTCAAAGACGACTCAGCACTGCGTGGGCAATCTATCAAGCTGAGCAAAAGCTAGGCGGTGAGGTATATACAGAAGCCCCCTGTAAAACAAAAAAGCGGGGCAGAAAGCCAAACGTAGCCTATCTCACTCAGGCATTGTTAGCACAATATGGCGAGCTTAAAGCCTTACCACAAAGCTTTCCACTAAGCGCAGAAATCGTGTCTCCCACAGACTATGCAAAAGACGTATATGAAAAAGCTGATGAGTACTTAGCTTCTGGTGGCAAAGAAGTTTGGCTTGTATTTCCAGACAATCAGCGGGTCTTTGTCATTACAGCTAAAAGCGAACGAACTTTTAACTCAGGCGATATCGCCAAGACGCAGATACTTCTTCCCGGATTTGAAATCTCAGTTGACGAATTACTGTCCTAGTACTTACTCCAGATACCGCCAGAACATTGTGCTGTTTTATAAATAGAAAGAGAACTGCACCAATCGCCAAGCCACTGCTCAAAACAACAGTAGACAGACGATCGCCCTTTAGAAACTCACTGATAAACCAGCTCAGCACCAGCAGGCATTAAACCCTGCACAATCGGTAGCTGATACGACTGGTTTGATATCTTTGCTCACGGGCATGAAGGAAAGGAACGCCGCTGAACGAAACTGTGCTTCCTACGCCATATGACAAGCTTCGTTTGCGTACTCAATTTCTATGGTGAGGTGTTTCACATTTAAGTCGTGGACAATATGCTTGCTGGCTGATTTGATTCGGAGAATGTCGTTTCGATCTGAGCGTTCATCTACGACCAGATGAGTCGACAAAACATTGCGATCGCCGTCTATTGACCAGATGTGCAGATGATGACAGGACTCTACGCCCTCTATCTGCAAAAATCGCTGTATGAGACTATCCATACTAATGTGGCTCGGAACGCGCTGCAAAAATAATGAAACCGCTATTCGAAAGTTTTTAAGTACGTTAACCAGCACATACAGCGTAAACAGAATAGCCAGCAGCGGATCGATTATGGGGACATCAAAAAACAGCAGCAAAACACCTGCTATCAACACAGCGACCCAGCCCAGCACATCTTCAAGCAAATGCCAGGTGATGACCCTTTCGTTTAGCGTATTGCCACTGTTCAAACGAAAGGCAGCGGCACCGTTTACAGCAATGCCAACCAACGCCAACAGAATGATACCTGTAGCATTTGAGGCTTCTGGGTTGAGCAATCGAGGCACAGCTTCTACCAACACCCATAGAGATCCGGCAATCAAAATCACAGCGTTGATCAAAGCGCCTAACAGCGAGAACCGGCCATAGCCGTACGTATATTGCTGATTGCTTTCCCGCTCGGAATAGTTCTGCAAGAACCAAGCGAGACCCAAAGATAGGCTATCGCCTAGATCGTGAACAGCATCAGCCAAGATGGCAACGCTATTAGTCATCAGCCCACCCGCAATCTCAAGCAGTGCAAAGCTGATATTCAAGAAAAAAGCAATCTTTATGTTTTGGGTGCTGCTGTGGACATGCGCATGACCGTGACCGTGGCTATGACCGTGACCGTGACCGTGACCGTGACCGTGATTTTGTCCCATTCAGTCTGAGCGCCGTGAGGGTTGCTCTAACCATCCTCGCATTTTTCCAGGATTCAGCAGTCCATAAGGATCTACTTTTTCCTTAAATTTCAACTGACCTTCGTCTATAGTTTTTCGTCCGCCATCTTCTAGCAGATACGTATGGGGATTCGCAATAAACGCTCCGTTCTCTTCGTGGTAGCGAATGATTTCATTCAGGCGAGCTGATGTAGAATAGCGCACTAGCTGAAGCGCCGCTGGCACAATTTTTCCCTGTACGCGAATATATTCTAGATGCATCACTACCTCATCACCGAAGTGCTCGTACATGTGCTGAACTAACTTCAGCGCAGGGTCGTAGGGAAAAACGGTTTGCAAGTACGTCCAACGATCATCTGCATTGCGAGCGTGAAGTGTCGTGTGGTTCCAGGTAAACTCGCCAATGGCTGCGCCCTTGCTAGAAGCCTGTGAGTCTTTCTGGTAAGTCACTATGCCGCCACAGCCTGCAACTAGCTCACTCAATGCAATCCAATCGGCTTCGGAAACGATCAGCAAGGCCGCTGACTTTCCGTCGGGCAAGCTTTCTTTTAACGCACCAAAGTAGCTGGGAATGGGCCAAGCGTGAATGCTGATAAGTTTTTTAATGATGCCATCGGCGTCGCCTAGTGCCTGACCAAAGTGGGCCGCACTCATAAAATCATCAAAAACTGCGATCGCCTCTACCCAAGGATAAGCTGGCCCTAAAGGAATTTCGAGTTCGGTAATAATGCCATTTGTACCGTAGGCATGATTCACCTGCTGCACCTCATCTCCGCGCAGTTCGATGACGCGCGGCTCATCTTCCATCGTCACCACGCGAACGGCTTGAACATTGCCTCGATCGGCGAGCTGCCCGTACATTACCGAGCCAATGCCACCGCTGCCGCCGCCTACAAATCCTCCGATAGTTGCGGTGCGATAGGTAGAAGGTGTCATGCGAATTTCCCACCCTTGAGGGCGAGCGATTCGATCGATCGCCGCCAGTTTAGCGCCAGGTTCTGCGCAGGCTCGGCCCGGCTTCACCCACTTCACAGCGTTCATCGCGCTCAGGTCTAAAATGACACCGCCTGCAAGCGGAATCGCCTGGCCATAGTTACCGGTGCCTGCCCCTCGAACCGTCAGTGGAAGCTTAGCAAAAACGCAGACCTGCGCAACTTTTAGAACCTCGGCTTCGGTTTTTGGCCTGACAACTAAGTCACCAACGCTATCGGCTAGCTGCTCTGCCAAAATAGGACTGAAATGATAGTAATCCTTAGAGAGCTTCGCCACTTGCTCGGGAGCCAGGATAGTCTCTATTGGGTCTAGAAGCTGCGCGATCGCACCCCAATCCGCATCAATAGCTCGAGTCAAAGAAGGCATAGGAAAATTCATACCGCTCAAGCACTCAGCTCGAAAGACAACTGCTAAAAGATCATAACGTTAGCAAAGGCCCACGGGCTTAGAGCGCATCTCGATCAGCCGCACCTCTAAGAATACGCAGATACGAGTAGAAGATGTACTGAATAATACGAGCAGCAGGCGATCGCAACCGTAATTTAAAGTGATTTTACGGAGTGAGAAACTCGACACAATGGCGATTATTGATAAGTAGGCAAACGCGAATGTGCCTACGCCTAACATGTTGCTATTTCTCACACCGCACTTCTATGCTGTCTGCAAATCCTTCTCAGTTTCCGCTCTGGTCATATCTCAAGCAGCCCATCGGCATCCCTGGCTATAAGCTTATTCTCAGCCCAAGCAAGTTCTGGAATAAGCAAAAAATTCACTTCATCGAGCGCTGCTGGGTAATGTCTTATGTATCTGAAGAACGCTACCACGAAGAAGCCTAAACCGAGTTTAAAGCCAGAAAGCAGTTCAGTTAAACCATCAAATCGAAAGCGCCTCCTGATATCTTCACCGGAGGCGCTTTTTTATTACCTAGTCAGCTATAAAGATCCTTCTATCGCGACAGCCGCTATTCAACGCTGATATTACGGCTCAGCTCCTCTTTAGTCTGCTCCCAATCGTTAATTAGCCCAGTCGTCCACAGCCAGTTCTGGCTCAGCGTATCCTCACTAAACTCACCGGGGGCACGCTCTAGCACCTGCGAGTAGGCAGCAACTGCTCGATCTAGCAGCTCTGCGCGCTCACTGGGGTCAATCGCAATTTTCGATTGATCAAGCGCTGCCATCGCTAAACCGGCATAGGCATTAACGGCATACTCAGGCACAGATTGATCCGAAAAGTAGATAATGCCATTGGGCTGATCTACCGCTAAATCAATTGCTTTTTGAAACGTATCTAGCGCATTCTCAGGCTGGTCGACGGCAAGCTGAGAAAACCCTAGCGCCATCGTAAACTCCATCCAGTCAGATTCTTCTGCTAGCCCAGCCGACCAAGAGCGCATCGCATCAGCAGCCGCAAAGTCGGTGTTGCCCTGCCGAGCCAGTCCCCACTGCGCCCGCCCACGAAAGAAAGCCACAATGGGATCTCGCTCTTGCGTAGACTTGGCGTTATCTAGCGCGTTGATAGCCGCTTGATAGTCACCGTTGTCTATCAGCGTTTTTGTCGTCATCACAGCAGCATCTAAATTGTCGCTGTCGAAGGCGACTTCCGCCTGAGAAACCAGACGCTGCGCCTGTGAGACTGTAACCGGGTTATTGATCACGCGCTGACTGCGCTGCTGCCACCAGGCGATCGTAGTGATACCCAACAGAGCGGCAAGTGCCAGCGAAGTGAGCGTTGGTAGCGTCAGCAGCTTGGTATGAAGCGTATGGCTTCGAGTCAGGCGCTCGCCCACCGCCTCTGGAGCATCCACCGCAGATGAAATATCGGCAGTCGCAGATGATGGCCCGACAGAAGGAGAGACATCCCCTTTATTTTGGCGTTCATCGTTGAGGTCGCTTGCCGTCGGCTCGCCGTAAAATCCGCGAGGGGTTTCAATGCCTTCGGGTACGCGCAGTTCTCCATCCACTTCTACCGGAGCAAGGGGCACAGAGAGCCTTTTCACAACATCCTCGATCGGATCGGTATCGTTGTTATCAACTAAATCTTCGTTCACTTCACGGTCAGATAACTTTGCATCAAATAACGTTTTATCAGATAAGTGCGCGGTGGCATCACTTTCGGATTGAGGACGAGCGTTTGCCGTCTTTAGAGCGGAGGCCGGAATAGCTCTACGATTCGAGCGAGGCAGACTGATACTGGCTAACTCTGGCTCAGAAAACAGAAGATCGCCATAGGGATCGTTAGCAGAATCTAAAGCATCGGCGTTCTCAATTATGCGGATAGCTCTCACTAGGTAACCATCGAAAGAAGGCTGCATATAGAGCGTTGGCAGCGCCCAGTAGAACTGATGAGAACCGTAGGCTGAGATTAATCCTTGCCTGGTTCGATTCAGGCTTAAGTCTATAGACTGACCCTTTTTAAGATTGCGATAGAGTAACTGCGTAAAGGTAATAGCAACGTGATCAGGAATGCGATCGCTCATAGCAATCACACCTGGCATTCCCCGATTCACCAGCGCCTGTGCCAAATTACGCTCCTGCCATCCCTGCTCAGAGCTAGCACTATAGCTACCCCGACAAGAATTAAAAACCGCCAGCTTAATGCCGTTGTTTACCAGCAGCCCAGCTAAGTCTTCGCCACTCAAGCGCTCTGTCAGGCCAGTTTGATGGCTAACCAGGTAAAGATCGCCGCCCGCATTACCCAAATTACTGTGCCCGGCGTAGTGCAGCACCTGATAGTTACCGCGATCTAGCTCCTGAGTGAGTTCTGCGCGATCCGGCTGCTCCAGAATCTTGAGCTGAACATCTAGCAGCGTTTCGTCATCGCTAGCACCATGGCTCAACCCTTCAGGATGCAGCTCAGACTGAAGGTGATAAACTTCCCGCTTCAGCTCCAGCCGTTCCTGATCGTCTGGAGAAGCAATCACCATCAAGATTCGCAGCACCTGCTTTGAATTCGTAGATGGCTTAGACGAAGCCGACCCGTGATGCCGCGCCAGAATATACCGGGAAAAGATTACGTCTGTCCCCGTTGCCAGGGGTAAGGCTCTAGCGTGCAATGCCTCCCAGGGCAACTGCTGAAGTCGGCTGTCCTTCATACCAATCCGCAACCGCAGCAAATCCTGCCGATTTTGGGCCACGCCTTGAGCCGTTACCCAACTATCGTGTAGCTGGCCCTGAAACAGCGCATCGTGCAGCGTCTGACCCAACCTCACGAGGGTGTCATCAGCCGTTTCAGTACTTTTTCGTCCGGACTGCCCGGCCCGACTAGGTAAAGTGTGTCGCAACTGTCCTTGTAGCAGTCCCAACAGCGGATCGTGCATCAACGACTGCGTTTGCGCTAGCCATTCGGCGACTGGCCAATGCACCTTCTCCTCCGCTAGCTGTACACCTTTTTCCACATACTCAGTGCGAATGAGGTATTGATCGCCGCCCATTGCGGTGATGGATATTTTGAATTCCTGAATCACGGCCGATCTGTCCCCTGACTTGTACGTGGGATGGCTTTTAGGTAGCCACTGGTAATATAGCAGCGCCTTTTTCTACTTCTAGCGGTATCACCCTGGCTATTCTATGGTTTTTACTGAAGTCGCCTGTCAGTAAGCGCCAAGCAACATTTGATACAGCCAGCAACACCGCTCGAAGAAGCGCACTCTCACTTCTATAGTAGGGAGCGGATTTTCTTTCTCAAAACCGATTGGGACAGTTGCCCCTGCGCCCACTCAACCGACCTTCCCAAAGATCACGAATAGATATCTAGCAAATAGACATCTAAGCGAGACTGAACCGCCGTGTATGCCGCCGGATACTAACCGGCGATCATCAAACATAGCCTCTGCTCTCTCGAGGAACTAGCTGAAGGTTCTTCGTACATTCGTATAACAGTGTTGATTCAGCGGGAGCGGAGGTAGTGCTGTAGTACCCAATTCCTATCGTGCTACGTAAGGCTTCTTTCAAAAGACGGGTTTTCATACGCCACCGAGACTCTCTTAATAATGAAGCAAACGTTAAGCCTCAAACTCTCAAGACACATTTGTAACGAGACGTGAATATTCTTCTCATAACCTAGTCTAAGCTATTTAAAGATTCATAAATCTCTACAGCCTGCAACCCAATACTTTCTAGCAATCTACTTCATTAGAAGCGGTTTCTCGTTGGGAAAAAGGTAGCAAACAGCCTTTCAATACTTTTTCTCTATATACCCTTTTGTATTGAGTGTCGGATGACTTCGTTACAAGTTGAAGCCAATCCCATTTCCGCCCAGTCGAAAGAAGCCCAGCCGGAAGACATTGCCACGGGCCAGGCGACTGTTCGCTCAAGCTTGAGAGCTTCCACGCTAGACGGCACTTTCTCTGCCGTTTTCGAAAACGTGGTTAGAGGCGTCTTAATCAGCAACTTTCTTCTGGGCCTAGGCGCAGGCGCTTTCGAAATTGGGATGCTCACCTCAATTCCAATGATGGCGCATCTTCTACAGCCAGTGGGTGCATACCTATCTGAGCGCACGACTAGCCGTCACCGGTATTGCCTGTGGATATATGGCGCATCGCGGCTGCTGTGGCTCCTGCCTGCCGCAGGTATCTTTGCATTTAGCCACGGATTATTAGACGCCCATCAGCTCTCGCTTTTAGCGCTGGTCGTACTTGCGCTTAGCAATGCCTTGGATTCTATCGGCTGTGCTTCCTGGGTGAGCTGGATGGCGGTGCTAGTGCCCGCACAAATTAGAGGCCGCTACTTTAGCTTTAGGCGATCGCTCTCCGGGCTAGCGGCCCTACTCACCATCCCAGCAGGAGGCTGGCTCGTCTCCCAGTGGATGGGTGGCGAAGTCGAAGGTTACGGTGTGGCGCTTATTGTTGCGGTCATCATCGGGCTTATCAGCTTGGGCTTTCAGTTTCAGATGAGAGATGTCGATCCGCAAAAGGAAGCCGCTGCCCATGTCAAAACCGCTCAGCAAGCCGAAAGCCAGCCTAAGCAAGCTAGCCTGCTAAAGGATCGAAATTTTTTGACGCTGCTGCTGTTCTTAGGGCTTTGGACATTCGGACTAAATCTTAGTGCGCCATTTTTCAACTTCTACTTACTCGATGTCCTCAAGCTAGACATACAGTGGGTCACGCTCTACAGCAGCGCGGTCTATGGCGCTTACTTCCTCACTATTGTGCTGTGGGGGCGTCTAGCTGACCGCATCGGTAATCGTCCGGTACTGCTGATCAACTGCTTGCTTACAGCGACCATTCCATTCCTTTGGATTTATACCGACGGCACGCTTCTATCTGTGTGGCTTATTCTGCCATTGCTACATCTGGTTAAAGGCAGCACGCTCGCCGCAGTAGAACTTTGCCTGGGCAATATTCAAATGGAGCTAGCCCCCAAGGCTAGACAGTCTGGTTATTTTGCGATCGCAGCCGCCATCATGGGCATCACCGGCGCACTCGGCACGACCGCAGGCAGCTTCCTAGCAGAACTACCGGGCTTCGGGCTTCCCGCTCTATTTATGCTCTCAGCCATCGTCCGCTTACTGAGCCTGACACCTCTGATTTTTGTAGAAGAAGCGCGATCGCATTCCATTCGCAAAATTCTCCGCGTTCAGACCCAGAAATTAACCCAGACCAGCCAGCCCATCAGAGTAAAAATATAGCTACTCATCACTGCCTCAAAAGGCCGCTACAATCTGGAAGGTATTAAAGCCGTTCATTTGTACCACCTATGGTTGCAACATCTAGCCAAACAGCCGACCAGCAATCCAGCGGTAGCCAGCAGGGCCAGGCGGCGCTAGATAGAACAGAGCAGCTGCAGGCAATTGTCGATAGCTTAAGGCCCGGACAAAAATCTCTGGCTCAGTGGCGCTCAGGCCCGCTAGCGGTTTCCGCCGTCCCCGGATCGGGAAAATCAACCGGCATGGCTGCGGGCGCAGCGATCGCGATTGCCCATCACCAGCTTCACGCCCGCAAGCAGCTGGTCTTAGTTACCTTCACGCGCTCAGCCGCCGCTAACCTCAAGGCCAAAGTCCGCCAGCACCTCAAAGCGCTTTCCCTGCCACAAAACAGCTTTGTCGTCCACACGCTGCACGGACTCGCCCTCAACATTGCTACCCGCCACCCCGAAGTCTCCGGCATCAATTTGTCTTCTATCAGTTCGGAAGGCACCACGCTAATTTCGCCTACTCAGGGCCATCGCCTCATTCGCACCGCCGTTGAACGCTGGATAGATGAAAATCAAACGGCATACCAGAGGCTAATAGAAGGGCAAAGCTTCGACGGAGAAGATGCTGAACGGCTGCGGCGACAGTCTGTGCTTAGAACCGAAGTGCTGCCAGATTTGGCCTACACCGTTATTCACGAAGCCAAAAGCTCAGGGCTGTTACCCAATGCGCTCGCTGAAATTGCTGAGCAGATGGTTTTTGGCATCGAAGAAGGCGCAGCTGATTACGCAGTCGTTTCTATCGCCGCTGGTCTTTACGGCCATTATCAAAAGCTGCTGGAAGACAAGAGCCTAATCGACTACGACGACATGATTCTGGCAGCGCTCAAGACCTTGGAAGAGCCGGCCCTTCGGCAGCTGTGGCAAAGTCGCATATTCGCCATCTTCGAGGACGAAGCGCAAGATTCCTCCCCCCTGCAAACTCAACTGCTAGAAATTTTAGCCGCCGACCCAAAAGATTCAACGCAGCGAAACATCGTCCGAGTCGGCGACCCTAATCAGGCAATCAACTCTACGTTCACGCCTGCCGACCCGGTATTTTTCAATCAGTTTTGCGATCGCGCTCAAGAAATCGGTAGGCTCGCCACCATTGAACAAGCCGGGAGAAGCTGCGATCGCATCATGAGTGCCGCCAACACCACGCTTCACTGGGTCAACCAGCACAGCCCCATTCAGCCCTTTAGAGCGCAGGATATTCTGCCCGTTGGCCCCCACGATCCGCAGCCTAACGCCAATCCTGACCCGATTGGCGAAGGCGTAGAGCTAGTCCGCCCTGCCAGCGTTATCGAAACGGCCAAGGCCATCGCCAAGCGCTTAGCTCAAGCATTCGCAGCAGATAAAACCCTCAGCGCCGCAGTTTTAGTCAGAGAGAGCCGCCAGGGAACCTTTTTGCGCAAACTTTTAGAAGACCCTGAGCAGCTTGGATTTGATTTCGCTGAAACGGGGATTGAAATTTACGATGTAGGCGCGCGCGATCGCAAATCTCACATTCCCGGTGAGATGCTTGCCCTCATGCAGTTCATCGAGCGGCCCCACTCTCCAGACAATCTCAAAGCCGCCCTGCGTGTCCTCGTCTCTCGTCAGCTCGTCCCCACTCAAGATCTAAACCCGCTCGCCACTAATCCAGAACAGTTTCTCTACCCTGGCCCGCTCGATACGCCATCTCAAACGCCGTCTGCCCAGCAAGCCCGTCGATACTGCGCTGCCCTCCTTCGCGCCCGGTTAGAACTCCCCGCCTATCACCTCATTCCCTTCCTCGGCCTGACTCTAGGCTACGACCAAAGCGAACTTGCCACCGCCGACAAGCTCGCCGCCCGCATCGCCCAACAAACCTTAGAAGACAGCACCCTTGCCGCTATGCTGTTTGCCCTACAAGAGCTATTGGGCACCGAACGATTCCGCGCCGTAGAAGCCGAAGACACAGAGTCGCAGTACACCCGCACCGGTCGGCTCACCATCATGACCATGCATAAAGCCAAGGGACTCGACTGGGACATCGTTTGCCTGCCTTTTCTACACAAACGCAATCTTCCTGGAGAAGCCTGGGTGCCTCAGCAAATGCAGTTCCTCGGCAACTTCTCACTCGATGAAGTCGCCCGCGCCCAGCTTCGCGCCTACACCCACGCCACCTACGCACAAAATTACAGCCCAGACCCTATTCCCAACATCGAAACCGCCTGGCAGCAGGCTAGCAATCTCAAAAAAGCTGAAGAATATCGGCTGCTCTACGTCGCCATGACGAGGGCGAAAAAGCTGCTGTGGATGTCAGCGGCAAGACAAGCCCCTTTTACCTGGAGTAAGCCCGAAAACTTGCAGGATGCCGAAGTGAGTCCGATTTTCCAAGCACTCTCACAAACGCTGTAAACGCTTACCGACGCAAAGGCGCTTCAGCCGCAACCTGCTTGCGTTTTTTCTTACCGCTCTTCTGATTTCGCTGTTCTATCGGGCACTTAATTCCCCAGTACTTTGCGGCAGTCGCCATATTCATCTTTAGCAAAGACTCACAGCCCAAACGGAGCGATCTAGCAGGGCGAGTCGGCTCTGCAGGTATCCTTCTCATAATTTCACAGGCGATCGCATAGGCCAGCGGCGGCGGCACCGAATTACCAATTTGCCTAGCCCCGTGCCATTTTGTTTCCTGAAATCGAAACCAATCTGGAAACCCATGCAGGCGAGCCATCTCTCGAACGGTGACGCAGCGAGCATACTGATAATGAATGGGCCTAGGGCTAGTAAATGATCCTCTAGCAGAATCGGTTCCAGCCCGCAGCGTATTAGAAATCCCGTAGGGCGACAGGCGCAAGAAGCGAGATATTGGCTCTTTCGTGCCGGGTTCAGTCCGAGCAAAGCGACTGCGAGAAACCGAAGTATGCAACGTGCGACGGCTACTCGTAAGCTGCTTATTGTTCCATTTTCTCCGATAGCCATATCGCCAGCTCTCAGCGTTGCTACATCGCATCAGCGCCGAGTAGCCTCTAGCCCTTTTAAGATAGTCAGAAGACACTTCATCACAAAACAGTAGCTGATCGAATCGTTCGGCATCGGGCAAATCGTCTAAAGCATCTAGGCAAGTAACCGGCGATCGCAGTGGCTCAGGGTAGCTAGGCAGATCGTCAAACTGCCTAGCGCCTATCAAAAACAACCGTTCTCGACTCTGCGGCACACCGTAGTCCTTAGCATTCAATACCTGCCAGGGTTGCAGTACCGAATAGCCTGCCCGACCAAATTCCTCAATCACCTCCTCCAAAAAGCTACGGTGCTTTTGGAGAGTTAGCCCCTTCACATTCTCAAACAGAAAATGCGACGGCTGTAGTTCTCCTACTAACCGAATGAACTCTCTTACTAAAGAATTTCTAGGGTCATCTAAAGCTCGACTGCCGATAATCGAAAACCCCTGACAGGGCGCGCCGCCAGTCACCACGTCAATCGGCGTTGCCGCACTTAATCCAGCCGCTTTTCTAATATCGCTACCGCTAATCTCTCGAACCGATCTTGGAATAACGGCGCACTGTGGAAAATTGAACTTATGAACGCAAGCATGAACCGGATCGACCTCTACTGCGGCCACCACGTCAAACCCTGCCTGTTCGAACCCAAAGCTGAGTCCACCCGCTCCCGCAAAAAGATCGACAACAATAGGTCTAGAACTGTTCACAAGCTTAGAAGTATCAGCAACTCACGTGGGTCGGCGTCAATAAGCGCAATCGATGCCGACTCGGATGACACATTCTATCAAGCGGCTACTCAACCGCTCTAAATGCCTGCATCTCTTAATGTTGCGACTCTTAACGCTACGTCTTTTACAAATATGGCGGCTTATCTATACCGGCCAATCTACCTATATCTGCCAATCTATAGCGCAGACATCATCTATGGATTTTCTTTAAGCACCGGCTTGCTGTAAACCTTGTCACAGCGCTCCGTCTCTACACCGCTTTTGGGCATATACCCATTTTGCTCGTACAGCTTTACCGCTTCAGTGAGCACGCTTGCCGTTTCTACCCATACTTCGCCAAAGCCCTTATCCGCAGCGGCTTGTTCTAATTCACCAAGCAAATGTCGGCCTAAACCCTTTCCCCGAGCAGTCGGCAGCAAGTACATCTTACGAATCTCTGCCGCATTCTCTCCGCGCTCAATTGGCAGATAGCCGCCCGTTCCCACAATCTCGCCAGCCTGCTCTACCACCCAAAACTCACCGCCCGTCTGCCAGTAATACGTCTCCACTTCTACCGCATCGCGATCGCTGCACCCACAGCCGTCTGCTTCCCAGCCCAAGCCATACTCAGCGAGCACGGTCTTCACGACATGAGCTGCCGCAGCGCGATCGCCAACGACCCAATCTCGAATCAAAAATTCTTTAAAAGAATGATGCATATCCTTAGCTGTGCACCCGAGGCTCAGGGTGCAGCGTTCTCAAAATTTCACTTTCGCGCTCAGCAATCTCAGCGAGTCGTTCGTTCACCAAGTCCACATCAAAATAAGTTGTCGCTAGCACCCAATAGCTGCCGTAGTGCCGAGCTTCCGACGCCATCAACGACCGATAAAACTTTGCAAGCTGAGGGTCCAAGCAGTGCTGTCCCAATAATCCTAAGCGCTCATGACTGCGAGCCTCTATTAAGGCCGACACCAGCAACAAGTCCAGCATCCGATCCGGCTCGTTCTTACGCACGCACTTTTTCAGGCCCGCACCATACGGCGGTGGCGTCACTGGCTGAAGCGGCACGCCCCGCTTATCTAGCCACTGGTTAACCTGCTCGTAATGACTCAGCTCTTCTTGCGCGATCGCCGTCAACTCCCTCACCAACCGATCGCTCGACGGATAGCGCGACATCATTTGAATCGCCGTACCTGCCGCCTTACGCTCACACTGCGCATGGTCTAGCAAAATCGTATCCATATTAGCAATCGCCTGCTCGATCCAAGCTTGCGAAGTCGGCTCTTTCAAAAACTTTACTATCGGCCTAGCCGCCGTCGCATCAGCAAAAATTGCAGCAACCATAACCGTGAATACAGCGGTAAAGAGACACCAAAAATATAGCGCTATTTGCTACGCAAATGCTTGACCAAGCCTTCTAGCCCAAGACGATAGCTATCTGACCCAAAGCCGCTAATTTGACCCACAGCCACTGGCGCAATATACGAATGCTGCCGAAAGGCTTCTCGCTGATGAATGTTACTCAGATGGATCTCTACCGTTGGCAGGGCAACCGCCGCGATCGCATCTCGAATGGCCACGCTCGTGTGCGTATAGGCTCCTGGATTAATCAAAATACCTTGGTGTAAATCCAGCGCAGCTTGAATCTTGTCCACCAGAGCACCTTCATGGTTTGACTGAAAAAAAGTCAGCGTAGCCTCTAAAGACACCGCCGTTTTTTCCAGCTCACGGCTGATATCCTGGAGCGTTTGAGAACCATAAATGGCTGGCTCTCGCTTACCCAACATATTCAAGTTGGGCCCGTTCAGTACCAAAATACTCAGCAAAAGCTCAATCCAAAAATAGCCAACCTACCGGCGACCGCGACTGCGCTCATCTACCGGAATCGGAATGGGTTCTTGCTCAGGCTGCGACTGCGGACCAAACAGAGCGTCCATCACCTTGTCAATCCATTCGCCGAGCCTTTCTAGGGCCTTGTCAATGTAGTCCATGAGCTAGATCGCTCCCTCTCATATTCTTTCAAATTCTCGCAGCAAGCAGCGCAGGCTATTGTTACTGGAGGCACAAACGGGAGCTAAGGAAACAGTTCTTTTCCAGTTCTTTCTCAAGAGCGCGCTCCGCTTATGTAATCTATGATAGCCAATCAACTGAGCGAATTGAGCAAACTTGCGTGAGAATTTAATGGTTTCAGCCCTTTTTACAGAGCTACGCTATGCCAGAAGACGGAGTATTGACTACCTAGAAAGTATACGTAGAAGCACTTTCATAACGACTAAAGAATAATCAGACAGTTATTAAAAATTTAGTTGTTAGAAATCCAGTTGCTAAAAATCCAGTTATTAGAGATCCAGTCATCAGGAATCCATTTAGTCAGACATCCATTAGCGCTAGTCGAATTAAATTTAGCGCGCTCAGAGCACTTCTCTCGCGAATGCGCTCACGCGTCCAGTCTTCGCCAAACAAAAGCTTTTCAGCCCTAGCGCCCGCTTCAGACGCAATGCCAACGTACACAAGCCCCACTGGCTTCTCTACGCTACCGCCACCCGGCCCCGCAACGCCTGTAATGCTAAGGCCCCAATCTGTACCCAGACGGTTACGCACCCCTTTAGCCATCGCGATCGCCACCTTCGAACTCACGGCCCCCTCTTTAATCAAATCCTGCTCGCTTACGCCCAGCGCAGACTGCTTAACCCGATTGTCGTAAGAGATAACCCCACCCCAAAAGTAGCTAGAGCTGCCCGGCGTCTCGGTGATGAGCCGCCCCAAACCGCCGCCAGTACAAGATTCAGCTACGCTTAGCGTTTGCGATCGCCTCAGCAGCAGCTCGCCCGCCACCGCCGCCAAACTCTCGTCGTCCTGTCCGTAATAATGCTTTCCCGCTATCTGCCGAATTTCAGCCGCCACCGGGTCAATTAGCGCATTCGCCGCGGCTACAGAATCTGCCTTAGCCGAAAGCCGCAGCTTCACCTCACCCTCATTCGCATAGGGAGCCACCGTTGGATTCTCTAAATCCAGCAGCGAACCGACTTTCTCTGCCAAAGTAGATTCGCCAATCCCCCAAAACTTCATCGTTCGGCTGTGAATTACCCCAGAAGCCCAACCGCTCTGCTTCAGGTAGGGAACAGCCACAGCCTGCCACATCGCTTTCATTTCTCCAGGCACACCTGGAAAGGTCAAAATCGTCAGGCCCTGGCGCGGCTGCCAAATAACGCCCGGTGCTGTCCCCATTGCGTTCCACAAAATGTCCGCATCTTCAGGTAGCTGCGCCTGGCGACGGCTGCTCTTAGAAAGCTGATGACCGCGCTTAGCGAATTTTGCTTCTAAATCAGCAACAATCTCTGAACGCTCTTTTAAAGGTGCCTCAAAAAAATCAGCCAGCGACGCCAGGGTTAAATCATCTGGCGTTGGGCCTAGTCCGCCGGTGAAAATAATCAGTCTGGCTCTTTCGCAGGCGATCGCCACCGCTCTTTGAATTCGCAGCGGATTATCGCCCACCACCGTTTGGTAGTGATGCGCAATGCCCAAGCTAGCGAGCTGCTGAGCCAGATAGCGCGCGTTGCCATTTAAAATATCGCCTAGCAGCAGTTCCGTGCCGACGCAGATAATCTCAGCGCTTTTCAGCTCTGACAAGAGAGCGTTATTCGATAAAGTTGGGTCACGATCGCGAGAAGTTTTGGGCATTGCACGGCTATCTCGCGTGGCGCATTGCTCGCCAGCCGGTGTAGCTCAGCAGCGCGGTAGAGGCAAAAACAAAAGGGACGCCAGCTCTAAGACCAGAAAATGCAACGGCCAGGCTCCCAACCCAAAGGGCCAGCGCATAGATAAACAAAACGGTAAAGCGATGAGAAAAACCTGCGTTCAATAAGCGGTGATGTAGGTGACGCTTATCAGCTACAAAAGGCGATAGACCGCGGCGCAAACGCAGCAAAATAACGGTGGACATATCTAGAATTGGAACGGCCAAAATCAGCGAGGGTAGCAGTACCGCAACCGTCGTTACGCTTTTTACCAAGCCAATAACGCCAACGCCCGCCAGCGTGAAGCCAATAAAATAAGCGCCGCCGTCGCCCATAAATATTTGAGCTGGGTTGAAGTTGTATTTGAGAAATGCGATCGCCCCACCCGCCAGCGCTGCTGCAATCAATGCCGCCGCTGGCTGGCCCATATACAAACTCACCACTAGCATCAGCACTGCTGCAATACCCGAAACACCAGCAGCAAGACCGTCTAAACCGTCAATCCAGTTGATAGCATTCGCCATGCCCACCAACCAAAAGATAGTAACCAGCAGACTCATCCAGTCCGGCAATGTTGTAATGCCTATCATTGGCAGCGTTAAGAAATTAATGGCTACGCCAACCTTCCAGGCCACCGAAGCTACCATCGCCTGCACGATCAAACGGCTAATGGCAGACAGGCCAAACAGATCGTCGATCAAACCAATTAAGAAGAAAGCCAGACCCCCAATCGTCACGCCCCAAACAGCATACTCAGCCTCCGGCTTCAGCGGCAGTCCGTCTGTCCCAATAAAGCCGCCTGACGCCCAAACAATCAGCAGCGCAATCAGCACGCCAAAGAAAATAGAGACACCACCGAGTCGAACCATTGGTTGACTATGCACTTTTCTCTCATCAGGTAAATCGACTCGTCCGCTAGCAAGCCCAGCTTTTTTAACAATTGGAGTCAGTATCAGAACAACAATCGCTGAGATTACAAATGCGAATAGATGGTAAAAAGAAAACGCCATCAGGACAGAGTGTGTAAGGTTGGCAGGGCTATGAGCGATAACTAAAAGACAAAAACTGAGTGCGCTGTTCTCACGGGCAAACGGTCGTAGCGCACTCGGCGACAGTATACCCCGTTACTTAGCACCCAACGAGCGAAAATTATCAGCGGTCTCTCATATAGATTAAAAGAAGTTGTTGAGTTCAGAACAGGGTGTACTGCTATAAAACTTCTATAAAAAAGCTCCCAAGCAACCCGAAGCTGCTTAGGAGCTTTTTTGAGATATCACCCGATCAGCAAAGTCCGGTAGATAAGGTCCAGCAGATAGATCTAGCCGGAAGAGCAATAGGCTATACCAGAGCTGGCTCAGCGATTTGCAGATGGGGATAAAGTGGGAAGCGATCGCACAAGTCCAGCACCCGCTGCTTGCACGCTTTTTCCATTGAGCTGTCTTCTGGATTTAGCAACCGATCCGCCAAGATGTTTGCAATCTCGACAAACTCGCTTTCGCCCATGCCGCGAGTCGTCATGGCAGGCGTACCTAAACGCAAACCGCTCGTTACAAAAGGCGATTCAGGATCGAACGGCACCGTATTTTTGTTCGCCGTAATATTCACCTCACTCACTAGCGCATCGGCAACTTTTCCCGTCATGCCAATCGAGCGCAAGTCCATTAATACCAGATGGTTATCGGTTCCATCCGATACAACTTTAATGCCCCGCTTCTGTAGCTGAGCCGCCAACGCCTGGGCGTTCTTAATCACCTGCTGGCAGTACTCCTTAAAGGCGGGCTGTAGCGCTTCGCCGAAGGCAACGGCCTTGGCAGCTACTACATGCTCTAACGGGCCACCCTGGCTACCGGGGAACACAGCCTTATCAAACTTTTTACCTAGATCCACATCGCGCGTCATAATTAGACCACCGCGCGGGCCTCTTAGCGTTTTATGTGTTGTGGTCGTTACGACATCGCAATGGGGCAGCGGGTTAGGATGACAGCCCGTCGCAACGAGGCCGGCAATATGCGCGATATCAGCCATCAAGTAAGCGCCCACTTCATCTGCGATCGCCCGGAACTTATCAAAGTGAATTGTTCGAGAATAGGCCGAGTAGCCACAGATAATCATCTTAGGCTGATGCTCTATCGCAATCTTGCGAATCTCCTCATAGTCCAACGCTTCAGTTTCCTGGCTAACGCCGTACTGCACGACATTGAACCATTTGCCCGAAAAGTTCACTGGCGAACCGTGAGTTAGGTGTCCGCCATGAGACAAATCCATTCCCAAAATGGTATCGCCCGGTTTTAACAGCGCCAAGAACACCGCAAAGTTAGCCTGCGCTCCTGAATGAGGCTGCACGTTTGCGTGCGCAGCGCCAAATAGCTGCTTCACCCGATCGATCGCTAGCTGCTCAGCCTGGTCAACAAATTCGCAGCCGCCATAGTAGCGCTTGCTCGGCAGACCTTCCGCATACTTGTTGGTCAGCACAGAGCCCTGAGCCGCCATCACCGCCGCAGAGGTAAAGTTCTCACTAGCGATTAGCTCTAGGTGAGTCTGCTGTCGGTTCAGCTCTTTGCCAATAATGCCTGCGATCTCTGGATCGCTCTGATTCAAGAAGTCAATATTTGCCTTCGTCATTAATTACCTCTTCAGTTTCTTTTCGGCGCTTGAGGTTTTTTATGATAGCTCGTTAGAAACCTGCGTACCGAGCCGGATACGACATTTTCTATGAATGAAGAACATAGAACTCAATCTAAGATAAAGCAGGGCATAAGAGAACCTAGCGGGAATCGTTTCAGAATGTAACGCTTTGAAACATATAATAAGAAGGTTAAAGGCTGTACCGGTAATAGTAGCTACTGACAATTGAGCCTTTAGGCTAATTTTTCAAAGCTAGTTTTGACACATACCTTACGGTTCAGCTAGCCCCAAGCACTGTTGACGTATAAAGTAATGGAAGCAGTCTACTGAATTTCTTAGTCTACTGAGTTTCATATAGACGACTGTTTTTAAAAGTAACGGTGCTGTCAAGACAAGCGATCGCTCTTATCTCCTTCGCCAGGCAGATGGTTGCGTTAGCAAGTCAATATCTAAGCCACAGGTCGCTCCTTAAGCAATTGGGTATTTAAGCCAACTGCTTAATTCAAAGGATGAGGCCAGGAAGCTTTTGGTTAGGTTGGCCCCTGCCGCTGTCCATTTTTTCCCAGTTTGAGGCGTTGATGCTGCAACTGACCCACCCTTCAACTACGACCGCCGCTCCTAAGTTTGTGCCCTTAGAGGAGTCTTACGAGCGATGTCGTCAGATTACGGCAGAATATTCCAAAACGTTTTACACGGGAACGTTGCTCATGCCCGAGGCTAAGCGCCGGGCAATTTGGGCGATCTACGTTTGGTGTAGACGCACAGACGAACTAGTTGACGGGCCGCAGGCGAAGTATACAACCGATAGCACATTAGACCATTGGGAAGACCAGCTTGAAAGCTTATTTGCCGGGCGGCCCAAGGACGATCTGGACGTGGCGATGGTAGACACGCTAGAGCATTTCAATTTGGATATTCAGCCCTTCCGAGACATGATCTCAGGGCAGCGGATGGATCTTAAGCAGTCGCGCTACGAGACCTTTGAAGAACTAAAGCTCTATTGCTACCGCGTAGCAGGCACCGTAGGGCTAATGTCTACAACCGTTATGGGCATGGACAGCGCCATCAATGCAGCGCCCTGGCGTAAAGCAAACCCGATTATTCCACCTATCAAAGAGGCGGTAGGGCTAGGTATTGCAAATCAGCTCACTAATATTTTGAGAGACGTAGGTGAAGATGCTCGGCGCGATCGCATCTACTTACCCTTAGAAGATTTAGCCCTTTTCGATTACACCCCAGAAGATTTGTTCAACAGCGTCATCGACGATCGCTGGAGAGCGCTCATGCGTTTTCAAATTCAAAGAGCGCACAAATACTATCAGGAAGCCGAGACAGGTATTGGCAGGCTGCATCCTGATGCAAGATGGCCCGTTTGGACGGCGCTAATGCTCTACCGCAAAATCTTAGACGTGATTGAAGAGAATGACTACGACGTATTCAACCGTAGAGCCTTCGTGCCTAAGCTCCGTAAGTTTAGATGTTTGCCAGAAGCGCTGATTAGAGCCAGGGTGCTGTAGGTTCTACCTAGCGAACAAATCGTATCAGACATAGAAAAGCCTCTTACTTAAACAGTAGGAGGCTTTTTGCAAAGACTATAAACGGCCTCGCAACCTACTTCTTGAAGAAATGGTTATGGGTCATGGCCAACGTAAAAGGAGTTTGCTAAGAGGGCGTTGTCTGCGCCGCCAACATCTCCTTCAACTTCGCCAAATCTTGCGCCCAGCGAGGATCGGGTTCTGCCGCCGCCGACTGAGTTTCTGAGACAACAACCGTGTTACCGCCTTTGCGTCCGCCTTTCTTACTGCGACGAGCACCGCTGCTGTCACCGCTCGAAGATCCTTCCTTGCTATCTTCTTTCTCGGTGCGAGGCATTGCCTTTTCAACTTTTAGCGTCGCATCTTGAAACGTAAAGCCGTTGTATTTCTCCACTAGCGCGTCGGCCACTTCGTCAGTTTTAGTTGTGACAAAGCCAAACCCGCGACATTTGCCTGTCTTACGGTCTGAGATGAGTTTTACAGACACCAAGTCTAAATTATCTTCCGCAAAGATAGCCTCAAAAGCTTCGGGTTCAAGGTCGCGGGGCAAATTACCAAAATACAAACGAACAGACATCAAGAGTACCTTCTAACTTCTTAAATATGGTCTATAAACATCGAAAAGTTTCAGAAGCACTTAGGACAACCACGTCTGTACATTTCTATTGAAAAAGTTCACGGCGCTTCGTCGCAAAACTACGAGAGTTTTTCTGCTACTACGCTGCTTCGAGATTGACAAGTTGCGCAATTACCTAGCTGTAGAATCGCCCAAACAATTTAAAACTTTCCTCTTAGCGAGCGGATTTCTAACGGTTGTCTGCGATGCTGCCTGCCAGACTTTGTTGACGGATAGCTCAACCGGGCTAAGACCGTGTAAAACGGGCAATTGCACAGAAGAATATATTCACCTGCTGGCTTTCTTTAAAGTATCACGATGACCGTAGTCACACCAGCGTTAGCAAGACAATAGATCACCTCAAATGTTGGAAGAATAAGGTCCTATAGCCATAAAAAAGCCAGCCGGAGAACCGACTGGCTGAGTTGCTGTGTTGAGAGTAGGAGAACCCATGAAATAAGTTCTTGTGAGAAATGTAGCACTCTTTTGAGACAGTTCGCAACATTTCTTCATTAAAGAGAGCCAGATGACCGCTCAAGCTACGGGCAAAGGGAACGCCAGCGGAGTTGGCGTGGGTAATGGATTTAACCAGACTTGAGCAGTAGCCATAGACCCAAGCCGCTCAGAAAAGTGGCGATCGCCAGAGAAAAAATGGGATGAGCTGCTGACAGTATCACTCCATTTCCCAACCGAATTTTATCCACATCAATCCACGGACGATTTCCTCGGCGAAACCAGCCCAACAGTTGCACAGAACTGCCTATAGGAACAGCCGGTCTTGTGCCTAGCCGTAAGCAGTTGCCCAGGGGGCCAAGCGCCGAGAAAAAGTGCAGCTTTAGCAATCCGTTCGCAGTCTTCAAAAGCAGATCTTGGCCCAGCCAGTTCGCGATACCGGGCCTACCCAGGAGAGTACCCGATAGATTAGTCGGGACGCTTTCAACCGGAAGTAGCTCAGGTTCGCTTAGCCAACTGGGCCAGTCTGTGGAAGGTGGCTGATCGAATGACAGATCGGGAAAGAATCGGTTAATTCGCAAAATAATGCCGATACCGGTACTGAGCAAAACGCAGCACTCAAACAGGGCCAGATCTTGGTGCATCCAGGCAAGGAACGGCCAGTCCAGTTTGTCTCCGATTGCTCCTACACCTAAAAGCACAACCCCAATAGCGAGTCCGATCGCTGCGCTGAAGTAGGGCGTTCCCTGGCTTAGCAGCCTTAACCAGTCCTGCTGACGCAGCCCTTTACGGCCCTGATTTCGACTGGGATGCTGAGCTTCAAAGCTCAATTCTGCATCGAGCTTCCAGTGCTGAGCATAGGCCGCAAGTAGCGCCAGGCGATCGCCCAATGGCGGATGCGAATCTAGCAAGCTCATCCAAGCCCGTACCGGATTCAGGCTATCCCACGCATAAAGCTGGCCTAGCGGATAACGCTCGTATAGCTGATAGCGACATAGATCGGGCGCTACCGGCATCAAGATCGCAGCACTCTCAACTAGCGCAGGCGTACACCCTTGTTCTTCTATCGCTTTAGCCAATCCGAAAGAGACCTTACCCAAGGCACGAATTAGTCCGTTAGGATTGCCAGTTAGTTCACAAGTTTGGCGATCGCCGTAATAAGTTCGAACCTTAGCTAGCCACAGGCTCGGAATTTGCAACAGCCAAAAAACGCCGTAGCTCAAGGTTGAAACCACGCCTGCTGCCAGATTTAGAGGTTGACTTTGCCGATTGCCCCACAGCGCCAAATGCCAATAACCTTGATGAAATAGCTGAAGTACAAAATCACAGACGGAGAGTATCGGCCAATGCAGGCTTTTCCACTGCGCCATTTCGTAAACAGCCAAAGCCGCAATCTCATCTGCTTCGAGCTGAGTCAGTAATCCTTCACTCACGACGAGTCGGGCATTTCGGGGCAGCCAGCCCACCGAAAAAATGAGCGGCACGTCGGTCGGTAGCTGCCAAAGCTTGGGAAGCGGCCAGCGCCTTTGACGGCAGCACTGGGAAATCAGCCTGACTGCT
Source organism: uncultured cyanobacterium (assembly GCA_963789215.1). Classification (GTDB taxonomy): domain Bacteria; phylum Cyanobacteriota; class Cyanobacteriia; order Phormidesmidales; family Phormidesmidaceae; genus Phormidesmis. The sequence continues at coordinate 693,318 of CAWBJY010000002.1, read as the reverse complement.
TCAGCCGAGTGGGGTCGCAGCGCGTTGAGCGAGAAGGACTGGCGATCGCACACTAGACGCAGCCAAATGTCCCATAGCCAGGGAGAGGCAATCGCCATCATGCCTAAAGCGCCTAGCAGATACCAGGTCGTATCGTACAGCGGAAAAGGTCGCACCCAGCCCAACAGCGGCAGACCAGACACAAAGTTTAGGTAACCGTTGAGAATGGCGATCGCACTATTTAACAAATATCGCGCCAAAAAATAGAAGCTAACCACCCCAGCGACTTGAGCGGCCCATAGCTTTCCTGTTCGAATTCTGCCGAGCGATCGCCCCTTCTCAAGTCGCCCAGCATAGCGCCATCCCACATCGGCCAAAACAGCAGAATTCGTGGCCGCAGGTGCCGTGGTGTCAGCCTCTAGCTGATCGTTCAAACGCGCGTAGTGAAAGATAGATCGAGTGGTTGTCTTCTGCCCTAGCAATTTATTCTCCAGCGGAACAGTCTTGCGGCCTGCGACAGAAGAGCCTGAGCTAGCGCCAGCCGCTTTAGCAGCATCCGCAGTAGTAGTAGAAACTGGCGGTATAGAGATTTCAGGAGCAAAAGCTAGCGGCGTTGTAGCGGCAGACGGCGTGACGGCAGATGACACGACGGCAGAAGATGGTGGCGTTAGTGGCGTAAAGCCAGATAGTCCCACCGAAGGAGGATAAGCTTCATTATCTGCAGGCAAGGCGGCGCTGACGCTGACCATTCGCCTTTCAATTTTGGCTAATGTAGCTTTCGACCACCGCTGAACAGGTAGTTGAGAACTCTGACCTATCTTCTTACAGAGCTTCTCAGCCTCACTCCAGTCGCGCTGAGACATATAAACGCGAACTAAACCCATACCGGCTTTAAGGCGATAGGCCCGATTGCGTAGCAGCGGCTTAAGCGCTGCGATCGCCTGTTCGTATTCGCCCGCCTTATAAGCCGTAATGCCAGCTTTGAGCAACCGTTCTGAGTCTGCGGTATTGTTCATAGCCTTCTCGTCGGTAGCATTTCGTCAGCAGTATCTTTAAGGGATACCCAAAACAGCCCGTCTTCAGCGCAGATATTGGCAAACTGGGGAAGCAAATCTCCATAGAAGTGACAGCGCTTTTAAGCAATTACATCGTCCACACCTTATTATTAAGAAACGGTTAATAAACCGCTGCGGATTGGCATCCTAAGACAGCTCACTGCACTTAATTCTTCGATAATGCTTCAATGACCGACGCCTCAATTTTAGTTTTGCTCGCCTCCGTTAGCTTCGCCGCTTGGTTTATCAGCATGTTGGTAGGCGGAGGAAGTCCGCTAATTTTGATTCCGCTTGTAACCCTGCTGCTAGGTGCTCAATCCGTTGCGCCTGTGCTCACTATCGGCAGCGTCTTAGGCAATGCTCAGCGAGGCCTATTGCTGTGGAAACATGTCGACTGGTCGCTGACGCTTTGGCAAGTCCCTGGCGTTGTAACGGGTTCGCTATTAGGCGCTTATGCCTTTACTAAAATAGAGGCCGAAGGTCTTCAGATATTTATCGCGATCGCGCTACTCTACTTAGTGCTTTATGCCTTGCTGCGCGATCGCCTAAACCTGCCCGCCTTCAGCTTTCAGGCTTGGCACTTTTTGCCGCTAGGCTTTTTGAACGCGATCGCCTCCGGACTCATCGGTAGCACAGGGCCAATTCTAAATCCTGCGTATTTGAGCTACGGGTTAGAAAAAGAGAGTATGGTCGCCACTCGGGCAGCGAATCTGACGCTCACGCACACCGTCAAAATTTTGGCTTACACAGCGCTAGGCGTTCTTTCACCTAAGCTAGTCGGCTATGGGTTAGTCATTGGCCTAGCAGCGCTGCCAGCCAACTGGTTAGGCAAAAAAGTATTAGAGCGCATGAGCGCCGACCAGTTTCAGTTTGCGGTGGTCAGCTTCATCGGGCTTAGCGGCATCTGGATGCTTTGGCAGCAGCGAGCCTTCTTTGTGCATTGAGCCGTGTGCATTGAGCCATGTGCATTGAGCCAGAGTGCTTCAGCTGTCTAGTCTTTTTCTAAAATGCTTTCTACTAGGCTGTAAAGACTTTCTTCTCCCTCACCCGCCATCTGTCGTTCTTTAAGGTCGATTAACCCTTGAGCTAGCTGAGTGGCGTTCTCTTTGTATCGAGTGTTGGCCGCTAGTAAGTCGGTAAATACTTCTTGTTCTACTTCTAATCGAGTAGCATCTTCTGCAATTGGAGAAGCAAAGGCGGCTTCGTCCACGTCGTAGCGCAGTAAGAATATCAAAGCTCCACTAAGGGCTTTTAGCGTCTGCTCTAGCCCTTTCGTATCCAGCTCTAAGCGATCAAACCCGATGGTGCCATGGATACGTAGCTCCACGATGGGATTGGTTTCAGGGCGGATTTCTTTAGATTTAATAGACTTTTCGATCAGGGCGATCGCGTCCTCTTTCACCGACTCTAGCTCATCATGGCTAGTCAACTTCAGCCGCAGCCGCACAATCGGCCTCTGCTTATAATCGGTCTTCAGCTCGGCGCGAATTCCGTTCTCATCCATCTCAACCAGGTAAGCGCCGCGCTCAAACTGACTTTCCTCAATGTTGTTCGCTTCTATAGATCCTGGATTAAAGATCCAGCCTTCTTCTGTGTAGTTTTTATGGATGTGACCTAGTGCCAAATAGTCTAATCCAGCCTTTCTTCAAAGGCAATAATTCGCTATAGCGCAAGGCCCCCGAATACCGAGCAATCTGGCCTTCTAGTCCGTGATGAAACAGCAAAATTGATGGCCCCGGCGCAGGCGGCAGCTCGACCATATGCTCAGCAATTTGCTCAATCGCCCTAGGCGCAGCCGCACCGTACCAGCTAGAACCCAACACGCGAACGCCGCAGTCAAGATCGATATAGCCGCCTCGACGACTCTCTTCATCCCAAGGGGAATAAAAAGCCTCGCCATCGCCTACGCTTCCCGGCTCCAGTAAATTTAGCAGTCCCCAATCAGATAGATAGCGCAGCCAGCTAGATTTAGTCCCATAAGGCGCGTTGTCGTGATTCCCTTCAATCGCCAGCACCGGAATATCTGCCGCCTGCAAAATTTGCAGGCAAACCTGAGCATGGTTGAGAATAGCAGGCTTAATATTGCGATGCTCAAACAGATCGCCGCCAATGATGACGAAGTCTACCGACTCGCCAACCGCGTATTTCTCAAAAACATCTTTGAGCGAATGAAAGAAATCTAGCGTCCGCTCTTTGCTGTCGTAGCGGTCAAAGCCAAGATGGATGTCGGAAACGTGTAGAAACTTAGGCATAGCGCAACAGCGGAAGAAAACAGAGGTAAAACGCGATCTGGCTCCTTTTAGTAAGGAAGACCACATGGGAAAGTCTCAATAGCGATCGCCACCTACCGCTCTATTCTACTGATAGTACAGCTGCACCTGTGAAAACGACTCAAACTTCTTCCGAAGTAGATGCCGCTAGCGCTTCTAGTTTCTCCTGCTGATCTTGAGTGATACAAGACTGCACCACTGTTTCAATATCACCTTCCAAAATGCCGCTAAGCCCAAAGTTTTGGTTTAGTCGATGATCGGTAACGCGATTGTCTTTGTAGTTATAGGTGCGGATTTTTTCGGAGCGAGAGCCAGAGCCGACTTGCGATCGCCTAATCGAAGTAATCTCATCCTGCTGCTCTTGCAATTTCATCTCATACAGCTTTGCTCGCAAAATTTGCATAGCCCTTTCTCGGTTTTGGAGCTGCGATCGCTCCTCCGTACAAAACACCCGAATCCCCGTTGGCTTGTGTATCAGATCCACCGCCGTCTCCACCTTGTTCACATTCTGGCCACCCGCACCACCAGAGCGAGCCGTCGTCATCGAAATATCCTTGGGGTCAATATGCACTTCCACATCATCCACTTCAGGCATTACCGCCACCGTCGCAGTAGACGTATGAACGCGTCCACCAGACTCGGTTAACGGCACCCGCTGCACCCGATGCACCCCCGACTCAAACTTCAGCTTGCTATAAACCTGATCGCCCGTCACTTCCATGATGGCTTCTTTCACGCCACCCATATCCGCTCGGGACTCACTCACCAAGTGAGCTTTCCAACCCTGACCTTCTGCATAGCGACTGTACAAGCGCATCAAATCACCGGCCCAGATTCCAGCCTCATCGCCGCCCGTACCCGCTCGAATCTCCAACATGATGTTCTTCTCATCATTCGGGTCGCGAGGCAATAGCAATACTTTCAGCCGTTCTTCTAGCTTTTCGATCGCCTCCTCTAGCTCAGCGACTTCCATCCCTGCCATCTCATGCATTTCAGAATCGCTAACCGACTCTTTATAGATTTCCTGAGCGCCCTTGAGCTGCTTTGTTTGCTCCTGCCAATGATGATAGGTCTGCACCGTCTCTTCTAGAGAAGCGCGCAGCTTAGCAATTTTTTGAAACTCATCCGGATCGCTCGCCACGTCTGGATCGGCCATTCGCCGGGTTACTTCGTCAAACGTCTGCTCGACCGATTCTAGTTTGTCTAGTAGATAGGATTCAGCCATCGTTTTAGCCGATTCATCCAACCGGCAGGTAGGTTTCTAAGGGAACAGGGCTTTAAGAGAATAATCAATTCCAAAAAAATATCCGAGCAGCCAACATCCCTCATACTCGCGGGGAATCGGCTACTCGGATTTTATCAAAATGATAGCGGCTACTTCTTGTCGTCAGTCTTCTTATCGTCAGTCTTCTTGTCCTCAGTGCTGGCATCGTCAGTTTCAGTAGACATGCCGTACTTACGTAAGAACCGCTCAACGCGACCTTCCGTGTCAATAATCTTTTGCGTACCCGTGTAAAAAGGGTGATTGCCCGACCACACGTCGATGTTCATTTCTGGCTTAGTAGATCCGACGGTCATAACATGCTCACCGTTACAGTAAACTTTGGCCTCCGGATACCATTCGGGATGGATGTCAGCTTTTGGCATTTTTCTAGATGGGGAATGTGTTCTGGGAAATAGGATTCGCTCGAAGCCAAAAATTAGCGTTTCGAGAACTGAGGAGCTTTACGCGCTTTCTTCAAGCCGTACTTCTTGCGCTCTTTCTGACGAGGGTCACGAGTTAAGTAGCCTTCTGTCTTCAACGGCATCCGGTTATCAGGGTCAAGTTCACACAGTGCGCGAGCTACGCCTAGCTTAATAGAATCTGCCTGACCGGTGAGTCCGCCGCCGTGCACGGTTGCCAAAATGTCGTAGTCGCTTTCTAGGCCTAGCGTCTCTAAAGGCGCTTTAGCAGAAGTCAGGTAAGCAGGATTATCTTGAAGATATTCACTGCCCGGCTTCTTATTAATGGTCATGTTGCCGCTACCAGGCACTAGGCGAACCCTAGCGACTGAGGACTTACGACGGCCAGTGCCCCAATATACAGCGCGATCAGAATCTGCCATGTCTAGTTACCTTTAGGAATAGTGTTGATAGTCAATGTTTCAGGGTTCTGCGCATCATGGGGATGGTCAGGCCCGGCGTATACCTTAAGCTTGGTAAAAAGCTGACGGCCTAGTGCGTTCTTTGGCAACATACCTTTCACAGCCTTCTCAATAATGCGCTCGGGGATGCGAACCCTTACTTGATCGAAGGTCTCCGTTTTCATTCCACCTGGGCGACCCGAGTGGCGGCGATAAAGCTTCTGAGAATTCTTATTGCCAGTTACAGCTACTTTCTCGGCGTTAATGACAATAACGAAATCGCCAACGTCCATATTAGGCGTGTAGTTAGCTTTTTTCTTGCCTCGAATAATTTGCGCAATCTCGCTGGCTAAACGGCCCAAACGTTGGTCAGCGGCGTCTACCACATACCAATCACGCTGGACTTCTTTAACAGGGGTAAGTGTAGTTTTTGTAGACATAGCGGATACCGTAATCTTCGTGAAATGAAAAGGATGTAATGAGAGCAGGAAATATCTTCCGTGGCGCTTGCTTTTCCTGCTCTCCTGCTTGCTTCAAGCCTGTTTGCTTTAAGCCTGCTTGATTTAAAACAGTAAGAAGTCACAAGACTGAAGAGTTTCTAACGCCAAACCGCTTACTTGTTCGCTTCGTCAGTTAGTACTTGTCGGTCAGACAGTTGCCAATCAGAAAAGTTAGAAGTCAGTAAAAACTGAGGTTGAGTATCGACCCAGACCTCAGGAGAGAAGGGAAAGTCTGCATAACCCACCCGCAGCAAACAAAGTCCTTGGGGGGGAGCTGAATATTTTACCAAATCGCGGCGCTGATGTCGCCAGAGGTTGGTAAATTCGACGGGCGAGAGTTGACCTTGCCCCACCTGAACCATTAGCCCCACGACTAATCGCACCATGCCGTACAGAAAACCTTTTGCCTGCAATTCGATCTGCACAAAAGGGCCTTGGCGATCGCACTTAACAGCTTGAACTTCCACCCAAGAATGCGCCCGATCCGACCCCGCACGATGAAACGCGGCCAAATTATGATAACCCAACAAGGGCCGCAGCGCCGAGTCCATTAGGGTTGCGTCTAGTGGCTGATAATAATAATGCCAGACATAAGGCGCAACAAACAGATTCGGATAGCGACCGGTGTAGAAGGTATATCGGTATCGCCGCCACTCGGCTGAGAACTGAGCGTGCCAGTCATCGGCTACCGCCGCAGACGCTCGAATAACGATGTCTTCTTTCATCCGGTCATTGAGGATAGAAGCCCATCGATTGGCGGGAATAACCTTGGGAGCTACAAAGTGAGCAACTTGCGCTGCTGCGTGAACGCCAGTGTCGGTGCGGCCTGCACCGTGAACGGTGGCTTGGGTATTGATGATTGAGGCGATCGCATTCTCAATCTCAGATTGTACCGTTCGCTCCGTTCGCTGCCGCTGCCAGCCATGGAACGCCGTGCCTTTATACTGCACGACCATAGCCACCCGATGAGTTTGCCGCTTATCTTCAGGTACGTTCATCAACTGCGCAGAGAGCTTAAAAGCACGTTTAGACATCAGCGATAAACATTAAGACTTAATCGAGTCCAGACTAGCAGTTCCTAAATAGGTGAGGTTAGCGGTTCTTAAAGCAAGCAGTTGAATCAACCGTTAGGTCAGCTCAATGATAGCCATACGAGCATTATCGCCCCGACGGCTAACCGTGCGAACAATGCGAGTGTAACCACCGTTGCGATCGGCGTAGCGCTCAGCGGCACCTTCGAATAAAGCATGAACTAGCTGCTTATCGTAGATGTATCCCAACGCCTTACGACGCGCAGAAAGTGAGCCATCTTTAGCCAAGCTCACCATCCGCTCAGCTTCAGAACGAACCGCTTTAGCTCGTACTTCAGTTGTTTTGATTCGGCCATTGCGGATTAGCTCAGTAGTGAGCGCTCTTAGCAATGCCTTTCGCTGGTCGGCAGCTTTGCCCAGCTTCGGTACACGACGTCCATGTCGCATGTTCTTTCTCCCTTATAACTATCTTGAAAATTAGGTCTTGAGAATTGAATCTCGAAAATTGAATCTCGAAAATTTGAATCTTGAAAACAAAGCAAGACAAAGCCCCCGTCTTTAATCAGACAAGGGCTTCATGCTTAAACAGACTTCGCTGGCTTCTCCAAAGGCAACATAATGCCTAAGTGAATTTGCAACGCTTCGACTACTTCCTCAGCAGACTTCTGGCCAAAGTTTTTGATCTCCAGCAAGTCTTCCTGGCTGTAGTCCAATAGGTCCGAAACCGCGTTGATTTGCGCTCGCTTCAAGCAGTTGTAGGCACGAACCGACAGCTGCAGTTCCTCAATGGGAATCTGGTAGGTCGGATCCTCTTCCTTCACGTCCTCATCGCGCTTCGGCTCAAGCGTGACATCCTTCAGTGGATTGAACATGTCTACTAGCAAAGCAGCCGCTTCGCTCATAGCCTGCTGAGCGGTCAAGCTCCCGTTCGTCCAAATCTCCATGACAAGGCGGTCTTTGGGATTGCCTTCTGGATCAATGAAGTTCTCAACGCTGTAGTTGACTTTACGCACGGGCATGAAGACCGCATCAACTTGCATGAAATCGACGCCGCCGGTTTCCTCACGGCTGCGGTCAATAGCACGATAGCCCTTGCCCTGCTCAATGCGAAATTCCATTTCCAGCGTATAACCCGCTGCAACCGACGCAATGTACTGATCGGCGCTAATCAAGTCCACCTCGGAAGGCAAATCGAAGTTAGCCGCTGTCACTCTAGCTGGCCCTTGAACTATCATGCGGCCAATTTGTGGCTGCGATGAATAGCTCTTAAGCACGGTTTCCTTCATGTTAAGCAAAATGTCTAAAACATCTTCTCTTACACCTGGAATTGTCGAAAACTCGTGGCTTGCACCCGCAATTCGCACAGCGGTTACGGAGGTTCCTTCCAGATTGGATAGCAAGACCCGGCGCAGGGCATTACCAACGGTTGTACCCTGACTACGGCCTAATGGCTCAATGATGAACCGGCTGTATTGACTCTGGTCATCTTCAATAATGGACTCTACGCAGTTAACTTGAAATTGTGCCATTCACTCACCTCGTTGCTCTGGTCTTTTTTCTCTGGATCTCTAAAAGCTATGCTCTAGGAAACTGCCTGAAAAGTTGGGCTTCCAAGAATTCAATAAAATTACACGCGGCGACGCTTTGGAGGGCGGCACCCGTTATGAGGAATTGGCGTAACGTCGCGAATCAACGTAATTTCTAGACCTGCGCCTTGCAGAGCACGAATCGCTGTTTCACGACCCGAGCCTGGCCCGCTGACCTGCACTTCGCACTGACGCATTCCTTGATCCATTGCTCGGCGAGCGGCGCTATCAGCAGCCGTTTGCGCGGCAAAAGGCGTGCCTTTCTTAGCGCCTTTAAATCCGCTGGAACCAGCAGAAGCCCACGAAACCGCGTTGCCAGTGGCATCGGTGATGGTCACAATCGTGTTGTTAAAGGTGGATTGGATGTGAGCGACTCCGTTTGGAATGTTTTTCTTTTGCTTACGGGGTCCCGTCTTTCTGACTGGTTTTGCCATGGTTCTATCTAGCGGTATGCCTAAAGTTGTTCTAAGGGTTCAGATGAAACGTAGTTGTTTAGTTGCAAGCTCTATCGAAAGGTGAATTACCCAAAAACTGAAATTCACCAAAAGGATTTAGCGAAATCGAGCTGCAAACTACGGTTTTTAAAAGCGCTGATTTGAAGACATTGCCGATTAGCTTTTCGGTCTATGCGCTTACTATCTTTAGCGCTCATACAAAAACGCGAACTGACATACATCAGCGCGCGTTGCGATTCAGTCAGCATCTGCGACAGCACGGCCACTTTTGTGGAGTGTCAATTGCAGCAGGCCGCATCTTTAATCAGCATCAAGCCAAAATTACGCAGCCAAGCCAACTTTCAAAAGCTACTTACGAGGCGGCTTCTTCTTACCTGCAATGGTTCGCTTGCCGCTGCGACGGGTGCGGCTGTTTGTCCGAGTCCGCTGACCGCGAACGGGCAAGCCCAAGCGATGGCGACGACCTCTGTAGCAACCGATATCCATCAGTCGCTTGATGTTCATGTTTATCTGACGACGAAGGTCACCTTCAATCAGGTAGCTTTCGACGGTTTCTCTTAGCTTAATTACGTCAGCGTCTTCGAGATCCTTCACGCGGATGTCAGGATTGACGCCCGTTTTCTTAAGGACTTCATGAGACCGGCTAAGGCCCACACCGTAGATGTAGGTCAAGCCAATTTCAATGCGCTTGTCTCTTGGCAGGTCAACGCCTGCAATCCGTGCCACCGATGTTTCTCCCTCGTTTCCCGTTAATAATTTCGATTTTCTATGCCCATACAGGAACAGATAACCGTTCTAAATCGATGTTTGGCTAAAGTCTCAAGCTGCCTATTTTCTAAAAGATTGCTCAAGATCTCAGCAGTGCTGTCTAGCTCTAACCCTGGCGCTGCTTATGCTTGGGATTAGTGCAAATGACCATTACCCGACCGCGACGGCGGATAACCCGGCACTTTTCACACATTCTTCGAACAGATGCGCGAACTTTCATGCCCTAAATTTTCCTATTTTATTCACAGAACCGTTATCGTATCAGAAGATCTATGGAACCCGCAAATTAAGTTCCATAGATCTTCTTTTTTTATTCGTCTTTCAAAAGCGACTTACCGGCTACGCGCCTCTTCGGAGTGCGCCTTCAACTTGCTTAAATTCTTGCTCTAAGCGATCTTGCAGCTTCTGGGGAACCGGACGGTTGGGATAGGAGCTGTAGTGACCAGCCAGTGCGTTGAGTGCGGTACGCATAGTTGCGAACGAACTTAAGTTGGCAGTGTCACCGTCACGACGATAGCGAGAGGCAAAGTCGTTAATTCTTTGCTTAGCTGCGGCTTGTAGCTCAATTTTGTCAGGGGCATCGGCAGGTAGCGTGATGGATTCTCTGAGGCTGTCGATCAAGGCGATGGTGTCATCTTGATAGTTACCGCTAAGACCATCGGTAGGTGTACCGACTGCGCTACAGCCAGTAAGGCCAATTGCGGCAACTAGCACCAGCGCAAACAAGCGAGACAATAAATTTCTCATAGTTCTCTTTCTTTCTGGGGAGTTTAGAGTCGATGACATCTTATCTCGCTGCGGGACTCACAAAATAGCCCCGACAGGTAGATACCTGCAGATACCCGAAAGATGGGGGATCAAGCTGGGTAGATTCTTAAGCGCCGGTTGGGTTCATCGCCAAAGCTCAAAGACTTGAGATGGTAATGCTCTGCTAACTCGTGCTGCATTTTTCGGATTTTAGGCGATCGCGGCAGCAGTTCCACCGGCTGACTTTTCGGAATCACAATTTGCTCTACAGCTAGTCGCGCTTCCTCCAATGCCTCTAGCTCGTCATTTGCACCACTGCGAGAGAACAGCTCTAGATTGATGGCTTCGGCCGCCATGTCATCATCATCGAGATCTAGCAGGCGACGGAGCGATCGCGTAATCTGCGGAATGCTGTTCGACTTCACCGTGTAAACCGGAATCTGCCGGGCTTGGGCCACGTCCTTGAGTTTGGAATGGTTTTTGATGTGCGATCGCAGTGCCAAAACCGCATCCGCCGATCCTAAATCCTTCGTAAACCCTACCGGCAAAGACAGCGTGCTCACCACATGATCTAGCTGCTGACGGCTAATCCCATAGGCATAAATTCGAGTCGTATTCGGGTCAAACTCTTCCGGTTCTTTTCCCCTAGAAGGCGTCGCCAGCTTTCCCAGCGAATCGTCCAGTAAAGACTGAAAGCTCTGACGCTCATCTTGCTGTAGCAAAGAAGGCCGACTCGCCCGCTTCTTTTTACCAAAAACATCAGAACCCAGCGGATTCATCTGCCCCGACGTACGCCAGCCGCCCGAACTCGCCGCATTTGTGCTGACGGGCCGCAAGTTCCCAGCACTCAATCGCCCCTTGCGGTCTGAGCGCATTGCAGCAGTCGCCAGCCCAGACTGACTAGGCAGCTCGTTAGTTACAATTACCTTATTATCTTCACCTAGCTCGCGCACCTGCTGGCCCGGCACTCGCCCTCGCAGCAGATAGTCTACCGTGTCAGACACATCTTCATGCACCACCCACCGCTGACGCTCTAGCATCTCTACGGCAATATCAAACGTGGGGGGAGCCTTGCGCTCTAACACACTTTTTTGACTGCCACGACGTCGCGCTTCATCGTCACCTAGCGTCACCGACTGAATGCCACCCACCAGATCTGAAAGCGTCGGGTTCTTAATCAAGTTCTCTAGCCGGTTACCGTGAGCCGTCCCAACTAGCTGTACGCCGCGCTCAGCGATTGTTCGAGCGGCCAAAGCTTCTAGCTCAGTACCAATCTCATCAATCACGATGACTTCCGGCATATGGTTCTCTACCGCTTCAATCATCACTTGGTGCTGCAATTCAGGTTTAGCCACCTGCATTCGCCGCGCTCGGCCAATCGCGGGGTGAGGAATATCTCCATCACCCGCAATCTCGTTTGAGGTGTCGATAATCACGACGCGCTTCATCAGGTCATCTGCTAGCACACGCGCAATTTCTCGCAGTGCCGTTGTCTTACCCACACCAGGACGACCCAACATCAAAATCGATTCTCCCGTTTCCACCAGATCTCGAATCATGCTGATGGTGCCAAACACGGCTCGCCCAACGCGGCAGGTAAGGCCAATGATTTCGCCCGACCGGTTGCGCATTGCACTAATTCGGTGCAGCGTTTTCTCCAGGCCAGCCCGGTTGTCTCCACCAAAGTAGCCGACTCTAGCCACGCAATATTCTAAATCCGCTTTTGTAACGAGCGTCTCTGAAAGGTATTCAACCGCGTCAGAGAACCGGGCCTCAGGGGGACGGCCCAAGTCCATAATCACTTCAATTAATTTGTCTTGATTGGGATGGTTGGTGAGCTTGCCGCGAATGGACTCGGGCAAAACTTCTAAAAGCTGAGGCAGGTCGTCGGTCACTTCGGAAGTGGCTACCTTGACAGGGGGCACTGTCTTAGGTTCATGGGTGGAAACCGTAGGAGGATTCGCGGCAGGGACACTTTCAAACAAGTTGTCGTCAAAGCTCTGCATAAAGGTGGGAAATAAACGAAAGGACGGGGAGTGCGGCCCGGCGGTTTTTCGATGGATTTCTGTAAGGGTCTAGCTAGGTGCACTAAATGGAGTGAACTATCCCGAGGATGCAGAGCGCTTGAGGGGATCGACTAAGGATTTAGCAAGATCCACAGCAGTCCGCAGTTGTTGAGGGACTTCTTCAAGATAAAGGGTTTGCTCAATAGTTGGCATTAATAAGCTACGAGCAAAGCTGCCGTAGGCGATCCCAGAGACTTGGCGCGATCGCGGCATCTCTACTAAGGAATCAGCCTTTTTGCCCAAAGGACGATTCGGCGGACAGACGTAAGGACGACTGCGCAATAAGCCTAGCGCATTCAGCTTAGAGACGGTGTACTGGTTTGTACCACCGGCCAACTGTACATAGCCTTCTATGTCTGAGTTCAGTACTTTCTGGGCTAGCTTGATCGCCGCATGAGTCGTCCCTTTCCCAATGTCTCCGCTCATCGCTCGTCCGTCTGTCTGCCACACTACAGGCGCGCGGATGTCGCGAATGATGTTTTGGAGCGATCGCACAAAATCCAAATATCCGCTTCCTAGCCCCTCCTTATCAGGGCAGCTCACTGAGATCAGCTTCAAATGCTTCGTCCAAGGTTCAATTTTTTTCCAGAGCTGAGCAAACGCCTCTAGCTGGCCGACATGAGTATGAATTTCAAGCGCGTCTACCCGAGCAAGGACTTGTTGGGCGATCGCATCAATTGTAGTAGGGTGCGATCGCGCCTCAATCAGACCGAACGGACACACCGGTAGACATCGGCCACAGCCATAGCAGCGATCGCGCACAACCCCAAACGAGCCGATCGCACTTGCCGGGCAAATCCGCTCGCAGGGACGCGGACAATCAGCCGGACAAATCGCAGGTTCAAACCAAGCCTTGCGAAAATGCGGGTCTTCTCCAGCACTCATACTTACCATGAGCCAGGGCCGAGAGATATTGGAAAATTCGCCAGATCCCGCCAACTGAGTCGCTGCTGTCAATCCCTCTTGCGCTGACGCCACAACCGCTGGATCAGCGGCCACATCAATACAGTCAGCGCCCGCCAAGGCATAAGCTAGCGCCAAGTTCCTGACTGCTGGAAGTGACTGATAGCTCGCGCCGCAAATCAGCTTAAACCAGCAGCCTGCTTGCAAAGACCACAAGGGAGATTCAGAGGTAGAAAGTTTTAAAGCAGAGGTTTTCACGCCTTCTATTGTAGAAGCTCGACCTATGCCGCGACTGCTTCTTTTAATGGGAACCAGGTAAATTTGCGATCGCCCCCCATCTCCAACACCACTTTCACTTTCGGCTCAATACTCGGCAGCGAAATCAAAAACTTCACTTCCTGACTAGACAAAATGTGTCCTTCAATCAGCCAGAGCAGTAGGCCTTTAGAGTTAGGCGCAAGCGATTCTAGGCGGTACTTGACGATTGGCGGGATGAAGTAGCGATCGCCCACAGCCGACTCATCCATATTTTTTTTACCTAGATGTGGCGGACGCATTCCGTGCACATCTAGCAAATAGGCCGACAAATCGCCCAATCCGCGAACAGACATATTGATGCAATCGTAGCCAGACTGCCGCACTCGACGCCGGTAGCGACCTTCGAACCCACCTTCTAACGGCATCCGCACCGCTAGCGCACCGGCCTTTTCCAAATCGCGAGTGAACTTATTACCAATAACGAGCAGTCCCATAGAAAATTCAGCTATAGAGCAGAGCGGTTACATCACAAAACATCGTACTTCATAAGCTGGGTTGGCAAAATACTCAGAAGAGCTGTTTTAGAAACCAATCAACCAAATTCACCAGACAAATCAAGAATACGGTTCTCAGCTTATAGATATTAAGGTATGATTCAAGCTCGCTCGCGTGGTGTCTCAAAACACGGACAGGTTCACGCTTTCGCCTTCGTACATGCCAACAAGTAAGTGCAAAGAGCAAATGCAAAGACTCAACAAAAAGATTCCTTAATCGAAATCTTTTTCGAGAAAGATATAGACATTGTCCTACAACCGTGTAATTATTAGAGACTGTGCGCGATCATCAGATACTAGAGGCAAGCGGTTTCGTTTAGCAGGTTCAACCTTGAACCAGATAGCGAACACTCCACCGCAGGGTTTTTCATTCGGTTGAAAGTCCGCGTATCCTCCCAGTCTGACGCGACAAGATAAGACGGAAAATGAACACTCCCGAGCCTGAGCAGTCAGGAAATTAGGCGGTTGAGGTTCTTTCGAAAAGTCTATCGAACTGATTTCCAGTGTGGCTAAGGCGGATTCAACGTCGGTTACTTACCCTTCTCTGGAGTTCTGTGATGTGCGAGTCAAGGCTTACGGGCTTAGATCTGGCGCTAGAACTTTGAGAGAACGTTCCCGTGCGTTCTGCTGCTAGCTGGTTAATGTGCAAAAAGCCCTGGTATGTAGGCACTCATGAAGTGTCTACCAATGCCCTGGCCTCGTAAATGGAGACAAGATTAGTGTCTGTCGGTATTTTAGGTACAAAGCTAGGGATGACCACCGTGTTTGACGACACGGGTAACGCCGTCCCAGTAACCATCGTTCAAGCTGGCCCCTGCTTTGTCACGCAGGTAAAAACTAAAGAAACGGATGGATACGCATCTGTGCAAATTGGCTTCAAAGAAGTTAAGGAAAAGGCGCTAAACCGCCCTAAGCTTGGCCACCTGAAAAAGTCTGGCACCTCCCCAGTTCGCCACCTCTGCGAATATCGGACAAAAGAGTCCGATGGCACGTTCGAAGCTGGTCAGGAAATGGGAGCCGATAGGTTCGAAGCTGGTCAGCTAATTGACGTTAGCGGCATCAGTATTGGCCGCGGGTTTGCGGGCAACCAAAAGCGTAATAACTTCCGCCGAGGCCCGATGTCTCACGGTTCTAAAAATCACCGCGCCCCCGGTTCGACAGGTGCTGGTACGACGCCTGGTCGCGTCTATCCCGGTAAGAAGATGGCGGGTCAGATGGGTAACAAGAAAGTTACCATTCGTAAGCTAAAAGTAGAAAGAGTAGACGGCGATCGCAACCTGCTGCTCGTCAAAGGAGCCCTCCCTGGCAAGCCCGGTACGTTGCTAAATATTCGACCTGCAACCATCGTTGGACAGCAGTAGAGGTTTAAGAAAAGAGCCTAGCTCAACGATTCAGGTTCGACGCCTTGTGAAAAGGCAGTAAGTAGGTAGATAGAAAGCCAAAGGAAATCATGGTTGATTGTGTAGTTAAAGATTGGCAAGGAGCGGAGGCAGGCACCGCCACCCTCGACCTTAGAGTCGCCAAAGAAGAAAACGCGTCGCACATTGTCCATCGGGCACTGGTACGCCAAATAAACAACGGTCGTCAAGGCAACGCCTCCTCCAAAACCCGCGCTGAAGTACGCGGTGGCGGACGCAAACCTTGGAGACAAAAGGGAACAGGTCGTGCCAGAGCAGGTTCTATTCGGTCTCCGTTATGGAGAGGCGGCGGCGTCATCTTTGGCCCCAAACCCCGCGACTACACGACAAAAATGAACAAGAAGGAGCGCCGACTAGCGCTCCGTACTGCGTTCCAAGGCTGTGCTGATAGCCTGATTGTGGTTCAAGACTTCGCCAGCGAACTTTCTCAGCCAAAGACCAAAGAGATTATTGCAGCACTAGGCCGCTGGGGCGTAGACAGCAGCGAAAAGATTTTGCTGGTAACCGTTGAGAAAAACGAAACCGTCACTCGCTCAGTCCGCAACATCCCAAACGTGAAGCTAATTGCGGCAACCAACCTCAACATCTACGACATTTTGAACGCTGAGCACCTAATCGTGACAGCATCTGCTCTCGACAAGATCCAGGAGGTATACGGTGAGTAAACGTTACGCGCCCCACGAAATCCCAGACATCATTCGCAAGCCTCTGATTACAGAGAAGGCGACGATCGCATTAGAAAACAATCAATACACCTTTGAAGTAGCGCCCAAGGCAACCAAGCCGCAAATCAAAGCCGCGATTGAAGAACTGTTCGAAGTCAAAGTCATCGGCATCAGCACCCAAAATCCGCCTCGGAAAAAGCGCCGGGTTGGCCAGTTTATCGGTCATCGCGCTAGCTACAAGCGAGCTGTGGTTACGCTTGCACCCGATGATACGATTACGCTCTTTCCAGACGTATAGCATTGACGATTCAACGCTAAGCAAACAGCGAAGCTAGGATCTAATAAAACAGTTGAAGATTTCAAGCCTCAATTTAGAAGTACTAAAAGCGACGAGTTACAGCCATGGGCATTCGCTCCTACCGACCACTAACACCAGGAACGCGAGAGCGTACCGTTTCAGACTTTGCTGATATCACTACAGACAAGCCTGAAAAGTCTTTAACCTACTCAGTCCACCGCCAAAAAGGACGCAACAACCGAGGCGTTATCACCTGTCGTCATCGTGGAGGTGGACACAAACGCCTCTACCGCCAGGTAGACTTCAAGCGCGACAAACGCAATATCAGCGCTAGGGTCGCTACGATTGAGTACGATCCCAACCGCAACGCTCGCATCTGTTTGCTGAACTACGCAGACGGCGAGAAAAGATACATTCTTCATCCCGTTGGACTAGCCGTGGGCGATACCATCATCGCCAGTGACGACGCTCCTTTTGAAGTTGGCAATACGCTGCCGCTACACCGCATTCCTCTAGGTACGACAGTCCATAACATTGAGCTAGAGTTCGGCAAAGGCGGTCAGATGGCTCGCGCAGCCGGCGCAGGCGCTCAGCTAGTGGCCAAAGAAGGTGGCTACGTCACCCTCAAGCTGCCTTCTAGTGAGGTGCGCATGGTTCGCCGCGAGTGCTATGCCACTATCGGGCAAGTTGGCAACATTGAGCACCGTAACCTGACGCTAGGCAAAGCGGGCCGTACGCGCTGGGCAGGTCGTCGCCCACAGGTTCGCGGTAGCGTAATGAACCCAGTCGATCACCCGCACGGGGGCGGTGAGGGTAAAGCACCGATCGGTCGTGCAGGCCCTGTAACACCTTGGGGTAAGCCCGCTTTGGGTTACAAAACCCGCAAGAAAAAGAAAGGCAGTGATTCGCTGATTGTGCGTCGTCGTCGCAGCTCTTCCAAGCGCGGTCGCGGTGGACGTAACGCATAAGCCTTGTCTTTTATAGACTGCTCCCGCAGCCTTCTTTTTTATAGCCTTCAGTCTTATCTCAGGAAAACAACATGTCTCGTTCTCTTAAGAAGGGGCCATTCGTGGCAGACCACCTTCTTACCAAAATTGAAAAACTCAACGCGAAAAACGAAAAGCAGGTTGTCAAAACCTGGTCTCGCGCTTCGACCATCATTCCGCAGTTTATCGGTCATACGGTCGCGGTACACAACGGTCGTCAGCATGTACCCGTTTTTATTAACGAGCAAATGGTGGGCCATAAGCTAGGCGAATTTGCACCGACGAGAACATTCCGGGGCCATGCTAAAAGCGATAAAAAGGCACGGCGCTAGACGAGCCTTAATAAGGAGTTAAAAGAAAATCATGATTGATATTGATTCGGATTCACAAGTTAAAGCGACGGCTAAGTTCGTCCGCATGTCTCCTTTTAAGGTGCGCCGCGTACTCGACCAAATTCGGGGGCGCTCTTACCGGGAAGCGCTAATTATGCTTGAGTTTATGCCTTACAAAGCCTGTGAGCCGATCCTTAAGGTATTGCGCTCAGCAGTCGCTAACGCAGAGCACAACAACGGACTCGATCCAGTAAGCCTCTATATTAGTGAAGCTTACGCTGACCAAGGCCCCGTGCTAAAACGCTTTCGTCCTAGAGCACAAGGTAGAGCTTTCCAGATTAAGAAGCCGACCTGCCATATTGCGATCGCAGTGGCACCTGGCACCGAAGCATAGCGCTTAAATTTCAGATATCCAGCCTAACTTTCCAGACCTTTTTCACCTATTCACTTTCTAAGGAGTACATCAGTGGGACAGAAGATTCACCCAATCGGTCTTCGCCTTGGCATCACTCAGGAGCACCGCTCCCGCTGGTATGCCGACAAGAAGCGATACCCAGAACTGCTCGAAGAGGATTACGAAATCCGCAAGTACGTTGAGAAAAACCTGGCTAACGCCGGCATCTCAGACGTTCGCATCGAGCGCAAAGCGGATCAAATCGATCTTGAAGTTCGTACCGCACGTCCTGGTGTAGTGGTGGGTCGCGGCGGCGCAGGCATCGAAACTCTGCGAGTCGGCCTTCAAAAGAAAATCAAAGACGACAGCCGTCAAATTCGCATTAACGTTGTGGAAGTTGCCCGCGTGGATGCTGATGCTGGTCTGATTTGTGAGTACATCACTCAGCAGTTAGAGCGGCGGGTCTCCTTCCGTCGGGTCGTTCGTCAAGCCATTCAGCGTGCGCAAAGAGCAGGCGTTGAAGGCATCAAAATTCAGGTGAGCGGTCGCCTTAATGGGGCTGAAATTGCTCGAACTGAGTGGACGCGTGAAGGTAGAGTGCCTTTGCACACGCTAAGAGCGAACATAGATTACGCTTACCGCACTGCACAGACAACCTACGGCATTTTGGGCGTTAAGACCTGGGTGTTCAAAGGTGAAGTTATTCCAGGTCAAGAAAATCAGGCCGAGGAAGCCAACGCTCAGCCACGTCGCCGTCAGCCGCGTCGCCGCCAGCAGTTTGACGATCGCTCTAACGAGTCTTAAGTCATTCCTAGCTGCGTAACCCCAATCGCCTCTTTTTAGTTAGAGGCTTCACCCTTTTAAGAGATTCGTCTCCTCACTGAGATCCATCATGTTAAGCCCAAGAAGAACAAAATTTAGGAAGCAGCATCGCGGTCGGATGCGTGGCATGGCCCACCGGGGCAATGAAATCAACTTTGGCCAGTTTGCGCTGCAAGCAACGGAATGCAGCTGGATGACCTCAAGACAGATTGAGGCCGCCCGTCGAGCCATGACTCGCTACATCAAGCGGGGCGGGAAAATCTGGATTCGAGTTTTCCCCGATAAATCCGTTACTATGCGAGCCGCAGAAACTCGAATGGGTTCGGGTAAAGGTAACCCTGAGTTTTGGGTCGCGGTGATCAAACCTGGCCGCGTTGTGTTTGAGATTGCCGGTGTAACCGAAGAGATTGCAAGAGAAGCGATGCGCTTAGCGTCCTTTAAACTGCCCTTCAAAACCAAGTTCATCGCTAAGGAATCAGACGAGGGTTAAATTCGATGCCACTAACTAAAGCAAAAGAGATCAGAGAGCTGAGCGCAGAGGATATTACAACAGAAATCGCAAAAGCTAAGCGAGATTTGTTTGACCTCCGATTTAGAAAGGCTACGCGCCAAATGGAAACAGGTTTTCATGAGTTCAAGCAGCTGCGCCGTCGGCTAGCTCAGCTCATGACTATCGAGCGAGAAAGAGCGATCGAAGCCGAAAAGAAAGTTGCCGCCGAAAAGCTAGTTGCTCGCGCTAGAGAAGCTGCTGAGAATCCGCCGAAGACAGCGGAAGAAAAGCTTCAGGCGAAGTCTGCTAAGCGCAAGGCTAAAGCAAAAGCAGCGGCTGAAGCTGCGCCTACCGAAGCTGAAGCTGCTGAAACCGCATCTGCTGAAGCCGAAGCATCGGCAAATCCAATTGCTGAAGTTGCAGATGCATTAGGTGCTACCGTTACTGCCGCTGCCGCCACGGTTACAGATGCTGCCGCTGCGGTTGCAGAAGCAGTGACCGGTGGATCTGAACAAGAGTAGGCATATAAGGCTGGTTCTCTAGAGGCTGGTTGAAAGGTTGATAAATAGCTAAGGATTTAAAAAGGGTTAGGAAAAGATGGCAGCGAAAGAAAGAATTGGCCTAGTGGTCAGTAACAAAATGGACAAGACCGTGGTGGTCGCGGTGGAATCTCGCGTTCAGCACGCTAAGTACAAGAAGATTATGGTGCGAACTAAGCGCTATAAAGCCCACGACGAAGATAATAACTGCAAGGAAGGCGATCGCGTTCGCATCAGCGAAACCCGCCCCATGAGCCGCCACAAGCGCTGGATTGTGGCCGACATCCTCAGTTCTTCCGACCTATAAGTTAGATATCAAGCAGATATCAGTAAGAGGATTTAACCGTGATTCAGCAAGAGACTTATCTCAACGTAGCCGACAACAGCGGCGCTCGTAAGCTCATGTGCATTCGAGTGCTAGGTGGGCGCAAACAGTATGCAGGCGTAGGCGATGTCATTGTCGCTGTCGTCAAAGATGCCCTTCCTAATATGGGTGTCAAAAAGTCCGACGTCGTGAAGGCCGTTGTTGTGCGGACTCGCAAAGGCATCCGTCGCCAGAGCGGCATGAGCATTCGCTTCGATGATAATGCCGCCGTAATTATCACTCAAGACGGTAGTAACCCTAGAGGGACTCGAGTGTTTGGCCCAGTTGCTCGCGAACTGCGTGACAAAGGCTTTACCAAAATCGTTTCTCTAGCACCGGAGGTACTATAAATGCAGAAGTCGAAGGCAACCGTGCGTCAAAAGATGCACGTTCGTAAAGGGGATACCGTTCAGGTTATCGCTGGCAAAGACAAAGGCACCATTGGCGAAGTAGTCGCCATCAATGCCAAAAAGTCTCAGGTAATTGTGCAAGGCGTTAATGTGCGAACCAAGCACGTAAAGCCCCAGCAAGAAGGTGAGTCAGGTCAAATTCTTACCCAAGAGTTTCCTATTCACAGCTCTAACGTGATGCTTTACTCCACCAAGCAAAAGGTTGCAAGTCGCATGACTTACTCCTTTACCGAAGATGGCCGTAAAGTACGCATGTTGAAGAAGACCGGCGAGATTCTAGACTAAGTTGTCTAGGTTAAAAAGTTATCTGACCAGATAACGTCCCGTCCATCCCCTGACCAAGCCCAGGGAAACATCTTTCAAAAGGAAACAATGGCCGACTCACTCAAGACCCTTTATCAAGAGAAGGTTGTTCCTAAACTCAAAGAAGAGTTTGGCTACAGCAACCCTCACGAAATTCCTAAGCTCGCCAAGGTCACGGTTAACCGTGGTCTAGGAGAAGCGTCTCAAAACGCAAAAGCTTTGGAATCTTCTATTAGCGAACTGGCCATGATTACCGGGCAACGTCCGGTAGTTACTAGAGCTAAGCGCGCGATCGCAGGCTTTAAGATTCGAGAAGGAATGCCCGTCGGCGTGAAAGTCACGCTTCGTTCGGCTCGCATGTACGCCTTCACGAACCGCCTAATTAATTTAACCCTCCCCCGCATCCGCGATTTTCGAGGCGTTAGCCCTCGCAGCTTCGACGGACGTGGCAACTACACCCTGGGTCTGCGCGAGCAGCTAATCTTCCCAGAAGTAGAGTACGACAGCGTTGATCAAATTCGTGGTATGGACATCACCATTGTCACTACCGCCAACACTGACGAAGAAGGCAGAGCACTGCTTAAGGCATTGGGTATGCCATTTAGAGAAAGTTAAGGACTAGCAAAGGCATTAGCAAACAAGAGGACTATGGCGTCTAACGACACGATTTCAGACATGCTGACGCGCATCCGGAACGCTAACCTAGCGCGTCACCAAACAGTTGACATTCCGTCTACTAAGATGACTCGCAGCATCGCTATCGTACTTAAAGAGGAAGGCTTTGTGGCCGAATCTGAAGACGGCGGCGATGGTATGGAGCGCAAAATCACTCTCACGTTGAAGTACAAGGGCAAACAGCGTCAGCCCATTATTCGCAACCTAACCCGCGTCAGCAAGCCAGGTCTGCGCGTATACTCCAACCGCAAAGAGCTACCCCGCGTACTAGGCGGCATCGGTATTGCTATCATTTCAACCTCCAGCGGCGTCATGACCGACCGAGATGCTCGTCGTCAGGGCATTGGCGGAGAAGTCCTTTGCTATATCTACTAAATCTGACACTTAGTGTCAATTGAACGATTTAGCCTAAGCAGTGTGAAAGCAGCAGTGCAAAAGCACCGTTTAAAGACAAGAAACACCCGTTTTCATCCCGTCCATGCAGGAGAAGTAAAATGTCTAGAATTGGCAAACAGCCGATCCCCATTCCCAAAGCGGTCACCATCAACATCGATGGGCAAAGCGTTACGGTGAAGGGGCCAAAAGGAGAACTCACGCAGGAATTGCCTGCCGAGATTAAGTTCGAGCAGGAAGGCGAAGAAATCGTCGTGACTCGCCGCAACGAATCTCGCAACGCCAGACAGCGGCACGGCTTAGTCCGTACCCTAATTGCCAATATGGTAGAAGGCGTCTCCAACGGCTATCAGAAAAAGCTGGAGATTCAAGGAGTAGGCTATAGAGCCTCGCTTCAGGGTCAAAAGCTAGTAATGGCACTAGGGTACAGTCACCCCGTTGAGTTTGAACCCCCTGCGGGCATTCAATTTGCGGTAGAAGGCAACACCAACGTGACCGTAACTGGTATCGACAAAGCGCTAGTCGGTAACACCGCTGCGACCGTCCGCGCGGCTAGACCCCCCGAACCTTATAAAGGCAAAGGTGTCCGCTACGCGGGCGAGCAAGTCAGACGTAAGGCCGGTAAGGCAGGTAAATAGGTAGGGCTTAAAGTAGAGCAAAAATCATGAAAGCAACTCGTAAAGAATCTACCCGCCGCCGCCATTCGCGCGTTCGTCGTCGGGTAAAAGGCACGACAGAACGACCTAGACTCGCAATCTTTCGGTCTAATCAGCACATCTACGCTCAAGTTATTGATGACACTGAGCATACAACGCTCGCCGCTGCCTCTACGCTAGACAAGGACGCAGGCGTCAGCGTCGGGTCTAACTCGGAAGCAGCCGCAGCAGTTGGTAAACTAATTGCAGAGCGAGCAAAGAGTAAGAACATTTCACAGGTCGTCTTTGACAGAGGCGGCAATCTCTATCACGGTCGGGTAGCGGCTTTAGCTGATGCGGCTCGTGAAGGCGGACTCAAGTTTTAGAACAGGCTCTGTTATCAATCTCTGTTACTAGTAACAGACAATAGCAGCTCTCTAGAACAGTCCAAAACAGCATACAAAGCAGTACTTCTAGCGCCGAACACTAAAGGCTAAACACAAATGGCAGACCGTAACGACCGTGGTGGTAAAAAAGGTAAAGGCAGGAATAAGGAGAAAGACTCCGAATGGCAGGAGCGCGTCGTTCAAATTCGCCGCGTAACCAAGGTAGTAAAGGGTGGTAAAAAGCTCAGCTTCCGAGCCATTGTGGTTGTCGGCAACGAGAAAGGTCAGGTTGGCGTCGGCGTCGGTAAAGCCAGTGACGTAATAGGCGCGGTTAAAAAAGGCGTTGCCGATGGCAAAAAGCACCTAGTCGAAGTTCCTTTGAACAAGGCTTACTCCATTCCTCATCCTTCTACGGGCCGAGCGGGTGGTGCTAGAGTCTTTATGAGACCAGCTGCTCCAGGTACGGGCGTAATTGCCGGTGGCGCAGTGCGAATCGTACTGGAGTTAGCCGGTATCCGCAACATCCTAGCCAAGCAACTTGGTTCTGATAATCCTTTGAATAATGCTCGCGCGGCGGCAGAAGCGTTAGAGTCACTGAGAACGCTTTCTAACGTAGCTGAAGAGCGCGGCATTCCACTTGAAAAGCTATACGCTTAGTCTAAATTGCCTATCTGATGCTTATATTTCTGACATCAAATAGGCATTAGAATCCTTGACGCAGGCGATGCGTCGCACAGCTTATATAACTAGATCAGACGCAGCGCAATGCGTCGCCTACAAAAGGAAACCCCTAAGATGAGACTAGAAGATGCGAAGCCCAAAGCGGGTTCGAAAAAGCGTAAGACGCGCAAAGGCCGAGGCATTGCGGCTGGACAAGGTGCTAGCTGTGGATTTGGTATGCGCGGCCAAAAATCCCGATCGGGTAGTGGCACTCGCCCTGGTTTTGAAGGTGGTCAGATGCCTTTGTACCGCCGAGTTCCTAAGCTCAAGCACTTTACGCTGGTCAATCAAAAGGTATACACAGTTATCAACGTGAAGGACCTTGCCGATTTGGCTGCAAATACCGATGTCAATATGGCGTCGTTGCTAGAAGCCGGTATCGTGACTTCTAACGACGGGCCTTTGAAGATTTTGGGCGATGGAGAGA
The DNA here is from genome assembly GCA_963789215.1 of uncultured cyanobacterium. Classification (GTDB taxonomy): domain Bacteria; phylum Cyanobacteriota; class Cyanobacteriia; order Phormidesmidales; family Phormidesmidaceae; genus Phormidesmis. The sequence continues at coordinate 668,766 of CAWBJY010000002.1, read as the reverse complement.
TCTCCAATGCGCTCAATGTTACAGCAGCGGCGTTTACCAAGTCTGCTAAAGAGAAAATTGAAGCAGCAGGTGGTAGCTGCGAAGTCGCATAGCTCTTATAAGCAGTCGTAATACAGCTAGTATTTTGAGGCGATCGCCGAAGACAGTCTTTTCTTTGGCGCGTCTGTGCCTGAGTCACAGCTAGTGATTTAGACTAGTAGAGCAAAGATAGAGGTAGCAGCGCCAGCAAAGCGCTATAAGAGGTTTTTAAAAGATGGTAGTGAGTCAAGGAAAGTCACCCAGTGCGCAGGAGACATTTTTACAAATGGCTCAAGCTGCTGGGTTGCGCAACCGATTGCTAATCACATTAGGTCTGCTGATCTTAGTCAGGTTAGGAATTTATATTCCAGTACCTGGTATAGACCGGGCGGCCTTCTCAGCCTCGATTCAGAGCGGCAATGCTGCGCTTAGCTTCCTAGACATCATTGGCGGCGGTGGACTATCGCTATTAGGCATCTTTGCGCTGGGCATTTTGCCATTTATTAACGCTTCGATTATTATGCAGCTCCTAACAGCAGCTATTCCTGCGTTAGAAGACTTGCAAAAGAACGAAGGCGAAGCCGGCAGAAGAAAGATCTCGCAGGTAACTCGCTACGTAGCTTTTGGCTGGACTATTCTACAAAGCACAATGCTCTCCTGCTTTCTCTTGCGAGACTTTGCCTACGATTTCGGGCCTGTCTTTGTGTTTGAAACGGTGCTAGCGCTAACGGCAGGCTCGATGTTCGTGATGTGGGTAGGCGAGCTGATTACCGAGCGAGGGCTGGGAAACGGGGCTTCGCTGCTAATTTTCCTCAATATCGTGTCGTCGCTGCCTAAAGTGCTAGGCGATACTGTCACGCTAGCTCAGACAGGAGATAGACAAGACGTGGGCGGTATCATCACGCTGCTCCTAGTCTTTATTGCGACTATCATTGGTATTGTATTCGTCCAAGAGGGCACTCGGAGAATTCCGATTGTTTCAGCTAGGCGTCAGGTAGGGCGAAAGCTCTACCTAGAGAAAAGCAACTACCTACCGCTAAGGCTGAACCAAGGTGGTGTAATGCCCATCATTTTTGCATCCTCGATGCTGATTATTCCGACTTTTGCGATATCAGTCGTTCCTTCGGTCGCCTTCTCGACCTTCATGGGTAAAAACTTCACCCCTACTTCACCGCTGTACATCGTTGTTTACTTAACGATGATTATCTTTTTTAGCTATTTCTATGCTTCTCTGGTGGTAAACCCAGAAGATATGTCTCGTAACTTGAAAAAGATGGGTGCCAGTATTCCAGGTATTCGGCCGGGACGAGCGACGACTGATTACATTAGTAAGGTGCTCAACAGACTCACCTTCCTAGGCGCTATTTTTCTTGGCATGGTCGCGATTATCCCTGTGTTAGTAGAAAGTGCCACTCGCGTCAGCACTTTTCAGGGGTTTGGTGCAACTTCGCTACTGATTTTGGTCGGCGTAGCCATCGACACCGCTAAGCAGATTCAGACCTATGTAATCTCTCAGCGCTACGAAGGCATGGTGAAGCAGTAATGACAAGACTCATCTTTTTAGGGCCCCCAGGAGCTGGTAAAGGCACTCAGGCAAAAGCGCTTTCTGGGATGTGCGACGTACCTCATATCTCCACTGGTGACATTTTGCGAGCTGCCGTTAAAGCAAAAACGGAGCTAGGGCAGAAGGCGGAAGGCTACATGAGCGCAGGCGAGCTAGTACCCGACGACCTAATTCTTGATCTAATTCGCGAGCGACTAGGAGAGGATGATACGGCAACCGGCTGGTTATTAGATGGGTTCCCTCGAAACGTCGAGCAGGCGGAGTTCTTGAACAAGCTGCTCGACGAAATTGGTCAGACTTGCGATGTCGTAGTTAATTTAGAAGTACCTGACGATGAGTTAGTAACTCGGATGCTTAGCCGAGGCAGAGCAGATGACAAGGAAGAAGTCATTCGCAACCGGCTAGATGTTTATCGTGAGCAAACTGAGCCGTTGATTGATCTTTATAAGGGCAGTGGACAACTGCGCTCTGTAGATGGCAATCAGGAGATGAAACTGGTAACTGAAGCGCTTCAGCAGTTTGTACAGTGTGAAGTGAAGACCAGAAAGTAGAAGAACTAGAAAGTAAGAGTCAAGGCAGCCCGTGCCTGTGCTGTTAGAGCTAACTTGAAGTCTATAGCTGTACGGATTTCCGTGTAATAGAATGCTTCGATGATTTGCTACCCTATTGAGTAGCTATATATACACCTGAAAAAGAGGAACTGCTAGTTTGTCTAAACAAGATTTAATTGAAATGGAAGGCACGATTACCGAATCGTTGCCAAACGCCATGTTTCGCGTTGACCTAGATAATGGATTTAACGTATTGGCCCACATCTCGGGGAAGATTCGCCGGAACTACATCAAAATTTTGCCGGGCGATCGCGTCAAAGTAGAGCTGACTCCATACGACCTGACCAAGGGCCGCATCACCTATCGCCTAAAGAAGCAGCGCTAATCTAGGTACTGCTGTCGAGAGAGCTAAAGCAGTTTTAGATTAGCCAAGAATATTAGTCAATAAAGGCTCAGCGCCAAACCGTACCACGTCGGTACAGGGCAGACCGGTTTCATAAGAAGCTGTTGCGATCGCGCTTCGAGCCTCCTTTTCGTCTAATCCAAACGTATTCAACGCAATTCCGGCGACCTTAGCGGGCGTAAACGTACCGGCTGCTGACGCGATCGCCTCGTACAATTCCACCACGTTTGACAAAGGCGGAATCTCAAAATCTGAATTCATAATGTGCGTCAGCGTAGCTTTATGCACCAACACTAAGTGCGTTGGCTGACTTCCTCTGAGCAAGGGCAAGGTTGCGGTAGAAGCCGGATTGAAAAAAGAACCCTGACCTTCTACAAAAAGAACGTCGTGGTTATCGCCAAAACGCATTAGACATTGTTCGATCGCACCAGAGGCGTAATCTACACGAATAGCATCTAGCGGAACGCCGTCTTCACCTAGCATTAGGCCTGTTTGCCCGGTGGCAATCAGCTTAGAGCGCAGCCCTTTGGCCTGGCTAGCTCGGTTGAGTTCGATACTAGTAGACATTTTACCGACCGCCATATCGGTTCCAACGGTAAGAACGCGATCGCACTTTAGCCCCATCGCCTTTCCACTGCCCACACTTAGGCCCTCTGGCTCTTGGCGCATATCCCAAACCCACTGGCCGGGCCGAATGTTTCCCGCAATCTCAGGGTCTAAATTCATCTGCGTATGCAGGCCATTCATCACAGACAGTCCTGCTTTTACAGCCTGCTTTACCTCCGCATACCAAGGCTCTGGCAGCTGCCCACCCGAAGGGGCAAGTCCAATCGCTAATACCGTCGGGTTCATCGCGAGCGCATCTTGCAGCGAAGCCACTACCGGAATGGATTTATCAATACCCGTTGCCTCCAGAACCGATTCGCCGACTGCCGACTCATCAACTACCGCTACGATCGGATTTTGGCTATAGCGCAATAAGGAAATACCCGTTTTGCCCTTCGGCCCTTTTAAGCCTTCGTGCATCAAAATGGCAATGCGATCGCTAGGGTCAAGCATGAGAAAGTCCAAGTCCAGGTTGGGCATTGGGCACCAAACAGCCATGCTTAAGCTGCGCGCCAGAGAACGGATCGTCCTTTAAGTTGAAGTGGCTGTCTAAGTCGAGATGGTCGGCTAGCGGCGAGAGATGAGCCAGCGCGGTGTTAGAAATCGCACTATCTGAATAGCAGCCAAACATTACCTTGAGTCCGCAAGCTCTAGCCGTATGAATCATTCGCATCGCCTCACCTAGTCCGCCCGATTTCATCAGCTTAATATTAATGCCATGCACACAGTGCGCTAACGGCGGAATGTCTGAACTAACAAAGCAGCTCTCATCTACGTAGATCGGCAGTGGCGACTGACCGTACAGATTAGGCAACAATTTGTCGTTTTCGACGGCTAGCGGCTGTTCTATATAAACAACGCCGCGTTCGGAGAGCCAGTAGGACATCGCGATCGCATCTTCTAACCCCCAGCCCCCATTTGCATCTACGCTCACCTTAGCGCCCGTGGGCACTTCAGGCAGTAGTGCAGCAAACATCTTTTTATCAATTTCAATCCCTTCTGGGCTGCCCAATTTGATTTTTACCGAGTTCACCTGCTGCTGATCGCACCATTTGTTTAGCCGATCGACCGCACCCTCTGGTGTACTTAAGCCCACAGTCACCGCCGTTGGCCCAATGCGCTGCAGCTCTAACCCCCATAGCTGCCAGAGCGGTAAGCCAAAGCACTTGCCCATCCAATCGTGCAGAGCCACGTCTATTGCGGCTTGAGCCGCAGAACAAATAGATAAACCCGATAACCGGGACTCAATGATTTGCCGCTGAATCGGATGTAGCGAAGACAGAATCGGCACCAGCGCCGATAAATCGCGAGATATCTCCTCAGTCGTTTGGGGAGCAGACGATCCAATCGCAAACGGAGAAGCTTCACCCCAGCCTTCGATGCCATCGGCTTCAATGCGAACCCAGAGATTTGTAGAGCCTGCGCTAGTGCCTCGGCTAATCGTCAGCGGTACGCGCTTGTGCACGGTAAAAGGCTCAATGTGAATCTGCATTTAGGGAATTGGCTACCTCAATTAGATTGCCGCCGGGGCCAGTGAATGTACACCGATAGGATAGGGCCAAAGGTGCCCGTGCGGGGTATGGGCCCTCCGACAATTGGCAGATTTAATTGAGGGCAGATTTAATTGAGACTAAAGATTGATTACTGAAGCTGCGTTTTAGAAACAATTCGGGTCTTTTTGCGATCGCGCTCCGAAAGCTCTTTCCCTGCCTGCAGCTGAGTCGCATTCTCTTGCAGCACCGTTGCCGCGTTGGTATCACCCATCTGAATCGCAGTATTCGCCGCCGATTGCAGCATCGTTACCGCACCCTGGCGATCGCCCGCCTTCAGCTTATCCTCAGCAATTTGCGTTTGCCGGTACTTTGCTAGTGCCAAAATATTCTGCTGTACGCCCGCATCTTCTTTTGGCGCATAGTCATCCATTGCCGCAATCTCAATGGGCACAGCCTCAGAAGTTTGGCCAGTTAACCCGATTGCCGGATCGTCGTAGGTTATCTGTAATTTGCCTACCGTTGCTGTACCCGCTGCAAGCTGAGGAATATATAGATTGAGCAAAATCACCCGAGGCTGATCTTTCATTAAATCACCTAGCCGGATCATTGCCTGGTTGCCTTCTTGGACAATCGGTAGCTCGACGGTTTCTGGGGCGACTTGAGCAACGGGCTTGAGATCAGCTAAACGGGTGCCGTCGGCTAGCTCAACGTTGAGGAATGCATTGGTGAGGCTGACAGATTGCATCCGCGTAAAGAGACGGCCAAATGTTGCGATCGCCTCTTCCGCATGTTGAATATAGCTAAGCGATCCGCCTCCGGCATCGGCAATCTGCTCTAGAACGTCCTGATTCCAATGGTCGCCGAAGCCTAATGTGCTCACCGTCAGGTTATAGCCGGTTGCCACATCCGCCAGCTTCATCGCCCTAGCATTATCTCCATGCTCGTTCTCACCGTCGGTCAACAGCAGTAGCTGAGAAACATAGTCGTCTTTCTCCTTAGCTAGCTCCGAGATTCCCAGCTTTAAGCCATCGTCAATGCAGGTGCCGCCACCCGCTCTAAGACCGTCGATCTGGCGTTTGATGCTTTCTAAGTCAGTCGCAAGCTGATTTTCTACCAGGATTTGAGCCTTGTGATCGAAGGCGATGATGGAAATGCGATCGCGCCCCGTCAGCCGGTCAATAATTCTGTGTGCCGCAGCCTTTACCGTCTTCAGTGGCGTTCCTGCCATAGAACCACTGCGATCTAGCACAAAGCAAAGATTTAAAGGCGCTTGAGACCCTTCTCCTTCTGCCGATACCGACACTGAAAGCTGTCGCTGGCTATTGGATTGACTCGTAGGCAGGTGAGCATCACTAAAGGCCCATTGCAAACCAACTTTCATCTTGTATCTCCAGCTTCTAAAAGGATTTATTCCTCATTTATTCATAGCTCAAAACGCACAGTATGCAGCGTTCAAGCTCAGAATCACTCTGCTGATGGATCATCACAGCTAGCTTCCCAGATTCCGTAAAAGGTGAGGTTATCCGCCAAAATCCCCACCCTCAGCAGACTGCAGCAGGTTCGCTCGCAAGCTACTATGGAAAGCATATTATTCAATAGTCCCAAGCCCTACCAGCCACTTATGAGTTCCCCTATTAAGGCCATGCAGACTCCCTATTCTGGAGGCAGTGCGGCCTATCGAACCCCCCCACCAGACTTGCAATCTCTCCTCCTTAAGGAGCGCATTGTCTATCTGGGCACTCCCCTTGTTTCCTCCGACGATTTCAAGCGTCAAATGGGCGTCGATGTCACCAAGCTCATCATCGCGCAGCTCCTCTACCTAGAATTTGACGATCCCGACAAGCCTATTTTCTTCTATATCAACTCCACTGGCACTTCCTGGTACACCGGCGACGCCGTTGGCTTTGAAACCGAAGCCTTCGCCATCTGCGACACGCTAAAGTACATCAAGCCCCCGGTACATACCATTTGTCTAGGTCAGGCCATGGGCACCGCTGCGATGATCCTGTCTTCTGGTGCAAAAGGCTCTCGAGCTAGCTTGCCACACGCAACTATCGTGCTAAACCAGTCTCGATCTGGCGCACAGGGGCAGGCCACCGACATCCAAATTCGAGCCGAAGAAGTCCTTTCTAACAAAGCTTCTTTCCTCGACATTCTCTCTAGCAATACCGGGCAGACCAAGGAAAAGCTAGATAAAGACACCGACCGGATGTTCTACCTCACGCCGGAAGAAGCCAAAGAATATGGCCTCATTGATCGCGTGTTGACTAGTACCAAAGAGCTACCGACTCCAATGCCTGTAGCGGTTTAGCTGGCCGTTTAGCTGACTGCTTAGTCGGGCGATCGCTCTCTTCTTATCCTCCACCTGGTTATCCTGCTCTATGTCTGTTGATGGAATTCTGCGCGTCCCTTATAACCTTCCAGGTAGCCAATCCTGGCAATGGGTCAGCGTCTATACGCGCATGAGTCAAGAGCGCATCCTGTTTATCAACCAGCCCCTTACAGACGGCGTTGCCAACTCCATTGTGGCGGCTCTGCTCTACTTGGACTCAGACGATCAGAGTAAGCCAATTTACCTGTACATCAACTCCATCGGAGACCCGGTAATGTCCGGGCAGGCAGATTCTTCAGCGGGGATGGTTTCGATTCGAGCGGGATTAGCTGTGTACGACACCATTGCTCACATCAAGTCTGAAGTCGTCACGATTTGCATGGGTACGGCTTACGGCATGGCGGCGGTTTTGCTTTCATCCGGCGCGAAGGGCAAGCGAGCGGCTTTGCCACACACCAGCATTGCCCTAACGCACCCACAAACGCTCACTCGCGGACAGGCAACCGATATTAATCTAGAAGCCGAGCAGGTGATTAAAAAACGCAAGCTCATCCAGCAGATTTTGGCCGACAACACTGAACAGACCCCAGAGAAAGTCGCTAAAGACATGGAGCGAATGTTCTACCTATCTGCAACGGACGCCAAAGAATACGGGCTAATCGATCGGGTGATCGAAAATCCCTCGTTAGCAGAAGCACTCACTGCCGACTCTAAGTAGCTCATGAATCTCAGTAGCTCATGAAATAGTTCATTCGCAATCCAAATTCCTCTCCCTTCTTATCTCTTCGTCCTAACCTCTCTCACTTTTTAGACCTATGCCTATTGGAACTCCCAGCGTCCCCTATCGTCTCCCTGGCGGCACCTACGAACAGTGGATCAGCATCTACGAAAGACTGTTTCGCGAACGCATTATCTTCTTAACCGAAGAAGTCGATGACGGGATTGCAAATGCGATTGTCGCCTACATGCTCTATCTGGATTCGGAAGATCCGACCAAGCCGATCTACTTGTACATTAATTCGCCAGGCGGTTCGGTTACGGCAGGCATGGCGATTTACGACACGATGCAGTACATCAAGTCTGAGGTAGTCACTATCTGCGTTGGCTTGGCGGCGAGTATGGGCGCATTTTTGCTGAACGCAGGTGCAAAGGGTAAGCGGTTGGCGCTGCCTCACTCGCGCATCATGATTCACCAGCCTTCGGGTGGAGTGGGTCGCCGGCAGGCTACAGATATTGAGATTGAGGCGGTGAGAATTGTGCAGGTGCGCAAGGAGCTAAATGAGCTAATGGCGTCGCACTCTGGCAAGTCGGTAGAGGAGATTGAAAAAGATAGCGACAGAGACTATTTTATGTCTGCCGCTGAAGCTAAAGAATATGGCCTGATTGATCGCGTGATTGAAGAGCGGTTGCCAACAAGTTAACAGTTCATCACTTACTAATTACGCTTGCCCAGCTTGGAAGAAACCTTCCTGAGCTGGGCTTTTTAATTGTGAATGAATGACTTGTATATTCAGGCTGTGGAATGCAGCAAGCAGCGCAGAAGGCATTCTTCTAGTCGGGTAAACTCTGCTCGTAGCTACAGACAAAATACGGCTCGTCTCTCAAGCGAAGCTACAGGCAGATAAATATACTGAAATCTACGGACTCAAAATGTGAAGACCTCGCGTATAATTTCAGCCACTTCTAAAGACTGCGCGCTCTAAAAATCCTCTCGACTCATCTTGCTCTGCTATGAATCTGGCTCGCTACTACAAGATATTAGGATTACGTCGCAGCGCGTCCTCTAAAGAGGTAAAAGCCGCTTATCGGCTGCTGGTGCGACAGTATCATCCCGACATTAATCCAGATGCGCAAGCTATTGAGCAGTTTATTCTCATTAACGACGCCTACACTGCCGTTCTAGAAGAAATAGAATCTGCTGCTGCGCGGAAGAGTCAGCGCAGAGGCATCGCCTTGGATGGACTAAGCGGCATTCGCGATCAGCTAGAGAAACTAGGGATAGGAAATTTTCAAGGTGAAGCGGACACTGTAGAAAGTGAGCTGATTCGAACCGGGTTTGGGGAAGAAGATCGTTCAGTAGGCACTGAAGTTGGGTTTAAGGAAGAAATTTCGAACCGGGAAGCGAAGAGCGCGAATGAAAGGGTGCGATCGCAAGACCATTCCGTCGGAGTATCGCAATCTGTTCAGACGGTGGTTCGCCCATTATCTGTAGAAGAAGAAACGCTGAAGCACGATGCTTACGCTCAGCTTAGGGCGTTGTTGAGTCAGCAGAAGTTTCCTTTAGCGATCGCGCTGATCGAAGGCTTAGCGCACAGAATGCCCGCGGACTCGGAAGTGTGCCAGTGGCAAGCGATTGTCTACCAGCGCTGGGGCAGACGATTGATATTGCAAGGTCAGCCTCACAAAGCCCGAATCTATCTGAAGAAAGCGCTGCGAACCGATCCGAACAATCAATCGCTATGGAGCGAGGTAAACCGCGACTTTTGGCACTTAGCGAGTCTAGGACATCAGTCACTTCCTGCGGTTTAGACCTGCGATTTAGAATAGAGTCTCTGAATCCTGTACTGCGGCTAGGATTTATGTATAGAGACTATTCAATTAAGTGAAGCAGGGCTTCAGTCGGCGCACAAAACCCAAGAATTAGCTAGAGCCTGCTGTTATCAAAGCTGTGGCAAAAGTCATCTACGCCTGTTTTGTAAACGTAGAGCGAAACGGGTAAGGCGATTAGCGCTGGGCAGTCGGTCTTTTGGGCAAGGTGCATCACTAGCGCTTTGACTTCTCCTTTCGCGATCGCCTTTCTAAAACCCTGCTGACAAACCACATGCCGATACCGCTTGCTAAAGTCTCCTAGCCACCGCTCATTCGTATCCGGTTCCTGATCGGACTTTAGCGCTAGCGAAATCGCCGCATCTTCTACATCGCCGTCGCAATCTCCAATTTCTCGCAGCGCCTCTAGCGCAACCGGCATCTCGGCAAAATCTGACTTCAAGCGGGTGATTTCTTCAGACGTGAGGACAATCATGAGCGCTCCTTTTGCTTCGACACAATTCTACAAAACCACTGCTCGAATCGCTCACCCCAAACAGGTAGAGAATAGGTCGCGATCGCCTCTCCCCGACAACCCCACCGATCAATTTCCTGAATTCGTTCTACAGCCATCGCCAAAGCCCCCACATCGTCCGGCGCAACTAGCCATCCCGTCTTCCCCGAACAAACAATCTCAGCCGGGCCGCCTCTTCTGTAGGCAATCACGGGCACCCCGCAGGCCAACGCCTCAATCGCAACAATGCCAAACGCCTCCGCCCACTTTGGCGTCATCAGCAACGCTTGGGCGCGGCCTAGTTCTTGCTGTAGCTCGGCAGTCGGTAAAAATCCACAGTACTGAATGGGCGCGGCCTTCGGAGCTTGTGCAATGAGCGGCTGAAGGCTTTGCCAGTAAGCCTCGTCTTCGATGTTGCCGAATATTTTCAGCGGCTTTTGGGCCAAGAGCATGGCGGAAATGGCATCGTCTAGTCCTTTTTCGGGAGAGATGCGGCCTGCCCAGGCCAGGAAATTTTCAGGGCGATACTCCGCAGGAGTAGCTTTGCCATCGCAATACTCATACCGATCCATATCCAACCCGCAGCCCAAAATCTCCCAGCTATCTGGATTTACGGCTGCAAATGTCTCTACCTGAGACTGGGTATAGGCTCCCAACGTACCGGGAAACTGAATGGCAATACGGGCGATCGCTTCGTCTAGGCGATCGCTTAAAGACCCCATGCTGACAAAATGAGCCACCGGCACAGACAAAAACGGCGTGAGATAAAAAGGCAGCCAGTCGTAGGCAAAGTTCACTAGCAAATCGTACTGGCCCTGAACCTGACGCGCATAATCCCAAAGGCTAGCTAGCGCCGATTCAGTCACCGCAGGCGCACCCCTATCCTGTGTCTGAGCCGTAGGTTGCCAAACGCCCGGAATTTGAATCAGCGCGATCGCACTATTGAAGTCACTAGGTAATTGAGACCCTTCAGGAGCAGCGATCGCCACCTCGTGCCCTCGTTGAGTCAGCACCTGCGCTAAATTCAGCACCGTCGCCTCAACGCCGCCGCCCAAACCCGAGCCTAGAGGACCTACCGGCGTAGACAGTAGCAGTAAGCGCATCACACCCATTCACTATCAAATCACCATCAAACGAGCTGTCTCTAGCGCATCTCTTGAGAGCGACGAATAGACGCTTCACTCGAAAGCAAATCTATTGGAGTGGCACCAGCACCCGAGAAAGAGCGCATATTAGTATCCACATCTTGAGCTTTACGGATGTGGTTAAGCTTATCTAACGCCCAAGTTGCGGTCTGGCGCACCTCAGCATCTTCGTCTTCTGCCGCATGGCCTAGCATATGGCTAATTTGAACGACCAAGTCGTAAACGCGCGACAGATCGCGAATGGCGTTTTTGCGAACCTCAGGGTTCGGGTCTTGAAAGGCGATCGCCATCGCTCGATTCATTGGTCTCAAAGAGCGAATGCCAATCTCAGAGAGCGCCGCTAGCAGCAAACTCTTTTCCTTAGAATCCGCATTGGGCATTGCATCTACCAGCGGCTGCACTGCAATAGAATTTCCTCGTTGCCCTAATTCCCAAATTGCCTTGCGCCGCCTCGCCGGATCGGGGTTGCGTAGCTCGCCTATTAGTCCTTCAATCACATCTACTGGAGACAGCGGCCCAGTTGCGCTCACTTGACCGTAATTTTGGCTATAGCCTGGATTGAGAACCGGCGCATTCTGCTGAACGCTAGCAGCCCTATTGTCTGGCCTGTTGTCTGCCCTATTGCCTATATATTGAGGGTCAACTACCGGCTGAGAATTAACCTGAGCGCCCTGAGCCCCTGCTGACAAAGCCGAATTTGTGGCCATAGGCACAGCGCTATTCTTCACAAAAGCAGGGTCTACACCCACTGCATCTGGATCGGAGCTATCCCAACTTTCATCATGCTTACTTCGATTAGCCATAAAAAAGCCAACGCCGAAGCTGCCCAGCAGAGCAACTAAGCCTAGCCCAAGCGCAAAGACAGGCTTAATGCTACCGGCAGGCTCAGCTTCAACCGCTGGTGCGATAGCAGTCTCCTCAACAGCGGGAAGTCCACTCTCAGCTTCACTTTCAACGGGTTGCGCGATCGCCGAATCGTCAGCTTCACCTGCTTTAAATTCAAATTCATTAGCAGCAGAAACCTGAGCGCCTGATTCTAAAGCTTGCCAGGTGGCCTCGTTCAGTGTTCCAGTATCCTCTAGGCTAGAAGCCCTTTGAAGCGCGACAACTGCACGCTGCGTCTCTAGTCCATAGAGTCCATCTATAGGGCCGCTGTAGTAATTAGCCTCCGTCAACCGGCGCTGAAGCTGCCTAACGGGTTCGCCTCGAGAGCCAATGCCTAGCCCGTTAAACGAGTCAACAGCGCCTTGAGCGCTTTGAGCCATCAATGTCTGAGCGGCGCTCTTCGTTTGTGTTGCCGGAACGCTCAGTACGCTCAGACAGGTTAGAAGGACTAATGTAGAACGCCGAATCATTACTATCCCTAGCTGATGTTTTTAGAAAAATGATATTTGGAAAGATGTTTCTAGAAAAATAAGAGCATCGACATATAGATATACGCGTCTATATACCTGAGATTCGGAAGAATATAGGGTTGAGCAAGCTATTTAATGATGGCTCGCAGAAGATAGCAATCGGCCGAAACTGAGTTAGAGATGCTCGAGTAATGCCAAATGATAGGAAAAATCACAATAAAATAGTCTGAACCAGATTTTGCAAGCACACATCGGTTATTTTACTGAGGTCGTCCTATCGCGAATAGCTTAAGCGATGGCATAGCACCTGCGTATGGCTGCAAATGTCGGGAAATTGCAGGGTTTTGGAACCGCCTACCGCTCTTTTAAGTCTGGTTCGGCCTCTGTCAAGATGGCGTCCACTGAGGCCGTATCTAACCCATTTGATACCGCAACTGGAGGTTGCATAAACGCCAGAACAGACAGCTGACCGGGCAGCCAGCTAGCAATTTGAACCCTACGATTAATCAGGTATATGCTTATTAGCGTTAACATCACACCGCTCCACTGAACCAGGCTAAGGCTTTCTGAAAGCAGCCAAGTGCTAAATAATAGAGCGAACACTGGGGTTAAAAAGGTGAGGGCGCTTAGGCTAGTAAGGCTTCCTTTAGCGGCGATATAGAAAAAGACACCGTAGGCGATCGCACTGCCAAACACTGTCGCATATCCCATCTCCGTCCATCCCGACCAGGACAACCCTTCCCAAGCCGTCGGATCTTCCATGCTAGAAAGCACCAGCAGCGGCAAGCCTCCCAAAATCATATGCCAGCCCGTCGCCATCACCGGATCGACCACCGCCGCCACATAGCGAATCAAAATGGTGCCTACCGCCATCGACAGCGCCGCCATCAGCATCAGCCACTCGCCGTGCCGAAATAGCACCGACCACACTTCTTGCTCCACGGCGATCGCCGGAATCTGCCCATTCAGCGCCGCCAAAATCCAATCGTCGGGCAACCCGATAAAGCTAATGCCCACTAGCCCCACAAACAGACCCAACCACCCCAGCGGCCCAATCCACTCCTTAAACAAAAACCGCGCCATCACCGCTACGGCCAGCGGCTGAGAGTCAATCATCACAGACCCTAGCCCTGCACCCGTACGGTCTAGCCCCTTAGCCAAAAACCCCTGGAACATCGCGCCATCAACGAGTGCAAAAAGGCCAATCCATAGCCAAGCCTTCCAGCTTTTGGGCTGTTCTCGTCCAATCATCGTCGCAAAAGCCACCACCAGCATCCCCGCCGGAATCAGCCGAACGCTAGCGATAAATAGCGGCGTCGTTTCCGTTAAAGCCCCCTTCATCGCCACCATAGAGGTGCCCCACAAAAAGAAAGGCGAAATCAGCACCAGCGGATTAGCCACTAGCTTCTCCACCCAGCTTTTAGGCTCAAGGGTTGAGGGATCTAGCGTAGTAACGGCAGAATCTTCAATATCGACGGGAGAATCCATTCTTTAGAGCGGGTGGGTGCGCCGGACAAGTCGTATACTTAACTTTAAAGTAATGTTAAGCCTAGCGCACTAAACAGCGCAGTAAGAGATCTCTATGATTTGGCCTTTCAAGCCTCGTTTTCGGAAACAGGTTGCTCGGATCGAAATTGAGGGTGCGATCGCCGGAGCTACTCGCAAGCGGGTACTAGAAGCCCTCAAAGAAGTAGAAGAAAAGAAATTTCCAGCGCTGCTGCTGCGAATCGATAGTCCCGGTGGCACCGTCGGCGACTCGCAGGAAATCTACAGCGCACTCAGAAAGCTGCAAGAGAAAGTCAAAATAGTTGCGAGCTTCGGCAATATCTCAGCCTCGGGCGGCGTTTATATCGGGGTAGGTGCTCATCACATCGTCTCTAACCCCGGCACCATCACTGGCTCTATCGGCGTCATTTTGCGCGGCAACAACATCGAGAAATTGCTAGATCGCGTAGGCGTCTCTTTTAAAGTGATTAAATCTGGCCCTTACAAAGATATTTTGGCCTTCGACCGACCGCTCACCGCTGAAGAAGAAACGATTCTACAGTCGCTCATTGACACAAGCTACAGCCAGTTTGTGAGCACGGTAGCCGAAGGACGCAATCTGAGCGAAGCCGCCGTTAGAGAATTTGCCGACGGGCGCGTGTTTACCGGAGAACAGGCTCTAAGCCTAGGCTTAGTAGATCGTCTAGGCACCGAAGAAGATGCCCGTAGATGGGCCGCCGAGCTAGGTGGATTAGACCCTGAAAAAGCCGAATGCTACACCTTTGAAGAGAAAAAGCCGCTGTTGAGCAAACTTTTGCCAGGCAGCCGAACCGCCTTCGACGCCCTGCCGGACTATATGCCTGCAACGATGTCTCGCATCGAGTTTGAGGTATCTACCAGTGGACTCCCCCTATGGATGTATCAACGGCAGTAGCTCGCAGGATAAATGGTTAAATAAACAGGCGTGAGGTAGCAAGGGAAAGAGCGCTGTGGACGGGCAAACGGATTGGCAAGTAAGAGCCATTCGAGGGGCAACCACCGTTGAGGAAAATTCGGCTGAGGCGATCGCCCAGGCCGTGGTTGAAATGCTGGACATGGTTGAGGCCAACAATCCAATCGACCCGACGCGAATTGTTAGCGCGACATTTTCAGTAACGCGAGACTTAGATGCTATCTTCCCGGCTGCGATCGCCCGCAAGCGCCCCAATTGGGACTGCGTTCCCTTACTAGATGTCCAGCAAATGCATGTAGAAGGCAGTTTGCCCCGCTGCATCCGCCTCATGCTGCATACCTACTTGCCTGTTCACCAATCGGAAGTCAGCCATATATATCTACGCGGCGCTCAAAGGCTACGGCCCGATCTATGCCTTACCTCTGACTGATATATTCGCCGTTGTCGTCGTTTCGCATTTGTCCTTTTGAGAGAGTAAAACAGCCTAAAACCTCTTCCCTCAGAGGATTCAGAACTCCCCCGCGTGACGATTACGCTTAAAAGCGAAACTCATAAGGAAACGCTCAAATGGTTCAGACACCACAGGCCTCAAGCCCAGAAGAATTCAACCCCGAAGATATTGCCAGCGAAATCTCTGCATTCAAAGCGCTTGGCACCGATGACAAGCTTGGTCTGCTTTGGGAGATCTACAAAAAGATGGGTGGCTCCATTACACCTGCAGCACCCGGCGCTGCCGAGCCACAGTTTACAGAAAGGCTGTACGAAGATGTCAAAGGCATGGACAGCTCAGCCCAGCTCGACTTCATGAGAGATCTGGCCAACAAAACCTCAACGGACAACACCAAAATCTATAGCAGCTTTGATGCCAACAACAAGCTGTACTTCTGGTATCACCTCTCCGAAGGGATGGACGCTGGCGACATCGTTCAAGTGCCCGACGACTACGAGCTGCCAGAAGACGCTTCGCAGCTACTCACCAAAATCACTCAGCTAGACTTTAACCAGCAAATCACGCTGCTGCGTCAGTCTGTCATCGACATGGGCGCTCAATAGTCATCGTTGGAGCTCCACGCTAGCTACTCGCTTGAATAGTCAGGGTGGAGTTCTCAGATCGACCCATCAAAATTCGACCAACATGAATGCTATAAACCAGTCGCCTGCCGACACAGCAGCTACCGACACAGCCACCGCAGAACGTCGCGTTACCGAAGAGTATTTTCAAAGCTTCAATCAAAATCAGTTTAAGCAGACTGCCGCTTTGTTTGGTGAAGCAGGCGAGCTAGTTCCTCCCTTCGAGTCACCGGTCGTGGGTCCAGAAGCTATCTTGGCTTATCTGGAGAAGGAAGCTGGCAACATTACGGCCTTCCCTGAACGATGGGAAGTAATAGATGAAGCGGACAAGGCTGCGCAGAAAAAGGATAGTGACAATTTGCAGCAGTTAATTTGCGATCGCACTCAAATCATCGTCACTGGCAAAGTCAACGCCATTGTCTTTAAGGTCAACGTCGCCTGGTACTTCACCATCACGGCTAGCGACACATCAGCACCCAGCCAGATAGCGCGCGTTCGAATCAAACTAATTGCCTCGCCCGCAGAACTTCTAGGGCTAAAGCCTGCTTAAAGTCGACAGATTTATATTAACGTCAATTCATTAAAGAACAAATCATTAAAAGACAAAAAAGGGCCTAGCTGCTTCATTACGCGGCTAGGCCCTTTTCTGTGATCCGCATTTACCTATGCTTCTTTCTCAGACTTTTCCGGCTTGGAATGAAAGCGAATACCAATAAACAAGTCGTAGACAAAATTAAGAAAATCCTTCGTCTTAAACAACCCCAAAGACTGAGGAGAACCCTTTTCATCTAGCAACGGCTTCATCACCTCATAGGTCGGCTTGTACTTGTACCAAGGAACCGAAGGCCACAGATGATGAACCAAATGGTAGTTCTGGCCCATAGTTATGTAGTTAAGTACCCTGCTAGGATAAACCCGCGCATTTTGCCAGCGATTAGTTGCCTTGAAAGGTCGGTGAGGCAAATAGTCAAAAAACAGACCTAGCGCCAAACCGACGACGAGCGCTGGAGAGAACCAGTAGTTAAACAAATAGCCAATGAAACCATAGTGGTAGGCTGCATAGACAAATCCGGCCACCGTCAGACGGCTCAAGACCCATTCCAACAGCTCATACTTCTTCCACAGGCGGCGCTGAAAGAAATAGATCTCATGATAAAAAAACCGAGCGGCAATTAGCCACAGCGGGCCACCCGTCGAAACAAAGTGGTCTGGGTCGTTTTCAGGATCGTTTACGTTCGCATGATGCTGTAAGTGCACCCGCATAAACACCGGAAACGTAAAACCTAACATCAGAGCGCTACCGTGGCCCAACGCCGCATTAATAGTTTTGTTTTTGTGGGCCGAATGGTGAGATGCATCGTGAATAACCGTTCCCACTAAATGCAACGCCAGCGTGTTTAGCGCAAAACAAAACCAGTGTGGAAAATCCCAAACAAAATATCCAGCCGTTGAAATAGCTACTAACGAAACCGCCCCCAAAAAAGTGAGTAAATCAGGGCTTACACCACCATCGGCATCTAAAAACCGTTTGGGGACTCTCCGAGTAACCGCCAGGGGCTTTACTGCCGCCGACACCATACATCCGCTCCTTCACACCGTGTTCTTCGGTAGTATACGCTACCTGAGATGAATAATAAAGTTTTGTGACCCTGAGTAAAGCTCGTCTTGTCATTCGCCGAAGCATGGGTTGTTGAATA
The DNA here is from genome assembly GCA_963789215.1 of uncultured cyanobacterium. GTDB lineage: Bacteria > Cyanobacteriota > Cyanobacteriia > Phormidesmidales > Phormidesmidaceae > Phormidesmis. The sequence goes on along the minus strand of CAWBJY010000002.1, from coordinate 651,054 downwards.
GACGGAGCCTGACAATGGTATCGTTTGAGCAGATCTTTGTTCTTATATTTTCAACCGATAAGCGTATGCAATCGCGTCCTGCTCTGCGTCGAACTAAAATTGTCGCGACCATTGGCCCTGCTACCCAAGACCCCGATACGCTAAGAGCGTTAATAGAGGCAGGTGCTACCACTTTGCGTCTCAATTTTTCACACGGCGAAATAGAAGGTCATAAGAAAAATATCAAGCTCATTCGTCAACTCTCCTTTGAGCTTAACCAACATGTCGGCATCTTGCAGGATTTGCAAGGGCCAAAAATTAGACTCGGTAAGTTTACAGATGGCTTTATCCACCTGAAAAACGGCGATAAATTCACCCTCACCAGTCGTCCCATTCCCGGTACGCAGACAGAAAGCTCCGTCACCTACGAGCCACTAGTAGAAGAAGTGCCCGTAGGTGCGGTCATTATGCTCGACGACGGCAAGGTTGAGATGAAAGTAGTCGGCAAGCAAATGGAGCAGCAAAACCTAGAGTGCGAGGTGATTGTAGGCGGTAAGCTCTCTAACAGCAAAGGCGTAAACTTTCCCGGCGTTTATCTATCGATTAAGGCCCTTACTGAAAAAGACAAAAAAGACCTCCTATTCGGCCTAGATCAAGGCGTAGACTGGGTGGCCCTCAGCTTTGTACGCAATCCACAGGATGTTCTAGAGATTAAAGAAATCATCCAGAACAACAGCAAGCGCCGCGTACCTGTCATTGTCAAAATTGAAAAGCACGAGGCCATTGAGCAAATGGACGCCATTCTATCGCTGTCGGACGGCGTGATGGTGGCTCGCGGAGACCTAGGGGTAGAACTCCCCGCAGAAGATGTCCCTGTCCTACAAAAACGGCTAATCGCCACCGCCAACCGCTTGGGCATTCCAGTGATTACAGCCACGCAGATGCTAGACAGCATGGTAGATAGCCCTAGACCTACTCGAGCAGAAGTATCCGACGTAGCCAACGCTATCTTCGATGGCACCGACGCAGTCATGCTCTCCAACGAAACGGCAGTAGGTGAGTTTCCGGTAGAGGCCGTTTCGACCATGGCTAGAATTGCGCTGCGCACAGAAAAAGAGCAGCTCAAGCGGGTAACAGAAGAATTTAACAAAAGCCACACCATTCCCAATGCTATCAGCCAGGCAGTCGGGCAGATTTCTGCCCAGCTTCGGGCCTCTGCTATCATGACGCTTACGCGCACCGGAGCCACTGCTCGCAATGTCTCTAAGTTCCGGCCCAAGGCTCCGATTCTAGCGATCACGCCGCTGGTGGACGTAGCGCGACAGCTACAGCTCGTCTGGGGCGTAACGCCGCTGCTCGTGATGGACTCTAGCTCCTCCGAGGAGACGTTTCAAGCAGCAACCAACATAGCCCAAGAGAAATCCCTGCTACGCGACGGCGATCTGGTCGTGATGACAGCGGGCACTGTGCAGGGCGTAGCCGGTTCTACAGACTTTATTAAGGTAGAAGTCGTGACGGCGGTGCTAGGTCACGGACGCGGCATTGGTGAAGGTGCAGTGAGCGGTCGAGCCAGAGTGGCGCATGATACAGCAGCCGTGAAAGACTTTAATACTGGCGAGATTTTGGTAGTAACCCGCACCAGCGCCGACTATGTAGATACCATTCGCCGAGCGGGTGGCATTATTACCGAAGATGACAGTATGGCGAGCCATGCTGCTGTGCTAGGTCTGCGATTAGGCATTCCGGTCATTGTGGGCGTAGAGAAAGCCACGGAGATTATCCGCAACGGGACGGTAGTGACGCTCGATGTGAGTAAGGGAATCGTGCGCTCTGGTGCGTTTGATAAAAGTAAGCAGATGGCTTTGGTTTAGGGCTTTCACCCAAATAAGAGCATTAACGACAGCATTTGCGGAGGCTTCTATTAGGTGAACGTATTCAGAAGTGTTAGTGAGCTGTGGATGCTTTACGCAGAGGCTGTAATCTTTGGGCTGCAATGCGGCCTCGGACTAGGAATCCTAGTTGCGCTGATGAATGCCGCATTAGCCTATGCGCAGCAAAAAGTGCATGTAGAGGGGGAGGACGGCGTAAAGTACTTCTACCTGTCTGCGATCGCATTTTGCACAATCATCGGCATGATTATCTTAGCTAGACCCTTTGTTGCTCCGTACACGCTGCAGATGCAAGATTTGCTAAATAGAAGTTTGGCAGAAATTGGGTTTGGTCTTTTTAACCTGTTGATATTGGCGGGTGCAGCTACCGTGGCGATACCGGCTATGGTTTTAGGCGATCGCATAGGTCGCAGATAGCTGAAGTCTCCGAACCTCCTCTCTTTATTGCTGAATGTACTTGATTGTTGAATGTACTTGGAGCCGCAATAGTTCTACTTATAGGCATTCTCCATTCCTACCTCAAAGAGCGTGCAGATTGCCAAAACGAAAAGGCAAATAACGCCGCAAACTAAAAGCCCTCTGCCAATATGATTTTGGCAGAGGGCTTATTTACTTATCAGTCGCAGCTAAACTACTTCAGCAGCGCGTTCGCACGAGACACCACGTTATCAATGGTGTAGCCGAACTTCTCCATCACAACACCACCTGGAGCCGAAGCACCAAAGGTATCAACGGAAATCATGTCGCCTTCGTCGCCAAAGTACTTGGCCCAGCCAAAGCTGCTCATCGCTTCTACCACCAAACGCTTCTTCACAGCCTTGGGCAGCACAGACTCTTTATAAGCCGCGTCTTGCTCTTCGTATAGCTTCCAGCAAGGCATAGAAACCACACGAACCTTCTTGCCTTCGCCGCGCAGCTTCTCAGCTGCATCTTCGCATAGCTCGACTTCACTACCGGTGCCGATCAAAATCAGCTCAGGCGTACCGTCAGAGTCGGACATGATGTACGCGCCCTTAGCAACCGCATCAATGGAAGAACCAGGAAGGTTACGCAGGCCCTGACGCGAGAAGCACATCAGCGTAGGCGCTTTGCGCTTAGTGACCGCAATTTTATATGCACCAGAAGTCTCATTACCGTCTGCGGGGCGAATGACGTACAGATTAGGGATAGCGCGCAAGGAAGCGACCGTTTCTACCGGCTGGTGCGTGGGGCCGTCTTCACCGAGGCCAATGGAGTCGTGCGTCATCACATAGATGGTGCCTGCTTCGGAGAGAGCAGACAGACGAATCGCACCGCGCATGTAGTCTGTAAAGACTAAGAAAGTGGCGCAGTAAGGGATAAGGCCACTGTTGTGGAGCGCGATGCCGTTACAGATAGCCGCCATGCCGTGCTCGCGAACGCCGAAGTGCATGTTGCGATTTTCGTAAGCGCCTTTTTGATAGTCGCCCGAAATCTTCAGCTCGGTAAGGTTGGAGTGGGTAAGGTCAGCAGATCCGCCAATGAGCTCAGGCAGAACGGGTGCCAGCGCGTTAAGCGTAGCTTCTGAGTTCTTACGAGTCGCAAGCGCCTTGTCTTCAGGCGTGTAAGTCGGCAGCGCATCTGCCCAACCTTCAGGCAGTTTCATAGAAATAAAGCGCTCAAACTCAGCGGCTTCTTTCGCGTACTTAGTGCGGTAGGTCGCTAGCGTCTCTTCCCACTCAGCCTGCGAGCTTGCTCCCTTGTCAATGGCTTGACGGTAGCGGCTTAGCGCATCTTCAGGGATTTCAAAGGAGTCGTACTTCCAGCCCAGATTTTCACGCGTTGCCAACGTTTCATCAACGTCTAGCATCGCGCCGTGGATGCCGCCAGTGCCCGCGCGGTTAGGTGAACCATAGCCAATAGTGGTGGTTATTTTGATCATCGTGGGCTTATCAGTGACCTTCTTGGCCTCTGCGATCGCCTTCTCGATGCTGTCTAAATCGGTGTTGCCATCTTCCACATGCAGCACATGCCAGCCATACGCCTCAAAGCGCTTGCTCACATCTTCTGTAAAGGAAATATCGGTCGAGCCATCAATCGAAATGTGATTGTCGTCGTACAGCGCAATCAGCTTGCCGAGACCCCAGTGACCCGCCAAGGAGCAAGCCTCACCCGAAATGCCCTCCATATTACAGCCGTCGCCCAAAATGGTGTAGGTGTAGTGGTCTACAACTGTGCAATCAGGCTTGTTGAACTTAGCTGCTAAGTGCGCTTCAGCCGCTGCTAAACCGACCGCATTACAGATGCCTTGACCCAGCGGGCCAGTGGTAACTTCGATGCCCGCAGTTTCAAAGTTTTCGGGGTGGCCAGGAGTGCTAGATCCCCATTGGCGAAACTGCTTAATGTCGTCTAGGCTGACGCTGTCGTAGCCGGTGAGGTACATCATGGCGTACTGCAACATGCAGCCGTGACCTGCCGACAAGACGAAGCGATCGCGGTTGAACCACTGAGGATTCTTAGGATTGTGGCGAATGAACTTGTCCCACAGCACGAAAGACATGGGAGCTGCGCCCATCGGCAAGCCAGGGTGACCCGACTTGGACTTGTTGATGGCATCGATAGCCAAAAATCTAATTGAATTTATACACAGCGTTTCAAGCGATTGAGTTGCAACAGCCATAGTCTTCTTTTTTATTGAGAGGGCGAGTTCTTAAACAATAGCGATTCGAATGACGCTCAAAAAAATGTTGATGCCATCCTAAACAAATGTTTAAGAAGTTTTGTTAGGTCATTATACCTACGAATCTACTTTCTCTACGACCGCAGATAGAAGCAAGAACTGCCATTTTCAGCGTTTTCGCAGAGATTATTCGGTATTTCCCGTAACTTATCGTTTTATGATTTCTGGGACTTTTTCCTAAGACTTTATCTTCAGCAATCTATTCGCGATATTTTTTGAATGCTAGCGTAACGTTGTGCCCGCCAAATCCAAACGAGTTCGAAAGCGCCACATTGACAACCTGCTCTCGGCTTTTGTGCGCCACATAGTCTAAATCGCACTCAGGATCAGGATTCTCCAAGTTGATAGTAGGCGGCACCTTGTCATTCGCTACAGCCATCACCGCCGCAACGCCCTCAATGCCACCCGAACCGCCTAGCAAATGCCCGGTCATACTCTTTGTAGAGCTAACGGTAATGTTGTAAGCGTGATCGCCTAAGACTGACTTAATAGCAGCGGTTTCGTTAGGATCGTTAACCGGGGTGCTTGTACCATGCGCGTTTACATAGCTCACATCGGTTGGCAGCAAGTCGCCATCTTTAAGCGCCATCCGAATTGCTCTGACAGCGCCCTCTCCGCCCGGCGCTATCCCGGTCATATGGAACGCATCACAGCTCATCCCGTATCCCACCATCTCAGCGTAGATGCGAGCGCCGCGACTCAGGGCATGTTCTAGCTCTTCCAAAATTAAAATGCCGCAGCCCTCGCCTAAGACAAAGCCATCGCGATCGCGATCAAACGGGCGGCTAGCGTGGGTCGGATCATCGTTACGAGTAGACATTGCCCGCATAGACGAAAACCCGGCGAACGTTAAGGGCGTCACCGCCGACTCCGTTCCGCCACAAATCATCGCCTGAGCATAGCCGTTTTGAACCAGCCGAAAAGCATCGCCGATAGCATTAGAACCGGCTGCACAGGCCGTCACAGCGCAAGAGTTAGGGCCTTTTGCGCCCACCTGTATAGCCGTTAAGCCAGCCGCCATGTTGGCAATCATCATCGGAATCATAAACGGGCTACAGCGGCTAGGGCCTTTATTCAGGTATATTTCCTGCTGCTCTTCCATTACCTGGATGCCGCCAATGCCGGTGCCAATCATCACGCCAATTTGCTCGGCGTTAAGATCGGTAATCTCTAACTTGGCGTCGGCAATCGCTTGCTTGCTGCCGGCGATCGCAAAATGAGCAAACCGCGCCGCCCGTTTAGCATCCTTACGATCCATATACTCCAGCGGATCGAACCCTTTCACCTCACCGGCAATCTGGCTACCGTGCGCAGATGCATCAAAAGCCGTCACCGCACCAATCCCATTTTTAGCGTCCATCAACCCCTGCCAATAGTCTGCCAGGGTATTACCGATAGGCGTAATAGCGCCCATGCCAGTGATTACAACACGCTTTTTATCTGAGTTAGCCATAATTCTACGGACAGTTTTACCGGCAGGGTTAGGAGTGGCGATACGTTGATCAATGCAAATTATCAATGCAAATAGTATAAATTAAGAAATTTGCCCGAAGCTATACAGTTCGAGCAAACGCAGCTCAGTTGGATAGAGCAGCGGGCAAAATTCTCAGGTTCGACTATCTACTTTTTGGACTTGATGAAGTCTACAGCCGATTGAACGGTGCTGATGTTTTCCGCCGCTTCATCTGGAATCTCAATGTCGAATTCTTCTTCTAGAGCCATTACCAGCTCTACGGTGTCGAGAGAGTCAGCGCCCAAATCGTTCGCGAAGCTCGCTTCAGGCTTAACCTCGGCCTCATCTACACCCAACTGCTCAGAAACAATCTTCTGAACTTTTCCTAAAATATCGTCACTCATTACTATACTTACCTTCAAACAGCGGCAAAAAGCGCAAAAAAACACCTAAACAGGGTTTGGGAACAAGGCACGAAGCCTGCCAGCCAACATAAATTGGCTGCGACCGCGACCAAGCAATACCCGATTTAAGTTCCATCATCTTATAGGAAAGCGTGACCCTCTTGTTTACGCTCGCCATCTGTACCTCCGCGATCGCTCCAACTCTGCTAGCACCCAAGGAAACGCCTATATTACGTTCCATAAATTTTTACCTTTTCAAGGTTTATGGAAACAGGCTGAGGGATAAACTCTTGAGGGTTAGAGAACCCTTGTCGCACGTCAGCTGCTAGGCAGTTTCAGACGACTGGCCTCAGACGACTGGTCACAGTGAAATATAATTCTGGAGTCTGTACTTCATGTCTCATTCAGTAAAAATTTACGATACTTGCATTGGCTGCACCCAGTGCGTTCGCGCCTGTCCTACAGACGTATTAGAAATGGTGCCCTGGGATGGTTGTCGCGCGGGTCAAATCGCGTCTTCTCCTCGTACCGAAGACTGCGTTGGCTGTAAGCGTTGCGAAACCGCTTGCCCCACCGACTTCCTCAGCATTCGCGTTTACCTAGGCGCTGAAACCACTCGCAGTATGGGCCTAGCTTACTAAACCTAGCTAGAGCTTTAAGAGCAGTGCTGATTAAGAGCAGTGCGATTGACCGCAGTAAGAAAGGCTTGCTGCGGTCGATGGTACGAGTCTAAATCTTCAGCGATAGTCGGCGTTAGCCAATACTAAAAATCTCCTGACGGTCATTGACCATTGGGAGATTTTTAATAGCAAGAGCGATGATAGAAGACCTACGCAGAGGCGACTTTCTTCACCGCCAGAACGCTGCCAACCAATCCGATGCCCGTTCCCAAGGTAACGAGAGCTAGCGGTAGCAGAACCCACTGACGGGGCGTGAGCTGAAGTCCGTTAACCAGAAACTCTATGAAGGCAGGTTGCTGACTTGCCGCAATAGATTTGAGCGCTCTTTGAGCCAGTAATAGCAAGCTCCATGAACCACTCGCTCCGATAATGCCGAACGCAGCGCCTTGAATTAAAAAAGGCATGTAAATCCAGCTGCGAGTAGCCCCCACAAGCTGCATCACTTCTATTTCGTGGCGACGGGCGATCGCAATTAATCGAATCGTGGTTGTCACCACCGCAACAGCCGTCAGGCTTAGCAAACTCACCACCGTCATACTCACCCAGCGCAGCCCCTGGTTTAGCTCTCGAAGCTGCTGAACGACCTCACTGACGTAGAGCACATCGTTTACACCGCTCATGTTCTTCAGCGTCTCGGCTAGTTGCGGCACTTCTTGCGCGTCTCTAGCTTTCACCTTCAGCTCGTCTACTAGCGGATTACCCTTGAGCTGCGCTGACGCATTCGACACATCCGACAGTCCCAAATCTTCCGTTAGTTCGGCCCATGCCTTCTCTTTACTCACCGACTCTACGGTCACAACGCCCGGCAGCTTTCGAACCTGCCCGCTCAGACTGCTCGCATCGACGCCGCTATCTAAATAAGTAGAGATCACCAGCTGAGACCCAAACTGATTGAGCAGCCCTTCTACCTGCCAGCTCGCTTGCAGGCTCACACCAAACAAAAACAGCAGCACCGTCATTGTGCTAATTGCCGCCCAGTTCATCCAGCCACCGCGCCGCAGGCCGCGCAGGGTTTCGCGAAGTAAGTAGTCCGTCTTCGTCAGCGATTTCATCAGCACAAAATGCCGTCAAACTCCTTTAGCTGCTCGCCTTTACCAACATCCTCTACCAACAGTTAGAGACAAGGCTGAGCCGTTTACTTCGTTAGTTTTCCCGTATCAAAGGATATTGATATCAAAACCGAATTTCTTCGGGCATTCCGTTAGGTCATCAACTCGAAGTGAGTGCGAGTTGTTACAATAGAAATAACCTTTCACCTGTAACGTTTAGTTTCTCCGAGCACCTATGGCCGCTGTCATTGAAGTTGAAAAGAAAAAGCTGAAGAATCCGCCCCTATCCATTCATTATTTGGGCGATCGCGTTCTTCGTCAGCCAGCCAAGCGAATTGCCAAAGTAGACAATGGCCTGCGTGAACTCGTGCGCCAAATGTTGCAAACCATGTACAGCGAAGATGGCATTGGCCTAGCTGCACCTCAAGTTGGCATGAACAAGCAGCTCTTAGTCGTCGATGCCGACCCAGAAAATTCAACCGCGCCCCCTTTGGTATTGGTAAACCCTAAGATCATCAGCTACAGCGACGAGCTAGCCACCGGGCAAGAAGGCTGCTTGAGCATTCCAGGCGTTTACTTAGACGTAGTGCGCCCCGCGGCCATTGAAGTGAGCTTTAAAGACGAAGCAGGTAAGCCTCGCAAAATGAAAGTAGACGATTTAGTGGCTCGCGTTATTCAGCACGAGATGGACCATCTTAGCGGCGTGATGTTTGTAGATAGAGTTGAGAATGCGATCGCGCTCAACCAAGAGTTAAAGAAGCATGGATTTGAATCTAGAGACGTCAAGAAAGTAAGCTAGTCTTAGCAGTCCTTAAACTCGGAGAAAATTCAGTGACCCCAAAAAGTGGTGCCTACTTAGGAATAGCTTGTCTAGCTGCGATCGCCGCCGTCGGCTCCATGTTCGAGCTATCTTCTGGCGATCCAAACTGGGGCACTGTACCCACTGCCGTAACGCTAGCTATTAGCATTCCGGCCACCGTCCTTTCCTTTATGGCAGCCGTCAAAGACGCGCGTGCCAACATGGACTTATAGATAGATAGATAGATCAGAACAAGCGACCAATAAGCCCCTCAATCTATTCGCAGATTGAGGGGCTTACGTTTGAAGGTAGCTATTTAGGCTATTTAGCCATTACTCGTAAAGCCACGGCTTCATTGCAGGCTCCCAATCGCACAGGCCGCCGTCACCAAACCAAAGCTTAATTTCCTCTTGAGCAGTCTCAGGAGCATCCGAGCCGTGAATAATGTTGCGACCAATCGTAATACCCAAGTCACCCCGGATGGTTCCAGGCGCTGACTCTAACGGATTGGTTGCGCCGATGAGCATACGAGCTGAGGCAATAACGCCTTCGCCTTCCCAAACCATCGCAACTACGGGCGCAGAGATAATGTAGTCCACCAGCCCCTTAAAGAAAGGGCGCTCTTTATGAACGGCGTAGTGCGCTTCGGCTAAATCGCGCGATACCGACATTTGCTTTAAGCCTACAAGCGTGAAACCCTTTGTCTCAAACCGGCTAATGATGTTGCCAACCAGGCCCCGCTGTACGCCATCGGGCTTGATCATAATAAAACTTCTTTCCACAGGGAATGCGCTCCTAAAAATTGCGTCTAGATTAAACAAATGCGTCTGGTTTGAGTCAAACCTTTCCTATGCTCAATAACAAAGGTCGCTTTGTCAAAGCTTTCTTCAGCAGTCCAACCAGACAATCAGTAAAATAAACGCTTCTAGCTGCGAACAGCGCTCACATCTATCGTTACCATTGCTTTATCGTTACGAAGCGTTCGTCTATTAGATTTGGATAGCGGCAGTTGAGCGGATTGTCGGCCCGCCTCTCGGATAGATTCTGGCTGCACTGGGGTTCTCGGCGTTGGAACGGGAGGTGCGGATTTAATTTGCTTTAGCTGAGGCGATCGCGCATCCGGCCCCAAATCACGATACTCATCAGGCGGCATAGGCAAGGGAATCACTGGCTGCTCAGCGGTTGCCTTCTGGGGCTGACGAAGCGATCGCATTTGCTGAGCGCTAATCCAGGCGGCCTGCTTGCTTTCAAACTGCGCCCTCTGCGCGTGCGCTTGCTCAGCCCAAACCCAGGCAGCTCTCGCGCTGTCGTGGTGCGTAGGTTGGCTGATTGCCGCCAAATTAAAGACGTAGACAATATCCCCTTGAATCGTCGTTTCGCAATAGGCCGAAAATGCCTGCGCCTGCTCGTTCAAATAGTTTTGAGCAACCATGCCATCGGTTTGCGTAAACATCGCAAAATCTAAGGCGCTGATGCGTCCCTGCTGGCGCTTTAATAGCTGATAGAACTGCGTGTTTAGCCTGGCCTGGCGGCGACGCTGACGCTGATGATGCCGATGTATTAGTCGCCAAATCCAATAGCCCAGCGCCAAAAATCCAGTTAGCAGCAGCAGCGGCAGCAACAGTCTAAGCAGTAGAACGAAAGCAATTAGCCCCAGTCCACCTAGAACGGCCAGCCATATCCGGAGGCGCAAACGAGGAGTACTAGCAGCAGATTTTCCAGCGCTGCTTTTGTTCAATCTTCTATTCGATTTGGGGCGAGCTTTAGAGGGCATTGTGTTTTCTACAGCAGGCTTCAAAACTGCTTCTGTACTCTAGTCCCAAGGGCGAGTATTGGCTACTTATTTCTAGCCTTTTGTTCGATTATTTTGAGCATTCTCCGGTACAGAAGCCTAGGCTAAATCGTCAGTACTATCCGCAAAGATTGCGTAAGCTGCGATCGCGATTCGAGTTAGATCCTCATCCAGCATTGGGGGCCAATCCGCTCTATTCGCCCGCCCCACCTCATACAAATTACGACTCTCGTACGCAACTAGAAATAAAGACTGAGCCAGCCGCCTATCTAGCGCCGAAGCACGCTGTAAGCTGCTGTGGATCACTTTCAACGCCAGCAGCAAAGCGGTAGCCTGGCCAGGAACAGGAGGAAATCCCTGGCGTAACCGACCTAGAAAGGTGTCCTGCGTTTCGAGTTCAGGAAGCGTCTGCCGAGCAATTAAATCGCAAGCCGTTTTTAAATCCATCCTTTCAGTTGCCTTCAGTTTTGGTCTTCGGCAGTGCTCAACGGTCTTTAACTAGCAGTTGATAACTGCGTCTACTTTCTCTGGCAGGCTGTCGCAATACTGCGCTAAAAGGGCACTCTTGAGCTATCTAATCAAAACTCGTTGAAGTAATTTAGGCAAGCTTTACAAAGAATTCGCGCTTTTGAGGCTTAGTAACTGGCTCATTCAACCGGCTTAGCAAGTAGCTAGCATAGCCCCTGCAGCGGCAAACCAAACTGGGCTACCTTCCGCTACAAAGGGCACAGTATTTAGAAGTTCGCATCTAAAAACGGATTGAAAACGGCAGTTCAACAGAACATCTCAATCTATCGTTTATCTTTTCTTCTATCTCCTCATATGTCTTCTTCTCCACTCGAACTGATTCCCTTTGTCGATTTGTCCTGGCAGCACCGCCCGCTTAAGGCAGACATTTTGGCAGTCGTAGAAGCCGTGATGGAAAAAGGAGACTGCGTACTGGGTCAAAAAGTGGCTGAGTTTGAGACCGCTTTTGCAGCCGCCTGCCAAACCCGCTATGGCGTGGGGGTCGGCTGTGGGACAGATGCGATCGCCCTCGGCCTGCGAGCTTGCGGCATCACAGCTGGTGACGAAGTGATTCTGCCAGCGAATACCTTTATTGCTACGCTCATCGGCATTGTTAGCACGGGTGCAACCCCTGTCTTTGTCGACTGCGATCCGCACACGGCGCTCATTGATTTAAATGCTGCCGAAAAAGCAATTACGTCCAAAACTAAAGCCATCGTACCGGTGCATCTTTACGGTCAGATGGTTTCACCAGCAGCCCTGATTGAGCTGGCCAAGAGGCACAGCCTGATTATTTTTGAAGATGCGGCTCAAGCACATTTAGCCGAGCGAGAAGGCTATCGGGCGGGCAGCATCGGCACGGGCGCTGGCTTCAGCTTTTATCCCAGTAAAAATCTGGGTGGGCTAGGCGACGGCGGCATGTTCGTCACCCAGCAAGAGGCCATAGCGCAGACCGTGCGATCGCTGCGCAACTACGGAGCCACTCGCAAATATTTCCACACCGATCCGGGCGGCGTTAATAGCCGGCTGGATACTATACAAGCGGGCGTACTCCAGCTCAAACTGCCCCACATGGAAGCCTGGAATCAGACCCGCAACCGGCTCGCTTGCTACTACGACGAAGCGCTCGCCTCCCTCGCTCAAAAAGGCATCGTCCCGATCAAAAACGTCAGCGGGAACGGGCATGTCTATCATCTGTACGTTATCAAAGTCACTGCCGAGTGCCCCATAGACCGCAATCTTCTACAGCTAGAGCTAAACGCTCAAGATATTCAAACCGGCATCCACTACCCCATTCCTTGCCATCTTCAGCCTGCTTTTGAATCGATGGGGCATCAATCCGGCGATTTTCCTCACTCAGAAGCCCTCAGTCAAGAAATTCTATCTCTCCCGATGTACCCCGGTCTGAGCGTAGAGCAGATAGATCGCGTTGTCGCCGCTATTCGCTCAGCCATCGAAACGCCGCGCGAACCCGTTGCAGCAGTCGCCGAGCGGCAGGCCACGGGCTAAAGGTTGCCGCGTCTTAAGCTCAACATGCCTGCTTCAAACCCCTGGGTCTAACCTGCGATGCTAGCTTCCAAATTCAAATCACAAATTCCTTTAGAGTGGGTCACCTTAGGGCTAGTCGCCCTGCTGTATGGGCCGCTGCTGGCATATTGGGTAGAAGGCTGGTTAAACAAATCTATTAGCATTCAGCACGAGTACTTTAGCCATGGGCTGCTAGGGATTCCTTTTGCGGCTTACTTGGTTTGGGAGAGGCGATCGCAATGGCAGGCCCTGCCCAACCAAATTCACTGGCTAGGACTACCGCTATTGGCGATCGCCGCTGCCTTCTACAGCAGTAGCCTGGTCGATATGATCAATCTATCGCTCCCGCTGCTGTTAGCGGGTCTGCTGCTATCGCTTAAAGGCCAAGCTGGGTTTAGGCTCAACGCCTTTCCCTGGGTGCTGGTTCTGCTCTCTACGCCCACGCAGCTGCCGTATCTAATGGAACCCTACATCCTGCCGTTACAGAGCTTCATTGCCTCGGTGGCTGGGTTCATTTTGCTGCAAATAAATATGGACGTGCAGGTAGACGGCATTTACCTGACAATCAGCGACCAGTTAGTAGAAGTCGCGCCTCACTGCGCCGGACTCAAAATGCTGTTCACCAGTCTATATATGGGCCTCATTCTGGTCTACTGGACAGGACTCAACCGCTCAAAGCTAAGAACGGCACTCTTTTTTGTAGGCATTTTAGCCGTCAGCGTTGTCGGAAATATTGTGCGCAACGCCACGCTGAGCTTCTTTCACGGCTCACAGATGGACGCTGCTTTTGACCTGGCTGCACGATAGCTGGGGTGGCGATCTCTATTCAGCGGCAATGCTCGGGATGTTGGTCATCCTCATCAGGCTGCTAGAAAGCTATGTACCCAACAGTTTAAGCATGGCAACCTCTGCCAATAGCCTACAAACGGCTAGCAGGCCACCGGCGGCCAAACCCGATTATCCTAACGCCAGCGGGCCATCAGCACCGCACACACCACCGACAGATTTCTTCTAAACTGCTTCAGCTTTCTACCGAGCTCCGTTCGGCATCCAGCCCATCTTCAACAGCGTCTTATCGTGTCTTCTCCTACCCTGACTCAAAAAGCATCTAAAAAGTCTTTTGCCTCGTTCTTAGTCGTGGCAATCCTTGCTCTTTTTGTAGCCGTAGGTGCGCTGCCGCGTTACATAGGCGAGTGGCCCTGGGCCAACGATCCTACCGTACCGAATAAGTCTGCGCTAATTGCGGTAAAAGCGCAGGGACTGCCAATTCCCGGCTGGCAAACGCAAGAGCAAACCACCACTAAGTTAGGTGGCCAAACCTGGTCAATTCAGCAGCTTACCGCCGAGCCAGAAACCAGACGGGCGATCGCACCAGAAAGCCCCGACGACATCTTTTTATTGCTGCGACCGCAAGTTTGGTACGCCGACCAGCCCGAAGTCGAATGGGTAGATATTCAAGGCTCCCAGCAGTGGAAAACAGACGACCGCCAAAAGCTGTCTTTTTCAGCCTCGCGCAGCGCTTCAGACGCAGCTTCCAACAGCGCTCAAACCGTTCCGGTGAGCAGCGATTTTTTCCGCGCTTGGAACCAAAATCAAACCTACGCAGTTTTGCAGTGGTACGCTTGGCCCACGGGCGGTAGCCCCTCCCCAGCCCGTTGGTTTTGGACAGATCAAATTGCGCAGTGGCAGCGCAATCAAAGAACGCCCTGGGTTGCCGTTAGTCTGTGGTTGCCCATCGAACCCTTCAGCGATATTTCCTTGCACCGAGCGATGGCAGCATCTCTAGGTGAAATTGTTCAAAAAACTCTGCTAGACACGGTGTTTACAGACCCGAAGCCGACTTGAAGATCTAGCTATTCTTCGTCCGTATTGGGTGCATATTCCTTCCACAACAGTCTCCTGCTCATGCTATTCACAAGTTGGTCATGAATAACGGTTTACCCAGCTCTAGCGACTATCTCAAGGCCCCTGTTTCAGCCCCGTTTTTACAAGGCAGGGCTAGAGAGCCGCGATCGCTAAAAAGCTTTAGCCAGCGGCTATCGACTGCTATATGGCTAACAGGGCTAGTCAGCGCGGGGCTAGGAACCGGCGTAGAATCCGCCCTTGCACAAGAAAACTTACCCACGCTGGCTCCGCCCGCACAGCCCGCACCCATTCTCCAAGACGCCACCATTGCGCCCATTCCTTCAGCCCGTCCGTCCGCAGCTCCGCCATACACCGTCAGCCCCGACGGCTCTATTCCCAGCTTGCCGCCTCAATCTGGCCCTCGCTACGCCCAGCCGCTAACGGGTACGCCCGCCACCGCAGCGAGTCCTGCCGTCCTGCCGCCCGACTTCGACAACTACCACTTAGGCCCAGGCGACAGCATTTTCGTCAGCGTTCAGCGCTATCCCGATCTCAGCTTTCAGGCCACGCTCGACCTACAGGGCAAAATCATCATCCCTATACAAGGTGCCGTATCCTTCGACGGCCAAACGATACCCGAAGCAGAGGCTAGGTTGCGCAGTATCTACAATCAATATGTAGACATCAGCAGTACAACCGTCGATCTCACGCTCGTCGCCCAAAGAGGCGTTGAAGTCACCATTTTAGGTTCCGTGCAAAGACCCGGATTCTACCCCCTGCCAGACCCTAGCGTCGCGACCGCATTGCTTATAGCAGGCGGCGCAACTCGTACCTCAGATTTACGGGCCATCCAGGTGCAACGGCAGTTCAGGCGCAACGGCGTACTCAGCGAAGAAACCATCAACGTCGATTTATTCACCCCGCTTAAAGCAGGAAGTCCGCTACCGGACGTGCGCCTAGAAGATGGCGATGTCGTAGTCATTCCAGAGCTAGATCCCAGTCAGATAGACGAATACGACCGTTTTCTAGTTGCCCGCTCTACGCTAGCCCAGCCGATTATCAACGTTCGCTTCATCAATTACGCGGGCGGACGCAGCGGCATTGGCACCCTCAACCTTAACAATGGCAGCACCTTTGTCGATGCCGTTTCGCTACTAGGGGTCAATCCCGACACGGCCAACTTAGGAGATGTCGCTCTCATCCGCTACGACCCCGAAAGTGGTAGAGCAGTGACCGTCGGCCTAGATGCCAAAAGCGCGGTGACGGGAGACATTACCCAAAATCCGCCGCTCGAAGACAGCGATGTCATTGTCGTTGGACGAAATCTGATCGGTCGGCTATCGTACGCGCTGCAGACCATTACGCGGCCCTTCCGAGATGTTTTTGGTTTCACCAACTTCATCAACGACGCTCTTTTAGATGAAACGCCTTTCCAGTAGCCCTTTTAAGCATCTTGTTCTCTGCTCAATACTCTTCGCTAATCTTCTTTAAAGCTTATGGCATCCCCATTCATCAAACGCTATCTGCTTGCACTAGACCGCTATAAGTGGCCAGGCTTATTTACCTTTTTCTCTATTTTGGGCGTCTCTAGTTTGGCGGCTTTTCGGCCAGAGCCACCGCCCGAATATTATGCCGAGAGCGTCCTAGTCGATAATTCGCCGCAGGTGGTGTTTGCCAACGTTACCGGGCAGGTGCAGAATCAGGGCAAGCTGCTGATTAATGAGGACTCGCTGCTCTCGGGCGTCTTGCTACAGGAGGTTTCTAGAAAGCTAGAAGAGCAGGGCATTAACCTAACGCCAGCGCAAATTAGAGATAGTACCCAGGTGGCGGTAGTAGCCGCGGGCGATACGGCTGATATCACGACGATTAGTCAGCAGGTAACCGTGCGTAACCTAGGGCCAGATCGCGCGGTCACAGAATCGGTGCTGAGCGTACTTATCGACGGGATGATTCAGCTTAGCCAAATTACTAACCGCCAAACGCTTACAAATATTACCGAAGAGCTAGATCGACGCGTACCCGAGATTGCCAGCGAGCTAAAAAAGGCCGAGGATGCGCTAGAGAACTACGACCGGCGTGAAGGCCCAGCGATCGCATCGGCCATTGATGGCAGCGTGCTCAATGCGATCGCCGGTAGCCAGCAGCAGCTCCGCACGAACGACATTGCCTTAGCAGGCATCAATGCGCAAATTCAAAGTATTCAAAATCAGCTAGGGATGTCGCCCGAAGAAGCCTACGCCTCTTCGGCGCTCAGCGCAGATCCGTCTGTAGCCCAGCTAAGAGCGCAAATTTATGAAGCGGAAACGCAAAAGGCCTTGCTAAAAGCGCAGGGCTTCAAAGAGCTGCATCCCTCAGTGCGAGAGCTACAGAGTAGTTTGGACGCGTTTCGAGCGCGGCTGCAAGAGCGCATAAGCAGCGTACTCAAAGGAGATGGCACCGTCGCCGCTATCCCCGGCAACGCTCAAACCAATTTAGATCCAGCGAGAGCAGCCCTGGCTAATCAGCTCGTCGCACTCGCCACGCAGCGAGACGCCTTGCTCGGTCAGCAAGATGTGATTCGCCAGTCGGAGCAGTCTTTACAGCAAGAATATTCCACGCTGCCCAACAAGCAGCTAGAGCGCGATCGCCTAGCGAGTGAAGTAGTCAGATGGCGAGCGCTGAACGATCAGCTAGGCGCACGGCTAGTAGATGCTCAAGTAGCACAGGCCGAAACAGTTAGCTCTCTCTCAGTCGCCGTGCCCGTGTTTACGATGGAGGCCCCAAACGAGCAAGCAGCGCCCTGGGTAATTTTGCTCGCAGGGGGTCTAGGCGGATTGGTTGTCGGGGGAGGCGTTGTCTATCTGCTAGATATGCTCGATGGCACCGTGCGCACTGCCGAGGAGATAGAAGGTCAGCTACAAGAGCAGGAAGTGCCTATTCTAGGGATAATTCCAGCGATGAAAACGCGATCGCCCCGTGCTGTTCCAGTTTTAGTACAGCCCGATTCGCTTTACAACGCCAGCTACGAGCGGTTTTTGAGCCGTTTGCGCCTAGTAGGAACAGAAGAAAGCGCCATTGGGCCTCGGGTGATTGTGCTAACGAGTACGCGATCGCAAGAAGGTAAAAGCGTCAGCGCTTATAATTTGGCGATCGCCTCAGCTAGAGCCGGTCGCCGCACGCTCCTAGTCGAAGCTGACTTGAGATCGGCCTCCAAAGCTGAGATTCTAGGACTTCCCACCGTGGCTCAAACGATTTTAGAGCCGCTGCGCTACTACAGCGGCTACGTAGGCGAACCCCTTCAGATGGTTTCCCACGTAGAAAATCTCTATGTTTGCGCCTCACCTGGCCCTCAGCGTCAGCCAGCAGCCATCATCGAATCTAGCGAAATGCAGCAGTTCTTAAAAGACGCTCGAGCCCGCTTCGATATGGTCATCCTCGATACACCCTCGCTTACACGCTGCGATGACGCCCTGTTGCTAGAAGAACAAACAGACGGCATTGTCCTAATCGCTCGCCCTGGCATCACCGAAAAAGCGGTGCTCGACGCCGCCATAGAAGAGCTAGAGCTAAGCGACGATGTGCGACTACTCGGCGCTATTATTAACGCTGCCGACATCAACCCTGAGCAGGAAGTCGATATCGAAACAGCCCTAGAGCCGATTGAGCTATCTAGAGCGCCCGAATTTAGCACCGTCCCGTCTGGGCGAATAGACTTTTAGATTCGCTACATTAGATTCACTACATTAGATTCACCACAGTGTCACAGTTCTTTTGGCATCTGGCAGCGTCGTAAGATAATCTAATCAGGCATTTGCCTGCCTGGACGCTTTCAACTAAAAAAATGACAACTTATTATTACGTGGCGGCTAGCCAGCGCTTTTTATTAGAAGAAGAACCGCTCGATGAAGTACTTCAAGAACGTCATCGTCACTATCAATCGCAGGAAAAAGAAATTGACTTCTGGCTGATCAGGCAGCCCGCTTTCTTAGAAGCCCCCGAGCTATCTGCAACAAAAGCTAAATGCCCTCAGCCCGCTGCTACCGTCGTATCTACCGACAAAACGTTCATCACCTGGCTGAAGCTGCGCTTGCAGTACGTGGCCACAGGCTCCTTCGAAGCGCCCAGTAGCACTATCCCCGATCCGCTAGCATCTTTAGAAGCCGTCTCTTAAACCGGTCTCTCCACTTGGGTTGCTCATCTTACTCCTGGAATTTTGTCATGCTATCTTTCTCTCACCTATCGCTGGCCGTTGCGCTCAGCGCGGCCACACTAGCTTCAGCTATAGGCTCAGCGCTGATGCCATCGCAGGCGCTAGCTCAGTCCAGATTGCCTGCCTGCCCGCCGCCTGCCGCTCAAGAATATTTGCTGCTAGTACGCGGAGACAATGAAGCAGAGCGTCGTCAAATTTCAGCGGCCTTACCGGCTGACAATACCGTGCTGGTTTGCCAGTATCTAGACGAAGTGCTAGTCAGAGCCGGCGGGTTCACCAGCTTAGAAACTGCAAATGCCTGGGCCACCTACATGACCACGGTAGAAGGTTATGAAAGCTTCGTTTCCAGGCCGACCGATGGAACTGCTCAAACCGATACTCGTAGCACCGCCCAGGTATCAACCGGCCAGCCAGCTCGCAACGCAACGAGCGGAGCGGGAATCTATCAGCCGCTGAAGTTAGGGACAGGCTATGCCGTTTTAGTAAATTATGGCGATCGCCCAGAGATCGCCGACACCGTAAGTCAAGTCGTGCGTCCCGTTGGACTGGCCGTCTATCGAGGACAGGCTTACCTGCTAGCCGACTACACCAGCGATCCAGACAGCGCAGACGCTACATTACAACGCTTAATCGACGCCCAAACCACCGCAGTCGTAGTCGATGCTCAAGAAGTTGTTCGATTAACCCCAGCCGTCGCGCGTTTCTAGCGAACGCTAGGCAACTGGCGCGGTTAGCCAGGCAATCACAACGCCTAGCGCAGAGCCAACAATTACCTGTACAGGCGTATGGCCCAGCAGCTCTTTTAGCCGATCTTGGTTAAATTCGGAATGTTCTTGAAAGAGCTCATCTAGAATTTGATTGAGAACTTTAGCTTGCTTACCCGCTGCTTGACGTACGCCCGCCGCATCGTACATCACGATGACTGCAAATACCGAAGTTACGGCAAAAGCGGGCGTATTCCAACCAATGGTTTGCCCAACGCCGCAGGCTAGCGCCGTTACCAAAGCAGAGTGAGCGCTAGGCATTCCACCGGTTTCGACCAAAACTTTGGGGTTAATAGAGCGATGCTGAGCAAACTCAAAGACGAGCTTGAGAATTTGAGCGGTGATGCAGGCAACTAACGCTACCCAAAGCACATGATTATCGAAGATTTGATTGAAGTCGTGCATGAGGCTGAGGTAGAGCGGGTGGGTAATGGAGAGACGCACAAGCGGTGCGTCCGTACAGGAGAAATAGGTACGGGAAAAACAGGTTCGGGAGAAATAGGTTCGGGGGCAATCAGCGGGCGGTTAGTGAGTACGAGCAGTAATGTATTTGGCGATCGCTCTTAAAGGCTCAGCCGATTCACCAAAACTATCGAGTGCTGAAATCGCCTCTATCACTAACTGATCCGCTCGCCGCTGCGATTCTTCCAGTCCCCACAGACTAGGATAGGTCGCCTTCTGCGCCGCAACGTCTTTCCCCACCGATTTACCTAACGTTTCAGACGTAGATGTAATATCGAGCACATCGTCCACAATCTGAAAAGCCAGCCCGATGCGCTGCGCATAGCGGCTAAGCGGCTCAACCGCCGCCGCATCCGCCCCTGCTAGCATTGCCCCAGAGGTCACCGAAACTTCTAGCAGCGCCGCCGTTTTGTGCATATGAATGTAGGTCAGCGTCTCTTCGTTAACGGCAGTCCCTTCCGAAGCCAAATCGACAATCTGACCGCCCACTAAGCCATCTGCCCCAACCGCTTTACCCAGCTGAGCAATTACCTTAAGAATCTGCTCAGGGGCGGCTCCTTGAGTCTGTGTCGCAATATATTCAAAGGCGTAGGCTAGCAGCCCATCGCCGGCTAAGACGGCCACATCTTCGCCATATACCTTATGGTTTGTTAGCTTGCCACGGCGATAGTCATCGTCATCCATCGCCGGCAAGTCATCGTGAATCAGCGACATGGTGTGCACCATCTCTAAGGCGCAAGCGGTAGGCATCGCGACACTTTCAGCCGCGCCCAGCATTTTACAAGTTGCCAGACACAATATTGGTCTGAGTCGCTTGCCACCGGCGAGTAACGAGTAGCGCATAGCCTCATAAATTTGCTCGGGATAGCGCATCGGCAAAGAGCGATCCAGCGCGGCCTCAACGGCCTGCGCTTGCCGAGCTAAGTACGTTTTAAGATCGAAAACGGTAGTGGCGTCGAGGGCGGCGCTGTTGAGATTGGGGGTATCGAGGTTGGTGGTCACCATGGGAAGTGATTGGGTGATGAGTGGGAAAGAGCAAACGGTTAGGCGCGAGAGGAGATATTTAGGCGATCGCAATAGCTAGAAATTGTGTTTTCTAACAGCATCGCCACGGTCATAGCACCTACACCACCGGGGACGGGCGTAATCGCTGAGGCAATCGGTTCAACAGCATCAAAATCGACGTCGCCGATCAGTCGGGCTTTACCCGTTTCGGCATTCTCTATGCGGTTGATGCCCACATCAATCACAACTGCGCCGGGTTTGACCATCTCCTGACCGATAAAGTTAGGAATACCGATGGCTGCTACTAGAATATCGGCTGAGCGGGTTAGTTCTGATAAATTTTGAGTTTTGGAATGGGCAAAAGTGGGCGTCGCGTTAGCAGCTAGCAGCATTAGCCCTATCGGCTTACCCACTAAAATGCTACGACCTATGATGACAGCACGCTTGCCAGCAGGCGAAATATTATAAGCTTCGAGCAAACGCATAATGCCAAGAGGCGTACAGCTTCTAAGGCCCGGCTCACCTCTAACAAGTCGGCCCAAATTGGTAGGGTGCAGTCCGTCCACGTCTTTATCTGGGTCAATCAGCGCTAGCAGCGCCGTAGAGTCCAGATGTTTGGGAAGCGGTAGCTGAACTAGAATACCGTCTACGTTTGGGTTTTGATTGAGCGCCAGGATCTTCTGAGCGATCGCCTCATACGAAGTCTCCTTTGGCAAATGCTGACCTAAAGACGCAATGCCAAGCCGCTCGCAGGCCCGCTCTTTACCGCGCACATAAGCCGCACTCGCTGGGTTATCACCAACCATCAGCACGGCTAGGCCGGGCGGTCTGCCATACTGGGCTTGCCAAGATTGAATATCGGCAGCGCAATCGGCCTGAATCTGCTTGGCGAGCGCCTTCCCGTCTAGGGTTTGGGCCATAATGTTAGAATGCTCTACCGACCCAATAGGTCTGAGCAGTAAATGCGAGTAACCAGTGCTAATAACTCGATGTTCATCGAGGCGATCGCAGTCGAATCTAACGTTCGAGCACTGACACCAGATTACCAAAGCAGCGCCTGAAAAAATGCTTCTCTGTAGGTAATATGGCAACCAGTAGAGCATCAAAATCTAAAGCATCAACGTTACGGTGCGTCGCAACGCCTGCGTCTTGTTCATCGTCCTTATAAAAAGGCCAAACCTTTAAGAAATGCTATTAACTCACCTCACAGCTGCGTTTAGATCTCGTTCTGCGATACTTGTCAGTGCGGGTTTAGGCGCTGTCCTAGCTAGCTCAGCGATAAGCGGATGTGCCGTCTCCGAGGTTGGTCCAGAACCCGTAGCAGAAGTTTCACCGGTTCGACTCCCTGCCTTCCGGCTTTCCTCCAGACCAGCTACTACAATCAATTCGCTCACCGATCAGCAGGTTGACGACACCATCACCGTCTCTGGAAAAATTGCCCAGAGGGCCGCTGTTTTAGAAGGTTGGCTCTATCAAGTACAGGACGAAACTGGCAGCCTGTGGGTACTCACCGATCGCGAGGCGCCTGAGGTGGGCGAATCTGTAACCGTCGAAGGGGCCGTCCGCTACGAACCGATCGTCATCGGCGACATCAACGCAAGCGACTTTTATTTGGAAGAGAAAGCCTATCAGGAAACTCAGGATCGTCAAACCGATGGCTAGCTAATACCGAATACTTTTACCTGATACTTTGCCTGTACCCACACAGAAATCTAGCCATTATGCGTAGTCGCTAAAGTAGCCGGAGCTAAAGTAGCCAAAGCAAATAGAAATGGCCAAAGCAAAGCAACAGAACCCACAGAGATATGCCTGCCTACCAAGAGCATGAAATTACGGAAGCTAGCTTCGCCCAAATCGATCGAGAAATAGGCCATCATTCCTTCACCTCAGCAGAATATGCAGTAGTTAGAAGAATCATCCATACCACTGCCGACTTCGACTTTACGCAGCTCGTTAAATTTAGCCACGACCCGTTTACAGCAGCCTACACCGCACTTTCCACAGACCCCACGGTCGTAACAGATGTCTCAATGGTGGCCGCTGGTATCGCTACGGTCGGCCAAAAAACCTGGAAGCCACACATCAACATTGCCGTAAAACAGAGCGGAAAACAGTCCGGGCAAACCCGAAGCGCTTACGGTATGCGTTTGTGCGCAGCGGCCTTCCCACAAGCGGTGTTTGTTATTGGTAATGCGCCAACTGCGCTACTCGCGCTCTGCGAAGGCATTCGACAGCAAAAGTGGCAGCCTGCTTTAGTCATTGGCGCACCCGTTGGCTTTATCAACGTTATAGAGTCTAAAGCAGCACTCGCTCAGCTATCTGTGCCTTACATTTTGGTAGAGGGACGCAAAGGCGGATCGGCAGTCGCAGCGGCTATTACGAATGCACTGATGATAGAGGCTTGGCGACAGTCACCTCTAAAAAATAATGACCAAAGGAATGACTGATCTGCCGGTAATTCACGTCGTTGGCATTGGAATGACCGGCGCAGATAGCTTGTCACCGGCGGTACGCGCTTTGGTAGAGTCGGCAGCGATATTAGTTGGCGGGCAGCGACATTTAGAGGCTTTTGATTATTTGCTTAAGCCACCTTCGTCAGTAGAAAGTTGGCCGCTAGGCGATTTTAGCCAAACGTTCGAGAAAATGCGATCGCGCCATCAATCCCATCCCAGCGCCCGTATCGTTGTCCTCACCTCTGGCGACCCACTTTTCTTTGGGTTAGGCCGCCTGCTGCTCGCCAACTTCCCACCCGATCGGCTAACGTTTCATCCTCACATCAGCGCCATACAGTTAGCCTTTAGCCGACTCAAGCTACCCTGGCAAGACGCCACACTCCTTAGCGTTCATGGGCGAAGCGAAGCCCTTTTACTCAAAGCAATCAAGCGCGGCGACACAAAGATTGCTTTGCTGACAGATAGCGTAATGACCCCAGGTGCGATCGCCCGCCTGATTATCCGTCTCGACGTTCCCGTTCACTATCAAATGTGGGTCTGCGAGAATTTAGGAGATCCAGCAGAGCACATCGCTCAGTACAGTTTGGACGAAGCTCGCGCTAAAACGTTTGCCCCGCTCAACGTAGTGGTGCTGCGCCGACAGCTAGAAAAGCAGCTCACCGAGCATACAAACCCGCATCAGCCCAGCGAGAACCTGCCCTTAATTGGACTTCCAGACTCCGCTTTTCATGGTTTCCCCGATCGCCCCATGCTGATCACCAAAAAGGAAATCCGGCTGCTGATAATAGGCGAGCTAGCCCCGCTCAACGATCAAGTTATTTGGGACATCGGCGCGGGCACTGGCTCACTCAGCATAGAGCTCAGCCGCCTGTGTCCCACCGCCCGTCTGTACGCAATCGAAAAAACGGCCATCGGAGCGGCCCTCATTGAGAAGAATGCTCAAAGGTTAGCCTTGGCTCACGTCGAGGTAATTCACGGAAGCGCACCAGCAGCCTTAAAGGGATTGCCCCAGCCCCACCGCGTATTTATCGGGGGTAGTGGCGGCGAGCTACTGCCGGTATTAACCTGGCTATCGAGCCTGCATCAAGCAGCATTGCAGCCCTGCCCCCCAATGAGAATCGTCATCGCCTTAGCCACTGCTGAGCATCTAAGTCAAGCGATCGCCTGGGCAACCCAAAGCGAGATAGCCATGCGCTGGACTTATCACCTCACGCAGATCAACGTGGCGCGTTCTGTTCCAGTCGGTTCACTCACTCGCCTCAGTCCGCTCAATCCAGTTACTCTTATTACCTTACAAACCGCGTAGCAGTCGCTAACTGCAAGCACTAGCTAATCCTGATCAGTCTTCTTAGACTCATCAACCTGTTCTAATCGAATGTGTTTATAACCTAGCTTAATGACAAATTCATCACCCGGTTTAAGGCCCATCTTTTGTGTATAGGTAGACCCAATCACAATCTGACCATTTTTATGAATACTCACGCGGTAGGTCGGTTCACGACCTCTTCCATCTTTAGAACCTTCAGGGTCTAAAACAAGCCCCTTTGCCTCTAGCAACGCTTTATAAAAGTCAGCTAGGTTGGCCCGTATCTGATCGTCTTTCGTCAGCGTGTAATAGCCACAGCCTTTGGCTAACTCTCCTTTAGCCAAAGGGCCTAGTTCGTTGAACTTTTGAAGGAGCGCCTTTCCCTTCAACGGTGTAATTTTATCAACCATAGCCCCTTGAGATTATTACTCTAAAACAACAGTGAATGCTTCCAGTTATAGCAGCTACAGTAACGCAAGCATGTCTATAAACTAGTTACATATAAACACAAAAACCGAAAAAAATAAAAAGGTAAGGCAGAGATAGTCTCAATCGCAAGCAACGATAGAAAGCTGGTTAAACTGTCTAAAAAACAATCAAAAAGGTTCCTTGTATGTCCCGGTTTCTATTAACCAACGATCACAGAAGCGATCGCTCTTCCCTTATCAACACGGCAGTAGAGCTAGCACCAGCAACTAGATAGAAGCAAATTCTATCGTGCTTAAACTATCGAAAACAACGTAAAGAGCTCAATTTAGCTCTCTAGATCTCTGCACAAAAAAGTACTTAGAGTACACATCGAAGCAGACAATAAGTCCGCTATTTTGATACTTAAACCAGGGATACAAGCCAGTAAGATAGAGAGGTAAGCAAAAGCGCTCAATCATTTATATGACCAATTCCTCAAGCGAACAGGCGATCGCCGAAAACTCGCCCTCTCCAGACTCATCACCTCCAAACTCAGAGGCAACCGGAACGCCACAACATGCTGAGAATCCTAGCTTTGGCTGGAACCAGTATGCAGAGAGAGTCAACGGTAGATTCGCAATGATTGGCTTTGTAGCATTACTACTTACAGAAATCATCACGCGGCAAGACTTTTTCACCTGGCTCGGACTCAGGTAATATTGTCTATCTGCCTAATCAGCAAACGATAAAACGCCTTTTGTAGCCTTTTTTACAAATAGTCATCGACCTAACATGCAGCAAAAAGGGGGCAGAAAGCTTAAACTTTCTACCCCCTTTCGAATATATTTCTTATCTGCTTATTCGTATTGCTATCCCTAAGATAGACCCGTATTAGCACCTTGACGACCCGTCGCCAATTCCACTTTAACGATAGTCCCGCCCATCTTTTGGATGCGCTGCTGCTCTTTAAACCAGTTGTCGTAAGGAACTAACTTAGTGAAGTAGGTATTTTGTAGCTCGCGCTGAGTTCTAATTCTAGTTTGGCTAGGAACGCAGGCAGTCACTCGGAACATTCGCATAGTAGGGCCTCTCGGGTGTCTAAATTGAAATTTGGTTACAGCCTAAAGCGGCTTGCGACGGTTAATTTTCACAGCTTACAAATCTGCTTTTTCCTGAAAGGGCAGGCGCAGTAGAAAATTTCGTCAATCTTAAAGTCTAGTTAATCTTAAATTCTTTTAGCTCCGGATTGCAGTCTCAAAAAGCAAATCCAATCTAGCACTATAGCGTCATTCGCTAGGTATTAACTAAATATTAGCTAGATGTTAGCTAAATGCCACCTAAAAGTCTGAACCATCAATGCTAATTAATCGAAGCCATCCAAGGAAATTTTGCCTTTCAGCTATTCCCGACAAGCCTTCAATTTTCTAACACTCATCCCAGACTTTTAGGTAGAAAAGGTGGACTGTAGCGAACCACAGGTCCGAAGAGATGCAAAGCAGGGTTGTCCTTTACGGCCAGTCCATTGGCTAGTCTGTTATCAACTAGAACACCAGGGCTAAGTATAAAAAACGCCGGCTTCACTTAAACGTTGTCTAAACTGGGGAGCTTAAACTAACTGCGACTAGCTAAGGCCAGAGCAGATATAGTCGAAGTAAACGCCCATTTCTTTACCAGCATCAGCGCCGACTAGGCTAGCGGTCACTTCTTTCATCGCTTGAATTGCCTGGACAGTTGCGCCAACTGGCACGCCCAAGGAGTTGTAGGTTTCTTTCAAACCGTTGAGCACGCGCTCATCGAGGATGGAAGCGTCGCCTGCCAACATAGCGTAGGTAGAGTAGCGCAAGTAGTAGTCCAAGTCACGGATGCAGGCTGCATAGCGACGAGTCGTATACATGTTGCCGCCTGGGCGAGTGATGTCGGAGTACAGCAGAGATTTAGCCACTGCTTCCTTCACGATTTCAGCCGCGTTGGCACTGATAGAAGTGGCCGCACGAACGCGCAGCTCACCGGTTTGGAAATAAGCTTTGAGCTTATCCATTGAGGACTGATCGAGGTACTTACCTTGAACGTCCGATGCATTAATTACAGCAGTAATTGCGTCTTGCATATTGGTGTGTTCCTTAGATTGGTCTTTTTTGCTATTGAACTAGCTCACTGAGCTAGTCTGTTTGAAGTCGTTGTTGGCCGTTGCCAAAGTTCTTAGTAGAACTTGAGTACGTTAAGAGATCGGTATTAAGCGATCGCCAGTACAAATCTACTGCAAACCACCGATAACGAAGTCGAAGTAACCAGCGGCTTCGTTCGCATCGTCGCCTGACATCATGGAGCCAGCAACGCTCTTCATGCAGCGGATAGACTCAGCCATTGCAGGAATGGATGTGCCCAAAGAGTTGTACATTTCGCGTGCGCCGACCAAACCGATTTCTTCGATAGGAGCAACGTCGCCTGCAACTACGCCGTAAGTGATTAGGCGCAAGTAGTAGTCCATGTCGCGCAGACAAGTAGCCGTCATTTCTTCGCCGTATGCGTTGCCGCCGGGAGAAACAACATCAGGGCGCTTTTGGAAAAGCTGATCGCCAGCTTGCTTAACGATGCGCTCGCGGGACTCAGTTAAAACCTGAGCGATGCGTACGCGACGCTCGCCAGAGGTAACGAAACCTTTGATGCGGTCTAGCTCGCCGGGGCTGAGGTAACGGGCCTCAGCGTCGGCATTCACGATTGACTTCGTGACAATACTCATTAATGGATTCCTCCGAAAGAATAGGCCAGATAAAGTCCAACTCAATGGATTTACCGGCTTTCAAATACTAAATAGTCAAGCTTCAGTCATGACATATGCGGGTAGTCTGCAAGCAGTAAGACGGTAAGCCCTATGCGCTTAGACATTCCCTTAAACACAGTATGACGGTCTACGGACGGCCTACGGTAGAAACGTTTCAAACTTTAATTTCGCTTGCAAGCAAACAAGATCTTTAGTTCGGAGTCCCACCGCCAAAAGGACTCTTTCAAGAACTTTCAGGTAAGCACTAACCTTGTCGGCTCAACTACCTTCAGTAAATATTTTCCGGCATTCTGCTAACCTTCTTCGCGCTTCGGCAACATTTCGTAATAACTTTCCTCAGTTTTACTCAATGAGAAGAACGCTAAAAAACAAAGGCGCAAAGCAACCCAGCAGAATGCACATAGCGCGCATAAAAGAAGACGCGCAAAAAATGCCTGTCTTCTCTATGCAGCTATATCAAAAAACGTTTTTTCTGGGCGATCCTTACTGAGAAGCGCCCAGATTCGGCTATCTGATCAGAAGCAAGATTAATACCTTTGCCTAATCCTCTAACGCGCTAGCCATCATCGGCAACTTCTCGACAGGCGTCGGCGAGCTAACCGGATCGAAACTAGGAATCAAGACATCGCTGGTCTGCTTGGTCAGACGGTTATAAAGCGTTTCCGTATTAGGGAAGTTAGCCGCTGGTAGCGTTGGGAAACGGCGGTAAGGCACGGTGTCTTCACCGAAGTACTCAGCGTACTCAGGCGTGTTGACCATGGCCCTAATGAAGCCCCGAATGCCCTCTGCCGCCAGAATCTTGTTGTACTTACGAATCTCTAGCTGATCTTGAGGGGCGCGGCCCAAGAAGTGCTTAGTGCCTAACTCAATCACTTTCGTATTGGGATAAGGCGCATAGAACTCTTTGATATAGAGCTTCGAGCAGCCTAACCCTTCAATAAACTCCTTCAGATTGATTTC
This sequence comes from uncultured cyanobacterium, assembly GCA_963789215.1. Taxonomy (GTDB): domain Bacteria; phylum Cyanobacteriota; class Cyanobacteriia; order Phormidesmidales; family Phormidesmidaceae; genus Phormidesmis. The sequence goes on along the minus strand of CAWBJY010000002.1, from coordinate 622,103 downwards.
TTGGTTAGTTAGCTTACTCTCTAGCGCTGAGAACTCGCCCTCACCCACAACGTAAGGTGCAATACCTCTTTCGAAAATCTGTCGATAGGCCGCCTGAGCAACCGTCTTCACAGTCTTCTTATCGGTAGTCGTAAGCTTGAAGATCTTTCTTTGCTCTCGCTTGACTACAACGCCCTGGTTGATGCGCTGCTTCACTTGCGCTTCGGCAATATCATTTTCTGAAGGAGTGCCTAGCTCTACAAAGCGTGCCGTAGCTTTTGGTTCGACCTTAGCGCCGGTTTCTTGAATAGACCCAACTCGAAGCGATCGCATTGCTTGACCGGCCGGGGTCAAATACCGCTCGTAAGGCACCGTATCTTCGCCAAATGCCTCGGTGTACTCCTGCGAATCCATAATTGCGTCAATCAGCGCGTAGAAACCTTTCTTCGCGCAGACATCGAAGTACTTATTCGTTTCCTGACGACCATACGTAGGCCGACCCAACAGCCGACGATGGATGTACTCAACCGCCTTCATTACATAAAGCGATGTCCAGTAAGTCTTACGGAAAGACTCAGACTTAGCCACGTCTTTAATAAATTCGCGGACAGTGATCTCGCCATTATTTAAGCGACTTTCTGGCACGCTCAGCACCTGACCGGAATAAGGCATCCGGCCAAATACCTGGCGGTAAACAGCCGCAATAATCACCGGCGTACTCTGCTCAGAGCCTTTGAATACCTTAGCGCCTAGAGAACCCGGCGCCTTAGGTCGTGCCGCTGGATTACTGAGCTGATTATCAATACCCGCGCCCTGATGAATCAGAATTCGGCGCGTGTCTTTGTTAAACGGAGCCGGACGAACGCTAGAGTCCTTAGTCTCTTTAGGGAAGATAGCGCCAAACTGAATTTCGAGCGGATCGTTGCCAGAACCGTAGACATGCTGATCAGGCAAAGGTTGCTCGTAAGAAGCAAACAAAGTAACAAATTGAGGCACCTTGCGATAAGGCGCACTGTACTTAAACAAATCCTGCTGAGCGCCCCAGTTGCGGCATTCTTGAGCTTCTTGACCTAAGCCGCGAATGTAAGGAACCGTCTCTTCGCCAAAGTAATCAGCATATTCTTCAGAATCTACCAGCGCATCAATCAGAGCAGGTAAGCCCCCGTCGGAAATAATAGAGAAGTACTTCTGCACCTCTTCGCGAGAGCTTGGTCCACGACCCAAAATGTGGCGGAAAGCCAGCTCTAAAACGCGACTGTTAATAAATGGCTGATAGAACTCTTTCCGGTAGATTTCCGACTTTGCCAAGCCGCGAATAAACTCCTTCATGGAGATGTCGCCATTCTTTACTTTCGACTCCAGATAAGAAATCGACTTAGAAAACTCGCGCTTAATGTCTCGCTCAAAGACCTGTCGGTAGGCGGCTCTAATCGCCTCATCTTTCTCAGTAGATGAGAGACCATTCTTCATCGCATACTTAGGCCGCCGCTCAGAAGCGTTGTAGTAAATCTGAGGCAGCTCTAGGCCTTGGACATCTTTAGACTGACGCTGGCGCAGCTTGGTAGAAGGCGTAGGGCCACGAAACTCGCTCAGCATCACGTCAAAGTACTGACGGACAATATCCTTAGCGCCTTCATCATCGAAGTAGCCTACAGAGGCACCGCGCATCGTCTGCAAGGCAACTAGCGTAGCTGGCGTGGAGCAGGCATTCTCAATGATGTCTCGCAGGCCACGAACGTTCACCTTAATAATGTTGGGGTCGCCAGCAACAATCGCGTAGGTGAGATAGCGCAAGAACCAGCTCATATCTCGCAAAGATTTTTGCATGTTGCGAGGACCGTAGCGAGCTACGTTGATGGGCCTGAAGTTAGCAGGAGCCGCACCAATCTCAGGATCGTTGACCAATAAGTTGCGAATACTGCCGAGAATACCGCCGCCCTTATTTGAGTTGCCTTCTACAAAAGTAGAGGTGCCTAGCCGAGAAGCTTCTCTTTCGTCTAGAACGACGCCACCTCGCGTCTTCTCCATCGAGGTACTATCTGGCTTTTCTAAGTAGGCTAGCGCAGAACCACCGGTAAAGATGCGGTTAGCCGCTTGAGAAACAATCAGTTCAGAGTAGCGAGTGATCGTTTGGGCAATTTGAATTCGCTGAAGACCAGAATCGAAAAACGTCTTGAGTTCACCTAGCTCGGTGCGCTCTATGTATCGGTCTTTTTGCTCTGCCTGAGCAATCGTAGAGGCAGGCAGGGTTTGATAGAGTTGGGGCCGTGCTACAGAGCTGCCACCGCTAGCTGTCACTGTCATGAGTTCTCGAAGACTCCCTATATAAGAATTTTAGACTCGTACCTAAAAGCTGTATTTTCCAGAGTAGGACGATTTGGAAAGGGCAATACTCGATTGTTAAGAACCGTATTGATAGAGCTAAAGGTTGCAGTCTCAGTGAAAAGTTCTCTCTTTATGAGCAAAGTTCTCTCTATAGGATCATAGAAGATGCTGTCGCCAGCTGAGAGCAGAGATAAGTTTTGTAAAGTTTGATTTTGTTGAGTTTCGCTAAAGGTGGCTAGCTGAGGGATGCTAGGAAGACGATCTAAACAGCAATCGCCCTCTTTTTATCAGTAACTTAAGTAATTCAAGTCGAGAACAATCGCGCATGGCTGACCCCTCCTCAGTAGCTCCTATTAACCCTGCTCGCAATTTGGCAGGCGCGGCAGTGAGTCCCGTCGCCGAATCGGATTCTCAAACAGCAGTCAGTTCGGCAGTCGCCAAGCTTTACGACACCTATCCCTTTCCACCGGAGCCAATGCTAGACGAAGCCCCACCAGGCTACAACTGGCGCTGGCACTGGCCCTCTGCCTACAGCTTTTGTACCGGGCAAAGACCCCAGACGGATAAAGTTCGAATCCTAGACGCAGGCTGTGGAACGGGAGTAGGTACAGAGTATCTAGTACATCTCAACCCAGAAGCTGAAGTAATTGGGATTGACTTGAGCGCAGGAGCTATTAAAGTCGCCACCGAGAGATGTCGCCGCTCTGGAGCAAATCGCGTCGCTTTTCAAAATCTCTCTATATATGATGTCGAACAGGTGCCCGGCGAGTTCGACTTAATTAACTGCGTCGGGGTGCTGCACCATATGCCCGATCCGATTCGAGGTATCCAGGCGCTGTCCAAAAAGCTAAAGCCCGGCGGAATTCTACATATTTTTGTTTATGCGGAGCTAGGACGATTTGAGATTCAGCTAACGCAAGAGGCGATCGCACTTCTCCAGGGCAGCCAACGCGGCGACTACGAAGATGGCGTGCAAGTAGGCCGCACCTTATTCTCCTCACTGCCCGAACAAAACCGACTGAGAAAGCGCGAGGAAACCCGCTGGTCTATGGAGAACAAGCGAGATGAATGCTTTGCCGATATGTACGTGCATCCTCAAGAGATTGACTACAACGTAAATACGCTGTTCGACTTAGTAGAATCATCAGGATTAGACTTTGTTGGCTTCTCAAATCCGCAGTACTGGGATCTAGAGCGGCTAGTCGGCGCTGCGCCAGAGTTAATGGCTCGAGCAGAAGGATTGTCCGAGCGCGATCGCTATCGCCTGATCGAAGTGCTCGATCCAGAGCTGACCCATTACGAATTTTTTGTGGCGCGATCGCCGCTCGGAAAAGCCAGCTGGGAAAATGATGAGACCTTGATGAACGCCACCCCAGAACGGCATCGATGCATTGAAGGATGGCCCAGTAAGAGCTTTTTCAACTACGACTATCAAGTCGTTTCGCTCAGCGATGAGGAATTTGCCTTCATGCAGAACTGTAAGGGCGATCGCACGGTGTCAGCCGCGTTAGAAGACACCGGATTGAATTTAGAAGGCGTGCGCAATCTACAGTCCAAACAGCTCATTATGCTAACGCCTGCCGAACATTAGCCCTTGCCACTACGGTTAAAACTTTTTTTATAAGTATTGTTGCCGTGATATGATTGCCCTTGGTTTGAAGCAGTTAACGCTGCCCACAAACCGACTGGTTTAACGAACTTTTCTCCGCGTTCTGCAACTGTGACTTTCGCCCAAGAAGCATCTGCTCAAGAACCCATCGAAGCACCAAATATACCAGCCGATTCCACTCTAGACGTTGAGCCATCAGCCCTTGAGACGGAGCCAACCAAGCCTGAAATTATCCTGCCGCCGCCATCAGAGACGGCCATGGAAGATTACTACAAGCTACAGCAAGACTTACTTCAGCTAACGATTGCCTTTAGTCTCGTAATATTTGGGTTTGTTTGGTACTTTTACTCGCTAAACATCGCACTAAACTATTTGTTAGGTGCCTGTACTGGCGTTGTGTATCTGCGGATGTTGGCAAGGAGCGTCGGCCAGATTGGTCGTAGCACACCCAAGTCTAGCAGCGGGCGATTAGCGATTCTGATTGGTGTGCTAGTAGTGGCAACTCAGTGGAATCAGCTGGCTGTATTGCCGGTTTTCTTAGGGTTTTTGACTTACAAAGCAGCGCTCATTACTTTTGTGCTGTGGACTTATGCACTACCCCGTCCGAGTCAAGCCTAAGTGCAAAATCGTAAAGCGAAATCGCAGTGCGAAACCACAAAGCGCTAGCCGATGTAGTCGCAGACCTGAGTGCCCGCAACCAGTGATGAACATAAGGCGAGTGACCATCCTAAGTCGGTAATCATCGCTACAAAGATTGGCTTCAGGCCCCTTCAACTTCTTCCATCTCGACCTCAAAACGAGATAGTTTCAGCAAACGGCTTAAACGCAGATATAACAGAGACTCAAAACGGCGATGCTAAACACCTTTCAACTCTTAAATCCTTCGCTTCTAGCTAAGTTAGAAGTGGGTCAGCACTACTACTGGCATATCGGCGGATTGAAGCTCCACGGTCAGGTCTTTATAGTTTCCTGGTTCGTATCCGCCCTGCTCATTGGCGTCGCTTTTTTAGCAACTCGAAAAATAGAGCGCATTCCATCAGGCCTTCAGAACTTCATGGAATACGCCCTGGACTTCATTCGCGATCTAGCAAAGGATCAAATTGGTGAAAAGGAGTACCGCCCCTGGGTGCCTTTTGTTGGCACACTCTTTTTATTCATCTTTGTTTCTAACTGGTCAGGTGCACTGATTCCCTGGAAACTAATCCACATTCCAGGCGGTGAGCTAGCCGCACCGACCAACGACATCAATACAACCGTTGCACTAGCGCTATTAACTTCGCTAGCCTACTTCTACGCAGGTTTTCGCAAGCGCGGTTTGGGCTACTTTGCCAAGTACATTGAGCCTACGCCCATCCTGCTACCTATCAACATTCTTGAGGACTTCACCAAGCCGCTCTCGCTCAGCTTCCGACTTTTTGGAAACATCCTGGCAGACGAGCTAGTTGTTGCTGTACTCGTGCTGCTAGTGCCTCTATTTGTGCCTTTGCCCGTAATGGTTCTAGGTCTATTTACCAGCGCCATTCAGGCATTAATTTTTGCCACCTTAGCAGCCGCCTACATTGGCGAAGCCATGGAAGGTCATTAGACTTCTATCTTCGATATTAAAAAGACTCTTAAAGAGTCTTTTTGTTTGAATAAATCCGTTTGAACAGACCTGAGAGATAGAGACTCTCATTAATCTCACTCTTATTCGCTCTCAGTTAATTTGGCTGGCTTAAGTCAGTCGCTTTCTCTGAAGAGCTTTGATCGACGTTTAATATTAAAAGGAAGAACATCATGGATCCGACTATTGCTAGTGCATCTGTTATCGCGGCTGCTTTGGCTGTTGGTCTAGCGGCTATCGGCCCTGGTATTGGTCAGGGTAATGCTGCTGGTCAAGCCGTTGAAGGTATCGCTCGCCAGCCTGAAGCAGAAGGCAAAATTCGCGGCACCCTGCTGCTCAGCTTGGCTTTTATGGAAGCATTGACCATCTACGGTCTTGTGGTTGCACTCGTACTCTTGTTTGCTAACCCATTTGCATAGGCTTAACGGTGGGGTTAAAGGCTTGTTCTTTGACCCCATTTCGCTATGCGGATGAGCGTTAATTACTAGGTTTAAGAGAAACACCATGTGGACGGGACTGACATTACTAGCGGTTGAAGCTGTTGAAGCGACCGAAGAAGCGGGCGGGTTATTTGACCTAGATGCCACGCTCCCTTTGATGGCCATTCAGTTTTTGATCTTGATGGCTGTGCTCAACGCCATCTTTTACAAGCCTTTGGGCGCAGCTATTGATGAGCGTGACGCTTACGTTAGAAGCACCAAAGCAAATGCCCAAGAGCGTTTGGCCAAAGCCGAGAAGCTAGCTATTGAGTACGAGCAGTCTTTAGCGGACACCCGCAAAGCAGCTCGCAGCGTAATTGAGCAGGCTCAGGCCGAAGCTCAGCAAATTGCGTCTCAAAAGCAGGCAGATGCTCAGCAAGAAGCCGCCGCTCAGCGCGAACAGGTGCAAAAGGAATTAGACGAGCAAAAAGCAGCGGCTATGGGCCAGCTTGAGCAAAAGGTCGATTCTTTAAGCGATCAGATTTTAGGGAAGTTGTTGGGTTCAGCGGCCTAACAGCAAAAAAAGGCAAGAGACGCAGTATAGGTATCGAAAGTGTTAACGGAAGCGTTGGGGCTGCTGGCCTCTGAAACGAAAGGATTTGGGTTGAATTTCGACATCCTCGAAACAAACCTGATTAACCTGGTCATTATTATTGGCGTCCTTTTTTACTTCGGTCGTGGCTTTTTGGGCAGCAAGCTCCAAGAGCGCCGCGAAGCGATTGAAAAAGCGATTACAGAGGCGGAGGCGCGGCAGAAGAAAGCGGCGTCCTCTCTAGCTGAGCAGCAGCAAAAGCTGCAGATGGCTAAGAAAGAAGCAGAGAAAATCAAGGCGGACGCTAAGACTAATGCCGAAGCTGCTCGTCAAGCGGTGCTAGATCAGTCGGCAAAAGACGTGGAGCGCCTGAAGGCGTCTGCGGCTCAAGACCTGACCTCGCAGCAGGAAAAGGTGATGCAAGAATTGCGTCAGCGCGTGTCTGCGATGGCTCTAGAGAAAGTGCGATCGCGCTTACCCGAAGTGCTCAACGAAGGCAAGCAGTCCGCGCTGATTGACCAAAGCATCGCCCAGCTAAAGGATTAGGAGAAACACAAATGAGTATTGCTACTTCACAGGTTGCGGCTCCTTACGCTCAAGCGCTGCTGTCTATTGCCAAGTCAAAAGACAGTGTAGAGACGCTGAGTCAAACCGCAGGCGAACTTTTAAGCCTGATGAAAGAGTCTGACGAGCTATCGCAGTTTCTATCTAATCCTATTGCTGATAAAGAAGCCAAAAGAGGCGTCATAAAAAAGGTGTTGGGCGACGATGCCAACGTGCAGATGAAAAACTTCATGATGCTGTTGGTAGATAAAGGTCGAATTGCGCTAGTAAAGCCAATTTTGGAGCAGTTCCAATCCTTAGTGCGTGAATTGAATCAGACGGTGCTAGCCGAGGTAATTTCTGCGGTTGAGCTAAGTGACGAGCAAAGAGAAACGGTGCGTCAAAAAGTGCAGGGCATGACCCAGGCCAAGTCTGTTGAGCTAGAGTCTCGCGTCGACCCGGATCTAATTGGTGGGGTAATCATCCAAATTGGTTCTAAGGTGCTAGATGCCAGCATTCGCGGGCAGCTTCGCCGCATTGGCTTGCAGCTAGGCGTATCTTAATTTCCTTACGCTTGAGATCTGATCCTCAAAACGAAAGTCAAATATCCCAAAGTTTTTGTAGTTTATTCGGTAGTTAGTAGAGCAACTCTTCATGGTTAGCATCAAACCAGACGAAATTAGCAGCATTATTCAGCAGCAGATAGAACAATACGATCAGGACGTGAAAGCGGACAGCGTTGGCACCGTTCTTTCCATTGGTGACGGCATCGCCCGCATCTATGGCCTAGACAACACCATGGCTGGCGAACTCCTTGAGTTTGACGATGGCACTGCTGGCATCGCCTTAAACCTAGAAGAAGACAACGTAGGTGCAGTACTCATGGGTACTGGCCGCAAAATTCAAGAAGGCAGCACGGTTAAGTCCACTGGCAAAATTGCGTCAGTGCCGGTAGGCGATGCAATGCTAGGTCGCGTTATCAATACGCTAGGCGAACCCATCGACGGAAAAGGCGAGATCGCTACAACCGAAACTCGTTTGATTGAATCTCCTGCGCCTGGCATCATTGGCCGAAAGTCGGTATATGAGCCTTTGCAGACCGGTATTACCGCAATTGACGCGATGATTCCAGTAGGCCGCGGTCAGCGTGAGCTTATTATTGGTGACCGTCAGACCGGTAAGACGGCGATCGCTATTGACACTATTCTCAACCAGGCGGGCCAGGACGTTGTTTGCGTCTACGTTGCGATTGGCCAAAAAGCGTCTTCTGTTGCTCAAGTCGTCGGGGTACTCGAAGATCGCGGCGCACTAGAATACACCATCGTGGTTGCAGCCAACGCTAACGACCCAGCGGCCCTTCAGTACCTAGCGCCTTACACAGGCGCTTCGGTTGCTGAGTACTTCATGTACAAAGGCAAAGCAACGCTCGTCATCTACGATGACTTGACCAAGCAAGCCCAGGCATACCGTCAAATGTCCTTACTGCTCAAGCGTCCACCCGGTCGTGAAGCCTACCCTGGCGATGTGTTCTATCTTCACTCGCGTTTGCTAGAGCGTGCCGCTAAGCTCAGCCCCGAGCTAGGCGAAGGCAGCATGACGGCGCTACCGATTATTGAAACCCAAGCGGGTGACGTATCGGCCTACATTCCAACGAACGTAATTTCGATTACCGACGGTCAAATCTTCCTTTCTTCTGACTTGTTTAACTCTGGCTTGCGCCCAGCGATTAACGCGGGTATTTCGGTATCCCGAGTAGGATCTGCCGCGCAAACCAAGGCCATTAAGAAAGTAGCCGGTAAGGTGAAGCTCGAACTAGCCCAGTTTGACGAACTGCAAGCGTTTGCTCAGTTCGCTTCCGACCTAGACCCTGCCACTCAAGCTCAGCTTGCTCGCGGTCAGCGTCTGCGTGAGATTCTCAAGCAGAAGCAGTATTCTCCTCGCTCTTTGCCGGAGCAAGTAGCCGTCATCTACGCCGGTATTAACGGTAAACTCGACGACATCGAAGTTGAGAAAATTGCCGACTACGTTGAAGAACTGATCGGCTATCTCAATACCAGCAAGAAGGCGTTTGTGGATGAAATCAACAGCACTCAAAAGCTGACGGATGAGGCGATTAAGCTGTTGGAAGAAGCGATCGCTGAAAGCAAGCAAGCTTTCAAAGCGGCGTAGGAGATCAGTACCTAGGGTCGTTTGCCTTTGAGCAAGCGGCCTGAAGAGGAAACTATTATGGCTAATTTAAAACTAATTCGCGATCGCATTAAGTCGGTCAAAAACACGCGAAAGATCACCGAAGCAATGCGCTTAGTCGCGGCTGCAAAAGTACGTCGCGCCCAGGCTCAAGTCAACGCAACTCGTCCTTTTGCCGACCGTTTAGCCCAGGTGCTTTACAGCTTGCAAAGCCGGTTAAAGTTTGAAGATACAAGCGATTTGCCGCTACTGCAAAAGCGGGATACCGAGAAAGTTGCGCTGATGGTTGTCTCGGGCGATCGCGGTCTGTGCGGTGGCTACAACGCCAACGTTATCCGTCGCGCTGAAAACCGAGCGAAAGAGCTACAGGCAGAGGGACTTGACTATACTTACGTTCTAGTAGGACGCAAGGCGATTCAGTACTTTGAGCGTCGTAGTGCACCCGTTGCAGCAAAATATACGGGCTTAGAGCAAATTCCCACAGCGGATGAAGCTTCTACTATTGCCGATGAGCTGCTGTCTCTGTTCCTTTCAGAGTCTGTAGATAGAGTAGAGCTAGTCTACACTCGCTTCTTGTCGTTGGTAAGCAACAAGCCGGTTACTCAAACCTTGCTGCCGTTAGACCCTCAAGGTTTAGAAGCGCAAGACGACGAAATTTTCCGACTCACCAGCCGCGATGGTCGTTTGGCCGTCGAGCGTGAAGCCGCTCCTGAAGCCGAAATGAACGAGTTTCCAAAAGACATGCTCTTTGAGCAAGATCCTGCTCAGATTCTCGACGCTCTGCTGCCGCTCTATCTCAACAACCAAATATTGAGAGCGATGCAGGAATCGGCAGCGAGCGAACTCGCATCTCGGATGACAGCGATGAACAGCGCCAGCGAAAACGCCAAAGACTTGATGAAGTCGCTAACGCTGTCTTATAACAAGGCGCGTCAGGCCGCGATTACTCAAGAGATTCTAGAAGTGGTTGGTGGTGCAGCTGCCTTAGGCTAAGCCTTAGATTCACTGACTTTCACTTTATATAATCGACTTCAAAGGCAGGGCTGAAGCTCTGCCTTTTCTGCTATAGGTATGTAATCGCCGGGCATATACTGGGCATATACCAGGTATACAAATCGCCCAAAGGAAGCTACGCAGGCTGCGATCGCTACCGGATAGACTTCACAACCTTATGCTTTCGCCTTCGAAAATAAAGCGCGTAGCGGCGCATAAAAATTGTTCATCGCCGGGATGTACTTAGCTTCTGGCCATTGCACCAAGCAAGGCGTTCTCACAGCAGATAGCAAAGGCTCATCCGCTAAAGAATCGGTTACGACAACTGCCTCAGATAGCGCAGCTTCTCCCACGGCCTCTGCGACCATTCTCAGCTTTCCTTTAGCGCGATCGGCGGCGCCTTGCCAAAAACGACAGGCAATCGTATCTTGGTTGACCTTAGAGGCGATCGCCTCTGGCAGATGCTTCAGCAGCGGGTTCACAATCCAGTTAAACCCTAGCGTTGCCACTACCACTTGCGCGTTAGGATTGCGATCAATCGCCTCTATCAAATCCAAATTCCAATGTGCTTGCGCTAGCCGTTTAGCCTTAAATCGCCAAACTAGAGGCGTCCAAGGAAACAGCAGCGTTGCGAACAGCACAAAGAACCAGTCTCTTGAAATATCGTTCTCTTTTGAGTGCCTCGACAGCCACCGCCAAGGCCGAGTGAGCTTGGCTACTAATAAATAAAGTGCACCTAGCGGACGCGGATAAATAGCGTCTAGATACGCTTCGGTAGAATTCCGTAGAAACAGCGTCTCATCGAAATCTAGAATAATCAGATGCTCAACCGCCGATTGAACGGCCTCAACTGCTTGAACAGGAGAGCTGACCAGTTGTGAGGTAGTCTTTTCAATAAGAACCATAGTACCTGTGGCAAAGCCAGAAATGCTTAGGAATCAATCTTTTCAAGGAATTTTCAGAGCTTGTAGCAAATATGACCTGCATCATCATACAGAACATATAGCCAGCAAAGACTAAGTACCGGTTAAGGTAGCTCGTCAAATTCACGGCATTGTCTGACAAGATTCAGATGAAAATTTCGGCGATCGCCCACCTTATCCTGTACAGCTTCAACCGCTCGAATCCGTTCAATATACTCAGCCGGAAACGCCAACTGCTCGCACCCAGCAACAACCAATGCCCTGTACCAACGAAACGGGACTAGACTCTCATCAATATGCTCAAAAGCCGCTAGATAAATAACACAATCGCCAAAGTCATCGACTTTGATAGTTGTCCTATCGTAGCCAGCGCCTGCCCCCTCGGCCTTATCGAGCAGGTTCAGTTCGTGCGCTGGAACGTCATAAATAGCAACGTAGGCCACATCTTCTATTTGCGAAACGAGGTTGCATTTACCTGAAAAATCTCGGTAGCCACGTTTGTGAAACCGTAGGGTGTGGTGAGCGATTATGCCGGTTCCGACAAATTGAGCCGATGGGGTTCGCTGCTGAAGTCGAAATGGATGTAGGTTAGAACCGTAAGCGGCGTACAGCATAGACATCTCAATCCAACAACGGTTCACCAGCACTTTTGTCCTGTAAAACGCTGTAAATATCGACTTCTAGCGAGATTTTATAGATATCGCGCTTCGAGAGTGTGGTGCGCTGAGCAATCCTCTTGCTAGCCTCTGTGCGAGAAATTCCTTGGGCAATCAGGTTTTGTAGCTCAGTAGTGATTTCAGATTCTGAGAGGGTAGCGGTTGCTTGCAGAGTAGGCGCGATCGCGACTGTAAACTCACCTTTTGGTGCCGTTATATCATAATGCGCTAGCGCCTCGCCAATCGTCCCGCGCCAAAACTCTTCATAGCGCTTCGTTAGCTCTCTGGCTAGCGTCACCGAACGCTCAAGAGAAAGCACCGCGCCAAGCTCTGTTAGGGTCTTAACGAGTCGATGGGGACTCTCGTATAAAACAACGGTACGCGGCTCCGACTTTAGCGCCTCAATGCGCTCTTTTCTAGACTTGCCCTTAACCGGTAAAAAGCCTTCAAAGACAAAGCGATCGCACGGCAAACCCGCAGCCGCAATCGCCGTCACCACCGCCGAAGGCCCTGGAATTGGCACCACCGTAATTTGTTTGGCCACACAAGCACAGACCAACTCGTACCCCGGATCGGAAATCCCTGGCATGCCCGCGTCGGTTACTAGCGCGATCGCGTCGCCCTGCTGCAACCGCTCAACTAGCTGAGGAATTCGCTGCTGCGTATTGTGGTCGTGGTAGCTAATCTGCGGCGTTTTAATTTGAAAATGCTGGAGCAGCTTACCTGTATGCCGGGTATCCTCAGCCGCAATGACATCAACCTCTTTGAGCGTTCTCACCGCTCGAAAAGTCATATCTTCTAGGTTGCCAATGGGTGTACCGACTAGATAAAGGACGCCGATCGCAAGGCCACTCTCTTCCGCTGCCATTGTTAAATTTGCCACCAGCATCCGCGACCCAAAGCTTTATATTGAGATCCTACCGTAGCAAGCGGTAGCCCTTTCGCCTATCTATTGCGGGTAGACACAACCTACGATGGCTAAAAAGCACGCCCTCTTTGTCGGACTCACCACGCTTGACTGCTTTTATCAGGCAGACCATCCGCCTGCCGCAAACGAGAAAGTCGTTGCCGAAAAAAACCTGCTGGTTGCTGGCGGCCCCGCAACCAATGCGGCAGTCGCCTTTGCTCAGCTAGGCGGTTCGGCAGTTAATAAGGCAACGCTTCTATCTGTCATCGGCGGACATCCGCTGACAACGCTGCTGCGAAAAGATTTGCGCGGGCAGGGCGTTACCCTTAGCGAGCTAAATGAAAATTGGATGGAGCCGCCGCCGGTTTCTTCGATTGTGGTGTCGAAAGAGACCGGCGATCGCGCCATAATTACCTGCAATGCCAAAAACCTGCAGGTCAAAGCCACTCAGTCGGAAGATGTCTTAGAAGGCGTCAGCATCGTGCTAATAGACGGACATCAGATGGTTGCAAGTGCTCAGATTGCGCAGTGGGCTAAGGCTAGGCAAATTCCAGTGGTGGTAGATGCGGGCAGCTGGAAGCCCCAGTTTGAAACTGTGCTAGCCCTTGCAGATGTCGTCGTCGCATCCGCTAATTTCTGGCCGCCCGACTGTCAGACCACAGATAGCGTTTTCGCTTACTTAAGCGCTCTAGATATTCCTCAAATCGCTATCACCCATGGCCATCAGCCGATCGAATACCTAGACGAATCTAGGCGCCAAACGCTAGAAGTCCCTCAGATAAAAGCAGTAGATACGCTTGGGGCAGGTGATATTTTTCACGGCGCATTCTGCCACTTTTATTTGACTCACACTTTCGAAGAAGCGCTGCTAAAGGCCAGTAGAGTTGCATCTTTTGCCTGCCAGCACTGGGGCACTCGAGACTGGACTCAAGTTTATCGACTGACCGATGACGAAGACGAAGCGGAAGAGAGCAGTTCGTAAGTCGAAGAGTCAGTCATCCCGGAAGTAGGGCAATTGCCTAGTAAACTTTTATGGGCCTGGGTTGGGTCACTGAAATTGCAGCGATCTGCCTGTAGCATTATTTTGATCTTGAAGGAAAATACAGATGGCGTTTGAGCAGGAAAAGGAAGTCGCGATCGCAGCGGCAATTGCAGCGGCTAAAGTATGCGAGCAAGTCCGCCAAACTATGGTGCCAGAGGCCATCGAAAAAAAAGATAAGTCTCCCGTAACGGTTGCAGACTTTGGCGCTCAAGCGGTCGTTTGCAAAGCGCTGGCCGAGTCCTTTCCGAACGATCCAGTCGTTGGAGAAGAAGATGCAGGCGAGCTAAAAACGCCTGAAATGGCCGAGCGGTTACAGCAGGTAACCGACTACGTAAAACAGGTCGCTGCCGGTGCTACGCCCGAGCAGGTTATCCAGTGGATTGACCACGGCAATGGAGAGGTCGCTAGCCGCTATTGGACGCTTGATCCGATTGACGGCACCAAAGGTTTTTTGCGTAAAGATCAATATGCTGTTGCGCTAGCAATGATCGCAGATGGCGAGATTAAAGTCGGCGTATTGGCCTGCCCTGCCCTAACGCTAGGCGATAAGACCGGATTTTTGTTCGTAGCTGTGCGCGGTGAGGGGGCGACGATGCAAACCCTAGACGGCGGCAGCCCGGAGCCCATTAAAGTCACGAATTCTGCGGATGCTGAGCATTTTCGCTTTGTTGAAAGCGTGGAGTCTGGCCATGGCGATCAGTCTTTACAAAGTGCGATCGCTAAAGCCGCAGGCGTCACCGCCGAGTCCATGCGCATGGACTCTCAGGCCAAATACGGCGCAGTCGCCTCAGGCAACGCCGTTTTATATCTACGCCTACCTTCACCCAAATATCCCGGCTACCAGGAAAAAATTTGGGATCATGCCGCAGGCGTCATTGTCGTAGAAGAAGCCGGTGGGCGAGTCACAGACATGTACGGCAAAGCCCTCGACTTCTCAAAGTCAGCTAGACTCTCAACCACTGGCGTTGTCGTCAGCAACGGCGAGATTCACGACAAAGTGCTCAAAGCGCTAGAGCAGTCCGCCAAATAACGTCTGCCAAATTAAGAGCGAATATGCCCCTAGCGATTTATCAACGCTCAAAATCAAGGCGACGTTGCATTAGGTTTTAGCAACCGCTATTTTCTCAGGCTCCGAATTCAGCGCCGCTGCGCCTAAACCCGGCAGCAACTTCTTCGCCATCGCTGGACTTTCCTCCAGCAAATAATTCAAAAAGGTCTCCGCCACCACCGAAAGCTGCTTTCCGGCCAAATGGCCCACATACCAGTGGCGCTCAATTGGAAAGCCCTCCACATCGAGAATGGCAAACTCGCCTGTTGTACCTTCAGAAATGATGGTGTGCTGTGAGAGTACAGAGATACCCAGACCACCTGCGATCGCCTGCTTAATCGCCTCATTACTTCCTAGCTCCAGCCGCACCTTTACCTGCACGTCGTTATCGCCAAAAATCTTCTCCACCGCCATCCGCGTCCCCGAACCCGGCTCGCGCATAATAAATGGCTCGTCATTCAGCTTTTCAATAGGCACATTCTGCTGATGGGCTAAGGGATGACCCGTTGGCCCTAGGACAATCAGCGGATTCTCTAAAAACGGATGAATCGTTAAATCCGGCTGGTCGGGCGTCTGGCTGATGATGTACAGATCGTCCTCATTATTAGTCATACTTTCCTGTATCCGCTGATGGTTCGTTACCTTGAGCGAAATATCAATACCGGGATAGCGCTGACAAAAAGGCCCTAGCAGCCTAGGTACAAAATACTTAGCCGTAGTGATTACCGCGAGCTTTAGCTGCCCCTGCTTCATCCCTTTAATGTCAGCTACCGACATCTCGAACTGCTCTAGGCCATTAAATATTTCCTGACAGGTCGCCAGCAGCTTTTGCCCAGCTTCGGTTAGATACAGCCGCTTGCCGATTTGCTCAAACAGCGGCAAGCCGACAGCTTTAGTGAGCTGCTTTACCTGAATAGAAACCGTTGGCTGCGTTAGGTATAGCTCCTCGGCGGCGCGGGTAAAACTCCCATGTCGAGCCGTGGCTTCAAATACCTTAAGTTGATGGAGCGTTGCATGAATCACAGTGACTTCCTTCTGCTCTTATTCGCAAATACTTGAGAATAGCTATTTATTTTGCATAGAAGAAAGTCTATCAAATAATGGAAACATACCTGTCTCTCTCTATTTACCTCTATTTCTCTCGGATGCGCTGATATGCACCTGAGCTAATATGCACCTAAGCTGATATGTACATAAAGCCTAAATAGTAGCCATACAAAAGTAGCCATACAAAAAGCGCTCACCAGTAAAGATGAACGCCTCTATGTAAAAACTTCTCAGTAATTGCGAGATAACTCGCTCTATACAGTCAAAATGCCTAGTCGCGATTTTGGCTGCGATTGCGGCCATCGTCGCTACGGACAGGGATACGCACAGCTTCAGGAGCAGGAGTAGCCGCACCATTCGCTAGCGCTGCCACGCCAGCAATTACGATGAGAGCATCTAAAATTGCAGTTGTCATAAAAGTAGCCTCTTTGGACTTATGTAAACCAATGTAACATATTCCTTACAAAGGGAAAATCTACTATTGACCGTTGACTCTTAATTAGGTATGTGGTATGCCAGTCTACTATTTTTGGGGAGATGATGAATTTCGTCTTAAGAAAGCAGTGGATGCATTGCGCGATCGCACGCTAGATCCCGCTTGGGCAAATTTCAACTACAACCGCATTGCACCAGAAAGCGCCGAGGCCCCTATGCAAGCGCTTAATCAGGCCATGACGCCTCCTTTTGGGATGGGCAAACGGTTTGTGCTGTTAGCCAACACAACGCTAGGCCAGCGCTGCTCCGAAGAGGTGATGACCGAGCTGTCGCGGACGCTGCCTATCGTGCCAGAAACAGCGGTGCTGCTGCTCACAAGCACAAACAAGCCAGACGGACGGCTAAAATCGACCAAGCTCTTAAAGCAATATGCAGAAATCAAGGAATTTGCTTCAATTGCGCCCTGGCAAACCGACCAAATTATTTCTCAGGTTAAGCGAGTGGCTCAAGAGGCAGGGCTACAGCTTAAGCCACAGTCGGCAATGCTATTAGCTGATGCGGTTGGCAGTGACACGCGCCGACTGTATAACGAGTTAGAAAAGCTCAGTTTGTATTGGAGCCATCAGGGCAACGTTAAAACGGAGCCGCTGCCGCCCGAGATGGTCACGCGCCTAGTAACGGTCAGTACGCAGACCAGTTTCCAGCTCTCAGAAGCATTAATTGCAGGAAAAACGGCGCAGGCGCTCAGTTTAGCCAGTGATTTGTTGGCAAACAACGAACATGCGCTGCGGATCGTAGCCACCCTGGTCGGGCAGTTCCGCCGCTGGCTGTGGGTAAGTCTGATGGAGGCGGAAGGCGAGCGCGATGTACGCGTGATTGCAAAAGCGGCTGAGATTAACAATCCCAAGCGAGTTTATATTTTGCAAAAGCAGGTAAGAGGGCAATCGCCCGCTCAGCTAGAAAAAGCCTTGGCCCTACTCCTCGATTTAGAATTTGCTTTGAAGCGCGGCGCACCCGATGAAATTACGTTACAAACCAAAATGGTAGAAATTGCAGGCTGTTTCTAAGCCTTCTACCGTTTTTTAACCGGCCCAGATTCAGTAAGCGGTCGCGGCTCCTCTAGAATATGCAGATGGTTGCTGTCACAGCAGCATTCTTTGAAAATCATCTAAATCAGCTATATATAGACGGGACGAGTCGCTATGTCTTCAAGTCGTACTGGGTACAAACATCGCCTTCGCATTTTATTAGCGATCGCACTAAGCTCACTTTGCGCGGTTCAATTAGCCACCTCGATTAAGCAATTACCCGCTCAGGCCCAAGAAGCCACCCTTACCACCGATGAAGACATTGCCAACTACGCGAACGCCGTAGCCGCTATCGAACCCTTGCGCTTAGCGGCTTATGAAGGGGCCAGCGATGTGCTAGCAGCCGCCAACAGTGAGGTCAGCCTGGTAGACAACCGCCTGAGCTGCTTGAGCAGTGATATGGAAGATATGCCCGAAGTCGCCGAAGCAGATCGAGTCGCCCTACAGGGCATATTGGTGGATTACTGCAACGCCGCTATAGGGTTAGCTGACGACAATGGCTTGACCCCGCAGCGCTTCAACTCAATTACGGCAAAGCATCAGCAAGACAAAGAACTCGCTCAAAAGATTAGAGCGGCGATCGCCGATAGCAATACAGTGAGTATCAAGGCGGTAGAATGAGGTCATGCAATTTATAGACCAAGCAGAAATTGAAGTAGAAGGCGGCAGCGGCGGCGATGGCCTGACTGCTTTTCGTCGAGAAAAGTTCGTGCCTGCCGGAGGGCCTTCCGGTGGCACCGGCGGCAAAGGCGGCTCGGTTGTCCTCGTAGCCGACAGCAATCTACAGACCCTACTAGACTTTCGCTACTCGCACCGATTTAAGGCTAAAGACGGCGGCAAAGGCGGCCCGAGCAACCGAACCGGCGCAAACGGCGAAGATCTGGTGATTGAAGTGCCCTGTGGGACGTTGGTCTACGACTTAGAAACCGTCGATGAGGCCACTGGCCAGCCCGTCAGCAGACCCGCTAATTTAGACGACTCGCCGGGTAAACTTCTAGGCGATTTAACCGAACCAGGACAGCAGCTTGTGATTGCACCTGGCGGCAAAGGCGGCCTAGGCAATCGGCATTACCTTAGCAATCGCAACCGCGCACCCGAGCATTCGCAGCCCGGCGCACCTGGCGCTATTCGCAACATCCGCCTAGAGCTAAAGCTGCTGGCAGAAGTCGGCATCATCGGTCTACCCAATGCCGGCAAATCGACTATGATTTCCACGCTTTCTTCCGCGAAGCCCAAAATCGCCGACTATCCCTTCACCACGCTAGTCCCCAATCTGGGCGTCGTGCGCAAGCCCACTGGCGACGGCACCGTCTTCGCGGACATTCCGGGCTTAATTGAAGGCGCACACCAAGGCCAAGGACTCGGCCACGATTTTTTACGACACATTGAGCGCACGAAGCTGCTGCTACACCTCATTGACGGCACGGCGGTTGATCCAGTCGCCGACTACCAGACCATTCAGCAAGAGCTGTCGGCTTATGGCCACGATTTGTCGGGTCGGCCTCAGCTCTTGGCAATCAACAAAATAGACGCGCTGCTAAAAGAAGAGGTCGATGAGATTGCCGCTCAGCTAGCAGCCGTTAACGGTGGCGAAAAAGTATTTCGCGTGTCGGCAGTCAGTCGGCAGGGCACCGAGGAAATGATGCGAGCCGTCTGGCAGTTGCTAGACGAAACAAATGTAGCGCTACAGGCGGAAGAAGACGCACAGCAACAGGCCGTTATCGACTTCAATACGCCCGTTTTGCGCCCTTCCGGTCAAATCTTTAGTGAGGCACTTGAGGAAGCAGAAGCTGAGAAAATGTCTCCGATTAGCAATCCTTCGCCCTGAGAACGCTCAAACATGAGAATCTAATAGAAGACGCTTGGATGAAGAGCGATCGCAAACAGTAACCTCGTTGAAGCGCCTGCGAGCCAGGCGAATGCAAAGCCATGAAAGACATCATCAAAGGGCTGCGAGAATTTCAAAGCAGCTATGTTCCAGCGCATAGAGAGCTATTAGAAGAACTCGCGCATGGCCAGCACCCTCGGGTTTTGTTCATTACCTGCTCAGACTCACGGGTACAGCCAGAGCTCATTACCCAGTCCGACTTAGGCGATCTGTTTGTCATTCGCAACGCGGGCAATATCATTCCGCCCTACGGCTCCACCAACGGCGGCGAAGGCGCAACTATCGAATACGCCATCAAATCACTGAACATTCAGCACATCATTGTTTGTGGGCATACGACCTGCGGGGCGATGAAAGGACTGCTGCAAGTCGGCGAACTCGAAGCTAAGATGCCGCTGGTGTACAACTGGCTAAAGCATACCGAGGCCACGCGCGAACTGGTAGAAGAGCACTACGGCCACTTAGATAAAAAAGATAAGCTAGCAACTCTGGTTGCCGAAAACGTGCTGACGCAAATTGACAATCTAAAGACTTATCCTTCTGTGCGATCGCACCTCCACCGTAACGATGTTCAGCTTCACGGCTGGATCTACAACATCGAAGACGGCTCCGTGCTCACCTACGATCGCCCTAGCCACACCTTTGTACAGCCTTTTGCCAAGCTAGACGGCTCACCTCGCAACGAAGAAAGTGAGGACAACCAGGGCGGCTATTCCAGACTCTCTCACGTACAGCGCGATCGCATTTACAGAGGCTCTCCCGCCTTCTACAACCGCTAAAACGTCTAAGGCACTGGCTAAGGTACTGGCCCTGTTTGCTCTAGCTGCGTCACCGACTCAATCTGCTCAACAAAGCGAGCTTCATCCAAGCCCAGCCGGTTAGAAATTACCAGCGCCTTCTCAAACGCCTGCAAAGCCTCGGACAGGTTGCCCTCACGCCGCTCTAGCTGGCCAATATCATCGTAGGCATTCATAATCCCATAGTCGTTATAGGCCTGCTCCTCCACGGGCACCAGCAGGTTGTAGGCTATCAGCGCCTCATCCGTCAGCGCAATCGCCCGGTAAACCCCACCCAAATCTCGTAAAACCTGCGCCGAAACGCTGAACTGCTCAAACCGTTGGCCTGCGCTGTAGGCCGAGCGGTAGTAAGCGATCGCATCATTAGTCCAGTTCAGGGCGCGATAGTTTTGGGCGATCGCCAGCAGCAGCACCGGCAGCTTGTCCTCCTGCCCCATCGCCTGATACAGCCCTACCAAATCCGTCTGCGCCCTAGCCGCATTCTCCAGTGAGTTTGCCTGCTGATAGCTATAGACGAGCTGCTCCAAATACTCCACTTCTAGCGTCTGATTGCCCTGTTCTCTCGCAGCCTGCAGCAGCGTTAGATAAACGTCAGCCGCATCGGCAAACTGAAACCAGGAAAGATGATAGGCGGCTAGCCCTCGCTGAACGGCAGTCGGGTCTGAGCCTTCAGCAACTAACAAATCAATAATTTGGCGATAGACCGCAACCGCATAGTCAGTATCGCGAAGATCTATAAATGTCTGGGCGATCGCGCTTAAAACCACAATATCCGGTTCCGCACTCGCCTCAAGTAGAGAGGAAACTTCTGCCTCTTCAGAACTCTGATCGTCAGCGTTCATTGCCTCCCGATCAGCCAAATCAACCTGAACAGCCGCCCAAATCTCACGCATGCGCAGGGTTAGTAGCTGCACTTCTTCCGAACGCTGCTGTTCCCAGGCAAGTTCGGCCACCGGCGCGATCGCATTAAACTCCGCCACCGGCCCAAACACCCGCCGCAGTCGAATCTCTCTAAGCAGCGACGCAAACGCCTCATCCAATTGGCCAGCAGCCAGCTGCGCTTGCGCCTGCTGATTGAGTTGCGCTAAGCCTTCTCTGAGCGATCGCAGCTCCAGCGGCCTCAGCGGTCTGTCTGTGGTAACAACCGGCAGTAGCGGATCGCGTGGCTTTGCCGTCAGCGGATCAGACAAAAATGTTTCACGAGCCTGCGGATCTACCTGTTGCGCGATCGCCGCCGCCCCGCCCAAACTCAACTGCAACCCGCCAGCCTTCAATCCGCTTATATCTGCCCCACCTAGCAAAGCCGCGCTGAAGATCACGCCAGACAAACCCCAAATTCGCAAAGCCTGCAAAACTGACCCCACTAGTGTTTTGTGTCGCGGCAAGTTTACGCTTGTTTGCAGAACGTAACGTTCCATGGAAGGCCCAGCGCAAACCGGGTTTATCTGCGCTCCTACAGAGGTCAGCGGACAAGTTGAAAGAGGGATTGGCGGAACCATAGGGACAACGCCGGATAGCGGCTTCAAAGCAAGCTCTAATTGCGGTAGGCTTGTGATCTTGCGCTGTTTTCAGCTAGATCACCATAGCAAATGCCCGTCGTCGTATGTCCTCCAACGTTGCCACTCGTACTGTCCGCATCGGTTCTCGTAAAAGCCAGCTCGCCCTGGTGCAAACCCACTGGGTGCAAGCCGAGCTAAGCCGACACTTCCCAGACATCACTTTTGAAGTGTCTACGATGGAAACCCAAGGGGACAAAATTCTAGATGTGGCCCTCTCTAAAATTGGCGACAAAGGTCTCTTCACCCAAGAGCTAGAAGACGACATGATCAGCGGCGACATCGACTTTGCGGTGCATTCGCTCAAAGATTTGCCAACAAACTTACCTGAAGGTCTCATGTTAGGCTGCGTCACCGAGCGCGAAGACCCAGCCGACGCCATGGTGGTGCACGAAAAGCACAAGGACAAAATGCTTGATACGCTGCCAAAAGGCGCAGTCATCGGCACCTCTTCTCTACGACGATTGGCCCAGCTCCGCCATCATTTTCCTCACTTCAAGTTCAAAGATATTCGCGGTAACGTCAACACCCGACTGCGCAAGTTAGACGAAGGCGAGTACGACGCCATTGTTTTAGCAGCGGCTGGCTTAAATCGGTTAGATATGAGCGATCGCATCCACCAAATCCTGCCGCCAAGCATTTCACTTCACGCCGTTGGACAAGGCGCGCTCGGCATCGAATGTCGCCAAGCCGACGACGATATTCTCGCTATCTTAAAAGTGCTAGAGCACAAGCCCACCGCCGATCGCTGCTATGCAGAGCGAGCTTTTCTACGCGAGCTAGAAGGTGGCTGCCAAGTACCCATTGGCGTTAACACCCTCATCGAAGGCAACACCCTCACGCTAACCGGTATAGTAGCCAGTCTAGACGGTCAGCAGCTGATCAAAGATGAAGTCACCGGCTCACCCCAAGATGCCGAAAGCATGGGCAAAGAGCTAGCAAAAAGACTCAGAAACCAGGGCGCTCAGGAAATTTTGGACGTTATCAACGCAGAGAATCGCAGCTAGCAATAGAACAAACTTACTAAGGCGTTGGCGCAAAATTATTTAAGATATGTTTCGCCATTACGGCCTCTATTTCTTTGGCTAGATGTTGGAAGTTACGAGATCTCTTCATACTACTTTTGATAGATTTCGATTTAAATAAAGACGTTTAGAGGACAAAGCTATGCCCACCAGAAAAGACCACAGCGTCGAAGAAGACAACTTCGACAGAGGCATTGTTCCAGCGGAGACCGCTGCTCGTAAAGAAAGAGAAGGCGAAGACTATAAAACAACGCCCAAAGACGAAGCCGGAGAGACAGAATCTACAGAAGGGTACACCACTAGCAACGAAGGCTTAACCAACAACTACGCCATCGAGCCTGAGATGTATGTCGAGACCCCCGGCGATCTAGAATCTGAAGGAGAGCCTCATAAAGAGCCTCAGAAAAGTTAATAGAAAAAGCTAATAGACAGCTTCAGACAGGCCGATTCAATCAGCACCCAAGCAGTTAAACGCTTGGGTGCTTTCTGTTGCAAAGTTATTGCATAGGGTAGATGCTTAAGTGTCAACAGTTCGCTAAAAGTGAAAGGCTATACGACTTACGCAACTTAAACTATATGAGAGTCCCTCCCGAAATTTCCTATCGCGGCGTTGATAAAACCTCAGCTTTAGAAACCCTAATCGATGAAAAAATTGGCAAGCTAGAGCAGTTTTATACTCAAATTAGCAGTTGCCATGTGGCCATAGAAAAAGTTCACGATCATCCCGAACATGGCTCTCCCTACAGAGTTCGACTCGACATTACCGTACCTGAAGATCGAGAAGTTGTCGTCGACAAAAGCCCCGACCAGGGCAAGCAAAACCAACCTTTAGAAGCGCTCATTCGAGAGGCTTTCGATGTAGCCAATCGCCAGCTAAAAGAGCTGAATGAGCAGCAGCACAACCACATGAAAACGCACATTCCCGGTAAACGAGAAATTCAGCTAGATCAGTTGGAAGAAGAAGTCGCTATCAAAGCACCGCCAGCGGATACTACAGCTGACTAACAAACATAACTAGGCAGACAGAGCCGGTTGACTATTGAGTCTCCTAGCATCATTGCCTCTCGCCTTGCAAACCCCATCTCCTAAGAGATTCTTTGAACTCTCTTTGGGAGATGGGGTTTGTCGCTATAAACTGAAATGAGCGAGAGGCAGTGATTCTCCTATGGTTTTGCAAAAGGTTTACGTATGAAGATTCTATTTGTGGCTGCTGAAGCCGCACCGCTAGCAAAAGTAGGCGGCATGGGCGATGTAGTGGGCACCTTACCCAAAGTGCTCAAAGACATGGGCCACGACGTGCGCGTGTTTATGCCCTACTACGGCTCTATGGTTGGCAAGGTAGATTTGCCCGCCGAACCCGTATGGTGGGGCCACTGCATGTTCAATTCGTTTGCCGTATACGAAACCATAATGCCTGGCACCGACGTGCCGCTTTATCTCTTCGGGCATCCCTGCTTCGATCCAGACAGGGTTTACGGCGGTGAAGACGAAGAATGGCGCTTTACCTTTTTTGCCAACGGCGCTGCCGAGTTTGCCTGGAACCACTGGAAGCCCAATATCATTCACTGCCACGACTGGCACACCGGGATGCTCCCCGTCTGGATGAAGGAAACCTCCGACATCGGCACCGTTTTCACTATTCACAATCTGGCCTACCAGGGGCCATGGCGCTGGAAGTTAGAACGCATTACCTGGTGCCCTTGGTTTATGCAGGGCCATAACACCATGGCCGCAGCGGTGCAGTATGCCGATCGAGTTAACACCGTATCGCCCACCTACGCCCAGCAGATTCAAACGCCAGAGTACGGAGAAGAGCTAGAAGGGCTGCTCTCGTTTATTAGCGGCAAACTCAGTGGCATTGTCAACGGCATCGATCTCGACTCCTTCGATCCAGCAACCGACTCTAAAATCGAGCACAACTATACGGCCTCAGCGCTAGACAAGCGGGCTAAAAACAAAGCCGTCATTCAAAAAGAAATGGGGCTAGCCCAAACGCCCGATACGTTCTTAGTAGGTCTGGTTAGTCGCCTCGTCGAGCAAAAGGGCATCGATCTCATTTTGCAGACCATGGATCGCTATCTGGCCTATTCAGATACACAGTTCGTGCTGTTGGGAACGGGCGATCGCTACTACGAAAACCAGCTTTGGGAACTCGCCAACCGCTATCCCGGCAGAGCCTCCTCCTTCATTATGTATAGCGATGCGATCGCCCGCCGCATCTACGCGGGCTGCGATGCCTTTCTGATGCCCTCCCGCTTCGAACCCTGCGGCATCAGCCAAATGATTGCCATGCGCTACGGCTGCGTCCCTATCGTGCGGCGCACTGGCGGCCTTGTAGACACCGTTAGCCACAACGAACCTAGCACCCAGACCGGCACCGGCTACTGCTTCGACCGCTACGAGCCGCTAGATCTGTTCACCTCAATGGTTAGAGCGGCCGAAGCCTACCGCTTCAAACCGCAGTGGGAAGCCTTGCAAAAGCGAGCCATGGCCGAGAGCTTTAGCTGGGAGCAGTCAGCAGTAGAGTACATCAAGCTCTATAGCGATGTGATGGGCCTGCCTGCCGAAGATCAGCTGCCTGTGAAGTATGGCGGCACAGTCGAGATCTAAAAGCTTGAGATCTAAAAGTTTGAGATCCAAACGTTGACCCTGGTTGAGACAACTGGTTAAGACAAACAGCAAAAAAGCCTCACTTCTAATGAAGTGAGGCTTTTTAATGAAGCTCAAAAACTAAACGGGCCCGACGAGATTCGAACTCGCAACTTCCGCCGTGACAGGGCGGTGCTCTAACCAATTGAACTACGGGCCCTCGCTTGGATGGAACGCAACCGCTCCCCTCACAAGGCGATCTCTATTGTGCGCAGTCAAGGTCACTTTGTCAAACAAAAATTGCATCAGAAACGTTCTTCCAAACTCGCCCCTTATAAACGCTGCACTCTGTTGATACTGGATATCATTAACGCTACTATTAAAAGCGTCGTTATTCTTTCGCCAACCATGTCTAAAAAACTAAAAGCAGCAGAGCTATTTCTATCGTTAGGACTTGCAGCAACGCTCGTGACCGGCTGCGGCGCACCCGAAGGTGGTGAAGCCGTTGAAGAGGATACAGGGGTAGAGGAGGTTCAACCAGAAACGACTGAAATACCCGAATCTGAGAGTGATGAAGGTGGCGAGGGCGGCGAGGGCGGCGAAGGCTAAAAAGCAGCTTACGCATCGTCAGCTCAGCGAGCAACGGCTTTTACAGAGCGGGAGTGATTCTCTAGAGTTGCTTCCGCTTTACCCGTTCAAGCGTACGCTATCAGCCGCTACGCCCAGAAGGGTCGAGCAAATTTTACCAGCCAGTCTTTAACTCGGTAGGTAGCCTGGCAGTCATCTTCGTTGTATCGCAAAATTGTGTCTAAGTAAGTGCGATCGCCCGTCGTTAGCCAATCGTCATACCAGCAAATCGACTGCGCCCCATTCGCCTCTTCATCGCGCCACTCAAATCCCATCCACCTAGCCAGATGTTTTAGCGCGTAGCTCTCCACCGGCAGTGCCACCGCATCTACCACGCGCTTATGAATATCGACAAAACGAGCAAGTAGCTGCTCTACATCAATGCCCGCCATGCCGTACAGCTCACCTAGCCTTCGCACTGTCTGCGCTTCGTACGGACAGAAGTGATAGATCGGCGAATTGCGATAGCTATCTACTAGGGCCAAAAACTCAAACCAGGCCGTTTCTTCATCCTCTGGTGATTCGGCCACTAGCGCATGAAAAGTCTCTTCTTGTGTGCGGCTATTCACCACCAGCACGCCATGCAGGTAGATCAGATCCTTATCAGGAGCCGCTTCAATATCAAAATAAAGCTCGACCTCTGCCGACGGTAAATCTTGAGGCGTCAGCGGAAAAACATCCGTATGCAGCCGAGGAATCGCCGCGCCTTTCCAATTTGCCTGCGCCTGGAAAATCATCTTCTCCGTTACCGGCTGCTCTACGCCCAAATCGCCTGCTAGCTGATACGGCTTTGCGGTTGCTAGTGCCTCTACCGTTGTAATTCCCAGCGCTTCTAGCGCCGGATACCGGGCCATCGTTACCCCCGGTAGTAGAGAAAGATGGTTTTGGTCTTTTGCTTCCCGGTAGCAGTAGCTCAGCCACGGGCACATATCGCACCGGCTGCGAGAGATAAAAACCTCAGGCGGCTGTGACGAATTTAGAATGCCGCTACTATCCTCCAAGCAGTCATCCAAAGCGGCTTGCAGCTTAGGAACATACCGCTCCAAATCCACCGCGCGACGCCTTTCTTTGAGCTGCAGCCAGCTTGTCTCGGGCCAAACGCCCTGCATCTCCGCTAGCACATACGCACTGTAAGCCGCCACCAGCTGATACTCTGGCTTAGCCTTCTTCCCCATTTTGATATTAAAAGGTACGTAGTACCAGTTCCCTAGCCAAGACTCCCCTTCCTGCCTCATCAGCACGTCAGGTCTGCTGCGATAGCGAATTCCCTCTGGGCCATCGGCGACCAAAATGCCGCGATAAATCGTCTCCGCGCCTTCCTGCATTAGCTGCAGCGTCGAACGGGCGGCTGTCTCCCAATCGTCTCGCCCGTGGCTAGGGCGGCTCAGCGGCCCAAACTCGGCTAGAATACGCTGTCGATGGTCGGCGCTGTCTTGGCGGAGCTTAACGAAATAATCACTGGGCGGATCTTTCAGCGTAGCGTCACCATAGCTGTCCAGATAAACGCGACGACGGCAGCGCTGATAGTGAAACAGCATGTCGTCGGTAAACCAGGTAGGTTGGTGTGCCAGCTCAGCCGTAGGAGACAGAGCGGAAGAATGCGATGAGCTAGAAACCATTAACTAGCGCTGCTACAGTCGAAAGAATGCGCCATCCATTTAAAAACGATTGGGGCTTAAGAAGCGGTGTTCCTGCTAGCCTAACGTAATTCTGGCCGCACCTCATTCTCACCCAGACTCATTTCACTGAGACTCATTTCGCTGAGACTCATTTCACTGAGACTCTTGACTGTATACATATCTCAACTCTCCGTCCTGGCAAATAGACAGCGCTGCGGCTTCATTCGCCACGCAAATACCGTCAATTTCGTACTGATCGCCGTTGACTAACTTCGCAAACACCTCGTAAATATAAAAGGTTTCGCCTTCTATTTCGGTCGTATCAACAGGCTCAGCAGGCCCCATAAACTTAACGGCTGCGTCGTCAAAAACGTAGTTAAAGTTGACGCTAGTATCAGAGGCCGTCATCGAAAACTCACCGCAGTCATCGGCGTAGCTATCTTCGGTATAAAACTCGCAGGTGGTCGGCGTTTCGTCGTATCTCAGCGTGTCGGCAGCGATCGCCCCTGTTGCAGAAAATCCTAGCAACGTAGCTGAAATCAACAGGCTTTTCATAGCAGTATCCAGAAGTAGAACTCAATATAACTACAGAGTAATCAGCTTCAGTTCCGCACGGCAGCGGCTATTTCCTAATCTCATGGCAATTCACGCCAAATTTATCGGGCTAGTAATCCCCCACTAATTCGCTTTAGCGCCTTTTGCACCACATCTGCATACTTCAAGTCGCCCGTAAAGACTCTTCCCATGGCTCTAGTCGCCGAGGGATAGTTCAAAATCGCCTTGTAGCTGAGATGAGGAGCCATATAGAAAGCCTTAGCCAATCTCGAAGCTAGGCGCATTTCACTGCCTAGCTCAGTCGCGATAGTCTTTGTATAGTCGGCTAGTGCATTGGGTTCTCCATCTAGCGCCCGCGCGATCGCATCTGCCGCCTTTACCCCAGTGAATATAGAAGGCCGAATCCCCTCCGCCGTAAAGGGATCGACCACACAGGCCGATTCTCCGGCGAGCAAAGCATTGTGCGTATGCAAAACCTGATCGCCATCCCACAGACAAACCGGATGCCCGTGCTTCTGCTGGCCGTCACCATCTACGCCAAACGCCGCCGCATAGTCCACCATCGGCTGCACTAGGTCGCGGCCCTGCCGCTGATTTGTGCAAAACGCACCGCTGCCAATGGAATAACCATCGCGCTTAGGAAAATTCCAAACGTAGCCATTCTTCAGCAGCCCAAATTCAAAATGGACGATATGGGCGTCTTCTACAGTTACCTTCGGCTCAATTTCAATCGCGCCTGCCACAGACGTCTTTCGTTCCTCAAAGCCCAGCCATTTGGCCATCGGCCCGCGGCCACCGTCCGCCGCAATCAGATAAGTCCCTTCGAAGGTGTCGCCTTCGCTCGTATAGACTTGCCAGCAATCACCTTCAAACTGAATACCGGTTGCTTTTGTGCGATCGCGCAACACGGTCCCCTGCTGCTGCGCCTGCTGCACGATGTAATGATCGAACTCATTGCGGCGCACCATCCAAATCGGCGTTTCTAAGTCTGCCTCAATGGCCTCTTTCAGCTTCCAGGTATAGCGCGTACGCGTTACCTTCTGCGAAATAACCGGCTCAAAATCAAAGTCAAACCACTGCCCAATCTCTGGCGAAACACCGCCGCCACATGGCTTATAGCGAGGGAGCGCTGCTTTCTCTAGCAATAGCACGCTGCGCCCTCGCTGACTCAAATGGTAAGCAGCACTCGCGCCCGCGGGCCCCGCGCCTACAATGATGCAGTCGTATCGTGACATATCTAATAAATCTCGAAGTAGACGCTATCTAGACAATGCCAAGTCTATCTTCGATCGCCACGCTTAAAAAAGAACATCCTTCGCAGCTTTTCTAGTCCTAACTTTTCTAGTCCTGAGCTTCGGCCATCTCAACTTGAGCGATCGCATAGCGAGCCACCGCCAAACTCAGCTTAGCCTGCTCTAGCGCCGACAATTTTTCCCATTCAGCCTGCCGTACAGAAGCCGCTGTCGCATCTACTAATTCTTCAGCGCCACTGCTGCGCATCGCAAACGCCATCGGGCGAGCCATCACCTGCAAGTCCGCCTCGCCAATCGCAGTCACCGTCCCCTTCACACAGGCGATCATCTGAGCCGCCATAGGCTGAGCATTTTGAGAAAGGCCCTGAGCCGCTCTTTTTCCTAACTGCTGAGCGCGATCGCTAATGGCCACCAAAACCGTCTCCGGCAGCCGCGCCGCAAACTTCTGCTTTAGCAACGACAAAATATCCACATCCGACCATAGCCGATCGAGCTGAGCCGACAGCCCTTGCCAGCCTGCGATCGCCTCATCATCAGAAATTTCTAGCGACTGGCCCGCCGCTTCTAAATCGGCCTCATAGCTCTCTGCCACTAGAGCAGGGAGCCAGGGATAGCTTTGTTCACTCAAAACCGACTGCATTAGCTCAGCCTGCGTCTCAGACAGATCGGAACTGCCCTGCTCGCTACTAGAAGATGAAGAATTGACCATAGCGTTTCGATTGCTCAACCTAGCAGAATGATGTGTGACTCAAGACAGATACAGCATAAATTCTCTTCGTTCCGCAAGGACAATTACTTTCCCAGCAACTTTTTCCCAACGGATCTTTGACGATTCGATCAAACCTGGCTCACCACCATAAACTCCAGCCTCGGTCCATCAGACTTATTGCCAAAGCGAATTTGCGTCCCCGGAGCCAGCGTCACCTCTTGCCGGTGCACGCCGCGCCACACGCCATCTTGCAAATAAAACGTCCCAAACCGCGAGTCGTCCTTCAAAAAATAAACGCGCTCCAAAACGCCCTCCACGCCGCTAACCGAATACTGACTCATCATCCGCCGGTGAAAAATCTCAGCGTGATTACTCGAAACCCACTGCTCAGAAAGCACCAAATCATTGGTTTGCTGCCGACCGATGCGCAGTCCGTCGCTATCGATCACCCAGGTCTGGGCCGGATCGTCAGCATCTCTTAAAATGGCCTGCTCCTGACGCGGCAGACTGCTCGCGCTCGGATCGAACTGCGTAGTATCTACCGATTGCAGCAGCGCTCCGTCAAAATCGGGATGCATATAGAGCACCGGCAGCGTCCAAGCAGGCTGATTGAAATGGTAAATCGCCAGCAGAGTTTGACGCGCCACCGCTACGGCTTCATCAACCGTACGACGCTCGGCCAGCGCCTGCGTGAACACCTGAATAAACCGAATAGCCTCATCATCCGCAATCGAGTCGCGCATCGCCACCACCGCCGGTAACCCATGGTGCAGCAGGACCTCAGCCAAGCTGCTTCGAGGTAGAGATTCTACCTGGTTTTGCTCGGGCTGCGCCCCCCAGCAGGTATTAAACACAGTCAGCTTCACCCTAACGCGAACCAGCATCTGCGCCAGCTCGGTTCCGCTCAGCGTGTCTTCCGACAAATACAGCAAACCGCCGTCTGCCCCTGGAACGCCGTGTCCAGAGTAAAAGAAAACGTTGTAGTCGCCTTTGTCTAGTTCGCGCACCAGCTCAGTTGCGCTGGGCTGAAGCAGCACCTCTACTCGCCGCTGAGCAGAGCGCAAACCCAAATCGGTACTGCGCTCTAAAATTTGCTTTAGCAGCTCAGCTTCCTTGGCCAGATGTAGCTGAGAGTTCGGCCTGTTGTCTTCGCCCGGCCTACCTAACACCAGCAAAATTTTCAGCGACTGATCTAGCTCACCCACTTCTAGCTCTTCTACATCGCTACTCGTCCGACTAAACAGGATCTTTTTGCTGTTTAGAGACAGCGCCTGGCTGCCTGGCTGAGGCTGCATAATCTCCCAGGGCAGAGCAATAATTTCTGGGCAGCGAATCTCTAGTCGTACGCGCAGCGGCATCTCTCGCCCCGTCGCGATGCCCCTAGAGCGCTCAAAACTACTTTCCACCGGCCCGCTAAACAGCCAGCGCCACAGGTTGATGCCCAAGTGCTGCATATAGCGGCTGCTGTAGCTTTCAGGTTGACCGTTCTCGGCTTCATTAGGAACGCTAGCCATATCGGGCTCAGCGATCGCGTCCGCATCGATCTCAGAGCCTAGCTCTGGCACAATATGCGGTACTTGAGGTAATCCACGTAGCGAAAACATTGTTTGCCAACTGTGCCAAGCCTGCGCTAGCTCCGCGTCCCACCCACAGTCGTAATGGACGTGGCCACCGAGATAAGGCGATCGCAACACCCAGATCGCAAACCGATCCTCAATCGGTAGCGTTGCCCCCATCTGGCCTTCTGGCCCCGCCGACGAAGCCTCCTTTTTATAAAATCGCTGCAAGTTGTCAACCACCAACCACAGGCACAAAGCATCCTGAGCCATTAGCCCTCGCAGCTCCCACGTTGGTCAAGCTGTAAATCGGGAACGCCCATCGCAAACTGCTTTACGCTGCTACTCAAGGCCCAGCCCTCCCGTCCCGGCGACGACAAAGGAACAGCCCCAGTCGGCGGCAAAGCCAAATCCTCGGTCGTTTTAACCGGCGCAGACCCTTCTACTGGCGTTTCTGAAAGGCTATTTCCTGAAGGAATTGTACAGACCTTGAGCTGAACCCACTGCTCGTTGGCCTCCTGCTTAATCGCCACTATCTGAGTGATCGCACCCACTGGCACCGTATAGGGATTCGGATTGGGCAAAGTGCTATTTTCTGGATTTGGATAGATCAGAATCTGCCCGCCGCGCTCAGGCGTAGTCTCGCTATCGCTAATACCCGGTGTCGCAGTCGTTGCGTTCTCAGGAGCGGCAGCGGAATTGAACGCGCTGCGAATTCGCACATACTCACCTTCGCTCAGATTAACAGGAGAGCCGGGCACTAGAGTAGGCATCGTCTCTAGGTCTTGCTCGTCAAGCTCTCTCTCGTCACTGGAGATATCTGAACCGCTCGAAGAAGTTGCCACAGGGGCGCTAAAGCGATCGCTAAAGCTTGGAACTAAAAAGTAGAGTAGCCCGCCAACGCCAACTAGGGCCAGTAGAGCAATAGCCGCCTTTAAAAATCCAGGAGTCGCACCGGAGTGCTTGGGTTTAGGGAGCTGCTGCGTCTTACCCGGCAATAGCCCACCATTGTCAGCATTGCCAGATTCGACATTCTGCAAAACCGTATTCTGCAAAACCGTATCTTGCAAAACCGTACCAGACTGCGCAGCCCCTTCCAACGGCATCAAACCCGTCTGCGGACGCGATCGCAGCTTCCCTGTCGGCAGCTTCGTCACCGGCATAGCCGCAGTATCATCTCCTTGCGCGCGCGTCGCCAATTCCCTGGGTACTACCCGCTCAGAAGGCAGGGCAACCCTTACCCCCACTAGACCCACTGTCACATTGTCATGGCCGTTGTACTTGTTCGCAATCTCCACTAGCTGCTGGCCAACCGCCGACACCGAACCCGACTCTACAACCAGCGGCTTTAGTACAGACTGCCAGAACTGCTCCACGCGATCGCTATCGCTCAGCCCATCCGAGCACAGCAAAAACAAACAGTCTTCGTCCATCACGAACCGCTGCACAGTTGGTCGCAGCGTCTGCGATGGCCCCATCCCCAACGCCTGAATCAAAGATCCCGAACCTGGCTGAGTCAACGCCTCTCGGTACAGCCCGCCAGCTAATCTCACCTGCCGAGAAGCCACATCGTCGTCTAGCGTTACCTGCTGACAGTTTTGCTGGCTGATGCGATAGGCCCGGCTATCACCCAAATGGGCAATGTAAACATCAGCGCCTTTTATCAGGGCCAGCACTAGCGTGGTGCCCATGCGATCGCGAGCCTGCCGCTGCGCCTGGTCATTCTGAGCCGAAATCTCGTCGTTAGCGGCACAAATAGCGTCTTCTATCGCCAGCGTCAGCGCCGTCGAACTTAGCTCTAGCCCATCGCCTGTCATCAGCGGCTCTAGCTGGTCGCGAATTGTTTTAATAGCCAGTTTAGAAGCAACGTCGCCCCCCTGATGGCCGCCAATGCCATCGCAAACAATCAGCAGTTGAGGTCTTATTTCAGTCTGCTGCGAACTCACTGACTCTGCCGTCCCACTCGCTGGGTAGCAAGCATCCTCGTTGCGTTTTCGAGTCGGCCCTTGATCGGTATAAACGGCCAGGTCGTAGTTTACCGTTTGACCTTGCCCACAAACTGCGATCGCCAGCGAAAGCTGTTCGCAAAGCTGCTCAGCCGAAAGCTGCTGACGCTCTAGCTGCTCACACAGCCGTTCTAGAAAAGCGCGCACCGCCTGGTTTGCTCTTTCTGCGAGCGATCGCCAGCTGACGCCCAAATCCATCAGCGTCGGCTGATCTGGCCCGTCCATTGCAGAGGCCGGCTGCGGGGCTAATGCCAGCAGGCGAACGATCGATCCGTCCACCCGCAGTAAATCCACATCTAATAACGTTGCCGCCACCCGCTCTTGGGCAAAAGACTCCCAAAGCTGAGCAATCTGCCATAGCCAGTTCAGCTGCCGCAGCGGCGGTGCGCTTTTCCACTGGCTGCTGAGTGTCGGTAGTTGTTCTGGGGCATCACCGGGGCTAGAGGTCTCTACCTCTGCGCCCGTTGCCAGCGCGCTCGACTCCAGCATCATCACATAGTCATTGTCCGGCGTCTTCATCACCGAATAGACCCTAGGCACATGCAGCGGGTAGGCCGACAAATGCAGGTAAGCCGTTAGGAACGCAGGTAAATCAGAGGGCGATTCTGGAATCAGTCCAGGCTTAGTATCTAAAAAAGTGCGATCGCGCTTAAGTAAATAACGCTGATTGACTAGGCTATTCACCCTCAGCGTAGAAACCAGCTCTCCTACGCCCCAAAGATAATAGTGAGGCAGCGCGCTCTGACAAACCTGACAGACCGATACGTCCTCAGGGTTTACCGTTTTGCAGCTGGGGTTAGGGCAATTGATCACTACGCTTAAATCACTCGATAGCAGGCATCTGGCAAGTACCAACCACCACCATCAGAACAACGATTCTTCAGAACAACAATCTCAACAGAGCTGATTACAGAAGGGAAAAGCATCATACAAAAAATGCAGCAACGCGCAGAAAACGCCAGCTAACGTCTAATTAGACGCTTCAATGACGCGAGGCAGACCCATACTGTAATTCAGAACACGGTTTTCCAAGTTGTAACTAATATCTCCCGACTTTAGCAGGGCGCGGACAAAGTGCTCTAGATCCGAGCCGATCCTTCTTAGGTTGTAGTCCGTTAAAGACTCTCCCTTATAGTCATCCACTAAGCGATCAAACTCCTGATTCACCGCCTTGATGGCTTCGTCTGTCCAGTTAAACTCGTTTTCTGGATCGATATCTAGCGTCAGCTTGTCCTCACTTGGCACAATCTCGTTATTTTCAATGGTTGCCGCATAGATTAGGACGTGGCGGGTTGTAGACTTTAGCAGCATAAACAGGCACTCACAAACAGAAAATAAGAACAACAATAGCGAATCAAACAGCTTAACTTTAAGCTACGGCTATCCAAAAACCGGTTGGAATATTCGCTTGAAATCGACCCACTAAAAACTTACCTGCCTATTGTAAACGCTTAACCTGTGTCCTGACTCAATCACAAACCTCAGAAAATATCAGATCGCATAGCCCTATTACGCATCTAGTCCAATTGCCCTATCTCAAACTTTTGCTCATTCGCCACGCCCAGTCTACAGGCAACGTTCAAAAACGAATGGAAGGTCAAAGTTCCACATCACTAACCGCGCTTGGCAAACAGCAGGCTCAACAGTTAGCTCAATCAATCTTGCCAGCGCCAGCTCACCAGCCAGCCATTAGCTGGCCGACGCATCTCTATAGCAGCCCGCTCCTACGCGCCCAGCAAACGGCTCACCCTCTCATAGATAAGCTGCGTCGCTTAGACCACCCTTTTCAAGCCGTGGTTGATAGCCGTCTTCAAGAAATTCATCAGGGTGTTTTCCAAGGACTAACCTGGCCGGAAGCCCAGGCGCAGTTTCCCGATCTGTGCGCCCAGTTGATGTCTAGTTTAGAATGGCAGCCGGTTCCAGAAGCCGAATCGCCAGCCGCCGCTAGCGCGCGATCGCACAGATGGCTTCAGCATATCCTCAGCACTCACCGGTTTGGAGACACCGTATGGGCTATCTCTCACGCCGGTATTATGCTGCATTTAATCGCTGAGATAATGGGCCGCGATCACACCTGGCAAATAGACATTGCCCATACGGCCACCTTTGAGTTTTGGCTCTCTCGGCCCTCTTGCCCCTCTGGCGATCGCCTATCAGAAACTCCCCCATCAAACGCCTTTAGCCCCGAACAATGGATTCTCAAGCGATTCAATCAGGTGATTTCAAATCGGCTAGCCGCACCCGTATCCCAGAGCGATCACACCGCATCCTAGCACTGGTCGCTCCACAAAACGACCGGTCTCAATTTCAGGTATTCTCTATAAGTCAAGGGTCAATAAATATTGACTACTTTCTATTGACTACTTTTTCAAGACCAGGCCCGTTTGCGGCTAAGGGCTGAAACCAGGAACCAGCATGATCAACCCAGCCAGCGAAACTTTTGGGCAAGCTCGACATGGCAGCGTTGCCGCCATTATTCAAGTCCTTAATGAGCAGCTAGCTAGCGACGGCATTCGCACCCGCGCCGTTGTGGCCGACGGCATGCTGCAAATTTTATGCGAAGCCGCCACCGCCAAGCAGTTAGACCAAACAACAGTCGTTGGTCGCGTTCGTGACGTGTTAGAAGCCATCAGCCCCAATCGCATTCGCAAAGTCAAAATCAACAGCCGCATCGTTAAAGAAGAACAGCTGCTTTGGCTCGAAGAGATTAATCGAGATCCCGAAAATGCGCTGCTGTGGTCTGAAATTATTACGCTTAAGCAGCCCTTTTTTGTTCAGCGCTGGGTGCGCGATCGCAATCTTAGATCCGCTGGCCCTTTAATCAAAGACGTGACCGATTCAGAACCCGCTATCAGCTTTTCCACTAAGCTCGTCAGCGGACTAGCGCTAGCCGCGCTGCTAATTGGGGCCCTGTGGCTATTCAAAGAAGAGCTTGGTTTATTTGGAGGAGCCGACACCGTAGCCAATACCGCAACGATCGAACCTGAGCAGCCCACCAGCGAAGGCACCTTAGCAGAAGGCACATCAGCAGAAAACACGTTAGCAATAGACGATGCCGACCAAGATCCTGCCGATCGTACCGCCAATACCACCCCGTCGAGTCTATCTGAATCGGGCGATCGCAGCCCGGCAGCTACTCAGCCTAACCAAACCACGCCGACTGCCCAAACCAACAGCGGCGGTGGCAGCCCCGGCCCCACCGAAGACGCCTTTGCAGAAGCCGTACGCATCGCAGGCAACGCCGCCGAAGAGGGTCTTACCGCTAGCAACAGCGCCGACTGGCTAGCCCTTGCCTCCAGCTGGCAAAGAGCGTCCGACCTCATGAGTGAAATTCCAGCAGGCAACGACCGCTACGACGTAGCCCAAGATCGCGTAACCACCTACAAAGCAAATAGCAAAGCAGCGCTTCAAAAAGCTGAAGCTGCTCAGTAAAGTCTGCGCTTTACTCCAAACTAATGCCTTGAAAGGTCTTGGCCTTAGCCTTGGCGGCAACGGGGGCGCGATCGATTGCTTGCGATCGCACCCGGTGCTGCTGAAAATGCTTCTGCCACTCAGTCGGCGCATTCAGCGTCTCACCGCCATGCTTCGTTAGCCTTTGCCGCACCTGACACAGTACCGGCGTATTTACACAGGCCCCCGAAATAATCACCTGCCCCTTCGTCAATGACGGCAGCTCCTTCAGCAGATCTCGCCCAGCTGCCTCCACGCCATACTTCAGACTCTCTTGATCGACCGGATTCACAATTCGCATCAGAAACTGACTCATACATTGAGAAAGTACATCCGAATCTAGTTTGCCGGGTCGCTGAGTAATCAGCCCCACACCCAAGCCAAACTTTCGGCCCTCACTCAAAATAGTCCGCAAAATTGCCTTACACCGAGACGGCTCTTTCGCAGGCGCAAACCGATGTGCTTCCTCTACTAGGGTAAATACTGGATACGGTAAATAGTTCTCATCGTCCTCTTGGATCTTGTTCTTTTCCGTGTTAATCCGCGCCAGATAGCTCTGTCGCAGCACTGCCGCACAAATTACCTGCTGCTCCTCCTGGCTAATCTCATTCATTTGTAGTACCGTCACCCGACCCGGCTCGAACAGATCCTTCGGAGCCAGATGGTTCGTCTGATGAAAGTACGGCGAGTTCGCAAACCGCTCCAGCTTCCAGGCAATAGCGGGCGCTGAAGATCCCATTTTAGGGTTGCCCTCATCGTCCTCTGAGGTATCCGCTTCGTTTACCGCTGCGATCAAATCGTCTACGTTCCAGCGGTAGTCGCCTCTCTTATGCCGGTGCAAAATTCGAAAAGCTTTGTTGAGGATAGATTGTTGGCGATCGCTCATCTCCGGCAGCAGCGTCAGCACATCGTGATAGTCCAGCGACGAAATCCGAATCGTGATGTCATCCGGCGTCAAAATCTGTACATCGGGCGCATAGCCATCGGCTCCCGCAAATCGGGGATGCCCGCGCATCTCCGCCAGCGTCCCGTACTCTCCATGCGGATCAAAAATCAGCACCGCCGCCCGATTGTAGGGCTGCAAGAACTCTTCAATCAGCACCCCAGCCGTATAGCTCTTACCCGAACCCGTTCCAGCCAAAATAGCCATATGCGTGCTCACTAGCTCTTTTACATCTAGCGATACCGGCACCGCATTCGCGCTCCGCAACAGCAAAGAACCCACCGTCGCCGAACCCACCTCACCGGATTGTTTTTTATTCACCACCTGCACCAGCGTCTCATCATCCACGATGCAGACCTTGGCACCCGGATCGGGCGTTAGGCGAGGGTTAATAAAGCCTAAAGCTGGATTGAAGTAACCAATGACATCTACCGTAACTTCGTAGATCTCGGGGCTAGGATCGGTAAAACCAATAAGAGACGCGATCGCTTCAGGGCTAATCTCAGTATCAGCAAAAATTCGATCGGGCAAATGGTCGCTCAGCCGCCGATCAGAAATCTTACCCAAAATATCCAGCATCTGAGCGCCACTGCCAGGCGCCTCTGGTGCAGGCACCTGATAATAGACAAACTCGCCAATCTTCACCTGCCGATTATCAGCTGTGATAAACAGATACTGATTGCCATTCTCGCCCGGCCCCTTCACAGTGCCAATCACACAGTGCTGACGGCTCAAAGAATTCTCACCGGCTTTAGTCATAGCACTTCAAACATCAAAAGACAGCTTCACTGATGTTTATAGCAGCTCTAGCAAGGCTTCGCACTATTCACCCATACAAATTTACTATTATAGAAATGCCCAGAACGCCTTACTAGCAAGAAAGGTTAGCAGTAAAAACTATTGACAAAGACTAGAAACCGTCCTATCAAAAGATAGAATAAGGTAGACAACCATTGCAAAAAGCAGCCTTAATACAAAGCAAACTGTCACCTAGGGGGCAGATCTCTCCTGCTTTTAGCTGATAATCTCAGTAGAGGTAGACCAGCGAATGCAGGCTCAGTGACTATAAAACTGACCCGCAATCCGCATATCTACACACTGAGTGCCGTTAGTTACCCTTCCCCGTTGAGAATACTAGGCGGCATCAACGCCGATTTAGGACTTTTGGAAACCCCGTGAACTCAAACACGCTATCCACCACAAACGAAGAAAACGCCCAGCTCGCTGCTGAGATACAGTCTGCTGCCCAAGCCAGTGGCTTTTCATCTGCTAGCGCAGAAAAAGTAGATATCTCTACGGAGAAACGCCCCCATCGGGAAAGGCACATTCTTGCTTCAGTCGTCATTCCGCAGCCAGTAGAACAGGTGTGGCAGGTCATCACCGACTACGAACACCTAGCCGACTTCATTCCCAACCTAACCCAGAGCAATCTGCTACCTAGCAGCGAAGGTCGCATCCGACTAGAGCAAGTCGGCGCACAGTGCTTTCTAAAGTTCAAGTTCTGCGCCCGCGTCGTTTTAGAAATGACAGAGAACTTCCCAAACCAGCTAGCATTCACCATGAGCGAAGGTGACTTTAAGCAATTCGACGGCATTTGGAAGCTACAGCCGACCCCACAGGGCACTCAGTTGTCTTATGAGGTTTCGGTCAAACCACCTAGAGCAATGCCTGTCTCCTTAATTGAGCATCATCTCTGCCGCAGCATCACCGTCAACCTCCTGGCTATTCGCCAGCAATCTATGCAGATGGCGTAGCCCAGACTTTACTTACGCTCATATCACTCAACATTAAAAGAAGCCGCCTGATAGTCTCTACGACGCTTAGGCGGCTTTTTTTGAGATTGAGGCTAAATGCAGATAATCAAGGCTATCAGCGCTATAGGCTCCAAACAAATCGGATTAAGACAAATCGGACTAAAACAAATAAGCTCAAAACAAAGCCCCGCAAGCTATAACGCTTACGGGGCAATAGTTCTAACTGATACCCCCAGGGGAATTCGAATCCCCGTCGCCTCCGTGAAAGGGAGGTGTCCTAGGCCTCTAGACGATGGGGGCGCATGTGTTTGAACCTTTATAAAGATACCTGCATCTCGCACCTTGTGTCAAACCGCAGAGGCATTTTTTTTGGCACTCGAAAAAACTAAGCTAGGCGGCTAGAGTTACGCAAGCGAATGAGCTGACGGCGCATCTTAGGAGAGGCTTTGTCAACGTCTTGCAGTTGCTCAACATCAACCTGGCTGTCTAGCGCCTCTAAATATTCATCATTTCCATAGGCGAAGGCATCAACTAATGTCTCAATGAGTTCGTCCTGATTGCTCATAGTCATCTGTTCTTCAATGATCCTGAATTTGAGGCGTACTTCGCACTCATAAATTCCAACATCACTATCGGATAAAGACGATCGATTCGTTGAACTGTCCATATATTAAAACTAGGTTCCGCAGGCTATAGTGATCTAAAGAATTTGGTAGACCCTTCAAT
Organism: uncultured cyanobacterium; assembly: GCA_963789215.1. Classification (GTDB taxonomy): domain Bacteria; phylum Cyanobacteriota; class Cyanobacteriia; order Phormidesmidales; family Phormidesmidaceae; genus Phormidesmis. The sequence continues at coordinate 581,654 of CAWBJY010000002.1, read as the reverse complement.
TCAGCTATCTGAACTTTCACAGGCGACAAAATGCCTTGCAATATCAGACTATCTGAGTAACTATTGAATTCCCCTTATCTCTTTCGAGATAACACCTTGAGAAGTTGATATGAGAGGGTTTCTCTTATTTCTAAAATCAATGATTTTCGATTTACAGAGCTGAATCAAAGGGCTTTAGATTTAGCTAGTCGATATTCTTGAAGATATTCTTTAATGTCCTTTGCGGAGCGTGCTCTATAGCAACAGAATTACTTATAACAGCCATAAAGGATAGCAGTCACAGAGCATAAAGCCTCATTGAGATAAGGGGCCGATAGATTGGCTGATAAGCCATTGTCCTTTACCTACAAATAACAGTTTATGAAATTGTTCAAGTCAACAATTATACAGACAAATATTGATTTGCTGACTGGCTCAAACGCGTTGCAAAACGTTCAGATTCTGCTTCTCACAGCTGTCCTAGCAGCTCATTAAAGTGCAATCCCTGACTATCGGTAGCTTTCTTGATCTGATCAATGCTGCTTTATCTGATCCATTTGAATGGGCTTATGTGAGTTAAAGACAGCTTTACATAAATTTATCGCCAGGTGGCCAGATGGCGTATTGACCGTCGCAGCGAGGCAATAAGTACATACACAGTCTCCATGTCAGCCATACATAGTTCAGTTACAGCAGGAAATTTTTGGCTTTTCTAGCAGCTTTCTTTTTTGTGCCGCTTTAGATTTGCGTTTTTCTAAGCGATCGCAAACTTTTCTAATAGAATGACGAATACCGATAGTCTGACTATGAGAGGGGTTCAAGCTTGGCAAAACGATTGTCCGATCAACAGGAGCCTAACCCTGCAGATGTAGAACCGCTAAGCCGTCCGCAGCTTTTAGCCGCAATGGCAGCGACCGCCTTAATTTTGCTTTTAATCGCGAAGGTTTGGCTACATTTCGAGCCAACTCAGCTTCTATTTGCGCTGCGTTGGCAGGATATTGGTTTGGGCATAGCGCTTGGGTTGGGCATTTCAAGTATCAGCGCGCTAGTTTACCGGCTGTGGCCAGCTTATCGACGCTCCGCTGACTTCTATCTAGCATTCGTCCTAGCGCCGCTGGTTATAGCAGATTCTATTTGGATCGCGCTGCTACCGGGGATGAGCGAAGAGCTGCTTTTTCGAGGTGTAATGCTGCCATCTATAGGACTCAACGCAACCGGCTTAGCGGTCTCTAGCCTTTGCTTTGGGGTTTTACATATGTCGGGAAAACACCAATGGCCTTATGCTATCTGGGCTACGCTGGTGGGCTTTATTTTAGGCGGCAGCGCACTAGTCACTGGCAACCTACTGGTTCCGATTACGGCGCATGTGTTTACCAACTTTATTTCTAGCCTGTTTTGGCAACTCACAAGGAAAAAGAAATTAGGCACCGCTCGCTAAGCCATACAAAAAGAGGCATGGGATCTTTAATAGTCTGCGCGTCCAAGCAAACCTTGAGCGTTCACTCAGCTACGAGGCGGCGGCAGCTTGATGTGCGATCGCCGTCTCTGCCGCTTCGTTCACTAACGCTAGCGCCTGAGAAACCACCTGAGCGTCTGCGCCCGGCTGACAAGAGCGCTCAGTAATGTATCGCTTCCAAATGCGGCTACCTGGCTGCCCATAAAATAAGTGCAGCATATGGCGCGTCATGCTGTGCAGTTTGACGCCCCGTTGAGTCCAATAGTCTAGATAAGGCAGCATAGCTTCTACAACCTGATGCCGAGTTGGGGGTACGCTCGAATCGCCAAAAATTTTCGAATCTGCTTGGGCAAAGATATACGGATTGTCGTAAGCCGCCCGGCCAATCATCACCGCGTCTACTGATGCTAGCTGTGCCTGCGCCTGCGCCAGGGTCGTAAAACCGCCGTTAATTTCGATCGCCAGTTCCGGAAAGTCTCGCTTGAGCCGGTGCACATCGCTGTAGCGCAAAGGGGGTACAGTGCGATTGTCCTTGGGGCTAAGCCCTTGCAGCCAGGCTTTGCGAGCGTGAACGCTAAACTGCCGACAGCCTGCCGCCGATACCACTTTTACGAAATGAGCCATATCTTCGTAGCGGTCAATATCGTCAATGCCGATGCGATGTTTGACGCTCACAGGTAAAGGAGACGCCGCCATCATGGCACTAACAGCATCAGCTACGCGCTCAGGCTGAGCCATCAAGCAAGCACCAAAGTTGCCGTTTTGAACGCGATCGCTCGGACAGCCCACATTCAAATTAATTTCGCTATAGCCAAACTCGGCGGCCACGTGAGCGCAGTTCGCCAACTGCTTAGGGTCATCGCCGCCAACTTGTAGCGCTAGCGGATTCTCGTCTGGGGTAAAGCCTACTAGCCGCTCTAAGTCACCATACTGAATCGCCATACTGGTCACCATTTCGGTATACAGCAACGTGCGCTGGGTGATTTGACGCATGAAGTAGCGATAGTGCCGGTCGGTGCGATCCATCATGGGCGCAATACTGAGCGGAAGCATGAATTTCCTTTTATGTAGCCGAGGGATTATGTAGCTGAGAGATTATGTAGACGAGGAATATATTGAGTCGTCTGAGTCGTCTTTTCAAGAATAGCCCTTTCCCAACAGTAGATTAGGCTTTGGTCGATTGGGCGATGAAGGACGCGGCCCGATCTGGCTGTCCCCAAAGCACCCGTTCTCGCTTATAGATCACCATGCCAGGAAGTGCACCCTTTGGCTTGTAAACGTTTTTAGGCTCTGTATAAACAACGGGCACCTGTTCTGACTGACGGGCGCGGCTGTAGTAAGCAGCAACGCTAGCGGCCAGCTGCAGAGTATCGTCGTTAGGCTCCATTCCAGCGTCCAAACGCAAAAGGACATGGCTTCCTGGAATCTCTTGAGCGTGAAACCACAAGTCATAGTCGCTAGCTTGCTTAAAGGTGAGCTGTTCGTTCTGGCTGTTGTTGCGGCCTATCAGCAGTTCCATCCCCTCTGGTGTTTGGTATCGGCGAAAGCCTTCCTCCTCTGGACTAGCCTCTTTAGATTTGCGGCTAGAAAGCTTACCCGGTTGATAGCGCCCTTCTGGATCGCGCAGGTAGCCTTGAGCAACTAGCTCGTTACGGATTTCTTCGAGCGATCGCAAATCCGCCTCCACTTCATAGTCAGGCACCTGCAACAGTGCATCTTCAACCTGCTCTAAATAGCCAATCTCACGATTCACCGCCGCCAGCAAAGGCATCACTGCTGTTCTGGCTCGCTTAAGTTTTTGATGCTGCTTATAAAGCGCCTGCGCATTTTGCACTGCGTTTTTCTCAGGGTTCAGCGGCAGCATTACCGGTTCACCCGTCTCAAAACTCGTCAGCGTGATTTGCTTCATCCCTGGCTGCCAGAGGTGCAAATTAGCCATCATCAAGTCGGCCTGCTGCCGGTAAGCCTCCGACTGATCAGACTGAGCCAGGCGCGAACTAAAGGTATTGGCCTTTTGCTGTAGCTTAGCGAGTCTGTTTCTTAGCCGCTGCGTAAGCTGATGGTGCAACCGGCGAAACTCATCCTGGTTAAACTGATGCCGGTAGTAGTCGCTCAGCAAAATCTGAACATTCTCGACCGGACGCGTCACACCAACGCCCAAAACGGTGTAGCCGGTTTTACCTTGCCCTCGCCACCCTGGCTCGAACGACTCATCTTCTAGCGTTTTTAACCAGCTTTGCCAGCAGCCGAACAGCCGCCGCCAGTCAGACTCGTCCAGCTCAGGCGTCTCAACGCCTAGCGGCAGCGCAGCCGACTCAATGAGCTGCGCAGAGACCGCAGAACTCACGCCGCTATAGGCCTTCACTATCATTTTTTTGAGTTTGCCAGGAATCAACGCGATGCGATCGCGCCAATCTACAAACGACTCTTCTAAATTAGGCAACTTACCGCGAATCGCGGGCGGCGCTACATACAGTTGCCCCGTCTGAATTGGCCGAACGCTAGACTGCTGTTCGCTAACCTGATGCGCCGCCGTCACAATCTGCCGATCTGCGGTAGTGAGAATGACGTTGCTGTATTTGCCCATCACCTCTACGTACAAATGCCAGAGCGCAGGCTCGTCCGGGCGGCGAGCAAATTGTAGATCAAACGCTCGCTCCCAAGGCGAAAGCGGTTCTATTTTAGTCAGTGCTAAGCCGCCCAGTTGATGTTTGAGCTGTTGAGAAAACGTAAAGGTATCGGGTAATTTGGGCGGGGGCGGAGCCATATGCAGCCTAGCGGCCTGAGGATGCCAGGAAATGGCAAGCCATCCTCGCTGGTTCAGCGTACGTAAGGCCATAAAAAGAGTAAAGCGATCGCGCTGATAGACCTGTTCGCAGCGGGCAGGCAACCAGCGACTGCGCAAATCAGCGGTAACCGCTGTAAGGGTAGTGAAATCAACTGGTTGCAAAGAAATATCCTCTTAGTTAAGCTTTTATCGGTTAAAACGCAGTGAGCTAAATTCGTACTAAAAACTAAGCCCCTGAGGCCAAAAAATACTATTATTCAGATCCGAAAATTATTGAGGGTTCAGGTTAGCAACTCCTTCGTATTGAACAGACACAAAACTCATTTCCACCGTTAGCATTGTAAAGGCCGCATATTCTTTATAAATGGCTCAAATTCAGCCACTTTAAGGGCTACGCGTCTATATGTATCTGACATACTTAATCCCTTTTACATTCTTTTTTGTTATTAGTCTGTCCTACTGTATAGAAAATATATGGACAATCTAATAGAAAATCATCTTCTTAAAATCGTCGTCCCACTATTTTTTTAAAGCCGTTTAAAAAATCTGAATAAACCCTCCATTAGAGCTATTTTTCAACGACCCAGCAGGCAGCATGAAACTTATCAACATCGGATTTGGAAACATTGTTTCCGCAAACAGAGTCGTCTCTATCGTGAGTCCGGAGTCTGCTCCGATTAAACGCATTATCTCCGAGGCACGCGATCGCGCTCAGCTAGTCGATGCAACCTATGGCAGACGCACACGTGCCGTTATTATTACCGATTCAGGCCATGTCGTGCTTTCTGCGATTCAGCCGGAAACCGTCGCCAACCGATTTGTGAACAACAAAGAGGGCGCTATGAGCAAAGACGCTAACTATAAAGATCCTACCTACGATGACTAGTTCGCAGCAACCTATCCCTAGCGATTGCAAGCGATTGGCTCGTGAAGGTCGATTCATTAAGGCTAAGGTCGATTCATTAAGGCTAAGGTGGATTCATTAAGGCTAAGGTGGAATAGTGTATCCACACTGCCCTACTCCTCTCATCCAAACGCTATCCGCATGACTGCTCCTTCTCGTCCCGCCCAGTTAGATAAGCTCGTTAAACGCTTTGCCCGCATCAGCGAGCCAAAGCGCCGCTACGAGCAGCTGCTGTGGTACGCCAAAAAGCTAGAAGCCCTTCCAGAAAAAGACAAAACTGCCGAGAACAAGGTGCCAGGCTGCGTTTCGCAAGTCTATATTACGGCTGATTTAGCAGACGACAAGGTGAGTTTTCACGGCGATTCGGATGCGCAAATTACGAAAGGGCTGTTGGCAATGCTGATTACGGCGTTAGACGGACTTTCGCCTAGCGAGATTATTCAGCTAACGCCAGATTTTATTAAAGAGACGCAGCTCGACGTGAGCCTAACGCCCTCACGCGCCAACGGGTTCTACAACATCTTTAAGACTATGCAGAAAAAAGCGCTGCTGCTCATTAGCGAGTCTAATTAAGTAGCGGTTGATGGCCGTTGGTTAGCTAAAGCCTTGAGCCTGCACAAACTCATCGATTGCCACAAAAAGCTTTTCGATAGTGCTGGGCTGTGTGTAAGGGTTAAGCAAAACAGCTTTGAGCCAGCGCCTGTTTCGATAGGTTGGCAGCGAGAGAAAAACAGGCGCTGCATCGCGTTCAAGGTCTTTATCACAAAAGTCCTTATCGCATTTAGAGCTTTTGTCGAAGTAAGCCACATGGCCATTGAGTAAGTGGCTCTGCATCTGGCGGTTGAGGCGATCGCACTTCTCACCGTTCACGTCCCTTGGCGCTAGGCGAAAGCACACCAAATTCATCTGCGGCTCGCTAGCAAGCTCCAGGAAAGGCCGGGCTTTTACTGCCTCAACAAACTGCGCAGTTATTTTATAGTTGTGGCCAATAATCTCCGCATAGCCTGCCGCCCCCAAGTGCTGAAGCGATAGCCACAGCTTAAGAATATCGGGATGCCGAGTCCCCTGCACCGTCAGCTCACCCAAGTTCGGCCACTCACTGTCTTCGCCCATGTAGGGCGCACTAATACGGAAATACCGATCCAGCAGATCGAACTGCTTAAACAGCACCACTGCGCAAGTTTTAGCAACATACAGCCACTTCTGCGGATTGAACGTAACTGAATTAGCCTGCGAGATACCCGAAAGTAAGTGACGATGGTCAGGCGAAAAGGCCAAAGCCCCACCGTAAGCGGCATCTACATGCAGCCAAAGCCGATGGCTATGAGCGATCGCAGCTATTTTCTCGATCGGGTCGATGCTGCCAGTGACTGTTGTCCCAGCCGTAGCCACCACCGCAAACGGCAGCTGACCCAAGCGCGAAGACTGAGCGAGCTTAGCTTTAAGATCTTCAATCTCGATTTGACTATTCGCGTTGGTTTGCAATGGAATAGCGCTATTAGCCCCTAATCCCATCATCATGGCGGCTTTTTGCATTGAAGTATGAGCCACCTCTGAGACGAAAAATACAGGTTGTCCCTTCAGCCCTACAATGCCGCTGTCTACTGCGTCGAAAGCAACGTTGCGAGCCACCGTCAGCGCCTGCAAGTTTGCCAAGCTGCCACCGCTCGCCATCACGCCACCGGCAGATGAGCCTAAGCCAAAGAGACTCGCTATCTGCTGCATCACCAGCCGCTCTAGCCGAGAGAAAACCGGCGACATTTCTACGCTGAGCATGTTGTTATTTAAGGCTGCAACTAGCAAATCGCCAACGATGGAAAGCGTCGTCGGAATAGAATCCATGTGGCCAATATAGCCAGGATGAGCCGCATTCATTGAAGCCTGAAGCTGCGATCGCACCCACCCCAACAACACATCGCTATCCACAGACTGCTCAGGAATCTGCGCCCACTGCTCGAACTGCTCAGTGGCAATCGGATCAGGCAGCGGCGATCGCGCATTCGCCTGCGTCATTTCTTCAATCAGTAGCGCCATCACTTGATGCAGCAATGCCTCAATTTCAGCGCGATTGTGACCAGCAGGGTTGATAAAAGCCGTCTTGGGTAAAGCGCTCACAGGCAGTCAAAATAGATTAGCCCGCCAATTGTATCGAGAGTTGTTACCTATGGCCCACACTGCATCGCGCATGCCAGCGATCGCCTGGGGATGTCTTGCAGCCTTTACCTGGGGGCTTACTGGCACCTTCATCAAGCTACTTCCCGGCTTTTCAACCATCGAAATTCTGGCTATTCGCACGTTGCTATCGCTAGCCGTCACGCTCGTTATATTTCTGTTTCGCCCGGCCTTACTATCCGAATCGTTAGCACTCCTTCGTCGCCCAATCGGGATACTGCTCTCTAGCCTGATGCTGTTCTATTACCTGTTTGCGGTTCGCGCCTTCCAGCTTGCGCCCGTTAGTGATGTAGCTTTAGTCGTTGGGCTATCTCCTATTATTGGGCTAGGCGTAAAAGTAGTGGCCCGGCAGAAATTGGCGATCGCCGAAATAGCCGGTGCTGGCATAGCATTTTTAGGACTCATTCTATTTGTGTCGCCCAAAATTCAAGGAATGGCAGGCAGCGATCGCACAACCTACCTTACCGGACTAGGCTTCGCACTCCTCGCCGCTTGCGTTTCACTAGGGTACGCAGCCCTCTTTAAGCGGTACTCAGCTAGCCATACATCGCTCAGCCCAATTGCCGTTTCCTGTACCACCTTCGTCATCGGGTCAGCCATCATCGCGCCCATCGTCGCGGCCAGTTCGCCCACCTTCATCGCTAAAGTAACGCAGCCCAACTCACTCAACATAGCGCTCGGGCTAGGCGTTGTATGTACTGTCGTGCCCACGTTTTGCTACAGCTACGCAGCCAAACATCTGCCGCCCATCCTGACCACCACGCTCAACTTACTAGTCCCTATTTCCGCCGCCGTGCTGGCGTTCTTCCTAATCCAAGAAACCATGCCCGCCATCAGCATTTTGGGAGCTGCCTCAATTATTGTCGGCATCGTGGTGCTGTCTTCAGCTAAACCTGCGATCGCCCCACCCAAACGTTAGACGCTGTTTAAATTAGACGCTATTCAAAGACGCTATCTAAAAATGAATCCCGCATTCGGTTTTTTCACTACCTCTCCAGCGCCCCGCCCGCTCGTCCTCATTTGCAGCAGTCGGCGTCGTCAGCGGCTGGTCACCAATGCTGGTATAGCCCTGGTCGTGGAGTGGGTTATAAGGAACGTTGTGCTCAAAGGTATAAGTCCAGACATCTTTGCTAGTCCAGTTCGCTAGCGGATTTACCTTTAGCCGCCCGTTCTCATCCCGCTCGAAGATAGGCAGATCTTGTCTAGTCTTGGACTGGTCGCGGCGTCGCCCCGTAATCCAAGCTTTTACGTTCAGCTCATCTAAAGCCCGCTGCAAAGGCTCTACCTTTGTCAGCTCATAGAAACGCTCAATATCCTTTTCCCAAAGCGCCTCACCGTACCGAGCAGCAAAATCTTCCTGGCTATCTACACCGGCAGCGCGGTAAACATGCAGGTCTAAATCGTAGAGCGTCTTAGCCTTTTGAGCCGTCTCTAGCGTTTCCAAAAAGAGATGCAGCGTGTCTAAAAAGACGACTGGAATTGGATGGTTTAGCTCTTTATAGAGCATATGCGTAATCGGTAGCAGGCTAAAAGAAGTCGTCTGCACTAACCCCTGCGGAATGTTTTCGATACACCAGGCCAGTATTTCTTGAGGAGAGGCTTGGTCAAATCGCTGATTGAGAATGCTTAAATCGAGCGTCGCTAAGCTGCAGTCGGACTGTTTAGCACGTTTGCTATCTACAGCAGGCGCTTCTATGCACTGAACCATATTAGTATCGCCGGAATTAATATCGCCGGACGTTGTTTACTAGGTAGTCAACAGCCCGTTCGGATCACCCGTTCGGATCACCTGTTCGGATCACAGAGAAAAAGGCTGCTTCATGTAACATTTTCAATCCTACTGCATAATCCCGCATATTCCGGTCGGGATACCGGTCATTAACCGATCTCGTCAGCTAGATAAACCCAACAAGAGGCTGAAAATGCCCTGTAGTAGGCGCTTTCCCGATACACAAATTTTTAAGATAGCTCTAATAGATTGGGTGCATCTCGAACCGTAGCGGATGAAACCTATTTCAAATGTTATTAATTACACACAATTTGCGCTCAAGACGCTTTTCGTTGGGCAAGTGAGAGAATAAGAGCAAGACTCCTCTACTCACGACTTTAACTACTAAACTCTAACGACTAAAATGACGACTCTCATTTTCTATAGCAAGCCAGGCTGCCATCTATGCGAAGGGCTTGAAGAAAAGCTGGCCCAGCTTCCAGTTCAGCTAGAAAAGCGCGACATCACCCAAAATGAAGTGTGGTTTCAAAAATACCAGTATGAAGTACCCGTGCTGTGTATGCCAATGGAGCAGTCCGCAGAACCGGTAGAACGTCCGTTGCCCCGCGTCTCTCCTCGGGCTTCTGTTAAGCAGGTGGCGCAAATGTTACAGAAGTATGTAGGCCCCTTTGAGGCATAATCTCTGCCAAGGTCAATCGCAAATAGATTCTACAGAGTGAAACTCAGAATATCTATTGAGCGATCGCTCGTGGTGATAAGGAGACTCAAATGCTGCTAAAAGAACTGCTCGCTCAGCTAACGTCCGTACAAATTGAAGCAACCAGCCTTGAAATGCATGATAGCTGGCACCAAGAAGTAACTGGACTCTGCGCAAATTCTCAGGCGATCGCCCCTGGAAATCTCTTCATCGGAATGCCAGGCACTCGCGTAGATGGCGGCAAGTTTTGGCCTAGCGCCATCGAAAAAGGGGCGATCGCCGCTCTAATCACCTCAGACTCCCTAGCAGTCAAGCCCAATCCTGGCAATCAGGCCCTGGTCATCACCACTGCCGATGTGCCCAAAGCCTGCGCAGAACTCGCCGCCGCCTTTTATAATCGCCCCGCTCAGTCGATGAACATGGTGGGCGTCACTGGCACCAACGGCAAAACCACCACCACTCACCTGATTGAATACTTCCTCAACCAGGCGCAGCAAAAAACCGCCATTTTAGGGACGCTCTACACCCGCTGGCCGGGCTATGAAAAAGTCGCCTTGCACACCACGCCCTTTTCAATCGACCTCCAGGCAGAACTTGCCAGCGCCCACGCCGCTAGCTGCCAAAACGCCGTGATGGAAATCAGCTCTCACGCACTCGCTCAACACAGAGCCTGGAGCATCCCTTTTGAAGTCGCCGTCTTCACCAACCTCACGCAAGACCACCTCGACTATCACAAAGACCTAGACGATTACTTCGAAGCCAAAGCCCTACTGTTTAACACCGACTATCTAAAGGGTCGCGCCATTATCAACCAAGACGATCCATATGGGCAAACGCTCATTGAAAGAGCAGGCAACCGTCCCCTATGGACATATAGCATTGAAGACACCAGCGCCGATCTCTACACCGCAGACTTAACCTATGGGCCGACTGGCGTTAGCGGCACGCTCTGTACACCGGTTGGAGAGCAAGCCTTTACCTCGCCGCTAGTCGGTCAGTTCAATCTAGAAAATCTGCTCGCAGCCGTTGGCTCGGCGCTGCATTTGGGTGTGGGCCTCGATCAAATTGTTCAAGCCTTACCTAAGTTTGCGGGTGTACCCGGACGGATGGAGAGAGTACAAATCAAAGACAGCCAAGACATTAGCGTAATTGTGGACTATGCCCACACGCCCGATAGCCTAGATAACGCCCTCCAAGCAGCGCGCCCCTTCATCTCAGGCCAGCTAATTTGCGTCTTCGGCTGCGGCGGAGATCGCGATCGCACCAAACGCCCCAAAATGGGCCGCATCGCCTACGAACAGTCCGACCGGGCGATCGTCACCTCCGATAATCCTCGCACCGAAGATCCTGAGCAAATCTTGAAAGACGTTGTTGCTGGCATTGCAGCACCGCTAGACGACCAGCAGGTAATTAGCGATCGCGCCCAGGCCATTCGCAGCGCGATTCTAAACGCCCATCCCGGAGACGGCATCATCATTGCGGGCAAAGGGCACGAAGACTATCAGATTTTGGGCACCGAAAAAATTCACTTCGATGATAGAGAGCAGTCTAGAGCAGCGCTTGAAGAAAGACTTGCAAAGCAATAGCGCCTAAATAAACCACGTAATGGTACGCAGACGGGTTACGCAATAGCTCACAGGCGAGGTGCGCGATAGCACATAGACAGACCGCTTAATAAGGGGAAAACTGCCGAACAAATGACAAACTTTAGCCAATATAAGGGCACACTTTAGGCATATTTAAGCAACTATCTAATCGAGCGCTCCGCCTTAAATAGCCCGCTCTAATGTTCTTTACTAAAGAATATTTTTTCTAAAGAATGCTAGAGCAATGCGGTTGATTCGATAGTCCTCGGATAAAGCAAACAATGCTGCTGTAGAGATGCTGCTGTAAAGATGCCGCTGGAAAACAGTTAAAAAATGTTGCTGAAAAGAAAATATCTGCACGCTAAATAAGGAAGCATTGCTGAGCCTCTAGCCGTAGATTTTGCAGCAGTCAACATCTTTGCCCGCCCTAAAACGGTCGTTAGCGCTGTTATCACCCAAGCTTTGTCGCCCGATTACTCCTTATCCGTACGCCATGTCGTCTCTATCTTTACAGAATCATCTGATTGGCTCCCTGCTAGAGCCAACGGCTATTCCCACCAACCCTAAAGGATTTAAGGCGGCCATCCAGTCCCTTTCAAACTTCTTGGTGGCTCATCAGGTATCGGCCACGATTTGGGTAAAGCTACCCAAAGACGACGCTTGGTGGACAGATATCTGGCAATACGGACAGCAAGCCGCAGGCTGCACCATCTATTCGCTAGGTGCGCAGACCGGCAAACCACCCGAAAATATGGCGGCGAGCCTGCGACCTATTCCGATAGAGCAAGACACCGACCTAAAGCGAGAATATTTATGTATGGCCGTAGCCGACGATTTTGTAGTGTCGCTGCTAGCCGTGCGCAATCCTCATACCGCAGACAAACGAACCCTGCAGCTGTATTGCACAATCTCGGGACAGGCGATCGCAGCTCTTTCAACCGGAATTAAAGCCGTCATTGAAAACAGTCAGGATCAGTCACGCCATCAGGAGTCAGGCCAAGCGCAAGATCATCTAAATCGGGCCGCTACCGTAAATGCAGAAACGAGCGATCGCAGCTATCAAGACGAGCAGACAATTGCCGGACAAGCCGCACTGAGCCAATGGGCCAGGCTGTTCCCTGCTGGCATCCTGCTACAGTCAACGCACCCATTAGACAGTGCCTTTCTCACCTGGCAGCTACAGGCTCAAGAAACCCTACGAGCTGAGTTATCCAACCAGTCTAAAACAGGGGCAACCGCGCTAGATGCCCTTGCACCTGACTTTCTTTCGCAGGCTAATCAGGAGCTTCAGGCGCCGCTGACAACCGTCAAAACAGCATTGACCTTACTAGGATCGCCCACCATAAAACTATCGCAGCGGCAGCTCTACCTGGAGATGATTGCGACCCAGTGCGATCGCCAAAAATCGCTCATTGCCAGCGTCTTCGACCTGCTACAGATACAGACAACGCCCACCGCACCAATTCAAACCCTCAAGCTCTCAGACATTATTCCAGGCATCGTTAGCACCTACCAACCGCTCGCAGAGGAGCGCGGGATCATGCTTGCCCACACCATTCCGCCCAACCTTCCAGAAGTAATGGGCATAGGGTCCGCGCTCAAAGAAGCGCTTATTCATCTCATTGAAAACGGCCTTCAAATTACACCCAAAGGCGGACGGGTATGGGTAACCGCTGCTCTGAACAACAGCAAAACCCTCTATATCAAGGTGCAAGATTCAGGGACAGACATCAGCAAGGCGGATACTGCCAAGCTTTTTGAAGCTTTCTACCGAAGTGGCGAAGGGGCCGGGCTAGGCCTAACACTGGCTAAACAGCTCATTGAGAAAATGGGCGGCAGCATTGCTGTAGAAAATCAGACAGGACAGGGCACTACTTTCAGAATACAGCTTCCTATTCATCAACTAGCGCCCAGCCCCCCCGAAGCGCAGCCTAATCCGGCCGACATCAGCTCAACGGGTATTGCAAACCACCGGTCAGCAGACAACAACGGGCAGTCGCTTGAAGCCAGCCAGTCAGCAGCGATAGAACGGGCCTCTACAAATCGGGCAGAGGCATTGGCTTAGCGCTTAAATTAGCAAGCTCGTAAGCTCGTAAATGAGTAAATTCGCGAGTCAATATATGATGCTCAAACCAGTTATATGCCAGCTAATCGGCTGCTTCTTCATCGCCACCCACTAATGTCTCTATCAACAGAGCGGCCTCTGTCTGTTTGCCCTGCAAAAACTGATCGCACTGCTTCAGCGAACCCACCGCTTCTGCAAACTGTTCAAAAACCTCTGCTAATGGCATATCACCGGTTTCAAGCTGAGCGGTAATATCTTCAATCCGCGCTAACGTATCTTCGTAACTCCAGTCTTTGGGCAAAGCAGGGACTTTTTTAGAACTAGGCATAATTTGGGGAAGTAGCTTGGTCAGGCGTCAAAATCGGAATATCAGCGATCCACGTTTGGTACGTCGTGGTAAAACAAAACATTATGGTGGCAAAATATCGATCACCCTTGCGCTTACAGACCCCCGACTTAGCTGAACTTCAATCTCAGTGCCTGCCGGCAATTCGCTGGACGCGATCGCAATTTGCCCTTCGCGCCTAACTAGGGCATAGCCGCGTCGCAAAACCGATTCAGGATCGAGCGTCGCCAGCTTTTCGGTCAATAGCTGATGCTGATGCTGGGCTGCCTGCAAACGCTGGGACAAGCTGCTCATTAGCTGCTGCCTTTGCCAGCTAATATCCTTTCGATGCTGCGCCAGCTGACTATCCAAACGCAGCCGCTGAAGCCGAGCTTGGCAGGAATCCACGCTTTGCCGAGCTAGCCGCAGCCGAGCAGACATCACGCCTGCTAATCGCTGAAGGTACTGCGCCTGCTCGCTATAAAGATCGTCTAGGCTAGGAACCGCTTGCTCAGCCGCAGCCGTTGGCGTATGCGCACAAACATCAGCCACCAAATCAGCTAAAGACTCGTCGCGTTGGTGGCCGATGCCGGTGATGACTGGAATTGGCGACTGAGCGATCGCCATTACCACTCGCTCATCGTTAAAACAAGCCAAATCTTCACTCGCACCGCCGCCTCTAGCTAGCAACAGCAAATCAGCCCGGCCATCTTGGCCCACTCGCTCAACGGCCTTAGCAATCGAAACAGGAGCCTGCTCGCCCTGCACCGTCGCCGGAGAAAGCAGCACCCGCATACCCGAATTTCGCTGCGCCAGCGTTCGTTGAATATCGCCCCAGGCAGCGGCTTGTGGCGAGGTCACTACCGCTAGCGTCTGCGGATAGGCCGGTAGCGGACGCTTACGCTCAAAGTCGAACAAACCTTCAGCCGCCAAACGCGATCGCAGCTGCTGATAGCGCAGCGCCTGCAAGCCTTCACCAGCGGGCAAAACCTGCCACACCGTAAGCTGGTAAGACCCTCGCTTAGGATAAAGCCGAACCTGACCGAGCACGGTAACTTGTTCTCCCTTCTTAGGCAGAACTGTCAGCTTATCGAGCTGAGACTTCCAAACCACGCAGCTTACCGCCGCCGATCCATCTGGCTCTTGCAGCGTGAAAAAACAGCCTTGCCGATGGCTATTAGCACTAGAGACCTCGCCAATCACCCAGATTTTTCGAAGCTGAGAATCTTCCTCTAGCAAAAGCTTGAGATAGTCGGTGAGTCCAGCCACCCCAATCGCCCTATCTGCCAGAGCTGACCGCTGAGAAAAAGCATTGCTAGAACTATTCTCTACAGGACTATTCTCTCCAGTTAAGTCAACGTTAAAGTCGGCCATCGCTCGCGCAGCTATTTGTAATCGACAGTCTAGATTTTACGTTATCCGCAAGTTATCTTCCGGCTGCGCAATATTCATCAAAAAATGTTCAAACGATCTAGACAAGTACACGAGTATTAGTAATATAGTAGTACATCAGTATTTTTAGTTAGCAAAAAGCATCCGCGGCTTGCTAGCTTTCTATCGTCATTTTCCTATCCGCCCTTTTCTTATAGGTACTCATGGCCAAATCCTCAAAAGCCACCGCCGCTACTGACGCAACTACCGATCCCAGTGCGCCATCGCCTGATAAAGCCAAAGAGCGCGCCCTTTCTCAGGTGCTAACCCACATCGAGCGAAACTTTGGCCAAGGCTCTATTATGCGTCTAGGCAATGCCGACAGAATGAAGATAGAGACTATCCCTAGCGGCGCGCTCCCGTTAGATTTGGCCCTCGGCGGTGGGTTCCCCAAGGGCCGGGTAACCGAGATATATGGCCCAGAAAGTGCAGGTAAAACAACACTGGCACTGCATGCGATCGCCTCTGTTCAAGCCAGTGGAGGCACCGCCGCCTTCATCGACGCCGAACATGCGCTCGATCCCGTCTATGCAGCCGCTGTCGGCGTCGATGTTGAAAGCCTGCTGATCTCCCAACCCGACAACGGCGAAACCGCATTGGAGATCACCGATCAGCTCGTACGCTCCTCAGCGGTAGACATCGTCGTCATAGATTCGGTTGCCGCACTGGTGCCTAGAGCCGAAATTGAAGGAGAAATGGGCGACTCCCATATGGGCTTGCAAGCGAGACTAATGAGTCAAGCCCTCAGAAAAATCACCGGCAACATCGGTAAATCCGGCTGCACCGTTATTTTTCTCAACCAGCTTCGGCAAAAAATTGGAGTTGTCTACGGTAGCCCCGAAACCACAACCGGCGGCAATGCCCTCAAATTCTACGCCTCTGTACGCCTAGACATTCGCCGAGTACAAACGCTGAAAAAAGGCACCGATCAGTTTGGAATTCGCGTCAAAGTAAAAACGGCAAAAAACAAAATTGCGCCGCCATTTCGCGTAGTCGAGTTCGACATTCTGTTTGGTCAGGGCATTTCGACGATAGGATGCATTGTCGATTTAGCCGAAGAGACTGGCGTAATCGATAGAAAGGGCGCCTGGTACAGCTACGAAGGCAAGAACTTCGCACAAGGAAGAGATAATACGGTACAGCATCTCACGGAAAATCCTGACTTTGCCACCCAAATAGAGCTTCAAACTAGAGCAGCTATCGCAGAGAAATCAAGCGCCCAGACTTAATACCCTCAGCTCAGGCCATAGCAGCCTTAACTGCATATTAGCGATCCCCTCTCTTCGAGAAAGACTAACCGCTTAGCTTGAAAAGAGGGATCGCCAGATCCTATAATGTAGAGAGGCTAATACTAAACAAGCCTAAGCCATAGGGCCTAGACTCATGAAAAGCGCAGATGCCCAGCACAGCTAGGGGCAATTGTTTACTTGTACTTAAATGCAATCAGGCTCACCGATATCTAACAGTGAATTATTTGATACAGGATCGCATATAGGGGATCGCGTCTCAAACGAAAACAAAAATCGTCTAAGCCGCGACTTTTGCTTCAGCAGGACTCACTTGATACTTGATGATATTGGCCAATTCCTGAAGCTGACTAATCGCCTCAGCTCCTTCCAACTTCATCAACTCGCGGTCGTCGCGCATCTCTGTCCAGGTAATGCCATAGTCGGATACCAGGAAGCGAATGAGGTGATCCCCACCCAAGCTCACCATAAACGAGGCGCTGTTTAGCTCATCGCCACAGGTGTAGCAAGATGCTAAATAGCCCCTTTTCTCTAATACAACCGCCAGCGCTTTCAGGTTAAGAACTAGGTCCTGAACGAACTGCCGGTGCTGATCTGCAAGTCTTACAAACATGCTATTTCCTCCACACCATTTAGATGATTCTACATATTCTTCTTAAGAATGTTTTAATATCTTTTCGAGATATCCCCTGAGAAAGTCGTTTTCTAATCTCAGAAAATGGCAAATTTCTATTGGGTTAAAGCTTGTACGGCTTTGTATACTTTTATAACAAATTTGTTCGTTGCCTACCAGTGCCAAAGGGAACAGACCAAAAATAGATGTTTTCCTTTCTTAAGAAATATTAAGCACCGGCTTCTATTCAATGTAACCGATTCTCTTCTGCACGAACCATTGCAAAAACGTAAGGCACCCAAAAGTAAAAGCTATCAGTGGGCTGACCCCAATCCTCCTTCAAACGAAGTGCAGGTCAATTGCTAACTGATTCAATGCTCTTAATATGTTCTAACGCAGACAGAGGCGGAATAACGTAGCCAAAGGCACGAAGAATATAACGTGACAAAAGTTGATGCTTTGAGTCAAAGAGTTACAATTCTCTGGTCACAAAATATAGGGATTAAACTAAAGACATACAAGAATTGCTTAAGGAGCCTGCTTGAGGGGTTTGAGAGATTTAGTTAGTTAGCGTCCACCAGCCTAAACCAGGCCCTACGAAGCGAATAGTAAGCCAGGTTGCAATCATTAAAACAATGCCTGCCCAAGCTCCGGTAGTAGACCAAGAGACAAACTTACTAGCTGATTCTTTACTGAAAGGAAGACCGCGTATAGCCGGTTCTGGTTTACCGTAGTCCTCGCCTAATGAAGCCTGTCTGCGCTTAGATTCTCCCATTGCGGTGCCCTTTCCCAATCGTTAGCATTTACTATAGCGAGCTTACGAACCCGCTACACCAGGCAGCTCGCTAAATTATTATTTGTTTAGAGATATCCAGCCGTGTGCGGCGCGGCCTCAAACCATTCGACATTGAGGTGAGTGCTGCGAGCCGCTGGGCTCAGCGCGCTAATCACCTGGCGACCGTAGCTGCGATGGTTGACTCGGTTGTCTAAAAGCGCGACGATGCCCTGACGCGATCGCACAGGAGCCACCGCATGTTGCAGCTCACTAAGCGCAGCCGGCAGCAAATACGCCTTAAACCAGTCCTGCCTACGCCGCTTGTAGCTAGCAACTCGCCCGGCCACGACGGGGTTTTCTAACGAAGGAATTGGCAGCGTGGTAATAATCAACAAATCGGGCACCGCAAACTCGGTCTGATGCCGATGCCAATAATCCCACCCGGCAATCAGAATGCCCTGCGGCCCAATCGGCGATTCCACCTGTACGCGAGAGCCAAACTCAGCCGCTAGCAGCGTCGCCATTTGAGCCTTAAGCGGCATATCGCCGACGAGAATCACCGTACTGCCAGTCGAGGCGTTAGTAGTGCTACGGGTCAATAGCGATCGCACTTCCTGCATCACCGCAGGTTGAAAATGGCTGGTATTCGGCATCGGCAGCCGATCGGGCAGATACAAATGGATTAAGTCATTGTGCCGATCCGGGCCAAAATTCAGGCAGGTCATCTCGCCCAAGCCCAACCGCGCTCGATACTTATCCGCCTGCTTTTCAGCATCCAAAGCCGCCCCCATCAGCACAATGGGCTGCTGCGCCCAGACTGGAGCTAGCCGCCGAGCAACATCCGTTGGGCCACAGCATAAGCTCACCGTGCCCAAAGAGCGGTCGAGCTGGCTCCACGCGAGCCTATCAGCAAGCTGAAACTGCTGCCAAAACGAGTGCCACTGAGGGGGCAAACAGGCAAAGCCTTGCTGCATATCCAACAGCGCAAACAGCTCCTCTAACAGGGTCTTCTCAGGGTCTTCGATGAGATGGCAGCTATAGGGATTGGCCGGATGCTGAAAAACAGCATGGGTAATGCGCACCCGCATATCTCGAATAAATGTCCGCTGGCTAGGGTAAGCCAGCATCAGTGCATCCCAATCAGCAGTCGATAAAACAATTTGCATCTCCTGGCGCGCCCACCGCTCCAGATCGCCCGCGCCGTCTATTAAAGTTGGAATGCCCGCAGGAAAATGAGACGTCTCTGACGGACTCAGCCGAGCTTGTAGCCATCCCTGAGCAGACGTTATCAGCAGTCCGCGAAAGTTCTCGCCCGGCCAGCGATCGCCCATTTGCACCGGCTTAATTACCGGCAAACGCTGCTGTAAATCGGGAATATCTTGACGCACTACCGTTTCTAAAATGCCTTCTGGCAGCGCCAGAATCGCTGGCTCTGGCCACAGCAAAACAGGAATCAGATAGCTCAGCCGATACGTCCCCTGATAAGCCGCTAGGCTGTCTGTCTGCATCAGCGCACTACGGCCCACGCGCAGCGCCCTTGCCACTAGCCGAGCCATCGTCAAATGATGAGGCCAGGGTGAATGCCCTTGCTCTCGCATATAAGCCCGCAGGCGCTGATGGACTTCTGTTTCAATCACAGGCGTAAAATGGCATATATCCTTGCTTTGAGGCTTTCATTGTGACACATTGCCATAGGAAATCTTCACGCTAACGCCGCCTTTTAGCCCCCACAAACTAGACGCCCCATGAACATCGGAATTATCGGACTTGGCCTGATCGGCGGCTGCCTAGGACTAGACTTCAAAGCCCTAGGCCACCGGGTTTACGGCGTTGCCCGGCGAGCGGCCACGGTAGAAGCAGCGATCGCCCTACAAATCGCTGACGAAGCTAGCACCGACCTCAGCCTGCTAGCCCCCTGCGACGTTGTTTTCATCTGTACGCCTATCGCTACCATCGTGCCTATGGTCGCCCAGCTAGCGTCCATACTGGCCCCTAAAACGCCTATCACCGACGTTGGTTCCGTCAAAGCGGCCATCGTAGAAGCTGCCGCCAAACACTGGCCTTACTTTGTCGGCGGGCACCCCATGAGCGGCAAAAGCGAAGCCGGTTTAGCCGCTGCCGAACCGCACATCTTCAAGGCTCGCCCGTACGTCATCACGCCAATTACCGGAACAGATCTTCAAGCCGCTCAGTTAGTAGAATCCTTAGCCACTCAGCTCGGCTCCAAAATTTATCACTGCACCCCCGAAGACCACGACCGCGCAGTTGCCTGGATCTCTCACCTTCCTGTAATGATCAGCGCTAGCCTCATACAGGCTGCGCTACAAGAGTCCGATTCCAAAGTACTCACATTAGCGCAGCAGCTAGCTAGCTCTGGGTTTAGAGATACCAGCCGAGTCGGCGGTGGCAATCCCGAACTGGGCCTAATGATGGCGCAATACAACCAAATGGAGGTACTCAGAGCGCTTAAGCGGTATCAAAAGGAGATTGAGCTAACTATTTCGCAGGTGGAAAATAGTAGCTGGGACGCGATCGCTCAAAAACTCGAAGCAACCAGCGCCGGGCGATCGCAATTTGTCTCCGAATAGCCTCCGAATAGCCTGCGGATAGCCACAGATTCACAGCGCCTAATTCCCACTCAGCTCTAGCACTGGCTCCTGATACAGCACCGCAGTCAGCGTCACCGTAGAGCCTAACCCTTCGCCCATACTAATAAAATTCACCTGGCCGCCCATCGCCTCAACCAGCCGCCGAGAAATCACCAAGCCCAGCCCCGTCCCCTCATACTGCCGAGTCCGAGCGCTATCCACCTGGCTAAAGGTTTGAAACAAGCGATCCTGCTTTTCCAGAGACACACCAATACCAGTATCTTCCACGCTAATCTTGACAAAGCCAGGCCAGGTCTGCTTCTTGAACTCGTGCTGCTGTGGCTGAAGCTCTACGCGAATAGTAATACCGCCTTCATGGGTGAATTTTTTAGCGTTGCCCAACAGATTTAGCAGCACCTGCTTCAGCTTGCGATAATCGCTATAAATCTTTAGCTCGTCAAGCGTTGCTGGCAGCAAGATATCAAACTCCAATCCCTCGCCTTCAAGCTGAGGCCGCATAAACCGCTCAACTTCTCCTAACAGCTCCTGAATGCTCACGGCTTCTAGCGCCAGATCCATCTTGCCAGCTTCAATTTTGGCAATGCTGAGCACGTCATTGATTAAGTGCAGCAAATGCAGCGCCGAGTTATGCGATTCCAGCACAAACTCCAGCCGCTCCTCATCGCTATCCACCATGTCATCGAGCACCAGCCGCAAAAAGCCAATCATTCCGTTCAGCGGCGTTCTTAGCTCATGCGAGGTATTCGCTAAAAAGTCGCTCTTTAGTCGGGACGCCTCCTCAGCCTGACGCTTCGCCGCCTCTAGCTCATCGTGCTTGCGCACCAGTTCTTCATTCGTCTGTCGCAGCGCCTGAGACTTTACCCTCAGCTCCTGAGTCAGCTCCCGGCTATCGTTAAACAACTTCGCATGGGCGATCGCAGTTCCAACTTGTTCAGTCAGCTCCTGAACTAGCTCAATTTCAAACGGTTTCCAAGGGCGGTGCGGCGGCTGCTGAAGCACCAAAATACTGTTGGGTTCGCTTTGATAGCAAGTAGCAATTGTCAGCACCGTATACGGACGATCGTCCTCACCGCGCTCAAAATCAGAAATAATCGGCTCTAAGCTCTCTAGCGTCTTCAAGAAGTCGGGCTTATTTGGCAGCGAAAACAGCCGACCCTTACAAGGGTGCAAGTTAGCCTGATAGTACTCAGCCACGACCGTCAGGGTTTGCATCGTCGCAGAATAGTCGCACACCAAACACCGATCTAGATGCAGCATTTCGCCTAGCCCAGTCACCGTTTGCTGCCAAATAGTCTGAATATCTAGCGTTTGACGGATGCTAGAAGTCACATTGGCCAGCAGTTCGTAATAGGTGCCTCGGCCATTCCCACTCGATAGCCGCACCTTCGATAGCTGGCTAACATCTCGAGCAATTCGACGCCCCACCCCGACCACAGCAGGCTGTGGAGCCTGCTGTGCTAACGAATCGGACGATACAGATAGCGAGTCCGTCGGCAAAGGACTTAGCAAAAAGTCAAAGCTAATCGGTTGATGGCCGCAGCGCACCACGCACTGAAACTCTTCAGGCTGCTGATTTTCGACCACTTGCTGAACGCGCTCTAAATAACGGGCGATCGCCACCGGGCCAAACAACGTCTCTACAGACTGACCTTTTAACTCGTCGCTGTTCTGACAATCAGCCGCATCGGGCCAGTGCAAAGACAAAATCTCGCCGCTCGCGGTATGCGTCACCACCAGCGTGCTAACGCTCTCAGCAGCATCACCTATCAGCGCCGGTTCACTACCTAGCGCCGGAGTCGATTCGATAGATGAAGAGGGTTGGACAGACCGAGACATCGCTTAGTTTAGAAGCCCACTAATTCAAAAACGTTGATATAAAAGCTAGCGTCGTTCAAAATTCGGCAAAAGCACATTTAGTCAAGATTATCGCTTATTGGCTCAGGATGAGGGCAGCGAAATCACATTCGAGATATTACGTAGACCCCAAAACGTAGAACTCAAAGAGTAGGAAAGGGTAATGCGTGAGATGGCTATCGGCGATCAGGCGATCGCAAGACAAATCAACCCGCAAACTCAAATTCTTAGCCAGAGGATTTAATATAAGTTTAGACTGCGCCCCAAACTGGGCTAGTTTTAGCTTTTGCCTACACTGTTTCAGCGGCACCTTCATGACCGACGTTCCCGTTTCACGCCTGCGCAACTTTTCCATCATTGCCCACATCGACCACGGCAAATCCACGCTGGCCGACCGGCTCCTGCAGGAAACGGGCACTGTCAGCGACAGAGACATGAAGGCCCAGTTCCTCGACTCCATGGACATCGAGCGAGAGCGCGGCATCACCATCAAGCTTCAGGCCGCCCGGATGAACTACACCGCCAAAGACGGTGAAAATTACGTCCTCAATTTAATTGATACGCCAGGCCACGTTGACTTTACCTACGAAGTGTCTAGATCGCTCGCCGCTTGCGAAGGCGCCCTCCTTGTCGTCGATGCCTCCCAGGGCGTAGAAGCGCAAACGCTAGCCAACGTCTACCTAGCGCTCGATAACGACCTAGAAATTATCCCAGTGCTCAACAAGGTAGACTTGCCCGGCGCAGATCCTGAGCGCGTTAAAAAAGAAATTGAAGAAGTCATTGGACTCGACTGTAGCGGAGCCATCCTCGCATCGGCTAAGCAAGGAATTGGCATCACCGAAATTTTAGAGTCGATTGTCTATCTAGTTCCCCCCCCAGCGGACAAAAACAACGAGCCGGTGCGAGCTCTGATATTCGATAGCTATTACGACAGCTATCGAGGCGTGATTATTTACTTCCGCATTACAGACGGCACAATTGGCAAAGGCGATCGCATTCACCTGATGGCCTCCGGCAAAGAATACGACATCGACGAACTAGGCGTTTTGGCTCCCACCCAAAAGCCCGTAGACGAACTGCACTCCGGCGAAGTAGGCTACATCTCCGCCTCCATCAAGTCAGTAGAAGACGCCCGAGTCGGCGACACCATTACACTGGTGAAGAACCGCGCCGCAGAGCCTTTAGCCGGTTACATAGAAGCCAAACCCGTTGTCTTCTGCGGCCTATTTCCCACCGACTCCGACCAGTACGAAGACCTGCGCGAAGCCCTCGACAAACTGCGGCTCAACGACGCCGCTCTAAAGTACGAACCCGAAACCTCTAGCGCCATGGGCTTTGGTTTTCGCTGCGGCTTTTTAGGACTGCTGCACATGGAAATTGTGCAAGAGCGACTAGAGCGAGAATACGATCTCGATCTCATCACCACCGCTCCGTCAGTGATTTACAAAGTCACCACCATTACCGGCGAAGTCGTCGAAATCGACAACCCTAGCCTGCTACCCGACCCCCAACAGCGAGAGAAAATAGAAGAACCCTACATTAAGGTAGACATCATCACGCCCGAGGAATTTGTCGGCACGCTTATGGAACTATGCCAGGCTCGCCGAGGAGAGTTTCAAGATATGAAATACCTTACGCCCGGTCGCACCACGCTAATTTACGAACTGCCGCTAGCAGAAGTCGTGACCGACTTCTTCGACCAGATGAAGTCGCGCAGCAGAGGCTATGCCAGTATGGAGTATCAGCTCATCGGCTACCGGGCTAATGCGCTAGTCAAGCTAGATGTGATGATCAACGGCGACAAAGTTGATCCACTAGCAGCGATTGTCCACAAGGACAAAGCCTATTACGTCGGCCGAGCCCTCACCGAAAAGCTCAAAGAGCTGATTCCGCGCCATCAGTTTAAAGTGCCGATTCAAGCCTCTATCGGTAGCCGAATTATTGCTAGCGAAAGCATTCCGGCGTTGCGCAAAGACGTGCTGGCCAAGTGCTATGGCGGCGATATTTCGAGAAAGAAAAAGCTGCTGAAAAAACAAGCCAAAGGTAAAAAGCGACTGAAGTCTATCGGCACAGTAGACGTGCCTCAAGAGGCGTTTATGGCCGTGCTAAAGCTAACGCCTAGCAGCTAAAAATTTAGCGAACAGTTTGGCTAGTAGCTCGCCTCGCAGTTCAAGAAAATTTGATATAGGCATAAATGATCTGGGTATTCCTAAAAGCGGTTGAAGTTTTAGTGAACGCCCAAGAGATTGTCATTTGTATCAAGAAAACTTTGTTACATTTTTAGTCAGCTTCGAGCCTTAGCGACACTCGAACCGACAGCTCAACGCAACTTGATATGCGGCGTAGCAGTCGTTATCTGGGTAGATACTCAACGTTTTTGCAGGCATATATCAAATCTATGAGAATTTTAGTCACCGGCGGGGCTGGCTTCATCGGATCCCATCTAATCGATCGGCTCATGAACGCAAACCACGAAGTTATTTGTCTAGATAATTTCTACACGGGCCACAAGCGCAATGTGCTGCGCTGGATGGATCATCCTTACTTCGAACTTGTTCGTCACGATATCACCGAGCCAATTCGCCTCGAAGTCGATCAAATCTACCACCTGGCCTGTCCTGCCTCCCCGGTACACTATCAGTACAATCCGGTCAAAACGGTCAAAACCAACGTGCTAGGTACGCTCAATATGCTGGGCCTAGCAAAGCGCGTTAAAGCCAGATTCTTCCTAGCTTCGACCTCCGAAGTTTATGGCGATCCCGAAGTTCATCCTCAGCCTGAGGAATATCGCGGCAGCGTTAACCCGATTGGCATCCGCAGTTGCTACGACGAAGGCAAGCGCATGGCCGAAACCCTGGCTTTCGACTATCACCGGCAAAACGATGTCGAAATCCGAGTCGTCAGAATTTTTAATACGTATGGCCCTCGCATGTTGGAAAACGACGGACGCGTCGTGAGTAATTTTATTGTTCAGGCCCTCAGCGGACAGCCGCTCACGGTTTACGGCGATGGCTCTCAAACGCGCAGCTTCTGCTACGTTTCCGACTTGGTTGAAGGCTTTATCCGCCTGATGAACAGCGACCAAACCGGGCCAATTAACATTGGCAATCCGGGCGAGTACACGATTTTACAGCTAGCAGAAACCATTCAAAGGATGGTAAATCCCAACGTAGAGGTTCAGTACAAGCCTTTACCCCAAGACGATCCGCGCCGCCGCCAGCCAGATATTACCAAGGCGGAAGCGCTTTTAGGCTGGCAGCCTACTGTGGATCTGCAGGCTGGACTAGAGAAAACCATTGCAGATTTTCGCGATCGCATGGAAGCCAACGGCACTCTCAGCCAAAATCTTCCTGAAACTATCGTTACCACCGCCTAACAGCCGTCTGCTGAGGACGACTGTTTCATATCGCGAAGGGTCTATTCGCTAGGCTCTTTTCAAACCTATTCAAACTATCTAGCTTACAAGGAGCTTCACTGCCATGCGTGTTTGCGTTATCGGAACTGGTTATGTTGGCCTAGTCACCGGCGTGTGTCTATCACACATTGGACATCATGTTATCTGTGTGGATAACAATGAGGAGAAAGTACAGCTCATGAAATCTGGCCAGTCGCCGATTTACGAGCCGGGCCTTTCCGATTTAATGAAGTCCTCAATGGCCTCAGGTAATCTAGAATTTACCTCCAATTTGGGCGCAGGCGTCGACCATGGCGACATTCTGTTCATCGCCGTAGGCACCCCGGCTTTGCCCACTGGCGAAAGCGACACCCGCTACGTAGAAGCCGTCGCTCGCGGCATTGGCGAACACCTCAACGATGGCTACAAAGTCATTGTTAACAAATCCACCGTGCCTATTGGCTCTGGCGACTGGGTGCGCATGATTGTGCTAGACGGCATTGCCGAGCGTCAAAAAGTTCCCGTCAGCGTCGGTGCAGGCGCTCCCATGCCCACAGCTCCCGAAGTCAACGGTTCCTTCGACGTCGTCAGTAATCCTGAGTTCTTACGAGAAGGCTCTGCGGTTTACGACACCTTCAATCCCGATCGCATTGTGCTAGGCAGCAACAGCGACAAAGCGATCGCCATGATGAAAGAACTCTACACCCCGATTGTAGAGCGCCGGTTCGCTGAAGATAGCGACGCGCCCCAAGTGCCGGTCGTCGTTACCGACCTTAGCTCTGCGGAAATGGTGAAATATGCTTCCAACGCGTTCCTGGCTACCAAAATTAGCTTTATTAATGAAGTCGCCAATATCTGCGATCGCGTTGGTGCAGACGTTACCCAGGTCGCCGCAGGCATCGGCCTAGACTCGCGCATTGGCAGCAAGTTCTTACAAGCGGGCATTGGCTGGGGTGGCTCCTGCTTCCCCAAAGACGTATCCGCCCTTGTCCACACCGCCGACGACTACGGCTACGAAGCGGAGCTGCTAAAAGCCACTATCAACGTCAACGATCGCCAGCGCGTGCTCACCATCGAAAAGCTTCAGCAAGTCCTCAAAATCTTAAAAGGCAAAACGGTAGGCTTACTGGGCCTTACCTTCAAGCCCGACACTGACGACATGCGCGATGCCCCCTCGCTAATCATGATTGAGCAGCTCAACCGTCTAGGAGCAAGAGTCAAAGCCTACGATCCCATTGTCTCTCAAAGCGGCGTCAGCCAAGGCCTTACTGGCGTCATTGTCGAAACCGACCCCGAGCGATTAGCCGACGGCTGCGACGCACTAGTGCTCGTAACCGACTGGGCCAAGTTCAAAGACTTAGACTACGGCAAAATGGCCAAGCTGATGAACGCCCCCGTGATGATTGACGGTCGTAACTTCCTCGATCAAAAAGGATTAGAAGCGCAGGGCTTCCAGTACGTAGGTATGGGCCGATAGACCGGCTTTAGCGATCGCAAAAATTCAGACCCTAACGGCCCCCGCTTGTTCACAAACGAGCGGGGGCTTTCTAGCGCGAGTAGTGACCATCGCTAAGTCGTGCGAGCAAGTGCAATAACCGACGATCAAGTACAGTAAGTAAGTATGATATTCTGATCTTGATGAGCTACTTTATACAAGCTTTAAGAGTATGTGCTCAAACTTTAAGGGTTTCTACTGTTGAGGTAACCCACCGAAAAGGATTAAAAGTAGATAACACAGCAAGGACTTCCCTATGTTTGGATTAGCAATCGCAGCAGTATTCGGTTCCCCCATTGTGATTCTAGCGGTAGGCTTTATCGGCGTTTCTCAAAAGAGAGCTGAAGACAGCAGAGCGCATATCATCGCGCCTTCGTCCGCCGCTAAAAAGACGGCTGCACAGTCTGTTCAGAAGACAGCACAGCCTGCATAATGCGCTAGCGACACCACAGCAAATTAGAGGTAACACCCCCATTGGACGAGCACGCCAGTGGGGGTTATTCATTTAGAGTAGTAGAACAGCAATAAGGCTACGAATAATGAGTACGCTTCGGTATCAGATGGTAATCGTCTGGTCGGACAAAGACGACTGCTACCTGGTGCACTTCCCCGATTTTCCTGAGCAGGTCTACGCTAGGGGAGATAGCTACGCAGAAGCGGCTATCAACGGAGAGAATATTTTACAGCGCCTCAATTCTCCTATCGAACCCTTGGCTGAACCTTTAGCCGAATCATTCGTCAAACCCTTGGCTGAACCTCTAGTCGAACCCCTGGCCGAATCATCGGTCAAAGTAAGTTCTCCGGTCGTTGGCGAAACTGCGCTCACTCCCGCTAAGCCATCGAGTCACAGCGCTACTAGCCCGTCAGAAGAAGCGATCGCCGATCCATCGCCCGTCCCCCAAAAGCTCACTTTCCCAGTGCTAAGAACCGCACTCGTGAGCATAGCAACATCAGCAGTTGCAGCCGCAGTATTAACAGCGCTAGCTTTTGTCTCCAGAGACTTTTTGGTGCCAAAGCAAGCAGTTTCGGCAGCGCCCTCTGCTGAAGACTCGGCGGCTAGAACCGAAGCTAAACCGGACGCTAGCCAAGCGCCATCGGCGGCCAAAAATGATCCGCAGCCAGTGGTCAAAGCCAATTCCAAACCAAACGCCGAAACTTCTTCCTCTGCGGCCTTGCAGCTGACGCTGGCTAACTCCATTACAGAGACCAGTGCAATTTGGGCGATCGCCACCTACTCAGACGAAAGCCGCAACATTAACCTTATTGTCAGCGGTGCCGAGACAGGACTCATCACCATTACAGATCAGGGAAGCGGACAGCCCGTTCGAACCATAGAAGCCCATAACGATATAGTCAGAGCAATTGCGATCGCTCCCAACGCTCGTCGGTTTATCAGCAGCAGCGGCGACGGTATCAAAGTTTGGAACCTGCAAACGGGCGAACTGCTATATCACCTGCCATCGTCCGTCCCAGTTTGGTCTGTCGCAATCGCCCCAGACGAGAGCCGCTTTATCAGCGGTGCCAACGATGGCAGCATCACCGCCTGGGACTTAGAAACAGGTCAGGCGCTTTACAGCAATAGTAATAGCAATAACGCAACCATATGGTCAGTCGCCGTCTCGCCAGATGGCACATCGTTTGTCAGTGGAGATAGCGATCGCACCGTTCGTCAGTGGGATTTGGCCACCGGACAGCCTATAAAAACGTTCACCGGGCACCAGAGCGACGTACGCGCAGTAGCCATCAGCCCAGACGGAAAAACGTTAGCCAGCGGGAGCTGGGACAAAACCATCAAGCTATGGTCACTAGAAACAGGTGAACTGCAAGCGACGCTAGAAGGGCACCAAAACAACATCGTAAGTTTATCCATTAGCAATAACGGCGATACGCTAGCTAGCGGCAGCACCGATACCACCGTAAAACTCTGGAGCCTATCCGACTACAAGCTTATAGAAAGCCTAGAAGGCCACTCCGACTGGGTTTTGGCTACAGCATTTAAAGCAAGAGAGCGGACGCTGATTACCAGCGGCAAAGACCAAGAAATAAGAATATGGGAGTAGCCGGTTAAGAAGCCGACCATCGCTCCAAAGCTCGCTGTCCGCCCCACCGCGCAACAATCTCATCGTCATAGTCATCGGCAAGACGAATAACGGTTGTTACCGAAGTTTTTAGCTCAATTTGATCGCAAGTAGAACCGACCAGGCTGTGCTCAAAAACAATGTCGTTTTCTTTATCGAGTGCAAACCGACCAAACTGAATACCATTGTTTTCGCGGAGCAGATAGTAGCTTAGCTCTGGCGTGATATCCACATCGGTCACCACAAAAGAGCGCGTGGTAACCAGCGCGTCGTTACTTTCCCAAGACATCACGCGAGTAGAGGCAACTGCCGAACCAATCGTTACGATAAAGAGGGGTTCGTCCTCAAATAAAACGGCAGCCTCACCAAACAGGTCTTGCATCCAAGGCACGATTCGGTTGTAACAGGCTCGCTGCGCGTTGCTCTCAAACTCCATAAAGCACTCAAAATAGAATCAATGTAAATTAAGCCTAACGCCGACGCTTAGCATTAACGGTTGTATTCTCTCACTATTTCCTCCCTCGCGGGTGACTCTATTCGCCTGTCGTCTCTCTACTAATTGCCAAACATATGGGCGAGATCTCTCCCAAGCTGCATAACCTAGACGCCGAGTCTAAAGCCACGTCGACTCACGAGTTCGATCAGCTTACGGATGATTTGAGATATCAACAGGCGATCGCGGCTGTCTCAAATCTGATAGATAATTTAGATCTCTCAGCCCGAGAGCGAGTGAACCTAGACGCTGAGATTCACCATCTAGACGGCGTTTTACGCAAGCTAGAAACTCAGGTAGTGCATATTGCGGTATTTGGCATGGTAGGAAGAGGTAAATCTTCCTTGCTCAATGCACTAGTAGGCCAACCTATTTTTCAAACCGGGCCTTTGCACGGCGTCACCCAGCAGGCCGAAAGCATTCTCTGGCAGTCGGATGCCCATAAGCCCGACATAGATAAATCCAACATAGATAAATCCAGCGCAATTGAGAACATCTACCGAGCAACGCTAGCCGGGCAGCAGGCGTCTAAAGTTGAGCTGATCGACACACCAGGCATTGATGAAGTAGGCGGCGATCGCCGACAAGCTATCGCGCAAAAAGTAGCCCACCAGGCCGACCTTATTCTCTTTGTCATCTCCGGCGACCTTACTCAGTTGGAGCACACCGCCCTTAGCGAACTGCACCAGGCAGGCAAACCCATCTTGCTTGTATTTAATAAAGCCGATCAATACCTGGAGAGCGATCGCACTCAAATCCTACAAACGCTTCAGTCCGAACGGCTAATCGACTTGCTTCCCTCGGATCATTTAGTCATCGCCGCCGCCGCACCCCTGATCAAACGAGCCACCCGCGCTGCCGATGGCACGATCCAAACCCACGTCGAACGAGGCCAGCCAGATGTTGCAGAGCTAAAGCTCAAAATCTTAGAGATTTTACAAAGAGAAGGAAAAGCCCTCGTCGCGCTCAACACGCTGCTGTATGCCGATGAAATCAACGAGCAGATCGTTGCGCAAAAACTAGCCCTGCGAGATCGCGCTGCCGATGACACCATCTGGAAAACCGTCATCACCAAATCTATCGCCGTTGCCCTCAACCCCATCACCGTTATAGATCTGCTCAGCGGTGCCGCCATCGACATTGCGCTAATTGTCGTACTAGCTCGGCTATACGGACTAGAGATGACGCAAAAGGGCGCAGCCCAGCTACTGAAAAAAATTGCCTTTGCGATGGGCGGCCTCACGGCCAGCGAACTGATTGTAAGCTTTGGTCTTAGCGGCCTCAAAAGTGCACTAGCAGCAGCGGCGATCCCTACCGGCGGACTAACGGCAACCCCCTACGTATCAGTCGCGCTCACCCAGGCAGCCGTCTCTGGCGTGTCTACTTATGCGATCGCCCAGGTCACCAAAAACTACTTAGCCAACGGAGCCACTTGGGGAGATCAAAGCCCCAAGGCCGTCGTCGCTAAAATTATCAGCGAAATTGACGAAGACTCCATCATGACCCAAATTCGCGGTGAGCTATCCGCCCGGCTAGATCTCAAATCTCACTGGAAAAAGTAATTTCCAAAAATAAAAGCCCAGTCCGACTAAAGCAGACCGAGCCTCTAATTCACTCAACTAGCTGCGTCACAAACTACCCAGCTTGGCCCGAGCTATTTGTTCAAGAGCTATTTGTTTACAAAGTCCGTTGGCCCCTCGTAGCCTGAGGCTTCAGCGAGCGTCTGCAAAGTCTGAGTTCCGCTTAAGAACTGGCCTTCCACTTCCCAAGTTGGAAATCCTGTAATTTCGGGCACCGACTGACACACAGCCGCCTGAGAATTCGCGCCATCCTCCGCGCATTCAACATAAGGAAACTGACTGTAGGCTTCTTTACCAAACAGCTGCTTCTGGTCGTGACAGTGAGGGCACCAGTAAGCGCCATACATCTTGGCATCAATATCGGTTAGATGCTTAGCCAAAGCGACTTCTGCCTCACCCGAAGGCGTCGTCACCGGTGGGCCAGCGGCACCGTCTGCCACCACCGAGCCGCCAGATCCAATCTGACCATTAGCCGCATACACCCCAAACGTGCCGACTAGCGCCACCATCGCAATAATTACCCCCGAGAATAGGAGCTGACCGCGATCAACCCATCGGCGACCTAGCACCACCAGGAAAAACATCGCCGTTGCCATCAGCGCCGACGCAATGCAATAAGGGCAAACGGCTTTAATATCCGTAGCCAATATGTACATTAAAAATCCGCTGAACACCATCATGCCAGTAGCACCGACAAACAGTAGCGGCCAAGTCCAGCCCTCTACTTTGGCGCGCTGCTTCTCGTCATCTTTTATCAGCAGCGGAGCCACCGCCAGCACCAGCATCGAGGCATAGGCCAAAAACCCAAACAGCGTCAGCGGCAGGCCAAAGATAGTCGCCCATTCGCTGTTAAGGACGCGATCGCACCCAGCCGCGCAAGCTGCGGATGAGTTCATTAACTTTGTCGCGGTTAGATAGCCCGTACCGGCCGCACCTACCGCCGCGATCGCCGCAATAATGGGACGCGACCAGCGATGAATCCAAAGCGTTTCCTGACGCCGACGTCTCGTAGCTTTCATAAACAGGTGCCCAGCAAACGGCCAAATCAACAACAATTAATCTTAGACAAAAATACCCATAAATGAGAATCGAGCTGTCACACATCTCCAAGCGTCACTCAGCAACCGTCGAGCCTACACAGCAGCGACCGAACGATTCCCAGCCTCAGTTTCAGCATGCTGCATCTCATTTTTCTGAACAACCCCTTGTGCTAGCGCTGTAACAAACTGACGCACCCGAATTGGATCGACCGGCTCCTCAATCTTCCCTTTGCGCTTCAAGGAACTAGACACAATGACCCCATCCACATGACGCACCAGCTCGCCGACGTTACTCCAATTCGCGCCGCTCCCTACAAACACCGGTGTATCACCCGCAGCGGCTCTAGCTAGTGCCAAATCTTCCAACCGGGGCGGCATTCCAGTTGCCCGGCCCGACAGAATTATCCCGTCTGCCAAGCCTCGATGGATCGTATCTTCCACAGCAGTAGTCAGATTAGGCGTTCCTAGCGAACTTGCATGTTTAACTAGCACGTCGGCTAAAATCTTCACATCGCTACCCAGCTCGCGGCGGTAGCGCAAAATATCATACGCCTCGCCTTCAATTAATCCCTGGTCAGTAGCCATCACGCCCGTGAGCACGTTTACTCTAATAAAGCTTGCCCCAGTGCAAGTAGCGATCGCCAGCGCACTTCGCGCATCGTTGCGCAGCACGTTGATGCCGATTGGCAGCGTCACCAAGTGCTTCAGACGCTGCACAATCAGTGTCATCGCACTAACCACCGCCGGATCTACCTTAGATTTTGGAAACGGCGCATCAAAAAAGTTTTCAACAATCAGGCTATGTGCGCCCCCAGAGGCCAAGGCCGTCGCCTCCTGCTCAGCGCGAGCAATCACAGCTTGCAAATCGCCCTGCCAGCGAGCGGAATTAGGCAGTGGCAGCAGATGGATAACGCCAACGACAGGGTTAGCCGTTTTAAAAGTTTGGATTAAGTCCACGGGGTTCTATCTCGGACTCGCAGTTCAGTCACTAATCAATCGGTCGATTTAATCGGCTTATCAGTTTAATCTGTCGGTTGCTGCAGTTATGCATACGCAGGCCCAAGTACAGCAGTTTGAGCCTCGATCTACCTTAACAGTCAATGCTAAGAGTTTCAGGCAAAGTTCTCCCACGCGAATAGACGCTCTAGCAGATGAAAGATGAAGGCCCTTGCCGATCGCCTTTCAATCTTCTGCATACGGCTCGAAGCCTCATCCTTAGCGCTGTTTATTTTTCTCTGCCCGATTGTGTAGT
Organism: uncultured cyanobacterium; assembly: GCA_963789215.1. Lineage (GTDB taxonomy): Bacteria > Cyanobacteriota > Cyanobacteriia > Phormidesmidales > Phormidesmidaceae > Phormidesmis. The sequence goes on along the minus strand of CAWBJY010000002.1, from coordinate 548,092 downwards.
TATGTTATGATTCTTGGGTAGAAGATTTGCTTTTTGCATTTGGGCATTCACAGGAGCGATCGCTACGTCCGCTTCGTGCAACATCCAAGACCTTCAGTCTAGAAAGCCTGAAAAGTCTAATCAAATACAAAAAACCAGAGAGTATTTCATGGGACGCAAACCCACAATTGCGCTTTCGCACCTAGGTTGCGAAAAAAATAGAGTAGATAGCGAGCATATGCTGGGGCTGTTAGCCAAAGCAGGTTACGGCATCGGTGCAGACGAAGAAGGCGCAGATTACGTCATCGTCAACACCTGTAGCTTTATTCAAGCCGCTAGAGAAGAGTCGGTTCGCACCTTAGTTGAGCTAGCCGAAGCCAAGAAAAAAATTGTCATTACCGGCTGCTTAGCCCAGCACTTCCAGGGCGAGCTACTAGACGAAATTCCCGAAGCGGTCGCCCTTGTGGGCACTGGCGACTACAACAAAATCGTCGACGTCATAGAACGAGCCGAAGCTGGGGAGCGGATAAAAGAAGTCACCGAAAATCCAGTTTACATCGCGGACGAAACCGTCCCTCGCTATCGCACCACCTCAGAAGGAGTGGCTTATCTGCGAGTGGCCGAAGGCTGCGACTACAAATGCGCCTTTTGCATCATTCCTCACCTACGCGGAAAACAGCGATCGCGCACCATCGAATCGATTGTCGCCGAAGCTCACCAGCTAGCGAGCCAAGGCGTCAAAGAAATTATTTTGATCTCTCAGATCACCACTAACTACGGCGTAGATCTTTACGGCAAACCCAAACTCGCTGAACTCCTGCGAGCTTTAGGAGCCGTCGATGTGCCCTGGGTCAGAATGCACTATTCCTACCCCACTGGCCTCACGCCCGCCGTTATCGACGCCATTCGCGAAACGCCCAATGCGCTGCCTTACCTAGACCTGCCTTTGCAGCACTCGCACCCCGCCGTGCTTAAGTCGATGAACCGTCCCTGGCAGGGTCATGTCAACGACGACATCATCGAAAATCTCAAAGCGGCGCTGCCCGAAGCCGTTTTACGCACCACCTTCATCGTGGGCTTTCCCGGCGAAACTAGAGAGCACTTCGAGCATCTCAAAGCCTTCGTTCAGCGCCACCAATTTGACCATGTAGGCGTCTTTACCTTCTCTGCCGAAGCAGGCACCGCCGCCTACGATCTGCCAAATCCCGTCGATCAAGCGACAATGGACGCCCGCCGCGAAGAGATTATGTTTGCGCAGCAGGATATTTCTTTCCGCCAAAACCAGGCGCAGGTAGGCCGCACCGTAGAGGTGCTAATAGAGCAGGAAAATCCTTCCACAGGCGAATTGATTGGTCGCAGCGATCGCTTTGCCCCCGACGTAGACGGACTCGTATACGCCAAAGGCAGCGCTGCCCTCGGACAAATCGTTCCTGTCACCATCGAAGCCGCCGACACCTACGACCTTTTTGGCAGCGTCGTTAAGGACTCAGCGCCATCTACCAACCCCTCTGTAAACCCTTCCGTTGAGCTAACACCTGCTGGCGCGTAATGCAGCAGCGCTCAAACGCCCATGCCTTTTAATATCTAGCTCTAATACTTAGCACCCTAGATACCGTACATAGCTAGCCTCTTAGGAACATAATGACCTCTTCGTTTGCCGATTTAGGACTCTCTGCCAGCCGCGTTGATCACCTCACCAAGATGGAGTTTACGCAGCCCACAGAAATCCAAGCTCAGGCGATTCCCCAGCTCATTAGCGGTCACGACGTCGTAGGTTTAGCGCAGACAGGCACAGGCAAAACCGCTGCCTTTGCGCTGCCAATACTCGAACAAATCGACCCAGCGAAATACCATGTGCAGGCGCTGGTGCTCACCCCTACTCGCGAGCTAGCGATGCAGATCACTCAGGCGATGGAGGGCTTCAGCACCGACCGCAGAGTCTATGTCACCGCTGTCTACGGCGGACAGTCTATTAGGCAACAGCTCAGCCGCCTTAAAAAAGGATCTCAAATTGTTGTTGGAACCCCAGGTCGCGTTATCGACCTGCTAGACCGAGAAGGACTAGTGCTCGACAAGCTGAGCATGATGGTGCTAGATGAAGCCGATGAGATGCTCAACATGGGCTTCATTCAAGACGTAGAAAAGATCTTAGGATACACTCCAGACGAGCGCCAAACCGCCTTTTTCTCGGCAACGATGGAACCTGCCATTCAAAAGCTTGCCACTCGCTTCTTAAGATCTCCTGTCACCGTCAGTGTCAAATCGCAAAAGACCACTACCGCTAGCATCAAGCAAGTCGCTTATGTAATTCCTCAAAGCTGGAGCAAGCCCAGAGCGCTCATGCCCATTTTAGAAATGGAAGATCCAGAAAGTGCCCTGATTTTTGTGCGAACTAGACGCACCGCTGCCGAGCTAACCCGTCAGCTTCAAGCAGCAGGCCACAGCGCCGACGAATACCACGGCGACTTGAACCAAAACCAAAGAGAAGGGCTTTTGCAGCGCTTTAAGCAGCGGCAGGTTCGCTGGGTGGTCGCTACCGACATTGCGGCCAGAGGAATTCACGTGGATGACTTGAGCCACGTCATTAACTACGAGCTGCCCGACAATTTAGACAGCTACGTGCATCGGATTGGTCGAACTGGGCGCGCTGGAAAAGAAGGAAGAGCGATCGCCATCGTCAAACCGCTAGAAAAGTACAAAATTACCCGAGTCGAAAAGCACTTCAACAAGCCTGTTGAATATGCTCAGATCCCAACTCAAGCTCAAATTGCCGCTCGCCATCTAGAAAAACTTCAAACCCGCGTTAGAGAAGCCGTTACCAGCGAACGCCTCGCCTCCTTCCTCCCCATCGTGTCGCGGCTCAGCGAAGAATACGATATTCGCACCATCGCCGCCGCCGCCCTACAAATGGCCTACGACCAAGCGCGTCCTGCACACCTGCGCACAGAAGATCACGCATCGAGCGAGAAAGCAAAGCCAACGCCCAAACCCAGACTTTCTAGAAAAGCAAAAAGCATAGATGCCGCACCTGACCAAAATGATGCGGTTCAGGGCAGGGCTAGAGAATCAGCTAACAGATAAAATCAAACAGCTAAATCTATTCAACAGAAATCGATGCATAGGAAAGGTTGAGTAGCGCAATCACACTGAGAATATATTTGTGTCTCCTATCAAGAGAGCACAGCGACTTGTGAAGCTACGCTAAAACTATGTAAAAACCCATACAGATTGTTTACGTAGGTAGCCTAATATGAGTGCAATCTACGAGCGTATCTGCGCCACATCTACATTGCGCTCGTATTAGTTAAACGTATCCATTATTTATCAGCAAGGCGACCGGAGGAAGCGCTGGCCTATGTTAGTCATAGTCATGGAAAATCAGCTCCTTTCTCCTGCGGCTGTTTGTAACAACTGCCCGATGGCCAGCCAGAGCGGCTTACCTAGATGGAAAAAAGGACGGCTGCGCTGCGGTCGTCCTGTTGAGCGAGCTAATAAAAAAGAAGCCGATGCGGCAAACGCTCAAGCAGATTGCCCAGCAGCTGATAAGGCCATGGGTTCACCTTCAGAATTGCCTTCCCAAAAAGCCTGCACTCAATACGAATGCGCCATGGGCTTCCGCATTGCCGAACTATCAGAGCAATCTGTCTAGCCCTGCAAACACGCCTTTCGCAGGGCGTTCGACCCAGTAGGGATAAGCTATGCTGTGAATATCAAATAATTTCAGGAGTTTGCGATGAACAGTACTGCAACCCCCATAGATAGAGCGTTTGCAGCCCTAGCTTACGTCATGCCGCTAACCTCTGCTCTAGGCGCAGGCATGTATTTTTTGCCCTTTTTGCAAAGTTCGGCACCGGCCCTAGCTAACTTGTTAGGACTGGTACTGCTTCCACTCAGCCCGCTCATTGCTATAGAGAGTAACCCTATCTTGGGCTTAGGTATTTTCATTCTGCTCTTTGCCTTTGTCATCCGAGAGCCAAGAATTAGCCGCTTTATCCGCTTTAATGTCTTGCAAGCGATCATGGTGAGCTTCATCATTTCTATCGGAATGCTTATTCTGAACTTGCTAGGAATCACGCAGCTAGCCGTTGTTGGCGAAGCGCTGCTGAATGTGTTCTTCTTAGGCGGAATGGCCATCGTCGTTTATGGCGTCGCCCAATCAGTGCTGGGCCGCTATGCAGAAATTCCATCTATCTCGGATGCGGTGAACATGCAGATACCTAGCTAGGTATCGGTTTTCTAAGGCTAGGTTTTCTCAAATCTTCTTAGAAATTCCTAGTTCTGCCTTCCTAAAGCGCTAGCTCCTTTGAGCTGGCGCTTTTTCACTATCTATAACCGGGTCTATCTCCCGATTGGGCTGAGCGTTCTCGGCAGGGGACTGGGGTTTACGCTTTTGCACCTTCTGCTGCACAAAATTCTCCAGGCAGCCGATGCCTTCTATCTCAATGCGAATGCGATCGCCCACAACCACCTCGCCCACCCCTTCTGGCGTTCCTGTTAGCACCACATCTCCTGGCAGCAGCGTCATCGTCTGGCTAATGTAAGCCACCAAATACTCCGGCGAAAACACCATATCGGCAATCGTCCCCGATTGCGCAGGTGTCGCCGCATCATTCACAAACGTCCGCACGTGCGCTCCGGCTGGAATCTCTTTCACAATCCAAGGGCCTAGCGGGCAAAACGTATCAAATCCCTTCGCCCTGGTCCACTGGTTTTCCTGCCGCTGCAGATCGCGAGCTGTCACATCATTCGCAATCGTATAGCCCCAAATTTTGCTCCGCGCCTCATCCACATCACAGTCTTTAGCGCGATCGCCAATCACCACCGCCAGCTCACCCTCAAAATCCACTCGCTCAGACTGCGAAGGATACAAAATCGGTGAACCCGTCGCGGTCACCGCCGTTGGCGGCTTCATAAACAGCAGTGGACGCTTCGGCACTTCATTTCCCATCTCAGAGGCGTGCTTAGCATAGTTGCGACCTACCGCAATCACCTTAGAGGGCGCACAGGGTGCAAGCAGCCGATAGTCCTCCAGCGCCAGTTCTATCTCTGTAAGCTGACCGTTCCGCCAAGGGGAAGCATCTAAAACCCGTACTCGGCGATCAGGCTGAAGGATCCCATAGTGAAGCTGACCAGATAGCGATCGGACACGGACATAGCGCTGCGACATAGACACACATTAAAAAGACTGTTAGCTCGTTTTGTTGGTATGATTGTAAGCCCTTGCTTTTCCCCGCGCCATCTTATTCAGAATTAGTCATCCGAAAGCTACCCGGAGAACTGAGCTGGAGAACTGAGCTGGCGTTTAGATAAAAGCCATTGACCACAAGGACATCCTTCTAGAGAACTTATGAATACGCTTTACGAAACCATGTACATCCTGCGTCCCGACATTGGCGACGAGGCTGTTGACGAAGCCATTAGCCGCTACCAGGACATGCTCAAAGAGAGCGGCGCAGAAGATTTGGAAACGCAGCACAGAGGCAAGCGCCGTCTCGCCTACGAGATTAACCGCTATCGCGAAGGCATCTACATTCAGATGAACTACGAAGCGCCCGGTACGGCGATCGCACCCATGGAAAGAGCCATGCGCCTGAGCGAAGACGTAATTCGCTACCTTACCATCCGCTTCGAAGTGCCCGTAGAAGGTAGCGAAGAATCGGGTGACATTGATGCCACAGAGAAAGCCTCTGCTGCACCCTTAGGTTCTTAAGCCTCACTGCGATAGAAAAGACGAAAGCAGACCCACCTCTAACGATTTGGGTCTGCTTTTTTTGTAAAAGACAAAGACAGGAGAGGCCCTTTGTACTAAAAAGCACATGGCACCTCCGTCATACTGTGGTTTTGCCCGCCCCTACGTAAGTGGTATATATCCTGACAAGCCCTTATTTATCCAGGCACATCTCTTCTAGGTTCTTTCAAACAAAACCCTAAAACACCTCGGCAGGAGGAAGGTTTGCACGTGACTCAGTTAGCTAGCGGCAACGGTTCGAATACTCAATCCGAGATTGCTAAACTCAAAGAGGAGCTAGCAATGCGCGACCAATTAGTGCAGCAGCTATCTCAAGAACTTTTTCGTCTGGTAAAAGGTAACCAAGATTTTTTACCCACGCCAGAAGTCTCCGAGCAGCATCAGCAAGAAGTGCGATCGCTCCGCGACCAAATGCGCAAACTCGAAGAGCAAGTTGCCTTCTACCAAGAGCAAATTGAAAGCAAAGACGAAGAAACCCATCAGCTTCGTCAAACCGCTCAAGAGCTAACCGACCGCACCCGAATGCTAGAGCAGGTCGTACAAGAGCTGCCCAGAATCTACAAAGAAAAGTTTGCCGAGCGCATGTCTGCGGTTAAAGACCGCGTTGCCAAAATTCAGCAGGAAAATCGCGAGCTACAAGCCGAACTGCAAAGCACCAGCTACCGCCTAGCCGTACGCACTCGAAAAGGCAGCAGCCACTTAGACCTACCCACCTTTCCCAGCGAAATGCTAGGCGAAAAATCAATGGCCAGCTTTGCCAAAGCATCAAGCTTAGGCCAAATAGACTAGCCGCTCCCGGATTACCAAAGCGGCCAGTGAATTAACAAAAGTAGGGCTAGCAAAACCGCGAGTGCATTTCGCCTGTTTACTAGCCCTATCGCGTTGCATTGTGATCTCGCAAAGTGCCAAAAGCTACAGATGGGCATAATCAACTGACCCTATTGAAAAACCAAGCCACACTACAGTTAACCGTGTGTAGATAGTTAACAACTCACAGCAGCGCTCTGCAACTGGATGATTAGATGGATGAATTGATACCGCTAGAGCTAGTGCAGGACATTGCCCGCGAGTACGGCTACTGGGCAGTATTTTGCGGCATCCTGCTAGAGAATATGGGCATTCCTATCCCCGGCGAAACCGTCACCTTAGTCGGCGGTTTTTTGGCAGGTAGCGATGAGCTAAACGTTTGGTACGTGCTAGGTGCAGCGACAGCAGGCGCAATTATCGGCGACAGCGGCGGCTACTTGCTGGGCTACTACGGCGGCTGGCCGCTGCTAGTGCGCATTGGAAAAGTGCTGCGAGTCTCAGAATCCAGGCTGGAAAGCGTACGCGATCGCTTCAGTAACAACGCAGACAAGGCCGTATTGTTTGGCCGCTTTGTCGCCTTACTGCGCGTCTTCGCTGGGCCACTAGCAGGCATCACCAAAATGCCCTATCCCAAATTTTTACTTTGTAATGCCATTGGCGCAGCCACCTGGGCCTCTGCCATGGTGAGCCTGTCTTACTTTTTAGGCAAGCTCGTCCCACTCGAAACCATCATCAAGTGGGCCACTCAATTTACGGGGGCGGCGCTCTGTATTGTAGTCGGTTGGGCGGCGATCGCCTGGTGGTTAGAGTCTCGCCACACCGCTGCGCAAGAGCAGTAAAGCAGGTACGAGCCGCTATGGCTTCACTTGATACTCAGACTCTATCGGCTCGACAACGCCCTGACTGGCTAGCGCCTGATAAATCATCGCGGAAAGCTCCGCGCGAGTAGTTGGCCGAGCCGCATTAATTTGATCCAAATTTGGATAGTTCACGACCAAGTCGCCAGTGGTTGCCGCTGCGACCTTCTCAGTCGCCCAATTAGGAATGCTGTTGGCATCGGTGTAGCGCGACAGCGTTGGCTGCACATTGTTGGGCGGCTCTATGCCTAACCCAGTCACGAGCGCTGTCAGCGCCTGAGCGCGCGTAACTGGCTCGTCTGGCTTAAAGACGTCGCCAGGAAAGCCGGTCATAAATCCGCCTTTAACGACTTCGCCAATAGACTCTCTAGCCCAATAGTCATTAGCAACGTCAGAGAACTCAAGGTTTGCTTTATTGGACGTTAGCGCAAACGTTCTAGAGACAATGTTAGCCACCTGAGCGCGGGTCACCTGCTCGTCGGGTCTAAAGTCCCCACTGTCAAAACCAGAGATTAAGCCTCGGCTGCTAAGTCCGTCAATGTAAGGCTTAGCCCAGTAAGTATCAGGAACATCGGCGAAACCAATCGGATCTTTTGCGGGTGCCAGCGCACCTGCAGAGGCGGTTACGGGTGGAATCACTTCGTCAGCAGGCTGATCAGTCTCAGTTTCTGGTAGCGCCTCTGCCCCGCTAGTAGTTGCAGCAGCGCCTGCCACGCCAGCAGCCGTTCCAACTGCGCCCGCTCTATAGTCGCTCCATAGGTTTCCACTAGAGTCTGTCCGGCCAATCCCCGCTCTTTCTCGTCTAGCGGTTGCGCGCTCAGCCAGTTCGGCTCGTGCGGAAGGCCGAACCTTCTCAGCATCTGCATTTCGAGGAATCACAGCGCCAGCATTCGAGCTAGGGCCTTCAGCTGTATCGTTGCCGGAGCCAAACTCAATAGGCGGACGGACTTCCTCGACAGCCGAACGACCGTTAGCCAGCGAATCGCTAAAGATGCTGTCGGCTCCCCCTCGGGTCAGGCCCCAGAACAGAACGCTGCCTAAAGATAAAAAGGCAACTAGCACCGCAACCATCTCATCAAAGCCAAGTGGGCTACTCGTACTAGCGCCAGGTCTCTCCTCTGGGCGACGGTCAGGATTGTTGGGGGGTTCAATAGGGGATTGGGTCACAGCTCTGCTCACTCACGGATAAGTTGAATTTTAACCAGATAGGAGAATGCACGTAGATGCGATCGCCCATCGACTCCCCAAAAATAGAGCATTACGGTCAAAAGATCAGCACTCTTTAGCATATCCCTTCATCAATGTTCATTGATTTCACCTCGTAAAACCTGTATACCTAGCCGCAAAGACTTTGTATTAGTGAGATCGGGCGATCGCAGAATGCTTAAAGAAGTTGACGAAGACATCTGGGTGGCAGAACAGCCTATCCGCTATTTTGGCCTCAGCATCCGAACGAGAATGACCATCGTTCGACTGACCAACCAGGAGCTAGCGGTCATATCTCCGATTCGTTTGAATGACGAGCTAGCGAACCAGCTCAGCGAGCTAGGCGCTATCGCCCACATCATCGCGCCCAACCTTTACCACTATTTTTTCGCAGCCGACTGCAAAGCACGCTACCCCAAAGCAGTTTTTTGGGCCGCGCCGGGGCTAGCCGCCAAAAAGCCAGACTTGCCCATCGATCAAACAATCACAACTCAAGCAAAGTGGCCTCTGAGCGAGCTGAAGTTTACGCACTTCGAAGGGTTCAAGTCGCTTAGCTTCAGTGGAGCTGACGCCCTCAACGAATGCATCTTTTTTCACGGGCAAAGCCGTACTTTAATTCTGACAGATGCGGCCTTTAACTTTGATGAAAGCTTTCCACTGGCTATTCAGCTAGCGACCAGAGTAGGCGGCGGCTATAAAAACTTAAGTCCATCCTTACTAGAGCAAATAGCTACGACAGAAAAACAGAAGGTAAAAGCAGCCGTTGATCGCGTTTTAGCCTGGGACTTCGAGCGAGTAATTATGGCTCACGGTGTGATCGTAGAAAGTCGAGGAAAGGAAAAGCTAAGACGAGGCTACGAGAATTTTCTAGGGAAGAGTTTCTAGGCAATTCGAAGGCTACTCTTTTCTAAGCGGCAGAACCCAGTATCTCAGAGCCTTTAGAAGTCACCTTAAAATCATCCGCTTTGTCCGCTAGCGCCTTTAACCGTTCAATTCGATCTTCAGTTGGCGGATGCGTCATAAACAAACTCATTAAGCCTTTTTTAGAAAGCGGATTCACGATAAACATCGCCGCATAAGCAGGATTGCCGTGAATTGGATTCTCCTGGCCGCTCGCTTCTAACTTTTCTAGGGCGCGGATAAGGGCTAAAGGATCGCCAGTAATCTCGGCGGCACCCGCATCGGCAGCATACTCGCGGGTTCTAGAGATTGCCATCCGCAGCAGACCGGCGCTAAATGGCCCAATCAACAACAAAAACAAAATTGCCAGCGGGCTATTACCCCGCTTCCCGACTCTAGCAACCGGGAAATACAGTGCGCCAAATGTCAGAATGCGCCCAACGTAAGTCAAAGAGCTAGCCAGCGTTCCGGCAACGGCCTGCGTCAAGGTGTCCCGGTTACGCACATGAGTCAGTTCGTGAGCGACAACCGCGTCTAGCTCGTCAGCCGGTAAAAGATCGATAATGCCTTCGGTGAGGGCGATCGCTGCATGATTTGGGTCGCGCCCGGTGGCAAAAGCATTCAAAGACTTGGAGGGCACGATGTATAGCTTAGGATTAGGAACGCCCGCGCGATCGCTCAACTTCTGAATCCGCTCAGCCAGCGCCGGGTTATCTTCAGGCGAGCTAGGAGCAGCCTTAAACGCCGCGAGCGCCGCCCGATCGGAGTTATACCAAGAGCCAAAACCAGTTAGCGTTGCAAACCCTAGCCCGTAGAGTAGGCCCGTTTCATCGCCCACTAGCAGATAGCCAGCTAGGACGATCAGTCCGCCCAGTAGCGCTAGCAAAAATAGGGTTTTGAGCTGATTCATCCGAGCCATAGGAAACCTCACGAGTCGCTTAGGAAGTACTTTCATTTAAAGCCATGAATTGGCTATAAATCGACCGTCGCACGATAGACCTTTGCCAATTCCCGAGGCTGAACGATCTCTACAAAATAGCGAAGCCGAATTATCTAAGGCCCTAGAAGGCCCTAGCCGAATTTAGAAAAGATATGCACAGCGGCAGCCAAAACAATGAGCCATAGCCGCTGCGCTAGATTGCTAACGATGCGATCGCGCAGCACAAGCTACCTAACCCATGACCAATCGGCTAGCCCAAAGCAGCAGTCTGTACCTGAGAAAGCACGCCGAGAATTGGGTGGATTGGTGGCCCTGGTGCGATGAAGCCCTAGCAGCCGCAGAGCGCGAAAATAAGCCAATTTTTCTCTCCATCGGCGACTCTAGCTGCCATTGGTGCATGGTCATGGAAGGAGAAGCCTTTTCAGATACCGATATTGCGCAGTATTTAAATGAAAATTTTCTACCGATTAAAGTAGATCAAGAAAAACGCCCCGATATCGATAGTATCTACATGCAGGCGTTGCAGATGATTGCCGGGCAAGGCGCCTGAAAAAGTTGACCGCCGTAAAGTCGCAGATTCTAGGCGGACTCATCCAATCATCACAGCTATCAGCAGGCACCCTATCGCCAGCGCTGCTGCCCGCGGGAATTGCGGCCTGCGGTAAGGCCCTCGTGCCTTTTGATATGAGCAATTGGTTCCCTTGATTTCAGGCTTAGCTAAAGCCGCCGCCATATTCGAGCGATCGGACTATCTAGAGCTGGCCATATAGACAGTTCGCTACATTCAGCAAAAACAGCAATTAGACCGAACGTTCTATCGGCTTAATTACGATAGAAGAGCCGCCGTAGCCGCGCAGTCAGAAGACTACGCCCTTTTTATTAAGGCGCTGCTAGACGTGCAGCAAGCGAGTTTAGCATTCAGTAGCTATAGAGAAAATGCTGACGAATGGTTGCAAAATGCGATCGCCTTGCAAGCCCAATTCGACCAGCAGCCAGGCACAGAGCAAAGCAGCTACCTTAACGCCATCGATGAAGATCTCATTGTGCAAGAGCGGGCCTATCAAGACAGCGCCGTACCAGGAGTACTTACTGATGCCGATTGCTTCTCTATATAGTGCGTACGAAAAATAGTGCCCACAAAAAAAGCCCTCTGTGTATTGCACAGAGGGCTCTCTAATCTATTCAGTTGTCTTTATTCGAATCTCTCAATCAAACCGTAATCGTCAGACTACGCGTTGATAGCAGGTGCTGTGAGTGCTACAGGTGCAGCTTCGCCAGCAGCCAAGTCGAGTGGGAAGTTGTGCGCATTTCTCTCGTGCATTACTTCCATACCCAGGTTGGCGCGGTTTAGTACGTCTGCCCAAGAACCAATCACTCGGCCCTGTGAGTCAATAATCGACTGGTTGAAGTTGAACCCGTTCAGGTTGAAGGCCATCGTGCTGATGCCCAACGCCGTGAACCAGATGCCGACTACAGGCCATGCACCGAGGAGGAAGTGCAAGCTGCGGCTGTTGTTAAAGGAAGCATATTGGAAGATCAACCGACCGAAGTAGCCGTGTGCCGCAACGATGTTGTAGGTCTCTTCTTCTTGGCCAAATTTGTAGCCGTAGTTCTGACTCTCAGTCTCAGTCGTCTCACGAACCAAGCTCGAAGTAACGAGTGAACCGTGCATTGCCGAGAACAGTGAACCACCGAACACGCCAGCTACGCCGAGCATGTGGAAGGGGTGCATCAAGAATGTTGTGCTCTGCCTGGAAGACCAACATGAAGTTGAACGTACCCGAGATACCCAAAGGCATGCCGTCAGAGAATGAACCTTGACCTAAAGGATAGATAAGGAACACTGCGGTAGCCGCTGCAACGGGTGCAGAGTAGGCAACGCAGATCCAAGGGCGCATACCAAGGCGGTAGGATAGCTCCCACTCACGACCCATGTAGCAGAAGATGCCGATGAGAAAGTGGAAGATTACCAGTTGGTAAGGGCCACCGTTGTAGAGCCACTCATCGAGTGAAGCCGCTTCCCAGATGGGGTAGAAGTGAAGGCCAATAGCGTTAGAAGACGGAACAACTGCACCGGAGATGATGTTGTTGCCGTACATCAGTGAACCGGCAACGGGCTCGCGGATGCCGTCGATATCAACAGGAGGAGCAGCGATGAAGGCAGTGACGAAGCAGGCAGTCGCAGCGAGCAGCGTAGGAATCATCAGAACGCCGAACCAGCCTACGTAGAGGCGATTGTCTGTGCTGGTGACCCACTGGCAAAACTGCTCCCACAGCGAAGCGCTTTTGCTCCGTTGAAGAGTTGTAGTTGTAGAAACCATGAAATAATTGCGGGTGAAAGTGAATATGTATGTGACGAACAAAGCATTCAAACGAATGTCTTACTCATCGGTATGTACCTATCGTAACATATGTAACGAAATATTGCAAGCGGGTTCACAAATTAATTTTATTGTGAATCGCTTGGCACTGCTACTGTTTCGGCCATGGCTTTGTCGTAACAGCGCCCAATTCTACCGGTTGCTCTGCACTGATCTGCATTGAGTTGATCTGCAAGCGAGTCGCTACAGCCGCCTAGCTGCTTTTAGGCGATCGTCGCAAAGCGAATCTTCAAGTAGTCGTCTTCCATCTTTGCGCCCGATGGCTCTAGCGCGGCCAGCGCCTGCGGCAGTACCAAATTACGGCGATGGTTTCCAATGCGAATATTCAGCTCATCCGCCGTCTTACTTAGCTCTACTTGATCCTTCGGAATCCCTGGTAGATAGACTTCTAGACTGTAGCTACCCTCAGATTGAACCACCCGCAGCGTTGTCTCCTTGTAATACACCTGCGCCGGATCCTCATCGCCATACAGCGTTTCCTTCAGTCGCTCTAGCGCCTCTATCCCACACATTTCCTCCGAGTACAGCGGCACCTCCTTTACCGGCAGCGGATGAAAGTTATCGTGAATTTCTTTTCTGTACTTCGTTTGCTGATCTTTCCAGCGCTGGAAAAACGGATCGCTCACGCTATCAGGAATAATGCGATTGGCCACCACCATATCCGTGCCGACGTTGTACAAGCTTAAGTAGGCGTGCGCCCGCAGCGATTCTTTAATCACCATTTTCTCGGGATTAGTCACTAGCCGCACAGAGGTAATCGTAGGATCAGACAGAATTTTTTCTAGCGCTTCTAGCTGCTCGTAAAACTCATACGGCGCGTCCATTACCTCTTTAGTCGGTAAGGAAAACCCGGCCACCGGGCGAAAAAACGGCTCGACCAAAGGCCGCAACGCAGTAGAAACTGCCTGAAAAGGCTTGTAGAGCTTGCGCATGTACCAGCCCGCTACTTCCGGCAAGCTCAGCAATCGTAGCGCTGTTCCTGTAGGGGCAGAGTCAATAATCAGCACGTCAAACTCGTCTTCGTCGTAGTGCCGCTTCATCCGCACCAGGCTAAAAATCTCATCCATCCCCGGCAAAATTGCCAGTTCTTCAGCCTCAATACCTTCTAACCCCCGCGCCTGAAGCACCTGCGTAATGTAGCGCTTAACTGCACCCCAGTTGCCTTCTAACTCTCTTAGCGCATCTAGCTCAGCGCACCACAAGTTGGGCTTTATTTCCTTTGGGTCATGGCCCAGTTCGGTGTCAAAACTGTCGGCTAGCGAGTGAGCCGGATCGGTACTGAGCACCAGCGTTTTGTGGCCCACTTCTGCGCAGCGCAATCCTGTTGCAGCCGCGACGGAAGTCTTACCCACACCGCCTTTTCCGGTCATCAAGAGTACGCGCATATAAAACGGCCTATATTGAAAAAGTTAAGTTCTTTTACTGTAGCTAGTTTCGGAAAAGTCTGTGAAGGCTTATTTTTTTCTGCTAAAGAATCGTTGGCAGATCACGATTGAAAGTCGTCGCAAAGGTGGCGATTCTCTACCGTTTCGCCATTGCGCAGATAGTCATCCACCCACTGGCAGCTCACAGACAAGAGCAATTCTTCATCGAGAACAGCATCTAAATCCCATAGCGAAACCTCTTTGCTCTCGCCAGCGGAGATAATTGCGCGATCGCCCGGAACAAACATCGCATCCCACACAGCGCCAGGGCCATCACTCAAAGTCGTAATAAACTCACCCGACTTACCCTGCCACACCCTAACGGTGCCATCGCCGCTCGCCGTTACAATCTGCCGCCCATCATGGCTAAACTCTAACGAACGTATCTCTTGCTCATGCCCTTCTAGCGTCTTTATCAACTTGCCATCTATAGACCAGAGAGTAGTAACGCCGTCGGACCCACCCGCAGCCACTCTTTTACCATCTGGACTAAATTCGGCATCTGTCAATCCGCTATTGCCGTAGCTGCGAAAAACCTGGATCAAGGTGCCGTCCAATGTCCATAAGCGGGCCGTCCCATCTAGACTAGATGACAGCAGACGCTCGCCGTCTGAGCTAAAGACAACCGAGCGAGCTTGGGTCGAATGGCCAATCAGGATCTTCAGCAGATTGCCCTGCCGATTCCACAAGCGCAGCGTTCCATCCGCACTCGCGGTCGCAATTAGCTCACCGTCAGGGCTAAACGCAACGTCCAAGACTGGCTGCATATGGCCTTTTAGCGTTGCCAGCAGCTCTCCTTGCACCGACCACAATCGCCCTATTCCATCCCGGCTACCAGTCACCACTTCCGTACCTGACGGGCTAATAGCAATGCTCCCCACCGGGGCTGGATGATCAATGCGGCGGATCAATCGGCGATTAATGCGGTCCCACAGATACAAACCGCTATCATCACTAACCGCCGCAATCACTCGACCGTAGGCGTTAATATCGATATCTGTAATGCTCTCGTCAGGCCCCAAATACGACTTCAGCATGGGATTAGACAAATCCCACATGCGCACCGTTTTATCAGCAGAGGCGCTCACAATCAGCTGCCCCTTAGGATCAAACTGAGCGGTATGAATACGACCCTCGTGGCCTGCGATAGTTGCTAGCGGCTCGCCGTCAAGGCTCCAAATTTTGAGCAGGCGATCATACCCTCCCGAAATCAGCCGGGTTCCATCGGGGCTATAGTCTACCGAACTCGCCGCAGAGCTATGCGCCTGTATGGTCTTGAGCACCGTGCCATCGGGCTGCCACTGAATAATTTTACCAGCGGCATCGACTGAGGCTATCCGCTGCCCGTCAGGACTAAACGCAATATCTAGAATTGAACTATTGTGCTGATCGAAGGTGTACAGCAGTTTTCCTGTTTCCATCTCCCAGAGCTTAACGGTGCGATCTTCACCCGCTGACGCCACCGTTTTGCCATCAGGACTAAATGTAACGGTCAAAACGGCGCTGCTATGGCCTCTGAGCGTTCTCAAGATCTTGCCTTGAGCAGTCCAGATTTTGACTGTGCGATCGCCGCTAGCCGACGCTATACGCGTGCCATCAGAACTCACACTCACGTCCAATACGGCGTCCTTATGGCTGCGTAGCGTATGTAGCACCTTCCCCTCTAAATCCCAGATTTTGAGCCGCCGATCGTCACTAGCTGAGACAATCCGGTCTCCCGATGGAAAAAAAGCGGCGTCTCTAACTCTTGCTTCATGCGGCGCAAACGAATCGATCAGGCGTCCTGTCATATCCCACAAGCGAACGCGGCCGCCCGAATCGGTTGTTACCAGCATTTGGCCATCTGGGCTGATCGCCGAATCCCAAAAATCGTCTTTTTTTAGCGTCAGGCGATTTTTTTCTACTACGCTAACAATGGCCGTTCTCAGAATAGAAATCGTCTGCTCGTGCAAGGCCGGATCGATATGCGCGATCGATTCGTGCAGATATTCCGAAGCATGAACAGCGCTCACCAAAGAATCCAAACGCTGGTCGGAAGCGTATAGCGCTTCGGCGCTTGTAGCGATAGCTTGAGCTTCCGCTCTTCTAGCAACTTGAGACTGAAATTTAGCCGCACCGCCTAAGCAAATCGCGATCGCTAGAGCAACGCTTAGTCCACCGATTAGTAATTTCTGTTTGCGCCGCGCCCGATGTTCAAAGCTCAAACGCTTTTCAACTTCTTTTAATCTGGCCGACTTTAATAGGTCTTGAGTAATCCGGCGGTCGTAGCGCTCGCTCGCCATTAAAAAAGCATGGTCTAACTCGCTAACGCTGCGTTCATAGCTCCAGGTTCGAGCATCTTTAAGCGACTTGCCTCTGAGTAACCGAGACTCATCCGTACAGTCGGACAGCTGCCAGAAGGAAAGCTGTCTGGCGTATGGGCGCAGCGCGTCTAGCTGATGCTGAACCCAATCCGTATTAAAAATGGTTCGGTAAATTCGGTTTTTAACCTGTAGCCGACCTTCCGAGTTTCTAATCACCCCGGAGAGCAACAGATCGATCTGCTCTGGCGTATCGCTATAAGCTAGCAACTGGTTAATACGCTCAGGTGCGATCGCCTTATTCTCATCTTCAACCGGCTTAGACGCCTGCAAAATGCTTTGATATATTCCTAGCAGCCGAGGGGCCAGCAATTCTTTGCGCAATAGGCGATCGCGAATCGTTCTCAAATGCTCAGGATTATCTTGAGACTCCCAGTGGTCGATAATCAGATCGCGCACGATTGCCTCAATCAAAGCGGCGGGGTCTTCAGGCAGATCGGCCTGTAGCCTAGATGCGCCATTAGCAGCAACGCCGATAGCCCTGTAGCCGCTGCGCGGTTGACTAGCTTGTAGAGCAGATATTGAATATATAGGTTTTTGTGCGATCTCCGTTTTGTCTATATATGGATGGTCTCCATACAGCTGACACGTAGGCGGCTGACTCGTATGTGGCTGACTCACAGAGTAAAGAGCCAGTTCGCCCTTTAGCACCTGAGTCGTCATCTTACAAAGCTTTTGAGTTAGAAAAGGCTGTCCGCCCGTCCAGTCCAAAATGGCACTAACCAGCGCCGTCGGATTGTAGCCGTAACCGCTTAGCCCTTGGCCAATCGCGTCAGCGTCTTCACATCGCAACCCCTTTAGCTCAATCGCTCGCCCAACGTTAAAAGGGGTTCTATCCGTATCGCGAATCAAGTCCGAAGGTGTGACCACGCCAAATAAAACCCAGGTCAGCCGCTGATAGATCGGCTGCTCTGCACGGGCGTTATAGCAAAATCTTATTAGGGCAAAAAAGTCATCAATCGAAAAATCCAGCGCCAGCGCACTATCGATCTCGTCAACAAAAATGTAAACATCCCGATCGGGAAGCAGCCGAAGTAGAACATCTTCAATAAAAAGCCGCAGCCTCTGCACCAGCGAAAGATCTTCGCACCCCTGCCACCAAGCCTTAAAGTCAATGCGATCGCGCAGCTCAAACTTAGTGAGCAAATCCACCATCAACCCCTTATACCACTGCAAAGGCGTCACGCCTTCGCTGCCGATACTCGTCATATCTAGCGAAGCACAGCGCTTACCCGCCGCCGCCAACTGCTGCTGCGCCCTCACCCGCAAGCTAGACTTACCCATCTGGCGAGCATTAAAAACGTAGCAATATTCACCCGCTATCAGCGCCTCATACAGATCGGTATCGGCCTGCCTTTCAATGTAGCTAGGCGCATCTGACCTCAGACTGCCACCGACCTGATATTCGTAGCGAGAATCGGTGGAGACAGCCATCCTAAAAAAGAGAAGCGTTGGCACAGAACCAGGAATTTTAAATCCTATCACGAAGGAAAAATTAACCTGTGTAGATCTTACAAATCCTTTTAAACGTAAGATTGCACCTGATATGCCAACAGCACATTCTTAAAATAAAGCCGATAGAGATCGCTGCTAACAATAGCCACGTTGCCAGAGATCTGCACGAGTCCCATACGCTCTAATTGGTGAGCCATTAAGCTATCCACCTCAGCACCCCCAGTAGGAGATGAGATTATCTTGCTCAGGGCTACCTTTAGATCTTCTTGCCGATCTAAAATTTGCCAGTGCCGCAGCAAATGCCCACGATAAATACCCGATTGAGTCGGCGCATCTCTAATCAGCTCAGGTAAATTCAATTTTCGCGCCGATAGCCAGTACAGCGCTAGCTGAATCAGATAGGGATGCCCCGCCACTAAATTATGAAGCTGCTGAAGCAGCGCCAAGCCTACGCCTTCTGAGTAAGGCAGCTTATACTGACGGACTAGCGCTTCGGTTTGATCTATAGACAGCACCGGTAGCTGTATAGAAAGACCAACATTAAACGGAGATTGACTAATCTTTAGCGGCACATAGGCTTCGGTATTGTAGGAAAGGGCCAACCGCAGCTTCTGCCAAACCGCAGTTTCTGCAGCCTCCTCATGCCAAACCCGCAGCATCGGCAAAAATTCTTGAACCAGCGGCGGATGATCAAATAGCTGATCCACTTCATCTAGCGCCAGCACCACAGGGCCTGAAAGCTGCGCCAGTATGTATTCTCGAAAGTATATTTTGCAGCTAACCTTGTTACCAATCTCCTCGTCCCAATAGTCATCTAGCTTGTTCTCCAGATCTAGCTGCTGAGCCACATTGCGACAAAACCAGCGGAGAAAAAGACCCAGATCTTCGAGGATAGCGGTATCTACCTCCTGAAGATTAATCAAGACAGTACGCGCCCCCTCACGGCGAGCCGCTTCCAAAGTGCGTAGTAACAAAGAGGTTTTACCCGTGTTGCTAGGCGCTTTTATCCGCAGCAACCCGCCAGGACGCTTTAGCTCGTTAAAAGCTTGCTCCTCCGCCGGAGGACGTAGCACATAAAACGGTGAATTCACAGATAGCCCAACGCTCGGGAAAGCCAGCTGCGGCGTAGTAGCTTCTATGCTTGGCGAATCACCGACCTGCGAATGGACGACCTGCGAGTTTTCGAGCGGTTGTTCTGCCGAAAGTTCTGTTGAGCTTAGAGTTGAATTTAAAGTAGAGATCCCGGCTGATAGCGCGTCTTCTGCCAGCGTACTCAAAACGAAGCGAACGTTCTTTTTGTTAACCTTTTGACCAATACAGTCAGAGAGCGATCGCCAAAGTTGAGCGCCAACATCTCGGATGTACTCCGGGTGATAGCCAACTGCCCTAGCAATCTCCGGGTAAAGCTGCCCTTCCCAAGACTGAGTAAATACAACTTCTTGAAGGTAGCTAAGCGTTTCGGGAAGGATAACTTTCCTAACGACCTCCAAGGCTTCTTTTTCCGTCATTAGCTGCTAATAAAACCTGTCACACTACATTTCAAGCAATCCTCATACTACCGAGCTTTACCGAAAAAAAAAGTTTGCGATCGCAATCTAAGCGAGTCAACGCCCAACCAAATAACGACGATTCATCGCCCTCGCAAAGACTATTCAAAAAACCCACACAAAGATATGACAAACCTTACTTTTTATCGATCTAGATCGGAAGGAGATTGGACAGAAGAAAGATGGTAGCGATGTGGAAAGGCTTGAACATTGACCCAAACCGCAAACCGTTCGGACGACTGAGTAATCATAAAAGCTGTTTTCTGTTCGCTAAAAGTCTGACCTAGACAAAAAGCCTGCAAACGGTGACGCGGCAAGAACGAATCAATTAACCGATAAACTTCGCCTTGGTAGCGCAGCCCTTCAAGCTGCCTGTTCTCTACCGCAAGCAGAACAGGCTCAGCGTCTGCTTCGTCTAACACATCGAGAGACATGCTGACAAACACACTATCTAGATGAGCACCCGCTGTTCTAACAATTTTGCGCTTGAGATCTAGCAGCAGAGCGCGGTTTTGGAAAGCAGATGGGTTACATTCACCGCAGCGTTCTAGTAGCTCAACGAGCTTTCTCTCCGAGCTATTGTCTAGCTCGTGCAAACCAAAGTGCTTCAGCAGTTTTTCTAGCCAGCCGGCCACTAAAAGCTCATCGTCGTTCGAAGATCCTTCTGCATAGTCAACTAAATGACTCGCAGGTAGGTCGGTCGAAGAAATATGCATATGATTTAACAAGCCGGGATCGGCAAGGCCAATCGTGGAAAGCGGCAATATCGCAGAAGCAGTATTAAAAGCTCTCATGGATCGCTTTAGGTTACCCGTCTTCAAGGTTGAGGAAATTTTCCTCTTTGACTAGCATTAGGCTAGCGTCGCCAGCAGCTTACATACAGTAAGAAAAGTGCTAAATAAAGCGTTTTCGAGCTTCCTATAAGTCAGATGTATAGAGACTTATAGCGCCTAACAATATTTGTATACATGCGGTGTACAGGCGCATGGCGCTCTTGCCGAAAGTATGCTTGCAAAAAACCGATACGGCAAACGAAGAGAGTGGATAACTCAGTGGAAAGAGTCTCTAGAGTTGATTTACTGAACGTTGAGATATTGCAAAACGCCGTTAGATATTCCGTCGGCGATCTTGTCTCTTGCTGCGGGGTTTCTAAAGCGAGCGGCATCATCTCGCCCGGTGACAAAGCCAGTTTCAACCAGCACAGCGGGCATAGACGTATTCACCAGCACGTAGAAACGCGCTCTACGAACGCCGCGATCGAGCAGATCGGTCTGTTGTAAAACGTTGTTATGAATAGTTTGTGCTAAACGCAGCCCCGATGAGTAGTAGTAAGTTTCCAAGCCGTTGACATCCGGGCGGCTCAGACTAATTGAGTTGGAGTGGATGCTGACAAAGATATCGGCGTTTACTCGCTCGGCAATGTTTACCCGAGGATCTAGATCAATCTCAACGTCACTAGAGCGAGCCATTACCACGTTGATGCCCTTCGCTTCTAAATTGGCCTTTACTTTTTCAGAAATCGCCAGGTTGATGTCCTTCTCGCGCAGACCGCCAACGCCAACCGCACCCGGATCGCCGCCACCATGTCCGGCGTCGAGCACAACCGTAAGCTGGCCTTGCCGCACTTGGGGCACCGAAGGCGATGGCGATGGGCTACGAGGCACACTAGCTACCGGCGCAGAGCCTTCTACAATTTGCGCTGGCAAACGCGCATCAGACAGACGACGCTGTAGCTGCTCGGCCCGATTGCGCTCCGAAAAACGCCCTGCCTGAATCACCGACTGACCGTTCACCTGCGTTCGAAAAGCACCCGACTCAATGGCGTTCACCCGAGCGCGCGTATCCGAGCCGCTCTCAGGCACAATCACTTGGTAATAAGTCTGACCGCTAGCAGCCGTTGGCTGAGGGGGTGGCGTTGCCCGCTGCCCTTCAATCACCTGCGTATCAATCCCTCGGCCAGAAAGCTGAGAAACTACTTCGTCTGCTCGGTTGCGCTCTTGGAACAGGCCCGCCTGAATTACCCGGCGACCGTCCACGTTGGTAATAAACGCATCGGACGCCACCTGCTGAACGCGCGATCGCACAATTGCGGAGTCAGTCGGCACAATCACCTGATAATAAGTACTGCCGCCACCACTGCCACCACCACTGCTGCTAGGCGTCGGAGTAGCGCCTGGCCTTGGCAACAAACCGCCGTTTAGAATTGGCGGCGAAGACGGGCTAGCAGGCGACGGGCTCGCCACAGATGGACTAGGAGAAGCGGGCGTAGGCGATTGCAGTGCCGCTGTTGGCTGACGACGCCCACCGGCTTCTGCAATCACCGTTTGCAAATCCTGGTCGTTAGACAGATAAATATGTCCTTGAGCGCTGCCGC
Organism: uncultured cyanobacterium; assembly: GCA_963789215.1. Classification (GTDB taxonomy): domain Bacteria; phylum Cyanobacteriota; class Cyanobacteriia; order Phormidesmidales; family Phormidesmidaceae; genus Phormidesmis. The sequence goes on along the minus strand of CAWBJY010000002.1, from coordinate 526,113 downwards.
TAAGCGTACGACGGCTCATCTTCCAGCCCGGATCTAGCGTCAGCTTGACAAAATCATTAGCCACGCCGTTGCTGCGACCAATTTCGAGCACGGGCAAATCGCCCCCTCGTCCCGGCAGTGCGCCTGGCAAGGCAACAAGCACCAGCTCCTCACCGCGACGAGTCACCTGTAGACGGTAGCGGCGGCTCAAGTCCTCATTCCCGACCCGCAGCGAGTAGCCATTGCTATCGGAGCTGCGACCGCAAATGCCGGAGAAATCAAAGTTTAAAAGCAGCGGTTCAATCGTGGTAGGGCTACCGGCATTCTCCTCAAAGCAGTCCTGCTGGTTATTTAGCTGTTCTAAAATCAGCAGCTTGTAAAACCGACCGTTAGAAACGGGTTCGGCGATCGCCACGACGCGATCCGCATCAATAGACTGCTGGCCATAGTCTTGGGCAAGGGCGCGAGAATTAGATGCGATCGCGCTACCTACCAACAGGGTGGCAGCCAGTGCAGTGAGGGTAGTGAATCGGCGAATTACAGATTTCATGTCTTGGCAGTTGAGCAGGAGCAGCGAACGTAGAATAGACCCTGACGGTTTCTGAAACCTCGGCTAGAAAGACCTCCAACAGCAATGATCGCGCTGCGATCGCTCAGAAGATAACAGTTCAACAGACATTGTTATAGTCAAAGCGGACGATAGCAAGTGATTTGAAGCTCTTTTGCAATCAGCTTGCGCCAGTTCTAGGTCAACCTTAAGCCAACCTTAATCCAGCATCGAGTCAGCATTCAGTCGGTTTTTAGTTGGCAAGGTATCAGAAAAAACGGTGTGTGAAGCCGTATAGCCTGACCCTATTGAGCGGTTTTTCCATTACATCCAGTTGAGTTTATGTGACTAATTTTGATTTGTCACATCCGCGCAAAATCAACGATCAAGAGATTTATTCAACGGTGAATACCCGGCTAGCAAGCAGTTTCTTAAGCCTGACAAAGCGGATCACGCAGACGATTTAATATTGCTATTAGCACTCGCTCATCTCACCTTCACAAGTCTGGCCTGATTTATTTACATCACCTTTAAAAACTACCCAGGTCTAGAAAGGAAATGGATAGTCGCACCAAACAAATTTGTTTCGATATCGCTCGATATCGCGTTTGGTATCGCTTTTGGTATCGCTAAGTAAAGACGCGTTCTTAATTGGCAAGTCAGGTCGGCGGCGGCTGTATAGCCGTCTTAGCCAACTAGCCGATTAAAGCTCACTTTAAGCCCATCGGTAGGGCTAAGCGTGGGCACCGGATTCATAGTCAGATCCTGACCGGGCACTAGCGCCCACTGATATTGCCGCAGCAGCAGCGCCATCATAATCTTCATCTCTAGCTTGGCAAACGCCATTCCCAGGCACACTCTAGGGCCGCCACCAAAAGCAACCAGGCTATAGTCATAGCGCTTCTGCTCAGCCCGCTCCGGAGAAAACCGATCGGGATCGAACCTCTCTGGCTGCGAATAACAGCGCTCATCTAAATGAGCCGCCTCAATTCGATAGAGGGCCAACCAGCCCACCGGCACCCGATAGCCATTAAACTCAATCGGCTTAATCACTTCTCGAAAACCACCGCCCACCGGTGGAAACATCCGCTCAGTTTCCTTCAAAATGCGATCTAAGTAGGGCATCTGCTGCATCTGATCGAGCGTTGGCACCCCAGCCGAGTCGCTCCCTTGCCGCTCAGCGAGATCGAATTGCTCAGCGCGAGCCTGCGATAAAATCTGCGGATGCTGAGCGAGCGCCATGGCCATCGACGTCAGCATAGAGGTAGTCGTTTCATGGCCAGCAAATAGCATCAGCAGCGACTGCACCTTGATTTCTTCCTGGCTTAGCCGGTTGCCGTCCTCATCTTCGGTTTGGAGCAGCAGAGTTAGCACATCTGTAGGCGGCTGATTTGCACTTGGGTCGGCCAAAATAGCGCGGCGCTCTTCAATCGCATTTTCGATGTAGTGAAGCAGGCGATCGCGCCCATACAAAGCCCGGCCATAAGGCGTCGCCCCCCACCGAACCGGCAGAGCAAATAGTCCATTCGTCAAATCGGTAAACCAGCCCGACAGCTCATCCAACTGCTCGTCAGGAGCCGTACCTAGCAGCAGCACGCTAGCCACCTCAAACGTGAACTTCTTCAGCTCCAAAAACCAGGTGAGCTGGGTTTGCTGCTCCCACTTGAGCAGATAGGTTTGCGCGATCGCACTCATCACCGAAAAATAGCCCTCCAGCGCCCGACCGTGGAACGCGGGCATTAGCAATCGGCGATTCCGCTTATGCTCAGCCCCCTCCTGCAAAAACAGCGACTCGCCCAGCAGCTCTTTAAACGTGCCAGGCCAGCCGCCCCGCCAGGAAAAGCTATCAGCATGACTAGACAGCAAAAATTCATTCGCTTCGGGGCCGCAAAAAAAAGCCGTCGGGCGACCGAGAATTCGGGTCTTAAACAAGCTGCCATACTGCGCCTGCCGCTTGCGGGCAAACTGAGGGTCGCGAATAAAACCAATGGTTTCGCCAATTAGAGGAAAGCCCATATTGCCCGGAGGCAGCGGAAGTTGCGAAGTCATAAGGGTTGTCAGAACAGCCAAGCCATAGAAATGTAGCAAAAGATAGCGCGGCTAGAGAGAATATAGCTCTCCTAATAGCGCACTTTCGGCTCAGCACTCACTAAACTGAATAAGTAGCTCGCCCTAAAGGCAGCTACCCAGCGATTCCTCTGATTAAATATTGACTCCACTATGACAAGCAGAAAAAACCGACTCCTGACCCAGCTATTCGCAGGCTTCAGCGTCTTGATATTAAGCTGGGGAGCAGTCGGCTGTAGTCAAGTAGATCAAACAGAGGTTGCGCAGACAACATCCTCTGTCGCAGTCCCGGTTACGGCAGACGCCAACTCTAACGACATCAAAGACAATCAGGCAGCAGACGACGAAAATCTATCCACCGCTGTCTTTGCAGGCGGCTGCTTCTGGTGCATGGAAAAACCATTCGACGAGCTTCCCGGCGTGGTCGAAACGACCTCCGGCTATACCGGCGGCACGCTAGAAAATCCAACCTACCAGCAAGTTTCTAGCGGCGGCACCGGCCACTACGAAGCCATGGAAGTCCGCTACGATCCTCAACAAGGTCAGCTACGATCAGCTTTTAGAAACCTTTTGGGTCAACATCGACCCGGTAGACAGTAAAGGCCAGTTCTGCGACAAAGGCGATCAGTACCGCTCGGCCATCTTCTATGAGACGCCGGAGCAGCAGCAGGAAGCCATTAACTCTACAGAAAAGATTGCCGAGCGATTAGGAAGTGCGATCGCCACTGAAATTTTGCCCGCCGCCACCTTCTACGACGCCGAAGACTATCACCAGAACTACTACCAAACTCACGCTGTCCGCTACAAGCTCTATCGCTATGGCTGTGGCCGCGACCAGCGACTCACCCAAATTTGGGGAGAAGACGCCCCAGCCCACGAATAGTCAGCAGGTTGTAATCGCGCCGCCCAATCGCCAGCCCCTCATTCCTCTAGCCCTTCACTTCTCTGCGCATTCATTCCTCTACTACGGCACATAAGCAATTGTTTCTACGTCTGTAACATAAATCACGATTTCTACTGCCAGCAGCGATCTTTTACGCTCAGTGGCATAATGCTCCTGCCGCAGCTATTTTTAGGGTGTTATCACGGACGTGAGCCAATCTATGGTCAAAACTGAAAAGTCAAAGCCAGAGATTCAGCGCTCAAAGTCGCCCAAAGGAATACGCCGAGAAATGACTTTGATCCTCCGTAAAAAACGAACATGGGCCAGCGTCGCAGCCGCGAGCTGCTTAGTTGCCCTTATCGTCCATCTGCCCATTGCCACCACGATCTCGCAGGCAAACGAGTGGATAGCGAGTCAGGGTGAGTGGGCCGTCCCCGTTTTTATGGCCATCTACATTTTGGCCGCCATCTTTGGCATTCCTAATATCGTGTTAATTTTGGCAGCAGGCACCCTGTTTGGCCTAACTAAAGGCGTCTTAAGTGCTTCTATCGCCGACACGCTAAGCATTGCGGCCTGCTTTATTATCGGCCAGACCGTAGGACGGCGATGGCTGACAAAGGTAATCAATGCAGACAGCCGATTTCACAAGCTAGATCGAGTGTTCGCCAAAAAGGGATGGACTATCGTGCTGCTTACCCGGCTATCGCCCGTACTGCCTTCCAACATTCTTAACTACGGCTTCAGCCTAACCAAAATTGACTTCTGGCAATACATCTTCTTCTCCTGGTTAGGAATGCTGCCCGTCATCTTTACCTACGTCTACATTGGCACCGTCGGAGCCAGCATATTAACGCTAGATCAAAGTCAGAGTCCTCAAAGGTTAGCTTTTCAGGCATTCGGACTCTTAGCGACTGTTGGCGTTATGTTCTACGCTACCCGGCTAGCCGCATCAGCGCTAAAAGAAGATTAGTACGCTCCATCTATTTAGTAAGCTCCACGGATCGCCTCAGTCAGACCATCAATTCTTATACAGCACCAAGCTTGATACTGGACCTATTACTAGGCTCAGCGTATAGCCCAGTAATAGGCCCAGTGCTAGTCTATGCGTGCGTTAGCGCATCAGGTTTATGAGCGGCTTCTTTGCCCGTGCTCTCACTTTCTACTAAATACTGAGGCTCCTCCTCAGACGCTTTAGCGGTGTAGCCCTCAATATCCGTTTCTGACGTTAGCTTCTTTTTAACCGTGCCAGTGGTTTCACCTTGCGCAGTGTTCCACTTAACGCGATCGCCTTTCTTAAACTCATCCGAAGAATTCGAACGACTCGAACTTGAACGACTAGAGCTAGCGCTGCCAGAAGACTTAGAGAGCGCATCAGCCTTGTGCCCCGAGACATTGCCCGTACTATCGTTTTTCACCAAGTACCGCGGATCATCTTTCGAAGCAGACACCTTCGTACCATCCACCGTTGTCTCCTCAGTGATGTGCTCTTGCACCTCCCCCGTTGCCGTGCCAGAACCAGAAGACCACTCAACCTTGTCGCCTTTATGAAATTCCTGTTTGCCTGCCATTCATCTTCTCCGGTGCTACTAGCTCTACACCATAAGAAAGTCAGCGAAGGCAAACATCTATCATTCTTTGGATATTTATTAGCCAAAGAAATATATAAAAAGACAGAATGAATTCTGGTAAGAGATAGCCGAGCATAGAGGCAATTACAGGGATATAGAGGAAATCATAGGGATACAGGAGCAATTACGGAACGAGAAAAGACAACCGCCCTTGATTTAATTGAAGCTTAATAGTACAAGTGAACTATATCAAGACGATTTCCCACAAACTTACCGGTAGCGCTGATGAACACTCACTTGATAACGCAAGCACTCAGACCCGGCAGCTTCATCCGGCTCAAAGACCAGCCCAAAGACTTACCAGACTTTGTACTAGAGCGATATCTAGATCGATTCTGCTGGATTCGGCAGCAGGAATGGGGGCGCTGCGTGCAGTGGAAGGTTAACGTAGCTCAAATTCAAACTAGCTCACAAGGATAAAAGGCTAAGCAGAAAGCCGTACTCCCAGTGGGTGCCCACGATGGGGATATCTGCACTAAGATCGAATCTATATCGCTGGAATTGACCTAGCTAGAATTGGCTTAGCTGAAATTGGCCTAGCGACAATTTTCAGCCCTCGTATCTCACAGTAAAGGATCTCCTTATGACCGCTACTCAAGTTTCCGCCCGTGGCGTCTCCGCCCGCGAACTCGTTAAAGCCGCTTACGAAAACAGATATACGTGGGATAAGAATTTTCCAGGCTACAAGACGGACGTCACGCTAAAGCTAGGCGACGAAACCTTTGCGGGAACCGCGCAGGTAAACAAAGACCTGTCCGCTGAAGTCTTTGGCGTCGAAGACGAAACCGCTCAAAAAGTCATCAAAAATCAGCTCTGGGAAGTGGCGATTCACCGCGTTAGCCGCCCATTTGAAAAATCTCACGGCGAGAATACGTTTAGCGTTGAAGGCGAAGCTGACGATGGCGCAATGAAAATTGCGGTAGGTGGAAAAGCTGAAGGCGATGCCTATAAAGTGAAAGACAACGAATTTACAATGGTGCATCGCCATATTCACGGCGTTGTCGTAACGATTAACACTCACGGATCTTACGACACGGGCAGCGGATATCTATCTCGCACCTACGACTCTGTGTACCACGACCCGAAGACGGGTGAGCAGAAGCAGGGGCTGAGCAACTTTACCGACGACTATACGCAAGTAGGCGACTACACCATTCTAGAAAAGCGAACGGTAGAAACAGAAGACGGTCCCAACATGGAGATTTCGTTTTCTAATATTGAGCTGATGACAGCTTAGAATCTCTCTTTTGTAACACGGCTTCAAGCTGCTAGCCGTTTAATATAGGTAACCAACAGAGCGCTTTTCTGCGGAAGAGCGCTTATGTTGTGTCTGTTGTGTCGTCAGGAAAGGGTTCGATTGAGTAGCCGTACGCCCCATAGCTCAGCGCCAAAAAGTCTGACGGTAGCCAAACCAAGTGATCGGGCTTGGCCGCTTTGGCCTATTGTCCCTATTTATCCCTACGGACATCGGCGTACCCTCAAGCGAGAGATTATCCCCGGCAAGCTCTGGCTATTTGAGCAAGTGCAGGGCATTTTTTATGTAATTGTGCCAATTCGCATGACGGTGATAAAGCTGGCAAAAGGCGGACTAATGGCCTTTTCTCCAGTAGCGCCTACTCGCGAGTGTCTACAGATGATGCGCGAACTAGAGGCCGAGCATGGCGAAGTGAAGTACGTCGTGCTGCCAACGGTAACTGGCGTAGAGCATAAGTATTTCGCTGGGCCTTTTGCGCAAAAGTTTCAAAAGTCGCAGGTATACGTCGCGCCCAACCAGTGGAGTTTTCCACTCGATTTGCCAATGAGCTGGTTGGGCTTTCCGGCCAAACGCACCCACGTTCTACCCTACGATGCGAGCCAAACGCCCTTTTTCGACGAGTTCGACTATGCCATTGTCGGGCCCATTGAGCTAAGCGTTAAGCCTTATACAGAGGTGGCCTTTTTCCATCGAGAGACGCGATCGCTCCTCGCCATCGACACAATTCTTTCCATCCCGCTAGAACCGCCCGTCGTCGTCCAGCAAGACCCCTTCCCGCTCATCTTCCACGCCAGAGACAGCGCCCAAGATCCGCTCATAGACACGCCCGAAAATCGACTCAAGGGTTGGGCTAGAATCGCACTCTTCACCTTTTACTTCCAGCCTCAAAAGCTAGATGTCCCGACGCTAAAGCGCGTACTAAAAAACGCGGCAAAATCTCCCGACCGCTCCAAAAAGAACTACTTCGGACTCTACCCCTTCGACTGGCAACCTGGATGGTATGAATCCTTCGAGCAGCTCAGACGAGACGGGCAGCTCCTGATCGCGCCTATTCTACAAACGCTGATCTTCAACCGGGGGCCAGAGGCGGTACTCGCTTGGGCAGACAAAATTGCCCAATGGGATTTTCAGCAGATTATTCCCTGTCACTTCAGCGCCCCGGTCAAGGCAACCCCTGCTGATTTTCGGCAAGCCTTTAACTTTTTAGAGAAGCCCAGCCCACAGAACTGGTCAGGCTATGAGCACGATGTACCCATGCCGGACTTAAATACGCTGCGCCAAATCAATGAACGGATAGAAAAAAAAGTGCTTTCGCCGCCCAAAAAGTAAAAATAAGCCCCAAAATAAGCCCAATCGTTCAAAGGCTATCTTTTTTCTGGAGGCACCCCATTCACTCTGGCAACGAGTTCTGCATAAGCAGATAAATCCACAGGCTTATGCTTAATGCTAGAGATTGCTGGGTCTTTGCCAAGATAGTTATCGCCTTTCCAATTTTTGGCAGGTCTAACCGGTCTAGGCACAAAACCACCGCCACAGTTCGGACAAATGTTGTGGCCTAATACGTTGTCCACGCAGGTAGTGCAAAACGTGCATTCGTAGGAGCAAATTAAAGCTTCGATAGAGTCTGGCAGCAAGGCTTGGTTGCAGTGTTCGCAAGTGGGTCTAAGTTGAAGCATTCAGGTTTTGATTTTATGCAGCGCTCAGTTCAGGTAAATCAGTTTTAACTCGTTCGATTTAACCTCGTTCGATTTAATCTATTCCACCTCGTGGAAGTCGGCGAAATCAATGTAGCGATCGCCATCTTCTAGCTCGTAGAGAATGTCTTTAAAGTTCTGATTCCATCTCAAGTCGCCTGCATAGTAATTGTGCCGAGTATGAATCGCCTGATTCACCGTCTGATCGATTCCGCTCAAAGACACCAGCAAAGCAGCGCTCGTGCGCACCAAATCCTTGTGAGTAAGGCCATAGAGGGGACTGTTTTCGTCAATAGGATGTAGCGCTGTCCAGGTAAGAAAAAAGCTGGGATTGCGATCGCGCAGCAAATTCATTTCATAAAACCGTCGCATCATCCGCCCATCGCTGTGCTCATCTAGCGTCAGGTGAACCCGCATTTTCGCCTCCACAATCTGATTGCGTCGCTCATTGGCCGCTCGAAACATCAGCGTTGGCGTGCCGTTGAACGGGGCAACTACAGCCACCCGGCTAAATAACACCTGAGCCGTTGGCCGAGCAAATCGGGCATAGGATAGCCCCGTAAGCACCGAAATGCCCAAAATAGAAACAATCGCCTCCAAGGCCACCAGCGCATTGCCATAAACGGTTCCCGGCGTCATCGCGCCATAGCCAATAGAGGCAGACGTCTGCACGCTAAAGAAAAAGGCATTCAAGAATGAGCCATCCGAGTTGAGAATCGTCTCTGGCCCACCCAGATAAAAGAGAAAAGCAGCGATCGCATTTGCCAGCACATAAGACCCCACCGTAATCGCAAAGAACCCCTGCCAAGGAACCGTCAGCATTAGGTAATAAGGATCGCGCCAATAGGCATGCCAGGCGCCCAACCCTAAAATATGAAATCGACCGTCCTCGATGTGAATACGAACCTTAGAGAGCCGACCATGATAGCGGGTAGAACTCGTGCTCGTCAGATCATTTAACGGCCGACCAATCTTCTTCTTAGACATATCGTTTGGCGTCTTCCGCTTGTGCTCACCTATTTTCACGTCGCCCATGCCTGGTTACTGTAAACATGTAGATAGGGAAATCGTACACAAAGGCGCGTGTGGTGACATCGGCAAAGTCAATTTCGGAAATTTCAGCGCGGCTAGAAAGCCATTTGCGATCGCTCATCGGCCCTAGAGATCCCTACCTGGGCAAAGCCAAACATCAGCTCGCACAGCAGTATATCCAAGAGGAGCTAGGGTGCTGGGGCCAGGTAAGCGCTCAAAGCTTTTTTGCTCAAGGACAAGAGCACTTCAACTGGAGTCTGACGGTTCTAGGAAGTCAACCTCAGCTTGCACCCATTTTAGTAGGCGCACATTACGACACGGTGCCCGGCTCGCCCGGTGCGGACGACAATACCAGCGGTCTGGCGGTTCTATTAGTACTCGCAGAACTATTGGCGCACGCCCAGCCTCGCCGGTCTGTTCATTTAGTCGCTTTCGATTTAGAAGAATATGGACTCGTCGGGAGCACGACCTGTGCGCGAGCGTGGAAGGCTGAAGGGCGACCTTTGCATTTAATGCTGTCTTTGGAGATGTTGGGTTATTTTTCGGATGAGGCGCGATCGCAAAAATATCCACTTCCTGCGCTCAGCCGCCTCTACCCAGATACCGGTAACTTCATCGCCCTCATCGGCAACGCCTCGACCATTCCCAAAGATGACTCGACCTCAAACGCCAGCTTAAAAAATCAGGAGTTCCTTGCCAATGGCTCCCGGTAATCAAACAAGGCAACTCAGCTCCCAGCGACTCGCCGCAGCGACCACGCTCCCTTCTGGGACAGCGGCTACCCAGCTATTCTCGTCACTGATACCGCAGATCTAAGAAATCCTCACTATCACAAAGCCTCCGATCGAATCGCAACGCTAGATGTTGATAAGATGGCTAATATTACTCGCGGGCTAGCGCTTAGTCTTAGAAAATAGATCCGTCGCAAAGCAGAGGCAAAGACCGATTGCGTTCTAAAAGGCACCGTCAATTTCTTCGTCTGCGGGAGTCTCTGTTTCTAAGAAAATATAGCTGAATTAACTTTGTCTTTGTACGGTTCCAGGTCTCGGGAAATCTGTGCTTTATCATCCGTAGGATGGGAAACTTAGCGGTCAAAGGAACTCTAGTAGGAGATATCAGAACTGACAGTTCTTGGGCCAAAGGCTCGCTGCTTTCTGTGTACGAATCTATTTGAATTTGCCTGGATAGTAGAACAGACTCACGCAAGAGATAGAAGTTTTTCATCCGAATTTGTTCAATGTCATCGTCAAAAGATGCAGCGATCGCCAGTGAATTTTGAGGCTTCTGCATCTGGGTAACAGATGCTTCAGACAAGTCATGATAGTCATTTATCATGCTCTCAACTGTTGGAAAGTGCATTGCTCCGACAGCAGAAGCGACGCGCTCAAGCTCAAAAGCGTCGCCCTCCAAAAGATTCTTCATCTTCTCCAGCACCTTAGCGCTAGAAGGCTCTACCAAAAAGCCGTTGTAGCCATCTCGGATTCTATCTGCAAAGCTCCCCAGATTAGTAGCAACGACAGGAACTTGAAGCATAGACAGCTCGCTTAGCGTGTAGCTATAGGTCTCTGGCCAAGTCGATAGCAATAGTGCCACATCAGGCGCAATTTCACTTAATATTCTTGGCAAATCATCACGCAAATACTCTTTAACAATATGCATCCCGGCTTTACGAGAAAACATCTCACCGCTTTCCCCGCAGCCTACTAGATAAACATCGCTAAACTGAGTAAGCTGCTCGTAAATGTCCTTGAACAAATCGAGTCCTTTTTGCAAAGATAGAGAACCTAGCACAACTATTCGAGGCTTTCGAGAAAGTGCTTGGCGATAGGAACTATTAATTGCTTCCTCAGGCAGAGAGGCTGTTTTTTCGCATGCAGAAGTCGTTGCCATCGAAGCATAGGCGCTAATTTCAGACACGTGGGCCGTTTCTTTGAGCAGATGACGAGCGTCTTTGAGCGGTTTCATGACCTCAACGCCGTGGGGAATTTCTACAAAGTTAGCGCCGCTTAGCGCAGGTGCTAACTGCACCAAATGATGTTTGACTGAAGCAGTCGGAATAACGAGTGGAACGCGAGTACTGACGACTAAATCGATGTAGCTCTGTCGGATATGAACCCATTCTTCTGCGCCTGCAAGTGGGAGAAAAGCGATTAAAGCTATTATCCTTAAAGCATTTCTTTAACAGACTGCCGCTACAGCTAGAGCAGACATCGCCGAAATGTATGTTGATAGCAGGGCAAAAAGGATAATAGTCGTGGCAGACAACCAGCTTCTGCACGTCTCCAAAGCTCAAAACATCAAGCGAATGGCCAATAAAAGAAGAAACTATAACAGCTGTTATCTGATACTCGCTATAGATTTCTTCTAGAATTAGCTGATACTCAACTCTATATACGCTCGTCGAAGTAATAGGGTTACGAAATCGCCATCGCTTTAACAGCTGTAGCGCTCCTTCAGAAGATACCGAGAAAAAATGAAGCTCTTGACCGGGTGTCCCGATCTGCCCAATTGACTGTAGCTGAAAGTTTCTAGAGGTTTTGTCGTACTTACAAAAGTCATCTACCCACCGCTTTAAACCGCCACCCCAGCTGTGCATTATGTGAAGCGTGTTCGTCGAGTGGTGAGTTGAGCCAGCCATAATAACTGTCATGTTATAGCGATCGCTAAAAAAGTAACACGTAACAAAAGCAGCGCGATCGCAGTAACGCTGATTGGTAGGAGCAGATAGACCGTTTAAGTCCTGACGTTAGCTATAAAATATCCTAGTGAAGTAGTTTATCTAGTCCACTAAAGCTGCTCAATAAGCGCACTCAAGGCTACTGTTTCGCTTGCTATTCTCGCGAACGTTCATACTGTGTGTCCACTGCTTATTTATAGTACAAAGCCATTTTTTACGCTCAGTCACATAGATGAATCCTTAGTTTCCTCTGCATATGACTTTTCACACTAGGCCGATTAAAAGTAGTGTCTGCAAAGCTTATCCCGTATAGCGCATCACGCTTCTACCCAAAGAGCGCCTAAGCTTCTGAACAACTCGCCATGTCCTAGAGTGTTTAATGTAATTTAACTCGCCATGCGCGCGCATTAGCTCCGCCTTGAGAACATCTACTGAGTTTGTGTCAGAAATAGTGATGCTCGCGGCATAGTCTGCACCTTCGCACCACTGCTTGTAGCTCTTGCCTCCAGAGTTAGTTGCAAAAGGATTGGGAAACGCCTTCTGTAGATCCTGGCGGTCTCTATATACAATCCTTTGCTTGCGAGCAATCGGCGTACCATCTTCAAAAGAAGAGTAGACACATGCGATTTTTCCAAATGTCTGCTGACCTTCTGCCTCGCAGTCTTTAATGTATTGATCTCTTAAGTCAAATAGAACAGGGCTATGAGATCCATATTTCTTCAGCATAATCTTTTGGCTGCCGCTGTCGAACCCAGAAAAATGATAGAAGCATAGCGGCATATCATTTATGAATACTCCAGTCTCTACACTTCCGCTAGCAACCCGGTTACTCAAGTTCCAAGTTGAGACGTTACAGTTTGGCTCGCGCACAACCTCAACGTCGTCAAAGAAAGCGGGCGCTAAGTCAATCCAACGCTGGTCAGTAAATAGCCCCGACACCTTATCGTCGTAGCAAAATAGATAAAGTCTTTCGGCCCACCATCGAACAAAACGACGACCGCTCTCAGTATTGCTCACGCCTAAAAACCCGAGATTGTATACGCCATGCTTTAGGCTGCAAATCTCGTTATCTACAATCGCTTCAGGTAACTTATCTGGCACTGTTTGATGCGGCGTTAGCAAGATGCTAGCTCTATCTAGCTTTTCTAAAAGAAAATCGAGCTTTGAGAAAATGACAATATCTGGATCAAAATAAAAGACTTTATCGGCGTTGAACCGCTCGAAAATAAAGTCGAATGCAACGCCTTTAACACCTGTGCACATCTCTACAAGCGTATGCATAAACATCCAGGACTCAAGATCTGGAATCGGCAGATCTTGAATTAAAATAATGTTGTCGAAGGGTTCCTTTTCAAGCGAAAATCCTTCCGGCAAATGGTCGCTTAAGACTAAGTGAAACTGAAAGTCAGGATGCAATCTTTTGAGCGACTTCGCCAGCACCCTTGCCTTTGGAATATAGTTTGCGGTGATGCTGGTAAAGAGATGAATATTTTTCATTGCGGTTTATAGAAAATAGGATGAGCTTGAGCTGATAGATGCTGAAGGCTAATGGGATAGCCGATGTTTAAAAGAAACCCATTTTTGTCTAAGCTTCCAAAATTTAAGTCTCTCCGTGCCCGCCTCAACGTCGTCTGCCTTCATGGCCTTGATGCTTTCTAGCTCAAAGCTTACCTGCTGCAGCTTTAAATTCAGCCGCGCTTCACTGTGCTGTAGGCGCGATCGCTCTGCACTAAGACGCGATCGCTCTGCATTAAGATGTTCGATCTCCTTAAACAGTCCATCGGTACGCTGTTTTTCCAAGGCATATCTGTTTTCCCATGACAAAGGCGAAGCACGGACAATAAATTGAACAGTTTCTGATTCTGGATCTTTTTCAACCAACTCAAGTACGTTTTGTGCAAACGCTTCACGCCGAAGCGTCGGGAAAGCCGTCGTATCAGCAAAAATCTCAGACCGAGTTCTATTAATAGTGTCAATAAAGTATCCAGTATCTTCAAACATTTCCTCTACGGTTTTGCGAGTGAAGAACCTAAGATGCGTATTGTCCAAAATCCCAACTTCTCTATAGTTAAAATCGCCTTGCAAAAGCGATAGTCGTACAGCCCCATGAGCAATATTAGGAATAGAAGCGACTACATAGCCACCCGGATGAAGAATAGAATTGACCTCTCGCAGAACTTTCCAGGGATCTCGCAAGTGCTCTAACACATCCCCAAAAACAGCGACATCGTATTTTTCACCCTCTAAAGCATCCGCAATAGAGATATCGTCTATATCCAAAACCAAAACTTTCTGGCAATATTTTTCAGCTACCTTAGCCGCCTCCGGATTAAGTTCTACACCGGTTACCTGACATCCGCTTTTGAGCAGCATCTTCGCGAAGTAGCCGCCTGCGCAGCCAAAATCAATAACGCTCTTGTTTTTTCCTACTAAAGACAACTGTTTGCTCCAGCAAGAACCGCTCTCAGGCTCCTCCTCAATCTCTGGCGGCGCTGAGTATGCTTTATAGACTGGAGGAGGAAGGCTTTTACGTTGCTTCAAAGAGACTGTCCAATCGTGAGACACAGTAAGAGCAGGTTTTCTAGCAATCAAAATAAAGCTTTTCTCTTCGCAGCTATCTTCCTTGTTGTCGCAGTCATCGTGACTGATAAAATCTTCAATTACCTCGAAACCGATATGGCGTATCAAATCATCTAGACTCTCTGACTCTAATTGACCACCGCCCGCCGGAAGGGACTGTGCGTTGCTCGCAGACGGCAGAGTAATACAGCATATCCCCCCTGGCTTGAGCACTCTAAAAAGCTCTTCTAGCGTCGCCCAGAAGTGCTTTACATGCCCAAAGATATCTTCTAAAACTAAGACATCTACAGACTGCGAAGCAATCTCCTTCCATTCACAGGGGTCTTCGAGGAGAATATCTACGCTGTCTTCTAGGTTTAGACCCATCGTTTGATAAGTCCATTTCTCGTGGGAGAAACAGCGGCGGTAAGCTTCTCCACTCTCTCGATTTCCAAAGCTTAAAATTAGTAAAAATTCATCTACTCGCTCTGATACATATTTATCTATAAAGACGCTAATTGGATTGCGAAGATTTTGGTACATTTTGTCTTTATCGGAATGATGTTAACAAGTGAGTTTTGAGGAAATGTCGGACGATTGATTGCTATTCACCTATGGATGGCGATCTCTATTGGCATAGAAACAATGCCACATATTTTTTTACCGTTGTCGGGCGGTAAGACCTGAAAAATCAGCGCATTATCTATCCAGTCAGACGTTACGGCTACGTGGTCTTCAGCAACGGCTACGGTTACGCTATAGGTTCCCGTGCGAAGCGGTGTCCTGAAGTAAAAATCAACGTGAAAACGGCTGCATTGCGGTATATTTTCAATCAAGAAGCCCTCTTGCTCAGTGTTTGTCCCCAAAATCTCATTACCGTTTTTATCGCAAACGAAATAGCCGACAACGCAACTTTGCATAACCACGTATGAAATGAGATGCACCCTCAAGTGAATGCTTTGATCAAAGTCAAGGACAAGCTGCCCTTCGGCATTGCTATTTAGGCCAACTAGCTCGGTTTTCGTAATTTCAACTCGTTTATCGCCTCTTCTAATCGCAGGGAGTTCAACATCTTCTTTACTAACTTCATCAGTCTCCTCTATCGTTTCTTCTGCCGAGGGTTGAATACTCTGCTGATCTTTGATGGAAACATCGCGCTCGATTTCAAGCTCAGTGACCATGCTGGCGTACTTCGACAGGATAATATTGGGTGAACCTAGTTCTCGAATGCTGCCGTCGTGCAGCAGTATGGCTTGGTTGCACAGAGATCTAACAGAGCCAGCGTCGTGAGAAACAAACAGGGTAGTCACGCCCGTATCCATCAGTGTTTGAATCTTTCTCATACACCGGTGCTGAAAGAACATATCGCCCACCGCTAGCGCTTCGTCAACGATGAATATCTCTGGGTCAACGTGCACTGCCACCGAAAAGCCTAACCGTACAAACATGCCGCTGGAGTAGGTTTTGACCGGCTGGTCAATAAAGTCTCCGATATCTGCAAACGCTATGATGCGGTCGAGCTTTGCCTCGATTTCGGCTTTACTCAGCCCTAAGATCTGACCATTAAAGAAGATATTTTGTCTACCTGTAAATTCTGGATTGAATCCGCTGCCTAGCTCTAGCAATGCGGACACCCGTCCTCTAGCGTTGACTTCTCCTGTTGTCGGCTGTAGCGTTCCAACGATGGTCTGTAGCAGCGTACTTTTTCCAGAGCCGTTGCGGCCTACGATGCCGACGGTCTCTCCTCTAGAAATCGTTAAGGTGATGTCTTTTAGCGCCCAAAACTCCTCAGCCCGCTGCCGCCCTGGCAACAAAAGCTCTTTTAGCCGATCTACTGGATGGTGATACCGCTTAAAGACTTTAGAAACATTGACCAGAGAAATTGCAGTATCGTCATTCATGATGATAAATCGACTTCAACAGGCAGCTCCAAATTCTAGCGTCTTTAGGACTCAAAGCACATCTGCGAACGCAGGAGACAGCTTTTTGTAGCACCAGAGTCCAGCCACAAATATGACAGAAGAGATGCCTAACGTTGCTCCCCATTCGCCCCAGTGAGTGACTTCACCCACTAAGATGGTGTCTCTGTACATTTCTGCGATCGCAGCCAGCGGATTCACCCAAAAAACCCATTGCTGAAAAGGCTCTGGAATCATCTTAGCGGGATACATCAAAGGCGTTGCATAAAACCACAGGTTAAGAATGACGCCCAGGGTTTGAGGAATATCGCGAACAAACACAGTCAGCCCGGCTACTAGATAGCCTAATCCTGCGGTTAGAAGCAGCTGGGGAAGCCATACCAGAGGCAGCAGCAGCAGCGTAAGATGTATCGACTTTACAAAAAATGCCACAAAAGCAATCAGTACCATTAGCCCAAACGTACTTTCTAGAAAGCTCGACAGCACCGGGACTAGTGGCAGCAAACTTAGAGGGAACACCACCTTTTTAACCAGATTAGGCTGAGCGATCACCGAACCAGCAGCCTGCACCAACCCACCACTGAACGCGATCCACGGCACCAAACCGGCAAACAGCCACAGCCCAAACACAAAAGAGTTGTCCGCAGAGACTCCCTTCAGGCTTAGCTTCACCTGCAGAACAATTGCAAACACATAGGTATAGACTAAAAGCTGCGCTAGCTGATTGAGCAAAGGCCAAAGATTTCCGAGAACGGAGCCTTTGTAGCGTGCTTCCATGTCTCGCTGCACTAGCGTCTTTAGCAAGCTGAGCTTGATCCAATATGGCTTGCTCAGCGGAATCGCTGACCCTAGTTTGGCTATCTGCCGCCCCAGCCGTCGAACGAGCGATCGTATGGCTATCTTGATAGGCCGTAATACTACAGTCATAAAATGCCGTTGCCAGCCTAGACTTTCTAAATTACTAGTTCTAAAGATTTTATAGCAAACCTGCGCAGTACATCAGAAAAGTATCTCAGTACAATAGGACAATTACTGTTTTTACTGTCTCGGACATGGCACAGCCTTC
The DNA here is from genome assembly GCA_963789215.1 of uncultured cyanobacterium. GTDB lineage: Bacteria > Cyanobacteriota > Cyanobacteriia > Phormidesmidales > Phormidesmidaceae > Phormidesmis. Next base: position 508,807 of record CAWBJY010000002.1, on the reverse strand, counting down.
TATTAAACCTGGCATTATTTTAGGCATTGCGCTTGCCTGTCTTTCTGCTAAATCAGTAGCCGTAGAGTCTCAGATACTTTCCATTTGGTCGAGATCTAGCTCTTTTCTCCCATCTCCACTTCAGCTTGCCATCGAAAAAATTGCGCCGGTTCAATCGGTGGCTTACAAGCAAGCCGCTAGCCTCAAACCAGAAGCGCCATTGTGCTGCCAACCGATGTAGAAACCTACTTTGGTGTAGTTGCAGGCGGCGGTGCACCTAGCTACAACGAGATTGCCCTAGAGAAAAATGTCCTGTATTTTCGCGATCGCTCTCCTTCCTCAACCTCGATCCCATCAAAGCCAATCTTTTCTTCGCCAACGGCAACAGCGGAGAAGCCACCGTTCGATATTTAGACAACAACGACAAAGAGCAGTTCAAAGCCCCCGAGATTCCTAACCTTGACGGCGCAGCCACCAAGGGCAATACCGAAGCCTGGTTCGAGGCCGTTGCCCAAGCAGAAAAGAAATGCCCGTCCTTCTTCTACTTCACCGGGCACGGCGCGCACAACACAGAAAACGAAGATAACAACTGGCTATTGCTGTGGCAAGAAGCCTTTATCTCCGTAAAAGAGATGGCCGGATGGCTAGACAAACTGCCCGCCGACCCAGACACGCCCTTTGTAACCATGATGGCGCAGTGCTACTCTGGCGCATTCGCAAACCTAATCTACGTCGATGGCGACCCTGAGCAGCCCGTTGCCCTGCAAACCCGCTGCGGTTTTTTTGCTACGGTCGCCTCTCGGCCTTCAGTCGGCTGCACCCCAGCGGTGAACGAAGCCGATTATAAAGACTACAGCTCTAGCTTTTTTGCTGGATTGACAGGGCGCGATCGCACCGGCAACCCCGTCTCTTCCGCCGACTACAACCAAGACAACAGCATCTCCTACGCCGAAGCCCACGCCTTTGCAAAAGTAGATGAAGCCACCACAGACTGGCCTATCTCTACCGTAGAAGCCTGGCTACAGCGCCCTTTACACAGCGGTACTAAAACCGGGTTTCTGGTGCAGCCTATCGACAGTTGGCAGGCGATCGCCCGCCCAGAACAGCAGTACGTTATTCAGTCGCTCGCCGCCAAGATCGACTTTGATCTATCACAGTCTTACCTACGCAATCAAATAGATAAAGGCGTCCCAAAGCCCAACACCGTAGAAGAAGCCTACCGCAAACGCCTAGAGATGGAGCTGCTCAACGTTGCAGCCGAAGCCCAAATCAGACAAAACGGCAGCGCCACACAAACCGCCATTCTAGACAAGCTGATCAAATGCGAAGCCGGCGCATGGCAATAGGGAAGCCGATGAAACGAACCGGTGAAATGAAAGGACTTCTTAGCCTAACCCCTCGCAAACAGCAGAATTTATTTGGAATTGCTGCCTTATGTAAACCTGCATTGTGAACATTAGTGGCTGAATGTAAATAAAGGATAGGAGGAATCGAAGGACATAGAGCCGGGTGACTATGATATTTGCACAGGAAAACTTTCCGCCCTAATACTTCAAGCAAGGAACCGGGCAGAAAGATTTTTCTCTGACGAATGAGAAGAGCAACTTATGGCGCTACAGCCCTGTACAGAGATCCCCACTGAAAAACCTAGCCCGTCCGCTCCTATTCAAGAGCTACCCGTACTCAAAGAACGCGGCCAGCGAGAAGTCTTTTGTGGCCTGACTGGCATTGTTTGGCTGCATCGCAAGATGCAGGACGCGTTCTTTTTAGTCGTTGGATCTAGAACCTGCGCTCACCTAATTCAGTCGGCGGCAGGCGTCATGATCTTTGCCGAGCCGCGCTTTGGCACCGCAATTCTAGGCGAACGCGACCTAGCGGGCCTCGCCGACGCAAACGACGAACTAGAGCGCGTCGTCAAAGAGCTGCTAGATCGCCGCCCCGACATCGGTACTTTGTTCTTGGTGGGTTCTTGCCCTTCAGAGGTCATCAAGCTAGACCTCGCCAAGGCCGCAGAAAAGCTAAACCACCGCTACTTCCCCAAAACGCGAGTTCTCAACTACTCAGGCAGCGGCATCGAAACCACCTTCACTCAGGGCGAAGATGCTTGCCTGGGTTCAATGGTGCCTGTTTTGCCAGCCAAAGAAACCGAAGAACCCGCCTTGCTGGTCGTCGGCAGCCTAGCCGATGTTGTAGAAGACCAGTTCAAGCGCCTCTTCAATCAGCTTGGCATTGGCCCGGTCGCCTTCTTTCCACCGCGCCGAGCATCCGATCTTCCCAGCGTGGGCAAAGGCACCAAAATGCTAATTGCTCAGCCCTTTTTAAGCGAAACCGTACGCCTACTCATGAAGCGCGGCGCTGAGCTATTGCCCTCGCCGTACCCTTTTGGCATAGAAGGCACCACGGCTTGGCTCAAAACAGCGGCTGAAGCTTGGGGCGTAGAAGAGGAGAAATTTGAGCAGGCGATCGCGCCTTCAGTGGCTAGAGCCACCATGGGCCTAGGGCGCTATAAGGAAGTATTGCAAGGCCGCAAAGCCTTCCTCTTCCCCGACTCTCAGCTAGAGATTCCGCTCGCCCGCTTCCTTTCTAGAGAATGCGGCATGGAACTTGTCGAAGTGGGCACGCCTTACATCGACCGAATGTTGATGGACGCAGAGATTGACTTGCTACCGCCTGGCACCGCACTTTCCGAAGGCCAGGACGTAGAAAAGCAGCTAGACCGCTGTCGCGCCGCCCGTCCAGATATTACCGTTTGCGGCCTAGGTCTGGCGAATCCGCTCGAGGCCGAAGGGCTCTCTACCAAATGGTCGATTGAGCTGGTCTTTTCGCCCCTGCATGGCTACGACCAGGCGGCAGATTTGGCCGAGCTGTTCGTCCGCTCCTCCGAGCGCCGTAGACGACTCAGCGTTTAAGCCTAAGCGTTTAAGCACGGCTATCGCAACTATTACAAACTTTCCGGCAGTCTTGCCACCCCAAACTGACCCCTCAATAACAGACCGTTGAACTATGGAATTGACCCTTTGGACTTACGAAGGCCCGCCGCACGTCGGCACCATGCGCATCGCCACAGCCATGGAAGGCGTACATTACGTATTGCACGCACCGCAGGGAGACACCTACGCCGATTTGCTGTTCACGATGATTGAGCGCCGCGATCGCCGTCCTCCCGTCAGCTACACCACCTTCCAAGCGCGCGATCTAGGTGGCGACACCGCCGAAATGGTCAAGACTTCAGTGCGCGAAGCCTACGAGCGATTTAAGCCGCAGGTGATGCTAGTTGGCGAAAGCTGCACCGCCGAGCTGATTCAAGACCAGCCCGGCTCGCTCGCAAAAAGCATGAACTTGCCGGTTCCGGTGGTCAGCCTAGAGCTGCCGGCCTACTCCAAGAAAGAAAACTGGGGCGCAAGTGAAACGCTTTATCATCTAGTGCGATCGCTCCTCCTTGAGCAAGTCCCACCCCCCAACACCGACCGGCCCGAACGCGATCCCGCCATTCGCCCTAAAGCTAACATCATCGGCCCCACGGCCCTTGGCTTCCGCTGCCGCGACGACATTCAAGAAGTGATCAAGCTGCTCGGTGAAATTGGTGTTGATGTTAACGTCATCGCTCCTTTGGGCGCAAAGCCAGACGACTTAATGCGTATTCCCGACGCAGACTTCAACATCTGTCTGTATCCCGAAATCGCACTTACAACCTGCAAATGGCTAGAGCGCAGCTTCAAGCAGCCCACCGTTAAGACTGTACCGATTGGCGTCGGCGCGACTCGCGACTTCCTCACAGAAATTGGCGAAGTCGCCGGCATTGATGTGAGCGCAGCCTTAAGGCGATCGCAAGACGACACCCTAGGCAACTGGGACGCCGCCCGCCTTTCATCTTCTGCTAACCCTGGCGCATCGCGGCTCCCCTGGTATTCGCGCTCGGTAGACTCGACTTACCTCACCGGCAAGCGGGTATTCATCTTTGGCGATGCGACTCATGCGATCGCCGCTGCTAGAATCGCCACCGAAGAACTGGGCTTCACCCTAGTCGGCATTGGCACCTACAGCCGAGAGTTCGCCCGCCAAGTTCGCGAAGTTGCCAAGCAGCACGGCGTCGAAGCTGTTATCAGCGACGACTACTTAGCGGTAGAAGAAGCCGTGGCCGAAGCTGCCCCTGAGCTGGTTTTGGGCACTCAAATGGAGCGCCACATTGCCAAACGCTTGGGCATTCCCTGCGCCGTCATCTCCACCCCGATTCACGTCCAAGACGTACCTGCTCGCTACTCACCTCAAATGGGTTGGGAAGGCGCAAACGTCATCTTCGACGACTGGGTTCACCCGTTGATGATGGGCTTAGAAGAGCACCTAATCGGCATGTTCAAAGAAGACTTCGAGTTTGCAGAGGGCCACATGAGCCACCTGCACACCGCGCCCCACCAGACGGGCGAACCCGCAGCGGCCATTCTCAGTGGCGAAAAGGAAACCGCCGTCGCCGTCGCCGAACCGCTCATTGCCAGCGATGACTCGAAGGAAATGGCCACCGATCCCGGCGACGTTGTTCGCTGGACAGAAGACGGCGCTGCCGAGCTGAAGAAGATTCCGTTCTTCGTGCGCGGCAAGGTCAAGCGGAACACCGAGCAGTTTGCGCGCGATCGCAACATCACCTCAATCACCGTAGACACCCTCTACGAGGCCAAAGCCGCAATTGGCCAATAGCCCAAAACCCACCTTGGCTTCAACCACGCTCAGCCAACAGCCAACTCATCGGTAGCTGAGCGCAGCCGAAGCTCATTCATCATTCATAACTAAAAGGAGATTTCCGTGGTAGCAACAACAAACGTCCGCCCCGCCGTCAAAAAAGGTGAAGATGGCGAAGGCAGCCTGCAAGTCCATCAAGACGCCAACGTAAATATCGAAGGCGCACTCGTCATCGCGGTCTACGGCAAAGGCGGCATCGGCAAGTCCACCACCTCATCCAACCTTTCCGCCGCCTTCTCCCACCTCGGCAAACGCGTCCTCCAAATCGGCTGCGATCCCAAGCACGACAGCACCTTCACCCTCACCAAGCGCATGGTGCCTACCGTTATCGACATCCTCGAAACCGTAGACTTTCACTCCGAGGAACTCCAGACCGAAGACTTCATGTTTGAAGGCTACAACGGCGTCATGTGCATCGAATCCGGTGGCCCACCAGCCGGTACTGGCTGCGGCGGCTACGTCACGGGCCAAACCGTAAAGCTTCTCAAAGAGCATCACCTGCTCGAAGACACTGACATTGTGATCTTCGACGTACTAGGCGACGTAGTTTGCGGTGGGTTCGCGGCTCCCTTGCAGCACGCGCACTATTGCCTCGTCGTCACCGCCAACGACTTCGACTCCATCTTCGCGATGAACCGCATCGTCGCGGCCATCCGCTCCAAAGCCAAGAACTACAAAGTTCGCTTAGGCGGCGTCATTGCCAACCGCAGCGAAGACACCGACCAAATCGACAAATACAATGATCGCGTCGGACTTCATACCCGCGCCCACTTCAAAACAGTCGATGCCATTCGCCGCAGCCGCCTGAAGAAATGCACCGTATTCGAAATGGAAGACTCCGATCCTGAAATTCAGGCAGTCCGCGATGAATATTTGAAGCTAGCAAAAGGCATGATTGACAATGCCGAGCCACTTGAAATTGAACCGCTCAAGGACCGAGAGATCTTCGACCTACTTGGATTCGAGTAAGTTCTCAGGTTAAGCCAATAAAGAAGGGGCTGTAGGCTTAGCTTGCGGCCCCTTCTTTATTAGCCTTAGACCAGCAATAGTAGAGAAAAGCAGTATGAACGCTCCCTTGTATTCAGATATCGTCCTATTTAAACGATTTACCCAAAAAAGGATTATACGCTGGAGATATTGGAACCACAGCTATTCAACTTTTCTCTGCTCATAGCTATCGCCAAAATGGCAGCACGTAAGACTACATGACTTCTGCTTAAAAGTTTGCTGCGCACGTCTGGCGGGCTTTTAAGCTGGATATGAAGCGGGACGCTATTTAGACAAACTCACTTCAGCAGTAACCCTAGCGGCAGAGATGTCGTAGCTATCGACCTCACTTCCTTTCAAAGCCGCCTCAATTAATCCTAAGAACATGGGATGCGGCGTATTTGGCCGCGACTGAAACTCTGGGTGGAACTGGCAGGCGATGAAAAACGGGTGGCTAGGCAGCTCTACAATCTCCACTAAGCGACCGTCCGGAGACGTCCCGCTCACCATGTAACCCGTTTCTAAAAACAGATTGCGATAGGCATTATTGAACTCGTAGCGATGGCGATGGCGCTCATAGATTACCTCTTTGTCATACAGCTTTCTCGCCAGCGTGTTTTCCTCTAATCGGCAAGGATACAGTCCCAACCGCATGGTGCCGCCTCTGTCTACGACATCCTCTTGTTCAGGCATCAAGCTGATTACCTGGTTCTCAGCTTCAGCGTCAAACTCCGAGCTATTCGAGCTTTCAAGCTTAGCAATGTTCTTTGCCCACTCAATCACTAGGCACTGCATTCCTAAGCAAAGCCCTAAAAACGGAATCTTTTGCTGGCGAGCATATTCAATCGTACTGATCTTGCCATCAATTCCGCGAGCGCCAAAGCCGCCGGGAACAACGATCCCTGCCACACCTTCGAAGTGCTTAGCTGGATCCTCGTTCTCTAGATCTTCAGAGTCTACCCAGCGAATTTTGACGTCAGTGCGGTAATTAGTACCTGCATGCCTCAGCGCTTCAGTCACAGAAAGGTAAGCATCGTTGAGCTGAACGTACTTACCTACAACGGCAATTTCCAAGGTGCGCTCTGGGCTATAGAGCCGATCTACTAGCGTTGACCACTGGGTAAGATCGGGCGATCGCATTTCCAAATCCAACAAGCTCAAACTCTGCTCCGCTAGCCCTTCCTGCTCCATATATAGCGGCACCTCATAAATACTCGGCGCATCTTGAGCTGGAATCACGCAGTTCAATGGCACATTACAAAAGCTAGAAATTTTCTCGCGCATCTCAATCGAAATTGGCTGCTCGCTACGGCACACCAAGATATCCGGCTGGATACCAATCGAGCGCAGTTCCTTCACCGAATGCTGCGTCGGCTTTGTCTTCAGCTCACCCGCCGCCGGAATCCAAGGAATTAGCGTCACATGAATATAAATCGCGTCATGACGGCCCACATCCTGCTTAAACTGCCGAATCGCCTCCATAAACGGCAGCGACTCAATATCGCCCACCGTCCCGCCAATCTCTATAATCACCACGTCCGGATTGCGATTGCGCGCCACCCGATGAATCCGCGACTTAATCTCATCGGTAACATGCGGGATCACCTGTACCGTGCGGCCTTCGTAGTCGCCACGCCGCTCCTTATTAATCACAGATTGATAGATGGCACCTGTGGTCACGCTATTTAGCCGCGACATCGAGGTATCGGTAAAGCGTTCGTAGTGCCCTAGGTCCAAATCCGTCTCAGCGCCGTCCTCAGTTACAAATACTTCGCCATGCTGAAACGGGCTCATCGTACCGGGGTCTACGTTGATGTAAGGATCGAGCTTAAGAATAGACACCGAATAGTCGCGCGACTTCAGCAGCCGCCCAAGGCTAGCCGCTACAATGCCTTTACCGATGCTCGACACAACGCCACCGGTTACAAATACGAACTTAGTCATGATCTCCTTTTGGGCTGAGTCTACCCGCTTCTAAGGCGGCGAAATTTTCTATAGATGGCTGCTTATAAGCGGTGCAATATTTCGCTTTTTACTAATCACCAATTGTGCCATAGGAACCCGATTGCAAACTGTATATTTCTCTCTAGCAGTAGGCAGTCACCTGAGATACTGGTATAAGAATCAGATGGCTTTTGCTTGAGTAGGTTTGAGGAACAAAGATGAGTCAGCGCTGGAAATTGAGAACGATTGCTCTGCTAAGTGGGCTTGTAAGCGTGCTGCTACTGCCAGAAAGCACCGTTGCTCAAGTTCAATCTTCTACGCTATTCCCACCGCTTCTAGCCCAAGCAGAGATACAGTCCTCTCCAAATAGTTTGTTTGTTGCCTATCCGCCCACAGAACACGAAACCGTCGCCGATCGCATCTTCTTTATCGGCACCGCCAATCCAGATCAACCCGTCACCATCAACGGCCAGGTTATCGAAAATCGCAGCGGTGACGGCCACTTCGCACCAACGCTGCCGCTGCAAATGGGTCAGAACACATTCACGCTAGTTCAAGGCGAGCAAAGCGTAACGCTCAACATTACGAGGAGTTCTATCGAGCCGCCCGTGCCAGAAGGCATTGGGTTTGCAGAAGGAACGCTAATGCCTGCGCAAAATATTGCTAGATTGCCTGGCGAGCTGATTTGCTTGAGTGCGATCGCATCTCCAAATGCCCAAGTCTCTGCCAAGCTGGGCAACAGCAGCATTGCTCTCACGCCACAAACCAGCGTAGATCTCCCACCCAACTCCGCCGTCCTCACCGATCAAACCGCGCCCGTGGCCCTTAACGCCACCGAATATGCAGGCTGCATGATGCCAACAGAACCCGGAAATCTTGGCGCCCCCACCTTTGCCGTCACCGCTCAAGGGCAAACGGTCACCGCTCAAGCCCCCGGACAGATCAGCATTCTCTCACCGACAGCCATTCAAGTCGCCGAAGTCACCGCCGACGCTGGCGTTGCCCGCACTGGCCCTACCACCGACTACTCTCGCATCACGCCGCTACCCGCAGGCACCAAAGCTGCCATCACCGGACGCGATGGCGAATGGCTGCGCTTGGACTACGGCGGCTGGATCAAAGAATCTGAAACCCAGATCAGCAGCGCTCCAGTGCCGCCCGCGAGTATCATTCGTGGCATCAGTGCCGCACAAAAAGGCGACTGGACAGAAGTTGTTTTCCCCCTACAAACGCCCGTCCCAATCTCAGTCAAGCAAGACACACAAACGCTCACTCTCACGCTGCACAATACAACACCGCAAACAGACACCATCTACTTCTCCAACGATCCAGTCGTAGAGAGAATGGACTTCAATTCTGTTCTTCCCGACAGCGCAGAATATACCTTTCACTTTAAGAATCCACAGCAGTGGGGATACAAGCTTCGCTACGAAGGCACCAGTTTAATTCTCTCTTTAAAACATGCGGCTGAAAACAACAGCTTAAAAGGAACAACTATTCTGATCGATCCAGGCCACGGAAGCAACGCCGATCTAGGCTCTCGCGGCCCCACTGGCTATCCCGAAAAGGACGTTACGCTCATCGTCTCCAAGCTATTACGAGACGAACTAGAATCGCGCGGTGCCACCGTCGTCATGACCCGAGAAGGCGACGACGACCTCTATCCCGCTGACCGAGTAGCCATCATCGACGCCACTGAGCCAACCCTGGCGCTAAGCCTTCATTACAACGCGCTGCCCGATGCTGGCGATGCCCTAGGAAGAAGTGGTGTGGGCAGCTTTTGGTATCATCCCCAAGCACACGATTTAGCGACTTTTCTACACAACTATCTCGTAGAGGAACTAGGCCGCGAGTCTTACGGCGTGTATTGGAACAACCTAGCGCTAACTCGGCCCAACGTTGCGCCTTCTGTATTGTTGGAACTAGGATTTATGATCAATCCAGAAGAGTTTGAGTGGATCACTGATGAGAAGTCGCAGCAAAAGCTTGCAAAAACGCTCGCGCAAGGCGTAGAACAGTGGCTAGAAGGCCAGTAGCATGTCTGCTTTTTATCTACCGCCCTTTACAAACAGCGCACTATGGCAGCAAGCCGTAACGCACAGTTCCTTCACTAACGAACAGCCAAAAGCGCAGCACAACGAACGCTTAGAATTTCTAGGCGACGCCATTCTCAACTTTCTCAGCGGAGAATATCTCTATACGCGCTATCCAGATAGGCCCGAAGGAGACCTCTCGCAAATAAGAGGATCCCTAGTCGAAGAGTCTCAGCTCTGCCACTTTGCCCAAGAGTTGAACATCGCTCAGCATCTGCGCTTAGGCAAAGGTGCACTACAGAACCAGGGACGCGACAGTGCGAGACTCCTATGCAGCGCCTTTGAAGCTTTAATCGGAGCCTATTTTCTAGACAGTCAGCGAGACATCAATACTGTCCGCAGCTACGTGTGGCCGATGTTCGATTCAGTCATCGATTCGGCTACAGCAAACGATATCAAAAATGAAAAGAGTCGCCTACAAGAATGGGCTCAAAAACGCTTTGGAAAAACCCCAGAATATGTCACCGTTAATAGCAGTGGCCCCGACCACAATCAAGAGTTTTGGGTAGAGGTTATTATCAGTGGTCGAGCCTACGGACAGGGCCACGGGCACAGCAAAAAAGAAGCCCAGAAGGCAGCGGCAAGAGCAGCACTAGAGCGCATTAAAGAAACTTTTCTTGATGACTAAAAGATACGAGGATAGCTGGTAGTTTCAACAAGTGCGATCGCCCCGATTAAAACCACAGTTAAAACTACAGTAGCGATCGCCAATTAGCCTGAAAAACCTATGTCTGACGACGGATAGAGTCAGCTATGTTGGCAGTTAGCATAGTGCTCGACTTAACTGGCCAAATCACATATAGACAGCTATTAAAAAGCAGTTGAATACTTTAGCAGTTACGGGTTCTCGGAAGTGAATTCGGTTCATTTTTGAAGGCGCTAGCCAAAGATTCAAAGGGTTCATCCAAAGTCTAAATCAACAATATTTAAAATCTGGAGACTACAACCATGGCGATTAACAACCCCAACGATCCAAACATCGATGGCGTTAAAGGACGAGAAGCAACCCCCGAAGAAATCGCCCGCCGCGATGGCTATGTGCAAGGGCGTACCGATGAGAACTACGTTCAAGGTGCCGTTCGAGGTCAAGAACGAGTAAATGCTCAAGCCGCCGCTAACGATGGCGCAGCCAGCGGTCTGATTGTAGGTTTGACGATTGCGCTACTAGCCGCAGGCATTGGCGCGGCAGTTTACTTCCTATCTAGCCCCGAACCCACACCCGTCGCCGCTCCCGAAATCGAGCAAACGCCTCAAGTTCAAAAAGAAGTTGTCCGAGAGAAAACCATCATTGAAAGAGAAACCCCTGCGTCTGCGCCTGCGCCTGACGTAAACATCTCGGTGCCTGAAACCCCCACGCCTGATGTCAACATCATCAACCAAGAGCCTGCCCCTGCGGCAGAACCGGCTCCTGCCTCCGCTCCTGCGCCAGAACCCGCACCCGCAGCAGAGCAGCCCGCCACCGAAGCTCCCGCTGATGCGGCTAACTAATCAAAGCTAGACACGTAGCGCGTAGAAAATTCAGCACACAAAGCAGGCCATTCCTTTACGCAAAAGAATGGCCTGCTTTTGCCTTTAAAGGCAGACTAACGCTCAAAGGCTATAGCGTTAAAGCCATAGAAAAAGGCACTTAACGACTCAACCAGGCGATCGCCTCACGGATCCAATCCTCTGTATTCTCACTCTTACTCAGCGCCGTGTTTTGACCGACTGCTGCGATCGCCTTACTAATCTCACTGTTGGTATAGCCTAGCGCCACCAACATCATCTCCACATCCTCTTGCACTGCAGACACTGGCCCACCCGTCGGCATCACCACGCCCGAATGCTGCCGCCAATCGCTCAGCTTCGTTTTCAGCTCCAAAACAATTCGCTCAGCCGTCTTATTCCCCACCCCCGGCGTTCGAGATAGCACCCTCGTATTGCCACTTACCACCGACTGAATCAGCTCATTAATCCCCAACGTATCCAGCAGCGCCATTCCCATCTGCGAACCAATTCCACTCACCGAGGTCAGCAGCCGAAACACATCGCGCTCAGCCTTGCTGCCAAAACCAAACAGCACCTGCAAATCTTCTCTGCTCTGCAAATGCGTATAAATTTGCACCGGATCGCCCACCGGCGGCAACGAACTCAAGACGCGCGGATTCACCTGCATGTCGTAGCCCACCCCAGCCGCCTCCACCGTCAAAATCACCCGACCACTAGGCAACTTCTGGCTGTCGGCAAGCAGTCCCTTTACATAGCCAATCATGGACGTTGGCTAGAACGCGGCTGGGGTAAAGACTGGCCCTGCGATCGCATTTCCCGGCGACTCACCGGACGAACCGCGCCGGTTGCAGGATTAATTTGAGCTTGAGGAGCACTATTCTCTAAATCCAACGCCTGACCGCCCTGAATTTGCTGACGGCCATTCCGTAAAATGTGCAGCATTTCCGTAAACTGCTGCTCCATATTGCCCAGCACCTGATCGGCATAAGTATCCGCATCTTCTTGAATCGTCTTCGCTTCACTCACCGTCCGGCTGCGCATTTCCTCCCACTCCTGCCGAGCCTGATTTTGCAGTTGCTCCACCTCGCTTAGCGTCTGCGCCCTTAGCGCATCGCACTCCTGCTCCGTCTGTGTTCGTAGCTGATTTGCCTGTGCTTCAGCCTGGCGAATCAAACTCATCTCATTAAGAATAGTCGCCGCCTGCTTTTCCGCCGCCGATACCACCTCTTGAGCGTACTGCTCAGCCTCATTCAAGATTTCCTCGCGCTCCTGCACAATCTGCACAGACTCCTGCACCGCCGCTGGCAGATTCACTCGCACTACATCTAGCTGATCGAGCAGCTCATCCTCCGAGATCATGGTCTTCCCAGTCAGCGGAAATCGGGGACTCTCCAGTACGATTTCTTCAATACGGTCTAGCTCTTGCTGAATGTTAAAGCGCTCAGAAGCAGGATTGTAGTATTCGCCAGATGCAGAAGTATTCACGAGATTACGGGATGAAGAATTTTCGGGAAATGGATTACTAGAAGGGCTAATCGGCAGTCGCTGAGGCCGAGCGCCAGATCTACTAGCAGAGCGCCTCGTCTGAGGATTCGATTGAGTATTATTTATTTGAGAGCTGCTTGTCTGCGGGGGTGTCGGCACATTAAACGGCTGCCTATTCGTAGGATAGCCGTACGGATTATTTGCAGCTCCATTAGAGGCTAGCCCATCCGCAGGTCCAGAGCCATTCCCTGGCGAACCATGGCCATTGCTATTCATACGAGATTCTGGCCGTAACATCTTTCGACATCAAGCGCAATATGTTTAGGAACAAGGTGGTCGATAGGGCCGCCAAATTTGGCAATCTCCTTAACCAGACTACTGCTTAGGAAACCATACTCCGTAGAAGTTGCCAAAAATACGGTTTCAATCTCATCAGCCAAGGTCTTATTAGTATGCGCCATTTGGAGTTCTTTCTCAAAATCTGAGAGCACCCGCAGCCCCCTTAGCAATACTTTCGCGCTCAGCTCCCTAGCATAGTTAATCGTCAAACCATTGAAGCTATCAACTTCTACATTTTCCAGGTGCTGCGTCGTTTTCCGGATTTGCGCTATCCGCTCATCAACCGTAAACAGCGGGTTCTTAGTAGGATTACGCGAGACTACCACCACCACCTTGTCGTAAAGCTTGCTGCTTCGAGTAATGATATCTAAGTGCCCAAGCGTAATGGGATCGAAGCTGCCAGGATAGATTGCAACCATAGAAGCAAGTCCGTAAATAGGCTTAGAATAAGAAAATTCTATTACCTTGAGGCCACATGACTAGAGCGGTGCTTAAATTCTCTTCCGAAGACTGTGGCATCTGCCACAAAATGTCCTTCTACGACGAAAAGGTAGCTAAGGAGCTAGATCTAGACTTCGTTAGTATCAAAATGCAAGACACTGCAACCTACCGAAAGTATCGCAAAGTCTTACTCAGCCAGTATCCTGACAAAGCAGATATGGGCTGGCCTACCTATATCATTTGCGACGATCCTGAGGGCGACTTCAATATCGTGGGCGAAGTTAAAGGCGGACACCCTAAAGGCGAATTCAGATCGCGCCTGCAGGCCGTTATCGGCTAAGGCCCAAACAGCAAATCCACACTCTGATCAATAGAAAGGCCAAGCCTATCTGCGATTAGAGTGCGGATTGAAAGGTAGATAGATGGCCGGTGCGGAGCAAATCTAGCCATGCTCCATCTAGCCAACCAATCTCTAAAAGGTCAATCTAGAAGAAATAGGCTACAAAACGCCTAGATTAGAAAGACCCAAGATAGCGCCTGCGCCAATGAGATGGCCCAAGCTAGTCACTGCGAGTAGAGCAGGCAATCCTAAACCCAAAAATACGCCACCCGCTGGATCGGCATCAGGGATTCGAATAACTTGCTTGCCGATGAAGAAGGCAAGCAGGTTGCACGCGATCATGACGATAGCAACATTAGGTCCCCATTCAGCGGTATGGGGAACATAGGCAGCGGCGGCAGCGATTAGAGGCATCTACTTTCTCCGAAAAAGTTATTGAAAGAGCGGTTAAAACAAATCAGATCTGACTGTCCTAAAAGAACGGCTCGAAATTGCTTTTTATCGAGTTCCTCTTAGGCATTACAAGTTCTGAACCTTATCAATCATTTCACGAAGAGGGAAAGGCCCGTCTCCAAATCTATGGGTTTCGTAGTAAGAGTTAATACTCACTTGCATTAGTTAACATTCAAAATCATCGCGGTGAGCGAATAGACTTTGGATACAGCTTCGAATCAATAAATTGAAGGAGAAAGCGTATGGCGCGAGGCTTAGCCTGGCTACCGCTGTTAGTTCTATTTTTTGGACTGGCCTGGGCGGGATGGAACGAATACCGAAAATTAGAAGCGTATAAAGAGTGGGCGCAGCAGTTTGAGCGGGCCAAGTACGATATCTACGCGGCCCTCGGACAGAACGGAGATGTCCTCACTTGGGGATCGCCTACTCGCCAAGGCATTGTCGGCATCGAAACGTTGAATCTTACCGAAGTCAGACAAGCGGCGTTAGAAGTGAACGCTCAGCCAGTGAGTGGCGACGAATTACCTAGCAAAGGCAGATTCTCGTTAGGCTTTACCCTAGAAGATGGACGTCACCTCAATATTCCGTTTACCGAGGGAGAAATGGCGCGCCAGTGGCTAGACTTTCTGCTTACAAAGACTTCGATTCAAAAAACTTGATGTTTGCTCAGCCTAATATTTGAGCCAAGTAGTCGAGTCGGGTATCCGCTAAGCCGTTAGAAAGATCGAAGTTTGAGACCTGTTGACCAGGACTGCTGTCTATGAATCTCTTAGCGAATAGCGAACAGATAGCAAATAAAAGTCAACTTCTAAGGCAAACTGGGTAGCCTGCTAGCGACATAAAGTTAGCTTTAATATGTCTTAGCTACTGAAATACGTCTTAGCTACTAAGTGACGGGTGCCTCTATCGACATCTTTCTCCAGAAATTAGCTTTTTCATAACAGCTGTTCAACATTCGCCAAAAGCTGCTAAAACCGAATACATTCCGACTTTGCTAAGACTAGTCGAAGCTCATGCCTGCCAAACCGACTGCTCCTTCCTCCAAAGATCTCGCTCGCCGCAGACAGTATTTGCGCAGCCAACGGCGATACAAATTTTATAAAAATGCTTGGCGATCGCTCGCACTCACCGGATGCGCCGCTGGACTCCTGTGGCTAGCGACTTCACCTATTTGGCTTATTCGCGGCCCCTCGCAGCTCAACATCAGCAATAACGAACTACTTTCAGATGAAGCCGTTCAGACGCTGCTACCGCTGCCTTATCCATTGCCACTGCTCAAGGTTAAGCCTAAGGACTTAGAAGCTAGCTTGGAAGCTCATGCGCCCATCGCAGAAGCGGCTGTAAGTCGCCGACTGCTCCCACCAGGACTGCATGTTCGAGTAAAAGAGCGTCAGCCCGTTGCCGTCGCCCTACCCGACACATCTAGCCCCATGCAAAAGATTCCAGATAAGTCAGTCGCTTTTAGAGCACCTGGCCTGATCGACGCGCAGGGCTATTGGATGCCGCGCAATAGCTTTCAGTCGCTAGGCTCGAGTGCAGGCGAACCCGCGCTCACTGTGTTGGGAATGCGAGCAGGCGAGGAAAAAGATTGGCAGAATATATACGCAGCGATCGCCCAGAGCCCGGTAAAAATCACAGCAATAGACTGGACTAGGCCAAGCAACTTAATTTTGCAAAGTGAGCTAGGCGCTGTCCATTTAGGTCCTTACGGCAAAGGATTCGAAAATCAGCTAGTGGCCCTCGACCAGTTGCGATCGCTTGACGAAAAAGTAAACCCAGAGAAAGTCGCCTTCATCGACCTCCACGACCCAGCCCATCCCGTTGTCGAAATTCTGCAAGCCACCAGCACCTCAGCCGGTCTGTAGCAGCCGTGAGGCATTCATAAGCGGTTTAGAGAGACTTACGTATTTGATGTAGCCTTTCAACCGATGTAAAGCAGGCATAAAGAGATTGATTCGTAGCGTCAA
This sequence comes from uncultured cyanobacterium, assembly GCA_963789215.1. GTDB lineage: Bacteria > Cyanobacteriota > Cyanobacteriia > Phormidesmidales > Phormidesmidaceae > Phormidesmis. The sequence continues at coordinate 492,557 of CAWBJY010000002.1, read as the reverse complement.
AACTATAACGGCAGAGTTTGGTTTTTTAATCAAGTTCCTTTATAGTTGACTCAATCACATCAGACAAAGTTGAAGTGAGTGCAGGTAGTGCTGATGGCAATATCTTCATATTATTTAGTCGATATATCTTCGCTAGACCCTATAATTTCCCATTGAAGTCGCCGTAAGCGAGAAAACAAGCGGGAGACATCGCTAGCGAAATAGCTATATTTCTTCTGCACAAAAGCATTCGAGCGCTTGCCTACCGTGATTTCACCCATATATACCTCATCATATCTGTATCATCAGCGCGCCCTATGAATAACGCTTCCCTTCATACAAATTCTTTTGCGGACGATGGGTCTGATGTAAAATTACCACCTTCGAGTAATAATGGCAGTGCAATGTCAGCGGAAGGGCCGATGAGCGGAGATATTATACCGAGCAGCGTTGCTAGAATTAAGGTAATCGGCGTTGGTGGCGGTGGTTGTAACGCCGTCAACCGCATGATTGACAGCGGGCTAGCAGGCATTGAATTTTGGACGGTCAATACAGACGCACAGGCGCTGACCTATTCATCTACCACAAACGCGATGCAGCTAGGCCAAAAGCTCACGCGTGGACTAGGCGCAGGCGGCAATCCATCCATTGGACAAAAAGCAGCCGAAGAGTCTCGCGATGAAATTTTTCAGGCCGTAGAAGGGTCTGATCTGGTTTTTATTACAGCAGGCATGGGCGGCGGAACCGGAACCGGAGCCGCACCGGTTGTCGCCGAAGCCGCTAAAGAAGCGGGTGCGCTTACCGTGGGCGTAGTCACTCGGCCCTTCACATTCGAAGGCAGGCGACGCACCTCTCAAGCAGAAAGTGGAATTGCCGCGCTGCAAGCTAGTGTAGATACGCTTATCATTATTCCAAACGACAAGCTGCTCTCCGTTATTTCTGAGCAGACGCCGGTACAAGAAGCCTTTCGCGTCGCTGACGATATTTTGCGCCAGGGCGTACAGGGCATCTCAGATATCATCACCATCTCTGGACTGGTCAACGTTGACTTTGCCGACGTTCGCGCGGTAATGGCCGATGCTGGCTCTGCGCTAATGGGCATCGGCGTTGGATCGGGTAAGTCTAGAGCGAGAGAAGCCGCGATCGCAGCCACCTCTTCACCTCTACTCGAAACCTCTATCGACGGAGCAGGCGGCGTCGTCTTCAACATCACCGGCGGCAGCGACCTCACGCTACACGAAGTTAACCAAGCGGCTGAAATCATTTACGAAGCCGTCGATCCGAATGCGAACATTATCTTTGGCGCAGTCATCGACGACCGCCTCCAAGGTGAAATTCGCATCACCGTTATTGCCACTGGCTTTAGCGGCGACAACCGCAGCATTCCATCGATGACCACGGCTCGGACAGCCCCCATGACGCGATCGCCGAGTAGCGACGGGTTTGAGAGCCCTTCAGATGCGCCTGTAAGCAATGAAGAGCAAGCCGGACAGCCCGTGATTGCGCCCAACTTGGACATTCCCGAGTTCTTGCAGCGTCGTCGCGGTCGGTAGAGAACGCATATCTAGAAACCTATTATCTAGAAAACATCCGTTTCTGCTAAATTCAGCTTGTGCAAAAAACCGCTTACTTCAAACTTGAGGAGTAAGCGGTTTTTTAATTCCATCAGTATCCCTGCGCTATGATTTATCTATGGAGCTAAAAGCCTTACCTACCGATATCGTCTTAAGCGAGTCCAAGGTCGTCTTGGGTCACATCAAGCTGGACAGAAGCCTATATCCGGGCACCTACGTCGATATCGACGGGCAAACCTATCAAATTTTGGTACGCCGCCATCAGTATCAGCTCAAGCTCGGTCGCTACTATCTACACAAAGCGATTGTTCATGTTAAAAAAACCGTCATTCCAGAAGAAAGAACGCTGCTAAAGGGCAGCTGGGTCATTGGCGACATTACCTGCACCTACAACGCCCGCTCCGAGTTGATGCGCTGCGCCATCAATCCTAGCGGCCCCTGTAGCGAATGCAGCCATTACGAACCGATTAAGTCTTAGACCAATCTTAGATTTTAGTCCAGAACGTATCGAGCTAATTATGGTACAAACTCCAGTCAAAGCGCTGACACTAGAATCCTTCTTGAGCTTGATTGAGACAAAGCCTGCTAGCGAGCTTATAGACGGGCAAGTCATTCAAAAGCCGATGCCAAAGGGAAAACACAGCGTTATTCAGTCCGAATTAACCGCCGCAGTAAACCGCATTACTAAACCTGCAAAAGTGGCGATCGCGTTTACAGAGCTACGCTGCTCTTTTGGTGGCAATGCTCTAGTACCAGATATCTCTGTTTTGCTCCGAGATAGAATTCCACGCGACGAATACGGCGCGGTAGCAGATATCTTTTCTATCTCTCCTGACTGGGTAATAGAGATACTTTTGCCTGGGCAGACCAGTACAAAAGTTACTAAGAAAATTCTGCACTGCCTGAGCTATGGAACGCAGATGGGCTGGCTCATAGACCCTACAGAGCAATCCGTCGTCGTCTACCTAAACGACCAATTGCCTGTCATTTACGATCAGCTAGAAGCTCAGCTTCCTGTCCCTGATTTCTCAAAAGGGCTGAAGCTAACAGTAGGCGAGCTATTTGGCTGGCTGATGATATAGAGGCCGCTACTGAGAAAGCTCCAAATCAGGTGCTTCAGATTGAACTGGATCGCCAGCGGCGTCTTTTGCCTGCGAAATCGTCCCAAGCTGCTTCATAGCCTCGGCAAACCGCTCACCCACGGCTACATAGCTATCTGCCGTATAGTGAAGGCCCGCCATAGGCAAGTCATCTGTTTTGATCATTTTGGCGTTGGGAATTTGAATGTTTTCCTGCTGCTGCTGCACCAGTGCCCAGTTGGGTAAGCCTTGCAAGTCATCAGGTTGACCGAGCTGGGCATAAACGAGAGGGGCACTGGGGTTGCCCATATCCTGGCGGAAGTTGTAGGCAAAGATGGCAAACTTTTCGGCCCAGGCATCTGCAGCCGGTTGAAAAGCAGGATATTGCTTAGGATCGATAGTATCGGCTTCGCCTTGAAAAAACAGGATGCCGCTGACAGTGCCCATCGTAGAAGCTGCTCTAACTCGCTTCAGGCAAGAACCATAAAGTGATTGATCGCTCAGCGACTTCTCCCAATCAGCAATAGAGGATCCGTCTTTAGCACAAGGAATAAGGCCAATTGCCTGTGCTGGATTTGTAGTGGAGAGCGATCGCGCAAAAGCTAACGCAGGTCCAAACCCAGCATTTGCATCGGCCGAAATCTCATCAATTTGACCTTCAGCGCTATCGACTGGGGAAGTCGCCGGGTGCCACCGGTAGTCGTTGCCAAATGTATAGGTATTTTGAGGCAGCTCAAATCCATCTGGCACCGCCGATAGACCCACCATATTAGACTGGCCAACCAGAACATACAGATTCAGCTTGCCTTGCGTCTGTTCTGGAATAGTCACCGGCGCAAGCTGGTCTTTCAAAGCCGCTGTGGGTACATCAAAATAGTCATGTATGCCCACCCGCTTCATCAGCTCGCCAATCTGCATACTGACATCGAAGTATCTCTGGCTCACAATGCCAGCGCCCACGCCCAGCGCCAAAATAAATCCCAAAGCAGTTGTCGTATTAATCGCGCGTTTCATAGGTGACAGGAGTACAAAGAGCAGGCGATCGCCCTAGAGCCGTAACACGATAGACACTTATCGCCCTTGCTGGCAGCCAAGTTAGCAGATAAATCGCACAAAGTCGAAGTGACTACGCATTAGCAGTTCATGACGCTAGACTAATAGAGAACACTAGCACCTAAGTGCCTCACAACCGCTCTCAGATTTGGCCCTATCCGAGTACAAATTATGGCTCATATCAAAGACCGCCGCCCCCAGAATGTTGCAGGCGACTTTTACGTAGACAATAGCTGTATAGACTGCGACACCTGCCGCTGGCTGTCGCCCGACATCTACAGTCGAGCGGACAGTAAGTCGATTGTGCATCACCAGCCCGTTACGGCATCAGAACGCGTCGCTGCGCTAGAAGCTCTCCTTGCCTGCCCAACAGGATCGATTGGAACTGAAGACAGACCCAAAGATATTCGCCAGGTTCAGCAGCGCTTTCCCCTAAAAGTAGACAACAACGTTTTCTATTGCGGCTACCACTCTAAAAACTCCTACGGCGCAGCCAGCTATTTCATTCAGCGGCCAGATAGCGAAGGCGGCAACGTGCTAATAGACTCTCCTCGTTTTACACCGCCACTGGTTAAACAGATCGAAGCGATGGGCGGCATCCGCTATCTGTATCTCACGCACAGAGATGATGTTGCCGACCACGAAAAATTCCATCAGCGCTTTGGATGCGATCGCATCCTCCACAAAGACGACATCACTCCCGGCACCCGATCAGTTGAAATTCAGCCCACCAGCACCCATCCCATCGAACTCGATCAAGACCTCACCATCATTCCGCAGCCGGGACACTCCGCCGGGCATACCGTGCTGCTCTACCAAAACAAATATCTATTTACTGGCGACCATCTTGCTTGGTCAGCCAGATTAGAGCAGCTGTACGCCTTTCGCAACTTTTGCTGGGACTCCTGGCCGCGCCAAATTAACTCAATGAAGACGTTGGCTAGCTACACTAACGACTACCGATTTGAATGGGTACTGCCAGGTCACGGTCGCCGGTTTCACGCACCTGCCGATAAGATGAGCCAGCAGATGCATCAGTGCGTTGAATGGATGGCATCGCAGGCGTGAACTGCGAACCTCAGCTGCAAAAAAAGCCCGGCCAATTGACCGAGCTTACGACTCATTTGAAAATGCTTAGAACAATTTTAGAGAGTATCCTACGTACGTCTTCTCTAAAATTTTTAGCTAGGCTACCGGTTGCTTGCGGCGCCGCGTTGCAAATGCGATCGCGGCCACTGCGCTGAGGCCAACCAATGCAGAAGGCTCAGGCACTTCTTGAGGCACAGCAGCAGCACTACCGATAATCTTAAAGTCGGGGCCGTTATAAGGCTTACCGTTGCTAGTCACGCGCAGCGAGTTGATAAAGGTGTTAGAAACGCCTAAATCTGCCAAGCTGACGCCAATAGAACCTACTTTTTGAGCACTGTCAACTTCTTGAGTATCGATCTTAAACCCGGCGTAATCCCAGTTCTTAGAGTTTGATAGCTGTAATTTTTTACCAATTTCATTGCCGTTGGCGTCTAGTGCTTGAATATCAAACCGACTGTTCATGCCACGCTCCCAGATAAAGAAATTGTCAACGGCTTTCTTGAAGTCAAGGTCGAGAACAAAGTGGCCGCTGCCTTTTATACCGCCATCTTCTGTATCGATAATGTTATTGAGATTGAGGTTGCCTAAAACGGCGAGTGCACCTTCATTAGTTAGCGCTTCTTGCTTAATGCCAGTCGTTGCCAAATCGCCAATATCAGCGCTTGCTGCACCGCTATTACCGCCTGTGTAGACGTCGTTGGAAAGAATGTTAACAGAGGTCGCTAGAGAGAAATCGCTGATGACTTTACCGCTGCCCAAAGTAACTGAGTTTAGGAAAATGTCGCCTTTGGCCGCATTAGCACCCGTAAGCGCAGAAGTGTAGTTAGTTTGAAAAGAAAAGGCGTAGGCAGGCGCAGAGAGTGCGATCGCACTGCTGGCAACTAGCCCAGCACTAGCTAGGAGCTGACGAATGTTTGTCATGTTTTTTAGATGGGAGAAATGAAGTGAGCAACAAAGCAGTGAAAAAGTCAAGGTCTCGCTGCTATACACTGTTGCTTTTGATACATCCATTAGCTGAGCTAGCCAATCAGCAAAAGCCTGCGAGATATTCTCAAGATGCACTAGTTACTCGCCCAAATCCACAGTAATCACCACATCTTTGTCATACGTTCTTAAAAGCGCTCAGCGTCAGTAAAAATACTGAGATCGCCTGTTGGAGCTATTTTGCGATCGCACTTACGTAAGCAGATTTAGGACTACTTAGCCTCCATCCAGTTCTTACCTGCATTCGCTTCTACCTTCAGCGGCACGCTCAGCTCCGCTGCCGACTCCATCGTGTGCTCAATCTTTAGCTTCAGCTCGTCCCACTCTTCCGGCGGCACTTCAAAAATCAGTTCGTCATGCACTTGCAAAAGGATATTGGCCTGATAGTCCTTCAGCAGCTCGTGCAGCTGAATCATCGCAACTTTAATAATGTCTGCGCTCGATCCTTGAATTGGCGCGTTGGCAGCGGCTCTAAGCGCCGCGGCATCGTAGCCATTCGTGCGCAAATTGCCTAAATCAACGCCTTCTGGATTAGTGCCTTTCAGCGCCTGCAAGCTGCGCGTAGAGAAGTTGAAGTAGCGCCGCCTTCCCGCAATCGTCTTTACAAAACCATTGGCGATCGCCTCTCTTTGCATTTGCTGCAGATACTCAAATACTTTGGGATAGCGCTTGTTAAAACGGTCGATAAAGGTTTTGGCCTCTAGCCGATGTACGCCCATTTCCCTAGCAAACCGGGCTGCGCCCATACCGTAAATCACGCCAAAGTTAATTATCTTTGCCATCCGACGCTCTTCTACAGTGATATCTTCTTTCTCTAAAAGCAGCGTTGCAGTGAGCCGATGCACGTCTTCATTGTTTCGATAGGCATCTATCAAAATAGGTTCCTCACTTAGATGCGCCAAAATGCGCAGCTCAATTTGAGAATAATCAGCCGCCACCAAGGACCAGCCTTCTTTAGGTAAAAAAGCCTGACGGATCTGACGGCTAAAGGCCGTTCTCGTAGGAATGTTCTGCAAGTTTGGGTTAGAAGAAGAGAGCCGACCAGTTGAGGTCACCGCTTGGTTAAAGTCTGTATGAACGCGCCCGCTCCAAGGACGAATAAGCGCAGGCAAAGCGTCTACGTAAGTCGATTTCAGTTTAGAAAGCGTGCGGTACTCGACCACCGCATCTACAACGGGATGATCGTCCTGCAGCTTCTCCAAAGTGGCAGCATCTGTAGAATAGCCCGTCTTATTTTTGCGAGACTTGCGCTTATCTAAGCCCAGCTTGTCGAAAAACAGCGTGCTGAGCTGTTTAGGCGACCCCAGATTAAATTCTTCACCGGCTGCTGCGTAAGCCGACTGTTCGATTCGCGCTAGGTCAGTCTCTAGCTGTTTAGAGAACTGATTGAGGTAGGGTTTGTCTATACGAATGCCCGTAGCCTCCATGTTAGCTAGTACGGGCTCAGCCGGTAGCTCCACCTCCTGGTATAGCTTTTCTAATTCTGGCGCGGCGGCGAGTTCTGCCTTAAGCAGCGGCACTAAATAGTAGGTAGTGTGCACATCGCTGCCGCAGTAGTCTGCTACTGGTGCGATCGCGACTTCTCCAATCGTCTTTCCCTTCGGCACCAAGTCCGTATAGCTCACCGTGGTCAGCTCCAGATACCGCAGCGAAAGATCCGACAGATTGTGGCTATTTTCCGGGTTGAGCACATAGCTAGCTAACATCGGGTCAAACACCACGCCCGCAAGCGCTATACCCGCCCTACGTAGCACCAACCGGTCATACTTCGCATTCTGAAACGCTTTCGGATAGTCAGCACTTTCTAGCACAGGCCGCAGCGCCTCAAGTACTTGCTTCAAAGGCAACTGCTGCCCTACAGCATGACCTACCGGGACGTAAGCCATATCAGACGGGCCTTCGCCCCAGCAGCAGCCAATGCCGACCAAATCGGCCTCTAGTGGGTCAATAGAAGTCGTTTCCGTATCCCAAGCAACTGGCTTTTCTTTATCGGTTTGAGCCTCAAGCTGCTTCACCAACGTCTTTAGCGCCTTCTCCGTCGTAATAATTTGCGGCTTAATATCTACTTCCAGCAGGCCCATCTGATCGACCGCATCCGTTTCTTCCGCACTAAAGAAAGCCAGATCCTCGTCTTCAAAACCTTCCGGCAAAACCTCCACAGGCCGCTTTTTTTGCGGTACATAGTCCGACTCGCCCCCAAAAGAAGCCTGGAGCTTACTTAAACGGTTGACAAAATGCTGGAGCTCTAGCCGCTGAAGCTCAGGGACAACCTCTTCTGGCTCAAAGCCTTCTAGCTTACAGCTAGCTAAATCCGTCTTGGTCGGAACGTCTGTGATAATTTTTGCCAAAAACCGCGAGTCTTCCGCAGCCTGTTTGCCAGCCTCCAGCTTTTTCTTGGTAGCGCCTTTAATCTCGTCAATCGAGGCATAGATATTATCGAGATCGCCATAGGTATCAAGTAGCTTCACAGCCGTCTTTTTGCCAATGCCTTTCACCCCTGGAATGTTGTCAGAGGCGTCGCCACATAGCGCTTTGTAGTCCACGACCTGACAGGGTAAAATCTCTAGCTTTTCTAGCACTTCAGCAACGCCAAACTCTCTCGACGAGCTAGATTGACCGCGACCAAACGCATTGCTCAAATATAGGACTTTAATATCTTCTTCTGGATCGATCAGCTGAAAAAGATCCTGGTCGCCGCTCAAAATCCTGACTTGATACCCAGCGGCCTTAGCCCTAGTCGCTAGCGTACCAATTAGGTCATCGGCTTCGTAGCCCGGCTCACAAAAGATCGGCAGCTTCAGCTTTTTCAGCAGTCCCTTCAGGTTTTCAACATCTTCAGTAAACTCTTCTGGCGTCTCAGCACGACCTGCCTTGTAAGTGTCCGTCTTCTCATGGCGAAACGTTGGCTTATCCAAATCAAAAGTAATCGCAGCGCTATCCGGATTTAGAGCTTCGAGGGTATCCATCAACGATTTGAGAAAGCCAAAGCAGACGCTAGTCGGAATACCTTGAGAGGTGCGCAGTCCGCCATCTCGGCTGCGAGCAAACGCATAGAAGGAGCGAAAGGCAAGCGAATGTCCGTCTACTAGCATTAGCACAGGCTTGTCTGCCTGGGCTTGAGCAGCGTTGGGGGAGTTCTGTTGGCTCAAATCAGTAGTCAAATTTAATGCAGGCGAGCGACCCAACTATTATCCGCTAGCTCCGAAGAAATGGGAGAAGAAATGAATGAGACGCTATAGAAGTTAAGACGAGAAGTTGAGAAGAAGGAAAAAAAAGCACCTGAATCGCTTCAGATGCTGGAGGGGTTTGATTTCTAAGTTGTTTATTGATCGCTCAATAGAGAGGAGACTTCGCTGCTCTGTCTGCACAAAGCAGCCGCCGCAAGATAGCCAGAGATCCAAAGACAGCCAGCTCGGATAACACCGCCGCCTCTATCTGTCCTTGGAGATAAGCGCACTTGTTAAATCTCTGATAGGTAGTGTATCAACAAATACTGTTTTAAGTAACATTTCTTTGCGGATTCTGCTTTATTTATTTGAGATGAGCTAGAAAAACTGCGCTTCTCAGCATTTATTAAACTGCCTGAAACGCCTTTTCTGCATGAGCAATCAGGTTTTTTCAGCAGATCTTAGTAGCGTCTGCTTTCCTCAAAGCGTGTTCAAGGATGTTATGCAACGCTGACTTTGGCGTAGGTGTCTCAGGGATAGTCGCATCGCAAAACCCCATTACTATCAATCTCTGTCAATATAGAGCTAGCGTATTTGAGTCAATAGTCAAAGCTTTGCAGATTACTTTTTTAGGAACCAGTTCGGGCGTGCCCACCAGGTCGCGCAACGTCTCTAGCGTTGCCCTACGCTTGCCACAAAGAGCCGAAGTCTGGCTGTTTGACTGTGGTGAAGGCACCCAGCACCAGTTTCTAAAGAGCGACTTCAAATCTAGCCAGGTGCGCCGTATCTTTATTACGCACATGCATGGCGACCATATTTTTGGTCTTCCCGGCTTCCTGGCTAGCTGCGGCATGGCCGGAACAGGCCAGCAGCAAATAGATATTTACGGCCCACCTGAACTTGGCAAGTATCTAGATGCCTGCCGCCGCTACTCCAAAACGCATTCTTCTTATCCTCTAAGAGTTCACGTTACCGAACCTGGCAAAGTCTACGAAGACGACACCTACGTTGTGAGCTGCGAGCGACTAAAGCATCGCATTCCAGCGCACGGCTATCGCGTCGTCGAGAAAGATCAAACAGGCCATTTCGACGTTAGAAAGGCGGCGAATTTAGGCATCCCGCCCGGACCTCTGTACGGTCAGCTTAAGCAGGGCAAAGTCGTTACGCTTGCAGATGGCCGCAAGGTTAATGGCGCAGACTTATGTGGGCCAACGATAGCAGGCCGAAAGTTCGTTTACTGTACGGATACGGTGTTCTGTGAAAATGCGATCGCTCTAGCTGACCAAGCAGACGTTCTCATTCACGAAGCTACATTTGCCCACCAGGACGCAGAACTCGCATATCAACGAATGCACTCTACCTCTACAATGGCTGCCCAAGTCGCCTTAGCCGCGCAGGTAAAGCAGCAGCTAATTTTGACTCACTTTAGTCCGCGCTATGCACCTGGAAACGCACTTGAGCTAAACGACCTGCTCTTTGAAGCGCAGGCGATTTTTCCAAATACGATGATGGCCAAAGACTTTCTAACCTACGACATCGAAAGAGTAGGAGACGCTAAAAAGATGAAGGTAAGCGTGTAAAAGTAAGCGTATCGCGGCTGCTCGGCTCTAGCGCTGTTCCTCTAGACGCGATCGCAATTTCGCTAAATGATCGTGGCTATTCACAGGCAGTCTTGGACGAGGCAACGTTTCGTCCGGCCAGTTTGGCAAGTCGTCGCAGGTGCAAGGAGTCGAAGGAAGCTGCTTATAGGTTATCGGAATCGGCATATCGCATCTAGCACAGCTCACGATTTCCCAACTAGGCAACAGCAAGTCGGCCAGCGATTGTTCAGTACCTCTTAGATGAAGCGTACTAGGATCTGCCTTCATCAGGGTTTGCCAGCAGTGCTCGAACTCATCGCTATAGCAATCACCTTGAATAATGCTCTTAGGCAAGTAAACAGCATCGTCCGTGTCGCTGATCACACCCTTACCTAGCTGAAACCAGTGAGCCAGATACTTTTTTACTTCACCAAGCGAAGCCATAAGACAATTTTCATTACAAACCTGCTACTTAACAGCATAAACAGAGAAATCCTTATAATTGATATCTCTCTATAAATAATTAATTATCATCAGAAGAATAGCAATTGCCTATGCTTTGGCCCAGCTGGGCTAGGTTAATCGCATAGCCGCTGGTAACTAAGTAAACATCAGTCGAGAGTTCTCCCACCCGGCGGCTGAGTGTGCCCAGGCGATCGCGAAAGGTTCGACCCAGCTCGTAAGCAGGCACCACGCCCCAGCCCGTCTCTTCCGCAACCAAAATCACAGTTGCTTCAGTTTGACTCAAGGCGGCCACTAAATTTGCCTGGCTAGTTTGCCACTCATCGTCAGACTGAGCCATTGAGTTAGCAAGCCAGGTTCCTAGCGAGTCGATGAGCAGGCAGTAGGATGACGTGTAGCGGGCGATCGCCTCTGAAAGATCCATCGGAACTTCCACACAGCGCCAATCCTGCGATCGCCTTTGTATATGCTTTTCTATTCGTGCCTGCCATTGCGCATCGTCCAAATTGCGTTGCGCAGTCGCAATATAAACTAGCTGCTGTGCGCTCTTTTTCGCCGCCTTTTTAGCCAAATCTTCTGCCCACTCGCTCTTCCCCGAACGCGCCGGGCCAGTGACTAACGTAATGCTCATAGATGGCGAAGTAGATGATGAAGTCGTACCGCTAGCGTCAAAAATTAAAGCTCTGAGATTGTGGTAGATTAAGGAACTGTAGTTTAGCCCATTTTGGGAACGCAATTGGAGGTTTTCGCTTGGAGTCTGTGGAGTCGAATGAAACACCCTTTGAATCGGATGCCCGGTTCATCTTAAAAGTACTTTGGCTGGATAAGGACGTTGCCTTAGCCGTCGATCAGGTGGTTGGAAAGGGTACAAGTCCCCTCACGTCCTACTTTTTCTGGCCGCGCAACGACGCTTGGGAACAGCTCAAAACTGAAGTTGAATCCAAGTCCTGGATCACCGATGAGGAACGCGTTGATCTGCTCAACAAGGCAACCGAAATCATCAACTATTGGCAAGAAGAAGGCAAGTCCAAGCCAATGAGCGAAGCTCAAATCAAGTTTCCAGAAGTTGCCTTCACCGGTAGTTCATGATCGCTTCTTTGATTAATTAGTGCAGATGCAGGTAAACCCTCTGGCAGTTAGCTCAGGGGGTTTCTTTTGATATTAGTGAAGCAGTGAAATGTCAAACCCGTCTTATTGGAAAGTGTTCTGCCAGTGGCAAAGAGACAACACTGTAGCGCTACCAGAGCACATTTCTCTCTCTGAACTAAACCGCTTTGCGGCAAGATACCGGCTAGCGCGAGCTTTCAATGGTATCGACGCAGACGGTTACGCCGACGACACGGTAGATGCTTACGGTGCACTCCTAAAAGTATTTTTAGCCTATAGCGCACTTGAGCAGTTTCATAAAGCGGTACCAGCTAGGCCCAAGCAGCATTTAAGCGAACGATGGGCTGACTGGGCCACCTCGCCCGCCGCTAGCCTCAGAGAATCAGATGCAATTATTCAATTTCTAATTAAGACGGTTAGAAATGAAAGGCTAAGAGATAAGCTCATTGCTTTTCAGCACGGCAAGCACAGCAACGTTCTGATTGTGGCCACGGCGTTAAGACATGCAGTAGCGCACGGATTTATGAGCGTTCATCCAGAAGGAACGTCTCCAAAAGTATCGAAAATTTTTTGCCAGCAGATGAGCCGGATGCTCCTGTCAATTTCAGATCGGGCATTTATTGATTTATTAGAATCTTTGTGGATTGATTTTGCCCCTGGATAGATTTTGTTTGCTTTGCTTTTACTCGTCTTCTTAGAAGCACCCAAGTTCGGCAATCTGGTGATACTCGCTTATGCTGAATTGTTTGGGGATGGCTGTTGTTATCGGCGATCGCACCTACAAGTTACTCGGGTTAAGCATAGTAGGCTTGCTCTTGGTTCGCAAACAGCATAAAGAGCCACCTGACTCCTAGTCCAGGCGGCTCTTTATATTTTCTAAAGCTAAGTCAGTAGCTTCAAAGCAGGCCCTAAAAGGCGTAATTCACAGTAGCCGTCAGCTCTGCGTCTGTATCTCCATCCTTAAAGATAAAGTTGCCGCCCGCTTGTATAACCACCTGCTCAGTCATTCTAAAATCCAAGCCAGCCGTCACGAGCGGATCAATATCATCGCTACCGTCCGTATTGATAGCCAATCCACCCCCAAAAAAAGGTGAAAAATCCGGAGACACCTCCCCCTCGCCCGTCAAAGCAACGCGAAACTCGGTCTCATTACCGATAAAGATTGCAGGTCTACCTGATAAGCTCAGCTCGCCAAAGTCAGCAATTTTCACCTTCGCGCCTAAGACTGCAGCTACATCATCATTCAAACCACCTCTTACGCCCACGCCTACATAGTTATCCACTGGGTCAGCCCAAGCTTCAGGAGCAGCAGCCATACCTAATGAAAATCCGCTCAGCGCAAGCACAGCAGCGCATAAACTTACTTTATATCGCATAATTTATGGGTCTCTTATACAAAGCAATGGAATAACCGCTCCAAACAAAAACGGCTTTCTAAATTAAATATGGAGCCCTATTACCCACTTCATTCATGCAGCAACAGAGGTCAACTCTTCATACAATCAGGTTCTTAAAAAGAACATTTCTCAAAAAACCTGATGTAGCCATAGGCAGATAGGCTCGCTCATCAGTACTTTGCAAGATCCAGTTAAAAGACAAAAGCCGTCGTCGTTTTAGCTTTTCACAGCCCGTAAAACGGCGACGACTTTTGCTCATCAAGCTATTCAAAAAACCGCTAAGGTTTCAAGTCAGCCTAATTCTCATGACTAGCATTCTAGAGAGCTACACACTGCCGCCTGCCGCCTGCAACCGAGCGCGAGCTTTCTTCAAGGCTTTGCCTACCTGCATTACTGCTTTGCGGTCGTCGCCAGACACGCTATTCGACTTTGCCTGTGCTTCCTGGTAATCCTTTTCAGCTTCTTCTCTATCGATACTGTCACCGCGCTCCGCGCCGTTGACTAGAATCGTCACTTCGTCTTCTTCTACTTCAGCGAAGCCACCCATCAGGGCAATAGATGTCCACTCCTTGCTGCCGCTAGTAGCACGTACGCGTAACACGCCCGTATCTAGAGCAGTCAGCAAAGGAGCGTGACCGCCTAAAATGCCGAGCTGACCGGTGGTACTCGGCAAAATTACTTCTTCGGCTTCGTCATCCCAAACCGTTTTATCAGGCGCAACAACGCGCACGACTAAAGACATAGCTTTCTCAAATGAATATGAATTGTCAGGCCTGGGAATTAGATTGCCTTTATCTCAGACCATATGTTTCGTAGGGATAACGCAAATCATCGACCGCGCTATCCCTACAGAAAATCAGGATGAGGCTTAAGCAGCTTCTGCTTTCATCTTCTCAGCCGCTTCCATCACTTCCTCAATGCCACCTTTTAGATAAAAGGCTTGCTCAGGAACGTCATCTAGCTTGCCATCAAGAATCATGTTGAATCCTTTGATGGTCTCTTCTAGCGTGACGTACTTACCAGACATCCCGGTAAAGACCTCAGCTACGAAGAAAGGCTGTGAAAGGAATTTCTCAATTTTGCGAGCGCGGGCAACCACCTGACGATCTTCCTCAGAAAGCTCGTCTAAGCCCAAAATAGCGATGATGTCCTGTAGCTCTTTGTAGCGCTGCAAAGTGGACTGAACCGCACGAGCCGTTGCATAGTGCTCGGCTCCCACGATATCTGGCTGAAGCATCGTGGAAGTAGAGTCCAAAGGATCTACCGCAGGGTAAATGCCTTTAGAAGCCAGCGCTCTAGAAAGCGTTGTCGTCGCGTCTAGGTGAGCAAACGTCGTTGCGGGTGCAGGGTCTGTGAGGTCGTCCGCAGGAACGTAGACAGCCTGAATAGAGGTAATAGAGCCTTCAGTGGTAGAAGCAATTCGCTCTTGCAAGTCACCCATATCAGTACCCAGAGTAGGCTGGTAGCCTACCGCAGAAGGCATTCTACCTAGCAGCGCGGATACTTCAGAACCAGCCTGTACAAAGCGGAAGATGTTGTCTACAAAGAGCAATACGTCCTGCTTATTAATGTCGCGGAAGTACTCAGCCATCGTCAACGCAGAAAGGGCAACGCGCATTCGAGCACCCGGTGGCTCGTTCATCTGACCGTATACCAAAGCCACTTTGGACTGGCTCAAATCGTCAGCGTTAATTACGCCAGATTCGATAAATTCGTTGTAGAGGTCGTTCCCTTCGCGGGTACGTTCGCCTACACCGCCAAACACAGATACGCCGCTGTGCTCTTTTGCAATGTTATTAATCAGCTCTTGAATCAGAACCGTTTTGCCCACCCCTGCACCGCCGAAGAGACCTACTTTTCCGCCTCTTCTGTAGGGAGCGAGCAAATCGACGACCTTGATACCGGTTTCAAACACGGCAGGCTTAGTCTCAAGATCTACTAGCTTGGGAGCGGGTCGGTGAATCGGTAGCGTGGCTTCTGCATCGACGGGGCCTCTTTCATCTACGGGCTCGCCCAGTACGTTAAAGATTCGGCCTAAAGTAGCTTTACCGACAGGTACAGAAATCGGTGCGCCGAGGTCTTTAGCTTCCATACCTCGGACTAGGCCGTCTGTGGTGCTCATAGAAACCGCGCGAACTTGAGAGTCGCCAAGTAACTGCTGCACTTCACAAGTCACAGATACTTCGTTTCCGGCTGGGTTAGTGCCGGTGATTTGAATTGCGTTATAGATTTGGGGCAAGCTGTCGCCCGGAAACTTAACGTCTAAAACTGGGCCAATAATTTGAGTTATGTAGCCAATGCCTGTCTTCTCTGCGGTGGAGACCATTCCTGCGCCTGTCCTACGTTTTAGCTGTACGGCGACTTATTTGATCTATCTGTTGAGATCTCAATCTTTTAAGTGCCACTTTCAAGATTATCATCAGATGCCTCTATAGGAGTGATGAGTTATGAGGGTCGAGGCATGAGTTCGGAAACCCGTACCGTTTGACTCATTGCATCTGATGAGCGAATTTCGGTAAATTAGCACTCAACAGCAGAGAGTGCTAATTTCTGCTCGTAAGCCCTGTAGAACGACTGCCGGGCTTTAGTTATGCGAAAGCACTCAGCTTTGCTTCATTTCTATTTTGAGACATTACGGAGAAAATCAATATGGCTGCCATCTCTTTAGGCAACTCTACCCTCAAGCCCCTAGGCGATCGCGTCTTCATCAAGGTCAACGCTTCTCAAGAGCAAACGGCGGGCGGCATCATTTTGCCTGACGCGGCCAAGGAAAAGCCTCAAGTTGGCGAAATTACCGCTGTTGGCCCTGGCCGCATTGATGACAACGGCAATCGTCAGGCAATGGACGTAAGCGTGGGCGACAAAGTGCTTTATTCCAAGTACGCAGGCACCGAAATTAAGCTCGCTGACGACGACTACATTCTGCTCGCTGAGAAAGATATTTTGGCAACGGTTGCTTAGTCTTTTCAAGAATTTACTTTGCGAGAATTTACCCAGCGCTAAAGAAGCAAAGGCTAGATCAATAAAGGCTAAAAAGTCGCGTCGATAGACGACCCGTTAGCCTTTTAGCCGCTTCGATTTACTTAACTCAAACCTTAGGACACCAGAAAGGACAAACAATATGGCAAAACGCATTATATACAACGAAAATGCTCGCCGGGCGTTAGAGCGCGGAATGGACATTTTGGCTGAAGCTGTCGCAGTGACGCTTGGCCCTAAAGGACGCAACGTCGTTTTAGAGAAGAAGTTTGGCTCACCTCAAATCGTCAACGACGGTGTGACCATTGCCAAAGAAATTGAGCTAGAAGATAACGTCGAGAACACAGGCGTCGCTCTGATTCGGCAGGCGGCTTCTAAAACGAACGACTCAGCCGGTGACGGGACCACAACTGCAACCGTGCTGGCTCACGCCATTGTCAAAGAAGGCTTACGCAACGTGGCTGCGGGCGCAAACGCGATCGCGCTCAAACGCGGTATCGACAAAGCGACGGCTTACCTCGTTAAGAAAATTGCCGATCAGGCGACGCCAGTTGGCGATTCTAAAGCGATCGCTCAAGTTGGATCTATCTCTGCCGGTAACGATCCTGAAGTAGGTGAAATGATTGCTAGTGCCATGGAAAAGGTAGGCCGTGAAGGCGTCATTTCCTTGGAAGAAGGCAAGTCGATGTTTACCGAGCTAGAAATCACCGAAGGGATGCGCTTCGACAAAGGCTACATCTCGCCTTACTTCGTCACCGATCCTGAGCGGATGGAAGCGTCTTTCGACGAGCCTTACATCTTGATCACCGACAAAAAAATTGCCCTTGTACAGGACTTAGTTCCCGTACTAGAGCAGGTTGCTCGCGGCGGTCGTCCTCTATTAATTATCTCTGAGGACATTGAGAAAGAAGCCCTAGCGACGCTAGTAGTGAACCGTTTGCGCGGTGTGCTGAACGTAGCGGCTGTAAAAGCGCCTGGGTTTGGCGATCGCCGTAAAGCCATGCTAGAAGACATTGCTGTGCTCACAGGCGGCACGCTCATCACCGAAGACGCTGGCCTCAAAATTGACACGACAACGCTAGAGCAGCTAGGCTCTGCGCGTCGCGTCACCATCACTAAAGACAGCACAACGCTCGTCGCTGAGGGCAACGAAGACGCCGTGAAATCTCGCTGCGATCAAATTCGCCGTCAGATTGAAGAGTCCGAGTCTAGCTACGACACAGAGAAGCTACAGGAGCGATTGGCTAAGCTCTCGGGTGGTGTCGCTGTGATTAAGGTTGGCGCTGCAACTGAAACTGAGATGAAAGATCGTAAGCTTCGCCTAGAAGACGCGATTAACGCAACTCGCGCAGCCGTTGAAGAAGGCATCGTTCCCGGTGGCGGTACGACTTTGGCGCATCTTTCGCCTGGGTTAGCCGAGTGGGCAGCCTCTAACCTGAAAGATGAAGAATTAACAGGTGCGATGATTGTGACTCGCGCTTTGACTGCGCCTTTACGACGCATTGCTGAGAACGCTGGTCAAAACGGCGCAGTTATTGCTGAGCGCGTAAAGGAAAAAGATTCCAGCATGGGCTACAACGCGGCGACTAACGAGTTCGTCAATATGCTCGAAGCGGGTATCGTTGACCCTGCAAAAGTGACTCGCTCTGCTTTGCAGAACGCAGCTTCTATTGCAGCGATGGTACTCACTACTGAGTGCATCGTGGTAGACAAAGCCGAAGATGACAAAGCTGGCGCAGGTGCTGGCGGCGGGATGGGAGACTTCGACTACTAAGCATCTTTCTTTTAGGCCGCTTTGCCAAGCTTAGGCGACGGCCACTCTCAATCGGCCACAGCTCTGTCGTTAGAGCCGATTGATTAAATTGCAAAAGAACCGACTGTCTATAGGCAGGCGGTTCTTTTGTTTTTGGCCTGCTAACGTTGAAAGAGAGGACTAGAGGGTTTTGTAATGACCGGTGATGAAATTTCGGCTGTGTTGAGCGATCGCTTTGGAGAAGCTTGCCAAAAAGTACCGCCAGACGCCTGGCGAGTAGAAGCCGACGGCTGGCGCTTAATCGCGATTGAATCCGGCCCCTGGCTAAAACTGATGACACCTATCGTCCCAGTAACGGAAGCGCAGTCTTTTTTACCCCAGATGATGGAGGCCAACTTCGACGATACACAAGAAGCTCGCTACGCCCTTCATCAAGAAGTTATTTGGGCCATTTTTCAATACGACGAAGCTGCACTGGGCGTCGAGCAGTTCAACACCGCTATCGACAAGTTACAAAAACTAAAAGCAGACGGCATCACAGGATTCTTTACGCGTACTATCGAAATCCAGGTCAAAAAAATTATTGAAGCGGCCAAGCTCAACGGTCAGTCTTTAGAAGCGACCTTACAAACCCTAGACCGTTTCTATTCTGAGGGCGTAATGGGGGACATGGGCCAAACAGACTCGCAAAAAGCCTTAGACGCCTGGAAATATCAGCTA
Source organism: uncultured cyanobacterium (assembly GCA_963789215.1). Lineage (GTDB taxonomy): Bacteria > Cyanobacteriota > Cyanobacteriia > Phormidesmidales > Phormidesmidaceae > Phormidesmis. Next base: position 473,634 of record CAWBJY010000002.1, on the reverse strand, counting down.
GAGCGACTGTGGCCCACCGTTGATATCGATCGGGCGTAGATATATGACTGACCAAACGGTTGACCCCAAACGGATGACGAGCGAACAAATCATTGAGCAGCTAAAGCAGGATTACGCGCGGTTCCCTAAAGACCAAACCTACAGCCTTTACGCTGAGGACGTAAAGTTCAAAGACCCAATGAACAAGTTCAAGGGCGTCGGGCTTTTTCAAAAAATGATTGGCTTCATCGGCTGGTTTTTTGGCGACGTGCAGATGGATTTGCACAGCATCGAAGAATCCGCGCCATCGTTGATTGAGCTGCGATGGACGCTAAATATGAATCCGCCGGTTCCCTGGTCTGCCAGGCTGCATATTCCTGGGCGCACCGAGCTATGGCTAAGCGAGCAAGGATTGATCGAGTCGCACGTAGATTACTGGAGCTGCTCGCGACTGGACGTGTTGAAACAAGTATTTGAGTCGCAATAGCCATGCACAGGTAGTCAATGGCTACCGCGATTTGCAGGCTTTATTTGACGGCCGAACTCAGGGGCGGCGATCGCCAGCACTGATCTTTTTGAATAACGGTATGGACAAGCCAGTCTGCTTCCGGCTTAGGATAATCGCTGCGATAGTGACCCCCTCGGCTTTCGGTGCGGAAGGCGGCGCTTTTGAGAATGAGAGCGGCGATCGCAATTAAATTCCGCACCTCTCCCCAAAGCCGCACGCGATCGCCACTCACCCCATCGGGAAACTGCGCCGTCTCTCCCGGCTGAAGCATTAGCGCCTGGCTTAAAGCCAAGTTGTCAAACTCAATTTGCCACTGGGCTAGCTGCGCGATTGCTGCTTCCATTCCCGCTTGCTCCCGACGAATCCCCGCACTTTGCCAAATCAACTGCGGCAGCTCCGCCCGCCAGTACATCAGCAGCTTCAGCCAATCCTCTTCCACCTTAACCGGCTGAACCGGCTTCTTCGCAATTTCAGGAAGCCGTTCTAATAGCTGAATATTTTTAAGCTGCGCACCATAGACTAAGCACTCCAGCAAAGAATTACTTGCCAGCCGATTCGCACCGTGAACGCCCGTGCTAGCGTTCTCGCCCACTGCATACAGATGGTCAATAGTTGTTTTGCTATCTAGGCCGCAGGTAATCCCGCCCATCCAATAGTGAGCTGCCGGAGAAACCGGAATTGGCTCAGAAAACAAATCAATGCCCCAGTGCTTACACACCTTAATGATGTTAGGAAACCGATATTGAATACGCGCTGGCTCAATCTCACTCAAATCTAGCCAGACAACATCTGTCGGCACTTCTTCTTTTTGCAAATGCGAATAAATCGCGCGGCTCACCACATCGCGCGGAGCCAGCTCGCCATCAGGATGATAGTCAAAAACAAAGCGACGGCCCTTGGCATCTAGCAAATGTGCGCCTTCCCCTCGCACAGCCTCACTGATCAAGAACCGAGGCGCGCCCGCTTTCGTCAGCGCCGTTGGGTGAAACTGAAAGAATTCTAAATCGCGAACCTGTGCGCCTGCTCGCCAGGCCATTGCCAAACCATCGCCCGTACTCGCTGCCGGATTTGTCGTTTGAGCGAAGACCTGCCCGCCGCCGCCGCTGGCTAGCACTACCGCTCTCGCTGGTATCCACTCAATCTCAACGCCTTCACTCTCTAAGTCTTTTGCTAAGCAAGCGCCTTTGCAGTCATTCTCTTCCACCCACAAATCGAGCGCAAACGTTTGGTCAAAAACCTGAATATTCTTCTGGCTAAGTACTCTTTGGGCCAGAGTAGAGACAATCGCATGTCCGGTCGTATCCGCAGCGTGAAGCACTCGCTTATGCGAATGAGCCGCTTCTAACGTCATCGCTAGCTGCTCTCCTTTGCGGTCGAACGCAACGCCTAAATCAAGCAGAGAGTCTATGCATTCGCGGGCCTCTTCCACCAGCAGCTTTACCGCATCCGGTTCGCAAAGGCCCGCGCCAGCACGAAGCGTATCGGCGATGTGGGAATCGGAGGAATCGTCGGGTGCGATCGCCGCTGCAATTCCACCTTGCGCCCAATCACTAGCCGAAACCGCCAGCGTGTCCTTGGTAATCAGCGCAATCTTTAAGTGAGATGGCAAACAAAGTGCCGAGTAAAGCCCGGCTGCGCCACCGCCAATCACCAGCACATCAAAACCCGAATCAGGGTACGACTGAGAAGAAAAATGCGCCAACCAAAAACGCCCCTAAAAAGAAGTAAACCGGCAGTCCGCAGGCTTTCTTACTTTAACAGGAGCGCTATGCATCATCGCAAAAGGCGTTAGCTAACGTTAGCCAACGCCTCCAAAGCGAATCAATGCAAATTATTCAAGAGATCTTTAGGCGATCTCAGAAGCGTTATTTGTAAACGCCATTATTAAATCGATCGGCACCTTCTACGAGTGCAGGATCGGGTGCGGAGATGGTAAACACATCTAAGTTCTGCTGAATGCGATCTTTTTCCACCTGTCTAAGGCCAGGAATATCCAGAATATCTTCTACAGAATCGTAAGGCGCATTAGAAACAACCTTGCCCGCAATTGTGGGATAAAGACCACGATGCTTTCTAAAAGCAGCGATATTGGTGTTGTTCACATCGATTTTATTGCCGTACTCGGTGGCCATCTTGTCATCGATGGAGTTGCGCAGCTCTCTGCCACCGGCGTTGGCCAATAGGGCAATACTACCTAAACTGACTTCGCCGCCCAAACCAGATGCCGATACGGGCTGTGCACTCCCTAGCAGCGCAGAACCGATCATCAGACCGATCGCAAATAACGCGCCCAAGGTTTTTCCAAACCCTCTACCTAGTACTTTCTGACCAATCTGTTTTATGGCTTGATTAATAGCTTTTTTCATCCGCTCAAAACCTAATTACTAACTACTCTCAGCGTACATAAGAGGATATCATTTTTGCGGGTAGGCCGGACTGTAGAGATATCCACGCCTTGTGCTCTCTAGTCATAATTCTATTCATGCCTTAAGAAGCCGCGCTTTGATGCTCGCGGGCACAGGCCCCCAAAAACCGATCCAAATCTGAAAATGCGCAGCCATAGGTCACTAGCTTATGCTCGTAGCCTTTCAGCTCTACCTGATAGCGCTTAAAGGTTTGGCGATCGCCCACCCCCAACTGTTCTAAAGCCTGGTAAGTCGTCTCGCCCACCGAAATATCTAGCCCTAGCTGCTTAGTCGAGCTTTCAAAACGAAAAGCCGCGTTAACCGTATCGCCTAGCGGTGTGTAGTCTGGGCGATCGCGACTACCAGCATTGCCCACCATTGCATAGCCCGTGTTCAAACCCGCCCCAATTCGCAGCGGGAACGGCAGCGGGAATTCCTCATGCAGCTTGGCCGTCATCTTATTAAGCTCGCTCATCGCCTGCGATATTTGCAGCATCGAGTGGGCCGTCACCTCCTCAGTCCCATGAATCCAAACAGCCATCACCGCATCGCCGATATACTTGTCTACCCAGCTATCGTGCTTATTAATAATTTCCCCCGCATATCGAAACCAGGTGCCGATCGCCTCAGAAAGCACCTTCTCATCGAGCTGACGAGTCATCACGGTATAGTCGCGAATATCGATAACCAGCACCGAAATTAACCGCCGGATATGAAGGGCAGCCGTCGCGCGCTCATCCGGCGAGACACTATAGCTTTTAGGATTAGCCACTCTAAGCTCAGGGCAGAAAAACGTAAGTTCAGTCTGACCAAAGGTGATAGCATCGCCATTGTGCAAAGTCACCGGGACGCTAACTCGCCGCCCATTGATAAACGAACCATTGCGACTACCCAAGTCAATTAGGTAGTATTCGCCAGTGTCCATCGATTGCAGCATGGCGTGGTTGCGCGAAATCCAGCGATCGCTTATCACGAGATTATTATCGTCGCTGCGGCCAACCGTCCAGCAGTTGTTGCCGGCTAAAGGTAAATTACGATTACCAACGTCTGTCTTGAGAACCAAACAGGGGCCGAGTTTTGGAGTGGTCTCAGAGGTTGCCACGGCGGTTTAGGGTAAATGGAATAGATAGGCTACGGTTACACAGATACAGCCCACAGCATGTAGAGATACTAAAGCGATACCAGAATTTGCACTAACGTAATTTTACGGAGTACCGATAATCACGAGTATTCGCTGAGTTAGCGCCTTTAATAAGGCTCTCTTCTACTGCTTCGCTCAGATGCTATCACTTTCAGATAGACATCCCTGTGAGCAGACGATTAAGAAAGCTTCAGCTGCGCAAAGTCTTACGCAAAGATGGGGCTTTTTAGACGAAAAAGCGCCTCTTTTGGGCCAATAGCCATAGAGATAGCCACTTACGCAAAGTAAATGCTTAGGCAAAAATAGCCGCTACAAAAAACAAGCTGTCCACCAAAATAGTGCTCAGCACCGCGCCGCTAAAAGCCCACCATCGAACACTTTGAGTTCTTAAAGGAATGATGCCCAACATCACCAGCAGGCTCAGCAAGACGACTGCAAATCCAACCCCCTGATAAGTTTCCATCTTTAGCAGGGCGCTATGAAGAATTTGACCTGCCTCCGCTGGCGGACTAACCATCAGTTTGCGCCAGTAGGGAATTAGGCCGGTGCAGTAGAAGTAAATATCTGTAATAGCTGTGCCAAACAGCGAACCTAGATAGAAGTAGTTACCAGTGTTGTTTTTGCCGTAGCGCATCAGCACCAGCACAATCGGCAGGGCGATCGCCTCTATCGGCAAATGAATCAGCGGCTCCCAACGAAACCAGCCCCAGTAGACTGCGCCCGCTAGCCACGTCCAGCTAAAGCCGATAATAAGATCACCCCACAGCTTTTGACGAGGGCGATTTAGCAACGTCCAGCCTAGCCACAGCCACAGACCGGTAATCGCCAAACTGAGCCAGGGAAATATCCTAACTAGCGGCGCTTGAACAAACACCGGCACCGCAACCAAAAAGGCAGAAGCCCAAAGTGCCTTAAGCCGCTCAGGGCGATTGGCCAGCGACGCTAGCGACTGGGGATGAAATAGGTGATGGAGCGCTGATAGCTGCGTCTCATCGAATTGTATAGATGCTCTTGTAATAGTTTCTGCATGAGCAATTGCTTTTTGCGTCGTGACTTTGGCAATTGAGGCAGCCGAGCTAGCTGACCCTTCCCTAGGCATTCGCAAAGTCTCAACATCCTTGGATTTTGTGGGGGTCTGGCGGAGAACTTGCAAAGCGTTTCTGAGATGAGTTAACTATTCTTAACATAACACGTTTTTCCCTTGCTAGGGTTCGCATAGGGTATAGATATCATCCTGTAGAGGTATCCCCCCAAGGGGCATTTTACAGAGATATGTAAGGCATAGCAACTCACGAAGGATAAAATCCTGTGTCCCTACCTATATCTGACTGTTTAACTATTTGACGGAAAATAATTATCAGAATAGATAAGTTTAGATTGAGTGATCGCATTAACCTTTTCACAACCTAAATTCGCTAATTTTCAGGAACAGGCTGAACGCGGCGTTGAGAAAATCCATGTGTTTTTAAACTTGAGATTTATTTGGGCTTTTTTGCATTAGATTTTCGGGTTTGACTGGTAAAGTTACCCGAGCGCTGCTGGCATCAGACGAATGGATAGACAGGAACTCGTGTACCTTTTGCGGGTCAAATCTACCGCGCGGCTAACGCGGCGAGAAAAATTGAGAAGTCTATACAAAGGTTTTATTCTAAGAAATGCCTACTAATTTGCTGCTAGTCGCTCAAGTAGATCCCCAGCCCATCAGTATTTTTCGCGCGGTCATAATTGGTATTGTGCAGGGACTAACCGAGTTCTTACCCATCAGCAGCACGGCCCACGTTAAAATTGTGCCGGTGCTTTTAGGGTGGGGCGATCCTGGCGTGTCATTTACGGCGGTCATTCAGCTAGGCAGCATCGCCGCCATTCTCTGGTATTTTTGGGACGACTTATATTCAGTCACGCGCAACACCATCAAGGCGGCGATCGCCCGCGACTTTGCTTCCCAGGACTTTCGCATCGGGTTTGGGATTATTTTAGGCACCGTTCCGGCGGTGCTAGTTGGGCTGTTTGTAAAGGTGCTCGTGCCTGGCTACGATAATTCGATTGTGCGCTCTACAGCGGCGATCGCCGTAACTTCAATCGTGATGGCTGCGCTCTTAGGCCTGGCAGAAATCGTCGGACAGCGAAAGCGCGACTTCTCCAAACTGACTCAGAGCGATGGCATCGGCGTTGGATTCGCGCAGGCCCTAGCGATTATTCCAGGCGTCTCGCGCTCGGGATCCACGCTAACAGCGGGATTATTTTTAGGACTCAAGCGCGAAACAGCAGCAAGATTTTCCTTTTTGCTAGGCACGATTACCATTACCCTAGCGGGGTTAGTCTCCTTACCTGATATGTTCGTAGGCGATAGCACCGTAGGGATTGCGCCGCTGATTGCCGGTCTGCTGGCGGCGGTAATCTCCTCTTATCTGGCGATCGCCTGGCTAATTGAGTTCCTTAAAAAGCACAGCACCTGGATCTTCGTTTGGTATCGCCTGGCATTTGGCACAGTGCTTTTAATTGCGATCGCACTCGGCAAACTACAGAATATATAACAGAATATACAGACCTCCTTTTTTGTGCTTCTATGCCTGCTGAGATATCACCTCAGATATCGCCTATTGAGATATCCAAGCCCCCCACCAAAACAACTGCCATCGTGCCAGCTAAAATCACTCGCGTTGAACCAGGTTCAATCGCAGCAGAAATTGGCTTTGAGGCCGGTGACAGCCTAGTCGCCATCAATGGAGAGCGCCCTAGAGACCTGATTGACTATCGCTTCTTGTGCGCAGACGAAGTGCTCGATCTAGACGTACTCGATACTAAAGGCGTTCGGCATCAGGTTGAAATTGAAAAAGACTACGACGCAGAACTAGGCTTAGAGTTTGAAACGGCCTTATTCGACGGACTTATTCAGTGTGCTAATGCCTGTCCGTTTTGCTTTATAGACCAGCAGCCTCCCGGTAAGCGCGAAACGCTCTACTTAAAAGACGACGACTACCGGCTGAGCTTTCTATACGGCAGCTATTTAACCCTGACAAACATTCCCGCCGCTGAGTGGGCGCGCATTGCCAGACTTCGGCTGTCACCGCTGTATGTATCGGTTCACGCTACGGAAGGAGACGTGCGATCGCGCTTACTCAAAAACAACCGCGCCGCCAAAATCCTCGATCAGCTTGCCTGGTTTCAAGCACAGCGCCTACAAATTCACGCTCAGGTTGTCGTCTGCCCTGGCATTAATGACGGCCCTCATCTAGAGCAAACCCTTAGAGACCTAGCCAAATTTCACGCAGGTGATGTCCCCGCCGTTATTTCAGCCGCAGTCGTCCCCGTCGGCCTCACCCGATTTCGCCCAGGGCTAGACGACCTAACGCCCGTAACCACCGAAAAAGCTCAGGAAGTAATCGCTCAAGTGCAGGCGCTTCAGGCTGAGTTCCAATCTACGCTAGGCACGACCTTCGCCTGGCTAGCCGACGAGTGGTTTTTGATTGGGCGTCAGCCGCTCCCGGCCGAAAGTCACTACGAGTCATATCCACAAATCGGCAATGGCGTAGGCTCTATTCGATTGTTCTTAAAAGAGTTCGAGGAAATAGCCCAGTCTCTGCCCAAAGCAGTCTCCCCAGCTCGCACCTTTACCTGGGTACTGGGTAACGCTGTAGAACATGCTTTTGCGCCCTTAGTCAACCGACTGAACCAGGTAGACGGACTCACCGTGAATATGGCCGCTATCAACAGCGATTATTGGGGCCAAGAAATTACCGTCACTGGTTTACTAACGGGCAGAGACATCGCCAGCCAGCTAGCCGGACTAGCGCTAGGAGATGCCGTCTTGCTCCCGGCTTTAATGCTAAAACAAAGCGATAGTCGTCGCCCAGAAGATACTTACTTTCTAGACGATATGTCTTTATCAAATCTAGAAAGTAAACTAAACTGTTCAGTGTTGTCGATATCTGGACTGCCCGAGCTGATGACAGCCTGCTGTGGGCCGATTCCTTCAAAGTCGTAGTGCTTTCAGGTCATATTCTTTCAGGTCAGAGGGCTTTAAAGCTGAGGTGCTGCGGCCCTACCGCTCAACGTCGATAAAAGGCCACCATTTGCCACTAAGGTGAAGGTAAGACGAAGAACATTGCCTGCCGGGCGTTCGTCCGGGTTATTTAGAGCTGCGATCGGATGAATACACTATGACGCTCGCGTTACGTAGATAGAAATCGTCCCAACTTTGCTCACAGTCGTTAATCTTCAGCATTTACCCCTCACTATGAGATATCTCAAGTCCACTGCTTTTCTTCTGCTGGCGCTCGGCAGTTCGGTATCTGTGCTGTCGCGAAGTGCGATCGCGCAGCTAGCTGAAGAAGCAGACAGTGCTTCCTTGACAGACAAGCCCGCAGCCAATAGCCAGCAAGATACCAGTGCGCCTTTAGCTTTAGAAAGTACTTCGGACAAAAGCGCTACAGAACCGTCGAATCGCCTTAGCCTCACCCAATTTCGAGCGCTAGCAGAACAAGCAAATAGCGTTCAAGCAAATATCGCTCAAACAAATATCGCAGCAGACACCCGCGAAATCGCCGTAACAGATCGGACGACCGCAGAGAGTCGCGCAGAGCAAATTGCCCAGACAGAAGACCTGCCCGTCTTAGAAGAAACGCCGCCTACAACCGCAGCCCCTGGCGACCCGGCCCCTAGTGACCCAGGCGTTCCCGACTTACTCCCTAACGGTGGAATACAAAGCGGGCCAGATGTCGTCCAGCCCATCCCCAACGACGCACCGATACAGGGAGCCGAACCCGAACTGGGCGATTTACCCGATATCCTATTCGCAGATCCCAATCCGCTAAGCTTACCTGCTACGTTAAAAGACGTTGAAGTCGAGCGAAACCCGGTAGTTACCCTAGAGCAGGCGATAGAGCTGGCCTACCGCAACAGCCAAACGCTACAAGCCTCTGTTTTGCAGCTAGAGCAGGCCGAAGCAGTCGTAGATCAAGCGAGAGCTGCGAACCTGCCCACGCTATCGACCTCAGCGGGGCTGACCTCACAGCAGAGAGACGCGATTGGCGGCGGACTCAATCCGCTAACTGGGCAGCAAGTTCAAGGTGAAGGCACAGGACTCGATACGTCGCTCAACGGCAACTTGCGAGTAGATTACGACCTTCTAACCGGTGGGCGTCGAGCGGCTAATATCCAGCAGGCAGAACTCCAAAGGCAGGTCGCTGCGCTCACGGTAGAAACGCAGCAAGAGCAGATCCGGTTGACAACGGCTAATAGCTATTACCAGCTACAAGAAGCGGGCGAACAAATTCGAATTCAGCGCACCTTCTTAGAAGAAGCCGAAAGAAACTTGAGAGATTCTCGGCTGCGGCAGGAAGTCGGCGTAGGCACCCGCTTCGACACCCTCAGAGCCGAAGTACAGTACGCCAACGCCAGGCAACAGGTCATTCAGGCCCAAGGCAATCAGCGCATTGCCCGTCGCGATATCTCTCGCCTTTTAAATCTACCGCCCACAGCAGGAATCCAGACATCGCCCGTAAGCGTCGCCGAGAACTGGCCGCTGACGCTTGAAGAAAGCATCTTGCTGGCCTTCGACAATCGAGCAGAATTAGAGCAGCAGCTCCTTCAGGCCGATATCAGCGAGCAACAAAGGCAAATTGCGTTAGCGGCGGTGCGTCCCCAAGTCGGGCTATTTGCCGACTACAGCTTGCAAAGCTTACTGAACGATGGCGCAGATGATATTCGAGACAACTACAGCTTTGGTGCTTCGTTCAACATGGTGCTGTTTGACGGCGGGGCTGCTAGAGCTAGCGCCAGACAGCAAGAGATAGCCGGCCAAATCTCTGAAGAACAATTTGGAGAAAGCGCCGACCAAATTCGGTTTGACGTGGAGCAGGCGTACTTTAACCTGGAAACCAACCAGGAGAACATTGCCACCTCTCGCATTGCTGTTTCTCAGGCAGAAGAGGCTTTGGCTTTGGCTAATCTGCGGCTGCAAGCGGGCGTGGGTACGCAGCTAGATGTACTGACAGCTCAGAGCGAGCTGACGACGGCCCAAGGCAACAACGTCACAGCTATTTTGAACTACAACAGGGCACTAGCGGCCATACAGCGGGCCGTGAGTAACGTTACGATCGAGTAGACGCACTCGTAAAACAGCGGCTACTACCGATAAATTACGGGTAGGTTGAAGAAAGGTCCCAGGATAAACTTAACGATAAAGCTTATAGATTTAGCGTTGGGGCGTGGAAAATCGTTTCTTCACTACAGAGCTTTTCTATGGCTTGCTCGGCGCTAAGCAAACGCTTTAGCACCACCTGGCCAATTTGCTGCGGCGCCAGGGTCGAGTTCGTTCGTTCTGGCGCAGTCGAAATCGGCACGACCTCCACCATCAAAATGGCCTCTTCCGCTTGGTAAAGCCTGAGGACTTCATTGCCTTCGCGAATGCAAAGTGACTGCTGTTGCAGGTGGGGCGATCGCTGCCAGGCAGACTGATTCCACAGCCCTCCGAATTCCCAGACTCTTCCAGTTGTCCAGCCGTCAGCTAAAAAGAAATATTTCACAGCGTCCTCTCAACGCAATTGACAGGTGAACTGAGCCAGCAGAAGTTATTAGAAATATTATCTGCACATAATCAGCCTGCAAGCATTAAAACACGATAGGCTTCAGCATTTATCGCGGCCTATAGCTTTTCACCGATTGCCATTTTCTCCGGATGCCGATCCGCTTTCAGGAACATATAGGTGGTAGATGCACCCTGACAAGACGCTTGCGGATTCACATTTTTGTTGAATCTGGGGCGTTTTTTTTTGATCTTTTGTTTTGGATTATTTCGAATTTTTGCAGCGTAATTTTTGCTGCATGATACGCTATCGCAAAGCGTTTACGACATAGGTCACAACAGGTCAAGATGGCAATGCGAGTAGGCTTACTCTTTGGTGGGCGTTCGGGAGAACACGAGGTCTCGATTCGATCGAGTCAGGCGATCGCGCAAGCCCTTACCGCTGGTGCCAACAAAGATAAATACCAGGTCGTCCCTGTGCACATTCGCAAAGACGGCAGTTGGCTATCAGGCGAAACCGCTCAAAAAGTACTCGACTCAGGCAAAGCCTTAACAGACGATGGCACAGACACAAGCGAGCTACCAGAATTAGCCAGTTTAGACCAGCGCTTGCCTAACCTCGCAGCAACAGATTCCGACTCAGCGCTGGGTATGAGTTCTATCGACATTTGGTTTCCAGCAATGCACGGGCCAAATGGAGAAGACGGCACCATTCAAGGACTGCTCGAACTCATGCAGGTGCCTTACGTTGGCTGCGGTGTGTTGGGTTCGGCTCTAGGTATGGACAAGCTCGCTATGAAAAGCGCCTTTGCACAAGCGGGCCTGCCTCAGGTGAACTATCGCGGCGTCACCCGCGCAGAAATCTACTCAAATCCCTGCATCTTTCCTAAACTGTGCGACGACATAGAAGCAGACCTAGGCTATCCCTGCTTCGTAAAGCCGGCCAATTTAGGCTCCTCGGTTGGCATTGCCAAGGCAACAAGCCGCTCAGAGCTAGAAGCAGCCTTGGACGATGCCGCTAGCTACGATCGCCGCGTTATCGTCGAAGCAGGCGTTGTCGCCAGAGAAATCGAATGCTCTATTTTGGGCAACGACAATCCAAAAGCGTCGGTGCTAGGAGAGACGAAGTTCAGCTCTGATTTTTATGACTACCAGACAAAGTACAAAGCCGGTGGGGCAGAGCTGCTGATTCCTTCGCCGGTGCCAGATGAGGTGCGCGATCGCATTCAAGAGATGTCCATCACCGCATTCAAGGCTGTCGATGCCGCTGGCATTTCCCGCGTAGACTTTTTCTACATCGAATCCACTGGCGAGCTGCTGATCAACGAAATCAATACTATGCCCGGCTTCACCGCCACCAGCATGTATCCCATGATGTGGAAAGCTTCTGGCGTCGAGTTTCCAGATCTAGTCGATCAGCTCATTCAGCTAGGACTCGAAAGAACAGGGCGCGGTTAACCCGGTCAGCTCAATCCATCTTGTCTTAGCTCAATCCACCTTTCTTAGCTCAATCCACTTTATCCTGCGCAGTCTCAGCGGGCTGTAGCGTTTTGGGATGCACCAGCCAGCGCTGCACCGGCTTGTAGATTAACCGCGCGTTGTTATACGCCTGTTCCATCGTAAAAATCGTATTGCCGCTGTAGTTACCCGAACGCTCTCGCTTCACCACAATCACGCAGTCAGTCGCGCCTTCATCCATCAAGCTTAGCGGCAGCATCAGGTCGATACGATCATGCGAAGCAAAATAGGTCGGCACCGCCACCTTATAATTTAGCTGAATCCGCAGCATCGTCAGCTCTAGCGCCTTTTCAAAGCGTCCGACAATCTCCCGATAGGCCACTGCATTCTCGCCGAGCGCCGCCACGAACCTAGCCTTGTACTCACCCACTTCAATTTTGCTCATCGGCTCCGTATCGCAAAACTCAAAGGCTGGCAGATACTGGCCCAAAAAAGCCGCAGGCAGTCGATCCATATTATCTTCAATGACGTGCTTCCAATTCACCGTCGGCGACCCCGCCTCGCAGTAATAGAAAAACCGCTGCGGCGTACTCATGAAGTTAGCCGCTAGTGGCAGCACGTCAAAGTGACCCACCAGATGCTTACCAATATCCTCTCCAGGTACGCAAAACTCTAGCTTCAAAGCGGGCCTACCGTAGGCTTCATCGCCTTCACTCGGTCGCTCGGTCATCAGCGCATAAATAGGCCGTCGCAGCTTGTCGTACAAATTGGTATGGAAGGCGTAAAACTGTCCGCCCTGGCTGCTCGCCACTTTTCCCTCACTCTGCAACCGCGTAAACATATGGCGGATATAATTTCGCAAAATTGGGTGGGGAAAATCAGCGGGCGGCTCCGATCCGAAATACCAGGGTTCATCATCAGCTAGCTCAGCCAGTTCGTAAATGCTCTGATTGAGATCTTCTTCGCCCAGGCGAGCAAAGCTTGTGAGATGGATATTAGTTTTTTGCTTAGTCGGCTTTGGCGCGATCGCCGCTGCCGGCACCCGGCTAGGAAATGAAATCGGGGGCGGAACGGGCCGCGCTGGAAAATTTTGGCGTTTCTCTGGGCTAGCCGTTTTAAGTTGAGTAGATCTTTCTGGAAACAGCCGCACGTACGGAGACCCGGCTTCTTTAAACTCTAGCAAGTCGTGCCGACTCTCAACAAAAGTACGGAACGTCGAAAAGCCATAGGTTTGCACAGAAAAATCAGCGTCTTTTTGAGCGATCGCCTGCTTTAAACTATCCTCATGTACCCATCCCTCTTCACTGCTATACGCCTGCAGCGCCTCAATTAGCAGCGACCTAATATCGTTAACAGGCCGCACATAGAAAATAAACTGACCCGTCTTACGATTCGCCGCCTCTTTCTCAATACTCACTAAAGCAGGCACAGCGTCTAGCAGGTCAAACATCTTGGCAAACCCGTACCGCCTAGCCGAAAAATCAGGGTCTATTTGTCTAAAGACTGGCCCTACCTGCGCACCTTGAGTAGGTTTATCCTGCCTTAGCCGATAGGCCACCTCATACACAAGCCGCCGCAGCTTAGAGGTTACCAGCGGATTGTCAGGAGCAGATTGCGATACGCCAGGGGAATGGCCTTGCCGTCGCGCATCTAGTCGCGCATCTAACAAAGGCTGTGGCGCGGGCGCAGGCTCAACCGGGAGCCTAGGAGACGGATTCTGCTCACCCAGACCCAGCAGCCTTTGAAGAAATTTAGATATCTTTTTGAATAGGGCGTTCATGCAGTGGATCGCTAAGCTTAGATGACTATCACTATAGCTAGATATATTGTTTGAGTAGAAGTCAGTAGGCAGATGGCTGCTTTGCGCTGTTTCTATTCAGTCAAGATGTGGGTTGTCGCTCTAACTCTAGGCCGTAGCCCCAATCTATAGCCTGTAGTACCCTGATAGACTGCAACTCTTCACCGCCGTTTATCACCGATAGCTTTATGTCTGTTCGCGTTCGCATTGCGCCAAGTCCTACCGGAAATCTACACATCGGCACGGCTCGCACGGCCGTTTTCAACTGGCTCTTTGCCCGCGCTCAAGGCGGCAAGTTTCTGTTGCGAATTGAAGACACCGACCTAGAGCGGTCGAAGCCTGAATTTACCGAAAATATATTAGACGGACTGAAGTGGCTGGGCATGGAGTGGGATGAAGGCCCCTTCTATCAGTCGCAGCGAATGGAAATGTACCGCGAGAAAATTCAGGAACTGCTAGATAAAGGACTGGCATACCGAGCCTACGAAACGCCAGATGAGCTGAACAAGATGCGCGAGCAGCAGCAGGCTCGCAAGGAAGCGCCCCGCTATAACAATCAGCATCGCAAGTTAACTAACGAGCAGATCGAACAGTTTGAGGCTGAAGGGCGGCAAGCGGTAATTCGATTCAAGATTGATGACGAGCGCGAGATCAAGTGGAACGATTTGGTGCGCGGTCATGTGAGCTGGAAGGGTCAAGATCTTGGCGGCGATATGGTGGTGGCTAGAACGGCTTCAAAAGGCGATGTGGGCCAGCCACTCTATAACTTTGTGGTCGTAGTGGACGATGCGGACATGGCAATCTCCCACGTGATTCGCGGCGAAGACCATGTGGGCAATACGCCAAAGCAGATTTTGCTCTACGAGGCGATGGGGATGACGGTGCCTGAGTTTGCGCATACGCCGCTGATTTTAAACGAGTCCGGCGCGAAGCTATCTAAGCGCGATGGCGTCACTTCGGTTGATGACTTTAAGCAAATGGGCTTCACAGCGGCAGGGCTAGTAAACTACATGACGCTGCTGGGCTGGTCGGCACCAGACGCGCAGGAGCTATTTACGCTAGACGAAGCAGCGAAGCTGTTTAGCTTTGACCGGGTGAATAAGGCCGGGGCAAAGTTTGACTGGGACAAGCTTGATTGGGTTAACAGTCAGTATCTGCACGAAAAGCCCGCCGAAGAACTGCTGCCGATGTTAATGCCTTACTGGAATGAAGCGGGCTATGGCTTTGATGAGACAGCGGATAAAGCTTGGCTGATGCCGCTGACGACCATGATTGCGCCCAGCCTAACCCGGCTAAAGGACTGTGTGGAACTCGGACATTTCTTTGCCACGCCAACGCTAGAATTTAGCGATAAGGCCAAGGAGCAGCTACAGGGTGAAGGTGTAGCCGATGCCATGCAGGCGGTGGTGAATGCGCTAAAGGACTCGGCGATCGACGGGCCAGACGAAGCAAAAGCAGTGATCAATCAGGTGACGAAGGCGCAGGGCGTAAAGAAGGGGTTGATTATGCGATCGCTTCGAGCCGCCTTAATGGGAGATATGCAAGGCCCCGATTTAGTCGAGTCCTGGGTAATTTTGCACAAGCGAGGATTCGACCAGCAGCGCTTAGAAAAAGCTATTGAAATCGCTAGCGCATAGCAACCGCCAGATTCCCGATCTCGATCTTCAGGATCTCGACCTTCAGGACTATATCGCCAGCCAATTGCAAATATTCTTTGCTGGATGCTGAGAAATTACGTTAAATTTAGTAAAGACAAGTCTCATAAAACTTGCGATCGCTCATCAACCTGATAACTCAGCGAATTGAGCGAGCAAGCTATGAGCACCGCTCGCTTCCAGTTAGTCCCGGCCAGCCATTTCTCCAAGTTGCTGAAACCGGTAGCTAATGAGACAGCAGCGGCTCGTAGAGTTTGCCATTGATCGGGCAAAGCCTACGACACATCTATTTAACAGAGGCCACCGAGTTATGAAATTTTCTTGGAGAACTGCCCTACTGTGGACACTGCCCCTATTAGTGGTTGGATTTTTCCTTTGGCAGAGTTCCGTCGGTAGCCCCAGTCCCGCAGACACAGGCCGTAATACTGCTAGTACTAGCATGACCTACGGACGATTTTTGGATTATCTAGACGCCGGTCGCGTTACTTCCGTAGATTTCTACGAAAATGGCAAAACGGCTATCATCGAGGCCGTCGATCCACAAATCGACAACAAAGTTCAGCGCTGGCGCGTTGACCTTCCCGGCAATGCTCCCGAACTCGTCGAGCGCCTTCGCTCTTCTAACATTGCGCTAGATTCTCACAAGCCTCGCAACGACGGCGCAATCGTCGGTATTCTGGGCAACTTGCTGTTTCCTGTTCTGCTGATTGGGGGTCTGTTCTTCTTGTTCCGTCGCTCTAACGGTGGAGCCGGTGGCCCAGGTCAAGCAATGAACTTTGGCAAGTCTAAAGCCCGCTTCATGATGGAAGCGAATACAGGCGTCATGTTCGACGACGTAGCCGGTATCGAAGAAGCCAAAGAAGAATTACAAGAAGTAGTCACCTTCTTAAAGAAGCCTGAGCGCTTTACAGCTATTGGCGCTCGCATTCCTAAAGGTGTGCTGCTCGTTGGCCCTCCCGGTACAGGTAAAACGCTCTTAGCTAAGGCGATCGCCGGTGAAGCTGGTACGCCTTTCTTCTCCATCTCAGGATCTGAGTTTGTAGAAATGTTTGTCGGGGTGGGTGCATCCCGCGTCCGCGACCTGTTTAAGAAGGCCAAAGACAACGCCCCTTGCATTATCTTTATCGACGAGATTGACGCCGTGGGTCGCTCTCGTGGTGCAGGCATCGGCGGCGGTAACGACGAGCGAGAGCAAACGCTCAACCAGCTGCTAACCGAAATGGACGGCTTTGAGGGCAACACCGGCATCATCGTAATTGCCGCAACCAACCGGGCTGATGTGCTCGACTCAGCGCTATTGCGTCCCGGTCGCTTTGACCGTCAGGTATCGGTCGATCCGCCCGATATTAAAGGTCGCCGCGAAGTGCTAGAAGTCCATGCTCGCGATAAGAAAGTTGCTGACGATATTTCTTTGGATGCGATCGCCCGCCGCACCCCTGGCTTTACCGGTGCAGACCTGGCAAACCTCCTCAACGAGGCCGCTATTCTCACCGCCCGTCGCCGTAAAGAAGCCGTCACCATGGCCGAAATTGACGACGCCATCGACCGCGTAGTAGCTGGGATGGAAGGCACCCCACTCACCGACGGCAAAAGCAAGCGCTTGATTGCTTACCACGAGATTGGCCATGCCATTATCGGTACGCTCATTAAGGGCCACGACCCCGTACAGAAAGTAACGTTAATTCCTCGCGGCCAAGCTCAGGGTCTTACCTGGTTTACCCCTAGTGAAGATGCGATGTTGATTTCTCGCGCTCAGCTCAAAGCTCGCATTGCTGGCGCCTTAGGTGGTCGCGCCGCTGAAGACATGATCTTTGGCGACTCAGAAATCACAACAGGCGCGGGTAACGACTTACAGCAGGTCACTAGCATGGCTCGCCAAATGGTCACCAAATTCGGCATGTCCGAACTGGGCCAGCTTGCCCTAGAGCAAGAGCAAGGCGAAGTCTTCTTGGGGGGCGGTTTTAGTCGCTCTCAATACTCCGAAGAAGTTGCTGCTCGCATTGACACCGCCGTGCACGACATCGTCGCCAAGTGCTACGAGAACGCCTGTAACATCATCCGCGAGAACCGCGAAGTAATCGATCGTCTAGTTGATTTACTCATTGAAAAAGAGTCCATCAGCGGCGACGAATTCCGCGAAATCGTTGGTGAGTACACCGTTGTGCCCGACAAAGAGAGATTTGTGCCTCAGCTATAAAATAGCCTGAGCGTTAGATCCGGAGAACCAACCGGCAATCGGAACGTTTTCTCAACCTGCAAAGCCAAATAGCTATAGACAAGAAAAGCTCGCCGTTAGTCGGTGGGCTTTTTTTGTCTGCTGCTTTACCCACGAGATTTGGTATCAACTAATACTATTTGGGCATTCATCCTTATAAAAACTTCGCTTTTGACTCGTTTCTCTTTAAGCTTGATCCATCGCCAATAGTTGCCAATGCCTACGCTTTATATCGCTGTGACTAATCACGGGTTTGGCCACGCCACCCGCGCGGCCTCCGTTGCCACCGAGGTTCGACAGCGGTGTAAGCTAGCCGGCATTCCGCTAAAGCTCATCATGGCGACTAGAGCGCCCAAATGGTTGCTCGATAGCTATTTAATCGGCGACTACGCGCATTATCCGGTCGGCGTCGATATTGGCGTCTTGCAAAGCGATAGCCTAACGATGGACAAGGCCTCAACGTTGCTTGAGGTGCAGGCCATCCAAGCGGCCGAAGATCGAATTATTGCAGCAGAAGCGGATTACTTACAATCGCAAAACGTAGATCTCGTCCTGGCCGACATTCCACCGCTCATGCCCAAAATTGCCAAAGCCGCAGGCGTCCCCTGCTGGATGATGGGCAACTTTGGCTGGGACTTTATCTATAAGCCCTGGGGCGATGAATTTAAGCCAGTAGTCGAGTGGATCGGAGACTGCTTTGCTCAAGGCGATCGCACTTTCCGCCTGCCTTTCCACGAGCCAATGGCCGCTTTCCCTAACGTTACAGACGTGGGGCTGACCGGCGGTATTCCCAAGTACACCGCCGAGTACCTGCGCAAAATCATGGCCAGCGACGTACCGCCTGAGCGCACAGTACTGCTAACCTTTGGCGGCTTAGGCCTTTCAAAGATTCCTTACGATGCCCTAAAGAAATTTCCCGACTGGCAGTTCATCACCTTCGATACCAAAGCGCCGGTGCTGCCGAATTTGTACCAAGTGAGCGATCGCGCCATGCGCCCGGTCGATTGGATGGTGATGTGCGATCGCATTGTCTCTAAGCCCGGCTACAGCACTTTTGCCGAAGCCTGCCTGCTAGACAAAGGCATCATCACCATCACCCGCGACTGCTTCGCCGAAGCGCAAATTCTCATCGACAATATCCAGAACTACGCGCCGCACAAAATTGTAGAAGCCGAAGACTTTTTCGATGGCGATTGGTCTTTCATTACAGACGATTTGCACCCCGCTCAAACGTCAGAAAAGCTAGACAAAAACGGTCAGGCAGAGATTGCCGCTGCGATCGCAACTTATTTAGGTCAGCAAATGGTAGCGAACAGCTAGCGAACCTCACAACGTCCACTCCACTAGTGAGATAGACTGAGCGTTAGCAAGCAATTCGGTATATCTATTTAAAATGGCGACTCAGAGTACGTCTTCCGCTCAGCAAACCCATTATCAGCAGGTGCTCCAGCTCAAGACGCAGGGCAAGTCTTTGGGCCGATTTACGCACAAGCTACAAGAGGCCGTCAGCGCTTCAGGCGTCCGTACCGGTCTATGCTCAGTTTTCTTGCGTCACACGTCTGCTAGCCTAGTCATTCAAGAAAACGCAGATCCTGACGTACTGCTAGATATGGAGACGTTCTTAGCGAAGCTAGTGCCCGAAGGCAACTACTACCGCCATAGCGACGAAGGGCCAGACGATATGCCTGCCCACATCCGCTCCGCGCTGACCCACACCTCTGAGCAGATTCCGATTATGAACGGACGGCTAGCGCTAGGCACCTGGCAAGGAATTTATCTGTGGGAGCATCGCGATCGCCCTCACACCCGCGAAGTCGTCGTTCACATTACCGGAACCGAGTCCTCATGAGTCAGAATAACGACCGAGGCGACAGTCAAAATCCTTGGCAGCAGGCAGCCGGTGGCGCTAAAGGCAAGCCAGCCAAAGGTCGCAAAAAGGGATACGCAGGTAGTGATAGCCCTAAAAAAGGCGGCTATCAGGGCGCGGATAATCACTCAGAGAAGCGTTCAATACCGCGTTACAAAGGCGTAAAGAACAAGCCAATTGCAACGCCCAAGCCCATGCTAAAAGGTGAGGGTGGCCCTGTCTTAAAGTCAGATAAAAACCTGAACTCAGACAAAGCACAGCCTAGAAAAACCGATTCCACGCAGTTAGATCAGTCCGGCAGCTATCCAATTGTGCCGCTAGATAACCCTGCCGCCGAGAATATTGAGATTAAGGGCAAACCCCATATCAGCCAGGGACTTATCCCCACCGCCGCGCCCGACTTCCGCTCTGGGTTTATCAGCATCGTCGGTCGCCCCAACGTCGGCAAATCCACACTGATGAACCTGCTGGTCGGGCAAAAAATTGCCATCACCTCACCGATTGCCCAAACCACGCGCAACCGTCTACAGGGAATTGTCACCACGCCGCAAGCGCAGATGATTTTTGTAGACACGCCGGGCATTCACAAACCCCATCACGAACTGGGCAAAGTCCTCGTGCAAAACGCTCGCATCGCAATCAACTCAGTAGACGTTGTTTTGTTCGTAGTAGAAGCAACGGCGTTAGCGGGCAAAGGCGATCTGTTCGTAGCCGATTTAGTAGCCAAAACCAGCGGCCCAGTTGTGTTAGGCATCAACAAAATTGACGCGCTTTCAGAGAGCGGTCGCAAAGCAGCAGCGGTTAAAGACAGCTACGAATCGTTAGCGGCTGAGCATGACTGGACGGTCGTAAGATTCTCCGCGCTAACGGGAGAGGGCATTGATACGCTGCAAGAAAAGCTAATCGAGCGCTTAGAGCCAGGGCCATATTACTATCCACCAGATTTAGTAACCGACCAGCCAGAGCGGTTCATTATGGGCGAGCTAATTCGTGAGCAGGTGCTGCTACATACGAGAGAGGAAGTGCCGCATTCAGTTGCGATCGCCATCGACAAAGTAGAAGAAGATGAAAAAATCACCCGTATCCTGGCCACCGTCAACGTAGAGCGCAAATCGCAAAAAGGCATTCTCATCGGCAAAGGGGGCGCAATGATGAAAGCAATTAGCAGCGCAGCCCGGCAGCAAATGCAGAAGCTAGTAGCTGGCCAAGTATATCTAGAAGTATTTGTCCGTGTGCAAGAGCGCTGGCGACAGTCACGAACTCATCTATCTGAGTTTGGCTACAAAATAGATAAATAGAGCTTGCAGATAAATAGAGCCTGGCGATCGCACTCAAAGCAGAGATCCTCGCAAACCAAACCTAGAGCAATCTCTCTGGATCTATCCAGCTCTACACCCAAGCCCGCACCCTCGAACCCAACAACTTAGAAATTCTTACCAGACGCGGCATAAACTTACGCCGCGCTCAAAGGACTGGGCCGCTGCTGGCTCCGACTGCACCAAGACTCTACAGCCGCTAACTAATAGAAAGGCCCACCGTAGCTTCCTGAGAAGAACCAGCACCGACGAAACAATAGTTCATTTCTCTTCGCCTATTCAGTCTTCTAAGCGCAAGAGAAACTTTTCATTAATACTTTGGATTAAGCACACCGCACTTTGTATGCAGATATAGGGTTCTATTGATGTGGCTAAAGAATTAAGACGACCTTATCAACGAGGCAGAAATAATGGATACTCGCCTAATGAGACTCACCTGGTCTGTAGTTGACGAAGCACCTGGGCAGCCAAAGCAAAGACCCGCAGCCGCCGATCAAATCAACACCTTCGTTCGTAAAATTGATGATCGCACAACCCTCTCTTCACAGGAGCGTCGGCAGGTTAAGCAGTACCTGTGCGATCGCCTCCACCTCATCCAAGAACTTTACCAAGAGCAAATAATCTAAATCAACTGCGAACTGATAACGTTCAAACGATTTTATTCCAATAAGCTCAGATAGCTTGTGCCTTATCAGATTCAAGGAAAGCCTTGCTCCGGCGGATTTTATGCTGATACCTGATATTGCATAACCTTATAATTCCTAAGCAACATCGCCAAACTATTTTAACCAAAGCTGCCAGTAGTAAGCTTTGCTGATGTCCTAGTTTAGCGATGCCGCACTGCAACCAAACACAAGCTTAGACAGCAGCCATCGTAAACTTCTCGCTGATCCGCTTCATGGCCTCTTCTACATTCTCTCGGCTATTAAACGCCGAAATTCGAAAGTAGCCTTCGCCCGCTGCGCCAAAGCCAGAGCCTGGCGTGCCAACAATGTTGCAGGTCTTCAGCAGCTTATCGAAAAAGTCCCAGCTAGAGAGTCCGTCCGGTGTCTTCACCCACACATAAGGTGCACTCTCACCCCCATAGACATCGATTCCCGCCGCAGTTAGCTCCTCCCGGATAATGCGAGCATTCTCCATATAGAAGCTCACCAGTTCCTTGGCCTGCTTTTGCCCCGCTTCGGAATACACCGCTTCAGCCGCTCTTTGCACCACGTAGGAAACGCCGTTGAACTTCGTAGACTGACGGCGATTCCACAGCCCCCAAATCTCTACGTCAGAGCCATCTTTTGCTTTTCCCTTCAAGGTTTTAGGCACCACGGTCAAAGCACAGCGCGTCCCAGTGAAACCTGCATTCTTAGAGAAAGAGCGGAACTCAATTGCACATTCACGAGCACCCTCAATCTCAAAAATAGAGTGGGGTAAATCTGGATTAGTGATAAACGACTCATAAGCAGCATCGAACAAAATGATGGAGCCATTTTTGCGAGCGTAATCTACCCAGGCTTTGAGCTGATCTTTAGTCATCGTTGCGCCCGTTGGATTGTTGGGCGAGCAAAGATAAATTAGGTCAACTTTCTCAGAAGGAATCTCTGCTGCAAAGTTGTTGTCAGCGCTAATTGGCAAATACACAATGCCCTCATACTTACCGTCTTCGTTAGCATCACCGGTATGTCCAGCCATCACGTTGGTATCTACATACACGGGATAAACCGGGTCGGTTACCGCAATGCTGTTATCGTCGCCAAATATGTCTAGAATGTTGCCGCAGTCGCATTTAGAGCCGTCAGAAATAAAGATCTCGGAGGCATCTACATCGCACCCGCGAGCCTGAAAGTCCTGCTGGGCAATTTTCTCTCGCAGCCAAAGGTAGCCTTGCTCCGGGCCATAGCCTCTAAAAGAAGCGCGATCGCCCATCTCCTCAACTGCCTTAATCATCGCCGTCCGACAAGCCTCCGGCAGCGGCTCCGTCACATCCCCAATCCCCAGCTTAATCACGGGCGCATCCGGATTCGCCTCGGTATACGCATTTACCCGGCGACCAATTTCTGGAAAAAGGTAACCTGCTTTGAGCTTGAGATAATTGTCGTTAATCGTAGTCATAGGTTATTCATAGCTAGAGCTGCCATAGATATTATCAGGCAACATCAGGAATTATTATGCTCCACACCCGCACTTGCTGGATATTTGACATGGACGGCACCCTGACCGAAAGCCTTCACGATTTTCCGGCCATCAGTCGCGCCCTAGGGCTTCCAGATGATGAACCCATCCTAGAAGCGCTAGCCAAACTGCCAGAGCGCGAAGCCGCCGCCTGCCACCGTCAGCTCGACGAGATCGAGTTAAAAATTGCACGGCAGGCCACGCCTCAGCCAGGAGCCTACGAGCTGCTAAGCGACCTCAAAAAGCAGGGAAAGCAGGTAGGCATCTTGACGCGTAATACAAAGGCGATCGCGCGCGTTACCCTAGCCGCCTGTGGGCTTGCTGAATTCTTTAATCCAGACCATGTTCTAGGCCGCAGTTGCTGTCCACCCAAACCTCAACCAGACGGGATTCTCCAGCTCCTAGCAGCCTGGTCTGCAACCCCTGCCAATGCCGTCATGACAGGCGATCACAAATTCGATCTAGTCGCCGGTCGCAATGCCAAAGCCGTATCGGTCTATCTAGACCCCACTGGCGAATTTCCCTGGCAGCAGTACGCCGATCACTCTGTTCGAAGCCTAGAAAGATTGAGACAGCTCATTTAACCTACTCATCAGGCAGCCAGATCATTAGACAGCCGGACAAGAAGATATTTAGGCTTAGCTCTTTTTAATATCTTCGCCGCGATCGCCATCAGCCTTTCGAAGTCGCCTGAATGAAGCGCAGCGTATCTTCTGGCGTCATCGGTTTAGCAAAGTAAAACCCCTGAATATGTCGACAGTTAAGCGATCGCAGTCCCTCTAACTGCTCCTTAGTCTCAACGCCCTCAGCCACTACACCCATCTGCAAGCTCACAGCCAAATCAATAATAGTGCGCACAATCTCCGTGTTCTCCCCCTTCGCCCCGATGTTTTGCACAAACGAGCGATCGATCTTAAGAATATCGATAGGCAGCTGCTGCAACCGGCTAAGCGACGAATAGCCAATGCCAAAATCGTCGATGCATAGTCCTACGCCGAGATCCCTTAGCGCTTGTAGAACCTGAAAAGCTTCCACCGAGTTGTGCATAATTGCCGTCTCAGTGATTTCCAGCCTCAGGCTGTCATGCGATAGCCCTGTCTCTTTCAAAACCTCCAGCACCTGCTCAGCCAAGTCGCTTTGAGCTAACTGTCTAGCCGAGAGGTTCACGTTGATCTTCAGCGAATCGTTCCCCGTGATCTTTTGCCATTCTCGCACCTGCAAGCAGGCTTCTCTTAACACCCACTGTCCAATGATAGAGATCACGCCTGTCTCTTCCATCACCGGAATAAATTCGCCCGGCGAGATAGAGCCATGTTCAGGGTGATACCAGCGTAGCAACGCCTCTAGTCCCACTACCTGCTTCGTATCCAAGTCAATAATGGGCTGATAGCGCAGCTTCAGCTCCTTGCGTTCTACCGCAAATTGCGCCTGGGTTGCCATCTGCCACAGTGCCACCGCCCGCTGATGCATCGTCTGATCAAAAACCGTGTAGCAATTTCCGCCCTGCGCTTTAGCTCTGTACAAAGCGGTATCTGCATTCCGTAGCAAATCGCTAGACTTTTCGTAACCCACGTTGCTACACACCACGCCAATGCTGATATTGGCAAACACTTCGTAGCCGCTGAGCTTAAACGGCATCTTTAGACTTTGATGAATGCGATCGCATACCATCGCAGCGTCTTCTAGGCCGTCTATCTCCTCTAGCAAAATAGCAAACTCGTCACCCCCTAGCCGAGCTAGCGTATCGCAGCGGCGAATGCAAGACTCCAACCGACCTGACAGCGCCGACAGCAGCTGATCCCCTACGCTGTGACCTAAGCTGTCGTTAATCACCTTAAATCTGTCGAGATCTAGAAACAGTACAGCGCACTGGTTACCGGCATTACGCTCTAGCCGAATCACGGCCTGTTCAACTCGATTCACAAACAGCGCCCTGTTGGCTAGTCCAGTTAGCCCATCATAAAAAGCGCGGTGGCGAAGCTGGGCCTCCATCCACTTTTGCTCCGTTAGGTTCACCACCTGAAGCAAAAAGCAAACCGGCCTTTGTTGGCTATCGCGCACCATCGTCACGGTTAAGCCCACATGCAGCGGCTTTTCGCGCTTACTCCAGTGGCGCGTCTCTATCTGAAAATGCTGCCGCTCACCTAGCAGGAGCTGCTCGCCCAAAGAGCGCAGCAAGGGAACATCCTCTGGATGGGTCAAATCGGTAAAAGATAGCAAGGTTAGCTCGCGTTCGTCGTAGCCTACCGCCTCGCAAAAGCTCTGATTCGCGCTCAAAAACCGTCCACCCAAATCCAGGATAGTCATCCCAATCGGCGATAGTTGAAAGACCTGCTTAAGCGTCTTCGTATTGAGCGAATCTGAATTGCCTGCCTCTATTTTTTTCGAACTTAAATTTGCCTTCTGAGGTTTAGGAACTACGGGCGATTTTTCCTTCGCAGAGACCGATTTAGGCGCAACCTTACCGTTTCCTAAGGATGAATCTGCCACGCCAAAAGAGGATTTCATAGATAACCGAAGACGAATAAGGAAAAATGCAGATTCGATAAAATGCAAAACAGTAGGCAATGCAATATGCAAACGAGGGAATGCATTGCCATCATTTGTGATCAGGGCTTCTTCTCAAGATGCCCTCAGCGGCTTTCGTATTCTCTTTAATTGATGGATCCGGGTGACGATTTAACTGTTTGCACTCAATTCTTAGGTAGCCTGTAGCATTCGCTAGGTTATTTGAGCCGCCTACCTAGACGGATCTTCAGCAAAATAATGGGTTGAGCAGACTCGCTTCAAACAAGCATCCAAGTATCAATTGTCATCTCTAGTCACGATAATGACGGTTTCGGTTACCTGCTCAAAAGTATCGTCATGACTAATCACAAACAGCTGCTTAAAGGATTTGATGCGGGCGATCGCCTCAGCCAAACTCGCGCGACGCTGCCTATCCATATTCGTTGTCGGCTCGTCAAAAAAGGCCACATCTACATCTGCTAAGACCTTTAGCAGCGCCAACCGTACTGCTAGGGCCGCACACATCTGCTCGCCCCCCGAAAGGTTCATAAACTTACGGCTGTGCGATCCTTCTTGCACCGAAATCTCATAGTCAGCGCTCCAAGTCAGCGCTACGTTGCTACGGCCTAGTAGCTCGCGAAATAGGCGATCCGCTTCTCTAGAAATATTGTGCACGTAGCGTTCTGTAATTCTGGGGCCAGCTTCTTTGTATACTCGCCGAGCATAATTTACAAATCGCTTGATCCGCTCGCGTTTCTTCAGGTCTTTTTGCGCCTGATCTCGCTTTTGAGCTGTTGTCTGCAATTCGGCAAGACGACTGTCTAGTTCCGCTAGGCGAGCCTGCTGCTGGGGCAAGCTGCCTCTGAGCCGATCGGCCTGCGAGCTGGCCTCGCTAAAGCGCTTTTCCAAAAGCGCGAAGGCTTCGGAGTCGAAGGCTTCTAAATAGTCTGCAAGCTGATCGGCGATCGCCTTTTTCTGAGCAACCAATTGAGCCATAGCTTCGACAACAGACTGCACTTGGGTCGCTAACGGCTCTACTTGCTGCGCCGTCTGTTGGTTTTGCAAATATTGTAAATAGCCTGCTTGGTAAAGCTGCTTAGCCTCTTGCTGGGTTTGGATTTGCTCATCTAAAGACTCAAAGGCTTGTAGCTTTTGGGCGATCGCCCCTACCTTCTCTACATGTTTCTTCTGCGCTAATTGCAAGTCCCTATGCTGGTCCAAAACCATCTGCTTCTGCTCAAGACTTCTTTGCAATAGCTGCTGCTTTCCCTTCGGATTACCTAGCGCTTCTATCTCACAATTGACCTGAGCCAGCAGTTTCGCAACCGACTGCTCCGATTCCAGCTTCTGAGATAGGTCTTCTAGCGCCTGCTTTATTTTCGTTTGTTGCTGAACGAGCTGCTCGCGTTTTGCCTGCTTAGCTTCAGCGCCTGCTAGCTCACCTTTTTGGGCATACGCCCGCTGAAGCTGAATTCCAATCGCTCGCTGCTGCTGCTCAAGTTTGGCCTTGTCTGTCTGAACCGCTAAATCAACTAGAATGCCGTTGAGCGTTTTAAGCGTAGATTTTGAAAGCAGACCACCCTGGAAAAGGGTAGCTTTAATGGGCGCGATCGCCTCCCCATCCAAAGCATCAAACCGATCCACCCACTGCTCCATCGTCTTTAGCGCCGCTCCCACCTGCTGGCGATAGTCATCTTGTTCGGCCTGCCCTTTTTCAGCCAGCGCACTTAGCTCCTGCTCAAACTGTTTTGCCGCCGCAATCCGGCTCATCTGCACTCGAATTCGGCTCTGCTCCTCCTCCCACTGCGGAATTTGATCGGCTGCCTGCTTCAACGCCGTTAACCGAGCTAAATCCGCATCCACCTGCACCAAATCCTGACTTAAGCTCTTCGTCTGCTGAGTTAAGCCCTGTTGCTGAAACCGGAAGTTAGCGAAAGCCTGAGATTGCTGCTGAAGGCTTTCGCTACGCTCCTCTAATGCAACTTGAACTGTAACCTCTTCAGCCAGTCCAGCCAGTTCCTTCTCAGCGTGCTCAAACTGTTCTAGTCGAGTTTCTAGGCGCAGCAGGTCGCTTTGATCTTTAGCCAACGCCTGCTGACTTTGCTGCTGTTGCCGGGCAAGCTGCTGTCTCTCTCGATGTTTTCCACTCAGCTGTTTAATCTGCACCTCCACAGCTAAGAATCCCTCATAGGCAAGTTTCTGGGTCTTGCAAATCTCCTCAGCTCGTCGAGCCGCCGCTAACGAAGTTTCTAACTGCTGCTTTGCCTGCTGACGCATTTCAGCTTGGGCATCTATTTGTTGCTGCTGCGACTTCAGGTTCTGAATCTGCTCAGCTTGCGCCGTCATTTCCTGTCGTTGCTCGACCAGCTTCTCAATCAACTGCTCCAGCTCAGTTAGCTGGTTTTCACCCAGGTGAATCTCTGATTGAAGCTTCTGATAACCAGACTGTAGGTCGTCCCAGCCCTGCAAAGACTCCTCATACTGTTCAATTAAGTCTTTCAGCCTCTGAGATTGCGCTTCGCTGTATTTCCGTAGACTATTGCTTTGCTTATAAGTCTCGCGATACTCCTCAACTTTCAGTACCGTGTCAAAGATCGGCTTGCGCTTCTCCGGCGTTAGTAAAAAATCTACGGTAAAGGTGCCTTGCGGTACGCCAATAGTATTGGCAAAAAGCTGCGAGAGATCCGTACCCGGTGCTACGCCTATGTGCTGTCTCAGCCAGGGCAAAACCTCATCTTTGGCGCGGGTATAGGGCAACCGCTCGCTTAGCTGCGGATCGTACAGCGTGTATCCTTTCGAGGTCGACCTTTGCACTTCATAAGTTCGATTGTCACGGCTAGAGACAAAGGCAACTCTTACCTCAGCGCTGCTTGAACCGTTGCGAATTAGGTCTTCTTTGGTATAGCTGCCCTGATAGTTGAAAAGCACCCAGGCGATCGCTTCTAAAATGCTGGTTTTGCCCGCGCCGTTCTCACCACAAATAGCGTTCGTTCCCAGCTCAAACTCAAAATGCTTATCCTGATGGGTCTTAAAGTTTTTGAGCGTGACAGAAAGAATCTGCATTCTATTCGCGTTCTATCGAAGGCGTAGATCAACACAACTGTACTATAGTCCCTGTTCCTCTAATGAGACCAGGAATTAAAGCGGTACAGCAGCGCTATTCAAACCCCCTCATAGCGCTAACGAACGCCTGCAGCAGCCGGTTCTACGCGGCGAGGTGCCGGTGCCAGCGAAGAAGCTTCTGTTTTAGGCTGAATCCACCAGAGTTCTATCAGCTCATCGGGGTTGCCAGGAGACGCCATTGTGCCTGCAGGCACAATAACGTAATCCTCTTCCGAAAGAGACTCTGGCATCACCGGAGCCGTCGTTAATACCGGATGGTCGATATCTGCTTTCACAGCAGGTGTTTCGCCAGCGCTCTGCTCGGAAGGATGAGGCGTTTTCTTTTGCCACAGCCCTGAAGATTCGCTAGTAGCTGCTTCATTGCTGCCTGTTATTTCAACCGCAGTTGGCAGTACCGGCACAGGTGGCATCAATAAACGGCTTAAAATAAACGTGGCAATACCGGTGAGCATCACCACCGGCACCAACATTCCAGTGCGTAAACGCAGGCGGTTCTGGGCCTTGCGGCTAGCCAAAATGTAGTCTTGAGCTAGCCCCGACAGCTCGTCTCTATGTAATTGTAAAAAGGCTAGCGTCTCCTGGAGCTGCGTACCGCCTAGCAAATGCTCACTGCCTTTGGGTCGGTTACGTTCGTGCCATTCTTGCGCACTCGCTTCCAAACGACGCTGCAAACGCATCACGCTACGAGACTCTGCTAGCCAGGTGCGCAGCAGATCCCAGTCGTGCACCAAAGATTCATGCACAATATCCACCGTTCGCGGCGATCCCAATATCGGCTTAGCCGTGGTAGAAACATTGTTTATAAACCAAGTTGCCAGTGGAGAAGACTCATCTCGCTGGGTCTGCCAAGCGGCGTTGGGCATCTCTACCCCTTGCTCAGAGCAGCAGTTAGTCGCTACCGCCGCTTGAGATACCACAATCAGCCGCTCCGAAGCTAGCTTGTCCAAGGCACAGTCAATTACTTCTGCTGGAAAGCGCTCATTAATCAGCTCGCTTCTAAAGGCTCGACGACGACGATCTTCTCGGCCCTCACCTAGCTCACACAGCGCCAGAAAAATTCGCCGAGCGGCTTCTTGCATCTCAGGCTCTAGGCTTTCGTAAACAGCCTCGGCTCGCTTAGTCATGACGTTTTTAACGCCGCCCAAAGCCATGTAGGCATCCATCGTCAACTTAGGCGCTGTTCCACCTCGGTCGCTAGAATCGCGCCGCCGCCAAAGCTCTAGCAGTGTTTGTTGGATTAGCGGCAGTTCACCAGGCGCACCGTTTGTGTCTATTGCCAGCGTGTAGAGCATCGTAGGGTCTAGCTCAATGCCCATCTTTTTGGCAGGCTCTTGCACAACGGCCTTAATTTGGTCGTAGGTCATGGGTGTAACGACCACGCTGTTGTCTTCAACTAACGTTTTAAGCGTCTCGTAAGGCAGCAGCTCATCCATAGCATCAGCACGTAGGCCAATCACAATACCCAAAGGCGTACCTGGCTCCTTTGCTGCTTCTGTTAAACAGCGGATAAAAAGCCGCCTTTCTGCCATAACCTGTTCGTCTTGAGTAGGCGTAAATAGCTCTTCGAACTGGTCAATAATCAGCCATAGCTTAGAAGCGCTAGGGATAGAGGTTTCGCCTGGCTTCATCAAGGATGCTCTTACCAGTTGGGCCAAGCCGCTGCCGCCTTCTTGTAGCAGCAGCTCTGCCTGGTGCATTTGTCCGGCGCGCTGAACGCCGTCGCCTTCAGCAGAGGCAAAGGCAGCAGCTAGGCCCTTAACCGGGTGCTGAGTAGGATTCAACAGCTTCATAGTCCAGTTTTCGCTACCGGTGATGCGATCGCCTTTTCGCAAATAATGCATCAGGCCAGCTCGCAGCAGCGATGTCTTACCACTACTAGAGGCCCCTATCAGAGCGCAAAAGTCACCGCTACCGACCTTTTGCAGTAGCTGATTCGTCAAGTCTTCGCGGCCAAAGAAATAGTCTGCATGTGCTTCATCAAAAGGCGAAAGCCCTCGGTAAGGACAAAAGCCAAAGGATAGCTGCTTGAGCTTAGCAAACGTGGTAATCGGGGTCTTGGAAAAAGCTGCCTTCAAACCGCTCACCCGAGTAAGCACAATTTCGCTACCTGAGCTTTCGAACAAAGGCTGTTGAATCTCGCCGCGCAGATGCTGGCTAACATGCTCGGTCAGCGCATGATTACTAACCTTGCCACCTTCTTTGCTGTAGGGGTTGAGTCCAGAAAGGAGCGCTTCTGTAAAGACGCTGTGCTTACCTTCTAAAGCCTCGTAGGCCGACTCATACTCCCGAGAAGCCGCCATAAACAGGCGGTCTATGCCAGAGCGAGCACCCGGATCAGCATCGCTAAACGACAGCAGTTCGCCGCTGTGGCAGCAGTCGAGAATAATAACAATCTGGCGGACTGGACTCTGTTGCAAAAGTCGGCGCAGCCAGAATAGAGAAATTCCAAAATTACCCTTATTAGGATCGGTGTCGCTAGTAGCCAAATAGCCTTCTTGAATGCCCGCTTCGCGCTGCAGGCCATGGCCAGAATAATAAAACAACGCCGTCGTCGGAACGTTTTTGCCCTTGGGCTTAAATAGCTGAACGAGCGACTCCTCAAGCATCTGCGAGGTTACACCGCGACGGCTACCGACGGTGGCACGGCCATTCTTAATGACCTCTGGGAGCCGATGCACCCTAAACTCGCCCTGAGTTTGCAGGCGAGCGGCAACTGCTTCGGCATCTGCGGCTGGTGCATTTAGCCCTGGCAGCGATTGATATTGATTGACGCCGACAATTAGCGCATCTCGTGACATGAGCAGAACACCCTTTGCAAAAGTAGCGCACGCTAGCAAGGCTTATTAAGCACCTTAAACAAGTAACTTTAAAAAAGCACTGGTTGCTAACGTTGCGTGGAAGGAGAAAATCAAATAGAGGGAGATAGTTTTTCTAACCTCTTTCTATCTAGCTGCTAACAACATTTAGTCAATTGCAGTTATTTCAGATTGATTTTGTCTTCATTGAAGCAGCTGAGTGTTGATGACATATAGAACAAGATTAATTGATCTATACGTCATCACTCAGTTACCTTCCTAAATGAAGATAGACAAATTTGGGAAGAAACCACCAGGGGGAGATTGCCCTCACCCCACTCATAGCAACATCACTTGATACGTCCAGGTTACAGTCGTTTTGCACAGATACACTTACGTAGTTAGAATGATAACAATTGAGCTTGATGCGTTATTAAATCTAAGAGCCGGTAAATACAGACAGCAGGCAGAGGTTGGAACAAAAATATCCGTATCCTCACGTATGTCAAACCTGACGAATCTCGATGCAACAATATTTCTTGGTTTCATCTAAGCGGAATAGCGGATCTTTAAAGATTGCGCTGAATCGGTAAAAATTTCGATTAAAAGCGAAAAAACATTTTTAATTTCGGTTTATTTGCTGAACCTATTAGTTTTAATTGTTGGATAAAAAGCGTATCCAAGCAGTTAGTCTCGTTGTTAAACAATCAGCATTGTCTCTGTTTTTTTGGGTGAGCATCGATTCAATCGGAAAACACAACAACAAAAGTTGTTGAACTAAAAGTTGTTGAACTATCGGTTTAATGAGTAGGGCTGAATACTCCTGTGCCAATTTCAACTAAGGAGCTGTATTTAATCAGGTAGCTATACAAATGGCGCTAGCAAATCAAATTACTTACGGTTAGTCTCAGGGCGAAGGTCTCAGGATATATTTACCGATATGAGATCCGCTCTCCATTGCCTTGTGAGCATCACAAACTTGCTCTAAAGAAAACGTTTCAGCGATAGGCAGTTGATAGATGCCTGCGGCCACGTTTTTTAAGATGTGTTGATAAGCTTCTGGCTCGGCAGGCGTGCCGACTAGGGAATTCAATAGCCATCCTCGAATAGCTGCATCCTTACGGATAAGAGGAGACACATCAACCGTGCCGGGCATTCCCAAAAGACCGTAAACCCAAAGCGTTCCGCCCTTAGCTAGCAAACGAATTTCGTGGTGGAGGAAGTCTCCAGCCGCAACCGGATCGAAAATAACATCTACACCTCTACCACCGGTTATCTTTTTAATCTGCCTCCACCAGGGTTC
Source organism: uncultured cyanobacterium (assembly GCA_963789215.1). GTDB lineage: Bacteria > Cyanobacteriota > Cyanobacteriia > Phormidesmidales > Phormidesmidaceae > Phormidesmis. The sequence continues at coordinate 440,874 of CAWBJY010000002.1, read as the reverse complement.
GGTGCTCTCTTCAGCAGCATTTGCTGATGTAACAATGAGGTAGTCGTATCTTGCAGCAGAGAGTCGCTGTAGCGCGTCCACTTTTTCAGGGCTAGTAGTTGTACCAATCACAGTTGCACCGACGGATTTAGCAATTTGGCTCGCTGCGATCGCAACACTGCTACTAGCGGCTGGCAGCATTAGAATTTGTCCAGGCTGTAGATTCTGCCGCCAGATAAGCGCACCCCAGGCAGTCGCAAAAGGAAGCCATAGCGCACCTATTAAGTCATCGGGAATCCCATCGGGAACGACAACAGTGTTCACCGCAGCGGTGACAAATTGGGAGCGGTAAGTGCCCACCTTATAAGGTGCTGAAATCGTCAGAATGACTCTTTGACCCACGTGACGGTCAGTAACTTGAGAACCGACGGCAATAATTGTGCCACCGCCTTCTATACCAGGTGTAAAAGGCGGTTCACCAGAACTGAGCCGATATTCACCTCGACGAGCCATCAGATCTGCTTGGTTAAGACCCACGCTAGTGAGCCGGATTGCGACTTCGGTCGCCTTAGGCTGAACGGAGCCTACTGTTTTCACGCATAAATTTTCTGGGCCGCCAAAAGCTGAAACGATTGCTTGCTGCATAAAGAAAGGAGGGAAGTTTGCGGTTTTATTGAGTTATTTAGATGAGGTTTTGATGTAGAGAAAGAAGCGGTCAAAGTATAAATGCTGAACCTGCATCCCAATTGTTACAAGGCATTCAGGCTTTGGGAAAACAAGGCTTGTGGTGCGAGTGCGCACGGCGACAAATCTGTCTTTTAAGGAGAGTTAGGTAAGCAAGTGAACACCATGTGGGCGACCGATACAGAACTGAATATTAATCCACCCTGTTGGGAAAGTGCGCTGCATTTTCTAGATACGTTTACCTACATGGACTCGGAGTTCGGCATAATCGATCTGGTGACCACAGGCATGTTCGACCTGTCTCATCCTGGTACAGCCGCAGAGCTAGACATGGCTAAAGCACTGCGGGCGATTCGCCATAAGTCATTGATGGCAAAAAATATCGTGAAATGGGTCGCAGAAAATAGAGAAACGCTAGGCGACTATCCAGAACCTTCGGAGCCAGAACCTTCAAAGATAAACAGATAAAAACCAGCAGAACATAGAGCGGTTGTATTAGAAAGTTATGGTTGACGTTGCGGTTTTAGCTTTATGGTTGTAGCAGGCACTGAGTGCCTTCAACGCCATGACCATCGCCCGATTTTGCCCGCAGAGAAGTGCCTGAAGAAAGTCTAGCCAGTCGGCTTTCAGTCGATCAATATTTCCGCTGGGTTCAGCAACAGCCAAAAGCAGAGCGAGATCTGTTTGAACTCCTTGAAGGAAGCGTGCGCCTATTATCGCGTGATACAGCACAGATGCAGCGACTACGGCTGTTGCAGTGGCAGCTTCAGCGTTTTCTAAAAGCAGAGTTAGTAGAGAGGCTGCTAGTTCCATCCGCTACAGATTGTAAGCCCTCCGCTACAGATTGTAGGTTTGAAGTGCAGATGGGGCCTGCTGTTCAACTGAGCGAATCTAGCTGTTTGAAGCCAGCCATTGTAGTGCGCAGCAGCGGTACAGAGGCCATGAGTTCTCAGCCTCTGTTAAACTCCGAGATTGTTTGGGTCATCGACATTGTAGAAAGCTGCGTTAGCGCTAGCAGTGAAGCTCGCGCTCAACTGTACGCTCAATCGGGCATCTCTGACTACTGGTCGCTCGAACTCAACAGCGCTGAGCTCAGGCTTTATCAACGGCCAAGCGCATCGGGCTACCAAAGTCATCGCAGGCTACAGGTTGGCGATCGCGCCGCTCCAAACGGGGTGCCCCTTATTGTCACACTGCAAGAACCTGTCCCGCTCTACTTTGTGACGCGCACGCTCAAAGGCCAGCAAACTTACAAAAGCAGCGCGCTACCCTTCTCTTTCGCTTACCGCTACGACTTGTCTTCTACGCGCATACGAACTGAGTCACCGTGAGAGGGCAACCCTTCCGCTCGAGTGAGCGCATCAATGTCGGTAGAGATATCGTCTAACGCCGCTCTAGAGTACTGAACTAAGCTAGTGTGCTTCATGAATGTCTCGGTGCTCAGTGGAGACGCGTAGCGAGCTGCCCCCGAAGTAGGCAGCGTGTGGTTGGGCCCTGCGATGTAGTCACCTACGGCCTCGGGCGTATCATGTCCTAAGAAAATTGCGCCAGCTTGGGTGATGTGATTAAGCAAATCCCAGGGATCGGCAATTTCGAGTTCTAGATGCTCTGGGGCAAAGAGATTTGATAGCTCGGCGGCGGTCGACAAATTATCGACCACAATGGCAACGCCGTAGTGAGCGATCGCCTTTTCAGTCAGTTCCTGACGCGGATGATGCGCTAACTGCTTCTCCACTTCAATCGCAACGGCTTTAGCCAAAGCATCCTCTGTTGTAATCAGCACGGCTGCAGCCATAGGATCGTGTTCTGCTTGGGCCAGCAAATCGGCGGCCACATGTTGAGGATTTGCGGTGCCATCAGCAATGACTAGTACCTCCGAAGGGCCTGCCAAAGAATCAATACCGACCGTGCCATACACCTGTTTTTTGGCCAAGGTGACGTAGATGTTCCCGGGGCCTGTAATTACATCTACGTTAGGAATGGTTTGAGTGCCATAGGCTAGCGCTGCGATCGCCTGCGCACCGCCCACCTGATAAATTTCTTCTACACCAGATTCTTGCGCGGCGACGAGCACAGCCGGACTCAAGCTACCGTCTGAGCCAATTGGTGTCACCATCACAATGCGTGAAACCCCAGCAACTTTGGCTGGGATCGCGTTCATCATCACCGTACTAGGATAGCTAGCTCGCCCACCTGGAACGTAAATACCCGCCTTTTCAACCGGCGTGTATCTTTTGCCGAGCACAACGCCATTTTCCTCAAAGGTAACCCAGCTCTTAGGTAACCGCTGGCGATGGAATCGCTCAATATTTTTGCAGGCTTTTTGAATCGCCTTCAGCAAGTCTTGAGAGATCTGCTGATAGGCCGCATCCATTCTGGCTCCATCTACTCGCAGCGTCTTGGCAGTCAGCGTCTGCCGATCGAATTTTTCGGTGTAGTGAATTAGCGCTTCATCACCCGTTTTTTGCACGGCCGCAATGATTTCGCGAACCGTGTTTTCCTTACCCGTGACCTGAGCGTCATGAGTGCGATCGCAAATTCGTCGAAGCTCTGATCTCGCTTCACTTAGCTGATGGATGATTCGCAGCATGTGGGGAAGAAGGTGGAGGGAACAAGTCGCAGTCAGCTAGGCAGTAGTACGAAGGGGAAGGCCAATAGGCTCCTATCTATCAGCTTAGCGTGGAATTCTAAAGGGCAACCCATGTATGTATGAGAGTTTCTCGAATAGGTATAGGCAGGTGGCGCAACGGAATTGATGCGCACACCTTATCAATTCGATGCTATGATTGCTAATTCTAATAGTCTTACTGAATTGATAAGGGCAAGCCGTGGCAAATACTAAATCTGCGATTAAACGAATTCGAGTTGCAGAGCGGAATCGGTTGCGTAACAAGGCGTACAAGTCTGCTGTGAAGACGTTAACCAAGCGCTATCACGAAGCGCTTGAGACGCTTGGAAGCGATCCATCTGAAGAGAACACAAAGCTGGTAGACGAGCGCATGTCTGCGGCTTACAGCAAAATCGACAAGGCTGTAAAGCGAGGCGTTTTACACCGTAATGCAGGTGCTAGACGCAAGTCGCAAATTGCCAAAGCTAGAAAGAAAGACGAGCAGCCTGTAAGTGCATAACTAGTAAGTGCATAACTAGAAATGCGGAACTAGATGCTGCGTAGCATAGGTATTGCTAATTTTGCGTCGCTAATTGCTACGCCGGATTGCACAGGTCGAATTGCACAGTGAGCCTTGTTTTAGCTATATAACCCAAGCTATATGACCATTCGCCTAGTCGATACTCACGTCCACATCAACTTTGATTCTTACGATGCCGATCGAGATGAGGTTGCTGAGGCTTGGAGAGCAGCAGGGGTTGCTCACCTTGTGCACTCTTGCGTTGAACCGGCTGAGTTTCCAAAAATTCAGGCGATCGCTCAGCGCTATCCGGAAGTATCGATTTCGGTGGGTCTTCATCCCCTAGATATGGATAAGTGGACAGAGGATACGGCTGAGACAATTGCTCGCTTAGCAGCCTCTGATCCTAAAGTCGTCGCGATTGGAGAGATGGGCCTAGACTTCTTCAAAGCTGACGATAAAGCGTTGCAAAAAGAGGCGTTCATTGCACAGCTCCAGATTGCGCAGTCTTTAGATTTACCTGTAATTATTCACTGCCGAGAAGCTGCGGATGAGATGGCTGAGGTATTGACGACATTTTTCAAAGCGAACGGCCCCGTAAAAGGCGTCATGCACTGTTGGACAGGCAGCCCAGAAGAAACTCAGCGGTTTCTAGATCTAGGATTTTTTGTTAGCTTTAGCGGCATTGTCACATTTAAGAATGCTACTCAGGTGAAGGCTTCGGCACAAATGGTGCCAAGCGATCGACTGCTAATCGAAACAGACTGCCCTTTTCTTTCTCCCGTCCCTCAGCGAAAAGAGAAGCGCAACCAGCCTGCGTTTGTCCGACATGTAGCCGAGCATGTAGCCGAGCTTAGGGGTACATCGCTTCTTGAGCTAGCAAGGCAAACCACTTGCAATGCGCAAAAGCTATTTCAACTGCCCGACTCACTGCTCAGTAACAGTTGAATGGATAGTTCGAGCGGCTAGTTAATTCAAGTAGAGCCCGATCTAACACGGTTCAGCAAATCACTAACACATTCGACTGTCTTGACAATCCGATGTTTTTAAGATCCGAAATTTAGATTATGATATATAGACTCAAAAATATATCAAAATTTGCTTTTGTATTTTCCGCGTCTGCTCATCGATTGCTCCGAATAGATAAAGCGGCTCTGCTACTGGTGTAGCAAGGGTCAAGGTTCGTGACCTAGGCCTAGCCAATCAAACCTTCTTCCCTTACATCGATTCACTATTCACTGAGCTTACTCTTGAATTCTTCCGAATCTTCTTTTTACTTTGCTAGCAACTTTACAATTCTTAACAGGAGCAAATCAGGGGGAAAGTTCCTCGATTTGAGTACCGCTTAAGCCTGCTACTTTCATCGTTAGCGGCAAAATCTAGTGCAGCTAAGCTATCAATTGCTTTGGCAACGAACCTTACAAACCCTAAAAAATGTCTTTCTATACTCAGTTTGCCTCCGTCCCTTAGTGTATCTGCCCCCGATGTAATCAAACTACAAGCTCCTGTTTTCAAAGATCCCGACTACTCTGCCGTCCAAACGCTTGCCCTGCCCGGCGCGACTTTTTGAGGAAACGCATGACTGACTCTACTCTAGCTACCATTGACGCGACTGCAACGACCCCTGCTGCGCTTAACACCACGCCTACGCACCTACTGCCTGACTTAGTGGAAATCCAACGAGCCAGTTTCCGCTGGTTTTTAGGAGAAGGGTTAGTCGAAGAGCTAGAAAGCTTCTCGCCTATTACGGATTACACCGGTAAGCTAGAGCTGCACTTTTTAGGTAAAGACTACCGACTAAAGGCACCTAAATACTCGGTAGACGAAGCCAAGCGGCGGGACAGCACATACTCAGTACAAATGTACGTTCCTACCCGCCTGATTAACAAGGAAACGGGAGAAATTAAAGAGCAAGAGGTGTTCATCGGCGACCTGCCGTTAATGACCGATCGCGGTACGTTCATCATCAACGGTGCTGAGCGCGTCATTGTGAACCAAATCGTTCGTAGCCCTGGTGTTTACTACAAGGCAGAAACCGATAAGCACGGTCGCCGGACATACACCGCGAACCTGATTCCGAACCGAGGCGCGTGGCTGAAGTTTGAGACGGATAAAAACGACCTAGTTTGGGTGCGAATTGACAAAACTCGCAAGCTGTCTGCACAGGTGTTGCTCAAAGCGCTAGGTCTAAGCGACGGCGAAATCTTTGACTCGCTGCGTCACCCTGAGTACTTTCAAAAAACGATTGAAAAAGAAGGTCAGTTCAGCGAAGAAGAAGCTTTATTGGAGCTATACCGCAAGCTGCGTCCCGGTGAGCCGCCTACTGTAAATGGTGGTCAGCAGCTACTAGACTCTCGATTTTTCGATCCCAAGCGCTATGACTTGGGCAAGGTGGGTCGTCACAAGCTCAACCGCAAACTGCGCCTAAATATTCCAGAGGCCACTCGTGTACTCACACCGCAAGACATTGTGTCTGCGATTGACTACTTGATCAATCTCGAATTTGACATCGGCAACCCTGATGACATTGACCACTTGGGTAACCGCCGGGTGCGCTCTGTGGGAGAGCTGTTACAAAACCAAGTGCGCGTTGGACTCAACCGGCTAGAGCGAATTATTCGCGAGCGGATGACAGTATCTGATGCAGATTCTTTGACTCCTGCTTCGCTGGTGAACCCCAAGCCTTTGGTTGCCGCTATTAAGGAATTCTTTGGATCTAGTCAGCTGTCTCAGTTCATGGATCAGACTAATCCGCTAGCTGAGCTAACCCACAAGCGTAGAATCAGTGCGCTTGGGCCAGGTGGACTCACTCGTGAGCGAGCAGGCTTTGCCGTCCGAGACATTCACCCTTCGCACCACGGTCGGATTTGTCCCATTGAAACGCCTGAAGGACCTAACGCAGGTCTAATTGGCTCGTTGGCTACTCACGCGAGAGTCAACGACTTCGGCTTTATTGAGACGCCTTTCTTCCCAGTCGTGAACGGCCAAATCATTAAGGACAAACCAGCGGTCTATATGACGGCTGACGAAGAAGACGATTTACGCGTGGCTCCTGGTGATGTGCCAATTGATGCCGACAATAATATTTTGGGTGAAACCGTACCGGTGCGCTATCGCCAGGACTTTACGGTTACTGCGCCGGTAGAGGTGGACTATGTTGCCGTTTCGCCTGTGCAGATTATTTCGGTTGCAACCTCGCTAATTCCATTCTTAGAGCATGACGACGCCAACCGCGCCCTGATGGGGTCGAACATGCAGCGGCAGGCGGTGCCTTTGCTACGGCCTGAGCGTCCATTAGTGGGTACGGGACTAGAGGCGCAAGCAGCTCGTGACTCCAGAATGGTCATTATTAGCCAGACGGACGGAGTAGTAACTTTTGTTGATGCGAACTGGATCAAGGTGCGCGACCCTGAGGGGAAAGAGCATAAGTACGAACTGCAAAAGTATCAGCGCTCTAATCAGGACACCTGCTTGAACCAGCGTCCGATTGTATTTGAGGGTGATCAAGTTGTTTCTGGCCAACCCATGGCCGACGGTTCAGCCACGGAGGGCGGCGAAATTGCGCTTGGCCAAAACGTGCTGATTACCTACATGCCTTGGGAGGGCTACAACTACGAGGACGCCATCCTGCTCAGCGAGCGACTGGTTTACGAAGACATCTATACCTCTATCCACATCGAGAAGTACGAGATTGAGGCACGGCAAACCAAGCTAGGGCCTGAAGAAATTACTCGTGAAATTCCTAACGTAGGTGAAGATGCGCTGCGCCAGCTCGACGAGACTGGCATCATCCGCATTGGTGCCTGGGTAAGTTCTGGCGACATCTTGGTAGGTAAGGTCACGCCTAAAGGTGAATCTGACCAGCCGCCTGAAGAAAAGCTGCTGCGAGCAATCTTTGGGGAGAAAGCGCGAGACGTGCGCGATAACTCACTAAGAGTCCCTAACGGGGAGAAAGGCCGCGTCGTTGACGTGCGCGTCTTTACTCGCGAGCAAGGTGACGAGCTACCGCCGGGTGCAAACATGGTGGTTCGCGTCTATGTAGCTCAAAAGCGCAAGATTCAGGTGGGTGATAAGATGGCGGGTCGCCATGGCAACAAAGGGATTATCTCCCGGATTTTGCCAGTAGAGGATATGCCCTATCTACCCGATGGCACGCCCATCGACATCGCACTTAACCCGCTGGGCGTACCTTCGCGGATGAACGTAGGCCAGGTATTTGAATGCCTGCTGGGCTGGGCTGGGCAAAACCTGAATATGCGCTATAAGATCACGCCGTTTGACGAGATGTACGGTGAGGAAGCTTCTATGGAGACAACTCACGGTATGTTGCAGGACGCTCGTGAAGCGACCGGAAAAGATTGGATATTCGATCCTGAAAATCCTGGAAAGATTCAGCTCTACGATGGTCGCTCTGGCGAACCGTTTGACCAGCCGGTAACGGTCGGTCAAGCCTACATGCTAAAGCTGGTTCACCTAGTAGACGACAAAATTCACGCCCGTTCTACAGGGCCTTACTCGCTTGTAACGCAGCAGCCACTGGGTGGTAAAGCTCAGCAGGGCGGTCAGCGCTTCGGTGAAATGGAGGTATGGGCGCTAGAAGCATTCGGTGCGGCTTATACCTTGCAGGAACTGCTGACGGTGAAGTCTGACGATATGCAGGGTCGAAATGAAGCTTTGAACGCGATCGTGAAGGGTAAAGCGATTCCTCGTCCGGGAACGCCTGAGTCCTTCAAGGTGTTGATGCGTGAGCTTCAGTCGCTGTGTTTAGACATTGCGGTGCACAAGCTGGAGACACAGGAGGACGGTACTAGCCGCGACAGTGAGGTGGACCTGATGGCCGACGTGGGCAACCGCAGGACACCTTCTCGACCTACTTACGAATCGGTTTCGAGAGACGAGCCTGCGCCAACTGAGGAGAAGCAGGCAATTCCAGCCGGAATAACTGCAACGCCGGTAGAGGCAACGCCAACGGGCTTTGCGCCCGCACCCTTAGGGAGTAGCCCAGTTAGCGGTTCGGTTAGCGGCTTCGCAGGTGGTTCAGTTAGCGAATTAGCAAGTGGTTCGGCCAACGGCTCAGCTAGTAACACTGCCGAGGATGTCTCATCGTCTACACCGCCGTCGGTTTAGTCGCGGTTGAGTTGAGCAAGTATTGAGAACGTCAGTCAAGTTGTAGGAAAAGAGAAAGAATGCCGAAAGTAGAACAGCGGTTTGACTATGTAAAGATCGGTCTCGCGTCGCCAGAGCGAATTCGAGATTGGGGCGAGCGGACGCTTCCTAATGGGACAGTCGTAGGCGAAGTCACCAAACCTGAGACGATTAACTACAGAACGCTGAAGCCAGAGATGGATGGCTTATTTTGTGAGCGAATCTTCGGGCCTGCCAAGGACTGGGAATGCCACTGTGGTAAATACAAGCGTGTACGCCACAGAGGTATTGTGTGCGAGCGCTGTGGTGTAGAAGTTACCGAGTCTCGGGTGCGCCGTCATCGCATGGGCTATATCAAACTAGCAGCGCCAGTCGCTCACGTTTGGTATCTGAAAGGCATTCCTAGCTACATCGCGATTTTGATGGATATGCCGCTGCGTGATGTGGAGCAGATTGTCTACTTCAACGCGTATGTTGTGCTCGATCCAGGTAACGCAGAGAACCTGACTTACAAGCAGCTGCTGAGTGAAGATCAGTGGATGGAAGTTGAGGATCAGCTGTATGACGAAGATTCTCAGCTAGCAGGTATTGAGGTCGGAATTGGCGCAGAAGCGCTGATGCGACTGCTAGAAGACCTACAGTTAGAAGAAACGGCTGAGCAACTGCGGGAGACGATTGCGACTTCCAAAGGTCAAAAGCGAGCCAAGTTGATTAAGCGCCTGCGGGTAATTGATAACTTTATTGCGACTGGCTCTAAGCCCGAGTGGATGGTGCTGGACGTGATTCCAGTAATTCCGCCTGACCTACGACCCATGGTTCAGTTGGACGGTGGCCGCTTTGCGACCTCTGACTTGAATGACCTGTATCGCCGCGTTATTAACCGAAATAACCGTCTGGCAAGATTGCAGGAGATTTTAGCGCCTGAGATCATCGTTCGAAACGAGAAGCGGATGCTGCAAGAGGCAGTGGACGCGCTCATTGATAACGGTCGCCGCGGACGCACGGTGGTCGGTGCTAACAACCGACCGCTGAAGTCGCTCTCTGACATTATCGAAGGTAAGCAGGGTCGATTCCGTCAGAACCTGCTGGGTAAGCGAGTTGATTACTCGGGTCGTTCTGTGATTGTGGTTGGCCCGAATCTAAAGATTCACCAGTGCGGACTACCGCGTGAGATGGCAATTGAGCTATTTCAGCCGTTTGTGATTCATCGCCTAATTCGTCAGGGCCTAGTGAACAACATCAAGGCGGCGAAGAAGCTGATTCAGCGCAACGATCCTAGCGTGTGGGAAGTGCTCGAAGATGTGATTCAGAACCACCCGGTGATGCTGAACCGAGCGCCCACGCTGCACAGACTGGGAATTCAAGCCTTCGAGCCAATCATGGTAGAAGGCCGAGCAATTCAGCTCCACCCGCTGGTCTGTCCGGCGTTTAACGCTGACTTTGACGGTGACCAGATGGCAGTGCACGTACCGCTTTCTTTGGAGGCTCAGTCTGAGGCGCGTTTGCTAATGCTGGCTTCGAACAACATCCTTTCGCCTGCGACGGGTCGGCCAATTATTACGCCGAGCCAAGACATGGTACTGGGATGCTATTACCTGACGGCAGATAACCCAAGTAAGCAGAATGGGGCTGGGCGTTATTTTGCCAATATGGAAGATGCGATCGCAGCCTACGAACAGGGCAACGTCGATTTGCACGCCAAAGTTTGGCTGCGATTTATCGGTGACGTTGAGAACGACGAAGACGACAGCGAGCCTAAAGAAGTCAACACCGACGAATCATCGGGCGTTACAACCAAGCTCTACAAATTCCGCCGAGTACGAGAAGACGAATCAGGCAATGTTCTTTCTCAATATGTCGAAACGACACCAGGCCGAATTATCTACAACCACGCTGTACTAGGCGCACTAGCTCAATAAACAGCCGTTAAAAACGAAAATCCGCTGTGTGACTTTATCCATCACAGCGGCTTCGCAACAGACATCTCCACCCGTATTTCAAACCGCAGCAAAAGAGTTCTAAGGGGCAACCGAACAGCATGACTGAGCAAGGCGACGCTAAAAGACCCGTTGTATTTCGCAACCGCACCATTGATAAAAAGCAGCTAAAAAATCTAGTTTCCTGGTCGTTTGAGCATTACGGCACCGCCCGTACTGCCGTAATGGCAGACGAGATCAAAAGTCTTGGCTTTAAGTACGCGACCAAAGCAGGCGTATCTATCAGCGTAAACGACCTTGAAGTACCGCCTAGTAAGAAGGCGATGCTAGAGACCGCTGAAGAAGAAATTCGCGATACTGAAGAGCGCTATACCCGAGGCGAAATTACTGAAGTTGAGCGTTTCCAGAAAGTAATTGACACCTGGAATGAAACCAGCGAGCACCTCAAAGACAAAGTGGTGGAAAACTTCCGCGACAACAATCCTTTGAACTCGGTGTATATGATGTCCAACTCGGGGGCCAGGGGAAATATCTCGCAGGTGCGCCAGTTGGTCGGTATGCGTGGCCTGATGGCCAACCCTCAAGGCGAGATCATTGACTTGCCTATTAAGACCAACTTCCGAGAAGGTCTGACCGTTACCGAGTACATTATTTCATCTTACGGCGCACGCAAAGGACTAGTAGATACGGCGCTAAGAACCGCTGACTCTGGCTACTTGACTCGCCGATTGGTAGACGTTTCGCAAGACGTAATTGTGCGCGAGATTGACTGCGGCACAGACCGTTACATTCCCGTGCGCCCGATGACAGATGGCGAACGGGTACTGATTCCCCTAAAAGATAGGCTCCTAGGCCGAGTGCCCGCGGAAGACGTGGTGCACCCCAAAACCGGCGAAGTCATTGTCGCTCGTAACCAAGCTATTACAGACGATTTAACCAAGGCCATTGGCGACGCTAAAGTTAAGGAAGTAAAAGCCCGTTCCGCACTGACTTGCGAAGCCGCTCGCTCTGTATGCCAGCACTGCTACGGCTGGAGCTTGGCGCATTCTCACATGGTTGATCTCGGTGAGGCCGTCGGCATTATTGCAGCGCAGTCTATCGGCGAGCCAGGTACTCAGCTCACGATGCGGACATTCCACACGGGTGGAACCTTTACTGGAGAACTCGCGCCTCAAGTCACGGCGAAACGCACGGGTACGATTAAGATCCCGGTTGATCAGCTGCGCATTCGTCCGTTTAGAACGCGCCACGGTGAAGACGCGCTAGTACTAGAAGCGAACGGCCAAATCGCAATTGAGTCAAACGGCAAGGAATACAACGTTTCGCTACCGCAAGGTGCCATTTTGTTCGCTAAAGATGGCGACGAAATTCAAAAAGGCGAGATGATTGCTGAGATGCCAAGTACTAGCCGAGTCCGAAAGGTAACGGAAAAAGCTAGTAAGGACGTAACCTCTGATTTGTCGGGCGAGGTTATCTTTGAAGGATTGGTGCAAGAAGAGAAAACCGACCGACAGGGAAACATGACTCGCCTCGCTCAAAGGGGTGGATTGCTATGGGTGCTCTCGGGCGAAGTGTATAACTTGCCGCCGGGTGCTGAGCCTGTCGTTAAGAACGGCGATCGCGTAGACGAACAAGGTGTACTAGCCGAAACCAAGCTCATGACCGAGCGCGGCGGCATCGTTCGACTTACCAGTACCTCTACTGACGGTAAAGGTGGCCGCGAAGTCGAAATCATCACGGCATCTGTGCAGCTAGACAAATCGGAAGTCGTTGTAGAAAGCGGTCAGGGCCGTGAGCACTACTTTCTAACAACAGGCAATGGCCAGCGTTTCTCCTTAAACGCAACGCCAGGCACTAAAGTCACCAACAATCAGGTGGTCGCTGAGCTAGTTGATGATACCTACCGCACACAAACCGGCGGCATCATCAAGTTTGCGGGCGTAGAAGTCGCTAAGCGCGGCAAAGCTAAAAACGGTTATGAGGTGGTCAAAGGTGGAACCATTTTGTGGATTCCAGAAGAAGCCCACGAGGTGAACAAGGACATTTCTCTGCTGATGGTAGAGAGCGGCCAGTTCATTGAAGCCGGAACAGAAGTCGTTAAAGATATCTTCTGCCAGACCAGCGGCGTGGTGGAAGTAACGCAAAAGAACGACATTCTGCGTGAGATTGTGATTCGCCCTGGCGATATCCACATGGTGGACAGCCCAGATGTGGACGAAAGCAAGAGCGGCACTATCGTCAACGCGGGTGAAGAAGTCATGCCGGGGGTCGTTGCCGACGCGCTGCGCTACGTAGAGTATGTCGAAACGCCTGAAGGCATGGCGCTATTGCTGCGCCCCGTGCAGGAATTTGAAGTGCCTGATGAGGCAAAGGTTCCTAGCCAGGACTCCGTTAGCGATAGCGACGATAAGTCGATTAATCTGCGGGCAATTCAGCGAATTCTCTACAAAGATGGTGAGCGCGTAAAGGCCGTAGAAGGATTAGAAATTCTGCGGACTCAGCTAGTGCTCGAAATCGATGAGGGTGGCGCTCAGCTCTCTGCGGACATTGAGCTAAAAGCAGATGATGAGGACGACGAAGAATCGCCCAAGCGCTTACAGTTAGTGGTGCTAGAAACCCTGGTGGTACGTCGCGACATTGACGCTGACCAAACGCAAGGCAGTACGCGAACTCGGCTGCTAGTACAAGATGGCGATGCCATTGAGCCAGGCGCGGTGATTGCGCGAACTGAAATTCGCTGCAAGGAAGCTGGAGAAATTCGCGGTATTCGTCAAGATCTCGAATCGGTACGACGTGTTCTAGTCGTCCGGGACGCCGACCGCGTAACCATTGCCACTAATGGCAATAGCCCAACGGTCTCTGAAGGCGACTTGCTCGTAGACAACACCCAGATTGCAGAAGGCGTTATCTCGCCTGATTCTGGCCAGGTGATTTCGGCAAGCGACAGCGAGATCGTCATGCGAATTGCCCGTCCTTATCGCGTATCGACTGGAGCAGTACTCCATATTGAGAACGGCGACCTGGTACAGCGAGGTGACAACCTAGTGCTGCTAGTGTTTGAGCGGGCTAAGACGGGAGACATCATTCAGGGTTTACCGCGTATTGAAGAGCTGTTAGAAGCCCGTAAGCCAAAAGAAGCCTGCATCCTAGCGGAGCGTCCAGGAATGGCCCAAGTGGTCTATGCCGAGGACGAAACCGTTGAGATTAAGGTGGTTGAAAGCGACGGCGTTGTGACTGACTATCCGGTGACGCCTGGCCAAAACCTGGTAATCGGTGACGGCCAAAAGGTGACCACGGGCGAGGCGCTCACAGATGGCCCTTCTAATCCTCACCAGATTCTAGAAGTGTTCTATAAGTACTTCAAGGAGAACAAAGGCACGCATGATGCGGCGATGCTGAGTCTGGAGCAGGTGCAGTCGTTCTTGGTGAACGAAGTGCAGTCGGTATACCAGTCTCAGGGCATCGACATTTCAGATAAGCACATTGAGGTAATTGTTCGACAGATGACCTCTAAAGCGCGGGTGGAAGATGGCGGTGACACGACCATGCTCCCAGGCGAGCTAGTTGAGATTCGTCAGCTTGAGCAGGTGAACGAAGCGATGTCAATTACGGGTATGGCTCCAGCTGACTACACGCCAGTGCTGTTAGGCATCACCAAGGCCTCCTTGAATACCGACAGCTTCATCTCGGCGGCGAGTTTCCAAGAGACGACTCGTGTACTTACTGAGGCGGCAATTGAAGGTAAGTCTGACTGGCTGCGTGGCCTGAAGGAGAACGTGATTATTGGTCGCTTGATTCCAGCGGGTACGGGCTTCAATGCTTATGAAGAGCCGTCTTCCCCTGAGGTAGATACGTCGTTTGACGGAACCTTCCTGGGTAGTGACATGGCGCTTCAGGACATGGTGTTAGATGATCGCACGGCGCGCGCTTATGACCGTGAAGGTGGGCTAGATATGCTCGCTGGCGACGGGATGATCGGCGGCAATGAGAAAAAACCTGCGGAAGGCGACGCCAAAACACCTGGGCTCATTGGTGGCGATGGCCTGATTGATGACAAGAGTCCTTTGCTGTAGGGTTTGATGCCTTGCAGGCTGTTCGACTGAGTAAGAGCCTTGCTGCTAACCCGGCAAGGCTTTTCTATTGCGATCGCAGGCGTTCTCTTTATATCTAAGACAATGAGTATATCTAGGACAATGAGTATCCAAAACAATTGGAACGGAAAGACAAGATGCCTATCTTACCGAGAGTCTCAGTCAAATTGAGAGCAGGCTAAGGCAATGCAAAGCATGTGCCGCTCTGCTTTTGTAACGCAACGAGAATTTATTTGTATGACTGCTTAGCATTTGCCTGCGTCAAAGATTTCCTTCGCTAGAGTAAAAGGAACAAATCCATTTTTCAAAGATAGTAATGGCAAATATCTCCAGGCTTTCCCGCAATCAGTTTAGCTGGGACGCGCTCGTCCTTTTAGTCGCTACGTTTTGGTTAAGCAGCAGCGTTTTGCTCGACTTCTTTATGATGCCGATGATGTATGAGTCCGGCATGATGGAAGGGCCTAATTTTGCAACCGCTAGCTACAGTATGTTTTGGCTATTTAACCGGGTAGAAGTGCTTTGCGCGGCGGCAATTTTAACGGGACTGCTCGTTTTGCGTCAGCAGACTCAGGGCAACCGGCGCGGGCAGTTTGTCGTACTCGAAAGCGGTTCGCAAAGTCGGTGGGCGCTGGTAACTAGCGGAGCGCTGCTGGCGATCGCACTCCTGTATACCTACATTTTCACCCCTCAAATGAGCGCTCTGGGCCTCCAATTCGTTGACTCAGCCGAAGCGCCGAACGCAATGGGCACAATGCATTTACTGTATTGGGGGCTCGAAGGACTCAAGCTAGTCGCTGCCGCTTGGCTAGTGAAGCTGTGCTATCGAGACATTAAAGCCGCTTTCTAGTCGTACTCTAGATACTGCATTTTCTAGAATGAAATAAAATGAAAATCCCGATGTAGACCTTCGATCTGCATCGGGATTTTTACGACCGTTACGATCAATAAAACTAAGGCTATTAGCTTTCAGCTTCATCATCTGGCCATAAAAGGCGAACCGCTAGTAGCCCAAATCCAATTGCGGCAACGCCCTTGACAATTTTTTCGGGCAGGAACAGAGCGGTACTCTCACCGAGAAGGACGCTGAGGCCAGAGGCGAGGAGTAAGGCGGCGCAAGTGCCAAAGAAGACTGCTTTGGGAGAGGACGAGGAGCCGCCAAGTGCGATCGCCGCCAACTGGCTCTTATCCCCTAGCTCCGACACAAAAACGGCTGCAAAGCTCACGATAAAAAGTTGAAAATCCATCCTAGCCCTGCCCTTTTAAAACGTAAATTTAACTCACTGACCGACGATATCTCCGACTAGCCCAATGGTAATGAGCAAAAGCAAAATACCCGCGCAGACATCTAAAGTTTCGGGTGAAACGCGAGTCGATAGCCATCTTCCTAAAAGCACACCGACTAGGCTAGTCGCAATCAGCGCTGAACCCGCCCCGGCAAACACAGTTAGCGGCGACTGCGATTCCGCGCTCATCAGCATTGTGGTTACTTGAGTTTTGTCGCCTAGTTCAGCTAGAAAAATAGTGATGAAGGTAGAGGCAAATACGCCCCAGAATCCTTTTGAGTCCGAGTTTTTGGCGGCGGCAATCACCTCAGCAACGGCCGAATCTTCTACCAAAAGCGAGGCGTCAATTTCGACTTCACTCGTTGAGTCGGCATCCGAGGGGGTGCTTATTTGAGCGGCATCCGTCGCAGAAGAATCGGAAGAGGTCACAGCAAGCGCAATTTCATAGTTGTTTCATTATCTGCAAACTCGTCGATAATCGCAATGCCCATTAATAGCCAAAGGCTCAAAAATTCGCTATTCCGAGTCGGCTTCGCCTACAATTTCAATCACATGGCTCTCTATACCCACGGCTTCGTAGAATCGATCCATTTCCTCGCTGCGATTGCCGTAAACGCCCGTAATTTGCTGCTCGCAGCAGTCAATCGCAAAATCGTTGAGTTCTTTAGGCTGAATATCGTAAAGCCGCGCAAAAGTATCTGGCTGTACCCGACAAAAACTGGGCCGATCGTCATAAATCTGACAGTTGCGATCCGCTTTGCTGTAATTAATACACCAGCCGTCTTCACCCACCATGCTCATATACAGTGCCAGATCGGCAGGCGATAGATAATCTGCTAGGTCTGGGCGATCTGCCGGGTCGAGCTGGCAGCAGGCACCGCAGTTTTTAACGCATTGCCAGGTGGCCATTGGGCATAAATAGGATAAACATCAGTGGTAAGACCATACCAGATACGCTTAGATTATAAGATTCCAAGCTGACGAGCGCTGAACCTTAGAATTTTGTAAACAATCCTAAATTTGCATCCCCCAAAACAGGTACAATGCTCGCAGTGTAATTGTCTCAATGTGGTTCGGTTAGAACTGTTCGGAGGATAGATGGGTTTTTTAAGCAGTATTGATTTTGTGTTGATTGGACAGCTAACCATGCTGGCTATGGTGGTGATTGCTGGCCCTGCCATCGTCTTCTTGCTAGCCGTTCGCGGTGGCGACCTGTAAGCTTAATGCTTCAAAACTCGGTTCCTCAAGACTCTCTTGCCACAGATTACAAGGCAAGGGAGTTTTTCAGTGTCTAATTCAGTGCCTAAGATTCAGCGTATAAGTTTCAGCATATAAGTGCGATCGCCCCTAACTTTCTCTGCTACCTAGCTCGCCTTATTTTTGCGATTCACCGCGCTGCTGAAGAATAAACTGCGCGATCGCTAAATCCACCGGCGTCGTCACCTTTAAATTCGTTTCTTCGCCTTCTACAATTCGCACATCTACCCCACATCTCTCTAGCAGCGCAGCGTCATCAGTCACCTGCCAACCTTCCTCTCTCCCCCGGCCGTGGCACCGCTTCAGCAAATCTACCTCAAACCCTTGCGGCGTCTGCGCTGCCCACAAGTCATCGCGCACTGGCGTATCCGTAATCACTTTGTGCTCATTCACCTGCTTGATGGTGTCCTTAACCGACACAGCCGCAATAAACCCTGGCATGTTCATTGCCGCCTCAGCGCAGCGGTTAAAAAGCGATGCTGTAGCCAAGCACCTGGCCCCATCGTGAATCAGCACATGAGTCGCTTCGCTAGGCAGCACCTGCAACCCGTTGTACACAGAGCGCTGCCGGGTGTTGCCGCCTTGAATAAATACAACCGGCTTACTCGGTCTAATACTAGTTATAATTTGCTCAAAATCGGGACGATCTACCGGCTGGCAGATTAGGCCAATCCACCGCACCGTTTCGGCAGCGATCGCCGCCTCGAGCGTCCAGGCCATAATCGGACGGTTGAGCAAAGGCAAAAGTAGTTTGTTGCGATCGCTGCCCATACGGCGACCGACTCCCGCGCAGGGCAGCAAAAGATGGACAGAAGGTGAAGGCCGATTCATAGAAGCTCCAGGCTTTCTCAATAGTTACATAGGACACAGCAGCCAATAATTTAGTTTTATTTCATAGGAAAATCGCCTTAACCGCCCAGCGTCCCTTAAAATATGAGCGGATAAAAATATAAAATTTTAACCACATGCGCATACTGGCCTTAGTCCCTGGTGGCATCAGCGATCAGCTTTTGTTTTTCCCAGCCCTTGACGATATCAAACGGGCCTACCCAAACGCTGAAATTGGCGTCGTTGTGGAACCCAAGGCAGCCCCCGCCTACCGCGTGTCCAAAATTGTAGACACGGTAGTGCCTTTTTCTTATTCAGCCGCCAAAACCCCCTCCGATTGGGCCAACTTGCTCGGAATCGTCCGCGACCGAGAATACGAGGTCGTGCTCTCAGCCGATACCACCTGGAGTACAGGGCTAATGCTCTGGCTCAGTGGGATTCCTACGCGGGTCGCCTATAAAACGACCAAAGCTCCTTATTTCTACACAGCAACGGTCTCATCAGCGGCCAAATACCAAGCCGAGCGCTATCACGACTTGCTCAGCGGCATAGAAATGGGCACCGCTACGCCAGCACTGGCAATTAATGTGCCAGAAGCCGATATTAAGTGGGCCGATGCTTTGCGCGATCGCCTCGAGCTAAAAGACGGCTACGTGCTGATGTACCCAGGGCCTACGACCGCATACGGCGATCAGCAAGCCAGCTATCCGTTGGCAAGTTGGCAGGCACTCATCAAAGACTTCAAAGAGAAGCAGCCCGACATGGCAATTGTGCTATTGCAAACCGATGACAGCAGCGAGCAGGTAAATCTGCTAAAAAGCCAAGACGCTCAGCTATTGATCACCACCGCTCAAAATCTAGGACAGGCAGCAGCGCTGATTGCAGGAGCCAATTTGATGATTGCGCCCGACAGCCACATTATGCAGCTAGCCGTAGCCCTCAAGGTATTTACCCTAGTTTTGTTTGGGAAAAACCAGCCGGAAGAAATGCTGCCCGCTATCGAAGGCGAAGAAACTCGCTTTTTAGGTCTAACCGCCGACAGTCGAAAAATAGCCGATATCAAACCAGAGGCCGTTTTACAGAAGGTCTGGGGAGGCTAGCTTGAGAAAAGACTACAAATACGCTCATTCTTTTAGAAAAACGTAAAAACTACAGCTGTTGAAATTATGGATCGCATTCAAACGCAGGCTTCTGAGCTTTGGGATCTCTTATTTGCAAAGGAGACGGCCAATACCTACCAGTCGGCTCTTAGCCTCACTGGTGATATTCTCAAAGAATCCGCTCAGCTAGTATGGCTAGTTATCTGTTCGTTCTTTGTCTTTGGTGCTTGGTTTGGCGATGCTTCAGTAAAAACTGGCAAAGGCGTTCGCGACTGGATTGACCAAAAAGACGTTAGCGTACCTAGCTCTGCTGCAGCCCCAGAAATCGCTGCCCAAAAAAGTAAAAGCCTATTGGATACGGGCCGTGAAAGCATCGCCGCTGCTCTAAGTAAAGCCCGCGAGGAGCTAGGCCTTGACCCTAACGCACCGTTAGCTGCACCTAGAGAGGATTCTCCCGTAGCGAAGCTAGTAACGCCTTCTGATGCGCCGAGTTCTACGACCTCAACGACTTCAAGTTCGACAGGCTCAGAGTCTTCGGCCCCAAGTTCTGCTGCGGCACCTTCGAGTTCGACAGCAACAGAGCCAAGTCCTACAGCGACGGATGACTCATCTCCTAGCGCTGGTGCTGCAACGGCTAGACCTGCCAGCTCTGAAGGCCAAAACATTGGTTCTAGCTACGCTTCTAGCAGAGGCTCTGGTTCTGCGGCTACTGGCTTTGGCAGCGAGTCTTTTGCCGATAGAACGCCTGGATCGCAGTCGGGCGGGCCTCAGTCTAGTAAGTATGACAATCAGGACTTTGACGACGATCCCGAAGATGGAGATGAGAGCGAAGACAGCAGCTGGCCACCCCAAACTGCTGAGGAGTAGCGCTCTACGACCAGCAGACTTCAAGTTGGGAAAGCTCCAAGTCGGGAAAGCTTCAAGTCGGGAAAAATAGCGCAATAAGCGCAATAGCGCAAGGAAGCGCTGATTCTAATCTACAAGAATCAGCGCTTTTCAGTTTAAAGAGCCCAGCTAGAGTAGAAAGCAGCGATCGCTATACCCAATAGCAACACCATCAACGCCAATAAGTTAGCGTTAGCCATGAAAGCAAAGAGGGTCAATCGCGCTGAACATCTGCTAACTGCCGCTGCCGAGTAGGAATAAGCCGATCATCGTAGCGCTGTTCCAGGTGCTGTGTAGCAAGATGGAAGCGAGTAGATTTTGCGATCGCACATACACAAATCCTAAAATCGCACCCAGCAACGTCAGCGGCAAAATCTCCGAAAAGCTCAAGTGCGCAACGGCAAAGATAAAGCCGCTCAGCGCGATCGCACTCCAGGCTGACATATACTTCGTCAGCGAAGGCAGCAAAAAGCCGCGAAACAGAATCTCCTCAAAAATCGGGGCAGCCACCGCCGCCGTAAACAAAAATAGACCCAACGCCAGCGGATCGCGCTCCTCTAATACAAGCTGTAGCAGCGGGTTGTTTCCGCCTTGCCCCTGCCAAATCTGCTGATTGAGAAAAGCCACGCCTAGCATCAGCGGCAGCGCGATTAAATAACTGCCAACCCCCCAAAGCGGCCAGCGCCCTTTAATCGTGATTCGAAACCAATCCTTCGACAGCGGTAGATACTGCTTAATCGACCAGTACAAAACGCCCAGCGTACTTGCCGCCATCGCGATATAGAACCCTAGCGAATAAACCGCTCTTCCCCGGCTGCTCATCTCCGCAATCAGGCCAATGGCCGCCACGCCGCCGTCCGCCGCATTAATCGCTACCGGCGAAGCGAGGATAGAGCGCACGATTAGAACTGTACCGGGCAAGGCAATTTGACCAATAAACAAAAAGCCGCCGACAATTACCTGCCAAACGGTTTCCCAATCCCAGGGCACTTCCCAAGGCGATTCGGCGATCGCCAAAACAGAGTCTTTTCCCTTTAGCAACCGCTGACCAATGAGCGCAATCAGCCCACCGCTACCAAGTAGCGCCGCCAGCGAAGGTAACACCTGCACCAATGTCGTCTTAACGACCGCCTGCTCAGCCGCGCTGCGCTCGTCGGCCTCTAGTTTGTCTAGTCGCACGATCGCATCTTGAACGGTGTAAAGACGCTTCAAAGCGCGATAGCGAAACCAGCCGCGCAGCTGACCCTCTAACAGCGGCTCCGCTGAAGGCGCTATCTTCGGTGGATCTCGCCACAAATCTGCCAGCACGGTTGCTAGCTGGGCACTGTCGCCCGGTCGCTGGGCCAGCTCCTCCCAAGTGCTAATGGCCTCGCCTACGCGATCTGTCTGGGCTTCGATTAGACCCATCCGCAAATCAATCTGATTAACAAGCTGCTGCTGCGCCTGAATCGTCGTTGCTAGCTCTGAAGCAGCTGACTTTTGCTCTGGAGCAGCTAGCTGCTGCTGTAATCGATCTAGACCGGTCGTCGCATCCTTACGCACTTCCTGGTACTGCTTCGCGATCGCTTCAAAAGGATCTTCGCCAAACAGCGCGCTGCGAAACTGCTGCACCTCATCGGGAGAAAGGCCGCTACCCTCCCACTTACTGGCCTGCACTAGCAGATCAGTTTGATAAAGCTGAAGCTGATTGCCAACCTGCGGCTGACCAAAGCTGGTAATCAGCGATGTGCCCAACTCTATTGATACGATCAGCGTCAGAATAGATAAAATAATGCGCTTGAGGGTCATGCTGCTTGAATGCCTGTCTTTATCTGCATTATCGCATCTCACATCGTGACATCTAGCCAGATTCGCTCAGCCTAAAGGCTAAGATTAAGAGCGCTACTAACCCGTTTTTAATTCAATATGGCTAGCTCTAAAACTGACTCTGACCAGACTGCTCTAGACGAAACGGCTACGCAACTCGACGAAGAGGCAACGCAAAAAGGTCTTAGCGAGGAGCAGTACAAGCGCAAAATGGAGCGCCGAAAGGAAGTCCAAGAGAAAAGACTGGCCGAGCGCAAAATAGAGAAAGGGCTGATTATCGTTAATACAGGCAACGGGAAAGGCAAAACAACGGCAGCTTTGGGTGTGGTACTGCGATCGCTCGGCCACGGATTCAAAGTCGCCATTGTGCAGTTTATCAAAGGCGGCTGGGAGCCAGCGGAAAAAGCAGCGCTAAGCCACTGGCCAGACCAGCTAAAATTTCACGCAATGGGCGAAGGCTTTACCTGGGAAACGCAGGATCGCGATCGCGATATTAAAACGGCCCAAGCTGCCTGGGAAAAAGCGCTGACCTACATCCGCGACGCCAACTATCGCACCGTGCTCCTCGATGAAGTCAACATCGCGCTTAAGCTAGGCTATCTTTCTGTAGAGCAGGTGCTCGCCGGACTAGCGGAAAAGCCGGAGATGACCCACGTTATTCTCACCGGGCGAGGTGCACCGCCAGAGCTAATTGAACGAGCCGACTTGGTGACCGAAATGACGCTGGTGAAGCATCCCTTTAAAGAGCAGGGCATTAAAGCGCAGGCAGGCGTTGAGTTTTAAGGCTTTGCCGAACTGGCCTAGCGATCGCACCAAAAAACTCAGTCTGTAGGATGATGATGCGACGGTTAACTCTCGACGGCAACGCTGCCCGCTCAGCCTTCTTTCATGCTAAAAATCTCGAATCTGTCTAAACGGTTTGGCCAAAGGCAGGCGCTAAACAATCTGTCTTTAGCGTTAGAACCCGGCGAAATCTACGGATTGCTAGGGCCAAATGGCGCAGGCAAAACCACCGCGCTCAACCTGCTATGCGGACTGCTAAAACCGGATAGCGGCGAGATTTTAGTCCAGGGAAAGCCGGTCAGCCAGGCGACTAAGCTACTAGTCGGCGTGATGCCTCAGCAAAATCTGCTCTACCAGAGTCTGACCTGCCAAGAGAACCTGTCCTTTTTAGCTCGCATATATGGACTGCCCAAAAAGGAACTGCCGGGGCGCGTCCACTATTGCCTATCGGCGGTAAATTTAGCCGATAGAGCCGATAGCGTCGTTGGCGATCTCAGCGGTGGGATGCAGCGGCGGCTCAGTCTAGCGGCGGCGATTATCCATCAGCCCAAGCTAGTCGTACTCGATGAACCTTCTACCGGACTCGACATTGAGGCTCGCTACGAAGTATGGGAGCTCATTCGATTGCTGAAGCAGCAGGGCGTAACCGTGCTGCTGACAACGCATTTGCTCGATGAAGTAGAGCGGCTGTGCGATCGCATTGGCATTATCAAGCAAGGGTCACTGCTCGCAGACGGCACCCTAGAAACACTGCGTCAGCGCATTCCGGCCAAGGAGATCGTGATGATTCAGACCCAAGATGAGGAAAGTGCGATCGCCCGCGCCGAGTCCCACGGATTTACACCCCGTCACTACGGTAAGAACCTTGCCTTTTGGGTGCCCGAGCTGCTGGAGCTTCCCGAACTGCTAGACAAATTCTCGGGCCTTTCTGTAGACTCTATTTCGCGCCATCCTATTGGGTTAGAGCACATCTATTTAGAAGTAACACAGCGCGGCCCGACAGTCTGATTTAACCCGACCTCTCTAGCGTCTCACTAACCATTGCCGCTAAATGAAAAAGCAATAGCAACCCAACACGATGCTTTTGTTTGCGCGTATCATGCTGAAGAGGCCAATCAAAAAGGAGAAATAGCTGTGGTGAAGTTTTTAGTGGTAGTAATTCCAGCGGTTTTGATAATGGCGATCGCAATTCTTTCCGCGCAAAACGGCACGCCCGTCTCAATCGCCTTCCTAAATGGCGAAACCACTCCGCTCCCGTTAGGACTCTTACTCGCCTTTGGATTCGGAGTCGGGATGATTCTCACTGCTCTCTTATTGAGTCTGTCTGGGAAGAGAAAAAACGCCCAGTATTAAAGCAAGGGAACCCCACATTAGCTACCCAATATTCGGAATTCCACTTTTGCATAAAGCTCTTTTTTAACCGTCAAGTCGCATGCCAGCATAGAGTTAGAAACTTCGATCAGAAAATGTTTTAAGGAAAAGGGTGTCTACTTTTGTGTTGCAATCACGGCAGCTTTACAACGGCGATATCCAGGTTCGGGGTTCGAAATTAATAATGTGATGGAATATCCATCGCACTAACGGCTGAGCTAACGAGCTATCTATCGCAGGTGAAACTACTTTTTCGGATGATTGCGTAGCACTTGCCTATTGATTGGTGTCTATCACCTAAAAGCCAAAACGCCTAGAAGCCAAAAGCTGCTTAGAAATAACCGTCCTGCTCAATCTCCTCAATCACCTGCAAGCCACGAGAGTCGCCCACGCTCAAAATTGCTGAGCGAGCATCTTCTTTCACGCCTAGCTCATCGTCTTCGGCAAAGGTTTCAATCAGCGCATCGATCGCCGTTGCGTATACAACGTTTGAAGGCAGCTCAGCGCAAATTAGCCCGACTGACCAAGCGCAATTACTGCGCACCGCCGATTCTGGATCGCGGCGCATGGCTTTGATCAAGGCAGGCATCGCTTTAATCATCGAGTCGTAGCCGATTTTGGGTGTTTGACCTAGTGCACTTGCAGCCCACAGGCGAACGGCGGAGATGTCGTTCGCGATCGCATCTACCAACGTCTCCACCACCCGAGCATCCGGCGTATTGCCTAACGCCCACACAATGCCCTTACGCACATACCCATTCCAGTCCCGATTAAACTGAGCCACCAGCGACATTACCGCCACGCTGCTAGTATTGCGACCTAGCGCATACGCTGTACTCACCCGCACCAGCGGACAAGGATCAGAGAGCATCCCAATTAGAAAAGGAATTGCCCGATCGTCCTTAATCTCACAAAAAGCCCGCGCACCTAACATCCGCTGCTCCTTCTCTGGATGATGCAATAGCAGCAGCATATTATCTGGATTGGGCTTCGGCTCTGAAGACTCATCCAGCGGCTCAATATCATCTAGCGGGTCGAACGGACTTTCCCGCCCGACCTCAGCATCTAATACGGCTAACTCATCTTCGTACATGTCCACAGTTGAATCTCAGCTAAATCTCAGCTAAAACACGCTTTGCCGCCGCAATCGTCTTATCCACGTCCTCATCAGTATGCGCCAAAGACGTAAACCCTGCCTCAAACTGAGAAGGCGCCAGGTAAATGCCATTCTCCAACATGCCTCTATGGAAGCGGCTGAACTTATCCAAGTCAGACTTTTTGGCATCGTCATAGTTGTGCACTTCCGAACCCGTGAAGAACATACCAAACATGGCGCTAATGCTACCGCCCGATACCTCATGTCCCGCATCGCGAGCCGCAGCTAGCAAACCGTCGCTTAGCCGCTTGGTAATCTTCTCTAGCTGCTCGTACTGCCCAGGGCGACGCAAAATCTCCAGCGTCTTAATTCCAGCGGTCATTGCCAGCGGATTACCCGAGAGCGTTCCCGCCTGATAAACCGGCCCCGCAGGCGCAATCATCTCCATAATTTCGCGCCGTCCACCATAGGCACCCACTGGCAAGCCGCCGCCAATTACCTTGCCCATCGTAGTTAGATCCGGCGTGACGTTGAATTTCTGCTGGGCACCGCCGTAAGCAATCCGAAAGCCAGTCATCACTTCGTCAAATACCAGCAGCGCGTCGTTATCTTTAGTGACTTCGCGCAGCCCCTCTAGAAAACCAGCATCCGGGGTAACAAAGCCAGAGTTGCCAACCACCGGTTCTAGGATGACGCCGCAAATCTCGCCAGGGTTGTCTGCAAAGAGCTTCTTAACGGCTTCTAGATCGTTGTAGGGCGCGTTTAGCGTATCGGCAGTCGCCGCTTTGGGAACGCCAGGAGAATCGGGCAAGCCTAACGTAGCAACGCCAGAACCCGCTTTCACCAGGAACATATCCGCATGCCCGTGGTAGCAGCCTTCAAACTTAATAATTTTGTTGCGCCCGGTGAAGGCTCGCATCAGGCGCAAAACGGCCATGCAAGCCTCGGTGCCAGAGTTTACAAAGCGCACCATCTCTACGCTAGGTACGGCTTCAATGACCATTTCGGCCAGTACGTTTTCCAAGTAGCAAGGTGCACCAAAGCTAGTGCCCTTATCCAAGGCTAGCTTGAGCGCATCGAGCACTTCGGGGTGCGCATGGCCACAAATCGCAGGCCCCCAGGTGCCCACGTAGTCAATATATTGGTTGCCATCTACGTCCCAGACATAGGCACCTTTTACATGGTCGAAAACGATGGGCTGGCCGCCAACGGAGCGAAAGGCACGTACCGGAGAACTAACGCCACCGGGCATGAGGGACTGGGCTGCTGAGAAAATCTCGTCAGATTTCGTGGTGTTCAGGGTTAGGGTAGTAACCAAAACGCGCTCCTTGCTGGATAAATGAAGAGTAGGAATGATGAAGGTTGCTGGCGCTCGAAGCAATATCGCACTAGATCTCAAAGGCTAAGCCAATGACTAAAAATAGATAGGCTACAGAGTCAACGCTAAAACAGCAGTGTTTTTTATCGTAGCGGTTAGAGAGGCACTGTGTTTCAGATTGTAAAGGAATGTAGAGTACGCGGTAATCGCTGAGATTTTAAATAGGAAATCGTTTTAATTAAGCTAAATCCACGCAATTCTTGATCTTGGTATGGGAGTTAGATAACGCGGCTATAGGCGTAGTGACTCAGTTTGGTCAAGATCGCAGCGAGTATGAGATGGCAGACGGGGTGAGAATGAACGAGAAGGATATCTAAACTGTTCGACGAAGATTTAGCATAATAGCTGCTCTTGTTTCTTATGCGCTTGCTTTAATGCGATCGCACTTTTCCCTATGACTTCTAGCTCGGCTCCTATTCCCGTTAACAAAATTCGCTATAACGAGCAGGGATTGGTGCCTGCGATCGCCCAAGACTATTTGGACGGCACCGTGCTAATGATGGCCTGGATGAACGCCGAAGCGCTGCAAAAGACGATGGACACGGGCGAAGTTTGGTACTGGAGCCGCTCTAGACAAACGCTGTGGCATAAAGGCGCAACGTCTGGGCATCTGCAAAAAGTGCAGGGGTTGCGCTACGACTGCGATAGCGATGCGCTGCTCGTAACGGTAGAGCAAATGGGCGATGTGGCCTGTCATACCGGAGAGCGCAGTTGTTTTCATCAGGTAGAGGGCACAAATGGCACGCAGGTAAGCCCGCCGCCTGCCGATACGCTTTCACAGGTGTTTAGCACGATTGCCGATCGTAAGCGCAATCCACAGCCTGGCTCCTACACCAACAAGCTGTTTGAAGGTGGCGACAATAAAATTCTGCAAAAAATCGGCGAGGAAGCCGTAGAAGTGGTGATGGCTTGCAAGGACGACGAGCCGGATGAAATCGCTGGAGAAGTGGCCGATTTGCTGTATCACACGCTCGTAGCGATCGCCCATCACAACGTGGATCTCAAAGCGGTATATCGCAAACTGCAATCTAGACGGTAAGCATCTTGGCCGGGTCAATAACGGGTAGCTTTGCCGGTTCATTTTGAAGCTTCAGCGTTAGCGGAATATCGATTGAGAATAGGGTGCCTTCACCGGGCGCAGATTTGCAGGTGATCGCCCCTTTGTGATTAGCGACGACGATTTGATAGCTCATAGCTAGGCCCAATCCCATTCCAGAGCCAACTGGCTTAGTCGTAAAAAACGGGCTAAAAAGCTTAGCGCGTACAGCTTCGCTCATACCGGGGCCGTTATCGCCAATGTCGATACGAACATAGTCGGCGGTGGCGCTTGTCTTAATTGAGAGGGTTGGTGCTAGCGGCAAGGCTGGCCAGCCGGTCGATTGATCGCAGTCGATAGGCTCTAGCGTGAGCGCATCTATAGCATTGGTCAAAATGCCCATAAAGACCTGATTAAGCTGGCTGGGATAGCAGTAGACCTGGGGAAGCGATCCATAGTCTCGTACAACCGTAATTTCGGGGCGATCAGCCGTTTGGCTCAGCCGAGAAGAAAGCAGCAGCAGGGCGCTGTCTAAATCACTGTGAATATCAGCCAGCTTAGTTTCTGATTCGTCTAGATGGGAAAAAGTGCGCAGCGATCGCACAATCGTCGTAATCCGCTCGGCGCCTGTTTGCATCGAAGTCAGCAGTTTGGGAAAGTCCGTCTGAATAAAATCGACATCGGCCTCTTCCACAGCCTGCTGCAAGTCTTCTGAAGCGTTAGGATAATCTGTCTGATAGCGGCGAACCAGGCCAATTAGACTATCTACGTACTCTTGAGCAGGCACAAGATTACCCTGAATAAAGCTAACCGGATTATTAATTTCGTGCGCAACGCCCGCCACTAGCTGGCCTAAGCTTGCCATTTTCTCGGTGTGCAATAGCTGTAGCTGGGTTCGCTCGAGCTGCGCAAGCGTGCGCTTGAGCTTGTTCTCGGCTGCGGTGCGATCGCACACCTCAACCTGTAAATCCCTATTAGCTTGGCGCAGCGCTTCTGTCCGTTCGGCTACCCGGCGCTCTAGCTCGCGGTAAGACTCCGCTAAGCGATCGCCCATCTGGTTAAAAGCCTCTGCGAGTACCTGTAGCTCGTCGCCCGTATCCATCTGAATCTTATGGGTCTGAATAACCGCCTGCCGATCGACTTGAGCAGTCGTTAAAAAATCGCACCCTATCCGATCAACGCCGGACTGAAAACGCCGCAAAGAATTGGTAACAGGTTGAAGGCAGCAGCGGAACTGAATAGCCAGCAGCAGCAGCAAAGCAGCTAGGCGAATGGCCTCTAGCCAGACAACCTGCGCATGAAAAAACTCAGACTGCGCCCGGTAGTCCGACGCCTGACTTTTAGACTGCTCTAGCAGCGCTTGAATATAGATATTGAGGCTATCTTCAAAGACTTTGAGCGACCGAGCTAAACCCTGAAGCTGCTGCTCGGAGGAGCTGTCAGCCGAGGCCCGAGCGGCTAGCTCATTGAGATAATCGTGCTGATCGCGAATTGTTTTTATCTGCGCTTGCAGAATCAGATCGTCTGCGGGTGCGGTCTGCGCAAACGCATCTAGCGCATCTAAAAATGCCTGATGCTGACGCCGATAGTAATCCATCTCCGCGTTTTTATCCGAAAGAACAGACAGACGACTTAGAGATACCAGCTGGTCTTGTAGCGTGGACTCTAGCATCGCCACCGCCGCCGCTGTTTGCTGAGACTGAATGTAGCTAGCTTCTAAAGAATTAGCGGCCCGCCGATTGAGCCAGTAGCTGCTACCCGAAAGAATAGCTACAAAGATTACTAGCAGCGTAGAGGAGCCAATAAACTTGGTAGTAATCTTCATTAAAATATTTTGATATACAGCGATTAAGGCAGTATTCCCACGAACAAGAGTTTTTTTGAGAACAGTAAGTTTTGCCAGAATCCGTCTGTCTAAATAGCAATCAAAATTAAATAGCAATCAAGATTGCCACCAGGAAAAACTTGAAGCAGCAGACAAGCGGACGCAATTGCCTTTATCTTGAAAATCAGTAGATTGCTTTATAGTACGTATAAACTATTTGGAGTGAGGTAAGTATGGTCGCGAATCAGTCGGCAAAGTCAGCGAGCCGTGAGAACGCACTAGCAGCCGTAGAAAAACGGGCAGCAGAACTGCGATCGCAGCTCCAAAAAGCCAGCTATGCCTACTACGTACTCGACGCGCCCGACCTTCCAGACTCTGTTTACGATCGCCTGTACCGCGAACTACAAGACATTGAAACCGCCCACCCTGAGCTGTTAACGCCCGATAGCCCCACGCAGCGAGTCGGCGCAAAGCCGGCCGAGCAGTTCACTTCTGTAAAGCACAACATTCCGCTCTACAGCTTAGAAAATGCCTTCGACAGCGAGGAATATCGAGAGTGGCAAGGGCGCTGGCAAAGGTTAGAACCCGACGTAGAAGAAGCACCCGCTGTCACTGAGCTAAAAATCGACGGTAATGCATTAGCCCTCACTTACGAAAACGGCCTCCTTACCCGTGGCGTCACCCGTGGCGACGGCATTGCCGGTGAAGATATTACGCCCAATGTCCGCACCATTCGAGCCATTCCGCTGCGGCTGCACATGCCAGGCAATCAGACGCCGCCCCCGGTCGTTGAAGTCCGTGGCGAGGCATTTCTACCCCTAGATGTTTTTGAAGAGATTAACCAAAAGCGCGAAGCCGAGGGCACAGCGCTATTCGCCAACCCACGCAACGCCGCCGCCGGAACGCTAAGACAGTTAGACGCCAAAAAGGTAGCCCAAAGGCGGCTAGACTTTTTCGCCTACACGCTCATTATGCCAAAAGGCTCAGGCGACGTAGAGACACCAACCGATCAGTGGTCGGCGCTAGAATGCTTGCAGTCTCTAGGCTTTCGGGTAAATCCAAACCGCCAGATCTGCCAATCTGCCGATGAAGTGGCAAGCTATTACGAACGGTGGGACAAGGAAAGACATGATTTGTCTTACTTGACCGACGGCGTAGTGGTGAAGCTAAACAGCTTTGAGCTGCAAGATCGGCTGGGCTTTACCAACAAGTTTCCAAGATGGGCGATCGCGCTTAAATACCCTGCCGAAGAAGTCCCTACCCGGCTCAATTCCGTCACCGTACAGGTAGGTCGAACCGGCGCAATCACACCGGTCGCCGAACTCAGCCCAGTGCAGCTAGCAGGCACGACGGTGGCCAGAGCCACCCTACACAATGCAGATCGACTAGCCGAACTCGATCTGCATCTAGGCGATACGGTCATTGTCCGCAAAGCCGGAGAAATTATCCCCGAAGTCGTACGCGTCATTAAAGATCTGCGGCCCGAAAACGCAGAGGTCTACCGCCTGCCTAAAACCTGCCCGGTCTGCGGCCAGCCCGTTGTAAAGCCCGAAGGAGAAGCCGTCACTCGCTGCGTCAATGGCTCTTGCCCAGCTATTTTGCAAGGATCCATCAGCCACTGGGCGGCTCGCGATGCAATGGATATTAGCGGACTAGGCGATCGCTGGGTGCAGCAATGGATAGAAAACGGCATGGTAAAGTCGGTGGCCGATTTGTACGATTTGACGCTGCCAGATTTGATGCAGCTAGATCGCATGGGCGAAAAGCTAGCCACCAAGTTGATAAATGCGATCGCCTTTTCGAAGCAGCGTCCCTGGGCAAAAGTGCTCTATGGCCTAGGTATTCGGCTAGTCGGCAGCACCAACGCTCAGATACTAGCAGACAATTTTCGCTCGGTAGACGTGCTAGCCCAAACCGGCGGAGATGCGATCGCCCGAGTATTCGGCATCGGCCCCGAAATCGCCTTCTCCGTGCGCCAGTGGTTTCAAGTGCCTGCAAACCAAGAGCTGATTGAACGGCTGCGAGCTGCCGGACTACAGCTAGAGGCCGCTGAAGAACCGGAGAGTACTCAGCCTCAGACTTTTTCAGGCAAAAGCTTTGTGATCACCGGCACCTTACCCACGCTAAAGCGCTCGGAGGCCAAAGCTATGATCGAGGCCGCTGGCGGTCGCGTTAGCGGATCGGTGAGTTCTAAAACGGACTATGTAGTGGTAGGAGAAAAAGCAGGCTCGAAGCAGGAAAAAGCAGCAGAGCTTGGCATTACTCAGCTAACGGAGGCGGCGCTGTTAGTCTTGCTGAAATAGCGCCCTGAAAATTCAACCCTGAAAATTCAACCCTGAAAATTCAACCCTGAAAGTTAAACGGTCGCTAGCCTAGACAGCCAACGGCAAACCGAGGCCCAACCCGTTAGCCTATGATGACTATGTTGATGACGATGTAAAAACTCAGTGTGGTGATTCATCCATGCGCGTTGGTGATTCTCCTTTTATTCGATGGGTACGATGGGGCCTTGGACTCAGTTTGGTTCAGCTGGCGATCGCCTTTTCCCCCCCGGCAGCTCGCCCTAGCCCCGCCGCCGAAACCATCACCTTTTCCTTTGGCGTCATAGAACGATCCATTTCGGTAGAGTCGCTAAAGATCTATGTAGAAGAAGGACGCGTTACCGAAGAACTTGCGCCCTACATTCGCTATGCCAAAAATTTCGACCCGGCCCTGCCCGAGCAAATTCGCGGCCTGCTCTCGCAAAGAGTAGATGCTGATGTTACGACCGTGGCCCAGTTTGGCTATACGCCTCAAGGCGAGTACGTACTCAATCAAGCCGGTGATGTGTTTAGAACAGGGGCTAGGCTGCCCGGTGGAAAAGGACTGCGCGGGGCGGCGATTCTTTCAGCCGCTGACGAATCGCAAGGGCTAACGGTGCTCAACATGCTCAGTCGGTTTCCTACGCCCGTCCTTAGGGTAGATATTCGCCAGGGTTTGGCGATCGCGCGCCAGGCGACCGAAGCCGTCAATCAATCTAGAGCCGCGCTCGACTTCATCTCCCAAATTTCCTTTGAGTCGGCAACGATGCCCTTTCCAGCAGGCACCTCTGCCGCCGAGCTCAGCGAGCTGATCTCCAGACCTGGCCCCTATCAGGCGCGCAAAATCTCGCTGCGGGTAAAAGCCAGTCCCAAGCCAGTCGATCTTTATTTGCCTCACCAGTCGTATCTGCCCTCTGTCGCATCTGCGGCCAATATGCCCGCTGTTATCATTTCGCACGGGTTAGGCAGCGATCGCAGCACTTATGCCTACCTGGCCAAATTTTTAGCAGAACATGGCTTTGCCGCCATTGCGGTAGAGCATCCGGGCAGCAGCGCCGACCAGTTCGATGCACTGATCTCAGGCAGAACCGATAGGGTCGTTCCCGACATCGAGTTCTTCAATCGGCCCTTGTTGATCTCAGGCGTTTTAGATGAGCTTCAATCTCGCTCCACCACCGACAAAAATCTAGGCGAGATTGACTTTAACAATGTAGGCATCATCGGCCAATCTTTCGGCGGCTATACAGCTTTAGCAGTCGCAGGTGCCCCTATTAATTTCGATTTATTGCGCAGTACTTGCCCGCCCGACCTAATTTTTAATCCGTCCATACTGCTGCAATGTCAGGCACTTGGCGTTGCCACTCCAGAGACTCCATCAGTTAGCTTCAAGGACCCTCGCATTCAGGCCGTCGTAGCGATTAACCCAATAGATAGCGTAATTATGGGAGCCGACAGCCTAGCGCAAATAGACGTGCCAACCCTAATGATGGCTGGGAGTGCAGATACCATTGCGCCCGCGCTACCAGAGCAGGTAGTCCCCTTTACTTGGCTAACGGGTGTAGACCATTATTTGCTAGTCATGGAAGGGGCGACACACTTTTCTACGCTGGGTATTTCGGGTCGCGAAACCTTCGAGCTGCCGCCACAGGTCATTGGCCCCAACCCGGCGATCGCTCAACGCTACGCGCAAAAGATGAGCCTCGCCTTTATGAGCGTTTACCTCTCGGGCGACGAACGCTATCGGCCAGTGCTTAGCAGCGCTTTTACTACCCGCCTGAGCGAACCCGAAATCCCGCTTAGCTTCGTCACCGGTCTCACGAGCGAGACAATAGAAGCCAGCTTGCGCGCTCAAGGATCGGACAGTGCAATAGAAGCTTTAGAACAGGCGATCGCCCGCGAACTCGAACGCATTCAGAGAACTTCAACCCCCGCCGAATAACCGCCAGCGCTTCTCTTTTACTTAACCTTTTTTCTCTAAATGGCCACAATCAATGGGTTCATCAACCTCTACAAGCCTGCCGACTGGACCTCTCACGACTGCGTAGCTCGACTACGCCGCCTGCTCAATACCAAAAAAATTGGCCACGGCGGCACGCTAGATCCAAAGGCGACTGGCGTACTGCCGGTGGCGGTCGGCAAGGCCACGCGGCTGCTGCAATATCTACCCGATGGAAAAGCGTATCGGGCCGTCGTTCGGTTTGGCGTAACCACGACCACGGACGATCTTGAAGGGGAGATCGTCACTCAGCGGACTGCGGCGGCGCTAGGTTTAGCAGATATCGAAGCCGCTTTACCGCAGTTTCTAGGCAAAATCGATCAAACGCCACCTATCTACAGCGCCATTCAGGTAGATGGCAAACGGCTTTACCATCTAGCCCGGCAGGGAAAGACCGTCGAAGTCCCGACTCGCCAAGTCACCATTCGCCAGCTAAAAAGCCAGCACTGGCAGCCGGGAGAGCAGCCCGAACTCACGCTAGATATTGACTGCGGCCCCGGCACTTACATTCGCTCGCTGGCCCGCGATTTAGGCAGCGCGGTTGGCACAGGAGCAACCTTAGCAAGCCTAATACGCACTCACAGCAGTGGATTTGATTTGGCCGACAGCATTACCCTCGAAGACGTAGAGCAGGGTTTGCGCTCAGGTACGTTAGAGCCAGTTGCCGCCGGACAGGCTGTGCAGCATTTGCAGGCGATCGCCCTTCCGCCAGATCTGGCTCACCGCTGGCGCATGGGCCAAAAGCTGCCTGTATCAGAGCAGATGATGGGAGAAGGTCTCGGGGAGCTAGCAGCGGTGTCTGAAGGTGCGCCCTCTGCTCCGCTGCGGATTTTAGATGCTAAAACGCAGGTTTTTTTAGGCGTTGGCGAAATTGAAATGGGTCAGCCGACCGTAGCGCTATCTAGCAACATAGATCAGGCGGCCCCCATCAAAATTCTGTCTTGCAGTCGGGTCTATCTAAGCCAAGACGGACCCGGATCAACCATCGCCTTAAACTAACCAAAGCCAAACTAACCAAAGCCAAACCTGAGGTTCAAACTCAAGAGCACCAGCACTCAATCAGCCGACGCTCTCAGCTTTATTACATAAGTTCACAATAGTCAACGCCTTTGAGCGAGAGACTTTCGCGCTATTTTATTCGGCTCTAGCAGGGACTGAATGGGTATAGAAAGGGCGATCGCCTGCGTAGATAGTAGATAGTAGTGCAGTGCGATACAATTACAGAATATCTAAATGTTCGCTCGGGAAATACAAAAAATGGTCACGCTCAAAATCGTTGTTTACCTCACGATCTCCTTTTTCGTTGGACTGTTTATCTTTGGCTTCCTTAGCGGAGACCCTGCTCGTAACCCAGGCGGCGGCGACTTCGAATAAACACCTACGAATAGACACCTATTCGAACAGGCACAGTACAGATTTATCTCGCTCAGATCAATCTAATATTAACGAGACCAGCCCGCCTTGCCGGGCTGTTTTTGTGAGCAAATATGTGAGTGAGCAAATAAGAGACATAGCAGTGGTTCGAAGGAGAGATAGTTGAGCGGATGGTTTATTTCGATCTACCACCCGAACCTGCTGTGTATCAGCCCGTTGAGACAGACACAAGCAAGCGGCTAGGGGCCCAAGCCAATTCCCAAACAAATTCTCAAGCCAATTCCCAAGGCGAGCTACCGCCGAAACTGTTGGCGATCGCACCCCCGGTCGAACCCACAAATTTTTTAGACAAGCTGCTCGCTAGCGAACCGGCCCAAAGGCAATCCGCTACGCCAACAGCCGATCCAACAGCCGATGCCTTCCTATTCGAGCACTTAGGCGAACCTCAATTCTCGCTTGCTCAAAACGACTTACCTTCGCTAGAGCCTTCTACCGAGGAAGCGGCTCCAGCAACACCACCACCGGGCGAGCGAGTGCCCAATGCGCCTATTCCGACCGAGACCGAACCCACCCTAAACGACGCTCCGCCTGCGCCAGTTCCTAGCAGCGAAATTGAGGTAGAAGTCGAAGCCGATCCTGAAGAAGAGCTGACGCCCGAAGAATTTGCCTCCCGCCTTAAGCTCAGCGCCGACTTCCAGGAATACAACCCCAGCACGCAAATCATTACCGCTCGCGGCAACGTGCTGCTAGAGGTTAACGACGCCATTATTGAGGCCAACGAGCTGTGGGTTAACTTAGTCAACCGCTACACGCTAGCCAAAGGCGACGTACTGCTCACACGCGGATCTCAGCTCATTCGCGGCAGCAGCGCCGAATACAACTTCATTCAGCAGTCTGGCACCATAGGCAACGCGGTTGGAACGCTCTATTTTCCCGAGTTAGCCAACGATTTGTCTTCGCCGCTTGATCCCCGTACGCGATCGCTGCGACGCATTTACGATCCGATTCGCCGCAGCGCCGATTTGGAAGTAGACAGCGACGGCAGCGTCCAGCTTACTAGCAGTACAGATGCTGCAACCTTGGGCGGCGATACTGGCCAGCTCCGGCAGCTAAGATTTGAAACCGAAGAGCTAGCCTTTGACGTAGAAGGCTGGGTCGCCAAAGATGTCCGCATTACCAACGACCCCTTTTCTCCGCCAGAGCTAGAGCTGCGCACCGACCGGCTAACCCTGCGAAATATCTCGGCAACTCAAGACGAAGTGCTGTTCAAGCGGCCCCGCCTAGTCTTTGACCAGGGACTGTCTATTCCGCTGTTTCGCAGGCGAATTTTGCTCAGCCGAGGCGCAGGCGGCGTTAACCCGGACGATTTGAACCCCATACCGGTGCAGGTTGGCGTAGATGGGCGCGATCGCGGTGGCCTCTTCATTGGGCGCAAAGTACCGCTCATTAGAGAGGACGGCATCAATCTATCAGTGACGCCGCAGTACTCCCTTGGCAAAGCCTTTAGCAACCGGAACAGCAGCCCTATCAATCTAGAAAACTTCGGCGGCACCGCCGAGCTAAGCGCCCGGCTTTCCGAACGCACCACGATCAGAGGCACCGCCGATCTCACCAGCCTTAATCTCACCGAAATCACCGAAAATCTGCGCACCAGCATCCGCGCCGAGCAGCGCATTGGAGATCACCGGCTCGCTCTGCAATACGGCTATCGCGA
Organism: uncultured cyanobacterium; assembly: GCA_963789215.1. Classification (GTDB taxonomy): domain Bacteria; phylum Cyanobacteriota; class Cyanobacteriia; order Phormidesmidales; family Phormidesmidaceae; genus Phormidesmis. The sequence continues at coordinate 403,878 of CAWBJY010000002.1, read as the reverse complement.
ACGCCTGTTCAACGGATCGCTTGGCTTTCGAGACGTGCAGTCTAGCTTTGGAGCCGTGCTGCTCTCGCCCAATATATCGCTCAACGACAGCGGCCTCAATCTGACCTATCAGGCCAGCGCCCAGTTCATCAACGCCGAAACCGACCGAAACGATCTGCTGCTCTCTAGCGGATCGGATACCGGACGCATCAGCCTAGGCCGCTATCAGGCCAGCGCCGCCCTCTCCCAAACGTTCAACCTATGGCGAGGCCAGCCCAAACCGCCAACCCAGGACGAAGGACTCCGATTTACCCCAGAACCCATCGTCCCCTACCTCGATCTTAGAGCGGGCCTGCGAGGTACGGGCACGTACTACAGCAGCGGCGACGCCCAAGACAATCTGATTGCAGATATTGGAATAGAAGGGCAAGTAGGTCATCTTTCTCGCAATTTTGGCGACTACACCCGGTACAACATCAGCTACTCCCAATCTTTCATTGGCGGCGCCACCTCTCCCTTTTTGTTTGATCGCGAAGTCGATCGCAACGTTTTGACCCTTGGCATTGCGCAGCAGCTATACGGCCCCTTTATCGTTGGGTTTGAGACCGCCTTCAGCCTAAGTGGCGGTAGCACCATCGACACTATCTATAGCCTGGAGTACAGCCGCCGCACCTACGGCATTTTGCTACGCTACGACGACGCCCAAAGCGCCGGGTCTATTGGCTTTCGCCTAAGCAACTTTAGCTGGGTAGGCGATACCAATCCATTCGATACGCCCAGGGTCAGGCGGGTTCAAGGCGGCGTTGTCGAGCAAAATTGATGCAATCAGAATATCTGCCACTCAAGCCTTCGCAATAAAACTATTCGGTTCGGTAGGATTACGGATGAAGTATGTAGGTGATAGATGCTACTGGTAAGTGCTGGCACCCTTAAATTCGCTGGGTAACATCCAGTCAATCCATTCGCGAGCTAAATCTTTACTGGCTTATTGGCAAAATAGCGTTGATTTGTTAGCGAAGTTATGAATAAAACGTAGGTAAACGCACAGAGAATCGAGCAGAATACAGAGAAGCAGGTAGACGGAAATGAGCATTATGACAGCAGCCACCTTTTCCACGTCTGTAGAAGCGCAGCAAGCCGCCGCTCTATTAGCAAGCTACCAATTTGAGTTGGGCGGCCACGATGCCCGTCAATGGGTATCGCTATGGTTAGAATTCTATCGCCCTGCCTGGATTCGCGATGCTGTAATTGAGGCGCTCTACCAAGGCCGGTACAAGTCTGTTTCGGTGCGTCAAATTTTAGAGCTGTGGAATCGCCGAGGCCAGCCCATTCGTCACGTTACGCACGAATTCGAGGCTGCTGTCTGTAGAGAGTTTGGCGAAGTTAAGCTAGCTGCGACCGCCTTACCGCAAGATCAAAGACGCAAAGCCAATATCGGCAGCATCCGCAGATCTAAACATACCTCAGCTAAAAACACTTCAGCTAAAAACACCTCAGCTAGAAGCACCCCAGCTAAAAACCCTCCAACACATCATCTCTCATCGCTAAAAGACTCTATTCACAAGGCCGGCCAAGCTAGTTTTGCCCCCACCGCTGCCGTCTCTTTCGACCTCTCAGAAACGCCACCGGGGATGGCGCCTATGGCAGTTCAACCGGAAGATTTTGGCATCGCGAATCAGAGTGAAGTAGCTGCCGCAAAGCCAGCAGTCGAGTTATTGGTCCAGCCATCAGGCAAATCATCAGGAAAGCCAGCGACAACCGAGCTAGAACGCAGCCTGCGCCCAGAAACTAATCCATCAATCGACAACGGCAACGAGTCCTACCGCAAGGTTTCGCGCTCTGCCATTCAGTCTCCCGCCGAAACAGAAGCGCTGCTGCGAACCCAAAGACAGCTCAACGGCGTTCTCTACACTTCGGCTAGAGCCATTCAGCCTTTCAAGCCAGCGCTGCCTTTTTCAGCCCAGACTCTGCGCCTAGCCAGACAGAAGACGCTGGCCTAAGCGCTGCTAGGGTTCTCATTCTTAGCCGAATTAGCAGTCAGACTAATCCTGTTTGGGTGGCTTTACGCCCATTCGAATCTCGGAGCAAAACGAGGCAATGCGCAGACCGTCTGACAGCTCGGTTAGGCCCGTACGCATCCGCAGATTGTCGTTGATAAACCACAGACGCTCTGTAGAACGGTTGCCGTCTTCTTCGCTGGCAATGGTGAGGACTTCATCCTCTAGGGCATAGCAGCTCTTGGTTTTAGCACCGCTGCGGATGAGCGTTCCACCTGGAATGGGAGCGTCGCTGTTTTCGGGTACGAGCGGCACGAGCAAAGCGGACATTACTTTGGGCTTTGTATCACCATCTACGGTGCTATTTTGCTGAACGCGCAGACCGCAAAGCGGCGCTTTTTCGACTGAATGCTCCTGGCAAAGCTGCTGCACGTCTGCGTTATCTGGCGGCAAGAACTCAACCTCTAAATCAGACTTGCCCGCTTTAGACTGCTGGGTAGAGAGGGCGTGCGTGGTGCGCTGAGAAAACCATCTCCCAGCCATTTTTTCAAAAAAGTTCACAATTTCCATGAGCGGGGCGACAACTTTGTCTATAGTTCTTTACTTGCTTCAATTTTACGCGTAATTGGGTATAAGGGCGATCGCCCAAAAAGCCCCTAAAGCTGCCTTACGCCCCACAGCAGCGGCAATACAGGCCACAGCGAATGATAAGCTAGCGATTGGCAAATAAAACAGATATCAAGAGCTTCATCCCATGACCGGATCCAACCCAACGCCGCTTTTATTACGGGCTGCCCAAGGCCAATCTGTTGAGCGTCCCCCGGTTTGGATGATGCGACAGGCAGGCCGCTACATGAAAGCCTATCGAGACCTACGCGAAAAGTATCCTTCGTTCCGCGATAGATCCGAGATTCCAGAAGTCGCCATCGAAGTTTCGCTTCAGCCTTGGAAAGCCTTTAAGCCGGACGGCGTGATTCTCTTTTCGGATATTGTGACGCCGCTTCCTGGCATGGGCGTGGGCATGGATGTCGCCGAGGGTAAAGGCCCCATTATCGACGAGCCAATCCGCTCTCAGGCCCAAATCGACGCGCTCACGACGCTAGACCCGGATGAGTCCATGCCCTACATTCGCAAGATTTTAGGCGCACTTCGAGAGGAAGTTGGCAACGAGTCTACGGTACTGGGCTTTGTGGGCGCACCTTGGACGCTGGCCGCTTACATCGTGGAAGGCAAAGGCTCTAAAACCTACAGCAACATTAAAAGAATGGCGTTTACAGAGCCTAAAATGCTGCACAGTTTGCTGAGTAAAATTGCCGACAACATTGCTATCTACGTGCGCCACCAAATTGACTGCGGCGCTCAGGTCGTACAGCTATTCGACTCTTGGGCTGGTCAGCTTAGCCCACAAGACTACAAAGCCTTTGCGCTGCCTTACCAGCAGCAAATCGTTCGCCAGGTAAAGCAAACTCATCCGGACACGCCGCTGATTTTGTTGGTCAGCGGCAGCGCTGGTGTGCTGGAGCTGATGGGCGAGTCTGGCGTTGATATTATCAGCGTCGATTGGTCGGTTGATATGGCGGATGCGAGGCGACGGCTGGGATCAGACATGATGGTGCAGGGCAACGTCGATCCAGGCGTGCTGTTTGGCTCTAAAGAAGGGATTCGCGATCGCATCATCGACACCGTAAAAAAAGCGGGCAGCAAAGGCCACATTCTCAACTTGGGCCACGGCATTTTGCCAGGGACCCCTGAAGAAAACGGCGCTTACTTCTTTGAAGTAGGCAAACAGGTCAACGATCTTTTAGCTGCCAAAGTGTAGAGGCAATAAGTGTAGAGGCAATACGCCTCCTGTCGAAGCTGGCCACTGAACGTAGCCGAATTCATCATTGGCCCAGGGCGATCGCACGTCTTGGGCTACTTCATGTCAAAATTGGGCAACAGAAATATCAGGCAACCAAAAAATCACGGGCGCTAGAACCATGCGTATCTTCATCACCGGTGCGAGCGGCTGCATCGGCCACTACCTAAGCGAGACGCTGATCGAAAATACCGATCACGAGCTGTTTTTGATGATGCGCAATCCGGCCAAGCTGAAAGTGCCAACCGATCGGCGCCCTGGCATTACGGTTCTGCAAGGCGACCTGCGCGAAGTCGCCCAGTTCAGCGAGCTGCTAAAGACGATGGACACGGCAATTCTAGTCGCGACATCCTGGGGCGATCCTAAAGAGAGCTACGAAATCAATGTCGAAAAGACGTTGGAGCTGATGTCTTTGCTCGATCCTGAGCGCTGCCAGCAGGTGATTTATTTCTCGACGGCCAGCATTCTCGACCGGGACAATACACCGCTAAAAGAGGCCGGTGAAATTGGCACAGACTATGTGCGGACCAAGTACATTTGCCATGAGAAGTTGAGTGAGTTAGCGATCGCACCTAAAATCACCACCGTCTTCCCCACGCTAGTTTTCGGCGGCGACCAAAACAAACCCTACTCCCACATCTCCGGCGGACTGCCCGAAGTCGCCAACTACATCGGCATTATCCGCTTCATTTCTGCCGATGGCAGCTTCCACTTCATCCACGCCAAAGACATCGCCGAAGTCGTTCGCCATCTAGTCGAGCATCCTCCTGGCCCCAACGATGCCAGAGAACTGGTGATTGGCAACCCAGCCAAAACCGCCGACGAAGTCGTCTCAGACCTGAGCCAGTACTTAGGCAAGCGGCAGTACTTCCGCATTCCCCTTTCGTTCGGCTTGGCCAACCTCATCATCAAGCTTTTCAATATTCGAATGGCCGACTGGGACAGGTTTTGCATGGCCTATCGCCACTTCACCTACGAAAACACGGTCACGCCTTCTAGCTTTGGCCTTAAAGACAGCTACCCCACAATTCAATCTGCCGTTCGCTCAGCGGGCATTGCATCCAAAGCATAGTCTTTAAGTAGACTGCTATAGTACATTTGTCGTGGCCAAACGAGAAACACCGCGCAGCACTATGGCTATTATCTCTTCCAAGTCAGCCGCCGAGGGCGACGCCAAAAAGAAGTCGGCTAAAAAAGAATCAGTTAAAAAAGAATCTGGCGAAGGTGAAGTCGGCTAAAAACAGATCTGCGAAAAGTAAGGCGGCTACAGATGAGCAGTCAACTTCAGAGCAAACAGCTCCGGCTAAAACCGACTTATTAAAAGGTGAAGCCGAACCCGTTGAACTCTCTCGTAGTGAAGACGGCCTCCGCCCCGACACCATCAGCACCTATATCGGCCAAAAAGCGCTCAAAGAAGTGCTCAATATCGCTATTCAGGCGGCAAAAACTCGGCAGGAGCCGCTCGACCATCTGTTGCTCTACGGCCCGCCAGGACTGGGCAAAACCACAATGGCGCTCATTCTAGCTCGCGAGATGGAGGTAGACTGCAAAATCACCACCGCCCCGGCGCTAGAGCGTCCGAGAGATATCGCCGGTCTGCTGGTGAACCTAAAAGCAGGCGACGTGCTGTTTATTGATGAGATTCACCGACTCTCTCGCGTAACCGAAGAAATTCTATATCCGGCCATGGAAGACTCCCGGCTAGATATCACCATTGGCAAAGGCCAGAGCGCCAGAACTCGCAGCATTCCTTTGCAGCCGTTTACCCTAGTAGGTGCGACTACGAAAGTCGGATCCCTGGCCTCTCCGCTGCGCGATCGCTTTGGCTTAGTTCAGCGGCTGCGCTTTTACGAAATTGATGAACTCACCGCGATTGTCTTGCGCACCGCTGACGTGCTGAAAGTAGATGTCGCAGAAGATGGCGCGGCTGAGATTGCCCGCCGCGCGCGCGGTACTCCGCGGATTGCCAACCGGTTGCTCAGGCGCGTTCGAGACTATGTACAGGTGAAAAAACTCGGGCCAATTGATGAAGCGATCGCGGCTGAAGCCCTTCAGCTATTTAACGTTGATCCCTGCGGGTTAGATTGGACAGACCGCCGACTGCTAACGCTAATGATTGAGAACTTCAACGGCGGGCCAGTAGGACTAGACACGATGGCCGCTTCTACCGGCGAAGACCCTCAGACCATTGAAGAAGTGTACGAACCGTACCTCCTACAGATTGGCTACTTGCAGCGTACGCCTAGAGGCCGAGTAGTTACTGCTGCGGCCTGCCACCACCTAGGGTATGCAGTGCCTGACAATCATCTCTTTATCGATATGCCCTTATTTAGCCTGCTCGACGATCCCTCAGACAAAGCTGAGCTTGCTGAACCCAAAGGCGGGCCAGCCTAAAACGTTGCTTCAAGGTTTACTTCAAACTTTGCTTCAAGCTTTGCTTCAATGAGGGAATCGCTGGTTTGCCTTTACTGGTTTGCCTTTAGAGGAGGAAAGCGTCATGCTAAGAGAACTTTCACACCCAGACATTAGGTTTTGGGTAAGCAGATGGGCAAGCAGATGGGTGAAGCACGCACGGAGATGCGTCCTACCGGCAAAATGCGTTTGAGCAGGAGGGCAATCGCGGTACTGTTAAGCCTTTGCCTATCAGCGAGTCTGTGGGCAAACGCTAAGGTCGCCCCCGCGATCGCCGCTCCAATTGCCAACCTATCGGAAACCTTCAGCCGATTTTCCGACAGCGATATCCAAGCGATTGGCAACCTGCGCAAGGCTGCTTTCTCGGCCACTCAGTCCGGTAATTTCACGGAGGCCGAAACTCAGTGGTCGGCGCTAATCGAACGTCTTCCTCAAGAAGCAGCGGTATGGAGCAACCGGGGCAACGTGCGGATTCGGCAAAATAACCTCGAAGGAGCCTTAGCCGACTACACTCAGGCGATCGCCCTAGCGCCTCAAGAACCCGACCCTTACCTCAATCGCGGCGCAGTTTTAGAAGCGACAGGTCAGTGGGAAAAAGCAATTGAGGACTACAACGCGGTTTTGCAGCTCGACCCGGACGACCCAGCCGCCTACAACAACCGAGGCAATGCCGAAGGCGGAGCCGGTGAGTGGGAACTGGCAATCGCCGACTATCAAGCGGCTATTACGCTGCAGCCCAGCTTCTCTTTGGCCTACGGCAACTACGCGCTAGCCCTTTATCAAACCGGTGATATCAGCCAGGCATTACAAATTATGAAAAGCTTAGTGCGCAAGTATCCTAGCTTTACTGATATGAGAGCCGCCCTAACCGCTGCCCTGTGGGACCAAGGGCAAGCAGGCGAAGCCGAAAGCAACTGGGTTGCGGTCGTTGGATTAGACAGCCGCTACAAAGATCTTAACTGGGTTAAGAATGTTCGGCGCTGGCCACCAGCAATGGTAAGTGCACTAGAAAGCTTTTTGACTCTCTAGCGCACTTAACCATTTCGCCGATATACTACAGAAATCTTGATTTTTTAGCGGGTTTCTAGCAATTTCGCTAAAAAAGCTGCTTGCTAGAAAAAACGTATGAACGTCGCGATCGCGTGAATTACGCAAGGCTAAAACTGCGGGGATTACGCACACTATCAACAGACTATCCTTGTTGAAAAGCACTGTCCAAGCAGTACAATTAGCCCGGCTAGCAGGTGACAAATTATACCTTTTCTTCAACTCCATTTCAGGTACGCTTGCCTCTAATGGAAGTATCAGGGTATACACGGATCTATGTAGATACGGAGCAAGCTAACATAATTAAACTCCTGAGTATCTACCTAGCTATATTTTTTTATGTGGCTGTTTTACCTTATATATAAGGGTCGCCGTCCGTAGCGACATGTAGGTCATCCTACTTCTCACATCCGAATTTGTAGCGACCCTTTCCCGCAATCGCGGAGAGTCTCACATGCTCCAGCGTAAAGTCGAGCTGCCCTTGCTCTTTCGGCAGGATAAAGATAGAAGCATCCCGGTTGGGCCAGCCCAGCCAAGACAGCAGGTGCTCTCGGCCGAAGAAGGTCGCTTGCAGCTAAAAGCTCCTGAGGCAACGGCCAAACTATCACCCCCAGTTACAGCGAGCGAGCAGTTACACTCGACGGCTCATAGTGCTGCCAAAAGCGATCACAATTCGCCTGGCAAAGGCAGTTCACCGGCCAATAGTGAGCAGCCCTTGGCCGTCGATAGCAGCAAATCCAATCCATCGCTTCCCCCTGCCTTTCACTCGGATGCTATTTCGGCTTTCGAGAGCCATATACTCCCTAGTTCAAGCAGTTCTCTACAAAATCAGCGATCGCAAAATCAGCGGCTGCGACAGGTAGAGCGGAAGCTGCGCAGCTCTCTAAACTTAGCAACAGTACTCGGGGCGACTGTCGTAGAAACGGCTGCCTTCTTTCAGGCAAAGCAGGTCAGCCTGCTGCGCCACGATTCGCTGCTCCATCGCTGGGAGCTAGTCGCTCAGTACTGCGGAAATCAGGATCTCGCCTGGCAGCAGCCTTTCGCTTTTAGCGCGGATGAGTTTCCAGCTTTAGTCGAAGCGCTGCAGCAAGGACAAGCCGTCTGTATCAGCGTAGGGATGGACGAAGCGGCTCCCGAAGAGGTTCGTCGCTGGCAATCGCAGTGGTCGGGCAACTGGCTACTAATGCCGGTCAAGCGCCGACAGACCATGGGCTATTCGCTTAATGGAGCGGTTTTGGGAGGAGAGGCTGGAGGAGGAGACGATAACCGCGAGCATTGGGGCGTCATGGCGCTAGCCTGCACCGATCAGCAAGCCTGGTCGCGAACGGCAGTAGTACTTAGTCAGAGCATTGTCGTTGAGCTAGAGTGGGCGATCGCTCAGGCCCACCAGCATCAAGAGCTGATGCTGGCTAACCAAGAGCTGCAAAAGCTAGCGCTCTCCGATGGTCTAACCCGATTGGCCAACCGCCGCCGGTTCGATGAGCATTTATCCGATGAGTGGCAGCGCTTAGCGAGAGACCGACAGCCGCTCTCTCTCATTCTGTGCGACCTCGATCATTTCAAACGGTATAACGATACGTTTGGCCATCCGGCGGGCGATCGCTGTCTAATTCGCGTCGCTAGAGCTTTGCTCAACGGCCCGCAGCGTCCGGCAGACCTGGTTGCTCGCTACGGCGGTGAAGAATTTGCCGTCATTTTACCCAATACAGATACGCATGGGGCTTGGCGCATCGCCCAAAAAATTCACGAAAATATCCGAGCCCTGAAAATCGAGCATTCGCCCGACAACGAAGAACAGTACGTCACCGTAACGATGGGTGTCTCTACCGTTCTGCCAGGGCACAACAGCACCGCTCAAATGCTCGTGCAGGCCTCCGACTTAGCGCTTTACCACGCCAAGCAGCAAGGCCGAAACCGCACCTATGTTCACGCGCATTACAACACGGTAGAAGCCAACTTCCAGCGTGTTGACGCGCCGCTAGATATGACACCTTAGGCAGATAAATCCATAAGCGGTCATTTTCGGCTCAGCGAAGCTCGCAGCTACTCGCGATCGCATCTATTCGCGATAATTGGCGAGCTTCGCAAAGCTACCCGCTTCCAAGCTCGCGCCGCCCACTAATGCGCCATCGATTTCGCTTTGCGCCATAATTTCGTCCACGTTCGAAGGCTTCACCGAGCCACCGTACTGAATCGGCACGTCTTTATTCACTAGCTGAGCGCGAATATTTCCAATCACTCGATTTGCTTCATCTGCCGCGCAGGTATCGCCTGTGCCAATTGCCCAAATCGGCTCATAGGCTACCACCAAATCGTACTGATTAATTCCCACGAGACCCCGCTCAATCTGGGCTGCAATCACCCCTTCGGTCTCATTCGCGTCGCGCTGCTGCTTGGTTTCGCCTACGCACAGAATGGGCGTAATGCCCGCCGCCTGAGCCGCCTTAAGCCGAGCATTTACAGTTTCGTCGGTCTCACCAAAGTACTGTCGGCGCTCGCTGTGGCCGACCACCACATAGGGAATATCTAGCTCTGCTAGCATCGGCCCAGAGATTTCGCCGGTATAGGCGCCGCTCTCTTGCCAGTGAATGTTTTGAGCGCCCAATTTAACCCGACTCCCTTTAAGCTTGTCTGCCATCATGCTCAACGCCGTAAAGGGCGCACATAAAACCAGCTCTCTCTCTTCGGGTACGCCTTCTAACTCCGGCAATACCTTTTGCACAAACGCCAGGGCTTCTGCCTGGGTCTTATGCATCTTCCAATTACCAGCAATGACAACTTTTCGCACGGGTTTTCTTATATAGGCGCAGCATCCTGAATCGTACAGGTAAACCCTGACGGCTCGCAATTAAAGTGTAAAGAGAAACGTTGTACTTAAACGCCGCAAGAAACGCAAAAAGAGATGCAGCGGGTAAGCGACATCTCTTTTCATCAAGCGTTTCATCAAGGATTAAGTCAGCGCGAAAGGACAGACAAAAATCTATCCTTCAAGGTTCTTTCAGGTTAGCCTACTCAACCCCTGCCGCTGTCTTAGCTTTCTCTGCCTCATCGGGATGAATGCCCAAACGAGTCAGATTCACGCGACCGCGATTGTCAATTTCGCGCACCTTTACTAGCACTTCGTCGTCTACATTCACTTCGTCTTCTACCTTATTCACTCGGTAGTCGGCAAGCTGTGAGATGTGAATCATGCCTTCTTTACCCGGCATAATCTCGACGAATGCGCCAATTGGAATCACGCGAGTGACTTTGCCCATGTAGACATTGCCAGCTTCGGGCACGTGAGTAATGCCCTCGATCATCTTCATGGCCTGCTTAGCCTTGTCAGAGTCAACAGCAGAGATAGTGACTGTGCCGTCGTCCTGAATGTCTACCTTGGCCGTAGTAGCCTCGGTGATGGCCTTAATCTGCTTACCGCCAGGCCCAATCACCATCCCGATTTGATCGGGGTTGATCTGCATAGTGAGCAAGCGCGGCGCGTAAGGCGATACTTCAGTGCGAGGCTTGTCGATGGTCTCTAGCATCTTCTCTAAGATGTGCAGACGTGCCGGACGCGCCTTGTTGATGGCTTCGCTAATCACTTCCATCGGAAGGCCGGTGATTTTCATGTCCATCTGTAGGGCTGTGATGCCGCTATCGGTACCTGCCACCTTAAAGTCCATGTCGCCCAGGAAGTCTTCGATGCCCTGAATGTCGGTGAGAATGCGCACTTCTTCGCCTTCGCGGATTAGGCCCATGGCCGCGCCGCTAACAGGCTGAGAGATAGGAACACCCGCGTCCATTAGAGACAGCGTAGAACCGCAAACGGAACCCATAGAGGTAGAGCCGTTGGAAGAGAGCACTTCAGATACAACGCGAATGACGTAAGGAAAGTCCTCTTGAGGCGGCAACACCGGAATCAGCGCACGTTCGGCTAGCGCGCCGTGACCAATCTCGCGGCGACCGGGCGATCGCATAGGCCGCGTCTCACCGACAGAATAAGGTGGGAAGTTGTAGTGATGCAGATACTTCTTATCGTCGCTAGGGTGCAAATCATCCATCATCTGCGCGTCCCCAGGCGTGCCTAGCGTGGCAATAGAGAGCACCTGCGTCAGGCCGCGACGGAAAAGACCCGTGCCATGAACGCGATTGGGCAACACGCCTGTGCGGCAGGTAATCTTACGTACTTCGTCAAGCTTGCGACCGTCTACGCGCACGCCTTCTTCCAGAATTTGAGCGCGCATCAGCTTCTTCGTCAGGCTCTTAAAAGACTTACCCAGCGCTTTCTTATCGCCAGCGACCGTCACACGAACCGCGTCATCTTCAGCTAGGCCCTGAATCTCTTCAGACATCTTGGCCTTAATTTCGTCCAGTTTCCCATCGCGCTCAGCCTTAGTCTGCTCGAACTGCTTCAGCACTTCTTTCATCGAGTCGCTAGCTTTATCACTTAGGAAAGTCTCTAGCGCTTCGTTCTTCTCAGGCTCAGGCTCAGTTGGCCGAGTCAGGCCCAGCTCTTCAACGAGATCTAGCTGCGCCTGAATCAGATCGCGTACTACTTCATAGCCAAAATCAATGGCTTCAATAATGTCTTGCTCGGGCAGCTTATTTGCCCCAGCTTCTACCATAATCACGCCGTCAGGAGAGCCGGCGACAATCAAGTCTAAATCGCCGTCTTCAATTTCCTGGTAAGTCGGGTTAATAATGAAATCGTCGCCTACTAAACCCACGCGCACGGTCGCCATCGGACCGTAGAACGGAATCTCAGCGAGCAGTACGGCAATCGATGCGCCGGTCGCTGCAAGCACGTCAGGGGGAACGTCCTCATCCATCGAAAGCGTCGTCGCGACGATTTGAATATCATCGCGAATCCACTGGGGAAACAGCGGACGCATGGGCCGGTCAATCAAACGACTCGTGAGCGTTGCGCGTTCGGGGGGACGGCCCTCTCTGCGGAGGAAGCCGCCAGGGATGCGGCCTGCGGCATAGAGACGCTCTTCGTAGTCCACCAGCAGTGGCAAAAAGTCAATGCCCTCTCTGCCGCTCGATCTTGTAGCTGATACCAGTACAGCCGTATCGCCAGAACTTACAAGTACCGAGCCACCAGCCTGAGGGGCTAACAGCCCTACCTTCAGCTGAATATCTCGACCGTCGATTGAAATCGACTTATCAAATTCTTGCATTTATGAGTCCTTACTCTTTGTTAGTTTTCTCGTTTTGTGCTTCGGCAATCGTATCACTGTTAATGAAACGTTGTACGGTTGGCCGTCTGTCTGGCTTAATAAAGCGTGGCGCAACGGACTGGCTAAAAGCACGTGGAAAAACTAGAGCAGGTTCAAAATTAGGTCATCATAGGGGTTCTGGTTTGACTGCTTTTAGGTTGGCGTCTGCGCCTTCGGTTTCTGGGCAACCTGCGCCTACGTTATCTGCTATTTCTGTTTGCTATGACTCTACTAATTACGGGCGCTGCCGGATTTATTGGCTATTCTCTATCGCTGAGGCTTTTGAAGTCGGGCGAGCCAGTTTACGGGATTGATACGCTCAATGACTATTACGATGTCACGCTGAAAAAAGACAGGCTAGCTCAGCTACAGGCGTTTGATAATTTTACGTTTGAGCAGCTGGATGTGGGCGATCGCATCCAAACCGCCCGGCTCTTCGATCAGCACACATTCACCAGCGTCGTCCATCTTGCTGCCCAAGCAGGCGTGCGCTACTCACTAGAAAACCCGCTGGCCTACGCCGACAGCAATCTTTTGGGCTTTGTCAATATTTTAGAAGGCTGCCGCCACAGTAAAATCGGCCACTTAGTCTTCGCCTCGTCTAGCTCCGTCTACGGCAAAAATCGCAAGGTGCCCTTCTCCACCGAAGACCGCGTTGACTACCCGGTGTCGCTCTACGCCGCTACCAAAAAATCGAACGAGCTAATGGCTCATGCCTACAGCCATCTGTACGATTTGCCCATGACCGGGCTGCGCTTTTTCACGGTGTATGGCCCTTGGGGAAGGCCCGATATGGCCTACTTCAAGTTTGTAGATGCGATCGCTCAAAACCGCCCGATAGATGTCTATAACCACGGCGAAATGAAGCGCGACTTCACCTACATCGACGATGTGGTAGAAGGCATTATCCGCGTCGTTAACCACCCGGCCCAAAGGATAAGCGTAGCCGAAGCCAAAGCCACCCAAACGACGACCGCTCCCTACAAGCTCTATAACATTGGCAACCATAGCCCGGTCACCCTAATGGACTTCATCACCACCATTGAGCAAGCCATGGGCAAGACCGCCGAGAAAAACATGATGCCAATGCAGCCCGGCGATGTACCCGCGACCTACGCAGACGTACAAGATCTCATAGACGACGTTGGCTTCAAGCCAGACACGCCGCTCTCTGAAGGCATTGCCAAATTTGTCGCCTGGTATAAGGACTATTACCAGGCTTAAATGTACCAGCTCTAAAATGTACCAGTATTAAATGCCAGCGCCGCGAACCAGCGATGTGCTTAAGCTGTATCTAACGGCTTTATCTAATGATGTATCTAAATATGGAGCCAAGGAGATTCGAACTCCTGACCTCCTGCATGCCATGCAGGCGCGCTACCAACTGTGCTATGGCCCCAAGGGTTTTAGGAAACCTAAAACCAAGAGTTACATCATTGCCTATGGGCGATCGCCAAGTCAAGGCCGCTAAGACGCAAATAAACCCTCTTTCTTCTATAAAATAGAGAAGGTTAGTTCTGATTGTCGATTTAATATCTTAATATCTAGCACCTCCTACTAAATTCCCCATGACTGCCACGCCCCCAAGCGCTCCTAACGACGCTCCAGCTCCTGATACCTTCACCCCAACTCAGGCCCTCTCCCAAGCCGAGATCGACGCCCTAACCTTTCAACTACGCCGCAAAGAAGGCACCTGGGTGGCCTGGGGCAAAGCCTGCCACGCCCTACAAAAAACCGGCATGGACACCCAGGTTATCTTCGAGGCCACCGGGTTCGAACCCATTCAGCAAAATCAGCTCGCGGTTGCCGCTCAGGTTTTTGACGCTATGGTCTCAGGCGGCGTTAGCGACCAGGCCAAAGCCCACTACGAAACGCGCGGCAGCGACAGCCTCTACGAATTTCGCATTCTGCCCAACGACGACAGAGCCGCCGCCGCCGATTTTGCCTTTAGCAACGGATTAGACAGCGATCAGGTCAAAGAAATCGTTAAAGGACTCAGAGAGTTTTTTTACAGCGAGAAGCCGCCCGCTGGCTTTGAGAAAACGATGGGCGATGCTGCTGCCTACTACTACTGGCGGCTGGCTAAGCAGCAAGGCGATCTGCAAGCCCGCTCTCGCCTGATAGCGCAAAGCCTGCGATTTGCCACTAGCAACAGCGCCCGCAGCAAAATCGAAAAGCTGCTGGTAGACTTCACCGTCACTCAGCAAAAGTCCGCCCCGCGCCTGCCTATCTTCCGCATCGAAGAAGAGGCCGACGCCCCGATCATCGTTCCAGTTGCCGGGCCGCTGCCGCTAAAAACAGAAGACTACAAAGCCGTTCCAGCCGTCGAGCCTGAAGATCCGTTCGGCATGGTGAAATTTTCCGGCACTGGGGCCTGGATTCCCGTTCCCGGCTGGCAGGTCATTTTGAGCGCCGAAGACCCAGTGGCCGTGCTAGCAGGCTACGGGCAGCTACCCAACCCACCAGAAGGCGCAACGACAGAACCGGTGCTGGTGGTCATCGACCGGGCAAAACGTCAGTGGGATGAGAACAGCTACTTCGTAACAGATGAAGCAGGACAGCTTACGGTTCGCTGGTTTGAAGAAGCACCAGCAGTGAAACTATTGGGCGGCGTTATTTTGGTGATGCGGCCCAAGCGAATTTGGGATACCAACTACAACGCTGAGATTTGGCAAATCGACGAATAGCCCAGCGAATCAGTTTAGCAAGCAGTTATAAGCAGTTAACCGCAACAGGAGAAACACCATGGGCTTAGAACGTCAGCTATCGCGAGCTATGTTCGCCGAAAATGAAACGGTTCAGCTACGCCAGGTCTGCATGACCCCTAGCGGTCTGTTTGAACCCGGCAAATATCTAGTCGGTAAGCTTCCCGACGCGGCGTTCGAAATGGGCCTGGTCGAAAAGCTTCCGCCTGTACGCGGCAAGAGCGAAGAAGTTGGCCCACCTCACTCAACAGCTAAGCCTAACGAAGAGTCGGAGCAGAGCTAACCCTCATCACGCATAGTCCATCGTTTTTTGCCAAGGAGTCTCAACCATTTACACTCGCCCCCTCGCCAAACTAATCGAAGAATTTCAGCGGCTACCCGGCATTGGCCCTAAATCCGCCCAGCGCCTAGCGATGCACATGCTCAAGCGCCCAGACGCCGAAGTGCGGGCCTTGGCCAACGCGCTCATAGAAGCCAAGCAGCAAGTAGGCCAATGCTCCAGATGCTTTCACCTTTCGGCAGAGCCAGTGTGCGATATCTGCCGATCTCAAACGCGCGATCCCGAAACTATCTGCGTCGTAGCGGAGTCGCGCGATGTCATTGCGCTAGAGAAAACCCGTGAGTACAAAGGAAAATATCACGTCCTTGGCGGTCTAATTTCTCCGATGGATGGCATTGGCCCAGAACAGCTCAACATTGGTCAGCTCGTTCATCGGGTAAATAAGGAAAGTACGAGCGAAGTCATTTTAGCTATCAGCCCTAGCATTGAAGGCGACACAACAACGCTCTATGTAGGCCAGCTGCTAAAACCGTTCACCAAGGTGACTCGAATTGCCTTTGGGTTACCCATGGGCGGCGACCTAGAATATGCCGACGAGATAACCTTAGCAAGAGCGCTTGAAGGGCGCCGAGAGCTAGATACCTAGGGATTTGCTTAGAGAGTTGCGATTAAGCGGCTGAACTAGACAGCTAAGGAATAGACGGCTAGGGAATAGACAGCTAAGGAATAGACATAAAGTCAGAAGAAATCCAGCCAACTGCGCCGGACTCGAATTTGACCTGATACCAGGTGAGGCCATCGTCGCCTTGAGTGGAGTCTAGCAAGGCAACGCGATCGCCCGAAAGTCCATAGCTCGGCGCACTAGCACTATACGAAGGCGATGAAAACACGTCTATTGAGCCTGAGCCGCTGAGCACACCATAGGCCGATGGCGCAGCCGCTGGCGGTGGCTGGGCAGGTGGCTGAACGGCAGGTGGCGGACTGCCCGCAGCAATAAACTGCGACTGCACCCAGCCCTCCGCGCCGGACTCGAATTGCACGAAGTTCCAGCTCCCGGCTTGATTGGTAGTTTTCTCAACCGACAGAACGCGATCGCCCGGTACGCCATAGTGAGGAGAGTTCGCTGTTACAGAAGGCTGATCGTAAACATCAATGCGGTTGGCTCCCTGACCCGTGAGCGTCACCGATGTGTTATCTGGTATGCGCTCTGAAGACTCAGCCGGGGGTGCTTCTGGCTCCGGCTCAGCGGGCGCTGAAGGTTCGACAGGAGAATCTTCAGAATCAGGGGCAGGTGTGCTTTCGCGATCGCCCGCCGCTGGATCGATGGCCTCCGAAGCTTTTACAGCAGGCCGCCCAGAAGAATCTACAGAAGCCGACTGTACCGCCGAGTCACCTGAAAAGCGGCTAAATATTAACCCACCGCCAATGGCGAGCGCCCCTACTACCGCCGCCGCCGCGCCCAGCAGCCAGGGAGAAAACGATTTTTTAGATGGCGGCGCTTCTACAGCCGAAGCGGAAGTCTGATTGAGCGGCAAGCTAATGTCGCTTTGAGCAGGCTGCGTTTGCTCAGAAGATGAATAGAGAGGTTTAGAGCCTGCGATCGCAACTGTTTTAACTTCGCTGACGGTTGCCCTGTTCGCTGTCGGCAGAGTTACCGGTGGACTCAAAAGCGGCGCCGGAGCGCCAGCAGTAGCAAGGCCAGCCAAGGCAGAGAGCATCTCTTGGGCGCTGCTGTAGCGATCGCGCGGATGAGACTGAACAGCGCGATCAATCACGGCTACTAGCTGAGGAGACACATGCGTCGCCAGATCTTGCCAGATGAGTTCACCAGAGCGCGGATCGGATGGCAAATTTTGAGGGATCTTCCCCGTCAGCATATAAATCGCGACTAGACCCAAACTATACAAATCGCTAGAGGGAATTGGCCTACCCGCCGCCTGCTCCGAAGACATATAGCCAGGTGTCCCAATCACAATCGAGCTAATGGGATGATGGTGACTGTTAAACACGGTGCCCATAGTTTCGCGCATGGCGCCAAAATCAATCAAGACAGGCTGCTGACTTTGCAATCTCAAAATTATGTTGTCGGGCTTGATATCTCGATGAATCACGCCTTGATCATGAATAAAGTCCAATACCTCTAGTAGCGAACTCACAATCGAAACAACCCACGCCTCGCTCAAAACGCCCTGCTCAACTATCTCATCTAGCGTTTGGCCCTCGATCCACTCTTGGACCAAATAAAACTGCTGATCTTCGCTGAAGTAGGCATACAGCCGGGGAATCTGCGGATGGTTTTCGCCTAGCTTTTCTAGCATCGCGGCTTCACGTTCAAATCGCTGGTGCACGACCTGATAAATATCGGTGCCCGCCGCTATGGGCTTTAGCTGCTTGACCACGCACTGCCGACGCGAAGGCATTTGAATATCTTCGGACAGATAGGCATGACCGAAGCCCCCTTCTCCTAACGTACGAATGACCTGGTATCGGCGGTTTATAAGCATAGGTGGTTCATAAGCAGTAGGTGCAAACGAGTAAAGGTTAGCCACTGCTGATAACTACTCTACTGAACGCTGCGCTTCCGGCAAGTGGGTATAGGGCAGAAATTTCTGCTCCGAGATTTTTGCTCCAAGATTTTTAGCGCCGAAATCTTTTGCTTCACGTTCACCATGCATACCTAAAGACGGAACAAACATCATTTTTTCGTTGCTAAAGTTAAATCATTAGGAAATAAATATTTACAAAGCAAGTCAAGAACAGGCTGAGCGGCAGCTATGCCGAAGGCAAAACGAAGAGGAAAGAGTAAGATGCCTCCCATTCCATCTGGAGCACATGATTTTTTGTGGACACTGAAGACAGGTATCTGGTCTGTAGGCACCGCTTCCTGGGTGTTCGGCATTTCGGATAGAACGCTAGCCGCCCTGATGGACGGTTACTTATCCGCCATTGATATTGTTCAACTTTGCACAGCCGGCTTCTTTTTTACAAGCTGGCTATTTTTGAAGCCCATTAAGATGCGCTCAAGCTGAACTCGCCCGCTCTCCGCACAAACACCTAAAATGGAAGCTAGCGATTTCTTCACCAGCATCCATGACGGCCTCAAAAACAGCAGCATCCTCTGCACGATCTACGAATAAACGATCTACGAATAAGCAGATCGTAGAGGGAGAAACGGAGGGGCAAGCGGAGGAGCAAATAGAGAAGCAAACGGTGAGCGAACAGCCTGCTCTAGCTATTAAGCAGAATAAAGCTTCTCAAGATGCCTCGCTAAAAAATCACGGCGTCCCCGAGCGCTTGGCAAAGCATACGGTGCGCTACGCTGACTACCGCGAAGTGAGCCGCGAAGATATGACGCCAATGATGCGCCACTACGCGCAGATCAAGGACGAGTATCCTTACGCTTTGCTGATGTACCGAGTTGGCGACTTTTTTGAGACGTTTTTTCAAGATGCCATTACGATTGCCCGCGAGCTAGAGCTGGTATTAACTAGCAAGGATTCGGGCAAAGCCATTGGCCGCGTGCCGCTCTCGGGCATCCCGCATCACGCATTAGAGCGCTATTGCACTCAGCTCGTTGACAAGGGTTATGCGGTCGCGATTTGCGATCAGGTAGAAGATCCGGCGCTGGCACAAGGACTGGTTAAAAGAGAAGTTACTCGCGTTATTACGCCCGGCACCATTATCGAAGAGGGCATGCTCTCGGCCCGGCAGAACAACTTTTTGGCGGCGGTGGTTATTGCCGGAGAGCATTGGGGTTTAGCCCATGCCGATGTCTCTACCGGAGAGTTTTTTACGACGCAATCAACAGATTTAGAACAGCTTTCGCAAGAGCTTTTGCGGCTCGGGCCAGCGGAGATTTTGGTGCCGACTAATGCGCCAGATTTAGGATCGCTGCTCAGACCCGGAGAAAAATCTGATCGACTACCGGATTGCTTGCCTTCGCAGTTCTGCTATACCTTTCGCTCACAGACGCCGTTTGTAATAACAGAAGCTAAGCAGCGATTGTTAGAGAGTTTTCGGGTGCGATCGCTCGAAGGATTTGGCTGCGATCATCTTGCCCTAGCCACTCGCGCTGCGGGCGGTCTACTTCACTATCTAGAAGACACCCAAAAAGAGACCATTGCACCCCTGCAAAATCTCTCTACCTACTCCACCACGGAATTTTTGGTGATCGATCATCAAACCCGGCGCAACTTAGAGATTACGCAAACCTGCCGCGATGGCACGTTTCATGGCTCTCTGCTGTGGGCGCTCGATAAAACGGTAACGGCAATGGGCGGGCGAGCGCTAAGGCGATGGTTGTTGCAACCGCTGTTGAGTATAAAAGGCATCCATGCCAGGCAAGAAACGGTTCAAGAATTAGTAGACAACGGCAGCTTAAGACAGCAAACTCAGTACTTGCTCAAGCAGATTTACGATTTGGAGAGATTGGCCGGGCGAGCCGGATCGGGCACGGCAAATGGGCGAGATTTAGTCGCGATGGCGGACTCCTTTGCCAGACTGCCAGATTTAGCGGCGCTGATGGCACATGCAGGCTCGCCTTATTTAGTGACCTTGCAGAACGTGCCAGAAGAATTGGTGGATCTAGGTGCGGTATTGCGATCGCACCTAGTAGAAACCCCACCGCTCTACCTCACAGAAGGCAATCTGATCCGCGATGGCGTCAACGAGCGCATTGACCAGCTGCGACAACAAATCACCGCCGACCAGCAGTGGATCGCTAATCTAGAAACAACAGAGCGCACCCGCAGCGGCATCGCTAATCTCAAAGTAGGCTACACCAAAGCCTTCGGCTACTACATCAGCATCTCTCGCAGCAAGTCCGACCAGGCCCCAACCGATTACGTTCGTAAGCAAACGCTAACCAACGAGGAGCGCTACATTACGCCCGAGCTAAAAGACTGCGAGATGCGGCTACTCAAAACCAAAGAAGAAGTCCATCAGCTCGAATACGATCTGTTTGTTAGCCTGCGCGAGCAGGTCGCCGAGCAGGTAAAGCTGATCCGTCAGGTGGCCGTAGCCGTAGCCGCAGCAGATGTGCTCTCGGCGCTAGCAGAAATCGCCATTTATCAGGGATACTGCCGCCCAGAAATCGTCGAAGGCCGTCCGGTTTTCGTAGAAGACGGTCGCCACCCAGTGGTAGAGCAGACCCTACCATCCGGGTTCTTTGTCCCTAACGACACTGGACTAGGCGGCGTTGGCAGCGAACCCCTCAAGGATCCTAATCAGCCGACGCCCGATTTAATTATTCTCACCGGGCCGAACGCCAGCGGAAAAAGCTGTTATTTGCGGCAGGTGGGCCTGATTCAGCTCATGGCCCAAGTCGGGAGCTTTGTGCCTGCTAGGTCTGCAACGTTGGGATTGTGCGATCGCATCTTCACCCGTGTCGGAGCCGTAGACGATTTGGCCACCGGGCAATCCACCTTCATGGTAGAGATGAACGAAACTGCAAACATCTTGAACCATGCAACCGTATCTTCGCTTGTACTCTTAGACGAAATTGGACGCGGCACCGCCACCTTCGACGGGCTTTCTATTGCTTGGGCCGTCGCAGAACACCTCGCTAGCGAAATCAGCGCTCGCACCATTTTTGCCACCCACTACCACGAGCTAAACGAGCTAGCCTCTATCCTGGTCAACGTCGAGAACTACCAGGTCACGGTAAAAGAGCTGCCCGACCAGATTATCTTTTTACATCAGGTGCGTCCGGGCGGTGCCGATAAGTCTTACGGGATTGAAGCAGGCAGACTGGCCGGGTTACCGACTTCTGTCATTAGTCGCGCTCGGCAGGTGATGAGTCAGATTGAGCAGAATAGTACGATTGCCGTGGGGCTAAGAGAACCGCATCGATTGAGTAAAAAGGGAAGACCTACATCAGCTAGGCAAGCCGATGGTGGCGAGGGCAAAAACACAACGGAACTGAGCCCAGAGGAACAGCTAGATATTTTTGGCCCCTAGCACGACTCAGCTAGGCCCAGATTGTAATGGCCTTCCCCACGATCTTGATTATCGTTTAGTCATTCGAGAGACATTGCGATAAATCAACCAGGTAGTATCGTGGGGCTTCAAGCCATTATCTCTCTCGCCTATGCCTGTCTCATGCTTTTGGTTTGATTTTCTAAGAACTCCAGGCGAGTCTTCTGAATGTTTTCAACGTTTTTGGACTGCGTATCTAGGTGCTCTAGGCGAAGCTTTTGAATATTTTCAACAGATTTAGACTGCGTATCTAGGTGCTCTAGGCGAAGCTTTTGAATATTTTCAACAGATTTAGACTGATTGTTCAAAAACTCTAGACGAGTAGTTTGGATATTTTCAACAGATTTAGTTTCAGCAGCAGTAGCAGCAGGGGCGATCGCAACGGTAGCCGTCAAAACGAGAGCGGCAAAGGCTTGTTGAACAGTAAAATTTTTCATGAGGGTCATTCCTTGAGTGATTTATAAGATGTGCGAGAAGCCGTTCGTTTGCTTCACTAATTTAAGAATGCCCTTCGCGCAGGCCGCCCTAATTAGGATCAATTAAGCCTCTGCTGAGAGTTTCCTAGTAGTTGGGCTGAGCTTTGCACAGGAATCACTCAGCGATATCTCAGACGAACCGACAGCGCCTGCAGGTCTTAAGTTTCATGCGCTGAGTTCCGCCGCTTGCTATCCTTTGGGCATGTATCCTATCAGAGCAACTTGCTTATGGAGCCTCTAACGCGCGTTCTCTCTATCTTGCGGTCTTATTTTTGGCTAACCGCAGGCGCTGCGCTGAGCTTGTTACTGCTTACAGCGGCTAATGCTGTTACGCCGCAGCTGTTTCGGCGCGGTATCGACCAGGGAATTGCGCCAAAAGATTTGCAGGTGGTGCTGGTAACAGGCGCAATGATGGTGGGAGTGGCGATCGCCCGTGGCCTTTTTAACTTTGGGCAAAGCTACTGGGCCGAAGCCGTCAGCCAGGGCGTTGCCTACCAGCTACGCGGCCAGGTCTTCCAAAAAATCGAAACCCTTAGCTTCAGCTATCACGATCAGGTACAGACCTCACAGCTCCTTACCCGCATCACCAGCGACATCGAGCAAATCCGCACATTCATCGGCACCAGTCTGATTCAGGTCATCAGCGGAGTCGTGACGCTCGTGACGATTGCGACTATTGTACTAATTATGGACTGGCGGCTAGCACTCATTGCGCTGTGCGCCATTCCACTTGCCGGGGCGCTGCTCTTTCGGTTCTTTAGCCAAAATCGACCTTTGTTCTCTCAGGTTCAGGAGCGGCTAGGCGATCTAAACGACGTGCTCAGAGAGAATTTGCTCGGCGTTCGCGTAGTTAAGGCGTTTGCCAGAGAGCCGGTAGAACTTGTGCGCTATACGCAAATGAACAACAGCTTAATAGCGGTTTATCTCAAAACGCTCGACGCCATTCGCAACACCTTTCCGTTTATCTTTTTGCTCAGCAATCTAATTACCCTAGCGGTCATTGGGTATGGCGGCGTACAGGTCATCAACGGATCGCTCACCATTGGTGAACTCGTCGCCTTTAACGCTTATCTGTTGTTTATTTTGCAGCCGGTGTTGCTAATTGGCTTTGCGGCTCCAGCGATCGCACAAGCAGCCGCCTCCGCCGAACGCGTCTACGAAATCATCGATGCGCCCATAGACATTAAAAATCGGCCCGAGTCGGCGCCTTTCGATAAATGCGGCGGACGCGTCACCTTTGAAGACGTTTGGTTTCGCTATCCGGGTGCGACCGAACCCGCGCTCAAAGGCATCTCTTTTGAAACTCAGCCAAAGGAGCTGATTGCCATTTTAGGTGCGACCGGCTCTGGAAAAAGTACCGTTATCAACCTACTGCAGCGCTTTTACGACGTCACGCAAGGGTCGGTGCGAATTGATGGCCGCGACGTGCGCGATTTTGAATTGGAGAGTTTGCGATCGCGCATCGGCATTGTCTTTCAAGAGGCCACCCTATTTTCAGGCACCTTGCGGCAGAACATTGCCTACGCCAAACCCAACGCCTCTCTAGAAGAGGTCATTACAGTTGCTAAGGCCGCCTACATTCACGAATTTATCGAAGGCTTGCCCGAAGGCTACGACACTATTGTAGGAGAGCGCGGGGTCGGGCTTTCAGGCGGACAGAAGCAGAGAATTGCGATCGCCCGCACCCTGCTGACCGACTATCACATCCTCATCCTCGACGACAGCACCTCCGCCGTAGACGCCGAAACCGCCGACCGCATTCAGGCCAGCCTCGATCAAATTATGCGCGATCGCACCTGCAATGCCTTCGTCATCGCCCAGCGCATTAGCACCATTCAAAACGCCGACCGCATCTTACTCATAGACGACGGCAAACTCGCCGCTCAAGGCACCCACGAAGAACTCATGCGCACCAGCTCTCTCTATGGCGCCATTTTAGAATCGCAAGTCAATCAAAAACAGCCTGTTGTCGTTGCATAACGCCTAGCCACTCCTTCCTATGACAAGCGCACCCATCGCCCCCGAAAAGAAAGCCAAAAAACAGCTCTCTACCGTCAATCGCTTTCTTGCCTACGTCAAGCCCTACCGTAGCGAACTTCCCATCGCTATCGGCGCAGTCGTCATCGGCGCAGCCACTCAGGCCATCGGCCCCTTTCTTATCGGCTGGTCTATCGACAATCTCATTCGCCCCAAAAATCTCTCCGGACTCATGTGGATGATTGCCGGACTCGCCTGCATCTACATCATTGGCACCTTTGCCATTCGCGCCCAGATTTTCAGAGTCGGCGCAATTGTTCAAAAGGTACTAGCTCAGCTCCGACAGGATATTTTTACCAAAATTCAAAGTCTTTCTATTGGCTACTTCGACAAAAGCGAAGCGGGCGATCTCATGAGCCGTCTGCTCAACGACGTTAGCGTTATCAACAACGCGTTTGGTCAGAGCATTCCTCAAATTTTGGGCAACACCTTCAGCTTAGTCGGCATCATTATTGCCATGCTGTTGATCAATCTTCAGCTCGGGCTACTCAGTAACCTAGTTGTGCCCATCATGATTATCACGACCAGCGTTTTCTCTCGCTGGGCCAGAACCAAATTTAGAGTTACCCGAGAAACCATCGGCGATCTCTCAGCGCGAATAGAAGAAGATGTCAGCAGCGTTAAAGAAGCCCAAGCGTTCAATCGAGTGGCCTACAACATCGACAGCTTTGAAGTCCTCAACGCGGCTAACCGAGACGCCAACATACAGGCGGTCGCCGTTACCTCTGCCTTTCTACCATCGATTGACTTTCTCAATACGCTCGCCACCGCAGGGGTGTTGGCCTACGGCGGCTATCTAGCGGTCAGCGGTGGGGCAACGGTCGGCACAGTCACCGCCTTCTTACTCTATGTGCAACAGTTTTTTAGGCCCATTCAAATTCTCAGCCAGTTTTACACGCAGGCGCAAAGTGCGATCGCCGGACTCGAAAGAATCTTCTCGCTTCTCGACGAACCCGAACTTCTACAAGATGCGATTAATGCAACAGAGATGCCTCCAATCAAAGGCAAAGTCTCCTTCGAACAAGTCTCTTTTGGCTACGAACCCGGCCAAACTATTCTCAATCAGGTCAATCTCTGCGCTCAGCCGGGGCAAATGGTCGCCCTCGTAGGAGCCACCGGAGCGGGTAAAAGCACCATCATCAACCTGATTTTGCGGTACTACGACGTCACCGGCGGCGCGGTCAAAGTAGACGACATCGACATCCGCACCGTCACCCAGTCCAGCCTTCGCCGTCAGCTTGGATTCGTCTTACAAGACAACATTCTCTTTGCCGGGACAGTCGCCGAAAACATTGCCTTCGGTCGGCCCAACGCCAGTCAGGCTGAGATTGAGGCGGCCGCGCAGGTGGCAAATGTTCATAAGTTTGTCACGACGCTGCCTCAAGGCTACGCCACCGTTTTAGGTGAACGGGGTGCATCTTTAAGCCAGGGGCAACGGCAGCTAATCAGCATTGCTCGAGCAGTGCTGATCAATCCGCGTATTTTGATTTTGGACGAGGCGACTAGCAGCATTGACACGCAAACAGAAAGATTGGTGCAAGATGCGATCGCTCAACTCCTCAAAAACCGCACCAGCTTCGTCATTGCCCACCGCCTTAGCACCGTCACTCAAGCCGATCAGGTACTCGTTATTCAAGCAGGCAACATCGCCGAGCGCGGCACCCATCAAGAGCTGATTGAGCAAGATGGCGTATATGCGAAGCTCTATGCGCTACAGCTAGGCGATAGCGGAGAGTAGTCTCGCTGAAAGTATAATGAAGACCAACTGAAGACAAACGTTCTATTCAAAACGTCATGGTTAAAGAAGGAATCAGTGCTCGTGTAGAACGTAACCGAATTCTAGATGATCTGACTTGATCCATTATTGCAAGATGGACCACGGCGAGCAGCTTGAGTACGCGGTTAGTCAGCAAGCGAGACTGCTGAAGCATTTAACCCATCGGCGTGTAGCCTATGCTATGAAAATCTAAATAGACCAGACTCAGCAGGAAGGTGACTGTGGATACGACTTTAGAGATCTTTGCTTCGACAGAAGTAGAGCTAGGACTAGTAATTGCGCTCACAGTAGCGGTCAGCGCGATCGCCTTCAAACTCCTGCCCGCTTTATTTCGCACCCTATTCGACCAGCTCAAATGGTCCAAGACCATCTACGCCGATGTCATCGAGCCCAATCAATCGCTATTGGCCACATCGCTAGCCCTTAGCGCCGCCGATGTTTTAATCGATCTGTTCCTTTCCGGCTCTAAATTCTACACATTCATAGAAGTACCGCTAGGTCTGCTCGTTAGCGGCCTCATCATCTCACTGCTCTACCGCCTAGCTAAAGATTTCTTCGGCGTTTACCTGCTCAACACCGCCGTCCGAGACAATCGCAAAATTAACGGCGAAGTATTGCTCTTAGGGAAAGTCGCCACCATCGTCGGTGGGGCCGCTGTCGTCGCTATCATCTTTGGCCAAACCCATCAGATTAACGTCGTTGGGCTAGTCGCCAGCTTGGGGGTCGGCGGTTTAGCCGTAGCCTTTGCCGCCCAAAAAACGCTAGAGCAGGTCATCAGCAGCATCATTCTCTATATCGATCGCCCCTTTGTCATCGACGACTATATCGGTCTACCCGATCGCACCTTCGGGCAGGTCGAATCCATTGGGCTGCGCTCCACCAAAATTCGCACTTCGGGCAAAGGCACTTTGGTGATTGTGCCAAATAACGTGCTGACGCAGATTACCATCGAGAACTTCACCGGGGCCAAAAAAGTGATGTCGATTGTGTATTTACGGTTTCATCGGGCGATCGCCAACGACGAAAAAGCCCTCATTCGCCAGGTCATTTTAGAGAGCACTCAGGGCATCTTTGGTATCGACGCTAGCAGCACAGACATCGCCTTTATAGATCCTGAAACCGTCCTAGAAACCAGGGCGCAGGTCACGTTTTTTATTTTAGGGTCAGGGGAAGTCTCAATGGAGCTGCGCGGCCAGCTACTCGATATTGCCAGTCGCAACGTCGCTCAAAAGCTCAAAGAGTTCGGCATCGACTTCGATATCGAAGAACGCAGAGTCAACGTCGATTCTCCTATCACCATCTAGGCCGTATTCTCACCAGCCGTATTCTCATCAGCCGTACTCTTCAGCGTCCTTAGCGTCTCTATTCCCATCTATGGAAACCTTTATCTCAGCCCTACAAGAGATTTTCCAATTCGACCGCGAAATGCAGCTGTCTCTTATCCGACTAGGTATTCAGCTAGGGCTGTTTTTAATCTTTGTTTTACTCTCTTTACTGATTGGCCGCTTTACGCCCAGGCTAGTGAGATTTTTAGTCAACCGAATCGCACCCGATCGCGTTAACACCGTCTACAAAGACTTAGTTCAGCCAATAGAGCCTATCTTTCGCACCGCAGGCACCTTCATTCTCATATCGCTGAGCCTCAGCGTACTCAAAGAATATCAAGGCATTTACGGGTTTCTCGGCTTCTTTGTCACGCTGGCCACTATTGCCACTATTGCCTGGCTAGCCTCTCGTTTGTTCCGCCAGTTCGTGCGGGTCTACGGTATCAACATCGTGCGCAGCCTCAATCTGGAGGTCGATGAAATGCTGCTGGTGTTAGAAACGATTATGAACGTGATTATTGGCATTATTGCCGTGGTTGCCTTTGCTCAAAATCAGGGCGTTAGCCTAGTTGGATTAGTCGCTGGCTTTGGCATCGGTGGCGCTGCGATCGCCTTTGCCGCCCAAAAAACGCTAGAACAGCTTTTTGGCACCATCGTGCTCTATCTCGATCGCCCTTTCGTACCCGGAGAACATATCCGCGTAAACTTTAACCCACAGGCCGACGATGTATATGCCAGGGTCGAGTCGATCGGCCTGCGATCGACCAAGCTGCGAACAGCCGCGAAAAGTACGCTGGTGATTGTGCCCAACTCCACCATGGCAAATCTCGATATTGAGAATGTCACGCGCGGCAAGAAGGTGATGGTGCTGCTGTATTTAGATTTTGTGCGATCGCTCGCAGAACGAGAACAGGCTTTGGTAGAGCAAGTCGTCAAAGCCAGCACAGACGCTCTCTACGGCATCGATCCAGGCAGTACAAAAATCAGTATCTTCGAGCTAGAAGGCCGTCCAGGTTCTCGCGCTCGCGTTACGTTCTTCATTCTTGGCTCTAGCGAAAACTCCCTTCAGCTTCGCAAACGCCTGCTAGAACTCGCCAACAACACCGTCGCCCAAAAGCTGTTGGAATACGACATTGAGTTTTCCGTAGAAGATCCGACTATCTACGTCGATTCTCCCGTCACAATCTAGGTTCTTCAAATACCACAAAAAGCAGTTTTATAGTAGCAAATTCGCCAATGCAGCCGGTCATACAACAGCTTTCTCATTTTACGCGAGTCTTCCAAATGATGTATTGACTTAAGAGCAGCAGTGCCTTAAGAGCAGCGTAGAAAAAGCAGCATTGCGGAATTGTCTATAGATAGATTCTCTCTAAAAAATACTCCGAAAGATAACCCAAGCCTTTTTAATCCTATGTTAGGGTAAAAAGAGAGATTTAATACAAGACATTAAAGAACAAGCCAGTAAGAATTTTCTGGATTTCTATGAATTGAAACAAGCCTGTTCAACCAGCCTGTTCAACATTTATAGATAGCTATAGCCTACAGCTATAGCAGCACTTTGTTGTGCGCGGCGCTACTACAGCAGCCTCTCACAATAGCCTCATCAAACGACCAAGTTCTCCGCAATACTCTCTGAAATACCTTTTCCCACGCTATCTCACACAATGCCCCCAACATCTACGACTGTTGCAATCAACGCATTCATCTCACAGCAAGATGCCAAGTCTCTCACTAACCAAAGCGTAGAAAACAGCACTAAAGCTGTCTTTGCTGACCCTAGCTTCGATCGGCTTATTCTGGCGCTAGTAGACAGCCCTGCCTTTTCCAAGGCATTAGGTGAAGAGTTTGCCGAAGCAAATGCGATCGCCGGCATCTCCGCTTGCCGCAGCCTTAGAAGCTGTCTTAACTTTTCACTAGGACGCTTCTTTGGGCTATTAGCCGAGCTATTATCAGCCTTCGACTCAGCCAAAGGCAGCCAGTGGTATGCTTTCTCAAATCAGGTGTATCAATCCGAGCTAAACGAGCGAAAATTGCTGAGTTATCTCATTAGCGCCGCGCCTAGCGCAGAGCAAAAAGACTTTTATCGAGATCTTTCGCAAAAGCTCGTAGTTACAAATCCTCACGCGGTTTACCCGACTTCTTGCTACAGGGAGAGCGCTGGTTTTGTCGAGAGCACCGCAGACGACCAAACAATAGAAGCCGTTGTTCGCTCTAGTACCTTTTCCTCTATCAGAATTGTCGATAATACGCTAGACGTAGAGAATTCTCTTCTTAGAGATACTTATATCTCATACGGACGATGCGTTTGTCTAATTGACGAAAACGTAGAGCAGTTTTATGGAGAACAGCTAGAGCGCTATTTTGCCTATCACCATATCTTGCTAGAAAAGCGCGTATACCGGGCGATGGAAGTCGACAAGGGCATCCACACCGTTGAAAGAATGATGGGAGACTTTAAGCAGCTTGGCGTTTCTCGCAATGAGCCGGTCTTGTTGATGGGCGGAGGTGTGCTTGCTGATACCGGGGGATTAGCCTGCGCCCTCTATCACCGCAACACGCCTTACATTATGCTTTCTACCTCTATTGTGGCGGGTGTAGACGCTGGGCCTTCACCCCGCACCTGCTGCGATGGCTTTGGCTACAAAAATCTCTTTGGCGCTTACCATCCTCCTATTCTCTCCATTACCGATCGATTCTTCTTCAGTACGCTCAAAGAAGGCTGGTTACGCCACGGCATCATCGAAATTATTAAGATGGCGGTCATCAAAGACATTGAGCTATTTGAAGACTTAGAAGCTGCCGGGCCAAGACTCATCTCTACTCGCTTTGGCACAATCACCGGTCAAAATGGAAACAGCGATGAAGCCATTGGGCCACTCTCGCAAAAGATTCTAGGCGGAGCCATCCGCAGCTACGTTGCGGCAGAGTACAACAACCTCTACGAAACGCACCAGTGTCGCCCCCATGCCTACGGCCACACCTGGTCGCCCGGATTTGAGATTGAAGCCGGTTTGCTACATGGCCATGCAGTGGCTATTGGCATGGGATTTGGGGCGTATCTCAGCTACCGAATGGACTGGATTACCGAAGCAGAATGTCATCGCATCATGCGTCTAATTAGCGCTTTTGGACTCAGCTTGTGGCACGACGTACTAGAGAATAAAGAAACGCTGTACGCCTCTCAAGAAAAGATTTTTCAAAAGCGCGGACAAAACTTAGCCGCCCCGCTGCCTAAAGGAAAAATTGGTCAATGCGGTTACCTAAACGAGCTTAGCCGCGTAGAGCTATTTCAGGCTATAGATGACTATGCAGCCGTCTGTGCCGATTATCCTAGAGGCGGATGGGGCATAGAGCCACACTGCCGCGATGTGGGATTAGAAGATCCCTCTACGGTGGGTCAGCCTATTGCCGAGCCGCCCACCCTGCCGGTTAGAGACAAAGAGGAGCCTGTCAAGGCACTATCTTTTACGTAGCTCTCCAAACGCGCCTAATCAAATGCGCCTAATCAAATGCGCCTGACCAAGTGCGCCTGAATGGCTCGAAGCATCAGGACTCGAAGCACCAGGACTCGAAGCATCAGGCGCGTTGTTCCAAACCCAAAAAACGTAGGAGAATGCTCTCAAAATGGTAAGCGCCGCAGAGACTATTGATGTCACCCCCATAACCGCCAGGCCAGTTACGCCATTAGGTATCCTTGTTCAGCAGCTAGAGCAGCTTCAGGCTGCCGCCGAGCGCGAGTCAGTTTCACCGCAGTTCAGAGCGGCACTCGCACAGGCAACTCGGCTTGCAGCAGGTTTAGACCCTTACATAGAAGCTTGTACAACAGATGAGTCAGTAGCACTTGCCCAACTGACGAAAGCCACACAGCAAGAAAATTGGGGCGATCGCTTCAACACCGGCAAAACCACCAAGGCGCTAGAGCAAGAAATGCTCTCGGGCCACCTAGAAGGGCAGTTGCTCAAAATGCTGGTTTCTATTAGCGGCGCAAAGCGAGTGCTAGAAATTGGCATGTTCACCGGATATTCCGCATTGGCGATCGCAGAAGCCCTACCTACCGACGGCTTCCTTCTAGCCTGCGAAGTAGACGACTACGCCGCTCAGTTCGCCCAGCGCTGCTTCGAAGCATCTCCCCATGGAGACAAAATTGAAGTCACGGTTGCACCCGCCGTAGAAACCCTTCGCCAGCTCATAGAGAGCAACGAATCATTTGACCTTGCCTTTATCGACGCCGACAAAGGCGGCTATATCGACTACGTAAACTTGTTGATAGACACGCCGCTACTCGCACCTCAAGGCTTTATCTGCGTAGACAATACGTTGATGCAGGGTCAGCCTTATTTAGGAGAAGACCAGTGGACAGAGAACGGACGTGCGATCGCCCAGTTCAATCAATTTGTCGCCCAAGATCCCAGAGTAGAACAGGTCATGCTTCCCATCCGAGACGGTTTCACCATCATCAAGCGCCGTTCTCCAGAACCAGCGAGCAGGTAAATAAAATGTCTCAGGCTTCATTTCCTTCAGAGCCTCGCTTCGGATTCCTCTCGGCAGCGTTCAAAAACATAGGCACCCTCACCCTATTACTCCTCCTCCTACCATTCAACATCGGGATGATTCTCTCATCCTTAGCAATCAGCGCGATCTACCGAAACCCAACCCAAACAGCCAGCGCTACGCCCAACCCTCAAAAGAAAAGAATTCTCATAACCGGCGCAAAAATGACCAAAGCGCTCCAGCTAGCGCGGTCTTTTCATCGAGATGGTCACGAAGTCTATCTAGTCGAAACGCACAAATACTGGCTATCCGGCCATCGCTTCTCACAGGCAGTCCAAAGTTTTTTCACTGTCCCGGCCCCCGAGCAAGACAGCGACGGTTACTGCCAGGGTCTATTGAAGATTGTTCAAGACCATAATATCGACGTATTTATTCCAGTCTCCAGCCCAGTCGCTAGCTACTACGATTCCCTAGCAAAGAAGGTTCTAGATCCCTATTGCGAGTCTATTCATCTAGAACCCGAAGAAACTGCTATCCTCGACGACAAATACGCCTTTTGCAGCAAAGCCGCATCGTTCGGCCTATCTACGCCTAAAGTATTTCGCATCACCGACCCGCAGCAAGTCCTAGACTTCGACTTTCAAAGCGATGGCAGTCAATACATCATCAAAAGCATTCCCTACGACTCAGTGCTACGCCTAGACCTGACGCTGCTGCCCTTTCCTGACATGGAAGGCTACATTCGCACCCTTCCCATCAGCGAATCGAAGCCCTGGGTAATGCAAGAATTCATACGCGGCCAAGAATACTGCTTTCACGCCACGGTGCGCAAAGGCCAAATCAGACTCCACTGCTGCTCCAAATCTTCCCCCTTTCAAATCAACTACGAACAGGTAGACAATCTTGCCATCTACCAATGGGTAAACACGTTTGTTCAAAAGATGAACATCACCGGTCAGGTCTGCTTCGACATGATTCAAACCGAATCAGGCACCGTCTATCCTATCGAATGCAATCCGCGTCTCCACTCCGCCATCACCATGTTTCACGACCACCCCGATGTCGCCCAAGCCTACCTTGATGACGGTAACCCAAACGAATCGCCCATCACCCCTCTACCCAACAGCCAGCCCACCTACTGGATGTACCACGAGCTCTGGCGACTCCTTGGCATTCGCACTCTCCCCGAACTAAGCGCTTGGTGGAACAAAGTTACGCAGGGCACCGATGCCGTTCTCAGCCCAGCCGACCCGCTACCCTTCCTCATGTTACACAACTGGCAAATTCCTCTTCTGTTACTCGACAATCTCCGCCGCCTCAAAGGCTGGGTCAAAATCGACTTCAACATTGGCAAGCTAGTCGAGCTAGGAGGCGACTAATCCACTCCGCTTAACCCTCACTTCAACAACTATCTACTTTCAACAACTATTCACTTTCAACAGCTCCCAAACAGATGGCAACTATCACAGAGAATCCCAACACTCAAGCAAAGCAAAGAGTCTTCGACCTAATGCTAACCTTCGTTAAGAGTCAGTGCCTCTATGTCTCAACCAAGCTTGGCATTTTTGATCTTTTAGACGATCAAGGAGAACAGTCTGTAGAAGCCATAGCCAAGCATACTGACACCGATGCCGAACGCTTGTACTTCGTGCTTAGAGGACTCGCTCATGTCGATGTATTAGAAGAGAAACCAGGGAGAATTTTTGCACCCACAGAAACTTCTAAACTGCTGGTAACTAACAAAGCACCTTCGGCAGGTCATCTGGCTATGCACCTTATAGAACCCGCTCAGTGGGACGCTTGGAAAGCGCTGCCAGAAGGATTAGCCAAAGGCGTTGTTCCTTTTGAACTAGCGAATGGCAAAGGCGTTTACGACTACTGCTACGACAACGAGTGGAGTAAAGACACCTTCATCAAAGCAATGAGCTTTCTCACCGGTTCCCAGGTAGATGGATTGCTAGACGCTTATGACTTTAGTCAGTACGACACTGTAATGGACGTTGGCGGCGGGCAAGGCGGACTGATCGCTAGCATCGTTAAGCGCTATGGCTGCCAGGGCATTCTGTTTGACTTGCCAGACGTTGCAGATACGGCAAGAGAATATATGAACGGCCAAAACGTCGATCCTAATGCTGTAGAAATAAAAACAGGAGACGTTTTTAAGTCCGTACCGAAAGGGGCCGATGCCATCGTTATGAAGCATTTTATTTCTGCATGGAGCGACGCAGATGCCATGAAAATACTGGCAAACTGCAAAGCGGCCCTCCCAGACTCAGGTCGGCTAATCCTCTTGCAGTCCTTCGTTCCCGATATTGACGAACCTAAAACCGAAGCCGATGGTATCATGCCCGGCATCTTCGCAGTACAGATTAATGTAGCCACGCCTGGTGGCGGTTGGCGAACTAAAAAACAGTTTCAGACGCTGTTTGAGAAAAGCGGCTTCAAGCTAGAGCGTATTATTAAAACTAGCAACAGCCTTTCGGGCATGGAATTCAGCCTCACTAAGTAAAGTCTTATCAGGTCAAGCAATCGTGCGCCTATTGCACGCTCTCTCCGATTAATTGGAGTACGTGTTTAGCGAAAAATTATAGATCGATGTTTACGCTGGCTGAGCGTAGTCGAAGCCAAAACCCCATCGGAGTTCGACTACGCTCACCCCTCGGTTTACGCACCACGCTAAACACATACTAATCAGAGAGATTTTAGCAACAGAGCTCAGAAGTAGAGCCTCAACTCTCTTCTACTCGCCTACGAACCTGGAATTTGAACCGGCGCGTTGTTATTGATATCAACGCCTGAGTTAGGATCGGTTGGCGTTGGCTGGAACGTCGCACGTACTTGCCACTGATATTTTTCAATATCGCTCTCCACTTCTTGCAGCAGGTTTGCCGTCGTCGGATCGGCATCCTCTACATCCTTAATCCGACTGTAGAGCCTTTCACCGGCTCGTTTATACTGAGCAGTGAAAAAAGTCAGTACTTCTGCATCGTCAATAAAGCCTCCCGAAATCTCGGGCAGGTTACTCGTTTGCACAATAGTAGGCGCACGCCCATCGGAGGAAACACCAATAGAAAGCAACCGCTCCGAAACCATATCAGCGTCTTGGCTAGTCTGCTCGTAAGTAGCTCAGTGTAGTTAAAGCTCACTGCATAGGCCAGGCTTCGACTACGCTCAGCCCTCTAGCTACGGTGGATTGAGCATTGAGCGTAGCCGAAATGCGTTTTACAAGTAATTTGACCTACCTACTTAATGCTCTTGGAACAGCTCATGCAATGGATAAAATAGCGTTCCCGATACGTTCGTGCCTGCTTAGTTTGTAGCTGTATGTAGGGCTTACAGCCCGGCCAGGGTACTTTGGCAGCGCTTCCGTGCTAGCTTGTCTGTCGCTGGTGCCAGAAGTGGGCAGATTAGTTTGCGTGTTAACGTGCGCTTGAGCAGGCCGAGTATGGAAGCCGACGGAAACAGAGGCTGCTACGGAGATCGCAAAGGCAGAAGCTAAGCGACGGACTATTGTTCTATTTTGAGACAATGAAGATCTAATTCGACAATCTTTCAAGATATTCATACAGTCTGAGACTGTTGAGAGAAGAAATTAATCGGCGCATATCTATTTATCTTGTTTTCGTTTGTCGCCACGTCATTCTCTAGCCATAGCCTTTCAGGGCAAACTCTATACACAGAGGATTATCTGAATCGCTTGACTCCTGCAACCTATAAATCAAGCTATCGAAGTCTCCAGTTTAACGACTATTACCGACTCATCTTTCTTTGAACCGAAAGCGCAAGTCCACCCGCCAATAATCCCCAAAAGGCAGAACCAATGCCGACTAGCGTCATTCCAGAAGCCGTCACTAAAAACGTAATCAAAGCGGCTTCGCGATCGCCCTCTTCAGACAGCGCCGTTGCCAATCCTTTACCAATCGTGCCAAACAAAGCAATCCCGGCAATTGTCATCACCAATTCCGCAGGCAGCGCCGAAAACACAGACCCCACCGTCGCGCCAAACAGTCCCACCAGAATATAAAAAACACCTACGGCAATCCCAGCCACATAGCGCCTATCCGGGTCTTCGTGCGCTTCTCTACCCATTGAAATGGCCGCCGTAATTGCTGCCAAATTAATCGCAAATCCGCCGAAAGGAGCCGTTAAAAAAGTCGCCACCCCCGTCCAGCCAATTAGCGGGGAAATGGGCACCTCCGAATAGCCAAACGCTCGAATTACCGCCACCCCAGGCACATTCTGAGACGCCATCGTCACCACAAACAGCGGCAGCGCCACGCCCACCATCGAACTCAGCGAAAACTGCGGCAGCGTTAAAACCGGCTGCGCCAGTCGAACCGCGATCGCATTTAGCTGAAGCGACCCCTGCAGGCCAGCAATCAGCACCCCTAGCACCAGCGTTGCCAGCACCGCATAGCGAGGCAGCCTCTGCCGCATTACCAAATAGCAGCAAAACATCGCTAGGGCCATCACAAACTGCGTCTGCATTGCCACAAACACATTTAGCCCAAACTGCAACAACACGCCCGCCAGCATTCCCGAAGCCAGCGGCATCGGCACCCAGTTCATTGCCCGCTCAAACCAGCCCGCAAACCCGCAGACGATAATCAGCCCCGCGCAAATTAAAAAAGCACCTATCGCCTCCGGCATTGAAACGCCCGCCGCAGCCGTAATCAGCATTGCAGCTCCCGGCGTAGACCAAGCCGTAATAATTGGCACCTTATAGTGCCAGGACAGCACAATACCAGGAATACCCATGCCTAAGCCCAGCGCCCACATCCAAGAGCCAATCTCCGTAGCAGATGCGCCCAACGCCTGCGCCGCCTGAAAGACAATGACGCCTGCACCCGTAAATCCCACCAGCACCGTCACAAATCCGGCAACCACCGCAGAAAAGGAAAAATCTTTAACTAGGGTCATACAGGTACAGAGCGCTAAGCTCTAATTGAGGATATGCCGCTGAGTTTACTAGAGCAGCCAGTGACCGTCTTGGACAAAATTGACCTAACGGTGATGGCGACGATAGTGGCGACGATAGCGGCCCGGCGGCAAGCCAAACGTTTGCTTAAAAGCTCGATTAAAGTGACTTTGATCGTAGAAGCCGCTGTCTATCGCAATTTCAGCCAGCGGTTTGGGGCTATGGAGCGATCGCTTTGCCCTTAGAAGCTGCAGGTGATGCTTGTAGCGGTGAGGCGGCAGTCCTACTTGCAGGCTAAAACATCGGATTAGATAGTGAGGATTCAGATTTACCAGGCTCGCCAGATCGGTTACTGAAACATCTTCCGCACAATGGGTCTCCAAATAGTCTAAAACCTGCAAAATTGCCTTCGACTCCGAACCCGCATTCTTAGGAACTTGCTGAATATGGGCATGTCTAGAGAACAGATTAAAGAGAAACTGTAGTAAGAGAGATTGTTGTTCTAGCTGAGACGTGCGACCATCTAGGCTATGAAAAAGCTGGCGAAAAGTTTGTTGTAGATCTGGGTCATTCACGACCATTTGAGAGAAATTGGGAAGTTTGTTAGCAGGCCAATCTAGCTGAGCGATCGCTTGTTCAACAACACCCGTACTCACATAGAGATTACGAAACCCCCAGCCTTGCTCAGACGCCGCCTCTCCCGTGTGAACCTCCCCCGGATTAATACAGTTAAAGCTACCTGGATAGTGCTGATGCATTTCCTTACGATGGAAGCACTGGCCTCGCCCAGTTTCGTTAAGTCCAATCGTATAGGCATCGTGAATGTGCTTGCCAAACTTATGCGTCAGCAGCCGCGCCTCAAACAGCTCTATGCCAGAGACCGAAGACTTCCAAAGCCGAGCAGATTCTACATCAGCAGATCTGGCTCGAAGCGGTCTATTAATGCGCCTACGCTTACCCATAATCAGCGAGCTTGCAAAACAAAAAGCGGTTTCAGTGTAGCCTGCTCTAGAGACTGCTAGCTTAAAAATTGCGATCGCACAGCCCTCACGTCCATCGAAAATAACAAACAAAAATCCCCACTAGCAACGCGCTTGTGAGGACAAAAAATCTAATTTGACTTCAACGTTTTGACTTCAACGTCGAAACATTAACCAACCGTACCGCCTAACCCAAAGACTCCAGGTAATCCCGTACGCGGTTACGGCGCTTGGGCTGGCGCAGCTTTTGCAATGCCTTAGACTCAATCTGGCGCACTCGTTCACGCGATAGCTCCAGCGTACGGCCAATCTCAGCGAGCGAGTAAGGCACGCCATCACCCAGGCCAAAGCGCAGCGTAATTACTTCCTGTTCTCGAGTGGTCAAATCAGTCAGCAGCTGCTCTAAATCACGCTTTAGCGACTCGCGCATCAGCTGTTCTTCAGGCGAAACATCTTCAGTTTCTAGCAGATCGCCCAGCTCCGTATCGCGGTCTTTACCCACCTTAGTGTCTAAAGAAACAGAGCGCGGCACCTTTTGAAGCACCTCACGCACCTGCTCCGGCGTCATTTCTAGCTCAGTCGCAATATCTTCAATTTTAGCCGTGCGTCCTTCCGTCTGGGAAATTTTGCGCTGGGCCTTTTTAATTTTGTTCAGCTTTTCGGTAATGTGCACCGGCAGGCGAATTGTGCGACTTTGAGTGGCGATCGCCCGCGTAATTCCCTGACGGATCCACCAGTAGGCATAGGTGCTAAACCGATAGCCCTTAGTCGGATCAAACTTTTCAACCGCTCGCTCTAGGCCCAAAGTGCCTTCTTGAATCAGGTCTAATAGCTCTAGCCCGCGATTTTGGTACTTCTTAGCCACCGACACCACCAAGCGCAAATTCGCCTTGATCATGTGCTCTTTGGCGCGTACACCTTCAGCTTGCACCGCCACTAGTTCTTCTACGCTTACATCAGCTAGCGCCGCCCACAAGCGTTTACCTTCTATCAGCGTAGGTTTTAGCGTCTCTGCTGAGACTTCCGCCGTCTTTGCCCACCGCTCCAAAGAAGGGCGATGGCTTAGCTGCGCCGTTAGCTGGTCGCGAGTGCTGAGTAGTTTTACATAGGTCGCTAAGACACCTTCATCCTTCTCCGCCGCCTCATCACGCAGCTTCAGCAGTTCCATGTGATGCTGCACTTTTTGAGCTTCGGCAACTTCCTCATCTCTTTCTAACAGGCTCACCCTGCCAATTTCTTGCAGGTACAGGCGAACCAAATCGGTAGAGCGCACAGCCCGGCTTTTCGTATGGGCTTCAGCATCAATGCCAGTGATATGCACATCCGCAACTTCGTCTTCTAGATCGGCCTGCGACAGATCAAACACAGTCGGCTCGCGATCATCATCGCCGCTGTCGGCAGTCTCTATATCGACCGTATGATCGCTCACCATCTGGTCACTTCCGGGGCGTTTGTCAATAATTTTAGAGGGTGCTTTCATGATGGTGTGAAGTAGCAGTACAGGTTGAGAGTCGGCGAGGCTCACCCCTTGAAAAGTAGTGTTCCCTGCCGATAGGGGGCATAGCGCAAAAGCAGCGCTAGAAGAAAGTTGCCAGCCACGTACCCAGTGGGGCTTCTTAATAGAGCTATCTGGGAAGAAAGGTCACCTTCTGCCAAGTTCTGCTGTCTACCTTTCCATGGGCTTCAGTCAGACTCAGTAGAATTCCTGAAGCTCTTAACAAAGATGCCATCAGGCTACAACAGACATCCCAAGAATTGGACTCGCCTATTACAGCTAATCTGTTCTTACTAACTCGTATCTGCTGCTTCGCGCTACCGAAGCTGCTCTATTTAAATAAATATCAGGTTCGCTTTCATCGCTAAGGCAAGCTATTCCAGGTTTGTCAGTGGCACAAGCTAAAGATGAGTTGAGAATGGTCTATCGGCTCTATGCCAATAGACATAGACAAGTAGTTTTAGAGGAAGTTCTTTTTTAGGCTAGACGCATTGGTATTTAAGGTTTTCTTAGCAAGATTCAGCCAATATTAATCAGACTGTCGCTGTGGAATTTGAATCGTGAAGGTGGTGCCCTCACCCGGCGTAGACTCGCAGCTAATCAAGCCACCGTGGCGTTCTGTCACAATCTGATAGCTGATAGAAAGGCCCATCCCGGTGCCCTCACCAATCGGCTTCGTGGTAAAAAATGGATCGAAGATGCGCGATCGCACGTCCTCACTAATCCCTTCGCCGTTATCAGACAGCACAATCTCTACCTGCTTATCCACAAGTGCCGTAGATATTCTAATCTCGGGATTTTCCGTCCCGGCGAGGGCATCGACAGCATTACCCAAGATGTTCATAAATACCTGATTAAGCTGCCCTGCGTAGCAGTCAATCGGCGGCAAATCGGCATAATCTTTCACAATTCTAATGGCAGGTCGATGCGCCTCTGCCTTCAGCCGATTGCCCAAGATCAGCAGCGTGCTATCTAGGCCCTGATGAATATCTACCGATTTTTGCTCAGCCTCGTCTTTGCGAGAGAACGTACGCAGCGAAGACACGATCTGGCGAATCCGCTCTGCGCCTATCTTCATCGAAGACAGCAAGTTCAGTAAGTCTTCGGCCATGAACTCAAAGTCCAGATCTTCAAGCGTTTCTAGAATCTCTTCAGGAGGCTCAGAGAGATGCGCTTGATAGAGCCGAAGCAGTTCAATCAAACTCGTTGCATAGCGGTTAGCAGGCTTTATATTGCCGTAGATAAAGCTCACCGGGTTATTAATTTCATGAGCCACACCCGCTACTAGCTGACCCAAGCTAGACATTTTCTCGCTCTGGATCAGCCTCGACTGTGCTTGCTTTAGCTCTGTAAGCGCCTGAGTCAGGTCTTCTGCCTGATGACGAAGCTTCATCGCGGCTCGCTTGCGTTCCGTAATATCATTGCGAATTGCCACATACTGATAGGGGCAGCCCGCTGCATCGACAAATGGCACGATGGTGGTTTCTAGCCAGTAGTACTCGCCTGTTTTAGCTCGGTTCTTGACTTCACCATGCCAGACTTTGCCGCTAGCAATGGTCTGCCACATTTCTCTGAAAAAAGCAGGGTCGTGGTGCTGCGCATTGACGAGTCGGTGGGTTTGGCCAATTAACTCGGCCCTGCAGTATTTCGAAATTTCGCAGAATCTGTCATTCACATAGGTAATGCGGCCACGATGATCGGTTGTTACCACAATCGAGGAGCAGTCTAGGGCAAAGCGGACATCGGCCACTTCTTTAAGCGAGTGGCTGAGCTGCGCCTCTGTCTCTTTGCGATCGCTCACGTCGCTCAAGCAGCCATACCAAATAATCGAGCCATCCGCCTGCGGCTGCGGCTTAGCAATCGTGCGTAGCCATTTTTGCTTGCCAGAAGGCAGCCGAAACCGACAGTCGTACCGGCACACTTTCATCGTCAAGGCCGAAGCTCTTACAGCCGCTTTCAACCCCTCTCTTTCGTCTGGATGAACCCACTCAATCACGCTCGCGCCACGCTGCTGAAACTGCTCGGGCGGCATATTTAGCAAGCGGTGGCTCGCTGAGGAAAAATAGGGAAAGGAAACCACCGATTGACTGTCTAACCGCATTTCGTAGAGAACATCTGGCACATTATCCGCTAGCCTTTGCAATCGAGTTTGGCTCATCGCCAGCTCAGCCGTACGCGCCTCCAAGCGATCCGATAGAAAATGAATCGTCTGCTTAGACGCTAGTTCACTCTGCTTATAGGCCGTGATATCCTGGGCCAGCACTGTCCACATCAATGCCAATGGTTCTGGAGTCTCTTCTGCATCTGCCTGATGTTTTGTCTGGCACTTATTTGTCTGACGCTTATTTATCTGACACTTATTTTGTCTGACACTTAATAGATTGAGACGACACCGGCTGAACCTTCAAAGAGATCCACTTAATTTTGCCGTTAGCTAGTAAAATTCGGCCTTCCCACGACCACAGATGCAAAGATCTAACCGCGCGGGCTAAGGCCAGTTCAAATTGCGCACTGTCGTCTGC
The DNA here is from genome assembly GCA_963789215.1 of uncultured cyanobacterium. Taxonomy (GTDB): domain Bacteria; phylum Cyanobacteriota; class Cyanobacteriia; order Phormidesmidales; family Phormidesmidaceae; genus Phormidesmis. Next base: position 362,405 of record CAWBJY010000002.1, on the reverse strand, counting down.
ATGTATGGTGTCTAGAAGACGCGGGCTAGCGGCTGCTGACTGAGAGAGCTCGAGCAGCTTATAGCAACCTGCACCGATATAGGGATAGTCCACAACCAAGCCTTCGAGCGAGGTAGCCATTTGAAAAACAGCACCAGGAATAGCATCCAAACAAAATTGAAAGGCTTCTCCAGAATTCAGGCTCTGGTTTTGACTGCCTAGAGCGTCCCTATCGGCATCTGTTGTGGGGCGAGGCAAGGGAAATGCTTTCATCGGGTTATCTGAAGAGGAAAAAGCCGCTACGCAATAGCATTCCCGGCCTGCAAACGTAGCCAAGACGGTGTATTTACGGAAGTCAAAACGCTTTAAGAAAGATCGCCATACCCCCCGCCCCCAGGGGTCGCTATCACAATCTCGTCTCCTGCATTTATATCGACTGTTGCGGTTGCCGAAAGTAATTCTTGAGTGCCATCGGTTCTATTTACCAACGCCGAACCCGTCTGCCCCGAAGATCCGCCTGCCAAGCCAAACGGCTGATTTATTCGCCTACCGGATAACAGATTGGCTGTCATAGCCTTACGAAAGAGAATTCTTCGAGTAACTCCGTTGCCCCCTGAGTGCTTACCGGAACCGCCACTGCCTTCTCGAATAGAAAATTCCTTTAGCAAGACAGGAAACCGCAGTTCTAGAACTTCTGGATCGGTTAGGCGCGAATTTGTCATATGGGTTTGAACCGCGTCCGTCCCGTCAAAGTCAGCGCCAGCACCCGAGCCACCGCAAATAGTCTCGTAGTACTGATATTCTGCATTACCAAAGGTAAAGTTGTTCATCGTGCCCTGTGCGGCGGCCATTATATTCAGCGCGCCATATAGCGCATCTGTTACGGCCTGCGAAGTCTCTACATTTCCAGCGACAACCGCAGCAGGATAGATGGGATTGAGCATAGAGCCAGCAGGCACCTGAATTTTCAATGGTTTCAGGCAACCGGCATTCAGAGGAATGGGCTGATCTACTAACGTTCTAAAAACGTAAAGCACAGCCGCCTTGCACACCGCTAAGGGAGCGTTAAAGTTGTTAGGTTGCTGAGTAGACGTATGCGAGAAATCTACAGTAGCGCTATTGTCGGCGTTCAATACAACAGAAACGTCAATCGTTGCACCGCAGTCCATAGGCACCCGGCACTGATGCGGCCCAGGGCCTTGCTGCTGATATAGCTGTTGAATAACCTGACGGACGGATTGCTCCGCGTTGTCTTGCACATGCTGCATGTAAGCCTGCACTGTGCCGAGGCCAAATTGTTTCACCATGCTGTGTAGCTCTTTAGCACCTTTATTATTGGCAGCGATTTGAGCTTGAAGATCGGTGAGGTTTTGGGCTGGATTGCGGGCTGGGTGAGGGGCTTGGATGAGGCGATCGCGCAATTCATCAGCCTTCAGCACGCCCTGCTCGACTAAATGGAAGTTGTCTAGCAGTACGCCCTCTTGTGAGACAGCAGTACTATTGGGTGGCATAGAACCAGGGGTAACACCGCCAATATCAGCATGATGCCCTCTAGAAGCTACGAAAAATAGAGGCTTCGACTCCACAAAAACTGGGGTAATCGCAGTGATATCTGGCAGATGAGTGCCGCCGTTGTAAGGATTGTTAGAGATAAAAACATCTCCAGGTTGAAACGGTTTTTTCTGATCGCAGATAAGTGCTTTAACGCTTTCTCCCATCGAGCCTAGGTGAACGGGGATATGGGGAGCATTGGCAACCAGCTGCCCAGCGCTGTCGAATATAGCGCAGGAGAAGTCCAGACGCTCTTTGATATTGACCGAGGAGCTAGTGTTTTGAAGAGTGAAGCCCATCTGCTCGGCGATCGCCTGAAAAAGATTGTTGAATATCTCTAGTCGCACCGGATCCGGTTTAGCCTTTTCATCTTTAAGCAAGGTCTGCTTCGAACTTAGTTTAGAAGACTTATCGCGTTGCGTCAGAATTAGGTCTTTGCGATCGCTTACCACAACCTGCCATCCGGGTTCAATAATATTAGTGCCTGTTTTCTCGAGTACAATAGCCGGGCCAAATAGTTCCTGATTGACCTGCAGGTCTTGCCGCTGAAACACTGGAGCATCGTGCCACTGCGAATTCGAATAAAGCCGAACGGTTGCAATCGGATTAGGCTCAGCAGCCGTTTTCGTCACGTTAGGTTCATCTACTTGCCTATCCGAGCGCTCCGTTTTACCAATTATCTCTACGGCAATTGTGGCTACTACTAAACCTTTGTCCGATAGCGTCACGCCGTACTGCTGCTGGTACTGCTGCTCAAACTGCTGTCGCATTTCTTCTGCAGGGGCAAACGCCACGCTCAGCGTAGAATCGGTGCCGACATAGCGCAGGTGGCATTGCCGCACCACCTCAATTGAATCAACATCGCGATCGCCCTGCTTATTCAGCTCTACCCTCGCCTCGCTCTCCAACCGATCGAGCTGCTGCGACAGCGACACAATCGCCTTCTCCAAAGAGATCTCTACCGACCTCTCCTTTAGGATACGACGCTCAGCCAAACCCATTCCGTAGGCAGACAACACACCCGCATACGGGTGAATTAAAATTGTCTTCATGCCCAATGCTTCCGCCAGTTTACAGGCATGTTGTCCACCCGCAGCGCCAAAGCAACACAGCGCATAGTCACCAGCATCATGGCCTTTTTGAACAGATATCTTCTTAATCGCGTTGGCCATATTTTCAATTGTAATGCTCAAGAATCCTTCGGCAACTTGCTCTGGCCGCTTTTGGGTGCCTGTCACTGTAGAAATCTCTTTTGCTAGCGCCGTAAACTTCTCTTCAACAATCTCACGGTCTAGAGGTTGATCTCCCTTTGATCCAAACACTTCAGGAAAAAACGGGGGCTGAATTTTGCCTACCATAACGTTACAGTCAGTCACCGTCAGCGGCCCATTGTTTCGATAGCAGGCAGGCCCAGGGTATGCGCCCGCCGACTCTGGGCCCACGCGATAGCGCGATCCGTCAAAGCTCAGTACAGAACCGCCACCGGCTGCAACGGTGTGGATAGCCATCATCGGCGCACGCATCCGAATACCCGCCACCTCGGTTTCAAACACTCGCTCGTAAACGGCGCTCGTGGCGGTAGGCTGATTGCTAAAATGAGCAACATCGGTAGAGGTGCCCCCCATATCGAAGGTAATGATTTTGTCGAAGCCCGCCGCAAGGCTTATCTGTACCGCGCCGACAATGCCGCCAGCAGGCCCTGAAAGGATACTGTCTTTACCTTGAAAGAACTTAGCAGGCGTTAGCCCGCCATTAGACTGCATGAATAAAATTTGCGGAGCAGATTGTTGAGTAGCCTGAGCAGCTGCAGGTGTAAGAGATTTTTCGATTCGGTCGATGTAGCGACGCAATATAGGAGAAAGATAGGCATCTACAACGGTAGTATCGCTTCTACTCACCCACTTTATCAGCGGGCTAATAAGATGAGAGACTGAGATTTGAGTGAACCCAATCTGTTTTGCTAGCGCTGCAATTTGCTGTTCGTGATGAGGATAGCGATAACCGTGAATAAAGGCGATCGCACAGGCTCGAATGCCACTATCATAGGCTTGCTGTAGAGCGATCGCAGCTTCCTGTTGCTTCTCTGCTGTTAGCGCTCCAATCACAGCACCATCTGCAGCGACGCGCTCGTCAACTTCTATCACTTGCTCGTACAGCATCTCGGGTAGAACAATTTGTCTAGCGAAGATGTCAGGGCGATTTTGATAGCCAATGCGCAGGCCGTCTTTAAACCCTTTTGTAGTGATGAATAGAGTCCGATCGCCCTGCCGCTCCAACAGTGCGTTCGTCGCCACCGTCGTCCCCATCTTCACCACCGCAATCTCTTCAGCCGGAATCGGTTCAGACTCACCCAGGCCCATCAGCTCACGAATCCCCTGAATAGGCGCGTCCTCATAGCGCTCTGGATTTTCTGAAAGCAGCTTATGAATTTGCGTAGAACCGTCTGAGCATTGAGCCACAATATCGGTAAAAGTGCCCCCTCTATCGATCCAGAACTGCCACTTACACGCTTCTTTCGGCGCCTTACCATCAACCAGTAGATCAGACATAGAATTTTTCCGCTATACCAATCAGAGATTCCGCAGCGACTAGCAGAATGCTGACCTCACTACTTTAGGCAAGTAGCTATGTATCGTCTATAGCCATTCGATCAAGATAGGATATGCCCGTGTGCTTAATAGCAGCAGGGCAAGCCTTCTATGAAGAAGCTTGAAAAGTACAAAAACATCTAAATGCCGGTTACCAGGGGCTGCCAACCATCGTAAAAGCAGCCCAATAGTAAGGAGAAGACAAATCAACGGCTTCCTCACTATTTAAATCTGCAGGTAAGTTGATATCTCCACGAGAAAGATGAAGTACATCGCCTTCTACTCTCACCTCGCCTCTGAGCATTTCTATCTGCGCTTGTCGCAGTGCTTCAGCTTTAGTAGACGTGCTTCCTAACTGCCGATAGAACTCGCTCATCAAAGCTAGCGTACCGGCGTCGCTGACATTCCAAATACTAGCAAGCGCCGATTTAGCACCCGATTGTAAAGTTAACCCGGCAAAGCCTAGCTCGGCCTCATCATCGCCGACGGCTGTTCTACAGGCGCTGAGCACTAGCAACTCTACCGCAGGATTTCGCCAGTTTATATCTCGAATGTCATCTAGCTTGAGCTGTTCGTTCCAGAACTGGATATACGAATTACCAGGAGAGCCTGATTTAAACACTGCATGGGTTGCCAAGTGCACAATATCGGGCGATTGAGAATCTAGCTGCTGTTTCAAGTTAGTTAGCGTAAACTCTTCATTTAGAAAAGCGTGACCGGCTTCTGGCTGTTCTAGCAGCTTAGTAGACTGCCAAGCAGAGAGCACATTGTCTAGCTCGGCTGAAACGGCAGGCAGTGAACTCAACTCCTGAAATTCAGAAGCACCCATCGCTAAAACCTGCTCTTGGCCTATCGGTGAATAGTCCGTTTGAATCAGGTTAAACGCTGGAATGCGCGTCTGGCTGTACTTCTCTATTAGAAACGAGTCGCCATCGTAAAGCGCGGCTGTAGGTAAACTACGCAGGCCGTTGCCTAAGCAGAATAAAATAGTGTCGATGCCTTCTGCTTCTAAATAATCTGCTTCGAAGGGTTCTATCATCCACGAGTACAGCTTCTGAGCGGCAAACATACCAGACTTATCGCCATACATCTCTAGATGAAAGTCGTCTACGGTCTGACTTAGCACCTCTTCTGGTACGTCGTACAGATCTCGTACAATCGGCTCCCCAGAAGGGGTAATCAGAACTAGATGAAGATGGTCTTCGCGCGGAATAGCCCACATCACCGCTGGCGTTGTACCTGTTTCCTGGCCTAAGCGGCTTAAAGTTTGGGCGATCTCTTCGGGGGACTGTGTAACCTCAGCTAAATCTGCGTCGAAGTAGCCTTCAAACTCTTGCTCTAGGCCGCGCTCCATGTTCAGAATCTTTTCGCTTAGCGTCTGGGCTGAAGCTGGCGAGCTAACTAATCCAGCCACAGCAACTGCTGCACTCAAGTATGCTAACCGTGTTAGGTGACGTCTTGCAGTTGAAAGACCTTTGGACTGGAACCGATGAAGCGTCGAAAACATGAAGATTGTTCTTTATGAAAGGAGACCGATGGAAAGTTTTTCACAAAAGGTGATCGGGAAAAACCTAATGCACAGAGCTAATCTGCTTATCTCACAGCCTATTTGACCGCTGAATATTGAGTGGATATTTTTACATCTAACAAAGCTTCTAGATTGCGATCGCGCTGCCTAGCAAAAATCTCAGGATTCACCTGTAGCTGCCCTGATAGAACAATATCTTGAGAGCGGTCTTGAATATCGCAAATAACGGAGAAGTACCAGTGATAGTTCTGATTTGCCTCTATTAACTTCGTAGGCAATTGAATGTTGACTAGCTTCTCTTCTGTGCCTGCGCTTAGCACTTCTGTATAGACTGTAGTTCCTTGCGAACGAAGTTTAAATTCAACGGGATGAGTGCTCTTAAACTCAGGCAGTAGAAATTGCAGCGATGTGCGATCGCCCACGGCAATATCCGAGCTATCGGCAGGGGTAAGCGCAACAACCGGTTGGCTACTCATACATTCAATTCTTCGAGTCCCGCCGCTAATTCGTCGTCCTGGAATGCCCTGGCGTATATCTGATCGAGTCTGGGCGACAGCAGGCAATCCTGCGGAGGCGATCAGTAAGCCAATAGCGAAGCTGACTTGTGCTAAATGCTTTTGTGAAATTCTCATAGTGTGTCCTTCAAATCTTTTCAATCGTCCGATATACGGTCTGCTTGAACAGATAGATGCTGCAGGCTATTGCCTCAATTTCAAGACACTGAGTATTACAGACGACCAGTATAGGATAGGTGTTTAGAATGTGCAGAGCCTCTGTAAAATTACGGGTGCCTATTCCCGCTTTGAACAGAAAATCATTCGTTTGGACTGGCGAGATATGCGTTAGAGCTGAAACCAAGTCCTTTGGAGGCGATCTATGAAGCGAGACTCAATTTTCTATCAAATTTTTGCATAATTACCTGCATTTCTATTCGCGCGATCGCAGCAGCAATTCTGGCTATGTGATACGCGTGAATAAAGTTCTTTACAGTCACGCCATACTTTTTAGACAAATCCATACCAGAAGAATATTTTTCTTTTCTGAACAAATGCGTAAGTAAGCTCGATTCAGCTCTCGTCGATCACGGCATCTCGATCTAGCAATAGTAAATTGCGTAGCTGGTCTGTATCTAATTCTGTAAGCCATTGCTCACCAGCGCCTACGACTTGCTCTGCCAGTGCTTTTTTACTGTTGATCATGTCGTTGATGCGTTCTTCTAGGGTGCCGGTGGTAACAAATTTGTGTACTTGGACATTTTTGGTTTGGCCGATGCGGAAGGCGCGGTCGGTGGCCTGGTTTTCGACGGCGGGGTTCCACCAGCGGTCGAAGTGAAAGACGTGATTAGCGCGGGTAAGGTTGAGGCCGACGCCGCCTGCTTTAAGTGAAAGAATAAAGATTTTGGGGCCGTTAGGATCGAGCTGGAAGCGGTCTACCATTTCTTCTCTTTTGGCCTGGGAGGTGCTGCCGTAGAGGAACATGGCGTCTGTGCCTAGTCGGTGTTCTAGGTGTGGGGTGAGAAGTTTTCCCCATTCGGCAAATTGGGTGAAGATAAGGGCGCGATCGCCCTCCGCAATCACTTCTTCTAACATCTCGTCTAAACGCTGCAACTTACCCGAACGCCGATATTTGCCCAAAGTCTCCTGCTTTAAGAACTGGGCGGGATGGTTGCAAATCTGTTTTAGTTTTACTAGCAACCCTAAAATCATCCCGCGCCTTTGCAACCCGGTTGCATCGTCGATCTCTCCTAAAGTATCGTCCACCAGTTTTTGATACAGGCGGGCTTGTTCAGAAGTAAGTCCACAGAAGACGGTCATCTCCTGCTTTTCGGGCAGGTCTTGAATGATAGTGCGATCTGTTTTTAGACGGCGAAGCAGAAAAGGCTGTACGAGCGATCGCAATGTCTTGAGCGAATCGGTATCGCCATATTTTTCAATTGGCGTAGCAAATCGGCGCTTAAAGAAATTCAGCGGGCCTAAATAGCCGGGGTTCAAAAAGTCCATAATGGCCCACAGCTCAGAAAGTTTGTTCTCAACTGGCGTACCCGTAAGGGCAATGCGAAATTCGCTTTCAATATCGCGAACGGCAATTGACTGCTTAGCCGTCGGGTTCTTAATGTTCTGAGCTTCGTCGAGTACCATTCCTCGCCATTCCACCCGCTTAAGGTCCTTAAGATCTCGCTGTGCCAGCGTGTAGCTGGTAATGATCAGATCTAACTTTTTAACCGCTGTTAACAGCGCGGAGCCTTTAGGTCGTTTATCACCGTGATAGATCAAAGCGTTCAGCTCGGGGCCGAACTTCCTCACCTCTCGCTGCCAGTTGCTCAAAACAGAAGTGGGACATACCAACAGCACCGGGCCACCTAGCGCTTTCTCTTGTTTTAGATAGAGCAAAAAGGCAATGAGCTGAACCGTTTTTCCCAAGCCCATATCATCTGCTAAACAAGCGCCCAATCCCCACTGCTCTAGAAAAGAGAGCCATGAGACACCTTTGGCCTGATACGGGCGTAGCTGCCCTTCAAAACCTTTGGGTTCTGAGATAGGCGTCAGGCTCTGGTTACCCGTAGTCATCGTAGTAATGAGGTCGTCAAGCTTGCCGGAAGCGTCGAATTTTACAACCGGAAGTTTGTCGATGAGCTGACTGTCGCCAGTGCTAATTCGCAGGGCTTCTTCTACAGACAGCTTCGTTTGGCCTCGGCGCTTCTCGAAGAAATCTTTAGCGGCGCGAACATCCTGTGGACGAAGCTCAATCCACTGGCCGTTGATTTCAACTAGCGGCGTTCCCTGCGTAATGAGATCGTCAAACTCTGCCTTGGTGAGAACCTGGCCACCAACTGATAAATCCCACTTAAAGTTCAGCAGGCTTTGCAAACCCAAACGCTGCTGCTGGGACGGTGCACTGGCGCTAATTTGCAATCCCAGACGGCTGGCACCCTTGCTAGGATCGACTAAATTCTCGGGCAGGATGACGCCAAAGCCGCTGTCTTGCAACCGCCAAACCGTTGCTTTGATGAACTGGTAGGCTTCGATAGGATCGAGCGTTTTTTGGGTGGGGCTTTGCTCAGCGAGAGTTGCTTTGACCGGCTCGTACAAACGCGTGGCTCTGCCTAACCCTGCTAGGAGCGTTTCTTGAGGCGAGTCTATCTCGCGGCCTTGATAAAGGAGCTGATCGGTTGGGTTTTGCCAGATAGTTTCGGCGTCTATGCGAAAGTCACCGTCGTCTATGGCTTGCAGGCCATATTGCAATGTCCAGTCTGTTTGCCCAGTAGGCGGCGGCGTAAGGGTAAAGCAGGTACGATAGCCTTCCACTTCGGCTAAATTTTGCAGCGGAGCTGTCCAGGTATTAATCGCATCGTTGAGCCGGACGACGCCAGTGGGTGTGGATTCGAAGTGAGCGTCCGGTTCGCCTAGGGCATCTAGCCATTCGCGCAGCGGTAGGTCTTTGCTTAGAGGTGTGTTAGCAGGCAGGGCATTGCTGTTTGCGGCGCTGCGAACTTGGGCATCTAGCAGCGTTTCTAAGAAATTGCGGACGATGGGGTCGGCGGATGTCGGGAAGTCTATTTTGAGCGGAGAGGTTTTTTTGGGCGTGGGCGTGGGATAGCTGCGACAGATTGGGGGAATGCGATCGCAAAAATCTTTCAGCCGAGCTTGATCTACTGCGCTATCGAGCAGTAGCTGCCAGGCGGCAATCGTGCCTTTGTGGTCGGCGCTAACGACAGGAACAAACTTGCCCCGAGCCAATAGATCTAGGCACCATCGCGTGAGATGCGACCAGTAGCGCAGGTCATCGCCAACGAAGGCACTGGCTTCTGACTGGCCTAGCGGCAAGGCGCTAAGGAATTTGGGTGCGATCGCCGCGTCTAAAACCGCGCCCGACACTTGCCAGGGATAAAGCTCATCTGCATCCAAATCGGTAGAAAGTGAAGGCAGCAGACCCTGTGAGTCAAACTTAGTCGGCAAGATGACTATCCGAGACTGCCAAACGCCCAACGGCTTTGAACGGCGAGTCGAAGTTTTTTTCTCGGACTTTTTGCCAGGCGCTTTTTTAGCCGTTTTAGAAGCCTTAGAAACCTTTGGAGCAACGATTGCCTGCATCCAAGAGAGATCTATCTCTTCGTTTTTTATAAAACTTTCGGCCAGTTCTTGCTGACTAAGCTGATACGGCTGAGACGCAATTAGTTTAGATAAATCTGAGGGAGTCTCCGCCAAGAGCGCAGGAAGACTCGTCGCTTTTGCTTTGCGCCAGGTTTCTCCCCAGAGGAAAAACCGCTGAATATCCGGCAGCCAATTTCCGTGTAAAGTCGCCATGAGGCAGGTTGCTCGCAGTCAAAGGACAAGGGGTTAGCGCTTAAGCAGTCACCTGATCCACTCAATAATCGCACTCAATATTAGATCTCTCTTAGCCCGCGGTTACGCAAATTAGGCAAAGCGAATGAAACCTTATGATTCAAATGCTTCATAGGCGGCCACAATCCGCTGAACAAGAGCATGACGCACCACATCAGCCTTAGTGAGTTCGCAAAAGGCGATACCTTCTACTTTAGACAAGATCTTGGTCGCCATAGCGAGCCCTGAGTCTTGGTAGCGCGGCAAGTCCGTCTGGGTAACGTCCCCTGTGACGACCATGCGCGAGTGAAAACCTAAACGAGTCAGCACCATTTTCATCTGCGCTGGCGTCGTATTTTGCGCCTCATCTAAAATAACAAAGGCATTGCTCAGCGTACGTCCGCGCATGTAGGCCAGCGGAGCCACCTCAATCACGCCGCGCTCCATCAGGCTAGGAATTCGCTCAGGATCGATTAGCTCATGCAGCGCGTCGTACAAGGGCCGTAAGTATGGGTTAACCTTTTCTTGCAGGTCGCCGGGCAAAAAGCCTAGCTTCTCACCGGCCTCCACAGCTGGCCGCGTCAGAATGAGCTTTTCGTACTCCTCATTCATCAGCGCTTTAACAGCAACCATCGCGGCTAGAAAAGTTTTGCCCGTGCCGGCCGGGCCTGTGCAAAAAGTTAGGTCGCTTTTACGCAGCGCATTAATGTATTCCTGCTGCCTAAAAGTCTTAGCGCGAATCACCTGTCCGCGACGCGTACGCGCAACGACGTCCTTTTGCATCGACTTCAGCTCGTCGCCACGATGCGTATCTAACGCATGAATAGCGGTCATCACGTCCGTTACCGCAACTGACTGACCTTCTCCCCAAGTGGGTTCTAGCGTCTCGACAATCTTACGCGTTCGCTCTATTTGGTTATCAGTCCCTGCAATGCTAAGTTCGCTACCGCGAAGGACAACGGTTGCGCCCGTCTGCTTCGCAATTCGCTTAATATTTTCTTCTTGTGGCCCGGCTAGCGCCATCGCATTTTCAGCGCTAGCTAGACCAAAGGTGTAAGTGTTTCCCATGCAGTATTTATAGAGGGGGCGCTATTCAGGCTTTGGCTTTTTCTTGGGAGGCGCTGGGTTGGTGCTGGGCCTAGCAGGTCTACTACTGCGATCGTCCCCACGGCCCCTACCGCCGCTTCTTCCTCGAGAGCGATCGCCACCGCCACTACTACTACTCCGCTCAGAACGCTCAGGTTCAGGCTCGCCAAACACGTTCAGGTTTACCGTTATTTCCGACTGCTTAGCCGCTGCCATCATAACGTTGCGCATCGCTTTGATATTGCGACCACCCCGGCCAAACACCCGGCCCTTATCCTCTTCTTCATTGAACGCAGCGCGAAGCCAGAGCTTTTTGCCCCCTGCCAATTTCTCAACGTGGAACTTAAGCTCTTCTGGCTTGTCTAAAAACGGCCCCATCAAGAAGCGAGCGAGCGCTTCAAAATCGGTCGTAGATAGCTGGTTAGTCTGGGTGTTGTCAGGATCAGGACTGCTCACGGCATTACCTTGCTAGCTGCTGAGCTGTTCGTAAACGTTCGCCTTCTTGAGAATATGCTCAACGGTTTTTGTGGGCTGAGCACCTTCTTTGAGCCATTTGACGATCGCAGGAACCTCCAAACGGGTTTCGTCTGTTCTGGGGTTATAGAATCCTAGCTCTTCCAAAGGACGACCGTCGCGGCGATCTTGAGAGCGCATGGCGACGATACGGTAGCTAACTTCGCGCTTTTTTCCGTAGCGCTTGAGGCGAATTTTGATCATTGGGCGATTTTAATGACGGCTGAGCCGAACAAAATATAGAGATGAGTTTTCGAGTTTAGCATCCACCGCGAACCTGCGGCAAAGCAAATGCTTTCCGAATGGCAGACCACAGGTTCTAAAAAGGTTCTAAAGGTAGAGATTAGTCTTCGTGGTCTTCGAATGGATCGCTCAGTTCCTTAGCTGGTGGCCCAAATGCCGTGTAAAAAGCGTATCCGGTAAAGGCGAAAACAATGACCGCCACTGATACAATAAGAACTGTTGCAGAATCTAAGCTTTGCATAGGGTATCCAACGTGAATCACTCTATGATATTACAGAATATAAAGTAACGTTCATCCTTCTGGTCTTCTCTAATGGCACAGCGCACGAAACTAGGAAACATCCTTAAGCCTTTAAACTCCGAGTACGGAAAGGTCTCCCCTGGCTGGGGCACTACTCCCGTAATGGGCGTATTTATGGTGCTTTTCCTGGTGTTCTTGCTGATTATCCTTCAGCTATACAACTCTTCTCTCATCATTGATGCGGTGGATGTGGACTGGAGAAGCTTGGGTAATTAGAACCTAGGCAGCTAATGCGTCGCCATCAGCGAGCATTTTAATTATTGAGGAGGGCAGGTGCATTTTGCGTCTGCCCTTTATACTTTTAAGGGTTGCTTGTAGGAAGAGAGCGGATGAACATCTTTGGAATTGGCCTGCCTGAGATGGGCCTGATCATGATTGTGGCGCTGCTGGTGTTTGGGCCGAAGAAGCTACCTGAGATTAGCCGTAGCCTAGGCGGAGCCATTCGAGACTTACAAAAGGCATCTAAGCAGTTTGAGGACGAGTTTAAGAAAGAGGCTGACGCGGTGGAAAAAGCCGTGGTGGAGCCAATGAAGGCAACTTTGGAAAAGCCCAGAGCCATTGCGCCGGATACTAAGGATGTGGAAGCTAGCGAACCGGCAGAGGCCGAGATCGCAGCAGAAACGACGGTTGAGCCAGAAGCTGCTGAAGCAATCGAAAGCGACGCCCAGACAGCTTAACTAGCACTACATTATTCAGAAGAATCAGAAGAATCCATGGTGGGGATAACTCCAGACCAGCCGCCCGCTCTTGTTTTACCGCGCCTGATTGTAGGATTGGGTAATCCTGGCCCTAAATACGACCGAACGCGCCACAATATCGGATTTGAAATTGTTGACGCTTTAGCTAAAAGCTTTCCAGGGGTTTCGCTAACTGAGAATAAAAGGTTTCAAGGTGAAGTAGGGGAGTTTCGCAGTGGGGGCGATCGCACCGTCCTTATCAAGCCCACTACGTTCATGAATAACTCGGGGCAGGCGGTACGCGCTGTGCTCGACTGGTACAAGCTCGATGCAGGCTCGGTGCTGGTGGTTTACGACGATATGGATTTACCGACGGGGAAGCTGCGGATGCGCCTATCGGGTGGGGCAGGCGGACACAACGGCATGAAGTCAATTATTTCGCATTTGGGAACGAAGGAATTTCCTCGGCTGCGGGTGGGGATTGGCAGTACGGAAAAAGGGGAAGCGCGAGATAGCGCGGTGGTTTCTCACGTGCTGGGTCGCTTTGCGCCAGAGGATCGGAAAATTGTCGATGCGGTGATTCCCATGGCGGTGGATGCGATTGATTTGAGCCTGCGTAAAGGCGTAGAGCGGTCCATGAATTTGTATAACGGGCGAGAAGTAGAGCTTTAGCTCCATCGCTATCTACAAAGCGTTTTGTATGAGCTGAGTGCTGATTTGTAGCCAAAGCACGAGTCGCAAAAGCATTGAGTTGGAAAAATCGCTCTCTGATATCAGCAGCCATCTTTTCTATGACTTCTAACTAATAGGAATCATGTTCTTAGCTGCGAGTGCGTAGCATTTCGAACCAGATACTGATTCGAAAACTGGCCTACAACTTAGATTCACCAACTAGGCCCCGGTTAGAGACGTCAACCTGGTCGTTTCTAAGGGTCATATATATTCTCAATGCCTTGCGACTATGCATAATCGCAAGGCACGTTTCCGACTAAGTCCAGGGTTATCTCGGATGAATGAATAGAACCAAGCACTTCTAATTCATTAAGTGATGATTTCTTGATGAATTTATTTAGAAATGCTAGAGGCTTTTTATAGCTAGCCAAGCGCCGTTTTCGGCGAATAGTCGGGTCAGTCATCACAAATCGCCGTGCTGGGGTTTTCTGAGGTTACTAATACTGCCTTAGAACACAAGAGCGAGTTCTAGCTAAAGTCTATTAGGACATGGGGTTGATGAAGCCACAAAACAGGTTTGGTAAGCTGAGCGCAGTGAGATATGGCAACGTCTGACAAAAAACGGAGTGTAGCGGTTAGCCCAGAGCACTACGACTGGCAAAATTGGACAGCGCTGCCAACAATTCAATCAATCTTGGGTAGCCGCCTTGGGCATAACGAGCAGTGGAGAAAAAGTCTACAGCTTTCGCTCAGCGTGAGGCGCCTTAGCGCTGGAGAAGATGTCCTGGCGTACGCTAAAGCTCCATTTAAGATTGGGCATACATACGATATAGCGCGCTCTGATTGGAACAATGCTCGGCTTTACTATCGAGAGGCGCTGCGTTCATACAGGCCCCTAGATAATCTGTCCGGCATTGCCGAACCTCAGGCGGAGCTAGGCGGCATTTTGCTATCTCAAGGTCATTTTAAGCAGGGTCTAAGTTATTTAGGAAAATCGCACAATGGCTACCGCCAGCTAAAAATGCCAGAGCGTGCGGCCATTGTGCAGAAGCTCTACCAGGTTGCTCAAAATCAGGTTGCTCAAAATCAGATGGCTCAAAATCAGATGGCTCAAAAAGAAATAAAGGACCAAAAAGTAGAGGTGTCTGCATGACCACTGCCAACGATATTTTCGATCAGTCATTTGATAGCTTAAGCCGATTAGGGCTGAACGAAATTCCGTTTACCGAAAATCCGGTCGACTTGGCAAGCACAACGCTGCGTCGTGTTTTTACAGGACGAGAAACCGAATTGAGGCAGGTATTTAATCAGTTTCAAAATCGAGAGCGGCGGCGCATTTTAATTTATGGGCGACTAGGCATTGGGAAGAGCGCCTTTTTGCGAGAAGTTCTATCGGTGCTGCGGCGTAAGCGTCCCCAGATGCTAACTACCTGCATCTCTTTGCCTAAAAATTTAGATCTGGCAACCACCGCATTGATTGCGCTAGCTAGAGAAATGGCTGATGACCCTTGGGCACAGCAGCAGCTATATCAAATGGGAATTCCAGCTAAAAAGGAATTGAAAGAACGAAATGCGGAGATGGGCAGAGCCTTTAGAATGATCAGCAAGATCGGCGAAAGAGATCTGCCCATTACCAAGCCCTCATTTCCTACAGTGAGCTTGGAGACGCTGTTAGAGCGGGCGCAGGAAAAATACCCCCAAGGGATTGTCATTGCGATCGATGACCTCGATAAGCAACCGCCTGGAATCGTTCGTCAGCTAATGCACGATGCGCAGGGCATGTTGAAGGGTCGGGCCTGGTTTATACTCACAGGCCGTTCGACTGACACGGCTAGCGATTTGCTGACGACTGAGCGGGGGCTATTTGATTTGAAAGTGCAGCTTAAGGAGCTTGATTCGCCAACCACCTATCAAATGCTGATTAATTACCTCGTCAGCGCTCGCTTTGATAATGACTGCATCGATCCGCAAGACCCTCGCTGCGTGCTGCCTTTTCTTCCAGAAACGGCTCAGCGACTGTGCGAAGTATCCTCTGGAAAACCTCGTCTTTTCAACCGACTAGGCAATATAGTTCTTTCGACCGCTGCTGACTTGCAGGCTAGCTTGATCACGCCAGAGGTGCTAGAGCAAGGGTTAAGGCAAGCAGGCCCCATTTTGAGACAGCGAGCGTCTTTATCCACTGAAGAAGAAAGGGTGCGATCGCTCCTTCTCCAAAAAGGCTCCCTCTCCGATGAGTCCATCAGCATAGCCGAGCTAGCTGAGATGGGTGTCCGCAGCTTCAGCGAACTCATTCCCTTCCTAGAGCGTCTAGAAGAAGCTGATTTAGCCTTTCAGCAAGATAGAGACGATGCTGTATCTTTTGCACCTGCGCTATTACCCCTGGCTGAGAGTAATAGCATATAAAAAAGCGTTCAGCTTAGTTCAACTTATTTAGACTAGTCGTACTCTTATAGACCGCGAGATCAAGTAAAACAGAGAGAGCGGTATTTGAAAGAGGTGGCAGCGTGGACGCAGCAATTATTCGCCAAGGCGAGCTGGTTGGGATGGGGCTGATGGCCTATGAGACAACGGAGGAAGTGGGCGCGGTTGACCATTTGCTGGTGAATGTGGCTGAAGCTGAGGTAATGGGGTTTGCCTGTAAGGCAGGCGGCCCGCTAGGGGGCGTGCTAGGCAAGAAGCAGTCGATAAGCTGGGATCAGCTCGTGAAGATTGGGCGCGATCGCATCATCATCCACACCGCAGTGCCCGCTTCGGACATGATAGAAAATCAGCTAGCGGCCGCGCAGAATGTGACTGGGCTAGAAGTTTGGACAGATGGCGGCGATTGCATTGGGCGGGTGGTAGATTTTTGCCTGGAAGTAGAAACGGGAAAAGTGCAGCAGTATTTGTTTGCGCTTAATTTAAGAGAAGCAGATCGCCCAGAAGCAGATCGCCCGGAAGCGGCAGAAGGCGCTGAGGAACTAGAAACCGTGGAGGTGTTTGCGATCGCCCCGGCCACTATCATCAGCGCCGGGCGCAAACGTCTGATGATTGCAGAGGAAGATGCCAGGCGCGCTCAGCCTTACGACCAGCGCATTGCGATTAACCCCGCTAAACCTGAACGCCCCTTAGATTGGCGACCAGATCAGATCCCGCTGCCGACAGACTTTAACGACGTGCTTCAAGGGGCACAGTCTTTCGCGGGGAAAGTGACTGAGCGCGTGAAGCAGCAGGCCAAAAAGTTTGGCGACGAGCAGCTGGCTCAGCGGCGGCGACCGGGGCAGGCACAGCCTGACTCACTGCCCGAAATTACCGAGCAGCTTCAGGCCAAAACAGAGCAGGTGAAGCAGCAAATGCAGCGGCGATTCGAGCAGGCTAGAGGACAGGTAGAAGGCAAACTAAACGATTCGCCAGTAGGCCGATCGATTAGCGAAAAGCTGGGAGAGCGACTAGATAAGTTTGTGCGGCCTCAGTCTGAGGAACCTGAAAAACCTATTGACGTGGAAGCCTTTGAAGTCTGGGAGGACGATTGAGCTAGACGGTTGTTGGAATCGCTAGATTCAGATCTAAGTTCAGGCTTTGGCATAAAAAGCATTACGAGCCGCTCGAAGTCTGCGAGCGCTAGGCGGATATGATCGCCATCTTGAGCCGCTAAGCAAAAGTGAGTAAGACAGCGCGTTGCGAAAAGCTGTCTTTGGGTGAGCGCGTCAGCCTCTTGCTCGGCCGAAATGGCCCGGCCTACATCTTCTAACGCGCCTGCATTCTCTTGCGCTTTAAAGCGGAGAAAGGCTCTGTCTCCGTAGGTAGGTAAGTAGTCTGGGGAGAGGGCGATCGCCCGATCGAGATCGGATTTAGCCATGGCTAAATTGCCCATGCCGAGCTGTGCTAATCCTCGATGCCGGTAGGCGTAAGCGGTGGGCTGAATGGCGATCGCCTTTGTGTAGTCGGCAACGGCAGCGGCAAATTTTCCCTGGCGGTAGCTAGTGGTAGCTCGCTGCCGATGAAAGGCGGCATCGCTAAGCGAGAGATTGGCGGTAGATATGTAGTCGCTAGCAGCAGTGGCAGATTGATTGAGGATAATCGCGGTAGCCGCTCGGTTGAAGTAAAGTTCAGCGAGGCGAGGATTAAGCGCGATCGCCCGGTCACGATCTACCAGTGCGATCGCCGATTCGCCCAGAAGCTGATAGAGATTTGCCCGATTGTTGTAGGCTTCGGCAAGCTGATTGTTTAGCCCAATAGCCTGATTGAAATCGGCGAGCGATTCGGCAAAGTAGTCGAGATGGAAGTAGGCGACGCCGCGATGGTTATAGGCTTCGGCGCAGTTAGGAATAGCCTCAGTCGCTCGGGTAAGATCGGCAATGGCAAACTCGAACTGATGGCTGCGCACGTAGGCAATGCCTCGCCACAGATAGCTTTGAGCAAAAGTAGGATGGCGGGCAATGGCCCGGTTGAAGTCGGCGATCGCACTATCGTAAGCGCCCATATCGACAAGCAAAAGTCCCCGACAGCCATAGCCTTGAGCCGAGTCGCTAGCACTCGCCACGGCTTCATTAAGATCGTCTAGCGCTAGCTCGTAACAGCCAATACGACGATAGGCATTGCCCCGATGAATGTAGGATTCTGTGCGCTTTTCGGCAGCGGCCATGAGACTACCGCTCAGCTGAATGACCTGAGTAAAGTCAGCAATGGCCCGATCGTGCTGCTGGAGTCTGCACAGCGCGCAGCCGCGATGGTAGTAGCCTTTAACCACGGTGTCTCTGTGGTCGGTGTAGGCAATCGTGGTCGGTGCAACAGTTGGATCGAGAGGCAGGGCAATCAGCCGGGTGAAGTGGGCGATCGCTTGTTGAAAATCTTGAGTTTGGGCACATTCCATGCCGCGAGAAAGCCAGTTCCGAGCGTCTCGAACGCGCTGCGTAGACGGCATCACGATATTAGCCGGGGGGTCAGCCGGATTGTCAGCCGTCATGGCGCGGGGTCTCTAGAATTGGCTCACGATGCAGTGGAAAAGGTAGATGGACTAAGCGTACGACAAGTGCCGAACAGTCTCAAGCGTATAGATCGTCGTATTACAGATCGTGATAACTCTCTTAAGAATGGCTTCAGAGCGAGACCAAGCAGGAGTATTTAGATTACTTATTAAGTGAACTTTAAGTGAACTATTCTTCGTGGGGTGCCTATGAGTATCAGCCAAAATAACGGTATTTTCTCAGAAACCGCCTTTACTCGGCCCGCCGACGGAAGCCAAATTCGCAGCCCTATCTTGGTTGTTGGCGGCTCTACAGCGGCCTATTCGGCAACGCTTACGGCGCTGCGCATGGGCGTTGCTGTCTGTTTGGTGCAGCCTCAAAAAGTAGTGGGCGGACAGTTTACCGCGCAGGGCCTGCCGGCTTCTGACGACGGGGATTTGCTCAAGCAAACCGCTAGCTACAGCACCGTAGATGGCGAAGAATTTGCCATTTCGAAAAACCAGCGGTGGTTTCGAGTCCGGCAGCGGCAGCTACAGCCAGTTGCTGGCAAGACTCAGCAAAACCCTGGGGGGGCTTGGGTCTGCCCGTTTACAACGACGCCCGCCGTCGCCGCTACCGCCATGAACGAGCGGCTGATTCCTTTTCTGCTCTCGGGCAAGCTGACGCTGATTCCCGAGAGCGAGCCAATCGAGGTATTAGTCGAGTCGCCAGCAGGAGAGCGGCAGCAGGTAAAGGGCGCTAAGTTTCGAAGCAAGGGCGGTCAGCAGTTTACGGTTACTGCGCCAGTGACGTTGGAAGCGACAGACTTTGGCGATTTGCTAGAGCTAGCGGATCTACCTTCTCGGGTAGGGCAAGAGTCTCGAAACGATACGGGCGAGGCGATTCTACCCACGCAGGCAGTTCCGGCTTGCCAGCAGTCTTTTACCTTTAACGTGCTAGTTGAGCGAGCTGCGGGCCAGGGACGAAAAATGGCAGCTCCAGCGGGCTACGATCAGGCCCCATGGCTAAATCCAAAAGATTTTACTGAGGACTACTGGACGCAGCGAGCCGGGCAGTGGCAAAAGCGCGATTTCTTTTCGCCATTTGGCATTTTTCGCTATCGGCGGGTGAAACGGCAATCGCTTAACGAAAAAACAGTCAGCGTTGGCGATGTCTCAGTGATTAACTGGGGCACCTCCGACCATCCCGATCGCGGGCAGTGCTGCGGCAACGACTTTCGGCGCGGGCATTTGATTGGCGTTAGCAGAGAAGACCGGAAGGTGCTCATTCAGCGGGCGCGCGATCGCGCTCAAGCCTATATCTACTATCTTCAAACCCACGGAAATTCTAATCTCAATCCCCGGCCCGACATGACCTGGAGCAGTGACGGCATCGCGCTAGAACCCTACATTCGAGAAGCTCGCAGAGGCATTGCGACGACCACCATCCGCCATGAAGACGTGGCCGAACGCTTTTTTCCCAATCAGGCCCGCGCTCGCAGCTTCGAAGACAGCTTAGGCATCGGCCAATATCACTACTTAGACCTGCACGGCAATTTGGTAGAAGGCCACATTACGCCCAAAGGCAAAGATGTGATTGCGCTACCCTTTTCGCTGCCTGCGCGATCGCTCATTCCGATGACGACCGACGGGCTAATTCTCTCGGCTAAAAGCATTGGCACCACGCATATCACCAACGCAGCCTATCGAATGCATCCAATAGAATGGGCCATTGGAGAAGCCAGCGGATTTTTAGCGGTGTTTGCAGTTTGGACGGGCGAGGAGCCGCGCCGCATTGTAGAAACCTTGCCTCTACTACGAAAGCTTCAGGGTTTTATCACGCGCAACGGCATTCCGATCTTCTGGTTTGACGATGTAGGGCATGACGACCCCGACTTTGAAGCCATTCAGGTGATGGCAGCCACCGGCGTTATCCGCAGCGAAAATGCGGACAATCTGCACTTTCGCCCCTATGCCAATGTCTCTAGAGCAGTGGTGGCTACGGCGCTAGTCAGCCTGCTGGAGCTAGAGAAAGTCAGTCCTGCGCAGCCTAGCTTTGGGGACGTTCGACCCGGCGCGCACTGGGCCTATAGCAATATCGAAACGCTCAAGGCTCAGGGCATGATTGCCGGCGTGGGCCGAGGGAAATTTGCCCCGGACGAGAAGATTACCCGGCGGCAACTGTCGTATCTGGTAAAAGCCGCTATGCCAGAGGCACACGATCGAGCGCTGCAAAGCATTCAGGTAGACGATACCCCCCTGATCAGGCGCGAACTGTCTCGGGCGTTCTATGCCATGCTCCAGGTTAAGCTAGACATTTGAGGCGTCGGTTCATTTCGTTCTAGCTATCGAGAAAGCGTATCAAAGTGTCCGCAACACACAACGTCTATTCTGCGGGTTTTCTAGGGCAATTCTTTAGGAGGGATTAACATGTGAAATAATAAGTAGACTCACTTATAAAGCTTGAGTTGAAGCTTGAGTGAATCGTGCCCTTCACAATCTGCACGCGTCCTTTACTAGTCATGTCACGAATGTTGCCAAACGCTAAAAAATCAACCGCTAGAAGATTTTCACGGTCAATGGCGGCAATTCCAGTGGCGCTTACTCCACTGCTCATATCAGCCGCTAGGCCCCCCGCGTTGGATTCTATTCACGCAACTTGTAGCCTAGAAGATACGACCTACGCGCCAGCTCAAACACCAGGGGCGAATGTTTCCTACCGCCGACCTGCGGGCGCTCAATCCGAGGGAGTTGAGTCAGCTAATCGGCTAGGGAGCGAAGAGGGTGGGGTAAATTCTTTTGTGCGCGATCGCTGGAATGCAGTTCGCCGCCTGATTCGCGAAAACCCATACTTTAGCAACAGCACACCCGAACAGCAGGCCCAAGCCGAAGCGCTTTGCCTAGCACAAATTAAGGCCGACTACGAAATGCTGCTCGCTCAAGTCCCTAGCAGCGACCAGCCGCAGATTCAGCCATTGCCGGAGCTAGGCACATTCCCCAGCAGCCCGATTGATGTCCCTACCGCTAGGCCGGAACCTATGGCTAGGCCAGAACCTGCGGCTCGTCCAGAACCTATGGCTAGGCCACCCATTCAGCCGGTGGAAAGCTCGCCTACCCAGTCGTCCATAGCGATGCCCGCTACGATGCCCACCGTTGACCCAGCCACTATCCCAACCGCCAAAGATCCTAGTATCTACATGGGGCCAGAAGCTGAGCCGACGCCCTTCGACGGTATCGTCATCAGGACGCTATCGGAATTACCAGACGGCAACTATCGCTATATTTCAGGCGCAGCCGAAGAGCGCGCCTACAGCAACGCAGAACTTCAGCAGCGCGGGGGGTCGGTATTTGTGCTGAAAAAAGTGGGCGATACCGTTATAGGCAGTTTGCTGCCGAAAATTGGACTGCCGGGCATCTGCGTGAGCGGAACCGTGAATGGCGATGTAATCACCGGTGCGGCTTACCCTGACGACACCACCGCCAACAGCCTCCAAGACAGCGCCCGGCAAACTAGTGAAAGCTACGAACCCTACGGCAGCGGAGCACTTGAGATTCGGCAGACTCGCACCGAGGGCGAACAGCTTTATTACGCAGACGCACTGCTAGATTTGACCGCGTTTACGCCTATCAACGCTGGGGCTAGTTTGCCGCCAGCGAGCTGCCAGATGAGTCGCGCGGACGGTAGAGATCTCGGCTAGAGATAAAGTCCGAAAATTTGTTGCTTCCTATTGGAATACTATGTTGCCTACTTCTAAAGCAGATGTTGTGTGGAAGGTTGCGTTGAGCCTTTTGCCTCTAAGTGCGATCGCGCTTCACGCCTCTGAAAGTCTGGCCCAAGCCAGCATCCCAGAAGCCACCACGATCTGCGCTTACAACCCAGACTCTGGCGTTCCCAACGTCCTGGGTATGCGCACTTACATCACCGCAGGCCAAGTCGGCAACGACACGGTGTTTGTCTACGAGCAGTTTTCCTCACCCGTTCTCAATGAAAACGACAGCAGCATTCTCACTGACGTAAAGAGTCGGCGAACGCTTACCCTCTACGGCAGGCCGATTGCCGAAGCCCGGCAGATTTTAGCGAACTCGCCCCGGTCGTATGCCGCCTTGCTAGGGATTGAGCAAACGCCTGCTAGCGGCCTTAGCTTTGCAGAAGTCAATAACACGTTAGCCTGCCAGGATGTTAGCGCGGACAACGTAGCGAATGCCCCTATGCCTGGCGCCGAGGTGCCCACACCCGCTGCGCCCACACCTGCTGCCCCTCCCACCCCCGACTCTCCCACGCCCGCCCCTCAAACGTTGTTTGCAGACTTACCCAACGGCAACTATCGGCTCGCCTCAGCCACTTATCCGCCTAGAGTCGTCAACGATGCAGAACTCGTAGAAAATGGCGGCGTACTGTTTCTGTTTCGCAAGTTTGGAGAGGAAATCACCGGCCGATTTAGCTACATAGACAGCGACCTTGGCGCTTGTGTTACTGGAACAATAGAAGGAAATGAAGTGACCGGGCAGGCTTATACCGGCAGTGATGGCACTTACCCAGAAGGGAGCGCCGCCACCTTCTTAGGCCCCGGTGGCTATCTGCAACTAGGAGAGAATAAGGAGAATACGCCTCGCGCTGGGGTAAGACAATATGAGAGTGCCGTGCTGAATCTAGAAACGTTCTCTCGAATCAATGCAGGCAGCGTCCTGCCGCCCGAAAGCTGTCCGTAGGAGCGCAAAGCGAATCATAATTCATAAAATACCTGTAAACGCTTTCTTATTGCTGTCTATTCACTGCTAAATCAGTAGTTAAACTAAAATGTTTGCCTCTCAAACGACTCAGGCTCAACGGTCTGCAGTAAGTTCATGTCTAAAAAAAATCCTCTTAGGCATCGCGCCGGTTGCGGTTGGTTTGGGCGCACTGCCCGGCCTATCGCAAACCCCTGAGCTGCCAGCTGCCACCGACAAGACCGTTTGCACCTACGACCCCGACTCTGGATTTCCTGACCCGCTAGGTGCGAGAGCTTCTCTCACGGTGGAAAACACCGCCGGTGATACCGCGTTCATCTACGAACGATTGCCTGCTGTAGTTAGCAGCGACAGCTCAGACGTGCAGGCAGAAGTAGATAATAAGAGAACGCTAAAACTCTACGAAACATCGCTTGCAGACGCCCGACAATTGTTGTTAGAAGATTCTACTTACTACGCCGCGCTGCTAGGCTTGGCACCAGAAGATCCTTTTATTGCTAGAGGGTTCGAGCGGATCGATCAAACCTTGACTTGTGTTGAAGAAGACACTGATGCGGCTGAGTTGCCAGCGCCCAATCCACCCGCATCTACCGCCGCGCAGCCCTCTGTTCAGTAGTTCTTAAATGGCGGGCGGTATATGACGCAATCAGTCTTGAGTGGCCTTTTGCAAAGTGGCGTATTGCTCATTGAATCCTACTGAAAGCGCGTCATATATAGGTAGAATTTTGCGGTATCGCTGAACGTTTTTAGCAATAGGCGTTTTGGTTTGCGCGATCGCAATTTTCTCTTCTACTTGAGCTAAGCTATCCCACTCACCTAACGCCCAAAAGGCAAGCACGGCGGCTCCAAAAGCAGAACTCTCTATCACCTTGGGCACCTCAATCGTGCGATCGAAGATATCGGCTAGCATCTGCTGCCACAGGTTGGATCGAGCAAAACCGCCAGAGGCTCTGAGCTTGGTAACGCGGCCACCCGACTGCTCTAAAGCTGAGAAGACCGCATGCAAGTTGTAGACCACGCCTTCTAAAACAGCCCGGACTAAGTGAGCCTGCGTATGCTGGCGGCTAAGGCCAAAAAAGCTAGCGCGGGCCTGCGCATTCCATAAAGGCGATCGCTCGCCTAGAAGGTAAGGATGAAAAATTAACCCCTCCGATCCAGGCACAACAGTTTGAGCCATTTTAGTTAGCCGCTCGTAGGTTGAAGCGCTCGGTTCTGGATTTGAGAGGTTTTTCTCTTCGGGCGGAATGGAATAAGGCATCAGACCGTCTCGCGCCCACTGCAAAGCAATCCCGCCGCTGTTAACCGCACCCCCCATCACCCACAAATCTTCTGCAAGCGCATAGCAAAATAGCTGAGCTGAAGAGGCTGTAGTCGGAAGCTTGACCGCTTGCCGAACAGCTCCACTCGTACCAATAGTAATAGCCGCGATACCTGGCGAAATAGCCCCTACGCCAAGATTAGAGAGTACGCCGTCGCTCGCGCCAATAACAACCGGGGTATCGGTAGAGATGCCCATTTTTTGAGCATAGTCCGGATGGATATGAGAGAACCGATGGGTGGTTGGCACTAGCTTAGAAAGCTGTTGTTCTTCTATACCTGCAATAGCTAGAGCTTCGCTATCCCAAGAGAGCGATCGCAGCGCCAACAGTCCGGTGGTCGTTGCCATAGAATGATCGATCGCCCATTCGCCGCACCAGTGCCACAGCACGTACTCTTTAATCGCAACGACTCTAGCCACCTGCTTAAATAAATCGGGTTGCTCGTGACGGAGCCAGACAAGCTTTACCAAAGGAGACATGGGATGCACAGGCAAACCAGTGCGCTGATAGAGACTGTCGGCATCGCAGTGTTCTTTTACAAAATCTGCCCAGCGATCGCTGCGATTATCGGCCCAGGTATACATCGGCGTTATCGGCAGATTCTCTTGGTTCATCAACAGCAGCGTGTGCATCGCCGCGCTAAATGAAATACCAAGAAGCTGAGCAGAATCGATGCCGCTAGCAGCGATTACCTCTGCGACTGTTTGAGTTGCAGCTTGCAAAATGTCGTTTGGATCTTGCTCGGCCGCGCCCGGCTCGGGCGACTTTAGATCGTACTTTTGCGCACTTCGAGCAATCTGCTGCCCTGCGGTATCAAACAGCACCGCTTTTGTACTACTCGTGCCAATATCTACCCCAACGACATAGCTCATAATGCAAGATCGACCGACTCATTCGTTCTATCTTAGGTTCTATTGGGCTAGAGGCTGCTTGAATGGTGCTGTTGTTTGTTTTTGTGGTGGGATTGGCCGCTGGATTTGTGGATGCGATCGCTGGCGGTGGCGGTTTGATCATGCTGCCGGGGCTGCTGTTTACTGGGCTACCCGTGAGTAGTGCGATCGCGACGAACAAACTCTGCGGCACCTTTGGCTCGCTCACTAGCTCTGCAAAATTTGCCCAGGCCAAGCAAATAGACTGGCAAGCCTGCGCCCTGATGGGGTTGCCCGTCGCGCTAGGCGCCTACTGGGGCAGTCGCAGTATCGATCGCCTGCCGTCCGAATGGGCAGAGCCAGTTGTAATTGCGCTCATTACAGCTATCACGCTTTTTGTCGTATTTAATCCTGGATTTGGCACCGAGAAATCTACTGCGGGCAGCGAGTCGCCAACATTAGGCCCTAGCAAACAGGTCGCTTTGAGCCTGCTAGCCGCCGCTGCGATTGGCTTTCACGATGGCTTCTTCGGCCCTGGCACGGGTATTTTCCTGGTCTTTGCGCTAATCTCTATTTGGCCGCTGGACTTTTTACGCGCCACCGGGTCGGCCAAGGTTTTGAATTTGATTGCCAATGCGATCGCACTTATCACCTTCGCCCTCACCGGAAACATTCAGTACGACAAAGGACTCAGCGGCGCAGCAGGCGTTATTATTGGCTCCTTTCTAGGGGCAACGTTTGCCACTAAAAAAGGCACAAAGCTAATCAAACCGCTCTTTATTGCCGTAACGACCGCGCTAGTCAGCAAGCTTTTATACGACTACGCAACCGGGAGATAACCCGCAAACCCGATATTCCATCACCACCGATATTTCATCACTAAAAAATGAGTCCGCAGACACTCAGAAATCGCGTAATAGACCGCTACCGTATAGCTATCTCGATTAGGAGAACCTCATGATCACCGTTCACCATCTCAACAACTCTCGCTCTCAGCGGATTCTCTGGCTGCTAGAAGAACTTGGCCTGGAATACGACATTAAGCGCTACCAGCGAGACCCAGAGACGATGCTTGCACCCGACGCTTTGCGCAAAGTGCATCCGCTTGGAAAATCTCCAGTCATCACCGATGGCGAATTCACCCTGGCAGAATCTGGGGCCATCATTGAGTACTTAATCGACCGCTACGGCAACGGTCGCCTGATACCGCCTCCTAACACGCCAGAGCGCTTGCGCTACACCTATTGGCTGCATTACGCGGAAGGCTCAGCCATGCCGCCGCTGGTGATGAAGCTGGTGTTTGGCCAGGTAGAACAGAAAACGCCCTTCTTCTTACGACCGCTCGCGGGTGCTATTGTCGGGGCAGCCAAAAGCTCGTATATCAACCCTCAAATCCAGCTCAATTTGGACTACATGGAATCTACGCTGGAAGAGAGCCTGTGGTTTGCAGGCAGCGAATTCACCGCCGCTGATATTCAGGTGAGTTTTCCGGTGGAGGCCGCTGCGGCTGATAGCTTAGACGCTGAAGGCGCTGAGCGCACTAAACTAAAAGACTTTTTAACTCGCATTCACGACCGACCGGCCTACCAAAAAGCGTTAGAGCGAGGCGGCGAATATCAGCTCATGAGTTGAACTTTACGCTGACGTGTGGTGGCGTGTACTGGCGATAGAACCCACCTCGACCTCCGCTACGCTGTGGCCACTCCTCCTAGGAGGAGATTTACTTTAGGCAAACTGAGTGGAAGGGCTGGTGTGAGATGTCTAGCACAGTTGACTAGCACAGCTGACTTGGCTTAAGCCGGCGTTCAGCTCACCGAGTTGGCCCAGTCCTTGGCCCAGGCCAGAATTTTATGGACGCTTTCCATGTCCGCCGCTTCGGAATATAGCCGCAGAACTGGCTCTGTACCGCTAAAGCGAATCAGCAACCAGCTGTCGTCTTCTAAGTTGAACTTGTAGCCGTCGATATCTATGCAGCTCGCTACTTTTTTGCCTGCTACTTCTTGTGGCGTCGTCGATTTCAGCGCCGCTAGCAGCTTGGCTCGCACTTCCATATTGGGCAACGGTAGATCAATGCGATCGTACTCGGAGTTGAAATTAGCCTGCTGCCGTAGGCTATCGTTTAGCTCGCCAAAGTCTTTGCCGCTTTGTACCACTGCCTCTAGCAAATACAGCGCCGAGAGCAGTGCATCCCGCTCTGGAATATGGTGGCCATAGCCAATTCCGCCAGACTCTTCACCGCCGATTAAAACTTC
This sequence comes from uncultured cyanobacterium, assembly GCA_963789215.1. Classification (GTDB taxonomy): domain Bacteria; phylum Cyanobacteriota; class Cyanobacteriia; order Phormidesmidales; family Phormidesmidaceae; genus Phormidesmis. The sequence continues at coordinate 334,853 of CAWBJY010000002.1, read as the reverse complement.
TGCATCCAACATCCGATCGGCGATGTACTTGTAGCCGATGGGCGTTTCGTACACGGGAAGATCGTACAGCTTAGCCAAAGACAGAAAAAGATTGGAGCCGCTGAGCGTTTTCACCACTTCGCCGGTCATGCCACGGCGCTTAGTTAGGTGCTCCATCAAGATAGGGATCAGCACTTGGGAGCTAAGAAAGTTGGCGTTGCCGTCCATTCCAGCAATGCGATCGCAGTCCCCGTCAAAAACCAACCCCACCGTCAGCCCATCATTGGTCTTATGCTTTACCGCCTCAAACAGCTTCGGAATATACTTCGGCAAAGGCTCTGGCGCACCCCCTTCAAACAGCGGATCGGCCTCCGAATTAATCTCATTAATCTCGCGCTCTAGCAGCCGCTGCAAACCGGTCGAAGCCGCCCCGTGCATCACCTCACCAAACACCGTTAGCTTTCCGTCATCTAACGCCTGGCGAATAGCCTCAATGTCCACCATCGACTGAAGCGCCGTGCAATAGCTCGGCCAGGGGTCAAACTCAGTAATGCTGCCAGAGTCCGCCTTGGGCGCAGGCTCGCCCAGCTTGGCCTCTACCTTTTCAGTCACCTCGGGGGGCACCGATCCGCCCAGCGCACTCTTAATTTTTAGGCCGTTATAGGCCGCTGGGTTATGGCTAGCCGTAATCACAACCGCCCCTAGCGCCTTCTGGTCGAACGCGGCCCAGCTAAAAGCAGGCGTGGGCGCAAAGCATTCAGACAGCTTCACTTCGTAGCCTGCCGCCGCAATACATTCAGCCGCATAGCGCGCAAAATCGGGCGATAGAAACCGGCGATCGTAGCCCACAATTACCGTTTTGCTACCGTTGCTGCCGTAGGTTTCTTCTAGCACCTGAGCGGCCAGCGCAGCGACCTTGCCCACCCGGTCAAACGTAAAGTCGGCGGCGATAATGCCTCGCCAGCCATCTGTACCAAATTTGATGTCCTTATCGACAAAGGTAGAAGGAGAGACAGAAGCCATGGGTAAGTCGGTGGGGTAGTGTAGGCATCGCGGCAAGGGCGATCGTGAGTAGTGTACAGACAGACGCTATCAAAATACCAGCGACGCGGACACAGCTCTATTTTCATCTAACGTAGTTAATGCATTAACCTCTTCGAAGGCTGGTCCTACAAATCGGGATAAGACGGCGATGAAGTCCTTTTGAAACAGGCGGCTGGTGTCTCTGCTCAAAGTTTAAAGCCTGTGATAATCTTGATAAGTGGCTGATTGCCTTGGGCGATCGCACTGCGGGATGTAGCGCAGCTTGGTAGCGCACCTCGTTCGGGACGAGGGGGCCGTGGGTTCGAATCCCGCCATCCCGATTTCAGCATGAATGTAGCGCAGGCGCATCGCGAGGTACAGACATGCTTGGCGGTGCTTAAGGTACCTCGACAACAAATCTAGGCGTGGCTTTTTTCTATCACCTGTTTGTTAGTAATCGACTTTACAATTCACTCACAGTTCTATCTCTTCCTTCGTCGTGGTTTCTTTATAGGTATGCGGTAGCTTGGTCGTAATTATGTACGGCAAAGGCCATCATCAGAATTACCTCGTATGACAGAGCAGTTTTTTAAACAGCCTATTCTCAATTTGCCCTACGACTATCCAGCGCTTCATTGGGAACTTGATGAGGATGACCAACCAACGAACAAGCTCATTGAACGGCACGGCTGCTTCAGCATTGGCGATCGCATGGTTCGATCAGGTGCTATCAAAACCATCTGAGCCGGTGTCTGCTATGTGACGCATTAAAACAAGTTTGGGCGTTGGGTGACTGAGCTACCATAAAGAGGCCATCAATCTATTTGTCAGAGCCAGTGCTTAAACGCTCAATAAAAATCAATAGTCTAAAAAGTAGTGACAGCAATTGAAGCTTTTTCGATGGAGTGTAGACAAGAATCGTCAGCTAGAGGCCGAGAGAGGGATCACGTTTGATCAAGTCATTGCGGCTATTCGGAACGGAAAAACTTTGGATATTATCGAGCATCCTAATCAAGCGAAGTACCCATCGAAGCGGATATTTATTATTGCTTTAGACGAGTATGTCTATTTTGTCCCTTTCGTTGAGAATGAGCAAGAGATCTTTTTAAAGACGATTATTCCGAGCCGAAAAATGAAGAAGCAGTATTTAGGAGAGTAGAGAAATGTCTGGCTTGAGTTCTGATTTGACGACAGAAGAACAGGCAATCTTATCGTCTGTAGAGCAAGGCGAGTGGCAGTCTGTGCCAAATATAACCCGAGCGATTGAGCGTTATCAGCAGTATGCACAGCAGGCCCATGCGTTAGAGGCAGTTAGCGTTAGTCTACCTGCTGACGATTTGCAGGCGCTGCGCAAGATAGCTGAGCATTCAGACACGCCAATTTCTGTATTGATGGCTAGCGTCCTGCATCAATATGTAGTGAGTCATTCCTCACCGTAAAACCTAATTCTAAAAAGGTAGTCCGAGCATTCTAATAGCTTCTCTTTTATACAAAACTCTCTATGGCCTCTCGCAGCTCTAAGCCTAAGCAACTGAAGAGGGTGGAAACGCTCAATCATAACGAGGCCATACGCAAGAATGTTTTGACGGTGGAGTATCAGTCGGTAATGGCTGAGGATGAGAAGACTCGGGCACTGGTGGCGTATGAGCAATAAAGTCGGAATTTGAATCCGCTTGTTTGAGAATGCTATGAAAGCAAAACTAACTCATGCTGATATCTTCCTATAGCTTTTAAGAGCGCATTAGTAATACCGATGAAGATCTCACCCTGATAAAACCCTCTAAAAGCAAGAAACATAAATGGAATTTTGGGTAGGAGTAACAGACAATAAATGGTATGTTTTCCTCTCTCACAACTTCCTCTCTTACATTTTAAGTTTAGGGTCTTAAGAAAGCGCATATCTCGCTTCAAATTTGTAGATTTATATAGGCTATCGGCACGATAGTTACTTTACTGAAAATAGCTCAGGGAGTCGTCTAAAAACACGATGCATCAACAGCACTGGTCTTGCGTATTAGGACAAAGCCCGTTATAGAATAAAGGCAATTTGCTAAGGGCTAACCGTTTGGCGTTACCTGTTCTTGCTCTACCTATTTCGACACATACTATTTCGACACATACTGTTCTCGTAGCCGTTCAGCAGACTGAAAATGTGCCCGCTTTTCGCTTGGGAAATCAGATGATTTCTTTAAGTGCGATCGCCCAATTTCTCCTCATTCTTCTCATCTCTATCCTCACCGCCTGGGGACTAAGACGATTTCTCTCTTTTCAGGTGCTAGCTCGCTTGGGCATGGCGCAGGGTACTCGAGAGTCGGTTGCGGCCATCACTAGCTACCTTTCGGGCACATTGCTATTTGTTGTACTGTTGCAGATGGTGGGCATCAATCTGTCGTCTTTAGCCGTGCTAGCCGGGAGTCTGGGTATCGGCATTGGCTTTGGTCTGCAAGAGATTACGAAAAACTTTACAAGCGGCATAACGCTGCTAATTGAGCGAAAGCTAAAGGTAGGAGACTTTATCGAGCTTAACGAGCTAAGTGGTTACATTGCTGAAATCTCGCTGCGCTCTACGGTGATTCGGACGCTGACTCAAAAGCACATCGTGGTGCCCAACAGCGATTTGGTGAGCAATCAGGTGATTAACTGGACATACTCTAATGCCAAGGGCTGGATTTCAATGCCGATTAGCGTCACTCACGAGAGCGACCCGATTTTGGTCATTGAGATACTGTTAGACTCGGCCTACATTGAAGAAACAGTCTCGCTAGAGTATTCGCCAGAGGTTTATTTTACCGGCATCACAGACAAATCTCTAGACTTTAAGCTTTGGGTTTGGTCTGAACAAATTGATCGCAAATTTATTACCGAAAGCTCGCTCAATTTTATTATTCTTCAAAACCTGAAGCAGCATGGTATTCGAATTGCCTCGCCCCGAATGGACGTGTGGAATCGTAATCCTAATGTAGTAATTTCCTCGAACCTAGATGACTATCAGCAGGCATCTGTTTTACAGCGATCGCAAAGCAATAATCCGAACAGCTTCTCTGCACCCGTTGCCACTAGAGACTTACTGAGAAAAATCCCCTACTTTCAGAAGTGCACCGAGCTAGAGCTGCGCAAACTTATCGAAATTGGCCATCGCAGACGATTGAAGCCTTCAGAATTACTTTATGAGACAGGCGATCCGGGCGATGCCTTTTATATTATTCTTTCTGGGTCGGTGGGCTATACGCTCGAAAAGAGCGAACAAACAACAACTATGAGCGCCGGAGACTTTGTGGGCGAATTTTCTTTAATGCTAGGGGTGCCTCGCACGGTGACCGTCCGGGCGTTCGAAGATACAACAGTGTTTGTGCTGAGTCCTCAGGGGTTCAAAAAGCTGCTAAGCGATCAGCCTCAACTATATGATCTTATGGTGGAGGAAATGGCTCGCCACGAGGAAGAACTTTCGCAGCAGGGCCGTCAGCTACGAGAGTTAGGATTAATCAACTCAGCGGACTACAACAAAAACCCGGTTGACTGGATTCGAAAAAATCTAGAAAAGCTATTTGGGCTGTAAAACCATTTTTCTATCTTGACGCCACGCAAAAAACGTCTTATCTTCAATAGCTAAGGCCGTGATGCCTATCACAGCCATTCACTCAGGACTCAATTGACTAAAGCGCTATCGGCAAGTGTCACAACCACCTACCGACAGCTAACTCCCAAACTGAGCAAGCAGTCTGTCGAGCTAAGGTCAATGTACCTTAGTGACTCCGATTTGTACTACCTTTTGCGGCGTGGCTAAGGTCACTTGGGTTCTGGTTTCCTCGAAAACACCTATCGGAGACCAGATCTCATGTTTACTCTTTCGTTAAAGGGCGCTGCGGCGTCTACTGCTTCGGCTGCTGTATCGTCGTCGGGAATTCCTTTTGAGCCGAATGGGGGCGGGGGGCGCGATCGCGATCAGGTACGCCACATGCTGTTTGGCACGCCTCGCGTTGTGCAGGCCACTATATTGCAACTGCATCAGCTAGGCTACGCTGAGCCAAACGATTGGAGTCGGCCTATCAGCACGGGCAGACCCGGTGAAGTAATGACGATTTTGACGAGGCGAGTAGCCAGAACGTAAGTTATCTCCTAAGACATTTGCAAAGGGGCTGCTGTTTTGAATATAAACATCTGGGCTTAGTTGAAAAGCAGCTCTCGGATAGCTTTAACCTCAGCTATAAGCATTTCGGAGGCTTTACCTATATCCTCGTCGGTTGTGAACTTTCCAAGACCTATACGTAGTGAACCTTCCACGGCATCGTCTGACAGACCCATGGCGGTTAATACGTGGGAAGGTTCTTCCACTCCTGATGTGCAGGCAGAGCCAGTTGAGATCGCAAGCTTGTGCCGAACTCTGGCAATGACGGCACTATTAGGTACGCCTGGAATCGAAACATGCAGATTGCCTGCCAGACGGTTGTGAATATCTCCATTTACAATGAGTTCAGGAATGCCTTTCATCAATTGAGATTGAAGTTTGTCTCGTTTGGTTGCGATCGCCCGCTCATCCTCATCCATTTCAAGCTGACGAAGGAGACAAGTTTCTCCTAGTCAAACGATGCTAGGAACGTTCAAGGTGTCAGGACTCAACCCGTTTTGCTGTCCACCGCCGTACAGCGTGGGTTCAAGCTGATAGCCTTTTTTGACGACTAACACACCGACTCCTTTGGAGCCGTAGATTTTATGAGCCGAAAGCGCCAGCATTGTGATTCCCCAGTCGTGGAAGCAGATGGGAATTTTGCCTACCGACTGAGTGGCATCAATCTAATCACATGGATAACTACAGATAAAAGGTTTTCCCTAAAAATCTTGCACCAATTCTATTTGGTATACATCCAGCCGGTTAGAAAGCCTTGATTGGATGCTAGCGAAACCAAAGGATTTATCAGTTGGTCGTATGCGTTAAGAGGCTTTTGCAAATCTAGAAGGTCTTCTTTTTTGTTGATTCTCTGTCAAGAATGTAAGGCTGCTACCTGTCTCGTCCACTGACTTTCTGTCAATTGTCTATGAGTAACAGTCAGTCCTGTATGCAGCTTTCAACTTTTCTAGATCTAGCAGATCGCTTTGTCCCTTTATACTCAAGTCTTCAATATAAACTTCCGTCTTCTTAACCCATTCTTTTCCAGACATTTTTTGTTTGCATACAACCAAGCCACGATGCTGAGCCTCCACAAACTTATCAAAAAACTGAGGTGAAGGAAGATTATTAGATTTTGACGAGTTTATCTCTGGTAGCGTCGGAATCAAATTCCACAATCTGATCGTAGGGCAACAAATCGTTGTAGATGAGATACCGCATCTTTGAGGTTCTGAGAACCGATCGCTTTCCTAAGCAGTCTCTTATCTGAATCCTAAGGAAGATAATGATCTAGAGAGAATCTTCCGACATCTATCTTTTGCCCAGAGTATATGCAATGAAAGTCAGTGCTTTCTAAAATTATCTTCCAGTAGTTTGTCTGTTTAGCTAGGGATTCTCTCTTTGTAGGTGCGAATAGCTTGTAGATTAGTCCAGGAGTGCTAGGATTACGTTTCTGCATGTAGCTTAGCCAATTCCAAGAAATCCATCCTCTAACAATAGAATAGTGCTTCTCAAGATAAGTTATCCAATCAGGATGAATAATTAGAGAGCTACATTCGCTGTACTTGTCAGAATTAAAACGGTATAGAGGCTTAACTTCATCAAAGACAGTCGCGGCGATTCCAGGAATTGCGCGATAAGTTATTGCCTTTTGTTCGATTAGGAACTTGTTTTAGCTCATTTTCAAGGAACGGAACAATCAACCGAAATGGAACATATCTTAAAAGTGAGCGAACCGTTCCATCAAGGTCTTTACTATAAATTTCTTCGCGAAGTGCTTTTTTGTCTGAATCAGTAGTTTTCAGGCTAGACGAGTGGAAGTCTAGCTGTAGAGATTCTAGCCTCTGAACAATTTTATCTTGCGTTCCAAATGAGAGCCTAAAGTATGTGTGTGGATACCAGACGTTTGCCAGCATCTCAGTGACCAGCCCTCTAAATTGAATATGAGCTGGATTAGAAAAGCTTTCTCTTTTAATAAGGTCGAGAATGGATAGCAGAAAGACATACTTGTAAGAATTGGTCGTGTCAGAAAAAGAGCCGAGACAAAGCAGATACATTTACTTCTCTAGACTTTGGGAGCTGTTCTAGCATAAGCGAGGGTTGATAGATGCCTCTAGAATAGAGTTCCTATACGTAATAAGTGCTAAGGCTCACATGATAGGCCGCATAGCACAAGAGATACGCAGTAATGCCCACTCAACAAGCATTACCGCAAGTCCTCCGCGCTGTACAGCTCAAACATTAATCGTTAATGCCTGAGCAATAAGGCTTACTGCCCACACGATAGTAATGACAGATTTCAGTGTCTTTCATGTTTGGCCATCGTTCTGCTATCAGCCAATATGCAGAACACTGTCGTGAGCAGATTTCGACGCCGTTCAGATGCTGAGGAATACTTCACATCCTATTTCGCACGCATCGCGTTGTGCAAGCCACAATTCTGTAACTCCACCAGACTAGGCTACGCTGAACCATGACGATTGGCAGTACGTCCTATCAGTACGCGCAGACCCGGTCGCAGTAAATGACATGTTAATGCCTATTCAACCAGCACTAACGTATGCATGGTAGCGCTTAATGCGGAAAAGGTAAGACTGAATGCGCAGAAGACAAGAGCGATCGCATTCTTACAGGAACCACCCGTATATTAAAAAGACATTTTATCTAAAACTCTGGGATTTCACGGAAAATACCTTAGCTGAGTACGTTTGAGCTGTCTGAATTTACTGGGCTTTGTCCAAACGTAGCTGACAAACCCACTACGCTCCTGCATTTTCAATCCAGATTCTAGCCGCGACCCGCATCTAGGTATATCTCGACCACGCTATCAACGTAGTCGAAAACATGGCAGAACGTCGCGAGGCTTTGCTAAACGCCTGGGCGCTGACTCGCCAGGTGCCACTTGTCCCAGCCCAAGTGCTAATCAACGACCGAACGAATGGCGTCATTGCATATGGCGATGGCATTATCACTAGCCGCAACACCTTCCAGAAGTACTACGACCAGCAAGAACTCAAAAACTACATTGACCAGGTTCTGGCGTTTACGCTGTACCCATTGCCCTCGGAATCTACTTGGTCTTTCGAGACCAGTCGTAAGCCGAAAACTTTCGGCCATCCCGATTTCGGTCTCGGGCAACTACGCCAAGAGTACGCATCAGCATTAAGCGGTTCGAAGATTACAAAGAACTGCTGCAACCGCTGATGAGTTTCTCTACAGAGCGAGGCAGATTGCCAGCGGCAGAGGAAACCGACACTGAAGAACTCGCTCTCTTGAAGTCCGAGTTTGGAAACCTCAGACGAGCCTTCCAAATCATTCAACAAGCTACAGACAATAACGAATGGGAAGACATTGCAGAAAAGCGGCGCCAAGACTTACTAGTGTATTTAGCCCTCAGCCAGTTTGGTCATCGGCCTAAGTTTAAGGATCTACAACCTACTATTCGCAGCGATGTCAAATCTCTTTTTGGTAGCTATCAGCAAGCCTGTATAGCCGCTGACTTAATGCTGATGAGTTTGGGTAATACTGCTGCTATTGCAGAGCGATGTCAGCACAGTCCTGTTGGTCAAAAACATTCAAATTCGCTATGGGTTCATACGTCAGCCATCGATCAACTCGATCCACTGCTGCGGCTTTACGAAGGTTGTGCATCTCGCACTATCGGTCGGCCTCAAGAAGCAACAGTTATAAAATTCCATACAAGTAAACCTAAAATCTCGTATTTATTTTTTCCCACGTTTGAGACCGAACCACATCCGACCCTTCAGACTAGTATGAAAGTCAGCCTACAAGATCTATATGTACGGTATCAGGACTATAGACCAGAAGATAATCCCCCTGTACTTCACCAAAAGCACCAGTTGGTAACGTCAGATTACCCAGACTACATAAAATTTAAAAAGCTCAGTCAACAAGAACTCAATTGGGGACTACTAGACAATCCCAACATCATCTGTAATAGAAAAGGCTGGGAGAAATGCTTAGAGGCTCACTGCGTAGAGCTAAAGGGGCATCGTGTCGTGTGGAGAAAAAATGCAGACGCTTATCAAAAGAAACTAGTCCAAACTGCTCGACGACAGCGACAACAAAAGCTGGGCCGTTCCCAAGAAAAGGATTGATAGGGGATAGTTAAGCTATTTTCTCTATCTTAGCTGCTCTAGTTTCAAAAGTCGGTCGATCCACGCTAGCTCGACTGCTGACCACTGGGGAATAGGATCTTGACTGTAATCAATATCCAAATCGTATCCAGAAAGCTCGTAGATTTCGCTCAGCAGTGGATTAAGATTAACCATAATCGCCGGATCGTCCGGTTTTAGCGGCACCCAAAATGCCGGTATAGATTGCGGCAGGCTAAAGGGATAAAGCTGAGCGTGAGGACGCTTGTCGCTATCGCTCACAAGACCCGATAGTGACTGTCTCATCTCGTAGTCTAAAACGGGCATGGGTTGCCCCGAATGAAGCAAATCAATCTCTACTAAATGCGTCTGACTCTCTAAAATTTCTAGTCGCTTACTCTCGTATTTTTGACGCCCAGCGCCTCGCTTATTAACGGGCGACAAAATCTCAATTACCGTGATCACATCGCTAGTCTGCAAGCTGCGAATTTCTAAATAGCGATGCCTTACAATCTCAGGCATCGGCACGGTTACCTCCACCGGTTCAGGCGTCGCAACGGCTACATTTCCTTCAGCAAGAAAACCGCTTGATTCAGTATTCGAGCGACTACTTTTACGAACCGAGACATCCGGTACACCAATCAACACCGTTTGGTCAGATTCATCTCGTTTGTAGACAGCTTCTTCGACAACAACTCGGTACTTCGGGCGAAGTTGAGGGCCTAACAAGTTCGCCAACGCAACAATCAAACGGCTGTGCAAATTCGCCCAAGTCGTAGGATTTTCCAAATAAGGATTCATACCAGGAAACGGAGATCCCATAGAATGCGCCTCAGCCAGTCACGAGCTACTACAGTCTAGCATCGGCGTATATAACCTCTCTCAATCGGCCCACTACCCCAGCAATCCCTTCGCCCGTGCCGCCAGCTTCTCAGCCGTTAGCCCGTTCAGGCTAAACAAATGCCCTGCGCTCGCTGCCGTCTCTCCTCGCTTCCAGGCAAACACATCTCTTGGCAGAACGCTGCGCAGCATCAGCGGTTCTACCATCGCGCTTGCACCACCCGTTACGCCAATTAGCGCGTCGCCATCAAACAGCGCATCAAAGTCAGCGTCGCTGAGGAATCCATCGTCTGCCTGGGCGCAGCTTTCCCAAGCCACATCGCTCGGACGATAGAGCCGTCTGGGGTTAATAATTGCGATTACTTTAGAACCAATACCCTGCTCATTTAAAGCCCTAGCCGCATCCAGCACCGGAATCAGCATCATGTCTCCAATTACGCCAAATACAACGGTTTGTTCGCCCGGCGTTTCTTGCAGCAAAATAGCCCCTTTCTCTAGCGCTTCGCGAGTTTGTTCAAAGGTGGTGCGAACCGGCAAAGGAGACTTGCTCGCTGTAATTGGAATGCCCTTATTTTGAGTGCTCACTGCCCAGTCGTAACAAACCTGAATGCTGTTGGCATCTACTGGAAACAGCGGGAAGATGTTGCCGTTGCGCATCATCGCGGCAAAGTAGTTTTCAATTTCGGGGCGCTGGTGAGTCCAGCCGTTGCGGCCTTGCTCTAGTGCGCCAGCGGTAAAAAGACAAATAGTAGAAGGGGTAGGGCGGCGCAGTTCGGTCATGGCCTGAGTTGTTGTTTGCCAAATAGGAAGGCCGTTGATGGCGAACGATTCGTAAGAGCACCACAAGCTGCGAGCGCCCATCAAAGCCTGAGCGGCGGCTAGTCCGGCGCAGGCATCTTCGCTCAGCGGTTCGTATACTTGTCCTTTTGGCCCCTGAAAGTAGGTGTCGTCCTGAGTAGGATGAATAATTTTGAGGGCTTGGTTGATGTTGTTGATGCCTGAAGCCGCGTTGCCATCTGCATTAGTTACAACAAAGTTAGGATCTTGTTTGCCCACGTAAGCAACTAAGAATCCCATTGCTGTTGTCGCTACTTGCTTATCGCCACCGACCTCGAACTCACTAAGTGGAAGGGCGCCGAGATCTGCCAGAGACAGCTCGGATTCGGTAACGGCGGTTTGAGAGCCGGGGCCACCGTGCGATCGCACACAGTTCTCTCTCACCAACGCCCACTCCTCGGGAGCCAGCGCCCGATCCTTTAGCGCCTTCACCACATAGTCCTTCTCCAGGCTATCCCCCGGATACAGATTATGAGACTGAGACCCGCGCTTATGCACGCCCGCGCCCTTGAGCTGTTTTACAATTAGCACCGTCTGCGTTCCGCCCATCGCCGACTTAGCGGCCTTATCCGTGGCCTCTAAAATTGCCTGAGTAAACGCCAAACGCTGCTTCCTCGAAAAAGCGGTGCTATCTACATACGGCCCGCTTTGATCCGCATCGTCGTAGTCTTTCGCATCGACTAAAATCACCTCTGCAAAGCCATTACCGCTCCAGAAGGCCGTCATCTGCTCGTTGCTATAGGTAGAGACAATGCTGTGATGCTCTTGGGAGAAGCCGTTCCAAACCAGGATAGGCAAATAGTTGGTGACGTTTGGATAAATCGTGTTGAAGTGGCCGAAGCTGCTCATGATGTAGGGTTCGCCTAGCCCGCCATCGCCAATGGTGACCGGAAAAAGCTGGTCGGGATGGAGCTTGGCAGCGGCCATTGCAAAGTGTTGCCCTTGACCCAGCGGGCCAGCCGGACTGAGCAAGCCAGGGATTTGACCCGATAGGTGACCGAGTAAGCCGTCGGTTTCGCGAAAGCGATCGCCCAATTCAGTAACGGTCTTAATTCCCATCGCCTCCAAAGAGGTATCCATAAACACGGTGCTGTAAAAGCCGGGCGCATGATGACCCACTTCTGTAATCAGGTTTTTGTGGCCCAGCATGATTAGAGCCGCGATCGCATCGGCAATGCTGGCAAAGCCGCCAGGATGCCCAGACTGCTTGCTCGCGGTAATATGCAGCGTTAAATAGCGCAGGGCGTCTGCCGCTAGCAAGGTTTGGTAAATCGCCGCCGGATCTGTTGGCGCGGCGATCGCTTCTTGGCCTTTGCCAATCGCAGCCGATTGTCCGTACTGTTCAAACTCGGGCGATCGCTGACCAAAGTGCTGAATGCCCTCGCAAAATGCAGGCACCGATTGGGAGGTAGCAGCAGGCGTAAATGCGGTCATGCGATCAGTCCTCTATTCATTCTCTGGCGTTACAGGTCATTGTAGGCTAATGGTTCAAGTTCTACTGATTAGATAATCTTTCAAAGGCCAGCGCCAGCGCGTCATCATCGCCTACGTTGCCCGGAAACAGCACCACCGGCAGGTTTGCAAACTGAGGATGGTCAGCGGCAGTGGTCACAATCGAGACGCCCGGAACAATCTGCCCCAGCAGTCTAGCGAACGTTAAAGAAAGCCCTTTACTCAGCGTGTCGTTAGAGGTAATGCCACCTTTGCTAATCAGAAAGCCTAGGTCATCAGGCAGCCCTTTCACAATATCCATTAGCAGCGCTGAGACGGCTTCACCAAAGGCCAATCGAGTCTGCGCATCGGCAAAACTTAGCTCTTCGCGACTGGTGTAAATTGCCGGTGTTTGGCCCTGAGCATGAATCTCTCTCACTTGCTTAAGAAGCAGTATTAAGCTGGTCATCATGGCCGACATCAAGCGTCTCTTTTACCCGATTAACATCTATTTCCACGCCCACAATTCCCGGCACCTTCAAGAGCTGTTGCAGCTGCTGCGTAGTTTTTTGCACGTGAGATCCAACAACGATAGCCCCAGTGCCCGAGCGAGTAATATGGCTCATTTGCTCTGAAGCGGTCGGCTGTTTGGGCAAATTCGCCAGAGAAGTCAACAGACTAGCCGCGCTGCGGAATAAGAACTTTTTGCCCTGAGCCGCTGCCGCTGTCAAATCTTTGGCAAAGCGGTCCAGATCGCTTTGTTGTTCACCATCTACCGCGACACAGCAATTGCCGCTTAGCGCCATCAGCCTGTCCAGCGTGCCTTTGCGAATCTCTTTCAGGGTAAATCTTTCTACTTCGCTGGCCGGAATCTTGCCTTTAGTTTTCTCTTCTACATAGTCGGGCAAGTAGCTGGTGCTGTAACCAAAAACAGAGTCTTTGGCAAATTCGGTGTCGTGAGTAGGCACCAAATCGTCACCTGTTTTAATGTAGTGCGTGCTGTCTATGGTGACGCGCCCAGCTTCGAAGAATTCGGGCGTGAGAAAGTGAGCGTCGAAAGGGCCGAGGTGTTGAGCGATCGCATCCGTCTCAATTGGGTAATGGCCGCGCAGGGTAGAATCCGAACGGCTCACTAGCAAAAAGTTAGAGACTCCCGTGCGAGCGAGCGCCTGCTTCAGGTTGTCGCAGACTTCGGCGGTAACAGTAGCAGCGGCTTCTGGGGTAAGCGATCGCGTATTCGTTAGCACAAAGAAAATTGGCGACTCGTCCTTCAGGCCCAGCATCAGCGTTTCTACATCCCACTTCAGCAGCAGCAGACAGCTATGAACGGTCTGCGAGCCGGTGGGATCGTCGTCTAAAACAATGATTTTGGGTTGGGCAGAGGCTGAAGTGCTCATAGGGGGATGCTCATAGGGAACCAGCGCTATCGCCTACAATAGGGCAAGACGATGAGTATCAGTGTATAGGCGAATTATCGAGGCGAACAGTAATGGTCAGTGCTGCTCCAAAAATATTGACAAATGCCTGGGTAAAAGCCTCTTGGGAAGAGTTTGTGGCGATCGCGTATGGTTCTGAGCATCAAACGCGGCTGGAAAAAGCTCAGTTTTATTACGACAATGGCTTCATGAGGATAGAAGATATGACGACCGGATTTTCTCACGGTCGCAACCACTCTTTGCTCGCTTCGGCCATTACGCTGTATGGAACGATTCGAGGCTTAAACTTTATCTCAATTGACAACGGCACCTTTAGCAAAGCCGGCGAACGTCACTGCCAGCCCGATTTGGCTTACTACCTGGGGGATAACCTGCCAGAAATCCCACCCGATAATAGTCCAGTGAATATCAACCTATATGGTGCACCCGCATTAGCCATCGAGATATCGGCTAGTTCACTAGACGACGACCTAGGTAACAAACGTCTGCTATACGAGCGATTGAATGTAGAAGAGTATTGGGTAGTCGATGTAGAAAAGGCCAACATTATCGCATTTGCGATCGCATCGGGAGGTAGCCGTCAGATCCAAACTTCGGCGGTCTTGCCAGACTTACAGATAGCCGTCGTTGAAGAGGCATTAAGACGTATTCAGTCGGCAAACGATGGTGAAGTAAGTCGCTGGCTGCTGAAGCAGTTCACCTAGCTGCTTTTAGCTGTCTAAACAAGTTACCGCATGTTCAATCATCTCGGTCACAAAGGTTTTGTAGCCAACCGTTTCAAACAGAACGTTAATTTTGTCTTCTTCGTAGCGCATCACCTGGCCTTTGCCAAAGCTGGTGTGGATAATAGTGCTTCCTAGCGGAAAGGGTTCTGAGTAGGTAACGGTTTCTTCTGCTTTTTCCTCGCAGTTATCGCAGCCGCCGCAGGGAATTACAACAGATTCGCCAAAGTAGCTGAGGATATAGTTTCTGCGGCAGGCCGTGGTTTCGGCGTAGCCGCGAATCATCTCTAGGCGAGAGTGATCGAACTGTTTGCGGCGAGTTTGGTGAGTCAGCGCCTGGTCTACGGCTTTATCGAGATCGATTTCGCGGGCGATCGCCAAAATCTCTCCATCACTTCCGCGCTCAATCAGTCTAGCCTTCTCCAATCCATCCAACGCGCTAGAAAGCTTCGCAGCAGATAAATCGAAATGTTCTAATAGCTGTGCTTCTGTTGGTGGCTCAGGCGCAGCCTCAAGCAGTGCTGCCAACTCTGCCAAGGTTTCTTCATCCACCTGGCCGCCGCCTGTAAAAAAGCGCTGAAGCTTTAGATCATCCGGCAAGTAGAACAACTTAGCCGTTGCCGGTGCGCCATCTCTAGCGGCTCTGCCAACCTCTTGATAGTAGGCGTCTATCGAGCCTGGAATATTGTGGTGAAAAACAAACCGCACGTCGGCCTTATCGATACCCATACCAAAAGCGGTAGTGGCCACAATCACATCGACATCGCCCGCCATAAAGCGCTGCTGAATATCTTCGCGATCGCCTACCTTCATCCCCGCATGGTAAGCCACCGCATTAATCTCTCTGGCATCTAGCTGCTCAGCGATCTCTTCTGCCGCCTTCCGCGTTGCAACATAGACAATTCCAGGCGGTTTTTCTTCTACAACAGCCTGAATCAAATGCTTTGTTTTTTCAGTCTCTTCGCTAAACTGATAGGCGTTTAAATAAATCTGAGGTCGATCAAATCCTCTAACTAGCTTGGCTGGCTGACTCATTCCTAGCCGCTCGATAATCTCTTGCTGCACTAGCGGTGAAGCTGTTGCAGTCAGCGCCAATACAACCGGATGGCCTAGCGCCTCTATTACGCTATTGAGCTGAAGGTAAGCCGGACGAAAATCGTGGCCCCACTCGCTTACACAGTGGGCCTCATCGACTACAAACAGCGAGGGCTGACTCGCTTTTATCTGCTTTAGCGTGTTCTGGTTGTTAAATTGTTCGGGCGCCAAAAAGATAAACTCTAGCGACTCGTCTTTAAGGCTTTCAAAAACGCGCGATCGCGCTTTCTTCGTCAGCGTCGAGTTCAGCACAGCCGCATTCACCGTGTCCTGGTCGGTAATCGACTCTACCTGATCTTGCTGAAGGGCAATCAGCGGAGAGATAACCACCGTTGGCCCCGGCAGTCGCAGCGCCGCAATCTGATAGATAGCAGACTTCCCTGAGCCAGTCGGCATAATCGCCAGCGTATCGTCACCATTTAGCACAGAAGTCAGCACTTCTTTTTGAGCTGGGTGCAGTTCTTCGTACCCAAAAACCTGTCTGGCAATCTGCTCCAAAACGTCCAAAGTAGGCTGAGCGGGTGCGGTCGATACCATGGGTATATCTTCTGCTGCGATCGAGGATAAGAATGAGCAGGCGTAGAATTCATTTTGCAAGGCAAACCGCCGCAGGCCGTCCTTCTAACGAAATATCTGTACGGCTATACCCGGTATAAAAGTGCGGTCAAATTCGTTTAAATGTTCGATAATAAAGGAAGAAAGTAGTACATAAGAACTCTAGATCCCAAGGCCGTCTATCCATCTCTAAGCACGATGATTCAAACCACTTTATTTCCCGATACCTTCAGGCAGATCTTCCCGTTTTCTAACGACGATGTAGCCGATATGTTTGAGCAGATTGCCGATTTGCTAGCGGCGCAAGATGAGGATTTTTATCGGATTCGAGCCTATCGACGTGGCGCTGAGGCGGTGCGATCGCAAACTCGCCCGGTCACAGATATCTTCGAGCAAGAAGGCACGGCTGGGCTAGAAAAACTGCCGCATATTGGACGCAGACTAGCGCTGTCGATTGAGGAGCTAGCCAAGACGGGCGAGCTGGCTTTGCTAGAGCGGCTGCTGATTGACGTATCGCCAGAGGATCTATTTACGACTGTGCCGGGCATCGGTCAGGTGCTGGCCAGACGGATTTACCGCAAGCTAGGTATTGTCTCCCTAGAGGCATTAGAGCAGGCAGCGCACGACGGCACCCTCACAGCGCTGCCTGGGTTTGGGCGCGGGCGCATTCAGCTAGTGCAAGCGGCGCTCAGCGCTATGCTCAATCAGTCTTCTCAGCAGCGGCTAAAGGTCAGACGCTGGCAGCAGGAAGCGCCCAGGCTAAAGCCGCAGACACCGCCTAGCCAAACAGCAAGACCTTCGATTGAGCTACTGCTAGAAATAGACGAACAGTACCGCTACCTGGCCAAAGCCGGACAGCTTCGGATGGTCACGCCTCGGCGGTTTAATCCGGAAGGAAAACGCTGGCTGCCAGTGATGCAGATGAACAAAGATGGATGGTCGTTTAACGCGCTGTTTTCGAATACGGCGCGATCGCACGAGCTCAACAAAACTCACGATTGGGTCGTCATTAACTACAGCCGCGACGGGCATCACGGGCAGTGCACCATCGTGACCGAAACTAGCGGAGAGCAAAAAGGCGATCGCGTGGTGAGAGGAAGCATCTCAGCCGCGGCGTAACGTCATCGCTGCTATGCGCTCATCTAGCAGAAGCTAGTTCATCGATCTCTCAATCGATCTCTTAGTTGTATTCTCCGGGGGTAGCTTTCTTAACAACCGTAACGCCACCCACTTTCTGGCCGGACATTCTTAGTAGTTCATCACCGGAAAATTCAAAACCAAGCTTGAGAGCTATTCGCGCAACATCATCTGCAGTAGGCGCTGCAAGCACCTCATTTTTAAGCTCAGGTTCAGACTGCATTTTCTGTAGAAACGCCTTGATTTGATCTAAAGCCATGTTGGAAATTCCTATTTTCAGCTAGCCGGATGAAGTGAACCCTAAAGACTGAAATGAATTGAGAGGCCACTTAAATTCTAAGAGGATCTACGTAATGATTACGCTGCCAATAACTATTACACAACGCCTCCCTTTTAAAGCATGCCTCTTAATAGAGTTTATCCGGCCTCACAGATTGAGCAACTGATGAAACTTCTAACGGTGGCGGTGGCGGTTGCAGGTGGCACTAGTCGGCATCAAGCTAAAATAGTCCCCGTCAGACAGGCCCCGTCTAAATCTGCGCCCAGAGTAACCGCGCCATGCAAGTCGGCGCAGAGCAGATTGGCCCGTACCAAAGAAGCCCCCGTAAAGTTCGCTTCCTGCAAATTTGCCTCTTCCAAATTTGCCTCAGTCAGCGTCGCACCCTGCAAGTCAGCTCTAGATAAGTCACTGCTGCGTAAGTTGCTCTCGCTTAAGTTGGCACCGCGCAAATCTGCCCCGCGAATATCTACCCCTTTGAGGTTCGCACCCGTTAGCGTCGCTCCGCTCAAAAAGGCCCCCGTCAGGCTCGCACCGGTCAGCTTTGCGCCCATAAGGTTGGCACCGCGCAAGTTAGCTCCGCGTAAATCGGCCCCGGTCAAATCGCACTGCATCAGGTTAGCCCCCCACAGATTGGCTCTTAAGTCCGCGCCTGATAGGTTGGCACCCACCAAATTGCTGCCCTCTAAATGCGCTCTGTTCAAATTGGAGCGGCTCAAATCGCAGCCCGAAAGCGTCGCCCCCGATAGCTTCGCATTAGACAAATCGCAGTCCGACAAATCAGCATCGTCAATGACCGCTCCCGCCAGCTTTTTAAGACTGCCTGTGCGAATAGCTTCAATGTCGATAGGATTACTCATAAGAAGTTAGCTACGAAATAATAGGAGATTATTAAGCAAAAAAAGAACTCAGCGGGAGCCGAACGTAATTAGAACAGGTTGGGCTAAAACAACCCTTGAAAGCGGCAGATAAACACGGTAGATAAACGCAACAGATGAATCGGTAGATGAACCAGCAGACAACTAACGCGAAGACCGAACGCGAAAATTTGCTAACTAAGAAGACGTTGCCGTTGCAATAACCATCTCTGGCCAAGCTTCTGAAACTTCAGGGTTTAGCAGGCCAGCGCTTAGCGTCATCTTCAAAGGAATCGTTGGCAAACTCAAACCCTGCTGAAGTCCTGAAACCAAAAATCCGAGAATTTCTAGCAGCTTTGGATCCCACCGATCGCCCTCTTGAGCCTTACAAGCCGCAAATGCATCTGTTACGTACTGCCATTCGTTTTCAGCATCCGGCGCTCTTTCATCAATTACTTTTTGCAAGGCAGCCTGCGAGTCAGCTTTGATCTCGCCTTTTTCCCCCTCATGGCCTTCGGCCTCATAGCGCAAACGTGCGACCTCATGCTGAAAATCAGCCACTAATCCCAGAACCCGAGACTCTACCGGAATACCATCGCCTTTGAGTCCAGCGGGTTGGCCTTTGCCGTTCCACCACTCATGCTGATGCGCGATAATCTGGGCGACTGCTCTGAGCCTTGGCAAAATGCGCAGCGTCTGAGCACCAGGGTTAAGCGGGCAGCTGTCGCCTTCTTCTTCAGCCATTTGCATATCAAGCTGCGCGGGTGCAATGCGATGCAGCAGGCTAGCTAGACGCAAACGCTGCATCTGCCATACGGGTAAGTCCAAAAACTGTCCCATCATTTCAGAGAGTGAGGCCACTTCAGCAGCCCCGAGTGGATTGCTCGGATCGGCTAAGTCGGCAAGCTGAGCCATCCGCAAATAAGCCTGCAGCTCATTAGATTCTAAATTTTGACTCAGCGCTCCGGCAAACTGAAAGGACTCGGTGTTTTTAATCTGGCGATCGCCGCCCTGCAAATAGTCCACAACCCGCATCACCACGTTGCCGACTTCTTCTGTCTTCGTACCTGCGTCTGCATCTATCTGCTTCAGACGCTCTCTAAGATCTTTTTGTAAGTCTTTGTCGTACCGGCCAATATGGTTTGCTGTAATCGAAATCGTCTGGCTTACCAGCTTAGGATCGAAGGTCCAAAAGCCGTAAAACTTACGCTCTAGATCGTTCTCTGGTATACCGCCAGGGCCATATTCTTCTTCCGTTAACTCCTGGCACAGCACCATTGCGCTGTAGCTAGATCCCATGATCATCAAATGCCACTCTTCCGAAACCGGATCGTCAGCGGTTAAATCCACCAGCGATACGTTATCTTGCTGGCCGGTTTCGTGCGCTCTAAACCCCGAATCGGGCACTGCCATAATCACGATCTTATCAGCAGTGGCAGCCAGGTCTTTGTATCGTTCGGCCTCTTGCAGATACCACTTTCCCTTCTGAAAAGCAGTCACAATCAGGGGCGATGTTTGGGTCGCTAATACAGCGTCCTCTAAAGCGTGGCATAGGGCTACCAGCGTGTTTTTGTAGTACACCCCAAAGTTCAGCGGAGTCCGACCTGACTCTTCTTTATCGCGAATCTGCACCAGTCTTTGAAGAATAGAACCCGCTAACATGCGCTCACAAAATAGTTAATGAAAAAACTGAACTTAAAATTAAAGACCGAACTAGACGAAAGCTGAACTGAACTATTAGATTGGCTTATCAATCATAATACCTTGGCTAGGGCACGGGGTTCGCCATTTGGCGTCGGCGCTGATTTGCTTTTAACAGGCGCGCTCAAAGCCTCTGAAAGAGGAGAGATACCTACCCGCTTTTGTAAAATATCCATGACTGCGCGGCCAAAGTCTTCTGGGCGATCGCGCATAGCTTGCAAGCACACATCTCCAAAGAAGGCCCCCAGCTTACCAGGGTTCCACAATAGCTTTAGAGCGACCCAGGGAAGATAGATAGCGAGCGGATTGTAGCCTTTCTTAAGAATGTTGTTCTCAAAGGCATACTCTTCTAAATGCGTGTGTGGCTGCAAGCCAATAAAGAAGATAGCAGGCTCCACTTTATCTGCGCCAAATATCTGCTCTAGTTCGCGATGGTAGGCGACTGTCTGCGCAATGGTCTCATCGCGCTCGTCAATGACGTTAAATGAGTAGTTCACCGAAACGTAGTCATTAAAGCCTGCGGCTACTAAATCACGACAGTTTTGCAACACCGTTTTCAAGTTGTAGCCCATACGCATTTTGCGCACTAGCTCTTGCGAGCCGCTAGTAATGCCAATTTCGAAGTAGTTCATGCCAGTAGCCACCATCAGCTCGCACAGACGCGGCGTCAGATTGTCGGCGCGAATGTAAGCGGCCCAGTTGATGTCAGTCATGCCAGAAGCTTGAATTTTCTCTAACAGCTCAATCGCATCGTCTATGTACCGCTTAGCCGGGATGAACTGCGCATCGGTAAACCAGAACTTGCGAATGCCTCGGTCGTATAGCTGCCGCATCTCCTTAACCACTTCATCGGCAGGGTTAATGCGAACCTGTTTGCCTTCTACAACGGTATAGACGCAGTAGCAGCAGTTATGCGGACAGCCGCGCTTAGTCTGTACACCAATATAAAAGTCTTGCGATTGCAGATAATACTCAAACTCGGGCCACATCGCCTGAATATAGTCATAGTCGCAGGCCGTTTTTTCAATGGGGGTGGGCCACTCGTGAATCAGGCGATCGCGCGGCTGCTCGCCAACTACATAGCAGCGCTCTGCCGAAAAGTCTTCTTTGCGCAGCAGCTTCTCCATCAGCGTCTCGCCCTCGCCTACAGATACAATCGCACCCTCAGGCAAAATCTGCTGCATCTGCTCATAAAACACGCTAACCGCGCCGCCGCCTACCACGACCTTTGCCTCTGGCCGGTAGCGCTTAGCCCGTTTGAGTCCCCGCTTCACCAGCTTCTCGTTCCGACGCAGCTCGGCCAGATAGGTCGCCGTCATTCTAGCGCCACCCACGGCCCCTCTTAGCTTCACTAAGGGATTGGGCGCATAGGCAAACTCAAAGGCGTTTTGCAGCGGGTTACCGCCCCGCCCGCCGACCGGTGCGTAAATCTGGATGTCTCGCCAAGAGAACACAATAATGTCGGGCTGAATGTCGTCGATCTGCCGGTCGAGCGCTGCCGTAAAGTCCAGCGGCGGGACAGTTCCCATATCAAAGATTCGCTGTTCTACCTGTGGGAACAGCTTGTGCACATGATCCGCTAAATAGACCACCCCGATCGGAAAAATAGGATTACAGGGGAGCCGGACGTAAAGGACGCGTTCGTTCATAAATCTCAGCTTTTTCATATATCTTTACGATAGCACTCTTGATTCAGGATGCGTGGGGAGAGCGCTGCAAAATCGGGGGCGACCATCGCTGCGCCAGGGTTATTCTTAGCCTAGTCAGACCCATTGCTAAGTTCAAAGCTTTATTAACCTTTGTAATAGTAAAAACGTGCCGTTGAGGAAGCTCTCACTATTAACAGAGGAAAGTTCTGTTTTGTTTGCTCACAATATGAGAGAAAATTATGAGAAGGGTTGTGAAGAAGCCAAGGCTAGCTGCTGAGGAATCTGAGCAATCTTTTTTAGTCAGCAGATAGAGTTGCACGTCCCTGTTTTCAACAGATTGGGTATTTTCATCTTGTAGAAGACAGCGGCATTACCAGAGGTTAGCGTTTGTATCGGTGGCTTCTATAAGCACCCGGCTCAATAGCACACCAATCCGTTTTGCACCACGGTTCGTCTGCTAGTTTTATCTTCTACTAACGCTATCGACCTCAACCGTCGATTCCAACCTTGGTATTCACCATTACAAACAGCCTTTGGGCCAAGTGTTAGCCTCGTTTTGTGATGTGTGATGTTTTGTAGGCAACGTTCTCTCTTACCTAATCCCGGATACTAATCATGGCTCAAATCTTAGACCCCATACCAAATGAGGATTCAGCCGCTATTATCTGCTGCTACGTTAATGCCTCTAGCAAAATTCAGATAGCGCGCATTACCAATATTCCTGGCTGGTACTTCGAGCGAGTTGTGTTTCCAGGGCAGCGCCTTATGTTCGAAGCGGTTAAGACCGCTCAGCTAGAAATTCACACCGGCATGATGGCCAGCGCGATTCTCTCAGATACGGTTCCCTGCGCCAGCCTGGTACTCGAATCTGCACCCGCAGTGGCAGAATCCTCTGGAGCTATGGGTGCAGTCAGAGCGGGTGAGGCCCCTGCAGAAGAATCTCAGGATGTGGGAGCTGTTGTCGCTTAGTGTCGCTTAGTTTTACTCGCTAGGCTTGGTAGCTGAACTTAGTAGCTAGATTGGTAGCTAGATTTATGTAGCTGGACTTAGTAGCTAGACTTAGTAGCTTATGACTCTGTAAAAGTGCTATGCCTGTAGAGTCAACTTTACGCATAGGATGACCGCTTGTGGATCTTCCTTCTTTTATCTGGCTTTGGCGAATTGCGGCCTGGTCTATGGGCCTTTCAATTAGCGCCTATGGCTTGTTAGCCCTGAGCGGTGGGCGCTTGTTCTACACTCGTCAAAAAGAACTCGATCGGCCTGCCTGGCTGCGATCGCTTCATTTTACGCTAGGCGGCATTTTAGTCTTTCTGGTTCTCCTACTTTTGTCTATTGGTGTCGTTGGCACCTTGGGCGAATTTGGCGAGCTAGGCCACTCAGTTCATCTACCCGCAGGGATAACGGTTGTTGCGCTCACGCTAGCCTCGGCCTGGAGCGCCACCCGTATCAGCCCTGAACGGCCCTGGGCTAGAAAGACCCACCTCACGATTAACGGCGTGCTCCTAGTTGGATTTGTCCTGGTGACAGCGACCGGTTGGAGCGTCGTGCAAAAATACCTGTAGACCTAGCGCGGTAGACCTAGCGCGGTAGACCTAGCGCGTCGCTCACCCTCAATCATTGCAATGCCACCTTCTGACAGCTTTAAGATTTCGCCGCTCATTCAGCTCACGCTGATGTCGCTTTACGTTGCGCTTGTGATTCCACTGCCTTTCCTTTCAGAGCTGACGCGATCGCCCGTCTCGCCTACGCTGCTTTGGGTGGGTGCGGTTATCGGCGGCGCGGCGCTCTATGGCGTTCTGAGCGAAAAGGTAGAAGTAGACGAAGAAGGTATTGCCGTCACGTATCCTGCTTGGGTTCGAGCTTTTGGCCGCAGAGGCTGGGCGCTTCAGTGGAGCGAGATTACGGCGCTAAAGCCACGGTCAACCGGCCAAGGCGGAATTGTTTACTATTTTCTTAATCAGACAGAAGACAGAGCCTACCTGTTACCTATGCGTGTCGTCGGGTTTGCCCGGCTAGTTCGCTATGTAGAGGCTAAGACCGAAATTGACATGAGAGACGTAAAGCCGCTGTCTCAACCCTGGATGTACCTAATTTTGCTAGGGTTAACCGCAATGCTACTGCTAGTAGATATTTGGACAATTGCAGCCGCGAGCAGCTTTGATTTTGTTGCTTGATTTTGGCGTTTGATTTTGCGGCTGTCACCTTTAGGGAAAGGACGCGTGACTATTTTAGAGTTCGAGCGGGTGACGATGCTGGCCAGCGCTGGCATTGTAGAAATTCTCAAAGCGGTGAGTTTGACGATAGAGCTAGGCGATTTTATCGCGCTCGTCGGGCCGTCTGGATCGGGAAAGACAAGTTTGTTGCGGTTGATGAATCGGCTAAATGAGGCCAGCAGTGGCAAGATTTTGTTTGAAGGGGCGGATATTCGCACGCTGCCTGCGGTGAGTTTGCGGCGCAGCGTGGCTTTAGTGAATCAGGAAAGTCGGCTGCTAGGCATGAGCGTAAAAGAAACGCTAGGCTATCCGCTGCGGCTGCAGGGAAAAGAAGAGTCGGCGATCGCCACAGCGGTAGAAGCTTGGGCCGAACGGATGAATGTGCCCACCGATTGGATGGACAGAACGGCGGTGAACTTGTCGATGGGTCAGCGGCAAAGAGTAGCGATTACCCGCACCCTCATGACAGAACCTAAGCTGCTGCTGCTAGACGAACCGACCTCCGCTCAAGATGTAGGCTACAGCGAGTTCTTACTGTCTTTTTTAGCCGAGCAAGCCGCTCAAAAAAAGCTCACGGTCGTGATGTCAAACCATCAGGTAGAGCTGCTTGCTCGCCACGTTAGCAGGCTTTGGCACCTCGAAAACGGCCAGCTAGTAGCCGATGCCCAGGCTAACCAGGTGCGCTGGACTGAGCTACGGCAGCGGCTGATGAATGCAGAGCAGCAGGCGCAGGAAGAGTGGTCTTAGGGTCGCGCGATCGCCATGGTCTCTACGGCTCGAACGCTCGACCGGTTGTTGGGCAATGCTGCGATCGCAGCATTGCCCGATCCCACGCAAATTCGATAGCCCACATTCCGCACCGTCTGAATTAAATCAGGATTGCGCGGATCGACCTCTATCTTTTTACGCAGCGACAGCACGTGCGTATCAACCGTCCTCGGATTATCAATTGCATCTGGCCAAGCCCTTCTCAGCAAATCTATCCGGCTTAGCGGCTCGCCTTCCGCCTGCGTTAGCACATACAACAAGCTAAATTCTTGCGGCGTCAAATCTATAAACAGCTCTCGGTAGCGCACCCGCCGCTGAACCAAATCAATATGCAAATCGCCGCAGTCAATCGCCAAAGGCGTAGAGGTATGCCGGCTGCGACGAGTAAGCGACTCAATTCTCGCCAAAAACTCCTGCATTCCAAAAGGCTTCTTCAAATAATCGTCTGCTCCCGCCCTTAGCCCAGTTACCACGTCCGTTTCTGCCGTCCGCGCCGACAGCATCAAAATCAGCGGGTGCCCCTGATGCTTCAGCCATTGACAAAGCTGTAGTCCTTGCCCGCCCGAGAACTCTGCTTCTAGCACCACCAGCCCTGGCTGATGAGCTTGAAATCCGTTTCTAGCAGAGAGCATATCAGCACATTGCTGAACTCGATAACCAGCCTGCTGCAAGTTCCAAGTTAACAACGAGCGCAAGTTTAAATTACTTTCTACGACCTGAATAGTGGTTTCTAAAGTGGCGCTCACAAAAAAGATAGCGCAATAAATGCGGCTAGCGGCTGAGGACTAAGGTCACCGTATCAGAGCTGCTTATAAAACTTCTGTAATCAAGGTTACGGGAAATCGAAACGTCAGTTTGCCACAGACATCATCGTTCGATGGCTAAAGCGAAGAATGATTCGAGAACCGTTCAATAGTTATCTATTAAGTCATCTTTAATACAGTCAAACAACTCTCTTTCGGGGTGTCTTTTATAGACAAAACACCGCTTCAATATCCGGCTAGGTGCGTACCTTTACAGAGACGATTCTTGTATAATTGAATTATCCGGATAGAGGCCCACAGACACAATGCTCCAAGATGCCAGAATCATCCGTTACTATCAGCGGATCTCCGATACCCTTGTCGACTACTGGAACAAAGGTTATCGCACCGATGAACTCAGGCTATACCTAGAAGGCTACATCACGTCCATGCGTCATTCAGGCGCAGCCGAATCGTACCTAATCAACCAGCTAGAGCAAGAAGCGCTTCGCTTTCTCTACGACTCTTCTAATTTTGCAGTGGCTCAGACTCAGTTAGAAACAGACTACCGTTAGGCTATCGCTAGACCGATATTCTTTGGGCCGACAGTCTTTGGGCCAACAGACTAGAAATAATCAGCCATCAAAAAGCGCATCTGCCCTACGTTGAGTTAGGCAAACGCGCTTTTTTGCTAGCAGTTTTTAGCAACCGCTTTTTAAGTTAAATAACCGTATCAAATAACCGCAGCTAAGAGGCTAGGGCAACTTCTACCATCTCTTGTAGGTTGCCGTCTTGATACATCTTAATCAAGATATCCGAGCCGCCAAGAAATTCGCCGTTGAGGTAAACCTGAGGAATTGTCGGCCAGTCAGAATACTCCTTGATGCCTTGACGAACTTCAGGATCGGCTAAAACATCCACCGTCTCAAACGGGACGCCTAGCGTATTCATAATCTGTACAACATTATTAGAAAAGCCACACTGAGGCATAAGCTTGGTGCCTTTCATAAACACCATGATCTTGTTCTGCTGAACTAAATCGTCAATTTTAGTTTTAGTTTCTGGAGACATCGTTAATCCTGGGAAAGAGTTGCTTGAAATAAGAGCGATTTGACCGGACTTAATCCGCCCCGGACATGGCAACTTCGCTGGGCGTGTTCGTCTCTAAAGATAGCGCATGAATCGCTTCGGACGACATTGCAGAGTTCACAGCTTGATACACGAGCTGATGGCGCTTCACTAGGCTCAACCCTTCAAAAGCAGACGAGACGATGGCGACCTGATAGTGGTCGCCGCCGCCCGTTAGGTCTTGGACAGCGACCTTGGCATCGGGCAGGCCCGTTTTAATCATAGATTCTACTTGGTCGGGGCTGATCATAGTTTTGCGAAGGATGGTTCCAATAGGCGAGTGGTTTTCTCAATTATGCCGCAACCTAGACCATCCTGATGTATCGGCCCCGCGCTCAGACCACCCGAATTATTCTGCGGGCTGCTCTGCGGGCACTTCAGTCGCTTCTCCAGCAGACTCTTCGGCCGCTCCAGCAGGCTCTTCAGCCGGCGCTGCTTCAGTTGGCGCTACTTCAGTTGGCGCTGCTTCAGTCGGTTGAGCATCGGGTTCGGGTTCAGGCTCGTTAGAGCCGCTGCGAGCGCGACCGCCGGGTGCATCGTAAGGGGTTTCTACAAAGCCCAATTCGTATAGCTGCTGATAGGCTTGCTGGCCAAGTGGGCGGGTTGGCTGCTGACTTTGCAAAACTTCAACAAGGAGTGGCACGGCCAGATCGGAGCTGCCTTGGGCGCGGTAGACAACCGCTAGCTGATAGCTTGCTTGGTCGCGAACCTGCGCGGCTTTCACAGCCAAATCTCGCAGCCCCCGGTTAACTCGGCTGTCGACACCGACAAACACGCCAGCGATGTTCTGATAGTAGGTAGAGACATCGTTGAGCGCTTTGCGAGCTGCAACCAGATCGGTAGCTGCCTGGCTGTAGTTTTGGTTGGAGATAGCGCTTTCAGCTTGGCGCATTAATGCTTCACCCGCAGCGATGCCGATAGGGCTGTCCGACTGAGCGACCGCACGAGTCGCACCAGGAGCGCTAGCTGGAGGCTGGCTGTCGGGGGTTTGGGCCTGGGCCGCAAGTTGCGTTCCGCCTGCGATCGCACCAGATGTGACAAGAGCGACCGCCGCGACTTTAGCAACCTTGGAGGATGCGCCAGATAGCAGGCCAGATAACAAAGCTCTAACAGTGAAGGCCATAGTTTTCTACAAAACGGGTTTCTACAAACCCCTAATTTTAGGTAATTTTAACTAGAGTATGACATTGAGAGACCCGCTAGCCGATCGGGATGTGACTGTTAGAGAAGTGGGTGATTAAAGATGAGTGAGCTAAAGCCCAAGGCTTGCGATATCTGCGGCCAGCTAGTAGATATTCGCTATCGCATTCAGTATCAGGAGTCGGCAGAGTGGGTGCTGGTCTGCCCCGATTGCTGGTGGAAAGTTCGTCCCAATAATCCCCATTACCGATATGGTGGCACTTGGAAAGCAAAACGACGGAGATAGCAGATGGCTTTGGCAGAGTCGCAGGGGGCAAAGGGCGTTTTACCCAGCAAAGAAGGCGAAATCTTGCAGCGCGGCGGCGAAGAACTCCAGCTCTACAAAATTCGAGATCGGCTAACGTTCTGCTTGCAGTCTGCGAATTCAGTTTCAAACGGATTAAGAGATCTAGCCGCTCGGTGGCAGCCCAAACAAGTCAGGAACATTACGCCGCAGGCGATAGGCCAAAACTCAGCCATTTTCGAATGGCAGCTGTCCGCGAAGCAAGTAGACGCCGCGTTGGAGAGTCTGCGAGATTTGCCAGAGGTGCTTTATGCCAGCCACGTTTACGAAATGGCGCTCAGCCCAGGCACCTATCTTTATTTGGCCAATCAGCTTACGGTGCAGTTTGCCGAAGGGCTATCGGTCGTGCAAGTAGAGACGCTTTCTCAGCCGCTGGGCATTGTTCGCAGCCATTCACTATCAGGCGATGGCAATACGCACTGCTTTCTAGTGGGGCCAAACGCTCGCAAAAACCCGCTCAAAATTGCCAACGAACTGACTCGATATCCCGATGTGCTGCTCGCTGAGCCGAACATCATTATCGAAACGGCCCCGCTTTATCGGCCCACCGACAAGCGTTATTCCGAGCAGTGGTATCTCTACCATCGAGGGGGGCCTTTACTGGCGCTCAATTCGCATGTCTCAGCGGAAAAAGCCTGGGATATTACGCGCGGCAGTCGGTCAATTACCATTGCCATTACAGACGACGGCTTTGACCTGAATCATCCCGATTTCCAGGGGGCAGGAAAAGTTGTGGCTCCGCGCGATTTAAAGCATCGAGACGGACTGCCCACGCCCGAGGAACAAGAGAATCACGGGACGGCGGTGGCGGGAGTAGCGATCGCAGAAGAAACGGGTGAAGGCATTGTTGGCATTGCGCCCGGCTGTAGCTTTATGCCAATTCAGACCACGGGCTTTCTAGACGATGAGTCGATTGAGCAAATTTTTAATTGGGCGATAGATCAAGGCGCAGATATTATTTCCTGTAGCTGGTCGCCTGCTGCCGCTTACTTTCCCCTATCCCGCCGGGCCAACCGGGCCATTAGTCAGGCGGCCATTCAGGGGCGAAATGGCAAGGGCTGCATAGTGCTCTTTTCCGCCGGCAACGCCAATCGGCCTTTGAATGGCAAAGTAGAAGAGTCTGGATGGCCGAGTAATTTGCTGCGCGGCCTCACGGATTGGCTCAGCGGCTTTGCGGTGCATCCCGATGTGATTACCGTGTCGGCCTGTACCAGCTTGAATGAAAAAGCGGCCTACAGCAATTGGGGCCGCAATATCTCAGTTGCCGCGCCCAGCAATAACGCGCCGCCCAACATGGCCTTATCGGCAGGGGTCTTCGACACGCCGCCTCAGATTCGACAGGTGTTGGAAGGGCGAGCCGTGTTGACGAGCGATCGCGTTGGCCCCTTGGGCTATACCACCGACGACTACACCGGCTTTGGCGGCACTTCTAGCGCCTGTCCGCTAGTCGCGGGGATTGCCGGACTCATGCTGTCGGCCAATCCCGATCTGACCGCTCGCGAAGTCAAACAAATACTGCAAACCACCACCGACCAAATCGTCGATAAGCGCCCCGATCCACAGCTTGGACAGAAATATGGCACCTACGATAAAGACGGCCATTCGCTGTGGTTTGGCTATGGCAAGGTAAACGCTTACAAAGCCGTGAAGCTATCTCAAGAACGGGCGCTGAGCGATCGCGCACTCCACCAAACTATTACGGCCACGAGTCGCACCCCTACAGCCATTCCAGATAACGATCCAAGAGGGTTACTGAGCGCTATAGATGTGAGTGATAGAGGTCTACTGCAAGATCTTAAAATCTTCATTCAAGCCGAGCACGAGTTCTTAGGCGATGTCAGCTTCACGTTGCTAAGTCCATCCGGCGAGTCAATCCTCATTCAAAGCCGCACGCTAGGCCGTCAAACCCGGCTGCAAAGAACTTATTCGCTCGTTAGCACACCTGCTATTAGGCGGCTACTCAATACAGAAATTAGAGGCCGCTGGCAGCTTCAGGTTGTAGACCACGTGGCCGGACATACCGGACGACTCAAGCAGTGGGAGCTGGTGTTTGGAATTTAGCTGCTGCTATTCAAGCTGCTCGTCCCAAAAGGCAGCTTCTACTTTATGCCCGTCTAGATCGCGAACAAAGCAGCCATAGTAAGGTTCGCTGTAGTCTTCTCTACCACCTGGCGCACCGTCGTCCTGAGCACCAGCCGCGTCGCTGCCTCAAAAAAACATTCACAGCTTCCTTGCTCGGTGCAATAAAGCCGATATGCGTCCCATTATCAATGGTCGCCGTCTGGTTATTGAATGGCGTACACACCCGCGCATTCAGGATACTGTTTGCCACAGGCGATCGCGCCTAGATGTTCCATTATTTGCTTGCGGCCAAGCATTGGGAGAACTGAATCGTAGAATGCGATCACGCGTTCAAAATCGTTTGTACCGATAGAAACATGCAAAATTGATTCTGGGATTAGAATCCATGGCTGCACTCTTTGAATCTAGCTACAGAGAAATTGTCTGCACCACAAGACATGAGGTATAGTACTTAATAATGGTACTGCTCATATATGAAGCGAAAGCATAAGCGCACTCTTAATTTGATCTTTGCTCGTCCCGCTAGCGGCAATGTCCAGTGGCGAGATATTGAAGCACTTCTGGTCGAACTAGGCGCTAAAGTCAGTGAGCGAGAAGGGAGTCGCATAGCTATCGTTTTATTCGGAGATGTTCGCGTCTTTCACCGCCCGCATCCATCTCCAAACACTGATAAGGGGGCAGTAGTCAGTGTTCGTAAGTGGCTTAGGCAACACGGAGTTGAACCATGAATATGATGACCGTTGATGGATACCACGCCAAGATTGAATACGATGACGATATCGGTCTTTTTCGCGGGGAGATCCTCGGATTGAGCGGAGGTGCCGACTTCTACGGAAAAGATCCTGATGAGCTTCGCACTGAGTTCAAGAAGTCGCTTCAGGTCTTCTTAGAAGTATGTAAAGAGGAGGGGATCGAACCGCGTCGTAACTTTTCAGGCAAATTCAATCTTCGTATTTCTCCTGAACTACACGAGCGTCTTGCCATCGAAGCCCAAGCTCAGGGAAAAAGCCTCAATACGCTTGCACAAGAGGCATTGCGAGAGCAGATAAAGTCTTAATGTGTCCATAGTGTTATCGGGGAAATATGTAGTCGAACGTCCATAAGAACCACCAAATGTCACAGATTGTTTATGTGCTAACGAACGAAGCGATGCCAGACATCGTTAAAATTGGTCAAACGACTGACAGCGTTGAGTCACGGCTAAGCAGTCTCAATTCTCACAGCGGCGTTCCCCTCCCGTTTGAATGTTTCTTTGCTGCTGAAGTTGCTTCGTGTTCTAGAACTGAGCAAATACTGCACCAGCTTTTTTCAGAGGCTAGAATCAATCCAAAACGAGAGTTCTTTCGAGTTGATCCCGAAAAAGTCGTTCTGGCTATCAGTCTTGGCAAGTTTGAAGACGTAACGCCTGGGACAGTAATTGCAGATTCTGATGATACAGAAGCGTTACAGAAAGCGAAGGCTAAGCGGCCTCGTATCAAACTTTCTGCTCTAGGAATAAATCCTGGTCATATACTCACTTTCTCCCGTGACGAGTCAGTCACTGCTGAAGTTACACTAGACAACAAAGTAATTTACAAAGATCAGGCTACGAGCTTATCTGCTTCAGCACTAGATGCATTGCATAGTCTTGGATATAAAACTCCTTCAGCGAGTGGTTCAGAGTATTGGCAATATAAAGGAGAGTTACTAGATGAACGCAGACGTCGTATAGAAGCGGCTCAGTTTGATGAGAATCTGCCGGAGCGATAACTGTAAATTTAGACGAGTTGCCGGGAGCGGAGCTAATGCTGCCTGGACTAGAAGATCTGAAGCAAGGTAGGAGTAATACGGTTGGAACGCTTTTGATTGCGATCGCCTTCACTCGTCTAACCAATACAGGCTTAGCGATTTCTAAAGCCGCTCTTATACCGGAGCCAGAGCTAACGCTATATGCCCGCCTCGAAGATAAACGAGCCGACGCCTATTCTGATAATGCGCTACTCACTAGCCTCAACAGCTTCTGCAATGCTCTAAAACTCAGGTCTTGGCTTAACCGTTCTAAGCAGCTAGACGCACTAGAGCCAACTGCAAATCCTTAGTCAGCTCTTGAGAACGCGCCTTTGGTTCACCCGCTTTGTAGTTAGAAACGCAAATAGGCTCACCAATCGTCACCTTGGCTGACCCTCTCCACTTAGGACACAGCTCGCTGTATTCCAAACTAATCGGCACGATTTTTATCTCTAGATTTGGGCGGCTGCGTTCGGCTCTTAAGGCAATGCGAGCCAGTCCCGGCTTCAGCGGATGGATGCCGTCTTTGTAGATGTTGCCTTCTGGATAAATCACCATCATTTCTTTTTCTTGCAAAAGCTGTACGCCGTGGCGCAGGCTCTTTACAGAAGGACAGCGAACGTGAACCGGAAAGCCGCCGAGCCGTCTGATGAACCAGCCCTGAACGCCCAAGCATTCGTCGGCGGTAACCATAAAGCGTAGGTAGCGGCCTGCTTGCTTGCCTAATAAACCGACTAAAAGGGAATCCCACCGAGCTTGATGAGTCGGGGCCAAAATAACCGGGCCAGTTTCCGGAATATTATCCTGGCCGCTGATTTTGATATTGCTGAAGTAAGCGGGAAGGACTAGTTTTTCGCCGATTCCGTACATGATAGGCGCAAGCCAGGGCGACAGCCGAGACTCAGTAGCAGGGCAGGCACGATCGGCAGGTAACGCCATATCTGGAGAGTTCATAATCATAAGAGGTGAGATAAGTGCACCCTGTAGTGGTTGCCTAAAAAGGCGAGTAGAGGTCTGCGCTCAGGTCGAAGGAGGATTCTCAGGTGGGACGGATCAGCGCATGCTCGAAGTAGGTAAATCAGCTATTTGCTGAGGTGTAAATGCTGCGCTTAACATACCGATATCACCGAGTGGAATTAGGAGGCAAGTTGACAGTTTGAAGGCTGGTCTGCGAAGGAGAAAACGCTAACAGGCAAATGCTGAATTCAAGCTGAGAATAATTTAAAAGAATGACTAAACCGTTTAGTTGTAAGGCTTTTAGGGCGATCGCTTTTTTCTAAACCAACCCTGTAACTGCGCTCTACAAGGTGCTTCTAAAATGCCGCCAATCACCGCGAGCCGATGATTTGAGCAAGGCCCATCTGGGAGGTTTAAAACAGAGCGAACGGCCCCAGCTTTAGGGTCGTCTGCACCATAAACTAGTAAGCCCAAACGCGATTGAATGATTGCGCCTGCGCACATTGGGCAAGGTTCTAGCGTGACGTAGAGCGTGCAATCGTTCAGGTGCCAGTTATCAAGCTGTTTGCCTGCGGCGCGAAGGGCCAGGATTTCTGCATGGCCAGTCGGATCGCAATCTTGCTCTTTGCGATTGATGCTGTGGGCAACTAGCTGATTTTCTGAATCTACAACTATGGCAGCGACCGGAACTTCGCCTTGGTCGGCGGCGGCGCTCGCAAGGGCGATCGCTCTCATCATCCAGAGCCGATGCTGTCGGTAAATGGGGTTTGCGATCGCAGATGGCCCAATACCGAGTACCGATTCAAGTTCCTCTGCTGCGCTTAAAATGTCAGGATCTGGCATATTAGCAGATAGATTGCTTCCTATTGAGCTGCCTGAAACATTACGCTTGTCCATCGCACAAATACTATCTATAGCGTCTATATTTAAGCCAGATGAGGGATCTCTCCGCACAATGACGGATCTCATCCACTATGGTTTTGTATCAAGTGCCATACTGGCTATAAGCAATATGGCAGCAAAGCCCTTCAAACAGTATGGTGACCACCGTCGATTTTCTTGCTCAGCTCAACCCCTCCCAGCGTCAGGCCGTAGAACATTTTTGCGGGCCGCTGTTAGTGGTAGCCGGAGCCGGATCGGGAAAAACGCGCGCGCTTACCTACCGGATCGCTCACCTTATCCTCAATAAAAAGGTCGAACCAGAAAACATTCTGGCTGTTACCTTTACCAACAAAGCCGCTCGCGAAATGAAAGAGCGCATCGAACGGCTGTTTGCCGAGCAAGAGGCCATGGCCCGCCACGGGAAGCCGCTGCACATGCTGCCCGCGCCCGAGCAAACGCAGCTGCGCTCCTATGTATACAAGCATTTTCTCAAAGAGCTGTGGATTGGCACCTTCCACTCCCTTTGCTCGCGCATTCTCCGCTACGACATTGAAAAGTATAAAAGCCCAGATGGATCTACCTGGACGCGCAGCTTCTCCATTTTCGACGAGTCAGACGCACAAAGCCTAGTCAAAAGCATCGTCATCGGGCAAATGAACCTGGACGATCGCAAATTCAATCCACGCTCCGTTCGCTTTGCCATCAGCAATGCCAAAAACCAGGGCCTCACCCCCGACCAGTACGAAGAAGAAAACCCCAACTTCAAAGGCCGCAACGTTGCCGAAGCTTACCGCTACTACCAAAAGGGACTATCTGCTAACAACGCGCTAGACTTCGACGACCTAATTCGGATGCCCGTGCAGCTCTTTCGCCAAGACGAAAAAGTCCTCGACTACTGGCATCGCCGGTTCCGCCACATCCTGGTAGACGAGTATCAAGATACCAACCGCACCCAGTACGATCTGATTCAGCTACTGACGACCAACGGCAAAGGCGACAATTTTGACGATTGGGACAATCGCTCTGTCTTTGTCGTCGGCGATGCCGACCAGAGCATCTACTCCTTCCGCGCCGCCGACTTTACTATTCTGATGGGTTTTCAGGACGAATTTGGCGATGGCCTCTCTGATGACGATACGCAAACCCTAGTCAAGCTAGAGGAGAACTATCGCTCTACTTCCAACATCCTGGACGTTGCCAACCACCTAATTGAAAACAACACCGAGCGCATCGACAAAGTTCTACGCGCCACCCGAGGCGAAGGCGATGCTATCTTCTGTCATCGCGCCGACAACGAGGCGATGGAAGCTGAATACGTCGTCAGCCAAATTCGCAACTTGGAGGGTAAAAATCCAGAGCTAAGCTGGAAAGCCTTTGCCATGCTCTACCGCACCAATGCGCAGTCTCGAGCGCTAGAAGAAGTGCTGACGCGATACAGTATCCCCTACCGAGTCGTCGGCGGCTTAAGGTTCTACGATCGCCGCGAAATTAAAGACATTTTGGCCTACATGCGTTTGGCCGTAAACCCGGCAGATAGCGTTAGTCTCAAGCGCATTATCAATACGCCAAGGCGCGGCATTGGTAAGACAACCATGGACAATTTAGACAAAGCCGCCGCCGAGCTAGGCGTTCCGCTATGGGACATCGTAAAAGACGAAACCTCAGTGAAGACCCTAGCCGGGCGAGCGGGCAAAAAGGTCACTGAGTTTGCGCGGATGGTTAGCGGTTGGCAAGAGCGAGTAGAAACCGCAACGCCTACCGATATCGTGCAGGACGTGCTGAAGCAGACGGCCTATATTGAAACGCTCAAAGCCAAAGGCACTGAAGAAGACGAGACGCGGATTGAGAACATTCAGGAACTCTATAACGGAGTCGTGCAGTTCGAGGAAGAGAATGAAGACGCAACGCTACTGACTTTTCTAGCAAATGCCTCATTAAGCTCTGATAGCGACGACAAAGATGATGAGAATAAAGTCACCCTAATGACGCTTCATGCATCCAAAGGTCTGGAGTTTCCGGTTGTATTTATGGTTGGCCTAGAGCAAGGACTCTTCCCTAGCTTCCGCTCGTTAGAAGACGCAGCGGCTATCGAAGAAGAGCGTCGGCTTTGCTATGTGGGCATCACCCGCGCACAAGACCGGTTGTTTATCTCCCATGCTAGAGAGCGCCGAACTTACGGTGCAATGCGCGAAGTTTCAACGCCCTCTATTTTTCTAGGCGAGCTACCGCGCGATTACATTATGGCAACGGTCCCTAGTGCCCTACCCGAGCGCTGGACTTCTACCAACCGCGAAGCAAAGCTAAAGAACCCTCAGCCCAACTTGAACAAGCCTGGTACGCATGAGAACGACTGGAGCGTAGGTGCGCCCGTTATCCACAAGGCGTTTGGCGAAGGCAAAGTTACTCATATCTTTGGCGCAGGCAACAAGATCTGCCTAGCAATTCACTTTCCTGGCATTGGTAAGAAGATTATCGATCCGAGGACAACGACATTGGATCGGCTAGATTGAGCAATGACTCAAGAAGAGATTTGGCAGCGTGTTGGAGAGATTACAACTAATTATTCGTTGCTAGAATGCAAAGAGTGTGCGGTTGCCATTGCACAGTGGTTGGAAGGACGCGGGCAAGTTTACGGAACAATCCTTCGAATACAAGCTAGAGGCGTTGGCAAATTCTTTATCCTTAGCAATCGTTACGGGGATAATGGGTCAATTACGAGAAACGGTAAGCATTACGGCGTTGAGGTCATAGGCAAGGTGTTCGACAACCTTTCTATACAGGGTCTTCCTCGGGAGGAATGGATCTCAGACTTTAGCTGTCCAAGCGGTCAGTTTACCGTTGAAGAGGTATCTTTGAGTTCTCTCACATCTATCGAGGAGCCATCATGAGTAGCACAGTTTTCGACCTGCTAGAGCGTATTCAAGAGAAGCCCGGAATGTACTTAGGGTATCCTTCAGTTCAAAGCCTTTTTATGTTTCTAAATGGCTATGAGTTTGGTAGAGGTGAAGTCGGTATAGAGCTGACAGCAGACGAAGAAGCTTTTTACGACAAATTTCAGCCTTGGCTACAAAGAAGGCTAGGTATTCGATCTGTAAGCTCTTGGGACAAGCTGATCATGCTTTCTTGCCACGACGAAAAAACAGGGTTTGAGAGATTTTTCAAGCTGTTGTCAGAGTTTAGACAACAGAAAGATCCTAATAATGCGGGCGCGCGTGGAGTCTTTGCTAACGCGATCGCCCCACTCAACGATCTGCCTCAAAACGCCGACAGCAAGAAACCTCTGCAAACTAAATAGAAGTCAACCAAAGCGATGGTTACCTCTACTAGCTACTATGCACTAGCTGCTGAAGCCACTGTTTTTTTCTCATCAAACAAACCGTCCGGCTCATACAAATATTCAAACCAGTTGCCAAAAGGATCGCGGCCATAAAAGGAAGCGGTGCCGTCTCGGTGGTCGTGAATTTTGCCGACCTTGACGCCATCTGCCTTGAGCTTTGCGTAAGCCGTATCAATATCTGCTCTGTCATTGAAGACAAAGCCAAAGTGCGGCCCTGCTTGGTCGTAGTCTGGACTCATCAGCGCTAGGCCATCTTCGCCCGCCTTCAGATAAGCCCAGTCGCTGTCTTGCCAAACCAGCTTCATACCCAGGTTCTGATAAAACTCAGCGGCCTTTGCTACATCTTCTACACATACGGCTACGTGGCCCAGTCGCTTCATCTGCATGGTTATTTTCCTTTAGCCGGCCCGATCGGCCAGTCTGCGCTAACCTACTTATTCTAAAGCAGACGGCTTGCAGTGCCTTCTGGCCTTAAGCAGATTCTGTTGACGGTTTTTACGATATCCGACCGTATTTCTCTATCCGGCCTTAACCGATAAGATAAATACATAAGAAACAGCAGAGCCGCTAACGCGCTCTAGCTGGCTTAAAACTAGAGCACTTTGAGGATTAATTTCTATGGAAACTACTTTTGATTCTGATAAGCGGAAGCTATTATCTATCGCTTCTCACGGCTCCATTTTTCTAAGTCAGTTAGTACTCTCCGCAGGCGTTCCCTTTGGCATCTTGCTACTTTCCGACGATCCAGTCAGCAAGGAAAACGCAAAAGAAGCGCTAAACTTTCACTTCAATATGTGGCTTTATAGCATTCTGCTAATTATCCCGGCGGCACTGCTGATCGGACTGCCCTTCGTTGCCCTACTGGGATTGGTGCAGTTTATTATGCCAGTCTTCGCTATTCTCAGCAGCGTGACAGACCCAGATCATTCTTACCGCTACCCGTTGATCTTCCGCCCTCTTTAATTCGATGAGCCAGATAATTCGATGGGCCAAATGATTCGACGGGCTAAATGAGCTGATCGAAAGCTAGCTACATCATCGGCGGAATCGTCAGACCCTTTAACGGTCTGGCGATTTCTTTTTGGGTTAGCCCTTTGCCCTGAATGAGCACGCCAAAGTTACCGAGTCCCATCGGGCTAATGAGCTGCTGTAAGGCGTCGCGTCGCATCATAATTTGCTG
Source organism: uncultured cyanobacterium (assembly GCA_963789215.1). Classification (GTDB taxonomy): domain Bacteria; phylum Cyanobacteriota; class Cyanobacteriia; order Phormidesmidales; family Phormidesmidaceae; genus Phormidesmis. The sequence continues at coordinate 296,554 of CAWBJY010000002.1, read as the reverse complement.
AATATTTTGGCCGCTGGCGATTTGGCCGGTGGGATTGGAAAGCGCAGAAAGGCGATCGCCCATGCCTAATGCCATCAGAAACAGTCCCTGCTGGGTAAAGCCTAATTTCTGTAAACCCACCTCCTCACCCCGATTCTCCAGCGCTGTAAAATCGACATGCGCCGTAATATCCTGTTCGCCTACGTGGATAAAGGGATCGTTGTGATGGCTGTGGCGGTAGTAGCACTGCAAAGTTCCCTCGCGGCGAGTAGGACTGTAGTAGCGCTGAGCGGCATAGCCGTAGTCGATGGTGAGTAGGTAGCCTCTTGAGAGGCGATCGCACATCCGCTCAATCCAATCCATCGCCGCCAAATTTACCTCCGTCCGATACCCTTCTGAATAGTCAGCAAAGTCAACCCCAACCCGCTCAAAATACTGCTCAATCTGTGGCGTAGAAAGCTCGCCGACAACCGGCACAAATTGGTCATCCTTTCACGCCGACCCAAACCTCTTTCAGCATCTGATTATGCAGCTCCACCCAGTGCACCGGAAAAGCATCGACCAGTTCATTAGAAAAAAAGCATCCCACCACAGAATCTGTTGGAATTTCTTCCAGAGTTTGCCAGCTCAAAGACACACCATCGCTTTGCCACTGGCTTAAACGCTTTTGCTGCTCGGCTCTTAGCGCGGCTGATTTTTCGATGATGATGTATTGAAGGGCTTTAAGGCAGTTGGGATGGCGCGATCGCAACCCACCCAACACATCTGCCGCCACCAGCCCTTGCCCGGCCCCCATTTCGACTAGCGTAAACGGCTCAGGCTGGCCTAGCGCCTCCCACATATCCACAAACTGCTCCGCCAACAGCTCGCCAAAATCGTGACCCATATGCGGCGAAGTCACAAAATCTCCCTGCGGCCCAATCGCGGCCTCTTTTTGCAGAGTCGCCTTGCTGGAGTAGTAGCCAAACTGAGGATGATAGAGCGCTAGCTCCATATAGTCAGCAAATGTAATGCATTGGCGATCGCTTTGTTGGATGCGTTGAGCGATAACCGGCCAAAGCTCTTTTGAATGATTCAATCGTTTTTCCTTTGCCCGCTTATGATTTGATGAGTACCAGAAAGTTGGGATTCAATGCTTTATAGCAGTTTCACGCTAGCTCAATTGATAGAAAAATTTGAGCTATCTTTTCAAGAGCAACATACTCAAAAACACTGCTAGCCAGAAATCTGTTGGGCAAACCACTGCGCCGCACTTCCATTCGTCCCATTAGCTAAACGGGAAAACGTTTTTTCTACTAAAGAAATTTCAAGCCCGCTTAGCGCCTGAGACGCTTCACACTGCTGATACCGCCCATCAGCTTGCAGCAAAAACGCAATCACACGCAGCCCCTGCACATCAATTACCCAATACTCAGGCACCTCTAGCGCCGCATAAATTGCCTTCTTCTCATCCAGATCGCTAGCAAGTGTGGTGTCGCCCACTTCACAAACGAGATTAGGGACGCGCCACTGCCGTAAGTTTATGCGGCGAGACTCACCCGGCTTCCATTGGGGAGAATTAACCCCTAAATAAAGCACTTCATCAGGCGACCCGCCGCGCTGCTCGGGTTTTTCAATAATGCAGCCACCCAATGCCTCGAAGATAGTGTCTGGCTGACGACCAACAAACCATGCGAAGAAAATCATCGTCAACAGTTCACGACACTTCGAATGACTAATCCCTTCCCAGCCCATATCTACATACAGATAGCGTTGATTGAAATACACGCGAAAGTGGTCTATCTGCTTAGCCTCTGCTTCTTCGCAAGCAGCCACGTAATCAGCCCAAGTTGCGGGCACCCACTGAGGTGTTTCACCCGGAGACTGTTGAGCAGGAAGATGAGTCAGCGCAACCATAAAATTTAGCAAGACGCTACTTACACAGCCTAACAGAAGAAAAAACGCTCTATGGGTTCTTGCAGAGCGTTTTGTTATGAGGGGAATAAGCGATCACAGTCAACCAACTAAGCCGTAGTCAAAACCTTGGGAATATCAGCCTCTATTCCATCGGTAATGCAATCAGCCAAATACTCATCTATCGTTTCTTGAAAATCCTGCTTGGTATCAGCCGGTGTCTCACCTCTAAAAGTGATAGTATCTCGCTCTATATTAATCACCAGACCATGAATCAAGTTATCGTCAGCATCGACTGTTAGACGACCTACATAACCCTTGTATTCAAACGTATTAGGCATCATCTTCATTCTCCTCTGATCTAGTAATATCTGGCGTGATGTCGCAGTCTATCAGGTACTTTTTAAGGCTACTGACAGCCCCCTTATCAGTGTTGACACCGTTTTTGTGAGGCTTATGAAATCGGCCCACTCTGCCCTCAATAACAAATCGAACCCTCGATCCATTACCTTGTTCAATTTTTCCACCTACTGCCATAATTAATGCCTCTATTCGAGTCCATTTAAGACTAGATAGTGGTGGGACTTTCCAAATATCGAGTAAGGTTTTTCGGTGCTTGCTGCTGAGTAATTTAGCCATTCCTATTTTACGCTTGTCAACATCCTAACAAATGCCAAAAGCGCCCTACGGTTTCCTGTAGAGCGCTTTTGATAAAGGATAGCAAGCTATCCCGTTGGGCGAATCCTACGCATCGTCTAGCGCAGCGATACCAGGTAGCGTTTTACCTTCTAGCAGCTCCAAGCTCGCGCCGCCGCCTGTGGAAATGTGGCTCATCTGGTCAGCTAGGCCCGCTTGCTCAACGGCTGCTACGGAGTCGCCGCCGCCGATGATAGTGATGCATCCTTTGTCAGTAAGACCGGCTAACGTCGTCGCAATTCCGGTGGTGCCTTTGGCAAATGCCTCCATTTCAAACACGCCCATTGGCCCGTTCCAAATGACGCTCTTGCAGTCAGCTAAGGCATCTTGGAAAGTTTTGACGGAATCAGGGCCGATGTCTAAGCCCATCCAGCCATCAGGAATATCATCTACGCTTACGGTCTGAGTGTTGGCATCAGCGGCAAACTTGTCAGCCAAAATCACATCAGTGGGCAGCAAAAACTCAACGCCCTTTTCTTTAGCCTTGGCTTCTAGCTTCTTCGCTAGCTCCAGCTTGTCTTCTTCAACCAAAGATGCGCCAACATTCATGCCGCGAGCTTTGTAAAAGGTGAAAATCATGCCGCCGCCGATGAAGATTTTATCGACCTTATCGAGTAGCGTTTCAATGACGCCAATTTTAGAAGAGACTTTGGATCCGCCGACGATCGCGGCCAAAGGTCGCTGAGGGTTGTCTACGGTTTCTTGCAAAAACTTCAGCTCTTTTTCGATTAAAAGACCGGCGACTGAAGGGCTTAGATACTCAGTTACGCCCGCTGTTGAAGCATGGGCACGGTGCGCGGTGCCAAAAGCATCGTTGACGTACATATCAGCGTTGGCGGCTAGCTTTTTCGCAAACTCAGCGTCGTTGCTGGTTTCGCCTTCGTAAAAGCGCACATTCTCCAGCAGCAAAACGTCGCCGTCTTTCATCTGCGAGACTTTGCTAGCGACGTCATCACCGATACAGTCATCGCATTTAATTACGTCTTTGCCTAGCTTCTCAGACAAACGCTTAGCCACGGGCGTCAGGCGCATGCTATCGACAACCTTTCCCTTGGGCCGACCAAAGTGACTGGCCAAAATAACCTTTGCGCCTTTAGAAGCTAGGTCTTGAATCGTTGGCAAGGCGGCGCGGATGCGAGTGTCGTCGGTAATGTTGCCTGCGTCATCTAGCGGGACGTTGAAGTCGGCGCGGACGAGGACTCGCTTACCGGAGACGTCGGATGCGGATAGATCGGCTAGCGCTTTTTTGGCCACGGAATATATTCTCCTTAAGAAGTGATTAAAAACTGGACAATTGGGTCTAATTTGTTAACCATTTTACAGAATTGTGCGATCGCTGCTTCGACGACTTTAAACAGAACCCTGCGCAGCACAGCCCGGCAGTGCTCTAATATCAGAGTTAGCAGTTGTCTTAGGGCAATTGCATTAAGACAATTGTCTTAAGATGGCTCAGCAGCACTTTTACAAACATGTACAAGAAGATATTGTTTCCGATTGATTCTGGCCCTGGCGCTAAAAAGGTGATGCAAACAGCGCTAGATATGACGCAGCTTTGCAATGCCAGCGTGACGATTCTCTCCGTAGTGGAATCGGAGGAAGATAGTGACCCCGCGCACCCTGAGCAAATGTCCGAGAAGGCGGTTGCCTCTTTGCTGGCGCAGGCCAAGCAGGTGTTCGAGCAGCGCGGATTTTCGGCAGAAACCATAGAACGCGATGGGCATCCCGCCTTTGTCATTTGCGACGTGGCCGATGAGATTGGCGCAGAGCTAGTGGTGATGGGCTGCCGGGGAACCGGGCTAATAGAAGAAGGCAATGAGGATAGCGTCAGCAATAAGGTGATCAATCTTTCGCCTTGCCCTGTTTTAGTGGTTCCTTAAGGTCTTCTCATGTCTACTTCTTCCCTTCAAAATGGCGCTAGTCGGACGCCCTCTATTCAGTGGTATCCCGGCCATATTGCTAAGGCCGAAAGGTCGCTTTTGCAGCAGTTGAACAGAGTAGACGTCGTGCTAGAGGTGCGTGATGCTCGCATTCCTCTCTCAACGCTGCATCCGAAGCTGGACGAATGGCTAGCAGGTAAAAAGCGGGTGTTAGTGATGAACCGGGTGGACATGATTGTGCCGGAAGCGCGCGATCGCTGGCAGCAATGGTTTCGCGATCAGAACCAGGTGGCCTACTATACCGACGCGAATCAGGGCAAGGGCGTTGGGCAAATTGCCAGGGCAGCGCAGGCAGCCGGGGGAGCGATGAATCAGCGGCGCAAGGAAAGAGGAATGCGATCGCGCCCAGTTCGCGCAGTTGTTGTCGGCTTTCCCAACGTCGGCAAGTCTGCTTTGATCAACCGATTGCTCAAGCGCAAAGTTGTCGAAAGCGCCCGTAAAGCAGGCGTGACCCGTCAGCTACGGTGGGTGCGCATCTCAGACGAGCTAGAGCTGCTAGACGCTCCCGGCATTATTCCAGCCCAGCTAGACGATCAGGGGGCGGCGCTCAAGCTAGCGATTTGCGACGATATTGGTAAAGCCGCCTACGATACGCAGCGGGTGGCCGCAGCCTTTGTCGATTTGCTCAAAGATTTGGACATTGCAGAGCAGTCGCAGGCCCATACAGAGCTGCCGGTGCGCACCCAAGCACTCTTCAAGCGCTACGGAATAGATCCTCAAGGCTGCACGGGCGAAACCTATCTACAGCAGTTAGCGGACGCTAAATTTCAGGGGTCGCAAGAGCAAGCAGCCCGGAAGATACTGAATGAATTTCGTAAAGGACTGCTGGGCAAGCTGATGTTGGAATTACCGCCTGCACTGCCGTCCGATTCTTAAACATCTTTCATGCTTCAGCAACTTTTGTTTTTAGCGTCTAAGCCGACCTACCATGTGCTAGACAAAGCTAGAAGACGACTGCGCCCGCTCTACGAGTCAGACGCACAAAAGCATCAGCGGGAGCGGCAAACTGCCGACTATCTGCTACTGTCGCTCACCAACTGCGGCAGAACCTGGCTGCGAGTCATCCTAGGCCGAGCCTTACAGCTTCACTACGCCCACATCAGTGGCATCGACACCGTTGATTTGCACGACCTTTTTAGCTTTTCCGAGCGCATTCCAACGCTCCCGGCCATTAAGCCGATGCACGAAAAGTACGGGCAGTTTGGCAACTGCTACGACCAGCAAAAGGTTATTGTGCTCGTGCGAGATCCGCGCGATGCGCTGGTTTCCCGCTATCACCAGCACAAAGACAAGCTGGGCTTCGACAGCCTAGATCGCTATGTATGCGAAAGTTCTGATTTAGACGCGTATATTCAGTTTTATAACGATTGGCAAACGCATCAAGCAGAAGCCAGCGGATTCTTGATGGTTCGCTACGAAGACATGAAGGCCAGCACGCTTCAAACCGTTCAGCGCGTTGTGGACTTCTTAGCGCTGCCGCTAACCTCAGATGAACTCGAACAGGCGATCGCCTATGCCTCTTTCAAAAACATGCGAAAGATGGAGGTGACCGGCAGCGACCAGGTCAGAGCGGGCGTAATGGCGACTCGTGATGTCAGTAATCCAGAGTCATTTAAGGTGCGAAAAGGTGCGATTGGCGGCTACAGAGCCGAACTATCAGATGAGTCTGTTGCCTTTGTTGACCAAGCTGTACTTACTCGGCTAAATCCTATTTACGGCTACGCTCTGGCCTCGAACGAGCAGCGTCCGTAGCAAACGACGGCCACCCAAGCGGTTACGCAAGCTGGAACGGGTAATCTAGCAGCAACGCAACTAGTTTAATTGTTCGCTAAAAGCTTCGCAGTGCTTGTGCCTACTCATCACCCACTAAAAGTTTCAGTCGTTGCGCCAGATTTAGCAGGTGGCGGAACCACGCGGGTTTATTTGGTGGCCAATGCACTCCAGCAAATGGGGTGTGAGGTGACGGTGGTTGGTTCGCAGTTTGGAAAGGAGCTGTATCCTACTCCGCCAACAAACCTCAACGTTTTATCTGTACCGGCAAGGCGATCGCTGGGGTACAGCGCCGATCTAGGCAAGCTGCTTTCTAAAATAAACGGAGATTTGATCTACGCCATTAAGCCCAGACCTACTAGTTTTGGCACGGCGCTGCTAAAGAGAACCTTCTCAAAGCAGCCCGTTGTTGTTGACATTGACGACTGGGAAATGAGCTGGTTTGAACCCTATCGCCCCAAACCGAAGCAGCTAGCTAGAGACATCTTTAAACCAGCCGGTGCGCTGCATAACCCGGAGCATCCGCTCTACCTAGAATGGATGGAAAATTGGATTGGCAAAGCCGATGCCGTAAGCGTCGCCACTCATTTTTTACAGAAGCGCTTTGGCGGACATTATTTGCCCAACGGCAAAGACACTCAGATATTTGACCCGGATCAGTACAGCCCGGCGCGCAGCCGTCAAAAATATGGCTTAGAAAACTACAAAGTGCTGATGTTTCCAGGCACCGCTCGTCCTCACAAAGGCTTAGAAGACGTTTTAACCGCGCTCGATCGGCTGGGCTGGCCCGATCTGCGGCTAGTCATTGTAGGCGGACGCAGACCCGATGGCTATGAAGAGAAGCTGTTTGAGCAATGGAGCCGATGGTTGATTAAGCTGCCGCGCTTTCCGATTGATGCCATGGCGGAGGTCGTTTCTGCTGCGCATGTAGTGGTGGTGCCTCAGCGCGATCGCGCGACCGCACAGGCTCAGTTTCCGCTCAAGCTAACAGACGGCATGGCGATGGCAAAGCCCATTATTGCCACCAAAGTAGGAGATATTCCCGAAGTTTTAAGCGGCGCTGGCTACCTGGTAGACCCTGAGACACCTGCCCAAATTGCCGAGCAAATTTCCTTAATCTTCAAGGACTTAGCGGCAGCCGATCGAGTCGGTCGGCGAGCTAGGGATAGATGTATAGAGCACTACAGCACACGGGCGATGGCAAAGCAGTTAGCAGCCATATTTAGTGAATTAGAGATCTATGCCTAATAACCGCTCAGACCACCGGCTCAGCGTTGGATTACTGGTCAGTCACGCCTTCAGTCTAAACATTTCAGTCTAAACATTTCAGTCCAAACACCCCAGTCTAAACGCCCCAGTCCAAACGCTTCTACCATCTAGCTGCCGAGATTATGCACTCTAGACAACTCCTTCGACAATCACTGTTAAGACATCCTGTCTTAGTGTTTTTCACTATTTTAATGGGATTTTCTGGCGCCCTGTTCAACGGAATTGGCACCGTTTTAATTGTGCCGATTCTGCTAGAGCTATTAGGCCAAGCTTCTAGCCTGATGAATCAGTTGCCAGATGTTTTACAACAGTTTTTAGGATTTTTCGATCAGTTTCCAGAGAACCAAAGGCTATTTGCGATGACGTTTACCGTCGTCTTCACAATCGTCTTGAAAAATGCTGCGGCCTACGCAGGCTCTTTGACCTCTAGCAGCTTAAATCGAAAGCTAGCCGCGAACCTTCGACTAGACGGGCTGCGCATTCTGCTAGATGTTGATTTGGCCTACTACACGAAGTCCAAAGTCGGCGATTTGATCAACCATCTCAACGTGGAGATCAGTCGAACCACCATTGCTATTCGAACGCTGGCACGAATGGCGATCGCCATTATCACCATCCTGGTATTTATCGGTATTTTGCTGTGGACTTCCTGGCAGCTCACCCTGATTGCAACGGTCGCGCTCGGATTCGTGGCGCTGATCAATCAAACGGCTATTCGCAAGTCAAAGATGTTTGGCAAGGAACTCTCGCATCTATCGCGGCAATATTCTAGCCGCATTGTCGAAATTCTCTCTGGCATTCGACTGGTCAAAGCAACCGCGAATGAATCAAGCGAGTATCAGACCGTTAGCCAGTTAATCAATGATCGCGAGCAGTCTGAATATCAGGCGCAGCTACTGTTTGCGGGGATTGGCCCGATCAACGAAGTTTGCAGCATTGTGGCGCTAATTGGGGTAGCGACGGTCGGTCGGGCCGTGATGGGCGATCGCATAGAAGCATTTTCCGCTGTCTTGCTCACCTATTTGATCGTGCTTTTCAGGATGCTGCCTTCCATTGGCCAGCTCAATGCCTCCCGCAGCCAGCTAGCAAACGCGCTGCCTAGCGTGGCCATCGTCAGTGAATTTCTCAGCCGCAGCGATAAGCCCTTTATGCAATCGGGGTCTCGCCAATTCTCAGGACTCAATCAGGGCATTCGCTTTCGGGCGCTAAGCTTTAGCTATCCTGGCAGCGATCGGCCCGTGCTTAAAGGGATTGATCTGGAATTAAAGCGAGGCACTACGCTGGCCTTGGTGGGCGCTTCGGGGGCCGGAAAGTCTACGCTGGCAGATTTGCTACCGCGATTTTATGACCCAGACGGCGGTCAAATTGAAATTGACGGCGTAAATTTAAAGGAATTTGATATCAAGACCTTTCGGCGGCGGCTTGGCATTGTCAGCCAAGACACCTTTTTGTTTAATGCTTCTGTACGAGAAAACCTAATTTACGGTCGCCCGGAAGCCACAGAGGCTGAAATTGAAGATGCGATGGCCAGAGCCAATGCCTCGGAGTTTATTCTGGCGCTGCCTGACGGGCTAGAGACGCTGATTGGCGATCGCGGCGTTTTACTCTCGGGCGGACAGCGGCAGCGCTTAGCGATCGCCCGCGCCCTCATTCAAGATCCAGACATTCTGATTTTGGATGAGGCAACCAGCGCACTAGACACCATTTCAGAGCGGTTAGTACAAAAAGCCATTGACGAACTCAGCAAAGATCGCACTACGTTGGTGATTGCTCACCGGCTGTCTACCATTCAAAACGCTGACCAAATTGCCGTATTAGACCAGGGTAAAGTCGTCGAAACAGGCGTTCATTCAGAGCTATTAAACCAGGACGGCCCTTACGCTCGGCTCTGCGCTATTCAATTTTCAAAGCAAATAAAAGACAGCAGCGAGCGGAAGGCCGACGAGTTAGAGACTTTATACCAGGAGACATCTGTCGCCTATGCGTCCGATGAGATGCGATCGCGTCTTAGCAGCATCCTGGATATTTTGGGCCAGCTAACCGATGGGAACGCGCAAAGCGATCGCGATCGCGCCAAGAAATGGCCGCCTCAGCCTATGCCAACATGCTGGACTTGCTGAAAGTAGTTGAAGAGTTTGAGGAAGGATTCGAGGAAGGGTTTGAGACATCTAAACAAAAGGTGCTGCAATAAGACGCCTTTTTATTAGATTGAAAGCACCGTTAGATTGAGCCGCTGACGATAGGACGGCGCTCAGACCGCATTCATTGTTTTGTGTTACATCACCGAGTTTTACATCACCCAAGAGCAGTAGCTATGCGCGGCGTTTATATCGTGGCCAACAACAAAGTCAAAGAAAATGCGATCGCGCTGCTCAGCAGTCTGCGCCAGTACGATCTAGACGTGCCGGTCTACCTCATTCCCTTTAACGACGACTATCAGGCCGTGGCCCAGCAGTTAGCCGAAATGTATCAAGTGCAAATCTTTCCAGACTTAGACCTGCTCGCATCTTTAACGCAGATCATCGGCGAAATTTTCCCTCGGGACTTTTTGGCCCTGCCCAACAAAATGCGCAAGCTTGCCGCCTGGTTTGGCCCGCTAGACGAATTTCTCTACATCGACACCGACATTCTCTTTTTTACGCCCGTTTCCGAAACCCTTAGCTATCTAGACCAGGCAGACTTTATCTGGTGCGACTACCATTACAAACGCGGCTTAGAAGATGTGTTTTCAGACGTTGTGCCAGAGCAAGGCGTTTTCAGCCCAGAGACCTTGCAAGATGTTTTCAACAGTGGGCTATGGGGATCACGTAAGAGCGCCCTTTCAATAGAGCGGCTGATTAGCCTTTTGAAAGACTGCGCGGCCCACCCTGAATACTTCGACTTTTCGAGCGGCACAACCGATCAGCCCATCATGAACTACTTAGTACTCAAGGCCATTCCTCGCAGGCTCAATATTGCCAAGGCTCATCCTCACGAACCGGGGAGCTGGGGTGGCTCACCTCACTTCGAGCAGCGCGATCAGGTTTTGTTCGACGGCGATCGCCCCTTACGCTACTTGCACTGGGCCGGAACGCCCATGCGCAGCGGCGGCCCCTACCGCGATTTGTGGACTCACTACCGCTATCGCAACGATCCCGCAGGAAAAGCAGCCGCTCAGGAAGACCCCGTTGAATCAGCGAATTTGCAGACCCTCAAGCATCAGTTAAAGAACAGGGTGCGATCGCTATTTAGATAGCTTTAGATCGCTGTTCAGATAACTCAATTCTCAGCTTGTCCGCGATACTGACGCAGCAATCTCACCAGTCTTTCTGGCTCAAACGACCTAGGATCGGCTCTAGAGCCAGATCTATCAATCTCGCGATGAGTGGTAATGCGATCCTCTGGAATCGTAGAGCGAGAGATCAGCCAGGCCAAAGAACGGTACTGGGCCTCTGTATAGCCACTATGCATAGAGTTATCGTTCAGTTGCCCATCGGGCGGCGTCTCTAGCGAGATGTGGTAAGCAAAATTATTAACCGAGCTAGCAAACTCAGCGTTAGTCGAAACAGATTCTTCGCCCTTTGGCGATACAAAGACAGAATTACCGGCGCCAAAGGCTCTTTGTTCAGGCGGCACTATGTAGATCACCGTGCCATCGAGCGCAATCAACGCGTGATAGCTCACCTGATCGTCATCGTTGGGATGGGGCGTTTGAAAAGTGTTGATGGCGCTCACAACATCGCCCACTGTTTCGTGCAGCACCACAATGTAGTCGTTATCAACCGGAGTTCCCTGCGAGTCAACGGCAACGCGCTGATCGTAGTTGCTCGGATCGGCTAAATATACCTCTTCTTTGGGTTGGTAGCCCACATCTCTCATGGCTAGCGTAGTGTCGCCTTCTGAAAGCGCAGAACCTGAGTCAAAAGACGCAGATCCTAAGCTAGAAGGCTCAGAAACGGGGCCACGGTTGAGCTGAAGCTGTGGCAAGCTCGCCGCCCGACCCATTGTAGAAGGTACAGACTGAGATGATTTTTGCGCACCACCAGAAGTGACTACCAACGTAACGGCGGTAATCAGAGCAGGAATAGTCATGGCTAGAGCTAACCAGACGCGCAGCATAGGAATCAATCTAAGAGAAATCTAAGTATTATTTACTACGTTGATGTTAGCCTTCAGCCGGAACGACGAAGAGTAGCCGTTCTAACGTTTTATTGAAAATACTTGATTGGCTACCATTCTAGTATTTTCGCGCCCTATTATCTGGGTGACTCTGGTCACCTAAGCTCTGATTACCTGCGCTCTAGTCATCTGAGCTCTGATCATTCAGGCCCAAGCGTTTATCCTCTCGGCGCTCTTGCTAAGTACTGCCGGTAATACTGCCGGTACAGCAGCTCTAGCTGGCCGCAGTAAGACTGTATCGCCGCCCGCTGTCGGCGGTACAGCCCAATAAACAAATTGGCAAACAGCAGCGTCGCGATCGCAATAATCAATCCCGCTGCCGTAGAAATTAGCGCCGTCCCAATCCCTGCTGTCACGCTGCTAGCCGATTGACTCGTCGTCTCCCCAATTCGCAGTGCCGCAAACGATCGCATCAGGCCCAAAATAGTGCCTAGCAGTCCTAGCAGCGGCGCGATGCCAATCACCGTATCAAACAGCGTATTAAACCGCTTTAGCGTAGGCAACTCAGCCTGCGCAGCGCTCTCAAGCGCCAGACGAAAGTCATCTGGGGTGCCCTGCTCTAGCGTTAAAGCCGCTAAAAAAATGCGGGCTAGCGGAAACTGGAGATGAGCGCGCAAACGGGCGATCGCTTCTTTAGGCTGCGTACCATACAGCGCCAGCACCTGCCGAATAAACAGATCCTGATGCTGGTAGATTTTTAGCCAGAAATAGCCCCGTTCTAGAATGAGAGCCGTAACCACCAAAGACGACAGCAGGAGGGGCCACATGACGACGCCACCCGAGAGAAATAATTCTAATAGCGGCATGACTCAACGCTCTCTACAGCAGCAGCCCAGCAGATGAAAGACAATTCCATCAAGGCGCTGCTCAGTAGACTAGCTTCTAGCCGTCTTAGAAGTCTAGCTAAGGGGCTACATACCGGGAAAATGCTCAATCTCAGCGTAGCCGTTGAATAGCAAATTTTTGCCTTTGACTTCTAAACGGTTAATTCTTAGCGAAACGCCATCTAGATCGAACCGCTCTAGGTCGACCATCTTGTTCAGCACGCCAACAAAACCTGGCATCACCGCTTCAGATAGCCACTGCGCATCTTCTGGCACGTCTTCCGGTTCAAACTTAACGTCGGTAAAGACAACTCGACGACGACGCTCAACGTCAACCTTAGCCGACAGGCTAACTGGCAAATCCTCTCGGTTGGGCAAGTCAGTCCTAGCGAGAATCTTTACCCTTTGATCGGGCAACAGCGTCATCTGCACGTTTCGAAAAGAAAGAGAATCGCCGCCCGATAGGTTGGTCAGCTCTTCGTCCTCTACGTTTTTCAAATGCTTTTCGACTAGCTCAGCTTCAAAGGCTTTGTTAATGCCCGATTCAGTCATGGTGACAGTTGCGATCGCATGAGTCGCCTGCTTAAGTCGAATCTTACCGCCCATCAGCCCAGACATATCAATCGAGACGGCATCTGTCTCAAACTCCATCTCAGCCGCTTCAAACATCTTCTTAATCAGCAGCCCGCGCCCTTTCATTTGAAAACTATCCACCACTCCCTGCAAAATCTTGCTAGAGGGCGAACAGCGAATGGATACTTCAACAGATTCACTTCGGGTGAATAGCTGCTGGATAGCCTGACGAACCACAGAGTTCAGCATATTCTCGCCGAAGTCTGAGGAACCAGATTTGGAGCTTAGTAGACTGCCTAACATGCTTGAGGTAGATACCCGCTCGTTGAGTTCACTATCATTTGTAACAAAATATTAACACGCTTGCCAGGGGGCAAAGAATCTTTCTCTGACGAAGGAATTATACTGGCTTGCCAACCTAAATTATGGATAGATTCGATCAGCGGCTGCCAGCGGCTGATACTAGCGGCCTGTTTGCGCTCTTTGATAGGCGGCCATTTCTATCTAGCTGCCGTCTTTATCTTGGCTGCCTTTATTTTGGCTGAGTCGCGCTACAGGTAGCCCCATTCAACTGGCTTTACTAAAGCTATCCTAAAAAAGGAAAGCCCAACGACTTTCTTACTAAAATTCGCAGACAGATCGAGCAGCCTTACTCAAATCAAACGATATTCCACATTATTTTCTACGATTAATCATCGTCCTATCGACTTATCTCAGTCATTCTTAAAGAGGATCAATTACTTCCTAATGATTGATAACCTGATTCATTCCTTGAGAAGAGATTAAGTTAACCGGAATCGGCCCGGAATCGGCCCACAGTCAAAAAGCTTTCTTGTATGATAATTTCATAAAAAGTAATGTATTCGTATAACAGTCAAAGCAGCTATTCTCACGCTGCTCAGTATTCGAAGTAAACAGGAATCTCTTCGCTAATCATCTATTGTTCCGATTAGACATCCTCTTTCGTACAGACCTCTTTCTTACAGGTCGAAATAGATGAAGCGTTGCAGTGCGTTTTCATTTGTAGCTGTGCTGGCTAGCCTGAGCAGGTATTGCATAAACTCCATCAGCTAAATATCAGCTAAATATATAGCTACAGCTCTTTACGGCGTAATATTTCGTGGCCAGAGAATGCCAGATAGCAAGAAGGTTGCCATTCTCTAGCCGTCTAGTGGTTAACCTAGAGTCGGCCAACTAGTGCCAAATCTATTGTCAGAGCGTTACTTGCAGCCCTGAACTTTTAAGCAATGGTAGGTAAGCGATAGTAGGTGAGGTTAATGGAACAGCGCGTTACTGGAAAAGCTTAGAGATAGACTCCAAAAAACCAGCCCCAAAATAATAAATTCCAAAATCAGTGCCCGTTTATCGACGTAACTAGAAAAAATTGAGAGAGATGTTAAATAATCACCAAATTTTAGGTCACGATTCCGTCTTCACGCCCGAGCAAGCATTAGAGAATCGCGGGCGTGTTGCTATTTTTATAGACGGGTCCAACTTGTTTTATGCCGCGCTGCAGCTGGGCATCGAAATTGACTATACGAAGCTATTGAGCCGACTTACTTCTGGCTCTAGATTGTTTCGCGCGTTCTTTTATACTGGCGTCGATCGAGCAAACGAGAAGCAGCAGGGATTTTTACTGTGGATGCGTCGCAATGGCTATCGGGTGATTGCCAAAGATTTAGTTCAGCTACCTGATGGATCGAAAAAAGCCAATTTGGACGTTGAGATTGCGGTAGATATGATGTCGCTTTCGAACTGTTATGACACGGCGGTGTTGGTAAGCGGCGATGGCGATTTGGCTTATGCAGTAGATGCAGCTAGCTACAAAGGCGTACGGATCGAGGTTGTTAGCCTGCGTTCGATGACGAGCGACACGCTAATCAACGTATCGGATAGATATATTGATTTAGACAGCGTCAAGGATGAAATTCGAAAGAATTCGCGTAGCAGTACGCCTCAGCACAACTATACCTACCGTCCGCTCTCTAGTCTGTCTGTGCTAGATGAAGCTGAAGCTCAGTAGTATTCGAGCTTCGAATATTGGTATTCGAGCGTTGCTATTCAAACGCTGGTATTTAAACGTTAGTATTCGAGCGCTATCGGGCGCGGGCCGCGGGCCGGTTGGTTGAAGGATGAAGTTGAGCAATAAATACTATCGGTGGGTTGCGATCGCGGCTGCTGTCGCGGTGCTAGTGATAGCACTACGGACTTGTGGCAGCAGCGAATTAGCCAACCAGCCGCCCGAAGAGCAAATTGACGCTGAGCTAACCCTGCGAACCGTGACGCTAGAACAGCCAGATGAAAACGGCAATCTGCTGTGGCGCATTAAAGCCAAGGCCGTAAACTACAGCCCTGACAGTCAAAAAGCTGAGCTGTCCGAGATAGAGGGTGAGTTTTTCCAAGCGGGTGAGACAATTTATACCATTAAGGCCAATGAGGGCGAGGTGCAGCAGAATGGCGAGACACTGTACCTGCGCGGCGATTTGGTCGCTACGAGCACTGAAGGTGAACTGACGCTAGAGGGCGAGCGGCTGAAGTGGCAGCCCAAGCAAGATTTGCTAGTGATGGGAAACTTTCAAGACGAGGCGCTAACCGCGTCAGCAGATGAGGCCACAGACAAGCGCGCTGAGGGAGAGGAGAGCGCACCGTTAAAAACGGGAGACGTACCGCAGGCTAAGGCTTTGACTACGCAGGATTTGCTAAATGAAACGGCAGCAAAGAATGCGCCGGTTTTTGGATTTAATCCGCAGATGGAGGCGATCGCCCAGGTCGCAAGCGTCTCTAATAAAGATAACCGCGTACAGATGACCGGCGGCGTTGCGGCTAAGAGTAAAGCATCACCCTGGCTAACGTTTGCCTCTGAGCAGATTACCTGGCTAACCAAGCAAGAACTGATTCAGACGGATAAACCGCTGACCGTAGAGAAATATCAGGCCGAGGGCTACAAAACCGTAACCGATAGAGTTATCGGTGCTAAGGGCAACGTACAGCTTGCCGAGAATATTGTGACGCTCGACGAGGCGGTGCAAATGGAGTCGCTTACGCAGCCCCTGAAAGTGAACAGCAAAGTTGCGGTTTGGGATGTAGACGCTCAAACCGTGGAAATTGACAGTCAGGTAAATATCGAGCAGCCTGAGCGTAAGGTTACAGCCTCGGCCAATCAGGCCAGTTTGGATCTAGCTCAGCAGGTGGTTTACCTAACCGGCAACGTCCAAGCCAATGGCGAAGAAAACGACTCGCGACTACAGGCCGATCGGGTCGTTTGGAAGACAAACAGTCAGGACGTAGAGGCAGACGGTAACGTGCAGTATGAGCAAGCTGCTAGCCCTGAAGCCTCGATTTCTGGAGATAAGGCGACCGGCAACATAGCGCAAGGGACGCTCGTTATTTTGAGCGGCGAGTCAAGCGATGTTGTCACCGAGATTGTACCCGAAGGTTTTTGAGAGTGTCAGGTTTTTAGCGTTTGGCTAAGGCGCTTCTGCGGCAAGCGGCGGCAATATAAGCTGGTTGCGCTGACTATCGCCAAACTGATAGGGCGCTTCGCCAATTCGCACGGAGGTCTGAAGCTCCGGCGGAATACTATCGGCACTGCCCCACTGCTGCTCTAGCGCCGTCAATATGTCATCCTGACGATTCCTTAGATTGTCCAGTCCGGAGCCATAGTTGAGTAAAGAGAACCAGACAATCCCTTTATCTTTAGTCGGCATTGCGCCCGCTAGTGCGCTCACGACTGCCAAAGTGCCCGTCTTAACGACCGCATTCTTAGGCAGACCTCGACCTTGTACGGTGCCACCATCTGCACCCACAATCGGAAAGATATCGGAAATGGTGTAGTTGCTGGGTCTCAGCTCGTCTTGAATCTGACGAAACATAGTCACGGCAGCTCTAGGCGACATCTGATTCTCCTCACCTAGCCCCGAACCGTTCACCAGCTTTAGCTCTCCAGGAATAACGCCCGCTGTGCTTTCTACCTGGCTAACCACCGCCGACGGCCCGCCCAACGTATCGGCTAGCTGCTGGGCCATAGCGTTGTTGCTATAGATATTCATGGCCTTAAGCACGGCCACTAGTGGCATCGAGCTGTGCTGCACTAGCCATCCATCTGTCTTGTCTTGCCAGCTATTAGGATCGCGCTTTACTTCCCCCGCAATCTGAATAGAAGGTCTAGGAAGTTCGGCTGGAAAACTTTGATAGGCGTCTTCTACTTCGTAGTCCCAGTCTGCTTCGTTTAGCGCCTGCTTTAGCATCAGGCCAGACTTGCCCGGATCAGGCTCGAAGTTCATGGTGAAGTTACCTGCCACAATCAAGTCGCCAGTAACGCGGCGAATGCCCACTTGCTGTAAAGCGTCGGCCAGTGCGATCGCTTCTTCCCATACAAACAGCGGATCGTCTCCCCCTTCAACAATCAAATCGCCGTTGATCACACCATTCGACAGCTCGCCGCGAAAGCCCACCAGCGTGTTGAACCGATGATCTGGTCCCCAGGTAGACAGCGAGGCAAGAGTCGTTGCAACCTTAGTCAAAGAAGCCGCAGGTCTAAGCTTATCGCCCTGATTCTGCGCTAGCGGATAGATCCCAGAAGACACCCAGACGCCCTGTTCGTCCCCTAAATAGCCCGAAGCCGTCAGCCCAGACAAGTAGCCCGACACAATCGCATTCGCGGCCGGATCGTTAGCAATAGTGTCGCGGATCCAGGCCGACTCCCAGTTTGGGCGCAGATCGACAGAGGCAAGATCTAACCCTTGCATCTTCTCCCACTTGGGGCCAAACAGGCCCATGCCTATGCCCATACCGAACAGGCTTAGCGTTCCTGATCCCAAAGCAAAGAGTATTGTTGGCAGAGCAGAATTTGGCACTAAATCTTCCGTTCTTTAAGACCCCAAATTGATCGCGTATCAAGCCGAACGCACAGGTTGGTTTAACGGATCGACTAGAGCAGATGTTCTCGCCAAAGATACACTATTGCTACCGCATTTGTGTGCAATGTATAGATGGCTACTAGACCCGATCAGAACGCAGTACTCCGGCGACTGCCCATTGTAGTAGGCGCAATGGGTGGGTGCCTGCTGTTTATTAACCGAGTCACAACACCCGACTTGTCTGGGGCGCAGTCTCGCTCGGATGCGTTAGGCGTTATTTTGAGCGGGCTATTGATTTTAACGGGCCTGCTTTGGCAGCAGATTCAAGCTAAACCACCCGAGGCCGTTCTTCTGGTGGGAGAAGAAGGATTTGACCTAGACTCGACAATCCCAGAATCGGTGCAAATGGAGCTTGCTTGGGCTTCCCGGCTACTGCTTACGAACACGGCTAGTAAGAGCATCGTGGTTTATAGCAACGGAGAAGTGCTGCTGCGGCGCGGCATTTTATCTCCTAAAAAAACCGTAGAGCCTGGCCCGATTTTGCAGCGCGTATTAGACAAGCAAAAGCCTATTTATTTGGTAAATCTTAGTATCTACCCAGGGCGGGTCGAGTTTGACTATCTGCCTGAGAATACACAGGGCGTAATTTGTCAGCCGATGGGCGATCGCGCTGTCTTAATCTTAGGAGCCAACGCTCCGCGCAGCTACACCCAACAAGACGAGGCTTGGATTGCTGGCATTGCGGAGAAAGTGGGCGATCGCCTAGATCGAGATTTGCCGCCAACAGAAGCAGGTTAAGTCTTTCGACCGAACCGTTGCCTACTTCGCTGCCTCTTCCAGAATTCTCACCGCAACGGTAGACACTCTAAAGCTATAGTCCTCACCTTCGATCTCGACTGGAGTGCCAATCTTTACGGGTACGCCCAGCACCGGTGCACCATCTGGGCTAATCTGCGCTCTACCGCCTAGCGTAATCAGCATGTCGGCAGTAAAATCTAGCTCCGGACGCGGATCGGGATAAGACTTCACCGTACCGTCAGGCTGAGGAACGGCCACGCTGCGAGGAAGTGCGACCACGTTCTTAACTTCAATCGGCCCGCCGTAGGGCTGGTTTCGCACAATAATGGTGGTTGACTCGCTCTCTTTAAGACTCTCAAGAAATGCGTTTGGATTGAGTACCGTCAGACCGCGAGCCATCACATCTACTTCAACTGGCTTGGTATTAGCGCCACTTTGAGCGACAGAACCCGTTGCGCCCGGATAGATAAAAATACCAAAAATAACCATTAAAATGGCCAGCGCGGCCCCTAAGTCGAGCAAGCTCAGTTTGCCGAAGAGCCGTCCTTTAGAATCTAAAATTGCCATCGCTTTTTACTTAGCCGTTTTGCTTTACTACGGTGCTTAACTACGCTGCTTAGAGTGCTGTTTGCCTAGCCTACTGCCACAGACGCTCAGAATTTGCTTGCTCGCTGAGGGTCTGCCAGCTGAGGACTATTAGAGGAAGCTACCGACAACAAACCGCTAGCCCACCGTATTTAACCACACTTTCTTGCAACCATTTAAGGCTTATGTTCTACATTTTGTCTCGAGCATAGGCCCGCAGCAATAACGTAGCCCTGGGGATGCAATTATTCCAAAATTATTCCAAAATTATTTACCAGGTTCAAAAGACCCATCAATTGTAGAAGTGTCACAATTTAGCGGCCTGGCCCTGGTCTCTATGACTACAGTAAAAAGTACATTCGCTCTCTACGTAACCAGCCACGGCCCGAGTGCATCTAAAGATTGTTCGTCTAGAGTTTGTTCCACCTAACCGATAACATCGATATGTCTAACGTCCCGAATTTTAGGCTAATTTCCCAAAACAAGCTCTATCGCCGGGTAGTGCTAGGCATCATGGCGATGTCGATGTCGATAGGAATTGGGGTCGCCACCGCGCAACCGTCCGAAGCGGGCTGGTTAGACCTAATCTTTAGCGGTGTGAGGGCTTATCAACTCTCCAATATGACGGATTCGCAGGAAGTGAGCCTGGGTAAAGACATTAACGCTCAGCTAGTTAGAAGCGGGCAGGCCAAGCTATACAGAAACCCAGCTTTAAACGCCTATGTGAATGACATCGGTCAGGCATTGGCGGCTGCTAGCGATCGCCCCAATATCCCCTACACTTTTCAAATCGTTGAAGACGATGCGGTCAATGCCTTTGCCACCATGGGCGGATATGTGTATGTGACAACCGGGCTGATTGAAGCGGCTGACACAGAAGCAGAGTTAGCGAGCGTTATTGGCCATGAGATTGGTCATATTGGCGAACGCCATGCGGTGCAGCAGATGCGGCAAGCGGCGATCGCCCAGGGCGTAACCGGCGCGATCGATGTCGGCCAGAACCGCGCCCGACTAATCAGCATTGGCACCCAGCTAGCCTGGCAGTTGCCCAATAGCCGTCAGGCTGAGTACGAAGCCGACGCAGATGGCTTTCAGACTATGGGCCGCGTAGGCTACGACCAAGAAGGCATGGTGAACTTTATGCAGAAGCTAGTGCGTCAGGGTTCACAGCCAGAATTTTTGAGCACTCACCCCGACGCTCGCAATCGGGTGAGCTCACTGCAAGAGCGGCTAGCCACTGAAGCGACACCCGACGCGACATATGGCATGAATACCGCAGCTTATAGCAGCAACATTGCTCCGCTGCGATAGCGCTGCATTCCCGCAAACATTAAATGACTATCGACGCTAACCCTAGAGGCCATCTCTGGGGTTTTTTGTTGCCATAAAGCCTGCAAGGCTAGGCCGTCGCCGCCGGTTAAGACTGCTTTACCTTCAGGGTACTGTTGCCACCAATCGCTCAGGTAGTCTTGAAGGCTAGAAAGCGTTCCGTAGATTAATCCACTAGCGATCGCATCAGGCGTCGTCATCGCCCATCGGTTGGGCAACTTCTGGGGCCAGGCAGTGTTCGAAAAATTTTGTCCCGATAGCCAGTTAGCCTCGGCGGGCAAAGCCGCTGTTCTTTGGCTTAGCCCCTGAGCCTGCATTTGCATCCCAGGCAAAATAGCGCCGCCCACAACCGATTGCGCTACGCCCGCTGTAAACGTCAGCGCAGTCCCCGCATCCACAACTAAAACAGGCCACCCCACCGTATGGCCCGCACCTAGTAGATTAATGGCTCTGTCGATGCCTAGCGTAGGGTAGATATTTTGAAGCGGGATTTGCGATCGCTCCACCACGTAAGTACTCGCCCGCTGTCTCTCATCGCTATCAGCCGCCCGTCGATTGGCCCACAAGGCCGTCTGCTCAGGGACGACAGAAGCGAGCCACAGCGATTGAGGCTGATGAAGCGACTGTAAATCCTTGGGAACCAAATCCTTGGGAACCAAATCCTTGGGAACTGCCGAATAGCTTAGCCCAGGCACCCTTTTCCAAACCTCTGCGTCAAACCCAGACGACTGAATGCGAGCCACCCAGTCGCGCGCTAGATGCGGCGTGTGCCACACACTAGCTAGCTGGCCCGCGCGAAAAGCGCCCCAGTGCAGACGGGTATTACCAATGACTAATGCGAGCCAGTCATCTGTAGCAGACGAAGCAACCGTCGCTGAATTCATATTGAGAGCCTATTGGGCCTTGATCGCCCTTAATCTAATCATTAGAACGCTGCTTTTGCATCGCCTTAATCGTCTTCGCCATCTCTGGCAGCTTCTTAAACAAAATAGCCGCTCGTAAATAGACGTTATGGGGAATTGCAGGCATTCCAGAAACAGTTTCACCCGCTGGAATGTTGTTATGAATGCCCGCCTTTGCAGAGGCGATTACACCATCGCCGACCACGGCCTGATTCGCCACGCCGACTTGGCCTGCCAATATCACCCGGTTGCCAATGGTAACGCCGCCAGCTATCCCGACCTGAGCGGCCATCGCCACGCCTTGGCCAATTTGGCAGCCGTGAGCGATATGCACCATATTGTCAATTTTAGTATCTTGTCCTACTCGGGTTTCTCCTACCGCAGGCCGATCCACCGCAGAGTTACAGCCAACTTCTACGCGGTCTTCGAGCACCGTAATGCCAGATTGATGCATCTTTTCCCAGCCGGTGGCCGTGGGCACAAAGCCAAAGCCTTCTGCGCCAATAACGGCGCCGCTATGAATCATGCAGTCGGTGCCAATTTGAGTGCGCTCATGAATGGTGCAGTTGGCGTGCAGAATCGTATCAGCGCCAATGATGACATCGGGATAGACAACTACGTTGGGATGGATACAGACCCGATCGCCTAGCTTCACACCCGAAGACACCACCACATTCGGGCCAATCGCAACATGTTTACCGACCTGCGCATTCGAATCGATCACCGCCGTAGGATGAATCCCTACCGGTAGCTGGTAGGGCTGATAGAAAAGTGCGATCGCTCTTGAAAAAACCATTCTAGGGTTTTTGACCGTTACCCAAGCAATATTTCGCGCGATCGCCTCTGCTTGCAGCGCCGCTTTATCCGGGAGCACTAAAGCGCCTGCCCCAGTTGTTGCAACTAGCGAAGCAAACTTCTCGCCCTCCACATAGCTCATCTGATCTGCGTTGGCCTGCTCTAGGGCAGCAAGTCCTTGAACAACCAGATCCTTACCGCCTGCTTCCAGACTCGAAGCGGTCACCTGATCGCCCAAAGCAGCGACAATCTCACTAAACTTCATGGATTCCCTCTAGCTCTTTTCCAATGGCTTTCACCTTCGCAGCCAAAGCCTTTGCAACTACGAAGCTACCAGAAATGCCGCACATTCTACATGCGATGTCTGCGGAAAAAAGTCGGCAGGCTGAATGCGAGCAATCCGGTATGCACCGTCTTCGCACAGCACCCTCAGATCGCGAGCCAGCGTCGCCGGGTTGCAGCTAATGTATACAATGCGCGGCGGCTTCATCGCGAGTAGTGCCTCTAAAACATCCGGTTCGCAGCCCTTGCGAGGCGGATCCATCATCACGATATCCGGCGGCATCTCTACGTTAGGCAGCGTCGTGCCGACATCGCCAATGACAAAGCTCACATTCTCAATGCCATTTTGCGCAGCATTTTTCTCGGCCTGCGTTACCGACGCCGTAAACGACTCCAGACCAATGCAGTGCTTAGCTTTCTTCGCCAGCGGCAGCGTAAAGGTGCCCACACCGCAGTAAGCGTCTACAATCACCTCTTCGCCAGTCAGCGCCAGTTCCTTTTGCACTTCCGCGAGCAGTCGCTCCGCTTGAGTCGTATTTACCTGGAAAAACGTGGTCGGCTGAATTTGAAAGGTTAAGCCTGAAAATTCTTCTTCCAAGTAGGACTGCCCAGCAATGGGATAAGTATCTGGGCCAAAGATCGCGTTGGTCTTTTGCCAGTTGAGATTTACCAGTACGCCAACTACATCAGGGTAGCGCTCTAGCCACTGCTGCGCCTGCTCATGAATTCCTTTTAACTTTACCGACCGGCTCACCAGCGTCAGCAAAATCTGCCCTGTTCGCTGTCCTACGCGCAGCGCTAAATGCTTGATGTGGCCCTTGTGGTGATGCTCATCGTAGATCTTCCATTCTCTATCTTGAATATCCTGCTTCACTTCAGCTAGCAAGGGATCTAGCCGCTCATCCTGCACCGGGCACTGGTTGAGATTTACAACCGTATGCGATCCCCTGCGGTAGTAGCCCGCCTTAACCGTCTTGATTTGCGACCTCACCACCGGGTAGGTCGCTTTATTGCGATAGTTCAACTGGCGCTCAGCGGCCATCACCGGGTCAACAGTCACATCTTCCAACTTACCAATGCGCACCAGTGCATCTGTCACAAGTCGATGCTTAGCCGCGAGCTGGGCCTCGTAGCTCACCGCCTGCCACTGGCAGCCACCACACTTATCCGCCACGATGCAGGCGGGCCGCACTCTATCAGGCGAAGCCGTTACAATCCCAGCGGGAATGCCAAATCCATGCGTAGCTTTCACCTTGGTCAGCTTCACGCGCATCTCGTCGCCCGGTACGGTGTTGGGCACAAACACGACTCGGTTTTCCCATCGCCCAACGCCATCGCCCGTATTGCTCAAGTCTGTGATGGCGAGCTTAATAATCTCTCCCTCCTGCCATTTGGGTTCTGGCGCGGTCTCGGGCCAAACCTCTGTGAGCTTCTCAGTCTTTAGCTTCTCGGTCTTTAGGGTTTCGGTTTTTGGCTTCTCGGTTTTTGGCTTTTCAGTTTTGGGCCTACCTGTTTTTTGCGCCTTAGGCTTCGGCTTCTCAGTAATACGAGGCGGTGGCGTGCGTCTAACTGGCTGATTTTCGGCGGGCTGACTTCTAAAGCTAACTGAATGGCTAGCTGACTGGCTTCCGATGGAGAAGACTGACCTTTAGATGGCTGCTTATTGCCAGGTTGCTCTGCTGCATCGGGCTTAGCTTGAATCGGTGATTGACTAGGGGGTGCAGGCCATACGCTCTCTGTCTCCGTATTGTCCAACTGGGCCTCTTCTGAAGAGTTTCTCGGCGTAGGCATTGAGGGCAACATGGCAAATCGGTTGAGCGGGCTTCTGGTTAAGCAGACTCTCCAGTATGGCGCATTTATACTCAAACGTTTAGTGCATTTGAGTCTGTAGCCTGTGTTTTGAATGGCGCTTCAGATGTCTTAATATTTCTTAGAAGTTTTCTCAGATGGGCGTATGCAGCGTCTCGCTTTATTTATAGCGGTAAAAATGTATGAGGAAAGCAAGCGATCGCTTTCCTTGTCGTCCCCGAAGTCGCTAAACTGTAAATATTAAACGAGTTACCGCCCTAGAAACTATGTCTGTTGTTAGCCAAGTAATCCTGAATGCAGATGATGAGTTGCGCTACCCCACCAGTGGCGAACTCAGAGGCATCGAAGACTTTTTGAAGACCGGCAGTCAGCGGATGCAGATTGCTCAAATCCTAGCGGACAACGAAAAGAAGATTGTTGACCAAGCTAGCAATGCCCTCTGGAAAATCCGCCCCGACTTTATTGCCAAAGGTGGCAACGCCTACGGTCAAAAGCAAAGAGCACTTTGCCTGCGCGACTATGGCTGGTACTTGCGGCTCATTACCTACAGCCTAATTGCGGGTGACAAAGGCCCCATCGAAAGTATTGGTCTAATCGGCGTTCGTGAAATGTACAACGCGCTAGATGTACCTGTCCCTGGCATGGTAGAAGCCATTCGCTGCCTGAAGGATGCATCTGTTGGCTTGATGCGAGATGAGGATGCTGCGGAAGCTGCGCCTTACTTTGACTATATTATTCAGGCCATGTCTATTTAGGCACATGTCTATTCAGACACAGGATTAATACGCTTGTAACGAAAAAGAGGAAGTACTCATTGCAGTGCTTCCTTTTTTATTGCATGCGAATTCGCTTAAGTTATCTACTCGCTTGATACATCTGTACGACTGTTTGATATATCCTAAAGCCATATCTAAAGCCACAGAGCCGCCTCGTTGAGCTCGCTCCAAACTACATCAGCAATCCAACTACATCAGCTACATCAGCAAATAGAGTCAAGCCAGCGAACATATGTCTTCTTCTTGTCTAGGCAAAGTTGTCAAGTCCAACTCCCACTGCGACTACGTTGTGCAGCTCGACACAGCTAACGATGTCGAAAGCCCACCTCAAATAGAAGACTACGGCTTTGGCCAATTCGTAAAGTTCGACAGTCACCGGCATTGGGCGGTTGGCATCGTCTACAACTCACAGCTGTTTAACTCATCGTTTATGAACAGCGGACCCAGGCTAACTGGCTCACCCGATCCAATGTTTACGCCCGATTTGGTGCAAGACACCTGCATTTTATTAAATGTTGTGCTGATAGGCAGCTTGCTACCGGGAAAGCCTTATGGCTACGGATTGCAAGGTATTCCGCGCGTCGTTGTTCCTGCGAACACGCCCGTTTGCGCCATGAACACTGACGAGATTCACAGCTTTCATCTATCTGCCGATGGCAAGCCGCAGTTTGCCTACTACGGGCATTTGCTTCGCTCTGGAGGTGGCTTTGCCCCACAGCTAGCTCAGCAGGTTCTTAATGAGCTGGTTGCGACAGAACTATTTTCGGGCGCGGAGCAAAAAGCACTCCAGGTATTGCGTAAAGAACTGTCTTGGAAGAGTGCTATGAGCGCTATTGGCTAATGATTCAGTTATGCTTGCGTGGCCTTTGGGTGCGATCGCCCATCCCCGAGAATTTGCAGCCTTCGCAGCGCTATGTCATTCCGCTATGTCTTTCGAGGTAGATCCTGAAGAAAAGATAATGAGCGCTTGTAATATTCCGTTACAAAAGCTATATTAGGTATATCGGTTGAGCCAAACGCTTTCTTTCGAAGCACTCAGCCCATACGTACCTAACTACCGGAATAATAATGACTACTACTCTACAACAGCGCCAAAGCGCTACGTTGTGGGAGCAGTTCTGTCAGTGGGTTACAAGCACCGACAACCGCCTCTACGTAGGTTGGTTCGGCGTGCTGATGATCCCGACATTGCTTGCTGCTACAGCTTGTTTCGTGATTGCGTTCATCGCAGCCCCTCCCGTTGACATCGACGGCATCCGTGAGCCTGTTGCAGGTTCATTGATGTACGGCAACAACATCATCTCTGGTGCAGTTGTGCCTTCGTCCAACGCGATTGGTCTTCACTTCTACCCCATCTGGGAAGCTGCTTCACTCGATGAGTGGCTTTACAATGGCGGCCCTTACCAGTTGGTAATCTTCCACTTCCTCATCGGCGTTTTTTGCTACATGGGTCGTGAGTGGGAGCTTTCTTACCGCCTCGGTATGCGCCCTTGGATTTGCGTTGCCTACTCTGCACCAGTTGCAGCGGCAACGGCCGTGTTCTTGATCTACCCCCTCGGTCAGGGTTCATTCTCTGACGGGATGCCTCTAGGTATCTCGGGTACGTTCAACTTCATGTTGGTGTTCCAAGCAGAGCACAACATCTTGATGCACCCCTTCCACATGTTGGGTGTAGCGGGTGTGTTCGGTGGTTCTTTGTTCTCTGCGATGCACGGTTCACTCGTGACATCTAGCTTGGTTCGTGAAACAACTGAGACTGAGAGTCAGAACTACGGCTACAAGTTTGGCCAAGAGGAAGAGACTTACAACATCGTTGCAGCCCACGGCTACTTCGGTCGTTTGATCTTCCAGTACGCATCGTTCAACAACAGCCGCTCCTTGCACTTTTTGCTCGGCGCCTGGCCCGTTGTCGGCATCTGGTTTACCGCTTTAGGTATTTCCACGATGGCGTTCAACTTGAACGGGTTCAACTTCAACCAGTCAATCATCGACTCACAGGGTCGTGTGATTGGTAGCTGGGCAGACGTTTTGAACCGTGCCAACCTGGGTATGGAAGTAATGCACGAGCGCAACGCTCACAACTTCCCGCTTGACTTGGCTGCTGGCGAAGCTGCTCCTGTAGCGCTCACCGCTCCTGCCATCAACGCATAGTTGATACAGCTAACACATTAGTGAGTCATTTCTACCTGGCCTGACGGGTTGGGTAGTTCCGGACTCGCTAAGACTAAGAAGCCCCTCGGACATGTCCTTAAAGACGGTGCGGGGGGCTTTTTGTTTGCGAATTTTGGGTCTGACTACTTTAAACAAAGTGCTTTTTTACTTTCATCTAGCCATTTAGTAGATAAATTAAGGATCTGCGCCGCCTAGCTCGAGGAATCAACCGATTTCTCTTTCCGGCAACCGGCAGCAGTTAAGTTCATCAATACAGACTTTGCCCGACTGCAAAGCCCATAGAACCAGCGCGACTCGGTTTCCGGTGTCTGTCTTATTCAGCACGTTGCTTACGTGGTTATCTACCGTGCGCTTGCTGATATCTAACTCTTCTGAAATCTTTTGATTAGTCATTCCAGCCGATACGAGTTCAACAATTTGCAGCTCACGCTGAGACAAAACCTGTTGGGACTCGTCTAGGGTTGAATCAGCAGCCTGCATATCACTCGAAGAAGATTGGCTAGATGACATGAACGTCTAATCTGTATTTATACTTAGTCAGTATGTCTAGTCTAGTCATACAGTTGGCAGATCCCGTTAGTCTTAACAGAATGTTTCTCTCAGAAAGTTGAGCTGCCACCGCCTTAGACAAGAGATACACTCTTTCGACAGCTATAAGTTCTTAACGATTACTGATGACTCCATCGAAGCCGCAATCTGACTGTTCGCAAATTAGCTCAATTCGAAGCAGGTGCTCTCATCTACTGAGCTTTGTACTAGCTGCCGTTCTTAGCATAGCTAGCCTGGTTAGCTTGCCTACAGTAAGCCTTGCCGATACGCTATCCACCCCGCCGGCTGCCATTGAAGCAGCCCAATCGCCGAGTGGATTACCAGCGGATAGCGCAGATATTGCGGCCGACAAGGTCGATCAATTTGCGGCTGCCTATCTTCAAGTCCTTCAGCTACTGAGCGATAGAGAGCCAGAACTCCCCGCCGCGGAAACTAGCGCTGAAGCCCTAAAGATTCAGCAGTCAATTGAGGCCGACGCCGTTGCTTTGATCAAAGCAAGCGGTTTGACCATGCCCGAGTATATGCAAATCCTGGGGCTAGCTAGTCAAGATGCTGGCTTCCGAGATAAGGTACTTGGCCGTATGGACGAGTCAATGAACTCTTAAAGTCCATTTTCCTATCCTGCTAGAGCGACTTCAAAAGTCAGGGAGTCTTAACCGCTAGGCAGCCTCAAACGACATGGCAACGCCATTCATGCAGTAGCGTTTGCCGGTTGGCTCGGGGCCATCGTTAAATACATGACCGAGATGGCCGCCGCAGCGATCGCAGTGGACTTCAGTGCGCGTCATGAAAAGTGACTTGTCAACGGTAGTGGCAACCGCGTTATCGAGCGGGGCGTAAAAGCTAGGCCAGCCAGTGCCACTGTCAAACTTAGTCTCTGAAGAGAACAGTGGATTGCTACAGCCTGCGCAGCTATAGATTCCCGCAGCCCACAGCTTGTCGAGTTTGCTACTGTGAGGCCGCTCAGTGCTTTCTTTTCGAAGAACAGCAAATTCTTCGGGCGACAGGCTTTTGCGCCATTCTTCTTCTGTCTTATTAACCTCGTAACTATTGGCTTTCATTAGCGCTACTTCAGATTGTGAAGCAGTACCTGATGGCTCTTTAGATTGAGGATTAGATGAGGCATCTGATTTTGATTGAGTGGCCAAGCGAAGAAGTGCGATCGCGCCAACAAAGGCCGCACCGGTTTGCAAAAAATGACGTTTATCCATGAACGAGTAACCTTATCTAAATGCGAGAAATGTATGTGTGGTAGAGGATGTCTTAAATTTAGACGATGCCGCTGAGCAAGCGATGAGTCTCAGCGAAGAGCGGCCCAAGCTCGAAATAAAAAAAGCCTGAGCCACCTTCAAAAGAATTCAGCTTTTAAGTCTATCTGGCAACCGGCTGACGCCCTCTATCGCGCCCTCGATCTTTTAGCAGCGTAGAGAGCAAAGAGGCGGGTTGCTGCTTGTGCGGCCAGGCAAATGCATGGCGAAACGCCGACGCTTGACAGGCTCTTAGCTCGTCAAAACCGATCACATCTTGAGTGAGCAAATTCTCATACTCAAACGGCAATCGCACGTTGTGCAAACCCGCATTGTCTGTACAAATAGCGATATCTACACCGGCATCAAAGCAGCGATCAAAGATGGTTTTTAGCTGGCCAATATTGTCCAAAGAGCCAGT
The DNA here is from genome assembly GCA_963789215.1 of uncultured cyanobacterium. Taxonomy (GTDB): domain Bacteria; phylum Cyanobacteriota; class Cyanobacteriia; order Phormidesmidales; family Phormidesmidaceae; genus Phormidesmis. The sequence goes on along the minus strand of CAWBJY010000002.1, from coordinate 266,931 downwards.
TTGAAAGTAGGTCGTTGGGCAAATCTCAAGACACTGACCCCTAGCAGCAACGCCCTTTAGCAGCTCTGGATGGTTCAGCGGAATTTGAATGCCGTGCCCAATGCGATTGAGGTAAGGCAGCAGTTCCGGATAGCAGCCGTCCTTAGTTTCATACAGATGCCCAGTCGTGTTTAGCCCTAGCTCGCGAGCTTGAGAATACAGCCGCTTTAGCTCTTCTATATTGTAAACCGAGTCGCCGCCCGCAATATCTACACCGCAGACGTATTCGGGATACTGAGCCGCTAGCTCGAGTGTAGCGCGATTGGTTTCGTAAGGCAGCCGCGAGTGCATGCAGAGAATCTGCTTAGTCACTACCGGATACTCACTCTGCTGGCTAGCTCTACCCACGACCTCAATAATTTCCGCCATCGCATCAATTCTTTCGGTCGCGCTAAGACGTTCTGGGGTGCGGTAGTAAGGGGTATATCGCAACTCTAAGTAAGCTAGATTTTCGAAGATATAGGCGCCGCGAATCAGGCGATAGATGAAGTAAGGAAGGGCTTCTTTAGTCTGCACGCTTTCTACTAGGGTATGCAGTTCTAAGTACTCTTCTAGCGTGTCTTTAGGATGGGTGTAAAACTGCTCAAAGTCTAAGTAGTTTTCGAATCGACCAGAAAGATCGGGGCGATTGCGTTCGAAGTAGCGCCACAGCACTCTAGGAACAACGGAACCGCCTAGATGGCGGTGTAGCTCTGCGTACAAACTCATAGGAATACTTTATTTTGCGTGAGGGAGTATTGATAAGACCTTTTAAAAGGAGTCTGAAAGGGTTATTTATGGGCTGTTTTATTGGGCAATGAGTAACCGTATCGAAGCGGCGTTTGAGGATTGCTCAATGACCGTTCTCAGACGCTACTCAGGCGGTATCTGCGGCATCGGGATCTGGTATCTAAGTACGGCTAAACATCTGCTTCGAAAAAGGAAACAGGGCTAGCGTACAAGTTGAAAAAAGTCGAGTCGGTGGCAGTGACGGACGCCCATATTGAGAACGAATTAGTAAAAACCGTAGAAAACTTATTACTTCTTTCTACACCATATCAAATGCTTTCGAGGAGGGGGTGTAGCCCTCTTTATTTTGGGGCTTGATGACATTCATCTAATAATTTTGTTGTTGACACTTCACTCAAAGCTTGGTGATAATTGTTGTTTGTTTGAAATTTAGCGATGTATTCCCTTGGCTAACGTTATTGTTATCGGCGCTCAATGGGGCGATGAAGGTAAAGGTAAAATCACAGATCTGCTGAGCAAATCGGCAGACGTGGTAGTGCGATATCAGGGCGGCGTAAATGCTGGCCATACCGTTGTCGTCGAAGACCAAACTTTCAAGCTGCACTTGATTCCTTCGGGCATTCTCTATCCCGAAACCCAATGCATCATTGGCAATGGCACGGTAATCGATCCCAAAGAGCTGATCGCTGAGCTAGATCAAGTAGAAGCGCTGGGCATTTCTTCGGACAACCTGTTCATCTCACAGACGGCCCACGTCACGATGCCTTATCACCGCATTATTGATAATGCGGCTGAGGAGCAGCGCGGCAGCAAAAAAATTGGGACGACCAAACGCGGCATTGGCCCCACTTACGCTGATAAGTCTGAGCGTACGGGCATTCGAATGATCGACTTGATGGATGCGGAAGCCTTTGCCGAACAGTTGAAGTGGACGATTGATACCAAGAACGTCGTGCTAGAGAAGCTCTACGGATTGGAGCCTTTGAACGCGGATGATGTGTTTGAAGAGTATCAGGGCTATGCAGATCGGCTGCGATCGCACATCACCGACAGCTCCTTGCAAATCTACAACGCCGCGCTGCAAAAGAAAAACATCCTCTTCGAAGGCGCACAGGGCACCCTGCTAGACCTCGACCACGGCACCTATCCTTACGTCACGTCTTCTAACCCAGTAGCGGGCGGAGCCTGCATCGGCTCAGGCGTCGGCCCTACCACCATTGATCGCGTCATTGGCGTCGCTAAAGCCTACACCACTCGCGTGGGCGAAGGCCCTTTCCCCACCGAACTCAACGACGAAGTGGGTTCTATGATTTGCGAAGTGGGCGCAGAGTTTGGCACCACCACGGGTCGCCGCCGCCGCTGCGGTTGGTTCGACGGTGTGGTCGCTCGCTATGCGGTACGAATAAATGGTTTGGACTGCCTAGCGATCACCAAGCTAGACGTACTAGATGGGCTAGAAGAGATTAAAGTTTGCGTGGCTTATGAGCTAGATGGCGAGCGCTGCACAGACTTACCGAGTAGCGCCGTACAGTTTGCTCGCTGCAAGCCCATCTACAAAACGCTACCCGGATGGAAGCAGTCTACAGAGCACTGCCGCGAGCTAAAAGACCTGCCCGAAGCCGCACTAGACTATTTGGAGTTTCTTGCCAAGCTAGCAGAAGCGCCAATTGCAATTGTTTCTCTAGGGGCTAGCCGCGATCAGACCATCATCGTAGAAGACCCTATTCACGGGCCGAAGCGAGCGCTTCTAAAAGAAAATACCAGCGCCTTTAAGGTCACGGTATAACGGCCTAGCCAGACAATTTCTAGAGGCAAGCTGGATAAGAAGCCTCATCAAATGCCCCCTCAATCGGGTAATATAGCTCTTCGGGCCTGCGAGCGCGACAACAGCCTTCCCCCGCTTTCGACTGAACACACGACTGAACATAAGTACCTCTCATGGATCTCAATATTGAATGCGCTAAGCGCGCAGCGGACGAAAAAACGAAAAAACTGCGCCGGGAAGGCACTTTGCCAGCAGTACTCTATGGCCACGATGGCTCTGAGTCGGTGGCGCTAAAGCTCAGCAACTACGAAGCTGAAGCCCTACTGCGTCATGCCACCGTTAATAAGTCGGTTATCACCGTCAACGTGCCCGACATGCCCTGGAGTGGCAAAGTCATTCTGCGTGAAGTGCAAAAGCACCCTTGGAAAAACAGGATTCATCACCTCAGCTTCTTTTCGATTGCTTCTCAGAAAGAAATTGAAGTGAGTATGCCAATTCACTTCGTAGGTGAAGCGGTTGGCGTAGCTGAGCAAGGCGGCACCCTCGACATGGTAATGACCGAGATTCAGCTAAAGTGTCCACCAGATGCCATTCCTCAGTCTTTAGATGTAGACGTTTCTGAGCTGAGTATTGGTGATGCGCTGCACGTGAACGAGATTAAGCTGCCTAAGGGAAGCTCTGTTTCGGTAGAGCCTTCTTTGCTAGTAGTATCGGTGCTAGCACCGCGTACGGCTGCAGCCCTTGAAGAAGCTTCTGGGGATGTACCTGAGGCAACGCCGACAGAGACCATTGAGGTTGAAGAAGACATTGATACGGCTTCCTAGGTTTTTAGGTTTGGCCTAGAGAGTCGAAAGACGGCGTAAAAAATTTGATTAAAGAGGTCAGGAAACTAGTTTTCTGGCCTTTTTTGTTGAATACTCCAGATAGAATGGGCCAAAGATTCAGCCCAGAAAATCCAAAAGACCCAAAAGAGGCTCTGAAACCTGAGCGGACCGTACTTGCGATCGCATTTATAGCCTGCTGTATTGGTATCGCTAATAGAATTCGCGCAGCGTCAGTCAACTGGCAAAATCCTCTTCTCCTCTAAACTGTCAGGGGTATTCTTATTTACTAATTTTTCAACCTAATGTCCGATTCCTCTTTGCCTACGCTCATTCAGCAAATGCTTTCGCCAGCGTTTTATTCGCATCCGGTAACTGAACCCGTACGCCTGATGCAAACTCACGTTTCTTACGTGCTGCTGACGGGCGACTATGTTTACAAGCTTAAGAAGCCGGTGAACTTTGGTTTTTTGGACTATTCCACCCTGGAGAAGCGCGAGCATTTTTGCCAAGAGGAATTGCGGCTAAACCAGAGAGGTGCGGGCAGCTTGTACCTAGATGTGGTGCAAATTACTGAATCGGCAGGAGAATACGAAATTGACGGCAAGGGAGATGCGGCTGACTATGCGGTAAAAATGCGGCAGTTTCCACAGTCGGCGCTGCTAAGTTCTCAGTTTGAACAAGGTGAGTTTGATGAGGCCAAGGTGCGATCGCTCGCCAAAACCATCGCCGAATTCCACCGCAAAACTCAAACTAGCGATCACATCCGCAGCTACGGCACCGTAGAAAAAATTCGCGAAGCTTTTGACGAAAACTACGAGCAAACCACAGGTTTTGTCGGCGGCGATGCGGTAGATAAGCCCCAAACCCAAAAGCAGTTTGACGAAACGAAAGCCTACACAGACAATTTTTTCGCCACTCGCCAGGACTTGCTTCAGCAGCGGCTCGACCAAGATCGCATTCGGGCTTGCCATGGCGATTTGCACCTGGGCAATATCTGCGAATGGGACGGCAAAATTTTACTGTTCGACTGCATCGAATTCAACGAGCCTTTCCGCTTTGTCGATGTGATGTACGACATCGCCTACGTGGTGATGGATTTAGAGATGGCCGGCGAACAGGACTTGAGCAACGCATTTATTAACCAGTACGCCGAAGAAACGGGCGATTGGGAAGGGCTAAAAGTGCTGCCAATGTACGTGAGCCGTCAGTCTTATGTGCGAGCAAAAGTGACCTCCTTTATGCTGGGCGATCCGTCTGTGTCGGATGAGGACAAGAAAGCGGCCAGCGAAAAGGCGGCGAAGTACTATCAGCTATCCTGGTCTTACCTGCAGGACTACCAGCCGGGGCAAAAAGGGTCTATTGCAGCGATGGCAGGTCTATCTGGATCTGGCAAAAGCACCACTGCAAAATTGCTGGCGCAGCAGTCGAATGCAATTCATCTGCGCTCGGATGCTGTGCGCAAGCATTTAGCCGGAATTCCTCTGGATCAAAAAGGCTCAGACGAGATTTACACGGCTGAGATGACCGACAAAACTTACAGTCGGTTGATTGACTTGGGCGTAGAACTAGCCAACGAAGGCTATGCCGTTGTGCTAGATGCCAAATTCGATCGCAAGGCGAAAAGAGCAGAGGCGATCGCATCTGCAAAAGCCCAAAATCTGCCGCTTGCGTTCATTTACTGCCAGGCTCCCGAAGAGGTTTTGAAAACTCGGCTAGATCAGCGCAGTGGCGATATTGCCGATGCCACCGCCGACATTCTGGCGCGGCAGTCGATGGAACCGTTTGAAGAAACCGATACTGTCAAGGTCGTCGATACTACGCAGCCTAGTGCGGAAATCCAAAAGCAGCTGGCAGATGTTCTGTAGGCGGGCGATCGCAATTTAGCCGCTTCTATCGGGTTCAATATAGCCGTCAAACCATCAGGTGGCGGATATGGGCTGTTATATTGAAATCACCTGATAGAAGCTAGAGGGCGTTGCCGTGACCGATTTAATTATTCCAGCAGCGATTCGAACCTGGCTGGTTTTTCTACTGGTTTTTATCCTCTTAGACTACTCAACCGGCGTCAGTATGCTATTTGGCGCGATTGGCGGAATTGCGGGCGGCGTAGTTACCGCCTGGTGGCAAATCAAGGGCGGTGCGCCTGCTGGGCCAACCGATCGTCCGCCAACAGACAAACTGCGTCGCCCCGATCCCAACAAAGAGCACTTTGGCGCAGGCTGGCACGTACCTTTTCTAAAATCTAATCGGGCAAACAAGCGCTATATGACCCGCCGTAAAAAAGCGAGAGATAGAAGAGTAGAGCGCGTTGACAGATAGTTTGAGACGAATAGATTAGAACGAATAGATTAGAACGAATAGTTTGAGACGAATAGCTAGCACGACAGCCAGAACGACAGCCAGAACGACAGCCAGAACGATAGAAAGCTCAAAGCGCGATATTGACTACTGGATTTTCTATGTTTTTTCTTTCCAAGCTGCTGCCGCTATTAATTTATCCCCTGGGCCTGAGCTGTTTGCTGATGGCGCTCGGTTTTTTCTGGCTTTGGAAGCATCCCAAACGGGCCAGTTGGGCGATCGCCGCCGCTCTTTTTGTTCTCTACTTCAGCAGTAATGTTTTCGTTAGCAACAAGCTAGTCAGCAGCTTGGAATGGCAATATGTGCCGCCAAATCCCGTGCCGACCGCTGATGCGATTGTCGTGTTAGGCGGAGCCGTTTCACCAGCGCTTGCCCCAAGGCCCTGGGTTGAGGTTTCAGAACAGGGCGATCGCATTCTCTACGGTGCCAGGCTCTACAACCAGGGCAGCGCGCCCAAGCTTATTCTCAGCGGTGGACGGGTTACCTGGCGCGAGGGCAGCGGCGCTTCTGAAGCAGGCGACATGAAAGAAATTGCGATGGCCATGAACGTTCCGGCTACCGATATTTTGCTAGAGGAAACTTCGCTCAATACCCGGCAGAATGCGGTCAACGTAAAAGCCTTGATGGCAGAGCAAAATATCAACTCCCTGCTCTTGGTCACCTCTGCTTTGCATATGCCTCGCTCAGTCGCTATTTTCAAAAAGCTTGGCATTAGCGTGACGCCAGCACCTACTGATTATTTAGTAACCCAAGAAACGTTCGAGGGGGTAGATCAAACCATTCAGGCTAGGCTGATCTCTTTATTTCCTGATGCGGCTGCGATTGGCCAGTTCACCGCAGCGATGAAAGAATATGTGGGTTTTGGGTTCTATCGCCTACGCGGATGGGTATAGCCGCTACGATAGAGGGGCAATAGTCGTCTTGCCCTTATGTTTCAGTACCTTTCGCTTAACTCGCCCGAAGTTCAACAGGTAGAAGAGGTACTCGAACTTCAGCAGGCCGCTCACGAATTTAGATTTGAAGTTGAAAAGCGCCAGGCCCACGAAGACTACTGCCAGTGGTACTACCGAATGGCTGAGCAGAATCAGGCTGAGCTAGCCGCAATGCAAAATGACGTGAACTTTTACGGCTGGTTTTGCAACCGCCACGATCTATAACGCGCTACAACGCGTGGACTTTAGCGCCGTCTTAGCTTGATCATAAAGAAGCCGTCCATCTGCTGACGGTGCGGCCATACTTTTATCCAACCTTGCTCTGCGGCTTGTAGGCCAAAGTCTGACGGCGGTTTTTCAATCTCCCAGCCTTCGTACTCGCTCAAAAACCACTGAATTTGTTCCTCATTTTCAGCAGGATGTAGCGTGCAAGTAGCATAAACCATGACGCCGCCCGGCTTTACCCAAGTAGAAACTTGGGCCAGTAGCTCTCTTTGCAGCGTCACTAACCCGGCGACCGACTCGGGCGTTTGTCGCCACCGGGCATCGGCATGGCGATTCAATGTTCCGAGGCCCGAACAGGGCACGTCTAGCAGTACGCGGTCTGCTTGCTCGGCAAAGGTAGGCTGATTGCGGCTGTCGCACATTAGCGGGCGCACAGACTTCGTGCCAAGGCGGTCGATGTTTTGCTGAATTTTTTTAGTGCGCGAGGCAGTGCGATCGCAGCTCAAAACCGTCCCCTCATCTCCCATCAGTTCGGCTATGTGCAGGCTTTTGCCACCCGGCGCACCGCAGGCATCTATTACCGTTTCACCCGGCTGAGGGTCTAGCAGATAAGCCACCAACTGGGCGCTACTGTCTTGCACGGCCCACCAGCCGTCTGCATAGCCAGGAAGCTGAGCAACCGCGCCATTATGACCTTGCAACCGTAACGCCGAAGGCACCGGCGCTACCTGCCCCGCCTCAATGCCTGCCGCGGCAAAAATAGCCTCAGCCTCGTCTAGAGAATGCCGCCTCAGATTAATCCGCAAGTCGGCGCTAGGCGACTGGTTGAACCATTCACACAGCTCAGCGACTTCTGCCTCTGGCAGCATCGACTGCCACACCCGAATAATCCAGTCCGGGTAGCTGTGCAAAACGCCTAATTGCTCAGTCGAATCAGTCGGCAACTGAAGGGGATCGCGCTGGTCCTTTTCTTCTAAACTCGCGCGTTCAGTGTCTCTAATGTACTGACGCAGCATCCCATTCACTACGCCGCTGAGCTTACCCAGTTTCTGTGCTTTCGCTAGCTGCACAGTGGTATCGACAACGGCATGATCGGGCACATGCGCCAAATAGCGAAGCTGATAAAAGCCCAACTGCAAAATCTGACGTAAATCGGCTGGCTGCTTGCTGGCCTCACGCTTCCCATACTGACCGATGAGGGCATCGAGCGTTCGCTGACGGCGCACCGTGCCATAAACCAGCTCGGTCACTAGTCCTTTATCCTGCGGACTCAGCTGCGACTTGTTGAACTTTTTATTCAGCACGACATCAGCAAAAGCGCCCCGATCAATGGCTCGGAGCGCTTCAAAAGCTATTTGTCTGGCGGTTCTAGGTTGGCGATTTGTTTGCGTTGCTGAACTCATAAAGCTCGGATCTCTAAAGGGGCCTACTTGCCTTGAGCTTTCTCTTTTTTCTTTTTGCTCTTGCTTTTCCCTTTTGCTTTAGTCGCCAGCCTAGGCATGGTTGCAATCTCATTGCCTCTTTTGCGGCGATCGCGCCATTCCACCGTTGTCAAATAAATTACCCCAAGCGTCACCACAATCAGCAGCACAAACGACAGCGCCGCCAGCACAGACAGTAACTGGTTCTCTAACGCTGCATTAAAGAAAGAATCCACAACCCATCACTCAAAATGTCTATCACTCAAACGTCTATCACTCGAACAAACGTGCTCGACCGCCATATAGATAGGCAGTTTCTAGAAGCCGTTGCGACCCCAAATAACCATCGAAATAGAGAACGTGAAACAAGCCAGCAGTGAAACCCAACCCAGTGTCAGAATATCCATAGGAAAATTTTAAGCAAAGATTCTTCTTTTCCATCATACGGTAAAGTTATGCCGGTTTGACTGCTTTCTAGTGAGGCCAGCACCGATACAGCAATTCGTCTACGACAGCAAAATGCAAAATGACGACAGCGAAATAGCAGCAGCAAAATGACGACAGCGAACAAGACCCAGTCGGACACCGCCTCAAACCAATCTGAAGTGATGTCTGTTGCCCAAGCCCGAATAGTTTCTGTTAAGTCTGGACTGATTGGGGCGATCGCCGTTGGCATCGCGGCCATTCTCACAACCGGCTTTGCCAGAATAACCACTGCTCCACTCAACGCGCCTGATACGCTACTCGCCTGGTTCGTCAACTTAGCCGTGGCGATCGCTTCCGGTTTTTTCTTTGGGGTTACCTATCGCTACATTGTGCGCCAAGACGATAATTTGCATCTCAGCAGCGGCGCAGTGGGCGCGTTTGGCATGGTGCGATCGCTCACCATGATCGAAACCCTTTGGCAAGACGCCTTTACACCGCTGCTTTGGCTGCTGATTGCCGGCGAAAGCTTTTTGTGGTTTGCGATCGCCCGCTACACCCTAGACTTTGCCATTCACAAAGACTGGATACAGCCATTGGACTAGCCTTGTTTTACGTCTTGCTGTGCCTAAAGCTCAAAAGTCTCAAACGGTTGGCTGCTGCGCTGCATAGAGGTGTCAATCGCTGAGAGGATTTTGTTTTTAGCGCGATCGCTATTCAAACATTTCACCGTGAGCCTAGCTAGCGCCGCCCGAGGAATCGATCCCGCTGCGGTTACGTCTTCAGTTAGCACTTCTCCATCAGTAGCAGGCTGCGAAACCAGCCCACCCGGACGAATGATGGTGTAAGCAAGACCGCTACTAGCTAAGTACTCCTCTGCTTGCTCTTTCTCTTTGAGCACTGCGCCCAATGTCTCTAGTGCCTGAGGTGGCAGTGCCTGAGCGCTCTTGCCACTGCCGATAGAGCTAATGAGGATAAAGCGCTTTACCTGAGCTGCTACAGCCGCATCGATCAAATTTTTATTTCCAGCAAAGTCTGCCCTGATTCCACCGTCACTGGGCAATCCTCCAATCGTGCTGATAACGATTTCGGGTGAGTGTTCGCCAATGACCAGATTCATGGTCTTGGCATCTAAAGCATCTCCATAAATGGGAGTGATGCCCAACGCCTTTAGCTCTGTTTCAGCCTGTGGACTACGTAGCAAGGCAGTTACCTGATGTCTCGCGACTACAAGCTGTTTAGCAATTTCACGTCCAGCCCCTCGGCTAGCTCCTGCAAGAAAGATATGAGTCATAAATGCCGCTTTATTTAAGGACAACATCTGCCACAAGTCTATAGGTGCCTGTGCAGAGAACATAGTCTTTTAGATACTGTCTTTTAGATACTATCTCTTAAATATTACGTAGCAGTTGGATCTCTCTTTGATGAAAGGCTTCATCTTGGTTTTCTAGCAACAGCGGTTCGCCTTCTAACGTCACGCCATCGACAACCAGGTCGTAAGCATCGGGAACCAGCCGCTCTAAGTAATAAACACCTGCACCGTTAGTGATAGACATGCGACGATGACCGCTGACGCTAACCGCTTCTACGCGAGCGCCCGGTACGGCAAGACCGTTCTCGTCTACAACAACGCCAGAAACCGTATGGGAAACGCTAAGGGGCAAGGCGATCTGAGTGTATTGACCAGCGCTTACTTCAACTGCATAGGCCGTACCTGCTGTCATCCTATCTATCGGCAGCCCGGCCGGATCAATGTCTAGTCGGTAGGTATCAGGCGGTAGTACTAGCAAAATGCCATCGGACTGAACTTCAGCTCGATAACGACTCATGACCCTGTGATTAACCTGAAATAGCAGCTCTGGTGACTCTAGATACAAATCTTCTTCTGGATCGCGAACGCCGTTACCGTTGTCATCGAGAAAGGGCTGCACCATCAGTCCGCCTTGAGTACGCAGCCGATCTTGACGGCGGCGGCCCCAACTTAAGCCATTTTGAGTGTCAAGTCTTGACACTAAAGAAAGTTGAAAGTCAGGGCTATCCGAAAAGGCAGAGACGCTTCGATAGCGCATTTGCAAGTCAAGCCCTGGCCACAGCGCTGTTGAGATAGAGGCAACTGGCCCAGATCCTTTAGAACTTATGCCGTAGCCCAATGCGTAACGCCATCGGCTTTGACCGTCAGATACGCTCTGAGATGATTGATAGCGCCAGAGGGCAGTGGTGAGTTGACCGCCCTGCAGACTTCCATCGCTTTGCGAACGATGGCTTTCGTGAGTTAGAGCAATCTCGTGGCCTAGTCTGGCCGCACCAACCAGATTTGAACGCTTTGATAGGTAATAGGATAGGTTTGAGTAGTTAGAAATCTCATTGCCATAGTTAGAAAGATCGAAGGTGTCGCTAGTTGCTCTCAGATTCCATCGTAGATTTTGACGGGTATCGAACGTGGCAAACGCATTTCCAACCCAGCGATTCGTACGGTAATTGGCTTTGATGCCCGCTGATAGACTGCTCTCTCGGGTGTTACCAGTGGCTATCAGTGCGACCGCGGGCGTTACATTCCAGTCGGCGCTAAAGCGCTGAGAGAATCGATCGCTATTAAAAGCAAACTTCAGGTTTTTTGCCGGCTGATAGCGCATATCTGCGTTCACTCTAGTTTCGCCATCTTGCAGATCTACCATTGCAGAAACGGCCGCCTGAAAAGGAATCCCGTCTGGCAGATAAAAGAACTCTGCTAGCCCCTGCGGTGTTCCATCTTGCACAAAACCTGCCCCCACCGTTAGCGACTCGCTCATGCCTCGCCGGTAAGCTAGCCCACCTCGAAACGGGTTGAAGCTGCCGAGCAAACGATCGGTCTTTATCTGATGTCCCATTCCAATCGAGGCAACTAGTGCAGATGCGCCCCTTGGGAGCTGTCCGGGCAGAGTGGTGAAAGTCGCTGAGCGAATTTCGGGTTGGTTCGTGAGTTGTCCATTCTCGAAAAGCTGTACCTGATAGCCGCCGCTATAGAACTGGTTGGAAAGCTGTCCGGTTGCAGGCACATTATCAAAACGGTAAACGCCTGATGAATCAACGATAGTTTCGCTAACAACCCGCCCATTAAGTCCTTTCGTAAGCCGAACTAATGTTCCAGGATTGGCCGCGCCAGAGACGGTACGGCCAATTTGATTAGATTGCTGTCGTTGGCTAGGACTAAATCCACCTTGAGAGTCTACGGTTGGCGGAGTAAAGCCCCATCGCTGCAAGGCAGTTGCACCCCAATAGTCTTGTCCGTTCTCTGCGCGCCAAAAAGTAGACTGCGAGCCGACAATGAAATCACGGGCATCGGCCTGATTTAGATACTGTAGTTCTTCGATTTGCCAAGTGCTGTAATCGTTCAGCGAAGGCTGCTCTATGCGGCTGTACCAAGAGCCTCCAAACGCCGATCCCATTGCTGCAAGCTGACCTCTCGTCGATCCGACAAGGCGATCGTTCGAACTATCTATCCGGGTTGACTGACGGATGCCGCTGAAGCTAAAACTTGATGGCTCTACCAAGGGAAGACCCGCCGTAACGACAGCGCCTGTGTTTTCTAGACCAAAGCCTCCTAGATCAATGTTCTGTGGATTGCTTAAAAGCGGTGGCAAAAACTTAATAGCATATTGCGAAAAATTAAATTCGGCGGGAATACCAAAGGTCTCCTCAATCTCAGCGATAGAGAGCGTCATGCCCAAATCGGGATCGACTAGCAAAACGGCTGGATCAACTGAGGTGGCTACGCCAGGAATGCGAATGGCCAGGGTGCCATCGGGTTGGGGCGTAACGTCACCGCCTAACGCAGTCATGGCGTCGTCGAAGGGAATGCGCCACTGGTCGAAAGAGATCGCACTCACCCCATCTTCTTTTCCCCTCACCAGGGTCGCTTCTACCGTAGTGATGCTATCGACGGCCAGTCCTACTAGCATGACCCCTAGTTCTGAGCTGTCTACTGAGCTATCTATTGATGGACTGCTCGCCTCTATGCTGCTTAGTTCAGAGTCATTTGGAGGGAAAGAGTCTGACGCTATGCGCGGTTCTGATGAACCTGGCACGGCTGCCGCAATAAGTTCTGCGGTTGCCGCAACTTCTGCGCTGTAGCTTTGGGCGAATGCTATACCCGAATCAGTGAGCGAGTATTGCGCTGAGTTCGGCTGAGCCAAGGCACTTTGATTCACCGCTGACTGGTTAAATCGAATCACGTACTGCGATCGATCGAATTCGACTGATGTGCCCAGATGATCCTCAATCTCAGCGACTGACCACACTGGCCCCAGATCAGGATCTACGGTTAGCTCATCTAGGCGAACTTGTGTGACTACTGTGGGCGATCGCAGCTCTAACCGTCCGTCTACCTGTAGCGTCGCGGTAAATCCCAACGCCTTGACTACATCGTCGAATGGAATCAGCCAGTTTTGGAGCGACTGTGCCTGATAACCATCTTCTGCGCCCTTCACTAAGATTGGCTCTCCGACCTCGCTGACGCCAACATCGTCAGGTGGAAGCTCAACTTGTTCAAACGCTTCTCTAATAAAGCCATTTTCCGCAGCGTGCGCTTCAGCCTGGTCGCCTTCAACGTTTAGATGAACCAGCATCGTTCCTAATCTAGAAGGCTTTGCCAATTCGGCGGTTTGCGTTTTAGCCTGCCTGTCGAGAGAAGGCGGATTTGCTCGATCGGCAAATGTCTCTGCTGCAATATCTGGAAGAACAGCCTCCACCGTAAGCTCTGTCGAGTCTGTTAGCGCTAGCTCTGGCTCCCAGTCGGAAAACCCAACGGCTGGGTAGGACAGCGAGTCTGATGAGTTCTGAGGAATGGAAACTATAGGCAGTTCGGCGGCGGCGGCTGCCAAACTCATTAGCGGCAGCACAAAGCAACTCGATCCTGCTTCGATCAAAGTCTTGGTTTTCACAAATTAGGAAGAAATATAGTAAACGTCGAGTGCAGTCGCCCGTTTGTCTACGGGACTACGACTGGCAGCTCAAATGGCTCAGCCGACATCTCTCCGTGCGTCATCCAGCTAAAGGTGCCGCGCAAAGTGTAGCTACCTGAGGACAGCGCGTTAGGTAACGCTAGCGGAAAGGTGCGATCACCGCCTGCTATCACCGTGCGTGGGCTGGTTTTTCCCTGAGCGATCGCAGTACCCGACTGCTCTATTCGCCAGTTCACTTCAGCGCGAGCCGTCGCTGACCCTTGATTTCCAACCAGCAGTTCGAGCGCCACCGGCTCAGACGCTAGCTGAGCATCTAGCCCCAACAGCACCGGAGCAAGCTCGCCTTGATGGACATATACCGTTGAGCCAATGCGGATACTGATTGAGGTAGCGTTTGCTTCCACCGCGTTATCCATTAGTTCCTCTGCAAAAACGGTTGCTCGATACTCACCTTCAGGCAGATCAGGTGGAAAAAGACTCATTAGTCGAATTCGCTGCTCCATCTTTGCCGGAATGACTACTTCGCGAGGCGAAAATTGTAAGTAAGGAGAAAGATCTACTGGGTCGTCCTCTAAACTCGTGAACCCTTCTCGCTCGTAGGTAAACGCTTCCGAATAGAGTCTGACTCTAATCGGCCGATTGGCAGAATTTACCAGCGTGATAACGCCTTGTGCTTTACCCCTAACTGCCTGCTCTTCTAGAAATAAGGGCGAGAGCCCGATTTGAGCACGACTCGGCAAGGCACTCAATAAAACGGCCGAGAAACCGACAATTGCACTGCCAGCAAGCATAGCTCTACGAAGAGAAAGAGGTAAATTCATAGTGATTTTCTTATGGTAAAAGCCATGCCGTTTCTAATAGCTCAGGCTTCGGAAGTTGGTAAAATAGAATTGGCTGCTAAGAGGGTAATAAAACTCCTTGCGAATCAGATATCTAAAGCATTTTAAGTGCGGTATCTATCAATCCGATAAAGAGACTCATCACCCTTACAAGGTGCCGATATTACTGATAAGTTACGGTAACAGGAACGGTAAATGCGTAGGCGCCCGCGGCGATCACATCTTCAGTTGTGGTTGCTTCCATATCAACCTCAACAGTATCAACCCCGGTAGAAAGTGCTGTTTTAGACAAGCTTGCTGCTGTACTAGAAAACGCAGTTGGTCCTAAAGCGCCCCCCAGAGGTGTTAAAGGTACAGGTGAACCTGCGCTAAGCGTGGTGTCTACAGTACAGGTCAGTACGATGTTTCCGGCTACACCCCCATCAGAGGTTAGTACTTTGCCACTTTGGACTAGTACGCCAGGGGTAGGCACCGCAAGACAAGAGGGAAGTATGCCCGCTGCAACTGTAGCAAAAGGCACGTCTACGATGCCGCCGTCGGAAACCGCGACTTCAGGCAGTGCATCTTGAGCTAGGGCATTAGCTGAACCGATTGCTAAGCCGCCAATAGCGATTGTTAAAGCAGCTAAAAGATAACGTTTCATCATGTTGGTTGTTTAAGAGTAGGAAAATATCAAGAATACAAGACAATTACTAATGTGATGACTAACACGATTGCTTTGTATTCCTGACGGTTTAAAACTAACCTTTACGCATTCAGTTAAGTAACTGTAACAAACACTTAAACATCAATTTTATTACGTGCCTTTGCCTAGGCAGTTTTTCGCAACAGTGAAAATTCAGGAATAGTGTTTCTCAATCATTATCTCTGGTGATGCTTGCCATCTCATCGAATATCGTGATGATCTTAAGGCAGCATTTTTTCAACTTGCTTCTATCCCTTCATAGCTAGGTAAACGCACGGCCTCTATCTCACAATTATTTAAAACCAACCAATTTTCGGGTTATCCACACCCGACCAAGAGGAGGGCAAAGTCTGTACAATCTAAGAAACGTAATACGCAGAACTTAAGTAGCTTCTATGATTCCTACCGTTATTGAGCAGTCGGGTCGGGGTGAACGTGCCTTCGATCTCTATTCGCGCCTGCTTAGAGAGCGCATCATCTTTTTACATGGCGTCGTCGATGCGGAGTCCATGAATTTAATCGTGGCTCAAATGCTCTTTCTAGAAGCCGAAGACCCCGAGAAAGACATCTACTTATATATCAACTCGCCGGGCGGCTCAGTCTCAGCCGGGCTAGGACTCTACGACACTATGAACCACATCCGCCCAGATGTGGCCACTATTTGCATGGGCCTCGCCGCTAGTATGGGTGCATTTTTGCTTAGCGCAGGTGCCAAGGGTAAGCGCATGATTTTGCCGAATGCTCGTGTGATGATTCACCAGCCTTCGGGCGGCGCACAGGGCCAGGCCACAGACATTGAGATTCAGGCCAAAGAAATTCTGTATCTGAAGAACATGCTGAATCAGGCGATGGCCGACCATACAGGTAAACCGCTAGCGCAGATTAAAGAAGATACTGAGCGCGATTTCTTTATGGCTCCAGCAGAAGCCGTAGAGTATGGCATTGTCGATAAGGTGCTAGACCGCCACGCCGTAGGGATTCGCCCTGCTGCCTAGCAATCAAAAGCTATCGAAGGGGACATCTACATAGAAAAAGGCTCAGTGCTAGATAGGTCGCGCTGAGCCTTTTTGTTGGGTCTGTTTTATTGGATCTGTTTTATTGGGTCTGTTCTGTTGGGTCTGTTTTAGCTGTTTGTCCTATTCTTTTCTATCGAACGAGCACTCAACGGTAATGTTCAAGTTACTTTCGGCAGCACCTTTAGTGACGTAGGGCACACCCGCCTCACCGCTGACGCGAATGCCAAACTCTAGCGTCACCTTGTCTACGTTGGCATCGGCCATGTCCTTAAAGGCGCTGAGCGTATGTTTGGTATAGGTGCGAATCGTGCCTTCAATGGCCTTGAAGCTTTGAGCGGCTGCCACTGCGGCTGCATTTCCGCCGCTCGGCACGCCGCTAAATCCTCGACCACCGCCGCCGCCCCAGCCTTTCTGTCCGCCGCGCACCATTTCTTCCTCGTCATCTGGCTCAGCGACTTCTGTAGGCGCAATTTCAACGTCTTCAGTCGCCTCAATATAAATCTCCGTACCGTCTTCTAGCAGAATGGGAACAAGCCGAGCCATAGTAGATTCTCTGATGAATTGGATGCCGTTGGTATCAACGAAATTAGTTTCAGATTTCCCAATAGTTGATTAAGAAGCATCAAGTTTCACCGTTGTTCTTTAGTCTTGCCGTGCTTAATCCTGGCGTAGAGAGAGCACATGAACTAAAGAGAACCACAGAGGCTAGGGCAAATTAAGCGGTTTTACAGAAGAGCCTGTAGCCGTGAAGAGGCACACCGTCGTCCGGTTTTCCCTACTGGGCGATCGCGTCGAATCTAGCTAAAAATAAAAGCATAGGCTAGTCGCCTATGACCTCTTGCCTTTGCCCTTCTAGCTTTTGAACCCCGCTATGGCCGACCTCTACGCTAGTGAAGATGCTCAGCAGATTTTGCAAATTGCGATCGCTAAAGAAACCGAATCTGGTGATCTAACTCGCATCCAGCTTGCAGAAATTGCGTCTGAGCTAAACATCGCGCCCGAAACGCTGTGGTCAGCAGAGCGAGAGTGGATATCATTACAAAGTGAATCGGCACAGCAACATCTATTCAATCAGCAGCGTCGTCAAGATTTTCAGGCTCATCTAGTCCGTTATGGCATCGTCGTTGGCTTTTTAGTCGTACTAGGCATTGCGTTTGGTTGGTTACAGCCTTTCTCGCTCTTCGTTGCTTTAGTGTGGGGCATCCCGCTAACTCTCCAAGGCATAAGAGCCTACAGCTCATCTGGCTATCGTTACCAAAAGGACTTTGAGAAGTGGAGTCGCAAGCGAAAAGTAAAGCAGTCAATGAAGTCACTCTTCAACCGATTGTTAAACGTCGGGTAAAAAGCTAAACGCTGGGTAAAAAGCCGTGCAGCCGCCGTACTCAAGAAAACGAATAAAAGCCCAACCTTAGCAAGCTTTTTATAGCTACGCAAGTCGGGCTTTTTAGTGTGGATGCAGCAGATCTATACAGCGCAGCCTCGTCTATCCAACTTCCGCCGGTACTTTCTCTAGCATTAGCTTCGAGCGCTTCACCTGGCTTGGAATGTCAATCGGATAGTCGCCGGTAAAGCAAGCAGAGCAGAAACTGCCCACCTCTGAGCCAGTCGCCTCTAACATGCCTTCCCAGCTGAGATAGGCCAAAGAATCTGCGCCTAGCTGGGCCTCGATTTCCTTTACAGACTTAGTTGCGGCAATGAGCTGCTCTTGATTGTCGGTATCGATGCCATAGAAGCAAGGGTGTGTGACCGGCGGCGACGAAATTCTCATATGCACTTCAGTAGCACCAGCCGCATAGAGCATTTGCACCAGCTTTCGACTGGTGGTGCCGCGCACAATGGAATCATCTACGATCAAAACGCGCTTGCCTTCTAGTACGTCGCGCATGGGGTTGAGCTTCATGCGGATGCCGGTTTCGCGCATGGTTTGCGTCGGTTGAATAAAGGTGCGACCTACATAGCGATTTTTGATCAGCCCCTCGGCGTAGGGAATGCCAGAGGCTTCCGAGTAGCCAATCGCAGCGGGAATACCCGAATCGGGTACAGCCATCACTAAATCTACGTCTGCGGGCGATTCTTGAGCTAGCCGCTGACCGATGCGTTTGCGATAGCTGTACAGGCTCTCACCGTGGAATACGCTATCGGGACGCGCAAAGTAAATCATCTCAAAAATGCACAGCTTCCGCTCTGCGTTGGCCCAAATTTTAGAGGTGATGCCATCGCCATCGATCCACAGCACTTCGCCTGGAGCCACATCGCGCAGATAGGTAGCGCCTACAATGTCGAGACCACAGGTTTCTGAGGCCACCACGAATTTGCCAGGACCATAGCCGGCTTCTGCGTTCATGGGTGCTTTGGAGCCGATGTATCCCAGTACCAAAGGACGAATACCGTGAGGGTCTCTTGCGGCAATAATCCCAGTAGGCGTGCCAATCACTAGGCTAAAGGCCCCTTCGCAGCGTTTGAAAGCCGCGATCGCACTCTCTATCCAATCGCCGCCGTCATTCACCGCCTCCGCCAGCGCAAACGCGATCAGCTCAGAGTCCGAGGTCGTTAGCAGATCGTGATTGCGCTCTAACAGTTCAGCGCGTAGATTGTTCACGTTTACAATGTTGCCGTTGTGCGCCAGCGCTAGCTGACCCAACCGAGTATCGACCACCGCAGGCTGCGCATTGGCCGCATGGCTAGAGCCGGTGGTGGAATAGCGCGTGTGACCTACAGCCCACTGCCCTGGAATATGGTGCAGCACATCGTCTGTAAATACCTGAGAGACTAGCCCCATCCCCTTATGCTCATGGACTTCACCTCGATCAAAAGCGGCAATTCCCGCCGACTCCTGGCCGCGATGCTGAAGGGCGTATAGACCAAAATAAGTCAGCGTAGCGACGGCCTCATCGGGCGCATATACGCCGAACACGCCGCAGGCTTCTTCCGGTTTGTCTGGTCGCTGCTCATCGATGGCTGCTCGTCTAGCTACATCTGCGATTTGGCTTGCATCACCACCAGGCTCGTCGTCAGCAAGGGTGACCATCGAAGCGGATTGACAGTCCGCAGAAGATTCAAGATTAACAGCAGAGTGAGTGGACTGAGACATGCTTGGTTCAAACTCCAATAGAAGCGAGGATAGATACACAGCAAGGTGACGCAGCACACCGGTTACTGCTCTTCTTGTAGCAGAAACAGAGTGCTTTGTAGCAAAATTAGGTGCTTTCGGCTGAAGCAGAAGCCGTCAAAAGCTATTAACGCCGTACCGCTAAATTTGCGTTGCGTAAAGTTAATGTTTTTTTAACCTAAGCCCAGATCCTATCACTCCCTGAGTGAGTCGCTGACAGAGAATGGGCCTTCAAAAGTGCTTTTTTATACAGAATTTATATCAGGCAAAAACGAGGGAAATCAGTGTGGCATCAGTGCGGCATCGGTGCGGCGTCAGTGCAGCAAAAGCCTATAGGCTAGCTGTACTGCGCCAGCTTTTTCTCAATTGCGTCTGACCATGTTGTCGTCAGCTCACTTACCGGGCATGAGATCAAGTCTGAGTGGCTGCCGACCGTGATTTTTAAGTTTGCTTGGGCGGCCTCGACTTTGCCAATTAGATGACACTGCGTTGCTTGGTGAACCAATAGGTTCTCCTGGCAATAGCGCTCCCAATCATCTTTGCTTGCGGGGTTTACAGAAACTAAAATTCTGGCGCCGCCTTCAGCAAAAAGCACCTTATCGAGCCGGTTTTGGCCTAGCGGAATGGTTACCGCCGCGCCTTTTTCTCCTGCAATAGAAGATTCTGCTAGCGCGATCGCAAAGCCCCCTTCCGAACAGTCATGAGCCGATCGCACCCATCCCTGCCGAATCCCATGACGGCAGGCCGATTGTACCGCCAGCTCTAATTCAATGTCGATTTTGGGAGGCTGTCCGGCGACTGTCTGGTGGATAGATTTTAGATACTCAGAGCCGCCTAGCGTTACAGCGTCTTCGTTCTCGCTATCCGTCTGCATTCCCAACAGATAAATCAAATCGCCTTCAGACTGCCAGCCTTGGCCGCATACCTGGTGAATATCAGGCACTAACCCCACCATTCCAACTACGGGCGTTGGATAGATCGGCTGCGGCTTTCCAGCGCTGTCTAGCGTCTCGTTGTAAAGCGAAACGTTACCCCCAGTCACAGGCGTAGAGAACGCGCGGCAACCCTCAGAAAGTCCTCGGCAGGCTTCGGCTAGCTGCCAATAGCCCACCGGCTTTTCTGGGCTGCCAAAGTTTAGATTGTCGGTAACCGCGACCGGTTCAGCCCCGACACAGCTCAGATTTCTAGCCGCTTCAGCCACCGCTGCTAACGCCCCTTCGTAAGGATTCAAATAGACATAGCGAGCGTTGCAATCGACCGTAGCAGCCAGTCCAGAAATCGCTTTAGGATCTGGATTAATCTGAGATCTGAGTCGAATTACTGCGGCATCTGCGCCGCCTGGCATCATCACCGTATTGTTTTGCACCTGATGGTCGTACTGCCGATAAACCCAGCGCTTTGAGGCAATAGTTGGCGTGGCCAGTAAATCTAGCAGCACCTGATTCCAAGCTTTACCCTCAAGACCGTCCGCAGTCGCCTCGGGCAAAGTGCTTTCCTGCCAGGCCCAGGCTTTTTGTGCATACTCGGGTGGCTCTGCCATCAGCTCGTGATTGTAAATGGGCGTGTTATCAGAAAGGGCAGTCGCCGGAATTTCTGCCGCGACCCCCCCTTCAAACAAAATCCGCACAATTGGCTCTTCAATAACGGTGCCTGCCACCACTGCATGTAGCCCCCAGCGATGGAAAATATCGATTAGCTCCTGCTCGCGTCCTTTATGCGCTACAAACAGCATTCGCTCTTGAGACTCAGACAGCAAGTACTCATACGGCACCATCCCTGGCTCCCGTTCTGGAATGAGATCGAGATCTAACTCGATGCCAACGCCGCCATTTGCCGCCATCTCGGCGGTAGAACAGGTAATGCCCGCCGCGCCCATATCTTGAGCAGCGGCCACGCCACCCGTCTTAAACGCCTCCAAGCAAGCTTCTACCAAAGACTTCTCTAAAAACGGATCGCCCACTTGTACCGCTGGCCTGTTTGCCTCAGACTCATCGCTTAGCTCCGCGCTAGCAAAACTTGCGCCGCCCATGCCATCGCGCCCTGTCGTAGACCCTACATATAGCACCGGATTACCAATGCCTACCGCGCCAGACTTGACGATCTCATCTGTTTCCATCAGACCAATCGCCATTGCATTCACCAGCGGATTACCGGTATAGGCTTCGTCAAAAAAGACTTCTCCACCAATGGTTGGCACCCCAAAGCAGTTGCCGTAATGCGCGATACCCGATACGACGCCCGTAAAGATCTGGCGGGTTCTTGCGTTATCTAAATTGCCGAAGCGCAGTGAATTGAGTGCGGCAATCGGCCGTGCGCCCATCGTGAAGATATCTCGCAAGATGCCGCCCACACCCGTTGCTGCGCCCTGAAAAGGTTCAATAGCCGACGGATGATTGTGCGATTCGATCTTAAAAGCAACCTGCATTCCGTTGCCAACGTCGATGACGCCTGCATTTTCGCCAGGGCCGACCAGGATGCGATCGCCCTCCGTTGGAAACTGACTGAGCAAAGGCCGCGAGTTTTTATAGCAGCAGTGCTCTGACCACATCACGCCAAACATCCCTAGCTCAGCCCGATTAGGATGGCGACCCAAACGCTGTACTATCTCATCGTATTCGTCGGGTTTGAGTCCTTCTGAGGCGATGTCTTCTGGGGAGCAGGCGGGGTTTGGCATGATTTTGAGCGGGCGATCGCAGCAGTAATCGCAGCAGTGAGAGAACGGGTGAAGCAGCTATTAATTCTATCGCCCCGTGGATCTTGCTAGCGGCTCGCCGCCGCGAAAAATCTACAGCCCCAAATCTCAAAATAGTCAGAATATGAAATGGGGATCGGCCAATTTGTATGCTTTTGGGTCTATGCCAAACTGCCTATTTCGCCCGCGCAGCCAGCGGTGTATTGTGAAAAAGAGTTTGATTAATACCAAAATAATTAAACCAAACATTAAATAGCTACAAGAGGGTTTCCCATGGCCACTTACAAAGTCACACTCGTTAATGAAGATGAAGGCATTAACGAGACTATAGAATGTGCTGACGATCAGTACATCATCGAAGCCGCCGAAGATGCGGGCCTCGATCTTCCTGCCTCCTGCCGCGCTGGCTCCTGCTCTAGCTGCACGGGCAAAATGGTATCCGGCACGGTTGATCAATCCGATCAAGTTTTCCTAGACGACGATCAAATTGAAGCAGGCTTCGTGCTCACCTGTGTTGCGTATCCTACTTCCGACTGCACCATCCAGACGCACCAGGAAGAAGCGCTTCTCTAATTACGTCGTTAGTTAGCGCAAATTCAATAAATAGACAAATGCCCCGCAGCGAGCTTTAGAGCTTTCTGCGGGGCATTTGCTGTAGCAAGCCACAAACAAGGCCAACCGCAAACAATAGGCTTGCTAGCGACGCAGATTGTAAGCTAGCCTGATTTCTCAGCTCTTTTACTTTGCGGGCATTTTACAGGCGTCTTACAGAATCGGCTGGCCTGTTCTCACTTATTTCCAGGTTATTTTTATGGGTATGCTGCAAGCCATTCGGGGAACCCGCGATATTTTGCCTTCCGAGTCTGCGCTATGGGCAGCTATTGAAGATATTGCCCGGCAGGTACTCTTGCAATGGGCCTACCGCGAGATCCGCACGCCTATTTTCGAGCAGACCGAGCTATTCGCCCGAGGAATTGGAGAAGCTACCGATGCTGTCGGCAAAGAAATGTACAGCTTTGAAGATCGCGGCGGACGCTCGATTGCGCTACGGCCCGAAATTACCGCTGGATTAGTCCGCGCTTTCATTCAAAACAAGCTTCATGCTCAGGGCGGCGTGCAGCGGCTCTGGCACATTGGGCCTGCGTTTCGCTACGAGCGGCCACAAGCCGGTAGGCAGCGGCAGTTTCATCAGCTCGACGTAGAGATTTTGGGGAGCCGAGATCCCAGAGCCGATGTAGAAATTATTGCGATCGCCACTCAAATCCTTAACCAACTCGGTCTCACCGCACTCTCGCTAGACCTCAACTCCGTCGGCAGCGGTGAAGACCGGCAAACCTACCGCGACGCTTTAGTCAGCTACTTCACCCCCTATAAAGATGAGCTAGATCCCGACTCGCAAGATCGGCTTACGCGCAATCCGCTGCGCATTCTAGATAGCAAAGACAAACGCACTCAAGAAATCGTCGTCGACGCGCCTAGCCTGCTCGACTATCTCAGCGACGATTCGCAAAAACATTTCGACGGCGTTCAACAGCTTCTTACCGACTTAGGCATTCCCTTCAACATCAATCCTCGCCTGGTGCGTGGCCTAGACTACTACACCCACACCGCCTTCGAAATTCAATCTTCCGATCTGGGCGCGCAGGCCACTGTCTGCGGCGGCGGTCGCTATGACGGCTTAGTCTCCCAGCTCGGTGGGCCAGATACGCCTGCGATTGGCTTCGGCATGGGGTTAGAGCGACTGATTATTTTGCTAGAGCAGATGGAGACATTCAGCACTGAGGCCGAGCTAGATATCTATTTGATTTCGCGCGGGGAGAAGGCGGAGTTTCAGGCGGTAAAGCTAGCGAACGACCTGCGAAAAGAAGGCTATTCAGTAGAAGTTGATCTGAGCGGCAGTGCCTTTGGCAAACAGTTCAAGCGAGCGGATCGCAGTGGCGCAATACTGGGCCTGATTCTAGGGGATGCCGAAGCTGAAGCCAAGAAAGTTCAGATGAAATGGCTAGCCTCTGGCGAACAGTCTGAGCTGTCTCAAGCCGAGCTAATAGCCCAAACGGAAAAGATCCGATCGCAGATTGTAGAACTCCGCCAAGCTGCGGCAACCTCATAGCAGGTTCTTTCAAGTTTATTGATCCTCCAGGTAGAGCAGAAATCCTAGCAGCTCTTCGTCGGTTAGCTGCTGGCGCGATCGCTTGCCATAAGTCTTCTCCAAATACTCTCGGCCCTGCGCGTTCGACCATCCCAAGCGTGTTAGCTCCACGTCGGTCTGGGCAATTACGTCCGAAAGGTCAACCGGGTTAGGGCTGGTGCTGAAATTTTCTAAGGCGATAGTCGCTGCAGAAGGTTGGCTAAGCTCTTCTGCCATTGCCTCTAGCGGAGGGCCGCTGTCGTCTGAAGGATCTAGCTCAGCATCTGGTGGCTCTAGCGATACGGCATCTTCTTCAGGCTCGTCGGCACTGACTAGCTCAAGCGCTGGTAAAGGGGCTGGCGATAAAGCGGTCGGCGTCTCTGTCAGCAGCGCAGCCTCTAGTTCTATCTGCTGATGTCCATTTGTTTGAGCGCCATTTACTTGAGCGCCATTTGCTTGAATTCCATTTGATTCAAAGATCTCAGCAGAGGCAGCTTTGGGCCGATCGTCTGTTTGAGTACTCTTTATCTGGATGACATTGGCTTGAATACCCTCAGCCTGAACATCCTCGACTTGAATACCCTCAGCTTGAACACCCTCGACTTGAACACCCTCGACTTGAAGACATAGCAAGGCGATCGCCCGATCGCGCGCTTTATCTTCGGCAATCTGCACATCGACACTGGCCGCTAGCCCGGTCGCTAAAGGAACGCCGCCGTTGCTGACTACAGCTCGAACAATATATTGCCCGTCATAAACAGAAACCAAGTCGGCGCTCAAGCAACCTTCTGGATATTGGGCGCGGAATTTTTCTAGGGGAGAGGTCACAGAGTATTCGTCTTGAAGAGGTATCTGATCGAACTTGTGAGTTGCCCTTCTATCGATAGGGGCAAACCGTTTACTTTACGATCTATTCTAGGGAGGGTTGGGCCATGATGTCCGCCCTCGATAAAAAAGACCTTTGGCCACCGTATGCTAGACCGCTTGCTCGACATGTCCCCTACGCTAGGGGGAGATACGCTACTGCTATTGCCAGTGCTCATTATGCTAGAGCTGGTACTTTCGGCGGATAATGCGATCGCGCTAGCGGCGATCGCCCAAGGACTCAAAACTGAAGAACTCCAAACAAAAGCGCTCAACGTTGGCCTTATTGCCGCTTTCGTCCTGCGAGTCGCTCTGATATTAGCAGCGGGCTGGGTGCTGAAGTACTGGCAGTTTGAAGTCGCCGGTGCGGCCTATCTACTCTGGCTGGTTTATCAGCACTTCACTAGCAAGTCAGACGACGAAGATTCGAGTGCGCCTAAGTTTAATACGCTGTGGCAAGCTGTACCTACGATTGCGCTTACTGACCTGGCCTTTTCCTTGGATAGTGTGACGACTGCGATCGCGCTTTCAAAGGATGTGCTAATTGTCCTACTCGGCGGCACGATTGGCATCATCGCACTGCGCTTCATGGCGGGTCTGTTTATCCGCTGGCTAGAAATTTACGTACATTTAGAAGATGCAGGCTTCGTGACGGTTGCTTTTGTAGGTCTTCGTCTGCTGGTTCGAGTGATCAATCCAGAGTGGGTGCCGCCCGAGTGGATTATGGTCACGCTAATTTTTAGCCTGTTTGCCTGGGGATTTTCTAAGAAAGTTGAGGCAGAAGCCGTAGTGGGTTCAAGCGATAGCTTAGCAACCGAAAAAGAAGAGGCTGAATCTTTGCTGGCCGCGAGCGAAGAAAAACAACCCGAAACCATATAGCTCAGCGGCTAGTTCAGGCTTAGACGCGTTTAGGTTTTTCTCTTGGACTTTTCACTTAGACTTTTCGCTTAGACTGACGGCAGCGATCGCACTCTCCACAAGCCGTCTTCTCAGCTTCCTGTGCAAACCCAAATTCTTCAAGCAAAACCTGCCAGCGACACCGCCGAGTAAACAAATACCGCTTCATCACAATCGCGCCAGACTCCGCCTGCTCTAGCGGATGCTGGCGGCCCTTCTCTAGCTGATAAGTAAACGGATCTAACCAGCGCAACTGCCCGCTTCGATGCAGCAGTGCCAGCGCCTGAGCGCCCTCTTTAAACTGACGCCGCACCTCATCTACATTTCCTTTTGCCGGAATCTGCTTCGACAGCCGCACCGCCGACCGCTCTAGCTCCTTCGCCTTTTGCTCAAAAAACTGCCACCGCCGCTTGTCTTCAGGAGATAGCAGCCCAGTCGGTTCGCTCACCAAAGACAGCGCCTCTGCAGGCTTGCCATCTCGCCCCGCCCGGCCCACCTCCTGCACATACTCAGAAATCAAACTCGGCACCTCATAATGCGCCACAAACCGACAGTCCGATTTGTTGATACCCATGCCAAACGCAGAGGTGCAGACGACAAACTGACAGTCGCCGCCAATCCACTGAGCTTCTATGCGCCGCCGTTGGGCAGCGCCTAAGCCGCCGTGATAAGCCTGCACAGAATAACCCTGCTGCGCAAACCATCTCGCCAGCGATTCGGTGCCTCTGCGAGTACGTGCATAGATGAGTCCCGACTGCTTTCCGTGGCTTTGCACAAACTTGAGCAGGGCGCGTTTTCGACCCTTTGGCGTCCATACCGTTTTAACCGCGAGGTGAAGATTACTGCGGTAAGGGTTGAGCAGAACGAGCTGCGGATTGTTTAGCTGTAAAACGGTTTTGAGGGTTTGTTGAGTGGCTGGATCGGCAGTTGCCGTAAAAGCTGCGATCGCAATCTTAGCCCCTTTGGGCTTGTGCGCTAACAAGCTGGCTCGCACCGCACCTAGCCGCCGGTAAGTAGGCCGAAACGTATCGCCCCACTGAGTCAAACAATGAGCCTCATCCAAGACTAATGCATTGATTTTAAGTTGAGGATGACAGAGCGCGCTCCAAACAGATTGGCTCAGCAGCGTCTCTGGAGAGAGATAGAGAAGACGAAGCTCATCTCGCTGGAGCCGCTGCATCACCTGCCACCGCGAAGACTTATTCAACTCACTGTGCAGAGCCGCCGCCGGAAGCCGCTTCTCACTCAATTCCTGCACCTGATTTTCCATCAGCGCCACCAGCGGCGACACCACCAACGTAACGCCCGTCTGCATCAAAGCCGGAAGCTGAAAACATACCGACTTACCGGCACCGGTTGGCATCACGGTCAAAATATCCTGGCCGCTTAGAATAGCCTGAGCGATCTCGCCCTGCGGATGGCGAAAATTGTCATAGCCCCAAACTTGTTGAAAAGTCTTTCTTAAATGCGCTAAGGGGTCAACCGGCTCGCCAGCCAAAACTTTCCTTATAGCCTTCACCAACACGCCTGCCTCTACGGGTCTCTATTCAGTTTTCCCAGCCAATAGATTTAGAAAAAGACGTCGGGAAGCGACATCAGAAAAAGACACCAAAAAAGCGACCAGGTTTTACCTAGCCGCTTCTCCGTTTCTCCGCTTTTCGGGGCTCAATTAAATTAATCAGGCTTTCTAACGAAGCAGTCCGCCAAAGTTATAGCCAACGCCGACGGTAACGCCAAAGTTTTCAGAATCGCTGAAGATGCCTGCATAGTTGGCTTGCGCGTTCACTGTAAATTGCCGAGAAACTGGAACATCAACGCCGCCCGAGAGTAGCAGGCCGATATCTGAAGAATCATCTCCATCTACGTAGGAAGCGCCCAAGCCTGCGTACGGACTAATCTGAAAACCAGCCGCGTTCGTATTGAATCGGTTGAATTGGTAAGTCACCGGAACGAGTACGGCAAAGTCATTGCCGACTAGGACAGAAGGACGCACAGCAATTTGCGGTCTTACCGATAGCTTGCTGATAACAGCAAAAGTAACGTCGTCCGCAGTGCCAAAGTCAGCACCGATGCCAATAAAGTCTGGGCTAGCAACCGCACCGGGAACCTGACGGCGGCGTACTTGAGCGACTTCTTCCGATTCAGAAACAGGATAAACTAGCTCAGTATCTGCTGCTGGCTCAGCCATCATAGCTTCAGTCGTCAGGGTTTCAGCCGTTAGCGACTCTTCTGGTAGCACCCCAGCCTGAACGCCCAATTCAGCAGCAGCGGGCTCACTGCGTACGCTTTCACTCAACGGAACTTCGTAAGTATCGCGGCCTGCTGCCAAATCATTCTCAGATAAGCTCTGCGCTCGTCCAGGAAGCTGAATGCCAATAGCTAGCACCAGCAAACCCACGGCACTCAAAAGACTCTTTTTCATAGACATGTTCAAATAACTCCTCATAAAATCACAACGGTCGGCATGATGCGTATGCCCCTACAGACTACCGGTTTGGCTACTAATTTCGCGTATGCCTAAAGGGAAGTATCTCATTGATTCCCGCTTTGAGCGTAGAACAGACAGTTGAGAGAATAGCGAGATATTGTCCTAGCTGGCTGTGGGATAGCTCACAATTTAGTGCTATTACGCGATTGTTTACGGTATCTACAACGGTTATCGGCGATCGCTATTGCAGCCGATCGAGCGTGCGGTACTGAATGGCTTCGGCAACGTGGTGGGTTTGAATATCGGGCGAATTTCCTAAATCGGCGATGGTGCGAGCTACTTTAAGGATGCGATCCGTAGCGCGAGCAGAAAGTCCTAGCTTTCGAACCGCACCTTCAATCAGTAGACGAGTCGCTTCATCGAAGGCGCACCACTTGCGAATATGACGGCTTTCCATATCCGCGTTGCATTGCAAAGCAGGCTCTTCCGCAAATCTAGCCTGCGCGTGGTGGCGAGCTGCTTCTACTCGAATCCTTACGGCGGCAGACTCTTCGCCTTCTAGCTGGCGAGTCACTTCTTCGGGCTTGAGCCGGCCAACCACTACTTGCAAATCAATTCGATCCATCAGCGGGCCAGATAGTTTGGCCCAGTACTGCTCTCGGTGGCGAGGGCTACAGGTACAGGGCTGCACGGTATCGCCAAAGTAGCCGCAGGGGCAGGGATTGGTACTAGAGACCAGGGTGAACTGAGCTGGAAATTCTACGGACTGTCGGGTTCTGGTAATCGTGACTTTGCCGTCTTCTAAAGGCTGGCGAAGAAATTCGAGCACGCTGCGCTTAAACTCGGTAAGTTCGTCTAAGAAAAGAACGCCTCGATGAGCAAGTGAAATTTCGCCCGGTTTGGGATAGCTGCCGCCGCCCACTAAGGAAGGGCCAGAAGCAGAGTGATGAGGCGTACGGAAAGGTCTTTGGTTGACTAAGCTACCTTTTTCTTTGAGCAGGCCAGCAACAGAATGAATTTGAGTGACTTCTAAGGCTTCGGAAAAAGTCAGCGGGGGTAGGATGCCGGGAAGCCTCTGAGCAAGCATGGTTTTACCACTGCCTGGTGGCCCGATTAAGCAAAGGTTGTGCCCTCCGGCTGCGGCAATTTCTAGGGCGCGGCGAGCTTGCACTTGGCCTTTGATATCTCGCAGGTCTAGGAGAGACTTGGGCGATCGCAATAATTCCTCAGGCGCATCTACTTTTACAGGCTCATGAGACTCAGGCGCGTTCAGAAAATCGACCACCTCAGTCAACTGCTTAAAGCCATACACGGCTAAACCTGGAACCACTGCCGCCTCGTAAGCATTATCTGCGGGAAGAACCAGACCTTTGAGTCCTAGCTGGCGGGCTGCTGCTGCGATCGCAACCACACCCGCCACCGGTCTTAGCGTTCCATCCAAAGACATTTCGCCCAAAAACAAATAGTCATCGAGACAAGCCGTCGCCACCCCTTCCGAAGCCGCCAAAATTCCAATCGCAATGGGCAAATCGTAAATCGGACCTTCCTTACGAATATCCGCTGGCGTCAGATTAATCACCACCTTTCGCATCGGAAACGCAAACCCAGCGTTCTTTAGCGCCGCCCGCACCCGCTCGCGCGACTCTTGCACCGCCGCGTCCGGCAGTCCCACAATCACCACGCCCGGCAACCCGCCCGACAAGTCAACCTCAACGCCCACCTTCAGCGCATCGATGCCCACTAAGGACGCACTCCAAACTCTTGCTAACATGTGCGCTAATGAACCCCGCAGAGTAGAGACTAGTTAGGCGTAAACCCTTGGCTAGCTTGCCCCTGAAAATCAAGAAGCTAACCAGATGGCCGCTAGCTCGAGCGTTCTGGTTATCTTTGCAGTAGCTTGTATCGAGGAATAAGGGGTAAGTTGGTATGGTTTACATTCTTGTTGTAACGTCGCTCGCGGCCATTAGCGCATTATGTTGAGACGCTCCGGATCCCAGAAACTGGTCCTTACAATCAGCGAACGCCAGAAGGAGGACGAGCGCATACGCGATGTAGAAATGCTGCTAGAAAGCTTGTTTCTGCGAGAAGAAATTACTGTACGGCTCATCGTAGACTGCCTTTACGATGTCGGCTCAGTCAATTTGGTCAATCAGCGCGTACCGTCTAGGCCGCTGAATAGGTTGCTAAAGATGATTGCGCGGCACTCTAAACCGGTCTTTCGAATATTTATAGTGCGGTGGGTGAAGCAAAACTGCCCGCATATGATCGCCAACTGGCTGCATTCTCAAGTGATCTTCAAGCCGGGCGATTCGATCATTGCAGAAGTTGTGAATCCGCAGGTAGAAACGCCCTATATGAAGTAGCGGAAATGAGCGATCGCTTATTAACTTATGTAGCAGCGCCACGCATAAGCGCTTCGATTTGGGCGTCCTATTAAACAGAATCTCTGCATCAAGAGAAGGCTTTAGGCGTTCTATTTGCAAACGCCGCTTCTCTGGGTCGGGAAGGATAGCTAATCTGAATCTTGTTCTATTTCACAGAGTCGCACCTTATGCTTAACCTTATGCTTAATAGCTTGGTCAATCTTTCAAAGAATAGGGTGGGTAGTAGCACCAGCGTTGCGCTGAGCTTACTGTCTCTCACCGTCGCCTTAACTGCCGTTGCCGGTACAGCTAAGCAGTCTTGGGCGAATCCTATGCCAAACGCTGCTAGCTCGCTACTGCCGTTAGAAGACGGCAAGATGTCGGCTCATCGTACTGGCACAGGGCTAAGCGAAGCCGCAGAAAGCATTAACTCAGATTTTGCCGATTCCCAAAATTCTGGCGCAAAATCTAACGAGCTAGATCTAGCGGGCGTGCCCATTGTAGGCGAAATGCTAGATGAAAACGGAAAATTTGACTGGGGCATGGACATCCCAGTCTCGTTCGACTTTGGCAACTTAATCGGCAGTCCCGTTTTAATCGTCGGCACCGATTTTCCGACTGATTAGAAAAGCGGTGTCTTGGGAAGAAGGTAGAATCAGGACTTGAATAACAGCCCGATACCAACAACAAGATATGAGCGAAGACACCCTTTTTAGCAAAATTATTCGGCGCGAAATTCCAGCCGATATTGTTTACGAAGATGAGCTTTGTCTGGCCTTTAGAGATATCACACCGCAGGCCCCTACTCACATCTTGATCATCCCTAAGAAGCCTATTCCAAAGCTGGCAGACGCGCAGCCGGAAGACAAGGCGATACTAGGGCATCTGCTCTTTACGGTGAGTGAAATTGCGCGGCAAGAAAACCTCGATAAGGGTTATCGAGTTGTGATCAATACTGGGGAGGAAGGCGGCCAAACGGTGTTCCACCTTCACCTGCATCTATTAGGCGGTCGGACTTTGAGTTGGCCACCAGGATAGGAAGCTCGTTTGGAGCGCTTTATTGACCTGAGACTAAAAGACGCTCTACTCGTCGATACGTTCTAATTGCCACAGAATTTGATTGCCTTCTCGGCGAATGCGCGAGACGGTCCAGTTCCGCCAGGCCCAATAGTCGCCTCGGCTAGTCACAGCGCTAGCATTTACGTCCATCAAATCGGCAAGCTCAGCGCTGGTAATGAGATATCCCTGCTTAGCCAATTCATCGGTAACCTGTAGCGTTCTTAATGCGTTTTCGAGCCGCTCTATTCGAGATGTTCCATTTTCGATGAGCTTAGAATCTGATGAAGGCATAGTCTGGGAATTTGAGTCAGGAGCTTGCTCGTAGGATTTTAGCGCTGCTTCTTTGAATGATTCCTCCGTAGTAGCCGCGTTTATTTCTAGGGTAGAGATAGATAAGTTTCTATAGTCACTCTCTTGTTCGTTGGATTTGACCTGCGACTCTGATGTCTCATAGCTTTCTAGGGGATCTTTAGACTTTTTATCTGCGGTCTCTTTCTGTTTAGATTTATTTTTTGCAGCAGCTTTGTACTGGCTCAGTGAAATTGGCTGAGCATGGGAGTAGGCTCTGGCAATTTCGTCGCAGCGTTCGTTGCCCGGATTGCCAGTGTGTCCGCGTACGTAGCGCCAATCGACCTTAAGATTTTCTTCGGCAAGCGTTTGACTTAGCTGATCGAGTTGCTGCCAGAGGTCTTTGTTGAGCACGGGCTTACCCGCTGAGGTTTTCCAGCCCTTTTTCTTCCAGCCGGTAATCCATTTAGTGATGCCATTTTTGACGTACTCACTGTCGGTATGGAGCAAAACGAGCTTGCTATCGGCAGCGGCTTTGTCCTGGCTAAGAAAGTCTAGGGCCGCGATCGCAGCCTGCATCTCCATCCGATTGTTCGTTGTAGCGGTATCCCGGCCGCCTAGCTCATGCACCTGGCCATCGCTAAATTCGATCCGGGTGCCCCAGCCGCCTGGCCCCGGATTTCCCGAGCAAGCGCCATCGGTGTAGATTTCTTGAACAGTCGGCATAGCAGTGTAAACAGGCTTGGAACCTGCTGGTAGGAGAATTTAGGAGAAAGGGAGGGACAAAAGGCTAAAAAGGAAGCTGAGCGCGAACGTATTCTCGGCGCATTTGGGCGATCGCATCAATCGAAATCCCTTTAGGACACACCGACTGACATTCCCCATGATTCGAGCAGTCGCCAAAGCCCTCTTTAGTCATCTGCTGCGTCATCTTCACAACGCGCTTTTTACGCTCTGGTAGGCCTTGGGGCAGCAGCGCTAAGTGGGCAATTTTAGCGGCTGTAAATAGCGAGGCCGACGCATTAGGACAGGCCGCAACGCAAGCACCACAAGCAATACAGGTGGCGTAGTCGAAAGCTGTGTCAGCGCTTGGTTTATCCACTAGTACCGCATTAGCATCTGGCGCCGACCCGGTCTTTACAGAGATATAGCCGCCCGCTACAGCAATGCGATCTAGCGATGAGCGATCAACCACCAGATCTTTAACCACCGGAAAGGCTTTGGCTCGCCAGGGTTCGATGGTGATCGTATCGCCGTTTTGAAAGTTGCGCATGTAGAGCTGGCAGACGGAGGTGCGCTGCTGGGGGCCATGCGCCTGACCGTTGACCATCATGCCGCAAGCGCCGCAAATACCCTCTCTACAATCGTGATCGAATTCGACGGGGAGTGCGCCTGCTTCGGTAAGCTGCTCGTTGAGCTTGTCTAGCACTTCGAGAAAAGACAGATCGGGGGCGATCGCATCAACCGTATATTGAACAAATTCGCCAGCGTCGGCAGGGCCAGGTTGTCGCCAGATTTTCAGATGGACTTGCATGGGTGAAAGAAAGAGAAAACTATTTAAAACTATTTATAAGAGCGCTGTGTGAGTTCTACATTCTCGAAGCTGAGAGATTCTTCAACGAGCGTAGCGGGCTGTTCGTCGCCTTGATATTGCCAAGCGGCAGCAGTAGAAAACTGGTCGTCTCGGCGGCGGGCTTCGCCTTCGGCAGTTTGATAGGCAGTGCGAAAGTGACAGCCACAAGATTCTTCGCGAGCTAGAGCATCTTGGGCCATCACTTCGCCTAGCTCCATAAAGTCGGCAACGCGGCCCGCAAACTCCAGGTTTTGATTGAGCGTAGTTGCTTCACCAGGGACGCGCAGGTTTTGCCAAAATTCACTGCGCAGCGATCGCACTTTCTCAATCGTTTCTTCTAGCTCACCTTTACTGCGAGTCATCCCCACGCCCTGCCAGATCAGCTGACCTAGCGAACGGTGAAAATCTAATACGGTGCGATCGCCCTTAATGCTCAACAGCTTCAGCGTTCGCGCTCTAGCCGATGCCTCTGCCTCACCAAAAGCGTCGTCGTCAGTGGTCACTTCTGGCAGATCGGTCGTTGCAATGTAGTTCCCTAGCGTGTACGGAATGATGAAGTAGCCATCGGCCAAGCCCTGCATTAAAGCGCTCGCTCCCAAGCGATTCGCACCGTGATCGGAGAAGTTTGCCTCACCTAATACAAACAGACCAGGCACTGTGCTCATCAGGTGATAGTCCACCCAAAGACCACCCATCGTGTAGTGAACCGCCGGATAAATTCGCATCGGCTCAGCGTAAGGATCTTCGCCCGTGATGCGCTGATACATTTCGAACAGGTTGCCGTAGCGCGATTCGATGGCGGATTTGCCTTGCTGAGCGATCGCATCGCGAAAGTCCAGATAAACGGCAAGCCCTGTATTCCCCACGCCGCGACCTTCATCAATCACCTGCTTGGCATTGCGAGAGGCCACATCTCTAGGAACGAGGTTGCCAAACGTGGGATAGCGCGTTTCTAAATAATAGTCGCGGTCGGCCTCTGGGATATCTTGGGGCGATCGCGTCTCTCCTGCTTTTTTGGGCACCCACACCCGGCCATCATTACGCAAGCTCTCACTCATCAGCGTCAGCTTAGACTGAAACTCGCTGGCCACCGGAATGCAGGTAGGATGAATCTGCGTAAAGCAAGGATTGGCAAACAGCGCCCCCCGCTTATGCGCCCGCCAGGCCGCTGTCACATTAGAGTTTTTTCCATTCGTAGAGAGATAGTAAACGTTGCTGTATCCGCCGGTTGCCAGAATTACCGCATCACCTTCATACCGCTCAAACTCGCCCGTCAGCAGATTGCGCACCACAATCCCTCTCGCCTGACCGTCTACGACCACCAAATCCAGCATTTCCCGCCGAGGAAACTGCTCCACTCGCCCCGCCGCGACCTGTCGCATCAGCGCACCATAAGCGCCTAGCAATAGCTGCTGTCCGGTTTGACCTTTGGCATAAAACGTACGCGAAACCTGCGCCCCCCCAAACGAACGATTTGCCAGCAGTCCGCCATATTCGCGAGCAAACGGAACGCCTTGGGCAACGCACTGGTCAATAATCTGATTGCTAATTTGCGCTAGACGATAGACATTGGCTTCTCTAGAGCGGTAGTCGCCGCCTTTAATCGTGTCGTAGAACAGTCGCCAGACGCTATCGCCGTCATTCGGATAGTTTTTAGCAGCGTTAATGCCACCTTGAGCCGCAATGCTGTGAGCGCGGCGCGGCGAATCTTGAATGCAAAAGCTTTTGACCTGATAGCCTTGCTCGGCTAAAGTGGCCGCTGCCGCTGCTCCCGCTAGCCCGGTGCCAACCACCAGAATCTTATGCTTAGACTTATTGCTAGGGTTTACCAGCTTGCAGCGATCTTGAAAGGTTGTCCATTTCTCGCTGAGCGGGCCATCCGGAATACGAGCGTTCAGTTGCATATCAGACCTCAACCAATCAGTCCAAAGTAGATAGACAAAGGCAACCCGATGAATCCAAGCGCGATCGCACTACCCAAAACAGCACTCGCCGCGTAAGTCGCTGGCTTAGTCGCAATCCCTATAGACTGCAAAGCGCTCCAAAGACCGTGACGCAAATGCAAGCCCAGTAAACTCATCACCACGACATAGCCTGCGGTATAGGTCGGCTGATGAAAAGTCTCAAACACTAAGCGAGACAAATCCCGGCGAGCCGTGCCTGGAATAGCATAGTAAGTCCCAAACTTGAAAGTGGCTAAGTGGGCAACTAAAAAGAGTCCTAGCAGCAAGCCTGAGAAAATCATTGTGCGAGAACTCAAGGTTTGACGGCTCGGCTCACCGGCTGATTCGTATTCGGCATAGCTTACCGGGCGGGCCTTGCGCTTGCCCAGGTAAATCTGGGTGCCAATGTAGATATGTAGTAGAACAACCGCTGCCAAAGTCAGCTCGACTAAATAAGTGAGCGGGCCTAGCTGCTCCACAACGTAAGCAATTTGGTTGTAGGCCGAAGCGCTAAAAAAAAGCGTCAGATTACCCAGCAGATGCACCACTACAAACGCGACTAGCCCTATACCTGTGATGCCCGTGAGTAGTTTTTTGCCGATGGGCGATCGCACTATCGCCCAAGCGCTAGCCGAGTCTACGCGCTCAGGTTGGGTGCCTGCAGTAGAAGCATCTAGCGCTTTCTGCGGGATTCGAGTAGGTTGTGAGTTAGAGACCATATGAGTGCGATCGCACAGCGACTCTAGAAAAGCATCGTCTGCGACTAAAACCCTGTGAATTTCAGATGGTTTTAGACTAAACCATTTAGCGGCGCTCTGCTTTAAACCTAAAATGCCTGAGAACGTAGAGCAGTCTCGTTCTCAGGCAGATTTGAACCCTTGTTCAGGCAGCAGATTTAGTCTTCAATCTTTACAGATTCGATAGTGTCGCCCTTCTCAATTTTGTTCACCACGGCCATATCTTCGGTTTTACCAAAGACCGTATGCACGCCATCTAAATGAGACTGAGGCGCGTGGCAGATAAAGAACTGACTGCCGCCGGTATCTTTGCCAGCGTGAGCCATCGAAATGCTTCCGGCTTGGTGCTTGTTATCGTTAATTTCGCACTTAATTTTGTAGCCAGGGCCGCCAGTTCCCGTACCCTCGGGGCAACCGCCTTGAATCATAAAGTTAGGAATGACCCGATGAAAGTTGAGGCCGTCGTAGAAGCCATCTTTAGAAAGCTTCACAAAGTTCTCCACGGTTTTGGGAGCATCTTTTTCAAACAAGTCCAGGTTGATAGTACCTTTGCTTGTTTCCATAATTGCGCGAGTCATACGGGAGTCCTTATCTTTTCGTTCAACAGTAGCCATTCTATAACCTGTAAAGGTTAAGCGGTTAGCCTTCTCTTCTATCGACCTTCTCTTCTATCGGCATTACCAATGGCATGAGTGATGGCGTTACTGAGGCAACTGCTTACCCTGTCCCGTCAGCGCTAGCTCTCGGTTATAGGCGTTTTCAATCACTGCTAGGCGCGTTTCAAACTCTGCTTCTTTTAGCTCAGACTGAATAATTTGATCGTCCTGGTAATACTCAATTTTTTCGGCCAGTTGCCCTTCGTAGTCTGCCTGAAGCTGATCGGTCGCCGTACGCAGCCGAATCTCGTGCTCGTTTTCTAGCTGCTGAAGGCGGCGCTGGTTATTTTGCAGGGCGCTCGTTAGCTTTTCGATGCGCTGCTGCATTAGCCAGTAAACAATCGTGGCGGCTAGCACGCCTATCGTGAGGCCGATAAAAAGACCGATAATCAAAACAGGCAGCTCCACTCATCTGTAGGATCGATCCAAAATGTAGCACCCAAAATGCAGCACAAGGTCTGCGGCGCTCCTTTTTGTAAGGAAATATTGCGAGAGGTTTTGATTAAACCAAAGCAGGTAGCGCAATATCTAAGAAGGGGCTTACCTTCAGTAAACTAATTTTCGGTAGACTAAAGAGGACACTTTTTATCTAGGCTTTTTAATCTAAGCTTTCTAATCTCACAGTTCTCTCTAAAAGGAATTGAGCTTTTGCGCGATCTCGACAAGGTAACGGCTGAAAAAACGATGGTTAATATTTCTGCTTTTGAAGATGACGGTCATAGCGCTGAACCCTATGGGGCTGACGGAGAGCGGGTGGACAATCGCCCTAGTGCGATCGCCCCTGAGGACTCAAACGACGAACCGTATCCCGTAGATGAATCGGCAAAAGCTCTGGCGCTAGCGATCGCAGAAGCTGCTGACGATCGTAAAGCAGGCGATATTACGATTCTAGAGACTGGCAATGTTTCATATTTAGCCGATTACTTTGTGATTGTGACGGGCTTCTCGAACGTGCAGGTGCGGGCGATCGCAAACTCGATAGAAGATGGAATAGAAGCGCAGCTAGATCGGCAGGCGCTGCGCACAGAAGGCATGAGCGAAGGGCGCTGGGTGCTAAAGGACTATGGCGATGTGATTGTGCATATTTTTATGCCAAGCGATCGCGAGTTTTACGATTTGGAAGCCTTTTGGGGCCATGCCACCCAAATCGAATTTACCCCGCAGAACCTTTCACCGGCCCCTAGCGGCGGACAATTTGGTCAACCCTATAGCGAGTAGTCGAGCGACTAACGAGTGCAATCACAAATGAATGGCGATACAAAGAAAAGCTCTATTCCGGCGCGTTGCCCGGTTCCTGTAGAGCAAATTCCGATTAAAGAATACGAGGGCATGAGCGAATCTTGGTTTTATAGCTGGGGATCTCGCAGCCTGAAGGGTTACTTAATCCCAATTGTGTCGCTGTGGCTACTGAGTTGGATAGTGGTTGGCCCCATGGCAGCGGTTAGCTTTGCGCCAGATAAAGCGACCCTATATTTTTTGCTGAGCGGCACATTGGGCGCACTGCTGCTGCCAACGCTGGTGCTCATTCAGCTTTATATTGGTTGGCGGCATGTGTGCGATCGCCTAGTGCAAAAGTCGGTGTTCTACGAAGAGTCTGGCTGGTACGACGGGCAAATGTGGGAAAAGCCCGAAGAGCTGTACAATCGCGATCGCCTGATTGCCGACTACCAGGTAAAGCCTTCGATGCTGCGAATGCAGAAAACGTTTGCCGTCATCATGGGCATTATCTCGTTTTGCTTAGTGACCTGGCAGTTTGTATAGCGCAGCCGCTCACAGTTTTTCCGCGCTCACAGTTTTTACACTCACAGCTTTTACACTCACAGTTTTTTCCACTCACAGAGTAACTTTATGAATAGGGTGAGCCGTCATTCGTCGCTGCTAAACGTTCAACTGCTCAGAGAAGGCATTGTTGAATCGACCCACAAAGTCCATGCGGTCGCCTGCGACAGCCGAGGCAGAACGTTAGCCAACGCAGGCGACCCAGAGTTTGGCACCTTTATTCGTTCGGCGCTAAAGCCCTTTCAAGCTTTAGCCCTACTCACCACAGGCACCCTCGATCACTTCCATTTAACCGACAAAGATCTGGCCATTATCTGCAGCTCACATCAGGGCAATATCGAGCAGGTTCGTCAAGCTTTCAATATTTTGTGGCGCTGCGATGTAGAACCGGGTGCGCTGCAATGCCCAACCCCGCCTGGTAAGAACACCCCGCTAGCTCACAACTGCTCGGGCAAACATGCTGGAATGCTAGCGGTTTGCAAGCAGCAAGGCTGGTCCTTAGATGGATATGTGGGGCGATCGCACCCCTTACAAAAACTCATCATCAAGCAAATCGCCGAACTGATCGGCATGCCCGCCGATGAATTTATCTGCGCTCATGACGATTGCAGCGCCCCCACCTATTTAATGCAGCTCAGCCAAATGGCCACGCTGTTTGCCAAGCTAGCCTCCGGCGATAGCCTACAGCTAGAGCGCATCATCCGAGCCATGACGCACTATCCCATGCTCATTTCTGGCCCAGATGGGTTCGACAGCCAGCTCATGCAGCTTAGCCAGGGAGATTTGGTGAGCAAATCTGGAGCAGAGGGCATTCAGTGCATCGGGCGCGTCGGCGATGGGATGGGAATCGCGATCAAAGTGGTAGACGGATCTAAGCGAGCTAAATACGCGGCTGCCGTCTATTTGCTAAAGCAGCTTGGCTGGATAGAACCCGACGTATCAGAAGCGCTAGAAGAAAAATTTATGCTAATTGGCAAGTACAGTCGATTAGAAGTGGTCGGCGAGCTTGCAACCATCTAAGAAATTCTTTAAAAGAAACTTTCCCAATAGAGAGCTAACCGGCTATACTTGTTAAGCGCGAACGTTCTAGAAAGAACTTACTCGCAAATACGTCGCGGGGTAGAGCAGTCTGGTAGCTCGTCGGGCTCATAACCCGAAGGTCCACGGTTCAAATCCGTGCCCCGCCACCAAATTGATCAACAAAATAAGTACATTTACTTTTTATTCGGTGCTCTTTTATGAGCATCGTTTTTTTTCTTTGTTCTTCGGTTTTATCAAGTCAGATCATAGAGAGTTGTATTTGTTCTTCCTAATCTAGTAGTTTTAGATACATTTAACCCTTGTGACCTATGTCACTTTTTTGTTGCTCTTTAAAGGCAACCTCTACCTGTCTTAAGCAGACAAATCGTTTATACCCAACCATTTGCCCATTGCCCAAACTGGCTATGTTCTGGGGGTTGATTTTACGGTAGGTAGAAGATCACAATTAGCCTCTACTTTCTACCTTGAGGAAGATGGTTGCTGTGCTCTGTGAAGAAGTTGAAAAGCTAAACGCGTTTTACAACAATATTCTTTGATGATTCGTGAAAGTCTGTTCGATCTACCTTGCTCGTTCCTAACCGTTATTTCACGTATTGATAATTATTTGTATGTAAACCGGAGATACTCTGTCATAAGCCATAGCTAGGCGGCATTCTAGATTGAAGGTATCTAGAAAATTCCTATTTAGATAAATATCTTACTGATGTCTTAGAACAACAGAGTAAGACTTTCTAGAAGGAAGCAGTGTGCATAGCGCACTTCTACGGCTCACTGCCGTATTAAATAGAGCCTTCTCAACGAGGGAACACTGGTGTGCGACCTCACAGGCAATATGCCAAACCTGCAGAGCGACACATTCGGCTGTAGGCAACCTCTACTACTACTTTAAAAGTTGCATGATTGCATGGCTTTCACCGTAAACATTTTGACTCCTAAAAAAGCGGCGACTGACAAAGCGGTTGATTCTAGCACTCGAGCCATCGAGTCTGTTCAAACGGCTGCTGCTGAGAATCCTATTATTCTAGATTTTGACGAAACTCTATTTTTACGAAACTCTACCGCAGAGTATTTAAACGCGATTAGTCCGCGGCCGCTTGGAGCAGCTTACTTACTAGCAGCTACCGTCATTCAGCCCTGGCAGTGGTTACCGGGTCGCCGGGCCAATGAAGATAGTCCAATGGACTGGGTTCTAGTCGTGCTGGCGACGCTCCTGTTCCCCTGGACACCGCTTGTATGGCGAGCTAAAGCTAAGCACATAGCTCAGGCAAATTGGAATGAGCAGTTGCTAGCGGCGATCGCCCAAAACCCCAACGCAAAAGTCGTCATCGCCACTAGCGGCTTCAGTTGGATCGTCAATCCGCTGCTTAAGCATCTACCTAGCGAGGTCGCTGATAAGATCGAAGGGAAAGCTATAGCCTGTCGCTTCTGGCAAGGCCTAACCGACCGGGCAAAGGGCACCTTAGCCAGATTATCTGAGAAACTCGACCAGCAGACAATCGCTCGCGCTATCGTCATCACGGCTGATCCCCAGCAGAGTGCAGCACTATTATCCGCAGCGAAAACAACTTATTGGGTTCAGTGGCCAGAAGCCGAATGCGTTCCACCCATGGCCGATGTATACGCGCCGCTAGTCTACTCCGAGCGGGTTAAAAATCCAGGCAAATCGCACGTTATGAAGCGGGTGATTGCAGGTCATTGGGCCTTCCTGGTCATTGCCTTTAGCTTTTTGAGCAGTCATTTTTTGCTAAACGCAATGGGACTGCTGTTGCTGACGATTAGCTACTGGTGCGTATACGAGATTGGCTATTGGGAAAACGATATCATCGGCGCCAAATATGAGAGCAAGCCGGTACTGTCTAAAGCCTTTACGCAATACAAGGACAAGCTCAGACTCGATACCGCTGCGCCCTGGGGTTGGGCAGTTGGCCTAGCTGTACCTGCGCTGATTCTACTAGAA
Organism: uncultured cyanobacterium; assembly: GCA_963789215.1. Taxonomy (GTDB): domain Bacteria; phylum Cyanobacteriota; class Cyanobacteriia; order Phormidesmidales; family Phormidesmidaceae; genus Phormidesmis. Next base: position 225,221 of record CAWBJY010000002.1, on the reverse strand, counting down.
GCTAGCAAGCTCGAACAGACCGCCTTAGCAGCTATCGAAACGGCTGCTCATAGCTGGCGTATACTCGCTTTTAACGGCATAACTTGGATTTGTTTCCTAATTGCAGTTCGCGCTACGTTCTGGATGTACAACCAGTTCAACGAGGAAGCTCGCATCTGGATCTACCCATTTTTACAAACGCAAAAGCTGTTTGGCTTTGCCATGCTGATCAGTACAAACGCGGTGGGCGTGGTGCTATTGCTTTCTCTGGCGGTATCTAGATGGCTTCACTACACCATCTATCGCTGCGGTGGAGATCGCGATCAATTTCCACTCAATGCTTGCTGTCTAGTGCTGTACGTTTTGGGCTTTTCGACCACTATGTTAAGCAGCGTAGATCCTGCAGTGCTACTCACCTGGCAAGCAGGCGCAGCCTTTGTTTACTGTTTATTTAGGGGCATTAAAGGGTTTCACAGTGTCCCTGTCCCTATTAGTCTAGTCAGCCAGCGGTCTGTTGCTCCAACAGCATCCGGCGCAGAAACAGAAACGCAGTCGCTACCTAAAATTGCGCGCAGTGCGATTAAGCACACCGTTCAAGACCAAGCCGATCGATTAGGGAAGTAGCAATTTAGCTAAGCCGCTAAACAGTGGCCCTAGCGCCAACGCAGGCAGAAAAGAAGCGACGCGAATCGCCTTTATCTCTAATAGATTAATCCCTAGACCCAAGATCATAATGCCGCCGGTTCCGGTGATGAGCAAAACGCTAGGGCTAGCTGCGGGATCCGAAATAGACTGCTTTAGAATACTGGCGAGTAATGAAAGGCTGCCTTGATAAATCAGTACAGGCAGTATCGAGAACGCGACGCCGATACCATAGGTTCCCGTGAGGGCGATGGAAACCAGTCCATCCATCGTACTTTTTACAACCAGAATGGTGCTGTCGTTTAGCAGACCATTGTTGAGGCTACCTAAAATGGCCATTGGCCCGATGCAAAAAAGTAGGCTCGCAGCGACAAACCCCTCAGTAAAGCGACTGCCTCCTTTAAATCGCGCCTTCAGCCAGTCTCCCGTTACGCCTAGCCGCTCTTCTATTTGCAGCCATTCGCCGAGTAGTCCACCGAGCACCAGGGATACCAAAGCCAAAACAATGCCATCTACTTGACCAACGCTAGCCTTGGCAAGCGACTGAGACATCAATAAACCAATAACGATGGTAGTTAGCCCTACTGCTTGTGTAATCACGCTTTGCATCTTTTTTGAAAGTCGATTGCGCAACAGCAGTCCGCAGCCGCTACCTAGCAAAACTAAGGCAACGTTAATCCAGGTACCGCTAGTTTTGGCCCAAAAGTCGAACATACAAATATAACCATACTGGTCTGTTTACAGGACCCTGCTGCTGCTAAATAGCCGACAGTAAGATGCAGACAGTTTATTATGCAAGGATGCGAGCCATATTGTTGGCCAAATAACTGAGATGCCGCAGCCGTACAGGAATTTTTTAGATGCTAGAACAGATGCAGCCTACCGTTAGCCTACTCAAAGCAGACACTTACGAAGTGGAGGTTTTGCAGCAGCGTTTAACCGCATTGCTTGAGCCGATGGGCGGTATGGCCCATTTTATAAAGCCTGGCGATCGCGTCCTGCTCAAGCCCAATTTGTTGACGCGATCGCGCCCTACAAAAGGATGTACGACCCGCCCTGAAATTGTTTACTGCGTGGCAAAAATGGTTCAAGCAGCAGGGGGCGAACCCTTCTTAGGCGATAGTCCGGCATTTGGCAGTGCAAAAGGCGTTGCCGAGGCGAATGGGCTGATGGAATGGGCGAATAAAGCCGGTGTACCAGTAGTAGAAATGCACGGTAAGCGCTATCCGATTGCAGGCAATGAGTTTGACAACTTTTTGCTGTCTAAAGAGGCGATGGAAGCCGATGTGGTCATTAACTTACCAAAGCTAAAGTCTCACGTGCAGCTAACGATGAGCATGGGCGTGAAAAATCTGTTTGGCTGCGTGCCTGGGAAAATGAAAGCTTGGTGGCATATGGAGGCGGGTAAAGACGCACAGCGCTTTGGCACGATGCTGGTAGAAACAGCTAGAGCGATTTCGCCCGAACTGACGATTATTGATGGGATTGTGGGGCAAGAAGGGAACGGGCCGGTTAACGGCGAGCCTAGAGAGTTAGGAATTTTGGGGGCTTCTGATAACGTGTTTGCGCTGGATCGGGCGATCGCTCAGATTTTAGACATCGACCCTCAAATAGTACCTACGCTCGCACAGTCTATGCGGCTAGGTCTATGCCCAGAAATCGCTAATATGGCCTTTCCGCTGCAGCATCCGACTGAGCTGGCCTTTGCCGACTGGCAGCTGCCCGACAAAATGATGCCGATTGATTTTGGTGCCCCTAGAGTGCTGCGCTCTACCTTTAAGCATTTGTACATTCGATTTATCAAAGAACCCATGGCGGCTTACGCAACGCGATAGGTTTTGTCTCGATAGGTCTTGTAGAAAAGCAAAATAAAAAAAGAACCGCAGCGATCGTCTCGTCTGCAGTTCTTTTTAACGGCCCTCTATAAGGCTTTCATTAGATAAGTTATCTAGTTTTTCAACCGAGGGTTGGTGTCTCTAGCCATGTTTTTGTAGTTTGAAAAGCTAGGCCCTGGGCGGCGACGGCCCCGGTTGCCTAATGGCATCAGGTAGTCGGTGGAGAAAGTGTCGGCTGCTTCTGGATCTACAGGCTTGCCGTCTGGCGCTTTTTCAGTTTTGGCGATCGCCTCTCGAATAATGTCTTCTGGATCGCGGCTAGCCTGTGGCGCAGAAGCCTCAGGCTGGTCATTCGATATCACTTGCTGAGCACTCTTATCAGAAGGCTTGCTGCCTTTGTCTGTTTCAATGGCAGTCGCCTTGATCTCGCCGGTCTCTTCGTCCGCCTCAACTTTTACCTTAGCGTCGCCGTCCTTGATTAGCTTATTAGCCTTTTTATTGAACTTAGCGGCTTTTTTATCGGCCTTGCTTGCGGCTTTATCGGCTTTATCGGCAGCAGCTTTACCGGCCTTACTAGCGGCCTTGTCTACTTTCTCAGCCTTATTTTTAGCATCCGCTTTTGCTTTATTCGCGGCGCTCCCAGCATCATCAGATTTAGACTGAATCGTCTCCACAACGTCGCTAGATACATCTTTAGCGGTTTCTACCGCCGAGGCCGCAGCTTTTTGTACCTTACTAGCCACTTCTTCGGCGGCGTCATCGAGTTCTAGAAAATACTTTTCTTTGCCGATACCCAGCGTTTTTCCAATCGTCTCGAATATTCCACCAATCATGGCAACACCAAACTAGTTCTTGTTAAGTTAATTATTGAGTTTCATTGCTTAACAAAGCAAGTGGGCGTTACGTCTATTTACAAAACTTCTCGCCTTTGCCGGTTGGGCACTGTAGCGGTGCGCGAAGTTAAAATGCGCGGCCTGGTGCGATCGCCGCTCGCCCATCGCCTTGATAATTATGAGAACCGGCGATCGCTGAAAAATTACCGGCGGCGCTGAAGCCGCACTAAAAAGCGCCCCAAGAATTACATCTCAGAGCGCCTTTGTTCAATCAAACGTTTCAAGCGAGTGCTTCAGGGCAGATGAACGCCTATTACACAAGCCCATTACGCAACGTTAGTCAGCCGCAGAGACCAGTTCGCGATTCTCAGACTTTGCCGAGGTCACTACGATCTTGTTGTCTTCGCCCACATCAACGGTAGCGGTATCGCCGTCCTTAATGCGGCCCGACAGAATCTCTTCAGCCAAACTATCTTCTAGCAGGCGCATAATGGCTCTGCGTAACGGCCTTGCTCCGTAGCTCGGGTTGTAGCCTTCTTCCACCAGTCGGTCTTTGAACTTCTCGGTAACATCGAGCGTAATGCCCTGCTCCTCCAAGCGGCCAAAGACTTCCTTGAGCAAGATGACCGAGATCTCTTTGACTTCCTCCTTGGTGAGCTGACGGAAGACAATGATTTCGTCTAGACGGTTAAGGAACTCGGGGCGGAAGTACTGCTTGAGTTCTTCGTTGACCAGAGAGCGAATGCGGTTGTACTGCGATTCCGCCTGGTCGGCTTCGAGTTCGAATCCAAGGCCGCCGCCGCCTTTCTCGATGACTTTAGAACCAATGTTCGAGGTCAAGATGAGCAGCGTGTTCTTAAAGTCTACGGTGCGGCCTTTGGCATCGGTCAGGCGACCATCTTCCAAAATTTGCAGCAGCATATTGAACACATCGGGGTGGGCCTTTTCAATCTCGTCGAATAGAACGACGGTGTAAGGGCGACGGCGAACCGCTTCTGTAAGCTGGCCGCCCTCGTTATAGCCGACGTAGCCTGGAGGCGAACCAATGAGCTTAGAGACCGTATGACGCTCCATGTACTCAGACATATCGAGGCGAATCATCGCTTCTTCTGCGCCAAAGAAGTAGGTAGCTAGAGACTTAGCTAGCTCGGTCTTACCAACGCCAGTAGGGCCGGAGAAGACAAAGCTGGCAATCGGACGGTTGGGGCTTTTGAGACCCACTCTAGCTCGACGAATCGCTCTAGAAATAGCGCGGACAGCTTCGTCTTGACCAATTAAGCGCTGGTGGAGAACGTCCTCCATGTGCAGCAGCTTCTCGGATTCGCTCTCGGTGAGTTTGTTAACGGGAACGCCCGTCCAAGACGCGACAATGTGTGCAATATCCTCTTCGGTGACCTTTGGCGAATCTTCCTTGGTGGTTTCATCGGCTTCGGCCTTTTTAGTCTGAGCGATTGAGCGGATTTCAGTTTTGATCTCCATCTCTCGATCGCGCAGCTCACCGGCTTTATCGAAGTCTTGAGAGCGAACCGCGTTGTCCTTATCTTTAAGAACCTGACGCAGCTCTTTGTCTAACTCTTTAGCGGCGGGTGGCAGCTGGGAGTTTAGCAGGCGCACTCTAGAACCGGCTTCGTCAATCAGGTCAATTGCTTTGTCTGGCAAGAACCGATCGGCAATGTAGCGGTCAGAGAGCTTCGCGGCGGCGTCTAGCGCTTCGTCTAGAATTTGCAGCTTGTGGTGCTGCTCGTAGCGATCGCGCAGCCCATGCAGAATCTCAATCGTCTCATCGACGCTAGGTTCGCCCACCATGACAGGCTGGAAGCGACGCTCTAAGGCCGCATCTCGCTCAATGTGCTTACGATATTCGTCTAGCGTCGTTGCACCGATACATTGCAGCTCGCCGCGAGCTAACGCTGGCTTCAGAATGTTCGCTGCGTCAATGGCACCTTCTGCAGCACCCGCACCAATTAGCGTATGCACCTCGTCGATTACCAAGATGACGTTCGCAGCCGTGCGAATCTCATCCATAATCTTCTTCAGGCGTTCTTCGAACTCACCGCGATACTTAGTACCGGCAACGAGCAAGCCAATATCTAGCGTCACCACGCGCTTGTCTTCGAGGATATCGGGGATATCGCCGTTGCCAATGCGCTGTGCGAGTCCTTCGGCGATCGCAGTCTTACCCACACCCGGTTCGCCAATGAGAACCGGATTGTTTTTCGTACGGCGACCCAGAATCTGAATCACGCGCTCAATTTCTTTTTGACGACCGACGACAGGATCGAGCTTGCCTTCGCTCGCCATCTGAGTCAAGTTAGCGCCAAACTCATCTAGCGTCGGGGTCTTTGTCCGGCCAGCGCTGCCGCCGGAGCCGGAGACTTCAGCGGTTTCACCCAGCATTCTAATAACCTGAGTGCGGACCTTAGAAAGATCCACGCCTAGATTTTCTAGAACGCGAGCGGCTACGCCTTCGCCTTCGCGAATCAGGCCCAAAAGCAAATGCTCTGTTCCTATATAGTTATGTCCAAGCTGACGCGCCTCTTCGAGCGATAGCTCTAAAACACGCTTTGCCCTAGGGGTAAACGGAATCTCGACGGCCACAAAGCCGGAGCCGCGCCCGATAATTTTTTCAACTTCAATACGGGCGTCTTTAAGATTGACGCCCATCGATTTCAATACTTTGGCGGCGACTCCAGTGCCTTCACCAATGAGTCCTAGTAAAATTTGCTCTGTGCCGACGAAGTTGTGGCCGAGGCGGCGAGCTTCTTCTTGGGCGAGCATGATGACCTTAATGGCCTTTTCGGTAAAGCGTTCAAACATGGCGGTATTCCATCACCTTGCTGCGGGCTGAGTTAGGGTGATTCTAACACAGCAAAATTTCGGAGGCGGTGGGCGGTATTCACTACATGCTAAGGAATTGGCCGGAAATCCCGGTTTAAATGTTCCTTGTGTCGGATTGTTTTTTGTGCTGCGGCCATTAAACGCTCAAATTGCTTCTGATACATATCAGCGCTACTAGCAAAGAAAATCTTCAAATAACTTTTTGTCAGAAGATAGTGACGCGATTATTCGGATTTTTCGGTGCTCGCCCACATAAACACTTGCTGGAACTGGCTGTGCAAATGAGCGATCGCGCGATCGCGCTGCTGGTCAATTAGGGTTTGCATTGCCTGATCTTGCAGGCCGCTGCACCAAAGAATGCAGGCATTTTCGCCATCTGAGTAATAGCGCTTGCGAATGCCCGCTTCTTTGAACCCGAACGTTTGGTAAAGGCCTAGCGCCTTTTGATTTGACGCTCTTACCTCTAGCGTGGCGCGGGTGAGTCCTCGGCGGCAGCCCGATTTTAATAAATGGCAAAGCAGCAGTAGCCCGAGCTTTCGACCCTGCCAAGACGGTTCGACTGCTAGCGTAGTAATGTGAGCCTCTTCGAGAATGGCCCACAAACAGCCCATACCTAGCAGCGTAATGTCTGCCGATGTCGCATCAGAGATATCTTTAGCAGCCAGGGTATTGTCAGCCAGAGTATTGCCAGTCAGAATATTGCCAGCCAGGATATCAGAGCTGTTTTGACCGGGCATCGCAGAATCTAGCTGCTGTCTATCTAGCTGCTGTCTTTGGTGAATTAGCTCAGGTGTCGTCGCCATGACTAAAACGAAGAGATCGCTACAGTCACTGTCTAATTCGCGCTGATAGCCCGAGCCTGTCCAGAGTCCGCCTAGGCATCTTTCATCTAGCGAGAGCACGGCGGGAATATCAGCGGCAATGAGCGGGACACAGGCTAAGAAATTCAAAAATGAAACTAAAGGTAAGACCACCGGAAGGAGCGGCCAATTGTACACTGATAACCAGAGTCTATATTGTTTTGCCTCATGGTTTCCACCGCTCCAGTCGCACCGAGTTCAGCGAATAGTTCAAAAAACAGTTCAAAAAACAGTTCAGCCGAGCTAGACGAAATCGCTTCTAGCCTTCAGTATCTATCTCCAGCATCGGCTGATGATTCGCCCAACCAGCGACTGCTGCCACTCACCGCCGACGTGAATGAAAAAGACCATTTGGTGGTCGGGGGCTGTGATGTCGTGGACTTGATTGAAGAATTTGGTTCACCGCTCTATATATTAGATGAGCAGACGTTGCGAACGGCCTGCCGCCAGTATAAGGAAGCCTTTGAACGGCACTATCCAGGTGAATCGCTGATTGTGTACGCGTCGAAAGCTTGGAACTGTTTGGCAGTATGCGCGATCGCAGCCCAAGAAGGGGTGACTATTGATGTGGTTTCTGGCGGCGAGCTAAGAACTGCCGTAGACGCAGGTGCCAATCCCGCTAATCTCTATTTTCACGGCAACAACAAATCGCTGGACGAGCTAAAGCTGGGCCTAGAGCACAATGTCCATGTGGTGGTAGATAATTGGCACGAGCTGAAGACGCTGAACGCGATCGCCAACGAAGCGGGCAAGCAAGCCACTATTTTGCTACGTCTAACACCAGGCATTGAGTGCCATACGCACGAATACATTCAAACGGGCCACATCGACAGTAAGTTTGGCTTTGACCCCGAGCAGCTAGAAGAAGTCTTTGACTTTATCTCTAAGCAAGGAAAGAGCCTGAACTGCGTGGGCCTTCACGCGCATATCGGCTCGCAGATTTTTGAGCTACAGCCCCATCACGACTTGGCTGAGGTAATGGTGCGCTGGTTCCAGGTCGCGAACCAGTACGGCCTGCCTATTCAGCAGTTAGATATTGGCGGCGGTTTGGGCATTCGCTATACCGAATCGGACGATCCTCCGAGCATTGACGAATGGTCGAAGACGGTTTGTGAAAGCTTGGCGGCAGCTTGCGAAAAGAACGACTTGCCCCTACCTAAGATTTTGTGCGAGCCAGGGCGATCGCTCGTAGGATCTGCCTGCGTAACGGCCTACACCGTTGGCGGCCAAAAAACCGTGCCAGGGATTCGTCAATATGTGTCGGTCGACGGCGGCATGTCGGACAATCCTCGTCCGATTACCTACCAGTCGGAGTACCGGGTGCTAGCAGCCGATAAAATGTCTGCGCCGCTGAGCGAAACCATGAGGCTTGCCGGTAAGCACTGCGAGTCGGGCGATGTGATTATTCAATCGGCTAGCCTACCGCCGCTAGAAGCAGGCGAGATTTTGGTCGTACCGGCCACGGGCGCGTATAACTACAGCATGTCCTCTAACTACAACCGAGTGCCCAGACCGGCGGCGGTACTGGTTAATCAGGGGCAGGCAGATTTGATTTTACAGCGCGAGACTTATGAGGACTTGGTTCGGCACGATCGCCTGCCTGAATCTTTAAACCCAAAGAAGTAGATAGCGATCGCAGTAGTCAATACCTATGGCGGAGTAGTAGGGTACGGTCATAGGCGTCTGAACTAGCAATTTTTGCGCACTAGCAAACGTTTCAATCCATCAAAACGTTTGCTAGTTCCTTTGCCCGCTGTTATGTATAGGTTTCCAGCCGATAATAGTGCCCTAAGCAAAGAAACAGATGTTGCAGTCAACGAATCTTCGCGGCAGTAAAGGTAAAGCAGGTTGAAATCTGTAACCCCCATTTTCATCCATATTATTGATATTTTGCTGGTGTTCTCACTGGTTTATATGGTGCTGCTGATTGTGCGAGATCGCCGCACAATGTGGATGGTGCAGGGGCTGATGGTGCTATTGGGCATCTCACTACTTAGCCATGCCGTGGGGCTAACCGTCTTTTCTATCGTGATGGAAAAGCTGGTGTTAGGCGCTTCGGTGGCGCTAGCCATGATGCTAATTCCAGAGTTTCGACGCCTGCTAGAGCAGTTGGGGCGCGGTGAGATTGTTCAGCTTTTTACCGCTAGCGAAGGCCATCTTTCGACCGCGAATAACGTGATTGACGAGCTAGTAGAAGCCGTTAAGGGACTCTCGCAGAACCGGACTGGGGCGCTGATGATTTTGGAAACCGACGCGCCGATTGAAGAAAGCGATTTTTCGGTGCCAGGCGTCAGGCTAAATGCTGAGCTGAGTCGAGAAATTTTGCAAACAATCTTTCAGACGACGACGCTGCTACACGATGGGGCCGTGCTGATTCGCGGATCGCGAGTCCTCGCGGCGGGCGTGATTCTACCCATATCAGAAAAAGACGCGTCTCGACAGTTAGGAACGCGGCACCGGGCGGCTATGGGCATTACCGAACGAGTAGAGAACTGCATTTGCGTCGTTGTTTCGGAGGAGACTGGATCAATCTCGGTTGCCGAGCGCGGGATGTTAAACCGTCCCCTAACGAGCAGTAAACTGAGAGAGCTTCTGCTTGATAAGTTTTCGCCCAAGGCGGATAGTGATACGGTGGCCCCTCAGCTTCGCAGTTTGGGACGACGGCTCAGCGTTAAGGGCATCAATTTTTTAAACGCTTTCAAGCGCAGAGCAGGGCGCAAACTGCCTCGTCCGACCTCTCAGGAAAAGAAATGACCGCTGATTTTGTTTCTAGCCTCTCCAACGCCCTCCCCTTAGATTTAAAGCAGAGCCGAATGCCTGCCCATGTTGCGGTGATTATGGATGGCAATGGGCGCTGGGCGAAAAAGCGGGGCCTGCCGCGAATTATGGGGCATCGCAAGGGCGTAGACACGCTGAAAAAGCTGCTGCGCTGCTGCCGAGATTGGGGCGTAGAAGCGCTGACGGCCTATGCGTTTTCGACGGAAAACTGGGGTCGGCCGACGCGAGAAGTCGATTTTTTGATGACGCTGTTTGAGCGGGTGCTGCGCAAAGAGCTGCAAGAAATGATGGAAGAGGACGTGCGGATTCAGTTTGTGGGCGATTTGACCGCGCTACCGGATACCTTGCAGCAGGAGATTGACCGAGCGGTAAAGGAAACTGAGAATAATCGGGGCATTCGCTTTTCGGTGGCGACGAACTACGGCGGGCGACAGGAGATTTTGCAGGCTTGTCAGGCGATCGCACAGCAGGCCAAATCTGGACAGCTCCAACCCGAAGACATCACCGAGGAGCTATTTAGCCGTCATCTCTACACGTCTAATATCAGCGACCCTGACCTGCTCATTCGCACCAGCGGCGAAATGCGCATTAGCAACTTTCTGCTCTGGCAGCTCGCCTACTCCGAGTTTTACATCACCGATACGCTGTGGCCCGACTTTAACACTGACGAGTTTCATCAGGCGATGAAGGCATTTCAGGCACGCGATCGGCGCTTTGGGAAAGTGGATGAGGTTAAAGGCGAGTAGGTGACAATATTGAAGAGATCGATCGCGCTGCTATTGAAAGAGGTCGGCGATCGCACATTCAAATCCAGGCAACATCGGAGAGGTTAGCAAATCGCCTGTTGTCAACGTTGCGACTAACTGGAGCTGCGCATTCTGTCGCCTGTAAACTTCGAGTGTCTTCAACCGCCAGTTAGCAATCCAGTACTCCTGCACGCCATAGAGAGAATATAGTCTGAGTTTGACTTCTCTATCTCTTTGCTCGTTTTTACTACCTGCCGAAAGCACTTCTACCGTTAGCTCTGGGGCAACTGTAAAATGGCCAGCCTCGTCAATGCCATTTTCTAAACGCTCATTACTAGCCCACACCACATCTGGAATAACCGCATCAAATTCTGTAAAAACGAGTCCCGGTGCCTCATAAGACTGACCCAGCCCAGTTTGACGAGACCAGATTGTTAATTCAAAGTGAATATTTCCGCCAGCATCCTGATGCCGAATGTGAGGGGCACGGGTCACAAATAGTTCTCCATCGATAATTTCATAGCGCTTCTGGCCCCAGTCGTCGGGCATCACGTCTAAGTCTCGAACGGTCCAGCGAGTAGAATCGACAACCATAATCTTTACTGGCGCAGTCTATTTAGATAAGCTTGTAAGCCCTAGTGTAATTGAGCGTAATTGATCCGTCGCATCGGCTATTCGCCTCAACGGATCGGAAAGAAAGGGGAAGCCATGTATAGTTCATAGTAGAATGACCTGCCGCTAGAGCACACCGCGCACCAGACAATTACTATGTCGGATACGCCCGAACTGACGCCGCCTGACCAACCCCCCGAGCCACGTCGGCGGCGGCGGGTCTATAGAACTTTAATCAAGGTTGGCGTTGGGTTGGGGGCGGTAGCGGCGACCGTTGGCATTGTGGGCGCAATTTGGGGCGATCGCATTGTCACCGAACTGCTGCTCCCTCGAGTAACCGCCTCTGTAGACAAAGCCATCAAACGCCCCACAGAGCTAGGCGAGGTAACGGGGTTCACCTTTTGGGGCGTAAAGCTAGGCAAAACGATCATTCCGCCGACCGATACAGATGCCTCTTCGATTACGGTTGATGAGATTGAGGTAACCGTAGGGCTGCGATCGCTCATTTTTCAGCAAACCCTTAAGTCCAACATTGTTTTAGTTCGGCCCCAGGTTTTACTGGTGCAGGGCGAAGATGGGAAATGGACTGATTTTGAACTGCCAGAACCCAGCGAAACAGAAAACCGGGTAAAGCTAGAAATTCAGTCTATTGAAGTTGAGGATGCGACCGTTAGAGCCGCGCCTTATGTAGACCCGGAGGCGCTGGCTATCGTGCCAAGAGAGCCTGTACTGATTGACGAGACTCAGGTCACGCTTGAGTTTTTTGGAGAAGAGGCGAAAGAGATTAGCTTTGAGCTGGCGGGCGAGCTAGACGATGGAAAGTTTGATATTGGTGGCGAGGCGAATTTAGATAAGCGGGCGGTGAAGGCGAATGCCAGGCTGCAAGACTTGCCTGCTACGAGCGTGAATTTGCTGCTGCCCAATGCGTTTGGAATTCGCTCGGGAGAGCTAGATGGGAATTTGACAGCGATCGCAGCGCTTACTGAAGATGGAACGCTAGACGAATCTGTGACAGACGTGAAAGGAACCGCACAGTTCGCAAACGGTGAGTTTGTTGCCAGTACGCTGCCTGCACCACTCACGAACATTCGCAGTCAGCTTCTATTTAAGGGGCAAAAGATCACGCTAGAAGATACCGGGCTTCAGCTAAATGACAACGAGCTGACCGCGTCGGGCGATGTAGATATAGACGAAGGCTACGATATCACCGCACAGATTCCAGCCATTAGCGTAGCGGAAGTGCAGGCGTTAGCGACCTTAGACTTACCAATAGCGCTAGACGGGACGTTTCAGCTAGATGCCCAGGTAACCGGAGAGCTAGAACAACCTCAACTGCGAGGTCAACTAGCTAGCTTACAGCCGGTGCTCGTCGATAAGCTGTTGTTAGACTCGGTTGTTGCTGACTTTGGACTAACAGAATATGCCGAGGGCATCAAGATACCTTCGCGGTTCGATTTGAATGAGCTGCGCGTACGTCCGCGAGCAGGCGGCATTGTGGTGGCTCGCGGTCAGGCTGATTTGCGAGATTTGGAGAATCCTGATTTTCAGATGACGGCTGAAGCTGATGTGCCGGTAGATGCGTTTGCTCAGCTCTACGGCGTTAACTTGCCAGAAGACATCACAGTGGGCCAGCTCGTGGCCGATATTGAGGCAGGCGGCAATTTAAAGTCGCAAACGGCATTCGCTCAGTGGCAGCTATCGGAAGGGACTTTTCCAGGAACAGGAGAGGTTTCGCTAATAGATAATCTAGTTGTTCTAGAGAATACTCGCCTGCAATCGGAGCAGGGAACGCTAGCGGCAGAAGCGGTTTTAGATCTAGACAACGGAGACTGGCAGGCGAGCGCGAATACTCAACGGGTATCGGTGCAGCAGTTTGCGGCTCAAGTGAGCGGATTGTTAGATGCGGATGTTCGAGCTTCTGGAAATTTGAACGCCTTAGATTTACAACAGATTCAGGCCAGCGGAACTGCGTTTATCGCCGATGCTCAAGTTCGATTGAATGAGACGACCGATTCGCTAATAGATAGAGGCGATTGGACGACGGCTTTTGAGTGGCAGGGCGATCGCATTGCCGTAGACTACTTCACCGCACCGGGGGTTCAAGCCAACGGCACCATCGGCGTAGATCTCAGCCAGCCGAAACTCATCGACCAGCTAGATCTAAACGTGGCGCTGCAATCGTTTGACCTTCAGCCCCTCAACAGCTTTGCCCCAGCAAATGTCCGGCAGTATGCGCAGCTAGCCGGACTCACCAGCTTCAACGGTCAGCTCTTTGGCACCTTAGAAAATCCTCAAATAGTTGGCAATGCCCGATTAAATCAACTAGCCGTAAACGATCTGTTGTTTGAGCCACTCGCTGGCCCTGTTTCTTTTTCTCTAGCGCAAGGCGGCAGACTAGATCTACAAGGGCAGCAAGACCGCCTGCAAGTTGCTCTAAGCGATTCTCCGGGTGGAAAAATTCCCTACTGGCCCTCGTCTTTTGCTATACAAAACCAGGACTTTATCGCCAACGGCTACGGTTCGAGCAGTCAGCTTCATGCCGAGGTTCAACTACCGCTCGAAAGACTGGACATTCAGCCCGCGCTTCAGTATGGGTTTGGCACAGTCGGCGGCTTATTAGCGGCCAGCGTAGACGTAAATTTGGCTGACTTCTCCAATCCGGCGGCAAACGGCACCTTAAAGGTCACGCAGCCAACGCTCTCTCCGATTGACGCCGAGCAGATAACTGCTCGCTTTGCCTATGCCAACAGCACAGCCACCCTAGAGCAAGGAGAACTGCTGTTTGACAACAGCCGCTATCTGCTGACCGGCAGCGCTAACCTAGCAGATAGCATTCAGTATCAAGGCGCACTCACTATTGCAGAAGGTCGCATAGAAGATCTGGTGCCGATCTTTGAAAAGCTCAACCTGAGTGCGTTTGGAGCAGGAGATCCGCCTACGCCATACGGGTCAGCGGCTGATTTAGCGACGGCGTCTGTGGGCGTACCGGCTGCGCCTTTGCCAAAGAAGCTAGAGAGCTTTATGGCTTTTCTGAGGGCGCACCCACCTGAGCAAGATGGACTAGGTGCGCGATCGCTGCCGTCATTAGAAGATCTAGAAGGCGCGTTTACCGGATCTGTTGCAGTTGCGGGTAAATCTCTTGCATTGGCCGACGCGACGGCTGACTTTAATCTGAAGGGAGATAGCTGGCAGTGGGGCGCAGATACGCCGCCGAACGAGTTTGCGCTTGTGGGCGAGGTAAAGCAAATGGGCGTAGACATTGAGACGGCCTTTGTAGATGCGGGAGAGACTCAGATTAACCTTTCGGGCGGCGGGACTCTAAACCAGCTAGACGGGAATCTGAAGGTTGAGAACTTACCGGTAGAACTCGCTGAGCTGTTTTACCCGCTACCTGCGAGAGTGATTGGCGATTTGGATTTGGCGGCTACGTTTGGGGGGAGTTTGGCAAATCCGATTGTGCAGGGAGAAGCGACGGTTGAGAACACAGAGGTTAATGACTATGCAATCGAAAAAGTAGCCGCAAACTTTAACTATCGCAATGCCGTTTTGAACCTGAACAGCGAGGTTGCACTCGACTCGGCCTATGCACCTGTCACCATCAAAGGAAACGTGCCTTACGCGCTGCCCTTTATGACGGTGCAGCCGCCGACCGACCGACTGGCTATTAACGCGGTTATTCCCAACAATGGGCTAGAAGTGATTAATGCCTTTACAGATGGCCAGGTGCTTTGGCAAGGCGGCCAGGGCAACGTTTCGGTAGAAGTGGGCGGTACGTTGGCACAGCCTGCGGTAGTGGGATTAGCCAGCTTTAGAGACGGCACGATTAGCAGCCCGCAACTAGGCGAAGATATCACCGGGCTAACGGGAGACGTGCGATTCAATTTGGAGCGGGTAGACGTTGAGCAGCTACGGGCAAATATGGGAGACGGGCAGCTAGTGGTGAGTGGGCGACTGCCGCTGCTACCGTCGGGCCAGCCAATTTTTGGAGACGCTTTTTCATCTGAGGTATCGCAGAGCGCACAGGGCGTAGTGGTGTCGCTAGAGGGGTTGCCGGTTGACTACAGCGATATTTTGCAGGCGGTGCTCAAGGGGCAGGTGCTGGTGACAGGGGCGGCTTTAGCCCCGACCGTAAGCGGCAACATTGAGATTGATGAGGGCCGGGTTCGAGCGACTAATCTACTGGCCCAGGCGGGGTCGATTAGCTTACCGACCCAGGAAGAAGTGGAAGCGGTGAGTCCTTATCGGGTGGAGTATCTAGGGGCCGCTGCGCTGCCGTCGCAGCCAAACAATCAGCCACAGGGCTTGCTCGATCAGGTGACGTTTCAAAATTTTGACGTGAGCTTTGGCGATCGCCTCAACATCCTCGGACAGCCTTTTTACAACATCACTGCGCTAGGCGGTCTTAGCGTTAGCGGCCCCGTCAGCAACTTGCAGCCAACCGGCACCATCAGGCTGAAGTCGGGCTGGATTAATCTATTTTCTACTCAGTTTCGTCTGGATAGAGACGCGCCGAATACAGCCACTTTTTCGCCCGAAACTGGGCTGAGTCCGCTGCTAGATGTGGTGATGACAGCGAGGGTGCAGGAGGCTGATATTACGCCTGCACCGACGGTAGCGGGTGGGTTCGCGAATGCTGAGATTAACGAAAGCCAGGTGGAAACGCTGGGAAATGTTGAATACATTGAAGTACGCGCGATCGCTCAAGGGCCTGTTAGCGATTTACAAGATAATCTCATCTTGACGAGCGAGCCTGACCGCGATCAGGGCGAACTCTTGGCGCTACTAGGCAGCAACGTCGTTACCGGAATCACCAGCGCGTCCTATCTTCAGGTGGGCGAGTTTTTGGGCGCGGGCAGCCTAACGAACTTTGGCGATCGCATTGCAGATATTGTGGGACTCAAATCTTTTAGCGTTACGCCCACAACAGATACGGGTGAAGCAGGATCGACCAGCATCGGCCTCGAAGTTGCCGCTGCCGCTAGTCTTAGCAAGCGGTTTGACGTGGACTTTCAGCAAACGCTCAACAGCAACCGACGGCCTTTGCTAGGCACGCAGTACCGCCTTACCGACGAGCTAAAGCTACGAGGCGCATCCAATCTAGACGAGGCTGAGTTCGAGCTAGAGTATCGCATTCGCTTTTGAAAGATAGAGTTCTTCTCGCGATCACGACATGAACTTTCGGCAATAAGACCTTGCGGCAAGCAAAGCAAACGCTAGGGCATTGCATAGCTAGCGACTCTAACGGTAAGCTCGCCCAAACGCGGATCGCGCACAAAGATAAATGCGCCTTGGGCCTCTTCTTTTCTAGAGAGAAAGTCAATTTTTTGCTCGCCCCATTCTACGACCTCGCCGTTCATTCTGAGCTCGGCAATAATCTGAACGGTAGTTGCTGTCTCGCCGCCCGTATTGGTAACGGTAAACGGCACGTAGTACTTATCTTGGCGCGGCTCTAGGCGGGACGAAACTTCTAAAGCAGGCGGGTCTTGGTTGCGATCGCTGATCCACAAATAGCCGACAGCGCCCAAAATTGCTATGAGCATAGCCGACGCGATCGCAAAGCTAATTAGTTCAGCCGTAGAGCGCGATTCTGGTTGATCAGCCTCTGATTGATCTTCAAATTGTTTTTTATTTGGGTCTTTATCTGGGTTTGTATTTGGGTTTGTAGAAGAGCCGCTCATAGCACCAGCCTCCCGGCCGCACCGCCAATGGTAGCAGGCAACCCTAAAATCAAGACTTGCCGAAAAGCAATCTCTAGCGGCCCCGTCAGATCTAGCTTTTGAAAGAAGCTCAGCATCAGTCCGGCCATGAGCAGTGAAAGCAGATAAGAAAAAACAGTCTCACTCAGCGGCCTTTGGAATAGACCTTCTTGCAGTCGGCGCTGGCCCTGACGGGTGAAGTTAGCTTGGAACACAATGCTATAAGAAAGTAAAAGAGAGATCAGCACAACCGCCATTAGCCACGGGCCGTGAACTGCCGCAACTAAAACAGTTACCTCATCGGTTGGCGCAAGGCTAAAGGCTACTACAACCGCACCGAGTAGCGTGGCAGAGACATCGGAAATAGTCTCGTTTAAGTTGTTCTCTGGAAAGAATCGCTCTAATTTTTTTGGGGCCTTAGGCTGATTCTGTGCATTTGAAGCGTCAGCGCCGCCTTGCAAAAACTGATTGGACAGGGCAACTCCCAGCGAAAAAGGCACGCTTTCAAAAATAACCTTGCCAATGGCTTCGCTAAGCCGGGTGTCGAACGTCACTTGCCGCAAAACAATCAGCATTAAAGTCGCGCAGATAATGCCAAGTGCGATCGCCTCTACAGCATCACCAAACGCCTCTTGCTTTGTGGCTGCTTGCGCCTTGCGAAACCCAGCCGTACTGCTAAGCAAATAGGTGCCTAGCAGCGTTGCTGACAAAATTCCTAGCAGCCGGGGCGGGGAAACCGACGAGCCAATCCACCAAACTTCCATGGTATAAAGCACCGGAATGCCAAACAAGAAGCCGCCGCACACCCCCCGCACCAAATCATCAAATTCGCGCTTTATGTCGCGATATCTGGCCCTGTTTTGATGTCTGGCGCTTTGAGTCTCGCCTAAATTTAGGCTGGTTAGACCTATAGTGCTTAGGCTTGCGCTGCTTGGGCTTTACCATGATCTGAGGATCGCAATTTGAGCATATACCCATCATAGCGATCGGTTGTACCGCAGCTTAGCCAATACCTTCAATCACAGGATGGAAATAAAACGACAGGCAAATAACCGCATAAGTTGCCAACAGCAACGTGCCTTCTAGCCAGTTAGACTTACCATCACCGCTAATAGAGTTGGCAACTAATACCGCAACTGCAACAGAAAGCAGCTCGAAGTTGTTAAAGTCTAAGTCCATCGGCTGACCCATAAACGCGCCGATAATGACCAGCAAAGGGCCAACAAACAGCGCAATTTGCATACTGGAGCCAACGGCTACATTCAAAGACAAATCCATTTTGTTTTTGAGCGCAACGGTCACCGCAGTAGCATGTTCTGCGGCGTTGCCAATAACTGGCAAAATAATCACGCCGGTAAACAGTTCCGAAAGGCCAAGCTGCTTAGAGGCCACTTCTAGCGCCCCCACCAAAAACTCCGACTCAACGGCAACCACAACGGTTGCCGCTAGCAGTACGCCAATCCATAGCTTCAGATTAATCTCGTGCTCAGCTTCGTGCGCTTCGTCAGGATCGGTGAGCGCTAGCGTATCTGTTCCTTCATCCGCGATGCCGACATCGTAAAGATAAGAGTGCGTTTTCATTGAAAACAGCAGCGTCAGGCCGTAGACCAGCATCAGAACAACGGCAACGGCGATTGAAAGCTTTTGCAAGACAGGTTCTTCAATGCCGTTGGAGGTAAAGTCTACGGCGGTGGGTAGCAAGATGGCGATAACGGCCACGTTCATAGATGAGGCGTTGAGCCGGGCAATGGTGGGTTGAAAAGTTTGTTCTTTAAACTTGAGTCCGCCGAGCAGCATAGAAAGGCCCATTACCAGCAGCAGGTTGCTGATAATAGAGCCGGTAATGCTGGATTTAACCACGTCAACGAGGCCCGCTCGTAAGGCGAAAATGGCGATAATCAATTCTGTAGCATTGCCAAAGGTCGCATTCATTAGGCCACCAAGCGAAGGCCCTAAAACAACGGCAATTTCTTCAGTAGCCCGGCCCATCCATCCGGCCAGCGGCACAATAGCTAGCCCCGCCGTAGCAAAGACAATCAGATCTCCCCAACCTAAGAAGCGAGCGGCGATAGAGATGGGAATGAAAACGAGAAAACCGTAGAAAATGACATTTTTAATTGACATGCGATCGCTCTAAGCAGTGTGAAGCCAGCAGATAGGTCGCAAACGGCGAATAGATCGGCTATTTGCTCACTGTTTGCTCTATGACTCTGTGTAGGTTACCCGGCAGATCGTATCAGGATATGTTGTATTGAGCGGACTGTCGAAATAGGTAGGCTTTTAGGGTGGAAGGGAGTGCGATCGCATGAAGGCATTAAAGTGGCTAGGGTTATTAATTGGGCTGCCCTCAGTGGCGATCGCTATCTTCTACATCTGGGCTAGTGCTACCACCCAAGATTCACAGACCTATGCAGAAACCGTTAGCTACGCGCCTGCTAACCTCAATCCTGCGAACCTCAGCGAAGGCAAGGCAAGAGAACTAGACCAGGGCTACACCATCGTTAGCTACAACATTGGCTATCTGTCTGGTTTGGCGAACAATACCACCGAGAAGATAGACCGGTCTTTTTACGAAGAGAACCAGCAGCGGGCGATCGCCGCCATAGAATCGGTCAATCCAGACATCGTGGCCTTTCAGGAAATCGACTTTGATTCTAAGCGCTCTTATCAGGTAAATCAGGCAGCGGCGATCGCCCAGGCCACCCGCCTCTACAACGGAGCCACCGTCACGAGCTGGGACAAAAACTATGTTCCCTTTCCCTACTGGCCACCCGCCGCTCACTTTGGCAAAATGCTGTCTGGGCAGGCCATCTTGACTCGCGCTTGGCTTCCCATTCAAGAAAATCACCGCCTGGTTTTAGAGCAGGTAGCCGACAAGCCCTTTTTCTACAAGGCTTTTTACCTAAACAGACTCGCCCAGGTCACCCAGATCGATTTGCTCGGTCAGCCGGTAATGGTGATTAACGTCCACCTAGAAGCTTTTGAGGAGCAAACTCGAGTAAACCAGACAAAGTTTGTGCGCGCCCTAGCCGAAGACTACGCCAAAACCTATCCGGTAATCGTCGTCGGAGACTTCAACAGCGCCCTCAATCGAAGTTCATTCGTCACGACTCAAGACGAAACCATTCAGGAAACTCAGTTTTCTATTAAAGAAATGCTGGCCTCCGAGCAGCTAGCCTCAGCCGTACCGCCCTCAGAATGGATTGGCAAAAACGCCACCTTTCCATCGGACAAGCCCGAATACAAGCTCGACTATATGTTCTACACGCCCAGCACGATTGAGGTACTCGAAACGGGCGTACTCACCGCCGCTGGAGAATCATCCGACCATCTCCCGATTACGATGCGATTTCGGCTAAAGTAGGCCGCTAGCTGCGAGTCCGCACTTTCTTAAAGGGATCTTGTTTGACAATCCACTTCAAGAACTTTTCCATATTGGGGTGAGACTTGAGCAAGTCGGCAGAATGCAAATCGGCGGCGAGTTCCTTATTCGTAAATAGCGTATGGATTTGCTTGTGGCAAGGCGGGCAAATATCGATAGTAGGGCCTAGATCTTGGCGGTGGCGCTTGTTCTTGCGCTTGGTGTGCTGCTTGGGGGTGAGGTGATGGGCCGTTAGCCTAGGACAGGTGCGATCGCATAATTCGCAAATAGATTTATCGGTGAATGACTTATCGGTAAATTGAGAATTGGGCATAGGCTCAGTCAGCGCCACGTGGCATGATTCATAAGGACTTCTCTGCTTTTATTTTAGTGATTTCATGCTTGGCCTTGCCATTCACACCACCAGTCCACAGCTAGGTCTGATGCTTCAGACCCTAGATCCTGCCGCTGAAAATCTAGTAAAACGGCATCAGGTGTGGGACTTGGGCCGAGAGGTCTCTAGCCATCTGCATGTGAAGATGGTTGAGTTCGTCGCGCCCTATAGCTGGCAAGATTTAAGCTTTGTAGCTGTTGCCAAAGGGCCTGGCGGATTTACCGGAACCAGAATTGGCGTAGTGGCGGCCAGGACGCTGGCCCAGCAGCTAGAAATTCCCTTGTTTGGCGTGTCTGCGCTGAAGGCGTTAGCGGCTAGCCAGCCCTTTGAGGGTAAAGATATTGCCGTGATGATGCCTGCGAAACGAGCGGCGGTCTTTGGTGGAATCTATCGGTCTGATGGCCAGGGCGACTTGCAGGCTGTGCTAGAAGATGCGGTGGTTCCGGAAGATCAGTGGGCGCGATCGCTAGAAGCCTGGGAAAAGCCGCTACAGCGAGTGACCACAGAAATTGGAGCGGGCCTTGCCGAATCTGTTGTGGGCGTAATGCGTTTGGCCCAGACGAGGTGGGCGCAAGGCAACCGCCCAGACTGGTCGTCTGTCATGCCTTTTTATGGTCAACATCCGGTTAATCGATAGCCTTCGGATCAGTCATAGCTTGGAAATAGATTGAAATAGATTGAAATGCACCTACACTTTCTTCTCTTCTACTAAGGTCAAGCTCACCCAAGCGCCAGACGCATCATAGGTGCGGATAATCCGCTGGCGAGTGTTCGCATCTAACAGCCAGCCCGCTTCTAAAATTAGCGGCTTACGCGGCGTAATACAGCGCGGACAAGTGGCGGTAGCACCGTCGGGCAGTAGCAGCACCTGCATCAGCTGAGAGCCTTGCGTAAACGAAAGTCGATTGCCAATTAGCCGCCCCGTTGTAGACATCAACCGCTGTTCCGATAGCACGAGCGTTTGGCGAATTGTGCTGTCGGCTTCCTGCTCGATTTTGAGCTGGGTCGATTGCGTTTTTTCAGGTCTTAAGTCCGCATATTGCGTCACGGATTCGCCCTGCCAGGTGCCTAGCAAATCGGCTATTTTCAGCGGCGCTCTAATCGGCGCATCAGAGCCTTTCAACTTTTCTCGAATTAGCGTAACTTGGCTCAGTTCGCCCGACTTATCAAAGAGTTCTACTACGCGCAGCCGTCTTTGGCCCGAGATCAGTCCTAGCTCTGCGCCAAACTCAGAAAACGGCCCCCACTGCGTAGATCCTTGGGAGAATGCGCCGTCCTCAAAAAAGAGCGTAGAGCGGCTTAGCGATCGATAGTCCAGCACGGTTTCGCTAGGCTGGCCCTGATAGTCTGCCTGCGGGTAGCGGCGAATTTCTTGACGCATGGCTCGATTTTCATCGTAAGGTAGCAGCGCGACTTCCGTGGGCGTATCAGAAAGCTGTAGGCCGTCGGGAGAGAGTTGTGTGAAAGAGCCTTGCCAAGTGCCGTTATTTTTAAGCAAGCGCTGCCACTGAGAGGTTGGTTCGCTCATGGGAACGGAATAGGAAAGAACGTTTTCTCTGTCTATTAGAGAGGAGTGCGATCGCCTTTTTATGCCCCACAAGTTGTAGATCGCGCCCATTAAAACGGTCTTAAAGGCGAAATTAGCGTACACAACCCCGTATTTTCTAGATAGGCTTTTATTCGCACTCTCGAACAGCACAGTAGGATAAACGCTGATATCTTCTTATAAAGCAGTTGCTTTATGGTTCTTACAAACCTAACGCCAGCGATCGACTGCTGACTGCGGGCAATTTTTACAAATTCGCTTTTTGAGGCCCCTATGACTTCAGATTCAACCACCGCTACGTCGCTCCCGGCTAAGGACGAAGCCACCGGCTTAGGAACGTTTGGCGGCGTATTTACACCCTCGATTTTGACTATCTTGGGCGTGATTATGTATCTGCGCTTTGGTTGGGTTGTCGGCATGGTGGGCCTACCTAAGACCATGCTAATCGTGACGATTGCCACGTCGATTACCTTTTTGACGGCGCTTTCGATTAGTGCGATCGCCACTGATAAGGTGATCCGAGCGGGCGGCGCATATTACATGATCAGCCGCTCACTGGGCATCGAAACCGGAGGCGCAGTTGGCATTCCGCTGTACTTTGCTCAGGCGCTGTCAGTGGCGCTCTACACCATTGGTTTTGCCGAGAGTGTAAAAAACGTTTTCCCTAGCGTCTCTATCGTTGTAGTGGCCCTAATTACGACCATTGCCGTTACGGCGTTAGCACTGATCTCGGCAGACTTTGCGATCAAAGCGCAGTACGTCATCATGGCGGCGATTGTCCTTTCTCTCGTAGCCCTCATCTTCGGCCACGACGTCGTTCCCATCCCTTCGGACGCAGCTTCTGTCGAAATCCCTATAGTTGGGTTTTGGACGGTGTTTGCGGTCTTTTTCCCGGCGGTCACCGGAATTATGTCGGGCGTAAACATGTCGGGCGATCTCAAAGATCCGATTCGCTCTATTCCTCGGGGCACCATTGCCGCTGTCGTGGTGGGATACATCATCTACATGCTGATCCCGTTCATTTTAGTCACGCGTACGCCAACGGCCTCACAGGCACTGCTCAATCCCAACGAGCTAGTGATGAAGCGAATAGCCTTGGGCGGCCAGTACATGATCGACTCGATTGTGCTGGGCGTATGGGGAGCCACGCTCTCTAGTGCGATTGGCAGCATTTTGGGCGCGCCGCGCATTTTACAAGCCCTAGCACGAGACAATATTTTGCCCAGCAGCCTGCGCTGGTTGGGGAAGGGCAATGGCCCTACTGACGATCCGCGTTTAGGGACCATGTTTACGCTAGGAATCGTACTGGCAGTGGTAATGCTGGGGAGTTTGGATGCGATCGCGCCCGTTCTCTCCATGTTTTTCCTCACAACTTACCTAGTCCTCAACGTCGCCGCTGGCCTCGAAGGCTTCTTGCAAAGCCCCTCTTTTAGGCCCACCTTCAAAGTCCACTGGTCGCTCTCGCTACTCGGCGCAATAGGCTGCATCGGCGTGATGTTTTTGATCAACGCCATCGCTACGATTGCCGCCCTGGTCATCGTCGGCCTGATCTACATCTGGCTAGAGCGCCGACAAATTGAAAGCACCTGGGGAGACGTGCGTCAGGGCATCTGGATGACCATCGTGCGAACGGCTTTGCTCAACATCGACCGCAGCCCCGATCCTAAAAACTGGCGACCTCACCTGCTGGTGCTCTCAGGAACCCCTAGCAAACGCTGGTATCTGATCGAATTTGCCCGCGCCTTTACCCACAATCGGGGACTGATTACCGTAGCGAACATTTTGCCTAGCGGCTCACGCAGCATCGCTCAACAAGAAACAGCCGAAGGCGTTCTACGAGACTTTTTAGACCGAAAAGGCGTCCAGGCGTTTGCCAAAGTCATCACCGCCGCCGACCCATTTGACGGCACCAAGCAACTGTTAGAAACTTACGGCATGGGGCCGCTTGTTCCCAACACGCTGCTCATTGGCGACTCTGAAGATCCAGCACCGGCTAGCATTGAGCGCTACTTCAACACCATCAAGGTCTGCCACGGGGCCAAACGCAACGTCGTCATCATTCGAGACGAAGACAACCGCGAGGAGGTGCCAGACTCTACCGCACCGCCTATGTTCTTAAAAGATGAACATAAGCGAATTGACGTGTGGTGGGGTGGTTTACAGTCTAACGGTGGCCTGATGCTCATTTTGGCTTACCTGCTGCGCACGAGTTGGCAGTGGCGCTCTGCCGAGATTCGGCTTAAATTAGTGGTTCCCAACGAAGCCGCAGCTCAAGCCGCCGAAGCCAACCTCACGAACTTGACCAACAGCCTAAGAATCGGCGCAAAATCAGAGATCATCATGGCTGAAGGTCGCTCTTTCAACAACATTTTGAACGATTCTTCTGCGGACGCGGATCTGGTGTTTTTAGGACTAGCTGTACCTAAAGAAAATTCGGAAGAGTACTACAAAACGCTGCAAGAGCGCGTCGCAGGTTTGCCGACAACAGTCATGGTGCTAGCCGCCGAAAATCTCGACTTCTCGGAAATGTTGCACAAGAACTAAGCTACCAAGGGCTAGGCTACCAAGGATTAAGCTACGCGGCAGCGCCAGTCAAAATTGAGTCTGCCGTTACCCGGAGCAAGGGAAAAGCTGCCGATGAAATCGTCTTATCGCCTGCATATGCTGATTCTTTATAGACGCCCTCAGCCAGGGTCAGCACCGTAATTTTGGCTCTACCTGGGTCGATAATCCAGTACTCAGGAATCTGCCACCATTCATACTGCTCGCGCTTCCAAACATAGTCTCGCTTGTAGTTGACGCTAGACTCGCCGCCGGGACTCACAATTTCGGCAACAAAAGCCGGAGGTGGCATATCAAAGACGATAGCTTTGTCGATTAGCTCTAAATGTTCGGGTTTTAGCAGCATTAAGTCGGGTTTGCGGTTTACCCAGCGATCGCCCAATGGCTTTACCTGAAGCTCTTGATCGCCACGCCGTAGCAACCGAATAAGGCCAAGACCTTGCGATTGAACGATAAAAGTCATCAAAGCGTAGGCAATTAATCGATTAATGCTTTCTTCTGAGGCCAATTCGATGACTTCTCCAGTGTCGAGTAAGCGGTAGTCTTTTTCCTCCAACAGCTCTTCAGCATTGAGGTACTCTTCATAGCTTTGATAGCGCTTAAGGGTGTAGGTCACAGGTGTAGCCTCGCGAAGTCTAGCTTTATTGTAGAGAATGCAGGAGATAGGAACTAGGTGAGAGGGTAGGCACGTCAACCGATATGATCGAAGGGTTCGCTTACGAAGATGGAAGCACAGCACTATGAAACGATTACGCGCGTGGATAGCTAAGGTTGAAAGAGGTTTCCTACTAGGACTGCTGGTTCTTGGTCTAGTCTTTAGCAGCTCGCAAATCGCACTCGCGCAAGACAATATGGTGGACTATACGCTAACCAATCAGGCGGGCGAAGATTTTTCAGGCAAGAATCTTTCGGGCACTTCGTTTGCAGCGGCTGATGTGCGCGACGCCAACTTTGAAGGGGCCGATATGAGCGGTACTATTTTGACCAAGGCGACGTTTTTGCGGACGAATTTGAAAGGGGCCGATTTTACCAAAACGTTTGCCGATCGGGTGCTGTTTGATGGAGCAGATATGACGAACGTGGTGTTTGTAGAAGCGATCGCAACTAGCAGCTCATTTGGCGATGCCATTATCACCGGCGCAGACTTTTCCGACTCCATTCTCGACCGCTTTCAGGTAAAGAAAATGTGCGAGCGAGCCGATGGGGTTAATCCAACCACCGGCATGGCAACGCGAGATAGCTTAGGCTGCTAGACCGCTGCGCCAGAGCAAAAAAGACCGGATAGCGAAGATTCACTGCTATCCGGTCTTTTTAATGATTAGGCTGCTTCGCAAAGGGCCTAAAGCTTGCGCTCTAGCGTTTCATTAAGCATCAGCATCGTGGCATCTAGCTTTTCAGTAGGAGTCGGCTCAGCCACCACTTCCTCAGTTCGCTTAAAGCGCTCAAAAGCGCGAACAATTAGGAACAGAACAAATCCCACAATGATGAACTTAAGCACAGCAGCAAGAAACAGGCCGTAGAGAATACCGTTATAAGACAGGCCCTCTATATTTTCCGCGCCTGCTGCTGCCAACGCTGGATTGAGCAGCAGCGGCGTGATGATATCTTCTACCAAAGAGGTGACGATCGCGTTGAACGCCGCACCCAAAACAACGGCAACGGCCAAATCGACCACGTTGCCACGCATTAAAAACTCTTTGAAATCGTTAGCAAAACTGCCCATAGAACTTGTTGCCCGATTTCGCATCTGCCGATTAGCCATTTTCTAATACCTTATTTAGTAAGCGAGGTGTGTCCAGCATGAGGACAGTCGTTTAAGCTTCCTGATAATATTCGCTGTTTGAGAGTAGGGACAAGTCCTTTTCGCACAAAGCAACCGTTAGTCTTAGCCAGGAAGATTAGCTACGCCACAATATCAGTGTTTTCTCTCAATTCCAAGTAAGTATTTAGTAGAAATGCTACCAAGTAGTAAATATCTGTATCGTATACATATCGTATCGGGCACAGCAGACGGCTCCACCGTTGAGTTAAAGTCGCCGTCACACCTGTTATCAGAGTCAAAAATCCAAGGAACAACCAGATACATCGGGTAGATTACGTAAATATACGGATGCTTAAACAATTGTTTTTGACAATGAGTAAGCAATGAGTAAAGCAATGGCCCTAATTTTTTAGGCAGGTTAGTTGCCCGATTAGTCGCATAAATATATATGCATTGGCAGAATGCATGGGCTGAGAGAGCATTTGGGCGGACAGGGCGGAAATTTATCGGTAAGCTATCCAAAGAGCAACTTAACCAAACGTTGCAGACCTTATTTGTTTCAAGAAAGAACTTAAAGAGAACCCCAAGACCTATGATTGCAACCGGCACTCGCATTCCAGACACCGCTCCTAAATCCAACCAGGACTACAAAGTCGCTGATATTACCCTGGCTAACTGGGGCCGCAAAGAAATTGCCATCGCTGAAGGCGAGATGCCCGCGCTGATGACAATTCGCGCCAAGTACCGCGACAGCAAGCCTTTGGCAGGTGCCAAGATTATCGGCTGCATTCACATGACTATTCAAACAGCCGTCTTAATTGAAACGCTGTGCGAACTTGGCGCGGAAGTTCGCTGGTCTTCTTGCAACATTTTCTCTACTCAAGACCACGCGGCGGCGGCGATCGCCGAGGCGGGCATTCCCGTTTTCGCCTGGAAAGGTGAAACTGAAGAAGAGTACATTTGGTGCCTAGAGCAAACCTGCCGCGACGCTAGCGGTGAGCTGTGGGATGCCAACATGATTTTGGATGACGGCGGCGACCTCACAGGCCACATCCACGAAAAGTATCCTCAGATGCTCAAGTCCATTCACGGTGTCACCGAAGAGACCACGACAGGCGTGCACCGTCTGTACGAAATGATGGAGAAAGGCGAGCTGAAAGTACCCGCCGTTAACGTTAACGACGCTGTTACTAAAACCAAAAATGACAATAAGTACGGCTGTCGCCACAGCCTGAACGATGCCATTAAGCGCGGCACCGACCACCTGCTTTCGGGTAAAAAAGCCCTGGTTATCGGCTACGGCGACGTGGGCAAAGGCTCAGTTGC
Source organism: uncultured cyanobacterium (assembly GCA_963789215.1). GTDB lineage: Bacteria > Cyanobacteriota > Cyanobacteriia > Phormidesmidales > Phormidesmidaceae > Phormidesmis. Next base: position 197,451 of record CAWBJY010000002.1, on the reverse strand, counting down.
ATCCCTTCGCCAAGAAGGCATGATCGTCAAGGTCGCTGAAGTTGATCCTATCTGCGCTATGCAGGCTTGCATGGACGGATTTGAAGTTGTTTCTCCTTACCTGAACGGCCAAAACAACGGTACGCCTGAAGCGTTGAACAAAGCGCTGCTAGCTAACCTCGACCTGGTGGTTACAGCAACCGGTAACTACAACGTTTGCGATGCTGACATCCTCACCCACTTGAAGAAAGGTGCTGTCGTTTGCAACATCGGCCACTTCGACAATGAAATTGACACGGCCTACATGCGCAAGAACTGGCGCTGGGAAGAAGTCAAGCCTCAGGTTCATCAGGTTTACCGCAGCGACGACGAGAAGGACTTCTTAATCTTGCTTTCTGAAGGTCGCCTGGTGAACTTGGGTAACGGCACCGGCCACCCATCGCGGATTATGGACGGCTCTTTTGCAAACCAAGTGCTGGCGCAAATGTTCTTGTACGAGCGCAAGTTTGCAGACCTAGCTGATGACAAGAAAGCAGCGGCCATTACGGTTGAAGTACTGCCTAAGAAGCTAGACGAAGAAGTTGCTCGCTACATGGTAGAAGGCTTCGGCGGCGTGATGACTAAGCTCAGCAAAGAGCAGGCTGACTACATCAACGTAGCGGTTGAAGGCCCCTTCAAGACCGATAGCTACAAGTACTAAATTAACAGGTACTAAATCGACAAGTACCAAATCAACAGGTACTAAAAGGCTATTCTCCAAATTTTTGTAAGAGGAGAAAGCTAGCTGATTAGAGATGCTGAGGAACGCGTGAAGTTCCTCAGCATTTTTTGCGATCGCACGCCGATCGTACTGAAGCTATAAGGGCTTGCGGTATATTGCTATAGACCTTTTTTCTAGCGCCGGTTTGGCAGTGTGGTTTCATGGCAAAACTTTCGACAGAATTGCAGCGATATTTTCTTTCTGAGGAAGGTGCGATCGCGACACCCGCACCGATCGCTGCAACGCCATTACCCAACAACGCGGTGCCTAGAGATCGCAATGCGCCGGTAACGCTCAACGAAATTCTAGAGATTGCAGGCGAGCGCACGTTTGGCTTTTTGTTTGTGCTGCTCGCCTTGCCCTCGGCGCTACCGATTCCTGCACCAGGCTACTCTGTGCCGTTTGGTATCGTTATGCTTTTGCTGGCCGTGCAGATGATTGCTGGATCCGAGCAGCCCTGGCTACCCGAGCAATTTCGCAAAAGAGGATTTGAGCGCAAACAGGTTCAAGGACTGCTGCGCAAGGGCATTCCCTGGCTGCAAAAAATTGAGCTAGTGGCACGGCCCAGGCTAACGCCTGTCTGTACGAGCCGGTTAGGTAGAACCATCATTGGCTGCGCGATCGCCCTTATGTCCATTTCCATGATGATTCCGATTCCGCTCACCAACACCCTTCCGGCCATTGGCATCTTCGTCACCGGCTTTGGCCTACTCGACGACGACGGCGCCATTAGCCTAACCGGACTCACCATCTGCGTAATGGGTCTTGCGACGACTAGCACCATCCTCTACTTGGTTTTTCGGTTAGGACTCGCTGGCATGGAGCAAGCCGTAGAAGCTGCTAAAGATTGGGTTAAGCCGTAGCGCGAGCCGCAGCACATCTCCAGACAGCAGGAACAGACTTTACTCCGCGTCTGTTTCAATTCTTCCTAGCGCCGTACCCGGATAGTAATGGGCCAAAATTTCGGCGTAGGAATAGCCCTGCTCGGCCAAATCTCTAGCGCCTAATTGGCTCATACCGCTGCCATTATGCGCATCGTCCACAATGTCTTGCGAAGCGGCGTATAGCGATTCCACAATGCCGCCCTCGTGGCTAATAAACTCACCAGCAGTAGATTGAACCGCTGCCTGGGTGGTATTCGCTTCGCGGTCAATTCCTTTATAAGCCTGAAAGCGCGGCGTATTATCTAGATCGAAATAGGCGTCGCTAGCCGGATGAATGTTGTGCGTTAGCGCGTAAGAGCGAGCCGCAACGGCCTGGGCTTTTAGCGATTCTAGCGACCAATCTGGCGACATTTCGCTGCCGACTACGCTGTAGAGATAGTCGCCGAGGAAGACATAGTTGACGGCAATAAGGCCGCGATCGCGCAGAGCCACTAATACCCGACCGCGATACCAGCTATCGCCAATAGCCACATAGCCGCCGTTTTCTGGATAGATCCAAAAGACGCCGCCCGCAACCGGTTCGCCATCTATAGTTAAGCCATTGCTAATAGACGCGAGAGAAGCGGTTTCGGCTGAGAGCGACTTTAAGACGTTGCCATTTAAGTCTGTAACCGTACCGCTAGAAGAGGTGGCAAAGCCAATAGCACCTACGTCTTTGGCAACGGCGACGCGCATCTCTAACACGCTGTCGATGGTAGTGCCCGTGAAGACAGTTTTTTCAGGCGCTGGCGCTGGCGGTGCGATCGCGGTTACCTTTTCGGCTTGTGCCTGGGCTGCCTTATCGGCTTTAGCCTTGCTAGTGCCACTTTTTTCAGTCGCTTTTTTATCAGCCTCACCGGTCGATCCAGCAGACTTTGACGTAGACTCCCCGTTTACTATGGTTGCCCCCGCTAATGCTTCTACTTTGCGGTAGAAGATTTGGTTCGTTAAGAATAAGTCGCGAGTGCTGGTAAAAGGCTGCACTTCTTGATCTTCTGGGCTGCTCACTGGAGGGATAGCCAATTGACGCTCAGGGACAATGGCCGCCTGTAGCTCGGCCTGTAGTTCTGGAGGCGCCTGAGTAAAGGCAAACGCCGTGCCACTGCCGAGAAGACCTAGGGCGATCGCGACATACCCACCTGTGCGCAGCCTTTTGGCCCTAGCAGAAGCAGTCTTTTCTTTGCGTGATGTCTGAGTATCGGCCTCAGTATTTGCTAAGGGATGGTCTTTTGGGGCGGGCTGTTTGCCAAGAGTCTTTAGCGCGATCGCCTTGGAAGCGAGCAGGCGAAGTAGAGCGGTTCCTTTAGACGATTTGCCATCAATAGAATGAGCGGCGGCTTTCGATGAATCAGCGATCGCAGATTCAGAGTGGCTAGTTACCGGAGGGCGCTGCTGATCTTCAAGGGGCTGTTCGCCGGGCTGAGGCACAGAAGAATGGTTCAAGACTGGCTTGGAAGGAGGCTGCTTGAGCATAGATTCGGTGTTAGGTATTTCAGAGTAAAGCGGACAGGTTTAAGCGGACGGGTTTAAGCAGACGTATCATTAAGATGGCCAACTAGCCAAGTCTTTCAACCAGCAGCAAGTAAACCCAGACAATCGTGAATCTTTATCGATTAAACATCTTATATCTTACGAGGTCGCCAGCTTTATGACGATGAATGAACGTGCCTAGCCGCTGAACTTTATACAAAGCTGGCTCCTTTTGTCTGACTTCATACACTGATTTCTACGCTAGCTTCTACGCTGGCTTCTAACCTACCCACTATCGCTGCTACATTTATGACCGCCTCTACAGCCCCCCTGCCAAACAGCCCTGAAGACCCTTCAAAAGACAGCGCGCTCATTTTAGTTGCCGGAGCGACCGGCGGCGTTGGTCAACTAGTAGTGGCCGATTTGGTTACTGCCGGGTACAAGCAAATACGCGTACTCACGCGCAGCGCAGATAAAGCCAGCAAAATGTTTGGCGACAAAGTAGAGGTTGCCATTGGCGATATTCGTGAACCAAGCACCCTAGCTGCGGCCACCGAGGGTATTACGCATCTCATCTGCGCCACAGGAACCACCGCGCTACCTTCAGATCGCTGGGACTTTAAGGCGTCACTGGGCAGCAATCCGATTGAGCAGGCAATCAGCTGGGCCAAAATTTATGTAGATGCAGACTTTAGAAAGGCAAATGCTCGCAATACGCCAGAAGCCGTAGATGCGCTGGGCGTGAGTAATTTGGTGCAAGCAGCCCCTAAGAGCCTGCAGCGATTTGTGTTTGTCTCTTCCTGCGGGGTTACCCGCAAAGACGAGTTTCCCTACAGCTTACTCAATGCGTTTGGCGTGTTGGATGCCAAAGCCAAAGGCGAAACGGCCATCTTACGCGCTGGGGTTCCCTACAGTATTTTGCGCCCTGGGCAGCTCACCGATGGGCCTTACACCTCTAGAGACTTTAATTCTTTGGTGCAGGCCAGTACCGAGGGCAAGCTGGGCGTCGTGGTAGCAACCGGCGATACGCTTAACGGACAAACCAGTCGGATTGACGTGGCGGCGGCTTGTGTAGCCTGCTTGGCAAGTGCAGCGGCAGAAAACAAGGCTTTTGAGCTGGTTAGTAAGGGCGATCGCCCCACCCAGATCAACTGGGAGATGCTGTTTGCAAACGCCTAGTACAGCTTTGGGCAGAGCGAGAGATCTGCGACGTCAGGTCTGCAAATTGTTTGCCGTCTGCGGCAAATAGGCAGCGAGCGTTTGAGCTATTTCTTCTAATAAATAAGGCTTTAGAAGACAGTCGGTAAACCCGGCTTTAGAGATTTGGGCTAGATCTTTAGGTGCAGATAGCGCGGTAACCGCAATGGTAGGAATATGGGCCGTTTGGACATGCTGTTGCAGCTGGCGAAGCACGTCGAAGCCGGTCGTCTCTTTTAGCCGAATATCTAGCAAAATGAGGTCGGGATTGTAGGCAAGGGCCAGCGGCAGCGCCATATTGCCCAAAGCTGTAGAAGCCCACTGATAGCCCATATCTTCAACGGCGCATTCTGCGTAGAACAAATTGTCTGCGTCATCTTCGACGATGAGAACGCGGTAATTTTGAGCTAGTCTTATTGGCGCAGGTGCCCGGTGGGTGGGGATAAGCCCATGATGCTGCGAAGGTTCTTGTTGCAAAAACCGCTCGGTAGGCGGGAGTACAGAAGTCTTCTGAGCAGAGAGTGAGACATCCGTAGAAGAGGTGTGAGAAGAGGTGTGCTTGTTCGCAGGTGTGAGGGGAAAGAGCCGTCTTTTCCTCCAGGCGATCAGAAAAGCACTGGGATCGAAAATCATTTTGGCGATATGCTCTGGAATAGGCTGACAGTAGGGGCCATACTTTATCTTTTTTAGAGGCATCAGAAGGGATAAAGCAAAAGAGAAGTTCCTGAACAGGTGACACAGAATGGCCCGGCCCAGTTGGCTTCGTTTATCTGAGCAGGTAATTGCGATGCATCCTTTTCGCTAAAGATTTAGCAAAGCATGGATGAAAATTAGCTGCTAGTAAAAACAGACTAATTAGAAGACGGAATACTCAGCTCAAGTTGAGAACAAGTCGCAATAAATTTACCACAGCACTCGTCACTGGCGGATCAGGGTTATCAACGGCATTGAGGAGGTCAGCCGAATAAGCAGCCAAACTTCAGATAAATATAAAAATTGAGCAAATTCAGCTACGGTCAGCTAGTAAATAGCCATAAGGCGAGATTCGCTAGCTTTTATCGAAAAACGGCCGGGTTCAGAGAAGTCGTTCCTTTCCTTAGACAGATTATTAAGAAACCTTAAGAAGGTAGCATAAAGAGGCGATAGCTAGCACCTATCTTGCTGAGGGGTACTAAATGCAACGCATCAAGCAGCTCGTTAGCAATTCATTAAACGGAGCGATCGCTCTATGTCACATCTATTTTAGCCTGCTCGCAAAGTCAACGAAAACCTTGTCTGAATAAATAGCAACCCTTTTAACATCCTTCATATAGCCATGCAGTTTTCTGAAGAGCTACAGGTACTAGAAACGTCTATAAAAGATTCCATTTGGCGAATGCACAGCGATCGTTTGGGATATCCGCCCAGTAGCGTGACCTGTACATTTCTAAAGAGCCTCGATCTCATTATCAGTATAGAAAGATCGAGATCGGTAGCGGAGCAGTTTTTGCTAAAGCAAGAAAAGCTACAGCTTGCACAAGAGACGGGAATTGCGATTAATCAAATTCTAAAGAACGAGATCTCTCGAGTTCTTAACAGCGACTTCGATCTGCCGATTGCCGAAGTCGTTTTTCTTAAGCCGGTCGGCATAGACAAGTTCTCCCTATGGGTGGTCGCAGACAGCCAGCGCTAGGCAGCCGTTGATATTATTGGGCGATCGCACCCAACCATCGGTCAATGCGAAAAAGGAGATGCGAAATCAATGCGAAAAAGGAGATGCGATCGCACCTCCTTTTAAGTTTGAAAACTGGCTGTGGAATCGGCCTGAGCGCCTAGACCAAAAAATTCACGCCGAGCCAAAGCAGCAGGAGTGAGCCAAAAACGCCGAGCCAAAGCTTAAACCGAATGTCCATTAACAAAATCCTTATATTAATAACGCTACTTTTTGTATCCTAGCTAGAAATTGCACCCTATGTCGTATAGCTCTCGGCCTGCAGGCGAAACATCTCCTCGTAGCGGCCCGGCTTAGCCATTAGCTCGCTATGGGTGCCCACCTCAACGACCTCACCATTTTCGAGCACTACAATGCGATCGGCCATGCGGACGGTAGAAAATCGGTGGCTCACTAAAAAAGTCATTTTGCCCTGAGTGAGCTGGCGAAAGCGCTCAAAAAGTTCGTGCTCAGCGATCGCATCTACTGCCGCCGTTGGCTCATCGAGTATCAGCACCTGAGCCTGCGACATAAAGGCTCTAGCGAGTCCTACCTTTTGCCACTGTCCGCCGGACAAATCTACGCCGCCGGTAAACATCTTGCCCAGCACCGTATCGTAGCCCTTATCCAAATCCGCTATCACCGCATTCGCCCCAGCATCTCCTGCGGCCTGCAATACCTGAAGATCATCTTCACGATTTTCTAAGTCGCCAAATCCGATATTGTCTTTAGCGCTCAGGGCATAGCGAGCAAAGTCCTGGAACAAAACGCCAATATTGCGCCGCAGACTGCTTAAGTCAAACGCGCCCAGTGGAATATCATCAATCGCAATCAAGCCGCGATCGATGTCGTATAGCCGCGTAAGCAGCTTTAGCAACGTTGTTTTACCCGAGCCGTTGAGTCCGACTAGGGCAATACATTCTCGGGGCGCAACGCTCAAGTTAATGTTCTTAAGTGTCGGCGATTCGCTACCCGGATAGGTAAAGTAAACGTCCTTTAAGATCAGCCCGTCTTTAATTCGTTCGGGAAACGGCTTAGGTTTTACCGGGCTGGTAACTTCGGGTTCAAGATCTAAAAAGTCGAAGTACTGCGATACATACAGGTTAAATTCGTAGAGAGTGGCCATGCTGCTTAGAATGCCAGCGGTCGCAGACTGCGCCTGCTGAAACGTGCTGGCATACAGGGTTAGATCGCCAATGGTAACGAGGCCGCGAATAGTCTCCCACAGCACCAGTGCATATGCGCCATAGAACCCCACCGCCGAGACAATTTCTAATGAAACTTGAGCCAGCGACTGCCGGCGAGCAAGCTGCTGAGACTCCTGGTTAAACACCGCTCGAATATCGTGATATTGACTGACTAAATAGCTGCCCAAGTTAAATAGGCGCACTTCTTTAACAAACTGCGGCTCAGTTAAAATATTGCCGAAGTAATCCGCTAGACGGCGACTAGGCGTTTGCCGACGAGTCATCCAAAAGCGCCGCTGAGAAAAGCGAACGCCCACCCAAAAAGTGGGCAACGCGCTCAGCAGCAAAAGCACAAACACCAGCGGATTAAACCGCAGTAGCAGCGCTAGCAGACCCGCGAGCTGCGTGACTTGGCCCAACAGCATCAGCAAAAGCTGTAGCACGCGCATCGGGTAATTGCTGCCGCTTTGCTGAGCGCGGTTGAGCGTGTCGTGAAATTCTGGCGATTCGTAGTGGGCCAGATCGAGCAGAGACGCCTGCTGCAGTAGCTGGGTGTTGGCATAGAGCAAAAAGCGATCGCTCATCACCTGCGTGGTGTAGCTGCTGAGCTGCTGTAACACCGCCTGCAAAAGCAGTAGACCAAAGCCCGCGCCCACCAGCGGCAGCAAAGTTTGAGCCATTGCTGCGATCGCGGCGCCATCACCCACCATCCCCACCACCCGATCCACAATTAGCTTACTGACATAAATCTGCGCAGCAGGCATCAGCGAGCTGGTCAGCGTTAGCACCAGGTTAATCAGTAAGGAGATAGGTGCAGCTCGCCAAACCAGTCGGATCAGGCGAGGCATATTCTGAAAAACGGCCCCGGATTCGGTGGCTTTTCTCAGGACAGACTTAAGAGAGAAAGGGCTTTTTACGGTCGAAGGGGAGGTTGGCAATACTCAGCAAAAAAGAGAGAACAAAATGATCACTATCCGCTAGCCTAACACTTCTAAATAGCGCTCCAAATTTCACGCCCCAGGCCACGAACCAGTCACACAGCTAGGGCTCCACAATGACCGGCGTTCCTACCGTTACCGCTGCAAACAGCGCCGTCACATCTTCATTGCGCATTCGCACACAGCCATTAGAAGCAGCCGTCCCGATAGAATCGAGCGTTGGCGTACCGTGAAAGCCAAAAGACCCAGCCTCGCTGTCCGCAAACCCAATCCACCGAACGCCCAAAGCACTATCTGGCCCAGACTGATGAACTTCGCCCGTCCAAGGGCTTTGCCATACCGGATTGACCACCATATTGCCAACCAAAAACTCGCCCTGTGGCGTCGGTGTTTCGTCAGTGCCCACCGCAACCGGATAGCTGCTCACCAGCATCTCGCCGCTGTACAAATACACGCGGCGATCTCGCAAACGCAAAACCACCATCGACTCGGCTGGAGGATAAGCTGCCGCCGGAGCACTAGAGCGACTAATAGCGGCTGCACCAGACGCGGAACTAGGCGATCTAAACGTCTGCTCGGCAGTCGGTTGAGAAGCCGATTCGCCGGGTGATTCGACCGGTAAAGGAGCCTCTGCAAAAGCAGGAGAAACCGCCAGTAGGCTAGCTCCCAACATTGTTGGCATCCAATAATAAAGCTGAGGCTTTAGCGTTGATGACCCTATCATGATTTCTTCTTAGGCAAGCGGCAAAGGGGAGCGACCAAACAGCAATGAATTGAGCTTTTTACATTTACCAAAGGCCACGTACGGGCGCTTCCGTCGCCGCAGGTTCGGGCGCAGGGGCTTCCGTCGACGTTGGCGCGGCCATCGGCGTTGGCATTTCTGTTGGCGTTGGCGCTTCCGTCGACGTTGGCGCAACGGAGCGATCAATTGCAGTTTCTTGCAGTGTGGTTGTCCGCGTAATTTGTGAGGGGCTATCGGGGCTAGAACTAGAAGCACTATCAGCAGAACTACCGCTCATCCGAGCCTGTAGCGTGCTGTCAAAGCCAGTAGGTAACAGCACCTGATCCACCGCGTGAATAACGCCGTTGGTTGCCGCAACGTCGGCCATTACTACATTGGCACCATCAACCATAACGCCGGTGGGCATAACCGTTACATCTACGTTGCCATCGAACGTAGCCAATGAGCCAGACAGCAGCTGGTCTGAGGTGACATCGCCATAGGCCACGTGGTTATAGAGCAACTTTACGAGCAGGTCTCTGTTTTCGGGCATGAGCAGCGTGTCTAAAACGCCAGCAGGCAGCGCACTGAAGGCAGCATCTGTGGGGGCAAATACGGTGTAAGGGCCTTCGCCAGTCAGAATCTCACCAATGTTTGCCGCTTGAATAGCCGTTACCAGCGTACTAAATTCGCTATTGCTGCTCGCCACACCGACAATGTCTTGGGTCGCAGGGTTAGTTTCGGAAACCGCTTCGGGGCTAGGTGCAGCTTCGCCGCCACGTCGAATGCCGGGATCGACCAATACAGATGCGCCTGCAGGAAAGGCCGCTACCAAACTAGAGGTCAAGAGTCCGGCGACAATCGCGGCTCCAGAAATAGCTGCTTTTGAAAGCTGAGTGAACGCCATAGGTTTGTTTCAAAGAGTTTAGGGTGACTAGGGGGTTGAGTTTCCCTGGTAAGCATCCAGCAAATATCTGGACGACTCAGTATTTTTGGGTACCACAAAAAGTGTACAGCACATTGATTGATGCAAAAAGATTCCGTGTATTTACTTGAATTCGCTTGAAGTTACGACCCAAGATAGCTAGAGAGCAGATGTCTAGGCAAACACACAGAGCGGGATTGTAAAAACAAGCCAAGTATATTTACGTAGAAGCAGAGGTAAACGTCCAACTCACCGGTCGTTCTAAATCTCGCTATGAGTCCCGCATTGAGTCTTCAACTCACCCTAGAGCAAATGCTTAAACCGCTCATTTTGTCCGATTGTTTTTACAATTTGCTTGATGTCTTGCGTGCGGTCTTTTTTAACGATCAAAGTGACATTGCCATCGCGCACGACAACGACATCTTCTAGGCCAATCGTCACAATCAGCTCGTCGTCGTCGTCGCTATATATAATGCTGCCCTGCGTGTCGAGTCCTAGATGCTGGCACAGCTCTACGTTTTGCTTGTCTTCAGCATCACTAGCGAGCAGTCGCTCAATTGCATTCCAATCGCCCAAGTCGTCCCAGCCAAAGTTAGCGGGCATGACATAAGCCCGATCGGTTTTCTCCATCACCGCGTAGTCAATGCTGAGCTTTTTCAAGGTAGCGTAAGCGTCTACGCCTTTCTCCTTTAAAGCAGCCGTCATCTCCGGGGCGTGGGCTTCGAGTTCTGCAATCATTACCGCTGCCGGGAAAATAAAAATGCCGCTGTTCCAGCTATACAGGCCGCTTTTTAAGAAGCCTTCGGCTGTTTCCTGGTCGGGCTTTTCGGTAAAGCGACTGACTTTGTAGGCAGGCAAATCGGTGACGACGCCCGCGCTAAAGCTGCCGGCCTCTGGGCCTTGCTCGATGTAGCCGTAGCCGGTCGAAGGGAAGGTGGGTTTAATGCTGAGCGTGGCGATCGCCCCTTCACTAACCGCTAGATCGGCGGCCGCTCTAAGCGTGTCGCAGTAGCGCTGCTGGTCGGTGATGTAGTGGTCGGCGGGGAAAAACCCACAAACGGCGTCTTCGCCATAGCGCTTAGCTACTTCTATCGTGGCCCAGGCCACTGCCGGAGCCGTGTCTCGGCCCTGCGGCTCTACCAAAATATTTTCGGGTGGAATTTCGGGAAGCTGCGCCTTAACACCCTCAGCTAGATGTGAGGCGGTGATGACAAAAAGCGATTCCCAAGAGGCAATCGGGAGCAGTCGATCGGCGGTTGATTGCAGCAGCGATCGCCGGCTGCCATCTAAGCGTAGAAACTGTTTGGGCCGCTTTAGCCGACTCACGGGCCAGAAGCGCTCGCCCTTGCCACCAGCCAGAATAATAGGGATAAAACGCGCCATAGAAGGGGTATGCCATCAAAGATTCCGGTTCATCCTAGCGCCCCAAGCCATATCACAAGCTATAATCCTCTTAACAATTGATTAATAAAACACACAACTAAGAAGGTTTTCATAACTTTCCGGGCAGTGGGCAAAACTGATTGCTTAACTTTACGGGCTAGCATCTCCAGACCGGTAGCATAAGTTTTCACCCCTCTTCTGCGATCGCGTTCTACAACTTTCTGCCGCCGAATCTCTAGTTGCCATCCATCTCTAATTAGACCGCGTTTATCTCCATCTACTCATGGCCGGACTCTTTACCCACCCTCATTCTGCTTGCAGCCAGCAATGACTATTCAGCCCAACGATCCTGAGGTAACCGTCTCTGATGACCCATCTTCTTCTGCTAACGCTCAGCAGCCTGTAACCCCTCCAGTTGCCCCTTTACCACCTGGGGCGCTCGTTCTTAGAACTGCGCGGCCAGCGTCCCTTGCTAATCGGCGTAGCAGTCCCCTTCAGCGCCCTTTTTTGGCAATTAACAAGCTGCCCAAGCTAGTTAGAGGAACCATTTGGGGGACTATTTTTGGAGTTACCGCATTAGCCACCGCAGGATTAGGGGCGATCGCCGTCCTCACCTTTCCACTTCCTAAGCAGGTCGCAGGCGAAAGCGTCGCACCGCCCTTAGCAGAGCTATGGCAAACCGGCTTTAGATATCAAGTTTCTCGCCCCGTTAATATTTTGATTATGGGCCTAGATGAGGCTCGCGATATAGAAGGCGCTACCCCCGACGACTTGGTAGGCCGTACCGATACGATGCTGCTAGTGCGCGTGAACCCCGAAGAAGATGAGGTAAACGTGATGTCTATCCCGCGCGATACGCGAGTGGAGATTCCAGGCTATGGCATAGATAAAATTAACCAGGCCAACTTTGAAGGAGGCGCTGAACTGGCCGCACAGACGGTGATGCACAACTTTAACAATGTGAAAATCGACCGCTTTGTGCGCGTGAGCACCAACGCGTTTAAAGAGATTGTGGACTTAGTGGGCGGCGTTGAAGTACTCGTGCCCAAAGAAATGAAGTATGAAGACAAAACGCAGGGACTCGAAATTAACCTACAGCCCGGTCTGCAAACCCTAGACGGCGACCGGGCCGAGCAGTTCGCCCGCTTCCGCCAAGACTCCTACGGCGATATTGGCCGGGTGCAAAGGCAGCAAGTTTTATTGAAGGCGCTGCGCCAGCGGATGAGCAACCCGCTGGTGATTACTAAGCTGCCACAAATTGTTAAGGTGCTTCAGCAGCATATAGATACCAACCTTTCTGCTGAAGAAATGATGGCGCTCGCAGGCTTTGGCCTGAAGCTAGATTCTAAAAACCTGCATATGGTGATGCTACCCGGTGATTTTAGCGACCCGGAAGAGTATGGTGCTAGCTACTGGCTAGCCGACCACACAGCGAGCAGCGACCTGATGCAAACCTACTTTGACGCGCAGCCTGCCGAACTAGTCGCTGATGTTAACAGCGTTAACTATTACGAGCCGCCTTCGGACTGGTCGGTGAATGGGCTAAGCATCGCGGTGCAAAACGCAACCGAAGACCAGTATGCCAGCTACTCTATGGCGGAGCACTTAAGAGACCAGGGCTTTTATAACGTGTACGTTATGCGCGATTGGGCAGAGGCGGATCGTAAAACCTCTGTGGTCGCACAGCGGGGAGACTTGGGCAGTGCTCAGGCGGTACAGTCAGAATTAGGGCTGGGGCAGGTGGTCTCTGATTCTACCGGAGATATCGAATCGGATATTACCATTCGAGTGGGTGAAGATTGGCTAGCTCAAGTTGATCCTACCTGGCAGCGGTTGCCTTACGATGGGCCAAGATAGCAGGCTGCTAATACAGCGCCATAAAATATAGCGCCATAGAATACAGCGTCACTAAAATATAGGAGAGTCTCCTAAAAAGCGTACGTTAGGGAGACTCTTTGAAGGAGCATCACCCATGAGTTTAGCCTCAGTAGGAATTGCCATAGGACTTGCTTGCTGCTGGATACTGCTGTGGGCAACGCCGGTTAATCCCCTTTAAAAAACCGCTTGCTTAGGAGATCGCTTGCTTAGAAAACATATGGTTCGGCTTTTTCGAGCGCCTGTTCGAGCCTTTGGCTTAGCGGCTATTTCACTCTCGCTTTGCGCGTTAGGGGCTTGCCAACCCACTGTCAAAACGGCTGCTGACTTCCACCGGGCGGGCATTGCTGCTATTCAAGCAGACGATTTGGCAACCGCGCTCGAAAATCTCGACCAGGCAGTCGCGCTAGAGTCTAGCAATCCGACGATACTGGTCAATAGAGGGCTAGTACATGACGAACTAGGCGAGTACGAGGCCGCGATCGCAGACTACACGGCCGCTATTACCCTAGATCAAACGCTGGGCGAAGCTTACTACAACCGGGCCAACGCGCACCACAATTTAAAGCAGTTTGAAGAGGCTGTAGCGGACTACAGTGAGGCCATTGAGCAAAAAGAAGACTTTGCTTACGCCTATGTGAATCGAGCTATTAATCTAGAAGCGCTAGGCGAGCAAGAGCGGGCGATCGCAGATCTAACTCGCGCGGCAGGCATCTTTGAAAAAAACGGCGAGTCGGCAGACGTGAAAAGGGTAACCGCAAAGCTAGAATCGCTTAAGCGCCGAGAGGCTACAGATGAGCAAGCTGAGCGGTTATAAATCACTTTACAGCCGACCAGAGCACTTGACGTAGCACGCACAGATTAGGCCATGCCAACTGGGACTAGCGCCTTAATGGCAAATATCCGCTCAATGACTTCTTGCACGGCCCTATCTGGCGTAGATGCCCCTGAAGTCACCCCAACCGAAATTTTTCCGTCCGGCAGCCAATTTTCTTCTACCGTTAGCGCTTCACTGTGCAAAGGCTGATGCTCAATTCGATTATCTGCGCCGACGCGAACAGCACTGTCGATATGAAAGGAGGGAATACCGCGCTCTACGGCAATCTCTTGTAGATGGGTCGTATTAGAAGAGTTAAAGCCGCCAATTACGACCATTAGATCAATGTCGGCATCGACCAGGTTAAACATGGCGTCTTGCCGTTCTTGCGTGGCATCGCAAATAGTATTGAAGCTGTGAAAATGCTCGTTTAGCTCAGTAGGGCCATACTTCTTTAGCATCGTGCGCTCAAAAAGCTTGCCAATTTGCTCGGTTTCACCCTTTAGCATCGTGGTTTGGTTCGCAATGCCCACAGCGCCTAAGTCCCTATCAGGATCGAACCCATCGGAATGCGCGTTGGCAAACTTGGCCATGAACTCGGCTCTGTCGCCACCGTTGAGAATGTAATTAGCCACATACTCAGCTTCGAACAGATTTAGCACCACTAGATACGTCCCGGCAAAAGAACTCGTCGCCACCGTTTCTTCGTGCTTGTACTTACCGTGAATAATAGAGGTAAACTCTCTTTTCTTATGCTTTTCCACGGTGTTCCAAACTTTAGAAACCCAGGGGCAAGTCGTATCTACAATCGTGCAGCCCTGATCGTGCAGCAGCTTCATCTCTTGCACGCTCGCACCAAAGGCAGGCAAAATCACCACGTCGCCTTGGCCCACGCCCGAAAAGTCTTTTTCGCCGTTCACTAGCTCAACGAACTGCACGTTCATTGCCTTTAGCTGCTCGTTTACTTCGGGGTTGTGAATAATCTCGTTGGTAATCCAAATGCGCTGGTTGGGAAAATGCTGCCGGGCTTCGTAGGCCATAGCGACTGCTCGCTCTACGCCCCAGCAAAAGCCAAAGGACTCGGCCAAATGGATCGTCACATCGCCCTGCACCAGCCGATTGCCATTGTCCCTAATTTTTTGGATGAGCGTACTTTCATATTGCGATCGCATCACACCGGCAACGGCGTCTTTTTGACCGAAGCCCTGATTGCGATAATAGTTCTCGGAATGGTTGAGGGTACGCTTGAAGGCTTTGGTATCCATAGGGGTATAGGGGTGCTCCGCACTGGGCTATATAACCCCTAGTGTACTTTAGATAGTCGGAGTCTACCGTCAGAAACCCAGTCGGCAATCGTCGGCAGTTTAACGTTTAGGTCCTACTTTTTGACGGTCTTGGCGTCGGGTTCCTTTTGCAGTTCTAGCTGCGCGTAAAGCGCGATCGCACTTCGCCAAACTAGGTAGCCCTCGCGGTTTAGGTGCAGTCCATCGGTGGTCAAATCGGGGCGCAAATGCCCATCGCCCGTGGCAAAAATAGGATAGAGATCTAGATAGTAGGCGTCGTTATCTTTCGCAATTTCTTGAAGCGCTTTGTTCATAGCCACGATGCGATCGCTCGACAGCGCCAGCAGCTTATCGCGGCTTTCCCAGGTAGAAATTTCGCCCCCGTGCGGCAAAATCGACTGCACCACAATCTGAGTATTCGGATGCTGCTTTCTAAGCTTGCGAACGATCTCTTTATAGTTGGCAATAATATCCGCATCCGTTTCGCCCCAGATCAGATCGTTGATACCAATCATTAAAAAAACCGATTCGACCTCGTTTTGCTCAAACAAATCTAGCCGGTTTAAGAGTCCCTTGGTTCTCTCACCCGAAATGCTCTGGTTAATCCACATGCGCTGCCCCGGCATCAGCTCGCCCGGAAACCACAGGCTCAGCGAATCACCGAGCAGCACCGTCAGATGAGAAGGCTTTCTGATGACCGCAGCCTGCGCCTCTTGCTTTAGCACATCTACCCACTGCTGATAGTTCAGTTTGCGCCCACCCCCCGGACGCGGCAGCGCGGCTGTATTATCTGTAACCGCCACATGCGCTGCCAGCTCGTCAACCGGTAAACTCTCTGACGGGCTATCTGCCCGCGCTGCCAAAGACGTCTGCTCTTGCCAAACGGCCAGCAAGCTGCCGAACAGCAGTCCGTTTACGATCAGCGATAGCGCTGCCCAGCTCGGAATTTTAGTGAACCACTTAACCACGGTGGAGAAGGTAAGAGCCTTACGATGAAAAGGATTGCAAAAGAAAATAGTTAGCGCAAAGAGTGCATTTTACACGCAGCGCGGCGCAGAGATTGAACAACGGCTGTAAAGATGCCGTAATGAGCGCAGACCGGTAGATGAAGCGCTGATGAGTAGAACGCACCGACTGGCATAAGCCTACGCAGATCTTAATCTGATCTGTCCGCTGTGACTAGAGCGCAGCGCAAGTTTCCGTACGAATACGAAGGTCGTTTGCACTTTAAGACACGCGCCTGATGCCTATTTAAACATTGAACCTAAACAGCATCACATCGCCTTCGCGCACCACGTATTCCTTTCCTTCGCTACGCACTAGCCCTTTTTCCTTCGCCGCCGACATCGAGCCAGACGTTACTAAGTCTTCGTAGCCCACCGTCTCAGCGCGAATGAACCCCCGTTCAAAATCGGTATGAATTACCCCTGCCGCCTGCGGAGCCACCATCCCCGCCTTAATCGTCCAGGCGCGCGTTTCTTCTGGCCCGGTGGTGAAATAAGTTTGTAGACCGAGCAAATCGTAAGTTGCGCGAATCAGAGACTGCAAACCGCCTTCGCTCACGCCTAGCGCCTCCAAAAAATCCGCCCGTTCGGCCTCCGGAATCTCTAGCAGCTCGGCCTCTACCTGCGCTGAGACCACTACCACCTGCGCTCCCTCGGCCTCGGCGTGGGGTCTTACTTCTTCTACCCAGCTATTGCCCTCGGCCAAATCGTCCTCAGACACGTTGGCCGCGTAAATTACCGGCTTCAGCGTCAACAGGCCCAAAGGCTTAATCAGCAGCAATTCTTCGGCTTCTAGCTCAACCGTGCGAGCCGCTTTACCTTCATCTAACACCGGCTGCAGCTTTTCTAAAACTTCTAGCTCAGCCTGCGCCTCCTTATTGTTTCTCGCCTGCTTGCGAACCCGGTCTATGCGCTTGTCTATCTGCGATAGGTCAGACAGCGCTAGCTCCAAGTTGATGATCTCAATGTCGCGCAGCGGGCCAATCGAACCTGAAACATGAATAATATCGTCGTTTTCGAAGCAGCGGACGACGTGAATAATGGCATCGACTTCGCGAATATTAGCCAAAAACTGATTGCCTAACCCCTCGCCCTGGCTGGCGCCTTTGACCAATCCGGCAATGTCTACAAACTCGACTCTAGCTGGCAGAATCTCTTTAGAGCTAGAAATTTCGGCTAACGCCTGCAAGCGTCCATCCGGCACGGCTACAATGCCCACATTCGGTTCAATTGTACAGAACGGGAAGTTGGCGGCTTGAGCCTTTGCGTTGGCAACCACCGCGTTAAACAAAGTAGATTTTCCGACGTTGGGCAATCCAACAATTCCGGCTCTGAGCATGGGTAAATAGGCGGAGGTAAATGGGCACTGAATGACTTGCTTTACTCAGCATAAAGGGAATAGTGATTATTTCATCATCGACTGCTATGCTTTGGCTGAGTTTGTCAAAATATCCCGCTAAAATTCAGTTGAACCTCAGTCAAAATCAGGTATGAATTTGCCACCGCTCTTGTCTTTACCAACGGTCTCATCTTTGCCAGCGGCCTTGTCTTTACCAGCGGCTAGTGCGATCGCACCTCAGAGCGGCCCAAACAGCGATCGCAAATTCGGCCTGAGGTGGATGCTAGTAAGCGTTTTGCTAATTGCTAGTCTGACGAGCTGTCGCTCAAGCGAAAACTCAGATGCAGACAATAACGGAGACGAGTTTATTAGCGGCAGTTCAGCGGTGCTGACCAATACCGATACCAACGTCAGCATCACCGTGCCAGACGGCTGGATAAAAATGGGTGAAGATCTGCGCCGCAGCCACGACATCTACGCAATTCAGCCCTCCAGCCAGCTCCATGCTACGGTGCTCTCCGAAGATGAGTCTGGCCTCAGGCAGTTTGGCCTAGCGGACAATTCGGCCCAGTATCGCCAGCTCATTCGCGACGAGCTAGACAGATTTGAGGGCGAAACCAAAACGGATGTGACCAGCATTGACGGGCACAAAGCCCTTCAGTACGAGATTAGAGGAACGGTAGAGAGCCTGCCGGTGGTGTATCTGCATACGACAGTAGAAGGAACCGACGGCTACTACCAGGTAGTTGGCTGGACGACCGCCGACCGCTACCGTGAGAGTAAGGACGTATTAGATACCGTGGTTGAGAGCTTTGAAGGAGCGTAAGTTTGTGGGAAGTTGGGGCGTAAAAGAGAGATTGGTTAGGTTTCGCACGGTGTTTCGCGCCTGGGCGATTTCGCTAGTCGGCGTCGTAACCGTTTTAGGATTGTCGATGGGCCTGTCGATGGGATTGTGGAGTGGATCTGCGATCGCCGGACTCCACGATGACGACTACGACGGCAATATTTTTGCGCTGTATGCGGGCAACGGCTCGATTGTGCCACCCAAATTCTCGCTGCCGCAGTCGCTCAAGCAAGACAAACCCACGCTGCTCTTTTTCTATGTGGACGACAGCCAAGATAGCAAAGAGTTTTCGCCGGTAGTTTCGCAGCTACAAGCGCCTTACGGACGCGAGGCAAACTTTGTTGCAGTTGCCGCAGATTCTGTTCCAGTAAGAGACAGCTACGACAAAACAGAAGCCGGTTATTACTTTGCCGGAGCGGTGCCGCAAACTGTTGTATTCGATGCCAAGGGCAACGTAGTGCTCAACGAAGTCGGCCAGATTCCCTACGAGCTAGTCGATGACAAAATGCGAGAGTTGTTCGACTTGCTTCCTAGAGAAGAATCATTAGAGCTAAAGCGCCGCTCGTTTAATGAAGTGAATAGCGAATTGGTTGATGAAGGCTAATTCATAGCCTTCTAGAACAAGACGCAGCATAGCCGACTCTCTATGCAACCAAAATAGATTGGCTACATTAACAGATTGGCTACACGACGATGATGCTCGCAATCAGGCCATCGACCATGCGATCGCGCTCTAAAGGCACAATATCCTGTCCTTGCAAAACGGTTTGAATGAGTGAATAGTGCATTAGAGAACCCACAAATATTCTGGTGGCGACGGTCGGATCGCCTATTTGCACGTCGGGATGAAATTTGAAATAGGTGGATAGCTGCTCGAATATGGGCTTTTCGACTTCGCGGACGAAGTACTGGGCTAGTTCGGGAAATCGACCCGACTCGCCGATGAGCAGCCGAATAATCGCCGACAGGGTTTTGTCTTCTGAGAACGCGGCCAGCATGGCGATCGCCACTCGGCGTAGTGCAACTTCTGGCGAAGCAGGTAAATTATTATCTACAGACAAACTGAGCAGACCCTGATTGGTCTGATCTAAACGCTGTTTAATTAACGCGGCAAAAAGACTTTCTTTGTCTTTAAAGTAAAAATTTAGCGTTTGGTTTGAAACGCCTGCTGCTGCTGAAACCTGGCTCATACTAGCCGTCGCATAGTTCTGCGCGGTAAACACCTGCATCGCCCCCGATAAAATAGCGTCTCGCGGACTTGCCTCTTCTAGCTTGGCCTGTTTTGCCCACGCAATGACGGTCGTATGGTGCACGGCATAAATCCGCTCAATCTCCCGGAAGCTCTTGCCGTTGCGGTACGCCTGTAGGCAGATTGTTTTGAAGGCTTCGTCGTATCTTGGCTGAGTTTGAGATTCACTAAACTGACGGCGGCAGTCTTTACATAAAAAGCGCTGCTTCCCGCTTTTGTGACCGTTTTTACAAATTTTCTTTGAAAAGCATTTTGGGCATTTCATCCTATCATCCTGCATCATCCTCTGTATCTACGCTCCTTGACGCTATTCGCTGGCTGATCAAACAATGCTTTCAGGGCTTTCGCCAAATTTATCAGGGCCAGACATCACACTATAAGTACGGACTCGGCAGCAAATAGGATGCATGAAATTCTCACCTAGCGCCTTCCGGTGCATTTGCGAGGCGATCGCACTCAGAATTTGTCGGCTTAGGAAAAAAGACAAATAACTATTACCAAACGATAACGAGAGATAAGTATGGCTTCCTTACTAGCACTGACTGGCGACGATAAGCTAATTGCGTTCGATACCAATCGCCCTGGTCAAAACACGACGAAAATTGATATTACGGGCACCGATGCGCCTTTGTTGGGCATTGATATTCGTCCATCCAACGGGCAGATTTACGGCATCACCACCGCGAACACGATTTATACCATCGATCCAAAGACGGGCGCCGCGACTCAAGTCAGCAAATTAGTAGGCGCATCATTTGAAGGAACAAACGTTTCGGGTTTCGACTTTAACCCAGCTGCCGATCGCCTGCGGCTAGTCGGCGATAACGACCAAGATTTTCGCATCAACGTTGAAACGGGCGCGGTGACTGTAGATGGCACCCTGGCCTATGCGGATGGCGATATAAACGCCGGGGAAAATCCTAGAGTGACAGCGGCAGCTTACACCAATGCGATCGCAAGTCCTACCAGCACTCAGCTCTACGATATAGACACTGACTTAAACACGCTAGTACTGCAAAATCCGCCCAACGCTGGCACATTGATGACCGTAGGCGAACTGGGCGTAGAAATAGGCGATCTTGCCGGATTCGATATTGTTTCTTCTGGCGAAGGCAATAACGCAGCCTTTGCGGCAACCGGCTCAACGCTTTACAGCATTGATTTGCTCACAGGAGCCGCTACCCAGATAGGCAATATTGGAGACGATAACACTAGCGGAATCAAAGGGTTAACAGCGGCTAGAACAAGCATTGCCCCTGTTGGCACACTCGATCCGATCGCGAATAACACTAGATTCTTAGCGCTTTCTGACGGTAACAAGATTGCATCTTTCAAGCCGGGCAATCCAAAAGCAGTGCGCTCGATTGATATCACCGGATTGCGTAACCAAGAAGCCTTGTTAGGATTTGATACTCGCCCTTCGAATGGCATAATTTATGGCATCACGGACGCAGACAACATTTATACCATCGATCCTAATTCTGGCAGCGCGACTTTCGTTAGCAAGCTAGACAACCGTTTAATGCAACAACCATTTCTGGCTTTGACTTTAACCCGGTTGCCGATCGCCTGCGGTTAGTCGGCGATAACAACCAAGATTTTCGCATTAATGTAGAGACAGGTGCAGTTACTGTAGACGGCGACTTAGCTTACGCAGCCGGTGATGCGAATGCGGGCAAGAACCCAACGATAACGGCAGCCGCTTACACCAATGCGATCGCGAGTCCGACCAGTACTCAGCTCTACGACATCGACTCCGATCTCGATACGCTAGTACTACAAAATCCGCCTAACGCCGGCACGCTAATGACGGTTGGCGAACTTGGCGGACTTGGCGTGGACTTTGATACGCTAGGCGGCTTTGATATCATTTCGACTAGTCAAGGGGCAAACGCGGCTTTTGCAGTCTCTAATGGCACTTTGTACAGCATTGACTTGCTAACGGGCGCAGCTTCTAGTTTGGGCACCGTAGGCGATGGCAACAGCACCTACTCGGGCCTAACGACAGTTTCTAACGACAGGATCGATCCAACCGCCATCTCCGTTAGGGCAAACAATCAAGGACTCGTGAGCGCGGTGGCTTACGACACCACTGGCGCTAATCAGGCGAGTGCTACGTTGGGGAACAACCCAGCGGATGCTTCGGACGCTGATTTCGATAACTTCGTAGGGTTCTATGAGGTAACGGGTCTCTCTGGCGGTATCGACATTGACGGCGACGGTTCAGCCGATTTGAACGCGGGCGATGATGGGTACGCGGCAGCGGCTATTGGACGGCGACTCAGCAACTTTGCCATTCGCACCGGGGGCAACCCGAACGACAACACGTCCGACGACAGCTTCAATCCAGTGCTCCTCAATGGTGGCACGTTCTACGCGCCGTTCATTATTGCTAACTTAGGCGATGCAACGCCCGAAGACTTTCTAACCAACAATCCCAATAACAGCGCAGCCGAGCGGAGCGGCGATACCGTTGCCTACTTCAGCTTCATTGAGGCCAACCCTGATAACGTCAGTCATCTAAAATCTCTTGGCAGCGGCACGTTTGGTTTCGAAGATTTGCCGGGTAATTTAGGCGGCTCTGACAACGACTTTAACGACGCTATCTTCCAGGTAGATATCACCGCGGTATAGGTCTGTTTTTCTTCCATCTACTTTTCTTCCATCTGCACAAGAAATCGTGTAGATGGAAGATTTTATTTTAAAAGCTTAAAAGCCGCTTAACCGATGGGCAATCGCACAGAGAACACGGTTCTACCTGGCACAGACTCTACCAAAAGACTGCCGCCATGCCGATTTTGAACAACTCTGCGAACAACATCTAGCCCTAGCCCCGAGCCTTTGCCCATCGGCTTAGTCGTAAAAAAAGGATCCAATATGCGATTTCTAACGGCAGCGGGAATGCCAGGGCCATTATCTTCTATCTCTACTAAAAGACTCTCGTTTTTCTGGCAGGTGCGAATAACAATCTTGCCGGACGATCCATCTGGAGTGCCCTCTTCTATCGCATCAATCGCGTTGTCAATTAGGTTTGTCCAAACCTGATTTAGCTCACTGCCAAAGACCGTTAGTTCAGGCAACGCTTTGTTGTACTTTCGCTCTACGGTTACTCCCTGCTTCAGCTTAAAGGCAAACAGCCGCAGCGTATCCTCAATGCCGTCATGAATGTCAATTTTCTGCTGCGCGGCCTGATCCATATGCGAGTAAGACTTCATCGACTGCACCAGCGTCGAAATTCGCTCTGCCCCGTCTAGCCCATTGCGAATCATGCCCATCACGTCAAAAGAGAGCGCAAGCCAGCGGATGCCCATTTCGCGCAGCTCGGTTTTATCTTCGCGCCAGTTTTTCATCAGGCAATCGAGCGTTTCTGTCTCAACGTGGCCGGAGGCCAGTGGCTCTGCTAGTTTCCAAGCGTCGTCTATGCCATAGTCTTCTAACCAATCAGTCAAAGCATCTTCGCGATCGCCCTGGGCTAGCGGATCATTCTCAGGATGGGCGATCGCCTCAAAGCCCCTATCCCGCGCTTCAAACCACTGGGCCGTATGCTTATCGTCCGGCTGCTGCTGCCCGTATACCAAATTCATCCGCTGAAGCTCTAGCATGGCCGGTTTAATGTCTTTCATCACGCGAACGAGCGCCGCCGCTGGATTGTTCAGCTCGTGCGCTAGACCTGCCGAAAGCGTTCCAAGCGCCGCCATTTTCTCTCGAGTTTGAACAAAAGACTCTAGCCCTCTTAGCCGCCGACCCACCGTGCGAAAGATGTCTTTCTCGAACTCTCGGCAGCTATGGACTAGATCGAGAAAGTCGCAGCAGTCTAGGCGGTAGAGCTCTGTCTGCGTATCGGCGGTGATTGTCACTGGCACAAGGTCTTCGGTTAGCGCCTGAATTTCTCCAAAAAAGGAAGGAGATTCGTGACGACCCACCGGCATATCTACGCCGTTGCTCATGCGGCTAACGCTGATTTGGCCCTGGGTTTGAATAAAAAAGCCCCGTGGCTTATCGCCTTCTTTAACCAGGATTTCGCCAGGAGCTAGATGGATTTGTTCGGCGCGATCGCACACCCACAGCAGCCGCGAATCCGGTAGCTGATTGAATGGCTCCATTTGCGACAGTGTTTCTGAACAAAGCATGAAAATTTCCAAATTGTAAAAACCGGCAGGCTACTCTTCACGGCTCTTTTGGCAGAATTATAGATCCTCTAGTCGAACAGACTGATAAATCTGTTCTATCGGGATATCTAGACCTAAGCTTTCGATTCTCACTATCTCCCCAGCTTTGTAAGGAAAATACAGCCACATCCGCCCCTCTCCTCGACGGAAGCATTCCACCTGAATCTGCTCAGCGCTGACTAAAATATATTCCTGCAAGGTCGGAATTTCGATATATTCCTGAAACTTTTGATTGCGATCGACGACTTCAGTACTCGAAGAAAGCACTTCTACAATTAGCTTAGGAAACTCATAAAAAGTATCGTTTTCCCTATCTTTTTCGTCACAGCTAACGACAACGTCAGGATATCGATAGAACTGTCCCTGCTTAACCATCACTTTCACGTCGGAAGCCGTCATGTCACAGTTTTGTTCATTGACGCGATCGCTCAGCGCATTCTGAAAGTTGAAGGCAATCTTGGCATGATTTTTGGTGCCGCCCACCATCGCGAGCACTTCACCGTCGCAATATTCATAGCGAAGCGCTTGCTGTGCCTCCCACGCTAAGTATTCTGAGGCGGTCATCTTTTTATATTTTGGGCTGGCAATCATAGCGCTACAGATTTCCAAAAGTCCTATCTCTATATTACACAGACGCTTTATCCTTGCGCTTTTACCCTTGC
Source organism: uncultured cyanobacterium (assembly GCA_963789215.1). Lineage (GTDB taxonomy): Bacteria > Cyanobacteriota > Cyanobacteriia > Phormidesmidales > Phormidesmidaceae > Phormidesmis. The sequence continues at coordinate 173,036 of CAWBJY010000002.1, read as the reverse complement.
GCGTTCATCCTTGCGCGGCAGAGCGGCTTTGAAGCGTCCTTAGCATTCCCATCGTTAGATCGTCTCGGCATCGCTGAACATCGCCAAATGTCTGTGGACAAACTGAACGCAAATAGAGCCTTCGCCAACGCCAGAGGCGACTCGCTTAACCGAGCCGTGCCGTACATCGCCAACGCCAAACACGCCGGGTACGTTGGTTTCTAGCAAAAAGCGATCGCGCTCCAAAGGCCAGGCAACGTTGTCATCAATATCCGGCCCAGTTCGAATAAATCCATTCTGATCTCGCTCTACCGTATCGCCCAACCAGTCGGTGCTAGGCGTTGCCCCAATAAAGATGAACAGATAATTCGTGTTTAATGTCTTTACCACATCAGCCCGAGAATCTTTCACTAAGATCTTCTCCAATCGGCGATCGCCCTGCGCCTCCACGACACTGTGAAAAGGCATCACCTCAATGTTGTGAGTGCTGTCAATTTGCTCAATCAAATACTGCGACATACTCTTAACTAGCGATTCGCCGCGCACCAGAATATTCACCTTTTTGGCAAATTTAGAAAAATACATGGCCGCTTGACCCGCCGAGTTGGCACCGCCGACAACATACACCTCCTCACCCTCGCAAGCGGGCGCTTCTGTCTTCGCCGCGCCGTAGTAAATGCCAGAGCCCGTGAACTGCTCTACGCCCGGTACGTTTAGCCTGCGCCAGGACACGCCCAGCGCCAAAATCAGGGCATGGCAGCTAATCTCACTGCCATCGGTCAGCGTCACAATTCGATAGTCATCTTCTATGCGCAAACGGGTTGCGGCCTGCGGCGTCAGAATCTCTACGCCAAAGCGCTTGGCCTGAGTCACCGCCCGCCGCGCCAAATCGTCGCCGCTTAGCCCCACGGGGAAGCCCAAATAGTTCTCAATGCGAGAGCTGGTGCCCGCCTGCCCGCCCGGTGCCTCGCGCTCAATCATCACCGTACGCAAGCCTTCCGACGCGCCATAGACCGCTGCGGCCAGTCCGGCGGGGCCACCGCCGATAATGACCAAATCGTAAAAGGGCTTAGCGGCTTCGGTTTGTAAGCCTACCTGCTGAGCCAGCTCAGTAACGGTTGGCTTAATCAGCTTTGTGCCATCGCCCGTAATCACTAAAGGCAAACAGTCGCTGCTCTCACTTGAGTCTGCATATTCAACCAGCTTCTGCGCTTCTTCGTTGGTTTCAATATCTAGCCAGCGAAAGGGAATCTGGTTGCGAGAGAGAAAATCGCGCAAATCGTGAGAGTTAGGGAGACCAGCGATCGCTCACAATCCGCACGCCCTTAAACTCGGGTTTGAACCCAGCTTGCCAGTCTTGAATGAGATCATCTAAAACGGGGTACAGCTTTTCTTCTGGCGGATCCCAGGGCTTGAGCAAGTAATAGTCCAGCCGGGCGTCGTTAATTGCAGAAATAGCCGCGTCGGTATCGGCATAGGCCGTGAGGAGCGATCGCTTAGCCTTTGGAAAAATCTCAGTCGCCTGCTCTAAAAACGCTACCCCGCTCATTTCGGGCATCCGCTGATCGACTAGAAACAGCGCCACCGTATCGCCGCGTAGCTTAAGCTTTTCGGTAGCCTCTAATGCACTCGCCCCAGAGCCGGCTCGGACGATTCGAAAGCGATCGCCATACTGCTGCCGCAAATCGCGCGAAATTGACTGGAGCACCGCTGGATCGTCGTCCACGGTCAAAATGACAGGCTTATCCATCCGCAAGCTCCCTGCTAATAATTTTATCGGCGCTAAGACTTCACCCTTCTATTCTCCTAAACTTCTATTCTCCTACATAAGTCTCATCGACATAGCACCATAGCCAATCTTCATCTGGCTCAAACGACTGAACGATAGGATGGCTAGTACTATCAAAATGCTTTTGAGCGTGCTGGTTCTTAGAGCTATTGCAGCAGCCCACGTGACCGCAAATACGGCACAGGCGCAGGTGAACCCAGGCGTCTCCTAATTCTAGGCATTCTTCGCAACCCTGTGCACTCGGCGTAACCTGCTTGATTTGGTCTGTATGCGTACATTGAGTATCAGCCATGAGGTTGCCTTTAAGTAAGAAACTGCACTAAATAAGAAACTGCACAAGGAAAATCTTACCAGTTGGCTATACCTGATAAAGCTTTGAATAGTTACGACTAGGGAATGCAACCTTGTAAGCAAGATGGGCGTAGGCAAGATGGGTCAGCCTGCTTTTTGGCAGAGCAAAAGCCCAAACCATGCTTTTTCGTCAGTATATGGCTCTATCACGTTGAGCTTGTGCTTGGACAAAATTTGCGCCATTTGGCCCAGGTCGAACTTGCGGGAGATTTCGCTAAGAATGCGATCGCTTTTCTCAAAGCCAACCCAAAAGTCCAGCGCCTTCAGCTTCACCATCTGCGCGACTAAACTCTCTAAATACATTTCAATTTGATTTTTTTGCGAGTTATACAAAGCAACATGCGCAAAGTTATCTAGGTTGAAGTTACCTTCGAACTGCCGATTGAGATGGCGCAGCAGGTTGAGATTAAAGGCCGCTGTCACGCCTTGAGCGTCGTTGTAGGCCGCCTCTAAAATAGAGGTCTCTTTCTGTAGATCTAGCCCGAGCAAAAAATAATCTCCAACGTCTAGCGTTTCACTAATTTTTTCTAAAAAAGCCTCACATTCATCTGGCTGAAGGTTGCCGATGGTGCTGCCAATAAAGGCAATCATTCGAGCCGGGAGCTGCTTGGGCGGTAGCGCTTTTAGAGCGGGTTCGTAGGTGCTAGCGATCGCACAAATCGACATCGCCGCATATTCTTCTAGCAGCTTCTGGGCGCTCTCTATCAGCATCGTATCGCTTACATCTACTGGCAAATAGCGCAGCGGATAGCCCGCATCTTGATAAGCGTCTAGCAAAATTCGAGATTTGGTCGAGCTGCCGCTGCCAAGCTCGACAATTTCACAAGGGCCGGTTTTTTGGGCGATCGCCCCCGCATACGCCTCCAAAATAGCCGTTTCAGTTCGCGTTGGATAATACTCTGGCAGCTCGCAGATTTGCTCGAATAGTTCTGAGCCTTGCGGGTCGTAAAGGTACTTGGGAGGCAGAGACTTTTGCACCGCCGATAGACCTGCAATCACGTCTTTGCCAGGCTCTAGGCGCTCGTTCTCACTTATCAAGTTGCAAATGCTTAGTCGCTCAGAACTAGGCATAGAAACAGACTGGCTCAAAATAATCTCCTAAACGGTAAAACTAAACGATAAAACTAAACGGTAAAAACAAATTCATACAGCACAGCGAAACCCAGCGAACATCTCTCTTCTGTGAGGGTGATACCAATTGCGAAAGCTGTTGCGCATTGTCCAGCGCGGCGTTGCCCAGCTCCCACCCCTTAAAACCCGATGCGCCCCATCAAAATAAATTTGAGAATAGTCTTCGTAAGGAAACGCCCGAAAGTTGGGGTAGCCGTCGAACCAGGTGTCTGTCCATTCCCACACGTTGCCTAGCATATCCAAGCAGCCATAAGGACTGACCGACTGCGGATACGCTTCTACCGGCGTTGTATTGCCTATCTGATGACCATAATTACAGCAGCTCCCACCGCTGAGTACGCCCGCTCGAGGGAACGTATCGCCCCATGGGTAGCGCTGCATTTTGGCAGCTTCGGCGTTCCAACCGGCTGCCTTTGCCCACTCGGATTCAGTCGGCAACCGCTTACCCACAAAGCGGGCATAGGCATCGGCCTCATACCAGCTAACGCCGCAGACTGGATGATCGTCAAAGCTGGCATCGTCTGTCCAATACAGCGGCGCACTTAGCTGTGCTACCTGCTGCTGCTGCCATCCCTGCGGCGACCACCATTTTTGCGTTTGGTAGCCGCCTGCTTTCATAAACTGGCCATACTGAGCGCAGGTAACAGGTGTTCGATCAATTCGATAGCGCGCTACGGCTACAGGATGAACAGGACGCTCGTTGTCGATAGCGGCTAAGTCGTCGCAGCCCTGATAGAAATCGCCCCCCTCTACCAGCACCATTTCGGTGGCTGCGGGAGAAGATTGTCTCTTTTGAACTGAATTTTGGACTGAATGCGGGTTCAAAGGCGAATGCATCGCCAGCACCATTGCTATCGTTTCGGTATGCTGACTTTCGTGCTGAATTAGCCAGTGCCAGAGCGAGGCATCTTGCTGACTATTTGAGGTGCTTAAGACGTTTTGAGTTAGCTTTCGAATCGCTGCCAAGTAGTCTAGAATTTCTGCGATCGCAGGTAGATTTTGTCGTTCGGCTTTAGGCAATCCATCGGCGGCAAATAGTCTTTCGTACCGGGGAAACAAACAAGCCAATCCACCGAGCCGCTCGGCAATCCAAAGCGACTCGGTATAGGCGATATGGCCTAGGTGCCATCCCACCGGACTAAAATCTGGATGGGACTGAGTGCGAAATATCTCTGGCGAAATATCTGCGACCAGTGCCAGCGTCTGACGACGACACGCCGCGATCGCTTGGGGGATATCGGCAAGTGCGATCGCATCAGGAGCAGACGGTTTAGTTGAGGCAAAAAGAGGAGAATGCAATGAGATAGTCGAGGGCGTTAGAAGGGTTAATGTATCTGCAACTTCGCACCGCGCGAACTACCCAAGCGTAGCGTAGCTTTTAATTTGCAAATCCGAGTCGATACTAATGAGATCGCTTTGATTGTAGACCTGCCAATCGCCTTCAAAAGGAGCCTCAGAAGTAAGGATTACCGAATCCGGGAACTCAGGTGCGTTCTTTAGCAGGTAGAAGGAGGGCGCTGTTTTTCGATTGTCGTAGCGCAGGGCGATCATTCTATCGCCCGTCGTCAAAATGAGGTTGGCCGCAACGCGTACATCCTTTTGTTCGGCCAGCTCGATAATTTCGGTCATGGTTCGCTTTAGCGCTTCGGCTAAGTCCAGGCCGGGTTCTGTCTCTAAATGGTGAACCAGCAGCGCGAAAATATGCTCAGAGTCGGTAATTCCCTGAATTTTGCGGTAGGCAACATCGCACAGCTTTTCTCGAATAGGACGATGCAGCGATTCAAAGAAATTCTCAATCATGCCGTTGTGCACAAACACGATGTCGTTATGCGTAAAAGGCTGGCAGTTGCTCAGATCTAACGGCATTTTGCTCGTCGCGCTGCGCAGATTAACCACGAAGTTTTTGGCCTGGACGTAGCGACACAAATCATCCAGGTTGCGATCATTCCACATCGGCAGAATGCTTCGATAAACAAAGGGATCGCTGCCTTCACGGTGCCAGCCCAAGCCAAACCCATCGCCGTTAAGCACCGCGTTATCTAGCTCTTTGGGCTTGTAGCTTTGTACCAACAAAGAATGCTCTGGCTCTAGCACTAGCCGGTTTAAGGCAATAGACGGGCCAATATAGCCCAAGATTCGACACATATAACTCAATATAAAAAGCTTTATTATTCTGGCGCAAATAAAGCTTTCTTAACTGAGAGTTTTCGGCGTACGCTTCTCTATCAATCTTCCTAGAGATAACAGCCGCCGTTAAAAGGCTTTAGAGCTACCGATGACCAAACAAATCCAACCGGCAATGAACGCAACGCCACCCAAAGGCGTGACCGGGCCTAGCGCCTTAATACCGGCTAGGCTCAAACCGTAAAGGCTGCCCGAAAACAGAACGATGCCAGCAATGAAGCACCAGCCTGCAATGGTTAAAGCGGAAGCGGGCGATTGCTTCAGCAGCAGCGCAACTATCAGCAGCGCCAGCGCATGATACATCTGATATCGAATGCCGGTTTCGAAGCTGCCCAGCGCCGCTTCAGTAAGCTGACCTTTAAGCGCATGTGCGCCGAAGGCTCCACCGGCTACGGACAGTGCACCTAAGATAGATGCGATCGCAAAAAACAGCCGTGCCATATCAAACCCGCTTTACAAATAGAAGCCTTACAAATAAAAGCAATACTCCACCACGCCTGCATCATCCACTTCAAAGTCAGCGTTAAGCGGACCTGCCCAATCGTTCAGGCACTTTTGCGATTCTGCCAGCGAGACCTCTGCTAGCATAGCGAACTGTAGCGGATTAATCTTGCCATCATTGGCCTTTAGCGCCTTATAAAAAAGCGTTTGCATCCGCTGAGAACGGTCTTCGCGGCGGTTACTCTCCGTATTCAACAGCATTAAACCCGCGCCCGCTGTACAGGGAATTCCCAACAGCAAACCAGCCGTTATAGTCTCTCGCTTATGTAAGCGCTCTGGATGAGAATCGAGCGCAGTTTCTGCGGCTCTGCCAACACATAGAAACCCCAGCAGCAGGCCCAAGGCCGATAGGCCAACGCTCGCCACGTATTTTGCTTTAGTCATGATGTTGCCCAATAGTAATTAGCCAAGAGTGGGAAGACAGAGACTTAAGTAGATAGCTTCCCTGGCTTATAAACACATCGATACTATGTGATGTTCCGGATAGATTCTGTTGCTCAGTCGCAGACTTTAAGCGAACTCGAAGTAGCGTTAACCTACGGCAACTGATCGCCTTCTTTCCAACTCATTAGCCACTGTAATATGCCCACGTCCCAAACTTAATTGATACGAGCTAAGTACATCGTTTCTTTGTATCAGATTTACGATTGGCCTAATTTGAGCGAGTCGCTTCTAGCAAACGCGAGAAATAGAAAGGTGCTTTGTTGAGCGATCGCCGTCCAATTTTCCAACCGTTTGCTTCTAACGCCGCCACCACATCCGATTCTCTGTGCAAATACGCCCGCGTTGCTTTACTGGGCCCAGGGAAGAAATCGCCCACCTTTTTTAGCGTGGCGTAAAAGCAGGTTTTGGGCGCAAAGCTCATAATCACCCGGTCGCTCGCTAGGCTGCTCAGGTGCTTCACCATGTCATCGGCCTTCTCCTGCGGGTAGTGGATGAGCACATCTAGGCACACCACCGTGTGGTAGCTCCCGTCAATAGACTCCAGATCCTTTGCCTCAAACTCGGGCATCTGTTCAGCCGTCAGCTCATCGCCTAGCTCGGCCTTAGCCCGCTTAGCGCCTTCTTCAGCCATCTTTTCAGAAATATCGCTGGCGTATACCTTAGCCCCCATCCGCGCCAGCGGAATCGCCAGGCTCCCCACCCCACAGCCTGCATCGCACACCGTCATTTCCGACAGGTCGCCATCTTCTGCAAACCAGGCCAGCACGTTGTCAATCGTCTTCTGGTGCCCAGCGCGAATGTTCACCTGCACCTTATTCACTTCGCCATCGCCATAGATGCGCTTCCAGCGGTCAAAGCCCGTTTGGTTGAAATAATCACGAACAACGGTCTTATCATCGAGGGTAGGAGTAGTCATGTCCGCTGGTAGTAAGTACTTAGAAGATAGGTCTGTGCGCTTAGATCTTAGTACGTTTTGCCCGCTCGAACCGGCCCATCTACGCGGACACACAGTCTACAACTGAAGGAACGGCAGGCGAAATTGCATGCAAAGCGTCTAGAAAAACTTTGGTCATTTTTGCACTTTCACTTTGCACTTTAGGAGTGCCATGCCAATAGCAGAACTAAATCTCAGTAGAACTAAACCCTAGCAAAACTAAGCTCTAAAGCTGAGGCATGTCTTTCCTAAAATAGTAACGATCTCGATCTAGAGACTGATGTTTACCTAAACAGCCAGCAGAGAATGGAGCGGTGAGGCCGCTAAGGACGTTTTCAATATCCTCGTCTTTTAGACAAGGTTGATATTTTGCGTTGTAGTGCGATCGCACTTCCACCACAGAAAAGCCTCTCCGCTCTTTGTAGATAGCCTGCTCCGATAGCTCCTTCACAGTTTGAACAACTTGCCTGCCTCTTTGCCACTCCTTTGCATGTTCTAAAGTAGCCATTTCTTGATCTTCGAAGATAGTCTTCCACCCTTCGATCTTCGAAGAGAGCTTTTCATCAGCAGCCTTGCCAAATGGCTCTGCTCTTAGCGTCTCTTCCAAATCTGAAGGATTGAACAACTCTTCATACCGGGCCTTCAAAGCAACCAGTGCTTGAAATGTCTTCGGACGAATAACGTTCGTTTTAGAGCTGTTGGCAAGCTGCTCATCATGAGGAGAGATCTTACCCGCTGCAATTACCAGCTTAACCGAACCGTTATAGTCTTCTATACCTAGCCATTGAGTTCCTAAGTTTTGTAGTTGTCTAACAGGTCTACCAACGCTGTTGGTGTCTGAGGCGGTTGCTTTACATTCACCCATCAGCGGGTAAGGCCAATCTGCATAGAAGTCTAGGCCGCCTGCGCCGCCAGTTGCGTTTGGATCTAAGCTTGCTGTAGCTGATTCAAAGAGTTAGTGAACCCTAGCAACACTAGACCTTTGCGGACTAATTTCTCAAAATCATAACCATTACTAGAGTGGCCTACTTTAGATATCTGCTCAATCCAATCAGGAGAGTTTAAGAATACTTCTCGGCTCAGCAATCTCTTCCTCTAGTTCAGAGCATCCGGGCTCTTAAGCTCGTCATTTTTCGGCTCTAAAATGCTTTGTTTTGCTGTTGAAAAGTCTTCATCGCTATAAACAGACGATTCTGTACCTACTTCTAAATAGCGAGGTAGCGGAATGAACTTATAAAGTTGTTCACAAATAGGTTCGGACTCTACTGCTATAGGCTGTGGCAAAGTGTAGGTTCGCAAGAAAGGAGAGAAAAAGGCTGCCGTTTTGTAAGCGCTGAGATAACGCATTCTGCTGTCCAGATAGTGAGGTTTGAGAGCATGGCGATCGCACCTTCATCTACCGGCTGGCAAAACACACACTGCGCCCAATGGGTTGCATTCAGCGGCTCCGATGACGGTAATATTTTGCCTTTCAAGTCTGTTAGAAGTTGCGGATGGTAGAGGCTGTCTGAAGCCTCCACAGAAGCGCGACAGGGCAGCAGCGCAAACGAGCGATCCGGCACGATAAATCGTTGAGTTAGCGCAACAATAGAACGCTGTTCGCGCAGGGCGATAATATCTAGCTCAGGTAGGCATAGAGAGATGTTGAGTATGGTCATGCGGAGAGCGCTTCAGCGAATTCTTGCATTTCATCTCGGACTTCGACTTCATCGAGTAGCTCGTTTTCAGCGTCTAGTGACTGAGACAAGTCGGCCTCAAGAGTGTCTACGTCAACTTCGTCGCTGAGTCTTTGCAGCTCTTCGCCTTCTAAGGCATCTTCCACAACCTGGCCTTCTGGACGACTTAAAATCTCTTTGAGCAGCGGATTATCCTGGATTAGATTGCGAGTAAACGCAAAAGAATCTAGCCTTTTATGAGTTAAGTCGAATTTCTCGTGATGCTCGTAAACATATTGCAGCGCAAGCAAGGGTTTGATATCGTCAACGACAAGATCTACCCATTCGCCGCCATTGGCAATGAGCTGCTGGTAATACTCGAAAGAATCCCAGTAGCGTTTTATTTTGCGATCGCGAGATCGAACCAGACAGCCTCGAGACAGGCCAAACGTCTCCGTATCCAATAGTCTTCTAAACCCAGCGCCTACAGAAAGCCCGTGCGTCTCTTGGATTACACCTATGCCAATTACCACAGGTTCACCCTTTTCTTCGCCCACTAGCTTAAAGTGTAGCCGACCGTCATTTTTTGACTTTGGCGTAATGTCTTCCACGCCTCTAACCACAACGCCCTCAATCACTTGATCTTTTAGGCCGCTCAGCTCAGTCATTTTCTTAAAACAGAATTTCAGCGCTTCAGCCGTCACTGCATTCGTCTCAAGATCATCCAAATCAAACTGGTCTAAAGCATTTTGATAAGCCTGAGCAAATCTCTCCTTCGGCGGCAGCGGTGGCGGCTGAATTTTCTCTAGCTTCTCATTTAGCCGCAAAGAGAACCACTTTAGGGCTTCGCGAGCTGAAGGTCTGCCCTTACCAAACGCTGTAATCTCGTCTTCGTCAAACGGATAGATGGGAACAGGCGCGGTTAATCCTTTCTTCTCGTAAAACTTACCAAGCGTCAGTGCACACAGCTCTTTGGTAGCATCCACATTAAGATATTCCAGATCAATTGGCTCACCATAAGCTGAGATTTTCTCCGAAGACGCATCCTTGCTCTGTTTCACCTGACGCCACAGATCTGGTAGCAAAACCGTTAGCGTGACGATCCCTTTAGCTTGAGCAGACTGACCTACAGAATCAAACAGTCTTTTAATCAAATCGAGAATGACAAAGGCAGTTGTATAGCCATTATTATTCGCAGCAATCGTGTCTAGCTCGTCAAAGCAAACAATAACCGTTCTGTACTCACCGATTAAAGAGAGCAGTTTAGCGATGGTGGTCGGCGCAGAGGCATTGGCTTCGCCTTCGCTTTTATTATTTGGCGGCAGGCGCAGGTCGGCAGCATCTTGTGCGTCCAACTGCTCGCCCGCGAGCCATTTCACCGCTAGCGGCCCGCGTTCTTCAGAAAGTGTCCAGACAATCGCTCGCAAGATATAGGCGTCAGCAGAGGGCTTTAATTTGCGAATAGCTGTGACGAGATCTTTTACCAAATCTCTATTTTGCGATCGCTTATCGTGATAAACCCGATCAAATCTTTTAACTAAGTCTGGCGCAGCAGGAACTTTTGCATTTGCGTTATTACTTTTTAAAGCCTCTGCCACCATCAGCGTAGCAATCTCTTGCCATTGCGTAACACCCGCACTCCCTATCTGTTCTAAGCTCTCAGCAATAGACTGCTGAAAAAGCAAGTTGATAAGAGAAAGATCGCCGTATCTATCGGCACTAGCGTAGATAAAAATGCCTTCGCTAGTAGCCTGTAGTCTGCGTCGAACACGCTTGATCACGTGACTTTTTCCTACGCCCCTATCGGCGGTGAAAACCAGAGAAGTCACTTTTTCCAAGCTAGAGTCAGCGGCTCGCACTTTCTTTAGCGCCTCAAACAGACTGTCTGAAGCTTTAGCATTGAGCGAAGGAATATCAGGAAAGGACTCGCCCCAAATATTTTGTTCTTTAACAACGGGCGGTCTTTCAAATGGATTGTTAGCGTTTAGCGCAGAAAGAATAGCAGTCTCGGCAGAGGCTTTTTGTGAAACAGGCATTATGAAAAAAGTGGGCTGTAGGAATACCAGACGGTAGATTAAATTGCAGTTATGTTTGGCTAGCGCAGTCGCTTTGCATAGAAGCGCGTACCGCCACCAGGAATAGCAACAGAGTCTTCTAACTGATCGGCAGTCACGTTGGGCAAGTCGCCACCCATGAGCTGCACCAGATCGTTAGCTTGGGCTTCTAGCAGCCATTCGTTGAATTTTTGGCGAGGAAGGCGATCGCCTAACTCGCGACGAATTCGATAAATTGGCACTAAGTTATCCAGGTTGTAATCCTGATTTAATCGGTCGTAGGTCTTCTAGAGTTGTTTTGTGTAAACGTTCATAAGAGTTGATGTCTGGCACATGCTACCGTTTTGGTGTCCGTTGGATGAGCCTGCTTCGCTATCAGAGTGTTGAAGTGCCAGAAGCTTGACTCAGAAGCATGTTTTCCTAAGTATTTGAGCATTGCCGCGTTTGCATCTTTTAGCCCAATGCTAGCGATGAAACGCAAAATTGTCATCCATCAAGTTCTTGCCAATTAGCAGATTCGCCTTCCTCAGTAACGATGTACCGGTCATAGCGTCCAACCTTTACTTTATCTATGGCAGAGTCGTCCTCTACTAGCTGACTAAAAGCCGTCTTATAGGAGCTTTGCCTGCAGCTTTCTTCCAGGCTTGAATTTTGATTTAGACACAGGGATTCCGCCAAAGCCCATAGCTTCAAGAGAGTGCGAGTTTGAGCGTACAGAGGGGTGACTTTACTAGCCATGGACAAATCCTTAAAAATTAAAGCGGTAAAAGCAACAGAATGAGTATTCAGCGAAGTCTTTCCTTTTGAGAATTACGCGCTAAACACCGAAATATTTAGGTATCAAAGCTGCCTGCAAAGACCTGATATCTACTTACGATGGATTTACGAACAATCCGCTCACTTCGCTATCATTCCCAAAAACCATCAAGGGAACTTGTTACGACCATAGCCAGCTCGCCTCGAAGTTGGAGTGACATCTGTCAGTGTTTAGACAGACTTTATTAAAAAGTGTCCACTCGCTCGCAGCCGCTTTATCTGCAACCTTTCACAAAGTCCACTGATCGTCTGGCAGCGGACTCAGCGGCATTGCATGTTTCTCTTCAAAATCTTGCATCTGCTGCGCAATTTGCGCAACTTGAGCATCTTTACTCAGCGCAGCCTCGCTTTTCTGAGCAGGGCTTGCCTGATTGTTCTTCTTACTACTGATCTGTTCGTTCTGGGTTTTGTCAGAACTATTCAAAGACGGTTTAAGCGGCGAAGCAGAATCTATGATCTGTTCGAAAAGCTGACGTTCTTCGGCGGACATCGCTAGAACAATTTGCGCGATCGCGTCTACTAGGCGTGAGTTCATAGTCATCACTAATGAGAATTTAGATTTAGGCGTTGCCAATTAAGCGATCGCACCATCTTCAGGCTCAGACCAGCGCAAAAGATGAGCCGGATTGCCAGGTGCGATCGCTGCCAACCCCAAAGCACTGCGCGGCAAATGCGTCACCAGTGCGATCGCCTCTTCAACAGAACACAGCCCCCACGCCACCAAATTCTTAGCCCCCTCAATTAAAGGCAGCGTCGTGCCCGAAAGCGTCCCATCCGCCAGTCGCGCTGTTCCATTAACAACCTCAATCTCTCGCGAATCCCAAGGGTAAGTGCCATCGGGCAAGCCGAGCGGAGAGAGCGCATCGCTCACTAAAAACAGATCGCCTAGTCGGCTGCTGGCATCGCGATAGAAGCGGCCACGTCCAGTGCGCAAAAGTAAGTCCAGCATGGTGGAATTAATATGCTGACCATCTGCAATAAAACCGCAGCACACCCGCGAATCACTCAGGGCTGCGCCCAGCAACCCCGGCTCTCGGTGATGCAATCCTGGCATCGCATTAAAGGCATGAGTCACCATCGTAGCGCCTTGGCCAAACGCACCTTCGGCCTGTTCAGCAGTCGCCAAAGAGTGACCCAAGCTAACCGTAATGCCTTGCGCAATCAGCCAGTCTATCGCCGTAGAATCCGCTGCCATCTCGGGGGCAAGCGTTACGATGCTCACCGCTTCAGCAAAGTCTCCAATCACGGCCTTCACATTCTCCAAAGTCAGCGGCTGCAAAAATTCAGCAGGATGTGCGCCTCGCTTCTTCGGGTTCAAAAACGGGCCTTCGAGATGGACACCGATGATTTGGGCCGTTGGGTCTGTTGGGCGCTGCTGAGATTGAAAAGTTGCGATCGCCCGCAAACTCCCTTGAAAATTCTCTAGCGAAGTCGTCACCAGCGTCGGGCAAAAGCCCGACACCCCCTGCGCCCACAGCAAATCGCAAATTGCCTGTAGCTTATCCAAATTCTCCAAGCGCAAATCGGGAAACGCCAGTCCTAGCGCACCGTTAATCTGCAAATCGATCGCCCCTAAAGAAATCCAGTCGCCCTCAAAATCAATCACCGTTCCCGTAGCCAAAGCCGCTGCCGTCATCGGCTCAATCGACTGAATTAGGCCATCGGCGATCGCCAACTGATAGTAACCCGAGTAAAAAGGTAAGCGGGCATTAACCACCCTAAAGCGACCGTCACACATCGTTAGTAAAAAAAGAAGACCACCTGCTCACTGTAAACTGACTAAACACTCATCACTCACCGTCTGACTATGACAACGCCACAGGTACAAAAATCGGCAGAGGTTGGCATTATCATGGGCAGCGACTCTGATTTGCCAACGATGATGGGTGCGATCGCCATTTGTGAGGAGTTCGGCATCACGCACGAAGTGGCCATCGTCTCGGCCCATCGCACGCCGCATCGCATGGTTACCTACGCCGAAACAGCGCACACTAGAGGGCTAAAAATCATTATCGCAGGCGCGGGTGGAGCAGCTCATTTGCCCGGCATGGTCGCGGCGCTCTCACCGCTACCCGTCATCGGCGTACCCGTCGAAACCAAAGCCCTCTCAGGCGTCGATTCACTCTATTCCATTGTGCAAATGCCGCGCGGCATTCCGGTCGCAACCGTCGCTATTGGCAATGCTAAAAACGCCGGGCTGCTAGCTATTCAAATGCTAGCCGCTCACTCCCCAGACCTGTTAGAAAAAGTGCTGACCTATCGCCAGCAGATTAAAACACAGGTAAACGACAAGCAAAACCAGCTCTCGGCAGTAGGTGCAAGGCAGTACCTTAAAAATATGATCAACAGCTAAGTAGATAGAACTACCCAGCTAAACATTTAGCTACATATCAGCCAGATAGAAATATCAGCCAGATAGAAACATCAGCCACAAAAGACACCCAGCGCAAAGGCACCAAAAGCGAGCAGCCATTGACCGAAAAACAACTGAGCTGAGGATGATTTTCATCGATTAGCTCAAAAATGTTTTGTAAAGATTTAGTGAGATCACGGAACTGGCAATGTCTTTACCATCACTGCGTAATTTGAGTCTGGGCCGGCAAGAATTGAGCAAATAGGGCGGCTTTTTCGCTCAAACCAACAAAACTCGCTGTTTTGGAACGGTAGAAAGTGCCGCTAAACCTCGAGTAAGTGTAAAAACTTAGTGTTTTTTTGTCAAAAGCGCTCCATAAATCGAGAGTTGAGATAGAGAAGCCAAAGACAAAGGTAGCAAGTGATACAGAATGACTGACTCAGACTTGGTGGAATAAGACCCATCAGTTTGACAGGTGCATGACGGGTAGCGGTGAAAGGCTCGCCCAGCAAGGCCGTGGATTACTGTCGAAATTGCGTTAGGAACGCCCGACTTATCATGTCTAATTACACCTTAAAAAGAAAGCATTCCAGGCGCGCTACATCGCCCTGGGATACGAATGTTCCCCCCTTTACCGAAATGGCTCAGCGGGCCGTTCGGCTCGCATTCGGTCGGCCTAAAGGCTGGAGCTGGCTTACCTGCATTCCGATGGCTTTGGTCATTGTGGGTGTCTGGAGCTTCTCGGCTCATGCACAAGACGAAGCCGTGGCAGCTGAAGATGTCCAAATAATTTTGGACAACATCTGGATTGTTATTGCCTCGATTCTCGTTATTTTTATGAACGCAGGTTTCGGCATGTTAGAGACGGGCTTCTGCCGTCAAAAGAATGCCGTCAATATTCTAACCAAGAACCTGATCGTCTTTGCCCTAGCCACGCTGTCCTTCTGGGCATTGGGCTATGCGCTAGCCTTTGGCTCTGGCAACCCGTTCTTTGGGTTTCAGTGGTTTTTCCTAGCAGGCACCGAAGAGTTCTACCCCGACTCAACGTTAACAACGCCGGTATTCTTCCTATTCCAGGCGGCGTTTGCCGGTACAGCCGCAACTATCGTCTCGGGTGCGGTTGCCGAGCGCATTAAGTTTTCTAGCTTCATTATCTTCAGCATTTTGCTCACGGCCATTTGCTATCCCATTACAGCCCACTGGGTTTGGGGCGGCGGCTGGCTGTCCGATATGAGCTTTTTGGGCGAAGGCGTTGCTTTTAGCGACTTTGCAGGGTCTACCGTTGTGCACTCCGTCGGCGGCTGGGCCGCTCTGATGGGCGCTATCTTCCTCGGCCCTCGCTTGGGTAAGTACAACAACGGCGCAATCAATGCTATTCCTGGCCACAACATGAGCATTGCCACGCTGGGCTGTCTTATTCTCTGGATTGGCTGGTTTGGCTTTAACCCAGGTTCCGAGCTAGCAGCCGACCTGGCAGTGCCTCAAATTGCCCTCGTCACCAACCTAGCAGCAGCAGCAGGCGGCGTAACGGCAACCTTTACCGCTTGGGCGCTTAGCGGTAAGCCTGACCTTTCGATGGTCATTAACGGCATCCTAGCTGGACTCGTTGGCATCACGGCTGGCTGTGGTGGCATCGGCTACTGGGGCGCAGTTATTGTCGGCGGAATTGCAGGCATCATCGTCGTATTTTCGGTAGGTTTCTTCGACAGTGCGAAAATTGACGACCCCGTAGGCGCAACGTCTGTTCACCTGGTGTGCGGTATCTGGGGCACCTTGGCAGTGGGCCTGTTCGATACGTCACTGGGTTTGTTCTCGGGTAACGGCATCACTCAGCTAATTGCTCAAATCATTGGTATTGTTGCGATTGGTCTCTTTACTGTGGCAGTAACTTCACTTCTATGGGTAGTGATTAACTCCACTATTGGGCTGCGCGTCCATGCAGAAGAAGAGCTAAGAGGCTTGGATATCAGCGAGCACGGCATGGAAGCCTACAGTGGATTCCTCAAGGACACTAGCGATATGGGCGGCATTATCTAGTCGTGTTCAGTCGCTAAGCGACTGGCTTAACCCTCGGCTTCAGGCAACCTGTCTCGAACGATACCCGGCGATCTTTATAGATTGCCGGGTATCGTTTTTTTAGCGGCTTTAAGACTAAGGCTTTGGGCTACCTGTTCAATATCGTTTACTAACCATTGACTTTGATTAACTTATGGCCCGATCTGCCGCGATCGCCCCAAGCCGACTGCTATTCTAGCGGTACTTATTAATACATTATAAAAGCGGTCTATTTTCAAAATCGCATTGGATAGACCTGCCTGCTGGCCTGAGATTGGGCCGGCTTCACCGCGTTAGCGTTTACTTTCAAAACACCGTATTCGTAATGGGTAATCCAGCTTCCATCGTGGAAGAAATGTTTGAGGCACTGCCGTCTTTGCGGGCTCAAATGTATTTCAAAACGTCTTTAACGGCCCTTTCTCATGCGATGGAAGATCAGGTGCTAGCCGGCTCAGAGCAGTCGCCGCTGATTATCGCTAGCTTTCAACAGGAGCGGTTTTACCGGCAAGAGGCCCATCGCTACACGCGCATTAGCGATCTGAGCGATCAGGTTTATGTGCTTTCAGCAAAAGATACCAAGTTCAGCGAGACTGCTGATAACTACGAGAAAATTCACTTCGACAGCGAAGATGCGCTGGCGCAGGAATGGCATTTGGTTGTGCTAGGCGATCGCTATACCGCCGCTTTAATTTGCCGCGAGCATCAGGCGCAGGCGATCACTCCGTCTAGCCACAAAGGCAGCGCCCTACACCTAGATCAAACCCGGCGGTTTGAGGGCATTTGGACGCTAAATAAGCAGGTCAGTCTGCGAGCGGCTTCGCTGCTGCTTGCAAGAATAAAGACTTATCGGCCCGATCTCGCTAAAAAAATTGACATTGCTCGCGATCGCTTTCTTCCCAAAACGCTCAGAAACGATCTCACCATAGACCCGGACCCCTTCGCGCAAAGGCTCATTACCTACTTGCAAGCCGGACAGTACAAGCAGCTCAAAGCCTACCGGGCGATCGCCCTGCAAGAACAGCGAGAGCGCCTGATCAACTCCATTACCAGTGCGATTCGCCAGTCGCTAAATCCGACTGAAATTTTTGGCAGCGCCGCGAAAGAACTAGGCCGCGTGCTCGGCGTGGATCGCTGCATCATTTACCGCTGCACACCCCAAGATGCCGACATTACCATTGCGCACGAATACCGCCAGGCCGACATTAACTCGCTAGAAGGCACCACCTGGCCGCTGAAGCACAACCCGCTCTACCAATGGGTCAAAGCCAATCACAGCACCCTAGCGATTGGCAACGTCAGCGGTAAGATTGAGCAAGATATCAACTTAAGTCCAACGCTGCCCCGGCTACAGCGCTGGCAAATTCAGAGCTGTCTACTCGTTCCCCTCGTGCACAAACGGCGTTTGCTCGGCATGGTAGAGCTGCACCTAGACAGCGAACACCCGCACTGGAGCGACGACGAAGTTGCCCTGACTGAGGCGATCGCCAACCAGCTCAGCGTGGCCTTAATTCAGGCCGAAGCCTACGCCAACCTCGAAGAGCTCAACAGCCAGCTTGCCGACCTAGAGCGCACCCGCAGCAACCTAATTGCCATTACAGGCCACGAGCTGCGCACCCCGCTCTCCACCATCCGCGTCTGCCTAGAGAGCCTGCTTAGCGAGCCAGACATGCCCGACGAACTGCGTCAGGTCATGCTCGATACCGCGCTTACCGACGCCGAACGAATGCGCAAACTCGTGCAGGACTTCCTCACGCTCTCACGGCTAGAAAGCCGCCGGGTAGAGTGGAACCTAGAGTCGCTGCCGCTGCAAGAATGCGCCGATTTGGCCCTGAGCAGTTTGCGCTGGCAAAATTCGGCCAACGCCGCCCCCGCCATGCAAATAGAAACCGATTTGCCAGATACGCTGCCCTTTGTCAGAGCCGACGGCGAATGGATTGTCGAAGTCCTCTCCAAGCTGCTAGACAATGCCTGCAAATTTAACGAGGCCCATGGCCAGGTAACGATTAGCGCCCGGTCTGTTTCATCTCAAACGGTCGAAGTTGTCGTTGCCGACGAAGGTCGCGGCATTGAATCCGACCGGCTAGAAACCGTATTTGAGCGGTTCTATCAGGAGGAAGGCGCGTTGAGAAGATCGGTCGGTGGCGTGGGCTTAGGTTTGGCCATCTGCCAGCAAATTATCGAAGGGCTAAACGGTAAAATTTGGGCAACTTCTGACGGCAAAAATAAGGGGACTCAAATCCACTTCACGCTACCCGCCGCCGAAGAAGTAGGACAGTATGGCAAAACGAAGCAGCTACCAGTCGGCAAGGCAGGCAAGGGTAAGCGGACGACAAAAGCAGCGGCAAAAGCTGCTAAGCGGCGATAGGTAGCCTTTAGCAGCCAAATATTGAGCTGCCTAATATACCGTAAAAAGTGACGCCCACCGCTCAGCTAAAGAACTATTACGCTTCTTACCCTGCGGGTTCAAGTGGTCTCCGGGCAATGTTACGATTCCAATCAGCTAAGCTTGAGAGAGATTCATTCATGGCAGAACAACTGACTGGTAAAATGCCCAAGTTTGGAGGCAGCACAGGCGGCCTTTTAACAAAAGCGTTTGTTGAAGAAAGATACGCAATCACCTGGACTTCTGAAAAGGAGCAGGTCTTTGAGATGCCGACAGGTGGTGCAGCCATCATGAATGAAGGCGAGAACCTGCTGTATCTATCGCGCAAAGAGCAGTGCCTGGCCCTCGGCACTCAATTGAGAAGTAAGTTTAAGCCGAAGATTACCGACTATAAGGTTTACCGCGTACTGCCCAGCGGCGAGACTACCTTCTTGCATCCTGCAGATGGCGTCTTCCCTGAGAAAGTAAACGAAGGTCGCGGCTACAGCGGTAAGAAAGAGCGTCGTATTGGCGAGAACCCTGACCCAGCCACGATTAAGTTTGGCGGCAAGCAAACTTTTGAAGTGTAGGACTTGCAGCAACCTCGACAGCAGCAAGCTATTCGATTAGATTAACTGCGACAAAGAAGGATGGTCTTAACAGGCTGTCCTTTTTTGTTTATTCTCCCTCTCCTTGGCATCATGATTTTTCCAGACTTCGAGACTTTCTGCGATTTGGCAAAACAGGGAAACTTCGTGCCGGTTTATCAGGAGTGGGTGGCCGACTTCGACACGCCCGTATCGGCTTGGTACAAGGTCTGTGCGGGCCAGCCCTACAGCTTTCTGTTGGAGTCGGTAGAAGGCGGTGAAACGCTCGGAAGATA
This sequence comes from uncultured cyanobacterium, assembly GCA_963789215.1. Taxonomy (GTDB): domain Bacteria; phylum Cyanobacteriota; class Cyanobacteriia; order Phormidesmidales; family Phormidesmidaceae; genus Phormidesmis. The sequence goes on along the minus strand of CAWBJY010000002.1, from coordinate 153,545 downwards.
CAGCTTTTTGGGCTGCGATCCGCTGTGGGTGTTAGAGGCGGTGGGCGATCGCACCACTCAAACCCTACGAGACGGTAGCCAGAACATCCTGCAAGGCAATCCCTTCGATATTTTAGAAAACTACATTGCCCCGCTAAAGCCCGTACGCCTACCGCAGCTTCCGCCGGGTATTGGCGGTCTGTTTGGCTTTTGGGGCTACGAGCTAATCAACTGGATCGAGCCGACGGTGACTACCCACGACCGGCAAGCAGGAGATTTGCCAGATGGCCTGTGGATGCAGGTAGATAATCTGATGATTTTTGATCAGGTGAAGCGAAAGGTATGGGCCATTGCCTATGCGGATCTGCGCGGGGAAAACGTGGACTTGCGGGCGGCTTATGATTTGGCTTGCGATCGCGTTACCAACCTCGTCACCAAGCTGCGCCTTCCCCTCACCGAAAAAGATACGCTGCTGCAGTGGACATCGCCTGAAGCGAGCACCGCGCCCCCGCTAGACTACACCAGCAATCGCACCCCCGAAGACTTCTGCGAATGCGTCGAAAAAGCCAAAGCCCACATCCGCGCCGGAGACATCTTTCAAGCCGTCGCCTCGCAGCGCCTGCAAACCAGCTACAGCGGCAATCCGTTCGACCTTTACCGCTCGCTGCGGCTAGTCAATCCGTCTCCGTACATGGCCTACTTCAACTTCAACGGCTGGCAGCTCATCGGCTCTAGCCCCGAAGTCATGGTAAAAGCCACCCGAATCAGCGCCGACAAGCCGATGGAGGCGACCCTGCGCCCGATTGCGGGGACACGTCCACGCGGTAAAACGCCGAAAGAAGACGCTGAATATGCAGCAGACTTGCTAGCCGACCCGAAAGAAGTCGCCGAACACGTCATGCTAGTAGACTTAGGGCGCAACGATTTGGGACGCGTATGCAGTAGCGGCACCGTCGTTGTAGACGAGCTCATGATCATAGAAAACTACTCCCATGTAATGCACATCGTCAGCAATGTTGTTGGAGATTTAGCTCCCGACAAAACCGCCTGGGACTTACTCAAAGCCAGCTTCCCCGCAGGTACGGTCAGCGGCGCACCCAAAATTCGCGCCATGCAAATCATCAAAGACCTAGAACCCGATCGGCGCGGGCCTTATGCTGGCGTCTACGGCTACTACGACTTCGAAGGGCAGCTCAACAGCGCCATCACCATTCGCACAATGGTCGTGCAGGCGGCTGAGGATGGAAGTCAGACCATTAGCGTGCAAGCAGGCGCGGGACTTGTTGCAGATTCGGTGCCTGAAAGTGAGTATCAGGAGACGCTGAACAAGGCAAAAGGCATGTTGGAAGCGGTGCGCTGCTTGAAGGGATAGAACAGACTGAGGTGATAGAACTCAGTTTGTTACTCCTGCGAAAATTCGATAGATGGCATTTGTTCAATTGGCGAATCGCATCCCAGCACGTCGGCGATTTCAGACTGAATGCGGGCCATGAGGCGTTTTCTGCGATCGCCCCTCAGCTCAAAATCTCTACTAGCGACGAGCAGCGGTCTAGCTAATTAGGACTGCTATACGCGGGCAAAACCGTATGACCTAAAGCCATAAAAGCATCAGCGAAAGTACCGAGAAATCAACCAGATTATATCCTGAGGCCCGATGCGACCGTTAATTCTCTATTCAGGAATCTTCAGCAAAGCTAGGTAGTTTTGCATATATAAGTGAAGATCGCGTGAGTGCAGAGGTCTGTTCTTACGAAAATACATATCAGCCAATCTATATTTGTTAGCGAGCTGGCATTGATATGCGGGCAAATTTCTATAGAAACTATCTATTCATAAGATCGCAAAGATCGTAAAGGTAATGGCACATCGCATTAAAGTGGCCTTTGTCAATCAAGGCTGGGACACGGTTTCGCCGCCGGTTAACGCGGCATCTATTCCAATTTGGACCTACGAAACTGCAAAACGACTCGCCCAAGACTGCCAAGTTGTTCTTTACTCTCGACGCAACGAAGACCAATCTGCGGTTGAAACTTACGAGAACGTTGAGTACCGCCGCGTTTCGGTGGGCGGCTCCAAGCTGAGCAACGGCAGCACCCGGCTAATATCCAAGCTAGCTCCATCCTTTCAGTATCTCAACTCACGGCTTTACTACTTGCCGTATATACTGCGCGTTGCCCTCGATTTGCGCCAGCAGCAGTGCGACATTGTTCACATTCACAACTTCTCGCAGTTCGTCCCTATCATTCGCGCCTTCAACCCGCAGATCAAAATTGTGCTGCACATGCACTGCGAATGGCTCTCGCAATTCAAGCCCACGGTCATTAGACCACGTCTGCCCCAGGTCGATTTAATCGTGAGCTGTAGCGACTACATTACCAACAAAATCAAGGCTTGCTTCCCCGAAGTAGCCGACCGCTGCCAAACGGTATACAACGGCGTCGATACCCAGCAGTTTGCTAAGGCCCAAATTGTGGCTAAGCAAGCAGCTCTCGAAGCCGCAAAAGATCTAGAGGCTAGTCAGCATCCAGACAAAGACGCCGAAGCCGCACCCAATCTGTTGTTTGTAGGCAGAGTCTCGCCCGAAAAAGGACTGCATACCTTGGTAGACGCTTTCTCTAAGGTAGCCAACCAGTTTCCGACCGCTCAGCTTTTTATTATCGGCTCTCAAAAGCAAATCTCCTCCGAATTTGTTATCGACATTAGTGACGATCCGCTCGTTCAAAATCTGGCGGTCTTCAACTCGGTAAACTACCTGAAAGCTGTCAAAAAACAGCTATCGCCCGATGTTGCCAAGCGAGTCATTTTCACTGGACCCATTTCTCATCTAGAACTCCAAGACTATTTCCAACGCGCCGATATTTTGATCAACCCTTCTGTAAGCGAAGCCTTTGGCATGAGCTTAGTAGAAGCGATGGCAACCGGCACCCCGGCTATTGGAACGGCAATCGGCGGAATGCCTGAAATTGTGCAGCATGGTAAAACCGGGCTGATTGTTCCAGCCGAAAATCCAGCGGCACTCGCCGACGCGATCGCGCAACTGCTCTCGAACGAATCGCTTAGAGCCAAAATGGGCGAAGCCGGTAGAGTTCGCGCCGTAGAAACGTTTTCCTGGCAGGCGATTGCCCTGTCGTTAGCCAATCAGTACCGTCAGCTACTATCCACCGAAAAGCCCGCCGCCTTCCCAACTACATCAGAGCGTTACAGCCTCGCCGTCAATGATCCGATCATCACTCAGTCTATGCCTCAAAAAGTAGCAGGGGGAGCGCTATGAGTTGGGTACAGCAGCGCTATCGGCAGCAGCTCAACGAGGTAATGGCCGACCGGGCGATCGCCGATCTCAGCAAGTCGGCGATCGTATTTGCCCCCCATCCCGATGACGAAACCCTGGGATGCGGCGGCACCATTATCCGTAAGCTGGCGGCAGGTGCAGCCGTCAAGCTTGTCTTTATGACAGACGGCAGTCAGTCTCACGCAAGCCTAATGGACGCCGCTAAGCTAGGTGAAATCCGACAGCAGGAGGCCGTTGCTGCCGCCCGTGCATTAGGCATTGAGGCCGCAGACATCACCTTTTTGAACTTTAGCGACGGTCAGCTCGAGCGGCATGTAGACGCCGCAACCGATCGGGTCTACGAACTGCTGACGGCCTATCCGGTAGACGAAGTTTTCGTGCCCTACCATCTAGAGCCGCCGGCCGATCATGCGGCTACCTATCATGCGGTTGTTGGCGCAATTAAAAGGCTGTCGGCGCAGCCCCAGGTCTACGCCTACCCCATCTGGTACTGGGAGCACTGGCCCTGGATGCCGCCCGTAGGCAAAGGCAAAAAAGACGCGCTTAAAATGGTTCAGCGCAGCGTTGCCAGTGGCTTTGGAGCCGCTATGTTTAAAGACTTTCAGCACGCGGTTTATATCGAACCTGCGATCGCTCAAAAAAGAGCAGCTCTCAATCAACATGCCTCACAGATGAGCAAGCTCGACGGCAACCCTCAGTGGTCTATTCTAGGCGAAGTCGCTCAAGGCGATTTTCTAGCCTGCTTTTTTCAGAACTATGAGATCTTCCACCGCCCAACCGTCTAGCTCAAAAGACACCTCAAAAGCCCTCTCAAACGAATCTCTAGATCCGGCTTCATCTACTATCGTCGATGATTTCTCTAGCGATCGCCAATCGGGGCGCGTCATCGGTAGTCAGGCCATCAGCGGGCATCAGCGGCGCGGCATCGACGTTGAAAAGCTGATGTCTATCGACAACGGCGCACTGCGCATTCAGCCGCCGATTACGCCGGGGTGGGCGAGAGCGGGCATTGCCTACGGCCCCTTTCAAAGGCGGGCCGGGCTTGCCCTAGCCATTTTTATGCTGAACGGGCACAACACGTCCGAAGGCAACAGCCGAGAAGACAGCTTTAAAAGCAGAATCTGGCGCTGGGTACGCGGCACTCAGGCAAATTCCATCGGCAATCGGCTCTGGCGCAGGGCCAGCAGTTCGCAGCATCAGGGCACGACAAGGCAGTTCTACCGCTGGGCGCGCAACCATCGTCGCCGATTCAAAAAAGACGGCCAAGACACCCACCTAATGGAGAACTTGGCCCTGGGCTGGTTTTCTAGCGCGGTGCCCGCCGACCCTACGAAACAAGGGCATTCAATTGTAGTGCGAGCGCTAGGCCCGGACAATGGCGAACTGTGCACGCGCTGCGATAGTGGCCGCCTTTCCACCGAAGATACCTCGCTTACCCCGGCTTTTCAGGGACTGCAAAACGTGCAGACCTACTATCTGGTTCTGCTGCGTGAGCAGGGGGCAGCCTACTATGCGGCCTCGGTTGCCAACGCGAAAGGACTGGCCGCTTTTCCCAACATGCGGCTAATTGGCATTGACGCGCCCAATCCGCAGTCGGCAGAGCCAGCCGAACTGTATGCAGGGCTTTATCAGGGTGCGCTTGGTCAGGTAGGCTTTCGAGTCGATACGCGCGTTTACGATTTTCAGACGGCGCAGGTGCCCGCACTCTCAAACTGGTACGGCACGGCGCAGACCGCAGATACGCTCATTGCAGATGAAGTCAGTCTTCTTACAGAGCAGGCCGCTGAACTGGGCGGACGCTGGCACCCTCTGCGAGGCACGCTCGAAAAGACAGCGCAGGGCTTGGCCGCTCGAACCGAAAACAGTTTAGCTTTGTTAGAAATGCCTACACCGGCGGGCGCGATTCACGCCATCGTTAATGTCGTCAATACAGACGATTCTCTAGCTGCTTGCGCCCTGCTCTGGCGAACTCAAGACGAGCGCAACACCTGGGGACTGTTTTTTGAGCAGGGCCAATGCCAAATTAGGCTGCAAACCGAGGGCAAATGGTCGAAAGTTGCGGTAGAGGAGAGCTATGGGCTACGCGAAGGGCGTAATGCCGTGCAGATTTTAGACAGCGGCTCGTTGTTCAGTCTCTATCTCAACGGTCAGCTACTGTTCGACCGCTGGTTTACGGACGATCGATTAGGTGCGATCGCCCAAATAGGACTGCTCTACAAAAACGGCTCCCCAGACAACAGCGGCCCCACATTTACCCATCTAGAAGCCCATCCCCGAGAGATTCCCATTCCCGCCGAGTTTAAGCTAGGGCCGCCCTGGCACACCGCAGGCACCAAAACCCACATCGCCGATAGCTTTTCTGGCCCGCCAGGAGAGCTATCTGGGCGTCCGGCTGAAGTTGGCAACGGCCAGTGGCAAAAGACGTTGGGCACCGGGCAAATGCAGCTCACAGGAGAAGGCGCACTCAAGGTCAAGGCTTCTGTAGCGCAGCCCAATCCAGGCCGTCTCGCCTACACCCTCCCTTGGTCAAACCCCAGCTTCGCAGATGTTGCCGTCGATATTTTGCCACCGGGAACGGCTCGCCATCAAAACGAAAAGGGCAGAGGCGGTCTCATTTTCTGGCAAGATGCCGATAACTACATCACCATTAACCAATGGCTAGACGACGGCTACGGCGGCGCCGCCATCTCCGCCTTCTTTCATATAGATGGATTCGAGGAGGTTTACGATGCCATTTGGACCAACGTGGGAACGCGTGTGCAGTGGGGCCAGCAGCAGATGTTTCGGATTGCGTTCGACGGTCTCAACTTCACGGTCTACCTAGGCGAAGAACCGGTTCTATACCGAGCGCTAACCGATATCTATGCGAAAATCAAGCCGCTGTCTATTCAGAGAGTGGGTTTAGTCGCGAACTGGGAATGGGGAGACGATACAGGCACTCAGTTTAATTCGTTCGTCGCTAAAGCTTAGCAATTTAGCATTCAGCGATTTGGCATTCAGCGATTTCGCATTCAGCGATTTCGCATCCGTAGAGATCTCTTCTTCAATAGGGAAGTAGGTGCGATCGCTCATTTCAAAGCAATCACGAGCCAGGCACTATGAGCGATCGCCTGCTAAAGCAGACCAACACGCGGCGCTCTATACGCGATTGCCCTAATTACTTCGAGTAGCCCCTAGTTGGCCTAAGCTAAACCAGGAGTCGTGATGTTTTATGTATAGAAGACCCAGTAGAAGACGTTTCAGCCTATCTGGCATTCTCTGGTGGATAGTCCGCCTGTTTTTTGGGCTGTGGGTGCTGTCGGCACTCATAATAGTGCTCCTGCGGTTTGTGCCCCCGATTACCACTAGCTTCATGCTGCAAACCGCCTTGCGCAACGGCCCCTACGCTTACGTCTGGCAGCCCTTCGAGCAAATTTCGCCCAATATGGCGATCGCAGCGATCGCCGCCGAAGACCAGCGATTCCCCGCGCACAACGGGTTCGATTTAGACGCTATCAACGAGGCGCTTAGAGATGCCGAAAGCGGAGCTAACCTGCGCGGGGCTAGCACGATTACTCAGCAAGTGGCAAAAAATCTGTTCCTTTGGCCAGGAGGGGGCTTTTTGCGCAAAGGGATAGAAGCCTGGCTAACCTTCCTCATAGAGCTGATATGGAACAAACAGCGAATTTTGGAAGTGTACTTGAACATTGCTCAATTTAGCGATCGCACCTTTGGCGTAGAAGCGACCAGCCAGTACTTCTTTCAAATCTCCGCTCGCGATCTTACCGCCGAAGACGCTGCCCTGCTTGCGGCAGTCCTACCCGGCCCGGAACTCTACAGCGTAGCCGCCCCTTCCTGGGAGGTCATAGATCGCCAAAGCTGGATTCTCACCCAGATGTACCAGCTAGGCGGAGAAGCTTATCTTCAGCGCCTGTACGACAATCCTCAGTAAAAAGCAATTCAGAGTTGAGAGAGACGGCTGTTGCTGTGCGTATGTTTCTGTATGTAGAGATTTCAACCACAACAGATATGCAAAGCCAATCTGCTTATCTGGCACAGTAGATAGAACGATATTTAGACGCTCGCATCCCTGATTGCATAGGGCTTGCAAAGGACACCTCGAACAAGTGGTCTCTGCCTAATTCCTTTAGTTGGCACATGCCACATAATCAAAACATCAGCCGCACACAAGTAAAACAGCTTGTCTGTTCCTCTTCTACTGCGTCTTAGATTATCTATTGAGGAGTTCGTTCTATGAAAATCAATTTTGCTCTGTTGCTGCCGCTCGCTGTTCTTTCTATCGGCGCTCTCGTCTCTCCCGCTCGCGCTAATCCCATGGGCGATCGCGCTACGGTTGGTCCTTCTATTGTCTCTCAGCGCAGCGAACGCACGGTGCCGACGACAACAACGCCAGCTCGACGCATCGGTCAGCCAATCAAAGGCGGCAACTACATCGGCTTCGGCGGCAGCAACGACGGCGCGGTCGTCAACGGCAAGTACGCCCTATCCAACAACTTCTCGCTGCGCCCAGAAGTCATTACTAGCGTGAGAGAAAACGATGAAGGCGATCGCGGCGTCGCGGTTCTAGCCCCTATCACCTACGACTTCAACGGCGATGGCAGCAGAAGACTTCAGCCCTTCGTCGGCGCAGGCGCCGGCGTTACCACCGGCGACTCTACCGAGCTACAGGTCGTCACCACTGCGGGCGCAGACTTGCAGTTAGGCAACCGCTACGCGCTTAACGGCTCAGTGAACTACCTGCCGCTAGACGATCAGCGAGTCGATTTTGTAGCAGGCTTAGGCTACCGCTTCTAGTCTATAAAGGAGAGATCCGGTGAGTGCGATCGCTAGGATCCTATTGTTTGAGCTTGTCATTTGAACCTGTTGTTCGAGAAAGAGGCTTCCTAGCAAATCTGTTGGGGAGCCTTTTTTATGTCGATCACAGGGTATTACGAGCAGCCAACAACATGGTAATCAGAATAGTCATCAGACGGCGAAAACGACGTAAAGTTACCGTTGCCGCAGCCCACTTTCAACGTACGGCCTCTAACGTACAGCCTCCAAGGTGTAGCTGAATGCGCGAGAAAATCCACTTATTGTAGTGAGTAGCCGACTGTAGACGATCGAGCCAAAGACTTTGGGGTGAGTGCATTTCAATCATCCAACTCTACGCTCCGCTAGCCAAACGTCCAGATCGTCCAAGTTCTCAAAGCTTGTCTGTACATCAATCAAGGCTTCTAATTCTTCTATGGATAAAGATTGAATGCTAGAAATAGCGCCGGGTGATAACTGACCAAACCGATTTTTTATAAGACGAATAGCGATCCGGATGGCCTCTTCTTCACGGCCCTTTTCACGGCCTTCTTCACGGCCTTCTTCGCGGCCTTCTTGTCGCGATGTGTCTACCACGTTGTTCAGGTCGCGATAGTACTTCAAGCTATCTTCGTAGGCACCCTGCTCTGCTGGCGAGAAGTTAGCGATTTCTGCTATCTCGAAGAGCTGCATAAACGTGCTTTCTTGCAATAGCTCGGGGGGATCGTCTAAGTCAGGCAGGTGCCGTAGTAAATACAGCCATTTATCGAAATGGCTCTCTAGGGCTTCTAAGGGCTTCTGAAATTTGGGTAGCTCCAAGTAGATGAACTTTAGCTTGTCGTAAAAGACGTTGCACTGCTGATCTTTGAGTTCTACAGTATGCAGTAGCGTTTCGTCGTCTTTGTGGTCGTCGAACACAAAGTCTAAGATGCCTACGGTATAAACCGGTGACAGATGGTAGTTCCAGAAGTTGCCTTTGAGCGCCTGTTCTTGAATAGGAAAGGTTGAGTAGTAGAGGCTTCTGTCTTTGAAGAAGTTTTGCTTGGCTTTTTGAATCTCGACGATGAAGCGATCGCCCTTTTCACTTTGACAATACAGGTCAAAAATAGCTTTCCGATCTAGAGCGTTGTTCCCAACATTCTCGTTGTTGCGGTAGCTCAAATCGCTGATTCTATGTTTTTTAGGAAGAATAACGTTTAGAAAATCAATGAGCAGCGCTTTGTTTGGCTCTGTACCAAAGATACGTTTAAATCCGAAGTCTGTTAGTGGATTGATGTACCTATCGGTTACTAAACGTCCATTCATCGCGACTACCAGGCATCAAAACTAATATCGTCTACTTTTGATTCTAGCAATCGTTACGGCTCTAACCTGTTATGGATCCCTTTCGCTTGGCCAATATGCCCCCGATCGAATCTGCCTTTCAGCCGGTGTCTGCCCCTTCACTCAAAACCGCCCGAAGTTGCTTTTTGGTTCGCCATCAGCTTTATTGCGCCGCTATATCTCCGGATTGCTCTCTCTCTTTTACGCCAGCTCGTCTCGCTACATCGTTCAAGACGACGCCCGCCTGCATACGGTGATGGCGGCACAAAACCAGCTTCAAAAAGGAATTCATCCTGCGATCGCCAGCGCCATTTCAGACTGATCAACGTTTGATGAAGCCCATCTAATCGTTCTAGATGCTCAATGTCTTACCCGTTTGGTATTGAATAATACAAAAGGCCCCTCGACCGGTAGGTTTTAGTAGTGTTATGGCCAGATGAGCGTCCTCTGACAATTCGCCATATAATGCGGCTAGTCCACTGCATTCTCGTCCGGTATGTTTCGCTAGCTCCCCCGCTAGCCTCTACCTCCACTCTCACGGATTTTCTCATGGTCGTTGCCTCTAATACTCAGACCGCAGACATGTTCCGCGCTATGGCGGGCGGTGGGTTTCCGCCAATGGTTGAGACCTACGAGCGGAATAAGACCATTTTCTTTCCTGGCGATCCGGCAGAGCGCGTGTATTTTTTATCAAAAGGTGCAGTAAAACTATCGCGAGTGTACGAAGCGGGCGAAGAGATTACCGTTGCCTTGCTCAGAGAAAACAGCGTATTCGGCGTGCTCTCACTGATCACAGGCGATAGATCCGATCGCTTTTACCACGCAGTCGCTTTTACCCCGGTAGAGCTAATGTCTTTGCAAGCCGATCAGGTGAGCGCAGCGCTCCAAGAGCATCCTGAGCTGTCGTCTATTATGCTGCGCGGCTTGTCTTCTCGCATTCTACAAACTGAGATGATGATCGAAACCCTGGCCCACAGAGATATGGGGTCTCGGCTGGTGAGCTTTTTACTGATTCTTTGTCGAGACTTTGGAATTCCGGGCGAGTCGGGCATCACCATCGATCTAAAGCTATCTCACCAGGCGATCGCAGAAGCGATTGGTTCGACCAGGGTTACGGTGACTCGGCTACTAGGTGACCTGCGAGAGCAGGACATGATCTCTATTCATAAGAAAAAGATTACTGTGCACGATGCAGTCACGCTTTCTCAGCAATTTAGCTAGAGGCCAACGCCGCCATTGTGCCACCGTAGGCAACCGAGATGTACAGTAACCTATACACATAGATTGCGCATAGTTTGCCTCTCTCAACGGTTTCGGCTCGCGGTGAATGACAGGATTTGTATTATTTTTTGCAGTAGCCTGTCTGGGCGGTGTGATTGCCACAGTGGGCGATCGCATTGGGATGAAGGTGGGAAAATCCCGCCTGAGCCTGTTCAACCTGCGCCCCCGACAAACCGCGACGCTAGTCAGCGTAGTTACGGGGATGATGGCCTCGTTTGCTACGCTGACGCTGCTCTTTTTACTCGATGGCAGCCTGCGCAAAGGCGTTTTTCAGCTAGACGACATTCAAGCAGAGCTGTCCGCAGCACAGACCGATTTAGAAGCAACTCAAACCGAAAAAGAAAAAGCTGAAGATACGCTCTCTAAGTCAACGAAGCTTCAGACACAAGCAGAAGAGCGGCTGTTAGAGACGAATGAGTCGCTACAAACGGCGATCGCTCGAGAAGAAGAAACCCTGTCTAACCTGCTCGATACGCAGTCTCAGCTAGATGAGGTATCGGAGCAGGCGGGTAGTTTGCGCGATGAAATTAGCGGTTTGCGGTCGGAGCGAGAGTCGCTCATTGCTCAACAGGCTGAGGTGCGATCGCGGATTGCTCAGCGCGATCGCGAAATCACTCAGCGCAATGCCGAAATTGCCCAGCGCAACGAACAGATTACCCAGCGCGATCGGGAATTACAGCAGCGAACCGCCGAGCTGTCCGAGCGCGATCAGCAGATTGCCCAGCGCAATACAGAAATTGCCGAACGTGAGAAACGCCTGAGCGAACTGCAAACGCAGCAGGCGTTTTTATCAGAAGAAATTTCTCGATTAGAAGAGGAGTTTCAGGGTCTGCGGTTGGGAAATGTGGCGATCGCCCGTAACCAAACCCTCGCCTACACCGTGGCCCGGCCAGACTCGGAGCAAAACGCCGTTCAAGCCGTAGAGGAGGCGCTCGCTGAAGCCAATCGGTTCGCCGTTCAAACCGTACTTCCGCGCACCGAAACCGTAGACAACTTCACGCTGCGATTCGATCCTATTGTCGTTAGCGAGATCGTTCGCTCCATCGCCGACAGCCAAAGCTACGTTATCAAAGTAGCCTCAGCAGCCAACTATGTCATCAACGAACCCTGCATCGCCGATGCGCTCAGCAAAACCGGCCCGCCTTGCCTGCTCGTCAATGTAGAAGCCGTCCCCAACCAAGTGCTCTATCAGCCGGGCGACGTTTTAGCGAGCGTCCGCGTCAGTTCAGAAGACATTCGCAACGACCGGCTCGTCGAGCGCTTCATTATCCTTCAGGCTACCGCAGAGTTCGAAGCCCGCCGCAGCGGCATCGTTCGCTACCGACCGATTATCGCGAGTGGTCTTCCAGAACCGCTCAACGACTTCTTAACGAAAGTCGATGCCTACGGCGGGCCGGTAGAGATTCAGGCGTTTGCCAGCCAGCCGATTTATCCTACCGGGCCGGTATATTTGGAGCTAGCCGCCGTAAAAGATGGCGATGTCCTCTTCCGCACTCGGGCCACCCCACCATAAAAAGAACAAACTCTATAGACCCGCTACAAATAGACACAGTACCTGAGCGATCGCTCAGCGCATATGACGAAAGGCCGCTATAAGGCTCTTCTCCTTTATGAAAACTGACGAAACCTTTCGGATAGTTACCAAATGTCCAAAAGTTAAGTGAATCTATTATTTAGTGGCTAGAATGAGTCAGCAGTTCTAACGTACAAGGCACTTTTCCTGCGTATTAAAGGCGCTGCTACGCACTGTACGCAAACGCTTACCGGAGCCGCACCCATGAAATTTGAGGATATCTATCAGTTTTTCGAGAACCCACCGCCGGTCTATCTCAACAAAGAGCTAGCGGTCTGCTACGTTCTCTCAGTGCTGGTGCGTCACGACTCATACGGCACAGAACTCATTCACGATATTGAGCAAACCTATCCAAACTATCGGCTCTCGGATACGGTGCTCTACAGCGCCCTGAAGTTTTTAGAAAACCAGGCCGCCATTATGGGCTACTGGAAAAAGGTAGAAGGCCGGGGTCGTCCGCGTCGGATGTATCGTCTGCGCCCAGACTGGCAAATGAAGGCCCGTGAGCTAGCCGACCTGTGGCAGCGCTACATGGTAGGTCAGCAGCAGGTGCCTGTGTCTAAAGTCGCAAAGAGCACGCTGCCCAGCCACATTCCCGCAGAGATCCCGATTCGACAAATCAGCGGGTAGTCCTTTGTGGCTGAAAAGCTAGCGGCCAAAAAGCTGCTCTCTAAACAACAAGGTTAACTAATTAGGCATAGGCTTTGCGCAATGTACGCGGCCTGTGCCTATTTTTTGCTCTAGCCGATGCGATAAAATCTAGAATGCGCACTCTTCTTTGGCACTGCTTTGTTTTTCTCCGATCCGGCTCGCCTTTCTACCCTCATCCTCACCGGTCTCATGGTGATTGGCCTGGGATTTTTCATTCGCGCCTCCACCAAAGACCGCATAGAAATGATGCGTTTTGGCGCAAAGCAGCCCGCCGATGCCTTAGAGCCAGCGCTCATGCGATATTTTCAGAGCCGATCTTTTCGCCTACCGAGTGAAGCCAACGGCATAAAGCCCACGATTGAGGCAGAAACAGCCGAGGCCACCACGCTAGTGGGCATGGTCAGTCCCAGTCTTTTTCTAGCCGTATTTCTCTCTTTGCTGGCGGCGGTCGGGTTTGCCTGCTTTGGCTTAATCATGGCTACGCTATTTCCCGCCTGGGGCAAGTTCCTGCTGGGCCTAGTCGCCATCTCTCCGTTAGCAGGCTTGTTTTACTGGCGCAAGTCTAGCCGCCCCGAAACCATCGTCTTTAGAGTAGATTCCGAAGCCGACCAGGGCTTTTTATCGAAGCTGACTATCAAAGGGCATCGAGACGAAATTGCCGATTTGCAAAGTGCCTTCGCACAAGCGGGTATGCGTAAGTGGGAAGAAGATTAGGCGTATTGTTGACCGCGCGGCTAAAGCAAACAGACCCTGCTAAATATCTAGCGGGATGTTCAGCAAAAACTCAGACAAAGGCTTTACACTGCAAAGCGACCTTCGCTAGTCGTCAGTCTAGATCGTTCGGATCGCCGCTAGCAAACAATCTCTAACTCAGAAAACACTTTGACCTATCTAGAAGCTGTTGCCGACTTTTACACAGAAGTAGCCGAGACACCAGACGTGGGCTTATGCTGCGTCCAAAGCACGCCCTTGCAAATGCCCGGACTCACTGTGCCCGAGCAAATGCAGGAAATGAACTACGGCTGCGGCACCACCGTTCATCCCGCCGAACTCACCGGCGATCCCACCGTGCTGTATGTCGGCGTTGGGGGCGGCATCGAAGCGCTCCAATTTGCCTACTTCTCCCGTCGCCCTGAGGCTATCATCGCTGTCGATCCGGTCGACTCTATGCGAGCTGCCGCTGAGCGCAACCTGCTGATCGCCGCCGAGCAAAACGAATGGTTCGATCCTAGCTTTGTTAGCGTACGAGCAGGCGATGCGTTTAATATTCCAATGCCGGACAACTCAGTCGATGTCGTTGCTCAAAACTGCTTATTCAACATCTTTGAGCCTGCTGATTTAACCAAAGCGCTAGCCGAAGCCTACCGAGTGCTCAAACCCGAAGGTCGCCTAGTGATGAGCGATCCGATTACCACCCGCGAAATTCCAATTCATCTGCGCCAAGACGATCGCCTGCGAGCCATGTGTTTATCTGGAGCGCTCACCTACGAAGACTACACGCAAAAGATTATCGAAGCCGGGTTTGGCCAGGTCGAAATTCGCGCCCGTCGCCCCTACCGCCTGCTTAACGCCAAGAACTACCGGCTCGACGAGCACCTCATGCTAGAGAGCTTGGACTGCGTTTCGTTTAAGGTTCCGATTGCCGAAGATGGCGCCTGCATCTTTACGGGGAAAATGGCCGTTTACGCCGGTGAAGAAGACTACTTCGACGACAACGCCGGACATATCTTGCAGCCAGGCATTCCGCTGGCTATTTGTGATAAAACCGCGCGTAACTTAGACAAGTTCGAAGACATTACAGTCACTGGCTCCACCTGGTACTACGATGGCGGCGGCTGTTGTTAGACGGCTGTTGTTGGATGGCTGTTATGTGATATTAGATGGCTGCTATTAGATGGAGATGCGATCGCACCTAGCTAACCGGGCTATCGAAAGGAAAGGTTTACCTCTCGATAGTCCCTAGCGCCCGATCAACCATTCAACAGGGCTTCCACAAACTCATAGCTAGAAAAAGGTCTCAAGTCCTCAATGCCCTCACCCGCGCCAATAAAGCGAATCGGCAGCCCTAGCTCTTGCACCACAGCCAAAGCAACGCCGCCTCTAGCCGTACCGTCTAACTTAGTGAGCACCACGCCGCTAAGCTGAGCCGCTTCCGCAAATACCTGCGCCTGCCGCAGCCCGTTCTGACCTAGCGTCGCATCCAACACCAACAGCGACTCCACGTTGGCATCCGGCGCTTTCTTATCAATAATCTTGCGAACCTTAGACAGCTCGTCCATCAGGTTCTTTTTGTTTTGCAAGCGGCCCGCCGTATCAATTAACAACAGCTCTGTACCGCGAGAAGTAGCGGCGCTAATGGCATCGAAGACAACGGCAGCCGGATCGGTGTTCTGCCCTGGGTTCGCAATCACTTCTACGCCGCTGCGCTCGCCCCAAACTTTTACCTGCTCTACGGCAGCGGCGCGAAAAGTATCAGCCGCGCCAATCAGGCACTTAAAGCCAGACTTGGTTGCAATATGCGTGAGTTTGCCAATCGTGGTTGTTTTACCCGCACCGTTAACGCCCGTCATCAGCCAGATGCTGAGGTGGTCTTTCTCAGGCGTAAAGGTGAGGTTGTGCCCGCCTTCTAACGGGGCGTCTAGTAAATCGCGGAGCAGAGATTTTAAATATGCGATCGCCTGTTCGGGCGGCAGCACTTCCTCTTTTAATCTCGCTTGCAATGCGCTAATAATCTTATCCGTCGCAGCCACACCCACATCAGCCTGTAATAGCAGCGACTCAATCTCGTCTACAGCCTCATCGTTCAGCGGCCCCTGTCCCACAATCGACTTAAGCTGATTAACTAGGCCCCGACGCGTTTTATCTAGTCCCTGTCGGAGCTTATTTAGCCAGGTAATTTCTTCAATCGAGATTTGATCTGGGCGACGCCCTTGAGAGGCGAGTACTTCCGCAGACCATAAAAAGGCTTCGTCTAAGTCGATGTCTAAGGGAACAAACGCTTGCTCTGGAGGCGCTGGTTCAGGTTCTGGTTCGGGCTCTAGAATAGCCTCTGCTTTTAGCCGCTCTAGTCGTTCTTCTCGTTCTGCTTGAGCCTTTGCCCAAAAAGGCTGAGCGCTCTCGGGCGCAGCCTCTACAGCGAGCGTCTCAGAATCAGGCCCAGAATCAGACCCAGACTCAGACTCCGCTGATTCGTCGGGATCTGGCGTTGCCTCTACAGGAACAGGCGCATCTGCAATCGGCACCTCCGAAATAGGTTCCGAGGTAGGCGATTCATCTTCAGCCGATTCATCTTCAGGCAATTCGTCAGGTTCGGCGGCTTCATCAGGTGCGCTCTCAGCTTCGTCGGGCGATCGCTCGTCTACTTCAGTCGTCTCATCAGGCTCTTCACCAAGTTCCCGACTAACCTCGGTTACTGCTACCGAAGGTGCTTCTGGCTCAATCTCAACCGTCTCTAAATCGACTGTCTCGGCCTCCGCATCGCTCTGCGAAGGCTCATCTTCTGATGGCTCGCTTTGCGACGACGCCTCCGTTTCTGGCGCTGCCGAATCCGCTGTTCCTTCAGAGCTTCCCTTACGCTCTTGAATGTTTTGATAAGCAGCCTTCGCCCACTTTAAATAGTCCTCTTGGGTCGAGGGCGCGGCGGCTTCTTCGATCTCTTCAACTTCTTTCTCGGGTTCTTCCGGCTCTTCGTAGCTGCGCTTAAACCAGTTGAAACCTGCCATTACCCAAAACTCACTGCTTGAAAAGAACTACTTAAAGAAGCTAGCAAACTTGCACTGCTAGTTCACGACTCTAAGCCTAGCGCAGCCGCTGTAGCACGTGCGATTCTCAGTCTGCGCTGGCTGCTTCTAGCTTATCAGTCGCCCGGCGCAGCACCCCATTGATAAAGCGGTAGCCCTCTTCATCGCTATAGCGCTTGGCCAGTTCTATCGCTTCGTCGATGGCGACCCGTTTGGGCACCTCCATATAGATAATCTCGATCATCGCTAGGCGTAAAACGTCGCGATCTACGCGGGCCAATCGGCGAATATTCCATTTCTCCATCGCTTCATCGAGCTGTTCGTCGATTTTGATGCGGTGCGTAATCCAGTTGTAAAGCAAATCGCAGGCGTAAGTGCGAATGTCTGCCTGGTCGATAAATCTGGCAAACTCAGCCGGTTCTAGCGTTTGGTTCAGATCGCCAATAGCCGAGAGCACCGTTTCGATCGCACCTTCAATCTCAGTTCTTGCATCTGTAATGCTGGCCGCTTTCTGGTCAAAGTTCTGTAGCAGCCGGTCGCCCGCTTCTAGCTGTACGGCTGCTGCCAAAAGCGCCTTTTGTACCGCAGCAAGTCCTCTCACATTGCCTTGGTTAGCAAATAGCATCAGCTCTAGAATGCTGCCGACCTGGTTAATGGCCGATTCGACGAGGGCGATCGCAGGTTGAATGCGCGATCGCACTTCCCCATCATCCACCGTCCGCGTCTCACTCTCTAGCATGAGCCGCTCACCCCGCTGCAAACTACCCTCTGCGCCTTCTAGCGCCTCTGCCGCATCTGCGGCTAGCGTCTTTAGCGCCTTCATCAGCAGCGCATCGATTTGGTTAGTTGAAATAGACCCATCCCCCCGCCGCACCGAAGCCGTACTCGACTTCGCCGGATTATCAGAGAGCTGACTAATGCCCAAAAGAGCCAATTCGCGGGCAGTAGAACGCGCCTTCATAAGGTAACCGTTGCAATAGGAGTTCGTTATTTTATCAGTTCGTTACGGCCCCAGACAGCTTCAAACCATTATGACGGCAACTCAGAAGGCGCTTCCGCACTAAAGGTCGCGCTCTTTGCCCTGCTTTCTGCAATATGCGCGGGCACTTCCGAGGCTAAGTTCGGCCCGACAATCCCGCCCGATAGCAGCACCTTAAACGCATCCTCAATTGAGATAGACAGGTTCAAAATGTCGTCTTCCGAGACGATGGAATACCAGCCGCTAGTTGGATTGGGCGTAGTCGGAATAAACACGCTGAGCATTTTATTCGGTGAGTCGGTCACGGCGACCCCGGTGACAAAGGCGATCGCCCACAACCCCCGTCTGGGATACTCAATTAGCACCGCCCGGCGAAAGCGCGTTTTAGAATCTTGAAACACCGTCTGCAAAAGCTGCTGAATGGTTTTGTACACCGAGCCAGCCAGCGGGATCGACTGCACCAGCCGCTCGCTAAAATCTAGCAGCCAGCGGCCCGCAATATTTCTAGCCATCAGGCCAATCAGCAATATCGCGATCAGCGGCACGGCCACACCGATGCCCAAGTTGATGAAATAGCCCAAGACCGGATTGATCCCCGTAAAGGGGTTGAGCTGCTTAGGAAAGCGCGTTAAAAATCGCACCATCCAAGTAGCCACGTTAATCGATAGCCAGATCGTGGTCGCCAGTGGAATAATCACCACTAGCCCTGCAATCAGGTCGTTCTTGATGTTTTGCTTAAATTTTTGCAGCATTTTTCAGCACGGCTCGCTTACGCAAATAGCGTAGATTCTACCTGTGACCAAACATCATTGTATCAAGTTCTTTGGTTACAACGAGTCGTACAAACTACCTAAGCGATCCCGCTGCTAATTCCACCAATAAGCGTTAGATTTGAGCGCCCGGTGTTTAAAACAGTCAATATTTAAAACAGTCAATATTCAAAACAGAACTTGCTTCGCTAAGTTGAGATAAATGAGTACGCCCAACACATCCACAATCGTGGTGATAAAAGGGGCCGACATCAGCGCGGGATCAAGCCCAAAAGAGTGGAACAAAAAGGGCAGCCCAGCGCCTGCACTAGAAGCCAGTATAGAAATAGCGACCAGCGAGACGCCCACGGTAATAGCGACCGGCAGCGCGCTGATATCGCCACCTTGTAAGAAGTAGGCCCACACCGTCACCACGATTCCCAGCATTAAGCCTAAGAATGCGCCGGCGATCGCTTCTCTTTTGATCACCCTAGCCGCATCCTTGATCCGCAGCTCATCCGTATTTAGACCGCGAATCACCACCGTCGAAGACTGCGCTCCCACATTTCCGCCGCTGCCAATCAGCAGGGGAATAAACGCCGCGAGCACAACAAACCGGGTCAGCACCTCTTCCTGACTAGAAATAACGGCGGCGGTCACGGTATTGGTCACCAGCAAAACCGATAGCCACACCACTCTTTTGCGCGCCACATCTAGCAAATTGCTCTGAAAATAGTTCTCACCGCCAGACTGAACGCCGCCGAGCGCGTAGATATCTTCAGTCGTTTCTTCTTCTAAAATATCGAGCACATCATCAACCGTAATGATGCCAACCAGGCGATCTTCAGTATCGACAACCGGCATGGCAATAAAGTCGTAGCGCTGAATAATGCGAGCAACTTCCTCTTGGTCTGTGCCAGTCTGCACAGACACCACTTCGCGTGTCATAATCTCGCCGATGCTCTGATCAGATTGGCCGAGCACTAGCTGACGCAGCGAAAGGATGCCGGTAAGCTGCCGGGCAAAGTTAGTCACAAAAAGGTAATACACCGTTTCGCTGAGATCTGCCTGGGCGCGAATATGCGCAAGCGCTTTTTCCACCGTCCAGTTTTCTTTTAGCGCCACGTACTCCGGCGTCATAATCCGGCCGGCCGTCTCGGCCTCGTAGCCTAGCAGCAGCGCGGTCGCCTGTCGTTCTTGAGTGCTGAGCTGTTGCAGCATCCGGCGGACAATCTTGGCCGGTAGCTCGTCAAATAGCCGCGCCCGGTCATCCGGCGACATCTTATCTACGATGTCAATCAAGTCCTGGCGCTTAAAGTCTTCAATTAGCGCCTGCTGAACGCTAGAGTCCAGATTTTCGTAGACCTCAATGGCTTCGTTTTTAGAGAGCAGTCTAAAGGCGATCGCCTGCATCGTTTCGGGCAATCCCTCAATGGCTTCAGCAATATCGGCAGGCTGCACCGGCAACAGCAGCGCCTTGGCCCCACGTAGATTGTCTTGCTCTAGCAAAACTTGGAGCTGCGATCGCACCAATTCCGTCAGCTCACTGCGAGAGACGTTCTGAGACCCAGACTGGGATTTAGCTGTAGATTCGCTGTTGGACAAAGCCAGATCTCCCTACGCACAAAGTAACAGGAGCTATAGTCTATCGGCTAGTCTACTGGCACAGCGCCATTGTTTGCCGAGATTTACCGGATGCCTTCAGCGGCGATCGCTTCCTTATTAGCTCGTAGCAGGCTATCTGGCTATTTCAACCTAGCGCCGCTAAGCTGAAAGTCGAGACGGGTTCTGCCACTGCACGTCTGCTGTGAGCAAACGGCTCGGCGTTACTTCGGCGCTAGACTTCGCACCTAAACCTGCAATCGGAACGAGTTTGCCATAGGTATTGGCAACGACTAGGTTACGGCCCCTAGACTTAGCCGTATAGAGTGCCTTATCTGCGCCGTGAACCAACACTTGATGAGAAGCTTGAGGGCTGTCGGGCACCAAAGTGCAAACGCCAATGCTCAAGCTGACCTGCGGCTGAACCAGAGAAGTCCGGTGCAGTATTCTTTCTCGGGCAACTTCCTGCTGTACAGACTGCGCCACTTGCTGCGCACCCGCTAAATCGGTTGAAGGCAGCAAAACTGCAAATTCTTCGCCGCCATAGCGGGCCACATAGTCTCCCTGCCGGTGTGCGCCTCTAACAATCGCCTGCGCCACCGAGTACAAGCAGCGATCGCCCGCCGGATGGCCATAGGTATCGTTGTATTGCTTAAAGTAGTCAATGTCGCAGAGCAGCAGCGAAACAGGCTGTTGAGACTGATAAGCCTCTCGGTGGAGCTGAGCGATCGCCTGATTGAAACTACGCCGATTCGCTACTTGAGTGAGGCCATCGACAAAGGCCAGTTGCTGTAGATAATGATTTTCTTCGGTCAAGCTCGCCTGAATCTCCTTTTGTCGCCGAATCATCTGATCGTAGGCCGACACTCTTTCATTCAGCGTCACTTTTTCCGTTTGCAGACGACGCACGACCTGAACAGGATGTAGATAGCGATTTAGCCTCAGCCAGCTTTCTTCTTCGTCCATAGGCACCTGAATGTAGTCACTCCCGCCATAGCGCAGCGACTTTACCAGTTCACAGCGATCGCTCCGATGGCCCACCAGCACAATCGGCAGCAGGTTAGTAGTTTCGAGCGATCGCAAAATCTGACACAGCTCGTACCCAGCCTCTCCAGAATGCTGCAAATAAATTAGTACAAGGTCTGGTGGATTTCTGATCGCTGCTTCTAATACGTCGTCATGCCCACAGGCAAGCGTGACCTCATAGCCTTTATCTGCTAGCGTCATCACTAGCGGATGAATATAACCCGGCGCGTGCCAAACCAAGGCAGCGCCGACAGGAACCGTTGAAAAAGGGGCCATAAGCTAGAAAGTTGAACTGACACTGAAAGCGCGGCTGCAAATAAGGTTAGAAATGACCTATGCAGACAGCAGCTTGAACCCCTTAAACCTAACAACTATCGTTAATATGAGGCACCGTGTTTATACTATCGCCTCTTTTTCTCTTTACCTTAAATCTGCGCGGCAAATATGTAGGAATACTTAAATTTTGCGATAATCCCCAGCAGGAAACCTGACCAAAAGCATACATCAGGCAGCTTTGGCCCCTTCAGCTAGTCCCTTTGCCAGTCCTCGATGACGAAGCAATGCCTGGGTGCTAGGCTCGCGGCCTCTAAACGACTTGAACACTTCCATCGGGTGGCGACTGCCGCCTAGCGCTAGCACCGTCTCTCGAAACCGTCGGCCAATATTCGCCACTTCTTCAATATTTTCTAAGCCCGCTTCTTCAAAGGCCGAAAACGCGTCAGCGCTTAGCACCTCTGCCCAGAAGTAGCTATAGTAGCCAGCCGCATAGCCGCCCGAGAAGATATGGCCAAAGCTACATAAAAATGCGTCTTCGGGAAGCGGTGGAAGAATGGTGGTTTTTTCAGTTAGGCGATCGCGCATTTCCCACACAGACTCTTTGCCGCCCGGCTTGTACTGAGCGTGCAGCGCAATATCTAGCCAGCCAAAATTCACCTGCCGTAAGATGGCGCTCCCGGTCATAAAGTGCCGAGCCGCCAGCAGCTTTTGGTAGTCTGCCTCGGGCAACGGCTCGCCCGTCTCATAATGCTTCGCCATGCCAAACAGCGTATCGCGGTCGTAGCACCAGTTCTCCATAAACTGGCTAGGCAGCTCTACTGCATCCCACTCCACGTTGTTAATGCCTGCTGCCCCCGCATAGTCCACCCGAGTCAGCATGTGCTGCAAGCCGTGCCCAAACTCATGAAAGAGCGTTTCAACTTCACTAAAGGTCATCAGGCTAGGCTTGCCATCTACCGGCGGCGACTGGTTGCATACCAGGTAGGCCACAGGTAGACGCACCCGGTCGGTATCGGCGCTTTCCTTGGCTCTCACGATGCACTCATCCATCCAAGCGCCGCCTCGTTTTTCAGCCGGGCGACTGTACGGATCGAGATAAAAATGCGCGATCGCACTCTCATCTTCTGCATCTAAAACCTGAAAATAGCGCACGTCAGCATGCCAGACCGGAGCCTCACCATCTGCCGCCGCAATCTTAATGCCAAACAGCCGCTCTGCTAGGCCGAACAGCCCTTCTAGCACTCTAGGCAGCGGAAAGTAAGGCCGCAGCGCCTCGTCGTTCAAGTCAAACTGTTCCTCGCGCATCCGTTCAGTCCAAAAGGACACATCCCACTGCCGAATCTCCATCGGATCGTTAGCTTCGTTAGCTTCGTTAGCATCGCCCGATTGAGCCTCAGAATGCTGTTGGGCAAAGGCTTTAATCTCAGCGAGCTCGTCTTTAGCCGCGTCGTAGCTAGCCGAACGCAATTCTTCCATTAGCGCCTCTACCGCCGAGACAGAAGGCGCCATTTTGCGAGCTAGGCTCAGCTCCGCGTAGTTATCAAAGCCTAAGAGATTGGCCTGCTGCTGCCGCAAGTCCAAAATCTTCTCAATCAGCGGCGCGTTGTCTAGATCGCCTTCTGAAGCGCGGGTAATAAAGGCGCGGTAGAGCTTTTCTCGCAGGTCACGGCGTTGAGAATGGCGCATAAAAGGTACAAAGCTGGGCATATCTAGCGTGATCCGCCAAGGGCCAGCTTCAGCAGTAGCCGCCTCTTCTCCGGCATCTCTAGCCGCTTGCGCACTTAGGCTCAGCAAGCTAGGGGGAAGGCCAAGAACCTCTTCTGATTGAGTGAGCGTCAAACTAAAGGCTTTGGTCGCGTCTAAAACATGGTTAGAAAACTGAGTCGATAGCTCTGCTAACGCTTGCTGAATTTCGTTGAACTTTTCTTTAGCTTCGCCAGATAGCCCCACGCCAGACAGCTCTGCGTCTCGCAGTTCGGCCTCAACAATCCGATGCTGAGTAGGCGATAGCTGCGCCCACTGATCGCCTTCGCGTAGCTGCTTGAGTCCTTTATAGATAGCCTGGCTCTGACTAATTTCACTAGAGAACTGCACCAGCGCAGGCTGAACGCTTTCGTAAGCCGCTCTTAGCTCCGGGCTGTTTTTTACGCCCATTAAATGGCCGATAATGCCCCAACTCCACCCTAGCCGTTCAGTAATAGCCGTCAGCGGAGTCACCAGCGACTCCCAAGTAGCCACAGCGCCTTGATCGAGCGATTCTTCGAGCGATCGCACCGCTTCGCCCAAGGTCTGAACCAACGCCTCAATACCCGGCTCTACATGCTCTGGCTTAATCTTCTCAAATGGCGGCAGCCCGCGACCAATCAGCAGTGGATTATTGCCCTGAGAGAGTTTTGCAGATTTTGTAGGTGAGGAAGTAGCGGTCATAAGAATTAGATTGTAGATGAATAGAGGGGTAGAAATGCAAGGGTTCTAGTAGCTCTATTGTACAAACTCATAATGACTATGAGTTTGTATCTTTGGGGTTAATTTGCGCAGCTTGCAGCAGAAGTTAGAGCAGATTTTGCTGGCACAAATCGGGCTTAAACAGACGCTTAAGCGTTCGGATCGGCATAGCCCTGCATGTTCTCAGGCTTCAGCGGTCGAAGAATGCGACTCGCCTGATTGATTAAGCCTTCTGAGCCTTTGACTACAACCAGATACTTACCCATCTTCAGCCGATTTCGGTAGGTAGTTGCATCGCCGCCGCCAATGCCAACGCCTACACCGCCGCCAATAAAAAATCCACCCATAGCCCCTGCGCCCGCGCCTAGCAGTCCACCGATAAGCTGATTGCCCAACGTCCCAGCCCAGGGAAAAGTATTCAACCCGGTAATCGCATTAAAGGAAATGCCGCTGATAAATCCAAACGGCACTGTCCAAAGCGTCAGCCGCTTAATTTGCTTTTGGGCTTCTTCTCGCGGATCGATTAGGCCAAACTCATCTGCCGACTTAAAGCCTTTGCCCAAAATCGAAACGTTGTCCATGGTGAGATTAGCCTTCTCCAGCGCGGTATAGGCTTCTTCTGCTTCCATGCGATCGCTCAACACCGCCACTAAATAATTCATGCGCGCCCCTTCTCCTGTTCACTCACTTTATTCTCGCTGAAATCCTGCTTCTTCGGCCTGAATAGATGATCGTGGCTAGGGCTATATAGGCGCGATCGCACTTTTGTCTTGCGATCGCCTACGGTCTGGCCCACGGTCTGACCCACAGCTTGATCCCCATCGCCCTGGCTTCCTCTTAGCGCCGGAGAAATAATATACAGCGTCGTCCGCACCAGCTTTTCATCTTCACTAGCCTGCGCCATCTCCGCGAGCGGCACCACCAAAATCTGCTCATCTGGCCAGCCCACTCGAAAGCAAATCGCCACGGGTGTCTCGGGTGGGTAATGCTTCATTAGCTCAGCTTGAGCCGACTCCACGTGCCGCGCACTCAAATACAGACAAAGGCTCGTCTTATGCGCCGCCATAGAGGCCAAATCTTCACTCTCGGGCACCTGCGTCCGTCCGCTAATGCGCGTCAAAATAATGCTCTGTACGCCACCTGGAATGGTCAGCTCCACCTGAAGATTCGCCGCTGCCGCTTGAAAAGCACTAATTCCAGGCACCACCTCAAACGGTACTTGGGCCTCCCGCAAACGCTGCATCTGCTCGTGAATAGCGCTATAAAGACTCGGATCACCCGACTGCAAGCGCACCACAGACATACCGGCTTTCACCCGCTCTACCATCAGCGGCACAATATCTTCTAGCGTCATATTGGCAGTCGCAATTTTCTCGGCCCCGGCCTTGGTCGCGCCCAAAATTTGCGGCGGCACCAGCGAATTGGCATAGACCAAAACATCTGCTTGCTGGATCAAGTTAAGCGCTTTGACGGTTAGTAAGTCGGGGTCTCCAGGCCCTGCTCCCACGATATAGACAGCAGGAGAAAGCGGGACGGGGCTTGAAGTCATGAAAACCTGTACGAGAGGGAGCTGAAAAGAGACTGGACTAATAGCTGAATGCGGGCTAGGGCCTGTAGAGCGCGTCAGTAAATATTGAATTGATTCCAAGTTGATCTCAAGTTCCAATGTTTATCAACATCCTATTATCACTGTCGTTTTTTTGAAGAGTAAATAAAGGTCTAAGTGAAACTCGGGATCTAGCTTAGAAATCCTGCATCTTGGTATGTAGATGCACCCTGATTCCAAGCCCCGACGGTTTTACGACCCTTGGGGCTTTTTCTTTTGCGCCTCCTTCCAAAGCCTTCTTCGACGCTGAAACCGTATCAGGCAGCCGCTTACCCAAGCCATACGTCCAAATTAGCCCAGCCCAGCCCAGCGTAATTCCGACCAGACTAATTAACTGAGCCATCCGCAATGGCCCAATCATCAAGCTATCGGTACGCAGTCCCTCAATCCATACGCGACCGGCCCCATAGGCGATCATATACACCAAAAACAGCGTGCCGTTTCTGAACTTACCAGGATGACGCAGCCCCCAAAAGAACAGCCACATTAGCAGCGCAAACACGCCTAAGTTCCAAATCGACTCGTACAAAAAAGTAGGATGAAAATACTCAACCGCTTTGTAGTCAGCCGGGCGGTTGGCCAGCGGGATGAACAGTTTCCAAGGCAAGTCGGTAGGCCCGCCAAAGGCTTCGGAGTTGAAGAAGTTGCCCCAGCGGCCAATCGCCTGCCCCAAAATTAAAGACGGGGCGACTATATCGGTCAGTTCCCAAAAAGAGAGCTTGTTGAATTTGGCAAATAGCCAGGTCGCTAGCGTACCGCCTAGCACCGCGCCGTGAATGGCGATGCCGCCCTTCCAGATGGCAATAATATCGCCCGGCCTGCTAGCGTAAGATTTCCACTCGAACAGAACATAGTAGGCCCTGGCAAAAGGGATCGCGGCCAGCACTAGCCAGATCACCATGTCGCCAATCTTTTCGGGATCTACGCCACGTTTTTTGGCTAAATACTGCGAGAGCGTAACGCCAATAATCACGGCTGAGGCAATCAGCAGACCATACCAGCGCAGCGTGATCGGGCCAATGCTGCGAATTACGGGGCCAGGCGATCGGAATTCGCTCAGCATCAGACCGACTAGAGAGCTGCCAGCTAACGATTGAGTCCCTCCGGGCGCTATCCACTCAACCAAACCGTTCATCTTACATTCCTGGGAAGACCATTCACCATTGTGCCAGCGAATGCTTAGGTATGACGCTTGGTGTTGCGGCTACTTAATACGGCAGCTGAATACGGCAGCTGAATACGGTTACTTAGCTCTCTACTTCTGCCATCTCAATTACTTCGCCACTAAAATTTTTAACTAGAAAATTGAGCGGGCGATCGCGCCGTAGCTTATGCCGAATGCCTCGCGTTTGCACCTGCATCAATAAGTAGGCCAGGCAGTCGTGGTCAAAGCATACGTGCCGCTGGCGGTTGCGGTTGCCCAAGCTTGCCCCGGCGACTACGTGGAGCTGAGTGTTTTTCTTTAGCTGATACCAAAGCCCTTCTGGGCTGCTGTAGGCACTTGCCGTTCCGCCGCTCAAGCCACCTAGCGCCGACATCGACATCGGATCCATGCCGCTAGCACCTAGCGTTTGCTCGTAGTTGTAGTAATAGTGCAAAGGCACGTCCGCCGCCGACAGGCTGAGCATTCCTTCGTAAAATTGCCGCGCCATGTCCAAGTCAGACACCATCACCGTATGAACTTTGGGCGCGCTGCTTAAAAAGGCCCACATCGCGCCGGCATAGGCAACGAGCAGCATCACCATAATGCCTTGTGTAGACACCAGTGCGTCTAGCGGCAGTCCCTGGAAAATGCTGGCAAGTGGCAGGGCCAGCGGCGTAGCGATGGATGCGAAAAGGAAGGCAAAACTCATCTTTAGAACAAGCGGTGTGGGTAAGCGGTGTGGGTAAATAGAGATTAGAAAAGGGCGTACGTTGTTTAGAGCTTCAGTTGATGCTTTAGTCTACAGTTTATCAATCTTACGAAAAGATCAACTTGGGCCGGGTTGAGGAAATCGTACAGTTGGCGAGTATATTGGTGCTATTTATAGTCGGTAGCCCGTATTTATAACGATTAACTCTCTGTAGCTTGAGTCTGCATCCTAAGTTCTTTCTACGGTAGGTTTTCGATCAAATCGGGCAAGCTGCTCCGAGTTCATACCAACTGTTCATACCAACTGAATATGATTCATCTGCACTTGCTCTAGGCAGTGCTTCTTTTCATTCGCGTCTTATCTGTAGCTGGCAAGATTGCCGATCCCACCTGAACTTTTTTGTCTGAATCCTGTGCAAATTCCTATTTTCCCAGAATGCGATCGCGATCTTATCCAGCCGCTGGCCTACCTCAGCGACTACGATTTGGTCAATCATCTTCAGCAATCGCCCTCCGAAGGAAAGTACTTTACCGCCCTGTTCTGCCGCTATAGCCCGGTGGTTTACTCGCTCATTCGTCATTCTGCGCGATCGCCCGTTCAGGCCAACTATCTTTTTGCGCTCACTTGGCGGCTCATCCTCAACGAACTGAGTGGGATTAATCTGTCTCATCTTCGCGATCAGAGCCAGGAAGACCCTTCAGAGCCGTCTTCAGAGCATCCGATGGCGGCGCTATCAGAGACGTCATCCACTCAAGATCAGCCCGACCGGGCAGCCGCATTTTCTTTGCAGGGCTGGCTCATCAATCTCACGGCGGCTCATATCAATCAGGCTGCTTTACCCGACGTGGAGTCTATCCACTATTCCTTAGCCGATGCGCCGCCGCCGCTGTGGTGCTACACCGAACGGGCGCTGGAAAATCTTTCGCCCATGCACCGCCTCATTATTTTAATGGCGCAGACCTTTGCCTGGAGCAATACGCGCATTTCCGCCTATTTGCAGGCCGAAGGCGATCGCCTTAGCCCAGACGAGGTGCAGGCCGAACTTAAGCTGGCCTACCAAGCGCTAGAGCGAGCTATTCCAGCCGACATTCGCAAACTCTATGTAGATAGCTATGTTGAAGGTGCCCCGGCGATCGCGCCCGCTACTGCCGAAGCCATGCAGGGGACGATGACCATTGAGTTCGACGAGGCCGACTTGCAGACGGATTTGCAGAGTAGTGCGCAGACGGATTTGCAGACTTACGACTCATCAAGCTAGCTGGGTATCTTAACCCCATACTGCTTTGTGCGCTTAGGTTGAGCGAAAGAATCATGGGCCTCCAGAATCTAGGTTTAAATCGGCTAGCGATCGCGCTATGGATGCTAGGGTTCACCGGTTCTGTAGGGCTAATCGCGCCAGGTTCGACGCTGCCCGCGACAGCTGCCAATAGCCTGACTGAACAGCTCCATACCCCGCCCGCAGACTCGATTCGTCAGCGGCAAGACGTAGCCGATCAGTTTTTACTCCTGGGCCAGGATCAGGTTCGCTCGGGCGACTATTCCGACGCGATCGTAGCGCTCAAAGAAGCAGCCAACGCCTATCACTACCTGGGTGATTTCGTCGGTATGGGCGAAGCCTACGAGCAGCTAGTTCGCATCTATAGCGACCTCGGTCAATATCGAGAGGCCGAGCGCGTGGTGCGCCAGCAGTTGGCGATCGCCCGCAGCAACATCAACTTTAGCGACCAGATTCTGGCCCTAAACAACCTGGGCACTTTAGGACTACAAAACGGCGATTTGGACATGGCGCAAGTTGCCTTTGCCGAAGGTCTAACGGTGGCCCAAGATATAGAAAGCGAAAGCGGTATCGGCCTCTCGCTCAGCAATTTGGGGCTGATAGCCGCTGCCCAAGGCAACACCAACGACGCCCGCAAATACTACGAAGTTGCCGCCAACTACCGCGCTCGCGCCCGTGATTTTGCCGGGCAGGCCAATACCGACAGCAACTTGGGCGATGTATATCTAACGGCTGGTCAAACGCTTAAAGCAATTGGCGCCTATCGCCTATCGCTCTCACTAGCCCGCGATATCGACGATCCCTACATTCAAATGCGCGCCCTCGATGGCCTAATTACGATTTACCGTCAGCGCGATGAGCCTCGCGAACTCTCTAGATACCTGGAAAATAGAATTGCGCTGACCTTGAGTACAGGAGACGACTGGCAGCGATTGGTCACGCTGCGAACCCTGGGTGAAATCTACGAAGAAAACGGCGATCTGGAGCGGGCTTACCAGGCTTTTGGACAGGCCTTTTCAATAGCTCAGCAGCTAGAGAGAAAAACGGTACAAGCTGAATTATCTAACCGGTTGCGATCGCTCTCCCTACGGCTAGCAGACTAGATATCTCCCAGATATCTGGGAAATATCTGGGATCGAAAGTTTGCGAGCCTCATAGAGAACGTAATATCCTGTGAGGTCTTCTAGACGTTCGCACATGGATTCTTCTGCTCAACCCCTCGATCAGTCAGCTGTCTCTCCAGATATCTCCCAAGCTGACGATCCTCCCTCGAAGCCCGCTACGCTTCGACATCATCAGCCTATTCCCCGACTTCTTTACCTCGCCGCTAGACTCCGGGCTAATAGGCCGCGCCCTGCAAAAAGAAATTGCCTCAGTTCACATCACCAACCCGCGAGACTTCACCACGGACAAACACCACAAAGTAGACGACATCCCCTACGGCGGCGGCGTTGGCATGGTAATGAAGCCAGAACCCATCTTCGCCGCGATTGAGTCTTTACCGGTTTTACCCCATAGGGCCGTCATTTTGATGACGCCACAGGGTGAAACCATGAGTCAGCCCATGTTCAAGACGCTCTCCACCCAGTACGATCAGCTCGTGCTCATCTGCGGCCATTACGAAGGCGTAGACGAGCGCGTTTCGCATCTAGTTACTCAAGAAGTTTCGCTCGGCGACTTCGTGCTCACCTGCGGTGAAATCCCCGCTCTTACGCTCGTCAACGGCATCATTCGGCTGCTCCCTGGCACCGTAGGCAAAGCCGACTCGCTCAAATACGAGAGCTTTCAAACCGACCTGCTCGACTATCCGCAGTACACCCGTCCGGCTGAGTTTCGCGGCTGGCCCATTCCAGAAGTTCTAAAATCTGGGGATCACGGCGCGATCGCTCACTGGCGAAAACAACAGCAAATAGCGCGCACTCAGCAGCGCCGCCCCGACCTATACAAGCGTTGGCAGCGATCGCCAGAAGCGCCTTCTCAAAACCCATAGCTCGTCACTCATCACTCCCTATGAACATCCGCATCGGTAACGGCTACGACATTCATCGCCTAGCTCCAGAGCGCAAGCTCATCCTGGGCGGCATCGACATTCCCCACACCCTCGGGCTGCTAGGCCATAGCGACGCCGACGCCCTAACGCACGCCATTATGGACGCGATGCTAGGGGCCTTAAGCTTGGGTGATATTGGCCTTTACTTTCCGCCAAGCGATCCAAAGTGGGCCGGAGCCGACAGCCAAAAGCTACTAGAGCAGGTTAATGAGCTGATCCAATCACGCGGCTGGGAGATCGGCAATATCGACAGCGTTGTGATTGCCGAGCAGCCAAAGCTAAAGCCACATATTGCAACCATGCGCGATCGCCTAGCCACCACACTCGCCATCGAACCCGATCGAATTGGGATAAAGGCGACAACTCACGAAAAGCTAGGCCCGCTAGGACAAGAAGAAGGGATCGCTGCCCACGCTGTAGTGCTTCTGCAAAAAAAGAGCAGCCAATAAGTGAGATCGGATAAGTGGGATCGGAAAATACGGCCAGATGAAGCGCAATAAAAGTAACCGACTAGCGAAATCACTTAGAAAGAGTTACGGCTGGCGGAACCTTTGAGATTCAAAGGCTATGACAGTTCTGGTATCTGGCCCTACATCCCTACGATTATAAAAAGCTTTACTGTACCTTTACGAACAGCGGCTAATCTTATCCAAAAGTACGCCTACTCTCGATATAGATACGGCAATTTGGGAAGATGAGCAAAGGGAGTATCAGAATATACGCAAATATCCCTGTATTGTTTATACAATCTTTGCTAATTCTTGAAGAGAGACGTAGAAAAAGGCTTTTCGTCACTTCTGGCCTTCACAAACGTAACGCAGATACAGAGGCAGGACCGGGGCCTCTTTTGCTAAATAGCACTTACCAAAAGCGTTTGGCAAAATGATTCGGGATAGCGGTTGGATATATAGCTTGAAATAGCTGCTCGACTAAGAATGAGGCTCATGGGTGTGTTAGGCGAATCTTCAGTGATATTAATTCCAGCAGTCGATCAGCCCTTTGGCTCGACCGCTCGCGATTTTGCAATCGGTAGTTTTAGAGAAAGTCCGCCCGAGCGCATCGGCGTTAAGGGCGAGTATGACTATCACGGTCTAGCCAAGCGGGTAAAGTACAGCTTTGAGCAGGCGTTTGGCGACCAGGTGATTCAGCTAAGCATTGGGCAAAGAGGCTGCGTAGTGACCTTAACGGGCGTTGTTGCCTCGCGCAGCTTGCTAAATCGACTGGTGAGCTTAGCGATTAAGGTAGAAGGCGCTGCGCTAGTAGAAATCTACAGCGTGCGATTTACCGAAGATGAAGTAGTGGCTTCGCAAGTCGCGGTCTAAACAAGCCGCGGTTTAGGCAAATTGCCGTGAGAAAAGCTAAGCCGACGCCCTATTCCATCATCGTCGCCACAAAATTGGTGTAAACTTCTCCAGCCAAAAACTTCGGATGTTCTAGCACCTTTTGGTGAAAGCCTATCGTGGTGGGGACGCCTGTAATTGCGCATTCTCTGAGCGCTCGTCGCATTCGGCGAATGGCAGTAGTACGGTTCGGGCCCCAAACAATGAGCTTGCCGATCAGCGAGTCGTAGTAGGGCGGAATTTCGTAGTCCGTGTAAACGTGCGAGTCCATACGTACGCCTAGGCCGCCGGGGGCTAGGTAGCCGCTGATGCGCCCCGGACTGGGCCTGAAGTTATGGTCGGGATCTTCGGCGTTAATTCGACATTCAATCGCGTGGCCGCGCAAAACGATGTCATTTTGAGTGAAGCTCAAGCGATCGCCCTGAGCAGCCCGAATTTGCTCTGCAATGAGATCTACGCCCGTGACCATCTCCGTTACAGGATGCTCCACCTGAATGCGCGTATTCATCTCCATAAAGTAAAAGTCGCCGCTCCCATCCACCAAAAACTCGACGGTGCCCGCCCCCACATAGTTAATAGACTGAGCGGCTCTAACAGCAGCATCTCCCATCTTGCGACGGAGTTCAGCGTCTAGTACAGCGCTCGGGGCTTCTTCGAGCAGCTTCTGGTGTCGTCTTTGAATAGAACAGTCGCGTTCGCCTAAGTGCACCACGTTGCCATGGCCATCTGCCAAAATTTGAAATTCTATATGGCGCGGGTTCTCAACAAACTTCTCTAGATAGACGCCTGGATTGCCAAACGAAGCTTCGGCTTCCCCTTGCGCGGCTAGGAACATCTTCTCTAGCTCGCCGGGTTCTTTTACCATCCGCATACCGCGCCCGCCGCCGCCCGCCGTTGCTTTTACAATCACCGGATAGCCAATTTCGTCCGCCAGGATCGCCGCCTCTTTGGCGTTCTCCAGCAGTCCTTTGCTGCCCGGCACGGTCGGCACGTTAGCCGCTTGCATCGTGGCTTTAGCCGTCGCTTTGTCGCCCATCGAGCGCATGGCCTGTGGAGTAGGGCCAATAAAAGTAAGGTTGTGGTCGGCGCAGATTTCAGCGAAGCGAGCGTTTTCGGCTAAAAAACCATAGCCAGGATGAATTGCGCTGGCACCTCTAGTCAGCGCAGCAGCGATGATGTTTGGAATATTGAGATAGCTTTTGTTGCTAGGAGCTTCACCAATGCAGACGGCTTCGTCGGCTAGCTGCACATGGAGGGCGCTGCGATCTACGGTAGAGTGCACGGCCACCGTGGCGATCCCCATCTCCTCGCAAGTACGAATAATTCGCAGGGCGATCTCACCCCGATTGGCAATCAAAATTTTAGAAAAGCTCATCAGGCAGCCAGCATTTTTTCGCTGAGTCATCGAAGAAGATGATCGTATCACGCAGTCTTCTTCTGGCTCGCTGATACCTTGGGGGGCAGTTCGATACGGTCAGATGATTTTTAAAAAATCGTCGAAAGCGGTGCGTTATGCTTTATTGTTAAAAGCCGATGCGTCTAGCCCCTCTTCTTTGGACGCATTGAATACACCTGCGGATGTGGTGGAATTGGTAGACACGCACGCTTGAGGGGCGTGTGGCTCACGCCTTGCGAGTTCGAGTCTCGCCATCCGCATAAACTTCTTTGACTTCGTTATGATGGACAAAAGAAGTAAATTTTTGTGAAGCCGACCTGTGCCCTCAGCTAATCTTTCAACGCCCACTTTCCCAACAAATCACTCTGTTGAGGAAACTGACTGGTACGCTTTACGCCCGCTCTGGCAAGGCGATCGCCAAGTTGTAAAAGATGGCTTGCCCCACGATCAGCTCTCACCCGCCTGGCAAATTCTGATGCTAGGGGACGGCTCGCCGACCCAACATCTAAAGCTATTGACCCGCGAGCCGACCGAAGTGGACGTGATCGATATGTCTTTGGTCGATGAAGAAGGCGACGCTGCACCAGCTCAAATTGAACAGGTGCCTGGCCCTCACCTGCGCCGTCAGGTTTGGCTGCGCACGGCCTCGGGTCAGCGTTTAGCCTACGCAACCTCTTGGTGGGAGGCAAGTCATGTGGATAAATACTTAGAAAACCGCTCTTTAGGAATTTGGACCAGCTTGGCGAAGCTCCGCACTGAGCTGTATCGCGATATTCAAGGCATTTACTTTGGCGAATCGGCAGAGCTAGAAGCCGCGTTCGAACAAAAAGGCCCCTTTTGGGGACGGCACTACCTCTTTTGGCATCATGGCGAGCCGTTGACTTTAATTTATGAAGTCTTTTCGCCTTACCTTATCCGCTACCTAGGGCCAATGGGATCTGAGTGCCGCTAGCGCTCTATTGAGGCTTCGGGCAATCCTTTTTGATAGCCCTGGTCGAGCCAGATTTGAGCGCGCACTGGGCCATAGTGTTCTCGCAGCGATCGCTCTACCCGTTCTCCAATCGTATTAGCAATCACCATAAACTCTGGATGCAGAGCCAGATGTAGCTCTATCCACACCTGACGGCCCACCATGCCCCGAGAGAGAATGCGGGTGCAGCGGGTAACCCCTTCAACCTGGCAGGCAATTTGCGAAATGGCTTCAGGAGCGATCGCAGTCGGTCTTAGCAACATCGGGAGCTGACCCTGGAGCATTTGCCAGAGGCTGCCAACAAGACTAGCCACTAGCAACAGCGTCAATGCCGGATCGACCCAGCGGTGGCCTCTCGCGATCGCAACGAGTCCAATCAGCACTAGCCCGGTTAGCCAAGCATCTTGCAGAATGTGCTGAGTGTTGAACTTTAGCGCCAGCGAACCAATGGGCCGTGTGCTTCGAGTAGTCTGACGCGCGGCCAGCGTCACCGCCCCTAGCATCAAAGCAACCATCACCCCAATGAGCACAGCTAGAGTAGATGTGACCGTCACCGAAAAAGCACCTCGGCTAGTTTGCAGCAAGGACTCAAACTGACCCACCGCCAGAATGATCAAAGAGATGCTAGCAAAGCCCAAAATGGCTGAGAGCAGCAGCGCCCCGGCGACTTCTGTACGACCGTGACCCCAAATTTCTTTACCCAGCGTCCTTTGCGGCGAGGCCACCGCTACTAGCCCAAAGAGCGTACTAAACACGTCAATCAGGGTATGCAGCGACTCTGCTAAAAGGCATAGCGAATGGCTAACCCAGCCCGCCGTTAGCTCTACGGCAAATAGTAAAAGGGTCGCCCACAATATCATGAGCAGTAGGCGATAGCTGGTGCGCCGCTGATGTCCGCGTGAATTCATAGCGCATAGGCTATCACGAAGCAGGCAAGTTGATTTACAATCCGTCGATTACGGGCTGTTAGCTGCGCGCTATTACTTAGCTCTGTTGGCTACGCTCTATTAACTAAACTCTACTAGTTACGCTCTATTAGTTACGCTCTATTGCCTACGATTTGTAGCGACGAAAGGCCAGATAGCGGCTGAATAGTGACTGATGGACAGCGGCCGATAAGAGCCTACACAGTAGAAATACTTTGGAAGGAAGCTTGAAACCCTGACTTTAAAGTCAGAAAAGGCACCGACGACTGGCCGTGTTTCGTCTCGGTGCCTTTACTGGTTCGCTCCTCACACTCCATAAATATAGGGGATAGCTCTCACTTTGTCATCTTGAGTGGACATCCACTGCATTGGCACATACTCCGTAAGCATACGGACAGCAATACCTACAGTTGGTCGGGCGCTTGTTCGCCCAAATGGTCTTCTAGCAGTACTTTCAGGATATTTTTAGTCGCGTTTATCAGGGTCTGCTGATGCGATCGCTCAGCTATTTCCTGCGAATTCAAAACCCCGTAATACTGGCCAGATCCGCACAAACAGACTCTGTAAAAATGCTCAAAGGCTTGGCAGAGCGGCATTGCACCCTTCAAAAGCAATAAATATTGCTGGGTTGGCCACTGATAAGGAATCCAAAACAGACTGTCTGCCGTATCGATCAAAGTGTGAACTAGCAACAAATCTGCGGAGGAACGCTGCAGGGGACCTTGCAAATTCCACCTATGAGCGCGGCTGTGGCTCTCTCGAACCGATTCACATTGAGCTATTCCTTTCGCCCTCTTTTCATCTACTACGCGCGATTGCCTTAGCAGGCGAGCGCAGCAAGCGTGCGTGTATTGCGTTTGCCAAAGCATCTGAGTAGTCGCTGCGTCTAGTGCTAGCGGTGACTGAGGTCGGTGCGATGCGACGGTCGCCGCTCTAGAATCTGAAGAGGGCTGTGTTTTCAGATGTCGAAGCCACCGGTTGAGGCCCTTTTCGCTCAGGCAAAAGGCAATCCAACCGGGTTTTTGAGTTTCTATCTTAAACTCAAGCCACAATTGGGATTCTATAAAGAGCGTTTGATCTGGGCAGAGCGTCTGTTTGTTTGTCCGTTTTAACTCTAAGTTGGAGTGGGATTGATTTAGTCTATTAATGATTGTCTGCATAGGGGGCGAAGGGTCTGCCCCTGCGTTAACCTGACCCAATGAAGATAGCGCCTGTGGCAACGGAGAAACATACAAAATTTGTGATGTCTTCTGTTTTCTTTGAAGCGGTATTTTTCGCCAGCCAAATGTTTCTTTGCTTCCGGCTGAGCAAGTACCCCTAGTACCTTTTTCGGCTTTTCGTAAAAAGTTTGTAAAGCAATTTACATTCGATTCAAAGTCACAGACTAAAGTCCTGTCTAATTGATAAAGTAAAACGCTCTTTAATGACAGAATTTTCACGAGGACGATCGCGCTTTAAACGGCGGTTAGCAAATAATCTATCCGGGAATTTACGGTGAATGCCAACTAATTCTGTATGGACTTTACTGGTAAATGCTGAAGTAGATGTAAAGAAGGTAATTTCATCATACAAAACCTAACAATTTATATTAATCTTACTTACAGATTCGTCTTAAATTCCACCTTGCCATTACGCGGGCTTGTCTGGCTTGGAAAACTTAGGAAATGTGCAACTGCCCAGTGGGAAAGGCCCCTTCCCTTTCAGACTGCACAAAAGGTTCGTAGAGAAGCCCTTTACATACGGGAAATGATTGATTTAAGGCTCTCCGTACAAATACGGATAGGCTATATTTAGCCCACGGCCTCGCCCGTTCTTATGCTCAAAATCTATGCCAATTATTCATATACATTAGATGACACTATCTACTGCTAATAAGTTCAACTCTAACCCTGCCAATATGTCTCCTTCATCTCCATCAGATAATGCGCGCCCTTTTTTAGCGTGGCAACGCATTTCTGATTGGGCGAGTGAGCACTACCGCTGCCGTACTTTTAACAAAGACGAAAAAATTCCAGCAAGACCTGGTTTGCTCTACCTCGTGCAGAAAGGATCGGTTCGCCTGCTGGGCAATGCGCAAGTCAGCGCGACCGTGCGGAAAAAAAGCAGCGTTTCGCGAATGCCGCTGGTTGCTGCTGAGGAAGCCTTTTTAGGATTTGTCGGTGCAGGACAGCCCTTTGAGGTAGTCGCTCAGCCGCCTTTTACGCTCCAAAGCTTTGCCCACGTAGATCAGACCACGGTGATCTGGCTCTACTGGAATGACCTAGACACCTGGCCTCATTTCCAAAAAGAAGTGCTCGATGCTTTTCGTCGTCAGCATCAGCGCAAGCTGCTGTGGCTAAGCACCCTAGGCCAGCGGCGCACTATCGATCGGCTGCTCGGATTTTTAACCCTGCTGATTGATGAGCATGGCGAACCTTGTGATCAGGGCTATTACCTTCCCTTTCCGCTGACGCACGCGCAGATTGGTAGTGCAATTGGCTCTACTCGGGTCACGGTGACTCGGCTGATGGGCAAACTGCGCCACGGCGGCATGATTCAGAGCTATGGCGAAAACCTAATTTGTATTCCTCACGGCTCTGAGTGGCAAAAAGAAGGGTAGGGATACCCACGCCTGCCTAGTCAAGCAGGTTGGGTCAAAACGAAAAAAGACCTTTAGAAAAGACTAGCTGCTCGACCGTATCTAAGAAGATGCCGTCGAGCTTTCTTTTGACTATGGATGTTCTGTAATAGATGCTCTGTGGAGGCCCTGTAGAGGCCCTGTAGAGGCTATAGCTTTTGAGCTTTGAGCAGCAGTGAATTAACCACAACGGTCACTGAGCTCAGCGCCATCAATCCCCCGGCAAATCCAGGATTGAGCGAAAGACCAAAAGCGGGCAGGAAAGCGCCAGCGGCTAGCGGAATGCAAATGAGGTTGTAGGTAAAGGCCCAAGCCAGGTTTTGTCGGATTTTATCAAACGTAGCGCGGCTGAGCCGCAGCGCAGAGAGTACGGTTGAGAGCTGGTCGTTCATTAGAACAATGTCGGCAGTCTCCATCGCGACTTCGGTGCCAGAGCCAAGCGCAATGCCAACGTCGGCTTGAGCGAGTGCTGGCGCGTCGTTAATGCCATCACCCACTAAACCTACCTTGTGGCCAGCTTTTTGCAGTTGCGCGATCGCATCTACTTTTCCCTGCGGCGTCATCTCTGCTTTGATTTGATCAGGCGATAGATTGAGCGGTTGGGCGATCGCCTGTGCTGCCGCAGTACTATCTCCACTTAGAATCTGTATCTCTAGGCCGAGCGATCGCAGATCTTTTACGGTTTGCACAGCGTCGGGCCTAAGTTCATCTGCTACGCCAATCAGGCCCACTAGCTGATTGCCTAGCGCTACGAAGACGACGGTCTTTCCTGCTTTCTCTAAGGCAGTCGCCGCACTCTGTGAAGGCGGATCGATCTGACAGTGGTTTTGACTCATCCAGGCTGCATTTCCAACGCAGACGCGGTAGCTATCGGCTGACTGAGATAGCTCAACTTGAGCGGCGATGCCGAAACCAGCTTCCGTTGTAAAATTTTGAGCCGGGAGTAAGGAGAGCGATCGCGCAGCAGCTCTTTCAATCGCATTTCCCACCGGGTGACGGGTGCCGCTCTCGACCGTCGCCGCTATCTGCAACAGCTCATCTGAACTCAGCGAAAATGACTGATGGTTGGCATCGCCTGAGCCTTCTATTAGCCCGTTTGTAGGCAGGCAGTCTGTTAGTTGGGGCTGGCCTGTGGTTAGCGTCCCAGTTTTATCAAAAACAATAGTATCTAGACCGTGGGTAGCTTCTAAAATATCGCCACCGCGAATTAGCAAACCCTTTTGAGCACCGATGC
Source organism: uncultured cyanobacterium (assembly GCA_963789215.1). Lineage (GTDB taxonomy): Bacteria > Cyanobacteriota > Cyanobacteriia > Phormidesmidales > Phormidesmidaceae > Phormidesmis. Next base: position 114,573 of record CAWBJY010000002.1, on the reverse strand, counting down.
CTGACCCCACCAGAATCGCGGTAGGCGTGGCTAGACCCAGAGCGCAGGGGCAGGCTACCACCACCACAGCGATTGCTAGCTTTAAGCTGGCTAAGAGTCGCCCAGCGTTCATAGAGGCCGCTTCGGGCATTGCCGAGGGCGTCATAGATGCCATGTGATGCGACTGCCCCATGACGGCTGGAAGCAAATCAGGCCAGAGTTGGTAACCCCAGCCATACCAAAAGCAGAAGGTTAGCGCGGCGCAGGTCAGTACGCCATAAGTAAAGTAGCCTGAAATAGAATCGGCTAGCCCTTGAATGGGCGCTTTGCGCGTTTGCGCGGTTTCAACTAGCTGAATCATTTGGCCCAGGGTAGTATCCGCGCCGGTTCGAGAGACTTGCAGCGCGATCGCCCCAGACTGGTTGAGACTCCCAGCCGCCACCTCATCACCGGGCTGCTTGGCTACCGCAATAGATTCGCCCGTCAGCATAGATTCATCAACCGTGGTTTTGCCATCGGTAATGGTGCCATCGACGGGCACTTTCTCGCCGGGCAGCACGCGCAGCCATTCGCCCACTTGAACCTGCGCAGCTGGAATTTGAACGCCCGCAGGAGCAGGCTGGTTGGGCTGGCTGGCTTTGCTAGGATCGGGGATGAGCCTAGCTAGCGTGGGCTGAAGCGCAATGAGCGATCGCAAAGATCCTGCCGCCTGAAACCGCGCTCTCTGCTCTAAGGTGCGGCCTAGCAAAATGAAGCTCAGCAGCATGACCGGTTCGTCAAAAAAGCACTCCCAGCCCAGCTGAGGAAAAACCAGCGCCGCCAGGCTAGTGGTATAAGCACTCAGAGCGCCTAAGCTCACTAGCGTGTTCATATTCGGCGACCCGCGACGCGCCCCTTGGAAACCCTCAACGAGAATTTGCCGAGCCGGAAAGAGCAGCACTAATGTAGCTAGCGCGCCGTGAAACCACAGCGTGTTCAGCACGGGAATCTGCTGTAAAGCTTGAGTCCAGCGGCTGAGCGCTTCTACATGCTGAAGGTGGCCAATCGTAGAGAGAACCAGCAGCCCGCAGGCGATAATCAGCTGCTGGGCCTGGTTCTTCTGCTCGTTTTCCTTGCGAGCGAGCCAGTCGGCTTCGGCGCTGAGGGCATTTGTGCTTTGAGCCTCGCGCAGTTCGCTAGGGTAGCCCGCGTCGGTTAGAGTCTGAGCGATTGCCTTTGGATCGGTCTCGGCGGCATATTCTATCGCCGCTATCTCGGTGACTAAATTGACCGTTGCCGCAACAACGCCTTCACACTGCGACAGCTTTTTCTCTACGGTGCTGACGCAGCCTGCGCACATCATACCGCCGACATCGAGTACTGCTGTTTGGGTGGGCAAGGCCACAGGACCAGCGCCCTGCGGCACGGAGCCTTGAGGATCTGGCTGAGGAGGGGGTGCAAGCTGAGTCATGGGTTGAGACAATTGCGAGTAAGCATGTTCTTCGAGCCTAAGCTAAATTCCCGACTTTCGGCATAGAATTCCGGCCTGCGGCATAGAATTTCGGCCTGCGGCATAGAATTTCGGCCTGCGGCACAAAGCAGATGAGGATAAAGAGTGGGCGAAGATGAGTAACAAAAGGGCAAATAGCGGTTAGTAATTGCCAAAGACCTGCGGTTGGTCGGTATGCTGGCAGTCTGATGGCAGGGGAAAGCATCTCTAAACAGAGAAGGTCTTTAATAAGAGGAAAAGAGCGTGTTTTCTGATATTGGCAATCACTGGGCCAGCGGGTGCATCGTGGCATTGGCTCGTCGAAAGCTAATTAACGGCTATCCCAATGGCACCTTTCGCCCGCTAGCGACTGTCTCGCGCGCCGAGTTTGCAGCGCTCATGCAGCGCGTGTTTCCAAATTTATTGACCAAGCGGCCCGTAGCTCAGTTTACCGACGTCAAGGCACAATACTGGGCGAGTGGTGCGATCGCCTGGGCCAGCGAACGCGGCCTATTTAGCGGCTACGACGACGGCACTTTTCGCCCTGGGCAAACCATCTCTAGGGCGCAGGCCATCTTAGTGCTAATCTCTGGATTTTCGGCTGGGCAGAGCGCAGAACCCGTTGGGTTTGAATCGGAGAATGCACCACCGGACGCGCTGGCAGAGCAGTTTTTAGATGCGGCTGAGATTCCAGACTATGCCCGAGAAGCGATCGCGCAAGCATTAGACCAAAAGATTTTAGCAACGCTCGATCAGCCTCGGCCGCTAAGACCCGCAAAAGCCGTTACGAGAGGGGAAGTCGCGGCGCTTTTCTGCCAGGCCTTAGAGATTCCCGCAGCAGAACGAGAACGGCAGTATCCAGCGCTGACGGCCGCGCAAGATCGCAAAGCAGTCTTTGCTCAATTCTTGCAACAAGAGTCTGGATTTGACGCCGAGCAACTGGCCTTTTTAGATCGCAAAATAGAGCGATCGCCCTACCGAAACCAAGTAGCCGACTATGCAGTCAGGCTCCAGCTGCCAGAGGGAGCGGCAGCCATTCAGCAAAGCGGCAGCTACTTGCCCTATCCCGAGCGAGGTGATATTCCGCTCATACAGCCAGCACTAGATTTTTTATCTCCTGATATTCTCTCGGGCTGCGTTTGCCTGTCTACCGTGCGAGATGGCCGCTTGCAAAGTTGGTGGTTAGGGCGAGCAGCGATCGCCCCTAGACAGCTGTGGAGTTCCACTAAGTTTGTTCCTTTGCTGAACACTATCGCGCAGGCAAATCGCACCGCGCCCGACGTAAAGATCGACCGCACTCGGATTCGGCGGGCGGGCGGAGAGGGCGGCTTCCCCTTTCACGACCTAGCCAAAAGCATTATGACTTACGACAATCGCGTGGCTACTTCCAACGCGCTAGCAGCGATGTTTAAGCGGTTTGAGACGCCGGAGCGGCTAGAGCGCTGGATGCAAAATTTAACCGGTAACGAGTCGCTAGTGTTTCAAGGTCGCTACGGCGAAACGGCCTTTATTGAAAATCCAGAGCTGTGGGATACGATCGCCAAAAAACAGCTGCTGAAATCGCCCGTAGAGCAAAAGTGGGGCCAAAATTTAGTGTCTACCTACGATTTAACCCGGCTAATTACGATGGCGGGCTGGCACTGGAGATTGCCAACGCGATCGCGCATTCCCGATATTCAAGCGCACAGTCTAGATAGTTTAGTAAGAGCAATGGGGGCCGATACGGCTCGCTATGCAGACGCGGCGCTAGAAACGCTAGGGACTGAGCAACTGGGCAAAGTCGCCCGTGGTGATTTCTAAAAGCGGGTTTGGTCGAAGCGATGAGCGCGATCGCACTGAGCTAACCTACTGCGCCCTAGTTCAATTCAGTTTGCCGCGTCAAGGCACGAGCGACTTGACCGCCGCTTACCAACACTATTCACTGGGCTTTACGTTAATTGCAGCTCAAGGCGTGGGGGATGCGAACAAAGAAGCTCGCTACGTCGATGCGCTGATGACCGCAGAGGTTACCGAACTGCTGCGCCGCGTAGTCACCGAATCGCTGTAGCGATGTCTCGTCTCGTCTATTTACAACAGCTGAATTTTAGAGGCGCAGACGCTAATGCGGTGACGCTGGGGTTTGAGACTGCTGCCTGCCTTCTTTTTGCACCACGTCTAGTCTCGATTCAGAAAGTCGCTTCATCCAACCGCTAAGGTAATCGCGGTTTAGCACCTGCTCTTTAGGGTCAGACGTATCGGCTGGATAGGGCATCAGCCCACGCACGGCGGCTTCGGTTACGCAAAACATCGACTTTTGGAAGCTCTGCGAAAGCTGAACGCGAATGTCGTCCTGGCCGCGCTTGGTGTCTTGATAAATAGCTCTAAGATAGTCGGGTACGTAATGGCGCATGTCCTGCATTAGCAGTGTCGGCGGAATGCCAGCGCCCCCAATGGGTAATGGATCGGCAAACAGCGCACCGTAGCCAAACTGAGACTGATCGATCGGCATTTGGTGAGCCTGAGCGTTGTAAGAAACCGTGCCAAAGAACGCCGTGCCGCGAAAGAAAATAGATTCGACATAGGGCACTGCCGTATCGGACAAAAACGTCAGCCCCACCGACTCCGGGATGATGTCGTAGACCGTGCCGCGCACCGTAACGCTGTAGGTAATAGGCCGGTTAGCATTATCGACTAAGCCTTGCTTAATCAGTTCGACTACCTGTGCGATCGTCGTAATTTTACCCGCGTTATAGTCTTCTGCTAGCTGTTGAAAAATATCGCTCATCACGCGCCAAAACTGACCCAAGCCAGAGTAATAAGCAAGCTGGCGCACCTGCTCTGCTAGGTAGTCGGGAAAAAGTCGTCCAAGCGTCGCCAATAAGGGATTGAACCGGGTCTTCGCCTGTACAGCAGGCGCGCAGCAGGCCCAAAATTCTTCAGAATCTAAATATGTATCTAGGCCGCCGCCACCGTGCCACATCATGGTGCGCATCACGTATTCGGCGTATTCGTAGTTAATCCGATCGTGCCAGAGGTGCTTAGCAATGCGCTCGGGGGTCACATTGCCGTTGAAGTATTTAAAGATAGGAAACAGCACCAGAAACTGACTGTCGGCAATGTAGATCAGATTTTTGGAATAGGCATCGAGCACGACGCCATAGGCATCGAGTACGCCCACCACCTCTTTGAGGTTGTCTGAGTGGTCGGGCAGCAGAGTGCCGCCGCTGAGCAGACGGCTGATATACTCGGCGGGCGAGTAGACGGGGGCAGGCTGGAGCTGCGTGGCGACAGAGGACTGAGTCATAGCTTTGAGCGCTGGCCTGAAGGTAACCAAACCAGATAAGAGACGAGCCGGATAGAGACGAGCTGAATAAAGGACGAGCCGAATAAAGACCGGCTAAGAAGCGGGAGACCTAAGAAACGGGAGACATTAAGGGAGCGGTAGGTACGACAGCTGAATGGGCGCTAGCGACCGGTTCGAGTGGATCCATCGCCGCAGCGCGAGCCGTAATAGGCGTCGGGAAGAACGCGGTCGTGGTGGCTTCTGTCCATCGGGTCATCCATTCGGGCTGGAGGCCGAAGGCGAAGATGAGTAGCACCAAGACTAATGCCGGAATGCGATCGCGCCACTTAACCCCCGAAATCAGCGTATCTATCGTCTCGCCAGCCTTAGGCGGCGTTACGCTGAGCCGACCAAAAAACACCCGGTTGATCATTAGCAGAAAGTATACCGCTGTTAACCCCGAACCGACCATACAGAGCAGCGTCTGCGGCGCATAGCGCTCAAAGCTCCCGCGAAACACAATGAACTCAGAGATAAAGCCCACCATACCGGGAATTCCAGCGCTGGCCATGGCCCCTAGCACCATCAGCGAACCGATAAAGGGTAAGCCCCGTTCCGGCGCGAGTAGCCCTCTTAAAATGGTGAGATCGCGAGTGCCCGTCTTTTTATAAACCACGCCTACTAGCAAGAACATCAGCGCTGAGATGAGGCCATGGCTGACCATTTGCAGCACCGCGCCCAGCATACTTAAAGGATTTGCGGCTGCAGCGGCCAGCAAGATATAGCCCATATGGCCGACAGAGCTGTAGGCCACCATCTTTTTCATATCGGTTTGGGCGATCGCCGCCAAAGATCCATACAGCACGCTCGCCACCGCCCACCAGGCCAGCCAGGGCGAAAGATCTACCCAGGCCGTTGGAAACAGCTGCACGCAGAATCTCAAAATGCCGTAAGTACCTAGCTTTAGCAGCACGCCCGCTAGCAGCACCGAAATTGGCGTAGAAGCTTCAACGTGAGCATCCGGGAGCCAGGTGTGAAAAGGCACCAGCGGAATTTTAATCCCAAAGCCAATGAGCAGTGCGCCCATCAGCACCGTCTGTTGAGCTAGCGTCAATCCCTGCGCTAGAGCCGGGTTGTAGTCGAAGCTGCCCGAACCCGACAGAAAAGCCAGGCCCAAAAAAGCGCCCAGTATCAAAATTCCTGAGAACGCGGTGTAGATCAAGAATTTTGTAGCCGCATAGCCGCGCCTAGCACCGCCCCAAATGGCGATGAGCAAGTACAGCGGAATTAGCTCTAGCTCGTAAAACAGAAAAAACAGCAGCAGGTTCTGGGCCGCAAACGCGCCGGTAACCGCTGCCGAGATCGTTAGCAGCAGAGGATAGTAAAGCCGAGGCCGCTTGATATTAGCGCTGATATAAACCGAGACGAAGCTCAATACGCTGTTGATCACCACCAGCGGTAAAGCGATGCCGTCAACGGCTAGCCCATAACTTAGCCCTAGCGACTCAATCCACTCAAATCGTTCAACAAACTGAAATCCCGGATTGGCAATATCGAACTGAGTCACTAGGTAAAACGAGCCAACGACGCTCACGCCCATAGTAATGAGTGCGCCGAGTCGAGCTTTATTCGTGTCTAGTTCGGTGGGCCACAGGCTAATTATCAAAGCGCCTAACAGCGGGATGATGAGGAGTACGCTCAGTATCAAGATCTTTTCCCTACCACAGTTTCCAAGTCGTCATTGCAATTAGCAGCCCTACGCCTACCACAATGGTCAGGATGTAGTTTTGCGATCGCCCCGATGCACTATATTTCAGTCCTTCGCCACTTAGCAAAGACGCCGCCCCCACTAGGTTTACCGCCCCATCCACCACGTAGCGGTCGGTCCAGCTGCTCGCCGCAGAAAGCGCAGATACCAGCCGCACCACCGTTACCTCATAGAGCCTTTCGGTGTAGAAGTCGTTACCGAGCAAGTCTTGCAGACGGCGAAGCGGTGCTAGGCTAGAGCGCGACCAGCCTCGGTTCAAAGGCAAATAGAAGCCCAAGCCAACGCCCAACATGCCAGAGGCCACCAGCAGCGCCACCGCCGCTAAGTTAAAATACTCAGTTGGTGGCAGCATCGAGAGCCGCCACATCATCACCGGCACCAGCAGCACAACAATCGAAAGCGACACCATCGGCACGGCCATCAGCCAGCCCACTTCGGGTGTTCGCCGTGTCTTCATCTGCGGCTTGCCCAAAAACACCAGCCGGAAGACTCGCACTAGGTTCAGCGCCGTTAGGAAGTTAACTAGCAAGAAAACGCCCACCAGCACGGGATGCTCGCCCCACAAAAAATCAATGCCTAAACAGAACGACCAAAAACAGCCAAATGGCAGCAAACCCACTAGCCCTAGCGCGCCAGCTATAAACGCAACAGTCGTCGCTGGCATCCGCGACCAAATTCCCCCTAGCTCCGTCAGATCTTGATTGTTCGATGAGTAGATGATCGCGCCCGCACTCATGAACATCAGCGCCTTGGCCACGGCATGAGTAAAGAGCAGCATCAGGGCGACCCCCGGCCATTCGGTGCCGACCGCCACAAACACTAAGCCGATGTAGGCGCTCGTAGAATACGAAAACGCCCGCTTAAGATCGACTTGCGCTAGGGCAACTAAAGATCCGCCAATCGCCGTCGTCACGCCGATCACAATTAGGGCATCTAGCGCAACGGGTGAAAGCACAATAACCGGCTGAAGCTTAATCAAGACATAAGCGCCGCAGGTAACCACAACAGAGTTACGCAAAATAGAGGCCGGACTAGGACCTTCCATCGCTTCATCTAGCCAGAGATGGAGCGGAAACTGCGCACATTTCCCAGTTGGCCCGGCGATCAGCGCTAAGCCGGTTAGCGTTGCGGCGAGCGGCGTAATCTCAGCCCCTTTTACCCAAACGGCCAAATCGTCATAGTTGAGCGATCCGGCGTAGGTGCTTAGGGCGACTAGCCCCATAAACAAAAGAATATCGCCTACCCGCTTGGTCAAAAAGGCGTCTCGCGCGGCAGTGACCACCAGCGGCTGAGCATACCAAAAGCCCACGATTAGATAGGTCGAAAGCGTCAACATCTCTAGCAAAAAGTAGCTAGTAAACAGCGAGCTGCTAAGAATAACGCCGCTAATAGCCCCTTCAAAAAAGCCCATCAGCGCAAAGAACCTAGCCAGCGCCCAGTCTTTTTCTAAGTAGCCCATCGCATAGATTTGAGCGAGCAGGCTTAGGCCCGCCGTTAGCTCTAGGAAGACTAGATTGACCGCTGAAAGATCTAGCGAAGGGGCGAGCCTGAGCCCGGCGACATCTAACCACTCGAAGCTGACCTGTTGGGTGCCCGTATTCCAGATGGCCTGAAGGAGAAGCAGACCGTGCAGCGAGGCGATCGCCGTCATCAGGACATTGATATACATGGCCGGGCGAGGCCCCGTTTGACGGATGAGTCTAGCTGCCCAAGGCAAAGCTAGCAGCGCACCCACTAGCCCGTACATTGGAATCAACCAACTCCACTGAATCAAAAACTGCATTACAAATACATCAAAATAGCTAGGCTAACGGGCCAAACTAACCCGTCAAATCGACGGCAGTCACTTGCCGTTAAGCGGAGTGCAATTGCTTTATATTACCTGAATTGCGGGCCGCTCCTCTCGAAGCTACTCAATAGATCGCCTCGAATATTTTTTATCTTCCCTGAAATGGGGATCGCGGCTTGCCCGATAGGCGATCGCACCCCATCCTTCGATCCCTGCTGTTACTGCCCAACCTCTCGACTCCCCCAACACCAGTCAGATCAGCATAAATGCCTAGCCTCAGACACACCCACTTTTTGGCATAAATAGCAATGATATTGTCATAAGGTTTAATAATGAGCATTATTAGAGACAATCATTGACACTTATATTGTCAAAGGGACGACGCCAATTTATTCTGAGTTATGACGCACGAGTTAATAAGGGCTTTCCCTAAAGAATTTTCAGGCGTAGAAACAGCGGATTTTTGGTTCACCGTCGGTTGAAATCTCACCTTTGAAAAAGTGGGGCAGCAGCAGGGACAAAAGATGTGTCATCACGAAGCTTTTTCTATTACAAATTCAACTCTGTTAGTGGCTTTTTATTAGAAGGAGATTTCGATTAATGCCTATTGCTGTTGGAATGATTGAAACAAAGGGTTTCCCCGCAGTGGTGGAAGCAGCCGATGCGATGGTGAAGGCGGCTCGCGTCACCCTAGTTGGCTACGAGAAAATTGGTAGCGGTCGGGTAACGGTAATCGTTCGCGGCGACGTTTCTGAAGTTCAAGCTTCCGTATCTGCTGGCGTTGAGTCTGTGAAGCGAGTGAACGGGGGCGAAGTGCTTTCGACTCACATCATCGCGCGTCCACACGAGAACCTGGAGTTTGTGCTGCCGATTCGCTACACCGAAGCGGTCGAGCAATTCCGCTCGTAGGCCAGGATACATACGCCCAGGATACGACTCAGGATACGTAGAAGGCAGGCTTGAAACCTGCTTGTACCTTTCAATTTGTTTTTAGGAAGAAAATATGGCAATTGCAGTAGGCATGGTGGAAACGTTGGGTTTCCCCGCAGTAGTAGAAGCGGCCGATGCGATGGTGAAAGCCGCTCGCGTCACCCTAGTTGGCTACGAGAAAATCGGTAGCGGTCGGGTAACGGTGATCGTTCGCGGCGACGTTTCTGAAGTACAGGCTTCTGTAGCCGCTGGCGTTGAGAACGTTAAGCGCGTTAACGGCGGTCAGGTGCTTTCGACTCACATCATCGCGCGTCCACACGAGAACCTGGAGTTTGTGCTCCCGATTCGCTACACCGAGGCGGTCGAGCAGTTTCGCGAGAGCGTGAGCGGCATTCGCCCCTACGGTAGATAAGCGCTTCTGATAACCAAGACATGCGTAAATAAAAGACATGCGCTTAGCTAAAGTCAGAGGGACGGTTGTGAGTACCGTCAAAGACGAAAGCTTAATGGGGGTCAAGCTTTTGTTCGTTCAGTTAGTGAGCGAATCGGGCGACCTCCAAGACGACTACGAAGTCGCCGCTGATGCTGTCGGAGCAGGCGTAGGTGAATGGGTACTGGTAAGTCGCGGTAGCGGGGCTAGGCAGCAACGAGGCTACGACAAAAGGCCGGTCGATGCCTCTGTTATCGCCATTGTCGATACGGTCAGTCTCGATTCTGGTCTGCTTTACGACAAGCGAGAAGACAGTTATTAGATAGAGGACTCGGGCACATGGTCGCCCAAACACACAGCAGGCCGCAGGCGAATGCTCGCTCGCGGTCTAGCTTTCAATCTAGTTCTATGGCACATCCCACAGTACATGCTGCTGCTAACGTGCACGAGTTCTCTTTGGTAGAGGGCCGCGTGAGCGTGGGCGCAAGCGCAATGATTGCACCGGGCACGGCAGTTACCGCTGAGCCCGGTGCTTCTGTGGTTGTGGGCAACAACGCTCGGCTTTTGCCGGGTGTAATTGTAGAAGCCAGCTCGGGGCCACAGGTCACCGGTGACAACGGGTCACCTTGCTCTATTTGGATTGGGGAGGGGAGTGCGATCGCTCACAAATCTCTCATCCACAGCCCTGCCTACATCGGCAAAGACTGCTTCATCGGCTTTCGTTCCACGCTATACAACACCCGACTCGGCGACGGCTGCATTGTCATGATGCATGTTCTGGTGCAGGACGTAGAAGTACCTCCAGGCAAATGCATCCCTTCAGGCAGCGTCATTACCAGCCAGCATCAGGCCGATCAGCTACCCAGCGTTCGCCCCGAAGATATTGAATTCGTTAGAGAAGTCACCGGCAGCGCGATAGGGGGAAGTCGATCTAGACAAGTTCCCATTCGCGGGGCTACAACTCGCCAAACTGCACCGTCCGCTAGACGTTCTACTGCCACTCATTCCACCGCCACTCATTTCACCGCTAATAAAGGAGCAAACATGCAGACCCAGAGACTTTCGCCCGAGATTGTTCAGCAGGTGCGTCAGTACCTGAGCCAGGGCTATCGCATCGGTATGGAACATGCCGACAAGCGCCACTATCAAAGCGGTGTCTGGGAAACCTGTACGCCGATTAGAGAAAGTAATGAGCAGGCAGTATTCTCCGGGCTAGAGCGCTGTTTAGCAGAGCATGAAGGTGAGTACGTGCGAATGTTTGGCATCGATCCTAAAGCCAAGCGCAGAATAGGCATGACGACCGTGCGACGTCCAGGCGATAAGGTGAGCAAAAGCTCGAATGCGGCCAAGCCTCGCGGCGCTTATGGCAGCGACAGTCGCTCAACGCAAAGCGGCTACGCCACAAATCGCGGCGGCTCGCAAGGAAATAGCTCGCAGGATAATGGCAAAAGTGGTGGACTCACACCGGGTGTTGCTCAAGAAGTTCGCAACCTGCTGAGCAGTGGCTACATCATCGGGACAGAGCATGCTAGCCCTCGCCACTATCGCAGCAACGTTTGGAAAGTTTGCTCGCCCATTGAAACGACTAACGAGAGAGAAGTTTTTGCCAAACTAGAGCATTGCCTCGACGAGCACAGCGGCGAATATATTCGCATGTTCGGAATCGATAAAAAGGCCAAGAGCCGATCGACGGCTACCACGATTCAAAGAGCCGATGGTAAGCCCGTAGCGGTTTCAGCTCATGCAGTTCCCCAGGCCAGCGGATCTGGTCAATCTCGCTCAGGTGGATCGGGTGGATCGGGCGGCTACAGCCAGAGTAACTATAGCCAAAGCGGTGGGGACGCCAGCGACGAAGCCGCGCAAGCGGTCAGTCAAATCCTTCGCAGCGGCAACAAAATCGGCATTGAGTTCGCCGATAAACGGCGCTATCGCAGCGGCATTTGGCAGACAGCGCCTTCTATTAAGGCCAGCAACGAGTCTGCGGCTGTTAGCCAGCTCCAAAGATTCTTGAGCCAGAACGAAGACAAGTACGTTCGAGTTTTTGGCGTTAACCCGGAGATGAAGACGCGGGGTTCTTCGATGACGATTCAGAAGCCGGGTAAGCCGGGTTCGAGCCAGTCGCGATCGCAAAAGCCTAACGCCGACCGCTCCAGCCAAGATCCCATCAACGCCAATCCACCCCATTACGACGATCCGGCTTTTCGCGGCCAGCCTAGCAGCTACGGATCCGATGGCTACAGCGCTAAAAATGCGGGTGGGATGGCATCAGACGTGATGGATCAAGTCACTCAGCTCGTGAACCAAGGACATAAAATCTCGGTTGAATATGCGGACAAGCGACGTTTTCGCAGCGGCATTTGGAAAACAGGCGAGGCCATTAACGCCCGTCGTCCAGCAGAAGCAATTTCAGCGCTAGGTAAGCAGCTCGCCAGACATAAGGACAGCTATGTTCGCTTGGTAGGCGTCGATCCAAACGCAAAACGTCGGGTGGTCGAAAAGACGATTCAGCGTCCGGGTCAGCCTAACTACAAGAGCGTTTCTGGCACGGGCCAAGATCCTATCAACGCTAATCCTCCTCACTACGATGACCCGGCCTTTCGCGGTCAGCCTAGCAGCTATAACGGCAATGAGTACAGCGCCAGAAAAGCGGGTGGCGGCGGTGGCTACAACAACCAGAACGTGGGCGCTAATGGCAACGGCGGCGGCGGGATGGAATCTAAAGTGCTAGATCAGGTCACGCAGCTCGTGAACCAGGGGCACAAAATCTCAGTTGAATATGCTGATAAGCGTCGCTACCGGAGCGGTATTTGGAAGACGGGTGAGGCCATTGACGCGCGTCGCCCAGCCGAGGCAATCTCGGCGCTAGGCAAGCAGCTCGCTCGTCATCAAGGCGAGTACGTGCGACTTATCGGCACCGATCCTCAAGCTAAGCGTCGTGTCCTTGAGGCGACGATTCAACGTCCGTAATGCTCGGTCCGCTGTCGATTCGCTCAGCTACGGCCTAGGCTATGCAACCTCTTACTGACACCCCATTTAATGCGACGCAGCGAGAGCCGACTGCGGTGAGCCATACCCACTACTGCACGGTGGGCGATGTCTTGGTAGATGCTTCAGCGGCGATCGCCCCTGGGGTCGTTCTGCAAGCGCTGCCCGGCAGTCGCATTGTCATCGGCAGTGGTGTTTGCCTAGCGGGCGGCGTCTGCGTTCAGGCCAAAGCGGGTTTGTTGACCATTTCGCCGGGTGCAACGCTCGGCGCGAATGTGCTGGTTATCGGTAGTGGGCGAGTAGGTGCGAATGCCTGCATTAGTCCGGGCAGTACGCTGCTGAATCCTCAAGTAGAGGACGACGCGCTGCTGCCACCCAATACGCTGTTGGGCGAGGCTTTGAACAAGAAAGCCGCTACCTATTCGTCAGCTAGCACCAGCGGCTTCTCAGCAAATACCCATCCGAACAGCTCCTATTATGGCGGCTCAGGACAAAACGGCTCAGGGCAAAGCGGATTCAGTCAAAATGGGTTCAGGCAGAATGAATTCAATCAAAATAAATCAGGGCAAAACGAATTCAGTCAAAATGGATTCAGCCAAAACAATTCTAGCCAAGGCAGCCCTAGTCAAAATATAGCTAACCAGGATCTGCCCAAGAACACGTTTGTCGAACCGGGGCCAGTTGAACCTAAACCCGTTCAAATTCCTACGATTGACGTTACCACCAGCTCTAGCAGCTACGACCCCTCAAAGAATGGCGTACAATTAAATCAGAAATACGACTTAAGCAACGGAAATAGCCAGCCGATCGGCGATCAGTCTTCTGCTCTCTCCGCGCCCTCTCACGACAGAGTTTATGGCCGCAGCCAGGTCAGCGAGCTGATCTCAACGCTATTTCCCAATCGGCAGTCACTTAACGGAAACTAGGACAACTGATAGCTATGCAATCAGACGCCACTCCTCAGCGCAAATCGTTTACGGCCACTCGTCGCAACTGGATGCACGATACGGCCTTGGGAATGGTTTCAACGACGAGCTTTCCGGCAATTATTGGCGTCGCGGATGCCATGATGAAATCCTCGAACGTGTTTTTAGTCGGCTATGAGAAAACCGGCGGCGGGCACTGTACGGCGATTGTGCGCGGCGGTGTAGCCGATGTGCGCATGGCGGTTCATGCAGGGACAAAAACCGCTCAGCAATTTGGCCAGTTTGTGTCGTCTTCGATGATTCCAAGACCGGGTGCAAACCTAGAGGCAATTTTGCCGATTAGCGTGCGGATGGAAGAGCTAGAAGGTGCTGGGCAGTCGATGGGCGGCAGTGCGATTGGCTTACTGGAGACGCGCGGATTTCCGGCAATGGTGGGCGCGGCAGATGCAATGACCAAATCGGCTGAGGTGACGCTGGTTTCTCACGAGACGATTGGTGAGGGACTGTGCACGATTATTATTCAGGGGTCGCTCTCTAACGTGGCGATCGCAGTAGAAGCCGGGATGAACGAGGCAGAGCGCATTGGCGAGCTGAATTCGGTGATGGTGATTCCTAGACCGCTAGGCGACTTGGAGCGAACGCTGCCGAAGACGAAGCAGGCGGAAGTGCCGAAGGAAGTGAAGCTGCCACTGAAGCTAGAAGAGCGCACAGAAGAAGTGGCCGAAGAGCGCCAGAAGGAGTTGATTCCAGCGCGCGCGCCAGAAGTAGAGCTAGAGAAAAAACGCGAAGCAATGCCGATTCCGGAGCTGACAACCGAGGAGCTATAAGAATTAGCTCAACAAGGCTTAGCCCAACCGACTCAGGAAAGCTTCAACTCGGTTTAGCACTTTTTCCTCCAAAGCCAGATCGCCTACTTCAAACCATTCTATCTGCGCTTCCTTGCGAAACCAGGTGCGCTGACGCTTAGCAAACTGACAGGTGTGCTGCACAATCAGTGTGATCGCCGCATCCAAAGACATCTCTCCATTTAAATGCTGCTGCACCTCCGCGTAGCCCAACGTCTTTAGTAAGGGCAACTCGAAACCGTATCGAGCGATAATCTGCTCGACTTCTGCGACTAGACCCATTTCGATCATTTGATGGACGCGGGTGGTAATTCGCGATCGCAGCAGCGCCGGTTCACAATTTAGCCCTATATATAGGATCGGATAGCTCGGCGGATTTTCACCTTGCTGGCTCGAAATCGTCTGGCCTGTCACGTAAAACACTTCTAACGCTCGCAGCGTTCTCACCGAGTCGTTAGGGTGAATCTTGCGGCTTGCGTCTGGGTCTAGCTGCCGCAGCAGATCGTAGCAGTGCGGCTGACCTAAGGTTTGAAATTGCGATCGCAGCCCCTCATGCGGCGCAACCCGTGGTATTTTAAGTCCCTTAGCAATCGAATTTATATAAAGACCCGTTCCGCCGACTAACAAAGGTAATCGATCTCTGTGCTCATGCAGTTCGCTAATCAGGCGCTGTGCTTGAGTTTGGTAATCGGCAACCGTTAGCGTCTCGGTAGGTTCGCAGATATCTATAAAGCAATGAGGCACCGCCGCGCGATCCGCCTGGGATGGCTTAGCTGTCCCAATATCAAACTCTCTATAAACTTGCCGGGAGTCGGCACTCAAAATAACAGACGGGTAACGCTGAGCGATCGCGAGTCCTAAGCCAGACTTTCCCGCAGCCGTAGGGCCAGCGACTATAATTAAACATGGTACAAAAGAACTATTTTGCAACGAATTCTTAACTGATATGGGGGAAAACAACTGACAGCGATAGCTTTAGCGGCTCACTTGCAAGCTCACTCATAAATGACTATAGGTGAAAGCTGTAAAAAAGAGGACTACGACCCCATTTTTAGATATGCGCTGAAACCGCTCTAAAATCGCTTTTAACGCCATTGTGCTAGAATTCGTAGGCGAGATACCATTTACACCTTTTAGAACGGTTCTGTAGAGCAAGTAGCATAAAGCCACTGAACTTATGCGATCGCGAAAGGCAGCAGTCGTGCAAAGGCTAGTTTAAAGGTCAAACACAAAAATTAAATCAAAAGTTAGACCAAAAAGTTAGATCGAAAGTAGACAAAGGGTTTAGAGAAACCGCTAGGAGAAATTGTATGGCGAATAGCTATGGCGCTCAGCAGATTCAGGTATTAGAAGGACTTGAGCCTGTTCGGAAGCGTCCGGGGATGTACATCGGGAGCACCGGACCACGAGGTCTACATCACCTGGTATACGAAGTCGTCGATAATGCCGTCGATGAGGCCCTCGCCGGTCACTGCAACTTTATTACCGCCGCTCTAAACGCCGATGGCTCGGTTACGGTAACCGACGATGGACGCGGCATTCCAACCGACATTCACCCCACCACGGGTAAGTCGGCGCTAGAAACGGTGCTAACGGTGCTGCACGCAGGCGGTAAATTCGGCGGCGACAGCGGCTATAAAGTATCGGGCGGTCTACACGGCGTCGGCATTTCGGTGGTAAACGCGCTCTCCGAGTGGGTGGAAGTGACCGTTTGGCGCGAAGGCAAAGTGCACAATCAGCGATTCGAGCGCGGCATTGCCATTGGCTCACTAAAAACTTCGAAGGGCAGCAGCAAAACAGGCACTGAGGTGACCTTTCAGCCCGACGCGACCATCTTTACCAACACCGTCGAATTTGAGTTTGAAACGCTAGAGCGCCGCCTGAAAGAGCTAGCTTACCTCAACGCGGGCGTAGACATTACCTTTACAGACTATCGCCTAGAGCTAATCAAAGCGAAGCAGCCTCGGGTATCTCACTACTGCTACGAAGGCGGCATTAAAGAATACGTTGAGTACATGAACAGCGAAAAAGAGCCGCTGCACCCCGACGTTATTTACGTAAACTCCAACAAAAATGGCGTTCAGGTAGAGGCCGCTTTGCAATGGTGCGGCGATGCCTTTTCCGACAACCTGATGGGCTTTGCGAACAACATTCGCACGGTAGACGGCGGCACGCACCTTGAAGGGCTTAAGGCGGTGCTAACGCGCACGATGAATGTATTTGCCAAAAAGCGTAAGAAGCGCAAAGACGGCGAGTCGAACATGGCGGGCGAGAACATCCGTGAAGGCTTAACGGCGGTCGTTTCGGTCAAGGTGCCTGATCCTGAGTTTGAAGGGCAGACCAAGACGAAGCTAGGCAACACCGAAGTGCGCGGCATTGTCGATTCGTTAGTAGGCGAAGCGCTCAGCGAGTATCTAGACTTTAACCCTAGCGTGGCAGACGCCATTTTAGAGAAGGCGATTAACGCCTTTAATGCGGCAGAAGCAGCGAAAAAAGCGCGCGATTTGGTGCGGCGTAAGTCGGTGCTAGAGTCTTCAACGCTGCCCGGTAAGCTATCGGACTGTAGCTCTCGCGATCCGTCCGAGTCTGAGATCTTTATCGTAGAGGGAGATTCTGCGGGCGGCAGTGCCAAGCAAGGGCGCGATCGCCGATTCCAGGCTATTTTGCCGCTGCGAGGCAAAATCCTCAACATCGAAAAAACCGACGACGCCAAAATCTACAAGAACAACGAAGTTCAATCTTTGATTACGGCGCTGGGCCTTGGCATTAAGGGCGAAGAATTTGATCCTGCGAACCTGCGCTATCACCGCATTTGTTTGATGACAGACGCGGACGTAGACGGCTCGCACATTCGCACCCTGCTGCTGACCTTCTTCTACCGGTATCAGCGCGACTTGGTAGATCAGGGATACATCTACATTGCCTGCCCGCCGCTCTATAAGCTAGAGCGCGGTAAGACCCATACCTACTGCTACAGCGAAAAAGAGCTACAGGATGGGATTGCGGCTCTGCCTGAAAATGCCAAGTACAACGTGCAGCGCTTTAAGGGCTTGGGTGAAATGATGCCGCAGCAGCTATGGGATACCACCATGAATCCGATGTCTCGAACGCTAAAGCGCGTGGAGATTGAGGATGCGGCTGAGGCAGATCGGATCTTTACGGTGTTGATGGGCGATCGCGTGGCCCCTCGCCGTGAGTTTATCGAAACCTACGGCCCTAGGCTAAACATGGCCGATCTAGACATCTAGACTGCGCGTTCTCAAGTAAGCGTAAGTAAACCCTCTTCTACCTTATTTAGAAGGGGGCTTTTTAGAAGGGGCTTTATTTGAAGAAGATGGACTTTTCTAGATAGCGATCGCATTGCTCAAAGATAGCCAAACCTTGTATTGAGACATCGCCGTACATGAAAAAATGTTGCGAAATCTTTCTTTGGATAGAGCGTCATTCTAAGCTTTAAACTCAGCGATTCTCATTTTGGCCGCCTATTCATCAAAGCCGTCTTCAGTGAGCGCCGTTCCGCCGCAGGCAAATTTAGTTTTTCTCCTGTTTTCCTCCTCCTGTTTTCCTAAGTATTAGAGATTTTCACAACATGAGCACCAATTTAGCGACCCAGCTCCGTGAGGGCACTAAAAAAGCTCACACTATGGCCGAAAACGTCGGGTTTGTTCGATGCTTTTTGCGCGGTGTGGTCGAAAAGAAGTCATATCGCAAGCTAGTCGCGAACTTTTACTACGTCTACTCCGCAATGGAAGAGGAGCTAGAAAAGCACAAGAATCATCCCGTTGTCTCTAAGATTTACTTTCCGGTTCTAAACCGTAAGGCAACTTTGGAAAAGGATTTGGCCTTTTACTATGGCAACAACTGGAAAGAGCAAATCTCGCTTTCTAAAGCCGGTAAAAAGTACGTTGAGCGGATCCGCGAGATTTCGGCGAATCAGCCCGAGCTACTGGTGGGCCACTCCTACACGCGCTATCTTGGCGATCTGTCCGGCGGTCAGATTCTTAAAACTATCTCTCAGCGAGCCATGAACTTAACGGGCAGCGATGGCGTTGCTTTTTACGAGTTTCCGACCATTGACGATGAGAAAGCGTTTAAAGCTGAGTACCGCGATTCGCTGAATGAAGCGCCTGTAGATGATGCGACGGCCAACGCGATTGTGGAAGAGGCCAATGATGCATTCGGCATCAATATGGAGCTATTCCAGGAGCTAGAAGGCAACTTGATTAAGGCCGTTGGCGTTATGCTGTTCAACAGTCTGACGGGTGGCCGTCGTCGCGGCAGCACTGAGCTAGCGACTGAGGGTTAGGATCTAAATCAGTCAGATTTTGACGAACAGACTCTAGATTCAAACAATTAAATTTAAACAAAGGGAGTTCTTAGCTTTAGGACTCTCTTTTTTTAGCTCTTTGTAGAGCTTGGTTGGCTGTTTGTAGAGTTTCCTCATTGAGGTTTGCCAGTTTTGTCTACATCTATTTCGACCACGTTGACTGGGATGAGCCGGAACTTTACTTTTACGGGAATGCCCAACCCTTCGGCGATCGCTTCTGCAATCAACGAGAGGCGATCGCCTGCAAAGGTCTCAGGCGGTGCCATCAAGTCCATATCTACATACACTGTATCTGCGTCAAACCGAACATTCCACGAATAGCCGTTGAGATCGGCAAACAGATCGGGCCGCTGCGCTTTAACGTCACTTAGGCCATGGTAAATCTCGTTGCGGATAATTAGTCTATTTAGCGAGAAGCCCAGCGGATAGCTAATCGCAATTAAGGAGAGAACAGCAGCTGATAATCCGATGATGGCCTTTTTGACATCGCCATAGGCCTGAAGTAAAAAAACCAGACCTGCACTAACGATAATGCCGACAAGGTTAGTGGTAAATAAAAGAAAAGAGCCAGGAACAATTCCGCGATCGCTCAAGGACAATCCCACACCCGTTGCCGCGTCGTTTCCTAAACCTATGCCAACGCCCACCACGCACAGAGGCGGAACTAACGCAACGGCGATTGCTACCCCTGCGATCGCATTCGAGATACTCTTACGCGTCATGGCAAAAGCGCCCGCACCGCCCGCCGAAACGGCCACGCCCAAGTCCAACAGCGTTGGGTTAGTTCTCGCTAAAATTTCGGCCCCTACCACTCGCAGCCCAATTGCATAGGCCGTCACCGCCGAGATAGTAACCACCAAAAGCGTACCGGTAATAATCGTTAGCAGCGAACGGCTTAGCAGTCGGTGGTCGGCAGTGACCAGCGCATAAGCTGCCGATATAATAGGCCCCATCAGCGGAGCCACAATCATTGCGCCAATAATCGTCGCAGCGCTATTAGAAAGCAGGCCTAGCGTGGCAATCATCGCGGCCAGCGTCAGCATAAAATAGAAGCCAAAAGAGGGCAGCGACGTTTGGATGAGCATAAAGCTCAGCTTTTTGGGAGAAACAGGTTTTTCTAGCAGAACGTGCCAGTCGGCGGTCAGCGCCTGCCACTGCTTAGATAAAAAGTTCATAGGTTTTCTGCTGCATCCTAATCTAGCCGTTTGCTGTAGTTGTTCAAGAGTTGACTGCGATTTTACCGTTCTATCAAGAATGACCCGAAAGCCTAATCCCAAAAGCCCAATAGTCCTAGCGAAATAGTCCTGCGGATAGAGAGCAATTGCTGGAAACTCTTCTATAAGCAGAAGTAAGTTCTCAAAATCCAACGGGATCTCGGCATAGCCTATCTATAAAAAACACTATGAAGAACAGGTCCGCCGATTCGCCGAAAGTTTAGCTGGTTATGCATCGTTAAGGAGATAGTTTTGTGGTGAAGATTGTTGCAATAGGCGGTAGTTTAAGAGCTGATTCTTACAGTATGCAAGCGCTGCAATTAGCGGTTAAACGAGCTGAAGGACTGGGCGCAGAAGCAGAGATTTTAGACCTAAAAGAGATGAATCTGCCCTTTTGCGATGGTGGCAGCGACTACCCAGACTATCCAGATGTAGAGGTTATGCGCACGGCAGTCGCCGCAGCCGATGGGCTAATAATCGCCACGCCTGAATACCACGGCAGCGTCAGCGGCGTGATTAAAAATGCGCTAGACCTGATGAGCTTTGATCATTTAGACGGCAAAGTCACCGGCATGATTAGCGTGCTGGGCGGCCAGTCGAATAGCAACGCGCTCAACGACCTGCGCGTGATTATGCGCTGGGTTCACGCCTGGGTGATTCCTGAGCAAATTGCAATTGGGCAAGCCTGGAATGCCTTTGATAAAGCAGGCGAGCTAACCGATGAGAAGCTATCGCAGCGGCTAGATGCATTTGTAACAAGCCTGGTTGAAAATACAAAGAAGTTGCAGTAGGAAGCCTTAACCCGTGAGCAAATCCTCTTCTGGGAAGTGAATGGCGCTAGGGCTAGGATCGCCGAGCAGCGCTGATATCAATAGTAAAATGCCAACTCTGCCAATGTACATGATGGCGATAATAAAGAGCTGGCCCAAGGTGGACAAGTCGGCAGTGATGCCGGTAGATAGGCCGACGGTGGCAAAGGCTGAAACGGCCTCGAAGAGAATGCTGATAAAGCTAATATTTGGATCGCTAGCAGAAATGCAGGTGGTGATAATAACAACGCTGATAGCGGAGGCCACTACAACGGCTAGCGCCTTAAGAACACGGGCAGTTGGGATTTGGCGCTGGTAGCAGTTAACTTCTTCTTTGCCTCGCAGCGCGGCTAAAGTAGACATGAGTAGAATGCGCACTGTTGTTGTTTTAATGCCGCCGCCGGTACTGCCAGGGCTTGCGCCGACAAACATTAGGGCGATCGCCACAAATAGAGCGCTAGTCTCCATCGCGCCAATGTCGATTGAATTGAAGCCTGCGGTGCGCATTACCACCGATTGAAATCCAGCGATTAGGATTTTTGCACCAAACCCTTGGCGGGCTAGTGTTTCTGGGTTGTCGTATTCGATCGCGAGAAAGGCGAGGGTGCCTAGAACCAACAGGATTAACGTAGTGCTCGTGACAATGCGGAAGTGCAGAGAGAAAACGGTGCGTTTTTTTCGCCCCTGAAGGCGATCGCGTCCCCACAAAAACGCCTCCATAATCACCTGATAGCCAATACCGCCCAAGATAATGAGCGCCGAGATAATGAGCATAGGCCAGCCGTTTTCGGCATATTGCACCAAACTGTCGGAGAAGAGGCTAAAGCCCGCATTGTTAAAGGCGCTGATGCTGTGAAAAATAGAGAGCCAGAGCGATCGCCCAAAGCTAAAGTCGGCGGTAAAAGTCGGCATCAGCAAAAATGCCCCGCTTAGCTCGAAAATCAGCGTCATAGAAATGATAGAAACCAGTAGCTTAGTGACATTAGCTAGCTCGGCGGTTTCCATCGCCTGCTGGATGGCCAGTCGATCTTTAAGGCACAGCCGCCGACCAACTAATAGCAGCAGCAGCGTGGTGGCCGTCATGTAGCCCAGCCCACCTAACTGAATGAGCGTTAGCACAACGCCCTGGCCAAAAGAAGAGAAGTAGGTGCCCGTATCTACCACGATTAGGCCCGTTACGCAGACGGCTGAAGTCGCGGTGAATAGAGCAACCAGCGGGCTGTTCCAATCGCCGCTAGCAGTAGCAAAGGGCAGCATTAGCAGCAGCGTACCCACTATAATCAGGGCCAGAAAGCCAGCGCAAATGGTTCTAGAAACAGTCATAGCATCTAAACGATCGATCTCTACTATTAAGACACTTAACGGGCTGGGGTGTTACCAAGTTTGCGGACTTATCTCAAAAGACAAGACTTTAGAATTCAGGAGCTTTTAAGCCAAAGAGCCTTTAAACTAAAGACCTTTCAATTCTCAAAAACTGCCGATACTCTTTATGACTAAGCCGCTCACCGAAAAAATTCAGCAGTTTTACGACGAGTCTTCGCCGCTGTGGGAACGCACTTGGGGCGAGCACATGCACCACGGCTACTACGGCCCTACCGGCCAGCAGAAGAAAAACCGCCGTCAGGCACAGATTGATCTCATAGAAGAGATGTTGAGCTGGGGAAAGGTGAGCGAGGCTCAAAAGATTTTGGATGTGGGCTGCGGAATTGGCGGCAGTACGCTGTATTTGGCCGAGAAATTTAACGCGCAGGCGGTGGGCATTACGCTTAGCCCGGTGCAGGCAAAACGAGCGGGCGATCGCGCGCAGGAAAAAGGCATTACGCTACAGGCTTTCGAAAACTTTGGTGAGATTCGACCTGCCGCACAGTTTCAGGTTGCAGACGCGCTGAACACGCCTTTTCCAGATGATTCTTTCGATTTTGTCTGGTCGATGGAGAGCGGCGAGCATATGCCGGACAAGCTGGCCTTTTTGCAGGAATGCTACCGAGTGCTAAAGCCAGGCGGCACCTTTTTAATGGCAACCTGGTGTCATCGGCCAGCGCATACGTTAGCAGGGCCTTTGACTAGCAGTGAAGAACGCCATCTCGAACGGCTTTACCAGCTCTATCATTTGCCTTACGTTATTTCGCTCTCCGGCTATGGAACGCTGGCCGAAGAAATTGGCTTTACTGAGCTAGCGCTAGCGGACTGGTCGCGGCAGGTAGAGTTTTTCTGGCAGGATGTGGTGCAATCGGCGCTAGATCCGCAGGTAATCGCGGGGATTTTTGACGCGGGAATGCAAACGATTCGAGGAACGGCTGCGATCGCGCTGATGACAACCGGCTTCAATCGAGGACTCATCCGCTACGGACTGCTGCGCGGCTCAAAATGAATATGTCATTAACTGATGTCGAACGATAGTCTTTAGGGAATAGTCTTCAGGGCGTAGATGACGGTAGAAAGACAATATTATTTTCTGAAGAAGAATGCGCTTTGAGACTCAGACTGTTCTGATGCTCAGGTGGTTGCTCGATCTGTTGTAAATTCTGCCAGTAGTGAGTAATTTTTCTAGCGGTTGCTTCTGGGTGGTGAAAGTGAAAAAAGTGATTGCCGTCAGGGCAATTCCAGAGGCGATCGCGCAATTTCATATGACCTTCCCAAGCTATAGGCTGCCGGTTCATCACAATATCTGCCGCCCCATTGCAAACCAGCAGCGGCACGTCTACGCCACCCGACGCAATTTTTGAACGGTGCGCTAACGAGTGCAGCGTCAGATTGCTGTCTAAATCTCTTGCTAGCAGTACGGCTAGCGCCTTGGCAAATCTAAGGGGATTCTCTCCAAATAAAAGCCGAGCCATGTGCGCCAAGATCATCTCACGACGACAGGGCAAAAGCTGCCTGAGCGCATAGTAATGGGCCTGCCAGTTTACAGCAGGCTGCGAACCCACCGACAGTAAAGTAAGCGAGGCGACCTGCTGCGGGTACTTGCGGGCATACAGTAAACCCACTACACCGCTGACGCCATGGCCCATGAGGTGAATGGGCTGACTCTTTTCTAGAGAGTTGCCGTTGGCTTTAGCGGCTCGTAGCGTTAGATATTCGTGCAAGGATTCGACGACAGCATCAATACAGCAAGGCTCATCTACGCTCTGGCAATATTCCCAGCGTCTCACGACCGCCGCGCCTGCAAGCTGCACGAGTAGCCGCTGATCAAACCCCTTTAAATGCGGACTAACCGACAGCCAGAGGGCGTCCGGCTTTTGGTTCCATTGTTTTTTCATGAGCCAATGCTTATTTCTATTTTCGTTATTGACTACTGATCTCAATAACTGGATGACTGGAGTATATCTCAATTTTCGCTAATGGGAAATGCTTTCAATAAAATCAAAATGAATAGACAGGTCTTTTTACTAAGTCTTGGATAGCTAATTTGCCCAAAAGGCTCTATGTATAAGACTTTTACCTGCTGCGCTTAGTGGCGGGCTAATGACAGCAATGCATCTCGAAACGGACTGTTAGCTAGCAGGATCTGTTCTTGAAGTTTTGTTAATCACTGTTAATAGTAGATGTCATTAAGCATAGGATTGAACCCATTGTTATCCGTTTTGAAAGCGTCATGGTTAGACAGTTGAA
Organism: uncultured cyanobacterium; assembly: GCA_963789215.1. Taxonomy (GTDB): domain Bacteria; phylum Cyanobacteriota; class Cyanobacteriia; order Phormidesmidales; family Phormidesmidaceae; genus Phormidesmis. The sequence goes on along the minus strand of CAWBJY010000002.1, from coordinate 90,229 downwards.
AGCAGCAGAACTCTTTTTGTCTCTAGGATTAGTGGCTTCTTTGGCAGTTGGCTGTAGCACGCCTGAAAAGACCGCAGATAATTTAACCGTAGGAGAAGCGGCGATCGCTAAGGGTGGCGAAGGCGGTGAAGGCGGCGAAGGGGGCGAGGGCGGTGAAGGGGCAATGTCTAAAAGCCTTAACTGGGCGAATCGCTTTGATAATCAGGCAGCGATCGCAGATTTCACCGACAAGGTAGTCATTCCAAACTATGTGCAATATGCAAATAGAACCGCCGCGCTGAGTCAGGCAATTGATCGGTTTGCAGCCGAGCCAAGTGAGGCGAACTTGATGGCCGCTCGCGCCGCTTGGAGCGAGACGCGAATCTCCTGGGAAACCACAGAAACTTTTGCGTTTGGCCCGGCGGGGTCGTTAGGCTTCGACGGAGCGATGGATTCTTGGCCGGTGAACCGCACAGATATTGAGAATCTTTTGTCTGGGGAAGAACCCATTACCGTAGAGCAGGTGGCGCAGCTGCAAGATACCGAAAAAGGAATGCACGCCATTGAATATTTGTTGTTTGGCCCGGAAGCCGGTAAAACGTTAGCCGAGTTTAGCGATCGCGAAACAACCTTTCTTTCTGCACTCGGCCAAGACTTAAACCAGTCTGCTGATGCGCTGCTCGCTAGCTGGCAAGAAGGCATTGAGGGTCAGCCTGCTTACAAGACGGTGTTTGCTAGCGCGGGCAATGCTGACAACGCGATCTATCCCACTACGGCAGCGGCGGCACAGGAGTTAGTTTCTGGGATTATCGACAGCCTCACCGAAGTTGGAGAAGAGAAGCTAGCAGCACCTTTTGAAGCACAGAATACGCAGGGGCTAGAGAGCCGATTTAGTGCGCAGACCATGAACGATCTGAAGAGCAATCTACAGAGCGCTGAGAATGGCTATATGGGAGCGCTGCCAACGGAGAATTTGCAGGCGCAAGAAAGCATTAGCACGTATATAGCAGCGGTCGATCCGGGGTTGGATAAAAAGGTAAAAGCTGAGTTTGCTGAGGCCAGCAGCGCATTAGAAGCAGTGCCGACGCCATTAGAGCAATATTTGACTGACCCAGCCGCTAAGGGCGAAATTGAACGGGCGATCGCATCCATCTTGGCTGTAAAAGCCACGCTAGAGAACGAAGTTGTTCCCCTTATTTAGTTTTTCGCCGCGCCCAGTTTTTCGCCGCGCCCAATCTTCTACCGTTCTCTTTCTCTCCTATGACGTCTTCTCGCACTGCTCGTAAACCACTCTCCTACCTGTTGCTTTTCGCCGCCGCCTGCCTAGTAGCTATCTTGTTCTCTATTGCATTTCAAAGAACAGCTATCTTGCCGGCGGGTAACGAGAATTTAGCAGGCGGAGGCACCACTTTCTACAACCGCTCTTCCCATGCGTTTGGTCAGCCCGCGCCAGGTCTTAGCGGCAAAGAGATGAGTCTACATACTGAAGGAGACGCCGCCTTTGACGCCGTTTTTGTCACAGCGCCTGCGCCTATCAATGCAGGACTAGGGCCAAAATTCAACAGCAGCTCTTGCAGCGGATGCCACATCAAGAACGGGAGAGGAATGCCGCAGCTAGGGCAGGCGTTGGTGCGCACTAGTCTGCCAGCGGCGATCGGAATGCCGATTGCAAAAACAGAGGGAGTTGTACCCGATCCGGTATTGGGCACTCAGCTACAAGATAGCGCGGTGTATGGCGAACAGCCGGAGGCAAACGTCGCGATTAGCTGGATGGAGACAACCGGCCACTACGCAGATGGAGAAGTGTATGAACTGCGATCGCCTCAAATCGCGGTAACACCTATCGATAGCGAGCACTCAATTAGCAAGAATCTGCTGACTTCACTCAGAATTCCGCCGCCTGTTTTTGGAGTCGGGCTATTAGAGGCGATTCCAGCATCGACCTTGGAGGCGATCGCAGACCCAGAAGACAAAAACAAAGACGGCATCTCGGGGCGGATAAACCGGGTATGGAACTTTGAAACTAAGCGAATAGACGTTGGCCGATTTGGTCTCAAGGCAAATTCAGCAACGCTGATCTCTCAGACGGCGACCGCGTACGCTCACGATATGGGCGTGGCGAATCCGCTGCTGCCAAATAGCGATGGCACGCTAGAGATTGACCAGGCAACGGTGGAAGCTTCTGCCTTCTATACTCAAACGCTAGCAGTGCCGGCGCGAGCGAAAGTGGACGATCCAACCGCTAAAAAAGTGGTGCAAACCGGAGAAAGACTGTTTGAGCAGGCAAACTGCGCCGCCTGCCACCTGGGCGCAATTAAAACGGGAGCGGCTACTGTAAACGCTTTGGCGAATCAGGCGATCGCCCCCTACACCGATTTGTTGCTGCACGATATGGGCCAGGGCTTAGCCGATGGGCGGCCCGACTTTGAGGCCAGCGGGCAAGAATGGCGTACATCGCCCTTATGGGGACTAGGCCTAACGCAGACGGTGCTGCCGTACTCTGGCTATTTGCACGATGGGCGAGCGCGTAGCGTTGAGGAGGCTATTTTGTGGCACGGCGGTGAAGCAGAAGGGGCAAAGCAGGCGTTTGTGGAAATGATTAAGGGCGATCGCCAAGCTCTGCTGAAGTTTCTTAATTCTTTGTAAGCGATCAACGACAGACAGACTACAGACAATTGCTTGATAGCTAGCCTCTACTAAACGTTGGCTATATTCTTACGTTTGAAAATAGCAAGATTGAACATTCTATGAGTTTTGGCTGCGAATGCTCTTGTCCAAAAGCATCGAAAGATACAAAAGAGCAACATCCCTTAGTTCGCTTAAGCACACGGTGTTTACAGTTTTGCCGGTTCACATAAAGTTTCAGTAACTATATGCCAAAAGTTGCGGATTGTTGAAAATACAGGGCGTAAACGTTGGTAGGCTATCAGTGAATACCCGGAGTGCAACTGTTCTATCTTTCAACGAATATATATGCCAACCGCTCTACTTGTAGAAGATAGCCTTACCGACAGAGAGCTTTTAACGCATTACTTGCAGAAAACTGGGCTGACAGTCACCAGTGCTCAGAGCAGTGAAGAAGCGCTTAGAATACTGCTGAGCACCCCGCCAGACTTAGTGCTCTTAGACGTTGTTTTGCCTGGGCAAAGCGGCTTTGAGTTCTGTCGCGATCTTAAAACAGACGAGCGCACTCAGAATATCCCAGTTATTATTTGCTCTACAAAAGGGACGGAAGCCGACAAGCTTTGGGGTTCTATGCTGGGCGCAGATGCCTATCTGACAAAACCCGTCGAGCAGCAGCAGCTAACGCAGCTTGTTGAACAGTTTGTGACTTCTCTATCGCGTTCATAGATAGTTTTTCTTATAAATTTCTTTCATAAATTTCTTTCATAACAGCGACGCGATATGTCCAGCAGTTTTGGCACCAACATACGCAGCTTCTCTTACAGGTAATCTCTAGAAAGCCGCTTCGTAGACAACAAAATAAATAATAAATTATCCGATGCTATAGAACAGATTTATAGGAAAGTTTGAGTATGTTGAGAACTGAACGCCAGATCCAGCCAAATTCGTTGAATCTCCTGCTAGGTGACCCATTAGACCCAGTGAGTTCTCAGTGCGACCCGTTAGGACTCAATCCCCCACCCGCAGACAACCGCCAGCGATTTCTCCGGTTTATGCTGGCGCAAAAAAACGATGCGCTCATTCCGCTCACTCAAATTTTAGAGATCATACCAATTGCGCTAGAAGATATCTTTCCAGTACCCGATATGCCCGGCTGCATTCTGGGCGTTTGTAGCTGGCAAGGCGAAACGCTCTGGTTAGTAGATCTCAATGATTTGGTTGGCTATGAGCCGCTGTGCGAGCAGGCTCAACCGGTGACACCATTTGTGATTGTGGTGCAATCAGACGAGTGCGCGCTGGGCCTGGTGGTAGAACAGGTGGACGATGTGGACTTGTTTGATGAGGATAAAATTCGCATAGAGAAAGGGCTATGTCTGCCTAGTCTCGATCCTTTTGTACGGGGCTATTGCCCTAACCAGGGTGGCATGGTGCTAAATGTTGCCGCAATGGTTGAGTCACCGCTTTGGCAAGCTCACCGTTCTGAGCAGCGAGGCGCTGATTCGGCTGGTACTCCTTCAAAAGATTAGATTTGCCATCGTAGCTAATCAGATATGCCCCGTCTGAATCTAACCCGTCTGAATCTAACCCATCTGATCTAGCCCATCTGATGTTATTCCGTTCATTCCTACACCGCTAAACAAGCCCCTCTTTACCATGACTACACCCAACGTTTCTCTCAATAGTTCTGGCCAGGTTGACCTTTTGGAAGCGCAAGCTGTAAATGCGAGCGGTGAAGCAGGTACTGAAGAAAATGCAGCGTACGGAGCGCTTACGCTCTCACTAGAAGATCTGTCTCCGCTGCTACCTGGAGATTCTAGTAAACGAACCTTGGGTAAGCGAGCTTTTGGCATAGCCGATCGCATGGCTGAAGCGAGTACGTTAGAAAATCTATACCAAATTACCGTTTCTGAGTTGCGCAAACAGTTTCAGTGCGATCGCGCTATTATCTACCGGATTCAATCCCAAGTCGAAGGTCGCGTCATCGCCGAGTCGGTAACCGCGGGCTATACACCGGCGCTAGGAGACTTACTTAATCTCATCGCCTTTGGAGCAGCCCAGGCGAGCGACTATCAAACCCAGTTAGCAGTGGCGCTCTGCGATGCTAGCGAAGAAGCCGTCTCGCCTCATCAAATGCAGCTCTTGCAGCGTTTTCAGGTGCAGGCCAGTTTGAGCCTGCCCATTTTCGCCGCCGATCGGCTGTGGGGACTGCTGGTGCTTCAACAGTGCGACGCCGCTAGAACCTGGCAAGAAAAAGAGATTGGACTGCTATACCAAGCGAGCACGGAGCTAGCTTTGCAGCTACAGGCCCATGAACTCAGGCAACAGGTAAAAGACGAACTCGCAAGAGGCGAAACCCTAGCGGACATTACTCAAACCATTCGAGAGGTTTCTAGCCTTCAGCAGGTGTTCGATTCTACGACGCGCAGCCTGCGCAGCTTCCTCAAAGCCGACCGGGTAGCCGTGTTTCAGTTTATTCCGGGGAGCAGCCACGGCAAAGGCAAGGTCATTGCCGAAAACGTCGATTCTAACTACACCTCCGCCAAAGAAGTGCCGGTAGAAGATCACTGCTTTGGCGGAAAAATGTCCGAAGCCTACCGCCTAGGCCGAACTTGGATGGCGACCGATATCTACGAACAGAATTTGCCCGAGTGCCACACCCACATGCTCTCTCAGTTTCAGGTGCGGGCCAACTTGGTCGTGCCACTGCTCAAAGGCAATGAGCTATGGGGTCTTTTTTGCATTCACCAGTGCAGCGGCCCGCGTCAGTGGCAGGCGGTAGAGGCCGCTCTGGTAAAGCGTATTTCAGCGCAGTTGGGCCTAGCGATGCAGCAGGCGGACTATAGAGAGCAGGTACAAGAGAAAAACCGGCAGCTAGAAGATTCCGTTGCTAAAGAGCAGCTTGTCACCAAAATTACCGAGCGGCTGCGCAGCCCTGACGAGCTATCTAAAACGCTTAGGGCAACCGTTCAAGATATTCGCGAGCTGATTCAGGCCGACCGCGTGGGTCTGTTTCAGTTTGATGAAAGCAAAAACTACAGCGTCGGCGAGTTTGTAATAGAAGACGTTTCGGTGGGGACGCGTTCTTTGATAGCTTCCCAGATTCAAGACCACTGCTTTGCAGAAGGCCAAGCAGAGAACTACCGCAAAGGTCGTCAATGGGTGGTAAACGACGTTCGAGAACTCGATATTCCAGATTGCCTTGCTTCGCTGCTCTCTCAGATGCAGGTGAGCGCCAGCATTGTTGTTCCGCTATTGAAAGGAGACGCTCTCTGGGGACTGTTTGCGATTCATCAATGCTACGGCCCGCGCGAGTGGGAAGAGGCCGACGTTCAGTTTGCCCAGCGGATTGGCGCGCAGCTTAACGTGGCGCTTCAGCAGGCGGACTATCTTAGCCAGGTACAGGAAAAATCGCTCCGCTTGAGTGAAACTGCCGAGCGAGAGAAAGCTTCTAAGGAGCTACTTCAAGAGCAGGTAATCACTTTGTTGAAAGCCGTAGGCCCGGCGCTGCAAGGTGATCTTACGGTACGCGCCCCCGTCACTGAAACAGAAGTAGGCACCGTGGCAAGTGCTTACAACAACACGCTAGGCAGCTTGCAAAAAATCGTCCTGCAGGTGCAGGCGGCGGTGGAGCTAGTGGGCGAAACCTCTAGAGCTAGCGAAAACTCTGCGGCCTCAGTAACTCAGCAGGCGCAGCAGCAGGCAGCAGCCCTAGCCCAAGCGCTAACGCGCGTCCAAAAAATGGTGGACTCGACGGCGGCGGTGGCCCAAGACGCTCAGCAGGTTGAAACAGCGGCTCGGCAGGCAAATCAGGTGGTGCAGCGTGGCGATACGGCCATGAACCTGACGGTCGATGGTATTACAGCAATTCGCACTACGGTGGCAGAAACCAATCAGCGAGTGAAGCGGCTGAGCGAGTCTTCGCAAAAAGTTTCTAAAATCGTTAGCTTAATTAGTCACTTTACGACCCAAACTCAGCTGCTGGCGCTTAACGCTTCGATTGAGGCAACTCGAGCCGGGCAGTATGGCCGAGGGTTTGCAGTCGTGGCCGACGAGGTGCGATCGCTCGCGCGTCAATCAGCCGCTGCTGCTGCTGAAATTGAGCAGTTTGTGCAAGAAATTCAGATGGGCACCGCAGAAGTCTCTACCGCTATGGAGACTGGCATTCAGCAGGTTGCCGAGGGCACTAGCCTAGTCACCGATGCGCGTCAAAGCCTAACGGCCATTGTAGAAGCCACCGATCAGATCAGTCAGCTCATTGCTGATATCACTCAAACCACGCATCAGCAGGCAGATGAGTTTAAAGAAGTGACCCAAACGATGACTGAAGCCACAGAGATCGCGCATCAAACCTCTGTAAGCTCTAGCGAGCTAGTTCAGGCTATTCAGCAGGTACTTGAGACCTCAGGGGCGCTTCAGTCTAGCGCTGGTAAATTCAAAGCTCAGTAAATCATCAGAAAAACCGCTGCCCTTCTTTACTCTCCTAGCATTGAAAGCATTGAGCCACCCATGAAAGCCGTTCACTCTATCTCTGAACAAACGCGTCAGTTTTTTTTGCAAGAGTCTGCCGACCTCCTGCAAACCATTGATAGCGAGCTGCAAACGCTGCGGGGAAACTTTAGTCTGCAAAAGGTACATGCTTTAATGCGGGCAACGCACACGCTAAAGGGCGCGGCGGCTAGCGTGGGCCTCGACAACCTAGTTCAAGCCGCCCATGCCTTAGAAGACGCCTTTAATGCGCTGTGCTACGACGATACCGTGGTGAGCCAGGAGGTAGAAAAGCTGTTGTTTGAATGCTACGACTGCTTACAACAGCTCGTATCAGCGCAGCAGCCAGCAGCCGGGACAGCCGGGACTAAGAGGACTAAAGCTAGCACAGCTTTGCAAGGCCGTATGGCAGCAGTCGTGACGCTAGATCGCATGGCGATAGTGATGGCGCGGCTACAGGATTTACTGGGCGATCGCTTTGGTCAGCAGGGCCATATACCCGCCTCCGCCGAACTAGGATTCGACTTAGCCCAATCTATTTTCGAGATGGGAGTGGCCCAAAGAATAGAGGCGCTAGCGATCGCATTAGCAGCGGCTAAGCTCGATCACCCACAGCTCGAAGAGCACGACTTAGACAGCCTCAGCGAGCTGCTCAGGACTCAGGCCGAAGTCTTTATAGATCTAGCAGAATCGTTAGATCTACCTGGTTTTGGAGAAATTGCGACCGTTACGCTCAAGGCGCTAGCCCAGCAGCCCGATAGAGTTTTAGAGATTGCATCGGTCGCTCTAGAGAACTTCAAAACCGCCCAGGCACAGGTCTTAAACGGCGATAGAACCACCGGCGGCTCACCTTCTGCCGAACTACAACAACTTTACGACAGGGCTCGACCGCTCTCGCAGAAAGTCCCAGCAGCGCGGCCCGCTAGCAGTAACCAAGCGCCAACCGCAATCAACAACAACAGTTCTATTTTTGCCAACAGTCCTGATTCCACTAGCCAGAAGCCAGAAGCAGCGAGACCTAGCTGGTTTAAGCGCCAGTGGCAAATGCTCACTCAGCCGATTGGAGAGACAGCTCATGATGTAAACCACGGTGAGATCGCATCTAATACTTCAGACAATATTTCAGGCGATATTTCAGGCACCCCCTCAGACAACATTCTGAACAATCTGAATAGGATGAAGTGGGGAGATCTAACGCCTGATGAAGAGGCATATCTCGATATGGAGCCAGAAGACTGGGACGACCCGTTTGAAGCCCCAGCACCTAAACCCTCAGCGCTTGAAACCTTGGAGCTTGAAACCTCAGCGCCAGAAGACAACCTATCTCCATCTGAGAGTTCGTCTTTCCTAGATATTAGCGATCGCAAAAGTGACCTCTCCGTAGCAAAGACGCCTCTAGTCCCACCGCTTAGTCCAAACTTACAGCCCTCGGCCTCACTCGGTTCGAGGTCAGCTAACGCAGCTAGTCCGGCTTCATCTAAAACTGTTTCTTCTAGCGCCGCCTCTAGTCATTCAGCGGACACTCTAGAGCCTGATCGACGCAACAAAGCCACCGTTCGAGTAGCCGCTGAGCATTTAGATCAGCTCGATCAGGCGATGGGAGAGCTACTGACACAGCAAAACCGACAAACTCTCTATAACGATCAGCTTTCGATTTTAGTGAAGCGGCTACTTTCTCGAATTTCGCAGCAGCAACAGCAGCTCAACCAGCAAAAAGATCAGACCAGCCAACCCGCTTCTATGCCTAGCGCCTCCCTGCCAGGCTACAACAGCTTCGATACGCTAGAGCTAGATCGATACAGCGATGTGCAACGACTAGCCCAATCTGTTTTAGAAGAAACCGTTCAGCAGTCAGAAAGTGCTGAAGCGATTGAGCTGTTCGTCAGGCAGTCCGCTCAGGCGCTAGAGAAACAGAAACGCCTGCTATCTAATACTCGCGAGATTCTGCTCTCTACTCGAATGGTGCCGCTAGAAAAAGTCTTTCAGCGCTTTGCTTCTGCGGTAGACCGACTTCAGAGCAAGTACGCTCACAAGCAGGTTGAGCTAGTGCTAAAAGGCGGTGAGGTTATGGTAGACAGCGTCATTGCAGACAAGCTGTACGAGCCACTGCTGCATTTGGTGCGCAATGCGTTTGACCATGGCATAGAGGTTTTAGAAAGCCGCCTGGCTCATGGCAAAGTGGCGGCTGGCAAAATTACGATTGAAGGGCTTCATCAAGGGCGCAACCTGGTCATTCGCGTGGCAGACGATGGCCGGGGCATAGATTTGGATAGGATTCGGCGTAAAGCAGTTGAAACCAAGCGAATGAGCCTGACTAAAGCGGCGGCTTTGACAGATGAGCAGACCATTGAACTGCTGTTTGAGTCGGGCTTTTCGACGAAGCATGTCGCCGATGAGCTGTCGGGTAGAGGGGTGGGGCTAGAGGCCGTTCGCGAACAGGTGCGATCGCTTAAAGGATGGGTCGGCGTTAACTACGAGGCCAGCGTCGGCAGCGACTTCACGCTAAATATTCCGGCGAGTCTAACAATTGCCAATCTGCTGCTATGCGAGGCGAAAGGACGCGTTTATGCGCTATTTGCTAATGCAGTTGAGCGTATTCTAATTCCAACTGAGGGACAAGTGCGGGTATGGGAAGGCGGAAAAATGCTGACCTGGCAAGCCGAAGAAGAACACTTAATTCCTATCAGCGAGCTGGCCAAAGTGCTAAACGATGCCTCGCCGGTATCGGGCGGCGCCATTCACCCACGGCTCGCCCCCATCTCTAATCCTCTAGGCGGCAGCCGCAGCGGAATCGCCCTAATGCCGGTGGTCTTACTGCGCGACCAGACCAGATTAGTCGGGCTAGAAGTTGATCGGATACTAGGCGAGCAGGAACTGGTCATTAATCCTTTAGGCAAGACAATCGTACCGCCCGACTACCTATACGGGAGCAGCCTTTTGCCGGACGGTCAGCTCACGCTAGTACTCGACGGGGCTACGCTAGCCAAAAGGGCCTCGGCCCTGCGCCAGCAGAGCGGCTTTAATCCGATTACGATGCAGAACAACGCCACAAAAAAAGTCGGCAAGGACAGGCCAATTTTTCTCAAAAAGCTAATTTTGACGGTAGACGATTCGATTACGGTTCGAAACACGCTCTCGGAGGTACTGCAAAAAGCCAACTACCAGGTCGTTCAGGCACAAGATGGCGCAGAAGCCCTACAGCAGCTAGAGCGCTATCCCGACGTAGAGGCCATTCTATGCGACATCGAAATGCCGGGGATGAACGGCTTTGAATTTCTTAAGGCCAGAATGCGATCGCCCCACATCGCCGCCATTCCTACCATCATGCTGACCTCAAGAAGCGGTACAAAGCACCGTTTACTCAGCCAAGAGCTAGGCGCAACCGGCTACCTTACTAAGCCGTACCTCAATCCTCATCTGCTCAAAACGGTCTCAAAGGCGCTAGAGCAAAAAGCCTACCAGCCGCTCAGCGTCATCGGAGAAACCCTATGAATAGCGCTACCCACAAGACCCTCCCCCAAGCGATGTTTGGCCCTAACGATGAGGCCACACCAGACGTAACGCAGTACCTTACCTTTAGAGTCGCAGATTACCTACTAGCGCTGCCTAGTCAGCAAATTCTAAGGATTGTCGCAACGCCTACACCCGATCAAGGGGGGCTAGTCGGCCTGGGTCTGGTGCAGCTCGCCCAGTACAGTATTCAGATTATTGATCTTGTCAAACTGCTTGAGCTTCAGGTCGCTAGCTATAGCCATCATGCTGAGCTGAGTATCTCTAAACTTCAGGCCAGATCTTTCACAGCTGATGATACGGAGCACCCTTCTCCAGCCGCCGCTCAAAATCCGCCCTTTTTAATTGTCTTACAAGCCGACCAGAATCTCTGGGGCATCGCCGTACACGAGCCGCCAGATCTGATGGCAATTCCCAACTATGCGCTCAAACCGATTCCGTCCCAGCAGCGGCAAACCCGAGCGCTGCGGTGGGTTTCTCACGTTGTCACCTACGACTTAGCAAATAACCGTCATTCCCTGCCCGTTCTAGATTTGTCGGATCTTTTTCTATAGGGGAGACAGCAAGCGATCCTCAACGGGCAGCGTCAATTCAAGGTCAGAAGCCAGCGCTTTTAGACGCGTTTGACGCACCGCCATAGAACGAGTCGAGGGCAGCCCTAGCTTCTGCAATATCTGCTCCCAGCGGTAAACCCAGTCGTGCTTCCGCAAAGAATTGATCACGTTGTTCTTTCGAACTTGCATTAAATAGTCAGGTTGAGCATCTAACTTACGGATAACCTCAACAATATCTGGCTCATCAAACTTGATCGGAATCACGGCATCTGGCCAGTCGAAGTAGCGCTTGAAATGTTCGCCTCGAGGCGGACAGCCAATCATGACGGTTCCAGACGCTGCACCTTCAAAAAAGCGATAGCCGATTTCGGAGTCGCTAGTAATGAGTACCGGCATGTTTGCCTTAGCGTGGTTGGTGATAAAGTACCGGCTGTTCTTAAGCAAATTAGCCATCATCGTTCGATGAGTTGAGTGGTTGCTCAATCGCTGTACCGAGCCGCTAGTAAGTTCGTGATAATAGAAGAAATCCTGTTGGGCCGCCTCTTCTAGCAAAGCCTGATGCGTTACCACCGAACGTCTGCCCAAACTACAAACATCAATAGACCGGTCGCTAGCCTCAAGGTTGGGATAAAACTTGAGCGTGTCAATACCAGGTGCTAAAAACATGCAGGGACAGCTTGCCATTTCGCTAATCGCCGGGAGAATGTTATAAGTCCCCACGCAAATTAGATCGAACTGGTTAAAAAACGGCATGAAGTTGGTTAGCGCCGGGATATCTACGGTCCAGGTTTCAATAATGTAGCAAACCGCAAATCGGCACCGTCTGCGCCAGTTTTTCAACAGATTAATAGAGGCCGTGTACCAGGGAAAATCTAGAATAACGAAATAAATCTCGTACTCGTACCATAGATCAATAGAGCTGCCATACGGATTTATAGCGAGTAGCGCGGAAGACTTAACCTTTTGAGCAGCAACCGAGACTGTTTTATTAATCACTCTACTAAGCTGATTGTACGCAGGCGGGGTCACAATATCAGCATCGTCCGTGCTGCCGACAATATCCTCAAACTCGTACAGGCAGGCGTTATAGACAAAATTCTGGATGCGGCGCAGCGACCAGATTAAAACCCGAGAATCCTCTCGGCAGGTGGCGTTTAGGTCAATCATCACGGCAAGATCTCCATATTTAGGAGACTTAACTTGCGCGCGTCTCCCTACATACACATCTTACATATTCCTACTTACTCATTCAAATCCTTAGATTAAACGCTGACCTATGCTCATAAATTTATATTAGGACGCATTGGGCTTCACGTTAGGTAAAACTGCTAGAAAAACTTGATTGAGCATTGGACAAAAGTCTCAACAGCAAAGCCCCAGTTGGACTAATCCAATCGGGGCTGAGATAGGCTTATCTGCAGTTAATTCTGCAATTAGCTCTGCAATCAACTAGCAATCAACTAAGGGCTAATAAGTTAATCGAGTCAGTTACTCGACTAACTTATTAGCCTTGTCGACGCAGACTACTTACTTGCGCTTGTGTTCTGAGAGCAGTCGAGCAGGCGCACCATTGCCGCCGCTGCGTAGTTGCGTTGAGCCGCCACTTGAGGGGCAAAGTTGCTGCCGGTCTCATTGAGAGGCGAGGCAATACCGCAGTATCCAGATAGGCTAGAGATGGTGCCCTGCGCCCAGTGGCCTTGCGTGTCGCTAAAGGTGCGACCGGTCTGGTTGGAGGCTAGCTGAGTGGTGCTGTTTTTGTACTTAGCCGCCTGGCTCATAATGGCCATCAGTTCGGCGCGAGTGACGTTTTGAGTGGGACGGAAAGTATTGTTGCTATAGCCACTGACCAGACCTAATCTCTTAGCCGCCTCAATTTTGGGCGTACTCCAACGAGTGCGATCAACATCTGTGAAGGAAGGCGTCGTGACCGCTGGGATCTGTGTGATCCCAAGGCCGTCGATCACCATAGAGACGAGCTGTTCGCGAGTAAGCGCCGCTCTAGGTCGGAAAGTGTTGTCTTCCTTAAATCCGGAGATAAAGCCAAGCTGAACGGCTCGGTTGATTTCGCTAGTGTAAATGTCGCCAGAAACGTCTGGGAAGCTTGTGGCTGGCGCTGGCGTTGGCGTTGGCGTTGGTGTTGGTGTTGGCGTCGGGTTAGAAACAGGGGGCTGTCCTGCAATGACTTCACCACCTGCTTGGTCTACGAGCTGCGCTAGGGTCTGGTTGCTGGTAATGTAGGTGCGACCAGTCGTTTGGCCGGTTGCGCTGAGCGTTTGGCGAGCGATGCGCCATCTGGGGTTCAGGGTGATTTTGGTGTAGCCGGAAGGGGCAATGCCGTCAGTCTGACCAATCAAAAGAGCAGCGCCCTGGCGGCCTAGGCGAGGTCTAGCGTAGAGTGCTAAAACGCCGTCTTTTTCTTCGAGAACGGGGTCGTAAGAGATTTCGCCATCGGCGGCGCGAAGAATGTAGCCGTTGGTATCTGTACTTTTGCCGCAGTCGCCGCTGGTTGCTGCTGCTACGCTAGGCGGGATAACGACGGTCGGGTTGGAGCCAACTGTCTGGAAGCAGGTAGCGCCTGCTTTTTTCTGCTCCAAGATCATCAAGCCGTAAGACTGTCTGCCACCGAGCCTGCTGGTGGGGTTAGACGAGAGTAAGTAAGCAGACTGGTCGGTTTCTTCTACGCCGAAGGCAGACTGATTGGGCTGCGCGCTAGTGGGCATTTCAGTCGCGGCGGGCGTTGTAGGCATCGTAGTGGGCGTTTGTGCAAATGAGGCGGCGCTGCCAACGGAGATAGCTAGGGTCGCGGCGGTGAGTGCGGCGAAAGTTCGGAGTGATTTCATCTTCTGCATGTCCTTTTAGTAGATTTCACGATGATTCAGGTGAGTGCGTAGGCGATGGCATCTCTTATAAAAGGTGGTTTGAATTATGGCTCTAGTTGGCCTTGCCGAATAATTCAAATTCTCTTGATATCGCTAGTTTTCAGAATACCCGTGGAACTAGCTAAATCACTTTAGGAGAGAGCTGCGATCGCATCCGTAGAGCGACTGTGTGAGCAGCGCTGATCAGGACGGTAATACGCGAGAAGTGAGGGGGTTACGCTTGCCATGCTTCTATTGTGTCTGACACCATAAGAGAAAGGTCTTGGAGTTCGCCCCACGTCATGTATATAGGGATAAATGATTTGATTCGTCACTGCGTTCAGAAGAGGGTCGCTTTCGCAGTCGGCACACTTATTTTGGGTGTGACGGTTGGGGGTTGGGGCGGCGAACAAAGGGCGATCGCCGCCGAAGAATCCGCCATTCAGCAGCTAATAGAAACCGGGGCATGCCCTGGCTGTGACCTGCACGGAGCCGATTTACGCCGGTTAAATTTAGCAGGCGTCAACCTAACGGGCGCAGACTTAGAGGGTGCCAATTTCTACTATGCCAATCTGGACGGTGCCCGGCTAGAAGCTGCAAACCTAATCGACACAAACCTGGGCTACACCAGCGCTCAAAACGCCATTTTCGACGGGGCCGATTTGCGCTATGCCATTTTCGATACGACCGATTTAACCGGCGCGTCAATGCAAGGCACCGACCTGCGCGAAGCTTATATTAAGGACGCCGTTTTTATCAATGCCGTTTTAGATCGAGCAGATATGCGAGATACCTTCTTTAGAGACGCCGATTTTTCGCAGGCACAGCTATGCGGCGTCGTTACCTGGGCGGGCATTGAGTATCGTCGCGGCTGTGAGGTGGCGGTGCCAGGCGAGATTAAGCAGTAAGGAGAACAGGCCAGAAAGGTTAGGCTAGAGAGAGCGGGCTAGAGAGGACAAGCTAGAGGCCCATCCCACCAGAGATTTAAAGACAGTTCTGTACTGCGCTCCCCGTTTTTCAGTATGCTCCTATCTATGTCCATGGATAAAAACAAAGAGTCATGCTAGATCTGACCGGAAAAAAGGCCCTCGTAACGGGCATTGCCAACAACCGTTCGATTGCCTGGGGTATCGCCCAACAGCTTCACGCAGCGGGCGCAGAAATTGGCGTCACCTATTTGCCCGACGATAAAGGCCGCGCCGAGGGCAAAGTGCAAAAGCTGACTGAGCCACTAAGCCCAACGCTGTTTCTCCCTTGCAACGTGCAAGACGACGATCAGGTCGGTGAGCTTTTTGACACCGTAAAAGAGAAATGGGGCAGCTTCGATATCCTCATTCACTGTCTGGCCTTTGCCAACCGGGACGATTTAACCGGCAACTTTAGCGACACCTCTAGAGCCGGATTCGATTTGGCCCTTAGCGTCAGCGCCTACTCCCTAGTCCAGCTTGCGAAAGGGGCTAAAGCCCTGATGCCAGAAGGCGGCAGCATTGTGACCTTGACCTATCTAGGCGGGGTGCGCGTTGTGCCTAACTACAACGTGATGGGCATCGCTAAAGCGGCCCTAGAAATGAACGTGCGATATTTAGCCGCAGACTTAGGCCCGCAGAATATTCGAGTCAACGGCATTTCGGCTGGTCCGATTCGCACGTTGGCGTCCTCTGCGATTGGCGGCATTTTGGACATGATTCACCATGTAGAGGAGGTGGCTCCGCTGCGGCGTACGGTGACGCAAACCGAAGTGGGCAATGCGGCGGCTTTTCTATGTAGCGATCTGGCAAGCGGCATTACTGGGCAGGTGGTGTATGTCGATTCTGGCTATGGAATTATGGGCATGTAAAATTATGCTGAACAAGCATTGTTGGCTATACAACTTTAGGCGAAGCCGCTACGCTTGACATTAACTTGAGGGACTACAGTTTGGAGGGCGAACGCCCCAGTTCTAAATTCTCCATCTCGAATTCGGAGGTATAGCAGGTCCAGTCGGAGCGAGAGAGGGTTTTACCGCAGACGGCGGGCTGGCGATCGCCCCAGTAGGCAACATAGTTAAACACCAGCAGCGGCGTTCCTAACGGAATCTCTAGGTGTTGACCGAGTTCGTAGGTTGTAGGAATACTTTCTAAGCTGACCTTGGCCGAATTTAACCGGATGCCGTTCGCAGTTAGGGTGCTGTAGGTGAACCCTTGCTGGAGTTGTTCTATCAGCGTAGGAGAAATGGTGTCTGGAAAGTAATCTGTCTCTATGGCAATGGGCGATTCGTCGGCGTAGATAATTTTTTCTTGCTGGTACACTTTTGCCCTAGAGCTAGTGAGCTGTAGCTTGCGAGCCACATCTGCGGGCGGCTGAACTTGCTCGAATCGTAGGGGTTTGATGCGGGCGGTGTAGCCTTGCTGCTGTAGGGCCGCGTCGAAGTGCATCAGCGGATTAGACATCGAAAAGGTGATCTTTTGGCGATCGCTGACAAAAATGCCTTTACCCTGCTGAGTGGTCACCAGGCCCTGGCGAATTAGGTTGCCTACCGCTCGCCGAACGGTGGTGCGACTAACGCCAAACAGCTCGCCTAAATCGAACTCGCTGGGTAGGCGATCGCCCGGCGGATACTGTCCGGCTTCAATCTGTTGTTTTAGCTGCTGCGAAATGGTGATGTGTAGCGGTTGCTTGCAGCTAAGCATAAGCCACGGCAGGTTGGAAGCGGCTGACCTTAAACAGGCTAGTGTCGTGAGGCGTTTTGCCTTCTATAGCCAGATCGCTCAGCATTTTGCCCATTAGCGTGGTGAATTTGAACCCGTGCCCTGAGAAGCCCGCACCGATCACGACGTGCGGATAATCGGGATGAGAATCTACTACAAAATCTTTATCGGGCGTGAGGGTGTAAAGGCAGCGGCGCGTGTTGATGAGTGGCCCTGCCGCACCTGGGATGTACTCGCGGGCAAAGTCACGAATGTGATCCGGCCATACCTGGCAAGGCGTGTAGTCTATTTCTTCTGGCGTATTGACCGTGTTCCAGCCGTAAAAGGTGGTTATTTTGACGCCTACGCTAGGGTCTTCATGGGGGATGCCGTAGGGCATCTCGCCGTATTGCCCGTTCATGTGGGCGAAGAATACGGGGAAGGTGCCTGGCTCAAAATTGGCGGGCGTATCCGGCTGGTAAAAGCCAAGCTGACAAGGCATAATCCTCAGCGGCAGATCGACCCCTTGCTGAGCAAGAATGCCTTTGGCCCAGCTGCCGGTGGTGAGGATGAGGCGATCGCAGCTAAAACGCTCTTTATCTGTCTGCACCACGGCCCCATTTTCGCCCGGCGTAATCTGCAGCACTGGAGTATTGTCTAAAACGGTTGCCCCTCGCTCTTGAGCCAAACGAACATGGGCTAGAACACACCTTGACGCGCGCAGCAGCCCAGAATCTGCGTGAAAGAGTCCGGCCATGCCCTCTTTCAAAGTGAATTGAGGGTATCGCGATTGAACCTCCGATTGGCTTAGATACTCGTAGTCTAGCTGGGCGCGATCCATGCTGGACTGGAGCGATTGAAAAGTATCTACATCTGGAAAGCCAAAGTCGAGTCCACCCGTTTTAACGTAGAGCTGTTCCTTGGCTTCGGCCTGCAAAGCAAACCACAGCGGATAGGCAGCGCGCATCAGCTCTACATAAATTGGGTTGTCGTAGGTGTAACGAATGACCCGAGAGAAGCCGTAGGAGCTGCCCTTTTGATGATTTAGCTCGAACTGTTCTAGCAGAAGAACGCGCTGTCCTGCTTTGGCCAGATAGTAGGCGGCTGCACTGCCGACTCCACCTGCGCCAACGACAATTGCATCAAAATGCTGGGCCATCGTTGAGTTTCTCTCCTAAATTTATTGAGTCTAGGTTGGACAGGCCAGATTGGATAGGCCAGATTGGATAGGCCAGAGGCCCATTCTATGAGAACGGGCGACTCTCTAACTATCGGGCTTAGCGGAGCAATAACTCTATCGGGCGATCGCTTCTTCAATGACAACCTCTCTATCTACGGCTGCTCCCGTAAAGTTTTCTGGCGAAACGCCCGCTGCGGCCTGCAGCTTCTGAGCTTCGAGCATAGCTAGCTCCTGATTAAGCCCCTTATACAGGCTGTAGCACATCACCAATAGCACCACTGCAAAGGGTAATCCGGTCGCAATTGAGGCCGTCTGTAACGCCTGCAAACCACCGCCTAGCAGCAGCACCGCTGCGATTACGCCCTCAGTTACCGCCCAGAACACGCGTTGGGGCACCGGCGATTCTAGCTTGCCGCCAGAGATCAGGCTGTCTACAACGAGAGAACCAGAGTCGGAAGATGTAACAAAAAATACGACGACTAATATGATCCCAACAAAGGACGTAATCCCAGTTAGCGGCAGCTGCTGAAGCATCACAAACAGAGCTGTTGCAACATTTTCGCCCACCGCATCAGCGATTATGTTTGAGCCACCTAACTCCATCGACATGGCCGTGCCGCCAAACACCGACATCCAAAGAAACGTGAGCATAGAAGGCAACAGCAATACGCCCAACACAAATTCGCGAATGGTACGGCCTTTGGAAACTCGCGCAATAAAGATACCGACAAAAGGCGACCAGGAAATCCACCAGCCCCAATAGAAGACTGTCCAGCTATTTTGCCAGTCTGTGGCTTCAAAGGTCTCTGTCCAAAAGCTTAGAGCTGGCAAAGAAGCTGCATAGTAGCCGAGCGTTTCAACAAAGCTGCCTAAAATGAACAACGTTGGCCCGACGATTATTACAAACGTCATAAAGATCGCCGCGAGAATCATATTCAGCTCGCTCAGTCGGCGTACGCCGGCGTCTAGACCGGAAACAACGGAAGCTGTCGCGAAGCCGGTGATAATCGCAATTAGCCCCACCTGAACAGGGACGCTAATGGGCAGATTGAAGAGAAAATTCAGTCCGGCGTTAACCTGTTGAACGCCGAAGCCTAAAGACGTTGCTAGGCCAAATAGCGTCGCGGCCACCGCTAAAATATCCACGCAGTTGCCAGCCCAGCCGTAAATGCGATCGCCCAAAATGGGGTAAAACACCGAGCGAATCGTCAGCGGCAGCCCCCAGTTGTAGGCAAAAAAGCACAGCGACAGGCCCACCACGGCATAAATGCCCCAAGCGTGGAGCCCCCAGTGGAAAAAGGTAATACCCAATGCCTGCTGCGCGGCGGCTGCCGTTGACGGTTCGATAGTTCCGACTAAAGAAGGCGGATCTTGAAAGTGATAAATCGGTTCGGCAACGCTCCAGAACATGAGGCCGATGCCCATGCCTGCGCTCATGAGCATGGCCACCCAGGCGAAGGTAGGAAACTCTGGCTTAGCGTCTTTTCCACCCAGGCGAATGTTGCCAAACTTGCTAAAGGCCAGGATGACAGCAACGCCTAAGTAAATGCTGACAGACAGGATAAGGAACCAGCCCATGACGTTGGCAATAGAGGTTTGAATAGCACCAAAGGCAGCTTCGGCGGGTTCTCTAAAGATCAGCGTAACGCCGATAAACAACAAAATCAGGCCGGTAGAGACAAAAAAGACCTGCGGATGAAAGTCGAAGCCGTAACCCTTGATGTTGCGATCGCCCGGCTGACGACGGCTACGAGACCGGTAGGAACCCGAATCGAGGGATCGTTGAGAAGGAGGACCTGAGTCTTGGCGAGTCATAGGTGATATTTACTCCGCAAAATTGAACACAGCAAGAACGAGCGTACAGCTCTATAGCACCTGCTATAAAGCATCTGCTATAAAACCGCTCGGTTAGGAAACCACTATAGCAAACCACTAAAATCACTAATTGATCCGAAATTAGGGCCAAGGCCGATGCAGATCTGTGGCTAGGGATACAGTTGTTAATACAAGCTTTGAAATTTCAAGATTTCATGATATTTAGGCTGAGTATCTTCAAAGTTATGAAATCTAGACACATTATCGAAAGCATTATTATCAAAGGGTTTAAGGATTTTTGTTTGCTTTCTCAGCATTCATTTCTAGGATGTACTCAGTCGATTGAGAATCCTACTAATCCAGCTTTTAGAGCGCGTTCTGGCCCCTTGCTAAGCCATATAGAATCGCTGATTAAATAAGTTTTGAAACAGTCAAATAGAAAACAGTTCTCAATATTTTTTCAGCCATAATTGACAAGTTCAAAACTTGTTACTACAAGCTTATTGAGCTTATTTAGGTGATAGGACGTTACCCCAATGAGGCAGATAGTGAGACGGAACACGGTAAGACGGAATATGAGCCGGGAGAAAACTGCCGTTCGCTCGAAAGCAGTGGTTAATTTCAGGCGCGACCACTCCACCCGCCCAGCGACCGACCGCTATCCGGTAGCACCGCCCACAGAACTACCAGCCGCTTTGCCTACGTCTCCACTAGCTGGTCAACTGGCTGGACTGCCTGCACGAGCCTATACCGATGTCGATTATTTGGAACAGGAGCGGCAAACGGTTTTCGCTCAGCAGTGGGTCTGTGTTGGACTGGCCTCCGATGTGGCTAATCCTGGGGACGTGTATCCGGCTGAGGTTGCGGGAATGCCGATTGTGCTGGTGCGCGATGGGCGTAAAGGGGCTGGAGCGGGCAGTGGCACTAGCACGCTGCGAGCCTTTCATAATATCTGCCGCCACCGGGGGCTTCAGCTGGTGCCCAAAGCCTGCAACGTTCAGGGCAATTTTCGCTGTCCTTACCATTCTTGGACGTACAAACTCGACGGCAGATTGAAGAGTACGCCTCACTTTGGCGGCTATCACCAGGACACCCACGAGGGATTTGATCGAGCCGGTAAAGGACTTGTTCCCATCCGCTGCCAGCAGTGGTTGGACATGGTCTTTGTGAATTTGTCTGGAGACGCAGCACCGCTAGAAGAGTATTTGCAGCCGGTGATTGAGCGCTGGTCAAACTACGACCTCAGCTTGCTACGCCGCGAGCCACGTGAGGTAAATTTGCAGTGCAACGCTAACTGGAAGCTAGCGGTTGAAAACTTCTCAGAGAGCTACCACCTGAGCTGGGTACATCCCGCTTTGAATGCGCTTTCTCGGATGGAAGACCACTTTTGCTTTGAGGTCGGCGAGACGCATGTAGGACAGGGTAGTTTGGCCTATGGTCGAGGTGCGATCGCAAATAAATCTCTCCCAACTTTTCCCAGCTTAGAGGCAACTCACCAACAAACCGTCGCCGAGTACGTCACCGTTTTTCCCAACCTGATGCTGGGCGTTCATCCAGATTACTTCCTGATCTTTATCGTCAACCCGATCGCGCCAGATCAAACGTCAGAACGCATGGTGTTTTACTTTGTGGGCGATGAGGCCATGACGCCAGAAAACGAGGCGCTGCGACATCTTCCTATCGACTTATGGAAAGAGACCAACGACGAAGATATTGACATGATTGAGCGCATGCAGATAGGGCGAAAGTCCCCTCGTTTTGACGGCGGTTGTTTCTCGCCTGCTTTAGAGAAGCCGGTGTATCGCTTTCAGCAAAAGATTGCTGAAGCGGTAGGTTCTCAATCTTTGCCTTACTAGCTCCTTTACTTGCCCAAACACCCGAACGGAGAACCCACTTAAATGAAAACTGACGCCTCTGTTGTTGTGATTGGTGCAGGCATTGTTGGCTGTAGCACCACCTATCACCTGGCCAAGCTCGGCTGGAAAAATATTGTTGTTGTCGAGCAAGGCCCGCTGTTTGCCACAGGCGGCTCCACCTCCCATGCGCCCGGACTAATCTTTCAAACCAACGCGTCTAAAACGATGACGCAGCTGGCCAAATATACCGTCGAGCTATACAGCCAGCTGAGCACGGAAGAAGGCCCCGCTTTTTATCCGGTGGGCGGCGTTGAGGTGGCCTACACCAAGGCTCGGATGGCTGAACTTAAGCGCAAGCTGGGCTGGGCCAAGGCTTGGGGAATTGAGGACGCCTGCTTGCTTACCCCGGCAGAGGCAAAGGCCAAAGTTCCGTTGATTGACGAGAGCAAAATTTTGGGGGCTTACTACGTCCCCACAGACGGCATTGCCAAGGCGCTAAGGGCTTCTGAGGCGATGGCGAACGAGGCTAAAGCAGCGGGCGCGGCTGACTTTTATAGCGATACTACCGTGATGGATATTGAGGTGGTAGACGGAAAAGTGAAAGCGGTTGTAACGGATAAAGGCCGGATTGAAACAGATAGGGTGCTGGTGTGTGCAGGCATTTGGGGGCCGCGCATTGGCCGCATGGTCGGAGAGATTATTCCGCTAACGCCCGTGCAGCACCAGTACGTGACCACTGGCCCGATTCCAGAGCTAGCAGGCGAAACCGCCGAAGTCCGGCTGCCGATGGTGCGCCACCAGGATCATTCCATGTATTTTCGCCAGCATGGAGAGTGCTGGGGAATTGGCTCTTATCAGCACGAGCCGCTGCTGGTAGATCCCGACAACATCTTGCCCTACGCCGAAGCGCCCGTGATGCCCTCGGTAAAGCCATTTACTGAAGAACACTTTACCGCTGCTTGGGAGTCTACAAAGGAGCTTTTTCCAGCGCTGGCAGCGGCTGAGCTAACCTCTAAAATGAACGGGATGTTTTCTTTTACGCCCGACAGCGGCTCGGTAGTCGGAGAGTCTGCAAAGGTGAAGGGCTTTTGGGTGGCGGAGGCGGTTTGGGTGACGCATGGGGGCGGGGTTGGCAAGATCGTCTCGGAGCTGATGACAACCGGTACGCCTAGCTTCGATATTCACGAGATGGATATTCATCGCTTTGCAGATGTGTGCAAGAGCGCGGACTATATTTTGAAGTCTGGAGCGCAGCAGTACGACGAGGTTTACGACATTATTCATCCGCTCGATCAGCAGACGCACTCAAGAGCGCTAAGAGTCAGTCCGTTTTATCCTCGCCTGCAAGAATTAGGAGCAAAGTTTGTCTTTAGCGCCGGGTGGGAGCGACCCCAATGGCTGGAGGCAAACGAAAAGCTGTTGGATGAATACAATATTCCGCAGCGGCAGGGCTGGGAAGCTAAGAACTGGTCGCCGATTCAAGGGGCTGAGCATTTAGTGACACGCGATCGCGCCGCTATATACGACCTTACGCCCTTTGCCAAGTTCGAAGTCTCTGGCCCTGGCGTCATCGCCTACCTCCAAAATCTCTGCGCTAACGACATCGACAAGCCCGTCGGCAAAGTCACTTACACCGCCATGCTAGACGACAAAGGCGGCATGATGTGCGACCTAACGGTCAGCCGTTTGGGGCCGCAGAAGTACTGGGTTGTCACGGGCGGAGCCGTTCAGGGTCACGATCTGGCCTGGATGAAGGCGCATTTGCCGAGCGATGGTTCGGTTAAAATTGTAGATATTTCCGCTAGCTACTGCTGCGTCGGGCTTTGGGGGCCAAAAGCACCGGCCATATTGCAGTCTTTAACGCATACAGATGTTTCCAAGCTTGCCTTCGAGTTCTTCTCTCAACAACACTTTTACATTGGCTCTGTTCCCGTAACGGCCTCAAGAGTCTCTTATGTCGGTGAGGAGGGCTGGGAGATTTATGCCGCCACAGAATCCGGGCTGAAGCTGTGGGATCTGCTGTGGGATGCAGGGCAAGAACATGGCCTGATCGCGGCTGGGCTAGGCGCTTTTGAGTCTCTACGTCTGGAGAAGGGCTTCTTGTATTGGGGTCACGATATTCATACCGAATACGATCCTTACGAGGCCGGGCTGGGCTTTGCAGTTAAGCCAAACAAAGGAGACTTTATTGGCAAAGAGGCGCTGTTGCAGCGGCAGGACTATGCAACTCGCAAGCTTTGTTTTTTGACGCTAGATGATCCGACAGCGGTTGTGATGGGTAAAGAGCCGGTGCTCGCCGATGACGGCAAAGTGCTGGGCTATGCAACGAGTGCAGGCTATGGCTACAGCTTAGGAAAATGCGTTGTCTATGCTTATTTACCGATTGGCTATTCGGCACCGGGGACTCAGGTAGGCATTGAATACTTTGGTGATTTTTTGGCCGCTACGGTCGCCGATAAGTTGATGTAAAAAGGGTGATGTAAGAAAAAGTGATGTAGGAAAGAGGATGCACGAGAGCTTTGGGAATGGAGCTGTTGTTGGTTGTTCTTTGAAGTTCTAACGTTAGCACCAAGATTATTCAGCGCAGCGGGCTGAAAATGCGCCGTTAGCGTAGGTGCTGCGTGAGCTGCGATCGCGCTTTGCGTAGGAAGTTTTTGGCATCGACTACGAATCAGTTTTAGCCATCAGTTTTTGGGCTTTCTGTCGATCGCCATCATCAGCGTAATTTTTTCATTATTACGATAGTTAGCAATGTCCTTAACTCTGTTTCTTGATGGGTATAGCTTCTCTACTTATATAGCATTTTGTATAGTATTAAGTTAATCTGTATCCGTTAAAAAAATCAGAGGCTAGCGCCCTCAACGATGAGCTAGCATACCGACAGAACGTCTCTTTTCAGGCACGTGCAGCGCTACACCCAACGGCTGGCGCTCTGTTTAGACTTAGAGGGGAAATAGACATGCAGCTAGTAAATATTGGGTTTGGCAATATCGTTTCAGCCAATCGAGTGGTCTCTATTGTGAGTCCAGAGTCTGCGCCGATTAAGCGAATTATTTCTGAGGCGCGCGATCGCAGCCAGCTGGTCGATGCCACCTATGGCAGACGAACGCGCGCCGTTGTCGTTACCGACTCTGGCCATGTAGTGCTCTCAGCCGTGCAGCCAGAGACCATTGCTCACCGGTTTGGATCGCCCAAAGCCGCAACGAATGGCGGAAACTATGCAATGGCGATCGACGAATAAGTCCAGCTCTATTGCTTTAGTTTTCTACTCACTACGTCTCTTGGGCAACCGCCTCATCTTCGCAGGCCGCAATGCTCACCCAGCTCGTAGAACCATCTTGCCAATGCTCCTTTTTCCAAATCGGCGCGTTGTGCTTTAGCGTATCAATCGCATACTGGCAGGCGGCAAAAGCTTCGCCCCGATGGGGGCTACCAATAGCGACCAAAACACTGATTTCACCAACGACCAGCTTGCCTGTGCGGTGATGGATAATCGTGTGCGTAATATCTGGCCACTGCTGGCGAATCTGCGCGGCAATCTGACGAAACACCTGAATGGCCATTGGCTCGTAGGCTTGATATTCCAAAGCAACCACGGGCTGACCGTCGGTTTGATTGCGCACCATACCGCTAAAAACCACTACTGCCCCATTGGCTCCATCGTCGGCGAGCTGATAGGCGCGGGCTAAATCGAGCGGGGAAAAAGCGATCGCAAAATCATCGCTAGCATGGGTGGTCGCTTGCGTCTTTGGATCGAAAAGGAGAGCAGTCGTCATGATAAGAGAAGGCGGGTTCAAGGGTTTAAGCAACCGCATAAGCAGTATAAAGAACCAGTTAGCGATCGCGCATCTACCCACGTTCTACAGCGCTACAAATTTTAAGCAAATACGCGCTGCTATGCCTATTTGTTTGGATTATTTGAGTTGTTTGGACAGTTCTAGCAGCTCACTAAGTAGCCCGCTGAGTCTGGAATCTACCTTGCCAAAGGTGATGTCGTTATACAAGCCACACCTTAATGCTTATGTTTGCCAAACGAGCCAGCCGCCCTGTCCAAGTACTTTTACTCTTTCTGCTAGGCGGCTTTACCGCGCTGCTAGCTATCGTCCTGGCACTGGGGCCGTCTATAGTCGAAAAGCGGTTAAATCCCAGAAGTACTCTGCCATTACAGCCCGTGAGTCCCTACGCACAGACGCTGCATCAGTCGCTAACGGTGGCCGATCTTCATGCCGATTCGCTGCTTTGGGGACGAGACTTATCCAAGCGTTCTGACGATGGCTATGTCGATATCCCTCGCCTGATCGAAGGGAACGTAGCGCTGCAAAATTTTACGGTTGTTACGAAGGTGCCGCAGCCGTTGATGATGGAAGATAATAGCGATCGCACAGACGATATCACCAAGCTAGCCATCCTACAGCGATGGCCCATTCGATCTTGGTTTAGCCTTAAGCAGCGATCGCTTCATCAAGCCAGAGTGCTACACAAAATAGCCCGCAAATCGTCCGGCAAGTTCAGCATTATTAAAACGCGCAGCGATCTAAAAGCCTATTTAGATCGCAGACAAAACGATCAACAAATTACGGCAGGACTGCTTGGGCTAGAAGGCGCACAGGCACTAGAAGGCAAGATTGAGAACGTAGATCGGCTGTACAAAGCGGGCTTTCGCACAATTGGGCTAGCGCACTTTTTCGACAATGAAGTAAGTGGCTCTGCCCATGGCGTAAGCGACGGTGGGCTAACGCCGCTTGGGCAGCAAGTGCTAGCGAAAATAGAAGACTTAGGCATGGTCGTTGATCTAGCTCACGCCTCAGCGCAGACCATCGACGATGTGTTGGCGATCGCTCGCCGCCCGGTGATGGTTTCTCATACGGGTGTAAGAGGCACCTGCGATAATCCAAGAAATTTAAGCGACTATCAGCTAGAACAGATTGCTCAAACAGGCGGCGTTATTGGCATTGGATTTTGGTCAACGGCCGTTTGTTCAACAGACATCAGCTCCATTACCTGGGCTATTCGCTACGCAGTCGATCTCATCGGAATAGACCATGTCGCGCTAGGTTCCGATTTCGACGGCGCGGTGCAGTTGCCCTTCGATGCTGCCCATCTAGATCAGATGACAGAAGGCTTGATGGCAGAAGGTTTTTCAGACGGTGAGATTGAGAAAATTATGGGATTAAACGTTATCCGGCTGCTGCAAGCAACGCTTCCCGCATAGCCTGATGTTTATTGCCTTGATCAAACGGTTCAGCCAAATACCCATTAGCGGACAGGAGAACGTTCGGATGGGTAGTCGAAGCATTCCACCGCTCTGCTAGACAGGCGGTTGACCGCTTGATAGGCCCAGTCTGTCGGATAAACATCTGAGAAGGCAGAGGGAAACTGATTGGGGCCACAGCTCAGCGGGGTCTCTAGCAAACCATTTTCAGGCTGAGCGCTTTCGTTTTGTACGGGAATTTCGACAGGAACAGGGGGTTGATCAGGCGTGAGCTGAGAAAGCGCGGTGGGTTTTGAAAAGATGAGGCTAGCAAGCAAAATTTCCACGACAGTTAGTGTCCTAGTAACGTCTCCATAGTTAGATCGTACTCAACAATTCGCGAGCTGTGTAGGCGTACGCGTCGCATTCGTATCCACCGATAGAATAAGTCCAAGCGAGCTTTCGATACAATCTCTCTTGTACCGAGCCGTCTTAGTCCACAAAGGAACTTAACATGATCGACCTATATTTTTGGGCAACGCCAAACGGCTACAAGCCGCTAATTCTCTTAGAAGAGGCGGAACTCAAATACGAGCTTAAGCCGATCAACATTATGAAGGACGAGCAGTTCGACCCCGATTTTTTAGCGATCGCCCCTAACAACCGTATACCCGCCATCGTCGACCACAGCCCTAACGAGGGTTCGACGCCCATCTCAGTCTTCGAATCTGGCGCAATCCTACTGTACCTAGCCGAAAAAACTAGCCAGTTCATGCCCACTTCTCTCGCAGGTCGCTACGACGCGATGCAGTGGCTGATGTGGCAAATGGGCGGGCTTGGCCCCATGGCAGGCCAGGCTAATCACTTTGTAATCTACGCGCCCGAAGATGTGCCCTACGGCAAGAAGCGCTACGTAAATGAAACCGAGCGGCTAATGGGCGTACTAGACAAGCGCTTGGCCGATCGAGAATTTGTTGCAGAAAGCTATTCTGTTGCAGATATGGCGATTTATCCTTGGGCCAAAGGCGTCGGCTCAGTCGGGATTGACTGGCAAAGCAAATTCTCTAACGTGGCAGATTGGGCCAAGCGGATTGCAGAACGGCCTGCCGTGAAAAAAGCCTACGAGGTTGGAGATAAAACTAAAAGCGCTTAAGCGATAAACAAGGAGACTAAAGTACCTATTTGTTGATGACTAAAAATAGCAAGTAAGTAGGTAGGTCAAATTACTTGTAAAACGCATTTCGACTACGCTCAATGCTCAATCCACCGTAGCTAGAGGGCTGAGCGTAGTCGAAGCCTG
Source organism: uncultured cyanobacterium (assembly GCA_963789215.1). Taxonomy (GTDB): domain Bacteria; phylum Cyanobacteriota; class Cyanobacteriia; order Phormidesmidales; family Phormidesmidaceae; genus Phormidesmis. The sequence goes on along the minus strand of CAWBJY010000002.1, from coordinate 62,210 downwards.
GCCTATCCAGTGAGCTTTAACACCACTGAGCTACTTACTGAGGTTTTGCTGAGCAGCTAAGGCAATCGCCCTGCGCTGCTCAGCCTTTAGAATCGCGCTTAGTCTCTCATCGGTAATAGTCATCAAGACCAAAAGAAAGAACCTGAGCGCCTAGCAGCAATGGGTTCTGGTATCTGCCATAGGATGGTCGAATCGGTTTTTTTATGGCAGGCTAATCCCATTTTCATTAAGACGATTATACGTCGCGCTAAGAGTCGGCATTACCTTTTGCTCTGTATCGGCATTGCGGTGCTAATTGCCGTCGTGCAGCCGCTGCTGACAGGACAGATTTACAGCGAAGCCAAAGCCATAGATTTAGTACAGAGCGTCAAAGACTCATCTCTCTACTTTGGGTCTGCGGTTGCAACAGCTTCAGCCACCGTACTAGCGCTTATGCTAACGCTGCTGAGCGTAACGAGCCAGGTAGATACTGAGTTCGATATCTCTACTTACAAAGGTATTAGAGTCATTGGTGCCACCTCTACAATCACGTTTATTGGCGCTGTTATTGTCCTGCTGCTGCTCAGTTTGCCCGTCGGAGAGTACGAATCTGTTAGCAAAGAGTGGTATCAAGTTATGTACTACATACTTTGTACGCTCAATGGTTTACTAGCTGGCCTGATGATTTTTAGCGTATTGGTTCTCTTCGAGACAATTACGACATTAATTAGCAAGCTAGCGCCCGAAGCCGACGAAGACTAGTGAGCTTCTTATCTCATAAGCTCATCTCATAAGTCTGTTTGGCAAAGCTGGACTAGCCTACAAATCAACAAAGCCGCTATTCGTCAAGAACAGCGGCTTTGTCTGTAGATTTAGAGAACCTGTTGGTAGGGCAGGTTTTTACAGGTGCTTAATCCTCTATTACCACAGTGCGCGAGGAGACTGTGAAGGCGCGGCAGCCGGTGGCGTTGGCTGAGGCGTTGGCTGAGGCGTTGCTGGCTGAGGCGTTGGGCTAGGCGTTGCGGCCTGGGGCGCTTCAGTCAAAATAGGGCCAACTAGCGCTAGCACTTCAGACTGGGTGGCATAGCCGTCAAAAGCATCAGAGCTAAAAGGAATCGGAGAGCCCGTGCGGTTCTCGTTGTAAATTACTTCGTCGCTGCCAGCATTTTCAGAAATCCAAGGATTCACATCTGCGCCTAACAGAGCCTGACGCAAGAATCGAACGCCTGCGGCATGTCTAGCTTCTACGCTATGAATTTCTAGCGCGGCAGCTAGCACCGTTTTACCGGCATCGCCTGCGGCCAGTAGGTTTTGCACCTGCCCCTTGTATGCAGCGACCCCTAGGTCTTCAACAAATTGACCCACCATCAAAAAGTCGGTTGGGTTAGCAAAGGGATCTCGGCCCAAAATCGCTGAGTAGTTGGGGTTTGTAGGGATGGTAATTGCATTCGGATCGCCGCCTAAAGAAGGCAGCACGGCCGAAAGATCTGTCACATGCTGAGCTTCGTCTTGACCGTAGGAAACGATGACATCCTTAGCCGCTTGAGGTACGCTCGAAAGCCCACCACTTTGAGCAGCCACGACAGCACGACGATAAAAGTCGGCCTCTAGCTTCTCTAGGGTCAGCGCGTATTCTGTCACCTGTCTAGGCGTCAGCACGTCCGACTGGGCATGAGCTGGGCTAGTGGGGCTAAGCGTTAGCAGCAGCAGAGATAAGGGGAAGACAATAGCCATCCCTTGAGCCAAAGACCGCATTTGATTGCGCTGTTCGCCAGCAAATTGGCCAACGTAGCGGCAGATGGCTTCGAATGGGCCTACTAGCTGCGACAAAATAGATCGAACGGGCTGAGCGTTCTTAAACGTAAAACGTAATTTCATTAAGGTTTCTCCAGTTGCTACGCGACGAGTGAGCCGTTGATAGGATTGTTGAGGATGCCGAGGGAGCCGACGATGGCCACAATTTGATTGGGGCTATACAGTTCGTCGTAGGCTCTGCCTTTGAAGGGATTGAGTGCGGCTACTAAGTCGGCGTCTTGGATGAGGCGATCGCTATCGGGTTCTGTGGTAGGTCTGCCCAAAAGCGCCCGTACACCGCCCGCATGTCTAGCTTCTACTGAAACAATCGAGCCAGCCGCTAGCAAATAGGTCGGATTCGTCAGGCTAGGACCCGCGCCGTTATAGGCATGGACGCCAACATCTTCTAAAGCAACAGCGGTGTTAAGAATAGTGCTGCGGTCTGTCAAAATAGCCGCTAGCCCATCGGGATTGAAGCTCAGATCTGCGGTGCTAAATAGCGCTTTGTCGCCTAGCACACTGCGCAAAAACGTTACGTGGGCAGCTTCTTGAGCGCCCAAAACGGTTACATACTCCAGCTCTTTGGCGTCTGTAATATTGCCAGATTCGACAGCAGCAGCATAAAAAGCGGCTTCTAGTTCTTCTAGCAAAAGTGCAAAGTTGAGAATGCCATCATCAGTAGCCTCAAACGTGAGCGTTTTGTCTCCAGTCTGCGCGATCGCAGCTACTTTCGGCAAAGCCGAAGCCATCAGTCCTCCAAAGCCCAGCAGTCCCCATTTCATGAGGCTGCGGCGCGAGGCAGAGAGGGTCACAGGTTGTTTCATACGAGATCTCCTAAACGGAATCGAGATTTGTTAGCTTAGCGCTCATACGTAGGTACGTAGGCCAGTTACCCTTGGATGTATGTCGTTCGATAGATAAATGGCCTTAGCGTTATCTTTCGGGCCACTTTAAAATAAAAGCCGCTAAGTCTTTATATCAGCACGAGCATATCAGCACGAGCGCCCGTAGCAACCTGGCAAAAGCCATAGTCCTGCTGCCGGATATTGTGTCCCTACTCTCTAGCCATCCGCTTCTCATAAAGCTCGACAAGCATAAAAATGCCGCTGTCCTAGCAAGCCAAGACAGCGGCAAATCAGTTATTTAACTAATCCTCGGAAAGCTCCATTGCAAAACCGTTAGATTAGAGCGCGTTACCGCGAGGAAGAACTTCCTCAGGGAACACAAACTTCTCATGTGGCTGGTCCTGTGGGCTGAGCCACGCGCGAATACCTTCGTTCAGCAAGATGTTCTTCGTGTAGAACGTCTCGAACTCAGGGTCTTCTGCAGCGCGAATCTCTTGGCTCACAAAGTCATACGCTCGCAGGTTCAGCGCCAAACCGACGATACCAATCGACGCCATCCAAAGGCCCGTGACCGGGACGAACAGCATGAAGAAGTGCAGCCAGCGCTTGTTGGAGAACGCGATACCGAAAATCTGTGACCAGAATCGGTTCGCCGTCACCATCGAATACGTCTCTTCCGACTGAGTCGGCTCAAACGCTTTGAACGTGTTGGCGTTCTCGTTGTCTTGGAACAACGTGTTCTCAACCGTCGCACCGTGGATGGCACACAGCAGTGCGCCGCCTAAGATGCCCGCTACGCCCATCATGTGGAATGGGTTCAGCGTCCAGTTGTGGAAGCCCTGCAAGAACAGCAGGAAGCGGAAGATAGCCGCTACCCCGAAGCTCGGGGCGAAGAACCAGGAAGACTGGCCCAACGGGTACATCAAGAACACCGACACGAACACCGCAATCGGGCCAGAAAAGGCGATCGCGTTGTACGGACGGATGCCGACCAGACGAGAAATCTCGAACTGGCGCAGCATGAAGCCAATCAGCGCAAACGCGCCGTGCAGAGCAACAAAGGCCCACAGTCCGCCAATCTGACACCAGCGAACGAAGGAGCCTTGAGCTTCAGGGCCCCAGAGCAGCAGCAGGGAATGGCCCATGCTATCAGCCGGGGTAGAGACGGCAACGGTGAGGAAGTTGCAGCCTTCTAGGTAGGAGCTAGCCAACCCGTGGGTGTACCACGAGGTGACAAAGGTGGTGCCGGTCATCCAGCCGCCGATGGCCATGAAGGCGCAAGGGAACAGCAGCAAACCAGACCAGCCGACGAAAACAAAACGGTCGCGCTTTAGCCAGTCATCGACGACATCAAATCGTCCCTGACGGCCGGGCGCTTGACCCATGGCAATAGTCATATAAAACAAGTCTCCGAAAAGAATCTATGTTATTAAAACAGCGGAAAAAGACAGGTTTGCAAGCCGCACTTGAACTTACTTGGGCTGTACCTAACTCAAGCAATTCACTCAAGCAGTAGGCATTAACACTCATTCGTCCAAACTACTAAGGCTTGTTTACTAATCTTTACCGTACTTCTCATTATTATAAGGCCACTTCCCTAAAAAATCTCCCTTCGAAAGAATTATATTTGCGCCAATTGATAGGGAAGGGCTGACGGTGTATGAGGTCTAGCGATCATTAGAAGAATCCAAAGGATAGAAATTGCCAGGTCGTAGGCTTGGCGAGCATAAAACTGCCGAACGGTTAGAATCGCTATTCCCGTATCCCTGATCTTAGGATTGTTTGCAATACTAGAGGGCGAACTAAACTTAAGGGGCTTAGCCCCAATTCACCTCCCTATGTATATCGTTGAACTCGCACTGAAGAACTCGCCCATGCCGCTGACGGTGCAAAAAGAAGACAAGGAAGCCGCAGACGCCACCTATCAGCAGGCGCTCGACGCAATGAAGAATGGCAGCCCGGTGATACTAGAGCTGACCTGCGACAAAATGGTCGATAAAAAAATTGCCGTTTTCGTCAGCGACTTAGCGGCTGTGCAAGTCTACGAAAAGTCTGGTAGTGCTGGTACCGGAGGCCGCTCTCCTGGATTCTTCTCACTCGCCAACTGATCACGTTTAGCCAGCTATTGTCGTAGCGGGCATTCTCAGCAGGTAGACCTTTGACGATCATTCCCCCGCCCTTTCCTGAAAGCCGATTCGCAGCTAAGCCGCCAACCGCGATCGCAGTCGAAGATGTCAGCTTCTACTGGCCGTCTGGGGCGTCTGTGCTGCGCCACTGCTCCTTAGAAGTTGACCAGGGTAAGTTTTGTATGCTGCTAGGCAATAACGGCAGCGGCAAATCTACGCTGCTACGGCTACTAGCCCAGCTGCTCGCTAATCAAACAGGGTCTATTCGCCTGAGCGGCCCCGTAGGATTTGTTTTTCAAAATCCCGACCATCAGCTAGTGATGCCCACGGTGGGGGCTGATGTAGCCTTTGGTCTAGTCAAAGAAAAGCTGTCCGAAGCGCAGATGAATAAGCGGGTAGAAGATGCGCTCTCAGCGGTGAATCTCTGGCATTTGCAGCGGCGACCGATTTACGCACTCAGCGGCGGGCAAAAACAGCGAGTTGCGATCGCCGGTGCTATTGCCCAAAACTGCCAGATCCTTTTGCTAGACGAACCGACCGCGCTGCTCGATCCAGACAGCCAGATAGATTTGGTGCGACAGGTTCAAGCGCTGGTAAAAAGTAGAGGGCTTACCGCGCTGTGGGTGACTCATCGGCTAGCAGAGCTAGACTACTGCGACTATGCCTTTTTGCTAGAAAACGGTGAAGTAAGCGATCGCGGCGATCCGCAGCGGCTAAAAGCAAAGCTCAAGACCAGCTATATCGAATAATCGCCTAACATTAATGAGAAGTCATTCCTTCTCACAGGCAGTCCCATGTCAGGCAGTTCCTCCTCAGCGATTTTGTTAGTTGACGCCTATAACATCGTGGGTGCTTGGCCCAACCTAGTTGAGCTTAAAACAGAAAAAGGACTAGACGCTGCCAGAGAGTCGCTCATTGCGGCGTTAGCAAACTACAGCGCCTTTCAAGAATTCGAAACCTGGGTAGTGTTCGACGCCTACGAGCAGCCTACTCGGGCCTCAAAAGAGGTCATTACACCTCACCTATCGGTGCACTACACCGGTTACGGACAAACGGCAGATAGCTATATCGAAAGAGCCTGCGCCAAATTTCGCAACGATGCTCGCAAGTTTACCAAGCGACTGATTGTAGCCACCTCCGATAGCGTTCATCGGCAGACGGCGATTGGCTATGGCGCAGAAGGCATGTCGGCCCTGAGATTAGAAAGCGAGGTAAAGAAGGTAACCCAGCGCGTGAAGCGGCGGCAAAAAGTACAGAAAAAAGCCTCTGGCAGGGTATTCAAGGCGCTAGATCCGGCCGTACAAGCACGTCTCGATAAGATCAGACTAGGCAAGGAGCCATAAAGGCAGCAAGCAGCCAATTATTTTGCGTAGCGCCCTTGCCAAAAGGACGTTGCCTTCTGTACTATGAAATACGCATTCCTCAGTAGCTCAGTGGTAGAGCGGTCGACTGTTAATCGATTGGTCGTAGGTTCGAATCCTACCTGGGGAGTTTAATAGAATAGTTGAATAAGGCATTTCAGGTTCGCACCTGGAATGCTCACAGCGTTTTTGGGCGCTGCTTTTTGGGCTGTTCAGAGAATACGTTGACGAAAGCTTGGAGACTCTATCAGCGAGCGAGATAGTGAGCTGGTCTTTGTTTGCGGTAGTATTTCTAGCCCAAGCAACAAACTACAATCATTACCAACCTATAAACCTGTATAATTCATTAAAGTTTAAGAGTACAAATACTCACTCGCTATAGCAGAAGTAGTACTCTTAGCCCTATAGCAACACCTTTTTTAACATGCCTCGTATTCTAGTCATCGACGACGATCCGGCAATCGTAGAACTTGTTTCTATCAACTTGGAAATGGCCGGGTACGACATTAGCCAAGCCGGTGACGGGATAAGAGGGCAGGCGCTAGCGGTACAGATTGTTCCAGATTTAATTATGCTGGATTTGATGCTGCCAAAAGTAGACGGCTTCACGGTTTGTCAGCGGCTACGGCGGGACGATCGAACGGCGGATATTCCGGTTTTGATGCTGAGTGCGTTGGGCGAAACGCAGAACAAGGTAGACGGATTTAATGCTGGCGCAGACGATTACTTGACTAAGCCTTTCGAGCTAGAAGAAATGCTCGCTAGGGTTCGAGCGCTGCTCAGAAGAACCGATAGAATTCCGCAGGCCGCTAAGCACAGCGAGATTTTGAGCTATGGGCCGCTAACGCTCGTCCCCGAACGCTTTGAGGCCATTTGGCTAGATAAAACGGTGAAGCTGACGCACTTGGAGTTCGAGCTGCTGCATTGTTTGCTCCAGCGACATGGCCAAACGGTATCGCCTAGCGAAATCCTCAAAGAGGTGTGGGGCTACGATCCTAATGACGATATTGAAACCATTCGCGTTCATATTCGGCATCTGCGCACGAAGCTAGAACCCGATCCTAGGCATCCGCAGTACATCAAAACCGTCTACGGTGCGGGCTATTGCTTAGAGCTGCCTAGCGAAACTGAATTGCAGCCAGCAGAAACGGTTAGCAGCTCTACCTGATATCGGGACGCTAGATATTAGTACGCTAGCGTTTACTTTTGGATTTTGTCAGAGCAGCGGTTCTTTTTGCCGGACTCATGCTTTAGCGTGATGCGATCGCTAACCTGTGTGCGTCATATTAAATCACTCACAACGTTTTTGCCTGCCGCGCACGACCCGATTGCATGTTTGGAACTTATCAGAGCAGCCGTATCAGAATAGAAATCGCAGCGAGCGCCGAGCAAGTTGCCGGGAGCCTAACTGAGCCTGAGCAGCTGAGAAAATGGCTTTGGCCGCAGCAAATTAAGCTTTCTAAAACGGCTACAGGCTGGTCGAAAGACAGCGCGCCGCTGAACCGACTGTCTGCCGGTCAAGAATTTGAAAGTGCGCTAGGGCTTCTAAAGGTAAATCATTGCGTAGAGATGCTCTCACCCGGTGGCATTCGCTTTGTTCTTAGCGGCGGCATTGACGGCTTTCATGAATGGCAGTGGGGCGACGGTTGGGTGCAGTCGCGGCTCGAAGGGATTTCGCTGGTGCCGCTGAATTTAGGGCAGACGCTGAGTTTAACAAGACTTAGAATGTATTTGACTAAGGACGCTGAATAATCGGCTCGGCAATGCGGCGGTTGGTTTGAGGATCGATGCTGACTAGGCGCACGTAATGCTGGGGAAAGTCTTGAAGGCAGGACTGGAGAAGGGCGATCGCTTCAGTTTCGTTGGCTGAGCTAAGCGTGCCGTAGCTTTGCCACGAATTAATCCGAAAACGCCGCTGGTCTACGTGCTCTATGCCTAGCTTTTGACCCTGCGCCAGAATGTTGTGGAGCTGTTGCCAAGTGTCCTTAGATAGGCGATTGTTGGAAGATAAGCGTTCGTCAAAGCCAAACAATTCTCCAGCCTGTTCAGGCTGAGGGCTTTGAGATTGAGGTAGCGCACCGTCACGCCTAGAGAGTTTTTTGCTAGAGGACAGACCTGTATAGGGGCGCAGAGGATTGTTAGCTGGTGGCATAAATAGCGGTGACTCCTCGTAGCGGCGATCGCTAGCGCCATTAAAAGAGATCCGGCCAGCAGGCGTTACGGCCTGATTATATTCACTGACTAGCCCCATTGTGCGAACCCGATTTTGCTCGTGCACTAGGCTTTCGCCCACGGTAATAAGATTTTCTAGCTCAAAATTGGGTTTGGCGAACGTAGGTGGCCTAATCGCATTAACAACGTTGCTAGAGATATTCTCAACGCCGACAGAATGGATAAACTGCGTGATTTGTTCATCGTAGATTTGCGATCGCACCGCCCCAAAAAAATCAATCGCCTGCCCTTCAAAGCGCTTCACAAACTGTTCTATTTCTGCTGATCCTAAATTATCTTCAGCAAACATCCCGCTAACCACACCTAACCGCTCCTCCCCGTTAGGCTCCCAGTAAAACTTCTGCATCCGCCCGTCTCGAATCAGCGGCGCGTACAGCGTAGCAAAATCATTACCCGTTGCGATAATTGGAATCCTAGGCAGCGGCGTCTCATCGTAGCCGCCGGGCAGTTGTACGTTGGTCGGATTGTCCGCAATGTTCATCAGCGTGTTGTTCACTAGCTGAGTGTTTACGGTGTACTGCGTCATCCGATCGAATCGGCCCGCGCCCGCATCCAAATCGTTGATCATTAGCACCGCCATTTTGCCGCGCACCTTTACCAGATCTGCCGCCTCCCGATAGCGCAGCCGCACTAGCCTAGCCGGGTCGCCCGCGTCCGGGCTTTCCAGCTCACCGCCGGAGATATACACGACCTCCACGCCCATCCGCTTAAAGACCAGCTCGCACTGAAACGTTTTGCCCTCTCCTTTGCGGCCATGAACGCCCAAAATTAGCGGCACCTTTACCCTTGGTAAGTCTAGATAGTTCTTAGTGATATGAACGGCTAACTTGTTGAGGAAGCGAGAAGAAACGTAGTAAGACATGAGCGATGTATTAAAGAGACTTTTATTAAGAAAGCTTTTAGTAGAGAAAGACCTTTAGCAGCGAAGGCCAGTTCAAAAGAAGTTCTAAAATTATGCGAACCACGCTTGCCAGGCAGGCCACTTTGAAACCAAACTAGCTAGCGCTTCATACCCACCAGCGGCTGGATGTGCGCCGTCTATCATCGCGACTTCCTGCATCCAAATCAGATTCTGGCTCAGCGGCTGGTAAGTCTCTAAATAAGGAATTTCTAGCTCGGCGCACAGCTCGCGGTAGGCACTAGAGGTTTGTTCTATACGAATGTTTGCTGCCGGGTCTTCAATAGGAGGAGGCCCCACCAGTAATGTTGGATACTGAGCTTTCGCACGAATCAGCAATCGACGTGCGGTTGTGATAACGCTATCTGGATCGACTAAAAGCGCACCCGCTTCTAGTCGAGTATCGTTAACACCAAAGGAAAACACTAAGCGAGAGTCGCTATCTGGCAAAAATCGCAGGTTTGCTTCCATCTGCCAGCGGTTTTCAATTTGCTGGCTGGTATTGCCCCGAATACCTAAGTTGTAGTAAGTAAGACTGTGCTGAGAAGATTCTGCGGCGGCGCAGGCTCGAGCTGTCCAGCCCAAATAAGCAGGGTCACCAGTACCGTTAACAAAAGAGTCTCCGAAAAAACAAATGCGAATATCCGACATAAGAAGCTATTCGCCTGCAGGGGTAGAAGGAGCTTTCGCTTCGTTGGTGCGTTGTTCTATTTCTTCTAGCGCTTGGACAACGAGCTGCTTTGCCTGAAGTTTCCAGCCACGTTTTTGGAGGAAGATTGCGATCGCGCCTCCCGCAATCGTGGCAATAAAATCCTGCGGCTGCGTAAATGAAATTCCAAACAGTAGCCCTAGCCCGGCAATGCCCCAAAACGGCAGCGCCGCCGCCTGCCGCTGCTGAAGCAAAATACCATCAATAAAACTGCCCTTCAGATCTCCGTCCAGTTCTTCCTTTACCATTTTTTGCTGTGCCACTGGCACAGACAGCGCAATCTTCTGCCGCAGTTTCTCTACCTTCCGCGCATCGGTGCTGTACTCAGTTAGCTGATCTTCTGCCAGCATCACCAATCGCTCTGTCTGAGACATCTACTTTGCCTTAAATTAAGAGAGATCTTAAGTCTACCGCACTGCCTGACGGCAGCTTGAGAGAAAAGGCTTTTTCATCTATAAAAGTATCGACCCGCGCAGATATATCAACGCAGTAGCACAGCAAGTTCTTAAAAAGACTGACGATCAAAATCTAACGCCTAAATTCTAAAGCGAATTAATTATGCTTTACTACATTCGCTGATCTTCTTTGATCGCGGCTTTATCAGCTGCTCTAGCGTCAAATTCAGCAGCTTTTGTTGAGTAACCGTTTTTGCCGGTCACACAGATTCATAACACGCGACGCTTAATTAAGCACAGAACTACTAAACAGATTCTTGTGATTATCAAGGCATCAAAAAATGTAGTACATATCACCTTTTCTCGCTTCTGATGAGTCAACCTTAGCAAGTTCTCTTACGTTGACAGAACCTGAATTTATTTTGGCTAAAAGAGCAAACGATAGGTGATAATCTTGGCGTCAGATGTATCTACCATTTCTCAGATCAAGATTATGATAACTAAAAGTATTCAAGAGAATCAGCTCGTTCTTGATAGAACAGAGCCTTTCTCTCAGGGCAACCACGTTTGGCTACAAAAGCTTGACATAGCCAAGATTGCTCAAAAATACTCAACTCCGCTCTACATTACTAACCAAACGCGGCTCCTAGAGAACTTTAGGAAATTTGCAAATCTCTTAGATGGAGAGAACAACGTATATCTTCCAGTTAAAACCAGCCCTTGCTTGGCAACCTACAAGGTACTGGCAGAACAGGGCTGTGGCGCTGACTGCGCCTCACTTCGAGAAGTTCAGCTTGCCCACTTGGCAGGCATCCCCACCGCTCGATTGAGCTACTACTCTCCGGCGCCCGATCTCGACTTAGCGGTGTCGCTTCTACAAGGAGGCGGCAGCGTCATTATAGATTCGGCATCTAAGCTCGCTGCGCTCGAAGAGATAATAGGTCAAACGCCTTTTTCAGGAAAGCTGTTTCTTCGGGTTAACTCTCCGCTTTACAACAGCTATCTCAGCAAAGCCGATTACCAAAAGCACACTTCTCACGGTGCGTTGACCAGTCAGTTTGGCTTCCCCTCAGAAGAGGTGATTTCACTTTTAAGCTCAACAAAGCTGCCGTTTTCCGGTCTGCATAGCCATGTTGGCACCCAAATGGACAATGTTGAAATATTTCAGGAAAGCCTGGATGCATTGCACGAACTCTGCGAGGTGATTCATGCTGTCACAGATCACAAAATTGACGTTCTCAATCTGGGGGGAGGGCTTGGAATAGCCGCTTGCAAAGAAGACAGCTTCCCATCGATCGCAGAGCTTTCAAATGCCCTCAAGCCTAAGTTCAAATCCGAATTTACCTACAAAATGGAGCCTGGAAATGCCTTGTTTGGTAATGCTACGGCGCTGTTAACGAGAGTTATCACTAGAAAATCTACCCGTGGTAAAGGATGGGCCATTGTAGATGTAGGGTCTAATCAGCTAATGAAGGTAACGCTAGCGGGCTTTTCACAGGAGGTGCTTCTTGCCGACGGAACGTCTCTACCGAGAGAAGGCGCCGACAGCATTGCCGGGCCTTTGTGCTTCGCGGGCGATGTGATTCTTCCTGAGACTAATTTGACTGGCGTTGAGGAAGGCGATTTATTGCTCTTGCCAAACGTCGGCGCTTATTGCCGAGCTATTAGCAATCGTTTTAACGGTCAAGCTGAGCCGGGCACGCTAATGGTTGAAGAAGATCGTGAGATAGGGCTTGTTTATACGAGCGAGGATTCGCACTGGGAACCCGTTATCCAAAGCTATCGACCACAGCGATTAAACGCGACAGATGAACCGCTAGAAATGTTGTCCGAGCAGCAGGTTGACAAGCTGCGTAGCCTCTACCTTCACAAGCAGTGCGCTGACGACACTTACTCCTTTCATGACTTTACCAAAGTATCTAGTGAAAGCTATGAGATGACGGTAAAGGTAGATTCCCCAGTTTCCTTTATCTCCGCTCCTTTAGTAATGAGAATTATCTCCGATGCAACCGTGGCAGCAGTAGTAGATTCTCTGGGCCACGATGAGAAAGAAATGTCTGTTTGGGGAAGTCGTTTCAACGTTTCTCTCAACAGCATCTTACGCTCGAACCGACCGCATCTTCTCAGAATCTATCTCACGCCTAGGCTAAACTTGCCGCAGTCTAAAAAGCGAGAGTTTATTGCTTACTGGCAGTTTGGAGAAGGAGACAGCCACGGCAACATTTTAGTAGTGGTTTAAATAACAGCGATTGAACCAACACCAAAGGCAGACGTTGAGCGTGGCATCTGATGTTGGCTAGCCTTTATGAACAGCTGATAGGTTGCCATTAGGCTAGCGCGTTTAGAACGCCGCCAAGAGAACGTTGCCAAGACTATGCTTCAAGAGATCCTTTTAGCGAGAGCTGTGCTTCAGCAAGGCGCGGCTCTTTAATTAGTTTTGGCTGGTAGTTAGTGCGACACACCGGAGAGGTGGGCGAGCGTTCTAGATAAGATTTTCCGTGAGGATACCTAACCGTAAGCGTTAAGCAAAAACTATGAGTTGCATCAAAGTGCTGACAATGACAGCAGGTACTGTTACAAGGATTCATTTGTTTTTCAGAGTCTGCTATCTGCTGGTCGCTACATCAACAAGGTGCCCGGAAAGGCAGTGACTTAGCCATTATTATAGTGCCGCTGAAACGGCTCAGCACATGTGCGGCAGTGCAGCGAGCTAATAGACTCTGAAAAATTGTAAACTCCAGAGAACTGAGGATGCTTTATTCTCAGCAAAACAGTAGATATTTGCTGATTTTCACAGGTGACAGATCTCCTAAGCTCCGTAGAATCGGGGATGTATTTTAACGCTATCACTCAATCTTTAATAAAGTTTAATTGTTATAGCACCTGGGCATAATTAACTTAACAGAATAACAAGCAGCCAAATCTCTATACGCAATAGCCATGTCGGCGGATACATAGATAGAAGCTACGCGCCTAGCGTCACTATTTAGACCTATGATTTCTGCTCACCCTCAGCTTAAGAGGTTTGGTTTTAAGCGTTTTCACTTAAAATATTAAAAGTTAGAGCCTTATTTAAATGAAAGGTCAGATAATTCGTGGATCAGGTCTGATACTTATCGTTGACGATACGCCGACCAATCTATCTTTGCTTACTCAGGTGTTAGCTGATGCTGGGTTTGAGGTCGCGATCGCAACCAGCGGAGAACGGGCTCTAAAACAGTTAGAAATGGAGCAGCCAGATTTAATTCTGCTCGACATCATGATGCCTGGAATTGGAGGATTTGAGACCTGCCGCCGCATCAAAGCAGATACCCAGCTCAAATCGATTCCCGTTATTTTCATGACGGCCCTATCTGACCTAGAGAATAAGGTAAAGGCACTAGAACTAGGCGCCGTTGACTATATTACCAAGCCTTTTCAGGAGAAAGAGGTCGTCGATCGAATTACCATCCATATAGAGCTGAGCAAAACTCAACTGAAACTACAGCGGAGTGAGGCAAGGCTAGAGAGTATTTTAGACTCGGTTCAAGAAGTTGTCTGGTCGGGCTTTCTAGATCCATTTGAGATTACATATCTCAACCCGTCTGTAGAAGAAATCTATGGATTACCGCCCCAGGCTCTGATAGATTCGCCTCACTACTGGATTGGCAGAATTGTTGAAGAGGATGCTGATAGCGTTCGTAAGCATTTATCTGGCACGCCAGATTGCGGTGCCTTTGAGCTAGAGTATCGAGTTCATGGATTTGACGGAAAGCTGCACTGGATTCAATGTCGTGCCAATATTCAGCGAGATGAGTTAGAGCAGCGGTTTCGAGTAGATGGTATCTTGCATGATATTACTGAGCGCAGGTTAGTAGAACAAAAGCTAGTTTCTGCCGCACAGAAAGACAGCCTAACCGAGCTTGCAAACCGAGCCTTTTTTATCGATCAGCTCAATCAATCGCTAGCCATGCATTCACAGCAGCAGTCCTCAAAGATTGCTCTGCTTTTTATTGATTTGGATCGATTTAAGGACATTAACGATAGTTTAGGACATAGCGTAGGCGACGCGCTCCTAATTCACGTTAGTCAGCTCTTAATAAAGGCCGTAAGGCCGACAGATTTTGTAGCTCGCCTCGGCGGGGACGAGTTTACAATTTTTCTCAATGATATTCATCTAGAAGAGGATGTTTTGAATATCTGCGATCGCATTCAAACTTGCCTGGCACAGCCCATCAAGCTAGGAGAATACTCGCTAGCGGTAACAGCGAGCATTGGTGTCGTGATTAGCTCTAATACATATCGTTATGCAGACCATATGCTACGAGATGCAGATATTGCTATGTACGAAGCTAAAAGACACGGCAAAGCCCGCTATCAGATATTTTCTCAAGAAATGTATGAACAGGTTGCCTATAAGATTTCATTAGAAAGCGAGCTAAGAAGTGCAGTCAGAAACAAAGAGCTTTTCTTAGAATATCAGCCGATTCTCAATTTAGAGACGGAGGAGCTGACCGGGTTTGAGGCTCTTGTAAGATGGCAGCATCCTATTCTGGGGCTAGTACCTCCTTGTAAGTTTATTCCGCTGGCAGAAGAAACAGATTTGATCATTGAAATTGGAAACTATGTATTAGGAGAAGCCTGTCGCCAGCTGAAGTGCTGGATGAAAGAGTATCCTACGGCCAAAAAATTAACGATGAGCGTTAATATATCGAGTCCCCAGCTTGAAAAAGAAAATTTCTTCGCAGGCGTCAGAAGAGCGTTGGCTCAGGCTAGTCTGAGCGCTCAAAATATCAACATAGAGATTACTGAAACTTCGCTTATTAAGAACACTCAAACTAGCTGGCAAAACCTTAGAAAACTACAAGAAGAGGGCATTAGAGTTAGCCTAGATGACTTTGGCACGGGCTATTCTTCTTTGAGCTATCTAATTAAATTTCCAGTTGATACGCTCAAGATTGATCGCTCTTTTGTCAGTACGCTCGAGAGCAGTCATAGCAGTATAGAAGTCATTAGAGCCGTCATCAATTTGGCCCGTACCTTAGGCATGACCGTCGTCGCAGAAGGGGTAGAGACAGCGTCTCAAGGCTTGGCCCTCAAAAAGCTGAACTGTGATATGGTGCAGGGCTATTTGTATTCGAGGCCGCTCAGCGTAGAGAAGGCGACTGAGTATCTTCAGCAGACAAAAAGCCCTGTACTGTTAGTCGACTCAGTATCAGCCTAACGGCTCAAATCGCTTAGTGAGATGCGCTCGTACTCTGCGATCCGTTGGCCGTTTGTGCTGTTTGCTGTGAGACGAAGCTTTCAGTCGGTACGTATTTAGACAGTGCGTATTTAGACAACGCATATGCAAACAACACGTATTCAAACAACATATACTTAGACAATGCGCATTTAGAATATTAAAATTGTGGCGCGTGCGACATTAACTTTTTGATGCTGGCAATCTTCATCTTCATACGGATAGAAGTTTACTTCTCAGTCTTATTAAGTACAACAGCAGGTTAGATAATTGGAAAAGGATATTAGGAATGGCTGCTGAGGGGAAAGTCAAAAAATTAGAGCGCTTGCTCAAAGGTATCGCACTAGCGACAAGAGCTTTATCGACAGAGCAAGCTCTAGATGATGCAGTAAATCAGGCGCTGGGCTTTGTAGGAAAAGCCACGAAAGTGGATCGATTGTACATTTTTCAAAATAAGGATTTTTCTACGTTTAGTCTATCCACTATGAGTCAGCGTTGGGAATGGGTGAGTGAAAATGTTGAGCCGGAGATAGGAAATCCTGAACTGCAAGATCTTCCGTATGGTGATGAGCTTCATCGCTGGTATCAAAAGTTAGCCTCAGATGAGCCAATCTACGGGCTGGTCAAAGATTTACCAGATTCAGAGAGGGCTATCCTTGAGCCACAAGGAATCATCTCACTCCTGGTAGTTCCTATCCAAATTCGAAACCATTTCTGGGGGTTTGTGGGGTTCGACAACTGTAAAGAGGGTCGCGAGTGGACTCAAACTGAGGTCACGACCCTATGGGCATTGGCAGGTTGTTTTGGTGGTACCATTGCCCGCGCTGAAGCTGAGCAAGATCTTCAAAACCTCAATCAGGCATTAGAAGTAAGAATTGAGGAACGCACGCAAGAACTGCAGCAGGCAACAAAAATAGCGAATCGAGCAAATCAGGCTAAAAGTAAGTTTTTAGCGAACATGAGTCATGAACTGCGAACGCCGCTAAACGGTATTTTGGGCTATGCTCAATTGCTAAAACGCTCTAAAGATCTGCATAACAAAGATCTAAACAACGTTCGGATTGTTCATCAATGTGCTTCGCATTTGCTGGATTTGATTAACGATATTCTTGATTTAGCGAAAGTTGAAGCTCGTAAGCTCCATTTTTCCGAAACATCTGTCCGTCTTTCTCATCTCTTGCAGAGTGTAGTAGACGTTTTCAAAGTAAAGTCAGATCAAAAAGGAATTATTTTTTGCTGCCAATTCGCTAATGATCTTCCAACAGATATTCGAATTGATAGTAAGCGCCTGAAACAGGTTCTCTTCAATCTGTTAGGAAATGCAACTAAATTCACTGAGCAGGGAACGGTCACTTTAAAGGTTGATGTGGTCGATCACTTTGACTCTAAAGCTGCTTTAAAATTTGAAGTTATCGACTCAGGCGTAGGTATTGCTGTAAAGGATTTGACTCAATTATTTTCCCCTTTCGAACAGGTTGGCGAGTCTTATAAGCAAGAAGGCACCGGCTTAGGTCTGTCAATTAGCCGGCAGATCGTACAGATGATGGGAGGTGATATTGAGGTAGAAAGCGAACTGGGTAAGGGGAGTAAGTTTCACTTTACAATACAAGTCGCAGTAGAACAAAACAGCTCTTTTCAACCGATCGCCCAGACACAAAGCTCTCGTATCGTTGGATATGGAGGCGATCGCCGCACTATCTTGGTCGTAGACGATCGACAAGAGAACCGAAATATTTTAAGCCAGTTTCTAGAGCCTTTAGGATTTAGTGTAATCGAAGCCCACAACGGCAAGGAAGGGCTAGATCAGCTATTCGAGCATCAGCCTGATATTTTAATCACAGATATATGCATGCCGGTGATGGGCGGAATCTCTTTATTAAAAAAAATTAGAACGTCTCCAACCGTCAGTACGCAAAAGGTGATTGTCTCTTCCGCATCGGCCTCTCCTCAGGATAAGGCGGCTGCCTTTGCAGCGGGGGGAAATGTCTGTGTACCCAAACCTATTGACTTTGATGTCTTGCTAGAGGTTCTTGCTAAAGAACTTAACTTAACTTGGCTCTACGAGGAAGAGGAAGAAAACGGCCTTTCTGACGCTGAGAATGGCTTCACTTCGGCATCATTTAGTGGAGAAGGCGCTGATTCGAGAGAAATTTTAGTTCCGCATAAAGACACACTTGTAGCGCTTTTGAGACTAGTTGAGCGCGGCAGATTGATAGAGCTTAAAAAGCAGCTAGAAGATCTCAATAGCCAAAACTCGCGTTACCAAGAATTTACGAAACCCCTGCTCATCCTAGAACAACAGTTTCAGATAAATTCGATTGAAGACTCTATTAAGGGCTTCTTGGAACAGATATCGCAGCATGACAGCATCCAGGTAGAAGCAGGTGATGTCGAGGCGGTGCCGACTTAATCAACCCAAGTCGCCTGCGCATCTGCAATTTTCTATATTTCCACAAAAACAGGGAAGATAGTTTCACTACCTTCCCTGTTTCAATAACTCTAAATGGCAAAGCTCGTGCTTTGAAGCTTATGCCACAAGATAGAGCTTAGTAGCGGAAGCTGCTGCCGCTGTTGTTCTTGCTGCCGGGCTTGTGAACGATAAAGCTCACAGCTTGGCACTGCTTAACGTTGTCGAAGCCAACAACGCGGATGAAGCAGTTGCCGTACTCGGAGCGGCAAGCCTGAATTTCGTCTAGAACTGCGCGAGTGTTGGTTGCGCCAAACAAAGGCAGCTTCCACATCGTCCAGTAATAGACCTTAGGGTCAGAGTTTTCGTTGAACTCTACAGCAGGGATGTAGCCCATCTGCAAGCAGTAGTTGAGCTGCTTCTCGATTTGCTGATCGCTTAAGGGGGGAAGGTACGAAAGAGTTTCATACCGACGCTCTTTTGGCAAAGTTTTCATGACTTTCTTCTTGAGGGTGAAAGGGTAAATAGTTGAAGAGAACGGGTTGAAGAGAGAAGACAGCCCTAGTCTTCGGCGCTATCTGGTGAAGACGCTTCCGAATTGGGGCTATTTTTGTCGGCGCTGGGTTTTTCAACGCTGGCCGACAGCTCTTCTGAGGTCATTTGCGTCATCTTTTCAAGTTGTTTTTTGCGATGCTCTATATTGGACTGCTGAATACTGCTGGTGAGCATCTCGGGAAGAAATTCTGCAATTTCTTCGGCCAGATGCGATCGCACCGTCATCACTCGCAAACCCAGCTCAGGATACTCTTTGAGTAATTCTGTTATAAAAGCTTCGCCATCTTGGAGCTTTTCACGACTCGCAAACTCGTTGAACTGATGAAACACGGGCCGATTGGTTTCTAAGAGCTGGCTCAACACAGTACGAACGGCTTGATAAGTAAGGTAACTCGAAAGAACCCGAGTTGTATCTTTGGCAATTCGCTTGAGATCCATAGTTAGGGAGCGCTATAAAACGCTCCGACAAACCTAATGTCAAATCTACCGTGCTGAACCAATCGCAGTCGCAATCGCGAACTTAGGCTGGCCTAGTCTGGCTGGCCTAGTCTGGCTGGCCTAAATTGTGTCAACCGTGTCGAACTCAAACTTGATCTCTTTCCAGAGGTTGAGTGCAGCGTCCAGTTCAGGAGACCATTTGCCCGCTTCGCGCAGGATGTCGCCACCTTCACGGCTGAGGTTGCGGCCTTCGTTACGCGCTTGAATGCAGGCTTCCAGGGCAACTCGGTTAGCCGCAGCACCTGGAGCATTACCCCAAGGGTGACCCAGCGTACCACCACCAAACTGAAGCACGGAGTCATCGCCGAAGATTTCAACGAGCGCAGGCATGTGCCATACGTGAATACCACCGGAAGCTACAGCCATCACGCCAGGCATAGAAGCCCAGTCTTGAGTGAAGTAGACACCGCGAGACTTGTCTTGCTCGATGTAGTTTTCGCGCAGCAGGTCAACAAAGCCCAAAGTAGCCGCTCTATCGCCTTCCAACTTACCCACAACCGTACCGGTGTGAATGTGGTCGCCGCCCGATAGGCGCAAGCACTTTGAAAGGACGCGGAAGTGAATACCGTGGTTCTTCTGACGGTCGATAACAGCGTGCATTGCGCGGTGAATGTGCAGCAATACGCCGTTGTCGCGGCACCAGTGAGCCAGCGTCGTGTTAGCGGTAAAGCCACCCGTTAAGAAGTCGTGCATGACGATAGGCATGTCGAGTTCTTTGGCGTACTGGGCGCGCTTGATCATTTCTTCGCAAGTGGCGGCAGTTACGTTCAGGTAGTGACCTTTGATCTCACCTGTTTCTGCTTGAGACTTGTGAATCGCATCGGCTACGAACAAGAAACGGTCACGCCATCTTTGGAAAGGCTGAGAGTTGATGTTCTCGTCGTCTTTAGTGAAGTCGAGGCCGCCTCGCAGACACTCATAAACCGCACGACCGTAGTTCTTCGCAGAAAGGCCGAGCTTAGGCTTAATCGTACAGCCGAGCATTGGACGACCGTACTTGTTGAGGCGATCGCGCTCAACTTGAATACCGTGTGGAGGGCCTTGGAAAGTTTTGACGTAAGCAACTGGAATCCGCAGGTCTTCGAGACGCAGGGCGCGCAGTGCTTTAAAGCCAAATACGTTACCTACCAAGGAAGTTAGCAGGTTAGTAACCGAGCCTTCTTCAAAGAGGTCTAGCGGATAGGCAACGTAAGCGATGTACTGGTTGTCTTCGCCGGGAACAGGCTCGATGTCGTAGCAACGGCCACGATATCTGTCCATGTCGGTGAGGAGGTCAGTCCATACGGTTGTCCAAGTACCGGTGGAAGACTCAGCGGCTACAGCAGCTGCGCACTCTTCGGGAGGAACGCCCGGCTGAGGCGTCATCCGGAAAGCAGCCAAAATATCGGTATCTCTGGGCGTGTAGTCCGGAGCGTAGTAGGTTAGCCGGTAATCCTGTACGCCAGCGCTATAACCCGCGCCCGACTTGGACTGAGTCTGTGAATAGGACATATTTCTCTATTTCCTTCGTGTGAACCAAACTAGATATTGAACAAACTCCATATATCCTTTTTCTATGCACTCCATAGAAAAAGAAACCAACACCCGACGCCTAAAAGCCACACGCTACCTAGATAGGTGCTAGCGCTCTGAAAGAGGCGATTTTCTGATTATTTTTTTGGAGTCATTCGGTGTGATAGGCCACTGCATGTAAGCAGCTTTCGACAGCCTTTGGGGGCTGATGAATGGCCGCGCCATCTTAGACGTTTCGGGGGTTTTGGGTGTCTTTCAGATAAAACCTATGCTTTACAGAATACTATCAGGGCACCAATAAGTTTCCTTTTCAAAGTTCTGTATAGTCTGATAATTAATTTTTATGAATGCCGGTGTAGAAAGGTTTCAGCAGGTTTCGACCTTGAGGAATAGCGGTATAGCTCGTAACATTTCTAAATGAAAAGCCCCAGGTTATTCGGGATTTGGGGGAGAGGAAGCGATCGCATCCAGAAATTTCACCGGCCGCTTTGGGCAAGCTATTGCATCAGCATTCGTTGTTATCACTGGCTGAGACTGTATCCAAATGCAGTATCTAACACCAAGACAAGAGGGTTACCTTCCGTGGGCATTGCTAGAAAAGTAAGTCGAATTGCCAATGCTTTTCTATGGGGCGGTTTGGCTCTAATTTTTGAGGCGACGCTAGTCGAAGCGCAGATTCAGATGACGCTGCCGAACCAAGCGCCTAACGTGGGGGTGCCGACGCGTCCGCTAACGGTTGAGCGATCGAACCGGCCTAATCCGATTGCGCAGGATTATCAGGTGGGAGCGCTGCAGGCGGACTATACCGGCAGCCTGTGGGTGGGGTCTCACCAGGGGCTGTCGCGCATTAATCCAGAGACAGGGCAGGTACAGGCCAAAGTATCGGTGCCCAATCCGTTTATTGATGCCATGGCGCAAGATAAAGTGGGTCGCATCTGGCTAGGGACTCCCGAAGGGCTGGTGCGCGTTGACCCTCGAATTAATGAGATTACGGCGCAAAACTTTAAGTTGCCTTCTAATAGAGTGCTGGCGACGGTGGTAGATAGTCGTGGTTTTTTGTGGGTGGGCACCGATCGCGGCCTAGCGATGATTAGCCCGGATGAAGGCTTGCTGATGACGACGCTGCAAGCTTTGCCAGGGGTGAGTGCGAATACGCTAACGCTCGATCAGCGGGGCAGCCTGTGGGTCGGCACGTTAGAAGGGCTAGTGCAAATTGACACGGCTTCGGCTTACCTTAAGCGGCAGGTGACGGATTTGCCAGGGCGCTCTGTGCAGGCGATCGCGATTGGCCCGCAGGGAAATGTGTGGGTCGGTACGCCGACTGGACTGTTAGAGATCGATAGTAGAACCGGGCAGCTCTTACGCTCGGTGACGCAATTAAGAGATCGAGATGTGCAGGCGATCGCCTTCGATTCTACGCAGAGCCTTTGGGTCGGCACTCGCGACGGTCTGCTCAAGCTCAACCCCTACAACGGTGCAATCGTCGGGCGAGTGCCTAGCCTCCCCTCAGAGCAAATTCTGTCCATTTCGCCGGATACCGGCAATAAACTTTGGGTTGGCACCACAGAAGGACTGGCCTGGGTCAGCCAGATTACCGGACGCGGTACGGCTCACGGCTCTATTGTCAGCGCCAACGGTCGCTAGAGAATACTCGTCGCTAAATTGATATCTTATTTAGACAGCCCTTCATTCGGTGAGCCGTCGTGATCGTCAATGTGCATCAGTTTGTGCGGTGGAAAGAGGAAGGAAAGGCGATCGCAATGCTCACCGCCTGGGACTATCTCTCGGCGCAAATGGTGAATGAGGGCGGCGCAGATATTGTCTTGGTCGGCGACTCTATGGCCATGCCGGTGATGGGACACGAGACCACGCTGCCCATCACGCTAGACGAGATGATTTACCACACTAAGATGGTGCGCCGGGCGATTCAAAAGACGCTGGTCGTCGTCGATCTACCTTTTTTGAGCTATCAGACCAGTTTAGAAGCCGCGTTGATGTCGGCAGGGCGAGTGCTAAAAGAAACGGGCGCTCAGGCGGTGAAGATGGAAGGGGCCCATGCCTCGATGGTGGAGAAGATCGCCGCGACGGTGCAGGTCGGGATTCCGGTGATGGGGCATGTAGGGCTAACGCCGCAGTCGGTGTATCAGTTTGGCAGCTTTCGCAAGCAGGGCAAGAGTGACGAGGACGCGCAGCGAATTTTGGATGAGGCGATCGCACTCGAAAAAGCGGGCGTCTTTGCCATCGTGCTAGAGCATATTCCGACCGATCTAGCACAGAAAATTAGCGCACGGCTAACCATTCCAACCATCGGCATTGGCGCTGGGCCAAACTGCGACGGACAGGTACTAGTCACGTCCGATCTGCTCGGACTCTCCGATTGGCAACCACCATTTGCAAGACCCTATGCAAACTTAAGAGAACAGGGCGTTAGCGCGATCCAACAGTTTTGTGAAAATGTGCGCGATCACAAATTTTCCTGAATGAAACTGGGTCTACCTGACCACAACCTACAACAGCTGGCCACAACCTATAACAGATTAAGGCGCAGCTTCTATCTTGTACTTCTCTCCTTTTTCTGGGCCTGAGTAGTCGCAGGCAAAGCCTTTACTCTCTTCGAGTTTCTGGCTCCAGGGAATAGGCTGAATAGGGCCGTCGCCCGCCGAAACGATTTCAAACTGGCCGCTGTCTCTTGCTAGTCCAATTCGCGCATATCGAGAAACGTGATTGCTAGGCCTTATCGCTACGGCCCCACTAGGAGCGGCAAAAGTTTGAGCGTAGGCAGCTTGGCGGACGGCCTGGGTTTCTGTTGTACCGGCAGCTTCTACGGCCTGCGCCCATAAGTGCACCATCACGTAGGCAGCTTCCATCGGGCTACCGACAGTCCGCTCCGAGCCGTATCTTTTCTGAAACTTTTCTACCCAAGCTTGATTGTCTGGCGTTTGTAGCGACTGAAAGTAGTTCCAGGTGGCGTAGTGGCCGCGCAAAAACTCTGGCCCAATTTGAGCGACGTCTTCTTCAGCTAAGCGAACAGACATCACCGGGTACTGATTAGCGCTTAGGCCTGCGCTTTTGAGCGCTTTGAAAAAAGCCTGGTTGTGATCGCCGACTAGCGCACTAAAAACAACGCCGCCTTCGGGTAGAGCCTTTTTGATATCGGCTACAACCGGCTGCATGTCTACGTTAGTTCCGTTCACCAGCGGAACAAAGGCTTCGCCCGCAACCTGGCCGCTCTTAGCCTTTAGCTGCGCTTTTACCAGCTCGTGAACGGTTCGCGCATTGGAGCTAACCAAAAAGAAAGATTTGCCTTTGTGAGCCAGCATCCAGTCTACGGCAGGTTCGATCTGTTGGTTGGCGGTCGCCTCAGCGTAAAAGATATGCTCGGCGCATTCTTGTCCTTCATGCGCGCCCGGATACCAGAGCAGCCGATCTTTTGCCCTCACCACAGGCAGCATCGCTTTACGACTTTCGGTGGTGAGGCCGCCAAAAATGACGGCTACCTGATAGCGGTCAATCAGCTTCTCGGCTTTCTCGGCAAAGGTGGGCCAGTCGGACGAGCCGTCTTCTTGTTTAGGCACCAGCGGCTTGCCAAGGACGCCACCAGCGGCATTAATTTCTTCAATGGCTAACAGTTCGGCATCCACTATAGGAGCTTCGCTGATGGCCAGATCGCCGCTTAATGAGTGCAAAATGCCGACAGCGATCTGGTCTGAGTCGGGGTTGATGACGGTGCCAATAGGCGTTGTCGGGACTTCGGTGAGATCTGGCGCACAGGACTGAAAAGAACAACTTCCGGCGGCTATACAGCTAAGTAGAAGAAGCTTGCGCTTGCTAAGTCTTACCATAAATGGCTGGCACGGGAAAAACAGGAACCTTTCCCATATTACGCTGCCGATGTATCCGTTTTGCGGGCTGCCTGCGTAGATAGCCTGAGCCAGATCGCCCCGGATCGCCCCGGATTGCCTATGTGAAGAATTTGGGCAAACGATCTGTGCAAAGCTGCCGGACAGAGGGCGATACAATTAAAGGCGGTTTATTCGCTCTCGTTTATTCGCTTTTTAACTTTTTATCCTATGGTTACTGTTGTCGTTGCGACGGGCAATCCGGGCAAGCTCGCCGAACTTAAAGACTATTTGCGATCGCTCGACTGGGATCTGGCGCTAAAGCCAAAAGCAATAGAGGTTGAAGAAACGGGCGAGACGTTTATTGAAAATGCTCGGCTCAAGGCTTCCGAAGTGGCGATCGCCACTAAAAGCTGGGCGATCGCCGATGACTCGGGCCTCTCTGTGTTTGCCTTAGACGGTGCGCCGGGCGTACTCTCTGCGCGATATGGCGATAGCGATGCGGATCGAATTAATCGGGTTTTGCGCGAGCTAGGTGATGAGCGCGACCGGCGAGCAGAGTTTGTTTGTGCGATCGCGCTATCTCGCCCCGATGGCACCATTGCCCTAGAAACCGAAGGCCGCTGCCCAGGATCCATTTTGATGGCAGGTAAAGGGGCAGGCGGCTTTGGCTACGATCCGATTTTCTTTGTCACCGGGCAGGGCAAGACCTTTGCCGAAATGACGGGCACAGAGAAAGAACGCTATAGCCACCGAGGGATAGCTTTTGAGCAATTGATGCCTAAGCTAGAGCAGCTAACGCTAACTAACTAGCTAACGCTAACCGAGCAAAAGGAAAGACCACCCCAAGCATGAAGCAGCCTTTCTCGACCTAAGAATGAGTGCTAACGCTTAAATCTACGTAGCGTTATTTTTGTTGAGCAAGTCTTGAACTTGACCTAGGGCGGCTCGGAAAATGTTGAAGCCCGCCCAGCTTGCAGCGATCAAAATTGGGGATAGTACGGCTACGATACGAAAATCCAAATCCATGGGGTTGCCCTCTCTCTAGTTAAGTCTTTTGTTTGGCGGTTGCTTAAAAGGTCTTAATGATCCTCTCATACTAATTTATATCATCCTAGACATGCCTTCTAACATTACTCGGGTAAATACTCTACGAAGACCGGTTGCCGTTGTCACAGGAGCCTCTAGCGGCATTGGGCTAGCGATCGCCCGCCGACTAGCCGCCGATGGCTACGATCTGGCCATCTGCGCTCGCCGCGAAGATAAGCTGGCCGCAGCCGCAGACCTGCTGAGACGGCAAGATATCAACGTGCTTTCACAAACAGTCGATTTGCGCGATGAGGCTCAGATTCTAGATTTTTTTGCCGCAGTAAAGGCTAAGTGGGGCCAGCTGAACGTATTGGTTAATAACGCCGGGCTAGGACACAAAGAATCTTTGATGACGGGTGAAACCGCAGCCTGGCGCGAAATGCTAGAAGTGAACGTACTGGCGCTGTGCATCTGTACGCGCGAGGCGATTAGCCTAATGCAGCCTGCTAACTCCGGGCATATTTTACACATTAGCTCGATGTCCGGGCATCGAGTTCCAGCCATTACGGGCGTGTATTCGGCCAGTAAGTTTGCGGTGCGATCGCTCACAGAGACCCTGCGCCGAGAACTGCGCGAAGCTCAAAGCAGCATTCGCATCTCATCGGTGAGTCCTGGCATTGTCGAAACTGAGTTTGCCGAAAAATATCACCAAAGCGCCAAAGCAGCCGAGAAGACTTACAGCCAGTTTGCGGTGCTAAAGGCAGTAGATATTGCCAACGCGGTCGCCTACGCACTGAGCCAGCCCGAGCATGTAGAGATCAACGATATTTTGGTACGCCCCACGCAGCAAACGTCGTAGAGGCGCACAGGCGCACAGCAAGAAAGCTGTCCTTATCTAGCCAAGGACTTCTAGCTCATCCTCATGCAAATGGGCCTTAAACGGACGCCTAGCTCCTTCTACTTCAAACTCAGTAACGATGGTGTAGTTAGGGCTAATCGGTCTGCCATTCCAGTCGGTAAGGATAGCCGCGACGGTGCCTTCCATACCCTCAACCTCGAAGGGTTCGTTGCGGTGCTTGGGATGGTGGAACAGGATCAAAGGAGCTTTTATACGAACGCGATCGCCAACTTTCATAAGAGAGTATCAAACAAATGCTATAGAACAAGCGCACCAGGAGAGGCCGATTAGACGGCAGATTCTCTTGATGCGCGATTGCTCTGCATTCTCTCATACGACGGACATGCCGCGATCGAGCGTAGCTCGCTAAGTCGTTAGTTACCAGGCGGAGCAGCCGGTGGCGCATCAGAGGTTTCAGCCGGCGGCTCGGTGGTCGTATCGGCAGGCGCTTCAGGTGCTTCCGGCAGCGGTTCGGTATCGGCAGCAGCAGGCGCTGCTTCAGGCGACGCGTTTACAGGGGCTGCATTCACCGGCGTCTCAGTCGTAGGCGATACAGTTTCGGCGTCCTCTGCGGGAGGCTCGTCCGCCGTATCTTCGTCTACAGCCGGTGTTTCTACTTCTTCTACTTGCTCAGGAACAGGCTGCTGTTCGGATCTTCTCGCTTCAAAGGCCCGCCACAGTAGCCAGCCGCCAACGCCAACAATACCCAAAACCAGCAGCGCCAGCAGGCCGGTCATCAGCTTCTGACCGCCGGATCGCCCTTCGTCGGGGCCAGCATCGACTTCTGCCATCTCTTCGGGCGTCAGCGGCGTATCGTCGTCTTCAGCTTCTCCGTACAGCAGCGCTCTAGAGGCAGCGGTCATTTGTTCGGGCTGGGCGCTGTCTGGCCCCAACTGACCGACCGACGAGCTAGGCGGTCGGGGTGTCGCACCGAGGCCACCGCTAGCTTTGTCGGTTTCTTCTGGAATCGCGCCGTCTTCGGGCATGTCTACGCTCATCAGGGTGACCGCGACGTTATCATGTCCATTGCGCTGATTGGCTAGCTCAATCCAGGACTCAACCGCCGCATCTAACGGCACTATTTTTTTGACAATCAGGCCAACGTAGTTAGCCCAAGAGGCTTCAACTTGATGGTTGTCGCTCAGACCGTCTGAGCACAGCATCAGCACGCCGCTCGTGTCGAACAAAAAGCGTTGGGTATGCGGACGCAGCTGGTCGTAGCCTCGCAGACCCACTGCCTGAGAGAGCGCCGTGGCGTTAGGTTTTTGCATGGCGGTGGCGTAGAAGCTGGTGCCTGCGCTCACTTCTCGACCCGCAATATCATCGTCTACGGTGAGCTGCTGGCAGTAGTCGGGGGTCATCCAGTAGGCGCGGCTATCGCCTACATGGGTAAGGTACAGCTCATTAACTTCGGCGGGGCCTTCGGCGGTGTCTACTCTTTGGGGTAGAACTAGGGCCATTACAAGCGTGGTGCCCATGCGCTGACGAGCGGCGCGGCCTTGCTGATCGTTTTGGTCGGCGATGAGGTTATTGGCCACGCGAATGGCCGCTTCTATTTGGTCAATCACGACCCGAGGGGGAATGGCTTTGGGCTGTTCCATAGCCTCAGACAAAAGGCTGCGGAGCTGGAGCTGGAGCGATCGCACCACTAGCTGACTGGCGACTTCTCCGCCTTCGTGGCCCCCCACCCCGTCGCAAACAATAGAAAGTCTGGGCAATAGGGGCAAGTCGGCTGTTCCCGTGCGCTTCAGCTCGGCCTTACTGGGGTAGCAGGCATCTTCATTTCGAGACTTTTGGGGGCCAGCATCGGTTGCGCCTGCCACCTGAAAGTCTACCGGCGTACCGGCAGCTTCTTTTAAAAGCTGAGCGTTAATTTGCTCGATAATAGCCTGCAAGTTTGGAGCCTCAGCCCGCAGATTCAGGCAGACAGCGTTGAGCAGTCCGACAATGGCAGGTCTTGCACCGGGTAAGTAAGTCTTCTCCCAAACCTCAGCCAAATCGGCTAAAGACGGATTACCGGGAGTCGTCGATAAGCCAATGAGCCGAACTCGCCAGGCTTCAACTCTAATATTGCTATTTTTTAGCAGGCTGGCCGCTGCGCCAAATCCCTGCATCGGCTCCCACAGGCTAATCATCTGCCACAGCCAGTAAGCCTGACGGAAAGCAGAGGCTTCGGGCCAGACCCCGGCGATCGCCCTCATCAGCTGCCCCTGGCGATTGACCGGCACGTTGCTTAGCAGCAGCACCGCCTCGCCAGAGGACTGATGGCAAATGCCGTAAACCCCAGGCAAATTAAGCTGATAGGGATAGGCTTTGAGATAGGGAATGGCGAACTGAGGAACCGGCGAAGGCACCTTGGGCAGCTGCTCTGGCTGTTTATCTAGCCAGATAGATGGAGCAATCACCTGATAGCGATCGTCAACGAGGTCGCCGACGGGAATTTTGTTAGTGCCGTGGCCCAAGGCCCAAACGTACTGTCTGAAGGAATGTTTGTCTTCGCCGTTCATATGCGGGGGAGGGAGTGCGGAAGGGCGCTTGCCCGGAATGTAGGTCAATGGTAAGTGAAAAGGGATTTAGTGCAAATAATATTGATGTTTTTTTGACCGTAAAGTTCTATTCGAAGTTCTATTTACAGCTTGCAGGATAGCTCGCAGGCGATTAGCAAGCTGGCTGAATGCGTCCATGAGCTGAGCAAGTCTAGTTAAGATAGATCTATTGAGAGATATTGACGGTCGCTTTTAGCAGCGATCGCAGCTAATTTTTATGAGCAATGCTTTGATCTGGGTCACGATTGGCGTCGTCCTTTGCGCTATGGAACTACTCATACCCACCGCCTTTATCGAGTCGGCCCTGGGGGTGAGTGCGTTTATCGTGGCGCTGCTGAGCTTTGTGGTCTTAGGCTGGAATTACCAAATCGTGCTGTGGATGGTAATTTCGCTGCTGGTGTTTTGGGCGCTAAAGCGGTTTATTCCCAATCGAACGGCTCCGACATTGCGAGAAGCCACTGAGGCTAGAACGACAACTGCGATCGCGCCTGGAGAAACAGGCCGAGTCATCTACGAAGGCAACTCCTGGCAGGCCCGCTGTCAAGACAGTCATGGCAGCATCGAACCCAATCAGGAAGTCTTTGTGGTAGAACGCAAAGGAAACACGCTTATCGTTATTCCACTGAGTACGTTTCAATAGTTTATCTTCAACAACCTGCTTCAACTTCAATTAACCTGCCTTTAAATCTCTGCTTTTAGTTTTTGCGTCAAGTTTTTTTGCGTCAATCAGGAAATATCGAACCATGGAAGGCCCTTTTGCGTTTCTGCTCTTACTCTTGCTCGGCGGCGGTGTCGCCTCCAACTCGGTGCGCATTATCAACCAAAGCGACGAAGCACTGGTTGAAACGCTGGGCCGGTACAACGGCAAAAAGCTCAGCCCCGGACTCAACTTCACCGTGCCATTTTTAGATCGAGTCGTGTACAAACAAACCGTGCGCGAACGCGTCCTCGACGTACCGCCGCAGCAGTGCATCACCCGCGACAACGTTTCTATCAGCGTAGATGCGGTCGTTTACTGGCGCATTGTAGACCTAGAAAAAGCCTATTACAAAGTCGAGAATCTCCAGTCGGCAATGGTGAACTTGGTGCTCACTCAAATTCGCTCCGAGATGGGAAAGCTCGAACTCGACGAGACGTTTACCGCGCGAGCCGAAATTAATGAACTGTTGCTTCGCGAGCTAGATATTTCGACCGATCCTTGGGGCGTGAAGATTACGCGCGTAGAGCTGCGAGACATTTCGCCCTCTAAAGCGGTGCAGGATGCGATGGAATTGCAGATGACGGCAGAGCGTCAGAAGCGGGCAAATATTCTGACGTCTGAAGGCGAGCGAGATTCGGCAGTAAACTCAGCTAGAGGACGCGCAGAATCTGTTGTATTAGACGCAGAGGCCCGGCAAAAGTCGGCGATACTAGACGCCGAAGCAGACCAAAAGACGATTGTTTTGCGAGCGCAGGCAGCGCGACAAGAACAGGTGCTAAAAGCGCAGGCTACGGCAGAAGCGGTAGAAGTCATTGCCAAGAAAATCAAGACCGATCCAAATGCTCGCGAGGCGCTTCAGTTTATTCTGGCTCAAGAATACTTGCAGATGAGCGGTCAAATTGGCGAAAGCGAGAGCAGCAAAGTCATGTTTCTAGACCCGCGCAGCATTCCTGGTGCGATTGAGAGCATGAAGTCAATTGTAGGGGATGGACCCGCAGATTAGCCGATTTGCGGATCCGAACAGACATTGCTATCTCTCGAGATTCAGACCGCGCTGCACTAGGTCTTGTTCGATTGAAGCAAGTACGCCGCTAGCCTGCTGAAAGGCTTTTGGGCATCTTCTTCAGCAGGCTCGTCTAGCGTCCCTGGATAACGACCCTCTACAGCAAAATCCGTGAGTGCGTCTAATTCTGGATAGTCCTCAACGCATTTCCACTGATCGGGGAGTCTGTTCCTTAATTCATCGAGATCGTGAACAAACGGAAACTTCACCTGCAAAAAGATTAAAGCTGCCTTTATCGCTTTTTCTGCCGCTTGCTGTGAGTGATAGCCAATCTGTTTAGTGAGTCCTTTATTCGCCTTTAATAGCGTTGCAGCTGCGAGCAAGTCTTCGCGGGCGTAGGCGACCCACCGCAACGAGTCGTCAGCAGAATCTCTAGCATCGCTCATACAGAGTTTTGCCCTCTTTTAGAGCGGGTCCTATCACATTGCCGACGAGCTGACCATACCTTTCGATATCGGCTTCTGTAGCAACAACAATATCCTTTGAAATTGGAAAATCAGAAAGGGTTCTACGAATATCGGACGTTCGCTTGCGTTTGCTCTCTAGCGCTCTGAAAATGACTAGTAGGTCGATATCGCTATGGGCTGTCGCTGTGGCCTTGGCGTGAGAGCCAAAAAGAATAACTTTTTCAGGTTGAAAGGTTTCCACTATCCTCTCAGTAGCGACTCTAATCCAGTAGCGAGGATTAGCATTCTGCCAATCTTGAGGCTTGTCCGGTGATAGGAAAGGTTCTCGATCTGAAACTTGCCGGACGACTGTAACTTGTACAGCGTCTCCAGGCGCAAACGGCAGTCCGTCTAAGACTACGGTGCCTTCTTTCGAAAGCGTTGTTTCCACAATGTGTCGATACATGTCCTAACGCTCCTTTGCCGAAGACTCTTTCACTTTAGCTTAGGAACGAACGCTAAGGTGCCCTGACGGCCTTGAGCTGCCTTCAGACGCCCCATCACTGGCATTTCGTTCGCATGAAAAGACTTTCCTATCGGAAGTTGTAGAGGCGGCTACCGCGAATTTGGACAACGGGATAGCTGAGCGATCGCACCATTGGCTCATCGTGCGTAGTCACCACGACCGTAATTCCAATGCTGTTGAGCTTGCGCAAAATATTAATCACCTGACGGGCGTTGTCACCATCTAGGTTTCCAGTTGGCTCGTCTGCCAATAGCAGCGGCGGCGTACCCACAACGGCGCGGGCAATACTTGCTCTTTGCTGCTCGCCACCCGAAAGCTGAGAGGGGAAGCGGTCGGCCTTATTTTGCAGGCCCACCATCTTGAGCGTAACGGGCAGCCGGCGGTTGATTTCTTTACGGCTAAAGCCCTGTGCATGTAAAACAAAAGCCACATTTTCGGCCACGGTGCGCGTGGGAATTAGCTTATAGTCTTGAAACACAACGCCAATGCGACGGCGCAGCATGGCTAGCCGGTTGCCTCGCAGGTTTGCCGTATCTTGGCCGTTGATGTAGACATTGCCTTCGGTCGGCTTTTCCTGGCCGTAAAGCAGCTTTAGCAGCGTAGACTTACCCGCACCCGAAGGCCCTGTGATGAAGAGGAAGTCGCCTTTGTTAAGCGTCAGATTAATATCTAGCAGGGCGGGTTCGCCGTTATCGTAGGCTTTGCTGACGTGGCTAAGGGCGATCGCATGAGCGGCGGGCAGCGGAGAATCTGGCTGAGCGGCTTCATCTAGCAGCTGCTGAGGAATCGCCGAAACAGGCGCTTCTAGCCCAGCCGTCTGAGGTTTTGCCTGGAACGGCATCCTAAAAGCCGTAGAGACAGATTTCTTGTGAGCCTTAGGCGAAAGGGTAGAGATCATAAATAGGTGACGAGGAGAGGGTCCGATTTTTGATGCGCTGGACTTAATATTCCCGTTCATCAGCTCAAGTTGATTATGAGCTGAGTAAGAAGTCTAAGGTTTAATGCCGAGTTTTGTAAAAAAAGGGGAAGTCGGCGCTATTTCTGATGGATTCTGCCTCTTAATACTTGAGTAATCGCTGAGGAATCGCTGAGTAATCGCTAGGTAATCGTTGCGCCTAGCTGAACCATTTGTCTATGAGCTGGCTCATTTCGCCGCTAGATTTGATCTTCAAAATGGCGTCGTTGATGTCCTGACGCAGCGGTGAATTTTTAGGAATAGCGATCGCACTGCCCTTAGGCCGATCGTCTTGCATCACGGTAAGCCCAAACTCTGGATAGTCCTTCAGATAAGTCTTAGCAACGTTCACCTCTAAAATAGCGGCTTCCACTGCGCCAATATCTAAGGCCTCAAAGACTTCATCAAGCGTATCGTAAGGAATCACGTCGATATCGGGATGATCTTCGCTGAGGCGATCGGCAAACCGAGCCTGTACGCTGCTCGCTCGCACCCCAATAGTGTGATAGCCCAAATCGCGCGAATCTAAATAGCCGTCTAACGAGATCAGCGCCTGCTGAGAGCGATAGTAAATATCTGAAAAGTCTACTCGCTGCTTGCGGCTGCGCGTGGGTTCTAATGCGGCGATCGCCATATCTGCATCCTCATCTTCCAAAGCCGGAATCAGCTCGTCAAATGCCAAATCGACCACCGATAGCTCTCGTCCCAACTGCGCTGCAATCATCCGCGCTATGTCAATATCAAAGCCGACAATCTGCTCGCCTTCTGCGCCCGCTTCTAGCTTTTCGTAAGGTGGATAGTTGGCAGACGTAGCGACTACCAACGTTTTGCTGCCGCGCACCGCCGACGAAGCCACATCCTCTGCTTCTGGAGAGGACGCCTCGGGAGGAGAGCTAGACGCGCCGCAGCCGCCAACCGCCGCACTCACCGCTGGCAGTGCCAGCCCACCCATGGCCAACCGTGCTAGAAACCACCGCCGCTTCATCCGCCCTCAATCCTTGATGCGTACACCTAATTTTGCTCGTTCCCAGTCTGCTTTGACTCTGGCCTCTTGACTCTGGCCTTTTGACTCTGGCCTCTTGACTCTGGCCTCTGCGCCCTATCCTCTGCGCAGTCGATACCAAAAAGAAGCCCAGACAAACTGCGGCAGTGCCAGCATCCTACGCCAGCGCCAAGGTTCTTGATAGAGCCGGTACAGCCATTCTAAATGAGCATCGCACATCCACTTAGGCGCGCGCGCCTTCATCCCCGACCAAATGTCGTAGCTGCCGCCCACCCCAATCCACACGGCGTTAGGGCACAAATGGCGATGCTCCGCAATCCAAAATTCTTGACGCGGCACCCCTAGCCCGACAAAAATTACGTCTGGCTGCACTTCTACTAGCCGGTTGATAAAATCGTCAAATTCTACGCCTTTGACGTAGCCATGCTGAACTAACGCAATATTGAGCTGGGGCGATCGCACCTGCCAGTTGTTAGCGGCCGCCGCCACCACCTCAGGCTTACCCCCATAAAAAGCCACCTTCTGCGCTGGCCCCAAGCTACTCAGCAAATCTGCCGCCAGCTCAATCCCCGGATACCGCTTCAGCGGCAACCCCCTAAAAAACTTAAAGTACAGCTCAATTCCAGAGCCATCTGGAGTAACTAGATCTGCCGACTCAATAAACTGCCGGAGCTGCGCATTCTCCTGAGCCTGCATACACATCTCAGCGTTCAGCGTTACCACATGCGCCCCTTCTTGCCCTTCCGCCCGATGACGCAGCCAGCTCACATAGTCCGGACTTTGATGAACAGGAAGTCCCATCACCGTCAGCGTTTTCAATTGTTTTTTCTCAGCCACAGCCTGGATTTATACCTTGCAGAAATTATTTTGCCACGGAGATGGCTAATCCCCAGCATAGCGGGCAGCGCAACCCTCTTGCAGACCCTCTAATAGTCCGTTTCCTCTTCGTACTCCATCACCTTTTTCTTCGGAATAATCAGCGGTTTTTGACGCTCAATCAGCTCCTCTTCTTTTACAGGCTCGCCCCAAATATCGCCCTCTACGTCTACGTCGCTCACCGGTTCGACAATGGGCGATCGCTGCGGTTCCTGTCTTTGCGGCGGTCGCTGCTGTTCTCTTTGCTGCTCTCTTTGGGGAGCTGCCTCCGGTCTAGGGTCCTGTCTCTCCTGAAATCTCTCCTGCGGTCTTTGACGCTCATCGGCCATTGGCCGTTCCTGCTCGCGCCTGCCCTCATTGCGAACACCAGACGGCAACTGATTCGAGGTAGAAACCGGCATCACATAGCCATCGCTTAGGCCCCGATCCCAGGGCGCACTGCCCAAGCCCAGTCGCTCTAGCAAACCAACGCTTAGCTGCACCAGCTTTTCCTCACTGCCTTCGAACACAATAATTCGATCTGGCCCAGTGCTCACAATCTCTTCCACCGGCAGCTCGTAGGTACTCACCACCTGATCGGGAATTTGCGGCAGGCCAAAAGAGGCCACCACAATTGTTTCTAGCTTGCCGCTAATCACATCGAACTTAAAGCCGCGCACCTTGCCCAGCACTTCGCCCGACTCGGTAATCACTTCGCTATTAACCAAGCTATTAAACGGCATCGTGTTCACGTTACCGTCGAGCACCATGTCGTCATCAACCAAAATTACGTCACCCATCTGCCGAATATCGGTCAGCAGCATGGTTTTTTCGTTGCTAGAGATGACTTTAGAGAGCACATTTTCTTGCAGGCCCACGGCGACCACCTCTAGACGATCTAAATCGACCCAAAGCTGACTCACCATACCAAGCCTGCGGCCATTGCTACGGGTAATGACCTGAGTGCCTACAATATCGGAGCGGAGTCGGCTTTGTTCGAAAGACATAGCGAGTTTGGGGGGCCTTAGAAACGGCGCAGCAAAGCAAAGGCAGCTTGAGGGACTATACCTTAAATTTAAAGATCCATTGTATCGAATCGCGAACCGCTTACGTGAGGAGGAATGCCGAACCGGTAATTAGCGGGTTTCCTGAGCAGTGAATTGTGGGCTGTGAATTGTGAAAGTTACAGAAAGCTAAGACGAAGCCGGTTGCGCCACGCTAAAACGATTCGATAAAAGGTCTCTAGAAGAAAGTTTCAGAAGATTTTAAGCTTGGTGAGTTTTAGCTGCGCTCGAATATCACCGAATATCGCAATGAACTAGCGCCTGAATCCGGCACAAGAAAGCACGGTACTCGAAGGCGAGCACCGCGCTTTTTA
Source organism: uncultured cyanobacterium (assembly GCA_963789215.1). Classification (GTDB taxonomy): domain Bacteria; phylum Cyanobacteriota; class Cyanobacteriia; order Phormidesmidales; family Phormidesmidaceae; genus Phormidesmis. The sequence continues at coordinate 26,500 of CAWBJY010000002.1, read as the reverse complement.
TGGTTTAGTTGGCTATGTAAGTAGCTCAGTGTAATTAAAGCCCACTACATAGGCCAAGCTTCGACTACGCTCAGCCCTCTAGCTAGGTTGAATTGAGCATTGAGCGCAGTCGAAATGCGTTTTACAAATAATTAAAGACAAAACAGCCTTATCGCTCAAAAAGCCTAGCCGCCCAAAAAGAGGAGCATCAGCAGGACGCCAACCGCCATAAAAACAAGCGGTAGCGGCGGACCATCGCCCCAGTCATCAACGTTTTTGTACCAGTTGCAGTGCAAGCAAGCATACTTGCCTTCGCCACGGCTCACAATGCTGTGATGATGACATCTAGGACATTCGAGATAGTGCGTTTCAGGAACGCGTTCGAGCAAATCGGAATAGCGTCGTCTCGTCATGTGATGATTTCTCCCAAAGGTTATACAAAAAAGAAGCGATGGATTTTCGGATTAGGTGGGGTTAGCCTCCGCGTTAAAAGCGGGCAGCGTTGATATATTAATTAGGCGGCATTGGGGTTTACCTCCAGTGACAACTCGCAGACCAGGAAAGCTTTCTTTGAACGGTCGGTTTTCCTGGTATTCGTATTCTTGCGGATATGCACTGAGTTTTCTAGGTAGCCTATGTGTCTAGCTAGCCCGTAAGAATTAAGGAAAAGTGGGCTATCTGCCCCAGAAGCTAGGTAGTTGTTGTTACAGAAGTAGGCTCCTAGCACTACGCAGATGAATTTAGTGTCTGTTTATACCATTATTGACCTCATTTTGTGGGAGGTTAAGAACACGTTCGGATTTACGGCACTGCTGAAATCGTCCCAAAATTGAATAAGAAATTAGCAATCTGCCTGAAATATGTCTAAACAGCCGGATATTATTCGCAGCTACTACTTGTACCGCTATCTACTAGGCTGCTTGGCCATTAGCCGCAGGTCAGACGGATCTCCTAATAGTACGCAAACCGCCGAGCGCGTCGGCGATAAAGAGCTGCGCAAAGTGCTGCCATCTGTTCTTTCTGGAGAAGCATCCTGGGAAGAGAACGTTAGCGCTAGTCGAAAAAAGGTGACCACCGGGCGCGTTGTAGACATGCTAATTGCGCTTAAAGAAACGCTTGAGCAAGGCTATCGCACTCACGAAGAACCCTATAGCCGCGTTCTCACCGCAGAAGATATGCTGATTGCGCTGTATCAGCTAGTCGCGCTAACGCCAGATGAGAGAAACCAGCTAGGCTTGCCCGCTGGCGATACGCTAACGCTACTGAAACAGACGCTGCTGTCGTTACAAACTAGAACTGGAACAGAAAACTACGAAGCGATTTTTAATACTTACAAAGAAGCCGTCGGCCTAGACTTTACCAACGACATCGCCATTACGACCTTCGATCAGGTCAACGACTTAGTTGAGACCTCCGTTCGCGCCGCCTTGAGCTACCTGCCCGATCGAAAGAGTAAGTATCGCAAAAATCAGCAGAAAGAACAGAGTCGAGAGAACACCATTATAGAACTCACTCGTAAAGCACAGCGCGAGGTGAGAAGACTACTTGTGCGAAGCGGCAACACTCAGCCTTTTTGGGGCGATCGCACCGCCGATCATCCTTACATCAAGCATTACTTGCAGCCAGCCTTCGTTAAAAAGCTGGCGCAAACCGTCGTCAAAAACGAACGGCTCACCGCCACGTTGCCCATATACCTAAAGCAGCTAACTGTTAACGTCTGCGGGCCTTTACCTTTCTTCGACACCAGTTTGGGCTCCTACAAGTTTGGCAGTTCCTATCCCGATTTATTAAATAAAGCGCTGCAAGAACTTGACGGCAACACCGAGCGTCCGCTAATTGAGGATATTCCAGTACCTAGCGACTACGAGCTAGCCTCTCAAGAAGCCGTAGAAATTTCGCTTGGATTCTATATCAAGATACCAACAGACTATCAAAACATTACGCAGCAGACCTTTGAAACGCTGGCAAGCGAGAATATAGAAGAGAATCGTCCATACCGTCGAGTAGATTTTGTCTATAGCAGCACAGGCGTTGGGGGCACGCTCTCTCACATTGTTAAAGTCATCAACAAAACGCTGCTTTCTGATATTCCTTGTTTAGACAGCCTTTTTCCCATTGCCCACGATGTGACCTGTACGCAGACCATTGTTAGAGACAACGTTCCTTCGCCTATTTGGGCGCATAGCTTAGTTAAGCTGTGCCACAACCAGTCGGTGGGTAAAGCGCTGCGAGCCTTTGAGGATAACCAGTCCGCTTACGACAACTTTTCGTTTGGCGATCCAATTGGGCACGGCGACTTTTGCGGCTTCGATTTCTTAATCGCTCAGGCCCAGTCATCTTTACAAGCTCGGCTACAGGCCATTCGCAGTACGGGCGTTCATCCACCCGAGTATGTCAAACAGCTTTGCCAGAAAGTAGAGCGACAGAACGCGCTCAAACGGGCTTGGCAGACGCTAAAAACCTATCCCTTTTCTTCAATGGCGATGATTGGCACCGTTCACCAGGCGGTTTTAGGCAACCAATTCAAGCATCGAAATCTCTGCGCTAGCGATCCAGATATCTACTTTGATGCCTTTCTTTCTATTGCAGAAACGCTGATAGATGAAGGCGCTTACAAAGCTAGCTATCTCAATCTTAGAAAGCTCAGCATTCTAGAGACTTACGCTCGCAACAGCCTTTCAGAAATGAGCAGTATCGATATAGACAGCGATAGCTATCAGGTATTTTCTAGCACCCTGATTATTCGCTATCTCATTTGTAAGGCCAACTACTACTATTTGTTTGATTTGCGCGATCGCCTGCCCGAATCGCTAAGTCATGAGTTTTCTGCTCAACCTAGCCGTAAAGAACTGGTCGATAAAGCCTGGGAAGCGCTTCGTCTAGCTGAGGCCCATACTAGAGACAGGCTCAAAAAGTACGTTGTCATTGGCGAGGTTTCGCAAGGGACTTTTCATCCACACTACAAGCTGCTAGGTCGGGTTTACCTGCTTAGAGCTAGGCTGCTCACCTTTTTTCCGCGTTTGGTGCCAAGGGCCGAATTATTGTTGCCAACAGAAAGATTCTCTGGTCAGCAAAGAACAAAAGCTTCTGTACACTGGGGCAAGCTCTATTTGTTAGAGAAAGCCAGGCTCTACGTGGCCGCTAACGGAGACAGCGAATCTTACGCTTGCTACGCCGCTTTGCAAAGCAGCTATTACCTCACGGTGGCTTACGAAGATCCTCAAGATACCGCACTGACTCTGCCAACAGCCGAGGGCACGCCCCCTCAGCTATCGCGCGAGGATTGCCTGATGTGGGCTAAAAGGCTAAGAAACCATGCGCTGCTCACCTACGCCGAAACCGGTCGTCAGTGCTATAACGCCATTAAAGAAAAGAGCGGGCTTCCCAAAGAATTTGACGAACACGGCCGCTACACCATTGAAAAGCTACCAGCTATCTTTGAAGACAGAGGTTTGCGAAGAGATCGAGCCCCTAGCAAAGACAACGACTTCTTAACCCTAGATATCTCCTTACTGGCTATCAACCATGAGGACTTACCCCGGCTAACCGCTAATCACCCGGACAAAAGCATCTACCTGTTTGGCACCAATACGGCTCACCTATTTTTGGCAAGAGGGCTGTATCTACTTTGTAGCGATACGACCGAAGAGTTTGAAAAGAATGAACCTGACGGGCCAATCCAGTGGGAGCAAAAGCTACAGATGGCAAGGCGATTGTTTGATATGGCTTGGGCGATCGCCGAAGATGGCTGTCAGATAGAGCGAGAAGGCAAGAAAAAGAGAATTACGCGATCCTTTAGAGATCTCGCTTCGAAAGACCGCTACAGCACCAAAGAAATTAACTCCGTTCGAGATCTTTATCCTCGGCGAATCAATGAGATTGCGGATATTGGCAAAATGTTTTCGGCAGCCTGCATGACGCTTCAGCTACACCTGATGACTACAGAAGATAGAGCAGGAGATAGAACGACCACCGCTGAAAATATCAACAAGCTGTTTGGCATGTTTCACGGCAGCTATCGACTATCAGAAAACAAATCTTTAAGGGCACTGCTACAACGGCAGAGTCGCTACAACGGACATCTCGAAGATTTTTTAGAAAGTGCGATCGCCGTTCTTCAAAGCCATATGCCAACATCTTCGCAGCCAGCAGCAGGAGAAGCTATAGAGACGCGCCGAAATGCCCTAATGAAAGATCTATTCGCCGTCCTACTAAAATAAAAACGGTATAGGCTACATGATATAGAGTTGCCTGCTCGCTAAATCGCTAGGTCGCTTTTGCCAAATTAATGCCCAGCACCTGCGTATAGGCTCCTCTTGCCTGCGTTACCCCAATTGTCCGCTGCGCTGCCTCAATCATTGGACGCCGCAAACTCACTACAATGAACTGCGCCTGCTGCGCCTGCTGCTGAATCATTTTAGAGAGTCGCTCTACGTTCGCGCCGTCTAGAAACATATCGACCTCATCGAAGGCGTAGAACGGAGAGGGGCGGTAGCGCTGCAGGGCAAAGATAAAGCTCAGCGCGGTGAGCGATTTTTCGCCACCAGACATAGAGGCTAGGCGGCGCACCTGTTTGCCCTTTGGATGCGCGACCAATGTAAGGCCACCGTTGAACGGGTCTTCGGCGTCTTCTAGCTGGAGGTGTCCGTCGCCGTCGGAAAGCTCTTCAAAAATAGTGACAAAGTTCTCGTTTACCGCGTCAAAGGCTTCTTTAAAGGCTTCTTTTCTGAGCGTTGTGAAGTTTTCAATACGCAGTAGCAGCTCTGTTCGCTCTTCTTCTAGGGTGGTGAGCTTATCAGTTAGTTCTTGCAATCGCTCTAGGGTGCGCTCGTACTCTTCTAAGGCCAGCATGTTTACCGGCTCTAAGGCTTCTAGTCGGCGTTGGAGAGATTTTAGAGACTTGTCTAACTCTTCTAGCGTTAGGTCTACTGGAATTTCGGGCAGCGGATCCGGGAGCGCTAGGGCCTGCTGCGCAATCGTAGCTTGCAAATTCTCTAGCTGTTGACGCCGCAGCGCCTGGGTTTCCTGTAGCTTTTGCAATTGCCACTGGTTGTTCTGCTGCTGATTTTGTTCTTCTTTATACTGCCTTTCTTTGGCGTCGCGCTGATTTTTCTCTTGCTTTAACTTTTCGTCTAAAACAGCGATCGCACTTTTCGTCTGCTCGCTGGTCTCTTTTAGCGCCTGCTGCTGCTTGGCTAGCTCACTCTGCTGGTTAATCTGAGTCTGCTGCTGCTCGCGCAAAGCGGAAATCTGCGAGAGATCTCTTTGAATTCTCTCCTGCAACCGCTCCTGCTGAGCCGCTAAATCCTGCTGCTGTTTCTCTGCGCTGCGCAGCTTTTGTTGTTCTTCGTTTAGGCGAGTTTCAAGCGATCGCACCTGCGCCTGCGCCTGCTGCCATTCACTATGGCGCTGAGACTTCTCCATCTCTACCAACGCCTGCCGCTGATCGGCGAGCATACGCTCTTGGGCGGGCAAAGCAGACTCAATCTCACTCAGTCTCTTTCTCGCCTGCGCCTGCTCGCGGTCAGCGCGATCAAGCTGATCTTTGGTTTGATTTAGTCGCTGCTCCAAGCCCTGGCGCTGGCTCGCGGCCTGAGTCGCTTTGAGTTCTTCTTCGCGATAGCGCTGTCTCGCTTCTATTAGCTCTTGCGACTTAGCCTTAGCCTTCATCGTGAGCTGATTCACCTTTTGCTCGCAGCGCGTCAGAATGGAATTGATTTCGGCTAGGCGATCGCGCAGTCCCTTGGCCTCTTCAGACTCGCCCGCCGCCACCGTCCCAAAGTGCAGCCGTCCGCCCTGACGCAGGCTGCCCCCGGTCATCGCCCCGCTAGACTCTAAAATCTCGCCCTCTAGCGTCACCATCCGAAACTTGCCCATGTTCCGCCGCGCTTCGGCTAGCGACTCAAACACCACCGTGCTGCCAAACACAAAGGCAAACACATCGGCGTACCGGTCATCGCACTCAATCAGGTTCACCGCGTAGTCGATAAAGCCATCGGGCCGATTCCACTTATCCGCTGGCTTAAAGTTTGGCACTCGAATTTTGTTTAAGGGCAAGAAGGTGGCACGGCCCGCTCGCTTTTGCTTTAGCAGATCGATTCCCTGCGAGGCCACCCGGTCGTCTTCTACGACCATAAAGCCCATTCTGCCGCCTGCCGCAATCTCTAGAGCCAGCTGAAACCTTTTATCTACCTGGCCTAGCTCCGCCACAATGCCGCACAGCCCGCTCAGGCCGCTGCGCTTGAGCGTTTCAGTCGCTTGCGTACCCTGAGATTCTTTGGTCGCCTGCTCCTGCGCTTCTAGCTTGTCTAGCTCGCGCTGCTTTTCGCGCTGCTCTTGCAGTAGCCGGTTTAGCGTTTGCGTTTGCGTTTGCAGCTCGGCGTCTATTTCGGTAACCGCTTGAGCCAAAGACTGAATCTTTGCCTGACCAGCATTTGGGCTGTTTGGATCGATCTCTTTACGCTCAGACGACGCTACGCCGCCGCTCATCTCTTGTTCTAAGCCCGCTAGCGTTTCTCGCTGCGTTACGGTTTGCGCTTCGAGCTGGCTAATGCGTTCTTGCAGCCTTACCCGCTCAGAACGCTGAGGCTCTAGATCGGCTAGCAGGGTTTCTATTTGGTGGCGCAAGTCGGTCTGCTGCGTTACCCAGGCTTGGGACTGATCGGCGATCGCAGTTGTCTCTTCTCTTTTTGTCTCTAGCGCCGTTAAAGCCTCATCCCGGCGGGCCTCAAGCTGCTCTATCTCATCTTCAGTCAGCGCCTTTAGCCGTTGGCCGAGCGTTTCTAACTCACCCGATTGCGTTTGAATCGTCGTCTGCAAACTTCCTAGCTGCGCCGCCGCTTCACGCGCCGCGCCACCTAGCCCTTCGGCTTGCCTTACAAGCTGTCTCAGCTCAGCCTCTTGCGTCGCCAGCGTCGCCTGCAGCGCCAAATACTCTTCCTCACCCAGCGCCTTTACCTGCGCGTTCAGCACGTCTAATTCACTAGCCGTCTGCGCCATCTGCGCCGTCAACGCCACGATTTTTTGCTCAATCTCTTCGCCTTCTTTTTGGCCTCGATCAATCTGGCCGCTTAGCCCTTGTGCCTGCCGCTGATTTTCTCGCCAGGTCAGCACGCCTTCCCACCGCTGCTTTTCTTGCAAAGTGGCTTTCAGCTGCTTGTATTTCTCCGCCTTTTTCCGGTCTTGATCTAGCCGCGCTAGCTGATCGGTCAGCTCCGTTTCTACAATTCGAAACCGCTCTTCGCGATCTTTCACCACGTCTAGCTTCGACTTTGCCTGGTTGATTTTGCGGTCGAACGAAGCCACGCCCGCTAGCTCGTCGATAATCTCGCGCCGCTCACGGGCGTTCATCGAAATAATGCTGGTAACGTCGCCTTGAAGCACCACGTTGTAGCCTTCGGGGTAGATGCGAAATCGCTGTAGCTGCTCGTGTAGCTGATTGAGCGTACAAGGCTCGCTGTTGATGTAGTAGTTAGAGGTGTAGGTGCCCTGCGCGGTCACTCGCAGCCGCCGGGTTACCTGCCACTCGCTCGGTGGCGTTTCCTTTTTGCCATTGCCGTTCTGGCTGTTATCGTTCTGGTCATTTCCACTTTGCGGATCTAAACCGTTGCCATTCTGAGCGATCGCTACCTGGCCGTTACCATTTTGGCTAGCCGCCTGCTCAGCCACACCTTCAGTCGCCTCTAGAGCATTGTCGTCGGCGATCGCCTGAGCCTCATCGCGATCGCTCTGTAAAACGATCTCATCCTCATCCTCGGTAATTAGCATGTCCGCCACGTCGCTAATGTCGAACGTCGCCGTGACAATCGTTTCTACCGTAGAGCGGCGCTTGGCCTGCGTTTGATTGACTAAATCGGGCAGTCGCTCTGCTCGCATTCCCCTAGAGCTAGCTAGGCCCAAGCAAAACAGCAGCGAGTCGAGAATATTCGATTTGCCAGAACCGTTTGGCCCAGAGATGACGGTAAAGCCTGGGAGAAGGGGGACATCTGTTGACCCGCCAAACGATTTAAAATTCGAGAGTTCGACTCTTTTTACGTGCACTCAAAGCGTCGCACTAGATGCAGTGCGCTCTTATGTATCTTGTGTACCAATGGAGGCTTGTACTGGAGGAAGTTAAAAACAGATGTACTAACTAGAATAGCAAAGTGACCCAGACTATAAAAAATATATAAGCGGCCAAGTCGTACTTTTAACAAACAATGGCGCAAAAATCACCCCTTTATTTGAAAAGTATCAAATCTTGTCGCGGATGTCTCAGTGTGAATAGGGTGTAAATAAGGCGCAAATAGAGCGCAGATAGAGCGTAAATAAGCGGGCGATCGCCGCTTCGATATGCAAATTAGCAGCGGAATATCCTACGGCAGAATATATTTAAAGCGGGGGTTCTCCCCACCAGAGATCTCACCACCAGAAATCTCACCACCAGAAATCTCACCACAAGAGATCAGCGGAGCTTCCTCAGTGACCTTTCCGTCTAGCCCGTATCAACCCTCTGTGCCTAGCTCCACCTCTCCGGGGCCAGCTTTGCTGGGATTTGATCCAGGAAAAGACAAATGTGGACTTGCCGTAGTTGGCCTAGACGGCGCGCTGCACTATCACGAGGTCGTTATCGTCGCTGACGTTGCCAGTACGATTGAGCAGCTGCGATCGCGCTATCCTGTCTCTGGCATTGTTTTGGGCGATCAAACCGGCTCTAAGCGCTGGCAGCAGGAAATTGCCAAACTGCCCAACGCGCCTAGAGTGACGCTCGTAGACGAACGGTACAGCTCTTTAGAAGCGCGCGATCGCTACTGGGAAATGTTTCCCCCCCGAGGACTCGGTAAGCTCATTCCGCAGAGCCTGCGCAGTATCCCTCGGCCCATTGACGATATTGTGGCGATTTTGCTGGTAGAGCGGTATTTGAAAAGGCTTTCTGGGAAAGAGTAGGCTTCGACTACGCTCAGCCTACAGGCCGGTGGCTAAGCGTAGTCGAAGTTACAGCTGCGCTCGAATCGTAAACGAATAGTCGCCACCCGGCTCTAGCTGGTAGTCGAACTGCTCTAGAAACCGACCGAGCGGCTCTAATATCAGCGCCCTGCCAAGTGAAGGCTCTACTGTCAGCACACCTTGACGAAAACGCCAGCGAAACTCCCACTCAAATTCATTTGCACTCACCGCACCTTCAATCCGTCCCGTTTTCCAAGACTGATGGGTAATGCGAACATGGGCGGTAGTTGCAGGTAGATGATTGCTAGAACTCACGCAGACTTAGCACTCCTGAGGAAAATGGGAAAAAGACAGAGCAGCGGCTTTAAAACTTTCTGCTTTTAAGCTTGCTTTTAAACTTATAGACCCATTTTAGCGATCGCAACAAATCTCAATAGGGCCAACGCAGACTCAACTTGCCCGCAGCGCAAAACACAGATGTCTCTATTGAGTTTGGCCTATAGCCTATTTAGCCACCTTTCTACTTCGGCCTTCAATTCACTCAATTCAGCAGATGTCTGCCTTCAGCTCTATTCAAGACATCGCCAAAGACGATAGCCTATAGGGTGTTCATTCCCGTTGGTCAGAATTTACCTGGTCAGAATTTACCGTGCCTAAGGTTGGCCTCATTTACAACGACATCAAGCCGGTGGCTAAAGACGCTGCTCAAAAGCTGCGCGATCGCCTAGAGTCTCTAGGCCACGAAGTTTGCATGGCCACTGGCGCGGCGGGCATTTTAGGCTACTCCCAGCCCGGCAAACCCGTCTGCCATACCCCAATCGATAGCCTGGTGCCGCCCGGCTTTGACGAAGACATGGAATTTGCGGTGGTCTTCGGCGGCGATGGCACCGTACTTTCAGCCTTTAGACAAGTCGCGCCCAAAGGCATCCCACTACTAGCCGTAAACACTGGCCACATGGGTTTCATCACCGAAATCTACCTCAGCCAGCTAGATAAAGCCATCGATCAGCTACTGGCCAATCAGTACCAGGTGGAGGAGCGCTCCATGGTGATCGTTAAGCTCTACAGCCACGGCGTGCTGATGTGGGAAGCCCTCTGCATGAACGAAATGGTGATTCAGCGGCAGCCGCTCACTAGCATGTGTCATTTTGAGGTGCAAGTAGGCGATCATTCGCCGGTCGATATTGCCGCCGACGGCATCATCATCTCTACGCCGACCGGCTCTACCGCTTACTCACTCTCAGCCGGGGGGCCGGTGATTGCGCCGGGGGTTCCGGTATTACAGCTCATTCCCATTTGCCCTCATTCGCTGGCTTCGCGAGGGCTGGTCTTTCCCAACTGCGAACCCGTCACCATCGACTCCGTTAATCCAGATTCGCTGGTGATGGTCGTCGATGGCAATGCCGGTTGCTACGTGGAGCCAACCGATCGGGTGTGTTTAGAGCGATCGCCCTACACCGCCAGATTTGTCCGATTAAAGCCGCCCGAATTCTTCCGCGTCCTGCGAGAAAAGCTAGGGTGGGGGCTACCGCACATTGCCAAGCCAACTTCCGTAGAGCTACCCTGAGCGCAGCCTATTCATTACAGAACCCAATGCTGGAGAGCTGCTCATGATTGCGTCTACCGATTCGTCCAAATCAGAAGCTTCGCTCCCTGTGGTGCTCGTAGTCGAGAGCGCTGAAGCGCTAGCCGATAACATCGGCGTGGATCTGCACGAGGCCGGGTACAAGCCGGTGCTGGCTCACTCGCTAGCAGCGGGCCTAACGCAGGCAGATCAAGCAGCCCCAGCGCTGATCGTGGTTTCTCGGCGGCTGGCCGAAGACTCAGGACTAGAGCTGTGCCGCCGCCTGCGAGACGACCACAACCGCGTCCCCATTTTGCTGATGATGAATCAGGACGAGCTAGCGGATCGCGTGGCCTGCTTAGAAGCGGGCGCAGACGACTACTTTTTATCGCCTTATCGCAGCGACGAATTCATTGCTAGAGTAAACGCCTACCTTAAGCCCAGCGCAGCGAGTGGCGAACAGCTACGCTTTGCCGATATGGTGCTAGATCTGACTCAGCGACGCGTGGTTCGCGCCGATCGCATTATCGAACTCACCATGAAGGAATTCGAGCTGCTGAAATATTTAATGGAGCATCCGCGCGAAGTGCTGACGCGCAAGCAGATTTTGGAGAGCGTGTGGGGCTACGACTTTATCGGTGAGTCGAACGTCATTGAGGTGTATATTCGCTATTTGCGGCTAAAGATAGACGCCGAGAATGAAAAGCGCCTGATTCAGACGGTGCGCAGCGTAGGTTATGTTCTGCGCGAAAGTTAGCCTATTGAATTTCTGTTTTTGGAGGACAGAAAAACCTATGCATACCCATCAGTTGCACCGTGCCTCACGCCATCTCTTAGCAGGCCGCCGTCGCTCAAGCGTTAGCCGATCGCTCAAGAAATCAAACCGAAAACCCAAGCAGTGGACGCGTCGCATGGCACTTTTGCTATTGCTTGGCACGCTGCTAATTGGCTGCACCGACGTTTCTGAGCCGGTCATGGAGTCGTCGGGAGATCCTAATATGGCTGAGGCCGAAGCCCCTGATGAAGAGATTACGCTAAACGGGCCAGGACAGCTTTTAGAGGTCAGCGCGATCGCTCAAATTAAAGATCGGCCCTTTCAACTAGAAGTTGCTAAAACCCCACAGCAGCAAGCTCTTGGCCTCATGTTTCGCTCCGCGCTACCCGACGACCGCGGGATGCTCTTTCCCTTTTCTAGCCCGCGCCGCGCCTCCTTCTGGATGAGAGACGTTCCCGTCCCTTTAGATATGGTCTTTATCTATCAGGGTAAAGTTGTCGAGGTGATCACCGCACCGCCTTGCACCATAGATCCTTGTGCTACCTACGGCCCCGGCAATCAAATTGTCGATCAGGTGCTGGAGCTAAGAGGCGATCGCGCCAGCGAAATTGGTCTACAGCCCGGAGATACCATCGACATTCAGCCGCTTCCTAGCAGCGATCTCAAGTAGCACAGCCTATTTGGTTCAAAGCAAATCTAATTAAAATCTATACTCCTGTAAAACCAATTTGCCTTTTGGCCAAACTACCGTAGAATTGCGTAAATTCCTGATTACTATTAAATCGCCTTAGGTAATTATTTTGTTTTTAGGAATATAAATTGGGCTTACTTGATTTTAGATTCTGGCAAACGCTAAACATGCTTTAACGTAAGCTTTTGACGCCACAGATGTTCGTACTTTAGAAAGAGCACAAACAGATCGACTTGCGTAAAAATACTCAGATAGTCACGTCACGTCTGAATCCATACCCTACTCATTTCAATTTTCAGCGATGATATCCAACGATTACACTAAACTTATTCGGTTTCTGCAAGACGAGCTGTCAGTGCCGCCCAACGCAATCAAGCGAGCGCTTCAGCAATGCAAGCAGGACATTGGCCCCTTACCGATGGTGCTGTGGCAAGAAGGCATCGTGACCTTGAAGCAGCTAGAAAGAATTTTTGACTGGATGGAAGTGATCTAGCGGCTTGAAGCGACTCGTTCGCCTATCAGCATCTGCCCAACCCAATACACCAGCGCGCTTGCGAGCATTCCAGGCAGCACTTCGTACATCGCACCTGAGAGTTCGTAGTATTTCCACAAGTAGGCAGCAGCAATTCCAGCGATCATCATGGCGATCGCCACTGGCGTTGCCACCGGCTTTTCCCAGGCTCTCACAATCAGCAGTACACCTAGCCCAGAAGCCAGCAGCGACCAGGCGAAAGTAATCAAGCTAAAAACGCTGTCGTTGTTAATCAGTGCGATCGCTAATACACCCCCAGTTACAATCAAAGTCCCCAGCTTCGCCACCCGGTAAGAATGAGACATGCTAGGAAACAAATCTTGAGTCAGCGCCGCTGAGCAAGAGAGAATCTGTGAGTCTGCGGTAGAGATAGTCGCGGCGAAAATACCTGCTAGCATTACGCCTACTAGCACAGCCGGTAGAAGATCTACAGACAAATCGAGCAAAGCAAGCTCAGGATCGGCAAGATTGGGCAGTAAAACTCGCCCGGCCCAGCCAATAAAAATAGCGGCAAAGGCCGTAATCAGACCGCAGATTGTTCTAATATCGCGAGCTTTACCCATGTTGTTGGCATCGTCAATCGCCATCGCTCGCACGAGAATATGCGGCTGCCCAACTGCGCCAAATCCCGCCACTAGCCAACCGACAAAGAACGGCACAAATCCCCACTGTAAGTCCGCAGGAAAAAGCGCGGTCAAATTTGCATCAATGCTTTCCAGATTTGAGAAAATGTTTTCAACGCCGCCACCGGCACCGATGGTATAGACCAGCAGCAAGAGCAAAGCCCCAATCATAACAATGGTTTGCACCGCGTCTGTCCAAATAGAAGCGCGGATGCCGCCAGAGAAACAATAAACAACAACAATCACCGCACCGATAAGAATGCCCCAGGCGGTGTTCCAACCAAAGAGACTATTGAGCGCTTTGCTACCGGCTAGGAGCTGCGCCGCAGCGTAGGTGCCTAGAAAGGCGATTGTAATAAGTGCGGCAGTCGCTGAGATTAGCTGTTGGCCAGGTTGCTTTTGGGCTAAAAAATTAGGCACGGTTTCAGAGTCTGAGGCTTCTGAGGCGGTTCGAAGCCGTTTGAACACCAGTAACCAGGAAAGATAGTCGCCGATGGCCCAGCCAATGGCCAACCAGATTGCAGAGATGCCGCTGGTGTAGGCATAGCCCACCTGCGCGGTGAATAGAAAGCCACTTTGACCTGTAGAGAGCGCGGAGAGCGCGACTAGCCAAGGATTTACCGATCTGCCCGCTAGGAGATAATCGGTAGTAGTACTTTGCTTCTGGGTAGCGGAGTAAATGCCGACGGCGGTAAATAAAAGAAGAAATACGATGAAGGTGAGAGCGATCGCCATGAAAGTAGTAGAGCTAGCATTGCCTTTGATCAATAGCAGGCCGCTCTACAGAAGAAATGTATCTTTAGAGAAGTTGTTAGCCGTCTAGAAAGTTCATAGGTTGCATAGAGTAGGTTGCATAGAGCCGCTAAAAAAACAGGCGATCGCGTATCCGCTACAATTAATACGATCATCAAGCACAAGCATCAAAATTGCTAGTCCTACTATTTGCCAGTCCTACGATAGGATCTGCCTATGACAGCTTCGCCCTCACCTGCAAATCAAGCGACTAGCACCGTTCAGTTAATGGGCGCGGATGAGCTAGCAGCGCTTTACGAGCGTGATTATTTTGCCTGGATAGAAGCAACACTTCGAGGACTACAACAGCGAGACTATAACAGCGTTGATTGGAACAATTTAATTGAGGAAATTGCTGATATGGGTCGCAGTGAAAAGCGCAGCCTAGAGAGCAACCTGGTTATTGTTCTACTACATCTTCTCAAGTGGCAGTATCAGCCTGGGCGTAAAAGTAGAAGCTGGGCCTCTAGCATCGCTGAGCATCGCAGACGAATCCGAAAGCAGCTAAAGGACTCTCCCAGCTTAAAAACCTTCATAGTAGAAGAGTTGTCAGAATCGTACACCGATAGCGTTAGGCAAGCGTCGATAGAGACCGGATTGCCCATAGAGACTTTTCCGGTGAGTTGTCCCTATGCGATCGCCCAAGTCCTAGACGACGATTTCTTACCCGAATAGAAGCAGCTTGCAATCTGGCCTACGTCGGATCATAGCCGAAGAAAAAACGTCCTAGTCGTTCGCTTCGGCTATTGGCATGGCCTCTATCCCTGACGTAGGCGATCGCTCGCCGCTTCCACACCGCTACTCGGCATCTTGTGCCCAATCTCTCGCAAAGTCGCTTCTAGCGCGCTAATTGCCGTGAGGATATCGCGATCGCTAACAAAGCCCAGATGCCCCATCCGAAACATCTTGCCCTTGTAGTGATCTTGTCCGCCGGCAAGGGCAATGTCGAATCTGTTCTTCATAATAGAGCGAATCTTTTCAGCATCCACGCTTTCAGGCACAACAGAAGTCACTGCCGGACTGGCATTGCTATCGGGCGCAAAGAGTTCTAGACCCAACGCCTTCATCGCGGCGCGAGCGGCTTCCTTGTGGCGCGTGTGGCGAGCAAAGATATTCTCGAGTCCTTCATTGCGCATCATCTCTAGGGCGACCTTCATGCCAAAGTAGAGGTTTACCGGCGGTGTGAATGGCGTACTGTTTTTATCGGCAGCTTTTCTGTACTTGCCCAAGTCGAGATAGAACTTAGGCAAAGTCGCCTTCTCGTAAGCCGCCCAAGCCTTGTCGCTGGCCGTAACAAAACCCATTCCAGGCGGCAGCATAAAGCCCTTTTGAGAGCCAGAACCAATCACATCTAGGCCCCATTCATCGACCGGAATGTTGTAAGAACCCAGGCTAGTTACCGCGTCTACAATAATCAAGGCTTCGCCGTGAGCTTTGACATGCTTATTGATAGTCTCTAGATCGTTTAGTACGCCCGTAGAGGTTTCACTGTGCGTAATGATGACAGCTTTAATTTGCTTGTCGGTGTCTGCGTCTAGCTCTTTTTTGATGTCGTCGGGGTTTAATGGCGTACCCCACTCGGCGCTGACGATCTGGACGTCTAACCCGTAGGCTTTGGCAATTTGCGCCCATCTGTCGCCAAACTTACCGTTGCTGCCAACAATTACGCGATCGCCCGCGCTCAAAAAGTTAATGATCGCCGCTTCAATCGTGCCGGTGCCGCTGGCTGCTAGCGTCAATACATGGTTCTTGGTCTGAAAAAGCCACTTCAAATTCTCATTGGTTTCGGCAATAATTTGGCTAAATTCGCCGCTGCGATGCCCGATGGGATGCTTTGCCATCGCCAGCAGCACTTTTTCGGGAACCGGGGTGGGTCCCGGAATCATCAGCATCAGTTTGTCATCCATAGGGCGATCGCTTGAGTAATCTTAGTTAAATAGTCGATCAGTCTGTAGAAAGACTGTATCGTCTCTAGAATGATACAGTCCCCTGTTAAAAGGATTCTTAGCGGTTCTCAAAACTCAGTCTTTATTGAGCAGTGCCAACAGGCTAATTACCGTGCGTTGTCTTAAAGAGATTCCCCTCATACCATGACTGCCTCTATACTTAGCGCTGCCGCTGCCGTCCAAACGGTAAAAGCGACGCCTATCACCGCCCAAACCTTCCAGCCGTTTGGTCAGGTCATCTATCCACAGCCCGATAGCAAAGCCTTCGACCTTCAAGACGCGCAGCTTCAGCTCCAAAACGGCATTCCTCGCTTCTACATTATGCAGCTCCACCAGCGCGGGCGGCAGTTTCATCACATCACCCGGCACAATGCTTGCACCCAGTGTCTAGGTGCATTAGAAGGGCAAACATGGTTCTTGGGCGTAGCACCAGCTGGCGATTTTCCCCAGCCTCAGCTAGAAAATATTCAAGTCTTCCAAATCCCCGGCAACTGCTTTGTCAAGCTAGAAGTAGGCACCTGGCACGCTGGCCCCTACTTCGATGCTAGCACCGTTAGCTTTTACAACCTGGAGCTAAGCGATACCAACGTGGTAGACCACACTACCTGCGATTTGCTGCAAACTTATGACACCATTTTTGAGATAGTCGGCTAAAGACAGTCGGCTAAAGACAGTCGGCTAAAGACAGTCGGCTAGAGATCGTCTCAGCTAGCGGCCAAATATGGTTTGATACAGTCGTGACTGTTCAGGTCTGACATACCTAGTCATGACATACCTATAAGAGCCAACTGCTATGCCAAAGTTTGTGATGTGGGGCACCTATTGCGAGAACGCACTAGAAAAACGTGCACCCTACCGTGAAGAACACCTCAAGGGGCTTACTGAACAAAAAGCAAAGGGCATTCTAACTGCACTTGGCCCCACCATGGACAACACCAAAGTGTTTGGCACCTACAAAGCCGATAGTGAAGACACCGTGCGGCAGCTAGTAGAAGGCGATCCCTATTGGAAAAATAACATTTGGACTGAATACGCTATTTATGAGTGGAATCAGGTCTTTTAGTGATGTGGTAACGGCTACGGCTCCTTAATATTTCTGTGAAAATCAGCGCTGACCTATGACCCAACCCAAAAATGAAACGACAGCGCTTATTGTGGCGCTTGGTCTTACGGCTGCGGTGCTAGGTGGAGGCTTTTGGTTGATCAAAAGCAGCGGAATTTTAGGCGGTTCACCCGGTTCAGTCCCGGCTGCACAAACCGCTAACGCCGACCCGTCTGCGAACGATCCGTCTGCGAACGCTGCGCCAGCCGTACTCTCGAACAGTCCTTTCGCAACCGGAACGGCAATTCCTAGCGGTGAATTTCGCTACGGCGGCAGCACCACTTGGGCACCGCTGCGGGGCGGCGTTGATCCAGCAATTGAATCAGCCTATCCCGACTTTAAGCTGGTCTATGTCAATGCGTCAGGATCGGGGGATGGAATTCAAAAGCTGATTGATGGAGAGCTGGATTTTGCGCAGTCTTCGCGGCCTTTGAATTCGAAGGAAACTAGAGAGGCCCAAAAACAGGGCATGACGCTAGAAGAAATTCCGGTGATGACTGAGGCAGTTGCGATCGCAGTTAACCCAGGGCTAGCGATTCCGGGCCTCACCCTCACCCAGCTTAAGGACATCTACACTGGCCAAATCACCAACTGGAATCAGGTAGGCGGGCCGAATTTAGAGATCGTTCCTGCCTCGCGCAGCGCAGGCGGCACGGTGCAATTTTTTGAAGAAGACGTTTTAGACGGCAGTGCCTTTGCGCCCTCTGTTAAAGCGCTGTCCACCACCACTCAGGCCCTTCGATTCGTCAGTGAAAATCCGGGGGCAATCTACTTTGCCTCCGCGCCCGAAATTGTCGGCCAATGTACGATCGCGCCTCTCGCTATTGGCAGCAGCGCCCAGCAGCTCGTCCCGCCTTACCAGCAGCCCTACGTAGACCCCGCCAGCTGCCCCGCCAGCCGCAATCAGCTAAACCTTCAGGCCATCGAAAACCAGACCTATCCGCTCACGCGTCCGCTCTACGTCATCGTCAAAAAAGATGCTCAAGCAGCAGAGCAGGCCGGTACTGCCTATGCCGAACTGTTACAAACACAAGACGGCAAGGCCCTGCTCAACCAAGCTGGGTTCGTACCCATTCAGTAAATTTCTCTTACTTATCCCATTAGCTTCGATTTAACGATTGCCTGCACTTTACCCCCATCAGCCTGTCCCTTTAGCTTTTGCATCACTGGCCCCATCACCTTGCCCATATCGCGTGGGCCGCTAGCGCCTACTTCTGCGATCGCCTCGTCAACCGCCGCCTCGATATCCGCATCCGAAAGCTGAGCCGGTAAATACTCTTCTAATATCACCAGTTCCTTCGCTTCCTTATCCGCCAATTCAGTGCGGCCCGCGTCGGTAAACTGTTTGATAGAGTCGCGGCGCTGCTTAGCTAGCTGCATCAAAATTGCCATCTCTTCCTCTTCGTTCAGCGCGTCGCGGCCTTTCCCTCGAATCTCGCTTTCCTTTTCGATAATGACCTTTTTAATGCCGCGCACCGTTTCAAGGCGCAGCTTGTCCTTAGCCTTCATCGCCGTTTTAATCTCATCGGAAACGCGATCTTTTAAGCTCATTGTTTTGGCTCCTTAGTGAATAGATAAAAAGTGAACAGATAAAAAGTGAACAGATAAAAATTGTAAAAATAAAGGAGGGCCTGCAACAGCCCTCCTTTCTAGAAGATGTTCAGCGCTCGAACTGGCAATCTAGTACTCGGGCACGGAAGCGTCAATCTCTCGGCTCCAGGCCAAAATGCCGCCTTTCACGTTGGTGCCTTCAATCCCGGCCTCTTTCAGAATCGCCAGCGCCTTAGCCGAGCGCATACCCGACTTGCAGTGCGCCACCAGATTATGACCATTCAGCATCGCTTTGAGCTTCACCACGCCATCGCCACTCTCAATTTCACCTAGCGGAATCAGCGTCGAGCCGGGAATGCTCGCAATCTCGTACTCATTGGGATTGCGCACGTCTAGCAAGAAATAGTCGTCCTGGTCGCTATCGAGCAGTTCCTTCAGCTCGCTGACAGACATTTCATTCAGCGCAGCCTGCTGTTTAGCCTCCTCCTCAGCCGCTTGAGGAATGCCACAGAACTGATCGTAATCAATCAGCTTGTCGATGACGGTGCGATGTTCTTCAGGCGGCTTGCGCAGCCTCAGCTCTCTAAAGCTCATGTCTAGCGAGTTGTACACCAGCAGACGACCGCTCAAGGTTTTGCCCTTGCCCAAAATAATTTTGATGGTTTCAGTCGCCTGAATGACCCCGATCATGCCGGGGAGAATGCCCAACACGCCGCCTTCTGCGCAAGAAGGAACCAGGCCCGGTGGGGGTGGCTCGGGGTAGAGGTCTCTATAGTTCGGCCCTTCTTCGTAGTTAAAGACGGTGGCCTGACCCTCAAATCTATAGATGGAGCCGTACACGTTGGGCTTATCTAGTAAGACGCAGGCATCGTTGACTAGGTAGCGCGTGGGGAAGTTATCGGTGCCGTCTACCACGATGTCGTAAGGCTCGAAGATCTCAAGCGCATTGTCAGAAGATAGGCGCACTTCGTGCAGATCTACTTGGCAATAAGGATTGATTTCTAAAATACGGTCTTTGGCGGATTCGATTTTGGGCTTGCCGACCCAAGAGGTGCCGTGGATGACCTGCCGCTGCAAGTTGGAGTGATCAACCACGTCAAAATCGACGATGCCGATGCGTCCGACGCCTGCGGCTGCCAGGTAAAGCAGTAAGGGGGAGCCGAGTCCGCCCGTACCTACGCAGCAGACGCTGGCGGCTTTGAGCTTTTTTTGGCCTTCGAGGCCAACCTCGGGGAGGATCAGGTGGCGCGAGTAGCGTTCGTACTCGGCTTTATTCAGTTGGATTTCATCCAAGTTGGGATTCAGCATGATTTTGCAACAGGTGAACGGTCGGGGGTTGAGCCGACGGCAGAAATGAGCATATCAGAAAGGACAGGAACTAAGGCCGAGGGTGCGTAGACAAGGAAATTAAGCCGAAACCGGCATTCGGTCTTTAGCGCCCGAACTAGTAGAAGAGGAAACCTGCATTGCTTCTGGCTGAAATTGACGGCTTAAGTCTAGCGCCCAGTTTTGAATATCGACAGCTTTACCGTTGCAAACGGACACAATGACGTAGGCGTAGGTGGGCCACGCCTGAGCGCGATCGCACTCCGAAGGCACTGCCACATGGTCTGGATGCGAATGATACACCCCAATAATATTAAGGCCTCGCTCTCTTGCCTGCTTTTGAACGCGCATCATGTCTTTAGGATCTATCCAGTAGCGCCGGTGCTTAGTTTTGCTATCTGCATCTAAGTCTGTATCTGCATCTGATTCGGCAACTGCTTCAGGCGTCCATTCGTTGTCTAGCGCCACGCAGTCAACAACAGACTTCACCGTTTCGGCAGCCTCAGCAGCATCAAGGTTACCAATCAGCAGGCCACAGCACTCTTCTGGATACGCCCGTTCGGCGTGGGCTTCCATTGCGGAGATTTGCGATGACGATAAGGCTAAAACCACAGAGTTTAAAACAGTTATAAAAGCGACTGCTTGCAACGAGTATTAAATTCTATCGTATGCGGCTACGTAGAAATCTTGAAATCTTTCAGGAGCCGATCGACAACTTTATTCATTGCCACCGAGCGCGAGGCTTTGAACAAGATGCGATCGCCCGATACCATCTGCTCCTTAATATAGGCCGCCAAATGGTCGCGATGATCGAAGGTCTGCGTGGCTACAGAACCTGCGCCCATTGCCATTGCCTCCGCCTCGGCAGGATCGGCCAGAATCAATAGCTCGTCCAGGTTTAGCGCTGCAACCGTCTTACCAATATGACGATGCAGCTCAACGGACTGCTCGCCCAGTTCTTTCATGGTGCCAAGTACCGCAATTCGCCGCGTCCCTGGCTGCTCGGCCAACAGCTTTAAAGAGGCCACCATGGCTTCGGCCCCTGCGTTGTAGGTTTCGTCTAGTAGCCAAATATCGCCCGGCAGCTTGTGGGTTTGGGCGCGGCCTGCGGGCATAGAAACGGTGAAGCCAGCCGCTAGTTTTGACCAGTCTAGGCCCAGGGCCTTTAGAGTCGCGATCGCGCCCAGCAAATTCAGCGCGTTATGCCGTCCCGGCAGCGGCAGCGGCAGCGCCACCCCATCCACGATTAGCCGCTCTCCAGACAATTCGCCCTTTACATCACCATGCTCTAGTCCGTAAGTCAGCGTACGACCCGACCAAACCTGGGCAGCCGTAGAGAGCAGCAGCGCATCGTCACCATTGAGAACGGCGGTGCTGTCGGCAGGGAGTTCTCTTAGAAGCTCGCATTTGGCCTGAGCGATCGCCGCTCTCGATCCGAGTCGTCCGATATGCGCTGTTCCTACATTCGTAATTAAACCGATGGTAGGTTCAGCAATTTGAGCAAGCAGCGCGATCTCTTCTAGCCCGCGCATTCCCATTTCCACCACCGCATAATCATGCTGAGTTTCAATGCCCAATAGCGTCTTAGGTACACCAATCTCGTTGTTAAAGTTGGCCTGCGTCTTATGCACCACGCCGAACTGACTTAACGCCGCCGAGATAATTTCCTTGGTCGTCGTTTTGCCTACCGAACCGGTAATGGCAATCACGGGAATATCGCACTGCTGCCGCCACCACCGGCCCACAGCCTGATAGGCCGCTAGCGTGTCGTCTACTTCTATAAAGGGAAACGCTGTGTCTGCGAGCAGGACGCCTCTTCGCGTAATAGCAGCGATCGCGCCCTTTTCCACCGCCTGCTGCGCAAACGCATGGCCATCAAACGTCTCGCCTTCTAAAGCAAAAAATAGCTCGCCGGGCTGTACTTTGCGCGTATCCGTTGTAATTCCAGCCACCACCGCCGCTTTTAGGTGATCGCAATTACGCGGCGTTGCCGACAGCAGATCTATCACCGTTGCTATCGGTGCCCGAAAACCAGTCATCTATCTACCTACTCTTCTTCTATCTACCATCTGTTCTATCTGCCCTCTGTCGTCTTCAGGCGTACGCAGATAATACCAACCGCGCCGCGACCGATACAAAGAATTTTTGCCTGCGATCGCCCATCAATACAGCTCGTATAAAAAAGCACCCTTTCGCTAAATTCTCATCGGTACTTCATCACTTGGGCAAAAACAATGTACTAAAAATCAAACATAGATTGTTGATATGTTTTTAAGCCAGTAGGGCAACCTTTGTTTGCGTAAATATCACCGGAACTTGATGCCACGATTGACACCATCAGTCCCTACCAAAGACGATAAATTGTTGCCAGATATAGGCTACAGCCTCTGCGATCGCTGCCTGCCAACGGCTATCTGAGGTACAATTTTCACGCTATAGCCATCGCCAACTCCTGAATCTAAATCTCACAGAAAGCTTCACCACCCGCTGAAAAATGGTTTCGAACAGCCGCCCTGCCACGCAAAATAGTTCTTTTGGCTCGCAGCCATCCGCCTCTACTCGGATTGCTGACTCCTACAGCGACAATCTGATCGACGATCTCTTTTCAGATGTAGATCGAATTTTGGAAGGCGACCTGAGCAGCTACATGACGGTTGTCGGACATAAACCTCAGCCGATCAATCCGTCAGCTCGCACCGTCACGTTACCAGACAACTTCGTACCGAGAAGCGCCGCCGAGCTTTACCGCGCCACCATGAGCGCACCTATAGACGCTGACCAACCGGCACGCGATCGCCCACCCGCACCCCCGATGAATCCTCGGTACGGCGGCAGACCCGTTACCTCTGGTAAAGCGGCAGCCTCTTCAGTACAGACCGTTCAAAGCGCGATCGCTCCGGCTGTAAGCAGCAAAATGTCTCACCGGGCCGCCAACGATCCGGGCATATACGACGCGGTAATGGTGCCGCAAAAAGAACCTGTCCAAACGCTCCCCAACTTTGCCTACACCGATCCGATGCCCGAGCTAACGCTCGCACCGATATCGCCTAGACCGCCGCAAACCATCTTCGAGCCGCAAAGCAAGCCGCAGCCACAGTCGGTTTCCTTGCCGTTTTTGCTAGTTGGCGCGGCCAGCATTTCCGCCGTCACGACGCTCGGACTCTGGACGCTCGGACAGAGCGAACCGGGCCACGGCTGGCTACTCTCTTTAACCAAAGAAGCCGCCGCCGCTGAAATTCCCAACAACTCAGACGATGATTTTCTAGTATATCTACAGGAATCGCTTGCCGTTATCAGCGCCCGGCAAGCAGAGTCTCAGCAGCTATCTACGGTAATTCCGGTGGCGCAGGCGGCAACGCTACCCACCACCGTACCGAACACAAACGCTGCGCCGCAGATAGGAGCCTTGCCTAATTTACCTGGCATTCCTAATGTGCCTAACGTCATTGAGCGAGTTTTTGTACCCGTTTACGAAAATAAGGCTGAGGTCAAAGTAGCGGCTAAGCCTTTGCCAAACGTAACGCTCCCAGGGAGAAATGCGAGGCCCAACGTACCCGTACCCGCCCCCGTGGCCGCTGCGGCTGCGATTCCGCCGGGCGCACCGGCTGCTGCCACCCCTTCTGTACCCATTGTGCAAGCCAAGCCGCTGCCTACACCAGTAGCCGCTGCGCCGACCAACGCCGCCGCCGCCATTACCGACGTTACGCCGACTTCTGAGCATGTTTTAGTTGGCGTTTTAAACTTGGGCAGTCGCTCAGCGGCTTTGTTCGACATTGAGGGCAGTTCGCAGCGGGCCTACGTGGGCGATCGCATTGGCCTTTCTAGCTGGAACCTGGTGGCTGTCAACGGTCAAGATGTGGTGATTCGCCGCGATGGCGAAGTCCGCTCGGTCTATATCGGTCAGAAGTTCTAAAGCCAAAGGTTCTAAAGCCAAAGGTTCTAAAGCCAGAAATTCTTAGCGACTAGCTGCCCTCGTCGTCAGGCGGTTGCTTTAGTATGTGAAGAGCGATCGCTATTATCACAAACCGGCTGACGAGCAGCAATCTGACTTCATGAGCTTATTCGACGACCTGAGCAAATTTCTAGAAACGCGGCTAGATGAATTTTTGCGAGCCAATCCACACTTAGAGCTGCGGGCCTTAGAGGATCAGCTACGCGGCCAAGAAGAAGATGCCGTGCGGCTAGTCGGCGACTTGAAGCGACGCGAAAAGCAGGTAGAAGCCAGCATTCTAGAAACCGCTCAAGATATTCAGCAGTGGCATGGCCGAATTGAAAAGGCCAAAGCCGCCAATCGACAAGATTTGATCGGCCCCGCCCAAGAAAGAGAGGCCGCCTTGCTTCGTCAGGGGAATCATCTGTGGGGCCAAATGAAAAGTATTAAAGATCGCGTTGAGCAAACCAAACAGCTTCGCGAACAGGTACAGGCAAAACGCCAAGAAGTAAAAACCAAAATCGCCCAGGCGGCGGCGATTCCCAAAACCGAAAAGACCGACTGGGGGACGACCGGCTGGAATCAGATTCCCTATGGATTCAACCAGCCGGGCGATCCTTTAGACGAGAGCTTTCGTCGGTGGGAAGCCGAAGAAGAGCTAAAAGAGCTAAAGCGGAAAATGGGATCTTAAGCCGATCGGGCTAGCCACCGTGGAACTCGATCTGCCGTCCGTTCGTAGGCTGCACCGGACGAGCATTCACCTGATACAGAGTACTAAAGGTTTCGATTTGCTCTTCAGAAACCTCAATCGGCTCAACCATAACGTTCCACTTAACGGCCTCACTGCAAGGGGGTGTCGTTAGCGATCCGATATAGCTTTGGTATGTCAAGCTGCTGGGCAATAGATCAGCCGCGTTAATCATCACGCCAGCGGCCTGCTTAGTTTCGGATGCTTCAGGAATGTTCGCCCAGATTTGCTCGATAACGGGATCGGCTTCGCCTGCCACCATCGCAATGCCAACCACCGCCAGCTCTTTGGCCGCATTCCGATGAACCAAATGCACTTCCATAGGAGCCGCCTCGCCCTCGAACAAATGCTCGCTAGGGGTATGAAAATGGAACTGCAACAGGTCGTAGGTCTCGCCGTTAATGCTCACCGTACTGCCCGGCGCGTAGTTGACTTGAACGGTATGGCCGTTATTGAAAACTTCTAGCGGCGCGGGCTGATAGTTAAACGTAATGTTGGCGGGTGCAGCTTCAACCGCATTTTCGAGATTGATTGGAGACTGATCTCTACCGAGTTTGCAAGTTTTATATGCCTGGTCTATATCTCCCCAGTGCATCGAATTTTCGGTGCCGCCATAAGACCAGGCAGGGGCCTCCTCGTTTGCGATCGCAAAATGAGACGCCGTAGACAGAAGCCCTAGCGTAGGAGCTGAGAGCAGTAGCCATAGAGCTTTATAAATGGTTTTTGAAATTTGCATAGAAAAGTCTCCGTTGTGTAGAAACAACTATACAGAGACCTGACCACCAAGACATATCAAAGAATTTAAACTGATCTATCAGAATTTCGCTGCGATCTACTGCCAGTCTCCAGAAGTTACCGCGATCGCTTCTCCATCTGCGGTTACCACCTCTAGCGGTAGCGCTGCTAGCTCATCGCCTCGCTCGAACTGCACAACCTGCATACCCGTAGCCGTCGGTTCCACGGTCATCACATAGCGATCGCCGTCCCATACCAAAGACTCAATTCGATGGTTCAGCAACCAGGCTTCCGCGCGATCGCCCTGGTTAATCGCCGTCGTCGTCTCAGGGGTATAGCAATTTTGCATCTCCGCATCGACCGTCCATAGGCCGGTCAAACTCACTGGCTCCATACGAGCGCTTAGCCCGTAGGTAGTAAAGCTCACTACCTGACGATCCCAGAGCTGGCTAGACGCCGCTTTCGAGCTATCGCTCTCTTCAGCCACTGCATAGCGAGCGTCTTTTTCTAATTGCCTAGACTGCTCATCGGCGCTAGGTCTTTGCCAATCTTCTACGGCCGCGCAGGTTTCAAATTCAACCGCAGAGTTCTCATCGACTTCTTGCGCAATAGCCTCTTGAGTCCCCGACTCGTTGGCTAACCAGCTACCGGTAGACTGTAGCGGGCCGCAAGCAACCAAATAAGCTCCTAGCATGACGGTCGCAGCCTGACCGACTCGTCTAACAATTGCGTTGCGCATTTCTCTTCCCACTATCCCTTTATCTTAAAAACGGTGTAACTAATTCTCGAGCGAGCCGTCATCTGCCATACGATTGCTGGCAGCATCGGCAAGAACCGCATAAAGCCAGAATAAGGCACACTGCGAAGCACAGCTCTAGCGCCTCGCTCTCTAGTAGAAGAGCCGATTGCAGACGCCAAAAATGAAAAAGAATAAAAAACCAAAAAGACTAAAACTAAAAGAGACTTACTGCCATATCCAACACAGAAAAATTGTGGATAGCAGTTTTACAACAACTCGGCGAAGGGTCATTAATCGGCCTCTAGGAGGCGCTTTCAGCCGATCTTTCTCAAACAAGGCTTTAATTTTTCTGTTGCTTTTTTCTTCTTTTCGATTGGGGCGTCAGACGAGCTGTTCACATGCTCACCAATCCGTATCGGGCGGGCAACGTGAGAGAATCAGGAACTCAATAAATCTATTATCTATGAGCACGTTATTTTCACAAGCAGGCGTAAGGACAGTTTACAAAAAATGCAGTAACTGGCTGAAATATGAAGTGAAT
>CAWBJY010000001.1:0-59986 GCA_963789215.1 uncultured cyanobacterium | reverse complement strand
GCAGCAGCAGTAAATAGGCCATGTAGGGAATAAATCCTGGCCCTACGGCTAAAACCGTGGCCGGAATTAGCCCGGCAATATTCCAGGGAATAAGCGGTGCTACGACCGTGGCCGTATCTTCTATGGCTAGAGCAAGCTGTTGATTGGCGCGGTCTGGGTAATGCTGCTGGTAATGAGGCCGCATGATTTGTTCGGTGAGCAGGATGCCGATGGTTTGGGTGCAGCCAAAGAGGTTGGAAAAGAGAGACATAAAAACGGTGGCGCGGCTGAGCTGGCGGTAGGTGCGAATGTGTTTTAGCCAGCCGTGAGCAAAGCTGAGAGTGCGGCTGCCAGAAAAGATGCCGGCAAAGGCGGTGGATGTAAAAACGGTAATGGTTGCTTTGGCCATGGGCAAGAAACCGCCGCCTAGCAAGACGTTTTGCAGCAGCGGATTGTCTTGGTGATAGCCGAATAGAGAGAACTGGATGATAGAGAGCAGGGGGACTTGCTGGAGGGTGTGGGCGATCGCAGCACCTATGCCAATACTGGCCAGCATGGCTAGTTTGACGTTGACTCGTAAGACGGCTAGCAGCAGAATAACGGCTGCGGGTAAGAGCGTGATAAGTGAGAGATTGAAGACTTTGGGTAGCTCGGTGGTGATTGTACTATTGGCGATTTGGGCCGTTAGCTGGGGCTGGTGTAGAGAGAGCGCGGTGTAGAAGACAATGGAGAGAGCTAGGGGCCAGAGACTGCTGGCAACCATGTTGCGGAGGTTGGCGTAGAGGTTGGTGCGGGTGATGCTGGCAACTAGATGGGCGCTAGAAGAGAGCGGAGAGCAGCGATCGCCCACAAAGGCCCCGGCAATAATAGCGCCAGCAACTGGGTTAACCGCGATGTGGCTGCTGCGAGCGATGACGATCAGCGCAACGCCAATGGTGCCCACGGTGCCAAAAGAGGTGCCGATGAGCGTAGAGATGCCGCTGCTAAGGAGAAAAGCCCATAGGATAAAGAACCGGGGCGAGATGAGCTGAGTGCCGTAGTAAACCAGCGCGGGTACGGTGCCCGATGCCATCCACACGGCGGTGAGTACGCTGATGAGCAGCAGAATATAAACTACGGGTAGGGCTTGTTTCGCGCCAGCAAAGGCCATCTTTAGAAGAGCTAAGAGGGCGAATCCTCTTTTTAGGAGTGCTGCAATGAGCATTGCTAGCGCGGCTAGCAGCGGATAGGCGATGAAGGTGCCGGTGAGTGCGCTAGCTAGCAGCAGCCCAAAAGAGAGACTTAAAACGACGGCTAAGTCTAAGTTGTTGGGCGGTAGGTTGTTGGGCGGTAGGTTATTGGGCAGCAGGTTGTTGGGCGGTGCGTCTTCAGGTGGTATGTGATTAGGCGGCGCGTTATGAGGCATTTTGAGAGAGTCTCTGCGTAACCGCGTCTGTAGTTGCGTCTGTGATCGCGTCTGAGGTCAGTCTGCATAGGTGAACTTCTTTTTTGAGTCGCGCGCCCATCCGCTGGTAGAAGCGAATACCGGCAGCGTTGTTGACGTTGACCGTCCAATCGATACGTCCGCAGCCGTGGCGCTGAGCGATTTGGCAAAGCTGTTCGATTATCTGAGTGCCAATGCCTTGGTTGCGATAGGTGCTTTCTACAAAAATATCGTCTAGCCAAAGACTCGGCTGGGCTAGAAAGGTAGAGTAGGTGAAGTGGTAGCTGGCAAAGCCGATGGGTGAGTTGTTCGAGCTGCCTGAGCTGTTTGAATTGCCTGATCTGTTTGAATTGTTTGAGTCGGTGTCAAAATGAGCTTCTGCTAGCAGAATGTAGGCCATGGGCTGAGCAGAAAAAAGAGTGTTTTTTAGTTTCTCTGGCGTTGCTGTAACGCTGCTGGGGCAGCCGTCAAAGGCCGCTTTTTGATGGATTAGGGTTAGCAAGTTGGGCAGGTCTGTCTGGTTGGCCGGGCGAATGCCATAGGTGGGCTGTTTTATGAGATGCTGCATAAAATGTTTCTCTTATAGGTTGTTCTAGGCGTCGGCTGTTTTTTGTACGCGTTTTTTTATATTTTTTCTTTTGTGCTTTGTCTCTTCTACTTTAGAAGAGAATTTCTCTAGGGGGCAACGTAAGGGCTTGATGGGTGATATCGAAAAAAACGATGGTGGGCGTAAGCGCTTTCGAGTCTACTGATGGTGACGGAAGTGATAGAGACGGAAGCTACCGGGCGATCGCACTGGCTAAAGTAATGATAGATAAACCCTTAAAAATATCGCAGCTATTGGCGCTGGTGACGGTGGCCGATGAGGGGGGCTTTAGCGCGGCGGCGCTGCAGCTAGGGCTGGCGCAGTCTACGGTTAGCCATGCGATCGCTATGCTAGAAGCGGAGCTGGGCGTGGTGCTGTTGCTGCGCAATCGGTCGGGGGCAGTGCTAACGCCGATGGGCGCACAAATCTGTCAGCAGGCGCGAGGGGTGCTGGCTCAGCTTAAGGAAATTCGGCAAACGGCAACCCAGGCTAAGGAACTGCAAACTGGGCGGGTGCGGGTGGCGGCGGTGCGAACGGTGGCGACGCATGTTTTGCCGGGCGTTATTTCTACCTTTCGGCGACTCCATCCGGGGCTGTCGGTCGAAATATCAGAGTACGATCGCTACTTTGATGTAGAGCAAGCCATTAAAAACGGACAGGTCGATTTGGGCTTTACGCTGCTGCCTGCGCCGCTAGAGTTTCAGGCTTGGGAGCTGTTTCGAGAAGACTTTGTGGCGCTGCTACCGCCTGATAAAACCGACCGAGATGAGCCGCTGAGCTGGACCGAGCTAGCGGGCTATGCTCGCATTGTCAATGCGCGTTCAGTGGCACACAACGATTTGGTGAGCGACCATTTGGCCGCGTTCGACTGCCGTTTGTCGGTGGACTATTCAGTCCGGGAAGATTCTACGCTGATGAATCTGGTTGAGCAGGGTCTGGGCGTTGCGATTTTGGCGCGTTTGGAGGCCGAGCCAGTGCCGGTGGGCGTACGCGTGAAGACATTGCCTGAGCCGTTGGAGCGAGTGGTGGGCGTGGCAATGTTGGAGAAGGCTGTTTTGCCAAGAGCGGTTTTTGTCTTTTTAGACGTGCTGCTAGCGCTGCCGGTTGGCTGACCTATCTATTTGTATAGCTAGCGATGAGCTGGCTGATCGAGAGCTGATTAGTTCGCTCAGTATTAGTTCGCTCAGTAGGGGTGCGATCGCCGGTTTTGCTGCTTTCGCGATCGCTAATTCGACCGGTGCTGGCGCTGTTCGAGAGCCAGATGCTGCTATTTTCTTCTGACGTGTTTTTTGCGATTGTTTGCTCTTCTATTGCAAAGCTGTGTACAGCGCTCAACCCCACAATTACAAGGGTTAGTCCTGTTGCTTTCCATAGTCTCTTGAGCGACATTTAATCTCCTGATGCGCTTGTATTCCTTTAGTATAGAGCACTTCAGCCATTTAGTCATTTCTTCTCTTAAATTGCAGCATCTAAAAGGAGATTTTTAAGAGTGATATTACTGCTCTTTTCTAAGTCTTTGGTAGGCGCTTCGCGTAACGGTTTCGGGCTGTTCGGCAACGTTAAAAGTAGGACTCTCTTTCATCGAATCGAAGGCAACGTAGGAGAGCGGAAATAAGATAAAGCAGCTTAGCGTGACGCTACCGGCTACGCAAAGTCTCTTTACGGCTTTAGATGCGCGAACCGACTCAACGTATTGCCCATTCTCGTAAAGTTTTTTGACGCGAGCCGCCTGGATGAAGGCCGGAATGCCGAGGGGCGGAAAGGTGACCAGAGCAGATAGGGCGGGCTGCCAGTTGCTAGGCGGACAGGGCTGGTTTTTGTACAGGTCGTAAGATTGGCTCCACTCGGGTCGGTTGACCTCGGCTAAGTGGCCAATCAGCTGAAAGCGACTGATTTCTGTAAGGTGTAGCGGGGCCAGATGCTGCTGAATTAGCTTGGGCAGCGTGAAGTAGTTAACGCCCGTGCCCAGGTGGCGATGGACGTGAATGTCTATCTGGCTGTCGTTGTGGTTCACTTCTACCGTTAGCCCTTTCTCGGCTAGCGGCGCTTGAAGGACGGCGCTTAGCTGGGCGTCGTAGGCGTCTTGCTTAACGGTGGCGAGCTTTTGCTTGGCCACTTCTAGCGTGAAGTCGTTGCAAACGGCCATTTCCCAGTCTGCAACTGCGCCCGGAATATCGCCTAGCTGGTGGCGCAGATTGCCTCTTTGTAAGTAGGCGAGCATCAGCGTTGGGTCGGCGGCGATCGCCTCATTCAAATCGGTTAGGGCCTGATTGTGATGACCTTGGCTAAGGCTAACGAGCGCTCTTTGATAGTGAGGATCTGGGTAGGTTTTGCAGTGGGCGATCGCGGCAGACCAGTCGGCGAGTGCGCCTGCTTCGTTGCCAGACTGCTGGCGCAGCAGGCCGCGATGGTGATGGGCCTGGGCCAAAATAAAGGGACGGGTGCCGTCGGCTTGAATAATGGTTTCAAAGTCGGCGATCGCCTCTTTTAGCTGGTTGCTTTTGAAGTAGCTTATGCCTCTTTCTATCCGCACTTTTGTCGGCTGAGGGTGGTCGACGAGTGCCTTTGTAAATGCAGCGATCGCCCGCTTGTAGTCAGTCTGGCTGGCGTAGGTTAGCCCGCGTTGACAAATTGCTCTGGCAATTTGCTGGCGATACCAGTTAGATGGTGAAGGCTTCATGCGGACTCCCTAAATGTCGTGGAAGAAAATGTCGTGGAAGAAATAGTGGTAGCAGCTTAGCTGGCTATGGACTACAGCTAGCCTAGCGACTTTTCCAGATAAAGGTAATCGGCGCGAAGACCGAAAAAAAGCTGATAAAAGAAACAACATCTTTCCGTATTTTTGATGACACAGAAATCCGTCGATAGGAGGGTGCAATCCACCTTGTGTGTATCCGGACAGTTTAAACCGCATCTAAAGCTTCTTTAGACCCTCGAAAGGCGCATTTGTACTGAGCGTCTACCCCCGTGCTCTGTGGTTTTATCTAAATAGATGAAAGTAAGAAAAGTGGGAATCTTTCACTGTTTGCGTGCTTAAGCCTAGAGCGAGGCAGCACGCCTTCGGCGGAACGTTGAGATTTTATGAGCGAGTTTAGAGCTTTGCCTATTAAGAGCCTGGCCTTTGTTCCGGTGCTATTGGGGTCTGCTCAAAGTGCGATCGCCATACCGAATGAATCCGCGCTTACCGGGCGCGAACCTCATCTGTTGATTGCCCAAACCGTCGATTCTGTCGCTGAAGCGGATACTCAATTCTCCAGTGAAATTCACTCTGGCAGCGTACATACATTAGTCACGACCGAAGGCAGCACCACTCAAATTGACGGAGGTGTTCGAGCCGGGAGCAACCTGTTCCACCGGTTTGATGGGTTTGGCATTGGCGTTGGCGAGACGGCTAATTTTGTGACGCCAGAAACGACTCAGGCCGTGTTTGGCCAGGTAGCGGGGGGCGGCGCTTCTTATGTAAACGGGCAGCTACAGGTATCGGGTAGCGATGCGAGTCTTTACTTAATTAATCCGGCAGGCGTGCTGTTTGGCCCAGATGCGCAGCTAAACTTGGGCGGCTCGCTGACGGTGACAACCGCTGATCAAATAGGATTTGGTGAGGACTGGCTAGATTTAGCAGAGGCGGGTGATAGCCGGCTAGACTACGCTAATTTGACGGGGACTCCAGACGCTTACCGGTTTACGACAGAGAGGCCGGGCGCGGTGGTGAATCAGGCTGACTTGGCCGTTGGTGAGCGGCAGTCGATTCGACTGGTAGGCGGCGATATTGTTAATACTGGGCGCTTGAGTGCGGCGGGCGGTGAAGTGACGCTGACGGCTGTTGGTGAGCGGGCCGTTGGTGAGCGGGCTGTTGGTGAGCAGGTAGATCATGTGCCGGCTGAGTCGGTAGACGGATCGGTAGAGGAACCAGTAGACGAACCAGTAGACGAACAGAAACAGCACTTGGTACGTTTAGGGTCGCAGGGCGCCTTGCTGAGCGTGGAAGTAGCGGACGCTGCCGTGAAAAACGGCGTTTGGAATCCGCTTTCGGTGCCTGAGCTGCTAACGGGGGCTAGTGCGGGTGCTGATGCCGATAACTTACGCGTCAATCAAGATGGCTCGGTTGATTTGCTGGCGTCGGGCGCGGTGCTTGCTTCGGCTGGGGCTGATGCTTTTGGGGGGCGGGTGCTGTCTGCGGGCGATATTGATGTCTCTGGGACAGTCGGCGGTGAAATTAACCTTTTAGGCGCAGAGGTGGATGTAATAGATGGCCGACTTGCGGCTTCCGGCGAGCTGGGTGGCGGCCTTATTCAAGTAGGCGGCGGCTATCAAGGGAAAGGGGCGTTGCCAAGAGCTAGTCGGGTTTTGTTTGGGGAGCGGGCGATCGCCCGTGCAGACGGCCTGGTCAATGGCGATGGCGGGCAGGTGATCCTCTGGTCGGATGGGGAGACGCGGTTTGACGGGTCTTTGTCGGCTGAGGGTGCTGGTAGTGGCGTCGGTGGCTTGGTGGAAACGTCTGGTTTGGCCCGGCTGTCTGTGGGCGAGCAGGCGTCTGTTTCGACCTATGCCGCGCAAGGGCTCGGTGAGTGGCTGCTAGATCCTGACAATCTTCGCGTAGTGGGTACTGCGGGCGCAGGGGCGGAGATTGTGGCGGGGACTAATTCGCCGGATACGGCCTCAGAGGTGACGGCCTCAACGGTTGTAACGGCGCTGAATGGAACTAATGTGCGTCTGCAAGCGGGAAATGCTATTACGGTCGATGCTGCGATTGATGCTAGTGGCAATTCGACAGCAGGAAATCTGACGCTGGATGCGCCTACGCTGAATCTTAACGAGAGAATTACGCTGCGTTCGGACAGCTTTGTGCTGCCTGGTGAAGCTACAAGTGTCAATGTTGGGGTGGGTGGCAGCGTACAGAATGCGATTGATGCAGTGGCTACTGGCGGCACGGTGAATCTGGCGGCGGCTACCTATAGTGAAACCAGCGATATTTTGGTGCAGCGGGATGTGACGCTGAAAGGGCAGGGGCAAGATGCAACAACTCTGAGCGGGAGCAATGCGCATCGGGTACTGACGCTGCAAGGTTCTGGCAGCTCAGGTTCTGGCAGTCCAGGGTCTGGCGACGACATCAACGTCATAGTTGATAGCCTGGCGATTAGAAGTGGTGTAAGTGACTATGGCGCCGGAATCGCAGCGCTCGATGGCGTTAACTTGTCGCTGACTAACAGTTTGGTAACAGATAACGTAGCCTCCACCGGAACGCAGCTCGGCGGCGGGTTATTCCTTGGGCAAACAGGGTCTTCTATTATTCGAAATACAACTATTAACCAAAACCTTGCAGGTGCGAACGGCGGTGGCTTGGCGATCGCCGATCGTCATCAGCTTTTAGTTGAAAATAGTACGCTGAGCAACAATCGCGCAGATTCATTTGGCGGGGCTATTGATAGTAGCAGCAGTGACGTTGTTATTCGACTGGTTGGCGGACGTGTAGAGAAAAACACCTCTGCACTCGCAGGGGGTGGCATCTCATTAGCTGACGGCGTTCCCCCTGCTAACGTCACTTCTTTTTTTGTAGATGGAACAACGTTTGAGGATAATACCTCTACGACTTTGGGCGGGGCGATTGCGCTTTATTCAACGACTGCTGATATTAAGAACGCTACTTTTACGAATAATCGCGCGGCTGGGGGGGCCGGGGTGC
Organism: uncultured cyanobacterium; assembly: GCA_963789215.1. Classification (GTDB taxonomy): domain Bacteria; phylum Cyanobacteriota; class Cyanobacteriia; order Phormidesmidales; family Phormidesmidaceae; genus Phormidesmis. The sequence goes on along the minus strand of CAWBJY010000001.1, from coordinate 52,315 downwards.
AGGCGGTGCGATCGCTACAAATGGCAATTTGACCGTCGCGGACAGCCTATTTGAAAATAATAGCGCTGAAGAAGGCGGGGCGATCGCCCTACAGTCAGACGGCACCTCTTCGATTAATCGAACAACTTTTCACCAAAATAATGCCACTATCAGCGGCGGTGCCGTTCATTTGAACGACGACCACAAGCTGACATTAAGCAGCAGTACGCTCTACGAAAATACGTCTCAAAGCGACGGCGGCGCTATTCAGATGGTTGGCGGCTCACCGAGCGCGCTGACTTTGATTAACAGCACTATTTCTGGCAATAGCGCGAATGGAAATGGCGGTGGGCTATTTTTAAATACGGCTGGAACGACTGTTATTGAAAGCACTACGATTGCCAACAACGAAGCCAATCTCGGTGGCGGTCTTTACAGAACATCGGGTTCGAGCCCTACTATTCGCCGCTCGATTATTGCGGGCAACCGTGCTGCGAGCGGGTGGCAAGATATTCGAGGCGATATTATCAGCGGTGGCAACAACCTGGTTCAAGATAGAAACGACACCGCTGGCTATGTAGCTTCCGATTTGCCCGGTAATACCGACCCATTACTAGGCACACTCGCTGATAACGGCAGTGGCTTACTGACGATGGCGCTGCTACCGGGGAGTCCGGCGATTGATGCGGGCGGACCGGCCGTTCCCGGTGAGGTCGATCAGCGCGGGGCGGCGATCGTTGGGCTAAGAGATATTGGCGCTTATGAGTTTCAAACGGTAAGAACGGTGGGCGATTTGTTCTTTGTGGCCGGAGAGAATCAGTTCGCGACGGTAGACACTAACTATGCCAATTTGTTTCAGGTGAAGGTAACCGATACATTAGGCGCGGCGCTATCTGGGATTCAAGTAGACTTTTTGCTGCCGACCTCGGGTGCGAGCGGGATAATTGATGCGGGTGCTTCGACGCTGATCACAGATATTAATGGAATAGCTTCTTTGGTTGCTAGGGCTAGCCAAGCTGCGGGCCAATATACTTTGCTAGCTCAGACGGCTGATGGCCTAGCGAGCACCTCGACAACCGTGACGAATCGGGCGGATGTTGCGAGTAAGTTCTCTTTGTCGGGGCCAACGACTGCGCTAGTCGCCGGCAAACCCGTGGACTTTTCTGTCACTGCGCTCGATCGGTTTAATAACGTTGCTGATGGCTATAACAGCACAGTCAGCTTTTCGAGCAGCGATGGGCGAGCATTGTTGCCTGAAAATAGCGTGCTAACTAATGGCATTGGGAGCTTTAACGCAACGCCATTTACGGCTGGAACGCAGACTTTTAGGGTGGTTGATACAGCCGATCCAACGTTTGTTACTGATATTGGTAATATCGGCGTGAAGGCTGCTGCCGCTGAAGTTCTCGAAATTGTGGCTGGAGTAGGCCAAACAGCAAAGGTAGGATCTGCTTTTGTGGAGGGGCTAACGGTTCGAGTGAGCGATCGCTTTGGCAATCCGGTAGCGGGCGAACCGGTTGCTTTTTCGGTGCCTGCTGCAGGTGCTGGCGCGGTGTTAGATAAGGCTGTGGTGCTAACTAATTCGGCGGGTTTAGCGACTGCGACGGTGGGGGCTAATGATGTGGCGGGTCGCTATGATGCGATCGCCTCGGTGGCTGGGTTGTCTGGACTCTTTGGGCTAGAGAATGAAGCGGCTGTGGTTCTGCCTGTTGATTTACCGCCTGTTGATTTACCACCTGTTGATCCAGTCCCTACTGATTTACCACCTGTTGATCCAGTCCCTACCGATTTACCACCTGCCGATTCACCGCCTGTGGATTCGGCTCCTGTGGATTCACCGCCTGGTTCATCGCCCGCAGAGACTGCAGCGGCAAGCCCGACTGCGATGTCTCCTTTCTCTAATGTTGTTATTCCAACAGAAGGAACCACTCATGCTGGGTCGTCGAGCGATTTACTGAGCGAGGATAAGCCGCACAATCAGCAGCTTCTGTCGGGGCGCAGCGATGTGTTTGACGAGGTGGCATTTGCTGAGACAGAACAGCTTTTGACCGATAAATATACAAAGTACTGGCGATCGCCCGTTGGCAAAGGCTCCACTTTAGATGACGTTCAAAAAGTACTCCAGCAGGCGGCCACACACCACAAGTCAAAATCGGCTGTGGTGTATGCTCTGTTCGTGCCATCGGGCAAGGCTGATTCTCCCGCTCAATACCCTTCTGTGCTCTCGCAGCGGCTGTTGCGCAACGACGCCGATCAGGATCTCGACCAGCTCATGCTGATTATGGTGCCGCCAGAGGGGCAACCTGTTCAACAGTTGATCGATGTGAGCCGCCGCCAGATTGTGCGTCAAGCTCAGCTGTTGGGCATTGAGATTTCGTCAGTCGAAGAGAATGGCTATCAGCCGCTGGCGCGTCAGCTCTACAGTTGGCTGCTGGCTCCAATCGCGTCAGATCTACAGCAGAACGGTATTGATAACCTGATGTATGTGCTCGATGAGGGCCTGCGAACGGTGCCGCTAGCGGCGATGATGACGGGCGATCGCTTCGCCATTGAGCAGTATGGGATTTCGATGCTGCCGAGTATGGGTTTGCTGAACGCTGAGTTTGATACCGCACCTGCCGAACAGACTGTGCTAGCGGCTGGAGCCGATCGGTTTGAGACTTTGGACGCTTTGCCTGCGGTGCCCGTAGAGCTGGGCCTAGTTGGCGCAGCTTCAACTTCGGCAAAAATGCTGTTGAACGAAGAATTTAGCCTAAACGGTTTGGTAAACGCTCAGCAATCAAATCCATCGGCAATGATGCATTTGGCGACTCATGCTGCGTTTAATCCGGGCGCGCTGGATCGCTCTTACGTACAGCTTTGGGACGAGCAGCTAACGCTAGACAATATTTCTGAGCTGAACTTGAGCGGCTTGGAGATGTTGATTTTGAGCGCCTGCGCCACGGCAATGGGCAGCCGAGAGGCAGAGCTAGGGTTTGCCGGACTCGCTTCGGCCACAGGCGTAGAAGCTTCGATTGGCAGCCTGTGGAGCGTGTCTGATGTCGGCACTATGGCACTGATGGCGGAGTTTTATGAGCATTTGCGACAGAATCCGCTGAGATTTGTGGCTTTGCAACAGGCGCAGCTTTCTCTGCTGCGAGGAGAAACCTGGTTAGAGAACAACAAACTGATTACGCAACAGGAAAAGAACGATTTGCCAGATGGTTTTGCCAGTGATGAGTCGATGACCTTCTCACATCCGTTTTTCTGGTCTGGGTTTACGCTGATTGGTAGCCCTTGGTGGTAGGCCAATGTACGGCGCGGTCGTTGATAATGGGACTAACGACCGCGACAGTGAGGGTGAATGGATCCGATTTTAGAAGTGAAAAATCTGACGAAGCGCTTTGGCGAAACAGTGGTTTTGCGCGGGGTGAACCTATCGGCAGAGCGGGGAACGGTGCTGGGCGTACTCGGGCCGAATGGGGCAGGCAAGACGACCGCGATTAATTGTTTGACGACGCTGCTGGTGCCGGATGGGGGTGAGGCTAGAATTGCGGGGTACGACGTGGTGAGTGACCCGGCGGCGGTGCGATCGCTAATCGGACTTACGGGCCAGTTTGCGGCGGTCGATGAAGCGCTGACAGCGAGAGAGAATTTAGTTTTATTTGGACGCTTGCTGCGGCTAAAGCGTAACGCCGCGAAGCGCCGAGCGGACGAATTGCTGGCACAGTTTGAGCTGAGCGAGGCGGCGAATCGACCGGTGAAAACATTCTCGGGCGGGATGCGCCGACGGCTGGATTTGGCGGCGAGCATTGTGGTGTTGCCGCTGGTGCTGTTTTTAGATGAACCGACGACGGGGCTGGATCCGCGCAGTCGGCAGCAGCTTTGGGCGGTGGTAAAAGATTTAAAGGCGCAGGGCATTACGATTGTGCTGACGACGCAGTATTTGGAAGAGGCAGACGCGCTGGCGGATCAAATTGTGGTGATCGATCGCGGCCAGGTGATTGCAGAAGGGACGGTAGACGAGCTAAAGGATCGGGTGGGCGGTCGGTTTTGCGAGCTGCGGCTAGAGCGAGCTGTAGATTTGGAGCGGGTGAAGCGCGTTTTGGATCAGATGGGCCTTGACTATGCTCAAGTGGGTGCGAGAGACGGAGAGCGGACTGAAGGATCGGCGAAGACGCTAGCGGTGCCAGCGGCAGAGGGGGCGAAGACACTCACTGAGATTGTGCTGAAGCTGGAGAGCGAGGGGATAGATCTAGCCGATATTTCTTTGCGGCGACCGAGCTTGGACGATGTGTTTTTTGCGCTAACCGGCCACACCACCTGATTACCCATTAAGAGCAATATGTTAAGGACAACATGAGTCAGAGCAAAGTAGAGCGCGGGTTCGATAATGATGTGCGCGGGCTAGCGAGAGAGATGGTGGCCCAGCGGCGAGAGACTGGCGTGCGCCGGGCAGTGGAAGACAGTCTGTTGATTACCGGGCGGAACTTAATTCGGCTGAAGCGTAATCCGATTGTAATTGTGGCGATCGCTATTTTTCCGATGGTGTTTCTGCTGGGCTTTTGGATTGTGGGCCAGAAGCTATTTGCGGCTCAGGGCATCAACTATTTGCAGTATTTGCTGCCGGTTGTGAATCTGCAGGCGCTGTATTTTGCCGGACTCGGGTCGGCGATTATGCTGGCTAAGGATATTGAGACGGGGATGATGCAGCGATGCCGGGCGATGCCGATTTCGCGGGTGGCGGTGGTGGCTGGGTTGGTGCTGGCCTATGTGGTGCGCGGGCTGCTAGCGACGATGGTTTTAATGGCGATCGCCTATCCGCTAGGCTTTCGGTTCAACGGTGGCCCGATTGCAGCGCTGGGCTACCTGATTTTAGTGCTTACGTTTACCGCGACTTGCATTACGGGATACAGCATTCTGGCGCTGAAGCTGCGGAGTCCGACGCTGGTAGATGCGGTGGCGATTATTCCCTATACGCCGCTGGTGTTAATGAGCAACGGCTTTAGCCCGACTGAGAATTTTCCAGCCTGGCTACAGCCGGTGGTGCGCTATCAGCCGGTGAGCGTAACGTGTGATGCGCTGCGGGCTTTAGTGTCTGGGAGTGAAGGCAGTTTGGTTTTGTTTGGGGCGAGCTTGCTGTGGCTAGGCGGACTGCTGGTTATTTTGGGCCTGTGGTCGGTAAGGCTCTATCGGCGGCTAGGCAGCGCTGATTGATCCTCTACCGATGGGTGAGCGCGGGACTTCTCGCCGACTCGTTAAACTGAAGTATTTATATTGCTGCATTGGGTACTGCTGGATTAGGAGACTAATGAATTTAGATCAACTGAATTTAGATCAACGGGCGATCGCGCAGATGGTGGCGGAGCGGCGAGAAGGTGGGTTTTCGCGATCGCTTCACGATATGGCTATTGTTGCCTGGCGCAATATTTTGCTAGATCTGAAGAACCCGGCGGAGGTACTCGTTGCGACGGCTTTCTCTATCTCTTTGCTGTGCGTATTTACGGCTAGCTTTGCGCGAGTCGTTAATCCTGGGGGTAGCTTTGCTGAGTACGCGCAGTTTTTACTGCCGTTTACCGTTGTACAAGGGCTGCTGTTTAACACGGTTAATATCGGCATCGCATTCTACAACGACCTAGATGGTGGGATGGATCAGCGGCTGCGGGCGATGCCCATTGCGCGGCTTTCGGCAGTTGGCGGACGGCTGATATCGGCGGGAGCGCGATTGTTGTTTCAGATTTTAGGCGCGGTGCTAGCTGGGCATTTGCTAGGCTTTCGCTTTTCGGGCGGCTTGCTGGGCGCGATTGGGTTTTGCCTGCTGCCCGTTGTATTTACGCTCTCGATTGCGCTGATTTCGCTTTATGTGGCGGCGGGCGCGAAGTCTTCTGAGACGATTGCAGCGGTGGTGAACCCCTGGATTTTGCCGCTGACTTTTTTAAGCGTTGGCTACGTGCCCAAAGAGGGATTTCCAGACTGGGTTCAGGGGTTTGTAGTGCGTAATCCGGTATCGGTGGCGGCTGAGGCGATGCGGCGTTTGGCGACTAGTGACTCTGCGGTCAGCGCTGTAATAACGACATTAGCCTGGAGTCTGTTGTTTACGCTGGTGTTTGGCTGGTTGACTTTGCGAGCTTATCAAAAGCGATGACGAGTCAAAAGCGATGACGAGCGGATTCAACGAAATAATCCGGTGGATAGGCAGTATGTCTTACTTCTGTTAGACGTTTTTGCACTGCGAGTGGCTCACGATTTATCTATCTTAGAAAACTGCGGATAGATATGAAAGTTGTTTTAGTTACGGGTGGATCCGAGGGAATTGGACGGGCGATCGCACAGAAATTTGCCAAGGCGGATTACCGAGTGGCGATCGCAGCGCGTACGCCTGAAAAGTTAGTTGAAGCGGCGAGCGAGCTAAAAATGCAGTCGGCAAATCCGGTTATGCCAATTCCGACCGACGTGCGCGATCCGGATCAGGTGAAGCAGCTGGTAGAAAAGGTGATCGCGGAGTTTGGTCAGCTAGATGTGCTGGTTAATAATGCGGGGCTGTACAGCTCGGGGCCAACAGAAGCTTTTAGCCTAGAAGACTGGCACGAGGTGATTGATACGAATCTGTGGGGCTATATTCATACGATTCATGCGGTGCTCCCCTACTTTGTGGCGCAGCAGTCGGGAGCGATTGTCAATATCTGTTCTATTGCAGGTAAGGTGCCGATGCCGTACCAGACAATTTACACCACAAGTAAACACGCTATCTCTGGACTTAGCCAGTCTTTGCACGCCGAGCTTGCGCCTAAAGGCATTCACGTTTGCGCTATCTATCCCAACATTATTCGAACAGATTTTCCCGAGAAGGCCGTGCTGCGAGGCTCGACGCCTGAAGATAAAGAGGCTCGCTATAAGCAGCTAGAGCAAACGCTTTCTGTGCCTTTTGTAGAGAAGCCGGACGATGTGGCCAATGCCGTTTGGCAGGCTTTGAACAATCAAGAGAGCGATCGCGTTCCGGGCAGCGCAAAGCTGCTGAATGGAATGAACTCAGTGATGCCGCAGCTAACGCAGTGGATGTTGCAAACTGTTTTTAAGAACAAAGATATCAACCGTGATATTAACCGTTGAAGCGGTATCGACACGGCCAAGACTAATTGGGTAGAACTAATTAGATAGGACTAATTGGGTAGGTTGGTTCGAACGCCTACTCCCAAGCGATCGCCTGGATTTATCTCTAGTGGCCCCATATCAAAACGAGTAGCAGCCCCTTCCAATCGAGTTTGTTCATTTACTGAACTAGACACTTGTTCGAGCGTCGATCCACTTGTGCTGTTGAGGCTAGGCTGGCTGATTCTGTCTGTAGAGATAGAGAGCGGGCCATCTGCCAAGATGGCATTAGAGCAAGATTGAGTGCTCGTTGAGCAGACGTTGGCGTCGGCGGTAGGGCGCTGCTGTGCGATGGCGGGCGCGGCTAATAGGCTAACCACTAGCCCTATTCCTAAAGCTAAGCTGCTCGTGGTTGGGCTGAGAGTTGGGCTGGCTGCTGGCGTGGGCTTTACTAGAAGTTCTTTCATGATGTGTGGGCGCAAGGGTTTAACGGTTGTCTATAAGCTACTATCGTTCGTTGCCTATAACTGTATCGAATTAGCTTTAAAGCTGTGTGAGAACTTTTGAGTGCTTACAATTTCTAACTTTGCAATTTCTGACTTTGCAATTTCTGACTTTGGCAAAGTCTGGCGTTGGCAAAGTCTGGCGCTGGGTTTATTTGTGCCGAATGTTTTCGTAGACGGCTTCGTAGTAATTGCCTGGTTGGTGCCAGGAGTAGTCGCAGCGCATTCCTTGCTTGGCGAGCTGTTCGAATAGCTGTGGTTCTTTGTGGTACAAGTCGAGCGATCGCCCCAAAGCAGACTCTAGAGCCACGCTGTCATTTTCGTAAAATACAAAGCCGTTGCGCGCTTCTTGGCCGTGTTCGCTGTCATAATCCCAGTCGAATACGGTGTTGACGAGTCCGCCTACGCCTCTAACAACCGGGACGGTGCCGTACTTGAGGCTGATAATTTGCGTAAGGCCGCAGGGTTCGTAGTTGCTAGGCACAATCATGATGTCGGCAGCGGCGTAGATTAAATGGGCCAGCTCTTCGTCGAAGCCAAGCTCTAGGTGGCAGTCGGGATTGTTGTTGAGGAAGCTTTTTTCATGTTGGAACAGGTCGTTAATGCCGGGTTCGGAGGCGGAGCCAAGTAGAACAAACTGGGCGTTGTTGTCCAAACTGTGGTAGATGGCGTGATGCACCTGGTGGACGCCTTTTTGCTGGTCTAGGCGGCCAATGAAGGCGACGATGGGTTTGTCGTTGTCGGCTAGGAGCAGGCGATCGCGCAGCGCCTTTTTATTTAACGCTTTGTTCTCAAAATCTTCGAGGCCGTAGTGGGTTGGAATATGCGTATCGACTTCTGGGTTCCAAATGTCGTTGTTAATGCCGTTGAGGATGCCGCCAAACTTATCTTGATGAACGGCTAACGTAGGCTGTAAGCCACAGCCAATATCGGTAAACCGGGCTTCCCAAGCGTGATGAGGAGAAACTGTATTGACGTAGTTGGCATAGACGATGCCGCCTTTCATAAAGTTAATGGCAAACGGATTGCCGTTGTCTTGCAGGCGATCCGGCTGAAAGTAATACTCTGGTCGATTGAGTCCTGTGCCAATTAGCGCTTCTTCGCCCCATGATCCTTGATGCTTGAAGTTGTGGACGGAATAGCAAACTCGCTGATTGGCCATGCCGTGATGCGCGTACATTTCGAACAGCATCACCGGGATGAGGCCGGTCTGCCAGTCGTGGCAGTGAATGACGTCGGGGCGTTTGCCGCTTTTAAGTAGAAACTCCAGCGCGGCTTTGCTGAAAAAGGCGAAGCGCATTTGGTCGTCGTTGTCGCCGTATACCTTGCCCCGGTTGAAGTAGTGGTCGTCGGAGTGATCGTCAATAAAAAAGCAGAGCTGGTCGTGTACCCAGCCGCACTCTACCGAGCAGTGAACGGTGCCGCCGAACCAGGGCACGAGTAAGTCTTTATAGGCTTCGTGCAGACCCCAAATATGGTCGTAGCGCATACAGTCGTACTTTGGCAGAATGACTTCTACGCAATGTCCGCGCGATTCCAGTTCGCGGCTAAGACCGTAGACAACATCGCCGAGTCCACCTGCTTTAATTACCGGGGCGCATTCAGAAGCAATCTGTACGATATACATAGCCGATTCTTAAAATACTTTTGGTCATGAAAGTTGATTTGGTGCATTTATTCAAGCAGAATCGGGATGAAATTTGCGATATGCCGATTGCTATCTACCCGTTGATTGCTCATCTTGATTGCTCATCGGCTCTGAAAGTGGCTTACTATTTGACCGGACCTATCAGAAAGCGTTTGTTTAACGGCGCTCTCTGGCTAGATCCGAAAGGTTAGACTCAATTCAAGGATTTCTTCCCATGATTGCCAGCGCACCTAGCAAATATCCTCAGCTCGACGACACCCGTTCTGGTCTACCGAATATTTGCGGCTGGGAAGACACCATTACCGCCGTTGCTAACCACGACGATCCGGTTTTTCTACCCAATACCAACCTGCGCATTCAAGACATTACGTCTGGGTTTGCCTGCGCTCTGCATATGCATCAGCCAACGATTCCGGCTGGCCACAACGGGGAGCCAATTAGCAATCTTCAGCACATGTTCGAGAATCAGGGTGAGGGGGACAACCACAACGCTTCTGTGTTTGCCTGGTGCTACAAGCGGATGGGCGAGTGGATTCCGGAATTGGTGGCTAAGGGCGAGAATCCTCGAATTATGTTGGACTATTCGGGCAACTTGTTTTGGGCGTTTCGGCAGATGGGCCGCGAAGATATTGTTGGCGATTTGAAGCGGCTGTGCGAGCCGCAGTATCAGCCTTACGTAGAGTGGATGGGGACGATGTGGAGCCATGCGGTGGTGCCTTCAACGCCAATTCCCGATATTAAGCTGCATATTCAGGCTTGGCAGCATCACTTTGCGGCGCTGTTTGGCTACGATGCGCTGAAGCGGGTGAAGGGCTTTTCGCCGCCGGAGATGCATTTGCCGAACCATCCTGACACGCTGTATGAGTACATTAAGGCGCTAAAGGACTGCGGCTATCGGTGGCTGCTGGTGCAGGAAGATTCGGTAGAGCAGCTAAATGGCGATCGCCTCACGCAAGATAATAAATACGTTCCTAATAAGCTGGTTGCTCGCAACTCTCGCGGCGAAACGATTAGCATGACGGCTTTGATCAAGACTCAGGGATCGGATACAAAGCTGGTGGCGCAAATGCAGCCTTATCACGAGGCGAAAGGGCGCGGGCGTCAGCAGATTGGCGAGGTGAGTGTGCCTTGCTGCGTGTCTCAGATTGCCGATGGCGAGAACGGCGGCGTGATGATGAATGAGTATGGCCGTGATTTTGTGCCGTTTTGGTCGCAGATTAAGGAGAATGGGCGCGGCGTAGAGGGGACGGTGGGCCTGAATGGGACGGAGTATATTGAGCTGATTGAGGCGGCTGGGGTGAACCCGGATGATTATCCGACTTGTCAGGCGGTGGGGCAGCACAAAATTTGGCAGCGGGTGGAGCCGGAGAGCGCGACGCCAGAGGCTGTGGAGAGTGCGATCGCAGACTTAAAAACTACAGACCATCAGTTCCACATGGACGGCGCTTCTTGGACGAACGATCTGAGCTGGGTCAATGGTTACGACAATGTGCTGGGGCCAATGAATGAACTCAGCGCTAAGTTTCATCAAAAGTACGATCGGCTGGTGCAGGCCGATCCGAGTGTGACGCAGCGAGAAGACTATCAGGAGGCACTGCTGTATTTGCTGCTAGTTGAAACAAGCTGTTTTCGCTATTGGGGCCAGGGGCGATGGACTGAGTATGCGCAGGAATTTTATCGTCGGGGTGAGGCGGCGCTGAAGCGAGCGTGAAGCCGTTGAAATTGCTATGAGCCTCTTTAGTCCAAATATTAAGCACCTTCATATTCTTTACGGTGCTTAATATTTAGTTAATGTTTCTCGCTTAAGCTAACCCTGTCAGAGGCCATATTTGCCGAAAGCGCGGCGGATTCTATCGGTCGACTGTTCCTGAAGTTTGTACTATTGGGGATCGCAGTTAATATATTGTTTCTGACACCATCCGAATCTGACACCATCCGAAAAGCGATCGCTCAATTCGCGATTGAAGATGCGGTTTTTGACCCTGCTTAAAGCAAGATTCGCTGATATATCTATCAGTTGCCCCTTGCCAACGGGTCGATACAGGCTCACACTGAAACGTGAAGTAAGGATGGCTATTTTTAAGCTAGGTTGACGTTGTGAAAAGAGTTCTTTCAATTATTTTGGGTGGTGGAGCCGGGACCCGACTTTATCCACTGACTAAGTATCGCGCCAAGCCAGCGGTTTCGCTTGCTGGGATGTATCGCCTCATCGACATTCCTGTAAGCAACTGCTTGAATTCGGACATTCTAAAAATTTATGTGCTGACTCAGTTCAACTCGGCTTCTCTCAACCGGCACATTTCTAAGGCTTATAACTTTTCTACTTTTAGCGACGGCTTTGTAGAGGTGCTGGCCGCTCAGCAAACGCCCGATAGCCCTAGCTGGTTTGAGGGAACTGCCGATGCCGTCCGCAAGTATATGTGGATGTTTGAAGAAGCTGATGTAGATGAATTCATCATTCTCTCGGGCGACCATCTTTACCGCATGGACTACGCCGACTATGTTCGCAAGCACCGCGAATCCGGCGCTGACGTAACGCTTTCTGTGGTGCCGATTGGCTACAAAACGGCCTCTAGCTTTGGCCTGATGAAGGTAGACGATAACAACCGCATCGTCGAGTTTTCGGAGAAGCCAAAGGGCGACGCGCTTAAGGTGATGGAAGTCGATACCCAGCAGCTGGGTCTATCGGCGGAAGAAGCTAAAGAGAAGCCGTTTATTGCCTCTATGGGCATTTATGTTTTCAAAAAGCAGGTGCTGATCGACCTGCTGAACAAGTACCCTGACCAGACTGATTTTGGTCATCAGATCATCCCGTCTTCTGCTAAGGACTACGACGTTCAAGCCTATCTCTTCAAGGGCTATTGGGAAGATATCGGTACGATTGAGGCTTTTTACGAAGCGAATATTGCGTTGACTGAGCAGCCTAATCCGGCCTTTAGTTTCTTTAAGGAAGACGCACCGATCTATACGCGATCGCGCTACCTCCCGCCTAGCAAAATACTAGATTGCCACGTCACTGAGTCCATCATCAGCGAAGGCTGCATTCTTAAAAATTGCCGCATTAATAAATCGGTGATTGGCTTGCGCCAGCGCATTCACAACAGCTGCGAGATCGATCGCTCGCTAATTATCGGCTGCGATTACTACGAGCAAATGGACGAGAGCGGTCAGTTTCCTAACGGCGATAAGATTCCGATGGGTATTGGCGAAGGCTCTGTTATCAAACGCGCCATTATCGATAAGAACGCTCGCATCGGTAAGAACGTACAGATTATCAATAAAGACAATGTGCAAGAAGCTGAGCGCGAGTCTGAGGGTTACTACATCCGCAGCGGTATTGTAGTGGTCATTAAGAACGCGGTTATTCCTGACGGCACGATTATATAGAAGTTCATTTGTGCTGCTCGACTAAATCGCAGGTTTCCTAACAAAATGGAGGTCTGCGATTTTTAGTGGATTTTTCCAAAGTATGTCTGTTCTAGCGCCGCTGATTTTAACTGTTGGCATTCCAGGCAGTGGTAAATCTACCTGGGCTGAGCAGCTAGCGGCGCAAAAAGTGATTGAAGACAAGCACTACCTAATTATTTCTACCGATGGTATTCGCGCTCAGCTTTATGGAGATGCGGCCATTCAAGGTGAATGGACGGACATTCGGCGATCGCTCACTCATCAGCTAAAAGCCGCTCGTCACTCTATTGATCAAGGCTGCACTGCCGCTGTGATTTACGACGCGACTAATGCGGCTCGCCGTCAGCGTCGAGAATTTATTCGACTCGCTCGCCGCTGCCGGTATACGCTGCTAGTCGCCGCTTGGATTGACACGCCGCTGGCGGTTTGCTTGCAAAGAAACGCTGCGCGATCGCGTCAGGTTCCGCCTCATATCATTGAAAAAATGCATCGTCAGCTCACCGGGTTTCCTCCGGCTGAAGCCGAAGGTCTAGACCGTATCATCAGAATTCAGACAGGTACGCTGCTAGAACGTAAATGATCTAGATCACTGATTCATCCCTTTGTCAGCGTCTTATCCTTAATCCTTTCGCAGCTATTAAGAGTCTGGTACATTTACAAGCACTCCTGGTAAAAAAGACAACATGAAGCCGGTTAACCCAGCCTTTGAGGACGGTGACTCTCAGCAGTTTCCCCGGCCTGGTTCTTCCGATACCGACCCGCCTGCTCCTGGCGATCTGCCTGCTCTTAGCGATCTGAGTGATCCTCAGCTATTGAGTTTGGCCGATAGCCCACTTGAAAGGCTGAAGTTGCGCTATGCCAAGCAGCTAACTAAAGATATTGAGCGGCTAGAGTCTGAGAAGGCGACGCTACAGCTAGATATTGACGCGCTACAGGCCGAACGCGACCAGCTAGCTGCCCTGTCAGAATCTAGCCTAGCTGATGCTAATACGGGTGTTGAATCAACTCATCTGGAAATTCGTAGCCAGCCGCGCTTGCCAGGAGAGTCTGAAGCCACTGGTGCTACTTCGACGGCTCAGCGCCCCGATACTCCTCTAGCGCTGCCAATTCCAGCGACTTCAGAGCAGCGAAGACAACAGGCGATGCAGCTGCGGCAGGCGGATGCAGATATTCAAGCGGATACGCTGCGCCGAGGGATGGTATTAAGTGCGATCGCAGCGCTTTTGATTGCCTGGCACTACGGCATCGTTGCGACCTTAGGCCAAGGAGGCAGCTGGCTAGGGTTTCCTATTGGCGAATTGGGCGCAGGCTTTGTTCCGGCAGCGGCTTTGCTTTGGCTGCGAATGCTCGTGATGATTCCGGCCCTGGTCTTTTTGGCTCCGCAGCTCCATAAAGAAACCTGGGAAGACCTTCAAGCTTGGATTTACACGCGCGATCAAATTATGCTGCTGCTAATGGTGAGCGGCCTAGCGCTTTTTCTGTCCCAGGCGTTTATCTATCAGAGTATTAGCTTGTTGGGTGCCCCCATTGGGGCAACGCTGCTTTTTCTATATCCGCTGACGGTGATTCCGCTAGGCGTGGTGCTCGCTCAAGAGAACAAGATTACGCAGGTGGGGCTGCTGGCGATTGTAGCGATCGCGATGGGCGGATTGCTGACCGCTCGCCCGGCGTTCACTAGCGCTCTAGATGCTGAATTAGAAGCCGGACTAGAAGCCGGATTAGAAGTTGGGCTCGCTTTGCCGTCTACAGCGATCTGGCTGGGCGTATTAGCTAGCGTTTGCTTTAGCTTTTATATTGTGATGACTAATATTGCCTACCGGCAGCAGTGCCATCCTATTCCTACGGCGATTGTTCAGTTTTCTGTGGTGGCGGTGCTGAGCAGCTTTATTTTGCTGGTGCGCCCGCTGGAATTACCGGGCATTAGCTGGCTTAGTTTTTCTCTTTGGGGGATCGTCTTAGGCATCACGATGCTGCTGGTCTATCTGTTGAGCTATGGCAGTTTGAGGCTTATTGGCGCTAGAACTGGGGCGATCGCGGCGGCTGTCCCACTACTCACGCTGATGATGGCCTGGTTTTTTACGCCTCGGCCTGCTTTAGAGATTATTCAATGGACAGGTCTTTTACTGGTGTCTGTCGGCGGGATTGCACTAGGTTCTGAAAAAGCTAATAGGTTTTGACAGGCAGGTTCTGAAAAGCCGGTTTTGAAAGGCAGGTTTTGAAAGGGCTAGATAGCGAAAAAGGCGGGTAAAGCCAGGTTTTACCCGTAACTTTACCCGCCTTTTCGAAAAACGGAGAGAGAGGGATTCGAACCCTCGAACAAGTTGCCCCGTTACAGCATTTCCAGTGCTGCGCCTTCAACCGCTCGGCCATCTCTCCGTATTAGCGCTCGTAAGTCCCGGATTTACCCGTGAATTACAGCTTCGCTATCGTATCAGAAATTGGCTCCCTATACGGGCAAAATACCAGAACTGATTTGCAGGCGCTGTTATTTCTGGGTTGTTCTTTCGTTCGTCTGCACGGGCCGTGCCATCATAGTAGGGTTCTTGTGCCTGCTCCCTTTGTAGAGCGGCTTGTCTCATGTCCGATCTTGCCGATACCTACAATATTCGCATTCACGATCGGCAGAAGGGCGTTACCTATAATGTGCAGGTGCCAAGCGATCGCTACATTTTGCACACTGCCGAAAACCAGGCCGCCGATCTGCCTTTTGCCTGCCGGAATGGAGCCTGTACGGCCTGCGCGGTACGAGTGCTCTCTGGCGAAGTCTACCAGCCTGAGGCGATGGGGCTATCTCCCGATTTGCGCAAGCAGGGCTATGCTTTGCTGTGCGTGAGCTATCCGCGCAGCGACCTAGAAGTAGAAACCCAAGACGAAGACGAAGTGTACGAGCTGCAGTTTGGTCGCTACTTTGGTAAGGGTAAAGTTCGCGCTGGCCTACCTTTAGAAGATGACTAATTATGAAGATGGCTAGTCTAATCGGCGATCGCGCAGCGACTGACTCCTATAAGCGATTAACTTTTTCAAGCGATTAACTCTATGAGCTATACCCCAGAAGATCTCCAGCGATTTCTTGATATTGCGAGTGAAGCCGCCTCTGCCGGCGGTGCGGTGCTTCAGCACTACTGGGGAAATCTTTCCGATATTCGCTCTAAGGGGCGTCCAGGTGATTTGGTGACTGAGGCCGATAAGGCGGCTGAAAAGGAGGTGCTGGCTGTTCTGCGCCGCCATGTGCCGACTCATGCCATTCTCGCTGAGGAGTCTGGCAGATTGGGCGAGCAAACGGATGATTTGCTGTGGGCGGTCGATCCGCTCGATGGGACGACTAATTACACGCATCAGTACCCCTTCTGTGGATGTTCTGTGGGTTTGCTAATAGCGGGTAAACCGGCTGTGGGAGCCATTTTTGATCCTGCCCGCGGACACCTTTTTCGGGCTGCTAGGGGGTTGGGCGCAACCTGCAACCGCCAGCCGATTAGCGTTTCTAACACGGCATCTTTAGCAGATAGCCTGCTGGTCACTGGCTTTGGCTACGATCGCCGCGAAACTATTGACAATAACTATGCCGAGTTCTGCCATCTGACTCATCTAACCCAAGGCGTTCGTAGAGGCGGGGCGGCTTCTATTGATTTGGCCTATGTGGCCTGTGGTTGGCTAGATGGCTACTGGGAGCGGGGACTGTCGCCGTGGGACTTGGCGGCGGGTGTGGTGCTAGTAGAAGAAGCGGGCGGTAAGGTGACGGCTTATGACCAAAGTCCGTTTGTGGTTGACTCGGGCCGAATTTTAGCGACCAATGGCAAAATTCAGGCTGCACTAAGCGAAGCTTTGACGAACGTAAAGCCGCTCTCTAGATTTGATCCAAAGAGGACGGCCTAGTCTAGCTGGGGTAATGCGTCTGCTGATAGCGCGAAACCTGCTAGCGTTTGGAATCTCCGTATAATTACGGTCATTCGTTGTAATTACAGGGTAAAAACTGACCGCAGGCGCTGCGAATGGGCAAAATGTGTAATCTGTTACTTTCTGGGCGCATGAGTGGACAGTTTGTACAACTGGTACAATGAGTTTTTCACTACATGGGTTATAAAGAAATATGTCTTCGGATGATTCTTTGTAACGGAGTACAAAGCGAATATTGCATTAACCCTTTCTTTAGGATTCCTTTGTAGCTATGTCTGAGAGTAACCAGTCTGCGCACAATGGCGTAATGATGCAGTTTTTTCACTGGTATGTGGAACCGGACGGCTCTCTGTGGAATGAGCTAGCGGAGAATGCAGCTGACTTGGCGGCAGCGGGGATTACGTCTTTGTGGCTGCCGCCTGCTTATAAGGGGTCTGCGGGCGATCGCGACGTTGGCTACAGCGTTTACGACCGGTACGATTTGGGCGAGTTTGACCAAAAAGGCTCTGTGCGTACTAAGTACGGCACTCGCGATGAGTATATCAATGCGGTTTCGCAGGCTAAGCAGTCTGGTCTTGCTGTCTATGCAGATGTCGTGCTGAATCACATGATGGGCGCAGACGCTCAGGAGGAGTTTATCGCGCTGCCTTGCGCTCCTGACGATAGACATCAGGCCATTGGGGAAGAAACGACAATCAAGAGCTGGACGCATTTCACTTTTCCGGGGCGGCAGGGGAAGTACTCCGACATGGAATGGCATTGGTGGCACTTCAACGCGACAGACCACAACGCATATGAACCGGAAAACTACGAGGCGGTTTATCTTTTTGAGGGCAAAGCCTTTGACGATCAGGTTGATTTAGAGAAGGGCAGCTTTGACTATCTGATGGGCTGCGACCTAGACGTTAATAATCTAGAAGTAAGCGACGCGCTAAAAAAATGGGGTGAGTGGTACGTAGACACTATTGATTTAGATGGCTTTCGCTTTGATGCGGTGAAGCATGTTCGCGCCGGATTCTTTCCTCAGTGGATGAACCACGTGCAGCGCTACAGCGGTCGGTTTTTGTTTGCGGTGGGCGAGTACTGGTCGGGCGATATTACCGCGCTGCACCGCTTTATCGATTTGACGAGCGAAACGGTGACGCTGTTTGACGCGCCCTTGCACTACAACTTCCATGAGGCTAGTTTGCAAGGCAATGATTACGACTTACGCACTATTTTTGACGATACTCTGGTTGCCACGCATCCGGAGCTGGCGGTTACGCTTGTCGATAATCATGATTCTCAACCGCTGCAGTCGCTAGAGTCGGTGGTGGAGCCTTGGTTTAAGCCGCTGGCTTACGCCCTAATTTTGCTGAGACGAGATGGCTATCCCTGCGTTTTCTATGCTGACTATTACGGCGCGCACTATATAGATACAGGAGACGATGGCGAAGCACATGAGATTTTCCTCAACTGTCATAAGTGGCTGCTTGATAAGTTCTTAGATGCTAGACGCCGCTACGGCTATGGCAAACAACAAGACTACTTTGACCATATGAATACGGTGGGGTGGACCCGGCTAGGGACGGAAGAGCATCCTGGCGGTATGGCGGTGGTGATGAGTAATGGCGAAGCGGGCACGAAGTGGATGCACGTAGGTCAACCTAATTGCGTTTACGTAGATGCGACTGAGCATGTCAGCGAACCGGTGACGACGGATGAGGCCGGTTGGGCTAACTTTTGCTGTGAGGCGGGGTCTGTTTCCGTTTGGATACCGCAGTAGGAAGCTTTTTGGCAGGAAGGCTGAGTGAAGTTACGTTTTGAGCAAGCAGTTCTTGAGGCGTCAGGCTAAAAGATTGCGGCTATGCGGAGTCGCTAGCAGCAGCGATGCGTATTCCTGTAGTGCTAAGCCCTAGCCGTGGTACTGAGACTTCTTCTAAGCCAGATTAGGCTAACTGCGCCCAGCACACAGCCGACTGCATAATAAAGAAAGTCGCCCCAGTCGAAATGGGTGCCTAATAGTAGCCGCCACCATAGCTGATCTGTCCAGGCATCGGGAAACGAAATGAGCTGGGAGAACTCAATAGCTGAGGTGATGATGAAGATAGCGATCGCAATTTTAGAGGCTGCCCAGCGCGGTTTGATAGCGCCCGCAAACCAGATCCAGGCCATTTCGTAGAGTACGTCGCCGAAGCAGTTATTCACCCATTCGTATCCCCAGCCGGTGTAGGCTTTGGTGCCTAGCCCTAGCGCGACGATGAGAGCGATCGCGCCTATACACAGCAGGCGATAAAGCGTAAGCGGTTTCATCAGAACCCTCCTCTCTACTTAGACATTAGACAGTTTAGACATTAGACAGTTTGGACATTAGGCAATTTAGGCATTAGACAGTTTGGACATTAGGACAATAAGACTTCTGGTCGCGAAATACTTTCAGCAGCAAAATGCTTTTTGCTAACTGCTAGCGGCGGCTTGATCTTCTCACATTCGAATTTTTCTAACTGAAAATCTATTCAAGACGGCGATCGCGGGCATTCTGAACCTAAGACCTTTACGCTAGCTTCAAAAATCATGCCGACTAACGAAGGCCTCTTCAAACTCGACATTACTGACCATCATGCTGTTCTTGGCTTTTCATTAGCCGCTGATCCTAAGCGGGTTCGCAAGCGCTATCTTCAAATTGCCCGCCAGTTGCATCCCGATAGCCTGTGCGAAGCTTCTGAGACGCAAATGAAGCTGGCGAGCGAGCTGCTTTCTAAGCATGTAAACCCAGCTTATGAAACGCTAATGCAGGAGAAGTCTGCTAAAGAACACAGCATTTTGCTCAAAATGAAGCAGCAGCAGCTTGTGACGCGTCCTATTTTGCTATCGGCTAAAAGTGAGTCGGCTAAGAAGCTGTTGGGCACCAGTAATCTAGAGCTGGACTATACTACGGCGGTCAATAGCATCGCTAAAGGTCAGTTTGACGATCTTGCGCTTGTGGACAGCGCTATTAATGAGCTGAGCGAGCTCAACGCCGTGTTTTTGATGCGGAAGGGGACTGTTGGTGAGAAGGCGGGGCGGAGCGCTGATGATGGGGCTGAAAAGCGGTCAGAACCCGCTGAATCGGCTCCTCGTCGCCCAAAGCATGAGGCGATTATCGAGAGCTATTTGAGCCGTGCTAAAGAATTCGCCTATAAACGGGACTACTCTCGCGCTATTTTAGAACTGCGAGAAGCGATCGCCGCCCATCCGCAAAGTGCCCTTTGTCATGGCTATCTTGCTAGCCTCTACCTTCAGTCTAATCAGGCGACCCTAGCGAAAATTCACGCTAAGCAAGCCCTGGCTTTTGATGAGGAGAACGACATGGCCAAAGAAGTGCAAGCCAAGCTTAATGCTAAAGCCTCGAAAGCGGCTCCTGCTAGGGCTGCTGGTACGAAGAAAGGGGGCGGTCTGCTTAGCGGATTGTTCTCCAAAAAATGATAAATGCCAGAAGGAAACAGCTACCAACCCAGCTACCAACCCCCGGCGGGTGGCCGAGATTTACTCCCCCTAGACGTTGTGCAAAAGCGCTGGATAGAAGACCGGCTAGAGCAGGTCTTTCATCGGTGGGGCTATCACCGCATCATCACCTCTACGGTGGAGACGATGGATACGCTGATGGCGGGCGGTGCGATTGAACGCACTGAGGTGGTGGAGCTACAAATTTCGCAGGTGGGCGATCAGCGCTTGGGTTTGCGGCCTGAGCTGACGGCTTCGATTGCTCGCGCTGCGGTGACTCGATTGGCCTCGGTGACCTATCCACAGAGGTTGTACTACAACGCCAATGTATTTCGGCGCTCTGCTCAGGGGAGCCGGGGCGGTCAGCAGGAGCATTATCAGGCGGGGATGGAACTGATTGGGGCGAGCGGCGTGATGGCCGACGCTGAGGCGGTTTTGCTGGTGGCGGACTGTTTGCATGAGGTGAAGCTGGCGGATGCGCAGATTGTGCTGGGCGAGGCGGCGCTGACTTATTCGCTGCTGTCTGAGTTTCCTAAGGGGGCGATCGCATCTGTCCGGCACAGCATTGCAGCGCTAGATCGAGTGGCACTAGAAGAGATGTCGCTCTCGGACGAGCATAAGCGTCTAGCTTTGAGGTTAATGGACTTGCGCGGAGAACCCACGGAGGTTTTAGCTAAGCTTGCGGACTTTAGTTTGAACGAGTCTCAGCAGGCGATTGTTAGTCGGCTCAAGTCCTTGATAGATCTACTGCGGTTAGAACGCGCTCAGGGTGTCGCGGTGCCTTCTATCATTCTCGATCTGAGCCTGATTCGACCGTTTGACTATTACACGGGCATTGTCTTTGAGGTGATTAGCGCTCAGAGTCGCCAGATATTGGGCCAAGGCGGTCGCTATGATGATTTGCTAGCTGTGTATGATGCGCCCAATCAACCGGAGAAGCAGGGCTTTCCGGGGATTGGGTTTGTGCTGAATATTGAGCAGCTTCGTCAGGAATTGGCGGATAGCGGACATTTACCTGCGCAGACGCCGCACAGTGACTGGCTGATTGTGCCGCAGGGCGAGGCAGCAGCAGCGGCGGCGTTGGCCTACGCGCAGAAGATTCGCTCGGATAAGACGGTGCGAGTAGAGCTAAGTTTGAATTTGGAGCAGTCGGCAGATGAGGTGCGGGCGATCGCGCGCAAACGCAATATCAACCAAATTGCCTGGATCTCTGCTGAGGGCTTGTCTGAAACCGAGATCGTTCACTAAGGTAGTAAGAAGCCTTTTTGAGAGAACAGTCCTTATGTCCCACACTATTGTTACCGACGTTTGCGAAGGCGTTGCCGACTGCGTTGATGCCTGTCCGGTTGCCTGTATTGATGAAGGTCCTGGTAAGAATAAAAAGGGGCTGGGCTGGTATTGGATTGATTTTGACACCTGTATTGACTGTGGAATTTGCTTGCAGGTGTGCCCGGTGGAAGGAGCGATTTTGCCGGAAGAGCAGCCGAGTTTGCAGCAGACACCTGCGTGATAGGGTTGCAGGCGTCATAAATGCGTTTTTGGTCTTATTAAAACGCTAGTAGTGTTTGGTTCAAGATTTTAGAGAATGCTGTAAGTTCAGCCATAGCTCGGCAGCGGTTCCTCACAACAGTCCTAATCTCTAACGCTGTATCAGCGGTAATTTCTTGCTGGCCGTTGAGAATCTGAGTAGTCCGACTAATTGTATTTTTTTCCACACAGATAAAGATAGCGAGATTATTAAATATCTAGAGTGTGCCGAAGCGCGGTTTCTACCTCTGACATATTTTTCCAAACGCCAATTTTTCTATCGAAGGCTAAATGTGAAATAGTCACTATGTTATCGGTCATGATGACAGAATCTAGCAGCAGTCCACTTGCTTTGCCTTCGGGAGTGGAGAGAATGGCTGAGACGCGACTAGGATGGTTGGCTCTTGTTAGGTTGCTGGTAACCATTGCGACGATGGTCTGGTTAAGTCTTGTATCGAGATTATCTGCCTGCAGGACAAGAACAGGTCTGCGTTTTGCCGTTTGTAGATTAGAGTCTGGGAAAAGTACTAGGGCAATATCGCCGCGTTTATATTTCATCGTAGATTGCCATCTCAGGACGGTTCCAGTCTTCCTCAAAACTTTGCAGACGCGATCTTAGCTCAGCGGCTTGTGCCGGATTTATGTTGCGCTCAGATAGGTTTACTGTTTTATCGACGACTTCATTGGATTTTTCTGAAGCTGGGAGCTGTTCGTTCGAAAGTATTTTGTCGTAGGGATTCTGTCGGTTTTTTAAGAATTCAGCAAAGTCTAAGACGGCTTGCTGTTTGTCAGGCGCGAGCGTACGAATGGACTCTATAAGTTGTTGCTCTATAAGCTGTTGCTCTATAAGCTGTTGCTCTATAGGATGTATGGAGTCCATAGCATTACAGGTTTCGTTGTAAGAAAACGACGAGCTTTTGCCTCTGTGCTTACTGTACAGGGGGATCGCCAGTAACGGCTGATTCTAGATACTTCACGTCGGGGGGGACGTACTTACCGTCTATTTTTACGCGGAAGTCGTAGTGCTCTCCGGTGCCTAAGCCGCTGTTGCCGGAGAAGGCAATGACTTCGCCCGCTGCGGCCTCGCCCTGACGACAGCCGTTTTTAGACGTATGTAAAGACTGAAATGTGTAGCCCGGATAAGACTCAGCGGTTTGATCGACGACCCAACCGCCGCCGCCATCGTCCCACCAGCAATCGACGGTTGTGCGATCGCCCACTTGTCCAACCGCATAAATCGGTGTCCCTACCGGCGTCGCCAAATCTACCCCACTATGAGGCGCGTTCGGCTCGCCGGTTACCGGATGAAAGGGGCGAATGCCGTATTCGTCGCTGACGGTGTAGCCCGCTACGACATCACCTGTTTTGGGCGTCACGATGTCTTCTATGCGTTCTGTGCGAGGCAATAGATTGATGCCGTTGGTCAAAATTTGATCGGCTACGTATAGTAAAGAGCCGATAATGCCAGCGGCGCAGATGCCCGTGATAATGAGCTTAGGTAGAGAGATGCCTGCGGGCGTTAGCAGATCTTCGTCTTCTAGCGCTTCGGCAATTTCAGCGCCCGTATGAATGTGGATGTGCTGGGGTACGTGCTGCAATACGCTTTGCGAAAAGCTTTCTGGAATGCCAGCGGGGACTAGCTTAGCGGCGATCGCTCTCGGATTAATCTCGCGCCCTTGAGTGGCTTTTCGAGCGCGGCGGGTTGGCGGAGCCTTTTCCCTGGAGAATTGCTTGCCGCCCATTAGCGTCTGATTTGCTCTGGCAATGGGGTCGAGCGCGATCGCGTCACTTTCAATGACCGACAGCTCGCCGTTGCCTAGCTTTTCGAGTAAGTCTGAAACGCTGCTGCAGCCAACGGCGATCGCCGCTTGCTTAGCGCCATGCCAGCCCGATTCTGTTACCGTGACCCGGCAAGGGATCTTGGGCTGAGCCATACCCGCACTGGCTGAATCAGCCTTTTTCGCAGCGTTGGAAGAAGTTTTCATACTGGTCATTCAAGACGGAAACATAATAGCCTAAACAAGTAGAACTCAGCTTAAAAACTCTGGTTGCTGTGCCCTGAGCGATGTGGTCAATCGCCCGGCTGCTTTGTTTGCCTGCTTGCCCTTTACTTTTCAACGTCTATGAAATCTAACCTAAATTCCGCGCAGCCAGCTATTCGAGAAGAAGAGGAAGACGAAAGACGCCACTGGGATTATCACTACGATCCGGTAGGGATGGCTCCGGGGACGCTGGTAATTGATGAGGGGGCTTCTCCGACACAGTTGACTTTGATTGACTTTAATAGCGACAAGGCTTGGCGAAAGAAACTGCGATCGCCTGAAGAAGCCGCTGACTACCTGGACACCGAAAGCATTTCTTGGATAGATCTCCAGGGCTTAGGCAACGAAGACGTGCTCAACCGATTGGGCACCGTTTTTCATCTTCATCCGCTGGTTTTAGAAGATGTGGTTAATGTTCCACAGCGGCCCAAAGTTGAGTATTACGACGATCAGCTCTTGATTATTACTCGAATGGTGATGCTGACCTCGAAGCATAACGAAGATACTGAAGCGGCTCCAAAATTTGAGAGCGAACAGCTTAGCTTTGTACTCGGCAAAAACTATCTGCTGACCGTTCAAGAAGAACTGAATCAGGATTGTCTTGATCCGGTGCGCCATCGCATTCGCCAAAATCAGGGCCTGATTCGGGGGGCGGGGGCCGATTATTTAGCCTATGCTTTGCTAGACGCGGTAATTGACGCTTATTTCCCTGTTTTGGAGGAGTACGGCGAATATATAGAGTCTTTAGAAGATGAGGTGATTTTTAATCCTAGCCGCCAGACGGTTCAAAAGATCTACCGCATCCGCCGCGAGCTGATGGGCCTACGGCGATCTATTTGGCCGCAGCGTAACGCTTTGAGTCGGCTGGTTCGCGATGGCAGCGAACTGATTCGGCCCGAAGTGCGAGTTTACCTGCAAGACTGCTACGACCACGTTGTGCAGGTGCTCGATATTCTTGAAACCTATCGCGAGCTGACTGCAAACCTGATGGATGTTTATCTCTCGTCGGTGTCTAATAAGATGAATGAGGTGATGAAGATTTTGACGGTGATCTCGGCTATTTTTATTCCGCTGACGTTTATCGTGGGCGTTTACGGGATGAACTTTAACAGCGACGTATCTCCGTGGAATATGCCCGAGCTGGAATATTACTGGGGCTATCCGCTGTGCTGGGCGCTGATGATTGCGATCGCGCTGTCTCTAAGTTATTACTTCTGGCGCAAAGGCTGGTTCGAGAGCACCGTGACTAAGGTTCCTAAGGCATAGACGCTTAAAATGCAAAGCGCTCTTTTGGATGTAAAAGCGGCTGAAACCCACTCTAGGGACAAAGCCCTGATAAGATACCCCTGATAAAGCC
Source organism: uncultured cyanobacterium (assembly GCA_963789215.1). GTDB lineage: Bacteria > Cyanobacteriota > Cyanobacteriia > Phormidesmidales > Phormidesmidaceae > Phormidesmis. The sequence continues at coordinate 27,427 of CAWBJY010000001.1, read as the reverse complement.
TTCGTCAGCCGTATGGATCGCCAAGTATGGATCTCAAAGCCCTGATTAAAGACATTCCTGACTTTCCTCAGCCAGGTATTGTATTTCGAGATATTACTACGCTCTTACAAGACCCTGCCGGCTTGAGCTACACCGTAGAGCAGCTGAGCGCAGAGGCTAAAGAACTCAACCCTGACTGTATTGCCGGAATCGAGTCGAGAGGCTTTATCTTTGCGATGCCGATGGCGTATCAGCTGCAAAAAGGATTTGTCCCTATTCGCAAAGCGGGCAAGCTGCCTCGGGCTGTTCACAGCGTGGAGTATACGCTGGAATATGGCAAAGACAAGCTAGAGGTTCATCAAGATGCGTTTGCTTCGGGTAGTCGGGTCGTTGTTGTAGACGACTTACTCGCGACCGGTGGTACGGCAGCGGCTACGGCGAAGCTGATTGAGAAAACGGGTGCGGTGCTCGCTGGGTTTATCTTTGTTATTGAGCTGAGTGGCCTAGCCGGACGCGATAATTTGCCTTCAGATGTGCCTATTGTCAGTTTGATTCAGTACTAGTCTAATTCAGTACTAGTTTGATTTAGTACTAGTTTCTATCCGTTTCGATATTATTCGATCTTCAGAGAACTCTCCTCTAGCGCTATGTCGTCTTCTCCTACCCAGCCGCCTACTCAAGAGCTATCTAGTGCCCATCGGGCTAACTTAGCGCTGCGCGGCATCTTTGGTAACGAAACGCTGGCCTACATTGTTAAACGGCTTTTGCAGGCATTTTTAACGCTGTTGCTGGCTAGCTTTTTGAGCTTTATGGTGGTGCAGCTAGCACCGGGAGATTTCTTAACGCCTTTTCGATCAGACCCTGAGTTTCCACGAGAGCTATTGGCTCAGTATAGTCAAGAATTTGGACTCGATAAAAGCTATCTAGAGCAGTATTTTCGGTGGCTACAGCAGGCTTTTCAAGGAAATTTTGGCATTAGCTTTGCCTACCGCAGACCGGCAACAGAAATTTTGTGGGAGCGAGTGCCGAATACGCTGCTGCTGTCTGCGGCTTCAATTGTGGTGACCTGGGCGATCGCCATTCCGTTTGGCATTATTGGTGCGGTAAACCAGGACCGCTGGCTAGACAAGTTCTTGCGCATTTTGAGCTATATCGGCCAGGGCTTTCCGACTATCATTACCGGGCTGCTGCTGCTCTTTTTTGCGCAGCTTACGACGCCGCTGTTCCCGGTGGGTGGGCGCACCAGCGTTTACCACGATGAACTTACCTGGTTTGGTCAGTTTCTAGACGTGGTTTGGCATTTAATTTTGCCGACGCTGGCGCTTAGCATCACTAGCTTTGCTGGGCTGCAGCGGATTATGCGCGGCCAAATGCTAGATGTGCTGCGACAGGACTATATTCAAACGGCGAGGGCTAAAGGGCTATCAGAAAATAAGGTGGTTTACGTTCACGCGTTGCGTAACGCGATCAATCCGCTGATTACTATTTTGGGCTTCGAGTTTTCGTCGTTGTTGAGCGGTTCGTTTATTGTTGAAAACTACTTTAGCTGGCCAGGGCTTGGCACTTTGACGCTTGAAGCGATTCAGAAGCAGGATCTTTTTTTGGTGATGGCCAGTTTGGTTTTGGGGGCGGTGATGCTGATCGTTGGTAATTTGCTAGCCGACCTGCTGCTTTCATTCGTCGATCCTAGAATTAAACTCTCCCGGCTAAATTAGTTATGAATCAGGCCCGCTCTGTTGCTAGTTTGCTCGTCGGGTTCCTTGTGTTTGGCGTGGTGCTGTGGATTGCTCGTACGGTGCATCAGGAATTAAACGATGAAGGCTTTGCACAGACGGTGCTGATTGGAGTGGGCGGCTGGGCCTTCGGCTGGCTGGTGGGTTTTTTAATCTCTCCGAGTACGGGGCAAGAGATTAAACAGTTTAGTCAGGCGGCTTCTACGATTGGTGCGTTTGTCTTTGGGTTTATGCTGGCTAAGCTGGAGCCTTCGCTGACGCCGCTGTTTGAGAATGGACGGCTGATTAATGAGCCGATATATGGGATTCGGCTGCTGATTTTTATGATTTGCTTTGCGATCGCGGCTATCAACATGTACTTCTATCGCGAAGGTCGCAGGTATTAGAGATCGAAAACGCCGGCCCCTGCTTTGCCGAATGAGTCTGCCCTTTACAAAGCCAACCTATGCCTATCAAAGAATTTACTGACTTTATTTTAGGTAGCCTTGCAGCTTTGTTTCCGGTGATCGATCCGATTGGCAGCGTCCCTATTTTTTTGGTGCTGACCGCTGGCGTTCCGGAGGCTCTCAGGCGTAGCTATGCCAAACGCATTGCCCTCAACGTTGTAATCTTGCTAGTGTCCTCTTTGCTCGTGGGCGGCGGCATTCTACGCTTTTTTGGCATTTCGCTTGAGGTTGTGCGAATTGCCGGCGGCATCGTTGTTTTTCACGCGGCGTGGAATGCGATGAATTCTGAATCGAAGCTCAGCGATATAGATAATCAGGACGTTATCCATAAAGCAGATGGGCATAAAGACATCTCTTTTATGCCCATGACGATTCCGCTGCTTGCTGGGCCAGGAGCGATCGCGGTGGCACTAGGACTGGCCGCAGAAGCTAGTCGAGGGGCCGAATCTCTGAAGACGGTGAGTAATCTAGCCGCGATTTCTGTGGCGATCGCGCTCATTGGCCTCATCATCTATATTGCTTTGCGCACCTCAACGCTTCTACTTAAATGGCTAGGGGCCAGTGGTATTCACGCGCTAAGCCGATTGCTGGGTCTATTTGTGATGGCGATTGGCGTCCAGCTTATTCTCAATGGTTTGGGCGACTGGATTCAGTCTCTGAATATTGGCTGACTTAATATTGGCTGGCCTAATATTGGTTGACCTAATATTGGCCGACCGGCTAAAAGCCCATAAATTCTATGCGTGGAACTAGCGGATCGTTGACGATGCCGATGCCTTTGTAGCCCCAGCGGTCTGATATTTTTTTGATTTGAGCGCGATCGCAATACTCTACGGAAAACTGCGGGGCTAGCTCTTTGGCGTGCTTGTTTAAATAGCTGAGCGCGTCAAAATCGGCGATGAATAATAGCAAAAAGGGATCGGTAGGTATTTCGGGATGCTGGCCTTCTACCGGCGGACGCGCGACTAAGTACTGGCCGTTCGCTTTGGAGCGTAGCGTGTAGTAGGGCTGGTTGAGCATGGGGAGTGCGATCGCTATTAACTCTCAAATTCTACGTCGAAACTTGCCTGAGGGAGGCTTCAACAAAAAAGCCTCCCACCGAACGGTAGGAGGCTTTTATTGTATCTAACTATCTAAATCCAACTGTCTAAATCTAACTATCCAACTAGCAGAACCCTTACGAGCTAACTAGATTAGTCTAAGTCAGACATTGACAACACTGGCTCAGCAGCGCGGTCTAGACCTTTCTCAAATCCGCCTTCAGCAGCACGAGCGCGGCCCGCATGCCATAGGTGGCCGACTAAGAAGAAGAACGCCATGACAAAGTGGAAGGACGCCAACCACTGACGGGGATTCACGAAGTTAACGGAGTTAACCTCAGTGATGATTCCGCCCACAGAGTTGATAGAAGCGTTAGGCGCGTGAGTCATGTACTCAGCAGCGCGACGCACCTGCCAGGGCTGAATGTCGTTCTTAAGCTTGTCAAGATCGAGGCCGTTTGTGCCCCGTAAAGGCGCTAGCCAAGGGCCGTCGAAGTCCCAGAAACGCATGGTTTCACCGCCGAAGATAATCTCTCCAGTGGGGGAGCGCATGAGGTACTTACCTAGACCAGTAGGGCCTTGAGCCGAACCGATGTTGGCACCCAAGCGCTGGTCACGAACCAAGAAGGTCATGGCCTGAGCCTGAGAGGCTTCTGCGTTGGTTGGGCCGTAGAACTCACTAGGGTAAGCGGTGTTGTTAAACCAAACGTAGCAAGAGCAGATGAAAGCCATCAGGGAGACGGCACCGATGCTGTAGGAGAGGTAAGCCTCGCCGTTCCAGATCAAGGCGCGTCGTGCCCAAGCGAATGGCTTGGTGAGAATGTGAAATACGCCACCGAAGATACAGATGAGGCCCACCCAAACGTGGCCGCCAATGATATCTTCCATGTTGTTAACGCCGCAAATCCAACCTTCGCCGCCAAACGGAGACGTGGTGAGATAGCCGAAGATAACCGCCGGGTTGAGCGTGGGGTTTGTGATGACGCGAACGTCGCCGCCGCCAGGCGCCCAGGTGTCATATACGCCGCCGAGGAAGCAGGCTTTGATGACTAGAAGGAAAGCACCCAATCCAAGTAGAACGAGGTGATAACCGATGATGTTGGTCATCTGGTTTTTGTCTTTCCAGTCTTGGCTAAAGAAGCTGGAGTATTCTTCTAGCGTCTCGGGGCCGCGCAGTGCGTGGTATACACCGCCCAAACCGAGGACAGCCGAAGAAATCAGGTGAAGCACACCGACTACAAAGTAGGGGAAGGTGCTAACGACTTCACCGCCGGGGCCAATACCCCAACCTAGCGTCGCCAGGTGAGGAATAAGAATTGCGCCTTGCTCATACATCGGCTTTTCAGGCACATAGTGAGAGACCTCAAACAAGGTCATCGCACCCGTCCACAATACAATCAGGCCAGCGTGAGCGACGTGAGCGCCCAGCAGCTTACCTGACAAGTTGATGAGGCGAGCGTTACCAGACCACCAAGCATAACCGGTGGATTCCTGGTCGCGTCCGCCTCCTACGAAAGTGTTATTAGAGAGCGTTACCACAGGGGATTACCTCTTCAGGGAATTACGAACTTTTAAGGGGGTTGAGATAGCCACAGTAAAACTGAGAACAGTCGAACTGGGATTCTCGTTGAAATTCAGATCAAAATCTGAGAATTCAGACAATGTATATAGTGTAAAGCACTCCGTAGAGTGATGCTCAGACACTGCCGATAAAAAAACTGCTGCCGCCCTCCATAAAGATGAGAGAACGGCAGCAGCTATCACGCATTAAAGTGCGTTACCGCGAGGAAGGACTTCCTCAGGGAACACAAACTTCTCATGTGGCTGGTCCTGTGGGCTGAGCCACGCGCGAATACCTTCGTTCAGCAAGATGTTCTTCGTGTAGAACGTCTCGAACTCAGGGTCTTCTGCAGCGCGAATCTCTTGGCTCACAAAGTCATACGCTCGCAGGTTCAGCGCCAAACCGACGATACCAATCGACGCCATCCAAAGGCCCGTGACCGGGACGAACAGCATGAAGAAGTGCAGCCAGCGCTTGTTGGAGAACGCGATACCGAAAATCTGTGACCAGAATCGGTTCGCCGTCACCATCGAATACGTCTCTTCCGACTGAGTCGGCTCAAACGCTTTGAACGTGTTGGCGTTCTCGTTGTCTTGGAACAACGTGTTCTCAACCGTCGCACCGTGGATGGCACACAGCAGTGCGCCGCCTAAGATGCCCGCTACGCCCATCATGTGGAATGGGTTCAGCGTCCAGTTGTGGAAGCCCTGCAAGAACAGCAGGAAGCGGAAGATGGCCGCTACCCCGAAGCTCGGGGCGAAGAACCAGGAAGACTGGCCCAACGGGTACATCAAGAACACCGACACGAACACCGCAATCGGGCCAGAAAAGGCGATCGCGTTGTACGGACGAATGCCGACCAGACGAGAAATCTCGAACTGGCGCAGCATGAAGCCAATCAGCGCAAACGCGCCGTGCAGAGCAACAAAGGCCCACAGTCCGCCAATCTGACACCAGCGAACGAAGGAGCCTTGAGCTTCAGGGCCCCAGAGCAGCAGCAGGGAATGGCCCATGCTATCAGCCGGGGTAGAGACGGCAACGGTGAGGAAGTTGCAGCCTTCTAGGTAGGAGCTAGCCAACCCGTGGGTGTACCACGAGGTGACAAAGGTGGTGCCGGTCATCCAGCCGCCGATGGCCATGAAGGCGCAAGGGAACAGCAGCAAACCAGACCAGCCGACGAAAACAAAACGGTCGCGCTTTAGCCAGTCATCGACGACATCAAATCGTCCCTGACGGCCGGGCGCTTGACCCATGGCAATAGTCATATAAATCCTCTTTAAAGATGGGGTTAAGTCCTTTGTGCTATCGAATACTGGCACGATTGCTTTTGCGATCGCACAGACAACTACGATAGGCACGACGAACTAAAACAGGAAAAGTCAGCAGTTAGTCCGCAACCGAGTGGCTAAGAATCGCCACCCTAAAGGATTTTGGCATGTACTCATCATAAAGACTGATTCCAACTTTTACAATCCTTCACGTAAATTCTCAGATTAGTTTTGTCAGGAAAATGGCGAAAAAATGGCGCGATATTGAGGGCAATCAGGCTGATTTTGCCGCTTTTATGGATGCGCGAAAGGCGTAAAATCTTGGGCTTGTAAAGGTTTGCGGCCACTGAGTGAACTATAAGCGGCTGAAATCCTAAATTTTGATGAAGAGTCGTAGTCAGACTTAATTAGCGTTGCACGGGAAAGTTTTTGGATGCCTTCGGCTCGCGCTTAGCGGTTGCTCTAAGAAAAGTGACTAACCCTATCGGTTCTACTATTGCAAAGTATGATGTTACTAATATATTTGGCGAGCGGAGATCTCCTGCGAGCTGCCCCACCACCTCCTTTGTGAACATGACTGTCTCAAAAACATCTGCTGGCTCGTCTGGCAAAACCCCTGGCAAATCTTCTGGCAAAACGCTGATGCGTCAAGAGATTTTAGGCGCTAGGCGTCCAAGTAATTACTTTTGGGCGGCTGTGACAGCGGTGGGCGGCTTAGGTTTTTTCCTAGCAGGCGTTTCTAGCTTTTTAAATACTAACCTGCTGCCTTTTTCAGACCTGCCTGCCCAGCTAGTGTTTATTCCTCAGGGCATTGCGATGGGGTTTTACGGTACGGCTGCGATTTTGCTGTGCCTATATCTCTGTCTGATTTTGGTTTGGAACGTAGGCAGCGGCTATAACGAGTTTGACAAAGAATCTGGTAATGCTCGCATTTTTAGACGAGGGTTTCCGGGTAAAGACCGGGAGATTGAGTTAGTCTATCCGCTGAAGGATCTGCTGGCGGTTCGCGCTGAGATTAAAGAGGGCCTAAATCCCAAGCGATCGCTTTTCTTGAGAGTAAAAGGTAAGGGTGATTTGCCACTGACCAGAGTTGGCCAGCCTGTTGCTCTAGCTGAGCTAGAAAATCAGGGTGCCGAACTGGCGCGATTTTTGCAGGTGCCTTTAGAAGGACTCTAATTTAGAAGGACTCTAATTAGAAGGACTGTGAGAGGACTCGTAGCGGGTTCTTATCGCCTTCTATACTGCTAGCTCTTGGGCTCTACCGTTGAACTTGAGCGGATGCTGTGGCAGAATGAGCCTCATTTTACGAACGCTTATTAAAGGGAACTTGATGATATTCAAATCCAGATTTGGGGCTAGACAGCGATGGGGCGCACTCGTGGCGATCGCTCTTTTGCTTGGAAGCTGTAGCAATGCTGAAGCGCCTGCTGAAGTTGGCAGTGCAGATCGCGTAGATGCGCCTGAGGCGGCGGTGCCAGTTGCCGTTAACAGCGAGCTGACAGCAGGATTACCTCGGCTAAATGGCAAGGCAACCGTAGAAATTATGGTGAACAACAAGCCTATTACGGTTGAGTTGGAGGGTGATAAAGCGCCTTATACGGCTGGAAACTTTGTTGATTTGGCAGAAAAAGGTGTGTACGACGGCACTATCTTTCACCGCGTGGTGACGACACCTACGCCTTTTGTTGCCCAAGGTGGCGATCCACAAAGTACCGATCCTAATGTGCCTACTAGCCAGCTGGGCACCGGTAACTACATCGATCCTGAAACTGGACAGGTGCGCTCGGTGCCCCTAGAGATTTTGCCTGCTGGGGCAGAAGCGCCTGTTTACGGCACTACGTTTAAGGAGGCCGGTTTGAATGCGGTTCCGGCGCTGCCGCATAGTAAAGGTGCGATCGCGATGGCTCGCTCTGGGGTGAATACGGCTTCTGCGCAGTTTTACATTACGCTAGCAGACGTGAATTTCTTAGACGGGGACTATGCCGTATTCGGTTATGTGACTGACGGCATGGATGTTGTTGACAAAATTCAGCTAGGTGACGTTATTCAGTCTGTAAAAGTCACTGCTGGCGCGGAAAACCTAGTGCAGCCTGGGGATAGTGAAGCGGCTAAGTAGGTTGGTTTTTTGCTTCGACTTCAATCTATGGCTGGCTTAATCTGTGGTGTCGCCTAAAGTAGTCGTAACAGGCATTGGCTTGATGACCGCTTTGGGCTCGTCGGCGCGGATTAACTGGCAGAAACTGACGGCTGGTGAAAGTGCGATCGCGCTGCGCCAGCCGTTTTTGGCGTTGCCCCCCATGCCGCTGGCGATGATGGGTAAACGTCCTTTACCCATTAATGAGATTGTGCGCTCGGTAGTGCAAGAAGCCTGGACAGATGCAGGACTAGAGCTGGGTACAGATAGCGCTGATGGCAGCGGCATCGTAATTGGGTCTAGCCGCAGCCATCTGCGTGAGTGGGAAGCAATGGCTGTTCAGCAGCGGCAAGGTTCTTTTAAAGGAGACTGGCTCGCTGCTTTGCCGCATACGCCCGCGCTAATGGCGGCTCGGATGATTGGGAGCACGGGGCCGGTGCTGGCGCCGATGGCGGCTTGTGCGACTGGAGTTTGGGCGATCGCGCAGGCGGTGGATCTGATTCGTAGCGGCCAGTGTGAGCGCGTGGTTGCGGGCGCGGTAGAGTCGCCTATTACGCCTTTAACGCTGGCGGGCTTTCGGAAGATGGGGGCGCTGGCTAAAACGGGCTGCTATCCGTTTGATTGCGATCGCGACGGATTTGTATTGGGTGAAGGGGGGGCTGTTGTTGTTTTGGAGTCGGCGGCTTTAGCGAACAAGCGAAATGCTTGCGTTTATGGAGAGGTGTTGGGCGTGGGCATTACGAACGATAGCCACCACGTCAGCGCTTTTGATCCGACTTATCGAATGGGAAAACGGGCGGTGACGACGTGCCTACAGCGCAGCGGACTGAATCCTGATGATGTAGATGCGGTGCATACCCACGGGACGAGTACGGCGCAAAACGATCGGATGGAAGCCGCTTTGATTGAGCAGATACTGGGTTCGCAACCATTGATTATGGCGACTAAAGGCTCTACGGGGCATACATTGGGAGCTTCTGGTGCAGTTGTCGTGGCGCTGAGCCTAATGAGCTTGAAGCGGCAGCAGTCTTTGCCATGCGTGGGACTCAGGCGGCCTGATTTTGAGCTGAACTTTTCTCAAGTGGCTAAGGCGCAACCGCTGAGCAATATTTTGTGCTTTAGCTTTGGCTTTGGCGGACAGAACGCGGTGCTTGCTTTGGCCTCTAGATCTAGGGCTAGGGCGGTGCTGCAATAGTGCCTGTGCTACTTCAGTATGAGTGTACTTTTTCAAGAACTTTTTATACGGGCTTCTGAAGGTTCGCTATGATCGAGAGGTCGGCGTAAGTTGATGTATTTACTGAACTATCAGGGAGCTATACCTATGAAGCGCTTTAATTCTGTTATTGGCAGATCGATGATGAGTAGAACCGTTTTGTCTAGTGCTGCGATCGCTGGTCTGGTTGGGTCTGTGCTGCTGAGCGCCCAGCCTGCTCGCGCTGAGAGTTTGCTCGAAGACATTGGCATTGGTGCGGCAGTTGGCCTGGGCACTGGACTCATTTTGGGCGATGATTTTGGCGTGGATGATGCTGTGAACGGTGCGGCAGCAGGCGCGGCTTGCCATGTTGCTAACGCGAACTGGCATGACAATGACGAGCGCAGTTTGGCAGAAGATGTCGCTATTGGTGCGGTGGCTAGTACCGCTACCGGCGTACTGACTAACGATGACAATTTGCTAGCGAACGCGGCTCAAGGTGCGGCAGCTTGTGCAGCAATCAACGTAATTGATTAGGACTAAAGAGCCTTGCGAATAGAACTAGCCCTGATGCTGTTGATAGCGCAGGGCGTTTTTATGGCGATCGCATTTTTGATGCTGGCTATGACCGTTGAGGCCGCTGCATGAGCGGAAGAGGTGGATTTAACAGTTAAGAGACGTAAGGATAGTCTGGAAGGCTGCTTTTAGCTGCTTTTGAGCAAGGTCGAATTGTGTTCCTTGATAGGTCGGAATTTGGGCAATGTTTAATTGGTCTGGCGGGAGGTAATTGGTGTAGCGTAGCTCTATTTGCAGAGCTTCTACGTCGGGCTGTTGTCCGTAGTGGCGAGTGATGTAGCCGCCGGAAAAAACTTTGTTGTTTACGACCTGATAGGACTGTTGCGTAAAGCTGTTGTTGATTTGATTAATCAGTTGCTCTGAGCAGGTTTTGCCATCGGCGTTGCCCAGGCAAATGTCTTCGGTAATCAGGCCCAGAAAGCTGTGGAGATCGAACAGGTAGACCTGGCCAAACTGTGAGATGGTTTGGTTGAGCAGGTCTGTGAGCTGCTGATGGTAGGGGGTGTAGTAAGTTTCGATGCGCGATCGCACGTCTTCTGAATTGGGCTTTTCTAGATAGATGGGCTTTTTGAAAGCGGTTTGCTCGGGGACGACGGCTGACCAGAAGGAGCCAAAAAATGGCGGCTTTAAGGCTCGGTTGAGATCGACGACGTAGCGGCTGTAGTTGGCCTGTAAAACGGTGATGCCCAAGTCTGGGAGAAAGTCGTAGAGGGGCTGTAAGTGCCAGTCGGAGTTGGGGAGGCTGCTGAGATGCTGGGGCGTGAAGGTGCTGGCGATATGCTCGGGGACTTTGAGGCCGCTGTGCGGTAGATTGGCGATGATGGGAACTGGCGCTGTCTGCGGTGGGCGTAGGGTGAAAAGATCGTTTGGCAATGGGTTATCGCATGAAGGGTTGGGTGAGGAGGCGCTGCTATGAAAAGAGTCATTTTAACAAAGGGACTGCCTGCCTCGGGGAAGACGACCTGGGCAAAGACACTGGTGCGTAAGCAGAAAGGGGCTTGGGTGCGGGTGAGCCTAGATGAGCTGAGGGCGATGTGTTTTGACGGATGGCGATGGCGGAATCATGAGGCGTTTTTGATTGAGATGCGCGATCGCATTATCCTAGAGGCGCTAAAGAACAACCAGCATGTCGTTGTTGATGAGATGAATTTGACCGCTGAGTCGCCTGATTATTTTACGAAACTGGTTGGCGAGTTGGCGACGGTTGAAGTGGAAGATCGGTTTTTGGCTGTTGCTGTTGAAGACTGTGTGAAAAGAGATCTTCAGCGCGCTCATTCGTTAGGTGAGAAGGTCATTCGAAAGCTGCATCGAGAGTATTTGCAGCCTTTGAGTTTGCCGCCTGCTTATCGAGAAGATTGCCCAGACTGCATCATCGTTGATATGGACGGTACGCTGGCGCTGTTTAACGGGCGCGGTCCTTATGAGGGGCAAAAATGCGATACGGATTTGCCGAATGAGCCGGTTTTAGAGACGGTGAAGAAGTGGCAAGCTGCAGTAGATGTAGTGATTTGTTCGGGGCGAACGGACGATGCAAAAGAGAAAACGATCGACTGGTTGCGACGATATGGAATTGATTTTAAGGCGCTGCACATGCGAAAAACGGGTGATGTCCGTAAGGATGCGGTGATTAAAGAAGAGATTTATCGCAATCAGATTGAGGGAAAGTACAACGTTAAGTTTGTATTAGACGATCGCAACCAGGTGGTGGAACTTTGGAGAGGGTTGGGGTTAACCGTCTTTCAAGTTGCGGATGGAGACTTTTAGTTAGCGGCTTCTGGATTGTAGGCTACTCGGTAGATAACGCCATTGGCTTCTTCTGTAATGAGTAGCGAACCATCTGGCATGACCAATAGACCTACAGGGCGGCCCCAGGTAGTCGGGCCGCTAGGATCGACTAGAAAGCCGGTTAAAAAGTCTTCGTAGCCGCCTGCGGGTCTACCTGATTCGTCGAAGGGGATAAAGACAATTTTGTAACCTGTGCCTGCGCTGCGATTCCACGATCCTCGGAAGGCGGCAAAGGCTCCGTTTTGGTAGCGTTCTGGAAAGGTGGTGCCGTCGTAGAACTGAAGGCCGAGGGCGGCGGAATGGGCTTGAAAAAGAACGTCGGGCGTTTTGGTTTTACTGGCGAGTTCAGGATTTTTTGAGGTGCCCTGATTCGTTGTTTGGCGCGGGTCTAGGTTTTTGGCCGTTAGATAGGCGTAGGGCCAGCCGAAAAATTCGTTTTGCTGAATACGGGTGAAGTAGTCGGGAACGAGATCGTCGCCTAGGCCGTCGCGTTCGTTGACGGTGGCGTATAGGTCGCTGGTGGTGGGGTGAAAGTCTAGGCCGACTGGGTTTCTGAGGCCGCTGGCGAAGGTGCGCTGGCTGCTGCCGTCTAGGTTCATGGTTTGGACAGACGCGCGCGGGGCATCCTCTTCGCCGACGTTAGATTTGGAGCCGACTGAGACGTAGAGCTGGTTGCCGTCTGGAGAGACGACGACGTTGCGCGTCCAGTGCTGGTTGTAGCCGCCGCCAGGGAGGGTGGCAATGCGATCGCCTTTGCCTTCTAAAGCGGTTTGTCCGGCTGCAAATGGAAAGCGCAAGACTTCATCGGTGTTACCTAAGAAGAAAGCTCCTTGGGCGAAGGCCATGCCAAAGGGAATATCTAGACCGTTGCTGGCGGTTGCAAACGTCTCTTTTTGTTCGGCGATGCCATCGCCGTCAGCGTCTGTTAACCGTTGAATTTTGTTCTCTCTAGTTTCGGTTACGAGAACGTCTCCATCGGGGGTGAGGGCCAGCCAACGGGGTTTTTGTAAGCCTTCGGCGAATACGTTGACGGTGAAGCCTGCGGGGACGTTTAGGCTGGCATTGTCAGGGCGGGCAATGACGTTAGGAGATTTGCTGGCGCTGTCTGAATCGAAGGGCTGGGGGAGATCTGCTAGGGCGATCGCAATCGTCTCGGGCGTCAGCGTATTGACAGGAATTCGCGCTAACTCAGGCTCTGGAGACTGTTCTGCTGGTTGCACGCCTGCGGGCGGCGAGTCTGGTGCAACAGGCTGCTGTACAGCTACGCTCTGACAGCTGGCTAGCAGTAGGCTGAGGCCAATTAAGTTTAGCGGATGTCGCATTTCTTCTCACTAGGTTTGATCGTTTCTATTCTAATTTTAATTCTTATTCTTGTTCTTATCTCCGTTTTAGAGCCTTTCTAAGGCAGCCTTAGAAAGGCAGCAATATGTTCTGCGGTTATCCGAGGTTTTTCTAAGTGAGGAACGTGGCCGCAGTCTTCTACCCAAACGAGCTTACAGTCGGAAATCTCTCGCTCGAATCGGGAGGCGTCTTTGTAGCCCAAAATCTGATCGTGTCTGCCCCAAATTACTAGCGTCGGCATAGAGATTTGACCGACTTTGCTAGAAAGAAAATTGTAGCCGCCGCTTTTGGTGAAGGCAATCAGGGCTTCTTGCCACTGGGGCATGAGTAAATGCAAGGAGGCGCACAAAGAGGCGTCTGGGGTGACGAAGCGTTTGTCGTAGTAGGCTTTTTCGCTGATTTTGCGGCGGACGCCTGTGTTGCGTAAGAAGTTGGTGGCCCATTTGTCTAGGGGCGAGAACATGAATTTGCCGACGGCGGGGCCAGCGGCGAAGCCTACAGCGTCGATGAGAATGAGCTGGTTGACCATTTCCGGGTGGCGGGTGGCAAAGTCTATGGCTGCGCCGCCGCCCATGGAGGCTCCGATGAGAACGACAGGTCGGCCAATGACCTGCTGGCAGAAGGCGAGGATGTGCTGTCGGATGAGATCTGGATTGACCTGGGGGGTGGCGGTGCGATCGCAAAATCCAAACCCTAGTAAGTCCATTGCCCATACCTGAGCATTTTGCGCTAGCTCTAGAACGAGCCGCCGAAACTCAAAGAGGGAGCTGTCGAAGCCGTGGAGCATGAGGACGGGAACGCCTTCGCCCTGGCAAACGTAGCTGGTGGCAACTGTGCTATTGGGGAGTTCTATGTTGGCCCATTGGATGTTCTGGGCGATCGCCTGAGAAGTATCTTCAGTGAGTCCAACCGCCGCATCTGGCAGCTTCATTGACGCTTTCGTGGGCTCTTGGACTCCTGATGCTGAACGTATCACCTGTTTACTACCTGCGTATCTGTTGTATCTGTAATATAGCCAACGGGTGGCAAAGCTTTTTGACGGGCATCTTCTGCGTTGCTGACGAAGAAACTCGCGATAATAGCCAGTAACGCCCACCATAGCGTACTAATTTGAGGTCGATACCAAACCGTATCGAACGTGCCCTGGACGAGCAGCCCGGTGATGCCGGTCATGACGCCAATGAGCCAGAATCCTTCGGGCGATCGCGACTGCCGCAGATGACCGAGCTGCTTGCAGCCTTGCTGAAAGGCTACGATGATAATCCAGAAGAACGACAGAATACCGATAATGCCGGCTTCTACTGCCGTCTCAAAGTAAATAGAATAAGCGCTGAGCGCAGTGAACTTGGGCCTTTGGAAAAGCGGATAGATTTGGTTAAACGCCTCGTTGCCTGGCCCAATGCCCGTGAAGGGACGCGCTTTGATCATATCGAATACAGCGGCGTATACGTTGAGACGAAAGTCGTTGCTGCTATCGCCACGCATGGCGAAAATACTCATGACTCGAAGCTGAATGGATGGCACAAAGGCAACTGCGGCAACGATGGCTGCCGCCGAGCCACCGAGCAGTAAAGGCAGTGCGGCGCGCCGCCAGAAGGTCGAGAACCGTGGGTTTAGCCAGTAAACGATCAGCACGATTAGCACAAAGACCATCGCCACTGTTCCTAGCCAGCCGCCGCGACTGAAGGTGAATCTGAGGCAGGCCAGATTGGTAACGAGCATGACCGCTGCTAGCAGCTTGGGTAGCCAGTTTGGCCAGACTAGAATCGCCATACCGCTAAGGCTAATGGCGGGCATTAGATAAGCGGCTAGCAAATTAGGGTTTTTTAGGTAGCTGTATACCCGCGTAACCCCTGCCATGTCCGATTCTGGATCCACCCAAGTGGCCAGCGCCTCTGCGCCAAAAAAATGCTGTCTCATGCCGTAAACCGAGACGATTAGCGCCGTCAGTAAGTAGACCATAATCAGCCCTGAGCGTAGCTCTTTTACCCGCAGTATTCGCGCTAGCAGCAAAAAGAAAAATATGTTCAGCGTTAGCTTAATTAATCCAGAAGCCGCTGCTGCTTGAACTGGCGAAAGGGCCGTGGCGATCAGCATGGCGGCCCAGTACACCATAACGACGATGTGCAAAGGCGTTAGCCAGCCTTCGGCTCTGTCGCTGATCGTTAGCAAGAGCCAGAAGCCAGCGCAGGCGACTAGTAAAAAGCCAATCATTGCAGTAGAGACGTAGGGTGCGAGGGCGATGAGCACGGCTGTAAATACCCAGGCGATACCGTCCCCCCAAGCGAGCAGCCAGCTTCCCTGCCGCCAGCTGCGAAAAGGGGAAAGCAGCCGGTGGAGGAGGCTGACTTTTCGCCATTGGGAGAAGTCGAAATGACTTAGCGTGACTCTAGAGGTGATGGGCCGGGTTGCGTTTTGAAGGGTTTCGCCAAACATACAGGTGCCGCTATGTTGATTGTGAAACAGCTTGCCTAGACTGAAAGGCTGCTATGCGATCTACTGATGCGATCGCGTCTCTTCAGATACCAAGGCTCGTGTATCGTATCAAATGGTTTGTCCGGTTTGATCTGTCTGGATTTGATCTGTCTGGTTTAATTTTGATCATTAACCCATATTCAAAGACTGTTCACAGTCTTTGAAGAAGAGACGATCGCCGTCTTTATGATTGGTTCCTATTATTGACACCTAGGCTTATTGACACCTAGGCTAAATCTGCGGCAAATCTCTTCTGGTCGAACGAATAGCCTTCACCTAAGAACTCGATGAGCTGCTTAGTGTCATCTTCCGCATTCTTAAGACAGGTGGATGCTCCTGGAGAGGGGGTGATGTTGAAGATAATATTTTTGCCGGTTAGTTTGGCTTGGCCCATCTCCATTTTGTGAGACTTTAGGTTCACGATCTGCGGCCTGATGCCGCCGTAGCCTTTGGCGTACTTTAACTCGCTGAGCTTGATGGAAGGAATGATTTTGCGAACTTTGCGGATGAAGAACAGCTTGCCAATAATGGGTAAGTCATAAATGAAGTTCATGATGAGGTACCACAGAATTGTCAGGTCGGAGACAATTGAGAAGAAGCTTCTGAAGGCATCGAAGCTGAGTCCGGCGGTTTTGAAATATTCGAGAACGGTGCCGTAGCGATGCCGCTCTAGCATTGGAAGCACTTTAGCGGTGGGGCCGAAGCGCGTTATGGTGTCGTCGTGAACTTCTGGGTCGCCGTGGATGGCGGCAAAGGGAAGCTTTTTCATTTGCACCATGTAGACTTTGCCATTGAGCTGGGCGGGCGCAAGGTAGAAGCTGCCGGCGGCGCTGAGTAGGGCGTAGTCTTGTCCGTAGCCGAGTTTTTTGGCGAAAAGTAGGCTGTGCGCACCGCTGGTGACGGCGACTGACTTCGATAGGATGGTTTTACCGTTTAGCTCGATTCTGTAAAGCTCTCCTTCTTCTTGGATGGACTTTACTCGGGTGCTGGTCATGACGTCGATAGACTTTTCGGTGTCTTTGGTCGCGTCCTTGACGAAGGACTGGGAGAGCTTTTGGAAGTTGATGGTGTAGCCGTCTGGTGTAAATAGCGCAATCATTTCCTGGCTATTGTCTCGTCCTTCTACGACTTTGGGTTCTAGCTGTGCGAGTTCTTTTCTATCTATGATGCGCAGAGCTGGAAAAAGTTCTTTGAAATTTTCGTAGCGGTCTCTTAAGAAGTTGCCTTCTATTTCGCCAATGCCCAGCACCATTTTGTGGTAAATCGTATGGATTTCTTTGGCTGCGTCGTTCTTAAGGACATAGCTTTGTACCATGGACGCGGCTCTGTTAACGCGAGCCGCTTTTTCTAGGCTGTAGTTGGTTTCAATATCGCCAAAGTGTAGCGTCTGGCTATTGCTAGTTTCCTTTGAGTTGACGAGGGCAACGTCTGCATTCTTTTCTATCAGAGCGATTTTATCGACGTTGGTATAGCGACTCAAGCTGTAGAGCAGGGCAGTTCCACAAACGCCCCCACCGACAATTACAACATCGTAGATGTCGTCAGTTTGCGTCGTTGTCTTCTGAGTGGCTTGATCCTGAGCGGCTTTGTCCTGGGTAGCTTGTGTCATTGTCTTTCCCTGTCTGATTCTTGGCTGCGATCAATTACTAGAGTGCCTGAGATGGCGTCACTATATCGCTATTCGCCCCTATCTTTAGTATACTTGCGCTCAAATCTAGCGGCTGGGTTCGATAATGCCACACAGAGTAGGGTACAGAGCAGCTCTCGAGTATCCTTTTACAAGGACTCGCCTCTAATAGACATATCTAGCAACTGCATAGGATGCTTGAGTGCAACAGATTTTCCTTGTTTTTCCATAGATTGTTTGATTTGTAAAGAACAACCTGGATTGGCGGAGGCGATGAGCGTTGCGCCTGTGTTGATCAAGTTGTTGACTTTCATTTGCCCTAGTTCTTGTGCAATTTCGGGCTGAAGCATGTTGTAAACGCCAGCGCTGCCGCAGCATAGGGCGGCATCTAACGGTTCGCGCAGGGTGAGGCCAGGGATCTGTTGTAGTATTTGGCGCGGCTGATTGCTAATTTTCTGGCCGTGAAGCAGGTGGCAAGCATCCTGATAAACGGTGATAAGCGGCTGTTCTTGTAGGGGGTGTAGCTTGGCGATTAGGCCCACGTCGAAGAGAAACTCTTGAACGTCTTTGACTTTGGCCGCAAAGGCTTTGGCTTTTTCTGCATAGTCTGGATCGTCTGCGAGCATGTGGCCGTATTCTTTGAGGGTGTGGCCGCAGCCAGCGGCGTTGATGATGATGTAATCGACTTCTGTGTTCTCGAAGCTGTCGATCATCTGGCGGGCGAGGGCTTGGGCCTGATGGGTTTCGCCCTGGTGTTCGGGGAGGGCGGAGCAGCAGCCTTGGGACTTAGGGATGACGATTTCGCAGCCGTTGGCGCTGAGGACGCGGGCTGTGGCTTGATTGACGTCGGAGAAAAAGACGCGCTGGACGCAGCCGAGAATCATGCCGACGCGGTAGCGCGCCTTACCCTGATTGGGGCCTTGGGCAGGGATAAATTCGGGGAGGTTGTCTGAGAAGCAGCTTGGGGTGACCTCGGGCAGGAGGGTTTCCATGGCGGCGAGGTTTGGCGAGACTTTTTTGAGGAAGCCGCTGGACTGGAGGAGTTTGGAGACGCCTAGCTTTTGGTAGAGGGCCAACGGGGTGAGCAGTAGGCGGATGCGGTCGGGGTAGGGAAAGAGGGAGAAGATGAGCTGGCGGATGGCTTTTTCGGGCCAGGGGCGGGAATGGTTGCGCCGGATTTGGGGGCGGAGGCTGGTGAGGAGCTGATCGTATTGGACGCCGGAGGGGCAGGCGGTGGTGCAGGCGAGGCAGCCGAGGCAGGTGTCGAAGTGGCTGACGGCGGTGGGAGAAAGGGGGGCTTCGCCTTTGTTGATCGCATCCATTAAGTAGATGCGGCCTCGGGGGGAGTCGTTTTCTTTGCCGAGGACGCGGTAGCTAGGGCAGGTGGGGAGGCAGAAGCCGCAGTGAACGCAGGCGTCTATGAGGGATTGTTTGGGTGGATGGTGAGGATCGAAGGTGGGGGTTTCGACGGGAAGATCGGCGGTGTCGCTGGTGAGGCTGGTGTCTAGCTTTAGCGGGCTGTTGGTGGCGGTCATAGGTGCTGTGTTTGGCGCGAGGTTCCCTGGTGATAGTGTAACGTGCCGGGCTTCGGCTACGCTCAGCCCTCGGGTTTATGCCTAACCCTCAGTTGAGCCCTCAGTTGTGCCTGGCCGTTGGGGGCTGATAGGAAAAGAGATGTGTGCATAGGGCTGACGAAATCCGACTTTTTGTCAGGCTTTTTGTCAGACTTTTTCGGACGGTTTGCGGAATGCGATCGCCTGAGTTTGTAGCATCCTGGAAGGGCGGGTGCAGCTTTGGCTAGCTAGAGAGCGTTTTGGAGAGGCGAGATGAATCATTTTTCGGTGTTGCTGCGATTGTTGCGCGATCGCAGGCAGTTTTTGGATGAGGTGAGAAATAGCGTCAAGCTAGAGAGCAAGATGGCGTCGCTGCTGGTGGCAAGCAGTCTCTTTTTGGCGGTGTATGGGGCGATTATTGGTTCTTACGGCGGAGGGTTGCAGGTTATTTCTTCGGCGATTAAGCTGCCCGCGCTGTATTTGCTGACGCTGCTGATTTGCATGCCAACGTTGTTCTTTTTTGATATTTTGTTTGGCTCTAAGCTGAACTTTAAGCAGTATGCGACGATGGCGCTAACGTCGGTGGCGGTGATTAGCGTATTGCTGTTTAGCTTTGCGCCGGTGGTGTTGTTCTTTTTGATTTCAATAGAAGGCTACAACTTCTTTCTGCTGCTGAATGTGCTGGTGATGGCGATTACCGGGGCCGTTGGGGTGCGGTTGTTCTATAAGGGCATGGTTGATATGTCGGGGCCGGAGGCGATTGAGCAAAAGCTGCGCCACCGACTGCTGCAAGGCTGGGTCATTTTGTATGGCTTGGTGGGTTCGCAGCTGGGCTGGACGCTGCGGCCTTTTGTGGGATATGAGGGGGAGCCTTTTCAGATTTTTCGACCAGAGATTGACGGTAATTTCTACGCGCAGGTAGTGCGATCAATTGGAACCATGTTGGGCTGGCATTAAGCTGGTAAGCGTTGGGGTGCTGAAATCGTTTGGATGCAGTGAGCGCAGGTAGACGTGAGTGATGGATGAGGCGCTAGCCAATTTAGATAATTTAAGAATTAGTCAGCGGGAGTTGGATGAGCTGACGGGGCTAGACATTAGCGAGACGCTGATGGGGTGGGCTTATCGGCAGACGGCTTTGCGTCCGGAGCGGCGGCTGGCCTGGCTGAGCAGTCAGCTACTAACGCTGGGGGTGATGCTGATTTTGTGTGTGCCTGCGGTGTTGTTGTTGGCTCGCTCGATGAGTGGTGATGATGAGCGGGTGGTGCTGCTGGCGCTGCCGGTTGGGGTGTTTGGCGCGATCGCGCTAACCATAGCATGGGCGCTTTACCGGCTACGGGCGGGCAGGCGGCTGATAACGTTGAGCCACTTGCTCGATGAGATTGATCGCTATAACGAAATGGTGGCGGCGGTGGAAATTTTGGAGGAGCTGGCGAATAAGGGGAGCCGCCTGAATTTGGAGAACCGGGCTGATGTGCTAGAGGCGCTGCATTTGACTCGCGAGAGCCTGGTGTGTGGGCTGATGACGGAGCGGGTGCTGCGTAAGCATCAGCAGTTTATGGCGCGGCGGCAGGAGATGTTTTCGAGCATTGAGCGGAATTTGGTGACGCTTCAGCAGCTACGGGTGAGCGATGAGGCGAATGACTATGGCCGATTGCTGAATGAGGCCATTCAGATTGGGACGAGCGTGCACCGGGAGCTGAGTGGAGCCAGGCTGGAGCGGTAGAGGCGGAAGAAGAGGCGAGTGGAAGCGTTAGGCGCGAGAACAGCAGGAGAAGTATTTAGAAAAGTATTTGCTTTTTAGCTCACTCTTTAGGGAGTTTACTAATGGTGGCAGTGTAGGGACAATGCCTTTAAAGTTGTTCTTTTTAGAAGCCCTATGTCACAATCTGATGCGTTTACTTTGGGCGTGGAAGAAGAGTATCAGGTTGTCGATCCAAAAAGTCGAGAGCTGAGCAGCAATGCGCGATCGATTATTCAGGTTGAGGCGACGCCGGGCGAGGACCAAGACCCGATTCAGCCGGAGCTGCATTTGTGCCAGGTGGAGATTGCGACCGGCGTGTGCCATACGCTGGCGGATGTGCGTAAGGAATTGACTGAGCTGCGAGCGCGGGTGGTGCAAGCCGCTAGGAAGAATGGCAGTGAAATTGTGGCGGCAGGGACGCATCCGTTTTCGAACTGGCGCGACCAAACGCTGTCGCCGAAGGATCGCTATTACGAGCTGGCGGATACGCTAAAGCAGGTGATTCGCGAGCTGATTATCTACGGGTGCCATGTGCATGTGGGCATTGAGGATAGGGAGGTGGCGGTGCAGGTGGTGAATCGCAGCCGGATTTATCTGCCGATTTTGCTGGCGCTTTCGGCGAATTCTCCTTTTTGGATGGGGCAAGAGACGGGCTACGACAGCTACCGGATGGAGCAGTGGTGGCGGCTCCCTTCGGCGGGGCCACCGCCCATATTTGAGGATTATGCTGAGCACAATGCGGTGATTCAAGAGTTTGTGGATTATGGCATTGTGGATGAGCCTACGAAAATCTATTGGGATATTCGGCTTTCGGAGCGGTTTCCGACGGTGGAGTTTCGAGTGGCGGATGTGTGTGCGACGGTGGATGAGGCGGTGATGCTGGCGGGGCTGTGTCGGGCGATCGCGCAGAGCGCGTACGACGATCATTTTGCTGCAGAAGGACTATCCGAAGGTTCGGCCTTCGGTGCTAAGGGCGGCGATGTGGCAGGCGGCTCGCTATGGGCTGGGGGGCGAGCTAATTGACTTTGATCTCAATCAGTCTTTGCCGGCTGCGCAGACCGTGAAGCATCTGTTGGATCGCATTCGTCCGGCGTTGGAGAAGGCGGGGGATTGGGATGAAGTTTCTGGGCTGGTGGAGACGACGCTGACGCAGGGGAATGCGGCGCAGCGGCAGCGAAAGGCTTACGAACAGACGCAAAGCTGCGAGTCGGTGGTTGATTTCTTGATTGAGGAAACGGCTCGTTAGCGAACAGCGATGAGGCGTAGCTGAAGGTGGCTGCTGATACTTGTTTGAGGGTAGCTGTTTGGGTGATGCGAGCTATTCTTTACATAGGTAGCGTTGAGTTTGGCGCTGAGCTACCTAACGTTTTCGATAGCGTGGCTCTGTGTTGTGGAGGTTGAATTTATGGTGACGGTCGTTCAATCGAAACTGCTTTTCGTCCAGATATTATGGTTGTTGACGGTGGGGCGATCGCGCAGGAACCCCTCTGGCCTAAAGAGTCGATTCTGACTTTGGGTAGCTCGATTAAGTTTGTTGCTGAAGTGGTAAGCGGTAACTGGCAGAATGACTATGCCCGCAAGTTTGAAGATTATGCGGTTTTGGGCATTCCGGAATATTGGATTGTTGATTATGCGGGCTTGGGTGGCGAGATTTTTATCGGTCGGCCTAAGCAACCGACGCTGACTGTTTGCGTTTTAGATCAGCAGGGACGTTATCAGACTACTATTTTACGTGGTAACCAGCCGGTTATTTCTTCAGTATTTCCGAGTCTAAAGATTACGGCTGAGCAGGTTTTAATGGCTTGCTAATCCGCCCCGAACTGTGTGGGGATGTGCCGGGGCGGGGTCTGTTTTGTTCTGCTCGATTCGCTGTTACCCGAGGGCTGAGCGTAGTCGAAGCCCGGTCGCCGATGCGTTTTTTAACTCGGCTGACCTATTTACTTGGCCATGGTCAGTTTGCGAGCGGGGCGTTTTCTCTCGCTCTTTTTGACGCCGCCTGCCATTTCGTACTGGTTGCTGTTTTTGCCGTATTTGGCAGCAACGCCGATGAGGACTCGCTCGGAGTAGTCGGAGAGTTGTTGTTCGGTGAGTTTGATTTTGTTGTATAGCTCGTCGACGGTGGAGAGCGTGGTGTTGTAGGCGTCTATTTGGGTGCGTAGTTCGACGATGCGTTTTTCGTAGTCTGCGGCGGTGATGCCGCCGTCTAGTGCGAGTTTGGCGTCGATGGAGCGAACGCTGGATAGGCGACGCTGGGCTTTGTCTAATGTGCGAGATCCGCGTTTTTGTCTTGCCATGGTGATGGTCTCCTGGATTTTGATAAAGGTTGAGTTCCGTAAGTTGGAACAACCTTATAATGTCCGATTTAATACGATGGGTTCTAGGTGAAGCTAAGTATTTTGGGCGAGTGTTGAGCTTGGGGGTTAGGTAATTTTGGGGAGATGGGGGATGGAGGTGCTGGCGTTTTTGGGGGTTGGGTTGGGCGATCGCGCTTTCTAGAAGTGCGTCGTGGAATCGCACTGGGCAAAATGGCTGGCTGGGTAGGCAGAAAGCTTAAACGGGCTGTGGGAATTAGCGAATGCTTAGCCTGAGAGCGTTTTGGGGTGGTGCGAATCGACAAATGAGAACCCTGCAAGCGCTACAGGGTTCTCTGTAGCAGTTTTTGTTGATGGCTACGCTGGGCAAGGGCGGAGGGTTCTGACAAAATGGAGGCATTTAACTGCTGTTTTGGCACCCGAGCCTGAAGATATGACCCCAGATGAGCTGATTGCGCTGATAGACCGGGCCGCTGAGGAAGGCTGGACGGAGCTGGATTTGTCTGGGCAGGGGTTGACGGTGCTGCCGCCGGAGATTGGGAAGCTGACGCAGCTTGAAACGTTGATATTGGGGAAGTGTGGAGAAGGTGGGAATGGCAGGATAGATGGAAAACAGAAAACAATTTGTCCCAATACTTATTGGGTAACAATGCTGACGACGTTGCCGTTAGAGATTTCGCAGTTAGAAAGCTTAAGCAAACTCAATCTTAGCGGTAACCCGTTAGCTGGAATTCTAGCAAGTGTTTTCCAGCTTCCAAACTTAGCGTCTTTAACTGCTGTTAGTCGGGTTAAGAAATTCCGGGGCGATGCCAGCTCACCAACCTCACCAGCTTGACCTCCTAGCAATCAAATCACGAGATTCCTGAGGCGATCGCACAGCTCACCAACCTCACGACGCTTGACCTCTCTAGCAATCAAATCACCGAGATTCCAGAGGCGATCGCACAGCTCACCAACCTCACGACGCTTTACCTCTCTAGCAATCAAATCACCGAGATTCCCGAGGCGATCGCACAGCTCACCAACCTCACCGACGCTTTACCTCGCTAGCAATCAAATCACGGAGATTCCAGAGGCGATCGCACAGCTCACCAACCTCACCACGCTTTACCTCTCTAGCAATCAAATCACGCGAGATACCCGAGGCGATCGCGCAGCTCACCAACCTCGACCGACGCTTTACCTCTCTAGCAATCAAATCACCGAGATACCAGAGGCGATCGCGCAGCTCACGAACCTCACCGACGCTTTACCTCTCTAGCAATCAAATCACCGAAATTCCAGGGGCGATCGCGCAGCTCACGAACCTGACGACGCTTGACCTCTTTAGCAATCAAATCACGGAAATTCCAGAAGCGATCGCGCAGCTCACGAACCTGACGACGCTTTACCTCTCTAGCAATCAAATAACGGAAATTCCAGAAGCGATCGCGCAGCTCACGAACCTGACGACGCTTGACCTCTCTAGCAATCAAATCACGGAAATTCCAGAAGCGATCGCGCAGCTCACGAACCTGACGACGCTTAACCTCTCTAGCAATCAAATAACGGAAATTCCAGAGGCGATCGCGCAGCTCACGAACCTGACGACGCTTTACCTCTCTAGCAATCAAATAACGGAAATTCCAGAAGCGATCGCGCAGCTCACGAACCTGACAGACGCTTTACCTCCATAGCAATCAAATAACGGAAATTCCAGAAGCGATCGCGCAGCTCACCAACCTGACAGCGCTTTACCTCTCTAGCAATCAAATCACGGAGATTCCAGATGCGATCGCGCAGCTCACCAACCTGACGACGCTTGACCTCTCTAGCAATCAAATAACGGAGATTCCGTCTAGCCTTGAAAGTCTCTCTAAGCTGACAAAGCTTGACCTTCGGCGTAATCGCCTATCTATTTCTCCCGAAATCCTTGGCCCTGTCGCGCTGCATGAATCGCCTAGCTCTCCAGAAGTAATATTTAATTACTGTCGCGAACTGCGTAGCGGCGAAAAACGCCAGCTCAACGAAGCCAAGCTTCTCCTCATCGGTCAGGGCAGCGTCGGCAAAACCTCCCTCATCAACCGCCTAACCAAAAACGAATACAATCCCAACGAATCCCAAACAGACGGCCTCAGCGTCACCACCTGGCCGCTCGAAGTTTACGGTAAGCCCGTCCGCCTCAACGTATGGGACTTTGGCGGCCAAGAAATCTACCACGCCACTCATCAATTCTTCCTCACCAAGCGCAGCCTCTACATCCTCACCTGCAACTGCCGCACCAGCGAAGAAGAAAACCGCATCGAATACTGGCTCAAGCTGATCCAAAGCTTCGGCGGCGAATCGCCCGTTATCATCGTCGGCAACAAATACGACGAACAGCCGCTAGACATCAACCGTAAAGTCCTAAAAGATAAATACCCCAACATCAAAGCCATCCTCGAAACCTCCTGCCAAACCGGCCACGGCATCGACAAACTCAGAGACACCATCACGCAAGCCGTCGCCGAGCTAGACGACGTTTACAACCTGCTTCCCCTCACCTGGTTTCAGGTAAAAGAACAGCTCGAAGCTATGGACAAAGATTTCATCAGCTACTCCGAATACTCCTGTCTCTGCTACGACCAAAACGTCACCCAAGAGCAAAGCAAAGAACAGCTTATAGACCTGCTTCACAAGCTGGGCCTAGTCCTCAACTTTCACGATCATCCCATCCTCCAAAACACAAACGTACTTAACCCGAATTGGGTCACCGCCGCCGTCTATGCCCTGCTTAGCGACGAAGCCCTAAAAACAAAAAGCAAAGGAGTCCTTACGGACGAAGATCTCGCTCGCATTTTAGACGCCGAGCGCTACCCTGTCAGCCGCTACGTTTTTCTAACCGAGCTAATGCGCGAGTTTGAGCTGGGCTTTCTCCTCCCAGACAGCCAACCGCCAAAATTCCTCATCCCCGGACTGCTCCCCAAAGACGAACCCGAAAACACCGACCTAGAAGGCGACACACTAGAGTTTCAATATCACTACCGCGTTCTGCCAGAAAGCATTCTTTCTCGCTTTATCGTTCTAGCCCACGAAGACATCCATCAGCAAACCTACTGGCGCAGCGGCGTAATGCTTCAGCACAAAGAAGGTGAAGAAATAGAAAACATTGCCCGCGTAAAAGCCGACCCCGAAGACAAAAAGATATTTATCACCATTAGCGGCAAAGAAAACAGTCGGCGCACCTTCCTCACCATGCTGCGCAAACTCTTCACCAAAATCCACGCTAGCTTTGGCAGCCTCGACGTTTCCGAATGGGTGCCCGTCCCCAACCATCCAGACCATCCCCCGATCGACTATCAGGAGCTGCTGGGAGAGTGTCCTGAATTTTGTGTAAGCGGTCTAAAATCCTATCAACTCAGGAGACCGCCCCATGGTACGCAAGAAAAAAGAACCCAATCGCGTTGATGACCTGCTAGACGAACTGCTCGAAGATTGCGCTACGCCTGAAGACATCCTTGGCCAGTCTGGTCTGATGAGCCAGATCAAAAAGCGCCTGGTCGAACGTGTCCTTGCCGGTGAACTTAACCACCACCTCAAAAGCGAAGGTGCAGAAGAAACGGGGGTGCCAAACAGCAGAAACGGCAGCTCAAAGAAAACGATTCAGTCAACCGATGGCGAGATAGAACTTTCAATTCCCAGAGATCGCAATGGCAGTTTCGAGCCGATTCTCGTGCCAAAGCATCAGCGCCGCATCGCCGGACTTGATGATAAAATCCTGGCGCTCTATGCCAGAGGAAACAGTACTCGTGACATCAGTGCCCAGCTCGAAGAACTCTACGGCGGTGCCAAGATCTCGGCGACGGTCATCAGTGATGTGATTGAGAGCGTGAGCGAGGATGTTAAAGCATGGCAGTCAAGCCCGCTCGATGAGATCTACCCGATTGTCTATCTCGATGCTCTGTACGTGAACATCAAGGTCTCAGGCCGAGTAAGCAAACGGGCTGTCTACGTCGTTCTAGGCATCAACCGTGAAGGCGACAAGCAGCTCCTTGGCTTGTGGGTAGGCGAAGCTGAAAGTGAAGGTGCAAAGTTCTGGCTAAAAGTGCTGACCGATTTAAAAAACAGAGGAATGAAGGACGTGCTGATAGCCTGCTGCGACGGCCTCAAAGGCTTTCCTCAAGCGATTGAAGCGGTCTACCCACAAGCGCAGGTACAGCTTTGTATTGTCCACCTGATGCGCAACTGCATGAAGTATGTGCCGTGGAAGGATAGAAAAGCCGTCTGTGCTGACCTCAAGCCGATCTACCAGGCAGCCACGTTAGCTGAATCAGAGGCGGCTCTCGACGCGTTTGCTGACCGGTGGGACGAGATGTATCCAGCCGTTTCTCAAATTTGGATTCGCAACTGGGAGAACGTCATTCCGATATTCGACTATCCAATGGAGATTCGCCGCGTGATCTACACCACGAACGCCATTGAATCTGTCAACCGCTCACTGCGTAAGGTGATTAAGACTAAGGCTGTTTTTCCTAGTGAGGATGCCGTATTTAGGCTGATGTATCTAGCGATGAACAACATTTCAAAGAAATGGAACAGACCGATCAAAAATTGGCGTGCAGCTTTGTCACACTTTGCTATCCTGTTTCCAGAACGCTTTTCCGCTTAAGTAAAAAGCGCTTACACAAAAATACGATCACTCTCCT